>OY969705.1:0-1080000 GCA_963702065.1 uncultured Solirubrobacterales bacterium
GCCCGGGTCCGACTGGTTCTACGGCGGCGGTGGCGATGACGTGATCGACGCCCGCGACGGCACCCGCGATTTCTCGGTCCAGTGCGGTGGCGGCGGCCCGGCCAAACCGGGGCGCCCGATCCGCGGCACCTCCGAAGGCCGCGCCCTAACCGATCCCTTCGATCCCAACACCTCGCTCTGCGCGATCACCAAACACGGCCGCCCCGTCGACGGCCTCGGCAACGCCGACGAGCCGTGACATTCTGTGAATCTGTGGAACTGTGAATCTGTGAAGAATTTGACGGTTTCGGTGCCTGACGACGTCTACCGGATGGCTCGGGTTCGCGCGGCGGAGGCCGGCAGCTCCGTCAGCAGCCTCGTCGCGAGCTACTTGCGCGCCCTGGGTGACCAAGATGCGGAGTTCGCCCGCTTGAAGTCCCAGCAGGACGAGCTGCTTGCTGAAATCGGCAGCTTCCGCGCCGGCGACCGCCTGGATCGCGATCAGGTCCACCGGCGTGCGGTTCGTTGACACGAACATCCTGCTCTACCCGGTTTCACGCGACCCCGAAGAGCGCCACAAGGCCGAGATCGCGCGCGGCCTCCTTGCTGAACGAGACCTCGCTCTCTCGGTTCAGGTCCTTCAGGAGTTCTACGTCCAGGCGACCCGTGAGGGGCGTCCAGATCCTCTGACCCACGAGCAGGCACTTGGCCCGGTCGAGTCCTTCCTACGCTTTCCCCTCGCCGACGTAACCCGCCAGATCATGCTCGCGGCGATGGCGACGCGCCGTCGCTTTCTGATCTCCTGCTGGGATGCGGCGATTCTCGAGGCTGCCCGGGCGCTTCGCTGCGACACCGTGTTGTCGGAGGATCTCAACGACGGCCAGGACTACGCCGGAGTCCGCGTCGAAAATCCGTTTCGCAAGACCTGACCGACACCGGACTAGCGTCCGCGACCGTCGCCGTTGGCGACGGTGCAGGCCTCTGCGGCGCCGATGAAGGGCGCCAGGGTGATGTAGGTGGCGAGCGGGGCGACCTCCTGCATGTTCTCGACGCCGCCGCGTTTGATCTGGTCGTAGATCATCGAGTAGATCGCGCCGCCGATCGCCTCGGCGGCGATCGGGCTCACGTCCGGCTTGAGCTCGTAGCCAGGAGCAAGTAGGGCCTCCATCGTCTTCATCACCTCGTCGCGCTGTTCCAGCGCCCGGCGCCCGGCGGCGTAGACGTCGACCGCGCCGAGGGTCGTGTACTCGGGCTCGGCGGCGCAGAAGGCGAACATCGATCCGAAGGCGCCGCGGACCGCGTGCGGCCAGTCGGGGGCACGGCGAAAGGCGGGCAGCGTCGTCGCCAGCATCTGCGCCGAGCCGGTGTCGACGGCGGCCAGCATCGCCTCCTCCTTGTCGGCGAAGTTGGCGTAGAAGGTCGAGAGCGAGATCGAGGCGCCGGCGGCGATGTCGCCGATCGTCATCGCCGGGTAGCCCTTCTCGGCGACGACGGCAGCGAGTGCGCGCAGGATCCGTTCGGCCGGGTCATAGCCGTTGGGCGGACCGCCATTCTGCGCGGCGCGGCCGCGCGGCCTGCGCAACGGTTCCGGCGGCGGCTCGTAGGCGGCAAACCAGTCCCACATCTGCGGGATCAGCTCGATCAGCTCCTCCTCCTCGTGGCGGTAGAGGCGGCTGTGGATCACCTTGCGCACGCCGCCGACCATCGCCCGCACGATCTCCGCCGGCATGCCCTGCCGGCCGGGGACCTGCTCCAGCGTGGCCGAGAGGAACGCCTCGACGCCATCGGTGGTGCGGTCGATCTCTTCGATCGCGCGCGGGCCGGCGGCGTAGATCTCGACCAGGCACATCCGCGCCGCCGCGGCCTGTTCGACGATCAGGTGGATGAAGGCGTCGAAGGCCTGGCGGGCGCGCAGCTCGTCCGGTGGCGGCCCACCTTCGCCGAAGATCGCGCCGACGGTCGGTCCGACGAAGGCATGCAGGGCCGCCAGCAAGCACTCCTCCTTGTCGCTGAAGTGCGCGTAGAAGGCGCTGCGCGAGACTCCGGAAAGCTCGAGCAGATCCTCGACCCGGGTTCCCTCGTAGCCCTTTTCGGCGACGACGGCGACCAGGGCGGCAAAGAGCCGCTCCTGCTGGTTGCGCGCGACCTCCTCCGGCGGCAACCGCCGCCCCGGCTGGAGTTTGCGATCGCGCAACGTGCCTGCGTTCCCCCACGGCGTCGTCACCATCGCGACCGGACCATAACCGGCCATCTCGCTACCTCTGTTGACACTCGAATCTGTCAGAGCGATCTATAGTAGGAGCCATTCTTTCGGAACTCAAGGTTCTCAGCCATTTTTATGAAGAAATTTAAATTTAGACTTGATTTTTGCGTAGGGCTATGTTTTTATGTGGGCGGCCCAAAGATGCCGCAGCGGCACAGCCGGATCCCTGCCGGCTATCCCCCTGCCGTCGGTCCCCTTCCGACGGCGACCAGCAAACATTGACCCGGGTTCGACGCCTCCCTCGTCGGCCCGGGTCGTTTGTTAGGTGCCGGGCCAAGGTGGCAGCGCGGTGAACCAGTCATCTAGGCTTGGGACATGTCCCGGACCCCGAGCGAGGACGAGGCCGTCGCGATCGCGGCGGCGATCGAGCGGTTTCGCGCGGAGACGGCGCCGGCGCCCGGCCCGGAGGAGGACGCCATCGGCCCGTGGCAGCGGGCAGCGCTGCTCGAAGGAGTCAGCGCCAAGGGCACTGTCGAGGATTCAGAAGGAGGAGAGAGATGGCCGTCGTGAAGATCATCGAGCTGGTCGGTAGCTCAAAAACGTCAACCGACGACGCTGCGCGCCAGGCGCTTGGCCAGGCGCAGGGCACCTTGCGCAACATCCGCGCGGTCGACATCGTCTCGACCGGGATCCGCGGCGAGAACCTGGACGAGTATCGCGCTCACGTCCGGGTGGCTTTCCTCATCGAGGGAACGGATATCGACTAACTGGACTGGGAAGGGGCGAGGTGCTCCCTCCCAAAACGCGCGGCAGGAGCCGCGCTTGAGTGTTTTGGGAGGGAGCACCTCGCCCCTCTCGAGACCGGTTGGCTAGATTCCTGGTTATGAGCACAGAGCCGAAAGAGGTTTCGCGCGAGGAAGCTAAGAAGCTGATTGAGGATGGGGCGCAGTTGGTTGATGTGCGCGCTGATCATGAGTGGGAGATGGGGCGGATCGAGGGAGCGACTCATTTGCCGCTGGCTGAGCTGGCCGGGCGGACCGATGAGATCGACGTGGATCGGCCCGTCGTCCTCTATTGCCGCGGTGGCAATCGCTCGACGATGGCGGCCGAGGCTTTGGCTGACGCCGGCTACGACGCGGTCAAGCTGAGCGAGGGGATCGTTGGCTGGTCTGAGGCCGGTTTGCCGCTTGCTCCGGAGGGCGGTGTCGTGGCCGAGTCGGGGGAGGCCGCGTCGATCCTCCACGCCCGCAAGAAGCTGCCTCCAGAGCTGACCAAGCCTTAAATACCCTAATCCCTGTCAGGTTTTGCTATTTTCCTCCTGTGGAGGTAGCCGTAGACCAGCAGAAGGAGCAGCGGGGCAAAGGCCGCACCGGGACTCTGGAGAACCCGGAGACCTACCGCAACGTCCCCGGGCACATCATCCCGATCATCGAGCGCGAGTTCGATGACTTCGAAAACGAAGCCGAGACCTTCCTCGCCGGTCAGATCCCCGAGGACGAGTTCATCGGCTTCCGCCTCAAGCAGGGCGTCTACGGGCAGCGCCAGCCCGACGTGCAGATGGTGCGGGTCAAGCTTCCCTTCGGCGGCGTCACCCCGCAGCAGATGGAGGCCTTCGCCAGCGTGGTCGAGCGCTACGCGCCGCTGAACAAGGGGCACATCACCACGCGGCAGAACATCCAGATCCACCACATCCCGCTGCGCGACATGGAGTCGCTGCTGCGCGAGATCGCCGAGGCCGACCTCTCCTCGCGCGAGGGCTGCGGCAACACGGTGCGCAACGTCACCGGCGATCCCTGGGCCGGCGTCGCCCCCGACGAGATCTTCGACCCAACTTCCTACGCCGGCGCCTACGCCCGCTACTTCGTCCGTCACCCGACGACGCAGCTGATGCCGCGCAAGATCAAGACGGCATTCAGCGGCTCCGACGAGGACCGCGCGATCACCGGCATCCACGACGTCGCCTTCCTCTCGCGTGAACGCGACGGGGTCAAGGGCTTCGAGATCCGGGTCGGCGGCGGCACCTCGATCATGGCCCGCGTCGCGCCGACTCTCTACGACTTCGTCGAGGCCGACAACGGCGACTACCTCAAGGTCTCCGAGGCCGTGCTGCGCATCTTCGACCGCCAGGAGTGGCTGCGCGCCAACCGCGCCCGCGCCCGGATCAAGGTCCTGATCGACAAGATCGGCATCGACGCCTTCCGCGAGCAGGTCGACGCCGAGCTCGAGGGCGACTGGGTGCAGGAGCGTGACTTCGACGTCGAGCGCCTGCGCTTCGAGGACGACGAGCAGGCCAACGCCCCGGCGGTGCCGCCGGCCGCGGCCTCGCCCAACGGCGACCGCTCCCAGTTCGACCGCTTCGTCGAAGGCAACGTGCAGGCGCAGCGCCAGGAGGGCTTCTCGGCGGTTGAGGTGAAGGTCGAGCGCGGTGACCTGACCCCGGAGCAGTTCCGCGGCCTGGCGGCGATCATGCGCGAGTTCACCGGTGGCTACGCGCGCAGCACCGTGCAGCAGAACCTGGTCCTGCGCTGGGTCCGCGACGAGGCGCTCTACGACCTCTGGCAGCGGCTCGGCGAGCTCGGCCTCGACGAGGCCGGCGCCGACGAGATCACCGACGTGGTCAGCTGCCCCGGCACCGACAGCTGCAAGATGGGCATCACCAGCTCGATGGGCCTCAACCGGGCGATCAAGGAGCGTCTCCAGGCGATGGAGATCAGCGACGAGAAGACCCGCAAGATTCACATCAAGATGAGCGGCTGCCCCAACGGCTGCAGCCAGCACCACATCGCCAACATCGGCTTCTACGGCGCCTCGCTGAAAGTCGGCGGCCGCCAGATCCCCGCTTACATCCCGCATATCGGCGGCCGCTACGAGGGCGGCGAGGTGGTCTTCGGCACGCGGCTGAAGTCGCGCCTGCCCGCCAAGCGCGTGCCCGAGGCGGTCGAGCGCTGGGTCCGCATGTACGAGGCGGAGCGCTCCGGCGAGAGCGAGGAGTTCAACGACTTCGCCGAGCGGCTCGGTGCCGAGCGCTTCGAAGCGGAGGTCAAGGAGCTGACGATGCCGGCGGAGTTCAGCCTCGAGACCATGCAGCAGTTCATCGACTGGAACCGCTCCAGCCCCTACAAGGTCGAGAGGGGCGAGGGCGAGTGCGCGATATGAACCCGGTTGCCGCTCCAGCCGCCATCTCCGATCCGGAGGCGATCGCGGCCGAGCTCGAGGACCGCTCCGCCGAGCAGACGATCGAGTGGATGTTCGAGACCTTTGGCGAGAGCCACTACATCGCCTGCTCGTTCCAGAAAACGAGCTCGGTGACGGCCCATCTGGCGACCAAGGTCAACCCGCGGGCGCGCTTCTTCTACCTCGACACCGACGTGCTCTTCCCGGAGACGTACGAGACGCGGGACCGCCTGGCCGAGTCGCTGGGGATCGAGTTCGACCGCTTCCACAACTTGACGCTGGAGGAGCAGGCCGCCCAGCACGGCGATGAGCTCTGGAACCGCGACCCCGACGCCTGCTGCGGATTGCGCAAGGTCGAGCCGATGCGCAGGGCGCTTTCTTCCGTAGACTGCTGGCTCGCCGGCGTCCGCCGTGAGGACTCAGCCAGCCGCGCCAACACTCCGAAGTTCGGCTGGGACAAGCGCTTTGAGCTCTGGAAGCTCAACCCGCTCGCGGACTGGACCGAACGCGATGTCTGGAACTACATCCATGAGCACGACCTCCCGTACAACCCGCTCCACGATCAGGGCTACCCCTCGATCGGTTGCACCCACTGCACCAAGCCGGTCGGTGTCGGCGGTTCGTCCCGCGATGGCCGCTGGGCGGGTCTCGAAAAGACCGAGTGCGGGATCAACTAGCGGCGCCACGCGCCTGAGATAACCCCCCTTTCGTATCCCTTCCCCCGACCGATTGGTGAGATTCAACGCATGAGCGAGACGATGACTGAGCTTTCCCTGACACTTGACGAGCGCCACACCGCAGACTTCGAGATGATCGGCAACGGTGGCTTCGCGCCGCTGACCGGCTTCCAGGGCTCCGCCGACTGGGAGCGCGTCTGCTCTGAGATGCGCACCACGGGCGGCGACTACTGGCCGATCCCGATCACCCTGGCCAGCGATCTCGAGTGCGCGGTCGGCGACACGATCGCGCTCTCCAGCGACGAAGGCAAGCCGCTGGGCCGGCTCAAGGTCGAGGAGATCTGGGAGCGCGACGTCAAGCGCGAGGCCGAGCAGGTCTACGGCACCACCGACGAGGCCCACCCGGGCGTCGCCGCGATCTACGCCGAGGGCAACCGGATGATCGCCGGCCCGGTCGAGGTCGATGCGCTGCCGGACCACGAGGAGGCCTTCATGCGCCGCTACAAGACGGCGGCGGAGCACAAGGCCGACTTCGAGGCACGCGGCTGGAAGAAGATCGTCGCCTTCCAGACCCGCAACCCGATCCACCGCGCCCACGAGTACCTGACCAAGGCTGCGCTGGAGACCTGTGACGGGCTCTTCATCCACCCGCTGATCGGCAAGACCAAGGCCGGCGACATCCCCGCCGACGTGCGGATGCGCTGCTACGAGGTGCTGATGGAGAACTACTACCCGAATGACCGGGTGGTGCTGGGCGTGAAGCCGGCGAAGATGCACTACGCCGGCCCGCGCGAGGCGGTCCTGCACGCGATCGTCCGCCGCAACTACGGCGCCACCCACTTCATCGTCGGTCGCGATCACGCCGGTGCCGGTGACTACTACGGCACCTACGACGCGCAGAAGATCTTCGAGACGATCGACATCGACGAGCTCGGCATCGAGCCGCTGATGTTCGAGCACACCTTCTGGTGCAACGAGTGCGAGGGCCTTGCTTCGAACAAGACCTGTCCGCATGACCAAGAGGCGCGCCTCTTCCTTTCCGGAACCAAGGTCCGCGAAATGCTCGGCAACGGCGAAAGGCCGCCGCACGAGTTCTCGCGTGACGAGGTCGCCGACATCCTGATCGACGCTTACAAGGAGGACTGACGAGCATGGCAGGCGAGAAGGGCTTCACCCTCTGGTTCACCGGGCTTTCCGGTGCCGGCAAGACGACCATTTCCGGGCTGCTCGAGACGGAGCTGCGCGCGCGCGGCTCCAAGCTCGAGATCCTCGACGGCGACGTTGTGCGCGAAAACCTCTCGAAGGGCCTCGGCTTTTCGAAGGAGGACCGCGACATCAACATCCGCCGCATCGCCTTCGTCGCCGACCTGCTCAGCCGCAACGGCGTGCCGGTGATCACCGCGGCGATCTCCCCCTACGCCGAGATCCGCGACGAGGCGCACGAGCTGATGGGCGACCGCTTCATCGAGGTCTACGTCAAGGCATCGGTCGACACCTGCGCCGAGCGCGACGTCAAGGGGCTCTACGCGAAGGCGTTCTCGGGCGAGATCAAGGAATTCACCGGCGTCTCCGATCCTTACGAGATTCCGGAGAACCCGGCTTGGGTCTGCGATACCGAGAATGAGTCGCCTGAGGAGTCGGCGCAGAAGTTGCTCGAGTACCTCGAGTCGCGGGGACTGGTTCCGGCGGCTGTAGCTGCTTGAGCTCGAAGCGTAGATAAGGGGCGGAGTGCCCCTCCCCGGACACACTTCGCCTATGGCTCGTGTTGAGTGTCCGGGAAGGGGCACTCCGCCCCTTATTCATGCTCCAAGGACAGGAAGCTCCGACCACAAAGTCGCGCGAGCTCCAGCGGGATGAGCTCTCCGCAGGTTCCGGCGCATGAGCTTGTGTAGGGGTCGGGCCCCGGTCCCCGGGACACTTAACACGAGCCATAGGCGAAGTGTGTCCCGGGGACCGGGGCCCGACCCCCTCCGCTACCTCTTTGGTGGAACCTGCGGTTCGCCCAAGCCGTAGGTGTCGTAGTCGCCGAACTTCGAGAAGGTCTTGTGGGTGGGGCCGTGGTAGTCGGAGGAGGCGGTGGGGATCAGGCCCAGCTCGTCGCAGAGGGTGAGGAGGTGTTCGGTCTGCTCTTGGGTGTGGGGGGGATAGAAGGCCTCGACGCCGTCGGGCTTGAGGGAGCGGATCAGGTCCTCGACCTCGTCCGGGTCCTCGATGTCCCAGTAGGGATGGGCGATCACGGCGGTGCCGCCGGCCTCGTGGATCAAGGCGATGGCTTGCTCGGCCGTGGGCCAGCGGCGGGGGACGAAGGCCTTGGCGCCGGGCACAAGGTACTCCTCGAAGAAGGGCCCGAGGTCACCGGTTGCTCCTGCTGCCTTGGCGATGTGGGGACGCCCAATCGAGAGGGCGTCACCGGCCTCTTTGATCGCGTCGTCGAGCTTCACTTCGAAGCCCCAATTGCGCAGCCGCTGGATGATCTCCTCGGCGCGGTTGACCCGTTCCTGCTGCGCCCGCTCGCAGGCGGGGCCGATCTGCACCGAGGTCGACCCAGTAGCCGCAGATATGCAGGTCTTCGGCGTACTCGTGCACGCAAGACATCTCAATCGCCGGCACCAGGTCGATCCCGAATCCCTTGGCCGCCTCAGCAGCCTCCTCGACTCCCGCGACGGCGTCGTGGTCGGTCAGCGCCAGGGTGGTAACGCCAGCCTCCCAGGCCTGCGCCACGACTTCTCCCGGCGCCAGTTGTCCGTCGGAGACGGTCGAATGACTCTGAAGCTCGATCAGCACAAGATCGGGGAAGCTATTGCACTGAGACCCACGATGGTGCGACCACATTCTTCAGCCGGATGGCCGTGGCGGCGGCGCAGTCTCATCGAGCCTTGGAGGGTGAGGGGGATGCCCCTGGACTGGCGGATACTCAAAATGGCGCGCTAATTAGCGCGCCATTTGTCAGGCCAGGGGCATCCCCTCACCCCGCCCCCGGTCCGATTAGACTGCGCCGCCGTGTTCCAGAAGGTGCTCATAGCCAACCGCGGCGAGATCGCGATCCGCGTCGCCCGCACGCTGAAGGAGATGGGCGTCGGCTCGGTCGCGGTCTACTCGGAGATCGACCGCGACGCGCCGCACGTGCGCGAGGCCGACGAGGCCTTTCTGATCGGGCCTGCGGTCCCGGCCGAGAGCTACCTGAACATCGCCAAGATCATCGCGACCGCGAAGGAGGCGGGGGCCGAAGGCGATCCACCCCGGCTACGGCTTCCTCGCCGAGAACGCCGAGATGGCCCGGGCCTGCGACGAGGCCGGCATCACCTGGATCGGCCCGCCGCCGGAGGCGATCGAAGCGATGGGCTCGAAGACGCAAGGCGCGCGAGATCATGGAGCAGGCCGGGGTGCCGATCGTCCCCGGCTCGACCGAGGTCGCCAAAGACCTCGACGCAGGCCCGCAAGCAGGCCGATGAAGCCGGCTACCCGGTCGCCTGCAAGGCCGCCGGCGGTGGCGGCGGCAAGGGCTTCCGCGTGGCGATGACGCCCGACGACCTCGCGGAGGCCTTCGAGGGCTCGGCCCGCGAAGGCGAGAAGTTCTTCTCCGACGACCGCGTCTACGTCGAGCGATACCTCGAGGACCCGCGCCACGTCGAGGTCCAGGTGCTGGCCGACGGGCACGGCAACGTGATCCACCTCGGCGAGCGCGACTGCTCGATCCAGCGTCGTCACCAGAAGGTGATCGAGGAGGCCCCAGGCCCCCACGTCGACGAGGAGATGCGCGAGCGGATCGGCAAGATCGCCACCGACGCGGCCGCCGCGGTCGGCTACCGCGGCGCCGGCACGATCGAGGGGATGCAGGTCGGCGACGAGTACTTCTTCCTCGAGATGAACACCCGGGTGCAGGTCGAGCACTGCGTGACCGAGATGGTCAGCGGCATCGACATCGTCCGCGAGCAGATCCTGGTCGCCGCCGGCGAGCCACTCTCGATCGCCCAGGAGGACGTGGAGCTGCGCGGCTGGTCGATCGAGTGCCGGATCAACGCCGAGGCGGCGCACAAGAAGTTCGCTCCCGCCCCGGGCCCGATCGACGACTCCTACCGCGAGCCCTCCGGCCCCGGCGTCCGCGTCGACTCGGGGGTCGAGGCCGGCTCCGAGGTGACGCCGATGTACGACCCGATGGTGGCCAAGCTGATCGTCTGGGACGTCGACCGCGAGAAGGCGACCCGACGCATGCTGCGGGCGCTGGGCGAGTACGACTCCGGCGGCCTGACCACGCTGATCCCCTTCCACGAAGGCGATGCTCGCCACCGAGCAGTGGGCCAAGGGCGAGACCTGCCGCGACCTGATGGAGGACCGCGACTGGCTGAAGTCGACCGCTCCGGCCGACGCCGAAGCCGCCCGAGCCGTCCGAGGACGGCGCGGAGATCGTCAGCCGCGACTACAAGGTCGAGGTCTCGGGCAAGCTCTTCGACGTCAAGGTGATCGGCGAGGCCGCGGCCGGCGGTGGCGCTGCTCCGGCGGCCGGCGGCAAGAAGCCGCCGAAACGCGAGCGCAAGGCCGGCGGCGGCGGCGGTGCCTCGAGCGAGTCGCTGCCCTCGCCGCTGCAGGGCACCGTCTTCAAAGTCGCGGTGGAGAAAGGCGCCGAGGTTGCCGAGGGCGACCTGATCTGCGTGATCGAGGCGATGAAGATGGAGAACGAGATCGTCGCCCACCGCGCCGGCAAGGTCGAGGAGCTGAACGTCGCCGAGGGCGACTCGGTCTCCAGCGGCGACGTCCTCGCCGTGATCAAGTAGCGCAGCGCTCAGCGTTTCTGCTGTTTGCTCTGCTGCTGTTCTTTCTTCTGCTTCTGTTTCTCCAGGCGTTCGGCCTTGATCGCGCGGATCACCTCTTGGCGTTCGCGCCGGGTCAGCGGGATTTCGGTGGCTTCTTCGCCGCAGCCACGGCCGACGCAGTCCTCGAGCCGTTCGGTCAGCTCGCGGTGGAGGGAGTTGCGGACCGGGAAGTAGTTGGGGATGCGGACCAGGTTGTTGAGCTCGTAGGGGTCTTTTTCGAGGTCGTAGAGCTCCTTCTCGCCGTCCGGCCAGGCGATGTACTTGTAGGGGCCGAGGCGGATTCCCTCGTAGTCCTTGGGCGGCGCGAGCATCGAGGCGGTGGCACCGCCACCCCGGCGCGGCTTGGCGCCGCCCTGAGTGAGGCCGGGGACGCGGTGCGGGCGCGCCGTGGAGCCGCTCTGGTCGCTCGGTTCGGCAATCGCCCCGGCTTCCTGGACGTCGGAGGTCTCGACGAAGGACTCGAAGAGGAAGGGACGCAGGGTGCGCAGTTCGGGGTCTTTGAAGAAGGGCGTCATCGAGCGCCCGTCGACGCTCTTGTCGGGGGTGACACCGGCCAGTTCGAGGATCGTCGGGGCGACGTCGATGTTGCCGACCAGCTCGCCCGATTCGGTGTCGGCGCGGATGTGCGGGCCGCGGATCAGGAAGGGCAGGTGGGTGGAGGGCTCGTAGGCGAGGAACTTGCCGCCGATCAGGCGGTGCTCGCCGAAGAAGAAGCCGTTGTCGGAGGTGAAGATGACGTAGGTGTTGCGCAGCCGGTGCAACGCGCCGAGCGTGTCGATCACCTGTTTGACCCCGTCGTCGATCGAGCGCAGCGACTCCAGCTGCTTGTCCCAGTAGACGCGGTAGGTGTGGATGTCGCTGAGCGAGAGGTACGGGGCTTCCTTGATGAAGCTGGGCTTGTCGGCGACGTTGCCCTCGGCGAAGCCCTGGCCGCGGTTGTGCGGCATCGGCGCGCCCTTGAACCAGTCGTAGTGGCGGGGCGCCGGCTCCGGGCCGGCCGGCTGGCGGAAGTCCCCGTGCGGGGCGGTGTAGTCGAGCTGCAGGTAGAAGGGCTGTTCCGGTGAGGTTCCGTGCAGCTCCTGGTGGCCAGGTTGGTCAGCATGTCGGTCTCGTAGAAGCAGGGCAGGCCGTTGAGCGGGGCGAAAGGGCAGCCGAGGTCGTCGCGGGTGGTGTATTCACGCGGTTCCCAGGTGCCGGAGTCCCCGTAGGGGCCTTCGATCACGCCGTTGTTGTTGAGCGTGTAGCCGTAGAAGTAGTGGTCGGTGTCGGCCTTCAGGATCGTGTGCCAGGCGCTCCAGCCGGGCGGCACGGTCGCTGCCGTTGTCGTACGGTTCGTCGCCGTAGCCGTTGAGGAACTTGCCGATGTGGATCGTGCGGTAGCCGGCGCCCTGCAGCCAGGTGGCGATGTTGTGGGTGTAGGCGGCGCGGAAGGAGAAGCCGAAGTAGCCGCCGTTGGGCTGGACGTTGCCCTTGACGCCGTTGTTGTGGGCGTAGCGCCCGGTCAGCAGGCTGACCCGCGAGGGGCAGCAGAGCGGGTAGGAGACGTAGTAGCGGTTGAACGTCATCCCCCGTTTGGCGATCAGGTTGAGCGTGTTCGGCATCGCCTGCAGCTTTGGCTGGCCGAAGGCTGGCGTAGAGGCTCGTCGAGCGTCTGGTCGTCGGTCTGGATGACGACGAAGCTGGGTTGTTGCTGGCGTTGCGGCGGCGGCGCTGGAGCGGAAGCCGGCCGTAGCGAGCAGGCAGAGCAGCGCCAGCATGCCGGCAGCGATGACGGCTAGCCGAATTCCGTGTCCCGCCCTGCTTTGTTCGGTTCGATCCATGGAGACAGTGGCCGCGGCAGGCGACCTACCCGGTCGAAACAACTACGCGCGCCGAAGTTGCGAAACGCTAGAGATCGCTCAGGACGCGCCGAGCTTTTTGGCGGCGTCGCGGAAGTTCTTGACGGTGGCGCTGGGGGCCTTGCGGCCTTCGAGTTTCTCGCCGTGGCGGTTGACCCAGATCACCGGCACGTTCATTTTCAGCAGCGGGGCCACGTCGTTGGTGTAGTTGCAGCCGATGTGCAGCCAGCCTTTCTTGCCGCCGATCCGGCGCGCCGCCTCTTTGAAGTGGACGGGATCGGGCTTGTAGCTGCGCACCTGCTGCGCGGTGACGACGAGGTCGAGTTCGGTGCGCAGGTGGCGGCGCGAGATGCCGAGCAGTTTGTCGTCGATGTTGGAGACGATGCCGATCTCGTAGCGTTTGCCGAGCCGGTCCATCGCCGCGTTGGACTCGCGGAAGGGCAGCCAGTAGGCGACGCTGTCGGGCAGGAACTGGGCCCGTGAGGGCTCGATCTCCCAGCCCAGCTCGCCGGCGACCTTGACGATCGTGCGGCGCAGCACCTCGGCGTAGAGCTCGTAGGAGCCGGCCATGATTTCAGCCTGGACCTCCATGAAGCGGGCAAGGAAGGGCTCCTCTTCGAAGCTGAAGCCGTCTTTCTCGGCCTCTTTCTTGCAGGCGTCGATGATGCCTTTCTCCCAGTCGATCAGGGTGCCGTAGCAGTCGGTGGTTACCCATTTGACGGTTTTGAGACTGGGGAGAGGCATGGCGGCGGCGCATTATGCCAATCGCCTCGAAGGCAGGCGGCGCGCCACCTTGAAGTCGGTCCACCGCGAAGGTCGGATAGGCTGCCGCCCGCGCCGCAGCGGCGCACCCTCCACCCATGGACCTCCTCGAGTATCAGGGCAAGCAGCTTTTCGCCAAACACGGCGTCGCCGTGCCGAGTGGCGAGGTCGCCGCGACCGTCGAGGACGCCGTCGCCGCGGCGGAGCGGATCGGCTACCCCTGCGCGATCAAGGCCCAGGTGCTGATCGGCGGCCGCGGCAAGGCCGGCGGGATCAAGATCGCCCAGGACGTCGAGGAGGCGCGCGCCTACGCCGACGCGATCCTCGGCATGGACATCGTCGGGCCGCACGGCGAGGGGCCCTTCCGCGTCGATCAGGTCTGGATCGAGGGCGGCTCCGACATCGCCTCCGAGTACTACGCCTCGGTGATCCTCGACCGCGGTGAGAAGAAGCTGCTGGCGATGGTCTCCGCCAAGGGCGGCATGGACATCGAGGCCGTCGCCGCGGAGGACCCCGAGGCGCTGGTCAAGCGCCACATCGACCCGACGCGGCCGTTCGAGGTTGGCGCGGCGCGGCCGATCATCGACGCGGCCGGACTCGACGAGGACGTGCGCGACCAGGCCGCCGAGGTGCTGGTCAAGCTGGCCGAGGTGGCGAGCGCCGAGGACGCGAACCTGATCGAGGTCAACCCGCTGATCGTCACCAACGACCGCGAGGTCGTCGCGCTCGACGCCAAGGTGACGATCGACGGCAACGCCCTCTTCCGCCACCAGGACCTGGCCGAGATCGCCGACACCGCCGACGATCCGCAGGAGGCGATGGCGAAGGAGAAGGGCCTCACCTACGTCAAGCTCGACGGCAACGTCGGCATCCTCGCCAACGGCGCCGGGCTCTGCATGTCGACCCTCGACGTCGTCGCCCAGGCGGGCGGCGCCCCGGCCAACTTCCTCGACGCCGGCGGCGGCTCCAAGGCGGAGGCGATCGTCGACGCGCTGACCGTGATCACCTCCGATCGAGAAGGTCACGGCGATCCTCTTCAACATCTTCGGCGGCATCACCCGCTGCGACGAGATCGCCAAGGGCATCGTCACCGCCTCGCAGCAGCTGGACCTGAAGCTGCCGCTGGTCGTGCGGCTCGACGGCACCAACTCCGAGGAGGGCCTGAAGATCCTCGCCGAGGCCGACCTGTCCAACCTGCAGCAGGAGACGACGATGCTCGGCGCGGCCACGCGGGTCGTCGAGCTGGCGGGGGCGAGCGCCTGATGTCGATCATCGTCGACAACGACACCAAGCTGGTCGTCTCCGGCCTGACCGGCCGCGAGGGCTCCTTCCACGGCTTGCGCAACCGCGCCTACGGGACCGACCTCGTCGCCGGCGTCACGCCGGGCAAGGGTGGCCAGGACGTCGAGGGCGTGCCGGTCTTCGACTCGATCAAGGAGTCGGTCGAGCAGGCGGGCGCCAACACCTCGATGATCTTCGTGCCGGCGCGCTTCGCCGCGCCGGCGATCGACGAGGCGATCGAGTCCGGCGTGCACACGGTGATCGCGATCACCGAGGGGATCCCGGTGCTCGACATGCTGAAGACCTACTGGAAGGCGAAGGAGGCGGGGGTGCGGCTGATGGGGCCGAACTGCCCCGGCGTGCTCTCGCCCGGCAAGGCCAACGTCGGCATCATCCCGGCCCAGTTCTTCGACCCGGGCAAGATCGGCGTCGTCTCCAAGTCGGGCACGCTGACCTACCAGATCGGCAACGAGCTGAAGCAGGCGGGCGAGGGCAACTCCTCGATCGTCGGCATCGGCGGCGACCCGATCATCGGCTCCGACTTCATCGACATCCTGACTCTGTATGAGGCCGACCCCGAGACCGAGCTGATCGTGATGGTCGGCGAGATCGGCGGCGACGCCGAGGAGCGCGCCGCCGAGTTCATCGCCGCCGAGATCTCCAAGCCGGTCGTCGCCTACATCGCCGGCTTCACCGCTCCGCCCGGCAAGCAGATGGGCCACGCCGGCGCGATCATCTCCGGCTCCTCGGGGACCGCCCAGGCAAAGAAGGACGCGCTCGAAGCGAAGGGCGTGCGGGTCGGCGAAAGCCCGACCGAGACGGCCAAGATCGCCGTCGAAGTGCTGCGCGGCTAGCATCGCCAGGTGAGACTGGACGAGCAGCTCCCTTGGCGCGGCCCCGGCGATGACCGCCCCGACCTGCCGCTCTCTCCCGCCCGGATGCCGCTGCGCAGCCTCGGGCAGACCCGCAAGCGCTGGCGTTACGTCGGCTTCTACTCAGAGCGGCTGATGCTCTGTGCGGCCCGGGCGGAGATCGGCCCCCTCGGCCAGTGCTTCTGGGCGCTGTGGGATCGCGATGGCGACCGCAGCTACGCGAACACACGGCTGCGCCCCGGCAGCGACGAGGTGAGGATGGACGGCGACGAGATCGCGATCGAGGCCCGCGAGCTGCGCGCCCGCTTGTCGCTGGGGGAGTCGGCGCCGATCGAATCGATTTGCCCCAGCGGCGAGGCCTGGGGTTGGACCCGCAAGCGCTCGGGGGTGCCGATCAGGGCCACGGTCGAGACCCCGGACGGGCGCTGGGAGCTCGACGGGCACGGCGTCGATGACCAGTCGGCCGGCTACCAGAAGCGGCAAACCAGCTGGCATTGGTCAGCGGGGGTGGGACGAGCGACGGATGGCCGGGCCGGTCGCCTGGAACTTGGTCGCGGGGATCAACGACCCGGTTGCAAACAGCGAGCGGGCGATCTGGACGGATGGGAAGCCGGCCGAGCCCGCTCCGGTCTCCTTCCAAGGGCTGGCGGCGGTGGAGTTCGCCGACGGCGGGCTGCTCACCTTCACGCCCGGCTCGGAACGCAGTCGCAGCGACAACTTCCTCGTCATACGCTCGAGCTATCGCCATCTCTTCGGCGACTTCCGCGGCCGGCTCGGCGGGATCGAGCTGGCCCGAGGGTCTGGGCGTCGATGGAGCGGCACGACGCGCTCGTGGTGAGGCGACGTCGTCGGCGATGCCGGCGCGTTGCTAGGCTCGCTTTCGCATGGCCGGCGACACGATTTCATTCGCTCGAGGGGCGCCCAGCGCCGACATCCTGCCGCGTGATGCGGTGCGGGATGCGGCCGCCGTGGCGCTTGCCGAGGACTGGGAAAAGGCGCTCTCCTATGGCACCGGGATCGGGCATCCAGGGCTCTGCGAGTGGATCGCGGAGCGGCACGGAGGGCTCGATGCCGGCCAGGTGATGGTCGCCAACGGGTCGCTGGAGGCCGGCTGGATGCTCTTCGAGCACCTGCTCGCGCCGGGCGACCGGGTGGTGGTCGAGCAGCCGACGTATGACCGCACGCTCTTGATGCTGCAGCGGCTCGGGGTCGAGCTGGTGCCGGTCCCGCTCGAGGACGACGGGCTGGACCTGGCGGCATTCGAGGCGGCGCTTGCCGAGGGGCCGATCAAGCTCGCCCACGTCATCCCCAACTTCCACAACCCGGCCGGTTGCACGCTCTCGGCCGAGAAGCGGGTGCGGCTGGTCGAGCTCGCCGCCGAGCACGATTTCTGGATTTTCGAGGACGACCCCTATCGCGAGCTGCCCTTCGAGGGCGCCGCGCTGGAGACGATGCTCTCGATTGACAAGGCGGACCGCGTGGTCCATGCCTCCTCCTTCTCCAAGACCGTCAGCCCGGGCGTGCGCGTCGGTTACCTCGCCGGCCCGGCGGCCGAGATCGGCAAGCTCGCCAAGCGGGCCAACGAGACCTACATCTCGCCGAACATGCTGGCCGAGGCCGTGGTCCTCGAGCTCTGCCGTTCCGGCGGGCTCGACAAGAACATCGATTTCGTCAAGGGCGCGCTGCAGGCTCGGCGCGACGCGCTCGTCGAGGCGCTGCGCGAGCAGATCCCCGAGGCCGAGTTCGTCGTCCCGGGCGGTGGCTACTTCCTCTGGCTCGACCTCGCCGAGGGCACCGACACCAGCGCCCTGCTGGCCGAGGCCAAGGGTGAGGGCGTCGCCTTTGTCGCCGGCCCCGACTTCATGATCGACGGCGGCACCAACAGCCTGCGCCTCTCCTTCGCCAGCGTGCCGCCGGAGCGGATCCCGGAGGGCGTCGGGCGCATCGCCCGCGCGCTTGAGCGGATTCGCGCCGGCTCCCCCGCCTGAGCAGACGCGACGCTCGCGGTGCCTTCGCCGCCGTATCCACCCTCGCGCTGATCCACCTGCGCTCCCTCCCCGTAGGTGGGGTTAACGACCCCCGCGACCGAGGAGGAAGCATGGCTGTGGTGAGCAAACCGAGCGCGCTGGAGCGCGTCACCAGCGACCCGGTATCGCGGCGCAAGCTGCTCGCCGTCACCGGTGGCTCGACCGCCCTGGCGGCTTTTCTTGCCGCCTGCGGCAGCGACGACAGCGAGACGACGACGATGGCCGGCAACGGCGCCGGCGGCAAGACCGGCACCGAGCAGTTCGGCAAGGGCGACGTCGGCATCCTCAACTACGCGCTGACGCTGGAGTACCTGGAGACCGCCTTCTACGCGGACGTGGTCAAGAGCGGGCTGTTCAAGGGCTCCGACCTGGCGACGATCCGCAAGTTCGGCAGCGAGGAGGCCGAACACGTCACGGCCCTGACCGGCTTCGTCAAGCAGATGGGCGGCACGCCCGCGCCCAAGCCGAAGACCGAATTCCCGCTGAAGAACGCCAAGTCGGTGCTGGAGCTGGCGGCGACGGTGGAGAACCTTGGCGCCGCCGCCTACCTCGGCCAGGCGGCCAACATCAAGGGCGCCTCGGTGCTCTCGGCGGCGCTCTCGATCCACAGCGTCGAGGGGCGCCACGCGGCCGCACTCAACACCCTGCTGGGCAAGCCGATCACCCCCGACGGGGCGTTCGCCAAACCCGCCGGCGCCGACGAAGTCCTCAAGTCGGTCGAACCCTTCATCGTCGGTTGACCCGGCGCAAGCGCGAAAGGAGAACCAGATGAGCGACCAGATCCTGGCCCAGCCCGAGCTCGCCGGTGTGAACATCGACGCCGACAGCGAAGACATCTCCCGCGGCGAGGTGATCCTCAAGGGAGCGCTGGCGGCCGGTGCCGTCTACGGCGCGCTCGCGGTCGGCCCCTTCGTCGGCCGGGCGCTGGCGATGAGCGAAAGCGGCGACGTCGGCATCCTCAACTTCGCCCTCACGCTCGAGTACCTCGAGGCGGCCTTCTACAAGGAAGCGAAGAGCCGCGTCAAAGCGAGCGGCGACCTCAAGGGCCTGATCGACCTAGTCGGCCGCGACGAGGAAGAACACGTCGGGGCGCTGACCGAAACGATCAAGAAGCTCGGCGGCAAGCCGGTGGCGGAACCGAAGTTCGACTTCCCCTACAGCGGCACGGCCGGCTTCCTCAAGCTGGCCCAGACCTTCGAGGACACCGGGGTGAGCGCCTACAACGGCGCGGCGCCGCAGATCAAGGCCTCCGAAGTGCTGGAAGCGGCCGGCTCGATCGTCCAGGTCGAGGCGCGTCACGCGGCCGCGATCCGGCTGCAGAACGGCGACGAACCATCGCCGGTGGCCTTCGACCCGGCTCTGCCCAAGGCTAAGGTGCTGAAGGCGGTCGAACCCTTCATCCAGTAGCCGATCGAGCCGGAGGGAACGTAGGAGCAAGCGAAGATGCGCGCGAGCAAAGCCGAGCGCCTCGCCGACGAGGAGCTGATGCCCCTGATCGGGGAGAAGGATCCCGACGCCTTTGGGGTCTTCTACGACCGCCACGGCGGCGTCGCCTACTCGCTCGCCTACAGGATCGTGGGCGAGCGGGGGGCGGCCGAAGACGTGACCCAGGAGGCGTTCATCTCGATCTGGCGCAGCGGCGCCCGCTACGACGCGGCGCGCGGCAGCGTCCGCACCTGGATGCTCGGCATCGTCCGCAACCGGGCGATCGACTTCCTGCGCAGCAAGGCCGGGCGAGCGCCGAAGCTCGACTTCGACGACGACTCGATCCTCGAGCACCGCCCGGCCGCCGAGCGGACCGAGTCCGAGGCGCTGCAGCGGGAGACCGCGCGGGAGGTGCGCGGGGCGCTCGACGAGCTGCCCGGCGAGCAGGCGAAGGTGATCCAGCTGGCCTACTTCGGTGGTTTTAGCCACTCGGAGATCGCCGGCATGCTGGGAGTGCCGCTCGGCACCGTAAAGGGGAGGATGCGGCTTGGCTTGGAGAAGATCCGTGGCGAGCTGGCGGAGGGACTGACATGAGCGAGAACGGACACGAGCGCCACCGCGACGAGCTCGCCGCCTACCTGCTGGGCGCGCTGGAGCCGGGCGAGGCGGCGGAGCTGGAACGCCACTTGGCCGGCTGCGAGGAGTGCAGGA
This sequence comes from uncultured Solirubrobacterales bacterium, assembly GCA_963702065.1. Taxonomy (GTDB): domain Bacteria; phylum Actinomycetota; class Thermoleophilia; order Solirubrobacterales; family 70-9; genus VRUE01. The sequence continues at coordinate 19,761 of OY969705.1, forward strand.
CCGAGCTGGAGTGGCTGCGGCCGGCGGTGCAGCTGCTGCCCGAGTCGGTCGAGCGGGTCGAGCCGCCGCGCGAGCTGCGCGGGCGGCTGATGGAGCAGGTGCGCGCCGAGGTCGAGACCGCAGCGGCACCGCAACGCTCCCGGGGCCGGAGGGTTCGTGGCTGGAGCTTGCGCCCGCTGGCGGGCATGGCAGCTCTGGTCCTGATCGTCGCCGCGGTTGCTGCCTACGCGATCGGCAACGGCGGCTCGGACGGCGGGAACACCACCACCGTGGTCGCCGGCCACTCGCCGGAAGTGACAGCGGAGATGGTCCGCGACGGCGATTCCGGCACCCTGCACCTGGCCAACCTCCACCAGTTGCCACCTGACAAGGTCCTGCAGGCCTGGGTCGAACGCGACGGGAGCGTCGAATCGGCCAAGACTCTCTTCGTCCCCAACCAGGACGGCACCGCTTCGGCAACGATCGACGAGATGGACGGCGTCAGCACCGTGATGGTCACGGCCGAGCCGCGCGGCGGCAGCGTGCAGCCGACCAGCCAGCCGATCGTCAGCGTCTCAATGCCGCAGTAGACGGCTGCAAATCGGCCCCTGGCGGTGTCCTCGGTCGCTCGCGTGCAGAGCACGCCACGCTCCCTGCGTCCTTGCCAGGCTTGATTTTCGCCGTCTACCGACCGTAACGGTCTGAAGACAAAACGAGCTGCTCTGGGATCGTCGCCCGTGGCGGCGGCGCCGGATCGGCGCGCACTGAAACCGTCTCGGCGACGCTGCGCGATACCTGGTGGGTGCCGTCATCGGAGGCGATCGTCACGCCCTCTTCTCCGGAGCTCTGCACGGTGCCCTCCAGGCCCGGCTCTAGACCCGCGTCCTTGAGGTAGTGGAGCAGCTCCTCGGCCTCGTTCTCGAAGCGCAGGACGTGGACCTTGGCGCCGGGCTCGACATCGGAGAGCAGGGAGCCCTGCTCGCGAGCGCCCTCGACGATCGGGTGGCCGTGGGGGCAGGTGGTTGCGTCCCCGATCGCGGCGCGCATGCGCTCCTCCAGCACCGGTGACATCGCGTGCTCGATCCGCTCGGCCTCCTCGTGCACCTCGTCCCAGGGGATGCCGAGCACGTCGGTGAGGAAGCGCTCGATCATGCGGTGGCGGCGGACGATGTGGCTGGCGTGCTCGCGGCCCGAGGCGGTGAATTCGAGCGACTTGTCGGGTTTGCGCTCGACGTAGCCGTCGTCGGTGAGGCGGCCGATCATCTCGTGCACGGTCGGCGGCGAGAGCTGCATCGCGCGGGCGATGTTGGCGCCGGTCATCGGCAGCCCGGCCTCCTCGAGCCAGAACATGATCTCCAGGTACTCCTGCTCCGCGACCGTTGCGGTCTCCGTGGTCTCCATCGGATCGATATTAACGACGCTCCATCAGGGTCGAGACGACCGCCTCGTAGAAGCCGTCGCCCATCGCTCCCTCGGTGACGGTGACGTTGTCCCAGGTGTCCAGGGAGGCGCGCAGGCCGGGGTCGCGCTCGGGCCCATTGGCGACGACGAAGAAGCGCCCGACCGCGGCGGCGACCTCGAGGTCCTCGACCGAGTCGCCAACAGCGATGCAGTCGGCCGGGTCGTAGCCGCGGACGCGGGCGTGGGCGGCAACGGCGCCGGCCTTGCTGACCAGCTTGGGGACGAGGTGGTAGGCGTGGGTGGGACCGTCGACGGCCGGCATCTCGCGGCCGATCGCGCCGTTGTCGAGTAGGCGCAGGTCGTCGTGGCCGCCGGCCTCGAGCAGCTGGTTGGCCTCCGCCACGTCGACCTTGCCGCGGAAGAGGTGGGAGAGGACGCGGCCGTGGTGCCAGGGGGCGTGGTACTCCAGCCGCCCGTCGAAGTGCTCGAAGAGCATCTTCGGGATGCCCCGCTGCTCGATCTTCTCGTAGACGGTGCCGTCCTCGTCGGGGACCAGATCGCCGGTCAGCAGGGTCGTCTCGCCCTCGATCGCGAAGGCGCAGCCGGCCTCATAGATGTAGGAGTTCTGCCCCATCAGGCGGGCCGCCTCATGCACCTGCGGCTCGCGGCGGCCGGACATGATCACGACCTCGACCCCGGCCCGGTGGCAGGCCTCGAGCCCGCGCGACTGGGCCAGCGAGAAGCCGCCCTCGGCGTCGCGGAAGAGCGAGCTGCTCTTGCCGAGCAGGGTGCCGTCGAGGTCGGTGTAGACGCAGCTCAGTGCCATCGGTGGGTCGCTACGGTAGCCGGATGAGCTGGCGCCTCGCCGATCGCAGCCTCGAACTGGCCCAGCCGCTCGCTGCCGGGATCGTCAACGTCACCGCCGACTCGATGTTCGAGGGGGCGCGCAGCGGCACGCCGGAGCAGGCGATTGCCGATGGGCTGGCGCTGGTCGAGGCGGGGTTCGACATGCTCGATATCGGCGCCGTGGCGGCGAAAAGCGGGCCGCCGGTGCCGGTCGAGGTGGAGGCGGCGGCCTTGGTGCCGGCGATCGAAGGACTGGCGGGGGTCGGCGTGCCGATTTCGGCGGACACCTTCTCGGTCGAGGTCGCCCGGGCGGCGCTCGCGGCGGGCGCGGTTGCGGTCAACGACATCTCCGGCGGCTCGGAGCAGATGTTCGAGCTCGTCGCCGAGACGGGCTGCGGCTACGTCTTGATGCACATCGAGGGACCGCCGCGGGTGGACCGGCCGGCGCCCGAGTACGGCGACGTGGTCGAGCACTTGATGTCCTGGTTCGGGGGGCGAGTCGAGCTAGCCCGCGGCCTTGGCGTCGGCGAGGAGCAGATCGCGATCGACCCCGGACTCGACTTCGACCTCAACACCGAGCAGGACCTGGAGATCCTGCGGCGCCTGCCCGAGCTGGGCGCGCTCGGCCTGCCGCTTTACGTCTCGCTCTCGCGCAAGGACTTCATCGGCGCCTTGGTGGCCGGGTCGTGGGACGAGCGGCTGCCGGCCGGCGAGCGCGAGTGGGGGACGGTCGGCGCGGTTGCCCTGGCGGTGCGCGGTGGTGCCGACGTCCTGCGCATCCACGACCGCAGCTCGCTGCAGGCGATGCGGATCGCCGGTCGTATCGCTCGCTCTGGGGACGAAACGCGGATTTCCCGTCCCATACATGGAAAATCCGCGTCTCGTTGGGATTTGACCTGATGGCTAAGAGCTTGCTCGAGGCGCCTTGGTCGATTGCGCTCGATCCCGCCCGCCGCGACGGGCGCATCGTCGCCGAGAGCGGCGAAGAGGACCGCAAGGCGCAGGAGGTGGCGCTGCCGCGTTCGCTCGACCCTGGCTTCGTCGAAGCGCTGAAGCGGAGCGGCGTCGAGCGCCTCTACTCCCACCAGCGCGAAGCGCTGGAGACGGCCGCTGCTTCGAACCTGGTGATCACCAGCGGCACCGCCTCGGGCAAGAGCCTTGCCTTCAACCTGCCGGTGCTGGACGGGATCGCCCGCGACGACAAGCGGCGCGCCCTCTACCTCTACCCGACCAAGGCGCTGGCCCAGGACCAGGCGCGCAAGCTGGCGGCGCTGCGGCCACCGGGGCTGCGCGAGGCGATCTACGACGGCGACACCCCCAAGGAAGAGCGGCCGGCGATCCGCCGCCGCAACAACCTCGTCCTCACCAACCCGGACATGCTGCACGTCGGCATCCTGCCCCACCACAAGAGCTGGGGCGACTTCCTCGCCAACCTCGAGTGGGTGGTGGTCGACGAGGCGCACACCTACCGCGGCGTCTTCGGCTCCCACGTCGCCAACGTGCTGCGGCGGCTGCGCCGGGTCGCGCGGGCCTACGGCTCCGAGCCGCGCTTCCTGCTCGCCTCGGCGACGATCGCCAACCCGGTCGAGCTGGCCGAGGAGCTGGTCGGCACGCCCTTCGAGCTGATCGACGACGACGGCGCGCCCCGCGCCGGTCGCGAGATCGCGATGTGGAACCCGCCGCTGATCGACAAGGCGACGGGAACGCGGCGCTCGCCGCTCTCCGAGGCCGCCGAGCTGCTCGCCGAGCTGGTCAGCCACGGCGTGCGGACGATCTGCTTCCTCAAGAGCCGGCGCGGGATCGAGCTGATCCAGCGCTTCGCTCGCGAATCGCTGGAGCGGCGCGGCAAGCCCGAGCTGGCGGCGCGGATCGCGCCCTACCGCGGCGGCTACACGCCGCAGCAGCGGCGCGAGATCGAGGCGCGGCTGAGCGATGGCGAGCTGCTGGCGGTGGTCGCCACCGATGCGCTCGAGCTCGGCATCGACATCGGCGAGCTCGACGCGGCGATCTGCGTCACCTTCCCCGGCACCGTCGCCAGCCTGCGCCAGATGTGGGGGCGGGCGGGCCGCAAGCGCCGCGGCCTGGCGGTCTACGTCGCCGGCCAGGACGCCCTCGACCAGTTCTTCTGCCGTCATCCCGACGAGTTCATCGGGCGGCCGGTCGAGGCGGCGATCCTCGACCACGGCAGCGAGCAGATCGCCGGGCGGCACATGGTCGCGGCGGCCTACGAGCTGCCGCTGAGCGAGCAGGACGCCGACATCTTCGGGCCCGAGTGGCGCGAGCGGGCGCAGCGACTTCTCACCGCGGATGAGCTGCGCGAGGCCGGCGGTCGCATCATGCCGCGCAGCAGCGAGTTCGTCGCCGCCAAGGTGCCGCTGCGCTCCGCCTCGCCCGACTCGGTCGCCGTGATCGAGCGCGAGTCGGGCGAGATGCTCGGCCTGGTCGAGACCGAGCGCGCCTTCACCACGATCCACCCGGGCGCGATCTACCTCCACCTCGGCCGCTCCTACGAGGTCGAGCAGCTCGACGTGCAGGGGCGGCGGGCGATCGTCTCGCGCTTCGACGGCGACTGGTACACGCGGCCGAAGAAGGAGACCGAGATCTACATCGAGCGGGTGCGCGAGCAGCGCACCACCGCCGGCGTCGAGCTGCACTTCGGCGAGGTCTCGGTGACCGAGCAGGTGGTCGCCTACCAGCGGGTCTCGATCTCCGAGCAGGAGCCCTTCGACATCGTCTCGCTGGAGCTGCCCGAGCAGCAGTTCGCCACCCAGGCGCTCTGGTACGTGCTCCCCGATCGGCTCAGCGGTGCGCTGCCGCCCGACGTCCTGCTCGGCGCCCTGCACGCGACCGAGCACGGCCAGATCGCGGTGCTGCCGCTGATCGCGATGTGCGACCGCTGGGACATCGGCGGCCTCTCGACCAACGTCCACTTCCAGACCGGCCGCTCGACGATCTTCATCTACGACGGCCACCCCGGCGGGGTCGGGATCACGCTGCGCGGCTACGAGCAGTTCGAGCGCCTGCTCGGCGACGCCGAGCGCTTGATCGGCGAGTGCCCCTGCGAGTCCGGCTGTCCCTCCTGCGTGCAGAGCCCCAAGTGCGGCAACCTCAACGAACCTCTCCACAAGCAGGGGGCGCTGGAGTTGATGAGGCAGATGAGTGGGGTGGTGCAGTGAAGGGAGGGGGTGGGGCTCGCCGTCACGAACAGCGGGGAGGTTCCGTCGAGCCCCACCCCCTCCCGTCCGGGCGGCCGCGGCAGGTGGCCGTCATCGGCCCTTCGAGAGCCGAGTCAGGATCCGAGGCGGCGGTGTTGGGCGAGGAGGTCGGCAGGCTGCTTGCCGAGGCAGGGGTGACGTTGGTCTGCGGTGGGATGGGCGGCACGATGGAGGCCGCCTGCCGCGGTGCCAGCGAGGTCGGCGGTGAGGCGATTGGCATCGTCCCCGGTCACGAGGTGAGCGAAGCGAACGAGTTCTGCACCCATGTCGTCGCCACTGGCATCGGGCACGCGCGCAATCTGGCGGTGGTCTCCTCCGGTGAGGTCGTGATCGCGATCGGCGGCGAGTGGGGGACGCTCTCGGAGATCGGCTTCGGCCGCGCGATCGGCCGCAGCGTGATCGCCCTGCGTAGCTGGACGCTGAGCGGGCGCGAGCAGATGGCGGATGCTCCCGGCGTGGTGTCGGCCGATTCGGCCCGCGAGGCGGTCGAGCTGGCGCTTGCGGCGATCTAGCCCGGGGTGCAACGTTTTCTACGTCCCATAGGCGGACTACGCGTTGCACTCTTCAGCGCCAGAGCTCGCGCAGGGCGAGGATGGCGAAGGCATGGGACCAGGCCAGGGGCGTGGTCGAGGTGGGGACGCCAGTGTCAGCGTCGACGCGCTCGGGCAGCATTCCGGCCGGGGTCGCTGTGCGGCGCAGCGCCGCCATCAAGTGCAGGGTCGCACGTCGCTCGCCGAGCGCGGCGAGGCTCCAGGCCGTCCAGGCGGTGGGCGCGGTCCAGGGGTCGATGCCGCCGCCCCAGCTCTGCGAGGGGACGATGCCGTAGCGGCCGCTTTCCGCGGCCAGCCTCAGCAGCGTGCGCCGCACGAGCGGGTAGAGCGCCGGGTGCGGGAACGGGCGCACGGCCCAGGCCGCGGCTGAGTCGAGGCCGGAGGCGGGGTCGTCGGCCTCGCGGGACAGAGTGGCTGCCGGAGTCTCGAATAGCGCCCGAATGGCCCTTTCGTCTCGGGGTGTTTGTCCATCGACCGCACCGGCGGCGAGGGCATTGGCGAGGTAGTCGCCGGGGTCGGTCTCCTGGTAGTCGGCCAGGTCCCCCCAGGGCGGAGGGGCGACAGCGGGAGGCAATCCCGCGGCTCGCGCCGCCGCGGCGACCCAGCCGGCCGCGTCGCCCTGGGCTGCGCGGCCCTCGACGGGGGATCCGTCGGGGTGGAACCGCGCTGCCGCCGTTAGATCGAGACCAAGCAGGAAGCGCACGATGCCGCGGGCCTCACCCCGGTAGCCCGAGGAGGCGAGCGCGATCGCAACCGCACCGGCGTCGCGCGGCCAGACGTAGGCCCAGCCCTCCCTTGCCCCGGCGATGACCGCGCCGCTGTGCCGGTCGGTGAACGTCCGCAGCACCAGCAGCGAGCGCGCGTACATCCGCCTCGCCCACCGCGGCGCGCCGTTCTCGAGCGGCCGCGCCGTCGCCAGCCAATGCGGGTCGTCCCGAACGGCGTCTACAGCGCCGAGCGATCGCACGCTGACGACCCGAGCCTTCCCATAGCGCTCGACCGTCAGCAGCTTGTTGCTGGAGGGCAGATAGCGATGCCGTACCGAGTCGGACGGTGAGCCGCCGGAGACGAGCAAGGCAGCGATGGCGAGGACCGCCGCAAACCCCACCGCTGCGCGCATCGCGACCACGTCCCAATGCAATCAGCCCAATCGCGACGCGGTCGCTAGCCTTCGCCCAGCAAGGCTCGACTTTGCGCCCCAGGCGAGGTAGCTCAGTTGGTAGAGCACACGACTGAAAATCGTGGTGTCGCGGGTTCGAATCCCGCCCTCGCCATTTTTCGCTACTGGTAGGGCGGCGGCCTTGGGTCGCGGCGGTCGTCGACCATGACTTCGCGCCGCGTCTGCCTTCTCCACATTGCCTGCTGGACGAAGCCGAGGATCAGGCCGGCCGCTCCGGCGATCATCAGGATCAGGCCGACGGTGTCGATGCTGACGTGGGCAACGTGCAGGTTGGTGGCGAAGTAGAGGATCGCGCCAACCGCGATCAGGAAGATCGAGCCGCCAATCGTCATCGGATCCGCTCCCTCCAGGTCATGACCATCGCTCCATCATTGCCAGGTCACTACCCGCGCAGGGCAACCGACAACCCACTTGAGCAGGCGCAGGCCTAAGCCACAGCGCCTGTGCCGCCGAAGTGCTGCTGCAGGCGCTTGTGGCGGTGGTGGAAGAACCAGCCGATCACCGGGCGCAGCGGCCGCCCCGGCAAGCCGAGGCGGGGCTGCCAGCTGACTCGATCGGTGACGGTGCAGCCGCCCGCGGTTGGCTCGATGGTGCGTTCGTGTTCCCAGGCGCGCTGGCTCAGCATCTTCGAGCGCTCGAGGAAGCCGCGCCCGGGGTCTAGCCGGGCCAGGCAGACGTCGTCGTAGTCGAAGGGGATCAAGCCGAAGAGCAGGATCCAGCTGCGGCCGATCGGCACGCCGATCTCAACGTTCTCGGGATCGAGCTGTTCGACTCCCGGCGGCAGCGTCATGCGCAGGTAAGGGCGCATCTCGTCGTTGATCCCGGCGGGGCTGATGACTCGATCCCAGACTGCGGTCGGCGGGGCGTTGAGGTGCGAGGAGACCGAGATCTCCGCCGAGCGGGTCTTGGCTGCGTTCACGCCATGAGCCTAGAGCCGGAGGGCAGACGCTAGTGTCGGATGGCAATGAAGACGGCCGTGATCACCGGCGCTTCCAGCGGCATCGGCGCCGCCACCGCGCGCGCCCTCGCCGGCGAGGGCTACCGCACGATCCTCGGCGCCCGCCGCCTCGATCGGCTCGAGGCGCTGGCCGCGGAGCTCGGCGGCGAGGCGATCGCGCTCGACGTCACCGACCCGGGGTCGGTCGAGGCCTTCGCCGCCGCGGTCGAGCGCTGCGACGTGCTCGTCAACAACGCCGGCGGCGCGCTTGGGCTCGAGTCGGTGGAAGAGGCCGACGAGGAGAAGTGGCTGCAGATGTACGAATCGAACGTGCTGGGGTCGATGCGGATGACGCGGGCGCTGCTGCCGCGGTTGATCGCGTCTGGCGACGGCCACGTCGTCGGCATCACCAGCATCGCCGCGATCGAGCCCTACGTCGGCGGCGCCGGCTACAACGCCGCCAAGCACGCCCAGCGGGCGACGTTGCGGGTGCTGCGCCAGGAGCTGCTCGGCCGGCCGGTGCGGGTTACCGAGGTCGCACCCGGCATGGTCGAGACCGAGTTCTCCCTGGTCCGCTTCGGCGGTGACGAGGCGGCGGCGGCGCGGGTCTACGAGGGCATGCAGCCGTTGAGCGCCGAGGACGTCGCCGAGTGCATCCGCTGGGCCCTCGCCCAGCCGTCCCACGTCAACATCGACGAGATCATCGTGCGGCCACGCGATCAGGCGACGGCAACCAGCGTGCACCGGCGCTAGCGAGCCTTGGCCTGGCGGGTCAGACCGCGGAGCTCGGCGCCAGGTAGCCCTCGGGCTCCTCGATCACCGTGTTGACCAGCTCGCCGATCCGCTCGATCTCGACCCGCACCGTGTCGCCGACGTGGAGCACGTTCTCGCGGATCGGCTTGCGGCCGATGCCGACCCCGGCCGGGGTGCCGGTGGCGATCACGTCGCCGGGCTCCAGGGTGAAAGCTTCGGAGAGGTGGGAGACCTGCTGGAAGCAGTCGAAGACCATCTCGCCGGTGCCGGCGTCCTGGCGCAGCTCCTCGTTGACGTAGCAGCGCACGCGCAGGTCCTGCGGGTCGTCGATCTCCTCCGGCGTCACCAGCCAGGGGCCGAGCGGTCCGTGCGTGTCGAAGGACTTGCCGATCGTCATCGTCTGCGCCCGGCCCTGCCAGTCGCGGACGCTGAGGTCGTTGGCGCAGGTGTAGCCGGCGATCACCTCGTGGGCGCGCTCGACCGGCACGTGGCGGCAGCGCACCCCGATCACCAGCGCCAGCTCGGCCTCGTAGTCGAGCAGGGTCGAGACCTTCGGCATGTGCACCGCGGCACCGGGCCCGGTGACGCAGGTCACCTGCTTGTTGAAGAAGACCGGCCATTCCGGCGCCTCCATTCCCATCTCGGCGATGTGGTCGGCGTAGTTGAGCGCGATCGCCAGGTACTTGCGCGGCGCTGCGGGGGCGAGGAGCCGGATGTCGGCAAGGGGTAGGCGCGGCGCGTCACCCGTCAGCTTCTCGAGCCCGCCCCGCCCCAGCTCAGCGAGTGCCGCCGCGGGTTCGCTGGGGACGCCCGCGGCCGAGAGGTCGATGACCTCATCACCCTCGACGATCCCCAGTCCCGGTCCCCCGGCGTCCGTGGCGAAGCTGCACACCTTCATACCGCCCGACTCTCCCACATGCCGGGGTGACTTCGCCTTTAGTAGTTCATAAGCACCCATAAAGGCGAAGTCAGCGCTTGGGTCAGTCGTCGAGCTCGCCGATCAGCTCGGTTACGCGGCGCTCGATCTCGTCGCGGGTCGCCCGGACCTCCTCGAGCGGCCGGCCCTTCGGGTCCTCCAGCTCCCAGTCGAGGTAGCGCTTGCCGGGGATGTAGGGGCATTTGTCGCCGCAGCCCATCGTCACCACGACGTCGGCCCACTCGGCGTCGGCCGGGGTCAGCTTGTGCGGAATGCGATCGGCGAGGTCGATGCCGAGCTCACCGATCGCCTCGACCACCTCGGGGTGGACCCGCTCACCCGGTTCGGTGCCGGCCGAGCGCGCCTCGTGCCGGTCCGTCGCCGCGCGCTCGAAGAGCGCCTCGCTGATCTGTGAGCGGCCGGCGTTGTGCAGGCAGACGAAGAGGACGCGGGCCATCAGGTCTCCTCGGTTGCCGCGGCATCGGAGGCGCCGCGGACCAGCTGGTAGGCGAGGGCGCCGAGCACGGCGCCGGCGATCGGGGCGGCAATGTAGATCCAGAGGTCGTGCAGCTCGCCGGAGACCAAGGCCGGCCCGATCGAGCGGGCGGGGTTCATCGAGGCGCCGGTGATCGGGCCGCCGAAGAGGGCATCGAGGCCGACCGTACCGCCGATCGCGATCGCGGCCCCCGCCCCGACTGCCCGCGTGTCGGTGGCGACGGCCATGATCGTGAACATGAGGAAGGCGGTGAGAACCGCCTCGTAGACGAGGGCGCTGCCGTCGCCGACAGAAGGCAAGGTCGTGCCGAGCGCCGCCGGCTGGCTGGGCCAGACCGCGAGCAGCAGCAGGGCCGCAGCGATCGCGCCGAGCAGCTGGGCGCCGACGTAGGCGAGCGCCTCGCGGCGCGGGAAGTGGCGGGTGAGGGCGAAGGCGAGGGTGACGGCGGGGTTGAGATGGGCTCCGGAGAGGTGCCCGGTGGCGTAGACCATCGCCATGATCACCAAGCCGAAGACGAGCGAGACCCCGACCGCGCCGAGCACGCCGGCGTGGACGGTGTCGGTGACGATCGCGCCGCAGCCGGCGAAGACGAGGGCGAAGGCGCCGAAGGCCTCGGCGGCGGCGCGCCGTCCCAGGTCAGGTCGGTCGTTCACCCGGCGAAGACCTCGCGCACGGCGTCGAGCGCGCCTGGCACGAGGCTGAAGTAGCTGTAGGTGCCGCGCGTCTCGCGGGCGATCACGCCAGCCTCGAGCAGCTGCTTGAGGTGGTAGCTGACCGTGCCCTGGGAGAGCCCGAGCAGGGGCTGGATCTCGCAGACGCAGACCGGCTCGCCGCCGGCGCGCAGCAGCAGGTTGACGATGCGCAGCCGGTGCCGGTCGGCGAGCGCCTTGAGCACGGCCTCGAGCTCGACCGACCGCTCCTCGGTAAGCGAGGAGCCGGCCAGAGGGGTGCAGCAGGAGATCACGGGGAGCTCGGCAACGGCCACGGTGGCAGCCTAGATCATTCATCGATGATCTTCAATGAAGCACGCAATTACGATGCGCCGGTGCGGACCAGGGGATTTGCCGTTCGTCGATTGCTCGCGATCTACGCCGGCGGCGTGCTCGGCGCCCTCGCCCGCGTCGGTCTCGCCGAGGCGACCCCGCACGCACCCGGCGGCTGGCCCTGGGGGACCCTTGCGGTCAACATGATCGGCGCCCTGCTGCTCGGCTACTTCTTCGCCCGCCTCAGCGACCACCCCGAGGACGGCCTCGCGCACCCGTTTCTCACCACCGGCATCTGCGGCACGCTCACCACCTTCGCAACCGTGCAGCTGGAGCTGTTCGAAATGGTCGACGGCGGCCACCTGGGGCGAGCCGCCCTTTACCTAGGGGCCACCCTGATCGCCGGGTTCCTCTGCGTGCGCGCCGGGATCGCACTCGAGCGCCGCCCGCGGGTGGCGGAGTGAGCGCCGCGGGTTGGGTCGCGGTCGCCCTGCTTGGCGGCGCCGCGGCCGCGGCGCGCTTCCTGATCGACTCGGCCTTCGCCTCGCGCAGCGACCACCCGTTCCCGACCGGCATCCTGGCGATCAACCTCGCCGGCACGCTCGTGCTCGGCCTCGTCGCCGGTGCCGCGCTCGAAGGCGAGGCCCTGGTGATCGTCGCCGGCGGCGGCATCGGTTCGTTCACCACCTTTTCCACCTGGATGCTGGACTCACACCGCTTGGCCGAGGCCGGCCACACACACCTCGTCTGGCTCAACCTCGGTCTCTCTCTGGTTGTCGGCTTCGCCGCGGTCGTCGCCGGCAACTGGCTCGGCTCGGTGCTCTGACCCTTACGCACCAGACTCGCAATACCCCTGCAAAGCGGAGAGAAAATGTGACGTCACATGGTCGTCCGCAGCTGTCACTACTTTGGATTGCAGATGGAGCAGCAGGCTCTCACCGACACACTTATCGCGGCAAGGGTGCCGCTCGGCGACCTGCAGGACGGGCAGCGGGTCGGCAGCGTCTACGCGGTTCGCCAGCGCGAGCTGCGGCGCAAGCGCAACGGCGAGCCCTGGCTGCGCCTCGCCCTCGGTGACGCCAGCGGCAACGCCGAGGCAGTTGCCTGGGAGGACGCCGAGGAGCTCTACGCGCTCGCTGCCCCCGGTACGCCGGTCCACGTCAGCGGCGTCTTCGAGATGAGCGAGCGCTGGGGGGCGAAGATCAAGCTCAGCGGCCTGCGCGAGGCGACGGCGGAGGAGTACCGGGAGGAGGATCTCGCGGTCGAGTCCGAGGTCTCCTTCGAGCTGATGGAGAGCGGCCTGCGCGAGCTGCTGGCGACGGTCCAGGACCATCAGCTGCGCTACCTGCTCGACCGCTTCTTCGGTGAGGACTCGGAGATCTGGGCGCGCTTCCGCGACGCGCCGGCGGCCAAGACCTACCACCAGGCCTACCGTCACGGCCTGCTCGAGCACACCGTCTCGGTCGCGCAGGCGGTCAGCGCCGCCGCCGCCTACTTCCCCGGCATCGACCGCGACGTCGCCGTCACCGGCGCCCTTCTCCACGACATCGGTAAGACCGAGGCCTACAACGACGACCCGCTGGCGATCGACCTCACCGACGCCGGCCGCCTGCAGGGCGAGATCCCGCTCGGCTACTACAAGGTGCGCCGCCAGATCGAGGACATCCCCGGCTTCGACCCCGCCCTCGCCCAGGCGGTCCTGCACATCATCCTCGCCCACCACGGCTCGCTCGAACACGGCTCCCCGGTCGTCCCCGCCACCCGCGAGGCCGTCCTCGTCCACATGATCGACAACCTCGGCGGCCGCCTCGGCAGCTTCGACCGGCTCGAGCGCCAGCTCCCCGCCGGCGAGTCCTGGTCGGGCTTCGATCGAGCTCTATCGGGCTCGGCCTACTTCGGCCAGCGCGCCGCCGCCTGACGGCTCAGAACCGTCTAGTGCAGCGTTCGATGCGCTTGACGTCGCCGTTCGCCCGCTGAATGCAGTGGATCAGCTTCTGCTTGCGGGCAGCCGAGCCTGGTCACCTCAAACGAGCGGTGGACCTCGCGTTTTATCTCGGTGCTCATCCCTTCCAGCGACTTGCCGACTCTGTCGAGACCGGTCGAGTGGATCACCTCGGTGGTCGTGTCGAGGACCGGCTTGAGAAGGAAGAGGTAGACGAGAAAAAGGATGCCGGCGGTGACCGCAAGCCGGATAATGCCCGAAGTTAGGTTGCCGAAGAGGTTGCGCAGGAGGTCCATGGGACGGGCCGCACACTATCCTGCGACCCGTGGCAAAGGACACCGAGAAGCTGATCCGTCAGCTCTCGCTGATCTCGTTCCTGATGGCTCAGGGGAGGCCGGTTTCGGCGCTCGAGATCAAGCGCGAGGTTGAGGGCTACAGCGACATGAACGACGACGCCTTCGCGCGGCGCTTCTACGCGGACCGGGCCGAGCTGGAGAGCCTCGGCATCGAGCTCGGGGTGGAGAAGCCGGGCGAGGGGTTCTTCGAGGCCGAGCTCTACTCGCTGCCGCCGGAGAACTTCTACCTCGACGCGATCAAGTTCACCGACGACGAGCTGGCGGCGATGAGCACGGCGCTGATGCTGCTCTCCGAAGGGGAGTTCGCCTACGCCGAGCCGCTGCGCCTCGCCCTGCAGCAGGTCGCCTGGGGCCACCCCAACCCGCTCAAGGAGGGTGAGCGCGCGCCGGTCGAGATGGCGATGACGGCTTCCGCCGGTGGCCGCGAGCTCTCCCAGCGCCTCTCCAAGATCGAGACCGCGATCTCGCGCCGCAAGACGGTCGAGTTCACCTACTACACGATGGAGCGCGACGAGACCGAGAAGCGCAAGGTCGACCCCTACCACCTGGTCTTCCGCGGCGGCCAGTTCTACTTGATCGGCCACGCCCACGAGCGCGAGGCGGTGCGGGTCTTCCGCCTCTCGCGGATCCAGGGCAAGGTCGGCTACGCCTCCAAGGCCGAGCACGACTTCTCGCCGCCCGAGAACTTCGACCGCCGCGACTACGGCCAGCGCGCCGACTGGCAGCTGGGCGAGACCCGCGGCCGCGCGCAGATCTTCGTCCGCGATCGCATCGCCTGGCTGATCGAGCGCGACTTCGGCGCCTACGGCGAGCTGCGCCCGGCGAAGAAGTCCGACGGCGCGCCGGGCAAAGGCTCGGTCTTCGAGACCGACTACGCCTCGCCCCGCGAGCTGATCGCCTGGGTGCTGCGCTGGCGCCAGAACGCCCAGGTGCTCGGGCCCGATGAGCTGCGCGAGGAGGCCGAGAGCCGCCTCGGCCTGCTGCACGAGCGCCACGACAACGGCTTCCAGCCGGCCGAGATCGTCGACCGGCCGCTGCGCGAGGCACCGCGCCGCGCCCGCTCCAACGGCCGCGGCGAGGCGGCGATCCGGCCCGAGCGCTTCGCCCGCCTGGTCACCCTCGCCGGCCTGCTGATCGAATCGGCCAAAGGCGAGCGAGCGGCTGCGGTTCAGCGAGCTCCGCCAGCGGCTCGAACTGACCGACGAGGAGCTGCGCGAGGACATCGACCTGCTCAACGTCGTCAACTTCGGCGGCGGCACCTACGTGCTCTACGCCGAAATCCAAGGCGACGAGATCGAGGTCGACTCCCAGCCCTACGGCGACAACTTCGCCCGCCCGGCGCGGCTGCTGCCGCTGGAGGCCAAGGCCCTGGTGGCCGCGATCGACCTCTTCGGCGACCACCTGCCCCAGGGCGGCCTGCAGAGCGCCCGCACCAAGATCGTCGCCGCGCTCGGCCACGACCCCTCCGAGGAGGGGCTGGAGATCGCCTCCGGCAGCGGCGGCGACGCCGAGGTCGCCCGCGTCGTCAACGAGGCGATCGGCGGCAGCCGGGTGCTCGAGCTGCAGTACTACAAGGAGAACGAGGACCAGTTCACCAAACGCGCGGTCGAGCCATACCGGCTGGAGAACGGCAAAGAGGGCTGGTACGTCGAGTGCTACGACCTGACCAAAGACGGCGTCCGCCACTTCAAGCTCGACCGGATCAAGGAGGCGACGCTCTCCGCTGACTCCTTCGAGCCGCGGCCCGAGGTCGAGGAGCTGGCCGGGGTCGAGGGCTGGATGACCCACGGCGAGGTGCCGACCGCCCACGTCGCCCGCGTCTGGGTCTCGCCCGAGCGAGCCCGCTGGCTGCGCGAGGAGCGCACCGTGGTCGAGGAGCTGGCCGACGGCGCCGTCGTCGTCGAGCTGCCCTACGCCGGCACCTCCTGGCTGGTCCGCGAGATCCTCCGCGGCGCCGGCGACCTCGTCGTGCTCGAGCCCGAGGACGCTCGCGAGGCGATCGCCAAAGAGGTCGCGGCGAGCGCTGCTTGATCGGGCCCCGGCCCATCCCGATAGGGGTTTCGCTTAACTTTTTCGAGTTGCGTTTGTGGCGATTGACGATGGGGAGTCGCGAAAAAGTACAAGACGCTTCACCCCTACCGGGATGGGCCGGAGCGTGAGTCAAGCTCCGGGACACGCGGAGATTTTCAGGGTCGTCGCGCCTAATCCGGGGCCGATGACGCTGGAGGGGACGAACACCTATCTCTACGGGTCCGGTCCCTGCGCGGTGATCGATCCGGGGCCGGACCTCGAGGTCCACCTGGATGCGGTTCGTGCGGCCGCCGAGGAGCGCGGTGGGATCGGACTCGTCCTGCTCACCCACGGTCACGGTGACCACGCCGACGGGGCGGAGCGGCTCGCCGCCGGCGCGGGCTCCGAGGGCGATGCGCCTGCGGTCGTTCTGCCCGGCGACGGCGAGGAGCACGGTCGGGCTGCGCGCGATCGCGACCCCGGGCCACGCGCCCGACCACGTCTGCCTGATGACCGCCGACGGGGTCTGCTTCAGCGGCGACCTCGTGCTTGGCGACCGGCTCGACCTTCGTCCCGCCCGACGGCGGTTCCCTCAGCCGCCTACATGGACTCGCTGCGCCGCATGCAGGCCGAGCCGATCGAGCTGATCTGCTCCCGGCCACGGCCCCTGGATCACCGATCCGGCGGCGAAGCTGGCCGAGTACGTCGAGCACCGCGAGATGCGCGAGCGCCGACTGCTCGCCGCTCTCGAGCGCGGCGAGCGCTCCCGCGACGCCCTCCTCGCCGAGGCCTGGAGCGACGTCCCGCCCGAGCTGCGCCCCGCCGCGGCGATGGTCATGCAGGCCCACCTGGACAAGCTCGCCGTCGAAGGCCGCCTCCCCGCCGGCGTCTGAGCTCGTCCTGGCTGCCTGGCCAGTAGTCTTGATCGATGGCAGCGCGGGGGCGCGAGCGCGAGACGGGGTTGATGGTCGGCTTGGCCGGGACCGGGCTCGCTGCTGTCACGACCGCGGCCGCCTGGCACTGGCTGGCGCGGCGGCCGCTGCCCAAGCAGAAGGGGACGATCGCCGCTCGCCGGGCTCGATGGGCCGGTCAGCATCGACCGCGATCGCTGGGGCGTGCCGCACATCGCCGCCGACCACGCCGCGCGACCTTTGGTTCGCCGAGGGCTTCTGCCACGGCCAGGATCGGCTCTGGCAGCTCGACTTCTACCGCCGCGTCGTCTCCGGTCGGGTCGCCGAGATGGCGGGTCCCGAGGGGCTGCCGATCGACCGCCTGATGCGCACGCTGGGGATCCGCCGCACGGCCGAGCGCGAGGCGGCGACCCTCGATCCCGAGCTGCTGGCCCTGCTCGAGCGCTTCTGCGAGGGCGTCAACGCGGCCGCCGCGAGCGCCACGGCGATGCCCTTCGAGATGCAGCTGCTGCGGCTCGAGCTGGAAGCCGTGGCGCCCGGTCGACATCCTCAGCCTCGGCAAGCTGCTCGCCTTCGGCCTCTCGACCAACTGGGAGCGGGAGCTGCTGCGGGCCGACATGGTGCGCGCCCTCGGCCCCGAGCTGGCGGCAAAGCTCGATCCCGCCTATCCCGCCGACAACCCGGTCGTCACCCAGGAAGCCTGGTCGGGCGACGGGCTTGCGATGGTCGAGCAGATCGACGCCGTGCGCCGCTCGATCGGCCTCGCCGCCGAGGCCAGCGGCTCCAACAACTGGGCGGTCTCCGGCAGGCTCAGCGCCAGCGGCTCGCCCGTGATCGCCGGCGATCCCGCACCTGCCGCCGAGCATGCCGGGCATCTGGTACCAGGTCGGCCTCACGCTTGGCGATCGTTTCGTCCGCGGCGCCTCGCTGCCGGGCATGCCCGGCGTCTACATGGGCCAGAACAACGACGTCTGCTGGACCTTCACCAACGTGATGGCCGACGTCGAGGATCTCTTCATCGAGCGGCTCGACGGCGATCGCTACCTCTTCGAAGACGAGTGGCGCCCGCTCGAACTCGTGCGCGAGGAGATCCCGGTCAAGGGTCGCGACGCGCCCGAGGTGCTCGACGTGCGGATCACCCACCACGGCCCGATCGTCAACGAGGCGCTCGGCGCCGACGAGGCCGAGCCGCTGGCCCTGCGCTGGCAGACGCTCGACCAGCCGACCGCCTTCGCCGGGCATGTTCGAGCTGCACGAGATCGGCTCCGGGCCCGAGCTCGTCGCCAGCCTCGCCGAGCACAGCTCGCCCGCCTCGAACCTGATCTGGGCCGACCGCCACGGCTCGATCGGCTACAAGCTGATCGGCCGCCTGCCGCTGCGCAAGGGCGGCTGTCCCGACCTGCCAAAGCCAGGCTGGAACGGCGAGTTCGAGTGGGAGGGGACGATCCCCTACGAGGAGCTGCCGGAGACGGTCGACCCCGAGAGCGGCTTCCTCGTCACCGCCAACAACCGGATCGTCGGCGACGACTACCCGCACCACATCACCAGCGAGTGGCTCGACGGCTTCCGCGCCGAGCGGATCGAGCAGCTGCTGCGGGCCAGCGACGAGCACGACATCGAGAGCTTCGAGGCGATGCAGTCCGACAATCTCTCGCTGCCCGGCATCGAGGCGGCGCGGCGGCTGGGGCGCCTGACGCCGACGGGACAGCGCGAGCTGAGCGCGCTCGAGCGGCTGCGCAGCTGGGACGGGCGGCTCGACCCGGACTCGATCGCCGGCACGATCTACCAGGCCTTCCTGCTGCGGCTGGCGCGCGAGGTGGCCCGCGCCGCGATCGGCGACCGCGATCTCAGCGAGCGCTGGCTCGACCGCGCCGACAACGGCTTCACCCCGCACGTGACCTCGCCCTGGCGCTGGCACTCGCACCTGATGAAGCTCTGGGAGGAGGGCGACGAGGAGCTGATCGGCAGGCCCTGGGACGAGCTCGTGCTGGAGGCGCTGAGCGGCGCTCTCGACGACCTCAGCGACCGCTTCGGCCCCGACGCCGCGGGTTGGCGCTGGGGGCACGTGCACGAGATGGAGTTCCCGCATCCGCTCGGCGAGGCCAGCCCATTGCTGCGGCGGCTGCTCAACCGACGGGTCCGGGCCGGTGGCGCCCAGGAGACGGTCAGCCAGATCGCCTACGACCCCAACGACCCTTACAAAGCCGTCTGGGCGCCGAGCTGGCGCATGGTCGCCGAACCGACCGCCCCCGAGCGCTCGCGCTGGCAGATGTTCACCGGCCAGTCCGGTCACCCCGCGAGCCGCCACTACGACGACCTGCAGACCGACTGGCTGCACGGCCGCACCCAGCCGATGGCGGGCGAGGGGCCCTGGCGCAAGCTGAACCTCGTCCCCGCCTAGTCTGAACTGCATCAACTTCTCCACCTGCCAGGCGTAAAAGTTGATGCAGTTCCTGGCCGGGCGCGGCCGAATCGATTGAAGGATGCAATTGTTGGACGGGTATGCGCCTGCTTCGTCCAGCCGTCGCAGCTCTCTTGCTGCTCGGTCTCCTCGCCGCGCCGGCGGCAGCGCGGACCGTTCACTTCGGTGGCCGCGCGGTCGCGGTGCCGGCCCAGTGGCCGGTCTACCGCCTGGCCGAGCACCCGCGGATGTGCGTGCGGCTCGACCGCGAGGCGGTCTACCTGGGCACGCCCGGCGGCAGCCAGCGCTGTCCCGCTGAGGCGATCGGCCGGCAGCGGGCGATCCTGGTCGAACCGCGCTCCGCGGCTCGCCCACGGGCGGCGGCGAGCGCTGTCGCCCCGCCCACATCCCGTCTCCTCGCCGGAAGCCTTCACCGGCCTCGGCTTCGACGCCTGCGCGGCGCCGTCCTCGCGGACGATGACCGCCTGGGCGGCCTCGCCCTACCGCGGGATCGGCGTCTACATCGGCGGCACCAACCGGGCCTGCTCGCAGCCCAACCTGACCGCTGCCTGGGTGGGTGAACAGGTCGCCGCCGGCTGGCACCTGATCCCGACCTACGTCGGCCTGCAGGCGCCCACCAGCGCCTGCAGCAGCTGCGCCAAGCTGAGCACCAGCTACACCAAGGCAACGGCCCAGGGAGTCGAAGAGGCCGACGACGCGGTCGAAGAGGCGGCGGCGATCGGCATGGGCCCGGGCAGCCCGATCTACTTCGACATGGAGGCCTACACCCGCACCACGAGCGCGACGGCGGCGACGCTGACCTTCCTCTCCTCCTGGACCAACCAGCTGCACGCGCTCGGCTACGTCTCCGGCGTCTACAGCTCCAGCTCCTCGGGCATCGCCGATCTCGAGCCGGGCGATCGGCAGCAGCTACACGCTGCCGGACCACATCTGGAGCGCCAACTGGAATGGCCAGCAGAACACGCTCGATCCGTACCTGCCATCGACCGCCTGGCCCGTCGCACCAGCGCATCCACCAGTACCGCGGTGGCCACAACGAGAGCTACGGGCTGAACACGATCAACATCGACAACAACTTCATCGACGGTGCCACCGTCGGCGCCTCGATCGCGGCCCCGGAGCTGCCGCCGCTGACCGTCAAGCACGTGCGGCCCGAAGGGGGGACCGTGCGCGTCTGGGTCCGCTGCGGCTGGCCCGAAGGCGAAAGCTGCCCGGGCCAGATCATCCTGCGCACCCACGCCCGGGTGCCGCTGCGGGCGCGGCGCGGGGTGCCGACCCGGGTCGTGCGGGTCGCCGCCGCCCATCGCACCTTCCGCCTCGCCGGCGGCAAGTCCCACACCTTCGTCATCGCCCTCAACGAGCGCGGCCGGCCGCTGCTGGAAGCGCGCGGCCTGCTCAAGGCGCAGCTGCTCGTCGCCATTCCCGACGCCCGCACCACCCGCGCGGTTCAGCTCAAGCGCGCTCGCTAGACCTTCCTCGCGGCGCCCAGCCACTCCTCGCTGGAGGAGCCCGCGACGGATTCGATCAGCTCGACGATCGGGTCCGGGGCCTTGTGCGGCGCGCCGGAGTCAAAAGGGGGTTGGGGGTCGTACTCGATGCCCAGCTGCACGGCCTGGGCGACCTCCGGGCCGGCCTCCTGACCGACCAGGTGAAAGGCCATGTCGATGCCGGCCGAGACCCCGGCGGCCGTGATCGTCTTGCCGTCCTCGACGAAGCGACCGCCGACCGGGTCGGCGCCGTACTCGCGCAGCTGCTCGAGGAAGGGCCAGTAGGTCGTGGCCCGCTTGCCCTCGAGCAGGCCGGCGGCGCCGAGCACGAGCGCGCCGGTGCATACCGAGGTCGTCCATTTGGACCCGGCATCGATCTCGCGCAGCCAGGAGAGCACGGTCTCGTCCTCGAGCAGCGGGCGGTTGCCTTTGCCGCCGGGGACGAGAACGATGTCCGCCGCGCTGACTTCGTCGAGCGAGTAGTCGGCGCTCAGCCCGAGCGCGCCGCAGTCGGTGCGAACGTGCCCCTTCTCGGGGCCGACGAACTTCACCTCCCAGCCGGGCACGGAGCGCAGCACCTCGTAGGGGCCGATCGCGTCGAGGGCGGTCAGTTTCTCGAAGATCAGGATGGCTATCTGCATGGCCGCAGGTTCTCGCAGGAGGGCTGACGCGTCGAGTGGCAGGATTGCCAATATCCGATAGATTCCTGCCATGCATCGCGTGGTCGCACTCTGCCTCGACGGCGTCGTCGCCTTCGACCTGGCGGCGCCTGCGCAGGCGTTCTCGGTGGCGGCCGGGCCCGGTGGCGAGCCGCACTACGAGTTCTCGACCTGCTCGCTCGACGGTGGCGCCTTGACCTCAACCACGGGGTTCGGGGTGGTGCCTGAGGGCGACCTGGGACTGCTGGACAGCGCCGACACCGTCGTCGTGCCCGCTTACTTCGATGTCTTTTCCCCGCCCCCGGTGGAGGCCACTGCGGCCCTGCGCAAAGCGGCCGGGCGCGGCGCGCGCGTGATCTCCGTCTGTACCGGCGCTTTCGCGCTCGCCCACGCCGGCCTGCTCGAGGGCCGGCGTGCGACGACGCACTGGGCTTTCGCGGACCAGCTTGCGGCTGGCTTCCCGACGATCGCCGTCGACGCCGCGGCGCTTTACATCGACGAAGGATCGGTGATGACTTCAGCCGGCCTCAGCGCCGGCATCGACCTCTGCCTGCACGTGATCCGCGAGGACTGCGGCGCCGCCGTTGGCGAGCGCGTCGCCCGTCACATGGTTGCCGCGCCGCATCGCGAGGGCGGGCAGGCGCAGTTCATCGAGCGCCCGTGGGCCGCGGTGCCCGGCCCCGCCGGCTCGCTGGAGGCGACCAGGCGCTGGGCTACCGAACGCCTGCACGAGCCCCTCGACGTCGCCGCGATGGCCGGCCACGCCAGCGTTAGTCCCCGCACCTTCGCCCGCCGCTTCCGCGAGGAGACCGGCACGACGCCGCTGCAGTGGTTGCTTTCACGACGCGTGCAGGAGGCGCGCCGCCTGCTCGAGGAGACCGACCTGCCGATCGACGCAGTGGCCTGGCGAGCGGGGTTCGGCACCGCCGCCTCGCTGCGCGATCACTTCCGCCGCGCCACGGCGACGACTCCGACGGCCTACCGCCGCTCCTTCACGCCGCTCGCTGCTTGAGCTGCCCCTCAGGCCCAGGTCGCCAGGGGGAGGTTGGCCAGGATCGTCCGGTCGGCGGTGACCAGCGGCACGTCGGCGACGATCGCCTGCGCCGCGATCATGCGGTCGAACGGGTCGCGTGTCCAGGTAAGGCCGGCAGCTGCACGGGTGAGCTCGGCCAGGGAGATGTCGGCGATCTCCAGGTCGATGCTCTGGCGCAAGGCAGCGAGCATCATCGGCGCCGGATCGCGCGCCCGGCCAATCTCGTGCATATAGGACAGCTCCAATTCGACCAAGGGGGAAGCCCGTGGCCTGCGTTCGTCAAGCAGAGTGCGGACGGCGGCCGGGAGCCGCTCCGACATGCCCGCATACAGCCAAAGAGCTACGTGGGTGTCAATTAGGATCAGGGTTCCACTCCGATGACCAATCGATGTGGATCAGCTCGTCTGGGTCACCGACGATCGCTCCCTCGCGCCGCGGCAGGCGGTCCCAGATCGACTGCTTCTCCTTCGGCGCGATCACGAGCGTCTTGCCGTTGCGCTCGATCTCCAGCGGCTGGCCGGTCTCGAGCACCTCGTCCAGCATGCGATAGATGTTGGCGCGGAGCTTGGAGGCGGTAGTGGCCAATGCGGTCCCTTCAATCTGCGTACGTACGTATCCTGACAAAGGCATACGTACGATAGCACTGGGAGCAGAGGGCCGCCGCGCTTCTGCCTGCATCGCCATGGGGGCGACGCTACAGATCGATTTCCAACGCGTGGTGCGCACAAGCGCGCAGAACCCGCGACGCGCGCCGCGCCCCGATCCGGCAGGCTCCCCGGGGTGAGCCGCCGCGACCAGATCACGCTCAGCGAGGCCGAGCTGCTGGAGCTGCTCGGGAATGAGCGGATCGCGATCGTCTCCAGCCTCGGGCCGCGCGGGTGGCCGCACTCGATGCCGCTCTGGTTCGTGCCGCGCGAGGGTGAGGTCTGGATCTGGACCTACGCCAAATCGCAGAAGGTGCGCAACCTCGAACGCGACCCGCGGGCCACGGTCCTGGTCGAGACCGGCCACGAGTACGGCGAGCTGCGCGGCGTGATGATCGAGGCCGAGGCGGAGATCCACCGCGACGCCGAGACGGTCCTGGGCTTCGCCGAAGAGCTGACCCTGCGCTACGCGGAGGGGATCTCCGCGGTCGAGGGCGACGCCAAGGCCGCGCTCGAAGCGCAGGCCCCAAAGCGCGTTGCGATCCACTTCAGGCCGGTCCGGGTCGCCAGCTGGGATCACCGCAAGCTGGGCGGAACCTACTGAGCGTTCACAGGTTGGCGCTACCGACGTCGGATCCGCGTGTTAGGAAGTGACCTGCACGAGCACCGCCGTCCCCACCGCACCACGTTGAGACACGTCAAGACCATCATCCTGCTGCTGGCGCTCGCCGCCGCCCTGCTCGCCCCGACCGCGGCACAGGCGTTGCCGCGCGCGTTCTTCGGCATCGCGCCGCAGACGGTGCTCAGCGACACCGATGTCGCCTACATGAAAGCGGGCGGGATCGGCAGCGTGCGCTGGCCGATCAACTGGGCGACCGTGCAGCCGACCAATAAGGGTGGCTTCGACTGGAGCAGCGTCGACCCGGCAATCACGGCGGCATCGCGACGAGGCCTGACCTTCCTGCCCTTTCCTCTACGGCACACCCCGCTGGATCGCCAACAAGCCGACCACGCTGCCGATCGACAGCGGCCGTGCTCGCAAGGCGTGGCTCGCCTTCGTCGATGCCGCGGTTGCCCGCTACGGCCCCGGCGGGGAATTCTGGGAGGAGCACGCGCCCAGCAACGCAGCGGTCAACTACGTGCCGGCGGTCCCGCGGGCCTTGCCGGTCCGCACCTGGCAGATCTGGAACGAGGCCAACTTCTTCTACTTCGCCTACCCGGTCTCGCCGAGCCGCTACGCGCGCCTGCTGAAGCTCACCTACAACGAGATCAAGGCGGATGACCCGATCGCCAAAGTGGTTCTCACAGGCCTCTTCGGCGCCCCCGACCAGGGGGGCAAGCGGGGCATGGACGCGGCCAAGTTCCTCGCCGCGCTCTATCGCGTGCCCGGGATCAAGAACTACTTCGACGCGGTCGCCCTGCACCCGTACGCCTTCCACGTCGAGGACCTCGAAGAGCTGACCGAGGAAATGCGCGAAGTCGTGCTCGAGAACCACGATCCCGGGGCCGCGCTCTACGTCACCGAGATGGGCTGGGGCTCGCAGAACGACCCCAACGTCGTCGCCTTCGAGCAGGGCATCCAGGGCCAGGCGCGCGAACTGCGCAAGGCCTACGCCTACCTGATCGCCAACCGGCACCGGCTCAACCTGAGGGGCACCTACTGGTACTCGTGGAAGGACAACCCGGAATACACCGCCTGCTCCTTCTGCGACTCGGTCGGCCTCTTCAAGGCCGGCAAGGGCTTCAAGCCCAAGCCCGCTTGGCGCGCCTTCATCGCGCTCAGCGGCGGTCGAGCGCGGCCCTAGTAGGAGGGTCTAGCGAAACCCAGGCACACGCCTGGCGGCGGCGGACGCTGCGCGGTGCGGCGTCCTCGGTCGGTCAAATAGCGCTGCTATTCGGCCTCCCTGCGTCCTTGCCCCGCTTGGTCCGGCGCTCGCCAGCCGCGCACCCGGGTTTCGCTAGACCCTCCTAGCGCAGCCACCGCCGGGTTCCAAGCAAGGCGGGTGGGTCAATAGCATCGCCTCGATGCCCGCAGCCTCAACACGCGAGCCGGCCTGGCTCGTCCTGCCGACCTACAACGAGGCCGGGAACATCGAGGCGTTTGTCGCAGCCGTGCTGGATGTACTGCCCGCCTCGGCGCGCATCCTCATCGTCGATGACAGCTCGCCCGACGGAACCGGTGAGATCGCCGACAGGCTTGCCGCCGCAGAGCCGCGGATCAGCGTCCTGCATCGACCGAGCAAGGAAGGTCTCGGGCCCGCCTACATCGCCGGCTTCCGCCAGGCACTAGCCGAAGGGGCCGGCTTCGTGATCGAGATGGACTCGGACTTCTCGCACGACCCGTCCTACCTGCCGACCCTGTTGGGGGCGATGGAGCACGCCGATCTCGCGATCGGTTCGCGCTACGTATCGGGAGGGGGCGTGGCGGACTGGGGAGCGTTGAGGCGTGCGATCAGCCGCGGCGGAAGTCTCTATGCCCGCTTCATGCTCGGTCTCTCGGTCAACGACCTGACCGCCGGCTTCAAGTGCTTCCGGCGCGAGGTCCTGGAGGCGATAGACATCGACTCGATCGATTCGCGCGGCTACGCCTTCCAGATCGAGATGACCTATCGCGCCGTCCAACTCGGCTTCGACGTAGTCGAGATCCCGATCGTCTTTCGCGACCGGCGCACGGGCAGCTCGAAGATGGACCGCGCGATCCTCGCCGAGGCAATCTGGCGAGTACCGTCGATGCGCCGTAAGTCGAGGCGCGCTTAACGCGGCTGTTGGTCCCGGCCCTAGTCGCTGTTTAAGCGCGACTAGACTCGTTGCCGTGCCGGGAGAGTGCGATGACGGGGGTGAGCGCTTCGAGCGACTAGCGACTATCGGGCTCCTGGCCACGATGGCGATCGCTGCTGTTCTGCTGATCTGGGAGGGCCGAGGGCTCACCCTGCTGGTTGACGATTGGTCGTTCGGCTACTCGGCTCGTACAAATTTCGATGCCTCCGCCTTTCTCTCTGCTCACAATGGCCACCTTGTCGCCATTCCCGTTCTGCTCAACAAGGTGTCGTTGCAGCTTTTCGGCACCGGTTCGGCGCTCGCGCTGCATCTCGTTACCGTGGTGGTGCACCTGGCCGTGGCCACTTGCCTGTTCCTTCTCCTGCGCAGGGCGGTCGGGATTGTCGCCGCAGTTCTGCCGACGGTGCTCGTGCTCTTCCTTGGTTCGGCAAACGATGTCTTGATTGGATCGCACGGCCTTCCCTTCACGATCTCGGTTGCTGTGGGTTTGGCGGCCTGGCTGGCAGTGCTGCAGGGGAGGCCTGGTTGGGACTTCCTCGCGGCGGTGCTGCTCAGCGTCGGCATCGCTTCCGACGGCACCACCCTGCCATTCGTCTTTGGCGCGGTGGCGCTGGTCGCCTTCGAACGCGGCCCGCACCGCCGGTACTGGATTGTCGCTGTACCTCTGGTTCTCTATGGGCTTTGGTGGCTCGGCTACGGAGGAAGAGAAAGCGACTTCGCCATCGTGAACCTCGCCGGCCTGCCCTCTTTCTCCTTCGACTCGCTGGCGGCTTCGCTTGGTTCAATCACAGGGCTATTCACCACTCCCGGAGGAAGAGTCCCTGGCTTCGACCTTTCAGCCGGCCAGGCGCTGGCGGGTGCGTGTCTGGTGGCGATTGTCGCTTTGGTCCTCAGCCGGCGCTATCGTCCGGCAGCGGCCACTCTTCCGTCGCTAGTCACCCTGCTTTCGTTTTGGCTTCTCACCGCCTGCGTCGCGAGCCCGGACCGTGAGCCGTTCTCCAGTCGCTACCTCTACGTCAGCGTCGTTCTTCTGCTCCTGGTGCTGGCCTGGGAGATCGGCGCTTCGCCGTGGCGCGGACGAGGGGCTCTGGTGCTTTCGGCAATCTGTGCCTTTGCGCTCCTGCCCAACATCCGTGAGCTCACCTACGGCGCCGACTACGCGCGTGGGCAGGCGGACTACAACCGCGTAGCGATGGGAGTGGGAGATTTGCTGATCGGTCAGGCATCAACCAAGACGTTGCTAGAGACTGACGCGGAGCGTGCCAAGGGCGACTTTCCTGATGTGGGCTTCTCGCTCGAAACCTATGTAGCCGCCAAGCAACGGTTCGGTTCCTGGGGCGATTCGGTGCAGCAGATCGAAGCGGCTAAGCCTCCCGCTCGAGAAATCGCCGATGGCATCATCGCGCGGGCGCTGTCGATCGATCTCGTTCCAGCGACCGCAGGGTTCCGACCCCTGCTTCACTCGCTGCACGAGTCCCAGACCGGGGGCGTGTTGAGACGGCGGCGCGGCTGTCTGCGTTTTGTACCCGTGGTTGCGGGAGCCCAAGTCACCCTCAGCGTGCCCCCCGGCGGTATCTGGTTGCGACCTTTTGCCGGTCCGTCGGTAAAAGTTCGCCTGAAGCGCTTCGCCGATGAATTCGACATTGAGGTCGGTCCGGCGCTTGGTGGTCGAGCATCGACCCTCTTGCTGCCTGATGGACCCGCGTCGCGGGGGTGGCAGGTGCAGCTGACGCCGGAGCAGCCGCTGGCGATCTGCTCTACGGTGGACTTGTAGCTGCCGCCGACCGGTCGCTCGATCGGGTTCGTGCGTGCGCCGCGCCCCGGCCTAGCTGCTGCGTCATCGAGCCTTGCTGGGGGTCGGACCAGAGTACGGCTCGTAGGATGCAATCGGCTTGAGAAAGCGAGCGCTGATAACAGGCATTACGGGCCAGGACGGCAGCTACCTGGCAGAGCTCCTGCTCGAAAGGGAGTACGAGGTCCACGGGCTCGTTCGCAGCCTCCCAGGTGGCGGCTTCGAGCGCCTGCGCTCCATTGAAGACCAGCTGCGTTTTGCACCGAGGCGACCTCCTTGACCAGGATTCGGTGACCGCTGCAATGCGCAAGTGCGAGCCGGATGAGATCTACAACCTCGCCGCGATGTCGGTCGGCTCGGCGTCGTGGAACGAGGCGGTGCTGACCGCGGAGCTCACCGGCTTGGGGGTGACGAGGATGCTTGAGGCGATGCGCGAGATCTGCCCGGGAGCACGCTTCTGTCAGGCGTCCTCCAGCGAGGTGTTCGGCCGGGCCGCTGAGAGTCCACAGAACGAGCTGACTCCGGTCAGTCCGCGCAGCCCCTATGGCGCCGCCAAGGTCTACGGCCAGTTCATCGTCCGTAGCTATCGCGAGAGCCTCGGGCTATTTGCTTGCTCCGCAGTGCTCTTCAACCACGAGAGCCCCCGACGCGGCCCGCAGTTCGTCACTCGCAAGATCACCCGGGGAGCCGCCGCGATCAAGCTGGGGATGGCTACCGAGCTTCGCCTCGGCAGCTTGGATGCTCGCCGCGATTGGGGCTTTGCTCCCGACTACGTCAAGGCGATGTGGCTGATGCTTCAGCATGAAGCCCCCGAGGACTTCGTCCTCGGCACCGGTCGACAGCACTCGGTCGGAGATCTGGTCGAGATCGCCTTCGATCGGGTCGGCCTCGACGCCACCCACTACGTGACCCAGGATCCCGCCTTCATGCGTGGGAGCGAGCCTGATCGATTGGTAGCGGACTCGACCAAGGCCTATGAGCGGCTGGGATGGCAGCACACCATCGACTTCGAGCAGATGGTGAGCCTGATGGTCGATACCGACCTCGCTGACGCCGCGACCGGGTCACGATCAAGTCAGGCCTCGGCTGATCGCTAGGAGGACGCTGGCCGTTTCGCCCGGCGCCGCCCCCCGCGCCAGGTGCCGCGAGGGCGGACGGTGGGCTCTTGACCACGCCTGTAGTCGCCGCGGCTCAGGTGGTGCTCGAGGAAGACGTAGAGGACGATGAAGAGGTAGCGGCTGCCCATCTCGTTGAGCGAGAGCTTCGAGACGCCGGCCTTGCGGTTGGTCCAGGAGATCGGCACGATCCCGTAGCTGTAGCCGCGGACCACCGCCTTCAGCGGCAGCTCGACGGTGAGGTTGAAGTGGTGGGAGAGGAGACGGCTGGACGTTTTCGATCACCTCGCGCCGGTAGGCCTTGAAGGCGTTGGTCGTGTCGTTGTAGCCGTGGCGGAAGAGGACCCGGATGCCGAAGTTGACGATCCGGTTCATGATCAGCTTCGAGCGCGGGTAGTCGAGCACGGTCGAGCCGTGGACGAAGCGCGAGCCGAAGGCGCACTCGTAGCCCTCTTCGAGCAGGCGCTGGTAGGCGACGAGGTCCTCGGGGCTGTCGGAGCCGTCGGCCATCACGATCGCCACCGCGTCGCCCTCGAAGGCCTCGAGGCCGGCGCGCACGGCGAAGCCGAAGCCGTTCTCGGTAGGGGGAGCGCAGGCAGCGGACCTGTGGGTGCCGCTCGGCGATCCGCTCGACCACGGCCGCGGTCCCGTCGGTGCTCGAGTCGTCGACGACGATCACCTCGTGGTCGATCTCCTCGCGCGTCGAGCGTCGAGACGATGCCCTCGACGGTCTCGGCGACCGTCTCCTCCTCGTTGTGGGCCGGGATGACGACGCGAGAGCTTCATGCCGGCGCGGAGGCCCAGCGCTCGGCGTTGGCCTCGTGAGATCTCGCGCAGGATCGTCTCCAGGTCGCGCTCGCGGGCGCCAGCCGCCGTGGTGCGGAGCCGAACTCGTCGAGGTCGCTGATCCACCAGCGGTGGTCGCCGATCCGCGCCTCGTCGCTCAGCTCCCAGCGCAGCTCGCGGCCGGCGATCCGCTCGCAGATCTCGATCGCCTCGAGCATCGAGCAGGCGTTGTCGCGGCCCGCCGCCGATGTTGTAGACGGCGGCCGGCCTGCGGGTTCTGCGTGGAAGAGCAGGAAGGCGTCGACGAGGTCGGCGCTGTGCAGGTTGTCGCGCACCTGCTTGCCCTCGTAGCCGAAGACCGTGTACGGGCTCGCCGGTGACGGTGCACTTCATCAGGTAGGCGAGGAAGCCGTGCAGCTGGGCGCCGGCGTGGTTGGGGCCGGTCAGGCAGCCGGCGCGGAAGCAGACGGTCGGCATGTCGAAGTAGCGCCCGTACTCCTGGACCAGCAGGTCGGCCGCGGCCTTCGAGGCGCCGAACAGCGAGTGCAGGGTCGAGTCGATCGACATCGTCGTGTCGATGCCGCCGAAGTAGGGGTGGTCCTCGGGCAGCTCGAGCCGGGTCTCCAGGCTCGACCAGCGGCAGCCGGTTCGGGGTGTCGCCGTAGACCTTGTTGGTCGAGGTGAAGACGAAGGTCGCCTCGGGGCAGTGCTCGCGGGTCGCCTCGAGCAGGTTGAGCGTGCCGTTGGCGTTGATGCCGAAGTCGGCCTGGGGGTCGCTGGCCGCCCAGTCGTGAGAGGGCTGCGCGGCGGTGTGGACGATCAGCTCGATCTCTCCGCCGGCCTCGGCGGAAGACGCGGTCGATCGCCGTCGGCGTCGCGGATGTCGAGGTCGAGCGTGCGGAAGCTCGGGAAGTCTCGCGCTTGAGCCGCTCG
Organism: uncultured Solirubrobacterales bacterium; assembly: GCA_963702065.1. GTDB lineage: Bacteria > Actinomycetota > Thermoleophilia > Solirubrobacterales > 70-9 > VRUE01. The sequence goes on from OY969705.1 coordinate 49,886, forward strand.
GTGACGTGCGCGGTCGAGGCCTCCGGGCCGAAGAGCACGGCCGCGGGTGTCGTTCTCGATCCCGATCACGTCGTAGCCGGCTGTCGACCAGCCGGGCGGCCGACTCCGAGCCGATCAGGCCGCCGGATCCTGTGACTATCGCCGTGGGCATCGCTTCAGTCGTTCCCCTGTCTCGGTCCATCGCTCGAAGCCGAGCGCATCCCGCAGCGAGTCACTCATGTTCGGCCGACCCAGTCGAGCAGGTCGGCCAGCACGTCGCGCGGCTCCCGACGTGGGCCGCCACGAGGTCAGCGAATGCAGCCGCGAGCAGTCGCTCAGGTAGACCGGGACGTCGCCGGGCCGGTGTCTCGGGGACGGCTCTCGATCGGCGACCTCGTTGCCGGTCAGCTCGCGGCAGAGCTCCGTCGTCTCGAGCAGCGAGAGGCTGCACTCGCGCCCGCCGCCGACGTTGGCGGTGACCCCGCTCCAGCGCTCGGGATCGCCGAGCTGCTCGTCGACGAGGTCGACCAGGTCGTCGACGTGGAGCAGGTCGCGCACCTGCTTGCCGGAGCCGCCGTAGCCGATGTAGGCGAGCGGCGCGGCCGAAGCGGTGGCTGAGCAGCCACCAGGAGAAGACGCCCTGGTCGACCTTGCCCATCTGCCAGGGCCCGGCGATCACGCCGCAGCGGTCGATCACCGCGCGCAGGCCGAAGCGCCTCGGCGTACTCCTCGATCAGCATGCTCGGCGGCGAGCTTGGTGGCGCCGTAGAGCGTGCGCGCGCCCTGCCATCGGGAAGCTCCTCGGAGATCCCCGCCGGGCCGGCGCCCCGGCGACCGGCTGCTCGGCGGCCAGCTCGAGGCGCGTCTCCGTCTCCTCGAGCGCCAGCGCAGAGCTGCGGCGCGACCGGGTAGACGCGGCTGGTCGAGAGGAAGACGACGAAGGCATCCTCGCGCGCGGGCCCGCTCGAGGCAGTTGAAGGCGCCGAGCAGGTTGGTCTGCACCGAGTAGGAGGCGTCGGCGATCCCGGCGAGCACCGAGGGCTCGGCCGAGCACTCGATCATCGCGTCGAAGTCGCCGGCGGCCTCGAGGTCGGCGGGCTCGCGCACGTCGCCGTGGACGAACTCGACCCCGGCCTCGCGCAGCCGCGGCAGGTTGAGCTCCGAGCCGCGCCGCATCAGGTTGTCGAGCGCGACGATCTCCCAGTCGGGATGGCGCTCGGCGAGCGGCGACGCCGAGGTTGCCGCCGACGAAGCCGGCGCCCCCGGTGACCAGGACCCGCATCGGCTCAGCGCTGGCCGATCACCAGGAACTGCTTGCCGAGCAGCTTCCAGGCGATCGGCGTTCGCAGGTAGATGGCGGGTCAGTCGCTTCGACGGCGGCAGGATCCCGCGGAACGAGTAGGGCAGGTAGCGGGGGACGATCCTGACCGGCTCGAAGCCGGCCGCGTAGAGGTGCTCGGCGATCGCCACGTGGGTCAGCGCGACCTAGTGGTCGGCGCAGTCCCAGTACTCCTTCGGCGCAGTAGCGGTAGTTCGGGCCCATGATCGCGATCCGCCCGCCGGTCTTCATCACCCTGTGCATCCGTTCGAGGAACTGGGCGATCGCCTCCTGGTTGAACAGGTGCTCGAGGAAGTTGGAGGCGTAGACGCCGTCGAAATGGTCCTCGGGGAGCTCGGCGTCCATGATCTTCGAGGTGACGACCTTGACGCTCGGGGTCGCTCTCGGCCTCCGGGTAGGCGACCTCGTCGACCGAACCAGCGCTCGGCCGCGTCGATCGAGCCGATGAACTCGCCGCGGCCGGCGGCCGGGTCGAGGACGGTCTGGGGATCGCCCATCAGCCCGTGGACGTGGGGCGCGATCTCCTCCCAGACGGCCGCGCGGGCGCCCTGGTCGATGTCGCGGAAGCGATATTCGTAGAGTCGTTCGTAGTTCATCAGTTGCCTGGCGCCTTTGTCACGGCGCCGTTGCGCTGATCCTATGTGGGGGTCTCGACGCCGTCAGGGCCGACGATGCGGACCTCGGGAAGGGGGACGATGAAGCGGCCACCGCGCTCGAAGAACGCTGCCTCGCGCTCGAGGAACTCGTCGAGGAAGTGCCAGGGGAGGATCAGGTAGTAGTCGGGCTCCATCGCGCGCGAGTCTTCCTCGCTGATGATCGGGATCTCGGTGCGGATGGTGCGGGATCCCCACTTGTCCTCGTTGCGATCCGCCGCGTGCGAGATCACCGTGTGGTCGAGCTCAGCGTATTGGAGGATGGTGTTGCCCTTGGTCGAGGCGCCGTAGACGTGAATCGTCTTGCCGTTGGCCTTCAGCTCGCGGCAGAGCTTGGCGAGATCGTCCCGCACCGCTTCGGAGCCAGCAGCGAAGCGCTCGTACGGGGCGCTCGCGTCGAGCGCCATCTCGAACTCGCGCAGCCGCAGATCCTGGAGGGCCTGGCGGTGCTCCGGCAGGGGATCTCGTTGCCCCCTGTGCCCGATCATCAGCCGGATCGAGCCGCCGTTGACGTCGTTGACGCTTGCCGCGATCGCCTCCAGCCCGGCGGCGGCGAAGAGGCGCTCCAAGACGGCGAGCGAGTAGTACTCCAGGTGCTCGTGCACGATCGCGTCGAAGGCGTTGCGCTCGAGCATCATCGGCAGGTAGTGCAGCTCCATCACCCAGACGCCGTCCTCGGCGAGCCGTGCCGCGACGTCTCTGGCAAAGGCGCTCGGATCCTCGAGGTCGTAGAACATGGCGATGCTGGTGATCACCTTCGCCTTCTGGTCCGGATAGCGCTCGGCGAGCCGCCTGCCGGAGAAGAAGTCCCGCACCACCTCGTAGCCCTTCTCGATGGCGTAGCGGGCGATGTCTGAGGGATCAAATCCAAGCTGCTTGAGCTGCTCGGTGCGGTAGCCGTCGAGGAGCGTGCCGTCGTTGCAGCCGATGTCGACCACCAGATCCCCGGCCTCCAGGCCGACCAGCGCCTCCGCTTCTTGAGCGATCTCGTGCAGGTTCTCGGTCATCGTCCGGTTGACCCCGCTGCGATACCAGTACGAGCGGTAGAGGATTGAGCCCGGCACCGTGTGCCGGGTCTGGATCAGGCCGCAGGCGTTCTGGTCGGCCGTCATGTCGCAGCGGACCAACTCCAGCGGAATCGCCCGCTTGACCGGATCGGTGCCGCCCGGGTCCGCGAACGCCCCGGCGATGCACTGGTCGCCGAGGTCAAGCATGGGGGCCAGTTGCGGCGAGCCGCAGATGCGACACGTCGTTCGTGTCCGCAGACTCGTCGGAATGAGCGGTTCGGAGGCGGCCACCGGCGGGGAAACGTAGCAATTCGGTACGACTCCGGCGATTCGCCGCCGTGCCGTGCCGCGATAGGCTCCGCCAGATGTCGCGGCGTGCGCTGATAACCGGAATCACCGGTCAGGACGGAAGCTATCTCGCAGACCTACTGCTGGACAAGGGCTACGAGGTCCACGGTCTGGTCCGCCACCTCTCCAGTGAGAACCACGAGCGCCTAGAGCACATCCGCGACCGGATCACCTTGCACTCAGGCGATCTTCTCGATCAGCGCTCGTTGGTCGACGTGATGCGCGAGTGCGAACCGGAGGAGATCTACAACCTCGCCGCGATGTCCTTCGTAGCCGCCTCTTGGAATCAACCGACGCTGACCGCCGAGTTCACTGGCGTCGGCGTAACGAGGATGCTCGAGGCGATGCGCGAAGTCTGCCCGCAAGCCCGCTTCTACCAGGCCTCCTCCAGCGAGATGTTCGGCAAGGTCCGGGAGACGCCGCAGAACGAGCTCACCCCCTTCTACCCGCGCAGCCCCTACGGGGTGGCGAAGGTCTACGGCCACTTCATCACGGTCAACTACCGCGAGAGCTACGGCCTCTTTGCTTGCTCGGGCATCCTCTTCAACCACGAGAGCCCCCGTCGGGGCCTCGAGTTCGTCACCCGCAAGGTCACCCATGGCGTCGCGGCGATCAAGCTCGGCCTCGCCTCCGAGTTGCGGCTGGGCAACCTCGACGCGCAGCGCGACTGGGGCTATGCCCCTGACTACGTCGACGCGATGTGGCGAATGCTGCAGCAGGATGAGCCTGACGACTTCGTCATCGGCACCGGAGAGGTCCACTCGGTACGTGAGCTGGTCGACATCGCCTTCGCCCGGGTCGGCCTCGACCCGGGCGACTACGTCAAGCAGGACCCCTCCTTCATGCGACCCGCCGAGGTCGACCTTCTGGTTGCTGACCCCGCCAAGGCGAAGGAGACGCTTAGCTGGAAGCCGAAACCAGCTTCGAGCAGCTGATCGAGTTGATGGTGGAGTCCGACCTGGCGCAATTGCGCGCCGGCGCCCCAACCGCGTCTGCTTAAAGCCGCAGGTCCACGCAGGCGACGGCCCTCGCCGCCGCTGCTTTGTCCTCCGGCCACCTGGCTTCCTTGGTGAAGTCGTGGTAGGCGGCGCTTGCCGCGGCGACAGGGTCGCTCAGGTTCCAGCCGTCGCTGGAATAGGCGTAGACCTCCACCTTGGAGGCGCTGGACTGGAACGAGGCGACGAGATCGTCGATCTCCTCCTCATCGAGTTGTCGCGACCAGCCCATGTCGGTGCGCTTTCCGTAGGGCACGGAAATCAGGATCCGGCCGCCCGGTTTGGTGACGCGCCGCAGCTCGGAGAGCGCCAGCTTCATTTCGGCGTGGGGGTCGGGGGCCTGCGAGGAGTCGTCGCCGTAGTGGACGTTGTCCATGCCGATGTGCTCGAGGGTCGAGAGTGAGACCACTGTGTCGAACCATCCGTCGGCGAAGGGGAGCTTACGCATGTCGCCGTAGACGTAGGAGACGCCGAGCTCCGGGAAGGAGTGGGGCTCGGGGGAGAGCGTGAAGATAACGAGGGGGTCGAGGCGGTCGAGAAAGTGCGGCAGGATGTAGGAGTGGTTGAGGATCGAGCCGGCGTCGAGCGTCCGCCCCGAGGGATCCGAGGCCAGCAGCCACGGGTACTCGATCGAGCGCTCGTCGAAGCCGTAGCCGTAGCCGTCGGGAAGTCGCCGGCCCTCCCGTAGCGCCTCGACCAGAGCCTCACAGGCGAGAGCTTGTTCGAGCAGCTTCTGGCGTCGGCGCAGGTGGCTCGGCCGCCACTGCCGCAGCGGCGGCCGGTGGCTCTTGGCCAGCTTCTCCAGGCAGGCGCCGCTGGCCGGCGCCGCCACCTCTGTCTTCCGCTCAGACGTCACGACGGCGACGGCGCAGGGATAGGGCCTCGAGCAGGCCGATGTCGAGCAGGCCGTCGGGCGGAAGGGTCTTGCGGGGAACACTCTTGGCCGCGCGCCATCCGGCGATCCTTCCATAAAGGCCCCGGGCCGTACGGTCCGCGACGACCTGGCCGGCGCAGATCGTCGCCTCGGCGCAGAGCGCGCGCGTGAGCGCCGCCGGCCGCCGGCCGAAGCCGTAGGCCCGCAGCATGTAGCCGCGGCTCCAGCCGGTCATCGCGTACTTGCGACCGCTGTTGGCGCCGAGCGTTTCCGAGTAGGCGTGGATGCCGCGGGCAGCGGGGGCGAGTCGGCATCTGGATCCGGTGAGGCGCATGCGCAGCGCCAGGTCGAGGTCCTCGTAGTAGAGGAATATCCGCTCGTCGAAGCCGCCGACCCGCTCGAAGGCGGAGCGCCTGAAGAGAGCCGCGCCGCCAGTTGGCCCGAGCGGATCGGTTGCGCCGTCGAGGCTGCCCAGTGGCTCGCCGCTGAGGTAGTCGAAGCCGAGCAGGGTGCGGTCGGCGACGACGCCGGCGGAATCGATCCGCTGCGGGTCGCGTTCCTTGAGCAGGACCGCGGCAACCGCGTCCACCTCCGGCGTGAGCGCCTCCGCCAGGGCCGAGACGAAGGCTGGCTCGGCCGTGACGTCATCGTTGAGGAAGACGATCGGGTCGCCTTGCTCTTCCCTAACGGCGCGATTGAGGGCGGCGCCAAAACCCAGGTTCTCGCCAAAGGGCAGGGCGCGAGCCCAGGGAAAGCGCTCTTTCACCAGGTCCGCCCCGAGCCCGTTCTCGCTGTTGTCGGCGATAACCACCTCGGGGCGAAGATCCTGGTCTTCGAGCGCCTGCATCGTCTTCGCCAGGCGCTCGCCGGCCCGCAGGGTGGGGATGTAGATCGTCGGCCGCAAGGATCAGGCGGGGTCGTCCAGCCCGAAGGTGGCCCGGACCGCCCGCCGAAACGCCTCGCCGCCGTGGTCGTGCCAGTAGCGCTCGAGGTTGGCGCGATAGCGGTTCGTCCCCTGAGGGTCCTCAGCGATCTGAAAGAGGGCGGAGCGGAGCGCCCCGGGGTCGGTGGGGTCCACCGTCAGGCCGATCTCGTACTCCTGCACCTGGTGGGCGATCAGACCGTGGTCGGGGGCGATCACGGGCGTGCCGACTACGGCCGCCTCGGTCAGCACCCGCGAGGTCCCGGCGTGGAAGCGGTAGGGCAGGACCGCGCAGCGCGCCATCGCCAGCTCGCGCATTACCTCCTCGTCGCTGAGACGGCCGGTGCGGTCGCTCACCTCGACGCCGTGCCCTCGCATCTTGGCGAGAAGCGAGTCAAGCTCCTCGCGATAGCTGGGCTCGACCTCGCCGGCCACGGTCACGTGGAAGCCGGCGGAGTCCTCGCTGAGGGCGTCGGCGAGCAGGTCGAGGCCCTTGCGCGGCGCCAGCATGCCGAAGAGGATGCAGCCGGACCGCTCCTCCTCCAGGTCGGCCGGGACCGCGACGGGGATTGGCGGCTCCGGCAGCCACCTTGCCGCGGCGCCACGACGCTTGGACCAGCGCTGGGCGGCGATTTTGTCGAGGGCGAAGACGGTGTGGGCGTCGGGCTTGCGCTGCCACCGCGCGACCAGGTGGTCCTGGTAGCGCGCCCGGACCCGCTCGCCGAGGGGGAGCTTGGTTCCGTAGGCCGAGCGGTAATGCGCTCGAGCCTGGAAGACGCAGATGCTGTGGGGGAAGGGGAACGGGGGCCTGCGGACGAGCCACCTGAGCACCGGGTCGGCGTGCATCAGGACGAGATGGTCGGGCTGGACCTCGTCGCAGATGGTGGCGATCAGCTCCAGCTCTTCCGCCGCGGCCTCCGACTTGTCGAGCATCCGGCCGTCCCCGCGCGAGAACTGGTTCTTCACCGCCGTCGGCTGTGGTCTCTGGCCGCCTAGGGGTCGCCTCTGCACGCCGTCGAGGTCGACTCGGGCGATCGCCGCGTCGGGCGCGGCGAGGACGACCTCGGCACCCGGCAGCAGCGCCGCGGCGAAGCTCCTCAGGTAGAGCGGGTTGTGGCCGCCCTCGTTCCAGTCGAAGAGGCAGATTCTCATCGGCTGGGGATCGTATTTGTGCGCGGTAGTCCGAGGGCGCTGCGGATTTCACGGCGGTAGCGCTCGCCGCCCAGCTCCCGCGCGTAGGCGGCGAGGCCGTCGGCGTATCGTTGCGTCGGGGTGGCCGCCATCGCCAGTTCCTGGATCGCCCGTCGCAGCCCCTCGGTGTCGTCGGGATCGACGGCCCGTCCGAGGTCGTGGGCTTGGATCAGGTGGCCGACCGCACCCTTGGTAGATCCGATCACCGGCGTTCCCGCAGCCGCCGCCTCCAGCAGGACCCGCGATCCCGCCGGGACCCAGCCGAAGGAGAGCAACGCCGCCCGCGAGCGGGCGATGCCGTCGAGCGCCTCCTCGTAGGGGATGCGCTCGAGTCGCGCCTCGACCTCGACCCCGCCGGCGCGGATGCGTGCGATCTCCTTGTCCAGCCGGCTCTCGTAGCCGCCGACCGGCTTGCCGTAGAGGCGCAGCTCGAGCCCCTCGCAGTCCTCGGCGAGGGCCGCGGCCACGCGATCGATCCCCTTGCGCTCGTCGAGGGCGCCGAAGAGGATGCAGCCACTTCGCTGCTCGGGCGGAAGCACGTTCGGCTGGTAGTTGAGCGGGGTCTCGCCGAGGCCATAGGCGCGGGCGCCGGGATAGCGGGTCCAGCGTTTTGCCGCGTTGGGGTCGAGCGCGAACATGGCGTGGGAATCGGGCCGCCGCGTCCAGCGCAGCAGGTTGAGCTCCTTGTACAGGGCGGAGAGGCGCTCTTTGGAGCCGAGGGGAGTCTTGTAGAGGCGGGGATAGTGCAGGCTGGAGAAGGCGACGTAGAGGCTAACGGCGGTGGGCAGGGGCGGGCGCTTGAGCAGCCAGCGCAGCACGGGATCCGCCCAGAGCAGGATCAGGTGGTCCGGCTTGACCCGGCCGACCGTCTCCTCGATCAGGTCCAGTTCCGCCTCCGCCAGCTCCTGCTTGGACGGATGCGGATCGCCGGGCCGGGGCCGCCCGGCCCCGAGGGAAATCGTTTCGGCCGGTATCTCCCCGGCGGAGGCGATCGTCGCATCCGCCGCCGCCAACACCACCTCGGCACCGGGATCAAGCGCCCGCGCGAAGGCCTTTGCGACCTCGGCGTGGTGACCATCCACGTTCCAGTCGAAGAGGCAGATCCTCATCCGCTTCGTACTCTTTTCAGCAAGGGCCGGGCAAATTCAATGGCTTCCCGCAGCTCGCCGCGGGAGAAGATCGCGCAAAGTCCCAGCCACACGACCGAGACGGTCACCAGCGCGATGGCCAGCCCGCCGACGTCGTTGCTGAGGTCCAGTGCCTGGGCCGCCAGGGTCGCGGCCGCGGCAATCAAAGTCGCCTTGACCACTGCGACCAGCGCGCCGCGGATGCGGGGATGGGTGTTGAAGGCGAAGAAGATCGTGGCCACGATATTGCTGACGGCGATCGCGATCCCCACCCCCGTCTCGTGGAGCGAGTGGGTTAGCGCAATCGCGATCGCGCAGAGGATCGTCGCTTCGATGACCGCCGCGACGATCGCAGCATTTGGTCGCCCCTCGGACAGCGCGACGCTGACCATGGTCGAGAGCGCGCTCGCCGTAAGCATCATCCCGACGGAACCAAGTAGGACGATGTCGGCGGTCGGCAGCCACTCGCTGCCAAGCAGCACGCCGATCAGCGGCTGGACCGCGCCGGCGACGAGGGCAAGCGGGAGGCCTGCCGCGACCGCTGTGAGCGCCATGATGCGTGCGGCACGGGCGGGACGCTGCTCGGGATCCTTCGAAAGGGTGGGGAAGGCGACTCGTCCCACCGCCGAGGTGAGCGCGATCGGGAACGAAAAGAGGCGCTTCGCCATCGCGTAGAAGCCGGCGAGCGGTGCTCCCCCGAGTGCGGCCAGCAGCCCGACGAAGCCCAGTTCGCGGAGCAGGTAGACGCCCTGCAGCGCGCTGACGCGGAGGCCGAAGCCTGCCAGCGGCCGAACCGGGTCGAGGTCGAGGCTTGGGCGCCGTGTGAAGGGCTGCACAGCCCAGGCGGTGGCCGCGCCCGCAAGGCCACCGATGGGCACGGCGCCGGCGAGGCTGAAGGCGCCCAGGCCGGCAAACGCCCCGGCGAGTGCGAAGCCGTTGAAGGCGAGTGTGTCCGCAGTCTCGACGATGGCCACCCTTCCGAAGCGCAGCTCCCTCTCCATCAGCACCATCGGGATCGCCCGCGAGGCATAGAAGGGAATCGCAGCGCAGGAAACGGCAACCACCTCGAGGGTGCGGTTGCCGCCGAGCATCGGCGCCACGACAAAGCCGATAATCAGTAGGAGTACCGCAAGCGTCGCCGAGGTGATCAGCAGGATGCCCGCCACCGCAGACTGCAGTTGCGGCGACGGATCGTCCTTCATCTGGACCAGCGCCGCAGGGAGGCCCAGTTCGGCCGCGCGTTGCCCGACTAGCTGAACGGCGAGGGCGATAGCGAAGAGCCCGTAGTCGGCGGGCGTGAGCAGCCTGGCGAGGAGGACGGTGACGCCGACGGTGAGCAGCTGCAGGCCCAGCGTGCGCCCGACGAGAAGCCCGACGCCGCGAGCCGCGGTGACACCGAGCGCGGGCTCGGGTGGTTGAGCGGCCTCGAATTGCTCCAGATCCGCTTGTAGCTCTGGCTTCGTTATAGGTGTCCAGTGGGCGGTTCGAGCCCGAAGATCTTCAGCAGTGGTCCGTTGTGGGTATGTGGTTCGACCTCAAAGATCGCTCCCGCGCCGTTTCTGGACCCGATCAGGAAAACTGTGCCCCTGCCGACCTTGCCCGGCGTATCGAGGTCTCGCTGGAAGGCGAAACCGTTGAAGCCGTCCTCGCCCAGCAGCACCTTGAGGTCCGCGTGAGCGTGGCTCGGGTTGTGTTCGACCAAGGCGATGTCGGACTTGATCGTTTTGGTCGTCCCGGAGATCTCGCTGGGTGCCCGGCTGGCAATCGAGCCGATGTCGAGCGACCAGAGCGATGGGGACAGCCCGGAGAACGGCAGGGAGGGCGAGATCAGCTGCCGCCTGAAGCCGGACTCACCCGAGATGACGCCGACCCTGACCCGGTTGTGGGGGACGTTGCGGTTGATTACGAAGAGGTCTGGGACCCGCCCGTTGAAGGTGACGATCGCAAGGTCCCGGGTGGAGCCGGGGGCGGGTGGCGGGATCGGCGAGCTGAAGCGTTTGAAGACTCCCTTGCCGTCAGTGCGCCGAACCGTTATCTCGAGGTTGTTGCCCTTCTGGTGCATCTCGACCAGCGCCGGGCTGCGCAGTGGTGGCCAGCGGGTTATGTCGAAAGTGCTCGCCTTCGGGTCCGGCAGGTGAAAACGATCGACCTGAACCGCGGGCTGGTGAGGGCGGGAGGGATCAAAGACGTGAAGCGAAGCGCTGTCACCACTTGTCTTGACCCACCAAAGGTCGGCATTGTCGAACGGCCGGTCGCCGTCGGTCATCACCGCTTGTGCGTCCGCCACTTCGGCCGGGAGACGGATCTCGGCGCTGAGCGGGTAGGGCGCCGGCAGGGTCGCCTGGACGGCGAGGCCGACCGCGAACAGCAGGGCCAGCGCGCCCACCGCGGCGATCACCGGCGGGCCGAGGCGCCGCCGCCACGTTTGCCCATCGGCCTCCGTGTTGCTCTCTTCAGGTGTCTCCGGCCCCGGGTCTTTGCCGCTCATCTTGCGGATCTTGCCCCATGCGCGTCCGGTCACGCCGGGCGGGGAGATCGGGTCTTCGGCGAAAGCTCCGAAGACGAGCAGGATCGGCGCGACGACGAGCCAGTCCAGATGCTGGGTCCAGAGGTTGGTGTAAAGCCCGAAGAGAGCAACGAAGAAGAGGTAGGCGGCGACCATCGCCCAGCGCAACGAGACGGTTCTCACCGCGGCGGCGTAGGCACCGGCCGAGAGCACGCCGGTGAGTGCCACGCCACCGATCAGGACCGGAAAGCCGCCGTCGGCCCAGAGCGAGCCGGCCACCGTACTCGTCACCCAGGGGGGCGTGAGCGCGCCGGAGATCTCACTGACGTTGCGGGTGCCCGAGGTGAAGTCGTGCAGCGCCACGGCGTCGTAGACCCCGTGGCCGAAGGGGGCGATGGTCGGGAAATGCCCGACGATCCCCTGAAGTGCCAGGAAGTTGGTCGTCAGGGCTACGTAAACGGGGATCAGGGGCTTCACGAAGAAGGGAAGCGGCGGCAGGATTTCGCTGAACAGTTCCGCCTCGAAGGGAGTGGTCGGGTGCTGGTGAACGCGCAGGTAGAAGCCGGCGACGATGGCGAGGAAGGCAACTCCCCCACCGAGTGTGAGCACGTAGACGTTGGGGCGTCCCCAGTAGAGCCAGCGGGCGACGATCGCGACGATCACCGGCAGGACGACGCTTCCGCGGCCGGCCTGCAGACCAAAGGCTCCGATCGCTATCGCCGCTACGCCCAGCTCGAAGCGCGCCTCACGCGAGAACAGGTTGCGCGGCTTGACCAGGCCGGCAATCGCCGCGACCGTGAGCAGGTCTGTGAGCAGGATGGTCGGTCCGCCCTGGCCGAACCGCGCCGCGTCGATGCTGCCACTGAGGACGGGGATCGTGCCCGCCTTCGCGAACTGGTGCGCCAGCTCAAGCAGGCCGATCCCGACGAGCACGGCAAGGCCGACGCGGAATCCGCGCTCCGAAATCTTCAGCTTTGACTTTCCCGCTGCTTTTCGCGTGCCCAGGGTGGCGAGCGCCTCGCCGATCACCCCACCCGCGAGAAAGGAGAGGGGGACGGCGACGGCCACCTCGATCATCGTCGTCGACCAGGGTCCCTGCGTGTGGAGCACCCGAAGCTGACAGAGCAACGCCGCGAACGCCCAGGCGACCGGGAAAGCCAGCAGGGGCGAGATCGGCGAGCTGTTGAGGCGGCGCAAGCTCATCTGATCTCCGGAGGGCCGAGGCGGTAGCCGCGCGCGTAGCCGGCACGATTCAGAGCGAGCCAGAGCTTTTCTCGTAGCAAACGCGGGGCGGGCAGCCGGGAGGCGGGAAGCAGGAATGGAGTCGCTGCGCGCACCCCTGCCCAGGCAGCGCCCTGTGGGGGCTTGATCTTGTCGTGCGGCCGATCCGGGTAGAGCTGGTTGTAGAGCGCCGCCGAACGGCCGACTGCCACCGCCCGACGCAACGACTGCTCCGGTGTAGTTGGGTGGTCGTGCAGGACGAGCAGCTCTGGGTGGTAGTCGAGCTCTAGTCCGCCGTCCGCCAACCGCACTCCAAGCTCGGTGTCCTCGACGGCCGCGAATGGGAAGCGGACATTGAAGCCGCCCAAGCGCTCGAAGATCGAACGCTTCAATGAGACGTGGGAGCTGTAGAAGTAGCTGGCGGCATCCACCGGCCCGGGTGCAAGTTCGGCGAAGTGAAACTGGGGACCACCGTTCTCGAGCCAGTGCATGTACGGCGTCACGGGGTTCCGCGGGCTCCAGCTGATGCGACCGAGCACCGCGTAGGAGTCCTGGGGATGGGCGGTATGCAGAGCTGCATGGGCCTCGACAATCCCTTCGTTCGCCGGCTCGGTGTCATCGCCGAGAAGGAGGAGAATCTCGCCGCTGGCTGCCGCCACGCCGGCGTTGCGAGCCGCCGCCGGACCGCCCTCGGGATGCTCGATCAACTGAATCGGCAGCTTGCTGTGGGCGGCACGCTCGCCGACCATCGCCACCGTCTCGTCGCTGGAGCCGTTGTCGACGACGATCGTCTCCAGCTCGCCGCTCACCTTTTGCGACTCGAGCGCGGCAAGAGTCTGCCCCAGCGCATCGCTGCGGTCCTTGGTCGGTATCACCACGGAGACGCTGCTCATCTGGGTTTCTCCCTGCTTGCCGCGGTTATCGAAGAGGGCACTACCTTGACGCCGCCTGCTCTAAGGCGCCCGGCGATGCGGAGTAGCGGTCTGGCGATGGGAGAGATAGAGCTGTGGTGCTTGTCGATGTAATGACTGACAGAGGCAAGGCGGATCGCCTGCTGGCGTTGACGGTCGACCTGGCCAAATGACTCGCCACCGATATGGCGAACCTTGGCCGAGCCGACGACCAGGTTATGGAGCCCCGCGTCGTGCAGGCGTTTGGCGAGGTCCACGTCCTCGTACCAGAGGAAGAAGGCTTCGTCGAAGCCGGCGATCTCCTCCCAGGTTTCTCGCTTGACGAGAAAGCACGCACCCGAGGGCTGCTCGACCTCCTCCACTTCGCCCGGTTCCGGGTTCGGCATGGCGCCGCGTGCGAACGAGCCGACGAATATCCGCACCAGCATCGTCGTCGCGCTCGGCAGCCTGGCGTGGTACCGATCGGTGTCGCCGCCGAATCGCGGGCCGACCATGCCCGCCCCGGGCGTCCGCAACGTCGTCTCCGCCAGCCTTGCCAGCGCGTCCGGCGCGGGTAGGACGTCGGCGTTGCTGACGCAGATCAGCTCGCCGCTGCCACCGCGCAGGGCGCGATTCGCCGCGGTCCCATAGCCGAGGTTTCGCTCGTTCAGTTCCAGCCGGACTCCTGACGGGCAGCCGCCCTCGAGCAGGCGCCGTTGCTCGGGGCTCGAGGCATTGTCGGCGATCGTCACCGCCGTCTCGATGCCCTCCGAATCACGGTAGGCCTCGGCGGCGGCCATTGCAGCCGCCGAGGTGTTCCAGTTGACGATTGCGACGTCTATCTTCGGTTTGCCGGTCACCCCGGGGTCTCGTGCTTCGGTCGCCCCGCCGCGCCCAGCGGGTTAACCCGCTGGGCGAAAAATTCGATGCTGAGCGGCCGCGATTGGGCCCCCTGGATCTGAACCGAGAGAGTTTTTGCGTTGAAGGCGAGCTGGAAGGGTTCGGGAAAGTCAACGGCTTTCGGTGCCCGCATGATCAAGCCGTCGCCCGCCGTGTCCGGCACCAGCCTCCAAACCGCGTAGCCGTCAAGCGTGACGGTTCTCTGGCGCGCTCGATAAAGGGTTGAGCGGAGCTTTTCCCAGCCTTCCACGCCGGCGCCGTGGATGCGGGCGAAGACGATGTCACGCCGGGTCGGCGGTGCCGGAATCGCAAATTCCTGGTCCGTTGTCCCGTTCACGGTGTCAAGCAACCGCGACGGTCCGCAGCGGTTGGCGACGCGATCGAGGACCTGCCAACGTTCTGTCGTGTAGACGGCGCGGTAGTGGCAGAGCATGGCCAGTGTCGCCGCCGGTGGATCCCAGGCGGAGTAGCGCCCGTCGATCGAGGAATCGGGGATATTGGGAATAAAGAGCTTGGCGTTCTGGCGCAGGATCCGCGAGGGCCCGTCCGGCGTGCTGAGGGCCCTGGCGTTGAGGTGGTCGAGCGCCGGCGTGAAGGCCGAGTAGTCCTGGACGACCGGAAGCGGTCGCCAGTTGAGCCCATAAGCCCAGATAACGCTGATCTCCCACGGATCTATGTGAACCGGCCGGTCGCCGATCAGGCCCAGGATGCGGGGGCCGAGCCGGTAGGTCGCGAGCATTTCGCTGCGGGCTTTCTCGCGGATCTCGTCGCGCTCGCTGCTGCTGACGAACGCGTGCGCCTGTTCGCGCAGGGCGGTCAGGTGTTCGTCGGGCTTGACCAGCGTCCCGAACGGGAGCGGCAGGGTGACGATCGTGATCGCGATCAGCGGAGCGAGGAAGATCGCCGCCGGCGCTCGCGAGGGCAGCGAGCCGATCTTCTCGGGCAGTCGCCAGGCAAGCGCGATCGCCCCGCCGAGCATCAGTACGAAGTACTCCGAGGTGCTGCCCGGCCCCTGGCGTACGAAGCCCTGCTTGAAGTTGAAGAAGCCGAAGAGGGCAACGAGCGCCAGCGAGGCGAGCCGCTGCGGCAGCTTGTCGTGGCGGGTCGCGAGCACCGCTGCGGCGAAGAGGAGCGCCATCGTCGCCAGGGCGTAGCTCCGCTGCCAGGCGACTTCGCCGACGTCGTTGGTCATCGCCCTCGAGTAGCCGGAGATCACCTGAAAGGAGTTGGAGGCGAAGTCGGGCAGGTTGGAGAGGCCCTGGCCTGAGCCGAACCAGAGCGCGATGAAACCGACGACGACGATCGCCGCGAACCAGGGCAGGTTGCGGCGCCGCGAGCTGCTGCCCGCTACGGCGATGGCGCAGAAGGCGAGAACCGAGATGCCGAAGTTGGCCTTGCCGAGCAACTCGATCGCCGCCAGCGAGCCGCCTGCAAAGGCGACCAGCGTCAAAGCGAAGCTGGGCGTTCGGTCGCTCAGCGCGGCGACGCACCAGATGAAGGCGAGCAACAGCACCGCGCCCTCCAGCGGGCTGATCACCAGGGTCACGTAACAGAGGGCCGCGGCAGGCAGTAGCGGCAGGGCGCGCCGGGCGGCCCAGAGCAACGAGATCGCCACCGCGATGTGGATGAAGCCCTGGTAGGCGAAGGCGAGCATCCACATGCCGTTGTCCTGCAATCCCGGCACCTCGAGGAAACCGAGCGGCCCGTAGGTGAAGACGACTTCGGTGCCGAAGTGGAGGCCCTGCTCGAAGGCCAGGTAGAGGCCCGTCGCCCAGGAGGGATCGGGGCCCATCGAAAGGGCGAGCCCGCCGAGCGGCCAGGTGAGCAATCCGATCAGAGCGCCGATCAGCGGGGTCGAAAGCGCTACCGCGAGGATCCGCTCCCTACTGAGTCGATCGGCCGCCGATCGGCCGCCTTGTGCTCTCAGAGAGGGCATCTGCTCCGGCACTCTGCCAGGCGTCGTGGATCGATGCCGGCTCCGCCATAGGTAGCCTTCCGGCGACGTGCAAGACCTCAAAGGCCTGATCCTCTCCGGCGGGGCCGGGACGCGGCTGCGGCCGATCACCCACACCTCGGCAAAGCAACTGGTTCCAGTTGCCAACAAGCCCGTGCTCTTCTACGGGATCGAGGCGCTGGTCGATGCCGGTGTCACCGAGATCGGGATCATCATCGCTCCCGAGACCGGCGATGAGATCCGTGAGGCGGCCGGAGACGGCTCCGCCTTCGGCGCCGAGATCACCTACATCGTCCAGGATAAGCCCGCCGGGCTCGCCCACGCGGTGCTGACCGCGGAGGAGTTCATCGGCGGCTCGCCCTTCGTCATGTACCTGGGCGACAACCTGCTCGCCGACGGTCTGCGCGGCCTCGTCTCGACCTTTCGCGCCGAGGAACCGGACGCGCTGATCCTGCTCACCCCGGTCGACGATCCCCAGTCCTACGGCGTCGCCGAGCTGGACGGGGAGCGCATCGTGCGCCTGGTCGAGAAGCCCAAAGACCCGCCCTCGAACCTCGCCCTGGTCGGCGTTTACCTCTTCGCGCCGCCGATCTTCGAGGCCGCCCGCGCGCTCGAGCCCTCCTGGCGCGGCGAGCTGGAGATCACCGAGGCGATCCAGAGCCTGATCGAAGAGGGCAAGACAGTGAAGTCGGAGGTGGTCAGCGGCTGGTGGAAGGACACCGGTCAGCTCGCCGACATGCTCGAGGCCAACCGGCTCGTGCTGGAGGAGATCGAGACCAAGATCGAGGGTGAGGTCGACGATGCCTCTCGGGTCGAGGGCCGCGTCATCGTCGAGCCGGGCGCGGTGCTGAAGAACTCCGTCGTCCGTGGCCCCGCCGTGATCGGCTCCGGCGCCCGCATCGAAGACGCCTACGTCGGCCCCTATACGTCGATCGGCGACGACGTCTGCGTGCGCCGCTCCGAAGTCGAGCACTCGATCATCCTCGCCGGCTCCGTGGTCGAGGACCTCGGCACCCGCATGGAGGCAAGCCTGCTCGGCCGCGAAGTCAAGCTCACCCGCAGCGACGGCATGCCGAAGACGCTGCGGATGCTGGTCGGCGACAAGTCCGAGATCAAGATCATCTAATGGGTGCGCGGCGATGAAGGTTCTCGTCACAGGCGCCGGCGGAATGCTCGGCCGCGATGTCGTTCTCGCCGCCGGCAACGCCGGCCACGACGTCGTCGGCTTCGGCCACACCGAGCTCGACATCACCGACCCCGAGGCACTCGCCGCCAAGTTCGAGCTCGAGCGTCCCGACGTGGTGATCAACTGCGCCGCCTGGACCGACGTCGACGGGGCGGAGGAGTCTGAGCAGGCCGCGCTCGAGGTCAACGGTACCGCCGCCGGCAACGTCGCCAAGGCCGCTGCCGATGTCGGCGCCAGCGTCGTCTACGTCTCCAGCGACTACGTCTTTGACGGCAGCAAGGGCGCGCCCTACGTCGAAACCGATCAGACCGCGCCGCTCTCGGCCTACGGGCGCACCAAGCTCGCCGGCGAGGAAGCTACGGCGGCGGCCAATAAGCGCCACTTCGTCGTCCGCTCCTCCTGGCTCTTCGGCATCGGCGGCTCCAACTTCGTCGAGACGATGCTGCGCCTCGCCTCGACCCAGAACGAGGTGCTGGTCGTGCGCGACCAGGTCGGCTCGCCTACCTACACCTGGCACCTCGCCTACGGGATCGTCCGCCTGATCGAGGGGGTCGAGTTCGGCATCCACCACATGGCTGCCTCCGGCGCCTGTTCCTGGTACGACTTCGCCCGCGAGATCTTCGACCAGGCCAAAGTCGAGTGCCTGGTTCTCTCCGCCACCACTGACATGCTCGGACGCCCCGCACCCCGCCCCGCCTACTCGGCCCTCGCCAGCCAGCGCGAACACGCGATCGAGCTGCCGCCCTGGCGCGACGGTCTCTCCGCCTATCTCTCGCAGCGCGCGGCCGAGCAGGAGGCGGCGGCATGAAGCTGCTCGTCACCGGCGCCGCCGGCTTCATCGGCTCCACCTACGTGCGCCTCGCCGGCGCCGAGCACGAGATACGCGTGCTCGACAAGCTCACCTACGCCGGCCGCCGCGAGAACCTGCCTGAGGGCACCGAGCTCGTCGTCGGCGCGATCGAGGACCCCAAGGTCGTGCGCGAGGCGATGGAGGGCTGCGACGCGGTCGTCAACTTCGCCGCCGAGTCCCACGTCGACCGCTCGATCGACGACCAGGACGCCTTCGCCCGCACCCACGTGATCGGCACCGGCACCCTGCTCGACGCTGCGCGCGAGCTGGGCAGTCAGCCGCTACCTGCAGGTCTCCACCGACGAGGTATACGGCTCGATCGAGGAGGGCTCCTTCACCGAGACCTCGCCGCTCGATCCCTCCTCGCCCTACTCGGCGACCAAGACCGCCGGCGACCTGCTGGTCACCGCCCACGTCCACACCTACGGCATCGACGCCTCGATCGTGCGCGGCTCCAACAACTACGGCCCGCGCCAGTACCCCGAGAAGCTGATCCCGCTGATCACCCTCAACGCCCTGCACGGCGACTCGCTGCCGGTCTACGGCGACGGCAAGCAGGTCCGCAACTGGCTCTACGTCGAGGACTTCTGCAGCGGCATCCACACGGTGCTGGGCAAGGGCAAGGCCGGCGAGGCCTACAACGTCGGCGGTCCCGACGAGTGCGAGAACATCGAGGTGATCAAGCGGGTGATCGAGCTGACCGGCAAAGACGAGTCGCTGATCGAGTACGTCGCCGATCGCCCCGGCCACGACCGTCGCTACTCGCTCTCCTCCGCCAAGCTGAAGGAGCAGCTGGGATGGGAGGCCCAGGTCCACTTCGCCGAGGGGCTGGAGAAGACCGTCGCCTGGTACCGCGACAACGAGGACTGGTGGGGCCCGATCCGCTCCGGCGAGTACCGCGAGTACTACGAAAAGCAGTACGGCAAGGCCCTGGGCTGATGCTGGAGCGCCTGCCGACCAAGCTCGAGGGGGTCGTCCTGCTCGGGCCGACAGTCCACGGCGACGAGCGCGGCTTCATGGTCGAGACCTACCGCCGCGACCTCTGGGCCGAGCACGGGGTCGAGGTCGAGTTTGTCCAGCACAACCACTCGCGCTCCTCCAAGGGCACCTTGCGCGGCCTCCACTTCCAGACCGAGCCGGGCCAGGCGAAGCTGGTCCGCTGCCCGCGCGGCAAGATCTTCGACGTCGCCGTTGACCTGCGCCGTGGCTCGCCCACCTACGGCCAGTGGGAGGGCCACGTCCTCGACGACGAGACCCACCGCCAGCTCTTCGTCCCGGTCGGCTTCGGCCACGGCTTCGCCGTGCTCAGCGACGTCGCCGACGTCACCTATCTCTGCTCCAGCACCTACGACCCCGCCACCGAGTCCGGCATCGCCTGGGACGACCCCGGCGTGGGGGTCGAGTGGCCGGTCGACGATCCGCTTCTTTCCGAGCGCGACAAGGCGGCACCCACTCTCGCCGAAGTCGGCGAGACGCTGCCGTTCTAGCAGCGCGCCTTTCGTCACGCTTCCGCTCTTCGACCGCCTCAGCGCACCACGGTTGCGTTCGCGCCCTGCAGGATCCCTGCCATGAACCACGCAACCGCCATAGACATGTCCGCCACATGGCCTAATGTCATCCACATGCCCAAGATGATTCAGATCCGAAACGTGCCCGACGACGTCCACCGGACGCTCAAGGTGCGCGCTGCCGAAGAGGGGATCTCCCTCTCCGACTACATAAAGCGCGACCTCGAAGAGCTCGCCAAGCAGCTGACGATCGAGGATGTCTTCGCCCGCGCTCGAGCGCGCGGCCCCTCCGGGATCACCACCGAGGAGATCGTCGAGGGCATTCGAGCATCCCGCGGCGAGTAGCGGACCGTGCCCGTCATTGACGCATCGGTCGTCGTCAGCGTGCTGGCTGACGCCGAGCACGCTCCCTGGGCCGAGGCCCAGCTCTCGGCCGGTGGCGGCGACCGATCCCTTTGGGTTCCGCATCTGATCGATGCGGAGGTCGGTCAGGCGCTGCACCGCGAAGTTGCGTTTGGTCGGTTGGGTGAGGACAGGGCAGACGCGGCGCTGCTGGATCTCATGCGAATGCCGCTTCGCCGCATCGACCACGTCGGCCTGATCCACCGGGCCTGGGAGCTGCGTCACAACTTCAGCTTCTACGACGGCCTCTACGTCGCCCTCGCCGAGGGCTTGGATGTTCCCCTGGTAACGCTCGACCGCCGCCTCGCCAAGGCCGTCGGCGGTGCCACCAAAGTGGCTGTGTTCACCGCGGGTTAGCGCCCGCGCGCCGCGGTGATGCTGAGGCTGACGGCGAGCTTGGCGCCGATGCCGGCGTAGACCGCCGCGTTGACCAGCGGGTTGTGCTCGGCGGCGTCGAAGCGGCGGTAGAAGCGGCCCATGCCGCGGTGGAAGGCGATCTCCTGTTTGGGCGCCCGCCGCTTGCCGCTGGAGCCACCCTTGACGTGCAGGGCTACGCCGGCCGGCTCGTAGAAGACCTTCCAGCCCGCCTGCCAGAAGCGCCGGCACCAGTCGAGGTCCTCCATATAGAGCCAGTAGCCCTCGTCGAGCAGGCCGACCTCGCGCACCGCCTCGGCGCGGCAGAGCATGAAGGCGCCGTTGACGGCGTCGACCTCGCCGGGGTCGTCGTCACCCAGGTGGGTCGCTCGGTACTGGCTCAGCGACTCACCGGCGTCGTCGCCACGGCCGATCGCCGGTGAAGTGGGCGAGGGCGCTGAGCGGGGTGGGGAAGGAGCGCTTGCAGGCGTGGTCCAGCTCGCCCGACTCGGTGACGAGCTTGCAGCCGACCATGCCGATCCGCTCGTCGGAGTGCAGCCGCTGCCAGGGCGGCGTCGAGGGTTCCCGCGTAGACCTCGGTGTCGGGGTTGAGCAGCAGCACGGCGCGCGCCTCGTCCTCGCGCAGGACGACGTTGTTGGCGGCCGAGAAGCCGATGTTCTCGCGGCGCAGCAGCCGCACTGCCGGAAACTCGCGCTCGACCATGTCGGGGGTCGAGTCGGGGCTGCCGCTGTCGACCACGGTCACCCGCATCGCTCCGCTTGCCGGATGCTCCCGCAGCGAGCGCAGGCAGCGCCGCAGCAGCGCTTCGGCGCCGTGGCTGACGATGACGACCTCGAGGTCGAGCGGTGCGGGCATCGCTGGATTCTCTAGTAGGCGCCTTCGCCGCGGACGATCGCCCGCGGCGTGCGCAAGAGGATCGCCAGGTCGCCGGCGACCGAGAGGTTGTCGAGGTAGTCGCGCTCCATCGCCAGCCGCTCCTCGAAGGTGAGGTCGCCGCGACCGTAGACCTGCATCGGGCCGGTCAGGCCGGGCTTGATCGCGAGGCGGACGCGCTGGCGCTCGTCATAGAGGGCGACGACGGCCTCCTCCTCGGGCCGCGGCCCGACCAGCGACATGTCTCCGCGCAGCACGTTGATCAGCTGCGGCAGCTCGTCGAGGCTGGTCCGCCGCAGCAGCCCGCCGGCGCGGGTGATGCGCGGGTCGTCGACGATCTTGAAGGCGGGCTCGTCGAGCTTCTCGAGGTCGACCAGCTCGGCGAGGCGCTCCTCGGCGTCGGCGACCATGGTGCGGAACTTCAGCATCGTGAACGGCACACCGTCCTTGCCGGCGCGTTTCTGGCGGAAGAAGACCGGCGTGCCCGAGTCGATCACGATCAGCAGCGCGATCGCCACCAGCAGCGGCGAGAGCAGGGTCAGCATCAGGCCCGAGACGAGGATGTCGAGGCCGCGCTTCAGCGCCAGGGTCGAGCGCGGCGGGTCGGAGAAGCGGAAGTCGAGCACCGGCAGCTCGGCCAGGCGGTTGAGCTCGATCCCCGGCCCCAGCAGCCCGTAGTGCTTGGGCAGGAAGGTGAGGCCGAGGCCGGCCGCCTTGCACTCCTCGATCAGGTGCTCGACGTCGCGCTCGCCCATCTCCTGCTCGGCGACGACGACGCGCTCGACGTTGTGCTCACGCGCCACCCGCGAGATCTCTTCGATCGAGCCCAGTCTCGGCAGCGAGGCGCGGCGGTCCTTGTCTCGCGGGGCGGAGAGGTAGCCGACCAGCTGCAGGCGCGCCTCCGGGTGGGTCGCGATCCGCCGCGCGACCACGTCGACCAGCGCCGCGGGGCCGATCACGATGCCGATCGCGACCCCGGTCAGTCGCTGCCAGACAAAGCGCAGCACCGCCCGGGCGACGAAGCAACCGAGCACGGCGCCGATGCCGACGATGATCGCGCTCTTGGCCGAGAGCGCGCCGCCGGGACTCAGCCCCAGCAGGCCGTCGAGGACGATCGTGCCGAGGGCGCTGGCGGAGATCAGCGAGGGCAGCTCGTCGAGGGTGCTGTGGCGGATGCGCCGGTGGTCGTTGTCGTAGAGCCCGTGCAGCTTCAGCACCAGCAGCCAGGCCGGGGTGAAGAGAACCGCCCAGAAGAGCTTGGCGACGTCGGTGGTCGAGGTCAGGGCGGTGGCGACGCAGAGCGCGGCGAAGATCGCCGTCCAGTCGCCGGCGGCGAGCAGGCGTCGCAACATCGCCCCGCGCCGCCGCGACCCGCTCGGGCCGGTGAGCCCGAGCCGGCTTGCCATCTCGGTCGGGGCGTGGGGCATGGCCTCAGGTGTGGCCGGCGTGGCGGTCGCCGCGCGTCGCCGCTGGTCTTGGCGCTCATCAGCAGGTCCATTCCCCGCGCAGGCATTCCGCAACCGGGTTGAGTTCGCGCGCCTTTTCGAGGTCGGCCTCAGCGGCAGCTTCGTCGCCGGCTTCGTGCTCGACCCGCGAGCGCAGGTAGTACCACTGCCAGTTGCGATCCTCGCGGTCGATCGCGTGGCTGAAGTGCTCGATCGCGGCGGGGTAGTTGCCCTGGCGCTCGGCCAGCAGGCCGAGCTGCACGTAGGGGGAGGCGGCCCAGGGCTCGATCGAGCGGGCCGTTTCGGCGTGGTCGATCGCGGCGCCGAAGTCTTCCCTGGCCGCTGCCGCCTGGCTGGAGTCGATCTCGCGTTCGACCAGCAGCGGCCCGACCAGGGCGATCGCCGAGACCCAGGCCAGGACCACGGCGGCGACCGTCAGGCCGAAGCGCCGCCCTCGACCTTGGAGTCCGCCTGGCGCCGCGGGTCGGCGGCGATCTGGCTGCAGCGCGCGGCGACGACGACGCCGGCGGCGAGGAAGAAGACAGCGCCGAGGGCGGCGATCTCCCAGAACCAGTCGAAGGCGGCTCCGACCGCGAAGGCGAGCATCGCCGCCAGCAGGGCCGCGTAGCGGTCGCGCTGCTGGCTCCGCGGCGGCGCGCCAGGTGGCGAAGGCGCACCAGAGCAGCGTGCCGATCAAGCCGAGCACGAGCAGGCCGCCGACGACGCCCAGCTCGGCGAACGCCTCGAGGTAGAGCGAGTGCGCGTCGTGGACCGGCAGTTCGATCGAGCGCAGCTGGTCCCAGGAGAACTGGTAGGTCCCGGCGCCGTGGCCGAGGACCGGCTTTTCGTCGAAGGCGTCGATCGCGACCTTGTAGAACTCGTGGCGACCGGCGCCGGAGAGATCGGCGAAGTGCTGCCTGCGGATTGCTGGGGAACTGGATGTCGGGGCTGGAGAACTGATGCCAGGCGCGGCCGCCGACCGCGACGACGACGCCGATCGCCAGCAGAGCCGCGGCAAGCGCGATCCCTTTCAGGACGTTCGGGTTGCGGGAGATCGCCACCGCTCGGCCGCTCAGCCCGCCCTCGCGGCGCTCCTCCCAGCGCAGGCCGGCGAAGAGCAGCAGCGAGACGCGCGATGCCGGCGAGCAGGATCAGCAGCACGGTGACGCCCTGGTCGATCGCCGCCTGGCCGCCGAGGTTGTCGGCGAGGCTGTGGCGCGACTGCACGGCGAGCACCGCGGGCAGCGCGCCGAGCGCGCCGATCGCCAGCGTCGCGAGCAGCCAGAGCCGATCCCGCGAGAGGGCGATCAGGCAGCCGCAGGCGACCACGAGGGAGAGCAGGCCGCCCCGCGAGTAGGTGAAGTAGAGGGCGAGCAGGCAGGCCGGAATCGCCGCGACCGAGAGCCAGCGCAGGGCCGCCGAGATGGCGTGGCGGCTGGTCCAGAGCAGCAGCGCGACGCCGATGCCGAAGATCGCCCCGTTGGCGTTCCAGTAGCCGAGCGGATAGCTGCAGCCGCGGCCCGCTGCCGAGCGAGTCTGGCGACATCGAGCACATGCGGCAGCAGGCGTCCACCGAGGCCGAGCAGGGCGACCAGCGCCGCGGCAATTGCCAGGCCTTCAGCGAAACGTTGGCGCCTTTCGTCGGTTTGGGCGATTAGGAACGCGGCAAGGAAGAACCCGAGGTAGACCACGACGCGGTCCGCCTCGATCACGCTGAGCTCAACCGACCCCGACCAGAGGGATGAGATTGCACACAGAAGCGACAGACAGACGATCAGTCCGCCTGCCCAGTAGAGCGGCCGCTCCGGCTTCACAGCCGACCCAGCGCCAAAGACCAGCAGGGCAACCACGACCAGCCACACGGCCAGGCCGGCAATGTGACGACTGCTCACATCAAAGCCGCCGCCGGCCAGGGCCAGGCCGACGATCAGCGCGACCGGCGCAAGCAACGCCGCCGTTTGGTCTAACCTTGCGCGCGATGAACGTCGGGAAGCGCCATCGCCGGGCGCCGCAATTGGGCTCGCCTCTTCGCGCTGATGTCAGTGATTGCTCTGGCATTGGCCTGCTTTCCTGTGCTCGCTCAGGCTGAATGCACGAGTTCGAGCTGCGTCCAGTACACCGAATCTATCCCGAAGCCCGAAGGCGAAAACGCCCCTGCCGCACCAGAAAACCCCGGCGAAGGCCTCGAAGACCGGCGACGGTGGTGGCTCGGAACCGTCTCAGCCGCATGGCTCGAAGGACTCGACGGAAGCTGACGGGTCTGGAGAAGGAGAATCATCCGAGAAGGAAGGCGCCGTGGCGGGGGGAAATGGCGGCGACAACGGGCAGGGTAAACCAGGCGGCAGCGCCCACGCCGGGGGCGAGAACGCGCAAGCCGGCGCCCAGAACAAGCCCGGTGTCCAGGCTTCGCAGTCCAGTGACGGTGGCGGCTCCTCGCCGCTCGTCCCGATCCTGATCGCGATCGCCGTTCTCGCCGCGATCTCGGTCGCGGTCGTGATGTTCAGGCAGCGCCGCCAGCGGCGCGGGCCGACCGGCAGCCGCCTCCCCCGAGGCAAACTGACCATGGCGCAAGGAGCGGAAGCGGCCCTTGGGGCAGGTTCGTGCGTGGCTTGCGGCAGTAGCGGTCTGCCGTGGTCGGGATGGCGGCAATCGCCGCCGGCGGCAATGGCCATTCCTGCTGATTTTTGGGGCGTCTCGCCGCAGAACCCGCCAAGCGTCGAACAGTTCCAGCGCCTGCGTGCGGGTGGGGTGGACAGCGTGCGCATCCCGATCTCCTGGGCCGCGACACAGCCCCTCGGCGGTGCTGAAGCCAACTTCGCCGCCTCCGACCATCTCGTCGCCGGCGCGGCGGCGGCCGGGCTCAACGTGCTGCCCTTCGTCTACGACGCGCCCGCTTGGGCCGTCACCTCAGCGCGGGTGCCGGGCAGCACCGCCAGGGCACCGAAGACCCTGCCGGTCAAGACCGCGCCTCAGCGCACGGCCTGGGCCAACTTCCTCAAGCTGGTCGTTGCCCGCTACGGGCCCGGCGGCAGCTTCTGGGTTGCCAATCCCGGCCCTGCCGGAAAGCCCGATCCGCACCTGGCAGATCTGGAACGAGGAGAACTTCAAGTACTTCGTCGTGCGGCCCAGCCCGTCCGACTACGGCAAGCTGATCAACGTCTCCTACGCGGCGATCAAGAGCGTCGATCCCGGCGCCAAGCTGATCCTCGGCGGCATGTTCGCCGAACCCAATGAGGCCAAGTTCAAGCGCAAGCCGCCCCAGGCCTACTTCGCCACTGATTTTCTCGACAGCGTCTACAAAACGACGCCCGGGATCAAGAGCAAGTTCAGCGGCGTCGCCCTGCATCCCTACACGGCGAAGTACCAGGAACTGACAGCCGACATCGAAGAATTCCGGCTCGTGCTCAAAGAAAACCACGACGCCGGCAAGAAGCTCTGGATCACGGAGATCGGCTGGAGCTCGGAGCCACCGGATCCGGCGCACAACGCATTCGCCAAAGGCCCGAAGGGCCAGGTGACGCAGCTGAAGGGCGCCTTCAGCCTCTTCAAGGCCAAAGCGTCGAAGTGGAAGCTGCAGCGGATCTACTGGTTCTCGGTCGACGATCAGCCCAACAGCTGCAACTTCTGCGATGGATCGGGCCTCTTCGGCGAAGGCTTCGTGCCGAAGAAGTCCTGGTTCGCTTACGTCAAGTTCGCCGGCGGCACTCCCTGATCGCACCGCCGGCTTAGTCCGGCGCGTAAGATCGGTGGGTTGGCCGCCGATGCGAAACAGAGCGTGGGATCCGATCCCCTGGCACCGTTCAGCGCCCCCGTCAGGCGCTGGTTCGAGGCTTCCTTCGAGGGCCCGACACCGGCGCAGGCGGGTGGCTGGGAGGCGATCTCGAGCGGCGCCAACACGCTGATCTGCGCCCCCACCGGTTCGGGCAAGACGCTCGCCAGCTTCCTCTGGGGCATCGACAAGCTCTCGCGTGAGGAGGATCGCGGCAACGGCGTCCGCCTCGTCTACGTCTCGCCGCTGAAGGCGCTCTCCTACGACATCGAGCGCAACCTGCGGGCACCCCTGCGCGGCATCGGCGCCGACATCTCGGTTGGCCTGCGCACCGGTGACACGCCGCAGAAAGAGCGCCGGGCGATGCAGAAAAACCCGCCCGACATCCTCATCACCACCCCCGAGTCGCTCTACTTGATGCTCTCCTCCGGGGTGCGCGAGATCTTCGCCACCACCGAGGCGGTGATCGTCGACGAGATTCATGCGGTCGCCCAAAGTAAGCGCGGGTCGCATCTGGCGCTGCTGGAGGTGAGCATCTGGAGAGGCTCGAGGCCCCTGGTCGCTAGGTGGGCGGACCCGCCCGTCCAGCGGATCGGTCTATCCGCAACGCAGCGCCCGCTGGAGCGGATCGCTCAGTTCCTGGTGGGCCCCAAACGCGAGTGCAAGATTGTGGACGCCGGGCATTGCCAAGGAGCTTGACCTGGAGATCGTCGTCCCCGTGGAGGACATGGCGGAACCGGGAGCTCCAGCTTTCCCAAACGAAGACGGCAACCCCACTGACGGTGAGCCCCTGGCACACGTCCGCTCGATCTGGCCAGCGATCTACCCCGAGCTCCTCAAGCTGGTCAAGGAACACACCTCGACCATCATCTTCGTCAACAACCGCCGCGCCTCAGAGCGTTTGGCGAAGCGCCTTAACGAGCTTGCCAACGGCGAAGGTCGAACAGGAGCTGCCGGCCACCGAGCATGCGGGGGCGAGTGCGCCTGGGGCGGATGGGTCGGGTCCGTCGGGAACTCCCGGCGAAAGCCGGCCCGACGGACCCGACCCATCCGCCCCCGTTGAGATTGCCCGTGCCCACCACGGCTCCCTGTCCCACGAGGAGCGCACGATCGTCGAGGAGCTCCTCAAGTCGGGCCAGCTCCCCTGTCTCGTCGCGACGTCGTCCCTCGAGTTGGGCATCGACATGGGCGCTGTCGACCTGGTGATTCAGGTCGAGTCGCCGAAGTCGGTCAGCCGTGGCCTGCAGCGGGTCGGCCGCGCCGGCCACTCCCTGGGCGAGGTCTCGCGCGGCCGCATCTTCCCCAAGTTCCGCGCCGACCTGCTCGAGTGCGCGGTCGTCGCCAAGCGCATGCGCGAAGGCGCGATCGAGGAGACGGTGATCCCGCAGAACCCACTCGACGTGCTCGCCCAGCAGCTGGTCGCGATGGCGGCCCTCGACGAGTGGGAGATCGACGAGGTCGAGCGCCTCGTCACCGCCTCGGAGCCCTTCCACGAGCTCTCCCGCGAGCAGCTGGAGAACGTGCTCGACATGCTCGACGGCCGCTACCCCTCCGACCGCTTCGCCGAGCTGCGGCCGCGCATCGTCTGGGACCGCACCGAGGGCACCATGCACGGCCGCAAAGGCGCCCGCTCGCTGGTCGTCACCAACGCCGGCACGATCCCCGATCGCGGCCTCTACGGCGTCCACCTGCCCGGACGGCCGCCGCGTCGGCGAGCTCGACGAGGAGATGGTCTACGAGGCTCGCCCGGGCCAGACCTTCCTGCTCGGCGCCACCACCTGGCGGATCGAGGACATCACCCGCGACCGCGTCATCGTCACCCCGGCCCCAGGAGTTCCCGGCGCCGTGCCCTTCTGGAAGGGCGACGGGATCGGCCGCCCGGCCGAGCTGGGCAAGGCGATCGGCGCCTTCGCCCGCGAGGCGGTCTCGCGCGAGCCGGAGGAGCTGGCCGCCGAGTACGACCTCGACCGCCGCGCCGCCGAGAACCTGGTCGCCTACCTGCGCGAGCAGCAGACGGCGACCCGGGTCGTCCCCTCCGACGAGACGATCGTGGTCGAGCGCTTCCGCGACGAGATCGGCGACTGGCGCCTCTGCATCCTCTCCCCCTACGGCGGCCGCGTCCACGCCGCCTGGGGACTGGCTCTGGCGGCCAAGATCCGCGCCGAGCGCGAACTCGAGGCCGACGCGATCTGGTCCGACGACGGCATCGTCATCCACCTCCCCGACGCCGACGAGCCGCCGCCCGCCGACCTCGTCCTGATCGAGCCCGACGAGGTCGAGGAGCTGGTCGTCGGCGAGCTCTCCGGCTCGGCCCTCTTCGGCTCCCACTTCCGCGAGAACGCCGCCCGCTCGCTGCTGCTTCCCCGCGCCTACCCCGGCAAGCGCACGCCGCTCTGGCAGCAGCGGCTGAAGTCGCAGAGCCTGCTCGAGGTCGCCCGCGACTTCCCCCGCTTCCCGGTCGATCCTGGAGACCTACCGCGAGGTGCTGCGCGACGTGCTCGACCTGCCCTCGCTGGGCGAGCTGCTGCGCGACCTGCACTCGCGCAAGCTCAGCCTGGTCGAGGTCGAGACGCCGACCGCCTCGCCCTTCGCCTCCTCGCTGCTCTTCGACTACGTCGCCACCTACATGTACGAGGGGGACACGCCGAACGCCGAGCGGCGGGCGGCGGCGCTGGCGCTCGACCGCGACCTGCTGCGCGAGCTGCTCGGCCAGGAGGAGCTGCGCGAGCTGATCGACCCCGAGGCGCTCGAGGACGTCGAGGCCCAGCTCCAGCACCGCACCGAGGCCGGCCAGGCCGGCGATCGCGACGCCCTGCAGCAGGTGCTGCGCAACGTCGGTGACCTGACCGCGGAGGAGTGCGAGGAGCGGGTCACCGAGGGCTACTCGGCCGCCTCGATGCTGGCGAAGCTGGTCGACGAGCGCCGCGTGG
Source organism: uncultured Solirubrobacterales bacterium (assembly GCA_963702065.1). Lineage (GTDB taxonomy): Bacteria > Actinomycetota > Thermoleophilia > Solirubrobacterales > 70-9 > VRUE01. The sequence goes on from OY969705.1 coordinate 79,131, forward strand.
CGCTGGTGCGGATCAACGGCGAGGAGCGCTACATCGCTGCCGAGGACGCCGGCGTCTACCGCGACGCCCTCGGCGTGCCGCCACCCGCCGGCCTGCCCGAGAGCTTCCTCGAGCAGCACCCCGATCCCGCTCGTCACCCTGGTGCGCCGCTACGCCCGCACCCACGGTCCCTTCCCGACCGTCCAGCTCGCCTCCCGCTACGGGGTCGACCCGATGCCGGCGCTGCGCGAGCTGGAGCGCGCCGGCACGCTCGTCCGCGGCGAGCTGCTGCCGGGCGGCTCGCGAGCGCGAGTGGTGCGACGCCGACGTGCTGCGCCGCGTGCGCCGCGCCAGCCTCGCCCACCTGCGCCGCGAGGTCGAGCCCGCCGGCCGCGACCGCTTCGCCCGCTTCCTGCCGAGCTGGCAGAACGTCGACGCCCACCGCGCCGCCGGCGCCGGCCCCGATCGCCTGCGCGAGGCGCTGGTGCCGCTGCAGGGCGTGACCCTGACGCCCGAAGGTCTGGGAGGCCGACGTGCTGCCGCGCCGGCTCGGCGCCTACTCGCCGACCTGGCTCGACGAACTCTGCACCAGCGGCGAGGTGGTCTGGATCGGCGCCGGCGCCCGCGGTCGCAGCGACGGCCGCGTCGCCCTCTACTTCCGCGACGACGTCCGCCTCGCCGGCCCGCCGCCGGCAAACGTCAAGCTGGAGAAGCCCGAGGGCGAGGTCCACGACGCGATCCGCGAGCGCCTCGCCGCCGGCCCCGACTTCTGGCTCGACCTGCTCGCCGATCTCGATCATCCGCTCGAGGAGCTGCACAGCCGCTCTCTGGGACCTCGCCTGGGCGGGCGAGGTGACCAACGACGCTTTCTCGCCGCTGCGCGCGCCGCGCCGTGCGCGCGACGCCGCCGTCCGAGCAGCGCGGGCGCCGCTTCGCCCGCCGCCGCGCCAGCGGCGCCGCCGTGCAGGGCCGCTGGTCGCTGACCGCGCCGCTCTTCGAGAACGCCCCCGCCGCCGGCCCGCGCCTGCGCGCCCAGGCCGAGCTGATGCTCGAGCGCTACGGCATCGTCACCCGCGAGACCGTCCTCGCCGAGGGCATCCCCGGCGGCTTCGCCAGCCTCTACGCCGAGCTCGGCAACCTCGAGCTGCTCGGCACCGCCCGCCGCGGCTACTTCGTCGAGGGCCTCGGCGGCGCCCAGTTCGCCCTGCCGGGCGCGGTCGAGCGCCTGCGCTCGCTCCCCTACGAGGACGGCTCCTTCCTGCTGCTCGCCGCCACCGATCCCGCCAACCCCTACGGCGCCTCGCTGCCCTGGCCCAAACCGGCCAGCGGTCGCCGCCCCGCCCGCACCCCCGGCGCCCACGTGCTGATGCGCGACGGCGCCCCGGTGATCTACATCGAGCGCGGCGGCCGCGGCATCGTCCGCCTCGTCGAGCTGGGCGAGCGAGGAGCTGACCGCCGCCGTCGACGCTCTTGCCGAGGCGGTGAGCGCCGGCCGCCTGCCCAAGCTGGCGCTGGAGAAACTCGACGGCGACCCGGTGATCGGCTCCGGCCAGGAGGACGTCCTGCTCGAGGCCGGCTTCAGCCGCGGCCCCCGCAAGCTCACCCTCGCCGCTCGCTGAGACTGGCGATGTCGGTTAGCGGTTACGGCCGAGGCCGATCAGGATGCCAACCCGGTTGGCCACTGCTTCCACAGTGTCCGGAGAGGCACAGCCCGAGCCTTTGTCGCAGGCGAGCGGTCGAGAGTACGCGGACCATCTCGGGCATCGCAAAGCTGACCTTGATGGAGGCCACCTTCAGGTGGGTCGAGTCGAGCGTGCAGCTCGCTGCCGCGGTCGGTTGTCGTTAGCGGTACAGCGATAGTGAGCTCCGCCGGCGAACGATTCATCTGATTGATCGAGAGCAGGAGGAAGGGCCGCGTACCCCCTTGCTCGTGACCAACGACCGGGTCGGCATCGGCCATGTATATCTCGCCTCGTTTGGCCTTCAGTCCATCGGGCCAGCCCGTCGGGGAGCGCCAGCCAATCCTTCATCTCCTCACGGATCTCGTCCCCATGCTTCCGATAGGACTCGTCCATGGAGGCTAGAAGTCGTCGCTCCTCCAACAGGTCCACGGCCGCGTCGAGCAACTCAACCACGCTGGTCCCCGCCCGCTCGGCCTCTTCGGAAAGGCGCTTGTGCGTGCTTCGCCGCAGGCGAATCGTGGTGGTCTCGACAACAGCCACATCGGCAGTCTACAGATCTGTCTACAGCCAATCTAAATTTATTCATTTCCGGCTAAGGCGACCGTCGCCTGCGGGTTCTCCCCTCATCGCAGGGATAATCCACGCGATGGCAGATCGTGAGGAGGGGCAGGGGCCGGTCGCGCTGCTGCGCAGCGTGCCGCTCTTCGCCGACCTCGAGGAGGGCGGAGCTGGAGCGCTTCTCGCGGGTCGCCGTCGCCCGTTCCTTCCCGGCCGCGCACGCGGGTCTTCCACGAGGGCGACCATTCCGACGCCTGCTACATCGTCCGCGACGGCAGCTTCCGCGTCACCCGTGAGCACTCCGACGGACGGGCGATCACGCTGGCGACGCTCGGGCCCGGCGACATCTTCGGCGAGCTGGCGATGCTCGACGGCGAGGTGCGCTCGGCCAGCGTCGAAGCGCTCAGCGACGGCGAGCTGCTCGCCCTGCCGGCCGGCGAGGTGCGGGCGCTGCTGGCCCGCCATCCCGAGATCACCGTGAAGCTGATCGCGGCCCTGGTGCGGCGCCTGCGCACCGCCAACGAGCGGATCTCGCGCCAGTCCTTCCAGACCGTGCCCAGCCGCGTCGCCGGCGTCCTCTCCCAGCTGGTCGCCGAGGAGTCGCCGCGCGAGGGCGAGGGCGGCGAGGTGACGATCCGCATGAACCAGGCCGACCTGGCCCAGCTCGCCGGCACCTCGCGCGAGAGCGTCAGCCGCTTCCTCGCCGACCTCGAGCGGGCCGGCGTCGTCCGTCCCGGCCGCGGCCGCGTCACCGTGCTGGCGCCGGAGAAGCTGCGCAACTACATCTTCTGAGCGGAGCGCTCGCTCAGCAGCTGATCGACTTGGGGTCCGACGGGTCCTTGCTGACGTCGTCGTCGCCGCGGCCGCACTCGATCGCCTTGTCGTGCTGGCCGTCGATCGCTTCGATCGAGTCGTTGCCGCCCTTGCCGATGAAGGTGTCGGCGCCGAGGTGGCCGAAGAGGCTGTTGGCGCCGTTGTCGCCGATCAGGACGTCGGGCCCGTCGGAGCCCTCGAGGTCCTCGTTGTCGCCGAGGACGTGGTCGGGGCGTGCCGCAGCCGGGAGGCCCGCCGGTGCCGCCCAGCTCGACCCGCATGCTGGCGTTGGAGCGGCCGTAGGAGACCGTGTCCTCGCCGGGCCCGCCGCTGTAGGTGTGGCCCTGGCAGACCTCGACCGAGGAGACGAGCAGGTCGTTGCCGGGACCGCCGCTGAGCTGGTCGGCGCCGGGGTCGGCGTAGAGCACGTCGCTGCCGGCGTTGCCGATCAGGGTGTCGTTGCCGTTGTCGGGGCTGTTGTAGTTCTCGCCCGCTTCCAGCACGTCGTCGCCGGGACCGCCGCTGAGCGTGTCGGAGCCGGCGTTGCCGTTGGCGCGGACTTTGACGCTGGGCGGGACGCTTTCGCTGATGTTGATCGAGTCGTCGCCGTCGCCGCCGGTGATCACCAGCAGGCCGGTCGCGGTGCTGGTCGGGCAGGTGACGGTCGCGATCAGGCTGCTCGCGGTGCTTGACTGGCAGCCTTCGCCGGCGACGATCGGGCCGTTTTCGGAGACCGTCCAGCTGCCGTTGCTGAAGTAGACGTGGATGTCGTTGGCGCGGCGTCGCCCTGCACGATCAGGCTGCTGCCGTCGAGGCCTTGGTTGAGGATCACGAAGGTGCCGTTGGCGGGCGGGTTCTCTTCGGCGCCGCAGGAGTGCTCGGTGGCGAAGCCGTCGCATTCGTCGCTGCCGGCGCCGCCGAAGGCTTCGTCGGGGCCGCCCATGCCGTCGAGGTCGTCGTTGCCGACGCCGCCGTCGAGCCGGTTGAATTCGCTGTCGCCGACGATGTCGTCGCCCTGGGGCGAGCCGACCACGTCCTCGAAGCCCTGCAGGGTGTCGTGCCCGTCGCCTTTGGAGCGGCCGGTGGAGAGGTCGACGGTCACCGCGCCGCGCGTGGCGCTGGCGTAGGAGACGATGTCGTTGGTGCCGCGGACCGCCGTCGAGCGTGTCTTCGCCGCTGTCGCCGCGGACCACGTCGCCGTCGCCGTCGCCGCCGCTGGCGTTGTCGCTGCCGGCGCCGCCGTAGACGAAGTCGTTGTCCGGCGCCACCGTCGAGTTTCGGGATCGTCACCGGGCCCGCCGTCGATCTGGTCGGTTCCGGGCCCGCCGTCGATTTCGTCGTTGCCCTTGTCGCCGAAGAGCATGTCGTTGCCGCCGCCGCCGTCCTCGTCGTCGCTGCCCTTTTCGCCGTTGACGTAGTCGTCTCCAGCGCCCGCCGATCAGCTTGTCGGGGCCTTTCGAGCCGAGCAGCTTGTCGTCGCCGCTGCCGCCGACGATGCTGTCCTTGCCCTTGGCGCCGCTGAGGTCGTCGTCGCCGCTGCCGCCCTCGAGGTGGTCGGAGCCGGTGTCGCCGGCGAGGTGGTCGTCGCCGTCTTCGCCGTAGAGCGTGTCGAAGCCGCGCCCGCCGTAGATCTTGTCGTCGCCGGGCCCGCCGCAGATCGTGTCGTTGCCGTTCGGCCCGCCGCTGATCCGGTCGTTGCCGCCACCGCCGTAGATCACGTCGCTGGCTCCCTTGCCGACGATCACGTCGTTGCCGGGCGTGCCGACGATCGTCGCGTGCTTGCCGTGGCACTGGGCGGCGCTGGCGTTGGCGACAAAGGCAAGCAGCACCGCCGCCGCGCACGCAATTGACACGGACAGTGGTAGGGAACGCCCTCTGGCTTTCGATCGATCCATGCACCCCCATCGACCCGTTTTGGGCCGGCCTACACTTTTGATCGACGAACGTTCAAAACCGGGTAGTCCGTCCGTCTACTCTCACAACCCGAGCGGGGGCTCAGGATCACGCCAAGCGCGACGCTGAGCTTGGCGCGGTCAGATACGCTCGCTGCCGGATGCGGGGCGGGATCTACGTACTCAACTTCTACTCGCCGGTCTTCGTCGACCAGCTCAAGCGCGGTCGCAAGACGGCGACGATCCGGCTTGGCGACAAGAGCAACAAGTACGAGCGCGGCCAGGTCGTCTGGATCACGGTCGGTTTCCGCCACAGCCCGCGCGAGAAGATCTTCACCGCGGTGATCGACGACGTCGAGGTAAAGCGCGTCTCCGAGCTCTCGCCGCGCGACATCGAGCACGACAATCCCGAGTTCCGCCGGCTCGAGGAGGAGATCAAGTTCCTCGAACAGATCTACGGTCGTCCCGGTCGCGCCCGACGAATCGGTCACCGTGATCCGCTTCTCGCAGATCGTCGAGCCGCCCGGGGCGCACTTCGGCAACGGGGAGACCCCGCATCACAACTGATCGCGCATGCCCGCTTGATCCGTATCTAGATCCGGTGGCCGACTACTCCTTCCTCACGACCTGGCTGCTGGAGTCGCCGCGCGAGCCGGTCTGGGAGGCGATCTACGACCAGGCGCGCTGGCCGCAGTGGTGGCGCGGGGTCGAGGAGGCCGAGGAGATCAGCCCCGGCGACGATGGCGGCGTCGGCACGGTCGCCCGCATGGTCTGGAAGAGCCTGCTGCCCTACCGGGTCGAGTTCGAGGTGACGACGACCCGGATCGAGCGCCCCCACCTGCTCGAGGGCGACGCGGTCGGCGAGCTGAGCGGGGTCGGCCGCTGGCGCCTCTACGAGCAGGACGGGGTCACCGCGGTCCTCTACGAGTGGAACGTGGCCACCAGCAAGGCCTGGATGAACCTGCTGGCGCCGCTTGCGCGCCCGGTCTTCGAGTGGAATCACGACTGGGTGATGGCGCGCGGCGGCGAGGGAATCGCCGCTCTCTTGGGCTGCCGCCTGCTTGCCAACGGCTGAGTCGTCGCCGGAGGGCTCGCCCCGCTATCTTTCTGACGCTGGCACTCTCACCTGCAGAGTGCCAACCCAGTTCGAACTTTTGAACCACCCCTGACCCAATGATGGAGGTATACGGATGAAGCTGAAGCCCCTCGGGGACCGGCTGATCGTGAAGCCGATCGAGGAGGAGGAGACGACCGCTAGCGGCATCGTTCTCCCCGATACGGCGAAGGAGAAGCCCCAGAAGGGCAAGGTCGTCGCCGTCGGCGATGGCGCGATCAACGAGGACGGCACCCGCCGCCCGCTCGACGTGAGCGAGGGCGACGAGGTCCTCTACTCCAAATACGGCGGCACCGAGGTCACCGTCGAGGACGAGGAGCTGCTCGTGCTGCGCGAGTCAGACGTCCTCGCCAAGCTCGGCTGACCGTTCCGCCAACCAGGACTTAGATGAACCAAGGAGGACTGAAAACACATGGCTCATAAGGAGCTGAAGTTCAGCGAGGAAGCAAGGGGGGCCCTGCAGGCCGGCGTCGACGCTGTTGCCGACGCGGTCAAGGTCACCCTCGGCCCGAAGGGCCGCTACGTCGTGCTCGACAAGAAGTTCGGCGCGCCGACGATCACCAATGACGGCGTCACCATCGCCCGCGAGGTCGAGGTCGAGGACGTCTTCGAGAACCAGGGCGCCCAGCTCGTCCGCGAGGTCGCCACGGCGACCAACGACGTCGCCGGTGACGGCACCACGACGGCGACGCTGCTGGCCCAGATCATCGTCCGCCAGGGCCTCAAGAACGTCGCCGCCGGCGCCAACCCGCTGGCCCTGCGCCGCGGCATCGAGACCGCGGTCGAAGACGTGGTCGAGACCCTGCGCGAGAAGCAGTCCAAGGAGGTCGCCGGCAAGGAGCAGATCGCCCGCGTCGCCGCCATCTCCGCCGGTGACGACGAGATCGGCAACGTGATTGCCGATGCGATCGAGAAGGTCGGCAAGGACGGCGTCGTCAACGTCGAGGAAGGCCAGACCTTCGGCATGGAGCTGGAGTTCACCGAGGGGATGCAGTTCGACAAGGGCTACATCTCGCCGTACATGGTCACCGACCAGGACCGCATGGAGGCGGTGCTGGAGGACCCCTACATCCTCATCGCCAACCAGAAAATCGGCTCCGTGCGGGACATCCTGCCGGTGCTCGAGCAGGTGATGCAGGGTGGCAAGCCGCTGCTGATCATCGCCGAGGACGTCGAGGGCGAGTGCCTCGCGACGCTGGTCGTCAACAAGCTGCGCGGCACCTTCACCGGCGTCGCGGTCAAGGCTCCCGGCTTCGGCGACCGCCGCAAGCGGATGCTCGAGGACATCGCGATCCTCACCGGCGGCGAGGTGATCACCGAGGAGATGGGTCTCAAACTCGAGAACACCCAGCTCACCCAGCTCGGTAAAGCCCGCCGCGTCGTCATCTCCAAGGACACGACGACGATCATCGACGGCACCGGTGAGGCCGACGACATCAAGGGCCGGATCAACCAGATCAAAAACGAGGTCGAGAACACCGACTCCGATTTCGATCGCGAGAAGCTCCAGGAGCGCCTCGCCAAGCTGGCCGGCGGTGTCGCCGTGGTCAAGGTCGGCGCTGCCACCGAGACCGAGATGAAGGAGAAGAAGCACCGCGTCGAGGACGCGCTGCAGGCGACCCGCGCCGCGCTCGAGGAGGGCGTCGTGCCGGGTGGTGGCGTTGCGCTGCTCAACGCCCAGGCCGACCTCGACCCGGACAAGCTCTCCGATCCCGATGAGGCGACCGGAGCCCGGATCGTCCACCGGGCGCTCGAGGAGCCGGTCCGCCAGATCGCCGAGAACTCCGGCGAGGAGGGCTCGGTCGTGGTCAACAAGGTCCGCGAGCTGAAGGCCGGCGAAGGCCTCAACGCGGCGACCGGCGAGTACGGCGACCTGATCGCCGCCGGCGTGATCGACCCGACCAAGGTGACCCGTTCGGCGCTGGAGAACGCAGCGTCGATCGCCAAGAACATCCTCGTCACCGAGGCGATCATCGCCGAGCCGCCCGAGAAGGAAGGCGCGGCGGTGGCGGTATGCCCGGCGGCATGCCGGATATGGGCGGCATGATGTAGCCACGCCCTGCGGGCGTATCCTCGCCTCAACAGGCGAGTGGCTTTCGAGAGGCCCGGCATTTGCCGGGCCTCTCTCGTTCTACGGCGCCTTCGCGGTTTTGGGCGGCGGGGGAGGCAGTGGCGGCAGGGTGCCGGCGTTGTATTCGGCGTACTGGAGGAAGGTTTCGCGGCGCAGCTTGAGGCGCAGTGTGTTCGTCGTGCGCGGGTAGAGGCGCAGGTCGTAGGGGTTTGCCCCGGGGCCGAAGCCGGCGTAGTAGACGAACATGCGCACCCGTGGGTGCTTGACCGTCCAGGTGACCAGCTGTTTGACGAAGCGCGGTTCGTCTTTGCCCGAGACCGCCCACTCGGTGATCGCCAGCGGCTTGCCCTTCCACTGCTTGCCGGTATAGAAGCGGTTGAGGTCTTTCCAGACCGGATATTCGGAGTAGAAGTCGGTGCCGGCCCAGTCGACCCAGCGTGCGCCGGGCCAGTAGTTGCCGGGGAAGTTGCCTTTCACCCGCGGCGAGCCGCCCGGCAGCGGGCTCCAGATGATGCTCACCGGTGCTGCCGGCAGTTCGGTCGGATTTGGGCCCTTGGTGCGGTTGAGCGGCGGCAGCCCGATTTCGGCCAGGGTCGCGTTGATCCCTTCCAGGGTCTGTCCCCCGCGGACGATGGCAGCGATGCGGCGGAAGGCCTGTTTGTACCAGCCGGGGGTGTGTTCGCCGCCCTTCGGCGTGCCGTCGCAGTTGAACGCCGACCAGGCGTTGAGGCAGCGGTTGGGCTCGCCCAGCGGCCTGATGTAGGCGGGCAGCCCGCGTTTGGCGAAGAAGTCGTTGAGCTGCAGCAGGTAGTCGTCGCCGGCCCCAAGGGCGATCTGCTCCGGCGTGATCAGCTCGCCCAGGGTCTGGTCGTCGATCGTGGAGATGGCGAGGATCGGCCGGGTCCCGGTTTCGCGCCAGCGTTCGTAGGCCTGGTTGAGGCTGTTGCCCCAGGGATGGAAGGTCTGCAGCAGTGCCGGATGCTTGGCCAGCAGTTCGGTGAATTCGTTGAACTGCTGGGTCGTTCCCTGGTCGCTGACGCCGTAGAGCACGCCGGGCTTTGGCGGCACCAGGGTCAGCGCTCGCGCCGGGGCGGCGAGGATCGCCACCAGCGCCAACGCAAGGACCGCCGCCTGCCTAATTCTCCTCCAGTACATCGCCCATCCTTCTTGGCTTGACCCCGAGCTCCTCCGCGTCGGCCGTGCCACGCTCGCTGACCATCGGGACCTCCATCAGCTCGGCCTCCTCCCAGGTTGCAAACACGGCCTCGCCGAAAAGGGAGCGGAACGCAATCAAGCCGGAGCGGACGAGGGGGAGGGGCAGGTGGACAAGCGAACGCGGACGGCCGGCAACCTGGCTGACCAGATCAGACATCTGGTCGTAGCTGAGGGTCTCGGGCCCGGCTAGCTCGTAGCGCTGGCGGCCCTCCCGCTCCAGTGCACCAACGACGCAGCGGGCCGCGTCGTTGGCCCAGATCGGCTCGAAGCGGGCCTGGCCGTCACCGGAGACGGGCAGCACCGGCAGGAAGGAGAAGCGCCGCAGCAGGGTCACCCAGGGGTCGGAGCGGTCGTAGACGATCGAGGGCGCGAAGATCGTCGTCTCCAGCGCCGAGGAGGCGACGGCCCGCTCGGCCAGCCACTTGGCGCGGAAGAAGCGCGTGCGCTGGGCCACCGATGCGTTGAGTGCGCTGAAGAAGACGAAGCGCTTGACCCCGCTGCGCTCGGCCGCGCGCAGCAGGCGCACGGTGGCCAGCCCGTTCAGCTCCTCGATCCGGTGCGGTGGCTGGTCGCGGATCGTCGCCGCAAGGTGGATCACGGTGTCGACGCCACGCAGTGCCTGGCGCACCAGGTAGGGGTCCGACATCTCGCCGAGATCGCCCAGCGCGATCTGCACGTCGACCCGCCGCGGCCCGAGGCGGCGCGGCTCGCGCACGAGGCAGCGCACGTCGTCGCCGCGCTCCAGCAGCAGCGGCAGCAGCCGCGATCCAACGCTTCCTGTCGCCCCTGTCAGCAGCAGCATTGATTGCCGATGCTAGTGGGGGAGCGCCCGCCGCCGCGCAATCCGTAAAATGTGCATCCGCGCTTTGGCGGGGGCTGCCGGCCTCCGGCGGCACCGAAACGACGACTCAGGAGAAAGCCTCGAATGACCTACGTCATCGCCGAGCCTTGCATCGGCCAAAAGGACAACTCATGCGTTGAGGTCTGTCCCGTCGATTGCATCCATCCGACGCCGGACGAGCCCGACTACGACTCGGTGGAGATGCTCTACATCGACCCGGACGAGTGCATCGACTGCGACGCCTGCGTCGAGGCCTGCCCGGTCGACGCCTGCTTCGCCGAGGACCAGCTTCCGGCCGAGTGGGCCAAGTACGCCGAGATCAATGCCAACTATTACAAGAGCAAGGCCAGCGCCTGACTTTTGTTTAGGTACCTTCGGCGTACCAAATCAACGACAAAAAAACCTACTGTGTGCCAAGTAGGCGGCCTTCGGCCACTTTGCAGCAAGTTCGAAGCGGGCGTTGTCTCTCACGTCCACTCTCGTTCCAGAACACCATTTTTTAGCTTTAACATCAGTGTTGCGTCGGGTACCGCCCGCTGGGTCGTCAGCATGAGACTCTTGGTTTGGCGCTCGATGCTTGCTCGATGGACTGGGGGGGCGGCGCTGTCTTGGCCGCCCTCCTAGCTGTCATTTTCGACCGAGGTCGACGGCCCGGAAGTCAAGCCTCGCCTGCGGCCAGCCGCTCTCCTGGCGGCCGGCCGGAGCGGCTGCGCTCGAAGCTCATCGCCGCGACCACGGTTGAGACTCCAGGCTCCTCTGACTCGAGCAGTCGCGCAGTGCTCTTCGCCTCGATCTCCTCGACCCGCGCGTAGGACGCGGCCATCTCGTCGGCGACTTCGCGCCGGCCCTGCTCGTCGAGGTTGACCGAGCGCCAGCTCATCCAGATGTCCTCGTCGGAGTCCATCTTGGCGGCGCGCAGCGAAGCCAGGCCCTCGGCCATGATCGCCTGCAGGATCAGGGCGGCGAACTCGCGTTTTGTCTCGGCCGGCAGCTCACGCGCTTCCTCGTCGCTGATGAACGGTCTAGCGATCGCGCGGTAGAAGTGCTCGGTTGCGCCGCGCCGCTGCTCTGTGCCGACAAATTCGATGCAGCCGGAATCGAACAGTTCCTTGACGTGATGGCCAACCTTGCTGACGCCCTCGCCGATGATCTTGGCGATTTCGTTGGGGCTGGCCGTGCCTTCGTTGAGGATCGCAAGGGCGTCGATCCTGATCCGGTGACCGACGGCGTAGGCCACCGCCTCGTCGATGCTTCTCCTCTGCCCCTTTGCGGTCGTCGCCAAGGCTGATCCTCCAGTCAAGAGCTATTTAAGTGGTAAGGCGAGTCGGAGGATAAGCAAGTTCCCCTGATCGGCGGCACTTGCACTCAGCGATCACCCAATACTTAACTTGTTCTTAGTATTGCGCTCGGATCCCGGTAAGACGGGCAGGAGAGCGAAAGGGAGGTGAGCTGGGATGACAATCAGCACCGTTAGCGCGGTCATGCCGAGCGTGCACGTTTTCAAGCACAACTAGGCGTGCCGTTGGCTGGGCCGGCCCGCCAGGCAACGGGGCCGGCCCGTTTGCGCTACTGGACGACGGGAAGCGGCGTGCCGCTGACGGCGGCGCTTCGGCGACGGCGGGGACCGCCTGCAGGACCGGCAGCTCCTGCGGCGTTGCGGCGACGATGCCGCGCGCGGCCTGCCGGATCGCCTGCGCAGCCGGGGAGTCCGGCTCTGCCGTGACCAGCGGGGTGCCGTTGTCGGCGTGTTCGCGCAGGGGCTCGGAGAGCGGAACCTTGCCGAGCAGGGGGATGTCGAGTTCGTCGGCGAGCAGCTGTCCGCCGCCCTCGCCGAAGATCGTGAAGCGCTCGCCTTCGGGCGTCGTGAAGCCGGACATGTTCTCGATCGCGCCGAGCAGCTCGAGGTCGAACTTGGCGGCCATGTCGGCCGCCCGCTTGGCAACGGTCTGGGCTGCGGGCTGAGGCGTGGTGACGATCACGAACTTCGCCTGGGGAAGCAGCTGGGCCAGCGTCATCGAGACGTCGCCGGTGCCCGGCGGCAGGTCGAGCAGCAGGTACTCCAGCTCGCCCCAGGCGACGTCCTCGAGGAACTGCTGGATCGCCTTGTGCAGCATCGGGCCGCGCCAGACGACGGCCGAGTTCTCCTCGACGAAGAAGCCAATCGACATCACCTTGACGCCGCCCGCGGTCTCCAGCGGCAGGATTTTGCGCTCGCCGTTGACCTCGGGCTTGCGTTGACGCCGAGCATGCGCGGGATCGAGTAGCCGTAGACGTCGCAGTCGAGGGCGCCCGGCCGGGTGCCCTTCGGCGGTCAGCGCCGCGGCCAGGTTGGCGGTCATCGTCGACTTGCCGACGCCGCCCTTGCCGGAGGCGACGCAGATCACGTTTTTCACCTGCGCGAGAGCACCGGCGGGCAGCTTGCCGCGGCCAAGCGTCTGCTGCAGCGACGATTTCTCCTCGTCGGAGAGAACGTCGAAGCCGACGGCGACCTCGGTCACCCCCTCCAGCTCGGAGACCTGTTTGGCGACGGCCTGTTCGAAGTGGGAGCGGATCGGGCAGCCCGCCGTGGTCAGCGAGACGACGACCTCGACCCGGCCGCTCGTCGCGGACCTCGATCGAGCGCACCATGCCCAGCTCGACGATCGAGCGGCGCAGCTCGGGGTCGATCACGGCTCGCAGCTTCTCGGTTATCTGATCCTGCGTCGGAAGTGACATTGAGGCCATTCTCGCAAAGGCGCCGAGGCGGCAGCCTGCGGGGGTTCGGCGGCCGGGGGGAGAGATCTGCGCCGCCGCGCGGCTTAGCCCCCGCACATGCCGTCGAGCGAAGGAGGAGTCATGTCGGGAACGCGGGGTGGCGTCGGCCGCATCGTCGCAATGGGGGTCGCGCTGGCGCTGGCCTTGCTGCTGCTGGTTGCCAAGGAGGCGACCGCGGGCAAGTACTCGGTCGCCCAGTGCGGCTGGTACGTCGGCGCCGACGCGAGCTGGGCCGACAGCACCGGAGGCGCGAAGTTCCGCCCTGATGCCTGGTGCGTGCCGCCGGCCGGGCAGGACCCCTTCGACGGGGCGCACCTGAAGAGCTTCACTCGCGATGGCCAGGCGACGGTGTCGGGCACGCGCTACGCCCGCTGGCGCTGGGACGCCCCGCCGGGGACCGGGATCTCTCAGGTGCGGGGAACCTGGTGGCACGCGCTGCACGACGGCATCGAGCAGCGGCTCGGCATGGCCAACTGGGGCGGCGGTTTCGACGTCTTCGCGGCGGCGGGAGGCACCGACACCACGCCGCGCGAGTTCGTCGCCGGTTTCAACCCGGCCCAGCCCGCGTTCGAGGATCGCCTGCTCTGCGCCAAGGCCGAAAGCAAGTGGTGCAGCCTCGAACCCGGCTCGTGGTCGGCGATCCGGGCGCTGACGATCACGGTCCAGGACGATCAGCCGCCCGCAGCGGGGATCGGCGGTGAAATCACCGCGGGCGGATGGCGCCGCGGCACCCAGAACGTCGGCTTTGCGGGCAGCGACGTCGGCGGCGGCGTTCGCTTCGGCGAAACCGCGGTCGACGGCGGCCGGGTGAACCTGACCGAGTACGGCTGCGCCAAGGCCTCGATCGGCGGCGAATGGCGAGCGACGCAGATGCGCCCCTGCAGCCTCGGCGTCTCCGGCAACGCGCCGATCGACACCACCCGCTTCAGCGACGGCCCGCACAGCATCCACCACTGCGTGACCGACTTTGCCGCGCAACCCGGCCTGCACGGCGGATCAGACGTTCCTGGTCGACAACAACCCGCCGGCGCATCCCCGCGAACTCACCCTCGCCGGCGGCGATGTCTGGCGGCGCAGCAACGACTTCGATCTCTCCTGGATCAATCCCGGACCAGGGTCCGGCGAGTCCGATCGGCGGCGCTTCCTGGCGCATCACCGGCCCGGCCGGCTACGACAGCGGCGCCAAATTCGTCTCCGGCCACGATCTGAGCGCGCTGCAGAACCTCTTCGTCCCACGTGCCGGCATCTACTCGCTCAGCATCTGGCTGCGCGACGAGGCGGGCAACGAGGCGGCGTCCTCGGCGGCATCGCTGCCGCTGCGCTTCGACGACGTGCCCCCAGGCGTCGCTTTCGAGCCGGCGGCCGCCGGGGACGCGGTTCCGACGCAGATCACGCGCCCAGATCAGCGACGCTCATTCCGGCCCGGCGAGCGGAGAGATCCACTATCGCCGGCTCGACAGCCAGCAGTGGACGGAGCTGCCGGCGAAGTTCCAGCGCGGCGCCTCGGCGGATAGCGCCGCAGCTTCTCGCCCGCCTGCCGAGCCGACCTCGACGCCGGGCACCTACGTGTTTCGGGCCGATGCCGTCGATGCGGCCGGAAACGCCGCCGGCACCACGCGCCGCGGCGGACGGCACCGAGATGACGGTGCGCAAGGTTCCGGGAAGCCGGTCGCCGGCGCTCAAACGGGCCGAGCCGGTGCGGGCCAAGGCGCGCATCTTCGCCCGCCTGCGCTGGCGTGGTCGCAGCGGCACCGAGCTGACGGTGCCGTTCGGGACGGCCGCCACGTCTCAGCGGCCGGCTCGCTCGACGCCGACGGCGCCGGCCTTGCCGATCGCATCGCTGCGCGTCGTCTCCCGACCCTCCCGCGGGGCGCTTGGTCGAGTGCAGCCGACGCGGCCGCGCAGACCGGTCCGCACGGCGGCTTCCAGCTTGCGGCTCCCGGCTGGGCACCTCGCGCCGGATCACCGTCGCTTTCCGTGGCGACGACGCGGCTCGATGCCGCCGAGCGCGGCCCGCTGACGCTGCGGGTGCGCAGCGGCGTCGAGCTCCGCGCCGCACCTCGCGAGTTGCGCACCGGCGAGGCGGTGCACTTCAGCGGCCGCGTGCGCAGCCTCGGAGCGCCGCTTCCGCGCCGGGGAAAGCTGGTCACGATCCAGTACTACGAGTCGGCCGCGCAGGCGCTGGCGCCCGGTGCTCGTCACGCGCAGCGATCACGCCGGCCGCTTTCAGGCCGGCTACCGCTTTCGCTACGTCAGCGGGTCGGCCAGTATCCGGCTCCGCGCCGTGGTCCTTCCGGAGGAGCGCTGGCCCTACGCGCCGGGGGCTTCCGGCCGCTTGCTCGTTCACGTAACCGGGTAGGGTGATGCTCGATGTCGCAGGCCACCCTTCACACCAGCGCCGGGGCGATCGTGCTCGAGCTGCACGACGAGGACGCGCCGAAGACGGTCGAGAACTTCCGCAAGCTCTCGGCCGACAAGTTCTACGACGAGCTGGTCTTTCACCGGGTGATCCCGGACTTCATGATCCAGGGCGGCTGCCCGGAGGGAACTGGCCGCGGTGGGCCTGGCTACACCTTCGAGGACGAGTTCAACCAGCACAAGGTCGAGCGGGGCGCGCTGGCGATGGCCAACGCCGGGCCCAACACCAACGGCTCGCAGTTCTTCATCGTCACCACCGGTGCGGCGCCGTGGCTAGACGGCAAGCACACCGTCTTCGGCCGCGTCGTCGACGGCATGGACGTGGTCGATGCGATCGAGTCGAGCGAGACAGACGCCTCCGACCGTCCGCTCGAGGCGCAGACGATCGAGCGCGTCGAGCTCTCCGAGTAGCTAGCTCGCCGGCGGACGTATCCGCTGACGGTTCGTCTCCACCGCGCCGCTCGCGGCGCCGCCGGATCGCCTCGCCCGGACGCCAGAGGCTGACCAGGCCGGCGACGAGGGTGACGAGGAAGATCTGGCCGGCCATCATCTCCAGGCCGGAGATCATCCGGCCGGGTTGGCCGCCGGGAACGAGGTTTCCGTAGCCGGTCGTGGTCAGGGTCGTGTAGCTGAAGAAGAGGAAGTCGGAGCCTGACGGGGTGCGGGTGGCCTTCGAAGAACGGCCCTCCCTGGACTCGCTCGATCACGCCGTAGAGGAAGGTGAAGAGGATGCCCAGCACGGCGTAGACGCTGAGCGCGCCGAGGATCGTGCGCGAGCCCACTTCGGGGGCCATGACGACGCGGCGCAGGACCGCCCCCATTGCGAGGGTCAGGAGCGAGACCTGGATCAGCGTTGCGAGGTTGAGCCAATCGTGGTTGCCGGAGGCCGCGCCGATTGCGGCGAGGAGCACGGTCAGCGCCGAGAGCGCTACCGCTAGCCGCACGAGCGCGGGCTCGCGCGTGTGAGCTGGTCAGCGCCACCACCGAGGTCGCGCTCGTCGCCACGGTCAGGACGACGGAGCTCCAGCCGCGGTTGTCCAGCAGCGAGGCCAGCACGTAGGTGATCAGGACCAGGACGAGGACCAGCCCGAAGGCGTCGCTGACGCGCTCCGCTCGCTGCAACCATCGCTCACGCCTGCGCGCCCGGCGCGATGCCGTCTCCATCCCCGCACGTTCGGTCGTGGCGGCCGGCTTTCCTGCCCAGCGGGCAGGTCTGATAGACCTTCCTCCCGTGTCAGCAGGAGACCTGGACCGCGGTCGACGAGTACGTGACCGGCCTGCTCGCGCCTCCCGACGAGGCGCTGGAGGCGGCGCTGCGAGCGGGCGAAGCGGCAGGACTGCCGCCAGATCCACGTCTCGCCGCCCCAGGGCAAGCTCCTCTACCTGCTGGCCAAGTCGATCGGGGCGAAGACGATCCTCGAGTTCGGCACCCTGGCCGGCTACAGCACGATCTGGTTGGCACGAGCCCTGCCTGCCGGCGGGCGCTTGATCAGCCTCGAGGCCGAGCAGCGCTACGCCGAGGTGGCTGCGGCCAGCATCGTCGCT
This sequence comes from uncultured Solirubrobacterales bacterium, assembly GCA_963702065.1. Taxonomy (GTDB): domain Bacteria; phylum Actinomycetota; class Thermoleophilia; order Solirubrobacterales; family 70-9; genus VRUE01. The sequence goes on from OY969705.1 coordinate 96,013, forward strand.
GCCGGCCTGGGCGAGATCGTCGAGATAAGGGTGGGCCCAGCCCTGGATCAGCTGCCGCAACTCGACACGGATGAGGCGGGTCCCTTCGACCTCACCTTCATCGACGCCGACAAGGTCCACACCCCCGACTACTTCGCCTGGGCCCTCGAGCACTCACCGCCCGGCAGCCTGATCGTCGCCGACAACGTCGTCCGCGACGGCCGCCTCGCCGACCCCGAAAGCGACGACCCCACGATCCCCGCCCAGCGCCGCTTCCACGAGATGCTCGCCGCCGAGCCCCGGGTCGAGGCGACGACGATCCAGACAGTCGGCGGCAAGGGCTACGACGGCTTCAGTCTCGCCCGCGTGATCAGCTAGCTCCACAACGGAGCGCTCTCGGATAGCGGAGGGGGAGGGATTCGAACCCTCGAGACGCCGTTAGACGCCTGCCGCTTTTCAAGCGGCGCGCAAATAGAACAAACGTCTTATAAACAATAAATATCGCTTGACCGAGGTGTGCTCACGAGTTATGGATACGACTGACATCGAAACAGTAGGGGGGAGGCTGGGCACATGATGCAGCGAGGGTGGATTGTCGAAGCACGGAGAGCCGCCGTTGTCTGGCATTCGCAATCGAGGGCACGAGTGGCCACCCGCAGGGCCCTCCCGGTCTTTGTCTTGGTGTGCGTCGCGTTTCTTCTCCCGTCTGTCGCTTCGGCGGCCGAATGCACCGATACCTGGATCGCCACCGCCCCCGGTTCGTGGGAAGCAGCTGAAAACTGGTCGGCCGAACATGCCCCGACCCCTTCGGATGTTGCCTGCATCCCGAGCGGGAAGGTGGTCGAAGTCGCCACTGGCGCCTACGAAGCGAAAGTACTGCAGGGCGACGGCGAACTTCGCATCCTCTCCGGTTCCCTGGCGATAAACGGGGGCGAATCGTCGAACATCGGCATCCTGCATCTCTCCGGCGGTGCCTTGAAGGGCTCGGCGCAGCTGTTCGTCACCGAAACACTCACAGCGGATGGCGGCGCAACGGAATCCGAAGGCGAAACGGTGATCGGAATCGAAGCCGAAGGGCGAGTCGAACCGATCGAAGCCGAAGGGCCCGGACTGAGGGTCGCCCAGAAAAGCTCGCTCGCTGTCAAGGGTAGCCTCGTGGTTGCAGGCGCCGAAGGCAAGCTCAACGTCGCCGAAGCAGCCCTTCTTGAAGTCGAGAATGGGGGCTCGCTCACCGTTGGCGGACCCGAAGGCCGGCTCACCGTCAAGGAATCCGCGAACTTCGTCAACTCGGCCTCCGTCACCACCAATGCCCCCTCGGGGCAGACGAACCTAGTCGAACACGCCTCGCTCCTCAACGAAGGGTCCTATGTCCTGACTGCGCCTGAAGGCGGTCTGGTCGCCACGGGAAATGCCTTGATCGAAAACACCAACAGCCTGAAGATCGAAGGCTCGGAAGGCCAAATTCGCCTGGAAGAAGCCACGCTTGTCAATACGAAAGCACTGAGGATCGAAGCCGAAAAAGGCCGCCTGCGCGGATCCAAAGAAGCGCGGGTCGAAAATTCCGGCACGCTCGCGATCAATGGTGAGGAAGAAGGCAATGGCTTGGTTCAGGGCGCCGGAGCGGTCTCGAGGCTGATTAACACCGGGACGGTGCGCAAGGACGAAGGCGAAGCAATGGCATTCGTCGAGTTCAAGATCGACAACGAGGATCTCGTCAAGTCCGAATCCGGAACGCTTACCTTCACCGGCGGCGGCAACTCCGGCCAAGAAGCCAAAGACAAGTGGGTCGCCGAAGGCTCCGAAACCGGCGTCGACTTCGTGGAAGGGACGTTCACCCTCGGCGAACACTCCGAGATGAGGGGCGATGTCGTTCTATGGAGGGGGGCAAGCGCCAAAGGCCACCAGATTGACGGCGGAGAAGCCCAGGTCATGGTCCTTGGCAAAAGCGAATTCGAAATGACCGGGGCGAAAGAAAAATCTAGCTTCGAAGGCCTCTCGATGTCATCCGGCCATATCAACTTGATCAAAAACGGCCGCCTGTCGGCCCAAGAAACCTTTGTCGATGGCGGCCGTCTTGAACTCGGCCCGGGCAGCGAAAACTTCATCGAGGATCACTTTCAGACCGATGGCCGAACGAACATCAACGCTGGCGCAACCCTGGAAGCGGGAGGCGTGTTCCTCGAAGGTGACAGCCGGTTTGCCCTCAAGGCGAACACGAAATTCGAATTCGAAGACTACTTCCAGGAAGATCAGACAGACGCAAGCCTCGAATCCGGTGCATCACTCACCGGCAACGACATATTCGTCGAGGGCGGCACCCTAGAACTTCGCAAAGGCACCGAAAGCTCGGCCGGACAGCTGTTCCAAGAACGCGGGGCGACCTACCTGCGCAAAAACGCAGACCTCGTCAGCAACGAAGTCTACGTCGAGGGTGGAAAGCTCGAAACGGGCACAAACAGCACATATTCCACCGAAGAATTTTTCCTTGAGAGAGGCACGACCAGCATCGGCGAGGAAGCGAGCCTCGAGTCCGGGACTACCTTTCTCGAGGCTGGCATTCTCAAGGGCAAGGGAACATTCTTGACCAAAGACCTAGGCTGGGAAGAAACGACGATGAAGGGCGATGGCGTCACCTCCGTCAATGGGTTCGGCATCGTGAACGCCGCGCATTACGCCTTGCTCAAGCATCGATCGCTGTTCCTCCAGGGGACCTTTTCGCTCGGCAAATCGACTCTGATGATGTCCAACGGGGCTCACCTGATCAACGACGGCGCGTTTGAAGCCAACTCCGAAGATGCTGAATACGGGGCGCAGGTACGGGTTTACGAATCGAGCACGAGCGCACCCAAGATCGTCAACCTGAGCGACTTCTATAAGGCGACTGGCAGCGGGACGACCAAAGTCACCGTGCCGTTCGAAAACCGCGGCAGGGTGGGGCAGACCTCGGGAACGTTGAAGATCGCTAATCGCATCGGCGTGCCGGCAAGTCAGCGGTTCGGACGGAGATGCAACTGCGGCGATCCGGTCGAAACCGCCAGCGGCGACCTCACCGAGGATCAGATCGATATAGACATTGGTGGTAGAGGGGTCGGGCTGCTCCTGTCCAGGGCATACAGCGCCCAAGCGGCGACTTCGGCCTCCTCGCCTGGTGTGTTCGGATACGGCTGGTCCCACTCCTTTGGCGATCACCTCGTCTTCGAAGAAGAAGAAGTCGAAATCGAAGGAGACGAAGAAGGCGAAGTCGTCGAAGAAGAAAGGACCGAAGAAGAAGAAGCGGCAGAAGAAGAAGCCGAAGAAAAAGAAGAAGAAGGGGAAGGCGAACCCGAAGAAGAACCGGAAGAAGAAGGCGAAGAAGAACCGGAAGAAGAAGGGGGCGGAGGCGAACCCGAATTCGCCGTTGTGAAACGGATCGTCATCGAGCGTGCGAACGGCAGCACCGTGCCCTTTACCGAAGACGGCAAAGGTGCCTTCGTAGCGCCGGAATGGAGTCAGGACACGCTTGTCGGAAGCCCCGAATCCGGCTATACCTACACCGGCGCCGATCGGATCAAACGCCATTTTGCCCCCGGCGGTGCGTTGCAGAGCGTGACTGATCGCAACGGTAACAAAACAACGCTCTCTTACGACGAAGCGGGCAAGCTGAAAACTATTACAGACCCCGTGAGTCGCCAGATGAAACTCACATACAACGAAGAAGGCTTCGCCGAAAGTGCCGAAGACCCGATGGGGCATGTTGTCAAATACACCTACGAAGGCGGCGACCTCGCCAGCGTGACAATGCCGGGAGAAGAAACCCCCCGGTGGCAATTCAAATACGACGCGTCGCACCGGATGATCAAGATCATCGACGGCCGTGGCGGCGAAACGTCCAACGGGTACGACGAATCGAACCGGGTGATCTTGCAGACCGATCCGGCAAAACGGACACTGGCCTTCGAATACGACGGCTTTCACACCCGTATCACGAACCTCGCCACGGGATCGGTTACCGACCAGTGGTTCAACAGCGACAACGAGCCCACGACCGTGACCGACGGCTTCGGCACCAAAGAAGCAACCACCGAAGTGCTCGATTATGACGAAGCAGGTCACCTGCTGAGTCACACCGACGGCAACGGCCACACCACTACCTACAGCTACAACCCGGTGGGGGATCGCACGAGCGCTACCGACGCCGATGAAAATGAGACCAAATGGGAATACAACGAAACCCACGACCTGATCTCCGAAACCGCCCCCAATGGCGAGACGACGACGATCGCACGCGACAGCAACGGCAACCCAAAAACGATCTCACGACCGGCGCCCGGGAAAACGACGCAGACGACCGGCTTTGCCTACGACTCCTATGGGCAGCGCGAAAGCATGACCGACCCAGTCGGACACGCCTGGCACTATGAATACGACAGCCAAGGCGACCTGAGCGGCGAAATCGAGCCCGAAGGGGACAGGCGGACCTGGAAATACGACGAAGATTCCAAGCTACTTTCAACGGTAAGTCCACGCGGCAATGAAAAAGGGGCCGAACCGGCCAAATTCACGACCAGCTACGAACGCGATCCGCAGGGTCGTCCGATCGAGGTAACCGATCCTCTGGAACACACGACCGAATACGCCTATGACGGCAACGGCAACATCGAAACCGAAACTGACGGCAACGGCCACACGACGACCTACACCTATGACGCCAACAACGAGCCGACCGAAGTCGAAGCTCCCAACGGCGACCTGACGACAACCGAATACGACGGCGCCGGAGAAGTGGTCGCGCAGGTTGACGGCAACGGCCACGCGACCGAATACGTGCGCAACGCTCTCGAGCAGCCGGTCGAAATCGTCGATCCGCTCAAACGCGCGACCACGCTGGAATACGACGATGCTGGCAATTTGATCGCCAAGACCGACCCGGAAAAACGGACCACCACCTACATTTACGACCCCGCCAACCGTCTCGAAAAGATCAGCTACTCGGACGAAACCACGCCGACGGCCGAATTCTCCTACGACAAAGACGGCAACTTGGTGGGCATGGGCGACGGGACGGGCGAAAGCAGCTACGAATACGACCAGCTGGGTCGCCTCGTCCTGGCGAAAGACGGCCACGGCGACACCGTCGCCTACGAATACAACCTCGCGAACCAGCAGATCGGCATCACCTATCCGAACGGCGAATCCGTGACCCAGGCCTTCGACAAAGCCGGGCGGATGAAAGGCGTTAGCGACTGGCTGGGGAACACGACGAGCTTCGTTTACGACGCCGACTCGAATCTCGCAACGACCACTTTCCCGGAAGGAACCGGCAACCTCGACGAATACACCTATGACCGTGCCGACGAGATGAGCGGAGTCCAGATGAAGGAGGGCGCCGAAACGCTGGCATCGCTCGGCTACGCTCGCGATAAAGTCGGCGGAGTCGAAGGCCTGACGAGCAAAGGCCTTCCCGGCGCCGAAGAAGAAGCCTTCTCTTACGACAAAAACGACCGCCTCACCGAAGCCGGTTCTGAAAGCTTCGAATACGACCCGGCTAACAACCTGACAAAAGCTCCTGGCGCGACGAACTTCTACGACGCTGCCAGCGAGCTCGAAAAATCAACGATTGCCACCTACGCCTACGACGAAGAGGGGGAGCGCGTCAAAACGACTCCACTGGCGGGCGGGCCGCCCGCCTACGACCTCTCCTTTGGCGGCAAAGGCTCGGGCGCCGGCAAACTCTCCGCGCCGGCGAGTCTTGCCCTCGATTCCGAAGCAAACGTCTGGGTAGCTGACCCCGGCAACGACAGGATCGAGGAGTTCAAATCCAAAGGCGAATTCGTCCGCCAATTCGGCGCCAAAGGCACGGAAGGCGGTCAGCTCTCCGAACCGCGGGGTATCGCCCTCGGCCCCGAAGGCAACGTTTGGGTAGCCGACACCGGCAACGCCCGGGTCCAGACGTTCAGTCCGGAAGGCGAATTCATCGGCAAATTCGGCTCACAAGGCTCGGGCGCCGGCCAGCTCGAAGCCCCCTCGGCGCTCGCCATCGACCCCAAAGGCGACGTCTGGGTCGCAGACACCGGCAACGACCGGGTCCAGCATTTCAGCGCCGAAGGAGCCTATCTGGGCCAATTCGGCGCGGCCGGCAACGGTAACGGCCAGTTCGAAGCCCCTTCGGCGCTCGTCCTCGACTCCAAAGGAAACGTCTGGGTTGCCGATACCGGTAATGACCGGGTCCAAGAGTTCGGCCCGGAAGGAGAATTCATCGGCAAATTCGGCTCCGCAGGCAACGGTAACGGCCAGTTCGAAGAACCTCAGGGCATCGCGGCAGACCCCAAAGGCGACGTCTGGGTCGCAGACACCGGCAACGACCGGGTCCAGCATTTCAGCGCCGAAGGAGCCTATCTGGGCCAATTCGGCGCGGCCGGCAACGGTAACGGCCAGTTCGAAGCCCCTTCGGCGCTCGTCCTCGACTCCAAAGGAAACGTCTGGGTTGCCGATACCGGTAATGACCGGGTCGAGGGGTGGCTCGCAGTCACGCCTCCCACCAACTACACATATGACCAAGCCGGAAACCTCACCGCCGTCGAACGCGTGGCTACAGGAGCGCTGAAGATCGACGAATCCTACGCCTACGATGGCGCCGGCCTTCGCGCTTCCCAGGCGGTCTCGGGAACGGTCAGCCAGCTGACCTGGAATACATCCACTACTTTGCCGTTGCTGCTCAACGACGGGCAAAATAGCTACGTCTACGGGCCGGACGGCTTGCCGATCGAGCAGATCTCCGCCGAAGGAATTCCGACCTATTACCACCACGACCAGCTGGGCAGCACTAGGCTGCTGACCGACAGCAGCGGCAAAACGACCGGAACGTTCAGCTTCGGGGCCTACGGCAAGCCAACTGAACACCCGGGAACTCAGATCACGCCGCTCGGCTACGCCGGTCAGTACACCGATGCTGAGAGCGGATTGCAGTACCTTCGCGCGCGATCATATGATCCCGTGACGGGACAGTTTCTTTCGCGAGACCCAATCGAGGCGCTGACGCGCCAACCGTACTCCTACGCCGCTGACAATCCCTCGAACAAGACGGATCGTGCAGGCCTCACAGCGGAAAGAGGAGAAGAAATACCCTGCATGTTGTGTCCTCCTCCCGTGGAGGTCTGGGAAGATGCTGGTGAAGAAATTCAAGAAGCAGCTGAAGAAGTCTGGAACTCTATATGGGGGGGCGGTAACGAAAGCAGCGACGAAAGCAGCGGCCCAAAGCTAACCAGGGCGGAAGAAGAATACGAGGAAGAGCATCATGAATGCAAAGCAGAAGAGGAACGCAATGCGGAAAGAGGCGTCCCTTCTGAGGCTCGGACTAAGGATCAGCAGTTCGCGGACAAGTTGTCCCACCCCAACGACCCTAATAACCCGAAGGGTGGTTCAGTGTGGATCCGCATTGCAGCGTTGATCGCAAGGCTGTTCCACCACCAATGATGAATAGTCTTGGCGTGAAGGTGATTGGCAACGAGGCACGTGGATGTTTTTAGACAGCGAGCAGGACTAAAAAACTAAACGCTAGGCTGTGAGCTACGAAGGGATAAGACTATTGATTGGAAAGAGACTGCAAAGACATCTACGACGCACATGGCAGGACGGGTTGGAGCTCAATAGGAAGAGAGAGGTCTGGCCAACGATCAAACGCGGACGTCAACTCCTCTTGGAGGGCGATGGAGACGAAAAACTTGCGTTTTTTAACCAGGCTATCGGACGCTTCCCAAACGACGCTGAGATCCGGTTCCTATATGCGTCTGTACTCCAGACCGTACGTCCCGAGGATGCAGTGTCGGAGACAATGAAGGCGGTGAAGTTGGATCCAGATGAGCCGAGTCGGTTGACCCGTGCTGCCTATCTTATGTGGGAACTGAATCGACCTTGCCTGGCGCGGAGATATGCGGCGCACGCAAGGGAGGTAGGGCATTCAGACTTTCTCTTTGCTGCCGAGCTGAGCCATCTTGAGAGCCGCTTTGCGCTTCAGGATGGCGATGAGGAAACGGCCGAGAGCGGTTTTCGATCGTCAATCAGGCGGGAGCCTCAAAGCGAGATGTTTGCGATTGACCTTGCCACTTTCTTGGCAAACCAAGGACGACCACAAGAGGCCATTGAGGTCATTGAGGAAGCGATGAAACGCGTAAAAACTCAGGACAGTCTTGATCGCCTGCGCCTTAAAATCCTGGATCAGAGCAGCGACTGACTGGGAACTCAGACACGCCGCTCGGCTACGCCGGTCAGTACACCGATGCTGAGAGCGGATTGCAGTACCTTCGCGCGCGATCATATAATCCCGTGACGGGACAGTTTCTTTCGCGAGACCCAATCGAGGCGCTGACGCGCCAATGAACAGGTTTCGGAAGCAACAGAGTACTTCTAACAAACCAAACGCAATACCACATGTCATGTGCATGTGCTCCATGCCTACTTTGAGACTGGCGACTGCACGGATGCCGAGGGCGCAGGCGAGCCTCTCCCGCCGGCTTAGACAGTCATTGGTTGGTGTACCGATCCACGCTCGCTTCGGATAACCCGTGCCGCCGTTACCGCCGCCGGGACACTTATCGTGGACGGCATGAATGCCGAGAAAGCGGCAGTATTCTGTCGACAGCTTGATTCCATTGACGAGCTTGTGGACGAGATCAACAGCGACGGCTCGGCTGTGATCCGAGCCAGCCGACATGGCGTTTGTACTTGAGCGTCTAGCGTCGAAGTTCGGCGAAGTTACTGAGGCAGCTCCCACGGACCAGCTCGAAGAGGCGTTTCGGGCAGGCCACAGCATGTTCAGCGAAACAGCAAGCAAGCTGCGCGAATTTCCGCCTGGGGCCAAGGTAACTGAGGCCGCTGAGCTTTCAAGCCGGGCCCTTGCGCGCGTGGAGGAGTTCGCACCCGTGGTACTGGAGTTCCGGGAAACGTACTGCGAAGGTAGCGGAGACGCATAGAACGTTCTCTTGACTAGGTGAGTAGCGCTTTGAGTGAGGCCACCGGTAGCACTGGCTGGATTCGCAGGATGCCGCATCCGTTACCGCTTGCCAAGAACGGCTTCGGCATCTGGCCGTTCTCCGAGGCATGGCCGCGCGTGGTGGAGATCTATCCGCGCGCGCTGACCGGTCCCGTCAACAAGGGCAAGTGGTCGGCGCGACACGACTATCTGGTCGAGCACTTCCCCGAGCAGCCGAGGGACCTTCTCGAGCGGGCCGCCGGCTCCGAAGATGCCTTCGACGCGGCGGTCTCCGCTCTGGTCATGAGCAAACACGAAGCGGGGTTGCGAGCCCTCGGTCTGCTGGCCGACCCCGCGGACCGAGTCGAGGGGAAGATTTGGCGGCCCCAATGACCCCGGCGCTGCCGCTTGGCGCGAAATGGGAAAAGGGGACAGCAAACTCCCCCCACGAAGGCTGATTCACGGCCGACGCTGGGGTCAAGCAGGGACGCGCTCGCCAGCCGGGACGTAGTGCTCCAGCTCGACCGAGTGCTCCAATGCAAACGGGATGCCCTCTGCCGCGAGCTTGACCACCTCGGCGTAGGTGTCGCCAGCGGCGGACCAGTCCTCTACATCGGGTGACTCGGCCCACCAGCCGACTGCTTCGTGGTGGTAGATGACGCGCACGGTTTCCATTTGATCCTTCAAGTCAGAGTAGCTTCAGAGCCTCGTCTTCGGCAAGTCCAACGTCTGACGAGAACCTTGCGGACTAGGCCGGAGGGGACTGTCGCTTTGTCGTGGAACGCCAGAGTCAGGGGCCGGTGGCCCGGTGCTTCCATCCGCCGATGCGAACCGGACTGGCGCGACACGCGGTAGTTCAGCGGCTCGCGTCGAGCACCGCGTTCGCCCTGGTCAACCCCCTTCGGGGGTCGGGCGCTTTGCGCCCTTGGCAAGCGCTCTCGCGGTGCCTGTTGGCCGGGTAGTCGGGCGCCCGAACGACACTAGCTGTGGGTTCAGGCTTAGCAAGGCACAGCGCGCCTCCACCGGAGCCATGAGCTTCCTAGCCGAAAGAGACAGCAAGATCTAGTAGTGGGAACCGACCTTCTGGTCGACTTCAAATGTGGAACGCGCGTTACGGATTCCAGAAGAAATGCCGGACGCTCGAATCATTTTTCAGAGCCACCACGTCGGTCCTCGTATTCGACCAGGACACGGCTCCGGGCCCGGATATCAATGGGCCATCCCCGACGACGTGCCAACCGCCCCAGACGCCGCCGTAAGAGTCGTTCCAGAGGGCGTTGTCCCATCCCTTGGCGAACACGTCGAGATAGCCCGGACCGAGCGAAGAGATATCTGGATCGGAGGCGACCGATCCGCCCAGGCTTCCCAGGCTCCAGCCGAATCCATTCCACGCCCAGTGCCAAACGCCGTTGTCACTCCCACGGGCGACCACATCGATCCGGTTGGGACCCCAGGACACAGCGCCAGGACCTCCGGCCATCGAGCCGCCCAGGCTCTGCCAGCCGCTCCAACCTCCCCCGCTGTACCACTTGTGCCAGAGCGCGTTGTCACCGCCCCTCACAAAGACATCGAGCTGACCCGGGCCCTGCGAGGAGATCTCCGGGGCGGATTCGATCGACCCACCCAGGCTCTCGACGCTCCAGCCAGATCCATTCCACGCCCAGTGCCAGACGGCGTTGTCACCCCCTCGGGCGACCACGTCGATCCGGTTGGGACCCCAGGACACCGACGCCGGCCCCGAGGTGAGGCCGCCACCGAGGCTCTGCCAGCCGCTCCAGCTCGTCCCGCTGTACCAGTTGTGCCAGAGCGCGTTGTCCGGCCCCCTGGCGAAGACGTCGAGCAGACCCGGGCCCTGGGACGAGATCGTCGGGTCGCCAACGAGACCCCCACCAAGGCTGTCGTAGGGCCAGTTCGTCGGTGCCGGCCAGATCGGCGCACCGGTCTGTTGCTGGAACTCCCACCAGGACTGCCGATATTTGCCGCTAAGGTCCCTCAGGCCGCAGCGGCCCGCCCATGTTGTGATGTTTCTGTCCTTGACGGCATGCCATGTCACCCCTTGAATGTTGTAGGTGCCGGCGTTGGTTTTGACCCAATTAAAGCTCTGTTTCAGCAGGGTGGCCTGGGTAGGCGCATCGACTCCTGCGGGTGCCCATTCTTTTTCTTGGGTTGGGCTTGCTGGGATCGGCCAGCCAAGCTCGGTGATCCACAGGGGTTTGCTCGATCCCAGCGACTGGCGGTTCAAGACAGTCCGGATGTTGATTACCTCGCTGGCAAATTCTGTGATTTGCGCATTTTTGGTGAAGGCGTAGGGATGGATTGAAACGCCACCCACCTCTGAGGCTATGCCGGGTGCTTTATAGAGAGCCGAAACATATTCTTCCATCCCCGGTTCGGTCCAACCTCCTAGGTAGAGGCCCCCTACCAGCGTTTGCGCACTGGGCTGGACTTTGTGGATGGCTTTGGAGGAGAAGACAAACAATTCGCCGTAGGCTTTGGCTTCGGCCGCACTTACTTTTTCTCCAGATTTCTCATTGGCGGGGGTGTATTCCGCCAGATTGGGCTCATTCCATATCTCCCAAGTGGTGACCGGCTTGGCATAGGCCTTGCCACTCCAAAATGAGCCGCCCGGCCCGTACTTTTTAACCGCTTCTTCGACCCATGTGCCCCAGCCTCCGTACTGGCCATCGCCACCAGGCAGAAGGTAGGTGGTGCCTTGCATGAGGTAAGGGAGGATGGTGATGCCGCGTTTGGCGGCGCGATCAAAGAGCGGCTCGTAAAATTTCAAGCCATTCGCGCGGTCTATTTGCACGCGGAAGTACGAAGCGCCGGAGTGCTGCACGACTTCCAGTTCTTCTTCGCTCATGGTTGGTTCGATGTCTCCGCTCCATTGCAGGCCAAATGAAAGAGCAGAGGCGCCTGAGGCCATCGCCATAAGCATCGAGAGGGCGACAAGCAGCGCTGTGACTAGCAGCACGAGGCGACGATGAGCGGAATGTGCAGCGCGAGCGAAGTGCATTCAGTTCTCCTCTGGCCTCGCTACTTGGAGATTCCAATCTATTCAAGGATATTAGTCTGATGTCTTTTTTGCAAGAACCTGCTGACGTTGAATGGTGGCTAGGGTTCTTACCGTGGTAGACGAGTGGGCCGACAGCCTTCAGGTGTTCTGCGCTGACATCGGCTCGATCCCGAACGAGCGGTTTGCGTGGGCGCGGAGACATCCGGGCGATCTCGGCGAGGAGGTTCATGTGCCAACGAGCATCGAGTCGCTCACGGCGGCCGTCGCGTCTCACCTCGAATGCGAGCAACCGGTGGCTCTCGGGTTTGAGATGCCGTTGCTCCTCCCGGTGCCACATGACTCTGCCCTACTTGGCAAGGCAAGGCCAATCGACAAGGGAGCACCTGCGTGGTCCTCATCCACGGGGGCGAGCGCGATGGCCACGGGCATCGTCCAGGCGGCTTGGGTACTGCAGGCCCTCCACGGTCGAGTCCCGGACATCCCGGTGTTCGTTCAGTGGGAGCCGTTTTCAGTTGAGCGGACTGGCTTGCTGGTCTGGGAGGCGTTTGTCAGTCGCGACGCCAAGGGCGGCACGCACGAGGAGGACGCGGTCATCGGCGTCAAGGCCTTCTGCGAGCAACTACCAACCCCGGGTGACCCCGAGGCTTGTGAGATCGAGGGGCCGCTTTCGCTGGCTGCGGCCTTGGCCATGTGGGCTGGGTGGGAGCTTTCTTATGACCAACTCAGGCAAGCCGGTGTCGTCGTGCGGGCGCAGCCTGCAGCTTGATGAGGTGTTGTGCAAGCGGAGCAGATAGCGCAGAGGGATATGGATACGGGACGTCTTCAGCGCCTGCTGTGATCTGGGCCGCACCGGAGGCTGGGCGCGATTGGCTTCGGATCCACGAGCATCGGACTACCAACTCTGTGCCACAACCGTGCCACAGAACAACCGGATTCAGCCGGAGCCAGCCGGACTCGGATGCGGTCTCGCTGGCCCTCCGCAAACCGCTCTAGCAAGCCAGATTTAGCTCCAACAGCGGAGGGGGAGGGATTCGAACCCTCGAGACACCTTTCGATGTCTGCCGGTTTTCAAGACCGGTGCATTCAACCGCTCTGCCACCCCTCCGGGGAGTAGGCGATCCGCCGATGCTAGACGCGACGGCCTATGACTGCGATCGCTCTAGATGATTGTATTGTCTGCAATGCGTCGATTGCTCATACTTGCCTCGGCGATGGTCTTCTTCGACGTCGTCTTCTTCTCGGCGATCGCGCCGCTGCTGCCCGACTACGTCTCCGAACTCGGGCTGAGCAAGGCGCAGGCCGGCGTGCTCTCGGCGTCCTACGCGGCGGGCACGCTGCGTCTTCTCGCTGCCGGCGGGCCTGGTGGCGGCCCGCTTCGGACCGCGCCGCACGGTGATCTGCGGGCCTGCTCCTGCTCGGCGTCGCCAGCGTCGCCTTCGGCTTTGCCCACGAGTTCCTGCTGCTCGACGCGGCGCGTTTCGCCCAGGGCGCCGCGGGGGCGCTGATCTGGTCGGGCGCGCTGACCTGGCTGGTCAGCGACGTCGCCGCCGGAGAAGCGCGGCTCGGTCATCGGCACCGCGCTGGGGACTGCGGTCGCCGGCGCTCTGTTCGGGCCCGCGCTGGGCGCGCTGGCGGCAGACGGTCGGCACCGAACAGGTCTTCAGCGGCGGTGCTCGTGGTGGCGCTTGCTCTCGCCGCCTTCGCCGCCCGCCTGCCGGAGGCCGAGGCGCCCGAACGCCAGGACCTGCGCGAGGTCGCCGAGACGATCTTCAGCGCGGCCGATCGTGCTCGCGACCGCCTTCGTCGCGATCCCCTCGGTGATGTTCGGCGCGGTCGAGGTGCTGGTGCCGCTGCAGATCGCCGACCTCGGCGGTGGTCACGCGCTGATCGCCGCCGGCTTCATCGCCGGCGCCGCTCTGGAGGCGGTCCTGGCTCCGCTCGCCGGCGGCTACTCCGACCGGGTCGGGCGGCGCATTCCCTTCATGGTCGGCCTCAGCATCTGCGCGCGTCGCGATGGCCGCGGTGGCGATCGGGCAGGCCATGGGTGTGGTGATGGCCGGCCTGATCCTCACCTCGCTCGGCGGCGGCATCTGCTTCACGCCGGCCCTGACCATGCTCTCCGAGGTGGCCGAGTCGAGCCGCCTGCACCAGGGCTTCGCCGCCGGCCTCTCCAACATGGCCTGGGCGGCGGGGCAGGTGATCGGCGGCCTCGCCGGCGGCGGCGCCGCCAGCGTCGCCGGCAACGCGGCCCCGAGCGTGGCGATCATCGTCCTGCTGGTGGGCACGGTCTTCTACTCGTTCCACGCGCTCGCGCCACCGACGATCCGAGCGGTCGAGGGCTGACCGGACTAGGCTCCGCGCAGCATGTCTTCGGTGCTGAGGCGAGCGGGCAGTCCGGGTACCTGGCGCAACTGGGCCGGCGACCAGGCCTGCGCTCCCTTCGAGCAGCTGCGCCCGGCGAGCCGCGAGGAGCTGGCCGAGGCGATCGTCGCCGCGGCCGCGGCGGGGCGCAAGGTCAGCGTCGCCGGCAGCGGCCACTCGTTCACCGAGACGGCGATGACCGACGGCACGATGGTCGACGCCGGCGCGCTCAGCGGCGTGATCGAGGCCGATCGCTCCTCGCGGCCTGGTCAAGGTGGGGGCGGGCACGGTGCTCGCCGACCTCAACGAGCGAGCTGCACGGGCTCGGTCTGGCGATGGAGAACCTCGGCGACATCGACCGCCAGACGATCGCCGGCGCGATCTCGACCGGCACCCACGGCACCGGGGCGAAGCTGCGCAACATCTCCTCGCAGGTGGAGGCGATGGAGCTGGTCCTCGCCGACGGCTCGGTTCGCGAGCTGACGCGCGGAGGCCGACCCCGACCTGCTGCGCGCGGCGCGGGTGAGCATCGGCGCCCTGGGCGCGATCTGCGTCGGTGACCCTGCGCTGCGTCCCGGCCTTCACCCTGCACCGGGTCGACACCCCTGCGCCGCGCGAGGAGGTCTTCGACAGCTTCCAGGAGCGCGCCGACGCGCACGAGCACTTCGAGCTCTTCACCTTTCCCTACGCCGACTCGGCGCTGGTGCTGGAACGCAACCGCACCGAGGGGCCGCCGCGGCCGCGCGGCCGGGCCGCCGCCTTCCTCAACGACGTCGTGCTGGAGAACTGGGCGCTGGAGGCGATCTCCGCGGCCGGCAAGGCGCTTCCCGCGCGCGATCCCCTCGCTCTCGCGGCTCGCCGCCTGGCTCGCATCCGGCAGCAACGTCGACCGACCGCAGCGACCGGATCTTCGCCAACGAGCGCCGCGTGCGCTTCACCGAGATGGAGTACGGCGTGCCGCGCGAGCACGGGCCCGAGGCGGCGCGGCGGGTGATCGAGTGGATGCGCTCCAACCGCTACCCGGTCTTCTTCCCGATCGAGATGCGGGTGACCGCCGCCGACGACGCCCTGCTCAGCCCCTCGCACGAGCGCGACACCGCCTACATCGCCGTGCACCAGTACCGCGGCATGGAGTGGCGCCCCTACTTCGAGGCGGTCGAGGCGATCATGAACGAGTACGGCGGCCGTCCCCACTGGGGCAAGCGCCACTTCCAGACCGCGGCGACGCTGGCCGAGCGCTACCCGCGCTGGGCCGACTTCCAGGCCGCGCGCGAGCGAGCTCGACCCCGGCCACGTCTTCACCAACGAGTACGCCGAGCGCGTCCTCGGCGCCCTAGAGGAAGGTCTTGGCCCTCGCCGCGGTAGGTGGGGACGACGTCGACGATCTCGCTCGCCTTCGACCAGGTGCAGGGCGTCGAAGCGCTCGCAGAGCTCGCCGGCCTTGGCGTGGCGCATGTAGACGCGGTCGCCGATCTGCAGGTCGCGGGCGGGGGCGCCGCTGAGCGGGGTCTGCACCTCGCCGGCGCCCTCCTCGGGGTCGAGCTCGAGCCCGGGCGGCAGCCAGGGCGAGGGGACGCGCGAGGCGTCGCCGCTGCCCGAGGCGAGGTAGCCGCCGCCGAGCGCCGTGGCGACGCCGGCGTGGGCTTGCGCACGATCGGCAGGGCGAAGCCGGCGGCCGGGGTGAGGCTGAAGCGGCTGTAGGGATCGAAGAGGGTGGGGGCGTAGAAGCCCGAGCCGGCGGCGATCTCGGTGACCGCGTCCTCGGCCGCCGGTCAGCTCGAGGCTGCCGGTGCCGCCGCCGTTGACGATCGGCAGCTCGGCGAACTCGCGGATCGCGGCGACGACGGCGGCCCGGCGCTCGGCCAGCTCGGCGGCGGAGCGGCGCTGCATCGAGCGGATCGCGGCGCCGCGCAGGCGCCGGCCCGGCGGCCGGTCGCCGACGCCGGCGATCTGGCCCTCGTAGGACATCAGCGCCGCCAGCTCGACCTGCGGCCGCCGCTCGATCTCCCGCGCCAGCGTCGACGGCCTGCTCGACCGTGTGCACCGGCGAGCGCTTCGGCCCGACCTTGATCCGCCCGCCCAGCGCCCACCAGCCGGCGTCGAGCTCGATGCAGACCCGCACCGGCGCGGCCCCGGCGCCCAGCACCGACTCGATCGCGTCGAGGTGCTCGGCGCAGTCGACCATCACGATCGGCGCGCCGCCCGGGTTGGCGACCGAGCGCAGCGCCAGCTCCTCGAGCGCGCCGGCGTCGGCGGTCGGGTAGGCGAGCAGCAGGTTCTCGAAGCCCTGCTCGGCCAGCCAGAGCGTCTCCGGCAGGGTGAAGGTCATCAGCCCGGCGTAGCGCTCGTCGCGGCGCGAGGATCCGCTCCAGCAGCGCCCGGCAGCGCAGCGACTTGCTCGCCACGCGGATCGGCTTCGCGCCCGCCCGCGCCAGCATCGCGTCGCTGTTCGACCACATCGCGTCGAGGTCGACGAAGGCAAACGGAGCCTCGACCTCGGCGAAGATCGCTCGAATTCCGTATGGGAGCGGCCGGACACGCCCACGAGACTAACCGGCCGGGAACGCGGGAACGGAGAGGGAGGGATTCGAACCCTCGAGAGAGCTTGCGCCCCCTACTCGCTTAGCAGGCGAGTGCCTTCAGCCACTCGGCCACCTCTCCGGGCAATGGCTCGATTGTAAGAATTCTATGCCCGGCGCGAGCGCAGGACCACGCGGCCGCCGCGCGCCGGGATCATCGTCACGTTGCGGTGCAGGGCGCGCTCGGGCTCGGGCTCTGCGGCCTCGAGGTCGAGGCGGCGGGCCATCGCCTCGAGCACGACGCGCATCTCGGCCATCGCCAGGGCGGCGCCGAGGCAGCGGCGGATGCCGCCGCCGAAGGGGATCCACTCGTAGGTGCCGGGTTTGCGGCCGAGCCAGCGCTCGGGGCGGAACTCGAAGGGTTCGGGGTAGAGGTCCTCGCGGTGGTGGACGAGCAGGATGCTCATCCCGATCGGGGTGTCGGCGGAGACGCCGTAGGGGCCGAGCTGCCAGGGCACCGTCACGCGGCGGCCGATGAAGGGCACGACCGGGCGCGAGCGCATGCTCTCGATGATCGTCGCCTCGACCTGCTCCTCGGCGTTGCCGCCGTTGCGGGTCGCCTCGCGCAGGGCCTCGTGGGCGTCCGGGTTGCGGACCAGGCGCTCCCAGGCCCAGGACGAGCGAGTTGGCGGTCGTCTCGTGGCCGGCGAGGACGAGGGTGAGCAGCTCGTCGCGGACTTCTTTGTCGTCCATCGCCTCGCCCTCCTCGGTGCGCGCCTGCAGCAGCAGCGAGAGGATGTCGCGGCGCTCCGCCAGGTGCTCGTCGGCGCGGCGGGCCTTGATCACCGCGTAGGTCGGCCGGTCGAGCAGGGTCGACGCCGAGCTTGATCACGCCGACCGCCTCTTCGCGGCCGATGTTGAGCAGTTCGCCGGCCTGGCCGACAGGCGAGGTGGAGGCGTTGACCAGGCGCTTGACGGTGGAGCGCATCCGGTCCTCGGGCGTGCCGCGCTCGGGCTTGCCCTCGATGCCGAAGATCCCGGCCATGATCACGTCGAGGGTGATCGCCTGCATGCGCGGCGCCAGCGCGAAGGGGCGGTTCAGCGGCCAGCGGTCGAGCTCGCGTTCGGTCGCCGCGGTGATCATCTCCGTGTAGCGCTCGATCGCCTCGCCGTGGAAGGGCGGCAGCAGCAGCTTGCGCTGGCGCATGTGGCGCGTCGCCGAGCGAGGTGAGGACCGAGCCGGTGCCGAGGATCGGCCGCAGCGGCGACTCGCCGGTCAGCGAGGGCGCCTGCTCGGGCTTGGCGGTGAAGAGCGAGCGGACGTGGTCGGGGTGGCTGGTGACGACGGGGCCGCCCGGCAGCGCGGTGCGCATGCGGAAGACCTCGCCGATGCGGCGCTGGGCGCCGAAGACGTACTCGATCTGGCGCTGGGTGAAGCGCAGCATCTGCGCCGCGCGGGGCAGCGGGACGACCGGCGGCTTGGCGAGCGCCGCGGCCTCGGCCGGCTCGATCGGTCCGGCGGGGGACGGTGGCGCTTCGCCGACGAGGTCGGGGAAGGCCGGCTCCTCGGCGCTGGCGGGACGCTCGGCGACGCTGCTCACCTGCCCATTGTCACAGAGATCGGTGTAGACGTTCGGATCTCGCAGGGTGCGATCCGTCACTCTCTACAGTCATAGAAATGCAGCACGGCAGGCGAACGAAGATCATCGCGACGGTCGGACCGGCGAGCTGGGAGCCCGACACGCTGGTGCGCCTGATCGAGGCCGGCGCCGACGTCTTCCGGCTCAACTTCTCCCACGCCGATCGCGACCGGCACGCGCGCACGGTCGAGGCGATCCGCGCCGCGGCCGAGCGGGTCGGGCGACGAGGTGGCGGTGCTCGGCGACCTGCCGGGGCCGAAGCTGCGGATCGGCGAGCTGCGCGACGACGTCGCCGAGCTGGAGACCGGCATGCACGTGAAGCTGACGCCGCAGGAGGTCGAGGGCGACAGGGAGACGATCCCGGTCACCTGGCCCGGGGTGACCTCGCTGGCGCGAGGACGAGCCGGTCTACCTCGCCGACGGCTCGATCCGCCTGCGCGTGCGCGGGCCCGAAGACGGCGGCGTCGACTGCGAGGTCGAGGTCGGCGGCACGCTCTCCTCGCACAAGGGCATGAACGTGCCCGGGATCAAGACCCCGGCGGCGACCACGGGCGACCTCGGCTGGGTCGAGTTCGCGGTCGAACAGGGCATCGACCTGCTCGCCGTCTCCTTCGTCTCGACCGCGGCCGACCTCGAGCCGGTCTACGAGCGGCTGCGCGGCGCTCGACTCCGACATCCCGCTGATCGCCAAGATCGAGAAGCAGCAGGCGGCCGAGAACGCCGAGGAGATCGTCGCGGCGGCGACCGGCGGGATCATGGTCGCTCGCGGCGACCTCGGGATCGAGCTGCCGCTGGCGCAGGTGCCGGTGGTGCAGAAGCGGCTGATCCGCGGCGCCGGCCGGCGCTCCAAGCCGGCGATCACGGCGACGCAGATGCTGGCCTCGATGGTGATCGCGCGGCGGCCGACCCGGGCCGAGGTGACCGACGTCGCCAACGCGATCTACGACGGCACCGACGCGGTGATGCTCTCCGAGGAGACCGCGGTCGGCCAGCACCCGGTCGAGTCGGTGCGGGTGATGGACCAGATCGCCCGCGCCACCGAGCCCGACCTTCCCTACGGCGAGTGGCTCTTCGGCCGCACCGACCAGGCGACCCAGGACGTCGCCGACTCGGTCGCCCAGGGCGCGGTCGGCGCGGTCTACCGGCTCGGGCCTGGCGGCGCTGGTCGTGCCGACGACGAGCGGCCGCACGGCGCGGCTCGTCTCCGCCCACCGTCCCAACGTGCCGGTGCTGGCGGTCTCGCCGCGGATCGAGACCGTGCGCCGGCTGAAGCTGCTCTTCGGCGTCACCGCGGTGCTCAACGAGCACGAGACCGACGTGCGCGGCCTGCTCCAGGACTGCGCCGCGCTCGCCGCCGAGCACGGCATCGCCGCCTCCGGCGACCTGATCGCGATCACCGCCGGGCTGCCCGAGCAGGAGTTGGGCACCAACCTCTTCGAGGTCCACCGCGTGCCCTGAGGCGTCCTGGGCCGGCGCGGTACGGCGTCATCGGTCGCCGAAAGGCGGTCGCCTTCCGGCTCCTCTTCCTTGTCCGCTGGCCAGCGCCTCAGGGCACGCGGTAGGGTCTCGGCATGTCGATTCGATTGGAGCGCGACGAGGGGCTGGCGGTGGCCACTCTCGACAGCCCGCCGCTCAATCTCTTCGACCGCGCGATGTTCGAGGCTCTGCAGGCGACGATCGCCGCGGTCGAGGCCGATCTGCCGCGGGCGCTGCTGATCCGCGCCGAGGGACGCGCCGTCTCCGGCGGCGTCAACGTCGCCGAGTTCGACGGGCTGACGCCGGAGCGGGCGAGCGTGCTCTGGGACGAGCTGATCGGCGCGGTCGAGCGGGTCGAAGCGCTGCCGCTGCCGGTCGTCTTCGCCGCCCACGCGCTGACCCTGACCGCGGCCTTCGAGCTGGCGCTCGGCTGCGACCTGATCCTCGCCGCGCGCTCGGCCAAGTTCGGCCTGGTCGAGAAAGTGGTCGGGCTGACGCCTTCGATGGGCGGCACCCAGCGGCTCGCCGAGCGCGCCGGCAGCGGCCGCGCGCGCGAGTTCGTGATGACCGGCGAGCTCTTCGGCGCCGAGCAGCTGGAGGGCTGGGGCGTCGTCAACCGGGTCTTCGAGGACGAGGGCTTCGACGAGCAGGCGCGCGCCTTCGCCGCCGAGCTGGCGGCCGGGCCGACCAAGGCGCACGCGATGACGAAGCTCGTCCTGCGCCGCTTCCGCGAGGGCGGCATCCCCGCCGCCGACGAGGCGATCCGCACCGAGGCCGGCGAGCTCTTCGCCACCGAGGACCTGCAGCGCGCGGTCAAGACCTTCCTCGAGCACGGCGGCCCCGGCCACGCGACCTTCGAGGGCCGCTGAGCCTTCCGGTGCGCCTTATGTGCCCATGCGCGTATAAGGCGCACCGGAACGGGATAGGGTCTCGCCGATGACCGACTTCGACGCGATCGCCCAGGGGATGACCCAGGCCGTGCCCTTCGCCGGGTACCTCGGCGTGGAGATCACCAGCGTCGCGGCGGGCGAGGCGACCGTCGGTGCTGCCCGAGCGCCCCGAGCTGACCAACCACGTCGGCTCCCAGCACGCCGGCGCCCTCTTCACGGTCGCCGAGACGGCGTCCGGAGCCGCCTTCGTCGGCGCCTTCGCCGAGCGCATGGGCGACGTCACGCCGCTCGCCCGCAGCGCCGAGATCTCCTACGAAAAGATCGCCAAGGGCCCGATCGAGGCCAAGCGCCAAGCTCGGCGTCCCCGCCGACGAGGCCCTCGCCACCCTCGACGCCGAGGGCAAGGTCGTCTTCCCCTGCGAGATCGAGCTGACCGACGCTTCCGGCCAGCGAGTAGCCACCGCCACGGTCCAGTGGCACGTGCGGCTGAACAAGCCCAGCCGAGCCGGAAGCCGCCAAACCACGCCCCCAAGTCCCTAGAATCGCCCCTCCGGGCCACCCGGCCCAATCCCGCGCCAGTAGCTCAGTTGGATAGAGCGTCGGTCTACGAAACCGAAGGTCACAGGTTCGAATCCTGTCTGGCGCGCTCGCTGAATCCCGCTTGGGGAGCGGGTTAGCGGGGTTTTCGGCACTGCGCAGAGTGGTCGAAAATCGCCATGGGGCAACGCCTGGGGCAACATGAGGTTGGAGTGACGTTCTGCGCCAGGCCTTGAGACGGGCGTTCCGTCCACCTACGTTCGCCGCCGACAAGACCAAATAGCGGCCCCGGCGACGCGCAAACGCCCCGGGGCCCGGCACCGAAGACAGCGCTTCGATGCAAGACGGACGGTACCCCCAGTGCGCGGGCGCCGGGCGGCATCGCTGGGCGTCTCTTCGGTGCCCTGACCGAAAGGGGACACCGTGCCCGGCAAAACCACCGCGACGATCGACCGGGAGCGCCGAGAGGCGCTCTACGAGCTCGTCCTCGACCACCTCAGCGGCATCGGCGACTTCTGGATCGCAATCGAGGAGAAGGACTTCGCGAAGGCCGAGCGGCTGGGCATCGAGTTCGGCGAAGACTTCCGTCTGCTCGAAGACATCGGCTGGGAGCCGGAGCACGGGCCAGCGAAGGTTGCCCTGACGATCCCGCCACACGACCTGATCGAACTGCTGCGGCGACTGCACGGCGAAGCTGGGTGCGTGCTGGAGGGCTCGGCCTGCGCGCGCTTGCT
This sequence comes from uncultured Solirubrobacterales bacterium, assembly GCA_963702065.1. GTDB lineage: Bacteria > Actinomycetota > Thermoleophilia > Solirubrobacterales > 70-9 > VRUE01. The sequence goes on from OY969705.1 coordinate 118,112, forward strand.
GGAGAAGGAAGAGGAGAGCGCCAAGCAGCGCTACCAGCGCGCCAAGAGCACCTGCGAGGAGCTCATCGAGCAACTCGATCCTCGCAAGGGCTGATCGACGGGCCGGAGCGAGCGGCTTCCCGAGGGTCGAGGCGCAGGCCACAGGGAGGACGGAGGTCAGAAGCTGGGCCTTCGCCCTGCCTCGACCCTCGGAAAGCCGCAGTCGGCTGATCTGTCTCGTTGTCTAACGAATGTCCGGCCGTCCGATCAGGCGGCCGGGCGGTCCACCCAGAAGGCGAAGATCAGCAGAGCCACGGCGAGGCTGACGGCGGCGGGTCGGACCGCGAGCCTCCCGGTCATTGCGGCGATTCGGGAACGCTCGGCATCGACATATAGATGTCAGCGAGGCGACAGTCGTCCGCAATCGCAGGCGACAAGCGGCTTTGCGTCGCCACCAGCATTAGGTGATGCGAGCCGCAGTGCGAGCCGCAGAGCGAGCCGCAGTGCGAGCAGCAGTGCGAAGTAGACAACGAGCTGCAAACGAAGCTGCTGAAAGGCTTCTGAGCGCCCAATCTCTCCTGTTAACGTTTTGTCCGACAACGCAAATGGGGCGGCGCCGCGTGGAACGGCCCGCCCCCGGCTCACGAGGTTTGAGGCTCATGAGCATTTCCCAGGATACGTCGGCCCCCGCGGCCGATCCAGGCTGCGGCGACAAGCGGCGGCTCAGAAAGACCAAGACGCCCGGCGTCTTCAAGCGCGTGGACGGCGCGGGGCGGACGATCGGCTACGTCTCCGTCTTCCGCAGTGCCGGGCGACAGCGAAAGCGCCACGCCCGCACCTACGAGGAGGCGAAGCGGATCAAGCGCGAGAGCGAGACCGACCGCGACCGCGGCGAGCTGCAGGAGCGCACGACGATCGGCTTCCTCCGCTACGTCGATGAATGGGTCGAGCGCTACCGCGGCCAGGGAAGGCGCGGCTTCCGCGAGAGCACCCGCGAGGAATACCGCCGCCTGATCCGCGCCTACGCGCACCGCCACTTCCCCCGCAAGCTGAAGCTGGTCGACGTGAGCACCTACGCGCTGGCCCGCTTCATGGACTGGCTGGCCGACGAGGAGGAGCAGGGCAAGCGCCTCAGCGACCGCACCATCGCCAACGCCGTGATCCCGCTGCGCGCCGCCCTGGCGACCGCCAAGCGCGAGGGCCTGATCCGCCACAACCCCGCCCAGGGCCTCGCCATGCCCCATCGCGAGCAGTTGCCCGAGGAGGAGGTCAAGGTCTTCAGCCGCGACCAGCTCGCCGCCGTCTTGGCGATGGCGCCCGAGCGCCACAGGCCGCTCTTCGAGCTCCTGGCCGCCACCGGCCTGCGGATCAGCGAGGCGATCGCCCTCCAGCGCCTGCACCTCCAGCTCGACGGCGACGAGCCCGAGGTCTGCATCCGCCGCGCCATCGTCCGCGACCGAATCGTGCCGCCCAAGAGCAAGTACGGCCACCGCGAGGTCCGCCTACCGGCATCGCTCGCGGCGAAGCTGCGCGCCCACCTCGCCGCCCAGCCCGATCAGGACTCGACCGCCCTCGCCTTCCCCAGCGAAGCAGGCGGCCCGCTCGACCCCGGCAACCTCCGCCGCCGCGTCCTCAAGCCGCTCGTAGAGGAGGCCGACGCCCCCTGGGCCGGCTTCCACACGTTCCGCCACACCTTCGCCTCGCTCCATCTCAGCCAAGGCACCAACCTCCTCCAACTTAGCCGCGCCCTCGGCCACCACTCGCCCGCCTTCACGCTGACCCGCTACACGCATCTGCTGCCGGGGGATGAGGCGCCGGCGCTCGACCTGTCCTAGGCCTTTAGTCGAGTTTGGTCCCGGTTGCGTCGGCTTTGTCGATGGCCTCCCAGAAGGCGTGTAGCTCGTTTCCGGGATCTCCGTCGGCTTTCTCTATGTCCTCCAGCCGCCCCTCGATGCCCCAAGCATCGTGCTTACCACTACCGGTCCACTGGCGTTGTTTCAGTACGCCCACCTTTTCCATGAAGGGAATCACCTCCTCAAGAACCCGCTTGGTGTCACCCCGGAATCGTTGGTGCAGCGTGTCATCCACCACAAAGGTAGTCCGTCGAAAGGTGTTGAGTAGCCGTCTGACTAGTTTCCTGAGTTCCCCGTCACTGAACTCTGTGTCCATTTGTGGTTTCTTGCCGCTTGACTCAATAGTGATTCCTCGCGCTCCCAAAAGCTTCGCGAGTCGACCTGGCTCATACTCACGTACCTCATCTCCCGTCTCGTCGGTGAGTTGGCGTATTCCTTCCAACTCGCAATCAATAAATCTGACACCGTCAAAGTGTGCTCGGTCGTTGATAGTCAACTCTCCAAGGTTGCACTCGACGAGTTCGATGTCTTTCCAGCGTACGTCGGAAAGACTTGCATTGGAAAACACCGCCCCTCGAAACGTCACATTCTGAAGCTCCTTGGCTTCATGCACGAGGCTTGAGAACACCATCTCAGCTTGAACAGTGAGTCGCTCGACTGGAGTTACTTTGTCGAGCAAGAACGGGATCAACGTCCCTGCGTTGGTCTGGAGGTAGGTCGGTCGGAACTCGTCTCTTACGAGCCTAGCCAGTTCTTGGACAATGTTCGCGACGAGCTCCGGGGCTCTATCGAAGAGCGAGCAGACGTACCTCGCCGTCGCATCGGGGAGGTGGGCCAAACCGAGGATGTCTTGGGTCGTGGCGGCCTTGGCGCTGCCCAATTGAAGCAGGCGGTCCCTCAGTGCATATGCCGTAAACCAGTCGCGGAACTCGTCGTGATCGAAGCTCCGCTCGCTGAACGCGCCGTCGCTTGGTGGCGTCAGCAATACGTGCATCTTCACCATCTCGATGACCTGCTGGCGGCGGGCTGGCTCGATGTTTAGCTCGTCCAGCAGGATCGCGGTGATCGTCTCAAGAACATCAACGGTGATCGTCGAACGCTGCGTGCGATACATCTCCTCAGCAACATCTGCGAGTAGGCGCAGATGCTGCTCCTTAGTCAGGAATGGCTCGCCCGTCTCCTGCTGCTTCCACTTCTCGGTGACCTCCCGCTCCACGAAGGCTTCTATGACGGTCCCAACCGCTTGAAGGGGATCGTCCATGCGACGGATGAACTCAGTGGCGGCGAGGTCGTACCGCAGGAGTCCTCGCGACACCTGTGCGAGCAAGAAAGGCCGGGTTAGGATTGGATGGTCGTCCGAACCCAACTCCGAGGAGATTTCCTCATAGGTTTGGTCTGGGTCTTGGAAATGGCGACTATCGTGCTCGACCTCCCCCAAGTAGGTCACCGCGTGCCCGCGATCCCATTCCTCGAGTCGGATCTCATTGAACTCGCAGTCCGAGGCGGTCGTTTTGAACATCCCCGCCCGCCGAATGTAGTCATCGGTGTCGAAGAACGTTCGCCGCGATGCCGCGACGATCGTGCCGCGTCCTTCCAGTTGGTGGACCATTAGCGAGAGGGCTCCCAGCGCGTCGGTTCCGCCTTGCTCTGCGGCTAGCTCGTCGAAGCCATCAATCGCCAGCATCAGCTTTCCCCGTCTTAGTAGACGCACGACCGCCGGCATCCAGAGTCCTGACATTCGCAGGTCACCGAGGTCGCCCATCAGAGCCTCGGAGAGGCGCAGCAACTGGCGCCCTTGCAGGTCAACGTGCCAGAAGAGGAACGAAGATTTCCCATCTAGGAAGGCGCGAGCCTGAGTGTGTTGAAACTCACGCAGCAGGGCGGTCTTGCCTTGTCCGGCGTCGGCGGTGATGAAGACCACACGCGAAAGAAAGGCGGGTGAGGTATTAGTTTGCTCACCAAGAAGCTGAAGGGCACTGCCCGCATGTTCGGTTTCGCTAGGGCTCTTGAGAATGGCACTGCTGTCGACGTAGGGCGTTACCGGTTCCCGTTTGGAAAGGATTCGCTCAGCGAGGATCGGTAGCTGGGCGAGATGGTGGGTGAGGAAGAGGGAATAAGGGATCGAGTCTCCATCTACTTCGACGAGCAGCTGGTCACCCGACTGAAAAACGCGCAGCATGGTCTCCTCGCCTCCGCGGACGAATAGACACTGGCCATTGGGATCGATTACCACTTCCTCGTCATCATCGGCAAAGGCTGTGATGTCGGCGGAGACCTCCGCAAAGGCATTCATGCGGCGACTAGATCCTCGAACTTCACACCAACCTCCTCAAGTGGCGCTGTGTAGAGGGCCTGATCTCCGGCCGCAGGTCCTCGCACCAGTGTCACCGAGGCCGCCGGAAGCGTGGTAGTTATGGCTATGCTCGGCAACACATCGAGGTCGTTGGATATCACGATGAGGTGGTAGCCGCGGCTTGCATACTCGATTGCATCGCATGCCAAGAGCACGTCTACCATCTTCTGCTCACGCAATAGGAAGGCAGTCTCGTTGGAGACCGAGCAGCCCGGGGCATGACACTCACGGGTACGCCGACGGGAGATTCGTTGGACTAGGTCGATCGGACAGTTATCGGCTTGGCTGCAGCCCTTTGGTCGTGGCGACTCGGAAAGCCTCAGTTGGGGCAGGCCGCGATGACTGCGAAAAGTGTGTCCCCACTGAATGCCGGGAAGTGCGGCGAGACGATGAACCAGTTCGACGCTACCACGCACTAGACGCTCGGCGCCACCTACGTTGATGCTCAACGGGAAAGGGCTTCTTGGCAGCCGTGAAAGCACTTCGGACGCTGCGTTGCTCAGTTCGCCGTTCTGCTGCCAACCCCCGTATAGACGGATGTGGAGAGTTTCCACGTCGGGGACTGCTCGCCTCGTCAGAGACACCCATCGATTGAACTCAACGACCAGCTCCTCGGCGGTACTCTGGCCTCGCGGATACACGTTGTCGAAATCGATCAAGAGGGCGACATCACTCATCGGCGATCAAGAGCATACGGCCATGCACAGATCGATATGACTCCCCCATTGGAGAATCGGGAGACCGCTGGTTGCAGTCGACCTCGAATCTTGCGAAATAGATCAACAACTTGTCTGCATAGCTCGAGGGGGCCCAGATTTGGGCTATGAATCATGACGGTCCATGCGGGACCTAAGGCCAGCGGCAGGGACGGAACCTGCACGCGCCGGTCGTGAGCCGTCGAATCGCTCCTGAACCTGTGTTGGATGACCGTCGTGAAGTTCGATCTGGTCGGGGCGCGCTTGATCAAGCTCGGTGTCGAAATCACCGGGCTGGGGATCGGGATCAGTCCAGGGGTCGTTTGACATCGAGTCTGACTACGATACTTGTTGTCTGTGCGATCGACCGCGAGAAAGACTTACGGCAAAACGACCAGCGGTAGGCAAATCACCGATGAGCTGATCGATGTCCTTGCCAGTAAGGCGAAGGCGGGATACGAGGTCAAGGAGCTGCCTGAACCGATGGACATCGCAGAGGCGAAGGTAAAGCTAGACGCCGTCCTCGACGAACTTGCGGCGGCTGGTTTCTCGGTTTGGGGCTGGGACGACGAGACGATCCAGATTGGGCAACTAAACGGGCGGGGCGCCGAGTGCGCGCCCCGCCACGTGGTGGACGATCGGCAGTCCAGATAGTCGATGATGACGCTGTGTGTATTGTGTATTGATACTTGATACACTACTCCTCATCATGGTCAAGGATTCCGATGTCTATGTCCTCAGTGGGCTGCTCGCCCACGATGGAGCTTGGAGCTACAGGTCGCTTGCGGAGCGGCTCCGTGTTCCGCACCCGGTCGTACAGCGAGCGCTGGAGCGAGCCAAGGGTGCGGACCTGTATTCGGTGGACCGCCGCGAAGTCCATCTCCCTCACTTTGAGGAGTTCGCGCTTCACGCCCTCCGCTTTGTTGTTCCTGCTCGGCTGGGTCCGCTGACGGCGGGCGTGCCAGCGGCCTGGGCGGCGGAGCCGATTGCGGGCGCAATCCGCTCCTCAGGTGACGAGCCGCCTCCAGTTTGGCCTTACGCCTTCGGGCGAGTTCGGGGGCAGGCCATCGAGCCGCTGCACTCTGCTGCACCTGAGGCGGTGGAGAATTGGTCGGAGCTCGGTGAAGTCCTCGCTCTGCTCGACAGCCTCAGGGCCGGGGATGCTCGGGTCCGGAAGGTAGCGGGAGACTTTCTCTCGAAGATGCTGCGAGAGCGATCCGTGGTCGCAGGCCGGTGAGCGCACTTCAGTTGGAGATTGCGGCAGCGCTTCTGGGGCCTCTGCTCGATGAGGTCGTTTTCGTGGGCGGTGCCACGGTTCATCTCTGGATCACCGAGCCCGGCGCTCCTCCGACGCGGGCGACGGAAGATGTCGATGTGGTCTGCGAGGTGGCGAGCCGTGTGAAGTACCACCGGCTCGGTGAACGGCTTCGCGAGCAAGGGCTTCAGGAGGCGATGGGTGAGCCCGTCATCTGTAGGTGGAGAAGCGCTGATCCGGAACTCGTTCTGGATGTCATGCCGACCGATCCCGACATCCTCGGTTTCTCCAATCCCTGGTACGACGAGGCGATCTCCAGCGCCGTGACGGTCACTCTCGAATCTGGTGCCGAGATACGTGCCGCAGCGCCGCCGGCGCTCGTTGCGACGAAGCTCTGCGCCTGGAAGGGTCGGGGTGACGGCGACCTGCTGCCCAGCCTCGATGTTCACGACGTGCTTACGCTGATCGATGGACGCTCTGAACTGATCGAGGAAGTCGCGTCCGCAGCGCCCGATCTGCGTACCTACATCCGCGACGAGCTCTCCGAGCTTCGCACTGAGGGCTTCTTCGACTACGCGGTCCAAAGTGCCACCGCTTCCCACGGTCCGGCGGGGGCCGGTCGCGCTCGGCTCGTCCAAGCCCGTATCGATGAGCTTCTCGCCTGACCCCTGGGGCAACAAATGGGGCAACATGCCCCACAGATTCCAGCCGATCCCAGCGGGACTCGATCCGCCGGAAACCGCTTGAAACCTAGCCCCACGTAGCCCAGCCGATCCACCGGCTCGGGCTACGAAACCGAAGGTCACAGGTTCGAATCCTGTCTGGCGCGTTCGCTGAATCCCGCTTGGGACCTTGGTGGCGGGACCGATACCCGCCTCGGCACTACCGGTGGCTGGGTCCCAGCCGAATCAGCCGGAGAGGGCCGCCTCCATCTCCGCCAGCTGGGTCTCGATCCCGGCCGAGATGCCATCGCAGATCTGGTGCACGCCGGGGTGGGCGATCCGGTAGATCGAGCTGGTGCCGCGCTTGCGGCGCGAGACGAAGCCCTCCGCGTGGAGTGCGCCGAGGTGCTTGGAGACGTTCTGTTGCAAGCCCCCGACCAACCCGGCGATCTCTCCCACCGAGGCCTGGTCCTGGCGGCGCAGGATGTCGACCGCCGCCGCCTTCGGGGTCGCCAAGCTGATCTTCCAGGACGGTCACCTGAGTGGCCTGCTCGGCTTCGAATCGCAGGGCTTTCTCGACGCCTGGGGGCCGATCTTCTTCTTCGCGATGATCTTCGCGATCGCGATGGACTACACCGTCTTCCTGCTCTCCTCGGTGCGGGAAGAGTGGGAGCGGACGGGGGATGCGAAGGAGGCGATGGTCGCCGGGCTGACCCGCTCGGGGCGCGTCGTCCTCGCTGCCGGCGCGGTGATGGTCGCGGTCTTCTTCACCTTCGCCCTCTCGGGGCCGCTTCCACCGAAGGAGATGGGAGTGATCCTCGGCGTCGGCGTCCTCCTCGACACCTTCCCGGTCCGCCTGTTGTTGCTGCCGGTGTTCCTGCGGCTCGCCGGTCAGGCGGCCTGGTCGATGCCTTCCTGGCTCAACCGCACCCTGCCCAACGTCCGCTTCGGGCACGGCGACTAGCGGAGCGCGCTCCCCACCTCCATAGAGCCTGACCGCAAGGCAATGGGCAGGGCGGAGGGTCGTTTGCTCGGAAGGCGGCGAAACAACGAGGGTGCAGTTAGGCTTCCTGCGATGGCAGTCAAACTTCATCGTTGTCCGGTCATGTGGGTGAAGATCGGTGCTCACCCCTGCTGGGTGGTGCAGAAGGCGCTCGACGAGCAGGGGATCGAGTACGAGGTGGTAAAGGGGCCGCTGCGGCCAGGCAAGCGCGACGAGTTGGATCAGCTTTCGGGCCAGCGCAAGTACCCGGCGATCGAGTTCGAGGACGGCCGCCTCTACCGCGACGAATCGAAGGACATGGCGGCGCGGATCCGCGCCGGGAAGCTCTTCGACGCTTTGACAGTGGCCAAGCTCAGGTTTCAGATCTCGGTCTCGCTCGACGGCTTCGTCGCCGGGCCGAACCCGAGCGAGGAGCATCCGCTCGGCGAAGGCGGCGAGGAGCTGCACGAGTGGGTTATCAAGCTGGCCGCTTGGCGCAAGCCACATGGGCGAGAGGGCGGCGAGGTCAACGCCAGCAGCGCCGTGGTCGAGGAGACGCTCGACAACGTCGGCGCGACGATCATGGGCCGCAACATGTTCGGCGGCGGCCCCGGCCCCTGGGGCGAGGATCCCTGGGATGGCTGGTGGGGCGATGACCCGCCCTTCCACCACCCGGTCTTCGTGCTCACCCACCACGAGCGCGAGCCGCTGGAGAAGGAAGGTGGCACCAGCTTCACCTTCGTCACCGACGGCATCGAGTCCGCGCTCGCGCAGGCCAAGGAGGCGGCCGGGGACAAGGACGTCGCGCTCGGCGGCGGTGCCGAAGTCGCCCAGCAGTACCTGGCGGCGGGGCTGATCGACGAGCTGCTGCTCAACGTCGTGCCGGTCCTGCTCGGAGCGGGCACGCGCCTGTTCGACAACCTCGGGGCCGCCGAGGTCGGGCTGGAGCAGGTCGGGCGGTCGAGGCACCTGACGTGGCGCACCTCATACTACCGCGCCTCCTAGACCTCGATCCAGGTGCCCTTCGGGCCGAGGTTGCGGATCGGCGAGTCGCCGATCTGGCTCTCGCAGCCCCAGGACTCGTGGATGTGGCCGCAGACCGCCAGCGCGCGGCGCCTTCTCCTCGATCGCCTGCAGCAGGGCCGGGCTGCCGAAGTGATCGCCGGAACCGTTGGCGTCGCAGTGGCCTTGCGGGGGCGAGTGGAGGACCAGCACCGCATCCTGCGGGCAGGGCTCCAGCATCGCGGCGGCGGCCTCGTCGTCGAGGTCGAAGCTCCAGTCCCAGGGCGTGACCGGGATGCCCGGCGCCGAGGCCGTAGAACTCGACGCCGTCGATCGTCGTGCCGCTGCCGTGCAGGACGGTGGCGGCGCTCCAGCCGGAGGCGGCCTCGCGCAGCGCATCCTCGGTCTCGTTGTTGCCGGGGACGAGCACGGTCGGCGTCTCGATCACGGCCAGGGCGTCGATCGTCTCGCCCAGGCCCTCGTGCACCGAGGCGAAGTCGCCGGCGCCGATCACCACGTCGGCCTCGGCCGACATCGCGACCAGCTCGGCCGCCTGGCCGAGGTCGCGGTGCAGGTCGCTGAAGGCGAGCAGTTTCACCGGCCGAAATCTAGCTGGCGTCGTTCGAAGGCGCCCGCGTCTGTAACATCGCATGCAGACGAAAAGTTTCGAACCTGTGACATTCAGCGCGCAACGGTTGCGGCCGACCGAGGCATGATGGAGGCATGGAGGCGATGCGAGTGAACTGGACAGACGACCGGCTGGACGAACGTTTCGACCACGTCGACGAGCGCTTCGACCGAGTCGAGAACACGAGCATTCGACGAGCTCGCGTGGGCGACGATGCGACCAAGAGCTTCGAAGTCGAGCTGCGCATTGAAATGAACGGAAGGTTCGACCGGCTCGATGCGCGCTTCGACGCGCATGCAGCGGACCCTTTTCCTGGCGGCGGCAGGCATAGTCGCTGCCCTGATCGCGACACGCAGCTCTAGCGAGCTCAGGCCTCGGCCGCCGCCGTTCGCCGCTGCAGCCGCTCGCGCCAGGGCTTCGCCGGCTCCTCCTCGGCTCGGGCGCCGAGGTCGAAGTAGAGCAGCGTGCGGCCGAGCGCCACGTAGGGGACGAGCAGGGCGAAGACGACCGAGCCGATCACGTTGATCCAGAGCAGCGAGAAGTTGGTGAAGATCAGGGTGAAGCCGAGCACCGGGCCGGCGGCGATGCTGAGCAGCCAGAAGAAGCCGAGGGTCCGGACGGCGTGCCACCAGCGACCGCGCACCCGGTCGGAGCTGCCGCGGAAGGCGTCGCGGATGCCCTTGTCCTCGATCAGGATCTCCTGCTGGACGAACTGCCAGCAGACGATCTTGTAGATCGCGACGGGGATCCCGATGATCGTGATGGCGAGCCGCCAGCGCCGCCAATGGCGGCAGCAGCGACCCGCCGGCCACTCGCCAGAAGCGGCGCAGCATGCCGCGCCAGGAGTCGAGGAAGCCCATCTCGCCGCTTTCGACCAGCAGTCGCACGGCGAAGATCACCACCGCGGCGACGAGCGCTTCGGCGATCGGCAGCCCGAGCGATTCGACCGTGTCGGCGAGGCCGAGGTGGGCGCCGGAACGACCGGCGGCGCTGTCGACGCCGCGCTGGCCGGCGAGCAGGGCGGCGAGCCCGCGCACCCCGCCGACGATCACGAGTGCGCTCAGCCCGATCGGCACCATCGTTCGCCAGTGCCGTCCGTAGAGCTGCCGCGCCGCTCGCACGATCTGGCCGAAGGCGCGGCGCCGGCGCAGCTCGGTCAGGTCGACCGGGCCCCACTTGGTCACGCCGACGAAGAGCAACAGCAGCAGGACCGGGATCGCGATCATCGCGATCGCCGCCGGTCGCGACCGCGACTCGAGGTTGATCACGTCGGAGACCGTGGCGACGGCGCCGCAGAAGGCGCCGCTGACCGCGGGGCCGGCGAATCGAGCCGCCCGGCACACGCGGGCTCGTCGTCCGTTGCTTTTCCATCCAGGAGAACGGTTCGAGCCACTGCGTCTTCGTCAGCGGGCCGGTCGGGCCGTTGTTGAAGCCCTTCTCCTTCTGGCCCCAGTGGCCGAAGTAGGTGAGCCACTTGAAGCGGCCGGTGGTGGTCGGGAAGGTCGGGATCGCAATCGGATCGGGCCGCACTTCGCGCAGCGGCTCGCTGGTGTTGTCGCAGCCGACGCCGGAGCCCTTCGATCCGTTCTGGACGTAGACGGTCGAGTCGTAGAAGGTCGCGTGCGAGCCGGCGGCCGGGTAGACGACCGGGTGCGTCCCTTCCTTCTCGCACCTTCGAGTCTTCCCAGTCCGCCCGCTCGCCGCCGGCGTGCTGGAAGAGGATCATTTCGCTCGGGCCTTCGGCCAGCGCCTCCCGCGCGGTGTTCGCTTCGAAGGCGATCTGCATGCCCTCCCAGTCGCCCTCGTGCAGGTCGTTGAACTGGTTGAAGTACCAGAAGAACCAGTACTGGACGACCAGCCCGGGCCGGCCGACCTGGCGGGCGATGTGGGCGTAGGTCGTCGGCGGCGCCTTGCCTTCCCGTTTCAGCTTGGCGAAGTCGCGGGCGTAGACGCAGGTGTCGCCGAGCGGGTCGCCGGGCAGTTCGAGGTGGTACGGATCGTCGAGCCCGGCGATGTCAGCAGCAGTGGGCGCGCGCTTGACGAGCTTTTCCTCGCCGCCTTCTTCGACCCGCTTCAGGGTCGACCGAGGGGTTGCCGAGCACGGTCGAGACGCTGGTCGGCTCGTACTGCTCGGCCGAGGTTTCGCAGGGCGGGTCCTGCTCTTCGCGCAGCATCGTGATCGGCGCGTAGGCATCGATCAGGCGCTGGGCGGGGCTCGTCGCGGCCGCTGCGGGTACCGGCAGGCCGAGCAGGACTAGCGTCGCGATGGTGAGAGCGAAGCGGCGAAGCCAGACCGTCACGTGGCCAACGTACCAGCGCCCGGCCTGCAGGGTGAAACGCGTTGTGGCTCCACCACGACCACAAAGCGTTGCACCGGCTAGGGCGCGGCCTCGGCCTCGGTCACTTGCTCTTCCACCTTGCCGGCCGGCATCGCAGATCAGCGCGACGACGAAGGCGACCACCATCACGCCCGCCATCGCGTAGAAGACCGTGCGCGAGGCGAGGGCGAAGTCGTGCTGGACGGCGGCGAAGAGCTGCTGGGCGTGGGCGCCGGCTGTTTCGGCGAAGCCTTCGCTGCCGGCCGAGCTGCCCTGGCTGATCGAGTCGGCGATCTGGTCGGCCTGCGCCTTGGGCACGCCCTGAGCACCCAGGGTCGACTCGAGGTTCGCCTTGTTCTCGAGGATCAGGATCGTGCCGAGCACGGCGAGGCCGAGGCTGGAGCCGAAGTTGCGCACGGTCTGGGTGATCCCGTCGCCTCGCCGTAGCGACTGGCCGGCACGCGGTTGAGCGCGTCGGTGTTGGCCGGGCTGAGGACCAGGCCGACGCCGGCCCCGGCGAGGACGATCCAGTACCACTGCGAGCTGACCGAGAGGTCGGGCAGCGAGTGGGCCCAGAGGGCGAAGCCGACCGCGGCGACTGCGCAGCCGAGCACCACCGAGGGCCGCGCCCCGACTTTGTCGAGCATCCTGCCGCCCCACTGCGAGGCGGTGGCGAAGCCGGCGAAGAAGATCAGCAGGTAGAGGCCGGTTTCCGAGGCGCTTTCGCCGAGCGAGATCTGCGCGTACATGCTGGCGAAGAAGAAGAGCGGGACGAAGGGGATCATCAGCAGGAAGAGGATCGCGTTGTCGACCGCGAAGGCGCGGTTCTCGAAGATCCGCACCCGGATCAGCGGGTTCTCGACCCGCAGCTCGTAGAGCGACGAAGGCGACCAGCAGGGCGATACCCGCGGCGATGCAGATCCAGGTCGTGGCGCTGCCCCAGCCCCAGACGCTCGATTGCTGCAGGCCGAGCACGGCGAGCCCCATGCCGCCGCAGACCAGCAGGGTGCCGCGGTAGTCGAGCGGCGCCGGGTGCTTGGTGTTGTCGGGCTTGGCGATCGCGGTGAGGACCAGGGCGATGATCGCGACCGGGATGTTGACCCAGAAGATCGTCCGCCAGCTGATCTCGACCAGGTAGCCGCCGGCGAGCGGACCGATCGAGGTCAGGCCGCCGGTGATCGCGAAGAAGATCGCCATCGCCTTGCCGCGTTCGCTGCACCGGGAAGGCGCCGAGGACGATCGCCAGAGCGGCGGGGAACATGATCGCCGCGCCGGCGCCCTGGATTACCCGGAAGGTGACGATCCAGGTCTCGTCGAGGCTGCCGGTCGGGAGTCGCGCCGCAGAGGCCGGAGGCGGTGGCGAAGATGATCACGCCGAGCACGACCATCGTGCGGTGGCCGGCGATGTCGGCGAGGCGGCCGCCGAAGGCGAACAGCGCCGAGAGCGAGAGCAGGTAGCCGTTGATGATCCACTGCACCCCGGTCGAGGAGAGCGAGAGGTCGTCCTGCAGGCTGGGGACCGCGATCGCGACGATCGTCATGTCGATGAAGGTCATCGCGACGGCGAAGATCATCGCCGCGAGGATCAGCTTCTTGTTGGCGCTGCCGCTGGTCATCCATGCTCATCCGGTTTCGCCGACGAGCCCGCCGAATCCGTCCCCGTTCGATAGTCTCGCGGCGCTTATGCCGGACGTCTTCTGGATCGGCCTCGTTCTCGCCGCCGCGATCTTCCTGATCGGCGTCTCTCGCGGCGCCTGCGCTCGCGCACGACGAGCCTCGCGCACCGGCGCCGCGATCGGCGCCTATCTGGGCTTCATGCTGGCCTTCCCGCTGCTGGCCATCGGCCTCGCCACCAGCTAGGCGCCCGGCGCTCGCTCGCGTAGCCCCCGCTCCCAGCGGGTAGCTGGCTGTACGCCCGCGACAGCAAAGGAAGCCGAATTGACGATTCCCAGCCTCACCCTTCACGATGGCGTCGCAGATCCCCCAGCTCGGGTTCGGCGTCTTCCAGGTGCCGCCCGAGGACACGCAGGAGGTGGTCGAACAGGCGCTCGATGCCGGCTACCGCCACATCGACACCGCCGGGGCCTACCGCAACGAGAAGGGCGTCGGCGCCGCGATCGCGGCCTCTGGCATCGCCCGCGAGGACGTCTTCGTCACGACCAAGCTCTGGAACTCCGAGCAGGGTTACGACACGACTCTGGCGGCCTTCGAGGCCAGTCTCGGCCGCCTCGGCCTCGACCACGTCGACCTCTACCTGATCCACTGGCCGGTGCCGAGCGAAGACCGCTTCGTCGACACCTGGCGTGCCTTCGAACGCATCCACGAGGAAGGGCGCTCGCGCACGATCGGCGTCTCCAACTTCCGCGTCGAGGACCTCGAGCGGCTGGAGGCCGAGACCGGACACGCGGCCGACCGTCAACCAGGTCGAGCTGCATCCGCGCTTCCAGCAGGCCGAGCTGCGCGCCTGGCACGCCGAGCCACGGATCGCCACCGAGGCCTGGAGCCCGCTCGCCCAGGGCGAGCTGCTCGACGACGAGACGATCGCGGCGATCGCCGAGCGGCACGGCAAGACGCCCGCCCAGGCGATCCTGCGCTGGCATCTCCAGATCGGCAACGTCGTCATTCCCAAGTCGGTGACCCCGGAGCGGATCCGCGAGAACCTCGAGCTCTTCGACTTCGAGCCTCAGCGACGAGGAGATGGCCGCCTTCGCCGATCTCGACAGCGGTGAGCGGATCGGCCCCGACCCTGCCACGTTCGTCTCGCCCTAGGAATTCCGCCGGCGGGCCGGAATCCCACCACTGTGGTGGAAAACGGGCCCACGAACACGTCGCGGCGCCTGCGGCTGGCGAATGCGGTCGCAGCGACCGCCTTCCTGATCGGCGGCTCGCTGTTCGCGCTCGGCGCCGCTTTGGCCCAGGCGGGAGTCAACCCGACCGTCTGCGCGACGATCTACCTGGTCGGCGGCGTCTTCTTCAGCACCGGCGGCTACACCTCGGTGCTGCAGGTGGTCAACGAGCCGGGCGACGGCTTCGCGGCGGCGGCCCGCTGGCGCTGGTGGTCGCGTGAGCCGCGTCGCCTGCAGTGGCTGAGCGCCGTCGTCCTCTTCGCCGGCACGATCGTCTTCGCGATCAACCTGGTCGACTCGTTCATCGCCGAACTCAGCCCGGCCGCCGCAGAACCGGCTGGTCTGGTCGCCGGACATGGTCGGCTGCGCGCTCTTCCTCGTCTCCGGCCACCTCGCCCTGGTCGGGATCGGCGGCGGTCGCCGCTTCTGGCGCCGTCGCGACCTCGGCTGGTGGATCGTCGCCGTCAACCAGATCGGCTCGATCCTCTTCATGGTCTCCGCCGTCGCCTCCTTCGTCTCGCCCGTCGAACGGCGACGTGCTCTCGACCGGCATCGCCAACTGGGGCACCCTGACTCGGCGCCCTCTGCTTCGCCGTCGCCGGCCTGATGCAGGAGTTCGAGCACCCGCTCGGCCCGCGCCGCCGCCGCACGGCGTGAACTGCATCAACTTTTCTATCCAGCAGGTGGAGAAGTTGATGCAGTTCGCTCAGGACTCGGCGGCCTGCGGGCGGCGGACCTCGTGGCGCCCCTCGCCGTAGAGGCGGGTCTCGTAGGCGATCATCGCCCAGATCAGCAGGTTGGCGATGGCGAGGGGGACGAGGGCCGGCACCTCGGTCGCGACCGGGACAGCAGGATCAGAGACGATCCCGAGCAGCAGGCGCTGGCGGTTGATCGTGTGGACGTGCCGGTAGCGGAAGGCGACGTGGCCGAAGAGGTAGATGGCGAGGCCGCCGAGCAGGGCGAAGGCGGGCACCGTGTGCAGGTGCTCGTCGGTGTGGCCGATCGTCGTCTTCAGGCCGAGGGCGACGAGGACGATCCCCGCCACCATCACCAGGTGCAGGTAGGAGTAGGAGTCGCGGGCCATCTCGTTCTGGGCCTTGCCGACCTCCGCCTCGGCGAGGCGTCGGCCGGCGACGATCGCGACGATGTCGAAGTAGATCCACCACATCGCCGCGGTCAGGGCGACCCCGAGCACGGCCGCGGTGCCGATCGCGAGGGTCGAGCGAGTGGGAGGCGCCGACGCCGATCGCGACGATCGACTCGCCGAGGGCGATGATCACGATCAGGCCGTGGCGCTCGGCGAAGTGGCCGGGGACCAGTTTCCAGCCTTCGGAGCCGAAGAAGTAGGGCCCGGCCATGTCGAGGAAGAGGGCAAGCGCCCAGAGCGCGCCCTGGGCGAGGCCGTCGAACAGCGACGCCGTGGCCAGCAGCGCGACGGCGACGGCGGTGCTGGCGGCCAGCCCGAGGACCGAGTGGCGCAGCGCGTCGTCCTCGGGGCTGGCGAGCATGAAGAGGGCGATCTGGGCGCTGCGCACGACCCCGTAGATCAGCGCGAAGGCAAGGGCCAGGTCGCCGAAGGCTTCCGGCACGCAGAGCGAGACCAGCAGCAGCGCCGCCATCGCGCCGAAGATGACCAGGCGCACCGCACCCTCCTCGGGGTCGATCACGCTGGTCAGCCAGGAGTAGCCGGTCCAGGCCCACCAGAGCATGCCGAGCACCAGCAGGCCCTGGGCCAGGCCCGACCAGGTCGGGTGGTGCGACATCAGCGCCGTGCACTGGGTTATCGCCAGCACGAAGACGAGGTCGAAGAAGAGCTCCAGCGGCGTTACCCGCTCGCCTTCGCGCAGGGTCGTGCCGAGGCGGGAGGAGCGGGCTTCGTCGGCGGCGGCCATCGCCGCCATCCTTCTCAAGCGGCGCTTGGCCGGCTTGGTGTCTTCGGCGTGGTACTGGGCGAGCAGCCGCTGCTCCTCGTCGCGCTTGGGGAAGGCGAAGAAGACGAGCGCGGCGCCGAGCAGGATCGCGACGATGCCGGCCTGTAGGCCCAGGCGTCGCCCTGCAGGAAGGAGGTCTTGGCGGCGGCGATGATCTGTTCGCTGTGCCCCGGGTACTGGCCGGCGAGGTCGGCGGCGCTGGAGAAGGACTTGGTCAGCTCGCCTTCGACGTTCTCGGTGACCTTGGCCGATTCCCCGGAGGAGGCGATCGCGGCGCTGGCCGCGGCCGCGTAGCCGGCGGTGAGCAGGGCGCCGAAGATCGACTGCATGATCGCGCCGCCGAGGTCGCGCTGCAGGTCGGCGGTGCCCGAGGCCATGCCGGCGCGCTTGACCGGCACCGAGCCGGTCAGCGAGTGCGAGGCCGGGGTGCCGGCGAAGCCGACGCCGATGCCGATGAAGGCGTAGCCGAGGCCGACCTTCCAGTAGGGGATGTCGTCTTTCCAGAGCAGCAGCATGGTGAGGAAGCCGAGCAGGCAGAAGACGTAGCCGACCAGCAGGGTGAAGCGGGCGCCGCGCGCCTCGACCAGCTTCGCCGAGCGCGGCGCGACGATCACCATCAGCACCGCCGCCGGCAGGATCGCCAGGCCCGAGTCGAGGGTCGAGTAGTCGAGCACGTTCTGGAGGAACTGCTGGCCGATGAACATCGCCCCCATCAGCGAGCCGAAGACGATGATCCCGGCGCAGGCCGCGACCCAGAAGACTCGCCGCCCCGCTACGTCGAGGTCGTAGAGCGGCGAGCGGGCCCGCCGCTGGCGGATCACGAAGGCAGCGGTCGCGGCGAGCGCGACGAGGCCGAGCCCGATCGCCAGCGCTCCCTTGCCGGGCACCGGCGCCAGGTTGATCCCCAGCACGAGCGCCGCGATCAGCAGGATCGAGAGGATGCCGCCGAGGTTGTCGACCGGCTCGGTGGTCTCGTTGACGTGGGCCGGGACGTAGCGCCAGGCCAGGTAGAGGGCGAGGGCCGCCAGCGGCAGGGTGACCAGGAAGACCGAGCCCCAGTCGAACTGCTCGAGCAGGGCGCCGGAGAGCAGTGGCCCGAGCGAGGCGATCGCGCCGCCGATCGCCGACCAGAGCGCGATCGAGCGGGTCCGCGCCGCGCCCGACCAGAGCGCCGTGATCAGGGCCAGGGTGGTCGGGAAGGCCATGCCCGCCGCGACGCCGCCGAGCAGCCGGGCGACGAAGAGGACGCCGTCGGAGGGGGCAAAGCCGGCGAGCAGCGAGGCGGGGATCGAGAGCCCCATGCCGAGCAGCAGCATCATCTTGCGCCCGTAGCGGTCGCCGAGCGCGCCCAGGTAGA
Source organism: uncultured Solirubrobacterales bacterium (assembly GCA_963702065.1). GTDB lineage: Bacteria > Actinomycetota > Thermoleophilia > Solirubrobacterales > 70-9 > VRUE01. The sequence continues at coordinate 135,973 of OY969705.1, forward strand.
GGACCGAGGTCGCCAGCCCCAGCGAGTAGCCGACGGCGATCAGGTTGAGCGTCGTCTGGCCGGAGCCGAAGGCCTTGCCGATGTCCGGCAGGGCGACGTTGGCGACGGCGAGGTTGAGGTTCGCCACCGCCGCGACCAGGATCAGCGCCGCGAGGACGAGGCCGGCGCGCTTGGGGCTGCTCGACTCCATCTGCGACCGCAACCTATCCGCAGCATGACGGCGGTCACGTGGCGAGCCGGCCGCCGCGCCTGAGAGGATTGGCGCGATGGCGGAGGAGCGCAAGCGGCCCGAGGCGCCGCGCAGCCGAGAAGGTCCTGCCGGGGATCTGGCGGCTGCGGCTGCCGCTGCCCTGGCCGGGCGTGCCCCACGGCAACGTCTGGGCGGTCGCCGCCGACGGCGGCATCGTCCTCTTCGACACCGGCATCGGCGGCAAGGGCCGGATGCGCCAGTTCGACCTCGCCCTCGCCCAGGCCGGCTTCGGCCTCGAGGACGTGAAGCTGCTCGTCTGCACCCACTCCCACACCGACCACTACGGGCTGGCGGCGCCGATCGTCGAGGGCGCCGGCTGCGAGCTCTGGATGCACCCGGCCTGGGAGCACGTGCGCCTGCTCGCCGACGACCCGGCGGCGGCGCTGGAGCAGCGGCTCGAGGTGGCGCGCCAGAGCGGCGTCCCGGTCGCCGGGCTCGAACGCTACCGCGAGTCCCGCAGCGACGATGACGACAACGGGATCGACGCGATCGTCGAGCCCGACCGCGACCTCCTGCCCGGGGTCGAGGTGGAGACCGACCTCGGCACCTGGCAGGTCTACGAGACGCCCGGCCACGCTCCCTCGCACGTCGTCCTGCACCAGCCCGAGCGCAAGCTGATGATCTCCGGCGACCACCTGCTCGGCCGCACCGTGCTCTTCTTCGACCACGGCCACAGCCCCGACCCGGTCGGCGAGTTCCTCGGCAGCCTCGACCGGGTCGAGCCGCTCGAGGTCGACCTCTGCCTGCCCGGTCACGGCCGCCCCTTCCGCGACCCCAAGGCCAAGATCGCCGAGGCGCGGCGGCAGGTCGCCGAGCTGCTGGAGAAGACGCGCGACGCGCTCGGCGAGGGGGAGAGGACCGCGTTCGAGATCGTCGCCGAGATCGTCGGCGCCGAGAACGTCAACACGCCGGTCAGCGCCTGGGTCCTGCAGATCGTCCTCTCCTGCCTCGACCACATGGCGATCCTCGGCGAGGTCACCAAGGTCGAGGGGACCGATCCGCAGCGATGGCGGCTGGTGTGAGCGGCACCGCCACTCCCTATAGCCTTCGCGAATGGCCAGCTTCACTTTCACCCGCGAGATCGCGGCACCGCCGGAGACTGTGTTCGAGGTGCTCACCGACCATCGGAGGTACTCCGAGCTGACGCCGCTGCGCAAGTCCGAGCTCGAGCGGGAGGGCGAGGCCGACGCCAACGGGGTCGGGGCGATCCGCAAGCTGACCGCCGTCGGGCCGCCGATGCGCGAGGAAGTGATCGCCTACGAGGCTCCCGAGCCGCTTCTCCTACACGGTGCTCTCCGGGCTGCCGGTGCGCGATCACGTCGGCACGGTTGAGCTGACCGCCGACGGCAGCGGCACCAAGATGGTCTACGCGGTGCGCACCCAGCCGACCCTGCCGGTCGTCGGGTTTGCCGTCGTCGCCGCGGATCAAGCAGGCGATCAAGGGACTGATCGACGGCGTCGCCAAGGAGTCCGACGCCGCGCGCCGCAGGCGGAGGGTCTGAGTGGCGCCGCGCAAAACGCTCCTCGCCGGTCTGTGTGGCGCAGGCGGAGCACTTCTGGCAGCGAGCACCGGCGTCTCAGCGATTGGGCTGATCGTCGGCGCTGTGATCGTCGTCTTCGGCGCCGGCGCGCTCGCCTACGAGCTGCTCAAGCGCCCCGGCCGACGTGCACAACGCAAACGCCACCTTCGTGCCGCAGAAGCCGCCGAAGCCGGAGGCGAAGACGGTCAACTGGCCGATGTTCGGGCTCAACCCGGCCCGCACCCGCTACCTGCCGGCGAAGGGGATCAAGCCGCCCTTCCGCAAGCTCTGGCGCTACACCGAGCGGCCGCTGCTCGAGTTCCCGCCGATCTACGTCGGCGGCAAGCTCTACTTCGTCAACAACAACGGCACCGCCTACGCGCTCGACGCCGACACCGGCAAGGTGCTCTGGGAACGCAGCATCGGCCGCCTCAACGCCTCCTCGCCGGCCTACTCCAAGCCATCGCCTCTACATCGTCAACCTCGTTCCCGGCCACATCGTCAAGCTCGACGCCAAGACCGGCAAGATCATCTGGAAGCACTCGCTGCCGGGCCGGGCCGAGTCCTCGCCGGTGGTGATCGACCGCACCGTCTACTTCGGCTGCGAGGACGGCAACCTCTACGCGCTCAGCACGATCAGCGGCAACGTGCGCTGGGCGACCAGCCTCGGCGGCCCGGTCAAGTCGGCGCCCGCCTACTACGGCGGCACCCTCTACGTCGGCGACTACGGCGGCTACATGAACGCGGTCGACGCCAAGACCGGCAAGCTGAAGTGGCAGAGCGGCTCGCTGGGCCAGGGCTTCGGCACCTCGGGCCAGTTCTACTCGACCCCCGCCGTCGCCTTCGGCCGCGTCTACGCCGGCAACAACGACGACCGCGTCTACAGCTTCGACCTCAAGGACGGCACGCTCGCCTGGAGCTACTCGACCGGCGGCTACGCCTACTCGGGCCCGACCGTCTCGACCACCCGCCACAGCCCGCCGACCGTCTACATCGGCTCCTTCGACGGCAACGTCTACGCGCTCGACGCCAAGGACGGCAGCGTGCGCTGGAGCCGCTCGGCCGGCGGCCAGGTGGTCGGCTCGCTCTCGGCGATCGGCGACATCGTCTACGTCGCCGAGTTCACCAACAACACGACCAGCGGCTTCATGATGAGGAGCGGCCGCGGGTCTTCCGCTACCGGCCGCGGCACCTACTCGCCGGTGATCTCCGACGGCCGCCGCATCTACCTGACCGGCTACTCGAGCATCACCGCGCTGGAGCCCTACAAGTTCAAAGGCGGCAGGTTGGCCGCGGCGAGTCGCCGCAGCGCTAGCAGGCAAGCGCGCTCGGCTCGGGCGCGATCCCGCCCGGAGGAGGCGGCGGCGCCAGCGGCGGGTTCGGGGCGAAGGCAGGGAAGACGGGGTGGTGGAGGGCGTCGCTGAGCACGGCGAGGCTGGCCGGGTAGTTCTGGATCCGGTAGGAGCTGGTCGAGCCGAAGTCCTGGTAGTAGACGAGCATCTTGCAGCGCTGGTGGCCTCGCACCCAGCCCATCAGGCGGCTCATGTAGCCGGGGTCGTCGGCCGGCTGGAGATGCCGAACTCGGGGATCGCGAAGGGCTTGGCGGGCGAAGCGGTTGTAGAGGCCGGTCAGCGCTTTCCAGTCCTGGTTGTCGGAGTAGAAGTCGGTGCCGACCCAGTCGACGTACTCGTCGCCCGGGTAGAAGTATTTGGGCCGGTTCTGGGGGACGGTCGGCGAGCCGGCCGGCAGGGTGCTCCAGAGCGACCGCGATCGGCGCCTTCGGCAGGCCGCCGACGTCGGCTTTCAGCGGCGGCAGGCCGGCTTCGCCGAGGCGGGCGTCGATCCGGCGCCGGCTTGCCGCCGCCGTGGACGATCACGTAGATGCGGCGGAAGGCGAGCCGGTACCAGCGCGGCTTGTGGGCGGCGTCGCGCAGCGTTGCCGGCGCAGTCGTAGGAGGCGTAGACGTTGAGGCAGCGGTTGGGCTCGCCCAGCGGCCGGATGTAGGCGGGCATCTTCTTCTCCCAGAAGAGCCGGTTGAGCCGGACCAGGTATTCGTCGCCGTAGCCCTGGGCGATCGAGCGCGGGCTGATCAGCTCGTGGCCGTCGCCCGCGTCGGCGGTGGTGATGTGCAGGACCGGCCGCGCCCGCGCCGCCTGCCAGCGTTCGATCGAGTCGGGGAAGTCCGAGCCCCAGGTGCGGAAGCTCTCGATCAGCGCCGGGTGCTTGCTCATCGCCGTGCTGAAGTGGCCGAAGTCGGCCGGGTCGCCGGTGTCGCTGACGCCGAAGAAGATCTTCTTGCCCTTGGGCAGCAGCGCGCCCGGCCTCGGCGCCGCGGCGGGCAGCGCGACGCAGAGGGCGGCGACGAGCGCCAGCGCGAGAACGCGTTTCGGGGTGGGGCGATTCATCCGAGGCAGGTTCGATCCGGGTTGGCCGACCACCTTCGCGCCAACACCGGCGCGAACGCCGGGTTGCTGCCGGCTACTGGGCGACGAGCGCCAGCACTTCGTCGGCGTACTTGGCGACGAAGCTGGGGCCGACGCCGCTGATCTCGACCAGGCTCGGCCTCGTCGCGGGGACGGGTCGCGGCGATCGCCGCCAGCGTCCTGTTGTGGGCGACGGTGTAGGCGGGCTTGCCGGCGGCGGCCTTCAGGCGCCAGGCCTTCAGCTCCTCGAAGAGCGGCGCGTCGGCGGCGGAGAGCTCGGCCGGCGGGGCGGCCGCTGCCTTGGGCCGGGTCGGCGGCGCACGACGATCGTCTCCGGGTCGGGCAGCCAGCCTGCGGCGTCGCAGACGTCGCAGCAGCGCCCCAGCGGCCGGCCCGCCTCGCGGTCGCCGAAGTGGTCGAGCATGCTGCGGCGCCGGCAGCGCTCGGAGTAGATGAAGGATTTGATCGTGCGGTAGTCGCGCCAGCCGCGCTCGCGGGCGATCGCCAGCTCGGGGTCGCGCGCTGTTCGTTGAAGCGGACCAGGCGGCCGAGGTCGGCCTTCATCGCCAGCAGCACCGCCCTCGCCGGCAGCCCGTCGCGCCCGGCGCGCCCGGCCTCCTGGTAGTAGGCCTCGACGCTGGTCGGGATCGCCATGTGCCAGACCGAGCGCACGTCGGCCTTGTCGACGCCCATGCCGAAGGCGTTGGTGGCGACGATCACTTCGGCCTCGCCGCCCATGAAGCGGCGCTGGGTCGAGGTGCGGTCCTCGGACTCCATGCCGGCGTGGTAGGCGAGCGCCCGCAGCCCGGCGTCGCGCAGGGTCTGCGGCGACCTCGTCGGTGTCGCGGCGGGTGCCGCAGTAGACGATCGCCGGCCGGTTCGCGGGGTCGGCGAGGCCGCGCTTCGAGCAGCGCCAGCCGCCGCGCCTTCGAGCCCTTGCCCTCGAGCGCGACGACGTCGAAGGAGAGGTTGGGCCGGTCGAAGCCGGAGCGCACCTGCAGCGGCTCGCGCATCCCGAAGCGGGAGACGATCTCCGCCGCCACCGGCCTTGGTCGCCGTCGCCGTGCAGGCCATCACCGTCGGCCGCCCGAGCCGCTCGGCGATCTCGCGGCAGGCGCAGGTAGTCGGGCCGGAAGTCGTGCCCCCACTCGGAGACGCAGTGCGCCTCGTCGACCGCGAGCAGGTCGATCCGCCGCTGCGCCAGCGCGTCGAGGAAGACGTTCGAGGCGAAGCGCTCCGGCGAGCAGTAGACGATCCGCGCCGCGCCGCCGCGCACCTGGTCGAGGGCGTCGCGCGGCGCCCTCGGCGCTCATCCCCGAGGAGATCATCGCCACCGGGTGCCCGGCCGGCGGTCAGCCGCCGCCACTGGTCCTGCATCAGCGCGATCAGCGGGCTGACGACGATCGTCAGGTCCTCCGTCGCCAGCCCGGGCAGCTGGTAGCAGAGGCTCTTGCCGCCGCCGGTCGGCATCACGATCAGCGAGTCGCGCCCTTCCAGCGCCGGCCTCGACCGCCTCCCGCTGCCCGGGCCGCCAGCTCTCGAAGCCAAGCTCTCCGAGCAGCTGGTCGGCCCTGTCTCCAGTCGTGGACGACTGGTCATCGCAGGACCAGGCTATGGCGTCTCCGCTCGACGATCTGGGCCGGCACCTGCGACAGCTCCTCGGCGAGCGCGTCGATTTCCTGCGCCAGCTTGCGCGTGTCGGCCTTGCGTCAGCTCGGTGTAGGAGACGAACCCGTCGCCGCGCCGGTAGGGCTTCAGCGAGGCGTAGACGTCTTCGAAGCTCGCTTCGATTTCCTTGGCCAGCTTCGGGTCCTTCTCGGCGAGCAGCGGCTCGACCGCTTCGAAGGCCGCCTCGGCGCCTTCGACGTTGGCCTCGAAGTCGACCAGGTCGATGTGCGAGTAGCGCTCCTCCTCGCCGGTGATCTTCGAGGCCGAGACCTCGCCGAGCAGCTCGTTGGCGCCGTTGGCGATCTGCACCGCCTGCAGGTCGACCGTCTTCACCTTCTGCCTGCAGTTCTTCGACGTCGGCGAGCAGCTGCTTCGGCGACCGGGGCCATGCCCGTCGGTCGGTGTCTTCGTCCCAGAGCGCCTTCTCGATCCGGTGGAAGCCGCCGAATTCGCTCGGCGGGCACGTCGTTTTCGCGGGCGTCGATGCGGGGGTCGAGGTCGCCGAAGGACTCGGCCACCGGCTCGATCCGCTCGTAGGGGATGCGGGCGGCCGGCGTAGAGCGTCTTCGCCTTGGCGACGTTCGCCGGCGACGACCGCGGCGACGAACGGCTTCGGTCGCGGCGACCAGCTCGTCGGTGTTCTCCTCGAGGTACTCGCGGTACTGGGCGATCGCCGCTTCGACCTCGGGGCTGTTCTCCGCCTTGCAGCTCGCCGCTGACGGTCAGCGTGCCCGTCTTCGTCGTCGCCGCCGGGGCAGCGCAGCGTGTATTCGCCCTTCTCCAGGGTCAGCGAGAAGCTGCCGGAGAGGCCGTCGGAGAGGTTCTCCTTCTCGCCGAGGATCGTTTCGCCGTCGAGCACCTCGAGCTCGGTCACCTTCGAGGTGCCGGCGTTTTCGACTTCGAAGTTGATCGGCCCGGCCGGCGCCTTCGCGTCGTGCGGCTCGCAGCCGGCGTCGGTCAGCTTGAAGGTCATCTTCTTGGCGCCGGCGGGCGCGTCGTCGCTGGAGCCGCAGGCGGCGGCGAAGAGCGGCGAGCAGGCCGACGGCCGAGCGGCGATCAGCGCGGCGCGGACGGGGAATCGGTTCATCGGGTGAGGTGCTCCTTGTTGGATTCCAGGACGAGAGTTAGGGGACCCTAACAAAAACCGACACGATAGTCGAGTCGGAATATGACGGCGGCTCAGCCGAGCAGCGTTTCGCCGACGTAGCCGCCGCTGCGGGCGCCCGGCGGGACCGCGAAGACGGCGCTGCCGACGTGCTTGATGTACTCGTTGAGCGCGTCGGAGGAGCCGAGCCGGCGCTGGATCGCGACGAACTGGCGCTGCGGGTCGCGCTGGAAGCAGATGAAGAAGAGGCCGGCTTCGAGCTCGCCGAGGCTCTCGTCGACGCCGTCGGTGAAGGAGTAGCCGCGGCGCAGGATCCGCTCGCCGTCGTTGGCCGAGGCCGAGGCGAGGCGGACGTGGGCGTCGACCGGGATCACCGGCTTGCCGTCCTGTCTCGGCCTCGAGGTCGAGCGGGTCGAACTCGTCGCTGCCGCCGAGCGGGGCGCCGCTGTACTTGTCGCGGCCGATCGTCTGCTCCTGGTCTTCGAGCGCCGAGCGGTCCCAGATCTCGAGCAGCATGCGGATCCGGCGGGTGACCAGGTAGCTGCCGCCGCGCATCCAGGCCGGGCCCTCGCCGCCGACCCAGACGAAGCGGTCCATCGCCTCGCGTGTCCTCGGCCTTGATGTTGGCGGTGCCGTCCTTGAAGCCCATCAGGTTGCGCGGCGTGTCCTGGCTGCGGCTGGTGCTGGCGGTGCGGCCGAAGCCGAGCTGCGACCAGCGCATCGACCACCGTGCCGCGGCCGATCCGGGCCAGGTTGCGGATCGCGTGGAAGGCGACCTGGGGATCGTCGGAGCAGGCCTGCACGCAGATGTCGCCGCCGCTTTCGCCCGCGTTCAGCTCGTCGGCCGGCAGCGGCGGGATCGGCGCGCAGCGCCGCCGGGCGCTTGCCGCGCAGGCCGAGCCCGCGCCGCTCGAACAGGCTCGGGCCGAAGCCGAAGGTGACGGTCAGGCGGGAGGGCAGCAGGCCGACCGTCTCGCCGGTGTCGTCGGGCGGCGCGAGCTCGACGTCGTTGACGTCGCCGATCATCTCGCCGGCGGTCATTTCGGCCGCCGCGCGCGACCACTCGCGCATCAGCTCGCGCAGCTCCGCGCGGGCTTCGGTCGACCAGGTCGAAGGCGGCGAAGTGGAGGCGGTCCTGGGCGGGGGTGTCGATCCCGGCCTGGTGCTCGCCGTAGAAGGGGACCGAGCCGGTGCCGTCGCTCGCCTCGGCGCGTCTCCTGGCCGACCAGGTAGCCGGCGGCGCCGCCGAGCCCGATGCCGGCGGCGCCGACGCCGGCCGACGCCAGCAGTCGGCGGCGTGTCAGCTCGGGTCATCGCGAGTGCGGGGTCGGCTCAGGCCGGGCTCTCGGCCGGCGCCGGACTGCCGCTGGCCCTGCGGCTGCGCCGGCGCCGCCGGCGCAGGCGGTCCGGCCAGAGCACGTAGAGCGCCATCGGCACCGCGTAGAGCAGGTAGACGAGCGCCTCGCCGACGGTCGGGGTCGGCTGCAGGCCCAGCATCCCGGTCAGCAGCGAGCCGGAGATCGTGCCCGGCTGGACCAGCCAGGTGAGGTCGAGCGCCTGTCCCTGCAGGCTGTTGATCCAGCCCGCCTCGTGGGCGGTGTGAGCGGCGGTCGCGAGCAGGCCGGCGGCGACGAAGACGAGGATCAGGCCGGTGATGCGGAAGAAGCGGGTGAGGTTGATGCGGACGCCGCCGCGGTAGAGGCCGAGCGCCGATCGCGATCGCGGCGACCAGGCCGAGCACCGCGCCGGCGCCGGCGGCGGTGGTGTCGGTCGCGTCCTGGAAGGCGGCGAGCAGGAAGACCGAGGTCTCGAAGCCCTCGCGCAGGACCGCGAGGAAGGCCATCGCGACCAGCGCCATGGTCGAGCCGGTGGCCAGCGCCGAGGCCGCCTCGCCTTCCAGCGCCGCCTTGATCCCGCGCGCGTGGCGCCGCATCCAGACGATCATGTAGGTGACGGCGGCGACCGCGATCAGGCCGATCATCGTCTCCAGCCCCTCCTGCTCGCTTCTGCGGCAGCTGTTCGCCGACGACGTCGAGCAGCACGCGCGACGCCGATGCAGAGGACGATCGCGATCGCCGACCCCGATCCACATCTGGCGCGATCGCGTCGCCGCGGCCCTCCTTGACCAGGAAGGCGGCGATGATGCCGACGATCAGCGAGGCCTCGACGCCCTCTCGCAGGGTGATGACGAAGGTGGGGATCATCGCTGACTCCTCTGCTCTACGGGTCCGACATGACGTTAGGCGCCCCTAATTAGGGGTCCCAAAACCTAGCACGGCGGTCGGGATTGCGTCTGGGCCGAGCTGCTAGCTCGGGCAGCCAGGGCTCGGACCACTGGGCGATGCCGCGGGTCAGCTCCGTCGGCCTCGCGGCGGTCCCCAGGTGCCGGGCTCGTAGGGATGCACCGGGCCCGGTTCGTCGAGCAGCGGCTGCACGACGCGCCAGGTCTCTTCGACCGCGTCCTGGCGGGTGAAGAGTGTGTGGCGGCCGGCGATCGCGTCGCCGAGCAGCCGCTCGTAGGGCTCGGGCTCCTCGCCCGGCACCTTCTCGAAGAGGACCTCGAGGTCGGCCGGCTCGAAGGCCTCCTCGCCGGCCTTCTTGGCGAAGAGGCGCATGCGCGGCGCCGGGCTCGGGCTCGATCCGGATCGTCATCTGGTTCGGTTCCGGCCGCTTGCCGTGGCCGACCCCGAGCTGCGGCGGCCGCTTGAAGACGACGGTCACCTCGCTCGCCTTGGCCGGCATGCACTTGCCGGCGCGGATGAAGAAGGGGACGCCGCTCCAGCGCCAGTTGTCGACCTCCAGCTCGACCGCGGCGAAGGTCTCGGTGGTCGAGTCCGGCGCCACGTCCTTGACGTCGAGGAAGCCCTCGTACTGGCCGCGCACGTAGCGCTTCGGGTCGGCGGTCCGCATCGCCTTGAAGAATTCGAGCTTCTTGTCGCGGATCGAGTCGTGGTGGTTGCCGGTCGGCGGCCCCATCGCCGACCAGCGCCAGCACCTGCAGGGCGTGGTTCTGGATCACGTCGCGCATCGCCCCGACCGCGTCGTAGAAGCGGCCGCGGTCGTCGACGCCGAAGTCCTCGGCGATCGTCATCTGCACGTGGGAGACGTGCTCGCGGTTCCAGACCGGCTCCAGGATCGAGTTGGCGAAGCGCAGGTAGGTGATGTCCATCACCGGCTCCTTGCCGAGGTAATGGTCGATGCGCAGGATCTGGTCCTCGTCGAGCACCTCGCAGAGTTCGGCGTTGAGCGCCCGCGCCGACTCGAGGTCGTGGCCGAAGGGCTTCTCGATCACGACGTGGGCGTTCTCGGTCAGGCCGGCCTCGCCGAGCCCGTGGACGACGGTGGCGAAGAGCGAGGGCGGGATCTCGAGGTAGAAGACCGGCCGCTTGCGCGTCGCCGAGCGCCGCCCGACCCGCTCGAAGGTGGCGGCGTCGGCGTAGTCGCCCTGGACGTAGGAGAGGCGGGCGGCGAGGCGGGCGAAGACGTCCTCGTCGGGGTCGCTGACGGTCGCGGCGATCGCGTCGCGGGCGTGCTCGGCGCAGCTGCTCGTCGTCCCAGTCGTCGATCGCGACGCCGACGATCGGGCAGTCGAGCTTGCCGCGCGCCTCGAGCCGGTAGAGCGCCCGGAAGGTCATTTTCTTCGCCAGGTCGCCGCTGATCCCGAAGATCGTCAGCACGTCGGCGTCGGCGTCGGCGTGTTTGGCGTCGGTGCTCGGCCATTCGGTCCGCCAGGCTACCCGTTGGCCACGCGGCCAGCCATCGGGCCCGGCATCGCGTAGGGTTACGGCCATGGAACTCGGAATCGTCGGTCTCGGCCGCATGGGCGCCAACATGGCGCGGCGCCTGATGCGCGACGGCCACCAGATCGTCGCCTACGACGTCAACCCCGACGCGGTCTCCGAGCTGGCCGGCGAGGGCGCCGAGGGCGCCTCCTCGCTGGAGGACCTGGCCTCGAAGCTGAGCGCGCCGCGCTCGGTCTGGGTGATGGTCCCGGCCGGCGAGATCACCGAGAAGACGGTCGACGAGCGTCGCCGCGGTGCTCGACAGCGGCGACGCGATCATCGACGGCGGCAACTCCTACTACCGCGACGACATCCGCCGCGCCGCGCAAGGTCGGCGAGCAGGGGATCGACTACGTCGACTGCGGCACCAGCGGCGGCGTCTTCGGCCTCGAGCGCGGCTACTGCCTGATGATCGGCGGCCCCGACGGGGCGGTGCGAGCGGCTCGACCCGATCTTCGCCTCGCTGGCGCCCGGGGTCGAGTCGGCCGAGCGCACGCCGGGGCGCTCCGGCGAGCCCATCGCCGCCGAGAACGGCTACCTGCACTGCGGCCCCAACGGCGCCGGGCACTTCGTGAAGATGGTCCACAACGGGATCGAGTACGGGGTGATGGCCGCCTACGCCGAGGGCCTCAACATCCTCAAGAACGCCAACGCCGGCAAGGTCCAGCGCGAGGCCGACGCCGAGACGGCGCCGCTGGAGCAGCCCGAGTACTACCAGTACGACCTCGACCTGCCCGAGGTGACCGAGGTCTGGCGCCGCGGCAGCGTGATCGGCTCCTGGCTGCTCGACCTGACCGCCGCCTCGATGCAGGAATCGCCCGACCTCTCCGACTTCGCCGGCCGCGTCTCCGACTCCGGCGAGGGCCGCTGGACCTCGATCGCGGCGATCGACGAGGGCGTGCCGGCGCCGGTCCTGACCACGCGCTCTGTACGAGCGCTTCGCCTCGCGCGGGCTCGACGACTTCGCCGACAAGGTGCTCTCGGCGATGCGCAAGCAGTTCGGCGGCCACGACGAGAAGCCGTCCTAGGCGGCGCACGATGGCGATCGAGCTCGAGGTCTGCGCCGACGAGAAGGCGGCGGCGCGCCGTGCCGCCGAGCTGATCGCCGCGGCCGGCGCCGCGGCGGTGGCCGAGCGCGACGTCTTCTCGCTGGCGATGAGCGGCGGCCGCTCGCCCCTGGGCGATGCTGGCGATCCTCGGCGAACTGGAGGAGATGCCCTGGGCCAAGACCGAGCTGTTCCAGGTCGACGAGCGGATCGCCTCGCCGGGCAGCGAGGACCGCAACCTCACCCACATGGTGCTCGGCCTCTCGATGGACCACCAGTCGGCGCTGCGGCCGATGCCGGTCACCCAGCGCGACCTCGACGGCGCCGCCCGCGACTACGAAAACACGCTGCCCGAGCCGCTCGACCTCGTCCACCTCGGCCTCGGCCCCGACGGCCACACCGCCTCGCTGGTCCCCGGCGACCCGGTGCTCGAGGTCAGCGACCGCCGCGTCGCCCTGACCGAGACCGCCTACCAGGGCCACCGCCGCATGACCCTCACCTACCCGGCGCTCGACGCCGCCCGCCAGATCCTCTGGCTCGTCACCGGCGCCGAGAAGCGCGAGCCGCTCGCCAAGCTGCTCGCCGGCGACACCTCGATCCCGGCCGGCCGGGTCGAGAACGACAAGATGATCGTGGTCGCCGACGAGGCCGCGGCGCCATAGGCTGGCCGCGATGGAGGCTGAAGCATTTGCCACCGCGGTAGACGGGGCCCGTGAAGCTGTCTCTAGCTTCTAGTAGCTGTTAGCGAATTCGCTAACATTACTCTTATGTCAGTCTGCCCCGGACGCCTCGCTCGCAGAGCAAATACGGGCACAGAGCGGTCTAAGCCAGGCTGAGTTGGCGCGCCGAGCCGGTCTGCCTCGTTCCGTGGTCAATGCCTACCTCCGAGGCACTCGTGAGCCGGGAGCGGAGGCGCTTGCCCGGCTTGCGGCGGCGGGCGGGTTGGAGCTGCAAGCTCGATCGCCGTAAGCCACCGGTGGATGCCGAGCGGGCGGGGCGGATCCTCGTCCAGGTGCTCGAGCTGGCGGAGGCGCTGCCCTTCCGGCCGCGGGCCGACGCTGGACTACCCGCGGCTCTCGGATCGCCTGGCTGCGAAGGCGCCGCGGCTTGAGTGAGCTGGTCGACAAGCTCTTCGCTATTCACGACTCGCTGACCGAGGCCAGTATTCGCCCACGCCTTCGGCGGCGCGATTGCTCTCGCCTACTGCGTCGAGGAGCCTCGCGGCACGCGGGATCTGGACGTCAACATCTTCGTCGACTCCGCCAAGGCCGGGCCAACGCTTGCCTGCCTGCCCTCCGGGCGTGAGGGTGACTGACGACGACGTCGCAAAGGTTGAGCGCGACGGCCAGGCGCGGCTCGATTGGGATGGCACGCCGGTCGACGTCTTCCTCAACAACGTCCCTCTGCACCAGGCGGTTGCCTCGTCAGTCGTCTGGGTTCCGCTCGCCGGCCGCGAGATACCGGTGCTGGACTGCGCGTCGCTGGCGATCTTCAAGGCATTCTTCGATCGCACCAAGGACTGGGCCGACATGGAGGCAATCGCCCAGGCCACGCCCGAGGACATCGACGCCGCCGCGGCGACCATCTGCTGATCTTGGTCGGCCCCGATGACCCGGCGGTAAAGCGCCTCGAGAGCCTGATCCCTCTCGATATTGGGTCCTGGCGCCGGTAACCGCGGCGCTAATAAGCCGTCTCCAGCGAGACCGAGTGGTTGGCGACGATCGTGCCGTCGGGGTCCCACTGGCGCTTGACCTCGGCGAGGCGGGCGCAGACCTCGGCGGGCAGGATCGCGTCGGCGTCGCAGGGGCGCTCGGTGAAGTTGAAGTAGCAGCCCTCGCCGGCCCAGGGCTGCATCGTCTGCTCGATCTTCGCCAGGTGCTGGGGGATCGCCTGCGCCCAGCTCGGGCGTCATCGGCATGCCGACGCTGTACATGACGAAGTCGGCGTCGAGGTGGGAGAGGGCGCCGCCGTCGGGGTCCGGGCGGCCCAGGGCGCCGCCGAGCTGGCGCAGCTCGCTGAGCAGCAGCGGCGAGCCCGAGCCGGGTCCGGCGAGGCCGGCGAAGGCGTCGATCGCCTCGTCGGGGAGCTCGCGGATCGTCATGCCCTCGCCGAGCCCCGGCACCGGGTTCTCGGGGTCCATGTGGATGCGGCAGAGGCCCTCGGCGGGGATCTGGCCCAAGGTGTCCATGATCGTCTCGCCGAGCTCGCGCAGTGGCGCGACGGTTGCTTCGCCCTCGGCCTGGCTGCCGATGCAGGCGCCGTCGATCGTCAGCAGCGGCACGCCGCGGATCGGCTCGGGCACGTCGGGGATCGGCGGCGGGGTGACGAAGCGGACCACCGAGGTGACGTCGTCGGAGACGTCGGCGGCCCAGTCGCGGTAGGCGCGGACCGCCTCGGCGCCGAGCTCGGCCGGGAAGAGGAGGGCGCCGGCGTAGATCTCGGCGATCGGGATCAGGCGCAGGTGCAGGGCGGTGACGATCGCGTAGCCACCGCCGCCACCGCGCAGCGCCCAGAAGAGGTCGGGCTCGTTCTCGGCGTCGACCGTGCGCGGCTCGCCGTCGGCGGTGACCAGCTCGATCGCGCGCACGCGGTTGCAGGCGAAGCCGTAGCGTCGCCCGAGCCAGCTGAGGCCGCCGCCGAGCGTGTAGCCGGTGACGCCGACGTCGGGCGAGGAGCCGGGCATCGAGCTGAGGCCGTGCGCCTGCGCGGCGCTGCTCAGCTCGGCGACGAGGACGCCGGCCTCGACCCGGGCGGTCTGCGCGTCGGGATCGACCTCGATCCCGCGCATGCGCTCGGTCTTGATCAGGATCGTGCCCTCGAGCGCGGCCAGCGCGGCGGCGCCGTGGCCGGTCCCCTGGCCGGCGACCTTGAGGCTCGTTGCTCGGCGGCGAAGCGAACCGTCTTGGCGACGTCGTCGGCGCTCTCGACGAAGGCGACCGCCTCGGGACGCTGGTCGGCGACCAGGTTCCAGGCGAGGCGCGCCTCGTCCCAGTCGGAGTCGCTCGGGGTGGCGACGCGGCCGGCGATCGCCAGCCCGGTGAAGTCACTCATCTGGTCTCCTCGAGTTAGCTCAGCGTCAAGCGTTCGACGGTGCCTCCGGCCCCCACCAGCACCGCGCTCACCATATCCGGCGGAAAGAGGCCGTGGGCGGCGACGCCGGGGTCGGCCTCGAGCCGGGCGGCGAGCGCGGCCGGGTCGCCGATCGCGCCGCTGTAGTCGGCGATCAGGCCGTCGTCGGGGCTGCGCGGGACGTCGCGCAGCGCGACCTCCGAGCCGAGCCGCTCCAGGGTCGAGGCGATGCCGAAGGCGAAGAGCTCCAGCGGCACCGGCGCGCTCAGCGCGTCGACCGGCTTGCTCGAGTCGGCGATGACGACGAAGCGCTCGGCCGCCGCGGCGACGATCTTCTCGCGCAGGTGGGCGCCGCCGCCGCCCTTGATCAGCCAGCCGTCCGGCGTCACCTGGTCGGTGCCGTCGATCGCGATGTCGAGCCGCTGCAGCTGGCTGAACTCCTCGACCGGGATGCCCAGCTCGCGCGCCTGTTCCTCGGTGGCGACCGAGGTGGCGACGCAGCGGATGCCGCTGACGCCCGCGGGCGGCGATCGCCGGCAGCAGGTGGGCGACGGTCGAGCCGGTGCCGAGGCCGACGGTCATCCCGTCCTCGACCAGCTCCGCCGCCGCCTCGGCGGCAATCCGCTTCTCGGCGTCGGCGTCGCTCACGGCGGCCACCTTACCCCGCACCCAGGCGGCTGACTTCGTCTTTAGGCGTTCTATTGGACTACGAAAGACGAAGTCAGCGTCGGAGTCTATGCTCGCGACGAGATGGATGCGCGGATTTGGTTGACGGGGCCGGGTGGCGACGCCGCGGTCGGTGGCGCTCGCTGCCGAGCGCACGGTCGTCGGGCGCGACCCCGAGGCCGGCGATCCAGATCGACGACGAGGCCGTCTCCTGGAACCACCTCGAGATCGAGAACCGCGGCGGGGTGCTGATGGCGACCGATCTCGACAGCCGCAACGGCACGGCGCTCAACGGCGAGCCGCTCGACCGGCCGCGCCGCCTGCGCGACGGCGACACGCTGATCGTCGGCGGCCACCGGCTCGAAGTCTCCGATCCGGTTCCCGGCCGGGCGGGCGGAACCGTGGCCGCCGGCGGCCCCGGCGTGGCGCTCACCGAAGAGGAGCGGGCGACCGCTGCCGCGCTGGTCGCCCCCTACCGCAGCGAGGGCGCCTTCGCCGGCCGTCCCGCCACCCGGGCCGAGATCGCCGAGGCGCTGCACGTCAGCGAGCGCACCGCCCAGCGCCGCCTCGACGCGCTCGCCGCCAAGCTCGACGTCCCGGGCGAGTCCGGCCGCGAGCGCCCGCGCCTGATCGCCGCCCGCGTGATCGAGCTCGGCCTCGACCGCTGACCCGGACCGGGCCAAAGCCGGCTCGGTGGGTGACGCCGGCGTCGTTGGCGCGCACGCCCCGCGAGCGGAGCATCGGTTGTGCAAATGCAACCGACCCGAAAGGGGAGTCCGATGCTCAACCGTTCGATCAAGTTCCTACTCACCGTCCTTGCCCTCGCCCTGTGCCGGTGGCGAGCGCCGCCGCCGCCGGCCACTCCGGCGCGGTCGTCTTCTCGCGGGCAATCGTCACCACCGAAGAAACAGCGAAGCGGCGATGTCGAAAAAGCCGAAGGCGGCCTCTACGCGGCCCGCGACGGCCAGCCTCAACCAGCTGACCGAAGACCCGACCGACAGCGAACCGGACTTCTCCGCCGACGGGCGCACGATCGCCTTCGTCCGCGCCGGCGACATCTGGTCGATGCGGGCCGACGGCACCGGCCAGCACAAGCTGACCACCGGCGCCGAGCTCGACGGCCGCCCGCAGTTCTCGCCCAACGGCACGCTACGTCGTCTTCGAGCGCCGCGCGGCGAAAGGCAGCCCCGCGCGATCTCTACCGGGTCAACCTCGGCGGCAGCCGCTCGCCCGCTCGTCACCAGTGCCGGCGACGAGCACGAAGCGTCGTTCTCGCCTGACGGCGAGACGATCGTCTTCGTCCGCAGCGTCGCCGAGACCGGCGGCGGCGTCGCCGACGACATCTACTCGGTGCGCCCCTCGGGCGCCGGCCTGGCCCGCCTGACCAAGACCGGCCACATCGACGAGTTCTCGCCCCGCTACTTCAAGGGCGGGATCGTCTTCAGCCGCGGCCAGAGCGGCGAAGGCCCAGGCGCCTACGCCGACATCTTCACGATGCGCCGCAACGGCAGCCAAAGTGAAGGTGCTGGTCGCCGGCGCCGGCTCGTCCTTCGTCGAAGACGTCGCCCCGGCAGCGCAGCATGCTGCTCTTCCGCCGCGACCAGGGCCTCTGGGTGAAGAAGATCGGCGCCGGGCCGCGCCCACAAGCTGAGCGAGGTCGCCGATAACTCCGCGACCAACTCGGTCTTCTCCTCCGACGGGCGCAAGGTCGCCGCCTTCATCGCCACCGACGAAGCCGAGACGCTCTCGGCGATCGACGTCGCCAGCCGCCGCAGCTCGCAGCTCGCCGCAGGCTTCGCGCTGGAAAGCGGCTCGACCGCGACGACGATCGGGTCGGTGATCACCTGGCAGCCGGTGCGGCGTTAGGACTCCCCCCGGCTCCAGCTCGAAGGGCCCGCTCCTCACGGGGCGGGCCCTTCGTCGTTTCGCGGCGATATAACCGCCGCGTGGGAGAACCTCGATCGGCTCGACGCT
The DNA here is from genome assembly GCA_963702065.1 of uncultured Solirubrobacterales bacterium. Taxonomy (GTDB): domain Bacteria; phylum Actinomycetota; class Thermoleophilia; order Solirubrobacterales; family 70-9; genus VRUE01. The sequence continues at coordinate 153,477 of OY969705.1, forward strand.
CGCCGGCTACCGGATCGATTCGCTGATCGCCCGTGGCGGCATGGGCGTCGTCTACCGGGCGACGCAGCTGGCGCTGGACCGGCCGGTGGCGCTCAAGGTGATCGCCCGCGAGCTGGCCGACGACGAGGGCTTCCGCCGCGCTTCCTCAGCGAGTCGCGCCTCGCCGCCAGCCTCGACCACCCCAGCGTGGTGCCGGTCTACGACGCCCGCGAGGACGACGGCGAGCTGATCGTCGCGATGCGCCTGATCGAGGGCGGCGACCTGCGCAAGCTGATCGACCGCGAGGGGCCGCTGGAGCCCGAGCGCGCGATCGCGCCTGCTCGGCCAGGTCGCCGAAGCGCTCGACGCCGCCCACGCCGCCGGCATCGTCCACCGCGACGTCAAGCCGCACAACATCCTGGTCGAAGGCGAGCGCGCCTACCTCTCGGACTTCGGCCTCGCCAAGGCCTACGCCGAGACCGGGCCCGGCGGCGGCAGCGGCGCCTCGATCGTCGGCACGGTCGAGTACATGGCGCCCGGAGCAGTGGCGCGGTGAGCGGGTCGGCCCCGCGGCCGACGTCTACTCGCTCGGCTGCGTGCTCTACGAGGCGCTGACCGGGATCGTCCCCTACGCCCGCAAGGAGGCCGACACCGAGCCGGAGATCCCGAAGGGGATCGACGCGGTGATCGAGCGGGCGGTCTCCAAGGACCCGGCCGATCGCTACCGCACCGCGGGCGAGCTGATCGCGGCGGCCGCGGAGCGCGAGGGAGCGACGCCGGCGGCGACGCTGGTGCTCTCGCGAACGGACCGGAGCAGCCCACGGTGCGGCTCGGCGACTCGCCGGCCGACGGCGTCGGCCTGAGCCGTTGGCGCCGCCCGATCGCCGGCGCAGTGCGCTCTGGTGCCGGGCGGCGTCGGCGCTGTCGCCGGCGGTGGTCGCGCTCGCCGTGAGCCTCCTCGGCGGCGACGGCGTCTCGGTCTCCGACGCCGATCGCGGTCGGCGGAGCCGCCGCTGCGCCTCGCGGTCGGCCCGAGAGACCGTCTGGGTGACGAGCGCCGCGGACGGGACCCTCTCCGGGATCGACCCCGAGACCCGCCGGGTGATCTCGAAGCTGCGGGTCGGGCACGGGGTCTCCGGCGTGACGATCGGCGCCGGCTCGGTCTGGGTCTCGAACCCCCGCACCGGCACCGTCCTGCGCATCGACCCGGCCGGCCGCGTGACCGCGCGGATCTCACGTCGGCGGCAGCCCCGGCGCGATCGTCTCCGGCGGCGGCCGCATCTGGGTCGCCGACGAGGACGGCGCCGGCGTTACCGCGATCGACGCGCGGGAGGCGCGGATCGTCAGGCGCGGCCTCGCTCCCCACGCGGCGCCGCTGCGGCTCGCCGTCGGCGCCGGCGGCCTCTGGGTCAGCAGCGCCTCGACCGCGACCGTGCGCCGGATCGACCTCGGCACGATGGCGGTCGACCCGCCGATCCTCGCCGGCCGCGGCCCCGCCGGCGTCACCGTCGGCCACGGCCTGGTCTGGGTCGCCAACAGCCGCTCGGACCACCGTCACCCGCGTCGACCCGTCGACGCACTCGATCCTCGGCGACCCGATCGAGGTCGGCGAACGCCCCGGCGGCATCGACGCCGGCACCACCGCCGTCTGGGTAGCCAGCGCCGCCGACGACTCGGTCACCCGCCTCGACCTCGCCAGCGGCGACCCGATCGGCGACCCGATCGACGTCGGCCCCAAGCCCGGCGCCGTAGTAGTTGGCCCCGAAGCCGTCTGGATAGCCAACAACGGCGACGGCACGGTGACCCGCATCGAGCCCTGAACGTCCAGATCGTTCACAGGAGACGGTGGGACCGCGGGGAATAGGATCGGGAGGCAGTGGACCGCGACCTCGACCAGCTCTGCATCAACACGATCCGCACGCTCTCGATCGACGCGATCCAGAAGGCCAACTCGGGCCACCCGGGCACGCCGATGGCGCTGGCGCCGGTCGCCTACACGCTCTGGCAGCGCTTCCTGCGCTTCGACCCCGCCGACCCGATCTGGCCCGGCCGCGACCGCTTCGTGCTCTCCGCCGGCCACGCCTCGATGCTGCTCTACTCGCTGCTCCACCTGGCCGGGGTGCAAGGCGGTCGATCCCGACTACGAGGTCGTCGGCGACCCCGCCGTCTCGCTCGACGACATCGAGAGCTTCCGCCAGCTCGACTCGCGCGCGCCCGGCCACCCCGAGTACCGCTGGACCTCGGGCGTCGAGACGACCACCGGCCCGCTCGGCCAGGGCGTCGCCACCTCGGTCGGCATGGCGATCGCCGCGCAAGTGGCAGGGCGCCCGCTACAACCGCCCCGGCTTCGACCTCTTCGACTTCGACGTCTACGCGATCGCCGGCGACGGCTGCCTGATGGAGGGCGTCTCCAGCGAAGCCGCCTCGATCGCCGGCCACCTCAAGCTCGACAACCTCTGCTGGGTCTACGACAACAACCACATCACGATCGACGGCAAGACCCACCTCGCCTACGACGACGACGTCGCCGCCCGCTTCATGGGCTACGGCTGGAACGTCACCCGCGTCGGCGACGCCAACGACACCGACCTGATCGCCACCGCCTTCGAGGAGTTCAAGGGCGAGGAGGGGCGGCCGACGCTGATCATCGTCGACAGCCACATCGGCTACGGCTCGCCGCACAAGGTCGACACCTCCGCCGCCCACGGCGAGCCGCTCGGCGAGGAGGAGGTGCGCGAGACCAAGCGCGCCTACGGCTGGCCCGAGGACGCCCAGTTCCTCGTCCCCGACGGCGTGCGCGAGCACTTCGCCGCCGGCATCGGCAAGCGCGGCGCCGAGCTGCGCGCCGCCTGGAAGCAGCTAGCTCGGCGACTACGCGAAGGAGAACGCCGACCTCGCCGCCGAGATCGAGGCGCAGCAGAAGCGCGAGCTGCCCGCCGGCTGGGACGCCGACGATCCCCAGCTTCGACCCCGACGAGAAGGGGATCGCCACCCGCAAGGCCTCGCAGCAGGTCGAGAACGCGATCGCCGCGCGCCTGCCCTGGCTGCTCGCCGGCTCCGCCGACCTCACCGACTCGACCTCGGTGCGGCTCAAGTTCGACGGCGCCGAGGACTTCGAGCCCGGCGCCTACGACGGCCGCCAGCTCCACTTCGGCATCCGCGAGCACGAGTCGGCGGCGATCTCCAACGGCCTCTCGCTCTCCAAGCTGCGCCCGCTCTGGTCGACCTACCTCACCTTCTCCGACTACGCGCGGCCGGCGATCCGCCTCTCGGCGCTGATGGAGCTGCCGGTGATCCACCTCTTCACCCACGACTCGATCGGCCTCGGCGAGGACGGCCCGACCCACCAGCCGGTCGAGCAGCTCGCCTCGCTGCGGGCGATCCCCGGCCTCGACGTGATCCGTCCCGCCGACGCCAACGAGGTCGCCGAGGCCTGGCGGGCGGCGATCGACCGCACCCACCAGCCGGTTGCCCTGGTCCTCACCCGCCAGAACGTGCCGGTCTTCGACCGCTCCAAGTACGCCTCGGCCGAGGGGCTGCACCGCGGCGCCTACGTGCTCGCCGACGCCGAGGGCGGCGATCCACGAGGTGATCCTGATCGCCACCGGCAGCGAGGTGGCGCTGGCACTGTCCGCACACGAGGAGCTGAGCGCCGAAGGGATCCGCTCGCGTGTTGTCAGCATGCCCTGCTGCGAGCTCTTCGACCGCCAGGACGAGTCTTACCGCGACGAGGTGCTGCCGCCAAGCGTGACCGCGCGGGTCTCGGTCGAGGAGGCCTCGACGCTGGGCTGGGATCGCTACGTTGGGTCCGACGGCGTCAAGATCGGGATGCACACCTTCGGCACCTCGGCGCCGCTGAAGGACGTTCAAACCAAGTTCGGCTTCACCCCCGACAAGGTGGCCGAAGCCGCAAAGGAGCTGCTCTCATGAAGCCGACCGCGAAGCTGCACGACATTGGCCAGAGCCTCTGGCTCGACAACATCACCCGCACGATGCTGGCCGACGGCACCCTGCAGGGCTACATCGAGGAGCTCTCGGTCACCGGCCTGACCTCCAACCCGACGATCTTCGACAAGGCGATCTCCGGCGGCGACGCCTACGACGAGCAGATCGCCGAGCTGAGCGCCAGCGCGATAACTGAGGAGGGGATTGGCGCGACCCCCACCGAGCGGATCTTCTTCGAGCTGGCCCTCGCCGACCTGCGCGACGCGACCAACCTCTTCAAAGGCGTCCACGAGCGCACCGAGCGGCGTCGACGGCTACTGCTCGCTCGAGGTCTCGCCGCTGATCGCCGACGACGCCGAGGCGACGATCGAGGAGGCCGCCGAGCTGCACGCCAAGGCGGAGCGCGACAACCTCTTCATCAAGATCCCGGGCACCGAGGCCGGCCTGACGGCGATCGAGGAGTCGATCTTCGCCGGCATCCCGATCAACGTCACGCTGCTCTTCGACGCGGAGCAGTACCTCGCCGCGGCCGATGCCTACATGAAGGGGATCGAGCGGCGGATCGAGGCCGGGCTCAGCGCCGACGTCGCCTCGGTCGCCTCGATCTTCATGAGCCGCTGGGACGTCGCCGTCGCGGGCGAGGTGCCCGACGAGCTGCACAACCGCCTCGGCCTGGCGATCGGCTTCCAGGCCTACCGCGCCTACCGCGAGCTGCTCGACTCCGACCGCGTGCAGCGGCTGATGAACGAGGGCGCCCGCCCACAGCGCCTGCTCTGGGCCAGCACCGGCACCAAGGACCCCGACGCCTCCGACACCCTCTACATCGAGGGCTTCGCCTCGCCCTTCACGGTCAACACGATGCCCGAGCCGACCCTGCACGCCTTTGCCGACCACGGCGAGGTCGGCGAGCTGGTTCCGGCCGACGGCGGCGACTGCGAGCAGGTGCTGGCGCAGTTCGGCGACGCGGGCATCGACGTCGAGGCGCTTGCCAAGCGGCTGCAGGAGGAGGGCAAGGATGCCTTCGCGAAGTCGTGGGACGAGATGCTGAAGACGATCGAGTCGCAGGCCGGGGCCCGCGCGTGAGCGAGGGGCCGGCGCTGCGCCAGCGGCCCGCCTGGCAGTCGCTCGAGAAGCACTTCGCCGAGATAGAGGGCGCAGCACCTGCGCGACCTCTTCGCCGCCGATCCGGCAGCGCGGCGAGCGCCTCGTCGCCGACGGCGCCGGCCTCCACCTCGACTTCTCCAAGAACCGGATCACCGACGAGACGGTGATGCTGCTCGGCCGGCTGGCCAAGGAGTGCGGGGTCGAGGAGCGCCGCGAAGCGATGTTCGCCGGCGAGCACATCAACGTCTCCGAGGACCGCGCCGTCCTGCACGTGGCGCTGCGGATGCCGCGCGGGCGCTCGCTGATCGTCGACGGCGTCGACGTGGTCAAGGAGGTGCACGAGACGCTCGACCGCATGGCCGCCTTCGTCGAGCGCGTCCACTCGGGCGAGTGGACCGGCCACACCGGCAAGCCGATCCGCAACGTGGTCAACGTCGGCATCGGCGGCTCCGACCTCGGCCCGGTGATGGCCTACGAGGCGCTGCGCCACTACTCGCGCCGCGAGATGACCTTCCGCTTCGTCTCCAACGTCGACGGCACCGACTTCGCCGAGTCGACCCGCGACCTCGACCCCGAGGAGACGCTCTTCGTCATCTCCTCGAAGACCTTCACCACGCTGGAGACGATGACCAACGCCCGCAGCGCCCGCGAGTGGTCGCTGGCCGGGCTCGGCGGCGACGAGTCCGCCGTCGCCAAGCACTTCGTCGCCGTCTCGACCAACGCCGAGGAGGTCTCGAAGTTCGGCATCGACACCGACAACATGTTCGGCTTCTGGGAGTGGGTGGGGGGCCGCTACTCGATGGACGCGGCGATCGGCCTCTCGACCATGCTGGCGATCGGCCCGGCCCGCTTCGAGGAGATGCTGGCCGGCTTCCACGCGATGGACGAGCACTTCCGCACGGCGCCGCTGGCCGAGAACCTGCCGGCGCTGATGGGGCTGCTCAGCGTCTGGTACGGCGACTTCTTCGGCGCCCAGACCTGCGGCGTCTTCCCCTACGACCAGTACCTGCACCGCTTCCCCGCCTACCTGCAGCAGCTGACGATGGAGTCCAACGGCAAGCACGTCACCCTCGACGGCGCCCACGTCGACTACGACACCGGGGCGATCTTCTGGGGCGAGCCGGGGACCAACGGCCAGCACTCCTTCTACCAGCTGATCCACCAGGGCACGCGCCTGATCCCCTGCGACTTCATCGGCTTCTTCCACTCCAACAACCCGCTCGGCAACCACCACGACCTGCTGATGTCGAACGTCTTCGCCCAGAGCGAGGCGCTCGCCTTCGGCAAGACGCCCGAGCAGGTGCGCGCCGAGGGCACGCCGGAGGAGGTCGTCCCGCACCGGGTGATGGAGGGCAACCGCCCTTCCAACACGATCCTCACCGAGCGGCTCGACCCGCACACGCTCGGCACCCTGGTCGCCCTCTACGAGCACAGCGTCTTCACCCAGGGCGCGATCTGGGGCATCGACTCCTTCGACCAGTGGGGGGTCGAGCTGGGCAAGGCCCTGGCGGTCGCGATCATCCCCGAGCTCGAGGCCGACGCAGGAGCCGAAGCTCCGCCACGACAGCTCGACCAACGCGCTGATCCGCCGCTACCGCAGCGCCCGCCGCGGAGAGTAGGCTCGCCGACATGCTCTCGCTCGACCCGCTCCCCCTGGCGGCGTCGGCATCGAATCTGCTCGCCGCCCGCGAGCAGATGGCCTTCACCCTCGGCTTCCACATCGTCCTCTCCTGCCTCGGCGTCGCCCTGCCGGCGACGATCCTGGTCGCCAACTACCTCGGCCTCAAGCGCGGCGACGACGACGGCGATGGAGCTGGCGCGGCGCTGGTCGAAGGCGATGGCGGTGACCTTCGCCGTCGGCGCCGTCACCGGCACCGTGCTCAGCTTCGAGTTCGGCCTGCTCTGGCCGCACTTCATGGACCGCTTCGGCGCCGCCTTCGGCATCGCCTTCGCGATCGAGGGGATCTTCTTCTTCGTCGAGGCGATCTTCCTGGCGATCTACATCTACGGCTGGAAACGACTCAGCGGCTGGGCCCACTTCTGGTCGGGCGTGCCGATGGTGATCACCGGCATCGGCGGCGCCTTCGCGGTCGTCGCCGCCAACTCCTGGATGAACCAGCCGCAGGGCTTCACCCTCGACGCGGCCGGCAAAGTCGTCGACACCAACCCGGCGCAGGTCCTCTTCAACCCGGCCACCGGCTACGAGGTGCCGCACATGATCCTCGCCGCCTACATGGTCATCGGCTTCCTCGTCGCCTCGATCTACGCGGTCGGGATGCTGAAGGGCCGGCGCGACCGCCTGCACCGGCTCGGCCTGCTGATCCCGCTGACGATCGCCTGCATCGCGACGCCGATCCAGCTCTTCGTCGGCGACACCGCGGCGCGCGAAGTCGCCGACCACCAGCCGGCCAAGTTCGCCGGCATGGAGTGCATCCAGGAGACCGGCAGCCACCAGACCGAGTACGTCGGCGGCATCTGCACCGACGACGGGGTCAAGGGGGCGATCCCGATCCCCGACCTCGACTCGTTCCTGGTCGGCTTCAGCGCCGACACCAAGGTGGTCGGGCTCGAGGACATCCCGGTCGACGAACGGCCGCCCGCCAACACCATGCTGCACCTCGCCTTCGACGCGATGGTCGGCATCGGCACCGCACTGCTCGGCCTCGGCGCCTGGCTCGCCTTCGTCTGGTGGCGCCGCCGCGAGATCCCGCAGACGCCCTGGTTCCTGCGCGCGGTCGCGATCTCCGGGGCGGGGGCGATCCTCGCCCTCTGGTGTGGCTGGATCGTCACCGAGGTCGGCCGCCAGCCCTGGATCGTGCAGGGCTACATGCGCACCTCCGAAGCGGTCACCGAGGCCGACGGGATCTGGTTCAGCTTCGCCCTGGTGCTGCTGCTCTACGCGGCGATCGGGACGATCGCGATCCTGATCCTGCGCTCGATGTCGCGCCGCTGGCGCGAGGGCGGCGCGGAGCCCGAGGGCACGCCCTACGCGCCGCCGGCGGCCGAGGCCGAGGCCAAGCGTTGACCCGCGGCGGGGGGCGATGACGCGTGCGCGCGGCGATCCTCTGGGTCGGGGCGACCTTCTACGCGCTCTTCGGCGGCGCCGACTTCGGCGGCGGCTTCTGGGACCTCGTCGCCGGGGGGGCCGAGCGCGGCGAGCGGCCGCGGGCGCTGATCCAGCGCTCGCTGACCCCGGTCTGGGAGGCCAATCACGTCTGGTTGATCTTCATCCTCGTCGTCCTCTGGACCGCCTTCCCGCCGGCCTTCAGCGCGGTGATGACGACGCTCTACGTGCCGATCGCCCTGGCCGCGCTCGGCATCGTCCTGCGCGGCTCGGGCTTCGCCTTCCGCAAGTCGATCGAGGGCCTCTCCGGCCGCCGCGCCGCCGGCGCCACCTTCGCGATCTCCTCGCTGCTGACCCCCTTCTTCATGGGCACGGTCGTCGGCGCGGTCGCCGCCGGCAACGTGCCGGCCGACGGCAACGGCGCCGCCTTCTCGAGCTGGCTGCAGCCACTGCCGCTGCTGACCGGGGCGATGTTCGTCGCCAGCGGCGCCTACCTGGCCGCGGTCTTCCTGATCGGCGACGCGCGCCGCGCCGGGGCGACGAGGAGCTGCAGCGCTACTTCGCCCGCCGCGCCCTCGCCGCCGCGGCCGTCGCCGGCGTCGCCGCGGTCTTCGGCCTGGTCGAGCTGCACGCCGAAGCCCGCTACATCTTCGACCGCCTGATCGACCAGGGCCTGCCGCTGGTGATCCTCTCCGCCCTCTGCGGGCTCGGCGTCCTCGCCATTCTGCTGGCGATGGCCCGCCGCCCCGGCGCACCGCCCTGGCCTCCTGCGCCCGCTGGCCGGCGGCGCCGTGATCGCGGTGATCTGGGGCTGGGGCGTCGCCCAGTTCCCCTACCTGCTGCCGACCTCGCTGAAGATCACCCAGGCGGCCGCGCCCCCCGACACCCTCGACCTCGGTGATCGTCGTCTTCATCGTCGCCGCGATCCTCGTCCTGCCCGCCCTCGGCCTGCTCTACTGGCTCTCGCAGCGGGAACTGCTCAGTGAGTGACCCCGGGGCGATCCGCGCCGTCCTCTTCGACATCGACGGCACGCTTCTCGTCACCGGCGGCGCCGGCGGGGTCGCCTGGCAGCGCGCCTTCGAGGAGCTGCACGGGGTCGAGGCCGACGTCGCCGAGCACACCGACGCCGGCATGACCGACCCCGAGATCGCGGCGATCGTCTTCCGCGAGGTGATCGGTCGCGAGGGCACGCCAGGAAGAGCGCTCGAAAGCGATCGGCTGCTACCTCAAGCACCTGCCCGACGCCGTCGCCGAGTCGCGCCGGCTACCGGGTCATGCCCGGGGATCGAGGAGCTGCTGCCGATCGTCTGATCGACAGCGGGATCCTGCTCGGCCTGGTCACCGGCAACATCGAGGCCGCCGCCCACATCAAGCTCGCCCGCGCCCGCCTCAACCGCTTCTTCAGCTTCGGCGGCTACGGCTCCGACTCAGCCGACCGCACCGAGGTGACCAAGGCCGCCCTCAGCCGCGGCGCCCTGGTCTCCGGCGGCACGCTCGCCGACGGCGCCTGCATCGCGGTCGGCGACACCCCGCGCGACGTCGCCGCTGGTCACGGTGCCGGGCATCAGGGTCGTCGGCGTCGCCACCGGCAGCTACAGCCTCCAAGAGCTCAGACAAGCTGGTGCTGACTGGGCACTGGAAGACGTCCAGAACGACTTCCCGGCTTGATCAGGCCAGGCTGCAGCGGGCCTGGTAGATCGAGGTGAAGCCCGACACGAAGCCGTTGCGGGCGGCGCGCAGGTAGAGGCGCCAGACGCGCACCCGTTCGGGCCCGGCGAGGCGGATCGCCTGGTCGAGGTTGTCGTCGAGGTTCTGGGCCCAGTGGCGCAGGGTCTCGGCGTAGTCGAGCGCGAAGTCCTCGACGTGGTGAGTGACGAAGCCGGCCCGTTCGAGCGCCATCAGGTTGCGCGAGAGGTGCAGGGGGGCGGCATCGGGGAAGACGTAGCGCTCCGAGAACGCACCGGCCTCGGCGTCGGTGTGGCGCAGGCGGGTGATGCCGTGATTGAGCAGTCGCCCGCCCGGCTCGAGCAGGTCGGCGAGGGTCTGGGCGTAGACGTCGATCTGGGCGGCGCCGACGTGCTCGACCATGCCGATGCTGGCGATCGCGTCGAAGCGCTCGCCGGCGAGGTCGCGGTAGTCCATGACGTGGATCTCGACCCGGTCGGCGACCCCGGCCTCCTCGGCCCGTTGGCGCGCCTTCTCGGCCTGTGGGGCGGAGAGGGTGATGCCGACGACGTTGGCCCCGTGCTTGGTCGCCGCCCAGAGCGGGAAGCCGCCCCAGCCGCAGCCGACGTCGAGCACGCGGTCGCCCTCCTTCAGCGCCAGCTTGCGGGCGACCGTCTCCAGCTTCTCTTCCTGGGCCTCCTTCAGGGTCGTCGCGCCGCGCGAGAAGATCGCGCAGCTGTAGACCATCGTCTCGCCGAGGAAGAGCTCGAAGAACTCGTTGGAGACGTCGTAGTGGTGGCGCACGGCGCGGGCGTCGCGCTCCTTGCTGTGGCGCTTGCCGCTGGGGCGCAGCTCGGCTCGGGGCCGCGGCGGCGGCTTCGTGATGCCCGGCGGCGCGCACCGCGCCGAGCAGCAGCGCGCGCTTGTCGGCGCCCTCCAGCGCGGGCGGGTCCCAGCTCGTCGAGCAGCGCGATCACGGCGTCGATGTCGTCGACCTCGATCTCGCCGCTGACGTAGGCGCGACCGAGGCCGAGCTGGCCCGGCGCCCGCAGCACGTGGGCGGCGGCGCGCGGCGAGCGCACGTAGAAGGTCGGCCCGTCTCCGTTGGTCGCGGGCAGTCGCGTGCCGTCCCAGAACTCGACCGTGAAGGGTCGCTCCGGGATGCGCGCTTCGATCTCGCGGCGCAGTGGAGCGGTGCTGGCAAAAGGCCAACGGCACACGACTTTACCTTTCCCCGGACCCCAGACCGTATGATCGCCTCTCCGAATGGAAAGCAGCGGCGCCTCTCCCCTCAGATATTCAGCCGGTCGCCAACGAGACGCGCGACCGCATCATCACCGGCCTGGTCACGCTGATCCCCTTCGTCGCGATCGGCCTCGCCGGCTGGCAGGTCTGGGGCAAGGCCCTGCACTGGAGCGACGTCTTCCTCTTTCTCGGCATGTACCTCTTCACCGGGCTCGGGATCACGGTCGGCTTCCACCGCCACCTCACCCACCGCAGCTTCAAGGCGAAGACGTGGCTGCACGGCCTGCTGGCGATCCTCGGCTCGGCGGCGATCGAGGGCCCGGTGATCTCCTGGGTCGCCGACCACCGCAAGCACCACGCCTTCTCCGACGAAGAGGGGGACCCGCACAGCCCCCACGTCGACCACGGCCACGGCTGGAGCGGCGCGATGCGCGGCCTCTTCCACGCCCACATGGGCTGGCTCTTCATCCACACCCAGCGCGGCAACAAGGAGCGCTTCGCGCCGGACCTGATCAAGGACCCGATGATCAACTGGGTCGACCGCACCTTCATCTACTGGGCGATCGGCGGCCTGCTGCTGCCCTTCGCGCTCGGCTGGGTGATCGGCGGCACCCTCTTCGCCGCCCTCACCGGCCTGCTCTGGGGCGGCCTCGTCCGCGTCTTCGTCCTGCACCACTTCACCTACAGCATCAACTCGCTCTGCCACGTCTTCGGCAACCGCGACTTCGAGACCACCGACGAGTCGCGCAACCTGGCGCTGATCGCGATCCCGACCTTCGGCGAGGCCTGGCACAACAACCACCACGCCTTCCCGACCTCCGCCACCCACGGCCTCGGCCGCTGGCAGCTCGACATCTCGGCCGTGGTCATCGACTGCGCTCGAGAAGGTCGGCCTGGTCTGGGACGTGGTGCGCGTCAACCCCAGAGCCGCATGGCCGCCAAGGCCGCTTCCTAGCTAGGGCACTTCGTCCGACTCGTACCAGTCGATCCAGCCGCTGCAGGCCTGGCTGAGCGGCACGATGCGGTGCGGCTTCGGCCGGCACCGCGACCAGCTCGCCGAGGCTGGCCTTGCCGGAGTAGCCGCTGAGGCTCTGCAGGGTGCTGGGCTCGGCGGCGGTGACCGTGAAGCGGATCCGGCCGCCCTCGCTGTCGATCGTCGCCGGCGGGCCAGAACTGGCCGTTGTTGGCGAGGCTGATCGTGTTTGGGCGCTGCCCGTCGAGCGCCGCCTGCAGCGGCTGGCTGAAGCCCGGCGCGCCGAGAGGGTCAGGTCGAAGGGGGAGAAGTACTGCAGCGAGAGGCGCCAGCGCCCGCGCGGCAGGCGCAGGGTCTGCGAGGCGCGCTCGCCGGTCTCCAGGGTCGGGCTCGGGGCTCCAGCGACCCTTGCCGCCGATCACGGCGCCGGGAAAGAGCGAGGCGCGGCCGGGGTTGGCGGTGAGGATGCGGATCTCCGGCGAGGCGCAGTCGGCGTGCGCCGCCGGCCTCGGTCCCCTCGAGCAGCACGTGGCGGTTCTCGGGCGTCGGCCCGGTCCGCTTCCAGAGGATGTAGGAGGGGGTGGCGGCGACCCGCTTGAAGCTCGGCGGCGCCTCGCTGTTCCAGGCGGCGCGGCCGGTGATCACGTAGGGGAAGCGGTCGAGCGTGCCCGTGCGAGAAGGAGTCGAAGTCGATCGGGCTGTAGGCGTCGCCGGTGTCGAACGGCTTTTCCGGGCTGGGGGAGACGTCGGCGTCGGGGAACTCGACCAGCGGCACGTGCGTGTCGGCGCCGCATCAGCTCGTAGGCGGCGTAGCGATCCTGCCCGGCGTAGAGCACCGGTTCGCCGCGCACGATCGGCATGAACGCCTGCAGCTCGGCGCCGTGCCCGGGCGGCCCGACCGGCGCGTCCCGCAGCACCAGCAGGCTCGAGTAGATCGCGCCGCCCACGAACACCACCGCCAGCACCGCCCAGCCAACCCGCCACAACCCCGCCGATGGGCCGAACGTCCGCCGTATCGACGATTGCGCCCGTCGCCGGGGTCGGCTCGAAGAGCAGGGGGCGGATCGCGATCAGCATCGCCAGCGGGGCGGCGATCATCAGCGCCTTGGCCTGGGAGTACTCGCCGCTGCTCGGCGAGCGCGGCGAGGTAGAGGACGGTGCAGGCGGCGAGCGCGACCGGCACGGCGAAGTCGCGGCGGCGCAGCCACCAGACGGCGCCGAGCGAGCACCGCCAGCGCCGCGATCGCGGTCGCCAGCCCGGTCAGCTGGGCGCCGCCGACGGCGTTGAGCCGGTAGTTCGAGGCCGGCCAGACGCCGAGCGCCTCGATCGGCGAGACCGGCCCGTAGGTGTTGGTGCCGGCGACCCGGTTGAAGCCGTGGACGAAGGCGAAGGGGCCGACCACGGTCAGCACCGCGAGGCCGCCGAGCACGACGATCGATCAGCAGCGTCGCCGGCTGGCGCAGCGGTGCGCAGCAGCGCCCGCGGCGCCAGCGCCCGGCGCAGCGCCGGCACGGTCAGCGCCCAGAGGACGAAGATCGCCACCGGCCAGGCGAGCCCGGCGAAGCTGTAGGAGAAGAAGATCCCCGCCACCAGCGCCAGCGCCGACGAGCGCCGAGCCCACGAGCCGGCGCACCCGCCTCGACCCTCGCGCTCGCTGCCGCTCGATGCCGTGCAGGTAGAGCGGCGAAGGCGAGGACGAAGAGCGCCTCGGCGGTCTCCTTGAAGGCGCCCTGGGCGAAGTAGGAGGCGCCGAGGTAGGGGATCGCGACCAGCGACCGCGGCGAGCACCCGGCGCACCGGGCCGAGGTCGCCGAGCGCGGCGAGCGCGGTCAGCGCGGTGAGGATGCCGATCGCGAAGATCTCGCCGACGAAGGCCTGGCCGAGGCCGATCCCGGGCACCGCCGCGATCGCCGACGGCGAGCGCGTGCGGGCCCAGCGGGTAGCCGGCTTCCGGCGCCGGGCCGAGGCCGCTGCGCAGCCACTCGGCCCAGGCCAGGTGCAGGCCGAGGTCGTTGTTGAAGCCGACGCCGAGCAGCCCCCAGCGACCGCTGACCGCGAACGGGATCGAGAGGACGAGGGCGACGACGAGCGCGACCGGCAGGCCCTCGCGCAGCAGCGACGCGCCGGCGCCGCGTCGCGGCCGCCACCAGAGCAGGAGCGCCGCGGCGACGACGAGCGCGAGCAGGCCGAGCGTCGCGCTGGTCGCGTGCCCCGGCGCCCGCGCCAGGACGCCGGTCACGGTCAGCACCGCGCCGAAGCCGACCGCGGGCGCCAGCCAGCGCCGCGACTCGTCCCCGCCCGCGAGGCCGAGGATGGCGCGTCCGACCAGCAGCGAGGCGGCGCAGATCAGCGCCGCCGAGGCGTAGGTCCCGATCATCAGGGGCGGAAACTATGGCAGCGAGGGGCGGCGCGCGCCGCCTCGGCTCAATACTTCTCGGCGGCCCGCTCCAGCGTCGGGCGCAGGTTCTCGCCGCGCAGCGGCTGCGTCGTGCCCGGCGCAGACGACCGTCGGTTCCAGCGCCGCCAGCTTGCGCACCGACTCCTTCGCCTTGGCGTGGTCCCAGGCCCAGGCGGGGTGGGGGACGCTGGCCTCGCCCTTCGGGCAGCGGCGTCCCAGCCGGGCCGAGTCGACCAGGTAGACGACGTCGCTGACGAGCGCCACCCGGTCGCTCTCGCGCCAGAGCCCGATCAGCCCGGGCGCGTGGCCGGGGAAGTGGATGACGCGGAAGCCGGCGACCTCGTCGCCCTCGGAGACGGTGCCGGCGATCTTCACCGCGCCGCCGTCCCAGCGCCGCAGCAGCGTCGGGTAGATCCAGCGCACCGGCGCCACCGGCAGCTGCGAGAGGTCCATGTAGGGAGCGATCGCAGGCGTCGCTTTCGGCGTCGGCGACTTCGTCGGGATGGCAGAAGACCGGCACGCCCATCGAGGGCGCGGTGCCGCGGTGGTCGGCGTGGGCGTGCCCGAGCACGACCCGCTTCAGCCCGCCGAGCTGCTCGCCGGCCGCCCGCGCCTGTCTTGCACCATCGCCTTGGTGCCGGCGTCGAACTGCACGACCCCGTCGCCGTCCTCGAGGAAGTAGATGTTCATCGCCTTGCGGAAATCCCCCCGCAGCAGCCAGACCCCATCGGCGACCTTCTCCATGATGCGATCAGCCTAATGCCAAGTCTGCTCTGGAAAGCCGGGATGGTGGTGCTGATCGTCTGCCTGCTCGCCTCGATGGCGATCGCGATCTTCCGCCTCGCGACGACGCCGACCGAAATCCTCGGCGACGGCTTCCGCGGCCTGCCGGTTCACGCCCACGCCGCCGCGTTAGTATCGGCCGCGTTCAGCGACCGAGCAGAGGAGGCGGCGTGTTCACTCGCATCGTGGTTGGAACCGACGGGTCCGAGACCGCCGCCGAGGCGGTCCGCCAGGCCGTCGACCTGGCCAAGCTGGCCGGCGCCCAGCTCAGCATCGTCAGCGCCTACGCGCCGGTCTCCAAACGCCGGGTCGAGGACGAGCAGCACGACGCGCCGGCCGACGTCCAGTACGAGATCGGCCCGCGCGAGGACGTCAACCTCGTCCTCGACGCCGCCGCCGCCGAGGCCCGCAAGGAGGGGATCGAGGTGCAGACCCACCCGGTCGAGGCCGACCCCGCCGAGGCGATCCTCAACGTCGCCGAAGAGACCAAGGCCGACCTGATCGTGGTCGGCAACAAGGGCATGACCGGCGCCCGCCGCTTCCTGCTCGGCAGCGTCCCCAACAACGTCTCCCATCACGCGCCCTGCAGCGTGATCATCGTCCGAACTACCTGACGGCGCATCTCGGCGGCCTCGGTCGCGGTGCGGCGCGCGGCCGGCGTCGATCAGGCCGGCGCCCTGCTGGGTCTGTCGGCAGCCCGAGGTCGCGCGCGGTCTCGGCGCAGGCGCTTGGCGTCACCGCGCGCGACGCTTGCCCTGGCTGTCGTTCGCCTTGGGGTCGACCGTGCCGCTGGCGAGCACCATCGCGGCGACGCCGGAGACGTGGGCGGCCGCCATCGAGGTGCCGACGTAGTTGCCGGGCTCGCCGAAGCGGCGGGTGCTGCCGGCCTTCAGCGTCACCTGGTAG
This sequence comes from uncultured Solirubrobacterales bacterium, assembly GCA_963702065.1. Taxonomy (GTDB): domain Bacteria; phylum Actinomycetota; class Thermoleophilia; order Solirubrobacterales; family 70-9; genus VRUE01. The sequence goes on from OY969705.1 coordinate 169,541, forward strand.
ATCGGGCCGGCCGAGACCGAGGGGCAGCCGGCGACCGGCGTGCCGCCGCCGGGCGCGATCACGTCGACGCCGTCGCCCGCCAGCGAGTAGTCGCCGAGGCAGCCGCCCTCGGTGCTGCCGCCGACGCCGATCACGTGCGGCCCGGTCGCCGGCGGGGAGACGCAGGTCTCCGAGCCGAGGTTGCCGACCGAGGCGACCGTGACGACGCCGTGCGCGTAGGCCTGCGCGCAGCGCTTCGTCGACCCCGGGCACCTTCTTGCCGCAGCCGAAGTTGAAGCTCATGTTGATCACGTCGGCGCCGTGGGCGACGGCGAAGCGGATGCCCTTGGCGATCTCGTCGGCCTGGCCGCGACCCTGCTGTGTCGAGCACCCGCACCGGCATCAGCTTCGCCCGGTAGGCGAGCCCGGTGAGGCCGATCCCGTTGTTGGTCTTCTCGGCGATCGTGCCGGCGACGTGGGTGCCGTGGCCGTTTTCGTCGAGCGGCAGCCGGTCGTCGTCGACGAAGTCGTAGCCCTTGACGAACTGGCCGGCGGTGAAGTCGGGGCTGCGGCGGAAGCTGCGTGCCCTCGGCGCGGTAGGCGATGCCGGTGTCGAGCACGGCGACGGTCACGCCTTCGGCGCCCGGGCCGCCCGCCGTCGTCCAGGTTTCCCAGGCGCCGACCGCGTCGATGCCGCCGGGGGAGATCGGCAGCAGCGGCGTCGCCGTCGCCCTCCCAGGGCAGGAAGTTCCACTGCTTCAGGACCCAGCCGCCCGGCGGGCCCGGGCGGCGCCGCTGATCGGTCCCGGGATCGTTGGGGATGCGTCGAGTCGGTTCTTCGGTCGCTCGCCGAGGCGGTGGCGATGTAGTCGGGCGCGGCGTAGGCGACCCGCGGGTTGCGCCGCAGCGCCGCCGCCGCCTCGCGCACGCCGGTCCGCCGGCGGCAGCGCCGACGGTTCGCGCCGAGCTCGCGCCGTCGAACTTGACGACGAGCTGGTGCGGGGCGAAGCCGTGCGCCGCCGCGACGCCGATCGCGGCGCGCGGCCGGCGCCGGCGCCAGCGTCAGGGCCGCGAGCAGGGTCGCGGCGGCGGATCGGAAGGCGTCGGTTCATCTTGGCTCTGCGCTCGCGAATCCCTGCATCGAGCGAGCTCTCCCCTAACACCAGCCCGCCGGCGAAGTTGTAGTCGCCACATACTCCCGCATGGATGGCGGACGACCGCTGCAACGCCCGTCGCACGAGCGGCTGATGGCGCTGGCGATCGAGCAGGCGCGCGAGGCCGAGCGCCACGGCGACGTCCCGATCGGCGCCGTGATCGCTCCGCGACGGCGAGCTGCTCGCCGCCGCCGGCAACGAGCGCGAGCTGCGCGCCGACCCCACCGCCCACGCCGAGATCCTCGCGATCCGCGCCGCCGCCGAGGCGCTCGGCGGCTGGCGCCTGCCCGGCACGACCCTCTACGTCACGCTCGAGCCCTGCGCGATGTGCGCCGGCGCGATCGTCCTCGCCCGCATCCCCACCGTCGTCTTCGGCGCCCCCGACCCCAAGGCCGGCGCCGCCGGCAGCGTCCTCGACGTCCTCGCCGAGCCGGCCCTCAACCACCGCCCCGAGGTGACCGGCGGCGTGCTCGAGGCCGAGTGCGCCGCCCTGCTGCGCGACTTCTTCGCCGCCCGACGCTGAGCGAGGGGAGAGATCCCGACGCTACGGCCTCGGCTGGGGAATGTCACCGACGCCGGCGAGCTCAGCGATCTGCTCGATGCCGCTGAGCGCCGCTGGCCCGAGGAGCGTCTTGATCGCCTGTCTCGACGGTCGCGACCCGCATCACGAGCCAGCCGTGGAGCTCCTTCGGGCTCACGCAATGGAGCTGCTACGGCGCCAGTCAGATCAGCCTCGCCGAGACGCCTCGTAGCGCCGGCTCGGGCAGGTCGGCTGGAGGATGCGCGAGCAAGCACTCGAGAAGCGTCTCCGTTCGGCGAGCTTGCCGCTCGGGCATGACGCCACTCCACGTCTCGCCGGCCTGCAGGCGGAGACCGGCCTCAGAACTGCCCGACTGCTGCGTATTGCTGACGGCAGAGGACCACCATGGCGGGATTGCCAGCTTCGACCGGAACATGTGCCAACGCGCCCGGGACCTGGGCATTCCCGTCGTCGATTGAGCGGAGAGGGTGGGATTCGAACCCACGAGGCGGGTTAACCCCGCCCACGCGATTTCCAGTCGCGCTCCTTAAGCCACTCGGACACCTCTCCGTGGGTGCAGCAAAGGGTATTGCTTTGCCGCCCGTGCGGCGACTCAGGCGACTGCGCGTCTGCGGCAGCGCTTGCGGCGCCGGCAGCGGCAGCACGATCGCCTCGGCCTCGCCGGCGCGGCAGTCGCCGGCCGGTGGCCGCGCAGGCGCTCGTGGCTGCAGACGACGTAGCACCACTCCATCAGCCGCATCCGCGAGGCGGAGTCGATTTCGGTGATCGTCGCGCCGACCAGGTGGCGGCCCGTCGACCTCGCGGCAGGAGCGCACCTCGACCTGGGCGGCGACCTCGTGCGCGTCGCCGGCCGCGTCCTCGAGCTGGAGCAGGACCGCCGGTTTGGCGCCGACCGTCGAGCGGCGCGTCGAGGACGAGGCCGACGCCGGCGGCGCTGGCGTCGATCAGGCGGCCGCTGACGTGGCCGTCGTCGGAGTAGCACTGGGCCGCGGCGTCGCCCTCGAAGCGGTAGACGAGGCGGCGCTGCTGGCGCCGGCCGACCGCGAAGAGGGTGCGCAGGATGCGGCGCAGCTCGATCAGGCCGAGCAGCGGCACGATCACGGCGGCGATCCCGGGCAGGTCGGGCAGCGGCCCGACCCCGGCGAGGTCGAGCAGGCGCAGCACCGTCCCGGCGCCGACCAGGACGGCGCAGACGAGCACCAGGTGCAGCTTGCGCACCGACTCGAGCCCGCCGCCGCCGGTGCCCTGCTTCGGCGTCACCTTGAAGGCGGTGTGGCCCGGGCGGAAGATGCAGCGCAGGGCGCGCGTGTAGATCTCCATCGTCAGCAGCTCGTAGTGGGCGGTCTCGCCGATCTTCATGTAGCCGCGGGCGAGGGCCGAGCCGGCGCCGAGGTTGAGCGTCACGTAGGGCAGCCAGAGGGCCGCCAGCGCGACGACGCTGATCTTCATCGGCAGCTCGCCGGTCCACAGCACCAGGCCCAGCGTCGCCAGCAGCAGCAGCCGCATCGGCGGCGCCAGGTAGGCGAAGAGGCTGGCGAAGTAGGAGAGGCGCTGCAGCGGCCGCAGCTCGCGGGCGCGCAGGGGGGACTCGGGCAGGGTGAAGACGGCGAGGTTGCCGCGCGCCCAGCGGTCGCGCTGCAGCAGGTAGCCGTCGAGGTCGTGCGGGGCGAGGCCCTGGACCAGGACCTCGTCGTGGTAGCGGCTCTTCCAGCCGTGGCGCTGCATGCGGATCGTCGTGTGGAAGTCCTCGGCGATCGTCTCGGTGGCGACGCCGCCGATCTCGAGCAGCGCCTGGCGGCGGATCAGCGCCGCCGAGCCGCACCAGTAGGCGGCGCCGTGGCGGTCCTTGCCGGGGCAGACGACGCGGTAGAAGAGCGACTGCTCGTGGCGGCCGACGACGTAGTGCTGGACCGAGTCGTGGTTGAAGAAGTCGTGCGGGCTCTGCACCAGGGCCATGCGCTCGTCGTCGAAGTAGCCGACCATCGCGTCGAGCGCGTCGGGCATCGGCACGTGGTCGGCGTCGAGCATCAGCACCAGCTCGCCCTCGGTGCGCGACAGCGCCGCGTTGATGTTGCCCGCCTTGGCGTGCGAGTTGTCGGGCCGGGTCAGGTAGCGGGCGCCGGCCAGCTTCGCCAGCTCCTCCATCTCCGGCCGCCGCCCGTCGTCGAGCAGGTAGGTGGTGTGCGGGTAGGTGAGCGCGCGGCAGCCGGCCAGGGTCGCCGCGACCACCTCGATGCGGCTCGTCGTAGGTGCAGACGTAGACGTCGACCGAGCGCCCCGGCGTCGCCGCCGGCCGCACCGCCGGCGGCCGCGACCAGGAGAACCAGGCCAGCGTGCCCAGCGCCCAGAGCCCGTAGATCTCGGTCACCAGCAGCATCGCGAAGGCGACCGGGCTGGCCCCTTCGCCGCTCCAGCCGATCCGCCAGGTCAGGTAGCCGACCCCCCAGAGCAGGGCGACGATCGCCAGCGAGCGCAGCAGCAGCGGATGGCGGTCGAAGAACCGCCCGAGCCGGGTCTGCTCGCTGCTTTCCACGCGGCTGCATCGACGCAAACCCGCGGGTTCTTGAGCCCCGAACGCCCGCCCACGGCGCCTCCGGAGCCGCCCACCCCTAAAATCAGCCCCTGACTGAGTCCCGGAGGGGTGCCGGAGTGGTTGAACGGGGCAGTCTCGAAAACTGTTGGCGTCGCAAGGCGCTCGTGGGTTCGAATCCCACCCCCTCCGCTTCTTGCTGTTGCCCGCTTAACGATGACCTAAGCTGCCGAGTCCCTGAGCACCCGCGTGTGTTTGGGAAGATGAGAAGTCTGGGAAATCGGGAACGAGAGGAAGGTATCTGGTGGGGAAGAAGATCTTTGCCGCGTTGAGCACCGCTCGTCATGACCGTCGCGATGCTGGCCGCGCCCTTCGCCGAGGCGGCCGAAGTGACGCGCGAAAGCTACAAAGAAGCGGTCGAGCCGATCTGCAAGACCAATACGGAAGCCAACGAAAAGATCCTCAAGGGCGTCCGCCAGAAGGTCAAGAAAGGCCAGCTGAAAGCCGCCGGCACGCAGTTCGAAAAGGCCGGCAAAGCCCTTCACAAGGCGATCATCGCAGCTCAAGGCGATCCCGCAGCCGACCGCCGACGAAGCCAAGCTGGCGAAGTGGCTCAAGTACGTCGGCGAAGAGGAAAAACTCTTCCTAAAAGGCGCCAAGCAGCTCAAGGAAGGCAACAAGACCGGCGCCCAGGCGACCGTGATTCGCCTCAATCACAACGCCAACCAGGCCAACAACCAGGTCCTCGCCTTCGAATTCAAGTACTGCCGCTTCGAACCCTCGAAGTTCACCTGATCCCGGCTTAGATCAGCCTGTGACGGTGGCGGCGGGTGCAGCCGTCGCCGTCGCAGCGATCTGTTCGGCGATCCACGGGTAGATCCGGTCTGTCCGGGTGAAGATGTCGGGCAGGTGGGTGTCGCAGTCGGCGGCGCCCAGGCTGGTGATCCCGATCTGCACCGGCGTGCCGTCTTCGCGGAAGGCCAGCGCCGGGCCGCCGCTGTCGCCGTGGCAGGTGCCGATCGAGAAGCCCGGCGGGGTGATCGTGCAGAGCTGCGAGGAGTAGTTGAAGAAGGGGTAGTAGGCGCGGGCGTGGTTGCGGCAGTAGAGCCGCGGCTGCACGAAGGTCGCGCCGCGGCGCAGGACTGGCGTCCGTTTCAGTTTCGCCAGCGGGCCGCTCAAGCCCCAGCCGGCGATCCAGGTCGGCGTGTTGGCGGCGAGCAGCGCCGCGTCTTCGGTCCGGCGAGAGCGATCGGCGGGAACGGTCGTCGGCGTTGCCAGCACCAGCAGGCCGGCATCGCCGTGGACCTTGAAGCGATTGAAGTCGGGATAGGCGATCGTCCGCCTGACCCGTGACACCTGCCGCAGGGCGGGGTCGCGGATGTCGCGGCTGCCGGTGACGACGACGTATTGGCCGACCGGCGTCTTCTTGCCGGTGACGATGTCCTCGACACAGTGCCCGGCCGTCAGCACCAGGGTGGGGGAGATCACCGTGCCGGTGCAGCTGAACCCTTCGCCTTTCCGATCGGCGGCGAGGATGAAAGCGGCCCAGGGCCATTCTTCGCTGAGGGCGGTGGTGCCGCCGACGATCGAGGCGCTTGCGCCCGGCACCCGCGGCCGACGCCGGTCCCGCCAGTGCCAGCGACGCCAGCAGCACGCCCAGTGCCCCGCAGGTAATCCGCCATCTGCGCATCCGAACTCGTTTCATCGATCCTCTATCGGCAGCTTCGCCCAAATCGGTAGCCCTGAACTAGCTTCCCGGAACCGCCCGGAACCCACTAAGATCGAGCGTCGCGCCCAGGTAGCTCAGTTGGTAGAGCACATCCATGGTAAGGAAGGGGTCACGAGTTCGAGTCTCGTCCTGGGCTTCTGCGCAGCGCTGCTGCAGTCGTTTGCTCTTGACCGTTAGGCTGCCGCTTCGTGGACTTCGCCCTCACGGACGAGCAGGAGGACTTCGTCGACGCGATCCAGCGCTACTGCGATCACGAGTGCGGTACGCAGGATCAGCGCGAGCGTCTCACCGAGGGCTACACCGAGCACCACAACGAGACCGATCTATAAGGAGATGGCCGAGCTCGGCTGGCTCGGGCTGACGATTCCCGAGGAGTACGGCGGCTCCGGCGGCACGATGCTGGACGCCTGCATCTTCATGGAGGAGACCTCGCGCGCCCTCGCCCCGATCGGCGGCTACGCGACGACGCTGATCGTCGCCGGCGCCACCAACCGCTTCGGCACCGAGGAGCAGAAGCAGGAGATCCTCGGCGGCATCGCCGGCGGCGCGGTCGAGGCGATCGCGATGACCGAGCCCGAGGCCGGCTCCGACGTCGGCGCGCTCACCACCTTCGCCGAGAGCGTCGACGACGGCTACGTGCTCAACGGCCAGAAGGTCTTCTGCTCCAACGCCCACATCGCCGACCACATCCTGGTCGTCTGCCGCACCACGCGCTCGGCCTCCAAGCACGAGGGCCTGACGATGATCTGGCTGCCGCGTGAGACCGAGGGGCTCGAGATCGTCCCGATCGACACGATGGGCGGCCGCGACACCAACCACCTCTACCTGACCGACGTCGCCGCCCCCGCCGACGCCGTGCTCGGCCAGGTCGATCAGGCCTGGACCCAGCTGATGGCCGGCCTCAACGTCGAGCGCCTGATCCTCGCCGCGACGATGCTCGGCATCGCCCAGCGCGTCTTCGACGACCTGATCGTCTACGTCAAGGAGCGCGAACAGTTCAACCGCCCGATCGGCTCCTTCCAGGCGCTGCAGCACCGCATCGCCGACATGGCGACCGACCTCGAGGCCGCCCGCCTGATGACCCGCTGGGTCGCCACGCCTCACCGACGAGGACCCCGACCGCATGCTGCCCCGCGAGGCCTCGATGGTGAAGCTCTTCGTCACCGAGACGACCAAGCGCGCCGCTCTCGAAGGCATGCAGATGATGGGCGGCTACGGCTACGCCTCCGAGTACGACATGGAGCGCCTCGTCCGCACCTCCCTCGTCTCGACGATCTACGGCGGCACTTCAGAGATTCAGCGCAACATCATCGCCAAGACGTTCGGGCTCTGAGACAGGCATAATCTGCCCACGCAGGGATGCGTGAGCGCCCGTAGCTCAGTGGTCAACGGGGTTTTAACGAGCCCCAAAGAGCGCCGGTCTTTCAAGCCGGAGGTCGAGAGTTCGATTCTCTCCGGGCGCATTTCGTTGCTTTCCCCGCGATGCCGTTCTATGCCCGGTGCAGAGCCAAACGCCGCGCTTCCCCTCGATTCGCCGTTCCGCGCCGATCCGAGCGATTCCGACCCGTTCCGCAAGCGTCGTGGTCACATCTTGGTCACATTTCGGCAGGCGTCGCAGGCGGCGAATAGGCTCCTCGCCAATGGCGGACAAGACACGGCAGAAAGCACTCGCGGACGTGCGCGCGCCCAGGCCAAGTTCGAGCGGCCGCAAGGCCAGGTCGAGAAGGCTCGCGAAGACGCGCCGCGAGAGCTTCGAGCGAGCCCGTCGGCGGGCTTGTCGTTGGCGCGAGATCGGCAAGGCGGCCAATCTGCACCGCAGTCGCGTCGATCAGATCCTTCACGGCAAGTAGTCCCGCCGACTGTCTAGCGTCCCTAGACGAGACTGCTACCCTCGCGAAGCGCATCGCAGACAAGCGGCCCCCGGCCGGCGCGGTAACGCCAACCGAGGGCCTGACCACAAGGAGGCAGAGCTCCTCATGGCTGATCAGAACCCTACGGGTAGCGGCGCGGCCGTCGCCCTCGAACTCCCCGCCGATCACGTCCGCTTCCTGCGCAGCACTTTCGAGAAGGCGCGAGCCGGCATCAGTGACGAGTTGGAGGAATTCCCCGACCAGCTAGACCCCGAAACGCCTGCGAACGCGAGGAGGCCGCCTACGGGCGGCTCCTGGCGGCGCTGGACGAGCTGGTGATCGTCCCCGACCGAGACGTCCGCGATCTGCTCGCGAGACCTCGCCGAGGTGATCGACACCGGCAACGAGTACAGCCGCGTCGTCACCGAGCACGAGGCCCTGCACGGTCTGCTCGCCCAGCTGCGAGGGAGGGAGCGCCGATGATCGAGATCGCCGCTCGCTTTGGCGACAACCTCGCCCGTCTCCGCAGAGCGAGCCGACCTCTCCCAGGAGGAGCTGAGCGTCCGCGCCTCCCTTCACCGCACCGAGATCGGCCAGCTTGAGCGCGGCGGTCGCATCGCTCGCATCGACACCCTGGTCAAGCTCGCTCGGCGTCGCTCGAAGTGCTCACGCCGAAGGCTGCTCGACGGCATCGACTGGACGCCGGGCGACGTGCACGCTGCGGCTCGTTCGTGGAGCGAGATCCCCGATGAAGGTCACATCGAGATCCAGAGACCCCCAGAGCCATTCGCGACCACAGAGACCAGAAGCACATCGAGGACCAGGCAGCCGACCCACCAGTCCAGAGCCAGGTCGCAGCTAGAGAGGTCACGAGACCGCCGATCCAGGCAGGTCTCCAGAGAGCCTGTCGAGCCACCACCTCCTACAGCCCGACACACTACGAACCCCTCGGTTTCGTGCCTGGGCCGCAGCTTGGTGATCCCAAACGTCAGGAAGGCTCCGGCGGAGTGGCGGTGGCGACTCCGGCCGTGCCTCCGGCGGCCGATTGTGGCACGGCTCCGCCGTGCGGAGGCCGCCTGTATGGAGGCCCGGCAGGTGCCCTGACCTTCGGTCTTTGGCCGAACAAGTGGATCACCCAGGGCCCCAGGATTGACCTATGGACCATGAGACGAAATCAACCGACGGATTCGGGCCTGACTTTTGACATAAGGGGCATGCAGAGGAACCCCGCTCCGCCGCCCAGCTTCTTCACCGAGCGCACCCTCGCCGCCTATCTCGCCGTCTCAGACCGCACGATCCGCAACTGGATCAGGAGAGGCGAACTGCCCTCCTACAAGCTCGGAGCCTCGCGTCGGATCGACCCGGCCGATGTAAACGCCTTCCTCTCCCAGCGACGGGAGGAAGCGTCGTGAGACGCCGTGAGGCTCCGACCAAGCGCCGCAACCCCTCCGGGGAGATCGTTTGGATGGCGCGCTACACCGGCCGCGATGGCAAGCGCCACGTCGCCAAGCCCCGCTGGAACGGAGGCAAGGGCACGTTCGACCTGAAGCGCGAAGCCCAGCAGGCGATCGACGAGGCCTACGGGCTCTCCGACCGCCCCGACACCCTGGGCGAGTACTTCGCCACCTGGCCGACCAATCACCCGCGCTCAGAGCGGACCAACGAGACCAACGAGCACCGCATCAGCCGCGTCCTCGAGGTGGAGGTCGAGGGCATCCCCTGAAGCAATGGCCAATGCGCGAGCTGCGCCGACGCCACGCCCTCGCCCTGGTCGACCACATGCTCCGAGTCCAAGGCAGAGCGACAACGGGAGTCGTCGGCATCCTGCGCTCGCTCTCGGCAATGGCCGAGGACGCGATCACCGACGAAGTGGCCGACCTCAACCCCTTCAAGGGAGTCCGGGTCAGAGCCAACGATCCGAGAGCCAAGAAGAAGCGAAGGCCGATCCGCGTCTTCAGCTTCGAGCAGATGCACGCCTTCGCCAAGGCCGCCGGCCGCTACGAGGCAATGGTCCGCGTCTTCACCGACACCGGCATGAGGCTGGGGGAGGTGCTGCCGCTCAGGCGCGAGGACTTCGACGGCGAGACTCTGAAGGTCCGACGCACCGCCCACGAGGGCAGCGATCCTCGACGGCACCAAGACCGACCACGGCGAGCACGACGCGGGGAGGACCGTTCCCGGTCCCAGCGACCCTCGCCTGGATGATCGAAGCCCAGATCCAGCTAAACGAGCGAGGACTGCGATCTCCTCTTCACGACCCCAACCGGCCGCATGTGGCGCGAGCGCAACTTCTACCGCGACCTCTGGAAACCGACCCAGCAAGCCTCCGGCCTAGACATCCGCCCCCACGAGTGCCGCCACTCCTACGTCACCCACCTCCGCGCCGCCGGCATCAACGACGCCGACCTGGCCGAGATCGCCGGCCATCGCGTCGAGACGATGCTGGCGCGGTATACGCACGCGGTGGGCAAGAGCTTTTCGGCTATCAAGGCCGTGATCCGCTGATTGCCTCAGCACGCAGTGCCCGGCGAAGCCGCGCTGGTAGAGGCTGCTGCACCAAGGCACCGAGCCGGTCCGGCAACCTGAGCGGTTGCCGTCCTAACATTCGGCTAATAGTGGCCGGAGGGGTGCCTACTCGACCTTCCATTGGCGAGGATGTTTAGACTGCTGATGTGGGCACCTGGTCGGCAACGGGTAGCGAGGGTCCTGATGCCGAAATTCCAAACACCTCTCTGTTCGGGGCTTCAGCCGCGCGGCCGAAGGCCGATATAGGACCTATGCGCTCGGCCGCCAACCGACTCCTGTCGCTTCCCATGAGGGCGATGCCGCGTACGGCCGTGGCTGTCCTTGCCGATGGTTTTGCGGATCTCGCGCAGCGTCTTGAGAGCCGGTTGCGTGACCGAGCGATTCAAGCTTTGGAGCGCTTTCGCGCGGCGCTCGACAGCGAGGCGATACGCGCGTCAGCGCGTTTCCCAGACCTCGGCGCGCATCCCGAAGTTGCATTTGCGCTAAATGAGATCGGGCCACGTCGCATAGATGCTGCGCAGCGAGCCCTCGACGCCACCGATGAACGCGATTACGATTCCCTCGTCGGCTTTCTAGAGATCTCAGTTGAAGGTTTGCGCTACGACATCGATCAAGCTAAGGACGAGGCGGAGGTAGCCGATGCTCTTCTGCGCGCACTCGATTCAGTCCACGACTACCTTCTAGCCCGTCAATTGGTGGGTGTCTCGTATCGTCATGCCCAAGCAGAGGGAGATGGCTTTGTCTTCCGGATAGGAACGTTGCCGCACGCCCGCTCCCGGGCGCTGACCCGGTTCGTTGCTGCCCCAGCAGCATCGTCCGGTCGTTGGCAACATCGTGTTCGCCGCGCACAGCTCGCGCCTCGTCATTTCAGTCGCGACGAACCTAAGCAGCCGGTCAGCGTCGCGTAAACTGATGCTGCCGATCCGGCTGCAGGACATCGCGCTCTTGAACTGTACGTTTAAGGAACGCTTTACTGACGAGGATGAGCAGCAGGAGGGCCAGGATAGTTCCGCGTCTGACTCCAGCGATGAGTCTTATCCAGATGAGCAGCTACTGAGCCTTTCTGTCACGGCTGACGCTGAAGACGGAGAGGTGGTCTGTTTTATTGAGGGTAAGCTCGACGATGAGCGGCTACCATTCGAACTCTCTTTTGAGATGGCCTTTCTCTATACGGTCACTGGTGAGGAGCGACTTCCCGCTATGGATGATTTGCAACCTACGCTTGTCTGGCTTGCCTTTCCTCACCTACGGGAGTTCGTTGCGGAGCTAACTGGGCGCTCTCCATCTCCGCAGTATTTTTTGCCGCCACTTACCCGCCTTCCCCACCCTAAAGAGCAGACTCCTGACTCCCAGGAAGGGACCGCATCCGGCGCGGAGCCCGCTGAGTGAAAATAACTTCCCTGGAAGTCGAGGATGCGCACCGCAAGGTGTTCGGTGATGTGCTGGTTGAGCAAGTGGTTGAGATAGTTCACACCCATCGTCCGCTGCTTGCCTTCTTGACGTCGGTCATCCGTGACTACCAAAGCGCTAGTGCTCTTAAGAACCGTAATCCATCCCTCAGAAAGCTGGCAACCGCCCACGGAGCCAAGAGGGCCGAACGTCGAGGTCTGGACGATCTATGTAAGGGGATAGAGCGCCTCTACGCCAAGCATGACCCCTCAATAGTCAGGGGCGTGCTTGTGGAGGCGCTCGTCCAGCGCAGCATTCAGCCTCGTTATGGCGGCGCTAACGACAGGCTTGAAAACAATCTGCGCTTCAGGGTAGAGGACGGAACGGGCAACATCCATGAGACTTCAACCAGTATCGACGTGATCGGCGTTTGCAGCGCCGAGGATGCGGGGGAGTGCATTGACTGCAAGGTGTCAAGCAGGGCCTTTAAGCGCTCCTGGGTTGAAGAGCTCACCGACCGTGTCGCGCCCTTTGGGTTTCGGATTGGTCTCGCCACGACTGACTCCCCGCAGACGGCACGTCATCGTCTGAAGAGTACAGGCATCGGTGTCAGTGGCAACACCTCTCTGGTCACGCCTGAGAACTGGGCACTCCCTCTTCTTACCGGATAGTTGAGGTCATGAAGGACGCTGAAAGAGCGGCGTGCTGGTTAACGGACCAGAACTGTGACGTTAAATTCATGGCTACCCTTCTTTCGTAGACCCGAGAGTTCGGTTTCAAACTGTTCGGAATCAACAATGTGGCGATTCGGGTCAGCACAGATGGCAACTAGCTGGGCACAGTTTTCGTGATCGTGATAACACTCGAAGTCGACCCTTAGCTCATCAGCAACGGACTTTGCGTGCCTCGCGTCCCGTACAAACTTTGCCTCAATTACAGTGTTGATTGCGGGAACAACGATGTCCATGCGCTTCGCTGAGCCAGCTCGCTTCGGGGTCCACTCCTCTCGGCATGCATCCTCGAAGACAGATCGCACAATCGCGAACAGGAGGTCTTGCAGATCGTACTCACTCTCTACGAGGAAGGGAGGTCGGCCATGTCCTCGATTTGCCAGCATTCTTGACGCGGTAGGAAAGGCATTGAGGATTTGCATGAGGAGCCCCAGCCGGTCACGTGTCGGCTCAAGCTCGGGGAGTGCTTCATAGCGGTTTCGTGTTCCCCCGCACAAGAGAGACTCCATTCCGTCTGGATAGAAACTCGCGTGGCAACCACGAATGTCAACTGTTCCCCCACGCTTCAGTTTACTTTTCCCATAGTTGCCGTAACGCTCGACACGTTCTGCGATCTCAGGGTTGGATATTGCGCCTAGCCCATTCTCGAAATCCCCTTCGTCTTGGATGGCCTGGTGGAACTCCTGATAGGCGAGAGAAGCCTCTACGTATTGGAAGGTCTCGTCTGGCAGAAGTGGAATTCGGTAATAACTAAAAGTGGCTGTACCGTCCGGCTTTTCGCTCCCGGGATTTGCGAAGTGGCTGTAGATCGCTCCCTCGCGCTCTAGGGTGATCAAGTCCTCGGCCAGTCCAGCTGGATAGTCGATCCACTCATGTCCGAATGCTGAGAAGGTGACTGACTGAGGTGTCGAAGGATCAAGGGGGATCGCCTCCCCAAGCTCGTAGTGTGGTTCAGTCTCGTCAGTCACGGGATCGTTGCTTTGGTCTCAGGTAACTTGCACGCTTGGAGGCATCGAGCCCAGCCTTGATGCTAGCGTTTCAGTGATCCAAAAGGCCAGGCGATGAAGTCGTCGGGCCCGGTCTAAGATGACGCGCTGAAGGCAGTTGCCGAACCGAATCACATTTGCGGGGCCCGGTTCACGAACGGCGCAGCACAACTGCCCGCGCGGGCGAATCCTAGTAGCTGGCTGTTGGAGGTCGTAAGCTATGAGGGGGAGCCAGCGCAGGTTATTTCTGCGTTGGCACCAAAGGAGCCACGCTCATGGAGCAAGTGAACATCAGAATTGGCCCGGCGGCCTTCGACCTCGCTGACTATGACGCCGAGAACGACGTGCTCTATTTGCATGTCGGCGAGCCCAGGAAGGCGGAGGGTGAGGAGACACCCGAGGGGCATGTCTTGCGCTTCGAGCCCGATACTCAGCGCATCGTCGGTCTAACCCTCTTGGGCGCTCAAGCGATCCTTGATCGCGATGGCAAGCTGCGCATCACGATTTCCGAGTCGATCAAGGCGAGCGCCGACGACCTCGCGCCGGCCCTTGCGGCCGTCTAGTTCTGTGCGAAGCGCTTGAGCTTCGGTCGCACGACCGCACCGGACAAGTCGCATATCTGCCACAGAATCGCCGCAGGCCGCTCGCTATGCGGTGGCCCTCAGCCTTTCAATCCGACGGAGGTCGTTCCTAGAGCGATTTGGCTAAGGGACTGATTTGGGCGTCGGCGCCTATATATGACGACTCCGGCGAGTAGAGGGGGAGGACTCAACCCCGCGCGGCGCAGTATTGGCTGCGTTCTTGCGGAGTAATAGTCGTTTCCTAATAGGCTCACCTGATGACAGATGCAAAGCCACTGTGGCAACCCGGTGAGCCGGGGGAACTTCTTCTATATCGCGTGAACCGGCGCCCAATCGGCGCCGACTCAATGCTGCCAGAGGAGATTCCCGACGACGTTCTGGACCACTTCAATCGGGTGCTTCCGAATGGCTGGAAAGTCGAAACGAAGGGCGGGGGTGGCAATCGAATTTGGAGAAGCGGTGGCGTTGAGCGTGACCCGGATGCCCGCGTTATAACCGGAAAGCTGGGTTGGCACCCAGCTGAGGAAGAAGCCGTCACCGACTACGACGAACAAGCCGAAGACTGGGTGACCAGCATCGAAGCTCCCCACGGTCGCGTCGTGCTTCCGTTCGCCTTCGACGGAGATACCCGAATCCTGGCGGTACTCCGGATGGGTAGGAGCAGGGCCACCACCATCGGCCGCGTCTTCGAGACGATCCTTAAGGAGAACGAGTGCGAGCTTGAGAGGCCGACCACTGATTGGAGCGTTGAGCCGATACTTGACCCGCGCGACTTTAAGCAGTGGCTTGAGTCGATGGACGTTGTCAGCGAGGTTCAGTTCGTAGCGAAGCTCCCGAATCCAACCCCTAACGACGCCTACAAGGACGTTTTCAAACGAATGGAAGAACGCAGGGCTACTCGCCTCATCGAGAACATCCATTCCAACCGGGCTGCGGGTCTCAAGAATGTTCAGGAGGACGCCGAGTTCCACCAGGCGGAAGCGATGGCGAGTGAAGGATTTGCCACTCTCAAGGGCGTGGGCGAACGCGACGGTCGCAAAACGAGGTACAACCAGAATGAGCGGGTTCGTCGAGCCACGATCAACCACCTCCCCAGTAGCTGGGGGGAGATGCGAGCAGTACTAACGGGATTTCTGAAGGAGCAGGCTCGGGGGTTTCTGGGGGATGAATAGGCCGCAGGCTCCTCGGGTCGGTATATGGCGCGCATTCCGAGCGCTCGGTCATTACCGATTCGTCGATGCAGTGTGGCCAGAGGCCATCTTCGGGCTCGTCATCGGCGCAGGGGGCGCCGCCCTCGCTGTCCAGAGCACGGATACGGCTACCCGAATTGGAATCGCCGCCGATGTCTTGGCACTCGCCGGCGTCTTGTTGGCCGTGACCTTCGCTGCACTTGCCTTCGTGGTCGCGATCCCTTCAGGCGGCTATCTGCGGCTTCTCGGGGAAACGAGTGACGTGGGGATGCAGAAGTTTCTTGATCCCTACCTCGTCGCAGTTGGAGCCCAGGTCGGACTGATCTTGTTGGCCATTGGTTACCGCATCTTTGCCGAGAGCGTTTCTAATCCGGTCGATCACATCGCCTTTGCGACTCTTGGCTTTCTTGTCGTCTTCGCGATCCTCGATATCGCAGCACTAGCACGCCAACTCGTGCTCCACGGAGTCTTGCGTGCGCAGGAAGCAGTTATTGAGGCGGAAGACACAGATGAGGCCGGAGGCTCTGTGAAGCGACTACCTGAGAGGCGCGGCTAAGGATGCCGTCAGCGGCCTCTCAGGGCTCAAGCATCCTCTCTAGGAGCTGCTTCAATCGCTCTTGGAAGTGGGGTTCGACAGACGTCCACCCAGCTCCAAAAGCACTGTTCGCCCCAGGGCATGGCTGGCCGACTGTAGATCTATTGTCTGCATGAGCGCCTATTACTGCCGCCGCCAAGGCAAGCGCGGGTACCGCGAGATGATCGAAGGATAGGAAAGGCAATGACCGCCGATAGCAGCCGCTCTCCTGCCGCCAAGGTGATGGACGAAGCAATCGACCTCGCAATCGAAGGCCGCTCGCCTTATCCAGAGCGCGCCGCGTTCATCGACGTCGATACTCCCTCGGCTGGTCACGACATCGAGCGCGCCGCGGACGAAGGTCTTCCGGTTGTCCTTGTCTCGGCCGACGGCAGCACCCGGGTCCTCAAGCCCGAGCTTGCAACTCACTGATTGGATGCCCGCACCTGCGGGTCGCATTTAGGTCTCATAACCGCCGCCACCCCGCTTCCCATGCGGGCCACCATCGTCCTTTCAAGCTGATGGAGATTTGCTTTCTAGAGCGATTCGACACGCCCGCGATCAGCCTGCGAGGAATTCAGCCGGCGAAAAGACGGGGATCTTTTCGGCGAGTTCCAGTAGGTCGCTGTCGCCTGAGATGAGAGCAGCGCTTTGGCTGTGGGCTAGAGCGATGAGATAGTCATCATCGGGGTCTGTACAGCGGATGGGCGGTGGAGTGTCGGGGTCTGCCACCAATTGGGCGTCGCGGCGCAGGAGGTCCAAATATGCGGTGACGCTGTCGAGGTCAACGTAGCGCCGGAACTTGTCCCGTCGCAGAACTCCCTCTAGCTCGTCAAGCAGCTGTGGCGAAACGATCAACTCGAAGCTGCCGGCACGTGCGGCAAGCAGCAGCCTTGCCGGCCTACCCGTCGGCGTGATCAGCGCTGAGACGAGGACGCCTGGATCAAGGACCGCCCTCGCCACGCCTCTCCCTGCGCATTGCTCGGAGCTCGTCCCCGGCGAGCTCGAGGCCCTCGTCTTCGGATGCAGGCGTGACCTTGGCCCAAAGATCAGCAAGGTCATCGACACCGAGGTCGCGTCGCAGCGACTCCTCGATCACCTGCGAATCGCGCTTGCCGGTTCGCGCAGCCTTGATCTTGACCGCGCGAAAGACATCCTCATCGAGCGTGACGGTGGTGCGGGCCTTCGTCATAACTGCATTATTGCATCATGATGAGCCGCTTCCGACTTGTGATGCGTTGCGCAGGTGGTGCAGCGTCCTGGAGAGCCAGATGCGATGCAGAACTGAGGAAGGCTGCTTGGGAACGGGTAAGGTCTCCCGCTGTGTTGCGCAGGGCTCTCTTCGCCATTTCAATTCTCGCCGCAGTAGCGCCCTCTTCTGCGCTGGCCACCCTGGCCGCCTCATCCTGCGCATGTACCCACCGAAAGGGGAGTGCATGAGGCGACTCGACCTGAGAAATGATGTGAAGGCGCGGTCAATTACCGCGTTCGTGGTTTCCCTGTCGATCCTCGGTGCCACAGCGGGGGCGGCGTCGGCGGATTTCGTCAGGGTGTCTCCCACCGGCGTGGATGCCGGTAACGATTGCCACTTCCACCCTCCGGAATGGACGCCTTGCGCGACCATCCAGCACGCCGTGGACGAAGCCGAAGGCTTCGATTGGGTAGACATCGACGCGGGCCTCTACGAAGAAGAAGTCGTCGTCGATAAGCCCGGGCTGACCCTCATCGGGCCAGGGGGCCCCACCAGGCTCGGAGAACCGCAAGCGGTGATCGACGGCGGCTCCGGGACCGCGATCAGGCCCGAAGCCAACGCGATCACGATCCGAAATCTGAAGGTCACCGCGGGGGCCACCGGTACCCCGATCCGCACCTCCGGAGCTGACGTCGACGGCCTGTGGGTCCACGAAGACATCATCTCCGGAGGCTCGTCGGGCGTCCGCCTGGAAGCTGACGGCGTAGGAGACTCGATCGCCTACGACGTGATCGAAGGAGCCGGCGACGGGATCCGGCTCGGTGCGGCGAGCCTCTCCGAACTCAGCATCCGGGCGAACAGCTTCGCCGCGTCGATCGACGGCTACGCGGTGCTCACGGAAGGCAGCGCCACAATCGAAGGACTCTCCCTGGATGGCAACGATATGCCGGTGCCGACGCGGATCACCGGGCTGGTGGAAGAAAGCTTCAGCAAAGAAAACGACATCACCGGAAACCAGTTCGAATCGCCGAGCGGGCCGCAGCTGGCGATCAACGGCCTCGAGGCGCGCATCATGAGTAACAGCTTCGACGGGCACGGAAGCGCCGGCTGTCTACAGATTCTTGGGGACCAGGGCGGCCTGACTCCGTCAAGCAACATCCTGGTTTCCCTCGAAAATGAATTCGTCGAATGCGATCCATACGGGATCGAGCTGGGTCCCGAGATCGACGACATCTCGATCTTCGGGAATGTGTTCCCCGGGACCTCTGACGGCATCATCGCCAGTGGGGCCTCCCCCTGGAATGTCACAGGCCGAGTGCGTATCGAAGGAAACCGGATCGTCGGAACGATCCACCGTGGAGTCGACAACCGGGCATCGGGAACACTCAACGCCAGGCAGAACTGGTGGGGATGTAACGCCGGCCCGGGAGGAGTGGGTTGCGATGCGGCGAGCGCGGGAGTCGACTCGAGCGACAACGTCAGGCTCGAGGCGCTGATCGGGCCGCGCACGAAAGAAAACGGGATTATCGAACTGCCGACCGGGAGCTCCATCGCGCTCGATCCGGGAGAAAAAGCCAAAGTCGCTGCGGTATTGACTTCCAACGGCTCGGGTATCGGTATGGGCGTCCCGACCGAGGGAGTTCCGGTCAGCTTCTCCTCGTCTGTGGGAACGTTGGGCTCTGCCACCAGCAGCTTCCAGAATGGCTGGACGATGAACCTCTTCACGGCGGGATCGACACCGGGGCTGGGGTCGATCGTCGTGTCCATGGACAACCAGCGGACCCTGGTACCGGTGACGATCCGCGGCGCGACGACCAGCACCGCGCCGATGATGCCCATCAAAACGCCGCGCGCTCCGACCCTCGTAGTCACCGGCAAACGCGACCAGCTGGCAGGCCGCCGGGCTACGGTCGGATCGGTCTCCTGCGCGGACTCCTGCCGGGTTGCGCCAGGGCGGCCCCAGATCGTCATCGGGCATCACCCCTATCGGGGTACCGTTACGCCCCGTGGCGCCCTTGCCGCTGGATCGACCACCCCGATCCGTGTCACCCTCTCGCGCCCGGCGCTGCGGGCGCTGAAGAGGCTCGGGAGCGCGCGGATTCGGGTCACGGTGACCGTGACGGACGTCGCCGGCCAAACGACCACGCGGGCGATTTCGGTCAGCGTAAGTCGCTGAATTCTCCGGGTACCCCAGCCTGAGGCCATCATCTCGCCAGGTAGCGCCCGGAGCATCGACGCGCCGTGTCCGGGTCGCATTCCGGTCGCATCGTCCCCGCAACCCCGCTCCCCAAGCGGCCCACCTTCAGCCTTTCAAACTAGCTCTCGGCGTTCACGCGGCAGAGACCGCCTTGACCAGCATCTTCGCGACTTCCTGACGCGAAACAGTGGTCAAAAGCTCCCGGCGCATTCAGCCGCTTCGACAGCTTGCGCGGAATGAACACGAGGGGCCGTTGTTTATTGAGCGCCCCCGGAGATCCGACTGCGATCGCGGCGAAAGCCGTCGACTGCACCTTGTTTTCATGGGCTGTCGTTCCCTTGATATAGGTTTGATACTCAGCGGTCCCCTAATTGGTACTGGCTCGTCCAGCAGGAGGAAGCAAGATGCACGCAACTTCAGACACCGCAGCGCCCGACGCCCACAACGTCCAGGGCAACGTCGCGGGCTTCAATAAGGACCATCAGCGACTCGTTTTCCTGCGCTTCGCAGACCAGGCGAGCGCTCGCGCCTTTCTCGCCGACATCGTTGACGACGTCGCCACCTGTTCGGAGGTGCTCGCCTTCAACAGCCTCTTCAAGCGTGTCTACGAACGGCGCCGCGAGGGCGAGCGGAACACGGTCGAGGCCAGCTGGCTGAACCTCGCCCTCACCTTCAAGGGACTCGAAGTCCTCGGGGTCGAAGGCCTGACCGACCTCCCCGAGGCCTTCCGTTCAGGCATGCGCGCCCGTTCCGAGGTGATTGGCGATGTCGGACCGAGCTCGCCGGGGGAATGGATCGAGCCGTTCAAAGACGAAGACATCCACGCGCTGGTGCTCCTCGCCGCCGACGACCCGGACGATCTGGCCGACGAATACGCCTACGTGACGAGCCTTCTCAGCACCCATGGCGCGACTCGGCCTCGGCGAACCGGTCGACGGTGCCGCTCGCCCGGACCCCGAACGCGGCCACGAACACTTCGGCTTCAAGGACGGGATTTCCCAACCCGGCATTGGCGGCCTCACGACCACCTCCCACAAGGGGACCGACCAGATCGCCGCAGGCGAGTTCATCTGCGGTTACCCCGGCGAAGCCGAGGAACCAAACCCGCAGCCGAACCCCAACGGCTACGGCCCGCCGCCGGCACCGCCCCTGCCACCCGAGTTGCCGGCCTGGACCAAGGACGGCAGTTTCCTCGTCTTCCGTCGCCTCCAGCAAGATGTCAAGGGCTTCCGCGAAACTGTCGCCGAAGGTGCCGGTGCGGGACTCTCCAGCGACCTCCTGGGCGCAAAGCTGGTCGGCCGCTGGCCGAGCGGCGCGCCGGTCGAGCGCGTCCCCGGCGAGCCGAAAAAAGCAGACCTCGAAGCCGCCGACCCCTCGATCGCCGACCCCAACGTCCTCGACGACCACCACATCAACGACTTCGACTACGACAAAGACCCCGATGGAATGCTCGTCCCTCGCGCCGCCCACATCCGCAAGGTGAACCCCCGTTCCCAGCAACCGCCGGGCAAGACCGAGTCAAACCGGCACCGGATTCTCCGGCGCGGCATCGTTTACGGCCCCGAGTTCACCGAAACCGAGCCACCGTATCCAGGCAGCGGTCCGGTCCCCGACACCCAGGATCGCGGCCTCCTCTTCCTCTGCTACCAGGCCTCGATCGAACGCGGCTTCGAGTTCATCCAGAGCCAGTGGGTCGACCAGGCCGACTTCCCCCAGACCGGAGATGGCGAGGACCCGATCATCGCCCAGCGCGACGAACCCCGGCCCTTCACGCTACCCCGCAAAGAGGGCGAACCGCTGAATGTCTCCTTCAAGCAGTGGGTCCGGACTACCGGCGGCGAGTATTTCTTCTCGCCCTCGATCAGCGGCTTGAAGCAGCTGGCGGGGCAGGGGTAGCCATGCGTCGACAGCAAGCCACGATCGCCTCTCTGTTTACGGTGGCGGTGTCGCTGCTTGTCTCGGTCACGAGCGCCCTGGCGATCTCCGCCCCGATCCACATCGCCGGCACCGACGGCGAAGGCGTCTTCATCCGCCCTGATCCAAGCACTGCCAATCCTGCGGTCGGCTGGATGCCCGAAGGGGCCAGCCCCGATTACAACTGCTTCGTCTGGGGCCAGAACATCGGCGGCGTGCCGATCTGGTTCAACGTCAACTACGGCGGCAAGACCGGTTACTACGCCTCCTACTACGACGACAGCAGCTACCACTCGAACGAAGAACTGACGGCGAAGTACGGCGTCCCACTCTGCGGCTCTAGCCCGGCGGCGAGCCCCCCGCCCGTGGCCTCGTCCCCGCCTGCGAGCCCCCCGGCTTCGAGTGCGCCCACGTCGGTCGCGATCTATTTCAACCCCTACAGCAGGAACGATCGGACCGGTCCGCATGAAGTCGGCGACGGAGCGACGCTCGATCTTCCCCGAGGAGGGTCAGGTGATTGGTATGGCGGTTGCAAGTCATCGCGCCGCCCCTATGACGCCGCAATAACGGCGGCGAAGGGGAAGCCCATCATCACGGTGAGTGGTTGGAGCGCTGGCCGGTTGGGTGTCCTGTCGTTTCTTTCCACGGCGTCCGCCAGCCAGCTCAGGCAGCTGGGCTACGCGCTCCTGATCGACCCGGGGCAGTACTGGGAAGACCCGCAGCATCAGCAGAGGGAAATGGAGTGCGATCCGAACTATGGTGGAGGCAGGCCTTTCGTGAGGTGGTTGCAAGCCAACCCGACGGCCCATCTGGTGGTGATCTCCGGCTCGCTCAGCCAATCCGAAAACTCCAAAGGAATCCAAGAGATCTACTTCAACGACGTGAGGAAGATCGCCCCGCAGGTGTCGCCGAGGATCCTGATCTGCAACTACCCGATCGACCACCAGACGGCATTCTCTGCCTCGAAGTATTGGATTCAGCATCAGATCGGATCGACGCGAAACGCCTGTCCGCAGCTGACCGTCAACGGAAAGCCGCGAGCGGCGACCGCCGGCTGGCACCCGATCAACTGACCCGTCGCCCGCGGCCCCCATAAGTGCCTCCGACCTTGATCCCGATCGAGGACCGACGGCGGCAAGCGCAATCGATGACGCCCGTACTTTGATCCAATCCGGTAACGCCGCCGGCGCCTATTAGCCACCGGAGGTTAGTTTTCGAGTCCATGGGATCGCCTCTGCGAGTCCTCACCCCCGTTGACCACCGCAATTTTCCAACGTGGGAACGCCAGATTCATGCCTCATCTCAGTCGCATCGCTGCCACGATCCCGCTCCTCACACCAACGCCCCCGTCCTTTCAATTTGACGGAGGTCGCCTTCTAGAGCGATTTGGCTGCGGGATTGATTCAGGCGTCGGCGTCCATGGATGACGAGCCCACTGATGACTCCGACGCCCCAGAGGATCGAAGCCCAAATACCCACTGCGCTTCCCAGGAAGCCTGCGAAAACAACGGCCGCCAAGAGAGCTACATAGGCGCCAAGTAGAAGGAAGACGCGTCGCAGAAGCCTTCGCACGACTAGCTTTGACCCTCCTTGGTGTGTCTCTCCCTGCGCATCGCCCGGAGCTCTTCCCCGGCAAGCTCGAGACTGTCGTCTTCGGCCGCCGGCGTGACCTCGGCCCAAAGGTCGGCAACGTCCTCGACCCCGCGGTAGCACCGTGACTCTTCTACTAGGCATTCGTATTGGAGAGCCACGCTCGACCGGAGAGGAGTGGTTTTGCCAGTGGGCGTCATCCCAGCTCGCTCATAGAGCTTGCGAGCCGTGCTGTTCTCCTGCGCCGTCCAGACGCCCACTCGTCTGTAGCCGCTTGACCGTGCGACGTCGAGGACATGCATGGCAAGAGGGAGTCCGACCCCTGTGCGCTGTGCAGCGGGACGAACGAAAACCATCGAGATGTGCAGGAGCGTTGGGTCGAGGTCTCCTGCGCCGTCATCGAACCTTCCGGGCTCGGCGAGCGCCATGCCTACGATGTCTGGGCGAAACGCGACGAACGGCCGTGCGTCTGGGGCTGAGAGTTTCGCGCGGATTCGAGCGATGCGCTCAGGCCCGTGCGGAGCACCACGGGCGCCGTTGGCCTCGCGCCACACGCTGACCGCGGCGTCGATCTCATCGGGGCGCATGGCGCGCACTTTCATCAACAGATCGTACGGCGGGTGGCGCGAGCAGCTTTCCCGGCATTTCGGGATCGCAGTTTCGGCCGACGATCGTGCTCGACTAGGTCTGCAGGGAACTCCAGCAGCCCATGCAGCTGGGCCTTCAGTTCCTGGAAGTCCATGAATCCATCCAGTCCGTTGCCGATGTCGTTCGCATAGAGAGCTTGATCGGACATTCCGTTTCGGACCGCCTCGTTGATGTCATTGCCGACGCCCACGCTCAGTTCGCCGTGGCGATAGCGGGCATAGATCGCTCGGCCGTCCTCAAGGGCTCCCTCCCACTGGGATGGACACGCGATGCAAGTTTTCGTCAACGCCACCAGCCTCAGCATAGGATCATCGTTGCAGACAAAACCTTGCAATTGTCGAAAGACGATAGTCAGTGTGCGGAGGTCCTGGAATGACCAACGATGGCGCTGGCGCTCGTTCATGGCGACGACTACGATTTGAACGATGAAGGTTGTTGACGAGAAATTGATTGCGGAGGCGGGACGCCGCTTGGCTGCCGCTGCCCCCGATGCGCAAGTGGTCCTTTTTGGCTCGCATGCCCGCGGAGAGGCCCACCCGCATAGCGATGTCGACTTCCTTGTCGTCGAGCCCGAGGTCGCCAATGAGGCCGAGGAGTCGGTGCGCCTGCATCGGACCCTGCGCGATTTGCGGATGCCAGCAGATGTCATCGTCGTCGGCCGCGACTACGCTGACAGGTGGCGGGAGGCGCGCGGTGGCCTCGTCCACGCAGCTCTATCGCAGGGGCGCGTCCTCGCCGGATGAGAAGAAGCCAGACCTACCTGGCGCGATGGCTACCGGCTCATTTCCAGGGAATTCTTCTACTGGCACAAGACAACTTGCGTCTCTTATAGCTAGACGCAAGTTTTAGCCGATATATTTGCGTCTGTGGATACGGCCACTCTTGAGCAAAGCCCTGTCGGCAACCTGATTCCCATTCTTGGGCCGGATCCGGTCACTCACGAGATGGTCGAGGGCAGAGCTTTCCTGCCCGATCCGTTGCCACGAGAAATCGTGCTTTCAACGAAGACCTGGAACGTCGTCAACTCGGCCACCGCGGCGCTGGCTCGGCTCGATGGTGCCGCAAGGCGTATCCCTGAGCCCTCGCTCCTCCGTCGGCCTACCCTGCGTCGCGAGGCGCAGAGCACGAGCGCGCTGGAGGGGACGTACGCTCCGTTCGCCGACGTCCTCGCGGCAGAGGGCGACGATCCACAGCATCTCTCTGCGGAGCTGGTTGAGGTCCTCAACTTCGAGCGGATGGCTGAGCTCGCCTTCTCTTGGCCCGAGAATCGCGCTCTCACGATCGGCATGTTGGGTGCCTTGCAGAAGGCGCTCGTCCGTGACACCGCCGGCGAGCTGTCGGATGCCGGGGGACTTCGCGACCGAATCGTTGTCATCGGGGCCCGTGGCGCCGGATTCGATGAGGCCCGATTCGTGCCCCCACCTCCCGGAGACCAGTTGCGCGGCGGCGTCGAGGAGTTGCTCGCATGGATCGCTTCGCCTCCCGAGCTGCCGACCGTCGTTCTCGCGGCGCTTGGTCACTACCAGTTTGAGTCGCTCCATCCGTACTCCGACGGGAACGGGAGGCTAGGTCGCCTATTGGTGATCGTTCAGCTCTTGCGGGGTGCGGTAATCCAAGAGCCGCTCCTCGTTGTCTCTCCATGGTTTGAGAAACGCCGCGACCGCTATCAAGACGAACTCATGCGCCTCAGCTGCGATGGGGACTGGGATCGGTGGGTCAGCTTCTTTGCCGAGGGAGTTGCGGCATCAGCCCTTGACTCTCAGCAGAAAGTCGAGGGCCTGGTTGCCCTGCAGGAGCAGTTGCGCCGTCGAGTGCAAGATGCGAACAAGCGGGGCTCTGCCGAGCAGCTGGCCGCGGATCTGGTTGGTCGCCCTTACGTCGATCGGCCCTGGGTGGCCAAGCGCCTTGGCCTGTCGGGCCAGGGCGCTCAAAATGCAATCAACACTCTCGTGTCTCTAGATATTTTGGAGCCCGCCCCCGTTCGTCTCGCAAGAAACGCCCGCCTATATGTAGCCCCAGAGGTTGTGCAGATCATTTCGTCGTGAGGTGCTGCCAAGCCCAGGTCTCATCTCGGTTACATCGCGACCGCAATCTCACTCCCCAAGCGGCACACCCTCAGCCTTTCAAGCCGGAGGTCGAGAGTTCGATTCTCTCCGGGCGCATTTCGTTGCTTTCCCCGCGATGCCGTTCAGTTCCCGGTGCAGAGCCAATCGCCGGGATAGGCGACCTTCTGCCGTCTCGCTTGCTTAGCCCTTCCAGGAAGGAAACTCTTTCAGCCGCTTGGCAGCGAGCTCTTTCGTCTTTTCCGTGAAGAACTCGTGGTAGGGCTTTTGCTTATCTAGGACGAGCGCCTCGACCGTGAGGTGTGGCTCGTCGTACGCGAGGATGATGTTGAAGCCCTTCGTCTGTCGTCGACAGAGTTTGCGCACTAGCTCGAAAGGGTCGCCGCCGTCGCGGGCACGGTTGATGCCGACCAGGAATCTGGTTGGCCGGTAGAGCTTTCCGGCCGGGGTGAGCATGTTCTTGGCGACGGTTGCGTGGTAGATCTCGTAGAGATCCTCGAGAAGATGCTGGCGCTCTTTCTCCGGTTTCGATTTGACCGGTACCTCATCGAGTTGCTTTTCCATCCTCCGGATCTCGCTACGGTGAAGCTTGGCCTTGTTGATCATCGCTAGCCATGCGCTCCAGACCACGGTGCCTTCGACCGTCTCTAGGGGGTGTGCCCCAGCGGTGAGTTCGATGAATCGCTCCTCCTGCTCGGCTGCCCCCTCGCTGGCCAGGGGCATCCTGATCAGCTCGAACTGCTCGTCGTTGTCTTCCAGTCCCCCACGGGTGAGGTTTCCCGACCCGGAGAGAACCGTGAGCTCGCTTTCGCTGCGGGCCAGCCAGAGCTTCGGATGGAATCGCATGGAGGCACGCCCAATTGCCACCGAGACCTGGGCGCCGAGCTGGTCGCGAAGGGCCTGAAGGGCAGCAGGGGTGGTGACGCCTCCAGCTCGGGCGACGACCTCGAGGTCGATATCGCCAAGCGGCTCGATGAGCTCGGCCAGCTTCGCCACGCCGGACTCGGTGACGAAAGCAATGGCGACGCTCACCGAGCGCGCACCCTCAACTGCCGCCTCCAAGGCCGCGAGCCCAGTTGGCCAGCGGTTTGAAGGAACGAGGTCGTTCACGGCATTGACCTTCGGTCGAACGAACGCAACTGTCAAGTCTCATCCGAGTCACACATCACCGCCGCAAACACTCTGCTGCTCTTAGGCAGATGCCTCCAGGGTGCGACTGAGGTTGTCGAAGCACCTGCTCCAGCCTCCTGCGTGAGAGCGCACCGACTCCTCGTCCCGCAGCCCGCTGTGAGTCATACGTACCGTGGTGACGCCTTCTGACTCCTCGAAGTCGAGCTCGATCAGCGTCTGCCTGTCTTCGTCGTCGTCGTCCCAGGTCCAGGCGTCGAATACGGCCCGGGCGGGGCTTGGAAGGCGCTCGATATGCAGCGTCTCGTCGCTCATCGGTCGCGGGCCTCTTGGCGCAAGTTCACGGCCGCCTCGTCGAGCGCCTTGGGCTCGAGCGAGAGGCAGTGAGCCCGGCCCTCTACTACCCGGCTGACGACACCCGTCTCCTTCAGCGCGTCAAAGGTGCGAAGCTGCCGCCGTGCCGATCGAAGAACTTGGAACGCTCGAGCGTGTTTTGCCGTCGAGCCTTTGGAACCACGAGGCCCGCGACTTCACGCCATGGCTCCTGGCAAACGCCGAAGGCCTGGCCGACGCGCTTGGGATCGACCTCGAGCTCGAAGAAGCCGAGCACCGTGTGGGCGCGTTTTCACTCGACTTGGTTGGCCGCGACGCGACCAACGACACGATCCTGATCATCGAGAATCAGCTCGCCGACACCGATCACGGGCACCTCGGCCAGATCCTCACTTACGCCGCCGGCACCGGGGCCTCCACCATCGTCTGGATCGCGACCAGGTTTCGCGAGGAGCACCGACAGGCGCTGGACTGGCTAAACGAGCAGACCGGCAAGGGCACGCACTTCTTCGGCGTCGAGATCGAGGCCTTCAGGATCGCCGACTCTCCCCCGGCGCCCCACTTCAAGCTCGTGGTTCAACCCAACGAGTGGCAGAAGGTGGTGCGCGACGCCGCCCAGGGCCAAAAGGCCTCGGGGCGATCGGCGCTCTACGCGAAGTTCTGGGAGGGCTTTCTGACTCGCCTCGCCGACGAGGAGCCGACCTGGACGAAGCGCCGACCAGGGAGCACGACGATCCCCAACAACTGGCTCGACATGCCCTCCCCAATCCGCGGCACCAGTCTCAACGTCAGCTTTGCCCGCGGAAGGCGGCTGCGCAACGAGCTCTACATCCACAGCGGTGACGTCGAGGAAAACGAACGCATCTATGAGGCGCTCGCGGGCCAGCGTGAGGCGCTCGAGGTCGCGTTCGGGCGGCCCTTGGAGTTCGAGGGCCTCGAGGGCAAGCAGGCCGCCAGGATCGCTGAGTACAGGGATGGCGACGTGGCGGAGGAAGATCGCCACGAGGAGTACGTGGCCTGGTTCATCGACAGCGGTCGCCGACTTCGCCAAGCGCTGTTGCGGATTGACCTAACCGCGCTTCAAGCCTGAGGGCGGGACGTCAGGCAGCGCCGGGCTCGGACTCCGCGACCGTCAACTCGGCGGTCGGGACGACCTCGAGGCGCTCGTCCGGGATCGGCTCGCCGCTTCTGACCGAGAGGCCGTAGGTACCGGCGGCGAGTCGCTCTTCGGCTCGCTCGACTGCGGCCAGCCGGCCGCGCAGGTCGTCGAGGCGACCGGCGTCGAACTCGTCCTGGTAGAGGCCCTCGGAGTCCTGGTCTCCAGGCTCACGGCGCTCGTCGCCCTCCTCGGTGCCTTCGCCCTCGATCGAGGCGATCTCCCGCTCGACCTGGGCTCGCTCATTGGCAAGCAGCTCTTTGGCGCGCTCCGCTTTCATGGCCGACACCGTACCCGCCTTTCAGCCTTTCGATTCGCGCTGGTCGCGGGGCACTACGCTCACAGGCTCCCCCGAGTCGCGGTTTTGGAGCCTCCCCGGGCGATATCAAACGGCGAGGCCATCACTTATCCCAGGGCGCTATTCTTCGATTCAGCCTCGTGCCTCGGCCCGGGGTTTTTCCTTGTAACGGCGCGTAAGTAATCGAGGGAGAAATGGCTCGCGGAGATGTCCGCATCGCGGTGACGATGGCTTGCGAAGACTGCAAGCGACGCAATTATCAGACAAACAAGTCGCGGCGTAACTCGCCGGACCGCATCGAGCTGCGCAAGTTCTGCCACTGGTGCGGCAAGCACACGGCGCACAAGGAGACGCGCTAGCCCCGATGGCCAAGACGCGCGCACAGCGCAAGGCCGAGCGCCGGGCCCGCGAAGAGCAGGAGCGCAAGCGCATCGGCGCGGAGCGCGACGGCGAGTCGCACGCCCAGCACGACACCCAGGTGCCGGTCTCCGGCGACATCGCCGAGATCGAGGCGGTCGAGGCCGGCATGGCCGCCGGCGCTCCCGAAGCGGCGCTGGAAACGCCGGACGCTCCCAAGGCCTCCCGCGCGGAAAGGCGCGCCGAGGCGAAGGCGCTGAAGGAAACCGAAAAGCGCAAGCGCGCCGAGCAGAAGCGCCGCGAGAGCGAGCAGCTCGCCAAGAAGCAGAAACAGGCGCAGGCGCAACGCCAGCGCGGCGGCGTCATCGGCTTCCTCCTCTCCTGCTGGGCGGAGCTGAAGAAGGTCCAGTGGCCCGACCGCGACACCCTGGTCCAGGCAACCGCCGTCACGATCATCTTCGTCGCCGTCGCCGCCACCTACCTCGGCGCGCTCGACGCGGCTTTCAACTTCCTCGTCAAGCAGATCCTCTAGCGGATCTCCGAACAAAGGCTCCCAAGACGATGTATCGCTGGTACGTGATCAACACCTACTCGGGTCACGAGAACAAGGTCAAGCACAACCTCGAGCACCGGGTTCAGACGATGAGCCAGAACCGCAACGTGCGCCAGGTCGTCGTCCCCACCGAGCAGGTGATGGAACTCGGCAAGGACGGCCAGAAAGAACCGAAAGAGAAGCGCACGATGCCGGGCTACGTCCTGGTCAACATGGAGATGACCGACGACGCCTGGGGCCTGGTCAAGAACACCCCCGGCGTGACCGGCTTCGTCGGCTCGCGCAACAAGCCGGTGCCGCTCTCCAAACCGGAGGTCGACCGCCTGCTGCACCGCGAGACCGCCGAGCGGCCCGCGCACCCAGGCCCAGTTCTCGATCGGCGAGTCGGTCAAGGTCGTCTCCGGCCCGCTCTCCGACTTCTCCGGCGAGATCGCCGAGATCAACGAGGACGCCGCCAAACTCAAGGTGCTGGTCTCGATCTTCGGTCGCGAGACCCCGGTCGAGGTCGGCTACGACCAGGTCAAGAAGATTTAGGCGCCCGCCCGCTACCCTCTCCGATCCCGATGGCAAAGAAAGTCCTCACACAGATCAAGCTGCAGATCTCGGCCGGCTCGGCCAACCCGGCGCCGCCGGTCGGCCCGGCGCTGGGCCAGCACGGCGTCAACATCATGGAGTTCTGCAAGGCGTTCAACGCCCAGACCCAGTCCGAAGGCGGGACGATCATCCCGGTCGAGATCACGGTCTACGAGGACCGCTCCTTCACCTTCATCACCAAGACGCCCCCGGCGGCGGTGCTGATCAAGGAGGCGATCGGGATCAAGAAGGGCTCGGGCGAGCCCCACGTCAACAAGGTGGGGACGATCTCGATGGACCAGGTCCGCCAGATCGCCGAGCGCAAGATGCCCGACCTCAACGCCAACGACCTCGACGCCGCCTCGAAGATCATCGCCGGCACCGCCCGCTCGATGGGCGTGGACGTCAAATAGCCATGGCCCACGGCAAGCGCTACCGCAAACAGCTCGACAAGGTCCAGCGCGACCACGCCTACCCGCCGGCTGAGGCGATCGCCCTGCTCAAGGAGACCGCCAGCGCCAACTTCGACGAGACGGTCGAGCTGCACGTGCTGCTCGGCGTCAACGTCCGCCACGCCGAGGAGCAGCTGCGCGGCACCCTCGCCCTGCCCCACGGCCTCGGCAAGGACGTCACCGTTGCCGTCTTCGCCCAGGGCCAGCAGGCCCGCGACGCCGAGGCCGCCGGTGCCGACTTCGTCGGCGGCGACGACCTCGCCAAGAAAGTCGAGGAGGAGGGCTGGACCGACTTCGACGTCGCGATCGCGACCCCGCAGATGATGGGCACGGTCGGCAAGCTCGGCCGCGTCCTCGGCCCGCAGGGCAAGATGCCGAACCCCAAGGTCGGCACCGTCACCGACGACATCGAGAAGGCGGTCAGCGAGTCCAAGGCCGGCAAGGTCGAGTACCGCACCGACCGCCAGGCGATCGTCCACATGGCGATCGGCAAGGCGAGCCTCGACGGCCGACAAGCTGCTCGACAACTTCACCGCCGTGATGGAGGAGATCGTCCGCGCCAAGCCCTCGGCGGCCAAAGGCCGCTACATCGTCACCTGCACGCTGACGACGACGATGGGCCCCGGCATCCGGGTCGACGCCTCCAAGGTCGGCGACCGCGACGAGGTCGCCGCCGCCCCCCAGGCGGCAGAGGAACCCGTAACGGCCTAGACTGCGCCGTCGCGAACCCGAGACCACCGGCGGGGCCGACCCCGTAAGCCCGGTGCAGGCGAACGATGAACCGAGACGAAAAGGCAGCCAGCAATTGAGGAGATCGCCGCCCACATCGAGGCGTCCGAGGCGATCTTCGCGGTTGACTACCGGGGGATCAGCGTCCCCCAGGCGGCCGAGCTGCGCGCGAAACTGCGCGAGTCCGACGCCAGCTTCCGCATCGTCAAGAACCGCCTGACCAAAATCGCCGCCGACAAAGCCGGCGAGGGGGAGCGCCTCAACGAGCTGCTGCAGGGCCCGACCGCGCTCACCTTCGTCCGCGGCGACACCGCCCAGGCGGCCAAGGCGATCTCGAGCTTCAACAAAGAGCACGACGTGCTCACCTTCAAGGGCGGCTTCATGGACGGCCTCGAGGCTCGACGAGGACCGCTTCAAAGCGATCGCCAAGCTGCCCGCCGCGCGATGTCCTCAACGGCCAGTTCGCCGGCGTCGTCGCCAGCCCGCTGACCGGCCTGGTCCGCGGCCTCGGCTCGATGATCCAAGGCCTGGCGCTGCAGCTCGGCCAGATCGCCGAGAAGGGCCTCGTCACCGGCGAGGCCCCGGCCGAGGCATCCAGACGAGGACCTGTCGCGGCAGAGGAGCTCCTCGTCCGCGCAAGCTGCGGAGCGAGGAGCCCACCGCCGACGCCACCCGCGGACGAGACGCGAGGAGGCCCGCGGCTGAGGACGCCAGCGCTGAGGAGGCCCCGAGCCGCAGGAGCGCAGGAGCTGACGAGAAGGCGGCGGACGATGCCGCCCGAGCGATGAGACTTCTAACACTGAGACGACGCGAGCAAGGAAGAGGAGTAGATGGCAACCAAGATTTCAACAGAGGACTGGATCGAGGAGCTGAAGAGCATCTCGGTGCTCGAGCTCTCCGAGCGGATCAAAGCCCTCGAGGAGGAGTTCGGCGTCTCGGCCACGGCCGTCGCCGCTGCCGCCCCGGCTGCTGCCGGCGCTCCCGCCGGTGATGGCGGTGGCGAGGAAGAGGCCTCCACGGTCGACGTCGTCCTCACCGAGGTCGGCGGCCAGAAGGTCCCCGTGATCAAGGTCGTGCGCGCCGCGACCGGACTTGGCCTGAAAGAGGCCAAGGCGATGGTCGACGAGGCGCCGAAGGCGATCAAGGAGGGCATCGAGCGCGAGGAGGCCGACAAGCTGAAGGCCGAACTCGAGGAGGCCGGCGCCACCGTCGAGCTCAAGTAAATCTCGCATCAACCGCGGTTGGAACCCAGGCAGGGAGCCAAATTTGCGGCAGAGCGCGGCCGTGTGTTATTTTTCGCGGTCGCGCCCAGTTTTGTCCCCTGCCCGATATCTGCGCTGTACCTAACGTCCCTCTGACCTTCTGAGGAGTCGCCCGTCTTGGCACGTTCGAACGCTGCCCCCGTAACCCGCAGGAGTTTTTCCCGACTACAGAACCCCCTCGAAGTCCCCCATCTGATCGATATCCAACGTCGCTCTTTCGAAGAGCTGACGGATCCGAAGAAGGGTGGACTGCGAGAGACGATTGACGACATATCCCCGATTGAGGACTACACGGGGAACCTCGCCATTGTCTTCGGCGAGTTCAAATTCGAGGAGCCGCCGCACACGATCGAGGAGTGCCGCGAGAAGGACATGACCTACTCGCGACCGCTCTCGGCGACGGTCGCCTTCCAGAACAAAGAGACCGGTGAGATCCGCGAGCAGGCCGTCTTCATGGGCGACTTCCCGTGGATGACCGATCGCGGCACCTTCATCATCAACGGCACCGAGCGCGTCGTCGTCACCCAGCTCGTCCGTTCCCCCGGCGCCTACGTGATGGCGCCGAAGGACGCCGAAAAGCAGGTCTTCATCGCCAACCTGATGCCGGCCCGCGGTTCCTGGCTCGAGCTGGAGATCGACAAAAAAGGCAAAGTCTTCGTCCGCATCGACCGCAAGCGCAAGCTGCCGGTGACGGTGCTGCTGCGTGCGATGGGCTATGTCGAGGACAAACAGCTCCTCGACATGTTCGACAACTCGATCTACATGCGGCACACGATCGAGGCCGACACCGAGGCGACCCGCACCGAGGAGGGCGCCCTGATCGAGCTGTTCAAGAAGCAGCGTCCGGGCGAGCCGCCCTCAGTCGACGCCGCTCGCAACCTGCTCGAGCAGCTCTTCTTCGACTCCAAGCGCTACGACCTCACCCGGGTCGGCCGCTACAAGCTCAACGCGCGGCTCGACCTCGACATCGATCTCGACACGCGGGTCCTCACCCACGACGACATCATCGCCCTGGTCAAGGAGCTGGTCAGCCTCCCGAAGCTGCTCGGCATCCCCGAGGAGATCGACGAGGAGAACCCGATCAAAGACTACGCCGCGGAGGCGATCACCTACCCCCGCGAGCCGGTCAACGAGCACCTCGACGAGTACGAGCACTTCGGCAACCGGCGCCTGCGCACGGTCGGCGAGCTGATCCAGGAGGCCTTCCGCATCGGCCTCTACCGGATGGAGCGCGTCGTCCGCGAGCGGCTGACCACCGAAGACTCGGATGCGATCACGCCGCAGACGATCATCAACATCCGCCCGGTCGTGGCGGCGATGAAGGAGTTCTTCGGCTCCTCGCAGCTCTCGCAGTTCATGGACCAGACCAACTCGCTGGCCGGGCTCACCCACCGGCGCCGTCTCTCGGCGCTGGGCGCGGGCGGCCTGACCCGTGAGCGTGCCCCGATCGAGGTGCGCGACGTGCACCCGACCCACTACGGGCGCATGTGTCCGATCGAGACGCCGGAGGGACCGAACATCGGCCTGATCGGCTCGCTCTCCTCCTACGCGCAGGTATCCGAGCACGGCTTCGTCACCACCCCCTACCGGGTGGTCAAGGACGGCGTCGTCACCGAGGAGATCGTCCACATGGACGCGACCCAGGAGGAAGACAAGGTGATCGCCCAGGCGAACGCCGAGGTCGACCCGAGCCGGCAAGCTGAAAGGCCCGACCGTCCTGGTCCGCTCCGGCGAGGACGAGTACGCGACGGCTTCGCCCAAGGAGGTCGATCTGATGGACGTCTCGCCGACCCAGATCTGGTCGGTGGCGACGGCGCTGATCCCCTTCCTCGAGCACGACGACGCCAACCGGGCGCTGATGGGCTCCAACATGCAGCGCCAGGCGGTGCCGCTGTTGAAGCCCGACCCGCCGCTGATCGGCACCGGCATGGAGCGCCGTGCCGCGGTCGACACCGGTGACGTGATCCTCGCCGAGACCGACGGCGAGATCGATCCACGTCGACTCGGAGCGGATCGTGGTCAGCCACGGCGCGAAAAAGGACGAGTACCCGCTGCACAAGTTCATGCGCTCCAACCAGGGCACGATCATCCACCAGCGCCCGATCGTCAACAGCGGGCAGAAGGTCAAGCAGGGCGACGTGCTCGCCGACGGTTCCTCGACCGGCGGCGGCGAGATCGCCCTGGGCAAGAACTGCCTGGTCGCCTTCATGTCCTGGGAGGGCTACAACTTCGAGGACGCGATCATCCTCTCCGAGCGCCTGGTCAAGGACGACGAGCTCACCTCGATCCACATCGAGGAGTACGAGATCGACGCCCGCACGACCAAGCTCGGCGACGAGGAGATCACCCGCGACATCCCCAACCGCTCCGAGGAGAGCCTGCGCAACCTCGACGAGCGCGGCATCGTCCGCGTCGGCGCCGAGGTCGTCTCCGGCGACCTGCTGGTCGGCAAGGTCACGCCCAAGGGCGAGACCGAGCTGACCGCTGAGGAGAAGCTGATCCGCGCGATCTTCAAGGAGAAGGCGCGCGAGGTCCGCGACACCTCGCTGAAGGTTCCCCACGGCGAGGGTGGCGTCGTCATCGACGTGCTCACCTTCAGCCGCGACGACGGCGACGATCTCGCCGCCGGCGTCAACGACCTGGTCCGCGTCTTCGTCGCGACCAAGCGCAAGATCGCCGAGGGCGACAAGCTCGCCGGCCGTCACGGGAACAAGGGTGTGATCTCGAAGATCGTGCCCGAGGAGGACATGCCCCACCTCGCCGACGGCACCCCCGTCGACGTCATCCTCAACCCGCTCGGCGTGCCGAGCCGGATGAACATCGGGCAGATCCTCGAGACCCACCTCGGCTGGGTCGCCGGCAACGGCTGGTACGACGACGGCTCGGAGGCCTACAAGCAGGCCCACTCCGACGAGGGCGACGGTCGCGTCTACGTGGCGACCTCGGTCTTCGACGGGGCCACCGTCGAGGACGTCGACGAGGCGCTGGTGCAAGTGGCAGGAGGAGAACGCCGAGCGCGGCATCGACCTCGGCATCGACCCCGACGAGCGCCCCGGCGCCCGTGCCGACGGCAGCGCCCAGCTCTACAACGGTCGCACCGGCGAGCCCTACGAGGGCAAAGTCACGGTCGGCTACATGTACATCCTCAAGCTGCTGCACCTGGTCGACGACAAGATCCACGCCCGTTCGACCGGCCCGTACTCGCTCGTCACCCAGCAGCCGCTGGGCGGCAAGGCGCAGTTCGGTGGTCAGCGCTTCGGCGAGATGGAGGTCTGGGCCCTGGAGGCCTACGGCGCTGCCTACACGCTGCAGGAGATGCTCACGGTCAAGTCCGACGACACGGTCGGGCGGGTCAAGGCCTACGAGGCGATCGTCAAGGGGGAGAACATCCCCGAGCCGTCGATCCCGGAGTCCTTCAAAGTGCTGCTGAAGGAGATCCAGAGCCTCTCGCTCGACGCCAACGTCGTCTCCGAAGGCGGAGACGTCGAGATCGCCGAGGAGGACGACGACCTGCTCAAGGCCGCCGAGGAGCTGGGCATGGACCTGACCGGCGTCCGCGCCGACGCGCCAACGGCTCCAACGGGGCCGCCGACGAGCGCGAGGAGCAGATGGTCGCCGAGGGCGAGGGCGGCACCGACGGGGCTGCTGCAGAGAAAGAGAAAGAGGCCGAAGAGGCAAAGGTGGAGGACTGATGATCGACATCAACAATTTCGACGCGATTGAGATCGGCCTCGCGTCGTCGAAGAAGATCCGCTCCTGGAGCTGGGGCGAGGTCACCAAGCCGGAGACGATCAACTACCGCACGCTGAAGCCGGAGAAAGACGGTCTCTTCTGCGAGCGCATCTTCGGTCCGACCAAGGACTGGGAGTGCTACTGCGGCAAGTACAAGCGCGTCCGCTACAAGGGCATCGTCTGCGAGCGCTGCGGCGTCGAGGTGACCCGCTCCAAGGTGCGCCGCGAGCGCATGGGCCACGTCGACCTGGCCGCCCCGGTCTCCCACATCTGGTTCTTCAAGGGCGTGCCGAGCCGGATCGGCTACCTGATCGACATGGCTCCCAAGGAGCTGGAGAAGGTCCTCTACTTCGCCGCGTCGATGATCACCTGGGTCGACGTCGAGGCCCGCGACAAGGACCTCGGCGATGCTCGAGAAAGAGGTCAAAAAAGTCACCGACTCCTACGAGGCGGAACGGCAGAAAAGGACTCAGGAGCTGAGCGAGTCGCTCGAGCGCCGGGTCAAGTACCTCGAGGACGGCACCCAGACCAAGTTCGACGACGACGACCACATCTGGGCCGACTCGCTGAAGCTGACCGCCGCGCAGCTGCGCAAGCTGAAGGACGACGAGCGCACGAAAATGATCAAAGAGCTGCGCAAGACCTTCGAGGCCGAGATCTCCGACACCGAGGCCTACATCGACGAGGCGATCGAGCGGATGGCCGAAGTCTGGAAGATCTTCACCGAGATGAAGCCGAAGGACGTCGTCAACGACGAGACCGTCTTCCGCGAGCTCAAGGACCGCTTCGGCTCGCCGTTCGGCTGGGGCGAGTACTTCCGCGGCAGCATGGGCGCCGAGGCGGTGCGCGATCTGCTCGAACAGGTCGACCTCGCGGCCGACTGCGAGGAACTGGAGCAGGTCATCAACAGCTCCAAAGGCCAGAAACAGGCCCGCGCGGTGAAGCGGCTGAAAGTCGCCTCGGCCTTCCTCAACTCCGATAACCAACCGGACTGGATGATCCTCGACTGCGTGCCGGTGATCCCGCCGGAGCTGCGCCCGATGGTGCAGCTCGACGGTGGCCGCTTCGCGACCTCGGACCTCAACGACCTCTACCGGCGCGTGATCAACCGCAACAACCGGCTCAAGCGCCTGCTCGATCTCGGTGCCCCCGAGATCATCGTCAACAACGAGAAGCGGATGCTGCAGGAGGCCGTCGACGCGCTGTTCGACAACGGCCGCCGCGGCCGCCCGGTCACGGGTCCCGGCAACCGGCCGCTGAAGTCGCTCTCCGACATGCTCAAGGGCAAGCAGGGCCGCTTCCGCCAGAACCTGCTCGGCAAGCGCGTCGACTACTCCGGCCGTTCGGTGATCGTCTCCGGCCCGAGCCTGAGGCTGCACCAGTGCGGCCTGCCCAAGCTCATGGCGCTGGAGCTCTTCAAGCCATTCATCATGGCCCAGCTGGTCGAGCGCAAGGCGGTGCAGAACATCAAGGCCGCCAAGAAGATGGTCGAGTCGATGATCCCCGAGGTCTGGGACGTGCTCGAGGAAGTCATCCACGAGCACCCGGTGCTG
This sequence comes from uncultured Solirubrobacterales bacterium, assembly GCA_963702065.1. Lineage (GTDB taxonomy): Bacteria > Actinomycetota > Thermoleophilia > Solirubrobacterales > 70-9 > VRUE01. The sequence goes on from OY969705.1 coordinate 207,031, forward strand.
CTCAACCGCGCGCCGACCCTGCACCGCCTCGGCATCCAGGCCTTCGAGCCGGTGCTGGTCGAGGGCAAGGCGATCCAGGTTCATCCCCTGGTCTGCTCCGCCTTCAACGCCGACTTCGACGGCGACCAGATGGCGGTCCACGTGCCGCTCTCCGCCGAGGCTCAGGCCGAGGCGCGGATCCTGATGCTCTCGGCGAACAACATCCTCTCGCCGGCTCACGGTGCGCCGCTGGCGACGCCGACCCAGGACATGGTGCTCGGCATCTACTACCTGACCTACGGGCCCGACGCCGAGGATCTGGCGAAGATCGACGAGGAGCTCAAGGCGGGCCAGGGCAGCAAGCGCAATGGCTCGATCGCCGAAGGTGTTCCGCTCCTCGCAGGAGGCCGAGCTCGTCTACGAGAACGGCGGCTGCAAGCTGCACGACCAGGCCGAGTACCGGCGGGCCGGGCGCGGGCACTTCCTGACCACGGTGGGGCGGATCATCTTCAACGAGAAGATCGAGCGTGCCCTCGCCGAGGCACTCGGGGAGGACTTCGATCCCGACCAGTTCGAGTTCGTCAACTTCTCGCTGAAGAAGAAGAAGATCAACGAGATGGTCTTCGACCTGGTCGAGGCCTACGGTGCGCCGGCTGTCTCGCAGGTGCTCGACGCGTTCAAGGACCTCGGCTTCCACTACGCCAGCCAGGCGGGGATCACGGTGTCCAAGAACAACGTCGTCTCACCGCCCGACAAGGAGCAGATCCTCGAACGCTACGAGAAGCAGACGGCCGAGATCCAGGGCCAGTACAACGACGGCTACATCACCGCCGAGGAGCGCCACGAGGCGGTCACGTCGCACTGGAACAACGCCACCGACGAGGTCGCGAAAGCGATGGAGGACAACCTCGACGAGCTGAACCCGATCTTCATGATGGCCAACTCGGGTGCTCGTGGCTCCTTCAAGCAGATCCGCCAGCTGGCGGGCATGCGCGGCCTGATGGCCAATCCGAAGGGCGAAATCATCGAGCGGCCGATCAAGGCCAACTTCATGGAGGGCCTCTCGGTGCTCGAGTACTTCATCTCCACGCACGGCGCCCGAAAGGGACTCGCCGACACGGCGCTGCGTACGGCCGACTCGGGTTACCTGACCCGGCGCCTGGTCGACGTCGCCCAGGACGTGATCGTGCGCGAGGAGGACTGCAAAACCAAAGACCACATCGAGATGGCGATCCGCAAGGACGACAACTCGCTCAACGACAACCTGATCGGTCGCCTGGCGGCGAAGAAATTCGAAACCAAGCGCGGCCGCGAGCTGCTCAAGCGCAACCAGGAGATCACCCTGGCCGACGTCGAAGCGATCGCCGAGGCGTTCGAGGACGAGGAGATCAAGGTCCCGGTCCGCTCGGCGCTCAAGTGCGACGCCGACTCCGGCGTGTGCCGTGCCTGCTACGGCGTCGCTCCGGCCACCGGGTTCACGGTCAACATCGGCGACGCGGTGGGCATCATCGCCGCCCAGTCGATCGGCGAGCCGGGCACGCAGCTGACCATGCGGACGTTCCACACCGGCGGTGTCGCCGGCCAGGACATCACCCAGGGCCTGCCGCGCATCGTCGAGCTCTTCGAGGCGCGTAAACCGAAGGGCCTGGCGCAGATGGCTGAGGCGGCCGGCAAGGTCACTGTCGAAGAAACCGACAAAGCGCTGAAAGTGCACGTCACCGAGTCCAGCGGCGAGGAGCACGCCTACAGCTTCCCGCCCCGCACCCGGCTGCACGTCGCCGATGGCGAAAAGGTCGAGGTCGGACAGCAGCTCAACGAGGGCTCGCTCTACCCGGCTGACCTGCTGGCGATCCGCGGCCGCACCGCGGTCGAGCTCTACCTGGTGGCCGAGGTGCAGAGGGTCTACCGCGCCCAGGGCGTCGACATCAACGACAAGCACATCGAGCTGATCGCCCGCCAGATGCTGAAGAAGGGCCGGATCGAATCGAAGGGCTCGACCAGCCTGCTGCCGGGCCAGCTCGAAGACCGCGGTGCGCTCAAGCGCCTCAACAAGAAGACGAAGGAAGAAGGTGGCACGCCGGCCAAGGCCGAGGAGGTCATCCTCGGGATCACCAAGGCCTCGCTGGCCACCGAGTCCTTCCTCTCCGCCGCCTCCTTCCAGGAGACGACGAAGGTGCTCACCGATGCCGCGCTGGAGGGCAAGCGAGACAAATTGGTCGGCCTGAAGGAGAACGTGATCATCGGCAAGCTGATCCCGGCCGCCACCGGCCTCAAGCACTACCGCACGCTCGCGGTCGAGCCGGCCGTGCCGATCGAGCCGCCGAGCGAGGAAGGCCTGCTCGACGAGGAAGAGCTGGCCGCCGAGCTGGGGCTCGAGGACGGCGAAGCCGTCGAGAGCTTCGGGCCCTCGTTCGCGGAGGAGCTCGAGGAGCTGGCGCATGAGATTGAGCAGACGTCTGAGGAGAAGTCGCCCGGGCAGTCTTAGCAGGTGGGGAGGGGCCGGGGTGCCCCTCCCGCTTGCTGGGTTTTTCGCCTGAGTCGCTTGTCGCCGTCCGAGGTCGTCGGTGCGGGCGGAAAACGAGATGCCGCTGTGGAGGAGGGGCACTCCGACCCCTCTCTCAGCTTCATGCTCCGCGCCAGCGAGGCGAACCCTGCTGGTCGAGGTGCAACGTTTTGTGGTTGCTAGGGAGCCGTAAGGCGTTGCACTAGTTGTTCTGTCGCCGGATGCCGTTCGACAGCGGGGGGCGGGCGCATACCGGCCCTTCGTGCGCAGACATTTTCTCGAGGCACCGCGAAAGTTAGGCGGGCATCGAGCGTTGATTCAGTTGACCTTGATTCTGATCGTCAACTGATTGGGGAGGCCGTTCCTGTGAGACTTTCCGTAGTTACTCGGTGGCAGTGTGCTGCCGCCGTTTTCATGCTGGGTGTAGCGGCTCTGGCGTTTACGCTGCCAAACCAGGCGAAGGCGGCAACGCCCGCGCACACCGACGTGATGTTCGTCTTCGACACCACCGGCTCGATGGGCGGCGCCATAGACGAAGCCCAAGGGGAGATTCAGGAAGCGATGACGCAAATCGGCGCTTCGCTCCCGGACGTACAGTTCGGTCTCTCCGAGGTGAGCGACTACGACCAGGTCATCAACCCTGGGGAATTCGAATATGGCATCGGGGATGGGTTTGCCCCCTGGACACTCCATGTACCGATCACCTCAAACCAGGCTGCAGTAAGTGCAGCTCTTTTGAGTCTGGAAGCTGAAGGCGGTGGCGACAGCCCCGAGGCCTACGGCCGGGCGCTCTACGAGAGCGACGCCAATCCCGCAGTTGGCTGGCGACCCGGGGCCCGCGGCGTGATCGTGATGGTGGCAGACGACGTGCCACACGACAACGAACTCAACGAGGGCATCCCGAGCAGCGTCTGGTACGAAGCGCCGTTTATCACTGGCGTGGATCCTGGCGCCGATAACACCGTTGGGACCGGGGACGATCTCGACTGGCAGGGCGTCCTGCAGAAGCTGATCAACGACGGCAAGCCGCTTGAGTTCGTCGATTACCATGGCCCGGCGAGTGCAATCGGCTCTGGCGCAAGCGGCCCGGGCTTTTGCCCGGGCCGCTGGTGATGCGTCCCTCTGGTGAAACGCGCTGAGCCTGAAACTCGGGCCGGCAGAGACGCTGCAGACCAAAGGCAAGCTGAATCTCAAGATTCGGATCACCTTCACACCTACCGGCGCTGGCGGCACGGTTAAAAGCGAAGTCCATACCTTCGTGGTCAAACAGCCGAAGAAAGGCCACCGTAAAGGGGGCCATGGCAAAGGCAAGAAGCACTAGTTCCAGCTCAAGCTGAACGAGAAAGGCCGGGGCATCTGCCCCGGCCTTTTTCATGAACGTGTGGGTGGCTTTAGTTGCTGCTGCCGCCGGTGAGGCAGTAGGCGTAGACGGTGAGGGTGGTGTCGCTGCCCGAGTTGCTGTGGGCGTAGGCCTCCCAGCCGTTGCCGTTGCGGACACTGCCGACCAGGGCGACCGAGTAGAGGCCGGCAGGCCGCCGCCGCTGATCACCGTGGTGCCGGCGGGGCAGGTGGCCGTGACCGACTCGTTGGCGCCGGCTTTGATCGTGACCGCGTTCGACGACCTGGACGATCCCGCCGAGCTCGGAGGCGCGGACCGAGCCGGCCTGCAGCTCGCTCGAGCCGACTGAGTCGGGGCCGAGGTCGTTGGCGGTCAGCGACTGGTCGGCTACCTCCGAGGAGGTGACCGAGGCGGCGCCGAGGTCGCCCGACGTCAGCGTCTCCGGCTGCGACGTCGGAGGAGTCGACGCCGTTTTCGGCGATCTCGGTCGTGTCGACCGCGTCGGGGGCGATCTTGCCGGCGGCGACCGCGTTGTCGCGGAGGTCGACGGTGCGGATCGTGCCGTCGACGATCTGCGGCGAGCGGACCGTGTTCTTGCCGACGCCGGCGGCGATGGCGCTGCCGGTGAGGGCGGCGAACAGGGCGATGCAGGCGATCACGAGGGCGGGGGAGGGACGGAATGAACGGGTCTTGCTGGTCATCGGAGGTTCCTTTCGTTGAGTTGTAAATCCGATGGACCAAGCTTCGAAGCGATCGCCCGCCCCGACTACGGGCCCTAGGGGTGGACCTCCTCACCCCTTTGCGTAAAGGGACCTCGGTAGATTGGCCAGATGGCCAGTAACAAGACTTGCGTCATCGGAGCGGGCTCCTCGGGGATTGCTGCTTGTCAGGTGCTGAACGCGCGGGGAATTCCATTCGATTGCTTCGAGAAGGGCTCCGAGGTCGGCGGCAACTGGCGCTACGAAAACGACAACGAGCTGTCCTCGGCCTACCGCTCGCTGCACATCAACACCTCGCGCGGGTTGATGGCCTACAAGACCTACCCGATGCCGGACGACTATCCGGACTACCCCAACCACTTCCAGATCGCCCGCTACTTCGACGACTACGTCGACCACTTCGGCCTGCGCGAGAAGATCCGCTTTCGCACCGAGGTCCTCAGCGTCGCGCCCGTCGATGGCGAGTGGGAGGTGACGGTCCGAGAGCGCGACGGCGAGCAGCGAGACCCACCGCTACCGTGCCGTGCTGGTCGCCAACGGCCACCACTGGGACCCGCGCTGGCCCGAGCCGGCGTTTCCCGGCTCGGAGGAGTTCGAGGGCGAGCAGATCCACGTCCATCACTACCGCGAGCCCGAGGTCCTGCGCGACAAGCGGGTGCTGGTGCTGGGGATCGGCAACTCGGCAACCGACATCGCGGTCGAGGCCTCGCGGATCGCCGAGAAGACCTTCCTGGCGATGCGCCGCGGCGCCTACGTCATGCCCAAGTACCTGAACGGCAAACCGACCGACGAAGCGGCTTCGAAGCTGCTGACCCTGATGCCGCTCCCCGTGCAGCGCTTCGTGCTGGGGCGGATGCTGGGGCTGACCGCCGGCGACATGACCGCCTACGGCCTGCCCAAGCCCGACCACAAGCTGCTCGAGGCGCACCCGACCGTCTCCGCCGAGCTGCTCTCGCGGCTCGGTCACGGCGACATCGCGGTCAAGCCCAACGTCGACCGCTTCAGCCGGCGGCCGCACGGTCTGCTTCGTCGATGGCAGCGAGGAGGAGATCGACCTCGTCGTCTACTGCACCGGCTACAAGATCAGCTTCCCCTTCTTCGACGAGGACCTGGTCTCGGCCGAGGACAACCGGCTGCCGCTCTACCGCCGGGTCGTCTCGGTCGAGCACCCGGGGCTCTACTTCATCGGCTTGATCCAGCCGCTGGGGGCGATCATGCCGCTGGCCGAGGCCCAGGCGGAGTGGGTGGCGGACCTGCTCGGCGGACGCGGGACGCTGCCTTCACCCGCCGCGATGCGGGCCGAGATCGCAGAGGCGGAAAAGAAGATGAAGAAGCGCTACGTCGCCTCTAAGCGTCACACGATCCAGGTGGACTTCCAGCCTTATCTGCGCGAGATCCGGCGCGAGCGGAAGCGGGCGGCTCAGCGGGTTTGACAGGTGCGGGGGACGGGTGCCGCTCCCGTCGCTCGGAATTCCCGCTCGCCTCCGGTCGCTCATGAGTGTCGCGAAACAGGACGCCGCTGCCGGAGGGGCACCCCGTGCCTCTCACGGCGCCACCGCATGAGGACCGCTGTGCGGGCCACGCGGGCAGCTTGGTCCAGGGGTCCAGCGCTTGAAGCCGCCGTCGGAGTCCTCGGCGGCTCCTTCGGGCTCGGGTTCTCGGCTCGCCCACCAGATCGAGCCAGAGCGCGCCGAAGACGGGGATCTTCAGCACGACGAGGAGAAAGAAGATTGGCCAGAAGCCCTCCACCGGGGCTCAGTGTAGAGACACGGCCCACTGCCGCAAGGCCTCGACGTGGGCCTCCTCGAGGCCGAGGTGGGTCTCGGTGAGGACCAGCAGGGTCGGCTGCTCGCGCTGCTCCGCCCACTCGTAACAGCTCTGGTCGAAGTTGTCGTCGATCCAGGCCATCGGCCGCCCCGCCGCGTACTCCTCGAGCGGCCCCAGCTTCCAGTGCGCGGCGCCGGCCCGCACGGCGCCGTCGAAGGTCACGTGCGGCAGCTCGGGCAGCCCCAGCAGCGAGGGCAGGTAGAAGTTCGCTTTGTCCTCCCACCCGCTGGCCCAGACCAGCTCAAAGTGCTCACTCAGCCGCACCAGCCGATCCCCCACCGGCAGCGAGATCAGATGAGGCACCCCATCGACCAGCTCAAGCTTCGTAAAAGCGCGATCCGGCTTCTCCTCGGCTCCAAACAGCGAGATGACGCCGTCGATGTCCACCGCAAGGATCGGCCTGCTCATGGCCGAGGCGGGACTACCAGCGGTAATGAGCGAACGGCCTTGTTGCCTGAGCCATGCGGTAGATGTCGTCCTTGCGCTTCCAGGCCGAACCCTGCTGCTGAGTCGCGTCGAGGATCTCGCTGGCAAGCCGCTCGGCCATCGAGTACTCGCGGCGGTTGCGGGCGAAGTCGACCAGCCAGCGGATCGCCAGGGTGCGGGCGCGGCGGGCGGGAACCTCGACCGGCACCTGGTAGGTGGCGCCGCCGACCCGGCGGGAGCGAACCTCGAGCACCGGGGTAAGTTGCTTGATCGCGGCCTCGAGCGTCTCGATCGCGTCCTCGCCGGAGCGCTCGCCGACGAGGGCGAGGGCGTCGTAGACGATCCGCTCGGCAAGTTGCTTCTTGCCGTCGCTCATCACCTTGTTGATCAGCTGCTGGACGAGCCGGTTGCGAAAGCGCGCGTCGGGCTCGACCGGTCGGATTGTGGCTGCGGAGCGGCGTGGCATTAGGAGGCCTTGACGCCGTAGCGCGAACGGGCCTGCTTGCGGTCGGAGACGCCGGCCGCGTCGAGGGTGCCGCGCACGACCTTGTAGCGGACGCCGGGCAGATCCTTGACGCGACCACCGCGGACCAGGACGACGGAGTGCTCCTGCAGATTGTGGCCCTCGCCGGGGATGTAGGTGGTGACCTCCATCCCGTTGGTCAGCCGCACACGGGCGATCTTGCGCAGGGCCGAGTTCGGCTTCTTCGGCGTTACGGTCGCGACGCGCGTGCAGACGCCGCGCCGCTGCGGCGCGGCGACGGCCTTCTTGCGGCCCTGCCCGACTTGAGTCCCGGCGTCGTCGTCTTCTTCTTCGGGCGCTTGCGGCCCTTCCTGACAAGTTGATTCGTATTCGGCACGGCCGCGCATAGTAGAGCAGACCGCCAATGACCAGCCCCGCCGCTGCCGCGAGCTGGGCGTAGAAGCCCTCTCGAGCACCGCTGTGGCGCCCGAGAAGCGCGATGCCTGGGCGCCGTCGTCGAGTCCGGCGGGCAGGTCGACGAGCAGGATCACGGCGATGCTGAGCAGCCCGAGCCCGACGACGACGCGGCCCAGGCCGCGCCGCTCGGGCCGCAGCGCCATCGCCGCGGCGAGCGCCGCGAGCAGGGCGATCGGGATCAGGAGATAGGAGTGGGCCTCGCCCGCGCGTCTTCGGCGTCGACCGTCGGCGGCGCCGCCGCGGTCAGTCCGGCGTAGCCGGGCTGACCGATCTCGACGCTGCGGTAGGTGACGAACTGGGAGACGACGAGGCAGAGCGGCCGAGGCGAGGATCAGCAGCGCAGATCGCCCGCGCGGGGGTGAGCAGCGGCGCTGGCCCGCGTCGCCGCCCGGGTCGCTACCGCGGCCAGCGCGACGCAGCAATCGTTCGCCGCGGCCGAAGCCGCGCAGCACCAGTACCGCCGACCGGACGCAGGCGCTTGCCCAGCGCCTTCGCCATCCGGATCGCCCCGGGCGCGCAGCTGCCGCAGCCGCCGCGCCAGCCTCGGGCGCGGCCCACTCGATCCGACGGGCGAGCGGCGCGATCGACCTGGCGCGTGCGCTTTGCCGCCGCCGAGAGCACCGCGCCGATGCGCCGCCGCGCCGCTGCTATCATCGCGCGTCGCTCAGGCAGTCCTTTCGAAGTGCGTTTCGAAGTTCGTTTCGCCGGGCCCGCGAGGGCCTTTTTCATGCGCCGATCGCGGCTCTTGCCAGATCGTTTGCTTTTGTCCCGTCCCCGTTTCACGACCAAACCCTTACCTTAGGAACACATGGCACGCAGCTTTCCCCTAGAGAAGACGCGCAATATCGGGATCATGGCGCACATCGACGCCGGTAAGACGACGACGACCGAGCGCATCCTCTATTACACCGGCCGCACCCACAAGATGGGCGAGGTCCACGAGGGCGCTGCGGTGATGGACTGGATGGAGCAGGAGCAGGAGCGCGGCATCACGATCACCTCCGCCGCCACCGCCTGCGAGTGGAAGGACCACCGGATCAACATCATCGATACGCCCGGCCACGTCGACTTCACGGTCGAGGTCGAGCGCAGCCTGCGCGTGCTCGACGGCGCGATCGCCGTCTTCGACGCCGTCGCCGGGGTCGAGCCCCAGTCGGAGACCGTCTGGCGCCAGGCCGACAAGTACAAAGTGCCGCGCTTCGCCTACATCAACAAGATGGACCGCACCGGCGCCGACTTCTTCAACTCGGTGCAGACGATGACGGATCGGCTCGGCGCCAACCCGCTGCCGATCCAGCTGCCGATCGGCAGCGAGGACAACTTCAAAGGCGTCGTCGACCTGATCGAGATGAAAGGCCTGATCTGGACCGACGAGCTCGGCGCCGAGTACGAGACGGTCGAGGTCCCGGACGACCTCAAGGAGCAGGCCGAGGAATACCGCACCCAGCTGATCGAGGCCTGCGCCGACTACGACGACGAGCTGATGGAGGCCTACCTGGCCGAGGAAGAGATTCCCCACGAGCGGATCGCCAAGTCCCTGCACCGGGCCTGCCTCGACACCAAGGTGACGCCCGTGCTCTGCGGCACCTCGTTCAAGAACAAGGGCGTGCAGCCGCTGCTCGACGCGATCGTCGAGCTGCTGCCCTCGCCGCTGGAGGTGCCGCCGGTGACCGGCGTCGTCCCCGCCGGCAAGGGTCAGCCCGAGGACGTCGAGGACGAGCGACCCGCCTCCGACGAGGCTCCCTTCGCCGCCCTCGCCTTCAAGGTCATGACCGACCCCTACGTCGGCAAGCTCACCTACTTCCGCGTCTACTCCGGCAAGCTGGAGAAAGGCGGCCGCGTCCTCAACGTCAAGACCGGCCGGACCGAGCGCATCGGCCGGCTGCTGATGATGCACGCCAACAGCCGCGAGGAGATCGACGAGTGCTACGCCGGTGACATCTGCGCCGGCGTCGGCCTCAAAGAAACCGGCACCGGCGACACCCTGGCCGCTCCCGACGCGCCGATCGCGCTGGAGAGCATCGAATTCCCCGAGACCGTGATCGCCGTCGCGATCGAGCCGAAAACGAAGGCCGACCAGGAGAAGATGGGCAACGCCCTGCAGCGGCTCGGCGAGGAGGACCCGACCTTCAAGATCGAAAGCGACGAGGAAACCGGCCAGACCCTGATCCACGGCATGGGCGAGCTCCACCTCGAGGTGATCGTCGACCGCATGCTGCGCGAGTTCAAAGTCGAGGCCAACGTCGGCAAGCCGCAGGTCGCCTACCGCGAGACGATCCGCAAGGAGGTCAAGAAGGTCGAGGCGCGCTTCGTCCGCCAGACCGGCGGTCGCGGCCAGTTCGGCCACGTCGTGATCAACGTCGAGCCGGCGCCCGGCGAGGGCTTCGAGTTCGTCAACAAAATCAAGGGCGGCGCGATCCCCGGCGAATTCATCGGGCCCGGCCGAGCAGGGGATGAGAGAGGCGCTGGAGAACGGCGTCAAGGCCGGCTACCCGATGGTCGACGTCAAAGTCGAACTCGTCGACGGCTCCTTCCACGACGTCGACTCCTCGGAGATGGCCTTCAAAATCGCCGGCTCGATGGCGATCCAGGACGCCGCCCGCAAGGCGAACCCGGTCCTGCTGGAGCCGGTGATGGCGGTCGAGGTCGTCACTCCCGAGGACTTCCTCGGCGACGTGATCGGCGATCTCTCGCGTCGTCGCGGCAAGGTGCAGGGTCAGGATCAGCGCGGCAACGCACTCGCCGTACAGGCCTTCGTGCCCGCTCGGCGAGATGTTCGGCTACGCGACCGAACTTCGCTCGATGACCCAGGGCCGAGCCAATTACACGATGCAGTTCGAGCGCTACGAAGAGGTCCCGGCGAACATCGCCGAGGAGATCGTCGAGCATCGTTCGGGCGAGCCGGTGGGGGCAACCTCGTGACCGGCAGTAGGCCACACGGTTGTTCTAGCTATATTTCCCAGGTTCGCCCGCAGGCAGGACGAAGTGACCTGCCCGCTACCGTGCCCCACAGACTTAATCAGTCAACGCAGACAGAACCCGACTTCGAAAGGTAGAACGGAGAGAGATGTCCAAGGAGAAGTTCGAGCGCGATAAGCCGCATGTGAACGTCGGCACGATCGGTCACATCGACCACGGAAAGACGACGCTGACGGCCGCGATCACCAAGACCCTCTCCACGAAGGGCGACGCCGAGGCGAAAAGCTTCGAGGAGATCGACAACGCCCCGGAGGAGAAGGAGCGCGGGATCACGATCGCGACCTCTCACGTCGAGTACCAGACCGACGAACCGGCACTACGCCCACGTCGACTGCCCGGGCCACGCCGACTACGTCAAGAACATGATCACCGGCGCCGCGCAGATGGACGGCGCGATCCTGGTCGTCTCGGCCGCCGACGGCGTCATGCCGCAGACGCGCGAGCACATCCTGCTCGCCCGCCAGGTCAACGTCCCGCACGTGGTCGTCTTCCTCAACAAGGTCGACCAGGTCGACGACGAGGAACTGATCGAGCTGGTCGAGGAGGAGGTCAAGGAACTTCTCGACGAGTACGACTTCCCCGGCGACGACACGCCGATCGTCAAGGGCTCGGCGCTGAAGGCGCTGGAGGGCGACGAGGAGGCCCAGAAGGCGGTCTTCGAGTTGGCCGATGCGCTCGACTCCTACATCCCCGAGCCCGTGCGCGAGCTCGACAAGCCCTTCCTGATGCCGATCGAGGACATCTTCTCGATCACCGGCCGCGGCACCGTCGCCACCGGCCGCGTCGAGCAGGGAATCGTCAACACCGGCGACGAGGTCGAGATCGTCGGCATCAAGGACACCACGACGACGGTGGTGACCGGGGTCGAGATGTTCCGCAAGATGCTCGACGAGGGCCAGGCCGGCGACAACATCGGCGCCCTGCTGCGCGGCACCAAGCGCGAGGAGATCGAGCGCGGCCAGGTGCTCTGCAAGCCCGGCTCGATCACGCCGCACACCAAGTTCAAAGCCGAGGTCTACTGCCTGAAGAAGGAGGAGGGTGGTCGTCACACGCCGTTCTTCTCCGGCTACCGGCCCCAGTTCTACTTCCGCACCACCGACGTGACCGGGATCGCCAACCTCCCCGAGGGGACCGAGATGGTGATGCCGGGTGACAACGTCGAGATGACGATCGAGCTGATCCAGCCGATCGCGATGGACCAGGGCCTGCGCTTCGCCATCCGCGAGGGTGGCCGGACCGTCGGCTCGGGGGTCGTCGCCGAGGTCATCGAGTAGGCGATTCACCAAGGGCGGGCCTCGGCCCGCCCGTCGCTGCCCGCCGGGCGGCGAGACAACTGCAAAGCACATACGACCGGGGCGGCGCCCCACAAAAGGGGCCCCGCCCTTTATGCGCGGTAAGACGCGCGGGAAAGACGAGAGACAAGTCAGAACGTGGCAGCGATAGCAGCACAGAAAATTCGAATCCGGCTCAAGGCGTATGACCATGACGCCATAGACCGGGCTGCCCGCGAGATCGTCGAGACCGCGGAGCGCACTGGCGCCAGCGTCTCTGGTCCGGTGCCGCTGCCGACCGAGAAGAACGTCTACTGCGTGATCCGCTCGCCGTTCAAGGACAAGGACTCGCGCGAGCACTTCGAGATGCGCACTCACAAGCGCCTGATCGACATCCTTCAGCCCTCGCCGAAAACCGTCGACTCGCTGCAGCGCCTCGACTCGCTGCCCGCCGGCGTCGACATCGAGATCCGCCTCTAGTCGCGATGGCTGCGATCCTCGGAAAGAAGCTTGGGATGACGCAGGTCTTCGGCGAGGACGGCGACGGTCATCCCGGTGACCGTGATCGAGGCCGGTCCCTGCAAGGTGACCGCGGTTCGCGAGCCCGAGCGCGACGGCTACGCCGCCGTGCAGCTCGCCTTCGGCGAGACCAAGCAGGGCAAGCTGAGCAAGGCCGAGGAAGGCCACCTGAAGAAGGCCGGCGCGGCGCCGATGCGCCACCTGGTCGAGTTCCGCGACGAGGACCTCGGCGCCGAGGAGGGCCCCAAGATCGGCGACGACGTCACCGTCGAGTCCTTCGAGGCCGGGCCAGAAGGTCAAGGTCGCCGGGATCTCGATCGGCAAGGGCTTCCAGGGCGGGATCAAGCGCCACAACTTCAGCCGCGGCCCGGTCACCCACGGCTCGCACAACGTGCGTGCGCCGGGCTCGATCGGCGCCAGCACCTTCCCCGCCCGCGTCTTCAAGGGAATGAAGATGCCGGGGCAGATGGGCAACAAGCGGATCACCCAGAAGGGCCTCGAGGTCGCCGAGGTCGATGCCGAGCGCAACCTGCTGCTGATCAAGGGCTCGGTGCCGGGCTCGCGCAACGCGATGGTCGAGGTGAGGACCGATGGCTAAAGCAGCCGTGCTCGGCAAGACGACCAAGGCGGACCTGCCGAAAGAGCTCTTCGACGAGCCCTTCCACCACTCGCTGGTCGACGAGGCCGCGCGCGCCGACCTCGCCGCGCGCCGCCAGGGCTCGGCCTCGACCCTGACCCGCGGCGAGGTCTCGATGACCGGCGCCAAGGCCTGGCGCCAGAAGGGCACCGGCCGCGCTCGCGTCGGCGCGCTCAGCTCGCCCAGCCGCTTCGGCGGTGGCGTCGCCTTCGGTCCCAAGCCGCGCCACTACACGGTCAAGGTCAATCGCAAGGCACGCCGCAAGGCGCTGCGCTCGGCGCTCTCGATCCACGCCGAGCGCGACAGCGTCGCCCTGCTCGATGCCGGCAGCTTCGAGACTCCGTCGACCAAGACCGCCGCCGAGGCGCTCGACAAATGGGGCGCCAAGCGCTCGACCCTGATCGTGCTCGCCCCCGAGGAGGGCGGCGCGGCAAAGAGCTTCCGCAACATCCCCCGGGTCGAGGTCGCCGAGGTCAGCGCGGTCGGAGTCGCCGACGTGATCGGCGCCGCCTCGCTGGTCGTCTCCGAGAGGCGCTCGGGAAGCTGCAGGAGAGGCTGGGCTGATGGACGCTCGCACGACGATCATCCGCCCGGTCGTCTCGGAGAAGAGCTACGCGCTGATCGGCGAGGGCAAGTACACCTTCCGCGTCGACGACCGCGCCCACAAGACCCAGATCGCCCACGCGATCGAGGAGATCTTCGACGTCAAGGTCGCCGCGGTGCGCACCTCCAAGGTGCGGCCCAAGCCGAAGCGCCGCGGCCTGCACCAGGGCAGGACGCGGGGTTGGAAGAAGGCCGTCGTCCAGCTCGCCCCCGGTGAACGGATCGAGCTGTTCGAGGGCGCAGAGACTGCATAGGGAAATAGGGATGCCGAACCGAAAAACAAAACCGACCAGCCCCGGACGCCGCTTCGCGACGTACCCGCTGCGCGAGCAGCTGACCGCCTCCAGCCCGGAACGCAAGCTGACCGAGGGCCTGCGCAAGTCCGGCGGCCGCAACGCCAACGGCCGGGTCACCGCCCGTCACCGCGGCGGCGGTGCCAAGCGGCGCTACCGGCAGATCGACTTCAAGCGGCTCAAGGACGGCGTGCCCGCCAAGGTGGCGAGCATCGAGTACGACCCCAACCGCAGCTGCTACATCGCCCTGCTGCATTACGCCGACGGCGCCAAGAGCTACATCCTCGCCCCGGCGGCGATCTCGGTCGGCGACGAGGTCCAGTCCGGCCCCGGCGCCGACATCCGGCCCGGCAACGCGCTTGCGCTCGGCGAGATGCCGACCGGCACGCTCGTCCACAACGTCGAGCTCACCGCCGGCCAGGGTGGCAAGCTCGGGCCGTTCGGCGGGCACCTCGATTCAGCTCGCCGCCAAGGAGGGCGAGATGGTGACGCTGCGCCTGCCCTCCTCGGAGATGCGCCTGGTCCGCGCCGAGTGCCGCGCCACCGTCGGCGTGCTCTCCAACGCCGAGCACCAGAACGTCAAGATCGGCAAGGCGGGACGCAACCGCCACAAGGGCAAGCGTCCGCAGACCCGCGGCGTGGCGATGAACCCGGTCGACCACCCGCACGGCGGCGGCGAGGCCCACCACACCCCCGGTGGTCACCCGGTTACCCCGTGGGGCAAGCCGACGCTCGGCTACCGCACCCGTAAGAAGGGCAAGCAGTCCGATCGCTACATCGTGCGCGGCCGTCGCCGCGGAAAGAAGAAGGGTCGCTAATGGGACGCTCGACCAAAAAGGGCCCGTGGGTGGAAGAGGCGCTGATGAAGCGCGTCAACGCCATGAACGAGTCCGGCACCAAGCAGATGCTGAAGACCTGGTCGCGCGCCTCGACCGTCTTCCCCGACATGGTCGGCCACACGATCGCCGTCCACGACGGCCGCAAGCACGTTCCCGTCTTCATCTCCGAGTCGATGGTCGGCCACAAGCTGGGCGAGTTCGCGCCGACCCGCACCTTCCGCTCGCACTCCGGAACGGGCAAGGGTGAGTAGCGTGGCGGCAGCCCCGATCGTCGTTCGCGCCAGCTCCCGCTACGTGCGGGTGGCTCCGCGCAAGGCGCGACTGATCGCCGACCAGGTGCGCGGCATGCACATCGAGCAGGCCCGGGCGCTGCTCGAGTTCTCACCCCGCGGTGCGGCCGAGGACATTCGCAAGCTGATCGAGTCGGCCGCGTCCAACGCCGAGAACAACCACGATCTGATCGCCGACGAGATGCGGATCGCCGAGATCACCGTCGACGAAGGCCCGACGCTGCGCCGCTTACCGGCCGCGCGCACTGGGCCGAGCCTCACGGATCAACAAGCGAACCTGCCACATCGCCGTGGCCCTGAGCCCGGAAGAAGAGGACTAGAGAGATGGGACAGAAGATCCATCCCGGCGGCTTCCGCGTCGGCTACATCCAGGACTGGAAGTCGAACTGGTTCGAGGAGAAAGACTTCTCCGACGTCCTCAACGAGGACCTCAAAATCCGCGACCACATCGAAAACAAGCTTGCCCACGCCGGTCTCTCCGAACATCACGATCGAGCGCCACGGCGAGATCGCGGTGGACATCCACACCGCCCGCCCCGGCATCGTGATCGGCAAGTCGGGCAGCGAAGTGGACGCCCTGCGCAAAGACCTGCACAAGCTGACCGGCAAACCGGTGAAGGTGAACATCCGCGAGGTCAAGCGCCCCGAGCTCGACGCCAAGCTGGTCGCCCAGTCGATCGCCGAGCAGCTGCAGAACCGGGTTGCCTTCCGGCGGGCGATGAAACGCGCCCTCACCTCGGCGATGCGCTCCGGCGCCAAGGGCGTCAAGGTCCAGGTCTCCGGTCGCCTCGGCGGCGCCGAGATGGCGCGCACCGAGGGCTACTCCGACGGCCGGGTGCCGCTGCACACGCTGCGCGCCAACATCGACTACGGCTTCTTCGAGGCGCGCACGACGACCGGCCGCATCGGCGTCAAGTGCTGGATCAACAAGGGCGAGGTCATGCCCGAGGGCTTCCGCACCGATCAGCTCACCGACGAGGACAGCGGACCGCCGCAGGGCGGCCAGCGCGGCGGTCGTCCGGGCGGAGATCGCGGTGGACGCGGCGGCGACCGTGGCGGTCGTGGCGGCGGCGGGCGCGGCGGCGGCCCGGTGGCGGCGGTCGCGGTGGCCAGCGTGGCGGAGGTGGTCGCTGATGCTGATGCCGAAGCGGGTCAAGCACCGCAAGCAGATGCGCGGTCGCATGCGCGGCAACACCAAGGGCGGCAGCACCGTCGCCTTCGGCGAGTACGGGCTGAAGTCGCTCGATCGCGGCTGGATCACCAACCGCCAGATCGAGGCCGCCCGCGTGGCGATGACCCGCAAGATCAAACGTGGCGGCAAGGTCTGGATCAACGTCTTCCCCGACAAGCCCTACACGAAGAAGCCCGCCGAGACACGCATGGGCTCCGGCAAGGGCAACCCGGAGGGCTGGGTCGCGGTGATCAAGCCCGGCAAGGTGATGTTCGAGCTGGCCGGCGTGCCCGAGGATCTCGCTCGCGAGGCGCTGCGCCTGGCCGGCCACAAGCTTCCCGTCAGGACCAAGTTCGTCAGGCGCGAGGGGGCCGATGCACAGTGAAGGCCGCCGAGGTGCACGACCTCAAAGACGACGAGCTGGTCGCGAAACTGATCGACGCCAAGCAGGAGAAGTTCAACCTGCGCTTCCGCCAGGCGACCGGTGAGCTGGAGAACACGGCTCGGATCGGGATCGCCCGGCGGGATGTCGCCAAGCTTGCTGACAGTCGCCAAGGAGCGCGGGATTGACGTTGAGAAAGAGCTGAAGAGATGACGGACGAGGAGAAAAAAGACGACGAACTGACGAGACGCCCCAGGACGAGGCGCAGTAGCCCGCGGGTCCTGTCGTGGAGGAGGACTCCTCGTCCTCGCGGGACGACGCTGCGGGCGAGGAGTCCTCATCCACGCCACCCGCGGGAGAGGCGGATTCGTCCAAGGACGAGACGCCCGAGGCTGAGTCTTCTGACGCCTCTGGTTCTGAGCAGGCTGAGCCCGCTGTGGCTAAGGCGGCGCCTGCTGCGAGAGGGGAGCCCGATCCTGAGGACGATCTTCCTTGGAAGGAGCGGCGCAGGCTTGCAGCGGTCGCGGCAGCCGCACAAGGCTGGCCCCACGCTCACTCCTGAGGAAAGAGCTGCCAAGCGGCGCTGAGCAGCGCAAGCTCAAGGCTGAGTCGCGACGGAAAGAACGGGCTGCCGCCAAAGCAGGGCAAGACCGCTGGCACGGGCACGCCCGTTGCCGAGAAGGACGCGGTTGCGGCCAAGACCCGGCAGGGGATCGTCGTCTCCAACAAGGGCGAGAAATCGATCACCGTGCGGATCGACATCGCTCGCCGGCACCCGACTTACGAGAAGGTCGTGCGCCGCTCGCGCACGCTTGCATGCTCACGACGAGCGCAACGAGGCGGGCGAGGGCGACACCGTGCGCATCGTCGAGACCCGGCCGCTCTCGAAGACCAAGCGCTGGCGCCTGGTCGAGGTACTGGAGAAGGCCAAGTGATCCAGCAGGAGTCGAGACTGAAGGTCGCCGACAACTCCGGCGCCCGCGAGATCCTCTGCATTCGCGTCAAGGGCGGCTCGCACCGCCGCTACGCCGGCGTCGGCGACGTGATCACGGCGACGGTCAAACAGGCCAGCCCGCAGGGCGGCGTGCGCAAAGGCGAGGTCGTCCAGGCCGTCGTCGTGCGCACCAAGAAGCAGCTCGGCCGCCCCGACGGCACCTACATCTCCTTCGACGAAAACGCCGCGGTGCTGATCGACCCGGCCAGCAACAACCCGCGCGGCACCCGCATCTTCGGCCCCGTTGCCCGCGAGCTGCGCGATCGCAACTTCATGAAAATCATCTCGCTGGCGCCCGAGGTCCTCTGATGGCCAAGGGAATGCGGATCCGCAAAGACGACCAGGTGATGGTGATCGGCGGCAAGGACGCCGGCAAGACCGGCCGCGTGGTGCGGACCGAGCCGAAGAGCAACCGCGTCTACGTCGAGCACCTCAACATGATCAAGCGACACGAACGGCCGCGCTCGCAGACCGATCTCAAAAACTCGCAGGCCGGTGGCATCGTCGAGAAGGAGGGGCCGATTCACGTCTCCAACGTGATGCTGCTCGATCCCAAAGACAACAAACCGACCCGAGTCGGCGTGCGCCGCGACAAAGGCGGCAAGCGCGAGCGCTTCGCCAAGCGCAGTGGGGCGTCGTTCTGATGGAGGCCGCGACCGTGCAATCCCAGGCCGCACCGCCGCCGCGCCTGCGCGAGCGCTACGAGCAGGAGATCCTGCCGGCGCTGACCAAGAAGTTCGGCTACTCGACCCCGATGCAGGCCCCGCGCTTGCAGAAGATCACGCTCAACATGGGTCTCGGCGAGGCCAAGCAGAACGCCAAGATGCTGGAAGCCGCGCAGGAGCAGCTGGCGACGATCGCCGGCCAGCAGCCGAGCATCCGCCGCGCCCGCAAGTCGATCGCTTCCTTCAAGGTGCGCGAGGGGATGCCGGTTGGCCTCTCGGTGACGCTGCGCCGCGCCCGCATGTGGGAGTTCCTCGACCGCCTCTGCTCGATCGCCGTGCCGCGCATCCGCGACTTCCGCGGCCTCAACCCGCGCTCCTTCGACGGCCGCGGCAACTACTCGATGGGCGTCAAGGAGCAGCTGATCTTCCCCGAAATCGACTACGACTCGATCGACGAGGTGCGCGGCCTGGACGTGACGATCACGACCAGCGCGGCCACCGACGAGGAGGCCTTCGAGCTGTTGCTCGGGCTGGGCATGCCCTTTGCCAAAGAGGGCCGTCCCGGCAAACCCGATGCCGATATCGAGGCCCAGGAAGCTGCCGAGGAGGAGAAGCGCAAGGAGGAGGCCCGCCTGCGGGCCGAGGCCGAGCAGGCCGCGCTCGAGCAGCTCAAGGAGGAGAACCCCGAGGCATACGCCAAGCCCGAGACCGAGGAGGCCGGCGAGGAGGGCGCAGAGCCCGCCGCCGAGGGCGACCAGACGGCCGAGAGTGCGGCCGGCGAGGAGAATCAGGAGAATGGCTAAGACTTCGCTGAAGGTGAAGCAGGGCCGCAAGGCCAAGTTCAAATCCCGCGAATACAACCGTTGCCGTCGCTGTGGCCGGCCGCGCGCCTACTACCGCAAGTTCGGCCTCTGCCGGATCTGCCTACGTGAGGCAGCGCACGAGGGCCACGTCCCCGGCATGACCAAGTCCAGCTGGTAACCAACCGAGACACGAAGAGACATGCTTACCGACCCGATAGCCGATTACCTGACCCGGATCCGCAACGCGCTTGGCTCCGGCCATGACGAGGTGGAGATCCCTGCCTCGCGGCTGAAGCTGGAGATGTCGCGGATCCTCAAGGAGCAGGGCTACATCCTCGACTTCGGCAAACAGCCGGCTCGCGTTGGCGAGGAGATCAAGATCCGCCTCAAGTACACGGAGGATCGTCGCCCTGTGATCGCCGGCCTGGAGCGGATTTCGCGCCCAGGCCGCCGTCGCTACGTCAACCACAATCAGGTCCCGCGCGTGTTCGGCGGTACCGGCACGGCAATCGTCAGCACCTCGGTCGGCGTCATGACCGGTCACGAAGCCAAGGCAAAGGGCGTCGGCGGCGAGGTAGTCGCCTACGTCTGGTGAGCACGAGATGAGCCGGATAGGAAGAAAGCCGATCACCGTGCCCGACGCCGTCACCGTCGAGGTCAGCCCTGGCCATGTCGCGGTCAAGGGGCCGAAGGGCGAGCTCGCCCAGGTGCTCTCGAGCGAGATGAAGGTGGAGCAGGCCGAGGGCGTGCTGACCATCGAGCGCCCGACCAACCGAGGCGAGCATCGGGCCCTGCACGGGCTTACCCGCAGCCTGATCGCGAACATGGTCGAGGGCGTCACCGCCGGCTTCGAGAAGCGCCTCGAGATCCAGGGCGTCGGCTATCGCGCCCAGCTCAAGGGGAAGAACCTCGAGCTCGCCCTGGGTTACTCGCACCCGGTCTCGATCGAGGCTCCCGATGGCATCGACTTCGAGGTCCCGCAGCCGACCGAGATCATCGTGCGCGGGATCGACAAGCAGCTCGTCGGCCAGGTCGCGGCGGACATCCGCAAGCGCCGGCCACCGGAGCCCTACAAGGGCAAGGGAATCCGCTACCGCGGCGAGCACGTGATGCGCAAGGTGGGTAAGCGCGCATGACGGTGGTCACCAAGAGGCAGGCTCGCCTGCGTCGCCGTCGCCGTGTGCGCGCTCGCGTCAGCGGTACGGCCGCGCGTCCGCGCCTGTCGGTCTACCGCTCGAATCGCGGCGTCTTCGCCCAGCTGATCGACGACGGCAAAGGTCACACGGTTGCCGCCGTCAACTGGATCGAGCCCGAGCTGCGCAAACTGACTGCTAGCGCGCAGGCCAAGCGGGCGGGAGAGCTGCTGGCCGAGCGCGCCAAGGCTGCCGGCGTCGAGACCTGCGTCTTCGATCGCGGTGGCTACCAGTACCACGGCCGAGTCCAGGCACTCGCCGAAGGAGCACGAGAGGGGGGCCTGGTCTTCTAGCGCTAGTTCGCTACCTTGACCGCTCGCTATGAAGGGAATGGACACAACCAACGTCGAGACGGTGAGCCCGCGCGGGCTTGACCTGCAGGAGCGCGTGATCGAGATCAACCGCGTCGCCAAGGTGGTCAAGGGCGGCCGGCGCTTCTCCTTCACGGCTCTGGTTGCCGTCGGCGACGAAGAGGGCGTGGTCGGGATCGGCTACGGCAAGGCTCGCGAGGTTCCGCTGGCGATCCAGAAGGGCGTCGAGAACGCCCGCAAGGACTTGATCCGCATCCCCAAATACGGCCAGACGATCACCCACAAGATCATCGGCCGCTTCGGCGCCGGCCACGTGGTCCTGCGCCCGGCCAGCCCCGGTACCGGCGTGATCGCCGGAGGCGGCGTGCGCGCGGTGCTCGAGCTGGGGGGCGTCAAGGATGTGCTTACGAAGAGCATTGGCACGCAGAACCCGATCAACCTGGTGAAGGCGACGATGGACGGGTTGATCCGGCTGCGGCGGCCTGAGGAGGTTGCTGAGCTGCGGGGGCTGACCGTGGCGCAGGTGCTTGGGGTTCAGAAGAGCAATGGCAATGGTGCTTCGGCTCAGAGTTCAGACGCTTCGGCTGCGGGTCCTGTCGCTGCAGGGGACGCGAGCGAGCCTCGGCCGGCGGGTCCTGTCACTGCAGGGGACCCACCTCCCCCTGCGGTAGCTAAAGCTTCCTCGGGGGAGGTCCCCCCTACAGTGCCACCCGCCGGAGAGGCGGATGCCGCGAAAGCAAAAGAGGCACCGGCCGCTGCCGCTGCGACGGCTGAGGAGCCCAAAGCTGTCGAGGAGCCGAAGGCTGAGGAGCCCGCTGCCGCTGAGGCAGAGGCTGCACCCGCCGAGGAGGCGAAAGCCGAGGAGAGCTCGTGAGCGCGGTGAAGATCAAGCAGGTTCGATCGGCTAATGGGACCAATCCGGCTCAGAAAGCGACGCTTGCGGCGCTTGGGCTTGGAAAGATCGGCCGGGCTGTCGAGCGCAAGGACTCGCCGCAGCTGCAGGGGCAGATTCGTACGGTCTCCCATCTCGTTGAGGTCGATGGCTGATGGCTGAGACGCCTCGTTCCGAGGAGATCGGGTTGCATAACCTGCGGCCGAAGCCGGGGTCGCGCAAGCCGCGCAAGCGGATCGGGCGCGGCGAGGGCTCGGGCTTGGGCAAGACCTCTGGCAGGGGGCACAAGGGCGCCGGCTCTCGTTCGGGCAGCAAACGCAAGCCCGGTTACGAAGGCGGCCAGAACCCGATCCACATGCGGATGCGAAAGCTTCGCGGGCCCCACAAAAAGCAGTCGATGCCGTTTGAGAACTTCAGGACCACGTCGCAGCCGGTCAACCTCGCTGATCTGGAGGAGCGCTTCGACGCCGACGCCGAGGTCACGCCCGAGACCCTCAAGCAGAAGGGCCTCGCCAAGCGCTCTGACCCGGTCAAGATTCTCGCTCGCGGCGAGATCTCGAAGAAGCTGACGGTCAAAGCGCACGGCTTCAGCGCGGCTGCCAAGGAGAAGATAGAAGCGGCTGGCGGTTCCTGCCACACTCTGGAGCCCTAATGCTCCGGACTATTGCGAACGCCTTTAGCGTCGCCGAGATTCGAAAGAAGCTTGCCTTCACGGCGGCGATGCTGCTGCTCTACCGGCTCGGCGCCTACATCCCCGCGCCCGGCGTCGATCTCGATGCGGTCAAGGAACTGCAGAACAACTTTGCCGGCGGCGGCATCCTCAGCTTCCTCAACACCTTCTCGGGCGGCAGCCTCTCGCGCCTCTCGCTCTTCGCGCTGGGGATCATGCCCTACATCACCGCCTCGATCATCCTGCAGCTGCTGACCGTGGTCGTGCCTTCGCTGGAGAAGCTGCAGAAAGAAGGCGAGGTCGGCCAGCAGAAGATCACCCAGTACACGCGCTACCTCACCGTCGGCCTGGCGTTTGGCCAGTCCTTTGGCTACGTCTTCCTCTTCCAGTCCTTCGGACAGCAGTCGGGGGGCAACAACTTCCTCGGCAACCTCGGCGGTCCCAAGATCCTGCTGATCGTGATCTCGCTGACGGCGGGCTGCACGCTGCTGATGTGGCTCGGCGAGCTGATCACGCAGCGCGGCATCGGCAACGGCATCTCGCTGATGATCTTCGCCTCGATCGTCTCCGGCCTGCCAACGGGGCTGCAGTCCTGGTGGTCGAACCCGGATCAGGTCTTCGTCGTGATGATGCCCTTCATCGCCCTCGCCGTGATCGTCGCCATTGTCTTCGTCCAGGAGGGCCAGCGGCGCATCCCGGTCCAGTACGCCAAACGCGTCGTCGGGCGCAAAATGACTTCCGGCGGCTCGACCTATCTGCCGCTGCGCGTAAACATGGCCGGCGTCATCCCGGTCATCTTCGCCGCCTCGATCATGGCCTTCCCGCCGACGATCGGCCAGCTCCTCAACACCCCCGCCGCGCTTGACTTCGCTGCCTTCTTCAGTCCCAGCAGCTGGGCCTATGTGGCCGGCGAGGTCTTCTTCATCGTCATCTTCACGTACTTCTACACGGCCGTCACCTTCAACCCGGTCGACCAGGCTGACAACCTGAAGAAGTACGGCGGCTTCATCCCGGGCGTTCGCCCCGGGCGACCCACCGCCGAGTACCTCGATCGCATCCTCTCGCGCCTGACCTTCCCCGGTGCCCTCTATCTCGGCGCCGTGGCGGCTCTGCCGACGATCCTGCTCAGTCAGACGTCGGCCAACTTCGCCTTCGGCGGTACCTCGATCCTGATCGTGATCGGCGTCGCGCTGGAAACGGTGAAGCAGCTCGAGGCGCAGCTGATGATGCGTAACTACGAGGGCTTCCTCAAATAGGCCCCGGCCGATGTCGGAGCTGAACCTAGTCCTGCTCGGCCCGCCTGGGTCGGGGAAGGGGACGCAGGGCGAGCGCCTGCAGGAGGACCTCGAGCTGCCCTACTACGCGACGGGGGACATCCTGCGCGCCGCGGTGCGTGAAGGCACGTCGCTGGGCCGCGCCGCCAAGGACTACATGGACCGCGGCGACCTCGTCCCCGACGAGGTGATCGTCGGCATGATCGGCGAGCGGATCGACTCCAGCGAGGCGGTTGACGGCTTCATCCTCGACGGCTTCCCTCGCACGGCGCCGCAGGCGCAGGCGCTGGCCTCGAAGCTGGACGAGCTGGGACGAGAGCTGTCCGCGGTGCTGCTGATCGACGTCAGCGACGAGGAGGTCGTGCGCCGGCTGGGTGGGCGCCGCACCTGCGTCGAGAACGGCCACGTCTTCCACGTCGAGTTCAACCCGCCGCAGCAGGAGGGGGTCTGTGACGTCGATGGCAGTGAGCTCGTCGTCCGCGACGACGACAAGCCCGAGGTGATCCGCCACCGGCTCGAGCAATACCACGACAAGACCGCGCCGCTGATCGAGCACTACGACAGCCAGAGCCTGCTGCGCCAGATCGACGGCGCCGCGACACCCGATGCTGTTGCCGATGAGATCCAGCGCACCCTCGCCACGCTGCGCCTCGAGGCCGATGAGGCGATCTAGCCGGTGCCACGAGAGAGGGCACTAGCGTGTACAGGATGATCATCCGCAAGACTCCTGAGCAGGTCGACAAGATGGCGGCGGCCGGCGAGATCCTGGTCCGCTGCCTGCGCATGCTCGAGGCCAAGGCGCGGCCGGGAGTGACGACCAAGGAGCTGGACCTCGCCGCCGAGAAGCTGATCCGCTCGCAGGGGGCGGAGCCGGCCTTCAAGGGCTACCGCGGCTTCCCCGGCTCGATCTGCGCCTCGCCCAACTCGATGGTGGTGCACGGCATCCCCGGCCATTACGAGTGCAAGCGCGGCGACGTGCTGGCGATCGACGTCGGCGTGATCAAGGACGGCTGGGTGGCCGACGCCGCGATGACGGTCCCGATCGGGCCGATCGAGACAGATGCGCGCAAGCTGCTCGACGTGACCAAAGCCTCGCTCTTCGCCGGCGTCGAGCAGATGCAGCCGGGCAACAAGCTCGGTGACGTCTCCGCGGCGATCCAGCGGGCGGTCGAGATCGAGGGCCTCTCGGTCATCCGCACCCTGGTCGGCCACGGGATCGGCCGCGAGATGCACGAGGACCCGCAGGTCCCCAACTTCGGCACGGCGGGCAAGGGCCCGGTGCTCGAGGAGGGCACGGTGCTGGCAATCGAGCCGATGGTCAACGCCGGCGGCTCGCTGGTGCGAATGGGGGACGACGGCTGGGCTGTCTACTCCCAGGACGGCTCGCTGGCGGCCCACTTCGAGTTCACCGTCGCCGTGACGGCTGACGGTCCAAGAATTCTCACGCCCTGGCACGAACAGGAGTAGCGGCAGGAATGACGGGGAGGGCGGCGGGTGCCCCTCCCAAAAACGCGCGGCAGGAGCCGCGCTTGAGTGTTTTTGGGAGGGGCACCCGCCGCCCAACTCGGCACCCCCGCGTGTCCCGCTCGAGCTAGGGAGCGAGACGCTCCGGTCGGTCGCCCCGGCTCCGCTGGGAGCTTCTGGTGTTCGTGGGCGGAGGTCTTCAGCTTCATCGGGCTCGCTGGTCCGCCCGGCAGTCTGCTCGGCGTGCTTCGGGACGTGTGGGTAGGAGGGCCGGGGTGCATCCCCAAAACACTCAAGCGCGGCTCCTGCCGCGCGTTTTGGGGATGCACCCCGGCCCTCCCAACCGAACCCGCCCCAAAGCACGCCCCCTGCTATCTTTCTCGGTCGGCCCAGTGGGGCCGGTTTATGCCTGCTGTCCAACTCCTGGGACCAGCAGGAGTCCTGTAGTCGATACGAAGACCGGAGCGATGAAGGTCAGAGCTTCTGTAAAGCCGATGTGCGAAAAGTGCAAGATCATCCGCCGCAATGGCGCGGTGCTCGTGATCTGCCAAAACCCCCGACACAAGCAACGTCAGGGCTAGATCGCGCATGGCACGTATCTCAGGAGTCAACGTCCCGGTCGGCAAGCGCGTCGAAATCGGCCTTACGTACATCTTCGGGATCGGTCGCTCGACCGCCCAGAAGATCCTCGAGGAGGCCAAAGTCGATCCCAACACCATGGTCAAAGACCTGACCGAGGATGAGGTCATTCGCCTTCGCGACGCGGTCGATCAGCGCGAGGTCGAGGGTGACCTGCGCCGCGAGCGCTCCCAGGACGTCAAACGGCTGATGGAGATCGGTTCCTACCGCGGCCTGCGCCACCGGCGCGGCCTGCCGGTTCGAGGTCAGCGGACCAAGACCAACGCGCGTGGCCGCAAGGGCCCGCGCCGGATGAGCGTCGCCGGCAAGCGCAAGGTCTAAGGAGACTCATGGCAGCAGCGAAAAAACCCGCCAAAGGGCGCTCCCGGCGTCGCGTCAAGAAGAACGTCACCTACGGACAGGCGCACATCAAGACTTCCTTCAACAACACGATCGTCACCCTGACCGACACCGACGGCAACGTGATTGCCTGGGAGTCGGCCGGCTCCGCCGGGTTCAAAGGCTCGCGCAAGTCGACTCCGTTCGCCGCGCAGGTTACGGCCGACGCCGCCGCCAAGAAGGGGATGGAACACGGTCTCGAGAAGGTCGAGGTCTTCGCCAAGGGCGCCGGCTCCGGTCGCGAGACGGCGATCCGCTCGCTGCAGGCCGCGGGCCTCGACGTCACCACCGTCAAGGACGTCTCCCCGCAGGCGCACAACGGCTGTCGTCCGAAGAAGCGGAGGCGCGTCTAATGGCTCGCGATACCGCGCCGCAGTGCAAGCAGTGCCGTCGCGAGGGCCAGAAGCTCTTCCTCAAGGGTGAGCGCTGCTTCACCGACAAGTGCGGGGTCGAGCGCCGCTCCTACCCGCCCGGCGAGCACGGCCGTGGCCGCATGCGCCAGTCCGAGTACCGCGTGCAGCTGCGCGAGAAGCAGAAGACCCGCCGCTATTACCAGGTGCTGGAGAAACAGTTCCGCGCCTACTACGACAAGGCTTCGCGCCAGGAGGGCGTTACCGGCGAGAACCTCCTGCGCCTGCTCGAGTCGCGCTTCGACAACGTGCTGGTCCGCCTCGGCTTTGCCGCCTCGCGGCGCCAGGCCCGCCAGCTGGTCAGCCACGGCCACTGGCTGATCAACGGCCGCCGGGTCGACATCCCCTCCTATCAAGTGCGCCCCGAGGACGTGATCTCGATCAAGTCGAGCTCATCCGCCGGGGACACGATTCGCAAGGCAACGGAGCTCGTCTCCACCGTGCCGGCCTGGTTGCAGGCCGACCACGACTCCCTTACCGCCAAGGTCCTGCGCTACCCAGAGCGCGCGGAGATCTCGGCACCGGTACAGGAGCAGCTGATCGTCGAGCTGTACTCCAAGTAGCCGGATCCTTTTCTGAACACGCATACGCAAGGAACACATGACCACTGATTTCCAGGTCCCTCGCATCACCTCAGAGAAAGTGGACGATCGCCGCGGCACCTTCACTGTCGAGCCGCTCGACAAGGGCTTCGGCTACACCTTCGGCAACAGTCTCCGCCGCGTCCTGCTCTCCTCGCTGGGCGGTGCTGCCGTCACCAGCGTTCGCATCGAGGGCGTCGCCCACGAGTTCTCCACTGTGCCGGGGGTCAAGGAGGACGTCACCGACATCGTCCTCAACCTCAAGGATCTCGTCGTCCGCATGCACACCGATGCCGATGAGGTCGAGGCTCCGCTTGTCGCCACCGGCCCCGGCGAGGTCAAGGCGAAGGACATCGACCTGCCCTCCGGCGTCGAGATCCTCAACCCCGATGCGCCGATCGCGACGCTGGAGAAGAAAACCAAGCTCGAGATCTACCTGACGATCGGCCGCGGCCGCGGCTACTCGCCCGCCGAAGAGAACAAGTCGGACGAGCAGCCGATCGGCGTGATCCCGATCGACTCGATCTTCTCGCCGATCCGCCGCGCCTCCTACTCGGTGGCGACGGCGCGAGTCGGTCAGCGCACCGACTTCGACAAGCTCACGCTCGATCTCGAGACCGACGGCTCGATCGAGCCGGGCGCCGCCCTGCGTGAGGCCTCCGAGATCCTGATCAAGAGCCTGGCGATCTTCACCGACGCCGACCGGGTCGAGGAGCTGACCGCGCGCGAACCGGTTCCGACCCACACCGCCGACGTGCTGCCCGGCCCCGTTGGCGACGGCATCGCCAGCAGCAACGGGCTCGATGAGATCCTGATCGAGGAGCTGGAGCTCGGCGTGCGCTCGTACAACTGCCTCAAGCGGGCGGGAGTGCAGACGGTCGGCGACCTGGTGCGCAAGACGCGCTCGGAGCTGAACGCGATTCCCGAACTTCGGCTCGAAGTCGATCGAGGAAGTAATCGAGACCCTGCACGCACGCGGACTCGATCTTCAGGGAGACTGAGCGGGGGAGCTGAGCAGGAGATGCGCCACCGCAAGAAGCGAAACAAGCTGAGCCGCGACGCGGCGCATCGCGAGTCCCTGCTCTCGAACCTCTCCAAGCAGCTGATCGAGCACGAACGGATCAAGACCTCCCAGGCCAAGGCCAAGGCGGTCAAGCCGGAGGTCGAGCAGCTGATCACGCTCGCCAAGCGGGGGGATCTGCATGCGCGTCGGCAGGCTTTGGCGACGCTGCACAACGACAAGTTCATCGTGCACAAGCTGTTCGAGGAGGTCGCGCCGCGGTACGTGGAGCGGCCCGGTGGCTACACCAGGATCGTCAAGTTGGGTCCGAGGAAGTCGGACTCGACTGAGATGGTCTATCTAGAGTTGGTTTAGGTGCGGGAGGGGCGGGGCATCGCCCGTCCTGACAAATGACGAGCTAATTAGCTCGTCATTTTGAGTATCCGCCAGTTCGGGCGATGCCCCGCCCCTCCGGACGTAAATCCGCTCTAGCTGACGCTTAGCTGTACGAGACGGACTCGAGGTACAGGCCGTGAGGAGGTGCCGTTTCGCCTGCCTCGGGGCGGGGCGCTCCGCGTAGGAGCTGCTTGAGGTTGTCCAGGGTTCGGCGGCCGCTGGCGACCTCTAGTTGGGTGCCGACGAGGATGCGGACCATGTTGCGCATGAAGGCGTCGGCGGTGATGTGGAAGGTGATGATGTCGCCGTCGCGGGACCAGGCGGCGCTGAGGATCTTGCGGTTGAAGTGGACGTGGTCGGTTTGGGTGGGGGTGAAGGCTGTGAAGTCGTGGGTGCCGATGAGAGCCGTTGCGCAGGCTGTCAGGGCTTCGTAGTCCATTTTGTGGGGCCACCAGAGGGCACGGTCCTGCTCGAAGGGACTGGAGCTGCGACGGGCCAGGATGCGGTAGCGGTAGGTACGGGAGACCGCGTCACGACGGGCGTCGAAGCCGTCCTCGGCCGGCGTCGCCGCAGTGACCGCAATGTCGCGAGGGCCGAGGCCATTCAGCCTCTGCGCCAGATTGACCGGCATCTCGCCGGCGGTGACGAAGCTCGCCACCTGCCCCTCGGCGTGCACCCCCGTATCGGTGCGCCCGGCCACGGTCAGCTCCACCGGTTCCCGCAGCACCGTCTCCAACCCGGTCTCGAGCTCGTCCTGCACCGTCCGCTGTCCCGGCTGCTTCGCCCAGCCCGGAATCCGGCCCCGTCGTATTCGATCTCCAGCCTCACGCTCGTCACGGCCCGCAGTATGCCTCTGAGAGGCGGGTGTCGGGCACCTCCCGAACTGGCGGATACTCAAAATGACGAGCTAACTAGCTCGTCATTTGTCAGGGCGGGAGGTGCCCGACACCCGTCCCACTAAGAGCTTTCGAGCAGCGACAGCAGTCCCGCCTCGTCGAGAATCTCGGTCTCGTATTTCTCTGCCTTGGCCAGCTTCGAGCCCGGGTTCTCACCGGCGACCACGTAGTCGGTTTTCTTCGAGACCGAGTTGACGACCTTGCCGCCGGCCGCCTTGATCAGCGCCCCCGCCTCCTCGCGGGTGAGCTCGGGCAGCGTGCCGGTGAGGACGAAGGTCTTGCCTTCGAGCGGCCCGCCGCTGGCTCGCCGTTCGGAGTCGTCCTGCTCCAACCGCAGGCCCTTCTCGCGCAGCTTCTCGACCAGCTCCCAGGTGCGATCGTCGCCCAGCGACTCGGCGATCTGCACGGCCATGATCGGGCCGACGCCCTCGACCTCCTCGATCTGCTCGGGGTCGGCCGTGTGCAGGGCGTCGATCGAGCCGAAGTGGTCGGCCAGCGCTTCGGCGGTGACGTAGCCGACGCCGGGCAGGCCGAGCGCGTAGAGAACGCGTTTGAAGGGGCGCGAGCGCGAGGCGTCGATCGCCGCGAGGAGATTGCGGGCCGAGATCTCGCCGAAGCCCTCGAGGCCCTCCAGCTGCTCCTCGTTCAGCTCGTAGATGTCGGCGACGTCGGCGATCAGGCCTTCCTGCAGGAAGCGCAGCGCCTGCTTCTCGCCGAGGCCGTCGATGTCCATCGCCCCCTTGCTGACGAAGTGTTTGACGTGCTGGAAGGACTGGCCGGGGCAGCCGGCGCGGTTGGGGCAGATGGTGAAGACCGCGTCCTCGGGCTTGACCGTCGGGGTGTCGCAGGCGGGGCATTTCGCCGGCGGCTTGGGCTTCGGCCCGCGGCGCTTGCCTTTCTCCTGGCGCTGGATCAGCGGCGCCACCACCTGTGGGATCACGTCGCCGGCGCGCATCACGACGACCTCGTCGCCCGGCCGCACGTCCTTGCGGGCGAGGTCCTCCTCGTTGTGCAGGGTCGCGGTGGAGACGGTGACGCCGCCGACGTGGACCGGCTCCAGCATCGCGAAGGGGACGAGGTGGCCGGTGCGACCGACGTTCCAGACGACCTCGTTCATCTTCGTCGTCGCGGTCGTCGGCGCGAACTTCCAGGCGATCGCCCAGCGCGGCTCGCGGCCGACCACGCCGAGCTCGCGCCAGAGCGCCCGCTCGTCGATCTTGACCACGACGCCGTCGATCTCGTAGTCGAGCTCGTCACGGCGCTCCTCCCACCAGCGGCAGCGCTTGACCACCGACTCGATGCCCTCGTGGTGAGTCGGTGTCCGGGTTGACCTTGAAGCCCCGCTCCCGCAGCCACTCGACCTCCTCGCTGTGGGTCGCGAGGTTGAGGCCCTCCGTCGCCCCGATCCCGTAGCACCAGACCGAGAGCGGTCGTTCGGCGGCGAGGTTGGGGTCGAGCTGGCGGATCGAGCCGGCGGCCGAGTTGCGCGGGTTGGCGAAGGCCGGTTCGCCCGCCTCGGCGCGCCGTTCGTTCAGCGCCTTGAAGTCGGCGATCGGCAGGTAGACCTCGCCGCGCACCTCGACCAGCGGCGGGGCATCGTCGATGCGCAGCGGGATCGAGCCGATCGTGCGCAGGTTCTGCGTCACGTCCTCGCCGATCCGGCCGTCGCCGCGGGTGGCGCCGCGGGTGAAGACGCCCTCCTCGTAGGTCAGCGAGATCGCCAGGCCGTCGATCTTGGGCTCGGTGGTGTAGCTGAACTCGGCGGCGCTGATGTCGAGCCGTTTGAGGTGGTTGCGGACGCGGGTCTCCCAGGCCCGCAGCTCCTCCTCGTTGCGGGCGTTGGCGAGCGAGAGCATCTGCTCGGCGTGCTCGACCTGTTCGAAGCGCTCCAGCGGCGGCGCCCCGACCCGCTGGGTCGGCGAGTCCGGGCGTGCGCAGCTCGGGGTGATCGGCCTCGATCGCGCGCAGCTCGTCGAGCAGCGCGTCGTACTCGTCGTCGCCGACGGTCGGGTCGTCGAGGACGTAGTAGCGGTGGTTGTGCTCCGCCAGCTCCTGCCGCAGCTCGGCCGCGCGCTGCTCGGGCGGCCGCGCTCACACCGAGGTGGGGGCGCTGGCGGCGAGCATCTCCTCGAAGCCCCAGCCGCGCAGGTTCTCGAGGCCGCCGTGGTCGGTGAGGTCGAAGTGGATCGGCGTGACCGAGATGCGGCCGCTGGCGACGGCGTTGAGGTCGGTGCCGTCGATCTCCTCGTAGCCCGGCTGCCAGCCGTAGATCTCGTAGTGGCGGCGGCCGTCGGTCTCGCCGATCAGCTTCAGCTCGTCGTTGTAGATCCGTTTGCCGAGCTTGGTCACCTCGATCCCCTTCGGCTCGCCGGCGGGGCAGTTGACGTTGATCAGCGTCGCCTCCGGCATCGGCTCGTCGAGCAGCCGTCGCACCAGCTCGGCGGCGAAGGACGCGACGGCGGCGAAGTCGAAGCGACCGCTGACGTAGCCCATGCCGCCGCCCGAGGACTGCTGCGAGAAGGCAACGGCCGGGATGCCGAGGACGATCCCCTCGAAGGCGGCGGCGACCGTGCCCGAGTAGGTGATGTCGTCGCCGAGGTTGGCGCCGTGGTTGATCCCGGAGAAGATCAGGTCGGGCCGGTGGCCGACCAGGCCCAGCTCGGCGAAGCGCACGCAGTCGACCGGCGTGCCGTCGGTCGCGTAGCCCTTGTCGCCGTCGCCGAACTCGACCTCCTCGACCGTCAGCGGCGAGCGCGTGGTGATGCTGCGCGCCGTGGCGCTGCGATTGGAGTCGGGCGCGATCACGTCGACCTCGACCCCCTCGATCTCGCGCAGGGCCCGCCGCGCCGCCTGGAGGCCCGGGGCCGTGATCCCGTCGTCGTTGGTCAGCAGAACTCGCATGGCGACCGATTCTAGGTGTCGCATCACACGCTTGGCCGGGAGAGGTCTCGATCTCAGCACATTCTGAGCGCCACGCGTGAAGCGACCCGCTGCCAGTGTTTTCACATGCCGCTCGCCCAGATCGGTCCACTGACGACCCTGACCGAGGCCGCTGCGGCGTCGGTGGCAGCCGGAGTTGTCCTCGCGAGCGTCGCAGCCGGAGTTTTGGGACTCAAGACGGGCAGGTCGAGGGACGAGATCGAGGAATGGGCTCTGCGGGGCGGCTACTTCGGCGGAGGGGTAGGCGCGGGCATCGCATTTGTGGACGCTGCTCTCCGCTGCGTTATTTTGTAATGAATTGTCTGCAAGACGGAGGTTGGAATGGGAACCATGCGCTACATGAACATCGGCTTGGGGGTTTGCTTCGCGATCATCGTGGCGGGCGTGGTCGCCTTCAAGGACTCAAGCGAAGCCGCGATGCAGGCGGTAGCGCTGCTGGGGATGATTATTGGCCTGGTGCTTGGCCTGTGGCTGGACACACGCGCCAGCGCAGAAGCGGCAAACGCGCTCAGTAGGACGCGATTTCGGCGGCGATCAGGTCCTGCTCGAGGTGGGCGAGGCTGAGATCGCGGACGCTTCCCATCAGGATCGAGAAGATCATCACCCTGCCGTCGCGGTTGAAGCAGTAGCCGGAGAGGTTGCTGACGGCGCTGATCGTGCCGGTCTTGGTGCGGCAGCGGCCGTAGGCGGCGGTGCCGTGCATGCGGTCGGCGACGGTGCCCTCGTGGCCGGCCAGGGCGAGGTCCTGGATGAATTCGTCGCCGACGTCGGTGTCGCGCATCGACTTGAGCAGGCCGACCACCTGCGCCGGCGAGGCGCGGTTGGAGCGGGTCAGGCCGGAGCCGTCGACCGCGTGCACGCCGGATTCGTGGCCGCGGGCGAAGGCCTCGACGACCTGGGCGCCGGCCGCCGTGGTGCCGGCGCCGCCGAAGCGGGCGCCGAGCAGCTTCATCAGCATCTCGGCGAAGAAGTTGTCGGAGTAGACGTCGGTGGTGTTGACGATGCTCGGTCAGCGGTGGCGATTCGACCCGGGCCAGCTCGGTGCTGAAGGGTGGCGCGGTCCCGAGCGCGACCGTGGGGGAGATGCGGACGCCGGCTTCGCGCAGGCTCGCGTCCAGGGTCGCGGCGGCGGTGAGCGCCGGGTCGCTGGCGAAGCCGGTGGCGCTGGCGCGTGCTGTAGCCGGAGTTGAAGGAGAGGCCGGAGAGCGGCCCGATTTCGGGGCTGGTCGCGTAGCCGGAGTCGGCGACGCCGCGCAGCCGGTCGAAGACGCTGTCGTCGGCGTAGAGGCGGCCGGTGACCGACTTGATCCCGGCTTCGCGCACCTGGCGCTTGAGCTGGAAGATGTTGGTGCCGAGGCCGCCGAGGAAGCGCCGGTAGAAGGAGGGCGTGCCGAGGGCGGGGTCGCCGGCGCCGACCAGGTAGAGGCTGCCGTGCAGGACGCCGTTGCGATCGATCCCCCCGTCGGTCTTGAGCAGCGTCGCGATCCGCGATTCCGCTCCGAGCCGCGCCAGCGCGGTCGAGGTGGTGAACAGCTTCATGTTCGAGGCGAGCGGACGCTGGCGTCTGCGGCGCCCGCGCGCAGACCGGCCTGCCGGTCTCGCCGTCGATCACGAGCAGGCCGCTGGCGCCGCCGCCGCCGCGCACGAGGCGAGAACGCATGGTTGCGCAGAGCGCCGCTGCGGGTAGCCGCCTGCTGCCGCCGCGGAGAGCAAGAGAGCCGCAAGCAGGGCACAAATCGCGGCAGAGATTGCCGGGGTACGCCTCACTTAGTGAGATAATGCATGTTTATGGGCAAAGTTGTGGACATAGAGTCGCAACCGCGACGACGCCGCAGCCGCAAACGCCCGTCGAAGACCGCCCTCGTTCTCGGCGGCGGCGGCTTCACCGGCGGGGTCTACGAGATCGGCGCCCTGCGCGCCCTCGACCTGCTCGCGGTCAACAGCACGGTCAACAACTTCGACGTCTACGTCGGCACCAGCGCCGGCTCCTTCGTCGCCGCGATGCTCGCCAACGGCGTCACGCCCGACGAAATGATGCAGGTGATCAACCGCCGCATCCCCTCGGAGCTCGAGGACCTCGACCTCGGCAAGGTGCTGAAGCCCAACTACCTCGGCTTCCTCGAGAAGGCGGCGATGCTGCCGCTGCGCACGCTCGAGCTTGCCCGCAGCCTGGCCGGGATGGGCAGATTCTCGGCGATGGACGTCGGCGTCGGCCTGGCCGAGGCGCTGCCGACCGGCTTCTACTCGGGCAGCGGGATCGCCGACTACGTCGCCGCGGCGCTCGCCGAAGAGGACCGGGTCGACGACTTCCGCCTGCTCGACAAAGAGCTCTACCTGACCGCCACCGACCTCGACACCTGCGAGCGGATCGTCTTCGGCGAGGAGGGCTGGAACGACGTGCCGATCTCGAAGGCGATCCAGTGCTCGACCGCGCTGCCGATCGTCTACAAGCCGGTCGACCTCAAGGGTCGCCAGATGGTCGACGGCGGCATCCGCTCGACCACCAACGTCGACATCGCGGTCGAGAAGGGCGCCAAGTTCATCGTCGTCGTCAACCCGCTGGTGCCCTACGTCAACGACTTCGAGAAGACGATCCCGACCGTCTTCGGCACGCGGGTGCGCCGCGTCTCCGACATGGGCCTGCCGGCGATCGCCAACCAGACCTTCCGCCTGATCGCCCACGCTCGCCTGCACCAGGCGGTCGAGGTCGTGGCAGGAGCGCTACCCCGGCGTCGACATCATCCTGGTCGAGCCCGAGCCCAACGACGAGCTGATGTTCGGCACGCCGATCATGGACTACTCGCGCCGCCTGAAAATCGCCCGCCACGGCTTCGAATCGGTCACCGCGACCCTGGCCAAGGACTACGACCGCTTCAAGGAGATCGCCGAGCGCCACGGCCTCGAGATCTCCGGCCGCCGCGTCAGCCGCGTGGTCGAGCGGGCGGCCGAAGAGGAGCCGGAGCAGAACTCCACCTGGCGCCGCGTGCTCGAGCAGACGACCTCGGCGCTGCTGCGCCAGTCCGGCGAGGCCTCCTAGTCCCAAGCGGGGAGGAGGGTCGGGTGCCCCTCCCTCAAAAGCCGTCGCGCAGCTGAGTCGGATGGAGCTTCGGTGCGTGGCTCCTGAGCTTTTGCGAGAGGGGCACCCGACCCTCCATCCAACTCGGCAGCTAGGAGCTGAGCTTGGCGCAGCAGAGGCCAACCCAGCTTGCGGAAGGCGAGCATGCACCTCCGAGAGCAAGTCGCTCTGTGAGATGACGCTTGAGCGAGAGGGATCGGTTGGCCCTCTGGGCGAATGTCGCCGAAGGCGGCCGCTGCACTCGTGTTTCTAGGCGCGGCGGAGCCGCGCTCTCAGATTGTCGCTAAGCGCATGCGAAGCATGCGCGTGCGATATCAATTCGACCAGAGGGCCAACCGATCCCTCCCACCAACCTCAGCTCGCGTAGAGCGCCTCGATCTCGTGCTCGTGCTTGCTGGCGACGACCGCGCGCTTGACCTTCAGCGTCGGCGTCAGCTCGCCGCTTTCCTGCGAGAGGTCGCGGGGGAGGATCGCGACCTTCTTGACCTGCTCGACCCGGGCGAATTTCTCGTTGATCTTCGCCACGTGGTCTTCGATCGCCTTCAGCACGTCGGGGTTGGCGGCCAGCTGCTCGGGGTCCTCGGGCAGGCCGTGCTCCTTGGCGTAGGCGACGGCGTCTTCGGGGTCGAGCGTGACCAGGGCGACCAGGTAGGGCTTGCGGTCGCCGACGACGACGCACTGGGAGACCAGCGGGTGCTGCTTGATTTCGTTCTCGAGGTTGGCCGGGGTGATGTTCTTGCCGCCGGCGGTGATGATGATGTCCTTCTTGCGGCCGGTGATCTTGATGAAGCCGTCGGAGTCGATCTCGCCGATGTCGCCGGTGTGCAGCCAGCCGTCGACGATCGTCTCGCGGGTCGCCTCCTCGTTCTTGTAGTAGCCCTGGAAGACGTTGGGGCCCTTGACCAGGATCTCGCCGTCCTCGGCGATCTTCACCTCGCAGCCGGGGAAGGGCTTGCCGATCGTGCCGACCTTGAAGTCGTCGGGGGTGGAGATCGTCGCCGCGGTCGAGGTCTCGGTCATGCCCCAGCCCTCGAGCACGAGCACGCCGGCGGCGTCGAAGAAGCGCAGGATCTCGGGGCTGATCGGGGCGGCGCCGGAGACGGCGAGGCGCAGGTTGCCGCCGAAGAGGCCGCGGATCTTGGAGAGCACCTGCTTGTCGGCGAACTCGTACTGCTTGCGCAGCAGGAAGCCCGGCTTGCGGCCGGCGCGCTCCGCCGCCCGCATCTTCTTGCCGACCTCGATCGACCAGTCGAAGATCGCCTTCTTGATCCCGCCCTCTTTCTCCATGCCGCTGGTCGCGGCGGTGTAGATCTTCTCGAAGATGCGCGGCACCGAGGGGAAGTAGGTCGGCTTCAGCTCGGCCAGGTTGGGCAGGATCTTCTGCGGGTCGCGCTCCCAGTAGGCGATCGTGGCGCCGAGGTCGAAGCTGCCGAGCTGGATCAGCAGGGCGAAGGAGTGGGCGAGGGGGAGGTAGAGGTAGGTGACGTCTTCGTCCTCGATCACGCTGGTCTCGTTGACCATGTCGAGCATCGCCCGGTAGTTGCCGTGGCTGATGATGCAGCCCTTCGGCGGCCCGGTCGTGCCCGAGGTGTAGATGAAGGTGCAGATGTCCTCCGGGGTCACCGACTTCCAGCGCGCCTCCCACTCGGCGCGCGTCGCGGGCGGCGCCGCGGGCGGCGAGGTCCTCGAGCGAGATCGCGTCCTCGCTGGAGCCGGTCATCCGCACGACGTGCTCGAGCAGCGGCAGCTGGTCGCGGACGGCGCGGATCTTCTCCATCTGCTCGTCGTCCTCGACCACGACGACCTTGGCGTCGGAGTTCTCCAGCACGTACTGGCACTCCTCGGGCGAGTTGGTCTGGTAGATCGGCACGACGACGGCGCCGGCCGAGAGCGCGGCGAAGTCGAAGTAGGTCCACTCGGGGCGGGTGTTGCCGAGGATCGAGACCTTGTCGCCCTTGGCGACGCCGAGGTCGATCAGGCCGAGCGAGAGCGAGCGCACGGTCTCCAGCACCTCGT
The DNA here is from genome assembly GCA_963702065.1 of uncultured Solirubrobacterales bacterium. Lineage (GTDB taxonomy): Bacteria > Actinomycetota > Thermoleophilia > Solirubrobacterales > 70-9 > VRUE01. The sequence goes on from OY969705.1 coordinate 244,346, forward strand.
CGAAGCTGCGGTCGACCCACTCGCCGTCCTGCTTGAAGCGGACCGCGGGCGCACTGCCGTAGAGCTTGGCGGAGAGTGGCAGCAGGTCTGCCAGGGTGGACGATTTGGTTCCCCGCTCCATGCGGGGAGGAGTCTAGTTAAGAGCTAGTTGGGGCGGGCCTCGTGACGCTGGCGCTGGCCGGTCATGCTGCGCAGCGAGGTCTCGAAGAGGGACTTGTCGATGCGGCCGTGGAAGATCGGAATGCCCATCTGCACGCACTTGCCGATCACCTCCTGCCGCTTCATGTGAAGCTCTTCGGCAAGCTCGGACGGGGTGAGGTGATTGGCCACGGCGGACCTCCCTTGATCGTTGAAATCGGGTAGGGAGATATTTACCCCTGATGGCGGACGTGTCAAACGATCCGGCGCACATTGCGGGATCGCCCGGGGCGGCGAGCCGCGATAATGGCCGCGATGCCCGCCGCCGCCGAGAAGCCGAGGCCCGAGCCGGCAGTCGTGCCGATCCCGCGCCGGGGCCGGATCTGGATCGTGCTGGCGCTCGCCATCGCCGCTGGGGCTGCTCGGCTACGCGATCGTCAGCATCTCCACCCAGAAGGCCGGGCGCGACGTCGTCCACCTCGCCGGCATCTCCGAAGCGCAGGAAATCTTCGGCGGCGTGCCGCAGGAAGGCGATCGGCTCGGCTCCTCCGACGCGCCGGTCTCGATCCAGGTCTTCAACGACCTGCAGTGCTCGAGCTGCCGGGAAGACTTCCTCAGCACGATCCCGGGCCTGGTCAACGGCTACGCCCGGCCCGGCGACGTGAAGCTGCTCTACCGCCACTACTCGGTCAGCGAAAGCCCGCAGGAGCTCGGCTTCTACGGCGCCGAGGCGGCGGCCGCAGCAGGGCTACGGCTGGCAGTACACCTACCTCTTCTTCCGCAACCAGGACGAGGCGGAAGCGCTTCGGCATCGACCAGGACTTCCTCGACTCGGTCGCCGGCGGGATCGAGGAACTGAACGAGCCCGAATGGCTGGAATACCTGGAAGACAACGGCGGCGCCGACGGCGCGATCAGCCAGAAGCTGCAGGGCTACGACGAACTCGGCAGCGGACCTCGGCATCCGCACCCGCCAGGCGGCGATCGTCAGCGGCCCGGGCGGCACCCGCACCCTGCAGGACGGCCCGACCCTGGCCCAGATCGAAGCCGCGATCGAAGCGGTCCAGTAGTTCCGGCCCCGGTCTGGGATAATCGCCGCCTCTCGGGGCGTGGCGCAGCCTGGTAGCGCGCACCGTTCGGGTCGGTGAGGTCCCCGGTTCAAATCCGGGCGCCCCGATTGGAAGTTGATCTCAGCCGGGCGGGGACCGCCTCGCCGTTGCCGCTCGGCAGCAGGATCGCCGCGACCAGGGCGCAGGCCCCCGCGGCGAGGCCGGCGGCGGTGATGCTGAGGGCGAGGCGGCCCGAGCTTTCCGAGGCCACGACCGCCAGAGCCACGGCCTCGCTGGCGATCAGGGCCAGCAGGGTGGCCACCGCGTAGCCGGTGGCGAGCGGTTGGGCGCGCTCGGGATGGCGGAAGCGCGCTTTCAGCGGCTCGGGCAGCTGACGGTTCGGCGAGAAGTAGCGCAGCTCGATCGCGAGGGCAAGGATCACCACCGGGATGATCTGCGTCACCGCTTCGTAGTAGCCGGTGCCGGCTTGGCCTTTGACGAGCGCGATCGTCAGCAGGAAGGCGAGCAGTGGCGCGGCGAACAGCAGGACGGTGACGATTGACGCGGCTCGCGCCTGGATCCATGCGATCATGCGGCGATCGTAACCCGGGGGATCGGGTCGGAGAGCGCTACTTCCTCCGATCTGCCGGGTCATGTGTTGGGACGCATGCGCAGACTCCTGCTCATTCCGCTCGACCGTGGCGCTGCTGGCGCTGACCCCGGCCATGGCCGGGTCGCGCGTCGGTGCGGCGCCGCGCGGGTTCATCGGAATCTCGCCGCAGGGGTCCACGGACGCCGACGACTACGAGCTGATGCGCGAAGCCGGGATCACCTCGGTGCGGCTGCCGATGAACTGGGCCGAAATCGAGCCCGAGGCCCGCGACCGCTTCGCCCCTCGCTGGGGTTTCCTCGACGAACAGGTCGCCTACGCCGCCGAAAACGGCATGCACCGCCTTCGTCTTCGTCTGGGGCACTCCGGAATGGGTCTCGCCCCGGCTCGGCGCCGAACCGGTCGCAAACGCGCGCCAGCGCCGAGCGTGGCTGCAGTTCCTGCACGCGGCCGATCTATCGCTATGGCCCGAGGGGCAGCTTCTGGCGCGAACATCGCGACCTGCCGCGAGCTGCCCGGTTCGCCAGTGGGAGATCTGGAACGAGGAGAACATCGTCACCTTCTCCAAGGAACCGGATGCCGAGCGCTTCGGCCGGCTGGTCCGCATCTCCGGCAGGCTGCTCCACCGTGACGATACCGCGGCTCGACCGTGATTCTCGGCGGCCTCTTCGGCCGCCCGCTGCAGACCCCGCCGAACATCCAGTCGGGTGGCTTTCTCGCCGCCCTCTACCGGGTGCCGGGGATCAAGCGCTACTTCGATGGCGTCGCCCTGCACCCCTACGTCGCCGACGCCGGCGCGCTGCGAGGGCGAGATCGAAAACCTGCGCGGGTGATGAGCTTCAACGGCGACGCGGCGACGCCGCTCTACGTGACCGAGATGGGCTGGGGCTCGGCCGGCTTCGAGTCCCGCTGGGAGCGTGGACCGCACGGTCAGGCCCGCGAACTCGATCGCTCCTTCGCGATGCTGACCGGCAATCGTCGGCGCTGGCACATCGGCGGCGTCTGGTGGTTCTCCTGGACCGATCAGGCCGGCTCCTGCCAGTTCTGCGACTCCGCCGGCCTGCTCACCAGCGAGCGCGAAGCGAAGCCCTCCTGGTACCGCTTCAACGCCTGGACCGGTGGCGATGCCGCCACCGTCCCGCGGGCCTCGGCAGCGCGCTGCGCGGCGTCCTTGAGCCCTGGCTGGCCCCCGCGCCTGCGTGGTGTGGACTTATGAGCGGGCGCGAGTTACGTTCCTTTCGGTATCACTGCAATTGAGAGGCCGATGGCTTGGATCGACATATCCGTGGTGGCCGCTGCGCTCGCGATCGCTCTGCGCGTGGCTGGCGGTCGTCCTGCTTGCTGCGTGCGCCGCAGATCGCAACGGCGCTTCGAGATCCTCGGCCGAGGTGGCCGCGGCCTCGGAGTCGGCCGACTCGCTGGAGAACACTTTCGAGGCGATCTGCGACATCCTCGTTCCCGAGATCGCCGACTTCTGCATGATCGACGTGATCGAGGACGGCGAGCCGAAACGCGTCGCCGTGCGGGTCGCCCCGGGCGGCAGCGCCGCGGCCGAGCAGGGGCTCAAGGGCGCGCCAGCCCTCACTGCCCGAGCGGATGGTCAGCGGCGAGGACGGCTCGCTCGAACCGCGCTTCTACGAGCGGATGTCCGAGAGCGACCTGCGGGAGCTCGCCCACGACGACGACGACCTCGACTTCCTGCGCAGCCTGCGGCATGCGCTCGGCGATCACCCTCGCCCTGCAGGCACGCGGCCAGGTCAAGGGCACGCTCACCCTCGGTGTCGCCTGGTCGGGCCGGCGCTACAGCCGCGACGACGTGCACTTCGCCTGGATCCTCTCCGGCCGGGTGGCGCTGACGCTCGACAACAGCGGGCTCTTCGCCGACCTCGAGCGGGCGGAAGCGGCGCGGGCCGAGATCGCCGAAACGCTCCAGCGCGGCCTGATGCCGCCGCCGCTGCCGCACATTCCCGGCTGGTCGCTGGCGGCGATGTACCGGCCGGCGGGGGCCGAGAACGAAGTCGGCGGCGACTTCTACGACGCCTTCCCGGTCGCCGACGGCTGGATGCTGGTGATCGGTGACGTCACCGGCCGGGGCGCCGGCGGCCTCGATCACCGCGCTCGCCCGCTACACCCTGCGCACCGCCGCCGCCCTCACCAACGATCCCGCAGATCGCTCTGGCCACGCTCAACCGGGCCCTGCTCGCCCGCCACGACACCTCGCTCTGCAGCATCGCCGCGCTCACGCTCAGCGACGACCCGCGGCAGCCGGTGCGGATGGCTGTCGCCGGCCACCTGCCGCCGCTTCTCGTCGATGGCGAGGAGGTGCAGCGAGGCTGCCGAGAGCGACCAGGTGCTCGGGGCCTTCGCCGACGGCGAGTGGCGGATCGCCGAGAGCCGCGGTCGAGCCGGGCCAGCAGCTGGTGATGGCCACGGACGGCATCGTCGAGGCCGAGGGCGAGGACGGGCGCTTCGGCGAGGAGCGCCTGCGGGCCGAGCTCGCCGGCGCCGGCAATCCCGCCGGGGCGGTGCAGCGCCTCGAAGGCGCGCTTCGCGCCTTCACCGCTGACACGCTCGACGACGACGTGGCGATCCTCGCGGTCGCCCGCGCAGCCGACGAGCCCGATCGCCCGGCTCTCGCTGGTGGGCTTGGCGCCGGCGACGATGGCTGAAGCGCCCGAGACCCTGGTCGGGCGGCTCTTCAACGCCTTCAACCAGCGCGACGCCGAAGAGATCGTCGCGCTCTGCTCCCCGCGCATGGAGTTCTTCGCCGTCACCGCGGAGGAGGTCGGTCGCGGCGCTCCCTACGTCGGTCCGGACGGCCTGCGCGACTACCTCAACGACGTCGAACGGTTCTGGGAAGAGCTGCTGATCACGCCGGGCGCGGGTGGAGCGTCGCGGCGATCGCCTGCTGGTCGTCGGCCGCGTCTTCGTCCGCAATCGCGAGCTGGGCATTCGCGATATGCCGGTGGCCTGGATCTGGCAGGTGCAGGACGGACTCTTCGTCCGGGGCGAGGTCTTCGCCGATCCCGACGAGGCGGTCAGCCGTTTTGTGGGCGGGACCCACGGGTAGCGTTGGCCTAGGACGAGACGGATATGCTGCGCTGTACGCGGGGAACAGGCTCTCCAGCGGGAAGACGAAGCGACGATGCCAAACGGTTCCACGACCAACGAGAAGCCGACTGGGCTTCAGATGAGACTTCCGGCAAAGGCTGAGAACGTCGCGGTGATCCGCCACGCGCTCGCTGGGCTGGCCGAGCAGATCGGCATGGACGAAGCCGGGGTCGCCGATCTCAAGACCGTCGTCACCGAGGCCTGCATGAACGTCGTCGTCCACGCCTACCCCGACGGATCGGGGCCGCTCGTGGTCGAGGCCGAACCCGACAGCGACGGCCTCACGGTGAAGGTGAGCGACAGCGGCGCCGGGATCAGCCCGCAGGCCGATTCCGAGCGCGCCAGCCTCAAACTCGGCCTTTCGCTGATCGCCGCCCTCTCCAGCAGCTTCAGCATCTCCGGCGGTCTCGATCGCGGCACCGAGGTGATGATGCGGCTGCCGCTCTAGCGGCGGCGGCACCAACGGCGACGGCCCCGCCGAGCGGGAGATCTCGGTCCGAGGTCACCGGCACCGAGGTGACCGTTGGCCGAGCCGAGCTGCTCGAGCCGGTGCTGGCGCGCCTGGTCGGCGCGCTTGCCGCCCGCCGCGAACTCTCGGTGGAGCGGGTCTCCGACGCGGTTCTCGTCACCGACGCGATTGCCGGCGCGGCGCCGGGGCGCTTCGCCGACGGTTGCGTGCGGCTCGGCCTCGGCGAGAGCGAGAGCGGCTTGGAGCTGCGTCTCGGGCCGATGGAAAAGGGCGCCGCGGCGAGATTCGCCGTGAGCTCGAGGTTCCCGAGCTGGGCGGTTCGCTCGAGGCGCTCGCCGATGAGTTCGCGATCGGACGAGTCGAGCGATGGCGACTACCTGATCGTCCGCTTCGCCGGCTTGCCGGCTGCCTAGTCGCGACTCTCGTCCAAGCCGCGTTCCTCCTCGATCCGCTTGCGGATGCGGGCCAGAGCGCGGCGCAGGATGCGGGAGACGTGCATCTGGGAGTGGCCGATGCGCTCGGCGATCTGCGACTGGGTCATGTCCTCGACGAAGCGCAGGCGCAGGACCACTCGCTCGCGCTCCTCGAGGTAGGGCAGGGCTGCGTCGAGCGCGATCCGTCCCTCGACCAGCTCGAAGCGCTCGTCCTCTTCGCCGACCCATTCCGAAGGCGGTGCCTCGTCGGAGTCCTCGGCTCCGGCCGGCCGGTCGAGCGAGAGCGGCCGGCGGTTGTGGTTGGCCTCCATCACCTCGAGCACGTCGGTCTGCTCCAGGTCGAGGCGCTCGGCGATCTCGCCGACCGACGGGCGAGCGCTGCAGCTTTTTGGTCAGCTCGGTGATCGCTTTGTCGACTTCGGCCATGCGGTCGTGCAGGCCGCGGGGAACACGCACGGTCCAGACCCGGTCGCGGAAGTGGCGCTTCAGCTCGCCGAGGATCGTCGGCGAGGCGAAGGCGGTGAAGGGGATGCCGCGCTCGGGATCGAAGCGGTCGACGGCGTTGAGCAGGCCCAGGTTGGCGACCTGGAGCAGGTCGTCGAAGGACTCGCTCGCGCCGCGGTAGCGCAGCGCCAGGCGCTTGGCGAAAGCCATGTTGCGGCGAACCAGCTCTTCGCGCACGGCGGGATCGTGGTCGCGGGCAAAGCGGTCCCAGAGCTCGCGTTCCCCGGCCAACTGCTCGTTGGCCCTTGGCGGGCCTGAGCTTGCGGCGGTGTCATCGGTGTCGTGTTTAGCTGCCATCAGTTTTGAACAAGGACAGTGGCATTCGCTACCTGCCGCCCTCGAGCCCCCTCCGGACCGTGCAGCTACGCGCTGCTACAACGTTACCCGACCCCCGGTTACTTCATGCGACTTGCGTGGTTGGCCGGCTCCCGGCCGGGTACGCAGAGCGTGGCGGCGTTAGGCTCCCGCCGACTTCGAAATATCGACCAAAGGAGACGCCAGATGGCCTTTTCGGTTCCCGACCTTCCCTACGCGTACGACGCGCTCGAGCCCCACATCGACGAGGCGACGATGCGCGTCCACCACGACAAGCACCACCAGGCCTACGTCGACAAGGCGAACGCCGCCCTGGAGGGGACCGAGTGGGCCGACCGCGAGGTCGAGGACGTGCTGCGCAACCTCTCCAGCCTGCCCGGCGACAAGCAGGGCCCGGTCCGCAACAACGCCGGCGGTCACTACAACCACTCGCTCTTCTGGCAGATGCTCAGCCCCGACGGTGGCGGCGAGCCCGGCGGCGACCTCGGCGCGGCGATCGGCGAGACCTTCGGCTCCTTCGACTCCTTCAAGGACGAGTTCAAGAACGCCGGCATCGCCCGCTTCGGCTCCGGCTGGGCCTGGCTGGTCAAGGACAGCTCCGGCCTCGCCGTCGTCTCCACGCCCGAACCAGGACTCGCCGATCTCCGACGGCAGCGTGCCGCTGCTCGGCTGCGACGTCTGGGAGCACGCCTACTACCTCAAGTACCAGAACAAGCGCCCCGACTACATCGACGCCTTCTGGAACGTCGTCAACTGGGACTACGTCGCTCAGCGCCTCAGCGAGGCCGGCTGAGCTAGGACGCGACTGGCGTCGCGGGCCGCGCCGCCTCGGGGAGGTGGCGCGGCTCCTCTCCCTCCTTGGGCGGGATCAGGCTCATCGCGTGCTCGGCCTTGGCGGTGATCGTCAGGCTCGGGTTGACGCCGGGGTTGGCGGGGATCGCCGCCCCGTCGCAGACCAGCAGGTTCTCGTAGCCGAAGACGCGGTTGCCGCTGTCGACGACGCCGCTCTCCGGGCTCGTCGCCGACGACGGCGCCGCCGAGGATGTGGGCGGTCGAGGGGATGTTGCGGATCGACTCGGTGATCGCGCTCTGGGCGACGCCGCCGGTGCGCTTCTCGAACCAGCGCGCCACCTTCTCGGCGGCGGGGATGTAGGTCGGGTTGGGGCGGCCGGGGTCCTGTTCGGTCTGCAGGCGCACGCCGCGCGCCGAAGAGCTTGCGCTTGGGCCGGAAGTGCATCGCCGCGTCGACCGTCTGCATCACCAGCAGGATCACCGTGCGCTGCGACCAGCGGTGGGGGATCAGCATCCGCGCCGTGCGCAGCGGGTGGCGCAGGATCGCCGCCAGCCACTTGATCGGCCGGCGTCAGCTTCGTGCCCGGCCCGGTCATCGCGGTGAAGGTGCCGGACATCGCGTCGCCGCCCTGTGCCGTAGGTGACGACCTCGATGTGGGTGTCGGGGTCGGGGTAGATGCTCGAGGTGATCGCGACCGAGCGGCTGAAGTCGCGCTCGTCGTCGGGTGCGGTGACCGACTGGATCGACTCCGAGTTGGTGCGGACGAGGTCGCCGAGCTTGTCCGAGATGCGCGGCAGGGCGCCGCTGTGGCGGCAGTTGGCGAGCAGGTTGTTGGTGCCGAGGGCGCCGGCGGCGACGATCACGCCGCGCGCGGTCTGCGTGCGGCCGCTGCTTGCGCAGCCAGGAGCCGGAGCGCTCGCTGGTGATCGCGTAGCCGTCGGAGCCGTCGGCGGCGCCGAGCGGGCGGATCTCGGTCACCTGGCGCTCGGGCTGGATCTCGACCCCGAGCTTCTCGGCGAACCAGAGGTAGTTCTTCATCAGCGTGTTCTTGGCCCCGTGGCGGCAGCCGACCATGCAGCTGCCGCAGCGCATGCAGCCGGTGCGGTTCGGGCCCTCGCCGCCGAAGAAGGGGTCCTCGACCTCGACGCCGGGCTTGTCGAAGAAGACGCCGACCCGGGTGTTGGTGAAGGTCTCGCCGACGCCGATCTCCTCGCCGTATTCCTGCAGCAGCTTGTCGGCCGGCCCGATGCCTTCGTACTCGACCACGCCGAGCATCCGCTCGGCGGTGTCGTAGTGCGGCGCCAGCTCGCAGCTCCCAGTTGCCCAGCTCGTTCCACTGCGGGTCGCTGAAGAAGGCCGGGCGCGCCGCGGTAGAGCGTGTTGGCGTAGCCGAGGCTGCCGCCGCCGACGCCGCTGCCGGAGACGATGAAGACGTCCTTGAAGAAGGTCATCCGCATCACCCCGCGCATGCCGAAGCGCGGGAACCAGAAGTAGCGCCGCGGGTGCTGCAGGTTCGACTCGGCGAAGTCCTCGTCGCGGAAGCGGCTGCCGCACTCGAGCACGGCGACCGAGTAGCCCTTTTCGGCCAGCCGCAGGGCGGAGACGGAGCCCCCGAAGCCGGAGCCGACCACGATCCAGTCGTAGTCGTGCTTCACGCGCGCCCCCGGCGGGCCTAGGCCTCGCCGGGCTCCAGCGGGCGGAAGTCGGAGGTCCGGGCGCCGCAGACCGGGCAGAACCAGTCTTTGGGGATGTCCTCGAACTTGGTTCCGGGCGGGATGCCGCCGTCGGGGTCGCCGATCGCCGGGTCGTAGATGAACCCGCAGCTCTCGCAGATCCAGAGCGTTTGCTCGGTGGCCGTCGTCATGGCGAAAAGCTTAGAGGCGCTCAGTCTTTGCTGAAGTTGACCGAGACCGGCTCGCGATCGGCGGCGTCCTCGATCTCGAAGTACTCGCGTTTGGTGAAGCCGCCCTGGTTGGCGATGATCGAGCCCGGGAACTGTTCGATGTCGGTGTTGTAGGACTGCACGTTGGAGTTGTAGATCCGCCGTGAGGCCTGGATCTCGTCCTCGAGCTCGGAGAGGTTGCGGCTGAGCTGCTGGAAGTTCTCGGTGGCGCGCAGGGTCGGGTAGTTCTCCGCCACGGCCTTGACGTCGGCCAGCGCCTGGGTCAGCTTCTGCTCGGCCTTGGCGGTTTCCTCGACGCCCTGGGCGGCCATCGCCTCGGCCCGCGCCTGGGTCGTCTTCTCGAAGGTCTGGCTCTCGTGCTCGGCGTAGCCCTTGACCGTCTCGACCAGGTTGGGCACGAGGTCGTGGCGGCGCTTCAGCTGCACGTCGATTCCGCTCCACGACTCGTCGACCCGGTTGCGCGAGGCGATGATCGAGTTGCGCTTGGCGATGTAGTAGAGGACCGCGATGACGATGATCGCGACGACCACGATGATGGCGATAGTCATTGAGCCCATCCTACCTGGCTCGCCGGCCAACTGCATAGGATCGGCGCGGATGGCGCCAAGCAGGAAGCACAGGACTGGGCCGAGACCGTCCGCAAGTACGGCGAGCGGCACGAGCTCAAATACGAGCCGGTCGGCGGGATCAACCCCGTCGACGGGCCGGTGGCGCTCTGCGTCGGCGGCACCAACCGGCTCACCGGCCAGCTCAGCCGAGGGCTTCTGGGGCTCCTGCTGCGACGCCGACGAGAAGGAAGTCGGCGGCCTCTTCAGCAAGGCGGTGCTGCCGACGGCGCTGCTGGCCAAGGCGCACATGCCCGACCTGGCCCAGGTCGTGCCGGCCTTCAACGTCGAGTCGATCGAGGGCCACGAGGTCGTCACCCAGCGCTTCGCCCGCAAGGTCGAGTTCGAGTCGATCGACTTCAACAAGCGCTTTCTCGGCGACCGTGCCGAGCGAGTACGACCCGGTCGCCCTGCGCGAGCTCTTCAGCCCCGGCTTCCTCGAGCTGGACGACGACGATGACCGGCGAGGTCGACTTCGGCATCAACGATCGCCAGCTCTGGTTCCTCTGGCGCCTGCGCGAGCGCAGCGCCGAGGAACTGAAGGCGGTGCTGAAGAACGCCGGCCAGCTGTTCAAACGCCTGCAGGGCGAGATGGAGGAGAGCGGCATCCACACCTATCCGCCCGGCCCTGGCACGCCGGCCTCGAGCCTTTCCCGTACCGGCATAGGCGAGTTCAGGCCGGGTAGTCGGGGTCGCCGGGGAGGACGACCCGGTTGTCCTCCGGCGTGCCGATCACCTTGGGCAGGATCGGCTCGACCGCGACGCTCGCGGTGCGCCGCGAGCGCCTCGTCGGAGCTGCGGAAGGGGAGCAGCGACTTCGAGCTGCTTGATCGTCGGGAAGGCGAGGGCGATCTCGCCGGCTGCCTGGGCCTCGAGTGCGCTCGCCGGCTCGAACCAGCCGGCGTCGGTCGTCTCGACGCCGTCGGGCGCGGCGGCGTGTGGGCCGGGCGCCAGGGCGAGGAAGAACCAGGCGTCGAAGCGGCGCGAGACCACCTCGGGCGTGATCCAGCGCGAGAAGAGCACCAGCTCCTCCTCCGCGGGCAGGGCGATCCCCGCCTCCTCCTCCAGCTCGCGCACCGCGCAGGCTTTGAAGCGCGCTTCGTCCTCGCCGTCGCCGTCGTCGACCGCCCCGCCGGGAAAGACCCAGACGTTGGGCATGAACCGCGCCTTCTCGGTCCGCTTCAGCAGCAGCACCTCGAGCGCCCGGTCGGCGTGCTTGCCGCCGCGCCGCAGCAGCACCACCGAGGCCGCCGGCCGCGGCTCCGCCGGCTCACCGAGATTCGGCGCCTCGGCCGGCCCGCGCTGTCTCTCCTCGGCCATCGAGCCACCATATCGGCGCGCATCCGACATTCACCCCACTGGGGTGTGGTCAATGTCGGCTACGCGTCGAGGGCGCGCTCGCGGCGGGTCCGCAGCCAGAGGCGGTGGGCGAGCCAGGCGAGGAGGCGATCAGGGCGATGGGCGCGACGACGGCGAGGCCGACGAGGGTGACGCCGGCGGCGATGCCGAGGATGTGGCCGGCGTCGTCGAACGCGTCGTCGATTCCCCAGGCGCCGCCGGAGTCGGCCGAGGCGCCGCTTTCGATCCGCACGAGACGCGCGAGTAGGTGGTGCGTTGATGCAGCCGCGCCAGCCGAGCGCGCAGGTCGGCCGCGTGGCGGCGCTCGCCGCGCAGCTCGGCTTCGACCGCTTCCGCGCTCGGTTTCGGTTTCCGCAGCGGCGAGCTGCGCGAGCAGGCTGTCGATCCGCGCTCGCGAGTCCTGCAGCTCTTCGCCGGGTCGAGACGGTCGGCGCGGTGATGTCGTCGGTCGCCTCGTGCCGGGAGCTGACCTCGTCGATCGAGGAGAAGGCGGCAAGCGCGTCGCCGAGGCGTGGCGCTCGGGATCAGCAGGTCGAAGCGGGCACCGGCGTTGCTGCCCGGAGCTGGTCGTCGAGTGCAGGACGATGCCGTCGGCGTCGTGGACGGCGGCGAAGACCTTGGCTGGAGTCGTCGGCGACGTCGGCGGGCTCGGCGAGGAGGGCGATCTCGGCGGAGCGCTCGATCTCGCGGTGGCAGGCTGCAGAGGTGTGGAGAGGCATTCGGGTTCGGGAAGCGAGGTTGAGTACTCCCTCGAGTCCTCCAGCGCTGGCCGCTTGAGGCAGCGCTGGATTCGGGCGATTGCGCTGGAGATCTGCTGGGATCTCCCTGTCGAGCTTGGTCGAGGGCTTGGCAGTGAGCTGCGCTCGATCGCGGCGTGCGGATTGAGCGCCACGGGTGCGGACCCCGAGTCGACGCTTGTGACCACGATCGTGGCGATGGCGATCGCCGCGAGCGCGGTCACCGCCGGTGGCGAAGAGCAGGCGCTGGGGGGAAAGCGCGCGGAAGCGCATTGCGAGATCGGCCATGGGTGAGCGATGGGTGCGCGACCCCGACTGGAAAGCCCGTCGCGACCAGCTCGTCCAGCTCCGCGGCGAAGTCCGGCCGCGGCGTCGGGTCGCAGCTCCGCCAGGGCCGTGGCGATGTCGTCGTATTCCCTAGAGCGCTCCATCGCATGCCTCCCTCAGCTTGGTCACGGTTCGGTGCAGCTTGGTGCCGGCGTTCGACTCGCTGGTGCCGAGCACGCGGGCGATCTCGCCGTTGGAGAGGCCGGCGAAGAACTTGAGCGCGATCAGCTCGCGCTCGCGTGCCTCGAGCTTGGCTCAGGGCAGCGGCGAGGACCAGGCGCAGCTCGCTTCGCTCGTCTTCCACGCCGACCGACGATGCTTGCGGCGTCGATCGGCTCGATGCTGAGCTCGGCCTGACGGCCGCGGCGGCGCAGCTCGTCGAGGGCGGCGTTGCGGGCGATGCCGAAGAGCCAGGCCCGAGCGCTGCCCTTGCTGGGGTTGAAGCGGGAGCGCTTGCGGTAGGCGCGCTCGAAGGCCGCCGCGGTTACGTCCTCGGCGGCAGCGCGATCGCGAAGCAGGCCGGCCGCGTAGGCGTAGACGTCGTCGCGGCTCGATCGGTAGAGCCGCTCGAAGTCGAGCTTCGTGCTCCGGGGGGCCGTCGACCGGGGCTGCGACAGCGGTCTCGCTCACGCCCTTACTACGGGCGAAGCTCCGATCCGTCACACCGCACGCTATGCGGACGGGGGTCAGGCCGCTTGGGCGAGCGGAGCCGGGGCCGCGGCTCGGCGCAGGCGGCCTCGATCGACTCGCGGGTGATCTCGAGCAGGCGGCGCAGGTCGGACTCGGAGATCGAGAGGGGGGGCATGAGGACGACGACGTCGCTGAGCGGGCGGATGATCGCGCCGCGCTCGCGCGCCTCGAGCGTTACCTGGTGGCCCATGCGCAGGGCCGGGTCGTGCTCGCCGAGGTCGATGCCGACCATGAAGCCGCGGCCGCGCACCTCGGCCACCTCGGGCATCGCCTCGACCTCGGCGAGCAGTCTCGCGCAGCAGGGCGATCTTCGGCTGCAGGCGCTCCAGCGTGCGCTCGCTCTCGAAGACGTCGAGGCTGGCCAGGGCGGCGGCGCAGGCGAGCGGGTTGCCGGTGTAGGTGTGGCCGTGGAAGAAGGTGCGGTACTCCTCGGGGGCGCCGAGGAAGCCCTCGTAGATCCGCTCGGTCGCCAGCGTCGCCGCCAGCGGCAGGTAGCCGCCGGTGAGGCCCTTGGCGAGGCAGAGCAGGTCGGGCGCGACGTCCTCGTGCTCGCAGGCGAACATCTTGCCGGTGCGGCCGAAGCCGGTCGCCACCTCGTCGCAGATCAGCAGCACGCCGAAGCGGTCGCAGAGCTCGCGCACCGCGCGCAGGTAGCCGGGCGGGTGGGTGAGCATGCCGGCGGCGCCCTGGACCAGCGGCTCGACGATCACCGCGGCGATCTCCTCTTCGTGGCAGGCGAGCACCCGCTCGAGGTCGGCGGCGTCGCCGGGCTCGGCGGCGTGGGTCTGGAAGAGCAGCGGCCGGTAGGTGGAGTGGAAGAGGTCGATGCCGCCGACCGCGACCGAGCCGATCGTGTCGCCGTGGTAGGAGTCGCGCAGGTGGACGAAGGAGGTGCGGCGGCGGTGCTGGCCGCCGCGCTGCTGCTGGAACTGGAAGGCCATCTTCAGCGCGATCTCGACCGCGGTCGAGCCGGACTCCGAGTAGAAGACGCGGCTCAGAGCCCGGCGGCGCGAGGTCGACGAGGCGGCCGGCCAGCTCGGCGGCGCCGGGGTGGGAGAGGCCGAGCATCGTCGTGTGGGCGACCTTCTCCAGCTGGGCCGCTGACCGCCGCGTCGATCGCCGGGATGCCGTGGCCGTGGACGTGCACCAGAGCGAGGAGACGCCGTCGATGTAGCGGCGCCCGTCGCTCGCGACCAGGTGCGAGCCGGCGCCCGCCTCGATCATCAGCGGCTCTTCCTCGCACCAGGCCTGCTGCTGCGTGAACGGATGCCAGACGTGGTCGCGGTCGAGCTGAGCGTGGTCCACCGACGTCACCGAAAACCGAGACTAGCCCTGAGCGCAGGCTCCGGCGGAACGCCAGCCCGGCTGCGTGATTCTCGTCACACGAACAACTATTCCTTTTGAGAAATAGTTGTCCATCTGCAACTATTATCGGCATGCAAGCGAGCGACATAGCGGCAATCGTCGACGAGGTCAGCACCCCGGACGTCAGCGCCGAGGCGCAGGAGACCGCGGCGCGGATCAGCGCCCTGCTGCGCCACCTCTTCCTCTACGACCGCGGCAACGTGCTGCGGGTGATCGAGGAGAGCGGCCTCTCGATGACCCAGTCCAAGGCCCTGCTGGAGCTGGGCGGGCTGGGCGAGGCGACCGAGGCGCGCCAGGTCAGCGACCTGGCCGAGGCGCTCGGCGTCTCGGTGCCCTCGATGAGCCGGGCGGTCGACGGCCTGGTCAAGAAGCGGCTCGCCACGCCGGGTCGAGGACGCCGAGGACCGCCGCGTGCGGCGCGTCGCGATCACCGCCAAGGGCAAGAAGCTCGTCGACACCCTCGTCGTCGTGCGCCAGGCGGGGATGGAGACCTTCGCCGCCAGCCTCACCGCCGCGCAGCGGCGCAAGCTCGACGCCGCCGTCGACTCGCTGATGGACCGCGACGACATCGCGGAGGCTTATCGAACACCTGAAGGAGGTCGGACCAGCTTGACCCGTTACCGCCACCTGATCACCGACGACAACCGCAAGTGGTGGACGCTCGGAGCGATGTGCTTCGCGCTGTTCATGATCATGCTCGACAACACGGTGGTCAACGTCGCCCTGCCGTCGATCCAGCACGACCTGCGGGGCCTCGATCTCCGGCCTCGAGTGGACGATCAACGGCTACACGCTCTCCTTCGCGGTGCTGCTGGCGACCGGCGGGCGGCTCGGCGACATCTTCGGCCGCCGCCGCATGTTCCTCTTCGGCGTCGTCATCTTCGCCCTCTCCTCGGCGACCGCCGGGCTTCGCCGCCAGCTCGACCGACCTGGTCGCTCAGCCGCGTCGTCCAGGGCGTCGGCGCGGCGCTGATGATGCCGGCGACGCTCTCGATCATCACCGACGCCTTCCCAGCCTCCGAGCGCGGCAAGGCGATGGGGATGTGGGCGGGCGTCTCGGCCCTGGCCCTCGCGGTCGGCCCGGTGGTCGGCGGCTTCCTCACCGAGCACGTCAGCTGGCGGGCGATCTTCTACCTCAACATCCCGGTCGCGATCGGCGCCGTCACCGCGGCGCTCTTCGCCGTGCGCGAGTCGCGCGACAACACCGTCGGCCGCGAGGTCGACTACGCCGGCGTCGCCCTGCTCACCGGCGCCCTGACGGCGCTGATCCTGGCCCTGGTCGAGGGCAACGAATGGGGCTGGGGCTCGACCGAGATCGTCGCCCTGCTGATCGGCGCCGCCGTCGGCATGGCCGCCTTCGTCGCGGTCGAGCTGCGGGTCAAGGTGCCGATGGTCGAATTCCGCTTCTTCTCCGATCGCAACTTCCTCGGCGCGGTCGTCGTCGCCCTGATCGTCTCCTTCTCGATGCTCGGCGTCTTCTTCTTCCTCGCCCTCTACATGCAGGACATCCTCCGCTACTCGCCGCTGGAGGCGGGGGTCAGGTTCCTGCCCTCGACCCTGATGATCGTCGGCGTGGCGCCGGTCGCCGGCCGGCTCGCCGATCGCTTCGGGCCGCGCTGGCTGATCGCCGCCGGGCTCGGCATCGTCGCCGCCTCGCTCTACAGCTTCAGCGGCATCGCGGTCGACTCCAGCTACCTCGACCTGCTGCCCGGCTTCATGCTGCTCGGCATCGGCATCGCGCTGACGATGTCGCCGATGACCAGCGCCGCGATGAACGCGGTCGCGGTCGAGAAGGCCGGGATCGCCTCCGGCGTGCTCTCGATGTTCCGCATGGTCGGCGGCAGCCTCGGCGTCGCCGTCACCGGCGCGATCTTCCAGGGCTCGGTCGGGACACCAACTTCGCCGACGCCAGCCCGCAGCAGTTCGTCGACGCGCTCGGCCAGGCGATGAGCATCTGCGCCGTGGTCGCCGCTACTCGGCGCCGTGATCGGCGCGATCGCGATCCGGGCCAAGCGCGACACGCTCAGCGTCGAGGCGGCCGAGGCGGCGGTCAACTTCGGTGGCGAGGAGCTGGCCGGGCGCGAGGTCGTGCCGGGGCGAGCCCGTTGCCGCAGGCGATCTGCCGCCGCCTGAAAAGCTGCCGCCGCGATGCGGATCCTGCTGCCGCCCTCGGAAGGCAAGGCCGAGCCCGAGGGCGGCGAGCCGGTCGACCTCGACTGCGCTGGTCTTCGCCGCGGAGCTGCGCAAGCAGCGGCAGAAGCTGATCGGCGGCGATCGACGCCGAAGCTGCGCAAAGCGCCGGCCGCGCCGGCCGCCGAGGTCTACACCGGCGTGCTCTACCAGCGCCTGCGATCTCGCCGGGCTGACCGGCCGCGGCGCGGCGACGGGCGGCGAAGCGGGTCCTGATCGCCAGCGCGCTCTGGGGCTTCGTCCGGCCGAGGACCGGATCCCCTACTACCGCTGCCGCCCTCGACCAAGCTCGATGGCATCGGCCCGCTCGCGGCCTGGTGGCGCGCCGGCGCTTGCCGCGGCGATGCCCGACGAGCCCGGCGAGGTCGATCGTCGACATGCGCTCCGGCGCCTACGCGGCGGCCTGGAAGCCGAAGCGCGGCGACGCTGCTCTCGGTGCGGGCCTTCCGCGAGGAGAGGCGGCAAGCGCAAGGCCGTCTCGCACATGGCGAAGGCGGTACGGGGCGACGTGGCGCGGGCGCTGCTGCTGGCCAGCCGCGAGCCCGGAGACCCCGAGGCGGTTGCCGCGATCGCGACCGACGCCGGCTTCGAGGTCGAGCTGACGCCGGCCAGCCTCGACGTGATCGTCAGCGACTAGAGCTCGAGCGCTCGGCCAGCTCGTCAGGCGTCGGCGAGGTCGAGCTGCGGCAGGGTCTCGACCGTCACCTCGCCGAGCGATTCGATCGTCTCGCGGTTGGAGCTGCTCGATCGGGCTCGGCTGCTCGGGCCAGGGGGTGAGGACGACCGCGGCGACGGTCGAGCCCGGCGGCGCGCGCCGCCTCGATCGTCAGCAGCGTGTGGTTGATCGTGCCGAGGCCGGGCGAGGCGGCGATGACCAGCGGCAGCCCCAGGTCGACGGCGAGGTCGCGGACGAGGTAGTCGGGGCAGAGCGGCACGAGCAGGCCGCCGACGCCCTCGCAGACGAGCGCGTCGGCGCCGGCCGCGGCGTCGCGGGCGGCGGTCGCGCAGGCGCTCCGGCTCGATCTCCTCACCGGCCAGCGCCGCCGCGAGGTGCGGCGAGGCCGGCGGCCCGTAGCGGTAGGGCGCGATCTCCTCGTCGCTCTGCTCGGACCCGGCGCGCGCCGGCGCAGCAGGGCGTGGTCGGTCTCGCCGGGCAGTCGTCGAGGCCGGTGACCGCCGGCTTGAAGACGGCGACGCGCTGTGCCCCGTCGGCGCAGGGTGCGGGCGAGTGACCGCGGCGACGACGGTCTTGCCGACCTCGGTGCCGGTGCCGGTGACGAAGAAGCCCGTCGTCAAGGCCTCAGGCGGCCAGCTGCGCGACCGCGGGCCGGCTCGGCGCCGATGCCGAGCTCGCGGGCGGCGGCGCCGACCAGCTTGGCGGCGCGCTCCAGCTCCTCGCGGCGGTGGGTCGACATCACCGTGAAGCGCAGCCGCGAGGAGCCCTCGGGCACGGTCGGCGGGCGGATGCCCTGGGCGAAGACGCCGCGCTCCAGGACCCGCTCGCAGAGCTCCATCGTCAGCTCCGGCGTCGCCGACCGCGACCGGCACGATCTGGGTCTCGGAGCCGCCCACCGCGAGGCCCTCGGCGGCGAGCGCCGCGCGCAGGGTCGCGGCGTTGGCGGTGAGCCGCTCGACCCGCTCGGGCTGGGATTCGAGCAGCTCCAGCGCCGCCAGGCCGGCGGCGACGACCGGCGGCGGCGGCGCGGTCGAGAAGACGAAGGAGCGGGCCGTGTTGAGCAGGTAGTCGGTCGCTCGCGGCTGGCGCAGACGTAGGCGCCGTAGGAGCCGAGCGCCTTGCCCAGCGTCCCCATCACGACGTCGACCTCGCCGCTGAGCCCGGCGGCGGCGACCGAGCCGCGCCCGCCCGGGCCGAGCGCGCCGGTGGCGTGCGCCTCGTCGACCATCAGCCGGCAGCCGTGTCGCCGGGCCAGCTCGACGAGCTCGGCCAGCGGCGCGACGTCGCCGTCCATCGAGAAGACGCCGTCGGTGACGATCAGCGCAGCCGCGCTCGCCCGCCTCGCGCAGGCCCCAGGCGAGGTGCTCGACGTCGCCGTGGCGGTAGACGAAGGTCTCGGCCCGCGAGAGCCGGCAGCCGTCGATGATGCTGGCGTGGTTGAGCTCGTCGGAGAAGACGACCTCGCCGTCGCCCGGCCAGCGCCGCGATCGTGCCGGTGTTGGCCAGGTAGCCGGAGCCGAAGAGCAGCGCCGACTCGTAGCCCTTGAAGGCGGCCAGCCGCTTCTCCAGGCGCGCGGTGCGGCTGCATGTTGCCCGAGATCAGGCGCGAGGCGCCGGCGCCGGCGCCCCAGCGCATCGCCGCCTCCGCCGCCGCGCCCGCGACCCGCGGGTGGTTGGCCAGGCCGAGGTAGTCGTTCGAGCAGAGCAGCAGCACCTGGCTTGCCGTCGAGGGTCACGCGCGGGCCCTGCGGGCCGCCGATCAGCCGCAGTCGCCGGTGGAGCCCCCGGTCGCGGAGCTCCTCCAGCCGCTCCGCGATCTCGCGTCATGCCGCGGTGCGGATGGGCGCGCTGGTGTCGGGTACGGCGGCGGCTTCTTCGTCTTCTTGATCACCCGCAGCTGGGTCGAGGGGTCCCAGAAGTTGGCCTCGTCCTGGTGGTCGATCAGCTCGTCGATCGGCGTCGCCGGCGTCTCGCCCTCGAGCCAGCCGTCGCGGTTGTCGGGCCGCGGGTTGGCGCCGTTGTCGGGCTGGCGGGCGACGTTGAGGCCGAGCTCCTCGAACATCGCCCGGTCGTCCTCGGGCTCGGCGCCGAGCGTGGTCAGGAAGTTGCCCATCATCACCCCGTTGAGCCCGGCCTTGACCGCCAGCGGCTGCAGGTCGCCGAGGTTCTCGACCCGGCCGCCGCAGAGGCGGAAGAGGGCGCCGGGGATGATCAGGCGGAAGATCGCCACCCACTTGACGACCTCCCAGGCGTCCATCAGCGGCCGCTCGCCGAACTTGGTGCCCGTCGCGCGGGTTGAGCAGGTTGATCGGCACCGAGGTCGGGTTGATCTCGGTCAGCTCGAAGGCCATCTCGACCCGCTGCCGCGGCGACTCGCCGAGGTTGAGGATGCCGCCGACGCAGGTCTCCAGCCCGGCCTCCTTGACCGCCTGGATCGTCCGCAGCCGGCCCTCGTAGCGGACCGTGCTC
This sequence comes from uncultured Solirubrobacterales bacterium, assembly GCA_963702065.1. GTDB lineage: Bacteria > Actinomycetota > Thermoleophilia > Solirubrobacterales > 70-9 > VRUE01. Next base: position 264,089 of record OY969705.1, read on the forward strand.
GAGACCTCCGGGTAGTAGGAGCGCGAGCCGACTCGACGTTGTGGTGGACGCGCTGGATGCCCGCCTCGCGCAGCTTCTTGGCGCGTTCGCGCCGACATGTGGCCGATCGAGGCGCAGCGCTTGAGGTTGGTCTGCTCGGCGACCAGCTTCGGCGCCCTCGAGGATTTTCTCGAAGTCGCGCTTGGAGAGGCCCTGGCCCTGGGTGACCATGCAGAAGCGGTGCGCGCCCGCCGCCTCGGCGGCTTTGGCGTGCTCGAGGATCTGCTCGGGCTCCATCATCGCGTGCATCGGCGTGTCCGCCTCGGCGTAGCGCGACTGGGCGCAGAAGCCGCAGTCCTCGGCGCAGCCGCCGGACTTGGCGTTGACCAGCGAGCACATGTCGGTCGAGTCGCCGAAGTTCTCGCGCCGCACCGCCCAGGCGCGCTCGACCAGGTCGCCGATCTCCTCGTGGTCGGTCAGCTCGCCGAGCGCGAGCGCTTCCTCGAAGGTGATCAGGGAGGGCATTCGGGCGCAAGGCTAGGCAGCGGCCCGGACGCTGGGCGTGTCTGAGCTCGCAGCGATCCATATGGGGCCATAAGCTCAGGCACGGTGGAGCACGGCGACGACCAGGCGGAGGCGGATCGCATCGGCGGCAGCATGCGGACTGGCGGTCGGCGGCCTTCGCCTTTGGCGCCGTGCTCGGCGACCGCAGCGCGCCTCGGCGGCAGCCGAGCGCGGCCTCGCTGGCTCTCGCCGCGGCAGCTCGTCGGCGAGCGTCTCGTCGCCGGCTTCCCGGGGCACCGAGGTGCCGGCGCCCTTGCGGCGGACGATCCGCCGCGGCGAGCCTCGCCGGGGTGATCCTCTTCGCAGAGAACCTGCCGAGCCGGGCGGCGGCACGGCGCCTGATCGCCGAACTCGAGTCGATCCGGCGGCCGGCCGAGCCTGCGCGACCCGCTGCTGGTCATGGTCGACCAGGAGGGCGGCCTGGTGAAGCGGCTGGGCGGGCGCCGCCGACGCGCTTCGGCGCGCGCAGATGGGCGCGGCGGGGGCGACGTCGAGCCGCGCGCAGGGCGGAGCCACGGCGGCCAACCTGCGCGGGGTCGGGGTCAACGTCGACCTGGCCCGGTGCTGGACGTCGCCCGGCCCGGCGGCACGATCGCTGACACCGAACGCGGCTTCGGCTCCACCGCCGCCGCGGTGGAGGCGACGGCGGTGCCCTTTGCCGACGGCCTGCAGTGCAGGCGGCGTTGCGGCTACCGCCAAGCACTTTCCCGGCCTCGGCGCGAGCGGCCGAAAACACCGACTTCGCCGTGCAGCGCGATCGACCTGTCGAAGCAGACGCTGCGCGCGGTCGACGAGCGTCCCTACCGGCGCTTCGTCGCCGCCGGCGGCGCAGGCTGGTGATGCTGAGCACCGCGATCTACCCGGCCTTCTCGCCGCAGCCGGCGGCCTTCGCCCGCTCGATCGCGACCGGCGAGCTGCGCGACCGCATCGGCTTCGACGGCGTCTCGATCACCGATGCGCTCGAATCGGTTGCGGTGCGCGACTTCGGCGGGCCCGCCGGCGCCGGGCTGGCGGCGGCAGCGGCCGGCACCGATCTCCTGCTCTTCACCGACTACCGGGCCGCCGCGATTGCCGGGCGCGCGCTGCTGAGGCCGACTGCAGTCGCGGCGCCGCGCGGTCGCGGCCTGAGCTTCGAAGCCTCGGCCGGGCAGGGTCCTGCGCCTGCGCCGGGCAGCCTGGCCGCCTAGCGCGGCTCGGCGACGGTGATCTTCACTTCGCTGGACCGCGCCGCCGGCCGTCGGTGTCCAAACGCCGCACCGGTCGCGCCCAGAGCCCTTCGCCGCGTACATCGCCGCGTCGGCCCGGCCGAGCACCGATTCGTAGCTGAGCCGCTCGCCGGTGCCGAAGGTCGCGATGCCGATGCTGGCCGTGATCGGCGGCACGCTCCGGCTCGGCGCTCATCCGCTCGCGGATCGCCGTGGCGATCTCGCCGGCGACCTCTTCGGCCTCGCCGAGCTCGCAGCGCGGCAGCACGATCGCGAACTCGTCGCCGCCGATCCGGGCCAGCACGTCGGTCTCGCGGGCGCGGCCGCGCAGCACGGCGGCGATCTCGGCGAGGACGCGGTCGCCGGCCGGGTGGCCGAGCGTGTCGTTGACCTGCTTGAAGTGGTCGAGGTCGAGCATCAGCAGCGCCCCGGCGACGCCGTAGCGGTGGCTGCGCGCCAGCTCGGCGCGCAGGTCCTCCTCGAAGCGACGCCGGTTCTTCAGCCCGGTCAGCGGGTCCTGGCTGGCCTGCACGCGCCAGTTCCTGCATCCGTTCGTTGCGGCTCCAGACAAGCACCAGCGCGGCCAGCAGCGCCGCCAGCGAGAGGCCGACGATGGCGATCATCACCGGCAGGTCGACGCCGGGCCGGCTCGGATCGCGCACGACCAGCAGCCAGGTGCGGTCGGCGATGTGGATCGGCGCGGTCGGCCGCTTTCGTCGCGCGGCAGGTCGGGGCCGGCGACCGGCCTGCCGCGCTCGATCAGCGGCGACGTCGACCTCGTCCGGGCAGGGCGGTCGGTCGCCGCCGCGGCCAGGTCGGGAACGTGGAAGGCGCCGCCGGCGAAGCCGATCAGCGCCGCGCGGCGCTCGGCGACGGTCGCGGTCGGGGCGCCGTCGCGGTAGACCGGGCGGAAGACGTTGATCCCGGTGCCGCCGACCGGCAGGCGCATCACCGGCGTGGCCGCCGGCCTGCCGCTGGTCGCGCGCGCGCAGCAGGTAGGTGCCGCGCAGCTGGTCGGAGCCGACGTCGTAGCCGATCGGCGGCTGCACGGTGAGGCCGCTGCGCGGCGACGTAGATGAGCGGGAAGTAGTGGCTGCGGGCGCCGGCCCGGCGCAGGTTGCCGAGCGGTCCCCGTTCGAGGATCGGGAAGCCGTGGCTGCGTTCGAAGCTCGCCCGCTGCGCGCGCGGGCACCGAGCCGATGAAGGCGGTCGCCGCTCAGCGCGCCCGGCTCGCAGCAGCGAGTCGGCGACGACGTCGAACTCGTGGCGGCTGAAGTGGCCCTCCGCCTGGTAGAAGGCCGCGGCGCTGGACAGCTGGCCGACCGAGAGCGCCGCCAGCGCTTCGGCCTGGTGCGCCGCGCGCGCCGCCTCGCCGCGCTGCGTGCGTCTCGAAGCTGTCGCGTTTCGCGGTCGTGGACGACCAGCGCGACCGCGATCGAGCCGACCGCGATCGCGGCGACGACGGCGAAGCCGAGCCAGAAACGCAGGCGCATGCTCCTCTTGTCGGCCGGCTGCCGGCGCCGGCCTCAATCGACGGGCGCGTTTGCAAGCGACTCCCAGAGGTAGAGGGAGGCGAGGCTGCGGTGCGGGCGCCAGGGCTCGCCGATCTCCAGCACCCGCGTCGGCGTCGGCATCTCCTCCAGCCCGTACTCGATCTGCATCGCCTTGCGGATGCCGAGGTCGCCGCCGGAGAGGACGTCGGGCCGTTCGAGGTGGAAGATCAGGAACATCTCCGCGGTCCAGACGCCGAGCCCGCGCACGGCGACGATCTCCTCGATCACCTCCTCGTCGGCGAGCTGGTCGAGCCGCTCGAGCTCCAGCTCGCCGCTCGATCACGTGCGAGGCGAGGTCGCGGACGTACTCGACCTTGCGGCCGGAGAGGCCGGCGCGCGCGCAGGTCGGTTTCCTCGGCTTCGAGCAGCTGCTCGGGCGAGGGCGTGGTGCCGTCGAAGAGGTCGAGGACGCGCCCGTAGATCGTCCGCGCCGCCTTGGTCGAGAGCTGCTGGCCGACGATCGCCCGCAGCAGCGCTCCGTAGGCGTCGGCCGGCCGCTCCTCGCTGCGCCGCCGCAGCCGCGTCTCCAGGTCGATCTTGCCGATCCGCTCGATCAGCGCCGCCATCGTCGGGTCGGCTGGCGGCGAGCTGCTTGCGCGCCGGCGCTCACCGCCCCTTCCACTCGGGCTTGCGCTTCTCGGCGAAGGCCTCGATGCCCTCGCGCAGGTCCTCGGAGGCGAAGCAGGACTCGCGCAGGGCGATCAGGCCGGCCTCCTGCTGCTCGCTGAGCACCGGCGATGCGGTGAGCAGGTCGATCGCGCTCTTGTTGCCGCGCATCGAGAGCGGCGCGTTGGCGGCGATCTCGGCCGGCCAGCTCGACCGCGGCGGCCTCGAGCCGGTCGTCGTCGACGACTTCGTGGACGAGGCCGATCTCCGCGGCGCGCGCGGCCTCGAAGTTGCGGCCGGTGAGGAAGAGCTCCTTGGTGCGCGCCAGGCCGACCGTGTCGAGGAACTTGCGCAGGCCGGTGTGGCCGTAGACGAGGCCGAGCTTGACCGGCGGCATGCCGAGCTTCGCCGCCGCCGGCGCAGATCCGCAGGTCGCAGGTGATCGCCAGCTCGAGGCCGCCGCCGATGCAGTGGCCGTTGATCGCCGCGACGGTCGGCCAGGGGTGGGCTGGCGAGCGCCTCCATCGCGGCGTGGAAGGGGTGGGCGACGAGCGCCTCGGCGTCGCGCTCGAAGGTCTCGGCGGGGATCGAGGCGATGTCGTAGCCGGCGGAGAAGACCGGCGGCGCGCCGGTGATCAGCAGGCAGCGGGTCTCGATCCCGTGGTCGAGCCGCGGCAGCGTCTCGGCGAGCGCGTCGAGGATCTCGTGGTCGAGCGCGTTGCGGCGCTCGGGGTTGGAGATGCGGAGGCGGACGACCGCCTCGGCCGGCGAGTCGAGGAGGAGCTTGCCGCCGGCGAGCCGCTCGTTCACTCCAGCACGACGAGGACGTCGCCTTCGCTGACCGACTGGCCCTCCTCGCAGCGGATCTCCTTGACGGTGCCGTCGTCTTCGGCCTCGACCGGGATCTCCATCTTCATCGACTCGAGGATGACGACCGTGTCGCCGTCCTCGACCGTGTCCCCGACCGCGACCTCGATTTTCCACACGTTGCCGGTGATGTGCGCCTCGATGTTCCATGGCGCGGGGACAATATCCGCCGTGTCCGACTCCTTGGCGGTCGATCGTCGCCGCCCGCAACGAGGCCGACCGGATCGGCGAGACGGTGGCGGCCCTGCGCGAGGCCCTTCCCGGCCGCGGTCGATCTGGGTCGCCGACGACGCCTCCGAGCGACGGCACCGCGGAGGTGGCGATGGCGGCCGGCGCCCAGGTGGTCAGCCGCGGCCGCCCGCACGGCAAGGGCGGCCAACGTCACCGCCGCGGCCGAGGCGGCGCTGAGCGACGAGCCGGCGCCCGCGCTGGTCCTGCTCTGCGACGGCGACCTCGGCGACTCGGCGGCGCGGCTGGCGCCGCTGGTCGACGGCGGTCGAGCGGGGCGAGTGCGACCTCGCGGTGGCCGCCTTCGGCCGCCGGGTCGGCGGCGGCTTCGGCCTGGCGCTCGGCTTCGCCCGCTGGGCGATCCGGCGCCTCTGCGGCTTCGAGGCCGAGGCGCCGATCTCCGGCCAGCGGGCGATGCGGGTCGAGGTCCTGCGCGCGACGCTGCCCTTCGCCCGCGGCTACGGGATGGAGATGGGGATGACGGTCGACGCGGTCCGCGCCGGCTACCGCGTGCGGCGAGTACGAGCTCGACCTCTCCCACCGCGCCACCGGCCGCAGCTTCGCCGGCTTCCTCCACCGCGGCCGCCAGCTGCTCGACTTCGCCCGCGCCTACCGCGCCCGCGCTAGGCCGATCCCGGTAGGGGTGGAGCGTCTTGTACTTTTTCGGCCGATCGGCGCCAGCGTCGCCGCTCTCGAAAAAGTTAAGCGGAACCCCTACCGGGATGGCCTCACGGCGGGCCAGCCGCCTTCGGCGCGCTCAACCTGCCCGGCGAGCGAGAGCAGCGTCGCCTCGTCGTTTTCGCGGCCGAGCAGCTGGGCGCCGATCGGCAGGCCCGTTGGAGGTGAGCCCGGCGGGGACGCTGATCCCGGGCCAGCCGATCACGTTCCAGGCGAAGGCGAAGGGGCAGGTGGCGCTGGCGGTGTTGCTGGTCGCCCAGTAGCCCTCGCCCTCGAGGGCGCCGATGCGCGGCGGCGGCTTCGCCGTGGTCGGGGTGAGGACGACGTCGCAGCGCTCGAAGACGCGGCCGATCCGGCGCCGCAGGCCGGCTCGGCGGCGCGGGCGATGCGCAGGGGCACGCCCTGCAGCGCCTTGCCGATGCGGGCGTGGGCGCGCGTGCGCGGCTCCAGCGCGGAGCGGTCTTCGCCGTGGGCGCAGAGCCATTCCTCGACGGCCGCCTCGCCGCGGGGGACGATCGCCGGGCCGACCAGGCCGTAGTCGGGATCGACGCGGACGATCTCGTGGCCGAGCTCGCCGAGCTGCTCGGCGAAGGCCTCGATCGCCGCCCGGTGCTCGGGGTCGACCTTGCGGGGACGCCGAAGGGCGTGGCGAAGGAGACCGCGATCCGCAGGCGGCCGGGCTCGCGCGCCGCCGCCTCGGCGAAGGGCTCGCTCGGCGGCGGCGGGCGGTGCAGGTCGGCGGGGACGTTGCCGTGGACCGCGTCGAGCAGCAGGGCGGCGTCGGCGACGCTGCGGGCCAGCGGGCCGTAGCAGCTGAGCCCGTTGAAGGCCTCGGGGTCGGGCCAGGTGGAGACGCGCCCGCGCTGCGGCTTCAGCCCGACCAGCCCGGTCCAGGCGGCCGGGATGCGGATCGAGCCGGCGCCGTCGGAGCCGATCGCGGCGGGGACGACGCCCGCCGCCACCGCCGCCGCGGCGCCGCCGCTGGAGCCGCCCGGGGTGTGGTCGGTGTTCCAGGGGTTGCGGGTGGCGCCGTGCAGCGGCGTCTCGGTGAAGTGCCACAGGCCGACCTCGGGCGCGTGCGTCTTGCCGATCAGGATCGCGCCCGCCTCGCGCAGGCGCCGCACCATCTCGGCGTCGCGCACCGCCGGCCTGCCGCCGCCGCAGCCGAACGGGGTGGTGTGGCCGGCGAGGTCGACGTCGTCCTTGATCGCGACCGGGACACCGAGCAGCGGCGCGCTCGTCCTCCGTCGCCGAGCCGGCGGTCGGCCTCGTCGGCCGCGGCCAGCGCTTCCTCGGCGCAGATGACCCGGAAGGCGTTCAGGGTCTCCTGGCTCGCCTCGGCCCGCTCGAGCGCCGCCTCGACCAGCTCCCGCGATGTGGTCTCTCCGGCCCGCAGCAGCAGCGCCTGCTCCCGCAGCCCGGCGGGTGCAGTCTGTCGTCGTCGTCGCCATTCCTCGCCTCTCCTTGCGCCGTCCTCCGCCAGTTGTTCGTTCGAACGAACGATAGGCGAAAAGGGTAGGCTGGCGCTTCTTGGCCACCGTCGCGCCCCCCGATACCCGCGAGCGAATCCTCCGCGCCACGGTCGAGCTGATCGGCGGCGAGGGCGATGCCCGCCGTCACCAACCGCCGCGTCGCCGGCGCGGCCGGCGTCGCGCTCGGCTCGCTCACCTACCACTTCCCCAGCCAGGTGGACCTGCTGCGCGAGAGCCTGCTGCTCTTCGTCGGCGAGGAGGTGGCGCGCCAGGAGGAGATCGCGGCCGAGCTGCGCCGCAGCGAGCCGAGCGTCGAGCAGATCGCGGCCGAGGTCGAGCGGGTGGTCGAGGAGTCGAGCAACCGGATCCAGCAGCTGGCCGAGATCGAGCTGCACCTGCAGGCGGCCCGCGACCCGGCGCTGCGCGAGGCCTCGCTGCGCTGCTTCGAGGCCTACGAAGGGGTGGCCGCGGCGGCGCTGGAGATGCTCGAGGTGCCGGAGCCGGAGCGCCACGCGCGCACGATCGTGGCGCTGATGTACGGGATGGGCCTGCGCCGGCTCGGCACCGGCGGCGACGGACGCCTCCGGGTGGCCGGAGGGCCTGCTCACGATCGTCCGCGGAGTCACTCCCTGATCCTCGCGATCGACCAGGGGACGACGGGGACGACCTGCCTCGTCTTCGACGCCGAGGGGCAGATCGCCGGCCGCGCCTACTCGGAGTTCGAGCAGCACTTCCCGCGGCCGGGCTGGGTCGAGCACGACGCCGCCGAAATCTGGGAGGTGACGCCGCCGGGTCGCGGTCGAGGCGATCGTCGACGCCGGCATCCAGGGGGCCGAGCTCGACGGCGATCGGGATCACCAACCAGCGCGAGACGGTCGTCGCCTGGGACCCGGCGAGCGGCGAGCCGCTCCACCGGGCGCTGGTCTGGCAGGACCGGCGCACCGCCGAGCGCTGCGAGCGAGCTGCGCGCCGCCGGCCACGAGCCGCTGGTGCGCGAGCGCACCGGGCTCGTCATCGACCCCTACTTCTCGGCGACCAAGATCGAGTGGCTGCTGCGCAACGTCGAGGGGGCGGAGCGGGCGGTCTTCGGCACGATCGACTCCTGGCTGCTCTTCAAGCTCACCGGCCGCCACGCGACCGACCACACCAACGCCTCGCGGACGATGCTCTTCGACATCCGCCGGCGCGCCTGGGACGAGGAGCTCTGCGGCCTGCTCGGCGTCGACCCGGCGCGCCTGCCCGAGCCGCTGCCCTCGGCCCACGTCTACGGCACCACCAGCGAGTTCGGCGGCGAGGTGCCGGTGGCCGGGATCGCCGGCGACCAGCAGGCGGCCCTCTTCGGCCAGGCCTGCCACCGCGCCGGCAGCGCCAAGAACACCTACGGCACCGGCAGCTTCGTCCTGCTCAACACCGGGGCCGAGGCGCCCGAGCCGGGCGAGGGCCTGCTGACGACGGTCGCCTGCGGCACCGAGGCGAGGCCCGGCCTACGCGCTCGAGGCCTCGATCTTCGTCACCGGCGCCGCCGTGCAGTGGCTGCGCGACGGCCTCGGCATCATCGAGCGGCGCCGGGGAGAGCGAGGCGCTGGCCGCCTCGCTCGACGGCAACGACGGCGTCTACTTCGTGCCGGCGCTGACCGGGCTCGGCTCGCCGCACTGGGACCCCTACGCGCGCGGCACGATCGTCGGCCTCACCCGCGGCAGCGGCCGCGCCCACCTGGCCCGGGCGGCGCTGGAGGCGATCGCCTACCAGACCGTCGACGCGGTGCGGGCGCAGGAGGCCGCCGCCGGTGAGCGGCTGGCGGTGCTGAAGGCCGACGGCGGCGCCGTCGCCAACCGCTGGCTGATGCAGTTCCAGGCCGACGTGCTCGGCTGCCCGGTGGTCGTCCCCGAGATCGCCGAGACGACCGCGCTCGGCGCCGCCTACCTGGCCGGGATCGCGACCGGGCGCTGGAGCCTGGAGCAGGTCGGCGAGATGTGGCGCGAGGCGGCTCGCTACGAGCCGGCGATGGGCGAGGACGAGCGCGAGGCGCTGCTGGCCGACTGGCACCGTGCGCTCGAGCGCGCCAGAGGCTGGGCCGCGCCCGAGCGCCGGCCAAGAGGTGCCGTAACCCTCGCCACGAGCGGGGGTACCGCGTAGCGACGGCCGTACGGCCGTCGCTGCCCATGGCCGACATGAAGCCACAGATCTACAAGGACGACCGCCCGGCGGAGTACTTCGACCAGTTCCACGCCGCCGGCCCGCAAGGGGGTCGGCTGGACCTACACCTTCGTCCGCATGCATCCTCTCGCTGCCGACGCTGCTGATCTACCGGGTGCGGGCGATCGGGGTCGAGAACGTGCCGAAGACGGGCGCCGCTGATCCTCGCCCCCAACCACTTCAGCCAGATGGACCACTTCTTCGTCGGCCTCTACCTGCGCCGCAAGGTGCGCTTCATGGCCAAGTCGCAGATGTTCGGCCCGCCCGTGCTCACCTACGTCTACAAGCACGGCGGCGTCTTCCCGGTGCGCCGCGGCCACCACGACGAGGAGGCGTTCAAGACCGCTGCCACGATCCTCGACCAGGACGAGATGCTGCTCGTCTACGCCGAGGGCGGCCGCTCGCGCAGCGGCAAGCTGAAAGAGGTCAAGCCCGGGATCGGCCGCATCGCGCTCGAGTCCGGCGCGCCGGTCGTGCCGGTCGCGATCCACGGCTCGGAGAAGGTGCGCCGCTGGAAGCGACTCCGCTTCCCCAAGGTGACCGTGCAGTTCGGCGAGCCGCTGCACCTTCCCGGTCGAGGCAGGCGCCGAGCCGCGAGCGCCAGCTCGAGGTGGCGGAGCAGATCTTCGCCCCGGTGCGGGCGATGTACGAAGAGCTCGACGGCTCGCGTTAGCCGCTACTCGTAGCGGGCGTCGAGCCCGGCGTAGAACTCCGGGTCGTGGCCCGGGGTGACGATCGCGTCGGGGTACTCGCGCTTGAACAGCTTCAGCTCCTGCAGCGAGCGGCGGTAGTTGTGGGCGTCGAAGGGGCGCGGCGCCAGCGGCGCGTCGCCGTCGAGCTGGGCCTGCATGTAGGTGGCGTCGCCGCCGATCACGAAGTCGCGCTTGCTCGAGGTGGGCGATCACCGACATGTGGCCGGCGCTGTGGCCCGGGCGTGTAGGCGAGCCGGAGCGAGCCGTCGCCGAAGAGGTCGAAGCAGCGGCCGAAGGTCGCGTAGGAGTCGATCGCCGGCGCGGTCGAAGTCGACCGTGCGGTAGTCGAAGGCGTAGTCGTAGTGGGCGCGGCGGTAGCCGTTGAGCAGCGGCCGCGGGCCGGTCGCGGCGGCGTGCCACTCCGTCTCGCTGACGACGAAGGTCGAGTTGGGGAACTCCGAGATCGCCGAGGTGTGGTCGATGTGCATGTGGGTCATCACCACGATCGGGATCTCGCCGGGGTCGAGGCCGCGCTTGCGCAGCTGCGCGGGAACGTCTTCGCCGGGCTCGAGCGACGGGTTGCCGAAGCGGTTGCCGAGGCCGCCGAAGTTCTCCTTGCCGTCGGTGGCGATCGAGGGGTGCAGGCCGGTGTCGACGAGGATCGCGCCGGCGCTGGGGTGGCGGATCAGGAAGGCGGGGCAGGGGACCGTGGCGGCGGGCTTGCCGCTGAGCAGGGCGCGCAGCAGCTTCAGGGTCTCGAAGCGGCCGCCGGGGCGTTCCATCATCGTCGCGCGGCCAGGTGACGTGGCCGGCGATCATCGGCTCGACCGTGACCGTCGCGCCGGGGGTGCCGCCGGCCAGCGGCTCGTGCAGCGGTTTTGGCTCTACGCTGACCTTCATTGCCGCTCAGGTTACGGTGAGTGCCCGTCTATAGGCTTGCGCGTCAATGAGCTGAAAGCCCGCATTCGCGCATCTTCAGGGAGGGTTTGCTCGACGGGGCAGGTCTGCGTCGTCTCCGGCGCCGGCAGCGGCCTGGGGCGCGAGACCGCGCTCGAGCTGGCTCGGCTCGGCGCCACCGTGGTCGGTTGCGGGCGCCGCGAGGAGCCGCTGGCGGAGACCGCCGAGCTGGCCGCCGGCCTGGCCGGCTCCTTCGAGCACGAGGCGATGGACATCCGCGACGAGGAGGCCGTCGACCGCTTCTTCGACCGCGTGCTCGAGCGACCACGGGCGGATCGACGTGCTGGTCAACAACGCCGGCGGCCAGTTCCTGGCGCCGGCCGAGTCGATCACGCCGAAAGGCTTCCGCACCGTGATCGAGCTCAACGTGCAGGGCACCTGGCTGATGACCCACGCGGCGGCGACCAAGGCCTTCATCCCGCAGGGCGGCGGCAAGGTGCTCAGCGTCACCCTCTCGCCCCACAACGGCATGCCGGGGATGGTGCACTCGGGCGCCGCCCGCGCCGCGGTCGAGAACATGATGCGGACGCTGGCGGTCGAGTGGGCCCGCTTCGGGATCAGGACCTGCGCCCTCGCCGCCGGCCAGTTCGCCACCGAGACCCTGCTGACCAAGTATCCGCAGGTCGTCGTCGACAACCTCGAGCGCTCGATCCCGATCGGCCGCGCCGGCCGCGCCGAGGAGATGGCCTGGCTGGTCGCCTACCTGGCCTCGCCGGCCGGCGACTTCGTCTCCGGCACGACGATCACGATCGACGGCGCCCGCGACAACTGGGCCGGCCCCTGGCCACCGGAGGCGATCGCCAGCGAGTCCGGCGACCCGGTCGCCGAGGAGCGCCGGCCGAAGGACTGAGCCCTAGCGGGGCTCGAGGATGACCAGCGGGATTTCGCGGCCCTTGCTGCGCAGCGGCGTAGTCCTCGTAGCCGTGGTAGACCTTGACCGCCATCGGCCAGAGGCGCTCGCGCTCCTCCGGGTTGGCGACGCGGGCGTGGACCGGAAGGTGGTGCGAGCCGACCTGGACCGTCGTGTCCGGGTTGGCCTTGAGGTTGTGGTACCAGGCGGGGTGCTTGGGAAAGCCGCCCTTGGAGGCGACGATGACCAGGTCCTCGCCGTCCCTGACGTAGAGCAGCGGCGAGGTGCGCTTGGTGCCGCTCTTCGCCCCGACGTGGTCGAGCAGCAGCATCTTGCCGGGGACGCCGGGGATCTTGTGCCCCAGGCGCCCGCCGGTCGCCTTGTAGAGCGCCGTGTGGGCGCCCATGAAGCGGCGGGTGGCAGGCCAGATCCTGTCCGCGACGTCGAGGTAACGCGGAGGACGCCTGCCACCTGTCGCCTCGGAGCTCAGGTGTACATCCCCCCGAACATGCCGCCGGTGACGTTGAGCACCTGGCCGTGCACGTAGTTGGCCAGCGGCGAAGCGAGGAAGAGGACCGGGCCGGAGGCCTCCTCGGGCGTGGCCGGGCGGCCGAGCGGGATGATCGCCGAGGCCATCGCCCGCATCTGCTCGGGGATGCCGAGCTCGATCTTCTCGCCACCCGGGGCGGTCATCTCTTCGCCCTCCTCCTTGGCGGCGGTGAGGCGGGTTTCGACGAAGCCGAAGGCGACCGCGTTGACGTTGATCTTGAACTGGCCCCACTCCTTGGCGAGGGTTTTGGTCAGGCCGACGACGGCCATCTTCGCCGCCGAGTAGTTGACCTGGCCGGCGTTGCCCATCGTGCCGGAGGTCGAGGAGACGTTGATCAGCTTGCGGAAGACCTCTTTGTCTTCGCCGCGCTCGGCCTTGGCCGCCTCGCGCCAGTGGGGCGCGAGCGCCCGGGCGACGCGGAAGGGCACGACCGTGTGGATGTCGATCATCGCCTGGAACTGCTCGTCGGTCATCTTGTGGGCGACGCCGTCCCAGGTGTAGCCGGCGTTGTTGACGACGATGTCGACCGCGCCGAAGGCGTCGACGCCGGCGGCGACGAGCTTGTCGGCGGCCTCGGGCTGGGTCAGGTCGCCGGCGTGGACGGCGGTTTCGCCGTCGATCTCGCCCGCGGCCTGTTCGGCGACGTCGGCGTCGAGGTCGTTGATCAGCACCTTGGCGCCCTCGCTGGCGAACAGTTCGGCGGTCGCCCGGCCGATCCCGCGCGCCGATCCGGTGACGATCGCCGCTTTTCCGTCAAGAAGTCCCATCAGTCGCTCTCTCCTTATGGATTCGTGAAATTCGGCTCGGGAGGCTACAAGGAACCGACGCGTCCTGGTTGACTGGCCAGTCGACTTCGGTGGACGCGGGGGGAGAGAGCCGCCGTTTGCTGGCCTTGGAAGGCGGCGAGCCTAGGTATGGCACCATGTATGGCGTGAAACGAACGACCGTCTATTTGGAGGACGATCAGAAGCGCCGGCTGGAGGAGATCGCAGCGCGCACCGCTCTCAGCGAGGCAGAGCTGATCCGGGGGGGCGTCGATCGGGTGATCGAGGAGCACCGGCCGCGGCGGCGCAAGCCACAAGCGCTCTTTGCCCTCGACGACCCCTTGCTCGACGATCCCGACCGGGTTGGCGAGGCGCTTCGGGGGTTTGGTGAAGATTGATCCTGGTCGACACAAATGCCGTGCTTCAGATGACCAGCTCGACGGCGCGACACCACGACGACGTCAGGCGGGTCGTCAATGCGGTGAGCGGCCCGTTTCTGCTCTCGCCGTTCGTGCTCGCCGAGTTGGACTACCTGCTCGGCGAGCGGCATGGCCAAGCCGCGCAGCTGGCCCTCCTGGCAGAGGTTGCTGAGGGGGCATACGAGCTTGCCGAGTTCGGCCGATCCGATGTCGAGCAGGCCGCAGCGGTCATGCGCCGCTACACCGATCTCCGCGTCGGCCTCGCCGACGCCTCGATCGTCGTTCTTGCGGAGCGCCACGGAACTGCCGACGTGCTCACCTTCGACCGGCGCCACTTCCGGGCAATGCGCGGGCCGGGCGGACGCCCGTTCCGGCTTCTTCCTGACGACTATCCGGCTTGAGCACGCTCGTGGGTGAAGCGCGGGCGCTCAGGGCGCCGGCGACATGAACATCCGGTAGTCGAAGGCGGTCTCGTAGCCCAGCGCCTCGTAGATCGGCTTGCCCATCGGCGACGCCTGCAGCGAGGCGAGATCGGCGCCGAGGTCGAAGCCGGCGTTGGTTGCGGCCACTGTCACCGCCCGGCCGAGGCCCTTGCCGCGCGCCTGCTCGAGGCTGCCGACCCAGTAGATGCCGGCGACGCCGTGGCTGACGATCGTCATCGCGATGCTGACTGGCTCGCCGTCGAGGTAGGCGATGAAGGCGACGACGTTCTCGGCGAGCAGGCCGGTGTGGTTGGTGTAGCCGGCAAAGACCTCGGGCGGGAAGCCGATGCTCGAGTAGGAGGTCGTGGCGACCTGCCAGAAGTCGGTCGCCTGCTCGACCGCGGTCAGCTGGCGCAGCTCGGCTCCGGCCGGGAGCTCGGACGGCGACAGCTTCTCTCCCAGGGTCATCTCGGGCATTTCGTAGACGAGCTGGAAGCCGGCCGCTTCGGCGGCGCCGACGAGGTCGCGGTCCTCCTCCTGTCCGCCCCGTACCCAGATGCTGAAACCACGCTCGCGGGCGGCGAAGAACTCCTTCGCCCGGGTGACGAACTCGCCCGCGTCGACGCCGTCGTCGCGACGGAAGGCGCCGTTCGAGATCACCGGGTGGGTGGAGCTGCCGGCGCCGAAGAGCCAGCCCGGCTCGGCCTCGACCGCGGCGTCCGGGTCGAGCTCGAAGAGCTGGCGCGAGCTGTCGACGAGATTGAGGTGGGCGCGTTCGAGCGTGTCAGCTGGCCAAGTTCGACGCCGCCGTCCTCGGTGATCGTCCAGTGCGGGTTGTGGGCGACCTCCCAGGGGTGGCCGTCGGGATCGATGAAGACCCCGCTGTAGCCGCCCCAGAAGGTCTCGGCCGGCTCGCGACCGATCGTCGCTCCGGCGCTTCGCGCCTCCTCGATCACCGCGTCGACCTCGGCCGGCGAGCCGAGGTTGAGCGCCAGCGTCACACCGCCCCAGCCGCCGCTGTCCTCGACGCGCTGTCCTCGGCGAGACGCGCCCGGTCCCAGAGGGCGACGACCATCTCGCCCGCCTGGAAGAAGACGACGTCGTCCTCCGGCGCCGCGCCGGTCGTCCAGCCGAGCGCTTCGTAGAAGCGGCGCGCCCGCCCGAGGTCGCCCACGCCGAGGGTGATCAGGCTGACGCGCTGCTTCACGAGTCGGTTCAGGCCGTCGGCCCCGCCGGCGGCGGATCGCCGGCCGGGCGGCTCGGTCGCCTGCGGCTGCTCGGGCAGCGGCGGGGGAAGCGGGTCGGCCGGCGCCGGGGGCGCAAGTTCGCCCTCGATCGGGTCGGCTTCGGCCTGCCAGACCTTGTTCAGCTCGACCTGGACGTAGGCCCAGAGCGCGGGGGCGATGAGGAGGTAGAGGATGATCGCGATCCAGCCGTTGAGCGGCTCCTGTGCCGGCGAGGCGGGAGGCGCCCATGACGCGCTTGGTCGCCGCGCCAGTAGGTGATCAGCGCCGGCACGATGATCAGCCCGCCGGGGAAGAGGGCGAGCAGCGAGTTGGTCGGGTTCTGGCCGAGGTCGTAGCCCTTGGCCTTGCCGTAGTCGCGCAGCTCGCGGTTGATCCGGTACCACCAGACCAGGTGGTAGATGCCGAGCGTGATGAGCGGCAGCAGCGCCGCCGCCCAGGGACTGCGGATCTTGACTTTGTCCTGACTCTCCCCGGATCTGCATTTCGTACGCCATCTAACCCTCGTTTCTCCCTGCATCGGATAGGTCGCGAAGACACTAATCGACGTTTCGCGGGAAATTGCCTATTCGGCTATCGCGACGAGGTCGCTGGGGCGCAGCAGGGCGACGAGGGTTCCTCCGTCGACCGCCGCCAGGCCGCCCTTGCGCAGCTTCACGTGAGCACCGGTGAGGCGGGCGACCTCGGTGGAGAAGTCGGGCTCGTGGCCGACGAGGAGAACGTCGCCGCGGCCCGCGGCCAGGTCGGTCGAGTCGAAGGGACCGCCACGCAGCTTCTCGGTGATCTCCGGCTCGAGGCCGAGCGCCTCGCAGGCCAGCTGGGCCGTGTCGGCGGCGCGCACCTTGGGGCTCGCCAGGCAGGCATCGGGCTTGATCGCCCAGCGCGGCGAGCGCCTCGCCCGGCGGCCCGAGCCTGGCGCTCTCCCTTGGCGGTGAGCCGCCGCGCCGCGTCGTCGCCCATGCCTTCCTCCGCGTCGCCGTGTCTGAGCAGGTAGATCACCACGTCGATGCTACGAAGTCGGGTCCGCGGGCGCGGCTGCCTATCCTCGGTCCCTGGGCCTGCACCGTTCCTCATCCGCTGCCGTGCTTGCCGCCTGTCTGGGGCTGCTCTTCTGCGGCCCGGCGCAGGCGCGTTGGCACCCGGCTCCCACCGTCCAGCCATGGCAGTGGCAGCTCCAGGGCAAGGTCGACACCGGCGTCGATGCCGCGGTCTACGACGTCGACGGCTTCGAAACGCCGGCGAGCGTCGTGCGGCGGCTGCACGAGCAGGGACGCCACGTCATCTGTTACCTCGACGTCGGCAGCTGGGAGAGCTACCGGCCGGACGCCGGCTCGTTTCCTCGCTCGGTGATCGGCCGGCGCTACGAAGGCTTTCCCGACGAGCGCTGGCTCGACATCCGCCGTTTCCACCTCTTCGCCAAGCCGCTCGAGCGTCGCTTCGATATCTGCGCGCGCAAGCGATTCGACGCCGTCGAGCCGGACAACATCGCCGGTTGGGAAAACAAGACCGGCTTTCCGATCGGCGCCGCCGCGCAACTGCGCTTCAACCGCTGGGTGGCGCGTCAGGTGCACGCCCGCGGCATGGCGGTGGCGCTGAAGAACGACGGTGGCCAGGTGCGGCAGCTGCTCGGCGCCTTCGACTTCGCGATCGTCGAGCAGTGCTTCCAGTACGACGAATGCGGGATGTACGAGCCGTTCGTCAGCGAGGGCAAGGCGGTCTTCGAGGCGGAGTACGAACTCGAACCGTCCGCTTACTGTGGCGCGGCGAAGGCGACCGGCTTCAGCGCCGTGGGCAAGTCCTACGACCTCTTCGCCGCTCCCTGGCGGCCCTGTCTCTAGTCAGCAGCTGCCGAGCTGGTGCAAGCGGCGGCGGTAGGTCCGCATCGAGGCGTGCCGCCAGTCCCCGTGAGTCTGCCGCCGCAAGCTCGCGACCCGCTCGCGGTGGTAGGCCGAGGAGAGGCTCTCCGCGTGGCCGATCACGTTGCGCAGCTTGATCTGGAAGCGACAGCGCAGGTAACGAGTGAGCCTCAGCGAGGCGTGCATCTGCCGCCGGTTGCCAAGCACTTCGCCGTCGCTGAACCCCGTGTGCTCAATCCCGATCGCGGTCCAGTTGAGCCCGACCGTGTGCCGGCAGCGAACCCTCGTCGAGACCAGCTTGAAGATCCGCCCCGATCCCGAGATCACGAAATGCGAGCAGACGTTGGGCAGCTCGTGCAGCTCCGGATCACGTACATCGGGCGCAAAGGTGTTGTAGACGGCCGCGGCACTGCCGGTTTCCGCCCAGTGCTCGACGATCACCCGGGGCCGCTTGAGACGCCAGGTGTGTTCTCCGTAGTGCCGGGCAGAGTAGGCGGCCATCTCCCGCTTGCGTTTTGGCCCAAAGGGAATGAGGTCACCCGTAATTGGCGGGCGTAGAGCTCGTATGCCGCGCAACGCGACCTCATGGGCGCCAGCCCCCGCCGGCGCCTGACGGGTTGTTAGGCCACCGGTAATTACGCAGAGCCCAGCCACCAAAAGGAGGACGATTCTCAAGCTCGGGCCTATTCCGACCTCGATAGACCGAGTCGGATGAGCCTTTCGAACGTCTGCCGCTCCAGCTCCCCATTCTTCCCTGCCCTTTGCGCCTCGTCGAAGAGGTCCGACGAGATCCAGATCAGTCGATCGTCATCAAGTCCCTGTTCCGCCAGTTTTTTGGCAGCGATCGTGGGTGTACGGAGCATGTGAACGTATGAGTAGAGAGCGGATGCAATTGCCAGGACCGTTCCTGACACGTAGGCAACGCGGATCAGAGCACTGTGATCCTGAAACGCGACTACGGTTGCGACCGCTGTCGCCCCAAGGACAACCGCCACGAGAAGGCCTTGGAGGAAGCGAACGCTGCGTAACAGTGGTGGGACCTGTCGGATCTGCGCGACGGCCGTCTCGTAGATCAAGGCCTTGATCCCCCCAAGTTGATCGTTGACCAAGTCCTCGAGGCGCTGGCGGGCGCTCCCCAGCACCGTCAGGTCCGAGTACTGCTGGAACATGTAGGAAAGAAGTAGAAAAAGCAGGGCAGGAAGTGGGAGGAGTACGTCTGGAGTTCCCGCAGCCACACCGACCGAGGCAGCAATCGCTGCAACCGAGAAGAAGAGCGCAACTACGCGCTCGATTGCACTGCGCCCCGCCTGGTTGACGTGGAAAAACGCAATCGCCTCGTCCCGGCGAGTTTGTACCTGTTCAATCTCGATGGACACGCATCTGTGTTTCTACAGCCTCGAGGTTTGGTCTGCCGGCAGGCGTCTGCCTTTACAGGTTGCGGACTCGTCGGCCGATCTCGCGGTCCTGCGGGTAGCCGGCGGACTCCCAGAACCCTCCCGCCACCTCATCGTCAAAGGCGACCAGCGCAGTCACGCGACGCACGCCGCACTGCCGCAGGTAGTCCTCACCCGCCCGCGTCAGCGCGAGCCCGATCCCCTCCCGCCGATGCCCTGTCCGAACGGCAAGCCGATACATGTTGCCCCGCCACCCGTCCCAAGCAGCAATCAAGGCACCGACGATCTCTCCGTCCCGTTCGGCCACCAGGAGAGCGGCTGGCGAATCGTCAACCAAGCCCTCGAGGTCCTCGGGTCGGTCGGGTGTGCTCGCGTGCTCGCTGCGGGCTTTTCTCCAAAGTTCCAGCACCGCCGGCACGTCAGGCTGCCGGCAGCGGCGTACGTTGATTCCTTCGCCAGTCAAGTGGCGAGCATACGACTGCCGCCGCCCTACAACCCCATCAACTTCCCGAGGATCTCCTTCATCACCTCGTCGGTGCCGCCGCCGATCGGGCCCAGGCGGGCGTCGCGGACGGCGCGCTCGATGCCGTACTCGCGCATGTAGCCGTAGCCGCCGTGGATCTGGAGGGATTGGTCGGCGATCTCCAGGACGGCGCGTTGGGTGACTAGCTTGGCCATGGTCACGTCTTGGATGCAGCTCTGGCCTTCGTGGAAGAGGCGGAGGGCGTTGTAGGTGAGGGCGCGGGAGGCCTCGGCCTTGGTTGCCATCTCGGCGACCTGGTGGCGGATCGCCTGGAACTTGCCGATTGGGCGGCCGAAGGCTTCGCGCTCAAGGGCGTAGGCGACGGTGGTCTCGATCAGGCGCTGCATCGCGCCGACGGCGCCGATCGCCATCAGCAGCCGCTCCCAGGCGAAGTTGGCCATGATCAGCTGGAAGCCCTTGTTCTCGTCGCCGAGCAGGTTCTCCTCGGGCACCTCGACGTCGGTGAAGGCCAGCTCTCCGGTGTCGGATGAGTGCCAGCCCATCTTCTCCAGCTTCTGCGCCACCTCGTAGCCGGGCATCTCGCGCTCGAGGACGAGGAAGGAGATGCCGCCGTGGCCGCCCTCTTTCGTCGTCTTCACGGCGCAGACGAGGAAGTCGGCGCGGACGCCGTTGGTGATGAAGGTCTTCGAGCCGTTGACGACGTAGCCGCCGTCGACCTTCTCGGCGAAGGTGGAGATGCCGGCGACGTCGGAGCCGGCGCCGGGCTCGGTGATGCCGAGCGCGCCGATCTTCTCGCCGGCGATCCCGGGCACCAGCCAGCGCTGCTTCTGCTCCTCGGTGCCGAAGTTGAAGATCGGCGGCATCGCGATCGAGGTGTGGGCGTTGAGGCCGGCGGCGACGCCGCCGGAGCCGCCGGAGCGCGCCAGCTCCTCGACCCAGATCGCGTCGTGCAGGTGGGTGCCGCCCTGGCCGCCGAGCTCCTCGGGGAACTTGAGGCCGAGGAAGCCGAGCTCGGCGCAGCGGCCGTAGAGCTCGCGGGGGAATTCGCGCGCCGCCTCCCACTCGTCGACGTTGGGCGCGATCTCCTTGCTGACGAAGCGGCGCACCGTCTCGCGCAGCTCCTCGTGCTCCTCGCCGAACGGCGGCAGAATGGCTCGCGTCCCTGTGTCCTTGATTACGGTCATCCTGCGCTCGCCGCACATCTTCCCTTAAAGCAATGGACCACACGACCCTCAGCCTGATCACGATCCCGCTCTTCACCGGAGCGATCGGCTACGTGACCAACCTCAGCGGGGTCTGGATGCTTTTCTACCCGGTGCGCTTCGCCGGGGTCAGGGTGCCGGGCCTGGCGCCGCTCGCCAACGTGCTGCCGCGGCGCATCCAGCAGATCCCCGGGCTCGGCCAGGGCGGCCTCGGCTGGCAGGGGATCGTCCCCTCGCGGGCGGCGAAGATGGGCTCGATCGCGGTCGACAAAGGGCTCTCGAAGGTGGGCGGGCCGGGCGACTTCTACCGCCAGCTCGACCCCGAGGCGATCGCCGAGCAGATCCTCGAGGCGGCCCGCGGCGAGATCCACGACGTGGTCGAGCGGATCATGGAGCGCGAGCGCCCGCAGCTCTGGCGCGACCTGCCACCGCGCGTGCGCGCCGCTGTCCACGCCCGCGTCGAGGAGCAGCTGCCGCAGATCGTGCGCACGATCACCGACGAAATCGGCAACCACGCCGACGACCTGATCGACGTCAAGCTGATGGTGATCCGCCGGCTCGAGGCCAACCCGGCGCTGGCCAACCGGATCTTCCTCGAGGTCGGCCGCAAGGAGCTGCGCTTCATCGTCAACTTCGGCTTCTTCTTCGGTCTGCTGCTCGGCATCCCCACGGCCTTCTTCACCGAGTACGTGCTGACCCCGTGGTGGGTGCTGCCGATCGCCGGCGTGCTGATCGGCTACACGACCAACCTGCTCGGCATCCGGATGATCTTCGAGCCGGTGCGGCCGCGGCGGATCGGGCCGTTCGAGCTCCAGGGGCTCTTCCTCAAGCGCCAGCCCGAGGTGGCCGAGGTCTACGCCGACATCATCGCCGACGACGTGGTGACGATGACCAACGTCGCCGAGGACCTGATGCACGGGCCCAACTCGGATCGCACCCGGCAGCTAATCGAGGACTCGCTGCGCCCCGCCGTCGACCGGGCGCTCGGCCGGGCGCGCTCGGCGGTCAGGGTCGCGGTCGGCAGTCGCGACTACGAGACGATCCGCACCTCGCTCGCCGCCGAGGCCGCCGACTACGCGGTCAGCCCGCTTGCCGACGAGGCGTTCAACGCCAGGCAGAGGGACGGTGTGCGCGAGTTCGTCGCCACCCGGGTGCGGGCGATGGGGCCGCCCGAATTCTCGGAGATGCTGCGCACGGCGATGCGCGAGGACGAGTGGCTGCTCTATCTGCACGGGGCGGTGCTCGGATTCGGCGCCGGACTGCTACACCTGGCGATCTTCGGATGAGCTTCGACGACGACAGGAGAGAGCCGGCGGGGCGGCCGCGGCGAACGTCCGGCCCGACGGGACAGCAAGCGCTTGAAGAGCTGCTGCAGGCGGCGCCCGGCCTGGCCAGGATCGCCGCGAACATGGCCAAGCAGGGAGCCTCGGAGATAGCCAGCGCCTACGCCGAGGGGGCCTCGCGGGTGGTGCGTGCTGCATCTCAGGGCGAGTCGACCGCGGACGCGGTGCAGGAGACGACCGCCGAGCTGCGCGCCTACCTGCGCGAGCTGATCGGCGTCGAGGAAGGCGCGCGGTCACGGCCCGCGGGGGACTCCTCGGCGGAGGCGTTGCGCAACCGCGGCGAGGAGCTGCTGCGCCGCTCGGCCGACGTCAGCGTCGACGTCGATTCCCACCCTGCCTACATGCGGATCCTCGACGCCCTGGCGCCGGACGAGGCCCGCGTCCTGCGCTTCCTTGCTCGGGAGGGCGAGCAGCCTTCGGTCGACGTGCGGGCCGGCCTGCCGTTTGCCTCCGCGCTCGTCGACTGGCGGCTGCACGATGATCGCCGAGGAGGCCGGCTGCCGTCACAGCGAGCGCGTCCACGCCTACCTCAACAACCTGCACCGGCTCGGCCTCGTCTGGTTCTCGCGCGAGCCGCTGCGCGACGCCCGCCGCTACCAGGTGCTGGAGGCCCAAGCGGAGGTAACCGACGCGCTGGAGCGGGGTGGGCGGACCGCCCGCACCGTCCGCCGCAGCATCGTCCTCACCTCGTTCGGCGAGGACTTCTGCGCGATCTGCCTGCCGCTGGAGTAGCGATTTGCAGCGCTGAGAGATGCTCTGCGCGCCTTGTTGCAGTTCTGCACGTTGATCTCAATTTCCGAAACACATTGTCTGAGCACGATTCGGCTAGCGTGGCTACCATGGATCGCACGATGTGGAGCGACGAGCGCCTAGATGATCGGTTCAACGGCATCGACCAACGGTTCGACAGCCTCGAACGGCGGATGGATCAGGGCTTCAATGAAATGAGGACCGAGTTGCGCGAGCTGCGACAGATCATCGTCATGCTTTGGGGTCCGACGATGCTCGGCGTCCTCGCCACGATCGTTGCTGTCGTAGTTCGTACTTGAAGCGGGCGTTCTTTTACAGCCCGTAGCTCCGCCCGATCACGTCGAGCATGACCTCGTCGGTGCCGGCGCCGATCCGGTTGAGGCGCACGTCGCGGTAGGCGCGCTCGATCTCGTACTCCTTCATGTAGCCGTAGCCGCCGAGGATCTGGACCGCATCGTCGGCGACCTCGCAGCAGATGCGGGAGGCGTAGAGCTTGGCCATCGTGATCTCGCGCACCGGGTACTCGCCGTTGGCGAAGCGCCAGGCGGTGGCGTAGGTGAACTGCTTGGCGGCCTCGGTCTTGGTCGCCATCTCGGCGATCTTGTGGCGCAGGGCCTGGAATTTGCCGATCGGGCGGCCGAAGGCTTCGCGCTCCTTGGCGTACTCGATCGTCTTCTCGATCATCCGCTCCGCACCCGCGTGGCAGCCGGCGGCGGCGACCAGGCGCTCGCCCTGGAGCTCCCAGGCGATGTGGTAGAAGCCCTTGCCGACTTCGCCGAGCACGGCGTCGGCCGGCACGCGGACGTCTTCGAAGGAGAGCTCGCCGGTGTCGGAGGCGTGCATCCCCATCTTCTCCAGCTCGGCCGAGACGGTGAAGCCGGGCACGTGGTTGCCCTCCTCGTCGCGCAGGGGCAGGACGAAGAGCGTGATGCCCTCGTGGCGGGCGCTGGGGTCGGTCTTGGTGACGAGGACGATGAAGTCGGCGCGCGGGCCGTTGGTGATGAAGGTCTTGGAGCCGTTGATCACGTATTCGTCGCCGTCGAGGATCGCGCGTGGTGCGGATGCCGGCGACGTCGGAGCCGGCGCCCGGCTCGGTGATCGCGATGCAGCCGATCTTCTCGCCCTTGAGGCCGGGTTCGAGGTAGTTGCGCTTCTGCTCCTCGGTGCCGAGCAGGTGGATCGGCGGCAGGACCATGTCGCTCTGCACGGCGAAGCCCATGTTGGTGCCGCCGGAGCCGGAGTAGCTCATGCACTCGGCGCGGACCAGCGAGTAGAAGTAGTCGCCGCCCTGTCCGCCGTACTCCTCCGGGAAGCAGAGGCCGAGGAAGCCGAGCTCGCCGGCGCGCTTCATCGCGGCGGAGTCCCAGTAGGTGTCCTCCCACTCGTTGCGGTGCGGCCACAGCTCCTTCTTCACCCACGACTGCATCGACTCGCGCAGGTCTTCGTGCTCCTGGCTGAAGATGAAGTGCTTGCGCCCGGCCTCGTGGTCGGGCTTGATGACTTTGGAGCCGTTGGTCGTCGCGGTCGCCACTGTCTCTCTCCTCGTTCGAAGTTCGTGATGGGCGGCGCCCGCCGCCGGGAAATCCGCCGTGGACAGTAGCACTTCCTACTTTCAGCACAGTCGGCTATGGTCCCCGCCGATGGACTACGAGGTCGTCAAGTACGAGGTCGCCGAGGGCGTCGCCACGGTGACGCTGAACAACCCGGAGAAGCGCAACATGCTCTCCGGCCAGATGCTGAGCGAGCTGGTCGACGCGATGAAGACGGCGCGCGACTCCGAGGACGTGCGCGCGGTCGTGCTGACCGGAGCGGGGGACAAGGTCTTCTGCGCCGGCGCCGACCTCGGTGGCTTCGCCGCCGACGTGCCGCTCGTCGCCAAACACTTCGCCACCGACCTCTTCCTCGAATACTTCAGGCTGATGCCGCGGCTCGGCAAGCCGAGCCTCTGCGCCGCCAACGGCCACGTGCTCGCCGGCGGGATGGGCCTCGCCCTCTCCTGCGACCTGCTGATCGCCAAAGAGGGCGCCACCTTCGGCACGCCGGAGATCAACGTCGGCGCCTTCCCCTACATGATCATGGCGATCATCTACCGCAACGTCCCGCGCAAGAAGGTCAACGAGATGATGCTGCTGGGCGAGCGGCTCAGCGCCGAGCAGGCGGTCGAGTACGGGCTCGCCAACAAGGTCGTGCCGGCCGGGGAGTTCGACGCCGCGGTCGCCGACTGGGCGACCAAGCTGGCCTCGAAGAGCCCGGTGCTGATGCGGCTCGGCCACGACGCGATGTACCGCCAGCAGGACATGGCGGTCGACGACGCGCTCGACTACCTGCGCTCGCAGCTCTCGCTCACCTTCTCGACCGAGGACATCGTCGAGGGCGTCACCGCATTCTTCGAGAAACGCGATCCGCAGTGGAAGGGACGGTAGTGGCGACCGATCAGGAGACGAAGCACCTGCTTCCGGGCACCGCCCCGCTCGGCGAGCTGACCGAGCAGCTGCACGAGCGCCGCGAGGTGGCGCAAGCTCGGCGGCGGCGAGGAGAAGATCGCCAAGCAGCACGAGCGCGGCAAGCTGACCGCCCGCGAGCGGATCGACCTGCTGGTCGACGAGGGCACCTTCGTCGAGATGGGCATCCACGGCCGCCCCCACTTCGCCCAGCGGGCGATGGACGGCAAGGACGCTCCGGCCGACGGCGTGATCACCGGCTGGGGCGACGTCGACGGCCGCCCCTGCTGCGTCGCCGCCTACGACTTCACCGTGATGGCCGGCTCGATGGGGATGACCGGCGAGCTCAAGGTCACCCGCCTGCGCGAGATGGCCCTCTCCAAGCGGATGCCCTTCATCTGGCTGCTCGACTCGGCCGGCGCCCGCATCCAGGAGGCGGCGGGCTCGCTCTTCGCCGGCTCCGGCCACCTCTTCCGCGAAGAGGTCGAGATGTCGGGCGTGATCCCGATGGTCGCGGCGATGATGGGTCCCTGCGCCGCCGGCACCGCCTACATCCCGGCGCTCGCCGACTTCGTGCCGATGGTCTCCGGCCAGGGCGCGATGGCGCTGGCCGGCCCGCACCTGACCAAGGCGGTCACCGGCGAGGACATCACGATGGAGGAGCTCGGCGGCGCCAAGGTCCACTGCCGCAAGTCGGGAGTGGGGGACCTCGAGGTGAAGGACGACGAGGAGTGCATCGCCGCGGTCAAGCAGTACCTCTCCTACTTCCCCGCCAACTGGGAAGAGAAGCCGCCGCTGCGCGAGGTCTCCGACCCGATCGAGCGCCAGTCGGAGAAGCTGATGGAGATCGTCCCCGACTCCTCGCGCCAGCCCTACGACATGTACGACGTGATCCGCGAGATCGTCGACGACGGCGAGTTCTTCGACATCAAGCCGAAGTTCGCCAAGACGCTGATCACCTGCTTCGCCCGCTTCGGCGGCCAGCCGGTCGGGATCGTCGCCAACCAGCCCAAGCAGCTGGCCGGCATCCTCGACAACGACTCGGCCGACAAGGCGGCGCGCTTCATCAACCTCTGCGACGCCTTCAACATCCCGCTCGTCTTCCTCCAGGACGTGCCCGGCTTCATGGTCGGCGCCAAGGTCGAGCACGCCGGGATCATTCGCCACGGGGCGAAGATGCTCTACGCGGTCAGCCGCGCCACGGTGCCGAAGGTCACCGTGATCGTGCGCAAGGCCTACGGCGCCGGCTACTACGTGATGTGCGGCAAGGCCTACGAGCCGGACCTGATCGTCGCCTGGCCCGGAGCCGAGATCTCGGTGATGGGGGCCGAGGGCGCGGTCAACATCATCGGCCGCTCGATGATCGAGGCCTCCGACGATCCGGAGGCGACCAAAGAGGCGATGCTGAACGCGGTGCGCGAGCAGATCGACCCCTACATCGCCGCCGGCAACGCCGTGATCGACGACGTGATCGACCCGCGCGAGACCCGCCCGACGATCGCCAAGGCGCTGAAGATGGCGCGCAACAAGCAGGTGCAGAAGCCGAAGAAGCGCCACGGGGTGATGCCGGTATGAGCTCATTCGACAACCCGGTGGTGATCAGCTGCTCGATCAGCGGCGTGATCGCCAACCGCGACCAGTGCCCGGCGATCCCCTACACGCCCGAGGAGTACGCGGCGGAGGCGCGGCGCGCGGTCGACGAGGGCGCCTCGCAGATCCACATCCACGCCCGCAAGCCCGACGGCACGCCGTCCTATGAGGTCGAGGACTTCCGCGCGATCACCGAGGCGATCCTGGCCGAGGTCGGCGACGTGATCATCAACTACTCGACCGGCGCGATCGGGATCCCGATCGAGAAGCGGATCGAGTACCTGCGCGCGCTCAAGCCCGACGTGGCGGCGCTCAACATGAGCTCGATGAACTACGCCAAGTACAGCTCGCGGCGCAAGGACTTCGTCTTCAAGACGGTCTTCGAGAACAGCTTCGACACGATCATCGAGTTCCTCACCGCGATGCGGGAGCTGGGGATCAAGCCCGAGCACGAGTGCTTCGACGCCGGCCACGTCGCCAACCTCGACCCCCTGATCGACATGGGGCTGCTCGAGCGCACGCCGCTGCAGATCTCCCTGGTGATGGGAGTCAACGGGGGCATCCGCCCGACCCCGCGCAACGTCGCCTTCATGTCGGAGCAGATTCCCGGCGGCGCCGAGGGTCCCAATCAGTGGCAGACGATCGGCATCTCGCGCGACCAGTGGAAACTGCTCGGCACGGCGCTGGTCCTGGGCGGCAACGTCCGCGCCGGGGTCGAGGACAACCTCTACCTGCCGGGCGGCGAGATGTGCCGCTCCAACGGCGACCTGATCGCCAAGGCGCGGCAGATGGCCGAGGACGTGGGGCGCACGGTCGCCGGCGTCGCCGAGGCGCGCGAGCTGCTGGGGGTCCCGCGGCGAGCGGAGGTCTGAGCGTGACCGCCACGATCCACCGCGCCGGCGTCTCCTGGAGCGGCGGTGAGGGCGAGGACGTGCAAGCACACGACGTGCTGCTCGGCGCCCAGACCCTGCCCAGCTCCTCGGCGATGGAGCTGGGTGGAGACGAGACCAAGGCGAACCCCGAGACGCTGCTGATCGGCGCCCTCTCCAGCTGCCACATGCTCTGGTTCCTCGCGCTGGCGCGCAAAAAGGGCTTCGAGGTCGCCTCCTACGAAGACGATGCCGACGGCGTGCTGGACGGCAAGCGCTTCAGCTCGGCGACCCTGCGCCCGCGGGTGCGCTGGGCCGGCGAGCCGCCCGAGCCGGAGGCGATCGAAGCGCTCCACCAGCGCTCGCACGCCCTCTGCTTCATCGCCAGCTCGGTCGACTTCCCGGTGGGAGTGGAGCCCTCGTGAACGCTCTCCCGCTCAGCGACGTCAAGGTCCTCGACCTGACCCGGCTCTTGCCGGGGGGTTTCTGCTCGCTTCTGCTCGCTGACCTCGGCGCCGAGGTGCTCAAGGTCGAGGACACCGGCATGGGCGACTACATCCGCTGGGCGCCGCCCTACTACGGCACTGACGAGCAGCAGGAGCTGGGCACGCGCTCAGCCCTCTACCTCTCGCT
Organism: uncultured Solirubrobacterales bacterium; assembly: GCA_963702065.1. Lineage (GTDB taxonomy): Bacteria > Actinomycetota > Thermoleophilia > Solirubrobacterales > 70-9 > VRUE01. Next base: position 291,898 of record OY969705.1, read on the forward strand.
CAACCGCGGCAAGCGCTCGGTCCGACTCGACCTCAAGAGCGAGCAAGGGCGCGAGGCGCTGCTGCGCCTTGTCGAACAGCACGACGTCGTTCTCGACGGCTTCCGCCCCGGCGTGCTCAACCGGCTCGGGGTCGGTTACGAGCGCATGCGCGAGGCCAACCCCGGCGTCGTCTTCTGCGCGATCACCGGCTACGGCCAGGACGGCCCCTACGCCCAGCGCGCCGGCCACGACATGAACTACCTCGGCCTCGTCGGCCTGCTCGGGCTGACCGGTGCCAAGGACGGCCCGCCGGTCCAGTCCGGCGGCCAGATCGCCGACCTCGGCGGCGGGGCCCTGATGGCGGCCTTTGGCGTGATGGCGGCGCTGCACGAGCGCCGGCGCTCCGGCGAGGGCCAGATGGTCGACGTCTCGATGGCCGACGGCGCCCTCTCCTGGCTGGCGATGGTCGCCGGCCGCTACTTCTGCGATGGCGAGGTGCCGCAGCGCGGCGAGCAGCAGCTGGCCGGCGGCCTGCTCTGTTACCTGCCCTACGAAGTGAGCGACGGCTGGGTCAGCTGCGGCGCCCTGGAGCCGAAGTTCTGGGCCGCCTTCTGCAACGGGGTCGAGCGGCCCGACCTGATCGAGATCCAGTTCGAGCAGCCGGGAAGCGAGGCATGGGAGAAAGTCGCCGAGGTCTTCCGCTCCCGCACCCGCGACGAGTGGAAGGCCTTCAACGACGAGCATGACTGCTGCATCGAGCCGGTGCTCGAGATGGACGAGGCGCTCGACTCGGAGCTGGTTCGAGCCCGCCAGATGGTTGTTGAAATGGAGCAGCCGGGGCTCGGCACGGTGCGCCAGCTCGGCGCCCCCGTGAAGCTGAGCCGCACCCCCGCCGACCCGACCCGACCGGCGCCCGCCTTCGGCGAGCACACCGAGCAGGTTCTGCGCGAGGCCGGCTACTCCGACGAAGAGGTCGCCGCGATGCTGGAGTCGGGCGCCGCTGCCGGCCCAAGCTCCGACGGCGCGACCACCTTCCGCGCATGAGCGCCAACGGCGCCAACGGCGACCTGCTGCGGATGGGCGAGCTGGCCGAGGCCTCCGGCGTGCCGGCACCGACGATCAAGCACTACCTGCGCGAGGGGCTGTTGCCGGAGCCGGTCAAGACGAGCCGCAACATGGCCTACTACCCACCCGAGTTCGTCGACCGGATCAAGCTGATCAAGCAGCTGCAGGAGGAGCGCTTCATGCCGCTGAAGGCGATCAAATCGGTCCTCGACGAGGACCCCGAGCGGGCCCGCGCCCTGGTCGAGCTCGAGGATCGCATCCTCGATCGCGCCCTCGCCGGCGAGCGCACCCGGACCAGCGCCGCCGAGGTTCGCGAGCGCTACGGCGTCCCCAAGGACGTACTCGACCGGCTGGAGAAACTTGAGGTGCTGAGCCCCAACAGCCGCGGCTACTCGCCCTCGGACATCAAGATCATCGAGGCGATCGGCCGCTTCCGCGCCGGCGGCTACGACGAGCAGATCGGCTTCACCGTCTACGACACCCTGCGCTACAAGAGCGCGATCGAAGACCTCGTCCACGAGGAGGTGGGGATGGTGATGGACCGCCTCGCCGGCGAGGTCTCACCCGAGCGCGTGGTCGAGATGCTCGAAGCCGGCGCTCAGCCCCTGCAGGACCTGATCGCCGCCCTCCACACCAAGCTGATGGTCGCCGAGCTGGAGCGTCACCGGGCCCAGCGAGCGTGATCGCCGTCCCGGTGAGCTCACCGGGACGGCGCACTCACTCGACCTATTCGGTCACAAATACGTCGTTTTCAGGTTCCAGCCTGTTTTCTTTTAAGGCTTCATATTTGGGGCATAGTTTGCCGCTGGTTTTTTCGATTTTGATGCCACTGAAATTGATCAGCCCGTGGCTTTTTTCCGTCGCGCCGGTGACCGGGACTTTCCAGCCTTCTTCGGAGTAGGTGCAGTTGATTGTGGGGATACCCGCCACCGTGCATTCGGCGTGGGTTTCGCCTTTGAGGATTTTGAATTCCCCTTTGTTGACCCCGGTCTTGATCAATTCGGTTTCCTCTTTTTCCGGAGTCGTGAAGACAGCGCACTCATTGTGTGCGATCGACGTCCCGCAATTGGAGTAGAGAATGGTCCAGGCCCAAGGCGAGAATAACGAGAACCGGTTTAAACATAATAATCCCGTGTTGGGCCAAGTCCAGGTCCCCGGGGTGTTGTAGACCTCATGGGTGACGAGGTTTGCTTCTTTACACGGGGTTTCGTTTTTCTTACACAGAACCGCTTTTGCCACCGCGGAGGAGGTTCCCGCGAAGGCAAAGAGCGATGTCGCGACGATGCAGGCAACTCCAATTAGCTTGACCGACTTCATAATTCTCCTTTTCCGGGGGGTTTTCCGGTGGGTAGTTTAGAAAGGAAAATTAAACCATTCTTGGAAAGATGGACGCAGCAGAGTCGTGTCGGCCTTGCCCCAGACGAAGCGCGGTCGCAGGGCGACGGTCTCGAAGCCCTCGCGCGCGGCCTGCCGCACCGCCTGCTCGGCTTTGGCCTTCGTCGCCGGGTAGGGAGCGCGCGAATCGGGTCGCAGCGGCGCTGTCTCGTCGACGTGGATCAGCGGCTCGCCGGCCATCAGCGCCGCCTCGGTGCCGCAGTGGACGAAGCGCCCCACGCCGGCCTCTTCGCAAGCGGCCAGCACGTTCCGTGTGCCGACCACGTTGCCGCGCTCGAAGTCCTCCCACGGCCCCCACTCGCCGAGGTGGGCGGCGAGGTGAAAGGCAACCTCGGCGCCATCGGCGCCGGCCGTAAGCGAGATTGGGTCGCCGAGCTCACCACGGACCGGCTCGGCGCCGAGCTCGGCGACTCGCTTCGCGGCGGAATCCGAGCGCGCCAGGGCCCGTACGGAGTGCCCTTCGCCGACCAGTCGCCGCACCAGCTTGCCGCCGATGAAGCCCGATCCGCCGGTGACGAAGGCTGTCTCGGTCATCGGGGGCGATGTTAGCCTGGCTCCGGTGAAGTCCGTTCTGATCACCGGAGCCTCGACCGGCATTGGCCGGGCAAGTGCCTTGCGAATGGACGCCGAGGGCTGGCGGGTCTTCGCCAGCGTCCGCAAGGAGGAGGACGCGGCGGCCCTGCGCGATGCCGCCTCAGAGCGGCTCGTGCCGCTGATGCTCGACGTCACCAAGGCTGAGCAGATCGCCGCGGTCGCCGCGCAGATCGCCGACGCGGTGGGGAAGAGCGGCCTCGACGGGCTGGTCAACAACGCCGGCATCGCGGTGATGTCGCCGCTGGAGACGATTCCGCTCGACGACCTGCGCCAACAGCTCGAGGTCAACCTGATCTCGCAGGTGGCGGTGACGCAGGCGATGCTGCCGCTGATCCGCACGGCGCGCGGTCGCCTCGTCTTCCTCAGCTCGATTGGCGGGCGCATGGCGATGCCATTCGGAGCCCCCTACCACGCCTCGAAGTACGGGATCGAGGCGGTGGTTGACTGTCTGCGCCAGGAGCTGCGGCCCTGGAAGATCGACGTGGTCGCGATCGAGCCGGGCTCGATCGACACGCCGATCTGGGAGCGTGGCGAGGGCATCGCCGACGAGGTCGCCAGTCGCGCTCCGGCGACCCAGGAGGAGCTTTACGGCAAGAAGATCGAGAGCTTTCGCGGCGCGGTTCGCCGCACCGCCGAACGCGGCATCTCACCGGAGAAGGTGGCCAACGCGGTCCAGCACGCGCTCAGCGCGCGGCGGCCGCGCACCCGCTACCTGGTGGGAGCCGATGCCCGTGGCCAGGCGCTGTTGTCTCGGCTGCTTCCCGATCGGGTCATGGACCGGATCGTGGCCCGAGCCATGGGGATCTGACCGGCGCGCCCCCCTCAGCGCGCTGCGCCGAGCGTTTCGCGCGTCATTTCAACCGCTTCGAGGCTGATCATCGCTCCGGTCCGCTCGGCGATCTCGGCCGCTTCGTCCAGGGCCACCGCCGCGCCGTCGAGGCCGTTGGCGGTGCGAGCGATCGCCAGCGCCTGCAGATCGAGCGGCAGCGACCAGAGCATGCCGCGCTCGCGGGCCACCTCGGTCGCCCATTCCGCCAGCTCCAGGGCCTCCTCGGCACGACCCACCCCGACCAGCGCCTCCGCCCGCAGGCCCGCCCGCCAGGTCTCCATCTCGTCGCCGTCGCTGACCGCGGCCCGGTAGACGCGCTCGGCCTCTTCGAGCGAGTCGAGCGCCGCCGCGTAGTCGCCGGCGGCAATCTGCGTCCCGCCGAGGTTGGAGAGGGCGAGGCTGCGCGAGAAGACGTCGCCGAGCCGTTCGGTCAGCTCGCAGTTGCGCCGGGCCAGGGCGAGAGCGGCGTCGAGCTCGCCGCGCATCGCCAGCATCAGCGCCTGGTTGCTGCGCGTCCAGCTGGCGATCTCCGGGTCGCCCTCCTCGGTGGAGATTCGCAGCGCCGCGTTGAACTGCGCTTCGGCGTCCTCGAGCTCGCCGCGCTCGCGCATCACCAGTCCCTTGGCCATCGTCGCCCAGGCGACAGGGCTGCCGATGATGATCCCGGCGCCGGCGCGCCGATCGTCGCCGGCCAGCTCCAGCACCTCGTCCAGCGCCCGATCGAAGCCGTCGAAGTCGCCCGTGCAGAGGTGCGCGTAGGAGCCGGCCGCGCGGATTGCGATACGCAGGTGCAGGTCACCGGAGGCGTCGGCGAGGTCGATGGTTTCCCGTACCGCCTCGAGCCAACGCGAGGCCACGCGTCGCATGCCCGGCCGCACGTCGGTGGCGACCTTGAGCAGCGCCAGCGAGCGCAGGTCACCGGTCCTCTTTGCGATCTCCTCGGCTTCGGCGGTGAGGCGCGCTTCCTCCTCGTCGTCCATCCCGAGCCGCCAGGCGAAGTCCAGCTGCAGCAGCCGTGACATCACGGCCATTGCCAGCGTCTCCTCGGTCTCCGCCAGCCCTTCGGTCAGCTCCATCGCCTTGCGCCATAGCCGCATTGCGTCCTGGGGGCGGCTGCTGCCGGCCCAGTAGGCCGCTCGCGCCGACCAGCGCGCCGCTTCCAGCGTCTCCCCGCCCGCCTCCATATGGCGGGCAACCAGTGCGGCAAGCTCGTCGTGGCGATCGGGGTTGAGCTCGATCAGCGTTCGCGCCGTTGCCACATGGGTGGTCGCCCGCTGCTCGGCCAGCTGGGTGCTGTAGGCGACCTCGCGGGTCAGCGGGTGGCGGAAGGAGAGGATCCGTTCCGGGTAGACCTCGGTTTCGAAGAGGAAGCCGCCGTCGGTGAGCTCGCAGAGGGCCGCCCGGTAGTCCTCGCTCTCGCTCTGCCCCGAGACCATTCCCAGCGCCCGCTCGCTGATCTCCTTGTTGGTCACCGAGGCTGCCTGCAGCAGCTGCTTGGCGCTCGGGCCAAGCCGGTCGATCCGCGCCGCGAGGATTGTCTGCACGCTGGCCGGCACCCCCGTGTCCTCGACCGGACGCGCCAGCCGGTAGGCGCCGCGCTCGCCCTCGAGGTTGCCGGCTTCGGCGAGGCCGCGGACGATCTCCTCGATGAAGAACGGGTTGCCGGCGGTGCGCTCGTGGATCAGGTCGCCGAGGCCGTCGAGCGAGGGATCCTCGCCGGCCAGGTCGCGCAGCAGCTCGCGTGTTCCCCCTGGTCCCAGCGGCTCCAGCGAGATACCCCGGTAGGTGCTCTCTCCGGCCCACCTCTGGGCGTCGTACTCGGGCCGGAAGTTGACGATCGCCAGCGTCTTGGTGCCCTCGACCGAGGAGATCAGCTCGCCCAGCAGGGTGGCGCTGCCCTCGTCCATCCAGTGCAGGTCCTCGACCAGGGCGACGATCGAGCTGCGCCGGTTGGGCGCTCGCACGAGGCGGCAGACGGCCCCGCGCAGCGCCCGGTGCCGCGCCTCGGCGCTCAGCTGGGGCAGCGGCCGGTGGGGGTCGGGAACTCCGAGGAAGTCGAAGAGCAGCGGCAGGTCCTCGGCGAAGTCGGGATCGAGCAGCAGGGTGCGGCCGGCGATCTTCTCGCGCACGATTCGCTCCTGGTCGCCGTCGACGATGCCGAAATAGGAGCGCAGCATCTGCAGCACGGGCATGAAGGGAATCGCCTGCCCGTGTGCCTGGGCCTGACACTCGAAGACCTCGATGCCGCGCTCGCGACAGCGTTCGGCGAACTCGTGGCAGAGCCGGCTCTTGCCGACGCCCGGCTCGGCGACGATGCCGACGGCCGCTCCCTCGCTGCGCTCGGCACGCCCGAGCGCCTCTTCCAGTACCGACATCTCCTCGTCGCGGCCGACGAAGCGCGAGAAGCCGCGCTCACGCGAGAGGTCGAGGCGCGAGCGGGCAGCGCCGACTCCGGCCAGCTCGAAGACGCCGATCGGTTGGCTCGCTCCCTTGATCTCGAAGTGGCCGAGGTCCTCGAGCGCCATGAAGCCGTGTGCCAGCTCGGCCGTGCTCTCGGTCAGGTATGCCTTGCCGGGCTCGGCCAGCGCCTCCATTCGCTGCGCCAGCCCGACCGTGTGGCCGACCGCGGTGTAGCCGCCCTCGCCAACCTCGGCGGCGACGACCTCGCCGGAGTTGATCCCGATCCGGGTGGAGAAGTTGAGCCCATGTTTGCGCCGCAGTTCAGCGGCGTACTCACCGACGTCGTCGAGCATCTTCAGTGCCGAGTAGCAGGCGCGCCGCGCGTGATCCTCGTGCGCGATCGGCGCGCCGAAGACCGCCATGATCCCGTCGCCGGTGAACTTGTCCACCGTCCCCTCGAAACGGTGGACCGCTTCGGCGAGGGTGGAGAAGAAGCGCTGCATGATCGCGTGCCACTGCTCCGGATCCTGGCCCTCGGCCATGTCCATTGACCCCTGAACGTCGGCAAAGAGCACCGTGACCTGCTTGCGCTCACCGCCTGCCTGCGCGATTTCACTCATCGGCTCAAGAGCTTACGCCTGCACCTATACTGACTAAACCGATTGACTGGTCAGTCAACCAGGGAGCCAAAAGGAACTCTTGCGCGCAGCGGTCGTACAGCTCAACTCCAGCGGTGAAAAGGCGCGAAACCTCGAGGCCGCCGAGCGGCTCGTGCGCGCGGCTGCCGCGGATGGTGCTGAGCTGGTCGCACTGCCCGAGAAGTGGAACCTGCTCGCCGGCGGCGAAGAGCTGCTCGCCGGGGCCGAGTCACTCGGCGGTCCGAGCCTGAGCGCCGCCCGCGGCTGGAGTCGCGAGCTCGGCATCCACCTGCTCGCCGGCAGCGTCGCCGAGCAGGGACCTGAAGGCAGGGCGTTCAATACCTCGGTCTTGATCGATCCCAGCGGCGAGGATATTGCTACTTACCGCAAGATCCACATGTTCGACGTCGAGGTCGGTGGCGTCACCTACCGTGAGTCCGAGCACGAGGAGCCGGGGGAGGAGATCGTCACGGCCGCGGCTGCCGGAGTCACCGTCGGTCTCAGCGTTTGCTACGACCTGCGCTTCCCCGAGCTCTTTCGCATCCTCGCGGTCCGCGGCGCCCAGATCCTCACCGTCCCCTCGGCGTTCACCCTGGCGACTGGCCGCGATCACTGGGAGGTGTTGCTGCGCGCACGGGCGATCGAGAACCAAGCCTTCGTCCTCGCCCCGAACCAGGTCGGCCAGGCGCCGCCGCAATTCAGCTCCAATGGCCGCTCGCTGATCGCCGACCCTTGGGGAGTGGTCCTGGCCACGGCGCCCGACGAGGAGTGCTTCGTCGCCGCCGAGATCGACTTCGCCGCCCAGGATCGGGTTCGCGAGTCGCTGCCCTCCCTCGCCAACCGCCGCCCCCGCGCCTACGCCTGGCCACAGCTGAGCGAGGCGCGCGCCTGATGGCCAAGGCAGCGACAGCAGCCGTCGACAAGCGCCGCCAGATCCTCGACGCAGCGGTCCGCGTCTTCGCCCGCCAGGGATTCCACTCGACCCGCGTCTCCGACATCGCCGACGAGGCCGGCGTTGCCTACGGGCTCGTCTACCACTACTTCAAGTCCAAGGACGAGGTGCTCAACGAGCTCTTCAGCGAGCGCTGGTCGCTGCTGCTGGCGGCGATCGAGGAGGCCGACCGCGAGGGTGCCGAGCCGCGCGCCAAGCTGGAAGCGGTGGCCGGCTTCATCGTCGACTCCTACCGGCACGACCCGGAGCTGATGACCGTGATCATCGTCGAGGTGACGCGGGCGGCCAACTCCTTCGGCCGCACCCACCTGGCTGAGATCCGCCGCGCCTATGACTCGATCGCCAAGATCGTCGCCGACGGCCAGGCAGCCGGCATCTTTCGCCGCGACATCGACGCCAACTTTGCCTCGATGGCCTTCTACGGGGCGGTCGAGCAGCTGCTCTCCGGCTGGATCTTCGAGGTGATTCCGGCTGCCGACAGCGACTTCGATCAGGCAAAGACCTTGCTGGTGACGACGATCTGCGACGGTCTCGAGCCCCGATAGGTATGGTCGAGGCCGATGGATAACGAGATCGCCAAACGTCTTGTCTGGAGCGGCATGCTCGCCGCCAGCGGTGCGCTTGCCAGCATCGTCGCGACGCGTCTTGCCGGCCTCGTCTTCCGCCGTATCTACAACGAGGATCCCCCCGAGTAGCGTGCCCGACGGTCCCGGCATACCGCCGCAGTCGCAGGAGGACCGCTCGGTCAGCGAGCTCGTCTTCGATGTCGCCGAGAAGAGCTCCTCGCTCGTCCGCGAGGAGATCGAGCTGGCCAAGACCGAGATCTCGGAGAAGGTCGGCAAGATCCTGCGCGGCTCGGTCGTCGGGATCGCCGCCGGCATCTTTGCCTTCCTGGCGCTGATCCTGGTCATGGAGGGCGTCGCCTGGCTGCTCGCCGAAGAGGTCTTCGACGGCAACGCCTGGCCAGGCTTCTTCGTCGAGGCGGCGGTCTTCCTCCTGATCGCGGCCGCGGCGGGCTTCATCGCCTACCGCTCGGTTCAGGCGGGCGCCCCGCCGATGCCCAAACAGGCGATCGAAGAGGCGAAGTTGACCAAGGAAACGCTGGAATCCGGAGCAAAGGCAGGCAAGGAATGAGCGCTCAACCCGAGCCGGTACGACCCCCGACGGTCGGGATGCCGGGCCGCTCGGCGGCGGAGATCCGCCGCGACATCGACCTTCAGCGCCGCGACCTCGGCAGCTCGGTCGAGATCCTGCGCGGACGCGTCACCGAGCTGACCGATTGGCGCCGTCAGGCCTACGAGCACCGCTCGCAGCTGATCGCGGGCGCCGCCATCGCCGGCTTCGCCCTCGGCGGCCTGATGATGCTGCGCCGCCGCCGCTAACGGGGCGTCTTCACGTCCCGGCTGACGCGGTCAAGCGACGCGTGAGGAAGTCGAGCTGGTCCGCGGCCATGCGCTCCAGGGTCTCGCCGAGGAAGGGATCGAAGTGGCCGCCGGTGTAGGTGCGCAGCTCCCCATGGGGCGCCCGTTCAGCGGCCTTTACTCCCAGGGCGGGCGGAGCGACGTCGTCTCCCTCGGTGATGCAATAAAGGATCGGGATCGGGATGTGACGGACCTTGCGGGCCAGTCGGTATGGCGGGGCCAAGAAGGTGCGAGCGCATGCCTCGTTGCGCCAGCTCGAGTTCGGCGACGTAATCGATTCGAAGCCGCGCAGGCCATCCCGGCTGCTGATCACGGCGCCCGAGCCCGGCGGGCCGGCGGCCGGGATGCGGTAGGCCTCGGCGCCGCGCAGGGCCCGCAGACCGTCGCGGGTGCCGGCGAGGCCGAGGCGAATCACGTGTGAGAGGCCGCCGATGTAGTGCAGCGTGCGCGCTCCGTCGACCAACGGCGCAACACAGATCGCCGCGCCGATCCCAGCGTCGGTCAGCGCCAGCGACTGAACGTGGCCACCGCCGGCCGAGAACCCCCAGATCGCGATGCGGCGGCTGTCGACTAAGTCGAGCGAGCGCGCGAAGGAGATCGCGGCACGCCAGTCGTCGCGCTGGCGCCCCGCCCGGACCAGCTGGCGCGGTCCGCCACTGCTGTCGGCGAAGTAGCGGTAGTCGAAGGCGAGCACCGCAAAACCGGCCGCGGCGAAGCGCTCGCCGAAGGCGCCGAGACCCTGGTCGCGCACACAGGAGAAGCCCGAGGCCATCACGACGCAGGGCGCTGGAGCCTCCGCGGCGCTGGGGCGGAAGAGCCAGGCGGCGCATCGCTCCTTCCCAGAAGCGAAGTGGACGTCCTCCCGTTCCACGCCGCCGATCCTACGCGCGCCCATACAATCGCGCCGTGGCTGCGGATTTGGCGGAGATCAAGGCGATGATCGAGGCGGCGCTGCCCGGCGCCGCGGTCGAGGTCATCGACGAGACGGGTACCGGCGATCACCTGCGGGCGACGGTATCGGCCTCCCAGTTCGAGGGTCTCTCGCGCCTCGATCAGCACCGCCTGGTCAAGGCGGCGGTGAAGGAGCGCTTCGACGACGGGACCATCCACGCCCTCTCGCTGAAGACCGGGCTGCCCGGATAGCTACTCTGTGCCAATGGCCGACGCCAGAGCTGAAACAGAAGATCGAGGAGCTGATCGCCGCCAACCCGGTGCTGCTCTTCATGAAGGGCACCCCGGAAATGCCGCGCTGCGGTTTCTCGATGCGGGTCGTGCAGGTGCTCGACTCGCTCGACGTCGAGTACGGCGCGATCGACGTGCTGCCGGCGCTGCAGCCGCTGCGCGAAGTCACCGCCGAGATCTCCGACTGGCAGACCTTCCCCCAGCTCTACGTCAACGGCGAGCTGCTTGGCGGGGCCGACATCGTCGAAGAGATGTTCGACTCCGGCGAGCTGGCCGAGGCGCTCGGCGTCGAGCAGCCCGAGGCTGCTCCGGTCGCAGCCGCGCCCCCAGCGCAGTCACCCCCGCTGCAGATCGAATAGCGCTAGACGGCAGCTGTCTCGGCCGTGGGCGCATCGTCCTTGACTTGAAAGGACGAGCCACAGCCACAGGCGGCGACGACGTTCGGGTTGTTGACCTGGAAGCCGGCGCCCTGCAGGCCTTCGACGTAGTCGACCTCGGAGCCGAAGACGAACTGCATGCTGACCTTGTCGACGAGCACGGAGACGCCGTCGACCTCGAAGATGTGGTCGTCGTCCTTGGCGCGGTCGAAGGCGAGCGCGTACTGGAAGCCGGAGCAACCGCCACCGCGAACTGCGACCCGCAGCGCCTGGCCCTCCGGCGTCCTCCTGAGAGCCGAGCAGCTCGGCGATCTTGCCGGCCGCCTTGTCAGTCAAGGCGATCGCTGTCTGCGGGGTGTCGCTGGTCGCGTCAGTCACTTCACAAAGTGTAGCGAGCAGCGCCGTCTGCGAGAATCGTTTTGCTTGAGTTCTTCCACCGAAACTGCGGTCGTTTGCGACACGACGGCCTACCTGCCGAGCGAGCTCGTCGCTTCGCGCGGGATCAAGACGATCAGTCTCTATGTCTCGGTCGACGGCCACCAGGAGCCGGAGTCGGAGATCAGCGACTACGCCGGCTTCTACGAGCGCCTGCGCGCCTCGGAAGGGGGCGCGACGACCTCGCAGCCCTCGATCGGGGATTTCGTCTCCGTCTACGAGCCCCTGCTCGACGAAGGTCGAGAAATCGTCTCGATCCATATCTCCTCGGGAATCTCGGGCACCTTCGAGGCCGCCAACCAGGCCCGCGAGCGGCTCGTCGCCGAGGACAAGGGCGGCGAGCGCATTCACCTCTTCGATTCGCGCTCGGCCTGCCGGCGGAATGGGCCTGCTCGGTCGCTAGCCGCTGCCGCCGCGGCAGCGGCCGGGGCGGATGGCGAGCGGGGTGCTCGCCCGCGCCGAGCAGGCGCGCGAGGAGCTGAAGATGTGGTTTGCGATCGACACGCTCGAGTACCTGCGCCGCGGCGGCCGGATCGGCGGTGCCCGTGCCTGGATCGGCTCGGCGCTCAAGATCAAGCCGATCCTGACGCTGGAGGAGGAGATCACCCCGGTCGAGCGCGTCCGCACCCGGGCCCGCTCGATCGAGCGCCTGCGCGACTACGCCCGCCAGCGCCACGAGTCGGGCCTCGACGGCTGGGTCGTGCAGCACATCCAGGATCGACGAGACGGCGGCGAGCGCTGGTCGACGACTGCCGTGAGATCTTCGGCTGCGAGCCGGTCTTCGTCTCCGAGATCGGCGCCGTGCTCGGCGCCCACGTCGGCCCCGGCCTGCTCGGCGTGGGCAGCGTCTCGAAAGCTGTTCTCGGCGCCGGCTAGGCGCGAATGCCTTCGCGAGCGCCGGGACTCGCGGGGCGCCGGCTGCGGCTTCAGCCGCACCGGCGTGGTGGAGAGCGCCTGCACGCGCAGGTCGCTCCAGGTGAGCCCTTCGCGGACCAGGGCCGGCAGGCCGAGGGCGACGGCGGTGGCGATCTCGACCGCCTGCAGGATCACGCCGTAGGCGAGGGCGTCGGCGGTGCTGATGCCGAAGCCGGTGTGCAGGACGCTGATCACGGCGAGCTGGAAGACGCCGATGTTCGAGGGCGTCGCCGGCACGACCGCGGTCACGTTGACGGCGAAGAGCACGGCGGCGGCGGCGCCGATTCCCGCCTGATCGCTGAGCCCGAGGGCGGCGAGCAGCGCCCAGCAGGCGGCCAGCTGGATCGCCCAGGCGCCGAGCTGTGCGGCGGTGGCAGCGGCGCCGCGGCGCGGGTTGCGGAAGACGCGCAGGCCGGCGCGCACCTGCAGCAGCGCCGGCGTGCAGCGCGCGTGCCGAGCCGGGCCAGGCGACCGTTGCCGTTGCGCCGCATCAGCGGCGGCCCGAGCAGGACGACGAGCAGCAGCAGCAGCGGCAGGAAGCTGAAGACGAAGAGCTTCTGGGTGCCGGAGTGGAAGAGGTCGGTGCTGGAGACGATGATCACGCCGAGCAGGGCCAGGGCGACGAGGTTGAGCAGCGGTCTGCGAGACGAGCGGTGCCGAGCAGCACCGGGAAGGTCTCGCGCATGCGGCCGATTCGCCGCGCCAGCGACATCGCCCGGGCCGGCTCGCCGAGGCGGGCCGGCAGGGTCGCCGACATCAGCACGCCGATCATCGTCGCCGAGGTGACGTCGCGGCGGCGCACCGGCCGCAGCGGCAGCGCCGCGCGCACGATCCAGTACCAGGAGGCGGCGCGGAAGAAGAGCGAGAGCGCCATCAGCGCGCAGGCGACCAGCACCCAGCTGAGGTCGGAGCGGACGATGCTTTCGACCACCTTGTCGACGCCGATCTTCTGCGCCGCCAGCGCGGTCAGGCCGACGCCGATCGACGCCGGCCGCGGTGAGGCCGACGCGGCGGGCGATCTTGCGCCGGCGCTTGCCGGGCTGAGCCGGCGCGGGGTCGAGCGAGGGCAGCCGCTGCGGCGGGCGTCGGCGGCAGGCCGTCGGCGGGCCGGATCCCGGCCCAGTGGGCGGCTCGCTCGAGCGCGCTCGCCGGCTCGGGGATCTCGATCGCCCGCTCGTAGACCGCGGTCACCCGATCGGCGACGCGCGGCCAGGCGTAGCGCTCGGCGCTCTGCCGCGCGGCCTCGCCCATCGCCGCCAGCCGCTCTGGCTCGTGATGGGCGCGCTGCAGCTCCTCGGCCAGGCGCTGCGGGTCGCCGGGGGGGACGAGCACGCCGTCGACGCCGTCGGTGACCACGTCGCTGTAGCCGGCGATGGCGGAGGCGATCGCCGGCGTGCCGGCGGCGAAGGCCTCGGTCAGGACCATGCCGAAGCTCTCGCCCGAGAGCGAGGGCGCGCAGAGCACGTCGGCCTCGTGCAGGGCGCTGCTGCAGCGCCTCGCCGGAGACCCGGCCGCGGACGTCGATCGAGCGCATCGTCTCCGGATCGGCGAGGTAGCGGAGCACGTCCTCGCGCTCGGCGCCGATCACGGTGAGGCGGCTGGGCACGTGCTCGACCAGGGCGCCGAAGGCGGCGAGCAGGATCGGCAGGCCCTTGCGCTCCTCCGGGCGGCCGACGAAGAGGACGCGCAGCTCCTCGCCCGCCGGCTTCGGCCCACTGCGGCGCAGCGGCGACGTCGACGCCGTTGGGGATCACCTCGTAGTGGCCGCCGTACCAGCGCCGCCCGGTCCAGGCGGCCGCCTCGGAGACGGCGATCCGGGCCGAGAGGCGGTTGAAGACGCGCCGCGCGCCGAGCGCCGAGGCGAGGTAGTTGGGCACCGCCTTGGTCGAGTAGGCGTGGAAGGTGCCGACGGCGGGCACGTCGGTGCCGAGCGCGGCGTTCCAGCCGACCAGCGGCACGACCGGCTCGTGGATGTGGACGATGTCGAAGTTGCCCTGGCGCAGCTCGCGGCGCGGGGCGACGCACGCCGCCGGCCGGGAAGGGCGCGAGGTTGGAGATCGCGCCGTTGGAGGGGAAGCCCGCCGTGCGCCCGAGCGGGATCAGGTAGTCGGGGATCTCGCGCGGACTCCGGCGCGGCACGGTGCAGCACCCGGCTGAGGCGGCCGGGGGGGTCGAATGGCGCGAGCACGCGAACGTGGTGGCCGCGACCGAGGAACTCCTCGGCAAGCGCCTCCACGTGCCGGTTCACGCCGCCCTGGTAGGTCCAGGAATATGGCGAGACGAGTGCAATCCGCACGAACCACAAAGGGTAGTGGATCGCCCAGAGGGGACCAGTTGCGAAGTCACGCGGTCGCGGATCGCTCGGCTCCAGGCAAAGGCGACGAAGACGAGCAGGTAGGCGGTGCCGATCTCCAGCAGGAGGGCGCCGGAGTCGTTGGCGAGGGTGCCGACCACGGTCGCGGCGAGCGGCGCCGAGCAGGCCGGCGCGCATTGCTGGCGAATCCTCCAGCCATGCGTCGAGGCGGTCGCGCCGCACGACGGCGAAGACGGCGAGGGCGGCGACCAGCGGCAGGAAGAAGAGGACGATCGGCCGGGCGAAGCTGTGGGCGGAGAGCTGCAGGCGACGCTGGGCGACGTCGGCGAGGTCGCCGAGCCCGCCGGCGTCGAGGACCGAGCGGGTCAGGTGCGCGTTGGCGCCCGAGACGAGGTCGGCGAGGGCGATCAGCGCCAGCACCGCCGAGCGGCGCCGCGATCGACGAGCAGTGCCGTGCGCCGTCGCCGGGCCGCGATCGCGGCCGCGGCGACCGCCGCCGCCGACCGGCAGCACGATCGCCGCCCCGACGTCGGCCCCGAAGCGCCCGGCGGCGAAGACGAGCGGCGAAGAGCAGGCCGCTGGCGAGGAACGCACGCGGCGCAGCGCGCGGCCGACAGCCGCGGCGCGAAGCCCGGCCAGCGCCGCACCGGTCCCGGCGACGACGAGCACCGCCGAGCAGCGCCTCCAGCTCGTTGCCGATCCCGTAGAAGCGCACGCCGAGCCCGGGGTTGGGCCCGAGCAGCGAGAGCGAGGTGAGCGGCGAGCCGGCGATCACGTCGATCGCGTAGGCGAGCGACGACGAGCCCCGAGGCGACCGCGAGCGCCCGGTAGCCGCGCGAGCAGCGGCGAGGGTGAGCGCCGGCAAGCAGCGGCGCCCCGAGCATCACCAGCAGCTGTTCGACCGCCCTGGCTCGGTTCGAGCGCCGCGCCGAGCAGCAGCAGCAGCGGCAGATAGACGACGCTGAGCCCGACCAGCCTGAACCGCCGACCCGCGCCGACCCGCCCGCGAGTCACGAGCAGCGGCCAGGCCCGAGCGACGACCAGCCAGACCAGCAGGCCGACCCCGATCACCGGCCCCCGCCGCTCCGAGATCACCGCCATCCGCGTCGCCCAGCGATTCGATCGCCGCCACGTCGACCGACCCCTCCGCCCGGATCGGCTGCCCCGACATCGCCGAGGGCACCGCGATCCCGAAGCCGCCGCAAGATCGTCGGCGCGACGTCGGTCGAGAGCACGTACCCATCGGTGCGAGTGCTGTCCGAGGTCAGGTCCCCGTCGAACCCCCGCCCGGCGATCCCGATCGCCAGCGCCCCGTTCTTCGCCGGCGGCGCCCGCTCGATCGCGATCAGCAGGTCGTTGCCCCGCAGCCCGCGCACGAGTGCCGCCAGCTGCCGCAGGCCGACAGCTCCGAACCGCGCACCCCTCCCCCGCCTCGACGCAGGGTCGCCGCCAGCAACCCGGGCACGATGTCCGCCGGAGCCGATTCCGCCCGTTCGACCACCGCCCTCGAGTACCCCGGCCCGCAGATCCCACCGCCAACGTCCCGCGGAAGCTCCGAGTCATAGAGCGAATCGAAGACCCGATTCCCCTGCGATGATGTCCAGATAAGTCTGCTCCGCCGGCACGCTCCCAAGCCCAGCACTCAGCAACCCCGGCGAAACTCCCCGAACCCTCGCAAGCTCTCCGACCCCGGTCCCCTTGGGGCAACGAGAGCCACGCGTGACGCTTCGTCTCCGGCGGGTCGGGCAGGGGGCGGAGCGTCTTGTACTTTTTCGGCAGCCGGCCGCGGCCGCCGCCACCGCCTCACCGAAAAAGTTAAGCGGAACCCCCTGCCCGAGCCCCGCCACAACGCCAAGAGCAACAGCTATCGTGACCCCAATGGCCGACCGCACTTTCGCCAAGTTCACGTTTCTTCAAGGTCGATCCCGCCTGGCGCCGCCGCGACGCCGATCTGCGAGCCGCCGACAAGCAGGAGTTCCTCGCCGCCTGCGAGGACTTCGCCCTCGACCGCTCGTTGCGCGCCTACTCAACCATAGGAACGCGCGGCGACGTCGACCTGGTCCTGCTCAGCCAGAGCCCCAACCTCGACGACCTGCACACCTTCCACGTCGTGCTCGGCCAGAGCGGCCTGGCGAAGTGGGCGAGACGCCCTACTCGTTCCTCTCGATGACCAAGCGCTCTCCCTACTCGGACGAGCAGGCGCGGCCGGAGATCTGCGTCTCCGAGCGCAAGTACATGTTCCTCTACCCGATGGTCAAGCAGCGCCGCTGGTACGGGCTGCCGGCGGAGGAGCGCGGGCGGATCATGAAAAGCCACATCGAGGTCGGCCGCCGCTACCCCGAGATCACGATCAACACCACCTACTCCTTCGGCCTCGACGACCAGGAGTTCGTCGTCGCCTTCGAGGGCGACGACCCCGGGCATGTTCCTCGACCTGGTGCAGGAGCTGCGCCCGACCGAGTCGAGCGAGTACACCGAGCGCGAGACGCCGATCTTCACCTGCGTGGCGCTCTCGCTGCGCAAGGCGCTCGACGCGCTCGACGGCGTGCCCAGCGCCGTCGCCGCAGGGGCATGAGCGACCGAGGCGCTCAGCTACGCGATCGACGAGCACGACCACCTGATCAGGGTCGACGAGGGCTACTACCGCTTTGCCGAGGAGAACGGCTGGCGCGAGGCCGGCACCAGCCTCGGCCGCTCGCTCTGGGACTACGTCGCCGGCCACGAGATGAAGAAACTGCAGCGGCTGCTGGTGCGCCGCGTCCGCGATGAGGTCGGCGACGTCGAGCTGCCCTTCCGCTGCGACGGGCCCGGCGTGCGCCGCGAGATGGACATCCGCATCGTCGCCCGGCCCGGCGGCCGCGTCGTCCTCTTCTCGGCGCGGCTGCGCTCCGAGGAGGAGCGCGATTTACCGCAGCCGCTGCTCGATCCCGATGCGCCTCGCGAGCGACGAGATGCTGACGATGTGCGGCTGGTGCGACCGCTTCGAGGTCGACGGCGAGTGGGTCGAGGTCGAGGAGGCGGCGAGGCGGCTGGAGCTGTTCAACCGGCCCGAGCTGCCGGCGCTCAGCCACGGCATCTGCCCCGACTGCAACGCGATGCTGCTCGCCGCGTAGGCACGCGACGCGGCCGAGTTCCCTATTCTTTCGCGCTCGCCATGACCAAGATCGGAACCCCAGAGAACCCCGCTCCGCGTCGCCATCGTCGGCGCCGGCCCCTCCGGCTTCTACGCCGCCGAGCACATCCTCAAAGGCGACGACGTGCACGCCCAGGTCGACCTCTTCGACCGCCTGCCGACGCCTTTCGGCCTCGTTCGCGGCGGCGTCGCCCCCGACCATCCGAAGATCAAGTCGGTGATCCGGGTCTACGAAAAAACGGCCGCGCGCGAGGGCTTCCGCTTCTTCGGCAACGTCAAGGTCGGCCACGACATCGAGGTCGAGGACCTCGAGCGGCTCTACCACGCGATCGTCTTCACGGTCGGCTGCGAGACCGACCGCCAGCTCGGCATTCCCGGCGAGGAGCTGCCCGGCAGCCACGCCGCCACCGCCTTCGTCGGCTGGTACAACGCCCACCCCGACTACGCCGACGACGAGTTCGACCTCTCCTGCGAGCGCGCGGTCGTGATCGGCAACGGCAACGTGGCGATGGACGTCGCCCGGATGCTGGCCCTGACCGACCACGAGCTGCGCCAGACCGACACCGCCGACCACGCGATCGAGCTGCTCGACGCGAAGCAAGATCCGCGAGATCGTCGTGCTCGGCCGCCGCGGGCCGGTCCAGGCCGCCTTCACCAACCCCGAGATCAAGGAGCTGGGGGAGATGGAGGACGCCGACGTGATCGTCGACCCGGCCGACGTCGAGCTCGACGCCGGCCAGCGCCGCCTACCTCGAGTCCGATGAGGCCGACAAGACGACCCGGGTCAACGTCGAGACGCTGCGCGAGTTCTCCCAGCGCCAGCCCGAGGGCAAGCAGCAGCGGATCGTCCTGCGCTTCCTCGCCTCGCCGGTCGAGATCAAGGGCGACGGCAAGGTCGAGAAGATCGTGATCGGCCGCAACGAGCTGGTCGAGGAAGGCGGCACGCCTGCGGGCCAAGGACACCGGCGAGCGCGAAGAGCTCGAGTGCGGCCTGGTCCTGCGCTCGGTCGGCTACACCGGCATCCCGATCGAGGGCGTGCCCTTCGACGAGAAGCGCGGCCTGATCCTCAACGAGGGCGGCCGCGTGCTCGACTCCCACGACTCCGGTCACAAGGTCGGCCACTACACCGCCGGCTGGATCAAGCGCGGCCCCTCCGGCGTGATCGGCACCAACAAGAAGGACGCGCTGGAGACGGTGCAGCACCTGCTCGCCGACGTCGAGTCGCAGACGCTGCTCAGCCCGGAGAGCCCCGATCCGGCTGCGGTCGAGTCGCTGCTCGCCGAGCGCGGCGTCCGTTACGTCAGCTTCGAGGACTGGCAGGCGATCGACCAGGCCGAGGTCGGCCGCGGCGAGCCGCACGGCCGCCCCCGGGTCAAGTTCGTCCGCGTCGAGGAGATGCTCGAGACCCTCGGCGAGCGCGTCTCGGGCTAGCCGCCCCTGCGCAGACCAACTGTCTGGGCTCGCTACGGCCTGACAACGGCGAATTGCCGCCGTATCCAATAGGGTGCCTTCCGCTGACGGCAGTTTTTTTAAACAAGCTTTCTGATTTCCCAATACACCTTCGACGATGCAAGCCGACAGCACATCGCCCCCTGCGCCGGTTCGCGCCGGTGGCACGGTGCTCTCCCTCATCGCCGCGCCCCTCAGCGTCCCCGATCCTGCGTGCCCACCTCGAGGGCCCGCTGCGTCTGCCCGACCTGCGCGAACGCATCGGCGGCGCCGCTCAGACGACGCTGCGGGGCCAGGTCGGCAATCTGCGCGGCATCGGTGCCCTCGAGCGTCAGGTGCGCAGTGGCATGCCCTACACGGTCGAGAACGAGCTGACCGACGTTGGCAGGGGGGTGCTGGCGGTTGCCGAGATCGTCGAAGCCTGGCTGCGCGCGAGCGCCGCAAGGGCCGATCACCGCTTGGCAGCGAGTCGGCCAAGGGCGCGATCCGCGCCCTGGTCGGCGGCTGGGGCTCGACGATGCTGCGTGCGCTGGCCGCCCGCCCGCTCTCCTGACAGAGCTGAGCAGCGTGATCAGCGATCACTCATTACCCGGCGCTCGAGCGCCGCTTGAGCGCGATGCGCGCGGCTCGCCAGCTCGAGCTGAGGCCGAACGGAGGCCGGGGCGCCAAGCCCTACGGCGTCACCGAGTGGACCCGCCAGGCCGTCGCCCCACTCGTCGCTGCCGGTCGTTGCGAGTGTGAACACCTCGCCGAGACCACCGATCCCCTCACTCGGATCGATATCGAGGCCGCTTTTCTTCTCTCGGTGCCGCTGGTCGATTTGGACGGTGACCAGGTCCGGCTCGTGCCTGCTTGGCCGTTGACACCGGCTCGAGCCCAGAGGACAGAACCGACGGATCGACTGGCCGGCGTTCACGTCGAGATCGAGGCGGGTGCGATCGCGGCCTGCAGCTCCCGTTTCGAGTCCGACCCCGCAACCTGGGCTCTCGGCTCGGTCAGCGCCTGGGTTGACGCGATTCTCGAAGGTCAGGCCGACCGCTTGCGCATCGGTGGCGACCAGGTCAGGCTGGCTGAGGATCTGATTCAGCGACTCCACACATCGCTCTCTATTTCGGGAGTTTGACTGTTACGAACCCTCAATTTGCTCCACAACCACACCTCTTGATCGACCTTGGGCTTGCGCTTATACGCGCGCGCGCCACTCCGACTTCCTGAAATTTGCAGGCCAAAGGCGCGCTGGTCTGGGCGCCCTGGTTACGGTTTAGTGTGAATAATCTGTAGCTCTTGACCGCGAAATCTTGGCCTGTTATTCAATGCACGCCCGAGGCCACGAAGGGGAGCCGGTCAGAGCTGTGCCGGCGCCGACGAACGGACTCGTTGCGACCCTTACCCCCGGTTCAGTTTCGAGTCGGGCATATGGCGATCAGCCAAAGATCGACCCCCCATCGTCGTCAGCAGGGGGGCGAGCGACGGGTGCTGGGGCGGAGCCGATCGGCTTCGCCCCTCCCGGCGCGCCTTCGAACAGGGCAACGGAGACCTCGCGGCGGACTGTCGCGCCGGGGTCCCCAAGTGAGAGGAGGGACCCCGGCGCTAACCGTAACTCAATGCCACCGGGTCAAGAGCCCAGATGGCATCAAAGAGCATAGAACGCAAATAGCGATAGTTTCCAGCAACTGGAGACGAAACTCGTCCTACTTTGCGGGCTCGCTGGGTGTTAGTTCTCCGCCACGCTCGGTGCCGGCGATCAATTCGTCGGGGGATTCGTCCTCCGGAATGAAACCGGATTTCATGCCGAAATAAACCGCCTGTGGGTGGTGAGCGACTATCGCCACAGTCGACTGCTCGGGTGTGACGGCGTAAGCCGTCGGAAAGGCCCATGCCAATCGATTCGAGGTCGAGCAGGTCGCCAGATCTTTGTGTGCTCCGACTGATCGGGGCAGGCTGGGTAGCCCCAGGAGTAGCGCCGGCCCTGATCGAGTCGCGATCGCCGAGCTCGCTGCGGACCCGCGAGTGCAGCCACTCGGCCAGTCCCTCGGCCGCCTGCACGCCGAGGCCGTGGACGAAGAGCTGTTCGGCGAACTCACCTTCGCTCTCCAAGCGCTCGATCAGCTCCGTCACCTCCGCGCCAACCGTCACGCCCTGCAGCGCGACGACGTCTCGTTCGCCCGACTCGAGCGGGCGGAAGAAGTCGGCAAGGCAGATGCGGTCGTGCCGGGGCTGGCGCGGGAAGGAGAGGCGCTCGAGCTCGCGCTCGGGATCGTCGGGGTCGAAGACGACCAGCTCGTTGCCGTCGGCATTGCAGGGGAAGTAGCCGAGCCGAGCCCGGGGCCGAAGGTAGTCCTGCTCGCGCCACATGCGCTCGAGCCGTGGCGCGAACCCCTCCTCCTCGGCGCTGCCCTCGACCAGTTCGCGCCAGGCCTCGCCCTTGACGCCGCGGCCGCCCCAGTGCAGCTTGAAGAGCACGTGGCGGTCGAGGTAGGGGAAGACGTCGTCGAGATCGACCTCGATCTCGCGCGGGCCGAAGAAGGGTGGCTCCGGGATCGGCACGTCGGTGCGCGCGGCCGAGCGCACGCTTGCGTCGGTGGTCGGCGGCCCGTCGTCGACTACGACCGGCTTCTCGCGCAGCTCCTGTGCCTCGGCCCGGATTCGCTCGACCAGGGCGTCGCGCGCCGGCTGGTCGACCAGCGCGTCCATCGTGTCGAGGCCCTGGAAGGCGTCCTTGCAGTAGAAGACCCCGGGCTCGTAGACCTCGTCGGACTCTTTGCCCTTTGGGTAGAGGGTGCGGCGACCGAAGTCGCGGTTGATCGCGGCGCCGCCGATCAGCACCGGGAAGCCGAGCCCGCGCTGGTGCAGCTCCTGGATGCAGGCGGGCATCTGCTTCGAGGTCGAGACGAGCAGGGCGGAGAGCCCGATCGCGTCGGCCTCGTTCTCGACCGCGGCCTCGATGATCGTGTCGATCGGGACCTGCTTGCCGAGGTCGATCACCGTGTAGCCGTTGTTGGTGAGGATCGTGTTGACCAGCGACTTGCCGATGTCGTGCACGTCGCCGAAGACGGTCGCGATCACCACCTTGCCCTTGGTGTGACCGTCGATCCGGTCGAGGTAGTTCTCGAGCTGGGCGACGGCGCGCTTCATCACTTCGGCCGACTGCAGGACGAAGGGCAGGATCAGTTCGCCGGCGCCGAACTTGTCGCCGACCTCCTTCATCGCCGGCAGCAGCACCTCGTTGAGGGTGGGGACGGCGCCGATCTTCTCGACCGAGCGGTCGATCCAGTCCTCGACCCCGTCCTTCTTGCGGCGCAGGATGTGCCAGTGCAGGGCCTCCTCGGGCTCCATGCCCGCGGTCGGGTCGGCCGCCTCCTCCTCTGCCTCCTCACCCTTCGACTCGAAGTGGGCGATGAAGCGCTCCAGCGCGTCCTCGCGGCGGTTGAAGACGAGGTCGTCGGTCAGCTCGCGCTCTTCGGTCGGAGATCTCCGAGTAGGGCGTGATGTGGTTGGGGTTGACCATCGCCAGGTCGAGGCCCGGCCTCGACGCAGTGGTGCAGGAAGACCGAGTTGAGCACGGCGCGTGGCCGCGGCGAGACGCCGAAGGAGACGTTGGAGACGCCGAGCGAGGTCTTAACCCCGGGGATCTCGGCCTTGATCCGGCGGATTCCCTCGATCGTCTCCACGGCCGAGGGCCTCCACTCGTCGTCGCCGGTGGTCAGGGTGAAGGTGAGCGCGTCGAAGATCAGCGCCTCGGGTTCGAGGCCGTGCTCGCTCGCAGGCGATGTCGCGCAGTCGCTTGGCGATCTCGACCTTGCGCTCGGCCGTCTTCGCCATCCCGACCTCGTCGATCGTCAGCGCGATCAGGGCGGCGCCGTGCGCCTTGGCCAGCGGGCACGACGACGTCGGCCTTGTCGCGGCCGGCCTCGAGGTTGATCGAGTTGACGATCGCCCGTCCCGGGATCTGCTCCAGCGCCGCCTTGAGCACCTCCGGTTCGGTCGAGTCGACCTGGATCGGCGAGGGCTGGGTCAGCGAGATCCGCTTGACCACCGCCGCCATCTGCTCGTCCTCGTCCTGGCGCTCGGTCAGGGCCACGCAGACGTCGAGCACGTGGGCGCCGCCTTCGACCTGGTCTTCGGCGACCTGGACGAGGCCGTCGTAGTCGTCGGCGAGCAGCAGCTCCTTGGCCTTGCGCGAGCCCTGCGAGTTGACCCGCTCGCCGACCAGCGTCGGCCGCGGTTCCTGGACCAGGGGGTGGAGGTCATCATCGAGGAGACCTCGATCGGGCCGGGCGCGGGGCGCGCGACCGGGCACCTTGCCGTCGACCCGCTCGCGGATCGCGGCGATGTGCTCGGGCGTCGTGCCGCAGCAGCCGCCGACGATGCCGACGCCGTAGCGCTCGACGAACTCACCCAGCGTCGCCGCAAGCGGCCCGGGCTCTTCGGGGAAGATCGTCTCGCCGTCGGGCCCCTGCAGGGGCAGGCCGGCGTTGGGGATGCAGTGGACCGGCAGCGGGCTGTGCTCGCCGAGGAAGCGGATCGCGTCGCGCATGTCCTCGGGCCCGGTCGAGCAGTTGAGCCCGATCACGTCGACGTCGAGCGCCGCGCAGCGTCGTCAGCACCGCCTGGATGTCGGTGCCGAGCAGCATCTTGCCGCCGTTGGGGAGCAGCGAGACGCTGGTCTGGATCGGCAGCGTGCGGCCGGTCTCCTTGAACGCCTCGCGCGCACCAAAGATCGCCGCCTTGACCTCGAGGATGTCCTGCGCCGTCTCGATGATGATCAGGTCGGCGCCGCCCTCGACCAGGCCGCTGGCCTGCTCGGCGAAGACTTCGACCAGCTTGCCGAAGCTGATGTTGCCCAGAGTCGGGTCGGTCGAGGCCGGCAGGAACCCGGTCGGCCCGATCGAGCCGGCGACGAAGCGATCGTTGCCCAGCAGCCTTGCGGGCGATTTCAGCAGCCTTGACATTGATCTCGAGCGTGTGCTCGCCGAGTCCCCACTCCTCGAGCTTCAGCCGCGACCCCTGGAAGCTGTCGGTCTCGACCACCTCGGCCCCCGCTTCGAGCATCGAGGTATGTACCCCCTCGATCACATCGGGCCGGTTCAGCACAAGCGCCTCATGGCACTTGCCCTGCAGCCCGCCGTAGTCCTCCTGCGTGAGCTCAAACTGCTCCAGCGTCGCGCCCATGCCGCCGTCGAAGACGACGACGCGCTCCTGGGTTGCGCTATGAAATCGCGCTCGGACATGAACTTAGGAAGGGTAAGGGGTCGAGCACCCTCCCCCGGAGGCCGTCGCGCAGCTGAATCGTCTTCGGCGGTCCGAGGCCGTGGAGCTGGAGCCTCCGGGGGAGGGTGCTCGACCCCTTGCGCCCTACGCCTCGGTCAGCCGCGCAGGCCCAGGCGGCGCTTCAGATCGCGGGCGTTGAACGCCGTGGCGACCCGATTGACCAGTGCCGCGGCGCCCCTTGGTGTAGGGGTACCAGGCTGGTTCGTTCTTGCCGCCGAAGCGGGTGACGACGATCGACTCGGGACGGCAGTACTTCTTGATTCCGTAGTCGCCGTGGCGGAAGCCGATGCCCGATTGCTTCCAGCCGCCCATCGGGACTCCCATGGCGAGCATGTTGGTGATCACGTCGTTGACGTTGACCGAGCCCGCCTCGATTCGGTGCGCGAGCTTCTCGGCCCGGTCCTTCTCGCCGAAGACGGAGGCGGCGAGGCCGTAGCGGCTGTCGTTGGCGAGGCGCACGGCCTCCTCGGAGTCGCGGACTTTCATCACCCCGACGACGGGGCCGAAGGTCTCGTCGCGCATGACTTTCATCGAGTGGTCGACGTCGACCAGGACGGTGGGCTCGAAGTAGTCGCCCGGCCCGGCGCCTTTCTTGCCGCCCGTCAGCGCGCGGGCGCCGTTGGCGAGGGCGTCGTTGACCTGCTCTTCGACGATCGACGACTGGTTGGGTGAGGTCATCGCGCCGACGTCCTTGGCGGGCTTGCGGCCGTCGGTGCCCTGGCGCAGGCCGCCGACCTTCTTGGTCAGCTTGGCGACGAACTCGTCGTAGACGGGCTCCTCGACGTAGATTCGCTCGACCGAGAGGCAGACCTGGCCGGCGTTGTACATCCCGCCCCAGGCGGCGGCGTTGGCGGCACGATCGACGTCGGCATCGGCAAGGACGATCATCGGATCCTTGCCGCCAAGCTCGAGGCTGACTGGGGTCAGGGTCTCCGCTGCCCGGGCCATGACCTTGCGTCCGGTCCGGTCCGAGCCGGTGAACTGGACGCAGTCGACCTCGTCGACCAGCGCGCTGCCGGCCTCGCCGGTGCCAAGCACGCAATCGAAGACGTCCGGAGCACCGATCTCCTGCTTCCAGGCATCGATGATCTGAACCAGGCTCAGCGGAGTGAACTCCGAGGGCTTGACCACGACCGCGGCGCCCGCCTGCAGGGCGGGGATCGAGTCGCCCAGGCCCATCGCAAGGGGAAAGTTCCAGGGGCTGATCACGCCGACGACGGGATGTGGCC
Organism: uncultured Solirubrobacterales bacterium; assembly: GCA_963702065.1. Classification (GTDB taxonomy): domain Bacteria; phylum Actinomycetota; class Thermoleophilia; order Solirubrobacterales; family 70-9; genus VRUE01. Next base: position 317,478 of record OY969705.1, read on the forward strand.
GATACCGGATCGTCAGCTTCTTCGAGGCGATCAGCGGCGAGTGGGGACGGACCGCTTCGTCGCCGATGAACTTGGCCGCGTTGGTGCCGTAGAAGTTGATCAGGTCGGTGACGTAGAACAGCTCGGCCGCGATATCGCCGCGCACCTTGCCGGTTTCGGCCTGCACGGTGTCGGAGATCTCCTCGACGTTGTCGAGGATCCAGTCGCGCAGCTTGCCGAGCCAGTGGTAGCGGCCCTCGATGCCGATTGCCTCCCACTCGGCCTGGTTGGCGCGGACGCGAGCTACGGTGGCGGCGATCGTCTCCGGCGTGTCGACCGCGATCGAGCCGACCGCTGGCCGTTGGCCGGGTTGAGGACCTCGATGTGCTCAGCGGAAGGGGAGCCGTTGCTCCCGTTTGAACCGTTGACCGCCGTTGTACTCGTCTCGACCGTTCCGCTCTCCACAGTTGTTCCTCCTCGACCCTTTGGCTGGTCAGCCAACTGTAACCGCTATCTGCTCGTCAGCCGGAAAACAGGCCCTTCCTGGGAGCAGACGTAGATACGGCCGCGATCGTCTTCGCCGAATGAGGTGGGGGAGGTGACGGTGAGGCCGGTCCTGCGATCGTCGCTGGCCCGCTGCAGGTGGGGAACGAGGCTGCGCAGCACGCCCGGAGCAGTAGTCGGCGTAGATGTAGCGGCCGCGCAGCGAGGGCGGGCCGCCGCGGCCGACCACGTAGCCGCCGATGATCGTGCAGCTGCCGCCGTCGCGGTCGTGGCTGTAGGCCATGATCGGCTTGGTCGTGCCGCCCGGATCCGGCGTGCCGCTGTTTTCTTCTTCGTAGGGGTGGAAGCCCTCGAAGGCGTCCCAGCCGAAGTTGGCGCCGCTGGCCGCCGGCGACGGTCGTGTAGTCGAGCTCCTCGAAGCGGTTCTGGCCGACGTCGCCGATCGCGATCCGCGGTTGCCCGGCGCTCGTCGTGTCGAAGGAGAAGCGAAAGGGGTTGCGCAGGCCGTAGGAGTAGATCTCGTCGCGGCCCGGCTGGCCGACGAAGGGATTGTCCGCCGGGACCGAGTAGGGCCGGCCGCCGCTCGGCCGCGGGTCGATGCGCAGCAGCTTGCCCAGCAGGCTCTCCTTGTTCTGGGCGTTGTTGGGCGGGTCGCCGCCGGAGCCACCGTCGCCGGTGCCGAAGTAGAGAAGGTCGCCGAGGAACTGCAGCTGACCGCCGTTGTGGTTGGCGTTGACCGGGTGGGGGATCTCGATCACGCTGCGGCGGATGCCGCGATCTGGCCCGCGTCGCGCTCTTCCGCTGGAATTCGTCGACGCGGATGTTGCCGGCGTTGTCCGTGTAATAGACGTAGAAGCGCCCGCTCTGCGCGTAGTCGGGTGGAAAGGCGATCGAGAGCAGGCCACGCTCGCCGCCGTAGCCGACCAGGTCCCTGATGTCGAGGAAGGGGTGGCGCAGCTTGCGACCGTTGCGCAGAACCGCGACCCTGCCCGGCTGCTCGACGACGAAGAGCAGCTGGGGATAGCCCGGTGCGCCGGTTACGTAGGTCGGGCTGTCGAAGTTGCCGATCCGCTTCAGGGCCAAGCCGACGGCGCGGACTGCTTGGCGGAGCCGCAGGCCGGCAGCGCTGAGGACGAGCGAGGGCCGCGCACGAGGGCGGCCCGCTTTCACTTTTCGACGACTTCCCCGCTGTCGTTGACTTCGGTGTCGCGTTCGGCCGCGCTGATCTTCACCGCGAAGGAGCCACCCGGGGCGGCTCCGCCGCCGGTCTCGGCCTTGGTCTTGTCGGTGAGCCCGGCCTCGATCCCGTAGAGCGAGCGTGTAGTCGCCGGCCTTGACCGCGCTCAGCTTCCAGACCACGTTGGCCGTTGCGCCCTTCTTCAGCGGGCCGAAGTCGAAGGTCTTCTGGTTCGAGGTTTCGGCGCCACCGGCGGCCGATGGAGCCGGCGAACTTGGGGTAGTGCTCGGCGAGCACCCAGACCGGCCGGTCGGGCTGGGCCAGTTCGGGCTGGGGATCGCGGATCCCGAAGGGAAGGGTCGAGGCCGCTCCCTCCTTGCCCTTGATCGAGACGTTCACGGTCAGGGCCGGGATCGTCTTGTCGCCCGTGTTGCGGACGCCGAGCTCGAGCAGGTAGGTCTGTCCGAGCTGCTGCTCGGTCGGGAAGCCGGCGTCGGTCACCTTGCACCCGGTAGGTGCCTTCCGCCTCGTTGGCGTCCGAGGACGATTCGCCGCCGCAGGCAGCGATCGAGAGGGCCGAGCAGCGCGGCCAGGGCAGCGAGCGACCGCAGCCCGGTGGCGGTGACGCGAGACCTGTATTGCGTGCCCCCCCAAAGCGGCCGGAACATACCACGGGGTTTGCGCCTGCTCCCGAGCGTGTTAGCCCGAACTCAACAGAGCCCGCTGACGCATCGCATAGACTCGCCTCAGGAGGAGGATGATGGTCGGATCCGCGGTCAACAGGGCATTCCTGCCCGCCAAGTCGCTGTTCGAACAGGTTGGGGACATGATGATCCTCACTGCTCGCACGCTCGTTTCGGCGGTCAAGCCGCCCTACCCGTACGGCGAGGAGTTCATCGGCCAGTTCCTCTTCGCCCTGCAGCTCTGCTGGTTCCCGCTGCTGATCTCGACCGTGGCCTTCGGCTTCGGCGCGCCGGGCCTGCAGGCCTCTAACTTCCTTTCGCTCTTCGGCGCCCTCGACCGGCTCGGCGGCTTCTTCGTCCTCGCCTCGATCCGCGAGTTCGCCCCCTTCGTCACCGCGGTCGTCGTCGCCGGCGTCGCCGGCACCGCGATCACCGCCGACCTCGGCGCCCGCAAGATCCGCGAGGAGCTCGACGCCCTGCAGGTGCTCGGCGTCGACCCGATCAAGAACCTGGTCGTGCCGCGCTTCCTGGCGCTGATGCTGATCACCGGCCTGCTCGACATCTACGCCCTGGTCTTCGGCATCACCGGCGGCATCGGCGCCGAGCTGCTCTACCACCAGTCGCTCGGCGGCTTCTTCGCCACCCTCTTCTCCAACGCCTCGATCACCGACCTCTGGGGCTCGGTGATCAAGTGCACCCTGTTCGGCGCGATCATCGCCGTCGTCTGCTCGTACAAGGGGATGACTGCGTCCGGAGGCGCCGCCGGCGTCGGCCGCGCCGTCAACCAGGCGGTGGTGATCGCCTTCATGGGCGTCTTCGCCTTCAACTACGCCTTCACCCAGACCCTGCTCGCCACCAACCCGGAGCTGCAGACGATCCGATGAACGCCTGGCTCGAGGTCCCGCGCGGCTGGCTCGACTCCTTCGGCGAGATCGCCCGCTTCGGCTCGCGCGTCGCCGGCCTCGTCTACAGCGGCCGCGTCCTGCGCTTCTTCGGCGAGAGCCTGCGCCAGGCCGGCATCCTGATCCTCGGCTCGGCCCTGATCATCTGGGGCCTCGTCTTCATCCTCGGCCTGCAGTGCGGGATCGAGGGCGCCTACCTGCTGCGCGCCCAGGGCGCGCCCGCCTACGCCGGCGTCTTCTCGGCCTGGTGCGACCTGCGCGAGATCATGCCCTACGCCTTCGGCTACATGCTGGCGGCCAAGGTCGGCACCGGCATCGTCGCCGAGCTCGGCGCGATGCGGATCTCCGACGAGATCGACGCGCTCGAGGTGATGGGCGTGCCGCCCGTCACCTTCCTCTGCGCGACCCGCCTGCTCGCCGCCTGGATCGCCTTTCCCTTCATGTATCTCTGGCGGGATCGGGATCATGTACTTCGCCAGCTACCTGGCCGTCGTCCAGCAGATCGGCGACGTCTCCTCCGGCGGCTACCTGCTGATCTTCTGGATGTTCCAGAACCCGCCAGACCTGTTCTTCAGCCTGATCAAGGGCATGTTCATGGCCACCGCCATAGTCATGGTCGGTTGCTATTACGGCTACACGGCGTCGGGCGGCCCGGTCGGGGTCGGCACCGCCACCGCGAAGTCGATGGTCCTCAACATCGTCTTGGTTCACATCATCGGGATGCTGGGCACCCTGGTCTTCTGGGGAGCCAACCCGCGGGCGCCGATAGGAGGCTGATTTAGGCTATGAGCATGGACGACCCGACCCGACCCGACGACGCCGAGTTCGAGGCCGAGGCCGAGACGACCGCCGAGGCGGCCGAGCCGGTGGCCGCCGAGCCCGCGCACAGCGGTCCCTACGTCAGCGAGGACGGCCTGACGATGGGGCGCGACTTCGTCATCCCCGGCGTCGACCCGGCCGAGTCCGATCCCTACCGCTTCCACACCGGGCGCAAGCGCGACCACGGTGGCGAGGACGCGATCGAGATCATCGACCTGGTCAAGCAGTTCGGCCGCGCCCGCATCCTCAACGGCCTCAACCTCGGCCTGCCCGAGGATCAGATCTCGATGGTGCTGGGCCCCTCGGGCACCGGCAAGAGCGTGCTGATCAAGCACATCGTCGGCCTGCTCTACCCCGACTCGGGCGACGTGCTCGTGCACGGCGAATCGATCCCCAACATGACCGACGACGAACTCTTCGAGGTGCGCAAGAAGTTCGGCCTGCTCTTCCAGGACGGCGCCCTCTTCGGCTCGATGAACATCTACGACAACACCGCCTTCCCGCTGCGCCAGCACACCGACAAGAGCGAGGAAGAGATCGGCGAGATCTGCAACCGCCGGCTCAAGGAGGTCGGGCTCAGCGAGGCGATCTACAAGATGCCGAACGAGCTCTCCGGCGGCATGCGCAAGCGCGCCGGCTTCGCCCGGGCGCTGGTGCTGGAACCGGCGATCGTGATGTTCGACGAGCCCGATTCCGGCCTCGACCCGGTGCGCACGGCGCTGCTCTGCGAGCTGGTCCGTGAGGTCCACGAGGAGAACGGCGGCTGCTACCTGGTGATCAGCCACGACCTCAACACGGCGCGGCGCGTCTCCGACTTCATCGCGGTGCTCTGGAACGGCAAGATCGTCGAGTCGGGCCCCAAGGAGGAGCTGTTCGACTCGGAAAATCGGTTCGTCAGCCAGTTCCTCAACGCGGACGTCACCGGTCCGCTTTCGATGGATTGAACGCTTCGGCGCGCGGGTCCTGTCGTGGGGTGGGGGGCCTGCGGGCAGTCCAGGGGCTGTCCTCGACCCCCTCACCCACGCCACCCGCGCGAGGAACGCCTTCATGGCATCGGTCGCGGGCTGGGCCGTCCGCCATGCGCGGCTGGTGCTGGCGGTGTCGGCTCTCCTTGCGATCGGAGCCGGGGGGCCGCGACGCAGCTGTCGACCGATGCCGGGACGGACACGCTCGTCGATCGCGACAGCGAGAGCTATCGCGCCACCGAACGGGTGCGCGAGGTCTTCGGCGAAGAACCGGTGGTCGTGGTCGCCGAGGGGGACCTGCAGGAACTGATCCTCACCCCGAACCTCGGTCGCCTGCTGCGGCTCGAGGGCTGCCTCTCGGGCAAGGTGCCGAAAGGGGCCAAGCCGATCCCGGGGCCCTGCACCGAACTGGCGAAGCTGAACCCGGTGCAGTTCCTCGCCGGTCCCGGCGACCTTCCTCAACGAGGCGGTGATCCAGATCGACGAACAGCTGCGGCGGCTGGCCGCCACGGTGCCGCCCGATCAGCTGCGCGAATTCCTCCTCCAGGTCGCGGCGCGCTACGGCATCACCAGCGCCCCCAGCATCGGCAACCCGGAATTCCTCGCCTCGGTCGTCTTCGACCTGCGCCGTGCGCGCGGCACGCCGAAGGCGAGGCTCGCCTACCTCTTCCCCAACAACCACTCGACCCAGATCGTCCTCCGCCTGCGCCCCGACCTCAGCGACGCCGAACGCAGCCGGGCGCTGGAGCTGATCCGCGAAGCCGTCTACGACACCACGCCGCGGCAGGCCTGCACCTACAAGGGGCAGCCGGAGGCCTGCTTCGGGCTGCACGGCGCCGGCACCTACACGATCACCGGCGCGCCGATCGTGATCGAAGGGATGACCGGGGCGCTGAAGGAGGCGCTGCTGATCCTCTTCGCGGTCGCGATCGTCGTCATGGGCGCTGACCCTGCTGCTCGTCTTTCGCTCGCGCTGGCGCCTGCTGCCGCTGGCGATCGCGCTCGCCACGGCGGCGCTGACCTTCGGCCTGCTCGATCTCTTCGGCGGCTCGCTGACGATCGCCTCGATCGCGACGCTGCCGATCCTGATCGGGCTCGTGGTCGACTACGCGATCCAGCTGCAGGCCCGATATGACGAGGCGAGTCGCCGGCGGCGCCGAGCCGCTGGAGGCGGCTCGGTCGGCAGCCGGCCGGGCTGGGCCGCACGATCGCCATCGCCTGTCTCGCGACCGCAGCCGGATTCCTCGCTCTTCAGCTGTCCCCGATCCCGATGGTGCGCGGCTTCGGCTGCTGCTGATCGTTGGCATCGCGATCGGTCTTGGTCTTGGCCCTTACCGCTGGGCTTCGCGGCTCTCAGCCTGCGGCCGCGGAGGGGCGGAGGACGGGTGCCCCTCCGCTTGCTGGGTTTTTCGCCACGGCGTTTCCGGCACTGGCTGAGTGGGCAGGGCGAAAAAGAGGACGCCGCGCGCATTCGGGGCACCCGTCCTGCCGCTCCGAGCGCGTCAGTGGGTCTCGCGCTTGCGCACCCGAATCGGGTGCTTGCCGTCGGGGCGGCCCTTGCTGTGATTGGGCTGGGGACTTGGCACTCAGATCGACACCGTCTCCGACGTTCAGTCGCTTGGGCCGCAGGGCCTGCGTGAGATCAAGGATCTGGAAACAGGTGCAGGACGCGACCGGTGTCTCGGGGCAGCTGCAGGTTGCGGTTGAAGCTCCCGATCTCTCCGATCCGGCGACGATTCGGTGGATGGCTGATTTCAAGCAGCGGGTGCTGGATGAGAACGGATTCTCGGGTCCGCGGCCGAGTTGTCTGAAGGCCGAAATCTGCCCGGGGCCGGCGCTTTCCGACTTTCTGGTCAGCAGCAAAAGAAAAGAACAACTGAAGCAGGGCGACATCCGTGCGACCTTGCGGGAACTGCCCTCCTATGACCTCGAACAGCTTGCGCCCGTGAACCCGAGGACGGGACTGCCGGGCCACCTTGCTCTGCTCAGCTTTGGCATTCGCTCCCAGTCGCTGCAAGGGTCAGCAGGCGGTGATCGAGCGGGTGCGGTCGGAGGTGGGGGAGCCCGGGCGCCCAGGTGGACCGCCGGCGGGAGTGAGGGTGCGCTTCGCCGGGCTACCGGTGATCGCCGCGGCCGCGGCCTCGGATCTTTCCAGCAGCCGCTACTGGCTGACGCTGGCCGGGCTCGTCGCTGTGGCGCTCGTGCTGCTGGCCGTCTACCGCTCCTTCGATCCGGGCGCTGGTGCCGCTTGTCCCGGTCGTCCTTGCCACCGGCTGGTCCTCGCTGGTGCTGTGGCTGAGTCAGATCCCGCTCAACCCGATGTCGGCGGCGCTGGGAGCGCTGACGATCGCGATCGCGACCGAGTTCAGCGTCATCCTCGCGGCCCGCTTCCGCGAGGAGCGGGACGGCGGCCTAGGATGCTGCCGAGGCGATCCGGGCGGCCTACGCCCGCACCGGGCCCGCCGTCTTCGCCTCGGCGGTGACGGTTGTCGCCGGCTTCGCGGTGCTGATCGCCAGCGACGTCAGCATGCTGCGGGACTTCGGCTTCGTCACCGTGATCGACCTCGCCGTGGCGCTGCTGGGCGTGATGGTCGCCCTGCCGGCGGCGCTCGTCTTGGCTGGAGGAGCGATGAGGGATCGCTACTCGCTCGTCGTCGGCCTGATCTTCGCCGCGATCATCGTGATCGCCGTGATCAACACGCTCGGGGACAAGGACGAAGGCACGCTCGGGCTCGACAAGCTGGCGAGCCGCTGGCCGCTGCCCGAGTTCGCTGTGCCCCGAGCCGGCGGCCCGCTCGAAGGGGACGCGAACGTTGCCCAGGACGATTGCGAAACCTCGCAGACGCCCTGTCCGGGGTCGGCCCGGCGCCGGCCTGCTTGCCGGATCTCGACCCCCGGCGCGACTTCGCGTCTGTGATTTCTTCGACCGGCCGCTGGTGATCTCGTTCTGGTTCTCGCGTGGCGGCAGCACCTGCACCGAACAGCAGGATGTGGTCGATCAGGTCTATCGGCGTTACCGTGGGCGGGTGAATTTCCTCTCGCTGGACATTCGCGACGATCGCGACACCGTTCGCGAGCTGATCGATCGCAACGGCTGGGCGATGCCGGTCGGCTACGACCGCGACGGGGCGGTCGCCGGCCTCTACCGGGTGGGCGTCTGCCCCACCTTCGCCTACGTCTACCCCGGCGGCACCTTGCAGGACGCGAGCGTCGGCGAGCTGACCGCCCGCCAGCTGGAAGCTCGCATCGACGATCTTCTGCAGGCGACTCGCGCGGCGGAGGGCGGCTGAGTGGCTCGGCCCGAGGCTGCCGGGTCGGACCTGGGTTGGGAGCCCCCGCCCAAGCAGGGCTGGGTCGCACCGCACATCGCCGCCGAGTTCCCCGGTCTCGGCATCGCCTGGGTCGAGCTCGAGGGCGGGCAAACGCGCAGCCCCGAGCCGGTACGCCGTCGCCTGCGCGACCTCTCCGATCGCTTCTACGGCTCGCACGCGATCCACATGCGGGAGCGGCCAATTCCCTGGGCCTACCGCGTCTTCTTCCGCCAGATCGGCCTCGACCCCGACCAGCACCCGCACCCCGGTCGAGCAGCTCGCCCTCGATCGTCTGCACGACGGCGCCTTCGTCAGCCGCGGCATGCCCGGCCGACGCCCTCACGATCGCCACGGTCGAGACCGGCGTCGCCCTGCGCGTCTTCGACGCTGACGCAGGCTCAAGGGCGAGCTCTGCATCCGCGACTCGGCACCGGGCGAGTCGCTGCCCGGAAAGCCGGCCAAGCTGGCCCAGGGAACGCTGACGATCGCCGACGGGCGGACGCCGCTGGAGCTGCTCTTCGGCGGCTCGGCGGCCGATCGCGAGCTCGATCCGGAGGCAAGTCGGATCGCGATCGTCGCGGTGCAGGTCAAGGGCGTGCCCCAGGCGGCGATCGACGAGGCGCTCTGGATCGCCGGCGCCGCGATCGAGGCCTGATCGGGCGTTTCGCCTTCCTTAACCGGTTCATCGTTTTCAGTGGTGGCACCGTGATTTACACTCGATTCGGGTCTTATGCCGGATCTGCTCGATCGAGACACGCTCACGACGCTTCGAGTGGGAGGCGACGAGCGCCTCGCGCGCGCCGAGCTGCGCCGTCAGATCGGCCGCCTCGAGCACGAGCTTTCCCGTCTCTGCGCGGAGGCCTTCCCGCGCCTTCACGCTCGACACCGCGGTCCCGGCCAGCTTCGCCGAGCCGCGGGTCGCCGGGCTCGAGGAGCTGGAGCAGGTTCGCGACGCGCTCGCCGGAGCGGATCGCCAGCGCCCGCCGCGCTCTGCGCAAGCAGGACGAGCTGGAGACCCGCAATCGCGAGCTGCTCGAGCAGATGCTGACGGCCCCGGCCGAGCACAAGTGGATGCGGATCTCGCGCGCCGACGTCGGCGAGCCCGGCTGCGGTCACTGGCACTCGCGGCCGCGCCTCGGGCCGCTGGGGATGCTGATGGGCTGGTGGCGGGTCAAGGTCTCCTCCGGATGTCCGTTATCCGGACGGCTTGCGGCCGTTGAGCGATAGACCGGGCTCAGAGGAGCGACCGCCGGCGCCCTGGGGCAACTTCCCGCTGGCCGAGCTGACCGTGCTCGCCGGCATCGTGATGCTGGTGATCGGCCTCGTCGGCAGCAACCCGACCGCGATCGGCGTCGGCGTCGTCCTCGCCGGCCTCGGCGGCCTCGAGGTCTCCCTGCGCGAGCACTTCGCCGGCTACCGCTCGCACACGACCCTGCTCGCCGGCACGGTCTTCGTCCTCGTCACCGGCGGCCTCTTCTACCTCGCCGGCCTGATCCTGGCGATCTGCCTGGCGATCGGCGCCGTGGCCTTCCTCGCAGCCTTCTTCGTCCTCCGCCGCGCCTTCCAAAAGGCTTCTGGGGGCCTGTCCTTCAAGGTGGGCCGCTTCGGCAGCTAAGACCTGTTCGGCAGGGGTGGAGCGTCTTGCACTTTTTGGCCGACCACGTTGGGGCGTCAGCCGGTCCCGCTCCACCAAAAAGTTAAGCGGAACCCCTGCCGGAACAGGTCTTCAGACCAGAACCGACTCGCGGGAAGACAGTTCAGCGGAAAGCAGCGAGCGCTGGCGCGAGGTCAGCGTGCCGAGCTTCTTGTTCTCGTTGAGCGCGAGGCCGATCAGGAACTTGCGGGCGCGGGTGCGGCCCCAGCGGCGCTGGCTGGTCAGCAGCTCGGCCAGGGTCATGCTCTCGGTCTCCCAGGGACAGTCGCGCACAACGTCTGCCGCGTCGACGTCACCCCGTGCAATCGAGCGCTTCAGCTCTGCCCTCGCAAGTCGCACGCGGTTGGCGCGTGCAAGTGCCTGCATGTGCTGCGGGGCCTGGATTACGGAAGCGGTCGTCTGAGCAGGGGCGATCGAAGCAGCGTCCACTGGGACTCCTCCCTTCGGGGATCATTGACTGGGTAGCTCTGCGCACCGAACCGGAGGGGCGAGCCTCGGCCTGGCTGAGTTGAGTGCTCCACCATTCGCTTCCCTGCCCCGGGATGCGATCGGCGCGGGGGCCAAGCTATGCGCTCGGAGTGGCGAGCGTCAACCCCGTCGGATGGAAAGTCGCCCCGGGCCGGTCGCTAAGAGCATCTTTTTCGTGACCGTTTGAAGCCGGTCCAGTTTCGGACAGGCCCGAAACTACCCCGACCGGGGTAGTTCGGGAAAGTCCTCGATCACTCTGGCGATCGTTCCCAATGCGCCGTCGAGGTGCTCGCGCTCGTGGGTCGCCATCAGACTGGTGCGCAGCAGGGCGCCGCCGGGGGGGACGGCGGGGTGGATCGCGACGTTGGTGTAGACGCCGGCGTCGAAGAGCGCCTTCCAGAGCAGCACCGCCTGCCAGTCGTCGCCGACGACGACCGGCACCACCGGCGTCGTCGCCACGGTGCCGTCGGGGAGGGTGCCCGGCTCGATCACCTTCAGGCCGAGGTGGCGCAGGCCCTCGCGCAGGTACTCGGCGTTGGCGAGCAGCGCCTCGAAGAGCTTGGGCCCATCCGAGCGAATCACCCGCAGCGCCTCCAGCGCGGCGCCGACCGCCGCCGGCACCGCCGAGGCGCTGAAGACGAAGGAGCGCGAGGAGATCCGCAGGTACTCGATCACGTCGGCCGGGCCGGCGACGAAGCCGCCGCAGGAGGCGAGGCTCTTGGAGAAGGTGCCCATGCGCAGGTCGACCTCGTCCTCGAGGCCGAAGAGCTCGCAGGCGCCGGCGCCGCGGGCGCCGAGGACGCCGGCCCCGTGGGCCTCGTCGACCATCAGGCGCGCGCCGTAGCCCTTGCAGAGCTCGACGATGCGGGGCAGGTCGCAGACGTCGCCCTCCATCGAGAAGACGCCGTCGACGACGACGAGCACGCCGCCGCCGTCATCGGCGGCCCGCTGCAGCATCTTCTCCAGCTTGTCCATGCGGTTGTGGCGGAAGGGCCGCAGCTTGGCGCCGGAGAGGCGGCAGCCGTCGAGGATCGAGGCGTGGTCGCCGGAGTCGACGATCACCGTGTCGCCGGGCTCGAGGATCGTCCCGATCGTGCCCAGGTTCGACTGGTAGCCGGTCGAGAAGACGATCGCGTCCTCGGTCCCGCATCCACTCGGCCAGCTCGCGTCTCGAGCGCCACGTGCAGCGGCGTCGTGCCGTTGAGCAGGCGCGAGCCGGTGACGCCGGTGCCGTAGGTCTCCAGCGCGTCGCGCGCCGCCTGCTTGACCCGCTCGTCGCCGGTCAGGCCGAGGTAGTTGTTGGAGCCGAGCATGATCGTCTCGCGCCCCTCCATCTCGACCACCGGGCCGGCCTGCGAGGTGAGCAGGCGGAAGTAGGGGAGGAGGTCGTGCTGCTTGGCCGCTTCCAGCTGCTCGAGGCGGTCGTGGCTGCGCGCCTTCTCGAAGACGTCGACGGGGGCCTTGGCGGTTTCGCTCATGGCCAGAGTGTAGGTTCCGGGCCCCGTGGCAAGCGTGTCAATTCGGCCGGTCCGCAACAAGCGCGAGCTGAAGCGCTTCGTCAAGGTGCCCTTCGGCTTGCACCGCGACCACCCGCAGTGGGTCGCACCGCTGATCTTCGAGCGGATGGAGTTCCTCAACCGCGAGAAGAACCCCTGCTTCGAGCACGCCGAGGCCGAGTACTTCCTCGCCGAACGCGACGGCGAGCCGGTCGGCCGCATCACCGCCCAGATCGACCAGCGCTGGGACGAGTACCCAGGGCGGCAGCGACGCGATGTTCGGCTTCTTCGAGACCGTCGACGACCGCCGAGGTCGCCGCGGCGCTGCTCGGCGCGGCGACCGAGTGGGCGCGCGGGCAAGGGCCGCGGCCGCGTCCTCGGCCCGATGGACTTCACCACCAACGACGAGATCGGTGTCCTGATCGAGGGCTACGAGCGGCGGCCGATGATCCTCGAGCCCTGGCACCCGCCGTTCTACAGGAGCTGATCGAGGCCGAGGGCTTCGGCAAGGCGATGGACCTGCTGATGTGGGAACTGCAGTTCGGCGACCTCAAGGAGGGTGAGCGCTTCGACCCCTCGATCCACGCGGCCGCCGAGAAGGCCCTGCGCGACGAAGGGATCGTGATCCGCAACATGCGCCTGCGCAACCTGGCCGGCTGAGATGCGCGCGCTTCAGCGAGGTCTACAACGAGGCCTGGGGCAACAACTGGGGCTTCGTCCCGATCACCGACGCCGAGATCGAGTTCCACGCCAGAACTGCTCAAGCAGGTGCTCGACGAGGACTGGGCCTACATCGCCGAGAAGGACGGCGAGCTGGTCGGCGCCGCGCTCACCCTGCCCGACATCAACCAGGTGATGGCGAAGCTGAACGGCCGCCTGCTTCCCTTCGGCTGGCTCAAGTTCCTGCTCGGCAAGCGCAAGATCGACCAGCTGCGCGTGCTCGCGCTCGGCGTCAAGCACGAGTACCGCCACAGCGGCGTCGCCGCCGGCCTCTACCTCAAGCACCTCGAGACAGCGGCGGCACCGGGCAAGATCGAAGGCGGCGAGATGGGCTGGATCCTCGAGACCAACGGGCCGATGAACCGGGCGATGGAGGGGATGGGCGGGAGGGTGGTCAAGAAGTACCGCGTTTACGAGAAGGCGCTGGGGGCCGATCCCGGCAGGGGTTCCGCTTAACTTTTTCGAGAAGCGGCTATCGCCTTGCGAGGGCGGCGATCGCGAAAAAGTACAAGACGCTTCGCCCCTGCCGGGATCGGCCCCCAGGGTTCATCGATTCGCGCAAGGTGCGGCTAGCTCTCGTTGGCGCGCCGCGGGCATCGCTAAGGTCGATGGGTGAGCAATATGGAGCTAGAGCCGGTTTCGGTTCGTGTCCTTCCCCATGAGAGTCCCGCCCCGCTTGCCGTGCGCAGCGAGGCCCGTACCGCGGTGATGGCCGCTGCCGGCGGCGTGCTCGCCGGTGCCGCGACGGTGGCCGCGGTCCGAGCGGTCACCGCGGTCGCCAGCCGCAAACGTCCTCCGCGGCGCCTCATTCGCCGTGAGCGGGCGCCCAATGTCGTCGCCAGCCGCTCCTTCCTGGTCGACGTCCACCTGCTCGGTCGGTGAGCCTCGAGCTAGAAGTGCGACCGCCGTCGCCCTTTCGCTTGCCGGGCTACGGCAGCGAGGACGGCGTGATGCGGGTCGAGCGCGGCGTCACCTCGCGCCTCCTCCACGTCGACGGCTGCCCCGTGCTGGTGCGCGCCTGGGAACCGGGCAGGGACCGGGTTGCGTTGCGGGCCGAGGCGCTGGACCCGGGTGCGATCGCGGCGCCGGGCCCTGCCGCGGGCTCGCCTGAACGGGAGGCCGGGAACGGCTGAGCTGGAGCTGGCGCTGGAGCGGATGCGCTTCGCGCTCGGCGTCGACGACGACCTCGGCGAGTTCTACCGCCGCTTCCGGGGCGACCCGCTGCTCGGGCCGCTGCTGCGTCGCCGTCCCCACCTGCGCCCCCGTCGCCGCCCCTGGCCCTGGGAGGCGCTTGCCTGGGCCGTGGTCAAGCAGCTGATCGAGACCGGTCGGGCCGCCCGCATCCAGCGCCGCATGGTCGGTCGCTGGGGCTTGCGACTCGGGCCGGGACGCGAGTGGCTTGCACGATGTGCCCACGGCCGACCTGATCGCCGGTCGCGCCCCGGTCGAACTGGAGTCGATGGGGCTGGCGCTGAAGCGGGCGATCGCCCTGCGCGCGGTTGCCGGCGCAGGTCGCGGGCGGTCGCTGCGACCTCGGCGAGCCGGCCGCCGACCGGCGCCTGCTCGCGCGTCCGCGAGATCGGGCCCTGGACCGTGCAGTGCCTCGGGCTCTTCGGTCGTGGCGATCCCGACTCGCTGCCTGCCGGCGACCTGATCTACCTCAAGCTGGTCGGCCGCCTGGCGCGACTCGGCCGCCGCGCGACGGTCGAGGAGGTGGAGGAGTTCTACGCTCCCTACGCGCCCTTCCGAGGTCTGGCGGGAGGCCTGGACGATCGGCCTCTAGAGGGTCGTCGGCGGCTGAACTCAAGCGTGGGCAGTTACGGTCGATAAGCGAGCAAATGGAGAGCTCTAAACGGGGCGGTAGCCTGGCCCGAAAAACGCGTCAACGAGTTCCTCGACCAGATCTCGGCCGGCGGCGAGGACTACCGCCGCCTGGTCGAGCGGCTGCCGGCGATCGTCTACGCCTCCGAGCTCGGCGAGAACGGCCGCTGGCGCTACGTCAGCCCCCAGGTCGAGGAGATCCTCGGCTACACCCCGGAGGAATGGCTGGCCGACCCCGGCTCTGGGCGCGCCTGCTGCACCCCGACGATCGCGAGCGCGCGCTTTCGCAGGAGACGCGCAAGACGATCGGCACCCGCAACCCGCCGCCGGTCGACTACCGCATGATCACCCGCGACGGGCGCATGGTCTGGATCCTCGACGAGGCCGTGCTCGAGCCCGACGAAGCGGGCACCCCGGTCTGGCACGGCGTCCTCTACGACATCACCGAGCGCAAGAAGCGCCGAGCAGGAGCTGCAGCGAGCGGCGGCCCAGCAGGCCGCGGTGGCGCAGCTCGGAGGCCGGGCCCTGAAGGACGGCGATCCGGAGGGCCTGATGCGCGAGGCGGTCTCGCTGATGACAGGAGATCGAGGGCGTTGCACGCCGCCTGCATCTGGGAGGTCGGCCGCGACGGTCGCCGCCTCGGCCTGCGCGCCGGCCTGGAGGACCGGGTCGTCGGCGCCGCCCGCGCCTCGGCCGCCCGCGACTCGCACGCCGGCGCCGCGCTCGACTCGCGCCTGCACGTGATCGTCGACGACTGGTCGGCGGAGCGCCGCTTCTCGATGCCGCCGGCGCTGCGGGTGATGGGCGTGCGCAGCAGCCTCGCCGTGCTGATCGACGGCAAGGAGCAGCCCTTCGGCGTGCTCGACATCCACTCGACCGAGCCGAACCGCTTCACCCCGCAGGACGTGCACTTCGTGCAGGCCTCGGCCAACGTGCTCGCCGACGCGATCGAGCGCCACGCCACCGACCAGGCACTGCGCCACCGCGTCCTGCACGACCCGCTCACCGGCCTGCCCAACCGGCTCAGCTTCGTCGACTCGCTGGGCGATGCGCTCAAGCGCAGCACCGTCTCGGGCTCGCCGGTCGGGATCCTCTTCCTCGACCTCGACAACTTCAAGCTGATCAACGACAGCATGGGCCACCACGCCGGCGACGAGCTGCTGCGCGCGGTGGCGCCGCGGCTGCGCGCCCACCTGCGGCCCGGCGACATCGTCGCCCGCTTCGGCGGCGACGAGTTCGGCATCCTCGTCGACCGCCTCGCCGACGAGGACGAGGCGGTCGCGATCGCCGATCGCATCGCCGCCGCCTTCGCCGAGCCCTACGCGATGGGCGGGGTCGAGCACTTCGTCAGCGCCAGCGTCGGCATCGCCGTGGCGCGGCCCTCGACCCGCGAGCCGATCGACGCCGACCTGCTGATCCGCGACGCCGACGCCGCGATGTACCGGGCCAAGGAACGCGGGCGGGCTCGCTGCGAGCTCTTCGACGCCGAGATGCGAGCCGGGGCCCTGCGCCGGCTCGAGGTCGAGCGCGAGCTGCGCCAGGCGCTCGAGCGCAACGAGCTCGAGCTCCACTACCAGCCGCTGATCGCCCTGCGCAGCGGCGAGATCACCGGCCTCGAGGCGCTGGTGCGCTGGCGCCATCCCGAGCGCGGGCTGCTCGATCCCGGCGACTTCGTCCCGATCGCCGAGGACAGCGGCCTGATCGAGCCGATCGGGCGCTGGGTGCAGGAGAGCGCCTGTCGCCAGGTGCTCGAGTGGCACGAGCTGCGTCCCGACCAGCGGCCCTTCGACGTCTCGGTCAATCTCTCGGCGCGCCAGGTCACCAACCGCGAGCTGGCCGACTCGATCGGCGAGATCCTCACCAGCACCGGCCTCGACCCGGTGCACCTGCGGCTCGAGGTCACCGAGAGCGTCCTGGTCGAGGAGTCGGCGACCGCCACCGGAACGCTGGAAGCGCTCAGCGATATCGGCGTCGGCCTCGTCCTCGACGACTTCGGCACCGGCTACTCCTCGCTCGCCTACCTCAACCGCTTTCCCTTCGACGCGCCTGAAGATCGACCGCTCCTTCGTCGACGCGCTCGGGGTCGAACAGGAGCGCACGGCGATCGTCGAGGCGATCATCGGCATGGCCCGGGCGCTCTCACTCGACGTGATCGCCGAGGGGGTCGAGAACGAGCCGCAGATGCTCGGAGCTGAGCCGGCTCGACTGCGACTACGCGCAGGGACACCTCTTCTCGCGGGCGCTGCCGGCGGAGAAGATCTCCGCCCTGCTCAGCGAAGGGGCACCGCTCTATTCGGGGATCGCGCCCGGCAGGTAGTCGTTGCTGAGCAGGCTCGGCGGTGACCGGCAGGCCAGTCGATCAGCTCGTTGTCGCGCATCCAGCCGCTGAACTCGCGCCACTGGTCAGGGTCCATGTAGCCGTAGGGCTGCTTGCCGCCGTGGTGGGTTGAGCAGCGGCAGGGTCACTGCCAGCTCGGCCTTGGTCAGCTTCGGGTCGAGGTCGGGGTTCGCTTCCAGCAGCGCTTTGGCCGCTGCCTTCGGGTTGCTCGCGGCCGCGGCCGTACCGCGTGCCAGGGCGGCGATGAAGAGCGGATCGCCTGCGGGTCCTCTTCCAGCTGCTTCCCGCTGCGCGACCAGGACCAGCTCGTCGTAGGTCGGCACGCCGAGCTGGTCGACCGGGGTGACGACCGGCTCGGAGCCGCGCAGACGCAGGTCGACACCCTCGACGTTGCTGAAGCCGCCCAGCATCGCCTGGGCCCGGCCGCCGAGCAGCGCCGGCAGCAGGCCGAAGCCGACGTTGACCGCCTTGACGTCGGCGGGCGTCAGCTTGGCGCGGGCGAGGATCGTCTTCAGGTAGGCGTCCTGGTAGGGGATGCCGGCGGTGGCGATCGTCTTGCCGCGCAGGCCCGCCGACACCGCTTGATCCCCGACTTCTTCAGCCAGATCATCGAGGTGAGCGGGCGGTTGACCAGGGCGGCGACGGCTTGGACGTCGAGGCCCTGTTCGCGGGCCAGCATCACCTCGGGCTCGTAGGAGATCGCCAGGTCGGCTGCGCCCGGCGGCGAGCAGCTTCATCGGCGCTGCCGGATCGGAGGGAGTCTGGATGTCGACGTCGAGCCCGGCTTCTTCGAAGTAGCCGAGCTTCTGCGCCATGTAGATCCCGGCGTGATCGGGGTTTGGGTAGAAGTCGAGCGTGAGGCTGAGCGATTCCGCTTCGCCGGTCGCGTCCTCGCTCTTCTCGCCGCAGGCGGCGAGGCCGAGCGCCAGCGCGAGCAGGGCGACGGCGAGGGCGATCGCCGGGATCGAGGCGCGCTTCATCCCCTGCTTTCTATCGCCAAGTGACGATGCGACGCTCTGCGAGGGCCAGAATCGCGAAGAGCGCGATCGCCATCGCCGAGAGAACGGCGACGGCGGCGAAGAGCGCGCGCGGTCTCGAGCTGGTCGATGTCGCGGAAGATCAGCGCGCCCAGACCGGAGTCCGGGCCGGCCCACTCGCCGAAGACCGCGCCGATCACGGCGACCGCGACGGCGATCTTGGCGCCGCTGAAGAAGTAGGGCAGGGCCGATGGCGCCTCGACTCGGCGCAGAGGATCTGACCTCGCGAGGCGTCGAGCGTGCGCATCATCTTGGTCGCCTCGGGGTCGACCGAGCGCAGGCCGTCGAGGGTGTTGACGGTGATCGGGAAGAAGCAGATCAGGGCGATGATCACCAGCTTCGGCCCGATCCCGAAGCCGAACCAGACGACCAGGATCGGCGCGATCACGACGATCGGGATCGTCTGCGAGGCGACGATCAGCGGCTGGAAGGCGAGTCGCAGCGTCTCGGAGAGATGCATGGCGACGGCGAAGCCGAGGCCGGCGACAAGGGCGCAGCCGAACCCGAGCAGCACCTCCTCGCAGCGTCACCCAGGCGTTTTCGGCGAGCAGCGAGCGGCTCTGCCAGAGCGATTCGGCGATTTCGGCCGGCGAGGGGACGAGGAAGCTTTCGAGATTGAGCAGGTCGGCGAGGGCGCCGCTGCTGGCGGCGAGCTGCCAGGCGCCGATCAGGGCGGCGAGCAGCAGGGCGGGGAGGAGCCAGCGCCTCATCGGGCGCCGTCCTCGCAGGGCCTGCATCGGCGCGCTCGCGCACGGCTGACGAAGGCCGGGTCGGTGACCGCCTCGTCGCGATCGGCTGCGCGCGGCGCGGGGGCGCTCAGCCGCTCGACGATCCGCGCCGGCCGGGCCGAGAGCACGGCGACGCTGTCGCAGAGGTAGAGCGCCTCCTCGACGTCGTGGGTGACGAGGACGACCGTGCGCGGGTCGGCTTCCAGGGCCCCGGCCAGCCACTGCTGCATCTCGGCCCGGGTGATCGCGTCGAGCGAGGCGAAGGGCTCGTCGAGGGCGAGCACCGGCTTGCCGGCGATCAGGGTGCGCAGGAAGGCGACGCGCTGGCGCATGCCGCCGGAGAGCTCGGCCGGGGCTGAGCGCTCGAAGCCGGCGAGGCCGAAGCGCTCGAAGAGCGCGCCCGCCTGTCGCCGCGCCTCGCCGCGCCGGACGCCGCGGTTGCGCAGCGCCAGCGCCGCGTTGTCGATCGCCGAGAGCCAGGGCAGCAGCAGGTCGCGCTGGGGCATGAAGGCGCAGTGGGCGAGCCGGCCGCGCGGCGTCGCGGCCGCCGCCGACCTCGATCTCGCCCCGCGCTCGGCTCCTGCAGGCCCGCGATCAGCTCGAGCAGGGTCGACTTGCCGCAGCCCGAGGGCCCGACCAGGCCGAGCACGCCGTGCGCCGGGACCTCGAGGTCGAGCCGCTCGATCGTGCGCAGCTCGCCGTAGGAATGGCCGAGGCCGCGGATCGAGACGGCGGCGCCCGCCGCGCTCTCGCCGGCAGGCGATGCGGCCCCGGCGGCGAAATCTCTGGCTTCCGTGGTGGGCATCTTGGTATCCTGGCGCACTCCGTGCTCCTGACCAACAAGGTCAGGAAAGTCGATAACCACCCCGCGCGGAACTCATATGGACCCGGCAATCATCGTCTTCGGACTAGGAATCGGCGTACTCGTCGGCATGACCGGCATGGGCGGTGGATCCCTGATGACCCCGCTGCTGATCCTGATCTTCGGGATCCAGCCGACGACCGCGATCGGCACCGACATCTTCTACTCGGCGGTGACCAAGACGGTCGGCGGCTGGCGCCACTTCCGCATGAAGACGGTGAACATGGAGCTGGTCAAGTGGCTCTCCTTCGGCAGCGTGCCGGCGGCGGTGCTCGGGCGTCGCGATCGTCTCGGTGCTGGAGAACCACATCGGCGAAGACCGGCTCGACTCGCTCGTCTACGCGGTGCTCGGCGGCACCCTGCTGATGGTCGGGATCATCACCCTCACCCGGGCGCTGATCCTGCGCGACCTGGTCGACGAGCGCGACCGCTTCGACGTCGAGCGGCGCCACAAGGTCGCCGCGGTCGTGATCGGCGCCACCACCGGCTTCGTGATCGGGATCACCTCGGCCGGCTCGGGCACGGTGATCGCGATCCTGCTGATCGCCGTCTACCGCCTGGCGCCGAAGAAGGTGGTCGGCACCGACGTCTTCCACGCGGCGATCCTGCTCTGGGCGGCCGGCATCGCCCACTGGATCGGCGGCAACGTCGACTTCGTCCTCGCCGCCAACATCCTGATCGGCTCGATCCCGGGCGTGGTGATCGGCGCCGCCCTCTCCGACAAGGCCCCCGCAGGGCTTCATCCGCACCGCGCTCGGCGTCGTCCTCGTCGGCTCCGGCATCGTCACGATCCAGAAGGGCGACCCGAACGTCTGGCCGATCGCCGCCGCGGTTGCCGCGCTCGGCCTCGGCGGCATCCTCGCCGCCCCGCGCTGGCTGCACCGCCGCCGCGAGAAGGAAGCGCAAGCAGCCGCTCGCGCCGCGGCGCTGGCGCCGGACGCGACCGGCTGACTGATTAACTAGCTGCTCTATGCGCGTTTCTGCAAAGGCTGACTATGCGGTACGGGCTGCGGCGGAGCTTGCCGCGGCCGAGGAGGGCCCGGTCAAGGGCGAGAAGCTTGCCGACGCGCAGGACATCCCGCTGCAGTTCCTCGAGCACATCCTGCTGGAGCTCAAGCACGCCGGCATCGTGCGCGCCCGCCGCGGCGCCAAGGGCGGCTACTGGCTGGCCCGCCGGCCGAGGAGGTGACGATCGCCGACATCGTCCGCGCCGTCGAGGGACCGATCGCCCACGTCCAGTCGGCGCCGCCGGAGTCGATCGAGTACCGCGGCAACGCCGAGCACCTGCAGGAGGTCTGGATCGCCGTGCGCGCCAGCCTGCGCACCGTGCTCGAGCACGTCACCCTCGCCGACCTGGTCAGCGGCCAGCTGCCCAGCGAGGTCCGGGCCCTGGCCGCCTCACCGGACGCCTGGGTCGCCCGTTAGCCGTCCCCGGACGCGGGAGCGAGGACGCGAGATCGCCGGTAATGATTAGCGCGTCCTCGCGGGAGCGGAGGAGACGGCGCCTGATTCAGGCCGACAGTCGGAACGGCGGGTAGTCGTCGGTGACCAGCGTGAAGGCGTAGCCGACGACGCGGTTGTGCCAGCGGATCGTCCCCTCGACGAATTTGAAGATCCCGCGCGGGTAGCGACCGGTGAAGAGGATCGCGAACCAGGCGCCGATCACGGCGAAGAAGACGCCGATGTAGAGGAAGAAGAGCACGATGTAGTGGGGGATCGCCAGCAGCCACTTGACCAGCGGCATGCCGCGCTGCAGCTGCTCGGCGTCGGGGTAGGCGAAGTCGAGGTGGACCGCCTGCTGCTCGTCGGTCGAGGGGTATTCGTCGTCCATCAGCAGCACGTAGACGCCGATCCGGTTGCCGAAGCGCAGCAGTTCGAGGTTCCAGTCGTACCACCAGCGCGGGTACTTCTTGCGGAACAGCAGCATCAGCACGATCGGCACGAAGATGATGCTGCCGGCGGCGATCGCGCCGCCGTAGCCTTCGCCGCCGGCGCTGCCGGCGAGCTCCGAGCCGGGCAGCAGCCCCGCGACGATCGCGATCGGGATCACGGCGAAGATCCGGAAGAAGGTCGACAGCCGGTTGAGCTCACGCTCCGGGTAGTCGACTGAGAACGAGACTGGGTAGGACGGTGGCATCTCTCCCCTTAGGTCGCGGGTTTGTGCAGATGATTACTAGCCCTCGGTCGGAACTCCTCCCGCGACGACGTTGACGAAGTTCTCCAGGTGGCGGGTGGTCCAGCACTCGAAGGCGCCGTCGCAGTAGCGCTCGTAGGCGGCCATCACCGAGTCGCCGTAGTTCCAGTAGAGCTTCGGCTCGGGGTTGAGCCAGAAGAGGCGCCCGGCCCGTTCGGAGACCTGGGCGAAGACCTCGGCGTGGGGCTCGCGGCCGTTGGTGCGGGCGTCGCCGAGCACGATCACGGTCGAGCGCGGGTCGAGGTCGTCGGAGATCTCGCCGAGGAACTCGAGCCAGACGCGGCCGTAGTCGGTGTAGCCGGAGACGTCGGCGACGCCGCCCTCGCTGGAGATGCGCTGGGCGATGACGCGGAAGTCGCGCTCGTGCTCGAAGACGTCGGTCACCTCGGAGATGCGCTCGATGAAGACGAAGCTGCGCAGCTTGCGGAAGGAGTCGTGCAGGGCGTGCAGGACGGAGAGGAAGAAGACGCTGGCCGAGGTGACCGAGGTGGAGACGTCGCAGAGCACGTAGATCTCCGGCCGCCGCGGGCGCTTCGGCCGGTAGCGCAGGTGCATCGGCACGCCGCCGGTCTCCAGCGAGGCGCGCATCGTCCGCCGCACGTCGATCGCTGCGGCCCTTGCGGCGGCCGCGCTGCTCGTGGCCGAGCGTCGCCAGCCGCCGCTTCATCTGCGAGACGGCGCGGTGCACGGCGGCGAGGTCCTGGGTCGGGCTGGTCGGCAGCGCCCGGTCGAGCTCGGCCAGGGGCCGCGAGGGGGGCAGGGTGGAGGTGCGCTCGATCAGGTCGCGCTCGAGCTCGCGGCGCAGGTGGCGCTCGAAGGCGTTGAGCTGCTCGCGGTCGATCGGCGGCAGCTCGGCGGCGCCGTCCTCGGCCGGGGCCTGGGTGCCGGCCGAGAGCCCCAGGGTGCGGCGGATCCGCTGCACGTCGACGCCGACCACGCCCGAGCCCTCGCCCTGGCGGCCGAAGGCGGAGATCGCCAGCCGGGCCAGGTCGCGCATCTCGTCGTCGTCCCCGTCGACGATCGCCTGGCGCATCTGCTCGCGCAGCTCGTCGATGTCGAGCCGCTCGCCCCCTCGTGGCGCTGCTCGCGTCTCCTCGATCCCGCGCGCGACCGCCTCCGCCTCGGCGGCGCGGAAGAACCAGCGGTCGAAGAGCAGCTCGAAGAGGCGCCGGTCCTCCTGGGACTTGGCGATCGTCGTCGCCAGCGCCTCGCGGAAGTCCTCGCGCGAGGTCCACGGCACCTCTTCCAGCGCGGCGAAGGCGTCGAGGATCTCCGAGGTGCCGACGGCGACGCCCTCGCTGCGCAGCTCCTCGCAGAAGCCGAGCAGCTTGGCGGCGAGCCCGGGCGGGCCGGGGTCGGCCTGCGGCCCGTAGGGCGAGGCGCTCATTGGCTCGATAATAGGCCGGTGGGAGACCGGCGAGGAAAGCGGCAGCTCCGGCAGGCGCAGCGCGCGATGCGCTCGTCGCGCCGCCGGCGGTTCGTCGGGCAGCTCGACAACGCGATGGAGATCCTCTACCGCGTCTACGTAGCGGCGATCTTCGGCGCGATCGCTTTGGCGGTGCTGGCGGGCGTGGTCCACGACGCCGGCGTCGGCGCCGAGGCGGCCGACGAGATCGCGGAGCAAGGGACCGGCGCTGCTCGGTGCTGGCGTCTCGCTTGGCCGCTCTCGCCGGGCTGCGGTCGGGAGCCAGGGGCGGACCGCTGGCGATCGAGGACGCCGAGGTCCAGTACGTGCTGCTGGCGCCGGTCGAGCGGGAGCGGCGCTGCGGCCGGCGGCGCTGCGGCAGATGCGGATGGGGCGCTCGCCGGCGCCGTGCTGGGCGCGGTCGCGGGCAACTTCGCCTTTCGCCGACTGCCCGGCTCCCCGGTCGAGTGGCTTGCCTGCCTGGCGCTCTTCGGCGCGCTGATCCCGCTCTGCACGCTGAGCTGCGCCCTGCATGGCCTCGGGCCGCCGCCTGCGCCCGGCGCTGGCCTCGGCGATCGGAGCCGTCCTGCTGGCCTGGAGCCTCGCCGACGTCCTGCTCGGCCTGAGACCTCGCCGGCGACGATGCTCGGCGTTCTGGCGACGCTTCCACTGCAGGGCGGCGCGTCGCTCGCCCTTGCCCTCACGGGAGTCGCGGTAGCCATTGCGGCGGCCTGCCTCGGCCTGGCCTGGTTGTCCGGACTCTCGCTCGAGGCGGCCCGTCGCAGGGCCACCCTGACCGATCAGCTCCGCTTCTCGGCTTCGGTCCAGGACCTTCGCGCCGTCGTCCTCCTGCGCCGCCAGCTCGCTTCCGAGATGCCCCGGCGCCGGCCCTGGCTCCGGCTTGCGAGCCCCGGCCTCGGCGGCCGATCTCGCGGCGCGGCTGCCCAGAGCTTCCTGCGCTGGCCGCTGCCCCGCCTGGTCCGGAACCTCGCCTTGGGCGTTGCCGCGGGGGCTCTCGTCGTCGGCGCTTGGGGCGGGACCACGCCGCTGGTCGCGCTGCCCGGCGTCATCCTGCTGGTGGCGGCGTTCGACTTGGTCGAGCCGCTGGCGCAGGAGGTCGACCACCCGCTTCGGCGCGACCTCCTGCCGGTCGAGCCGGAATCGCTGATCCTGCATCACCTGATCGCGCCGGCGATCGCGATGGGCCTCCGTCATCTCCGCCGGAGTCATCGCGGCGACGGCGCTCGGGGACTCGGGCACGGCGCTGGGCGTCGGTGCGGTGATGATCGTTCCCACGGCCTTCGTGCTGCTCTGCTGCGCGGCGATCAGCACGACCAACGATCCGTACAAATACGTCCTGACCCCGGAGCTCGGCTACGCGCAGACCGCCTTCCCCATCGTCGTGGCCCTCGTCGCGGTCGCGGCGCCGGTGCTCGTGGCCAGGGCGGCCGCCGGCCACGGCGGCTCGCCCGTGGCGGCCATCGCCGGGATAGAGGTCGTCATGCTCATCGTCGCGGCGGCGATGGCGTGGTGGCTGGGAGCGCAGGTCGCGGCCCGAACGGCCGGTGAAGCCGTGAGCGAAGGGGAGCGGCAGCGATCCGGAGCGGCGTCGGTGCTGGTCGCGCGCGGCCTCTCGCGCGAGTACGGCGACTTTCTTGCGCTCGACTCCTTTCAGGTCGACCTGTCGCCGGGACAGCTGGTCGCCCTGGTCGGCCCCAACGGCGCCGGCAAGACGACCTTCCTCACGATCGCGGCCGGATTGCTGGAGCCGACTGCCGGCACGCTCGACGGTCGAAGGCGCGCGGGCGGGAACGATCGCGGCGCGCAGGGCGGTCTCCTACCTTCCCGGACACGCCGGTCTTCTACGACGATCTCAGTCTCGACGAGCACCTCGAATACGTCGCCGCGTTGCACGGTGTGGCCAGCGACGACGGAGCCCCGTGCACGGCAGCTTCTGGAGCGGCTGGGGCTCGGCGATTGGGAGGACAGCCTGCCCTCGGAATTCAGCCACGGCATGCGCCAGAAGGCCTCGATCGCCCTGGCGCTGGTGCGGCCCTTCTCGCTCCTGCTCGCCGACGAGCCGTTCGACGGCCTCGATCCACCCAGCCGCAACGTCCTCTTCGAGCTGCTCGGCGAGACCCGGGAGGCCGGTGCGGCCGTCGTCGTCTCCACCCATCGCCGCGACGTCGTCGGCGCGGCCGACCGCTGCTTGGCGCTCCGCGACGGGGAACTCGCCTACGACGGTCCTCCCGACGCCGAGGCGCTTGCCGAGTACTTCGAGCTCAGCTCCCGGTCGGGCTCGGCGCCGCCAGCTTGACCCCGACTCGCTCGGCGACCAGCTCGATGTCGGTGCGGTGCTTGACGATGATCGACATCGACTGCTCGAAGGTCTCGCGGTCGATGTCCTCGGTGCCCATCAGCAGCAGCGTGCGCGCCCAGTCGATCGACTCGGCGATCGAGGGCGGCTTCTTCAGGTCGAGGTCGCGGATCATCCGCACCACCTCGACCAGGCGGCGGGCGAGCGACTCGGGCAGCTCCGGCGCGTGCAGGCGGACGATCTCCATCTCGCGCTCGAGGTCGGGGTAGTCGAGCCAGAGGTAGAGGCAGCGGCGCTTCAGCGCCTCGGTCAGCTCGCGCGAGTTGTTCGAGGTGAGGATCACGATCGGCATCGTCGTCGCCGAGACCTGGCCCAGCTCGGGGATCGTGATCTGGAAGTCGGAGAGCAGCTCGAGCAGCATCGCCTCGAACTCCTGGTCGGTCTTGTCGATCTCGTCGATCAGCAGCACCACCGGCTCGGGGCTGGCGATCGCCTGCATCAGCGGGCGCTCGAGCAGGAACTCCTTGTCGAAGATGTCGCCGTGGACGTCCTCCCAGCCGTCCTCGCCGCCGGCCTGGATGCGCAGCAGCTGCTTGCGGTAGTTCCACTCGTAGAGCGCCTTGGCCTCGTCGAGGCCCTCGTAGCACTGCAGGCGGATCAGCTCGCGGCCGGTGGCGCGGGAGAGCGCCTTGGCCAGCTCGGTCTTGCCGACCCCGGCTGGGCCCTCGACCAGGACCGGCTTGCCGAGCCGCTGGGCGAGGAAGGAGACCAGCGCGGCGGGCTCGTCGGCGAGGTAGCCGACCTCGGCGAGCGCCTGCCTTAACCTCGGCTGCGGAACCGTCGGCCATGGGGGCGATGATAATCCCGCGCTGTGCTCGACCTCGCCCTGCCACTCGCCGTCGCTGCTGCCGCACAGCGCCGACTCCCTACATCGCGCTGATGCTGATCGGCTTCGCGATCGGCATCCTCGGCCACCTCAGCTCGGCCCGCTGGCTCGTCGCCGCCGGCGTCATCCTGATCTTCCTCGGCGCCCTGCTCTTCCCGGTCGCGGTGAACTTCACCCAGGAGAGCCCGCGCCAGATCGATGCGCCCGAAGAAGCGCCGCGAACCCTGGAAACGATTCGCTAGAGCGCACCCGCTAGCTTTACGGCTACGCCAACCCGATCTCTCGTCCAGGAGGCCCACCGCTTTGAGCCGAGTTCGCATCCTCTCCGTTTTCATCGCGCTGATCGCGCTGACCTCGGCACTTGCCGCCTGCGGCGGTGGCAGCAGCGACGATCCGCAGACGGTCGTCGACGAAGCGACGCTGCAGGGGATCGAAAGCGGCAAGATCGACCTCGCGCGTCGCCATCGACGTGCAGGGCGAGAAAGGCGGCAAGGTCGACGTCAGCCTCTCCGGCCCGTTCCAGAGCGAAAGCGACGCGGAACCTGCCGGAACTCGACCTCGCCGTCTCGGCCAAGGGCTCGCTCGGTGGCAAAGACCTGGACCGCGAAGGCGGCCTCACGCTGCTCGGCAGCAAGGCCTACGTCGCTTACGAAGGAACCGAGTACGAAGTCGACTCGACCACCTTCAGCTTCGTCAAGTCGACTGCTCAAACAGCAGGGCGGGGGTCAGGACCAGTCGAGCGAAATCGCCGCCTGCCAGGAAGCGGCCGGCGAACTGCAGATCTGGCCGATTTCGTCGACAACCTGAAGAGCGACGGCAGCGCCGAGGTCGGCGGCACGAGCACGACCAAGGTCAGCGGCGACCTCGATGCCCCGGCCGCGATCGAAGCGGTCAGCAAGCTGATCGAAGATCCCGGCCTGCAGCGAACAGCTGAACGCGGCCGGCCCGCTGCCCTCGGCGGCGGAACTCGACAAAGCGAAGAGCACGGTGCAGGACTCGGTCAAGTCGGCACACGTCGACCTCTACGTCGGCGACGACCACATCGTGCGCCGGATCGTCGGCCCAGGCGACGATCGAACCGCCGAAGAGCTCGAAAACCGGGGCGAAGCAGGTCGAACTCGATCTCGACCTGACTCTGACCGGCGTCAACGAAGAGCAGACGATCTCGGCCCCGAGCGGCGCCAAGCCGCTCAGCGACGCTCTTCCTCAAGCTCGGCATCAACCCGATCGAACTGCTCGGCGCTTTCCAGGACGGCGGCGGGTCGGGCGGCATCGGCGGCCTGCTCGAAGGCCTCGGCGAAGCCGGCGGTGGCGTCGCTCGGGCGGCGGCGGCAGCAACTCCGGCGGCGGCCAGCAGTCCTATCTCGAATGCCTGGGTGAAGCGCGACACGTCGGTCGACATCCAGAACTGCACGGGGCTGCTCCAGTAGTCGCGTTCCTCCGCACTCCATATGGCTGGCCCTATCTGCTGACGCCGCTGATCCCGCTGGCGGTGGTGCTGGACGTGGCCGGCGCCGCTGCCGGGGCGGTCTTCGCCACCTCGGCGCTGGGGATCGTTCCGACGGCGGCGCTGATGGGTCGCGCCACCGAGGAGCTGGCGGCGCGCTCGGGCCCCGGCATCGGCGGCCTGCTCAACGTCACCTTCGGCAACGCGCCGGAGCTGATCATCGCCCTCTTTGCCCTCGGCCAGGGGCTGCAGGAGGTGGTCAAGGCCTCGATCATCGGCTCGATCATCGGCAACATCCTGCTCGTGCTCGGCGCGGCGATGCTCTTCGGCGGCATTGGAACGCGAGAAACAGACCTTCAGCCGCACCAGCGCCAGCGTGCAGACCTCGATGCTGCTGCTCGCCGCCGCGGCGCTGGTGATGCCGGCGATCTTCGAGCTGGTCGAGGGCAAGGGCCTGCCCTCTGCCCGGCGCCGAGACTGGTCGACTACGGCTCGACCGTCGAGCACCTCTCGCTGCTGGTGGCGATCGTCCTCATCTTCACCTACGTCGCCGGCCTCTTCTTCTCGCTGAAGACCCACCGCGACGCTCTTCAATCCCGAGTACGGCGACGAGGACAGCTGGGGCTGGTCGACCCGCAAGTCGGTGCTGGTCCTGGCCGGCGCCGGGAGTGCTGGTCGGGTGATGTCGGAGGTCCTGGTCGGCTCGATCGAGGAGGCCTCGCACGCGGTCGGCCTCTCCGAGTTCTTCATCGGCGTGATCGTCGTCGCCATCGTCGGCAACGCCGCCGAGCACTGGGTCGCGGTCCTGGTCGCGATGAAGAACAAGATGGACCTCTCGGTCAACATCGCGATCGGCTCCAGCGCCCAGGTCGCGCTCTTCGTCGCCCCGATCCTCGTCCTCGCCTCCTTCTTCATCGGCCCGCACCCGCTCGCCCTCGTCTTCAACGGCTTCGAGCTCGGCGCGATCCTGCTCGCGATCCTGATCGCCAACTACGTCACCCAGGACGGCGAGTCGACCTGGTTCGAGGGCGTGCAGCTGCTCGCTGTATACGTCGTCTTCGGCATCGCCTTCTACTACGCCTGAGGCTGGTCCGCGTGCGACGGACGCTCTGCTCCTGCTCGATCAGCTTTGCGGTGATTCTTGCCGGCGCGCTGCTCTTCACCAACGCGGTCGAGTGGATTGGCCACCGGCTGAAGCTCGGCGAGGGGGCGGTCGGCAGCCTGCTGGCGGCGGTGGGCACGGCGATGCCGGAGACGCTGATCGCGATCGTCGCCCTGCTCGGCACGGCCGAGGGCGGGGACCAGGTGGCGATCGGAGCGATCGTCGGCGCGCCCTTCCTGCTCGCCACCCTGGCGATGGGTCTGGTCGGCCTCTTCGCCTATCTCTACCGCGAGCGGCGCGAGCAGGGGTTGGAGCTGAAGGCTCACAGGCCAACTCTCGAGCGCGACCTGATCTTCTTCCTCATCTTCTTCGCCCTCTCCCTGGCCCTGGCCTGGGGCGCGCCCGACGCCGCTGCGGATCCCGATCGGGATTCTCGTCCTGCTCGCCTATCCGCTCTACATCGCTCGCACCCTGCGCGCCGGGGGAGAGGTGCAGGCCGAGGAGACGCTCAACCCGCTGGTCTTCGAGCGCCGCTCCGAGCGGCGCGAAGACCCGGCTCTTGCCCTCTGCGTGATCCAGCTCCTCGTCGGCCTCGGCGCGATGGTCGGCGGCGCCCATCTCTTCGTCGAGTACGCTGCTCCAGCATCGCCGAGAGCCTCGGGGTCGAGGCGGTGGTCCTGGCGCTCGTCCTCGCCCCGCTTGGCGACCGAGCTGCCGGAGAAGGTCAACAGCTTCTTCTGGGTCCGCGACGGCAAGGACTCGCTGGCGCTCGGCAACATCAGCGGCGCGATGGTCTTCCAGTCGACGATCCCGGTCGGCATCGGCCTCGTCTTCACCGACTGGAACCTGAGCACCAACGCGGCGATCTCGGTCGCCCTCGGCCTGGCCGGCGGCCTGCTCGCCTACGAGGTCCTCCACCGCCGCGCCCGCTTCGGGCTGCCGGCCGTGGTCACCTGGTTCGCTCTCTACACCAGCTTCATCGTCATCGTGGTTCTGGGTGCTTGAGGCGCTTCCCGGTAGGGCTGAAACGTCTTGTACTTTTTCGCGGCAGCCAAACTCGGACGGCCACACCCGATTCTCGAAAAAGTTAAGTGGAAGCCCTACCGGGAAGGGCCTGGAGCGCTTCCAAGACCAAGTCGTCGTGCGTTTTCGGCGAGACCTTGGGGAAGACTTTGGCGACCTGGCCTTCGGGATCGATGATGAAGGTCGCCCGCTGCACGCCCATGTACTTCTTGCCGTACATCGACTTCTCGACCCAGGTGCCGTACGCCTCGGCGACGGCGTGGTCGGCGTCGGCCAGCAGGGTGAAGTCGAGGTCGAATTTGCGCGGCGAACTTCGTCGACGGCCTCGACCTTGTCAGGGGAGATGCCGATCACGCGGGCCCCCGCCGCCTCGTACTCGGCGCTGCGATCGCGGACGCCGCAGGCCTGGGTCGTGCAGCCCGGGGTGTCGGCGCGGGGATAGAAGTAGAGGACGACGGTCTCGCCTGCGAGGTCGGAGAGGCTGACCTCGTTGCCGTGCTGGTCGGGCAGGGTGAAGTCGGGCGCGCTCGCCCCGGCTTCGAGCACTACTCCGCGTCCCCGTCGCCGGCGTCTTGATCCTCGCGGCCGGGGTCCTGGCCGTTCTCGTCCTCGTCGAGCTCGTCGTCGCCCTGCTCCAGCGCGGTCTCGGAGACCGAGCCGGTCGAGCCGGGGTGGTAGCTGGTCTGGAAGCTCTCCAGCACCCGGTCGCGGCCGTCTTCGTCGACCGGGACCTCGTCGGAGATGCGCACCCACTCGGCGCCCTCGTAGGCCTCCATGTTGAAGACCTCCTGGTCGAGCGAGGTCGAGTCGTCGACGACGACCAGCACCTCGGTCTGCGGGTTGAAGTAGGTCCCGGGCTGCATCAGCAGCTCCTCGACCTCGTAGAGGTTCTCCTCGGCGGCACCGGCCATCAGCTGCCCAATCCTATGAAATCTGCGACCTGTCGCTCGACCTCGGCCTCGACGTCGAGCGGCTCCTCGCCCCGGCGCATGCGCCGTTCGTTGCGGGCGATCACCAGCTGGCGCACTTCGGCCCGCAGTTTCTCGTCGAGGTTGCGCTTCTTGCGGGCCTTACCGCTCAGCTCGGTGTCGAGCAGGGCGGTCATCTCGGCCTCGACGTCGAGCGGCTCCTCGCCGCGCCGGGTGCGCCGGTAGGACTTTGCCTCCAGCATCTGGCGCGCCTCGGCCGCCTGGATCGCCAGGTCGATCTCCGGCGAGGGCTGGGCCAAGCGTGGCGGTGGCATCGACTGCATGACGCCGAAGCGGCCCTTGCCGAGCTCTTTCCAGGCCGGCCCGGAGCGAGCGAAGCTGAACGCGGCGATCGGCAGGACAAAGAGCGTGATCGCCGCCAGCACGTAGCCGCTCTGCAAGTAGGTCAATCCCATCGGGCAGACCATCGTCACAAGGGTAGGGCTATCGCTCCGGCGCCGCTATCCGGTACCCTTGACCTTGGTTGACTGACCAGTCAATCGGTGGTCGTCGCCCCGTGGCGAGGCCGCATTCAAAAGGCTTACGCAACGACCAAGAAGGAGCCTCGACCAGTGGTTGACTTCACCCTGACCGACGAACAGAAGGACCTGCGCGAGCTCGCGCACAGCTTTGCCGAGAAAGAGATGCGCAGGGTTGCCTGGGAGTACGACAAGGACGGCACCTGGCCCCAGGACATCATCGACATGGCCTGGGAGGTCGGGTTGATGAACACCCACATCCCCGAGGCCTACGGCGGGCCCGGCCTCGACTACCTCTCCGGCTGCCTGATCGAGGAGGAGATGGGCTGGGGCTGCTCGGGCATCGGCACCACGCTGATGGCCAACGGCCTCGCTTCGGCGCCGATCACGCTCGGCGGCTCCGAGGAGACCAAGAAGAAGTACCTCGGCATGCTGACCGAAGACAAGAAGCTCGCCTCCTTCTGCCTGACCGAGCCCGACGCCGGCTCCGACGTCAGCGGGATGAAGACCAAGGCCGTGAAGAAGGGCGACAAGTACGTCATCAGCGGCTCCAAGTGCTTCATCACCAACGGCACCTACGCCGACTACTTCACCGTCTACGCCAAGACCGATCCCGAGGCTGGACATCGCGGGATCAGCGCCTTCGTCGTCGATGCCGACCTCCCCGGGGTCAGCGTCGACAAGAAGGAGGACAAGATGGGCCAGCGGGCGTCCAACACCGCGACCATCTCCTTCGACGAAGTCGAGATCCCGGCCGAGAACCTGATCGGCGAGGAAAACAAGGGCTTCAAGCTGGCGATGATGACCCTCGACCGCACCCGTCCCGGCGTCTCGGCGATGGCCGTCGGCATCGGCCGCGCGGCGCTCGAGTACGCCACCGAGTACTCCAAGGAAAGGGTCCAGTTCGGCGTGCCGATCGCGATGCACCAGGCGATCCAGTTCATGATCGCCGACATGGCGACCAAGGTCGAGGCCGGCCGCCTGCTGGTCTGGAACTCGGCGGTCATGCTCGACCAGGGCATTCGCAACAGCAAGGTCTCCTCGATGGCCAAGCGCTTCGCCGCCGACTCGGCGATGGAGATCGCCGTCGACGCCGTGCAGGTCTACGGCGGCTACGGCTTCATCAAGGAGTACCCGGTCGAGAAGCTGATGCGCGACGCCAAGATCATGCAGCTCTACGAGGGGACCAGCCAGATCCAGCGCCTGGTGATCGCCAAAGAAGTGCTGCTGCCGCGCGCCGTCGGGGAGCCCACCCCCGAGGCCGAGGCGAAGGCCGCCAAGGAGTCCGAGGGCAGCCAGTCCGAGCAGGCAGCCGCCACGGTCTAGCCGCCACATCGCTTAGGGCAGGGGCCCTAGTCAGAGAGCCGCCGGGCATGTTTTGCCCGGCGGCTCCTTTTCTGTGCGGACCGGACGGCTAAGGTGGACCGATGATCGACCGGCGATTGATCGGCATCGCTTCCGATCCGGAGCGGCGCGATGCGCTCACGCTGCTCAACGAGCGCTCCGCGGGGGCCGCTGAAGTGGCGGAAAAGCTGGGGATCGAGACCGCCGCGGCCGGACGGCTCTTGGACCAGATGCGCGATGCCGGCCTGATCGAGGTGGTGGGCGAGGCGCTGAACCGCGGCGCCGTCGAGCCGCGCTACCGGGCGCTCGTGCACATGCTCTTGGACGGTGACGATTGGGCGGCGCTCGATCTCGAGGAACGCAAGCGGACTGACCGACTGGATCATCGAGATGATCGATGCCGATGTCCGCGAAGCGGCCGAGAGTGGGACCTTCGTGGACCGCGATGACTCGCACGCCAGCCGTACGGTCGCGATGGTCGACGAGCAGGGTTGGGAGGAACTGCGCGACATCCACGCCGATGCCCTCAACGCGGTCCTCGCGGTCCAGGCTGCCAGCGCCGAACGCCTTGCCGAGAAAGACGACCCCGGCTTTCCTGTGCTCTCGGCGATGTTCTGCTGCGAACTGCCGCCACGCGGCGGCGACGGCCAGCCGGACTAAGCGGCCCGGCTGCCCGAGCGGGCGGCCTTCTGGCGTTTCAGCTTGTCGAGCTCGACCTTGCGCAGCCGGACCGACTCCGGCGTCACTTCGACGCACTCGTCCTCGCGTAGGAACTCGACCGCGGCTTCGAGGGAAAGGCGAGTGGGCGGCGCCATCCGCTCGAGCACGTCGGCGCGGCGGCGCGCATGTTGGTCTGCTGCTTTTCCTTGGTCGCGTTGACGTCCATGTCCTCGGCGCGGGCGTTCTCGCCGATGATCATCCCCTCGTAGACCTCCTCGCCGGGGCCGATGAAGAGCGTGCCGCGGTCCTGGATGCCGATCAGCGCGTAGCCGGCGCTCTTGCCGCGGCGGTCGGCGACGATCGAGCCGGTCGGGCGCAGGCGCAGCTCGCCCGCCCAGCGCTCCCAGTCCTCGAAGACGTGGTGCATGACGCCGGTGCCGCGGGTCTCGGTGAGGAACTCGGTGCGAAAGCCGATCAGTCCGCGTGCCGGCACCAGGTATTCCATCCGCACCCAGCCGGTGTCGTGGTTGGCCATCTGCTCCAGGCGCCCCTTGCGGCCCGCCAGCAGCTGCGTGATCGTGCCGACGTGCTCCTCGGGGGCGTCGATCGAGAGCCGCTCGACCGGCTCGTGCAGCTTGCCGTCGATCTCCTGCGTCAGCACGCGGGGCTGCCCGGCGGTCAGCTCGAAGCCCTCGCGCCGCATCAGCTCCAGCAGGATCACGAGCTGCAGCTCGCCGCGGCCCTGCACCTCCCAGGCATCGGGGCGCTCGGTGTCGTTGACGCGGATCGAGACGTTGCCGACCAGCTCGGCGTCGAGCCGGTCGCGGACCTGGCGGGCGGTCAGCTTGCTGCCCTCGGTGCCGGCGAGGGGGGAGGTGTTGATCCCGAGCACGATCGAGAGCGAGGGCTCGTCGACTGTGATCACCGGCAGCGGCCGCGGGTCGGCGGGGTCGGCCAGGGTCTCGCCGATCGTCACCTCTTCCATCCCGGCGACGGCGATGATCTCGCCCGGACCGGCCTCCTCGGCGGGGACCCGCTCCAGCGCCTCGGTGATGTAGAGCTCGGAGACCGTGGCCCGCTCGACCGAGCCGTCGGCGCGGCACCAGGCGATCTGCTGGCCGGCGCGGATCGTGCCGTTGTGGACCCGGCAGAGCGCCAGGCGGCCGACGTAGGGCGAGGCGTCGAGGTTGGTCACGTGCGCCTGCAGCGGGTGGTCGGGGTCGTACTCGGGCGCCGGGATCTTCTCCAGCATCAGGTCCATCAGCGGCGCGAGGTCGCTGCCCTCGACGCCCTCCTCGAGCGCGGCCCAGCCGGCCTTGGCGTTGGTGTAGACGATCGGGAAGTCGATCTGCTCGGAGTCGGCGTCGAGGTCGAGGAAGAGCTCGTAGACCTCGTCGACGACCTCGGCGATGCGGGCGTCGGGGCGGTCGACCTTGTTGACGACGAGGATCACCGGCAGCTTCGCCTCCAGCGCCTTGCGCAGGACGAAGCGGGTCTGCGGCAGCGGGCCCCTCGGAGGCGTCGACCAGCAGCAGCACGCCGTCGACCATGGTCAGACCGCGCTCGACCTCGCCGCCGAAGTCGGCGTGGCCGGGGGTGTCGACGATGTTGAGCTTCACCCCGTTGTAGTTGACGGCGGTGTTCTTGGCGAGGATCGTGATGCCCTTCTCGCGCTCGAGGTCCATCGAGTCCATCACCCGCTCGGCCACGTCCTGGCCCTTGCGGAAGGCGCCGGACTGCCAGAGCATCGCGTCGACCAGCGTCGTCTTGCCGTGGTCGACGTGGGCGACGATGGCGATATTTCTCAGGTCGTTTCGAGTGGTCATCAATGGGGAAGGGGAAAGGAAGTGCAGTGCGCGATTCGCAATTGCCCGAATCTCGTGACAAAAACGAGGCCCGCCTTGCGGCGGGCCCCGTAACTGCTCAAGTTCGGTGCGCGACTACGAGGTCTGCTGAACGCTCGCCGCGGCGGGGCCCTTGGGGCCTTCCTCGGACTCGTAGCTCACCTTGGCGCCCTCAGCCAGGGACTTGAAGCCCTCACCGAGAATTGCGCTGTGATGGACGAAGACGTCCTTAGAGCCGTCGTCGGGCGTGATGAACCCGTAGCCCTTGTCGTCGCTGAACCACTTGACTGTTCCAGTCGGCATGTAATTGCCTCCACTTGATGTGCTGCGAACGCGGAGGCTTCGGTAAAGCAACGACGCGAGCGCTAGACACGACTTTTGCCGGATATCAATCCGACCTAACGCGGGGACCGTAGCAGGGATTAAGCCGGGGCGCGGCGCTCGGATCGCCGTCCAGCCGTGTTTCAGGAAGCTGGGAGACCAGTCGATACGGTGACTTAGATGATGCGTGCCCACAGCTCTCGCGACCTGGCGATCGTCCTGCTTGGTGTCGTTTTCCTTGTCCTGCCGGGTCAGGCCGCCGCGATGCGTGGCTCCGGCGCCCTCTCGCCGCGCCTGCTCAAGCTCGCCTCGGGGCCGCTGCGCAACGCGTCTCCCGCCAGGCAGGCGAGAGCAATCGGCCTCGCTCCGGACCGCCTCGCGCATGCCGGCCGCCGACTGCTCGTCGACGTGCGTTTCGGTGGCAACGCCCTTGCTGCGCGCGGGGCGCTGCGCGATGCCGGGGGCAGGGTGCTTGCCGTCAGCAGCCGCTACCAGACGGTCACGGTGGCGGTGGCGGCGGCACGGCTGCGGGAGGTCGCCGCTGTCGGTGGGGTTGCCAGCGTTACGCCGGTGCTGGCGCCGATCCTTGCGGCGACTTGCCCGTCCGGCGCGGTTGTCTCCGAGGGCGATGAGCAGCTGAGGGCCAGGGAGGCACGGGAAGGACCGCCCGAACCGGATGGGAGCGGCGTGACGGTCGGCATCCTCTCCGACTCCTTCGAACAGGCGACGGAAGCCGCCACGCACGCGGAGGAAGACGT
Organism: uncultured Solirubrobacterales bacterium; assembly: GCA_963702065.1. GTDB lineage: Bacteria > Actinomycetota > Thermoleophilia > Solirubrobacterales > 70-9 > VRUE01. Next base: position 353,690 of record OY969705.1, read on the forward strand.
CGACAGCGCCGATCTGCCCGGCGACAACGAATGCGAAAACAAAACGCCGGTCGGTCAAATCGGTGGCCCTGACGAAGAAGGGGGGCCGACGGACGAGGGCCGGGCGATGGCGCAGATCGTCCACGACCTTGCACCGGGCGCTGCGCTCGAGTTCGCCTCGGCCTTCAACGGGGAAATTGCCTTTGCGCAAAACATCCATGCTCTCGCCGACGAGGGCGCCGAGGTCATCGTCGACGACGTCTTCTATCCCGGGGAGCCGTTCTTCCAGGACGGGCCGATCGCGGTCGCGGTCAGGGAAGTCGTCGAAGGCGGCGCCACCTACTTCTCTGCCGCTGGCAACAACAATCTGATCGACGAAGACGAAGAAGACCACGACATCGCTTCCTGGGAAACCCCTAGCTATAGGGACGCAGGGAGCTGTCCCCCCGCTATCCAGGCAATTCCGGCGGCTAATGCCTTGCATTGTCTGGACTTCAATCCCGATCCGACGGTGGCGGACCGGACCTTCGGCATCAAAGTGAACCCCGGTGCCACACTGGCGATCGACCTGCAGTGGAGCGAACCGTGGGAAGGCGTCGAAACCGATCTCAATGCCTACCTGCTCGACTCGGCCGGCGTTCTGCTCAGGCAGGCCAATGAAGTCAACCTCAGCGCCCAGGTGCCGGTCGAGTACCTCGAATGGGACAACACGAGCTCGACCACCAAGACGGTGCAGTTCGTCGTCAACCGTCGCTTCGCCGCTGCCGATGACCCGGCGGTCAAGTTCGCCCTGCTGGAGAACGGCGAAGAAAGCATCGAAGGGGTCGAGTACCCGCAGTCGAGCGGGGGGGATCTCGTCGGCCCGACAATCTTCGGCCACAGCGGCTCGGCCGCTGCGATCTCGACCGGCGCCGCCTTCTTCGGCGATTCCTCCGAGCCCGAGGAATACTCCTCCCGCGGCCCCGTCCGCCACGATTTCGGGCCGGCTGAAGGGACTGGTCCCGCCGCCGAGCTGCCCGTGCCCGAGGAACTCTCGAAGCCTGACATCACGGCGACCGATTGCGGCCGGACAACGTTCTTCTCCTTCTTCCTTGACGTCCCAAAATTTCCAGTTGGCTGGTACTTCTGTGGTACCTCCGCGGCTGCTCCGCACGCTGCCGCCGTGGCGGCCCTGATGCTGGAGGCCAAGCCGGAAGCTAAACCTGAAGACATCCGGGGGGCCTTGGTTGAGGGGGCCGATGCTTCCTCCTTCGATGTTCAATACGGCCCCTGCGACATCGGCGCCGGCCTCGTCGATGCCGTGGTGGCGATCGAAGAGGTCCTCACGCCCACCGGTGGCGTCGCGCCTGTGTGCGAGCCGCCCGAATCGGAAGTGGAACCCGAAGATGCCCAGGCCCCGGGCGACTGGGGCGACGAAGTGCCGCCGGTCTCCCCACCGGGTGGCGGTTCAACGCCGCCGCCGACCCAGCCACCCACGGAAGAACCCAAGCTGGTGACGGCTCCCCGTACCTTCTTCCTTCAGCGTCCGGCGAAGGTCATCCGCACCCAGACCCGCGGCGCGAGGGCAGTCATTCCGCTTCGGCTCGGACAAGGCCGATGTCTCCTTCGTCTGCCGCATCGACGGCGGTTTCTTCCGGCCCTGCCCCGAACGCCTGGCCCGGCGCTTCCCGCTCGGCTGGCACACGATCAAGGTGGCTGCCCTCGACGCGGCCGGCAACGGCGACAAGACACCGGCCAGTTACCGCTTCAAGGTCAAAAGAGTCCGCTGAGCAGGTCGAGCTGGGTGCCGAAGTAGACCGAGATCGCGGTGATCGGCAGGTAGCCGACCACGGTCGTCCAGGCGAAGCGCCAGAGCGGCACCCGGGCGGCGCCGGCGGCGTAGGAGACGAGGCTGAAGGGGAAGATCGGGATCAGCCGCGCGGCGATCAGGACCTTCGGCGCCACCGCGCTCGATCTTCGCCTCGATTCGCTCGAAGCGCTCGCGGCCGAGCCAGCGGTCGAGCAGCGGTCGTGCCACCGAGCGCCCGATCGCAAAGCAGACCAGGCCGGAGAGCAGCCAGGCCGAACATCATCAAGGCCAGCGCCGGGATGAAGCCGTAGACGAGGCCGGCGGCGGCGTCGACGATCTCGGCCGGGTAGAAGACGACCGCGTGGATCAGCGCCAGGACGAGGATCAGCAGCGGTCCGGCAATCCCCGAGGCTGTCGATCTCGCCTGCGCACCTCGTCGGTATCGCCGTGGATCGCGGCGACCGCGGCGTCGTGCAGGGCCGGGACGGCGAAGACCAGCCCGGCGAGCAGGGCGACGCCGGCCAGGGTGATGCCGATCTCGAGCCGGGGCGGGCGGCTATCCACGCAGGCGCTCGGCCAGTCCGGAGTGGCGGCCACCGCTGTCGTCGCGGCGGACCGCCGCGCCCAGCGCGGCCCGGTCGCCGATCAGGACGCAGCTGCTGCGGGCGCGGGTGATCGCCGTGTAGAGCAGCGGGCGGGTCAGCATGCGCGAGTGCGAGCGGTGGCAGACGCCGACCACGACCGGGACCTCGCAGCCCTGCGCCTTGTGGACCGAGATCGCGTAGGCGAGCCGCAGCGTTGCGGTCTCGCCGTAGGGGATCGTCAGCGACTCGCCCTCGTCGGTGTCGACGACGATCTCTTCCTCCGTCGGGGTCGTCGGCGCGCAGGAAGACGATCGAGCCGTTCATCAGGCCGAGCTCGTGCGAGTTCCGCGTCTGGATCAGCCGGTCGCCGACCCGGAAGCGGTCGCCGACCGCCCGCTTGCCGTCGGGGTTGAGCCTCGCCTGCAGGCGCTCGTTGAGGGCGTCGATCCCGACCGCCCCCCGGTACATCGGCGCCAGCACCTGCACCTCGCGGATCGGGTCGACGCCGAAGCGCTTCGGCGCACGCTCGGCGACCACCTCGACCACGGCCTCCAGGGCCCGCTCGGGGTTGGTGCCGCTCGATGAAGAAGAAGTCGTGGTCCTGGTCCTCGCCCGGCTCGAGATGGGGTTCGCGGCCCTGGTTGATCTCGTGGGCGGCGGTGGTGATCATCGAGCGGGCGGCCTGGCGGAAGATCTGGGTGAGGCGGACGACCGGGGCGATCTCCGCGGCGATCAGGTCCTCGAAGGGCTTGCCCGCTCCGATCGGCGGCAGCTGGTCGGCGTCGCCGACGAAGACGACGTGGGTCGACTCGGCGAGGCCGCCGAGCAGGACCTCGATCAGGCGCAGGTTGAGCATCGAGGACTCGTCGACGATCACCAGGTCGGCCGGCAGCGGATGCCCCGGCTTGAAGGCCGGCTCGCGGCCCGGGCTCCACTCGAGCATGCGGTGGATCGTCTGGGCGGAGTGGCCGGTTGCCTCCTCGAGGCGGCGGGCGGCGCGACCGGTGGGAGCGCAGAGGGCGATGCGCAGGTGGGCGCCTTCGGCCTCCTCGACGATCGCCCGCGTGCAGGCTGTCTTGCCGACGCCGGGGCCGCCGGTGAGCACGGAGATCCGCGCCCCGAAGGCGCCGCGCACCGCCGACCACTGCTCGTCGGTCAGCTCGGTGTCCGCCCCGTCGCGGGCGGGCGCCTCGCCGGGGTCGTGGTCGAGGTGGGGCGGGGCGGCGCTGCGGGTCGCCAGGGTCGCCGCCACTGCGATCTCGCTGGCGTGGGTGAGCTGGCGGTAGAGGCGGCCCTCGTCGACGATCAGACCGCTTGCTTCGCTGAGCACCTCGGGATCTGGAGCGAGGCCGAGCAGCTTGGCGGTGCGGGCGATAGCTCGGCGATCGGCAGGTAGCTGTTGCCCTGCTGCTCGGCCTCGCCGAGGGCGTAGACGGCTGCCGCCTGCGCGCGCCGGCTCGACTCCGGCGGCACGTCGGCGGCGAGGGCGATCTTGTCGGCACGGACGAAGCCGACGCCGTCGACCTCGGTCAGCCGGTAGGGGTCCTCGTGCAGGATCGCCATCGAGCTCTCGCCGAAGCGAGCGTGGATCGGCGCCGCCAGGTGCGCCAGGCCGTGGGGGGCGAGCTGCACGTGCAGATCGCGCACGGCGCGGCTCGCGTGCCAGGATTCGGTTGCGGCCGCGGCCTGGTCGGCGCTGATGCCGCGCAGTGAGTTGAACACCGCCTGCGGGTTCGCCGCGATCGCGCCAAGGACTCCCTCGCCGTGCTCGTCGACCAGCCGTTCGGCGCGGGCCGGGCCGATGTGGCGCAGGGAGGTCAGATAGGCGATCTGCCCCTCGCGGTCGGCGGGATCGAGCGGCAGCGCCCCCTTGGCGCGGAGCTGGCGGCCGTAGCGATTGTGGGTCTGCCACTCGCCGCTGACTTCGGCGCGGTCGCCGACGCCGAGGTGGGCGACCGGCCCGACCAGGGCAAACCCCTCGCCCGACTCGGCGTCCTGGACCTCCAGCACCGCATAGCCATCGTCCTCGGCGGCGAAGATGACGCCGAGCACCTCGACCGTGGCCGAGTATGCCGCGGCGTCAGCATCGAAGAGCGTGGCCGTGCCGTTCACACGGCAAAGCTAGCCTGTGGCGAAGATGACGGATCGGCAAAGTTCCGGTCTCTGCGACAGCTGCGTGCACCAGCAGCTGGTGCCGAACACGCGCGGGTCGGTCTTCTCGCTCTGCCGGCGCTCGCGCACCGACCCGCGCTACCCCCGCTATCCGCGGGTACCGGTCGCCGCCTGCCCCGGCTACGAGCCCCGTCGGGAGGACGGTTAGGCGGCGTGCTCGCTCAGCTGGCCATCGGGTCCGGCACACCCAGCATGGAGATCTCCGGCGCCTCGTAGGTGCCGCCGGGGACGCCGCCGATGATCAGCAGGCGCAGGCCGTCCGCTCCCGGCCAGACCTTGCGCTTGACGCCGGAGGCGACGCGGGCGATGTGCTCGGAGTCGAGCGGGAAGCGCTCGCCCTCGATCTCGATCTCGCCGCCGCCGCGCAGAGCCGTGAAGACCTCCTCCTGACCGTCTTCGGCGTGGTCGTGCTCGGGGTAGTTCTCGAAGTTGGGGGGCAGGTCGATCACCTGGATGCCGAACGATTCGACTCCCAGCTCCGCCCGGACGCGCTTGAAGGCGCCGAGGTAGACCGCCTCCATGTCGTCGATCTTCTTCACCGCATGTCCCGCCATCGTCTCTCCTCCTGGTTGATGAGTGCCGCTTTCTTGGCCGGGCGCAGAGTAGCGAATGAACGAACGTTCGTGCTTTTTTGTACTCTGGCCGAGTGACTGGAGCGAGCAACGCAACCCTGGAGTCCAGGCGAGACGGCGGCAAGGGGGCGGATACCCGCGCCGCGATCCTCGCGCGCGCCCTCGATCTCGCCTCCGTCGACGGCTTGGAGGGCCTGACGATCGGCCAGCTCGCCGGCGAGCTGGAGATGAGCAAGAGCGGTGTCTTCGCCCATTTCGGCTCCAAGCAGGAGCTGCAGCTGGCGACCGTGGCCGCCGCGGCGGAGCGCTTCCGAGGGGCAGTGATCGAGCCGGCCCTGCAAGCGTCGGACGGCGTGCCCCGCCTGCAGGCGATGGCCGGCGCGTACCTGGCCCACCTCGAGGGCAAGGGGTACGCCGGTGGCTGCTTCTGGGCCGCGACCTCGGCCGAGTACGACGATCGCCCGGGGCCCGTGCGCGACGCAATCGTCAGCGCGCTCGACGCTTGGCTCGGCGAGCTCGAGCGGCAGGCCCGGATCGCGGGTTCACCCGATCCCGCCCGCTTCGCCTTCGAGCTCTACGCCGTGGTGATGGGGGCCAACTCCCGCTACCGGCTGAGCGGCGATCGCGCCGTCTTCGGCTACGCCCGCGACGCGGTCGAGCGCCAATTGGGCGAGCTGCCCGGCTAGTGCGCTCAGTCGAGCAGGCCGACCTGGCGCAGGATCGAGACCGAGTCCGAGTAGACGTCCTTGCGCTTGATCAGCCCGTGCTCGAAGGGGATCACGTCGACGCCGTCCCAGCTCACCGTGCGACCGCTCGGCGGCGCCTCGATCTCGCCGCGGCGCAGCGTGTTGGCGTGGGTGGCGGTGGCGGTCCACTCTTGGGTGACCACTCCCTCGCGCACGTAGAGCCGCCGCGTCTCGAACTTCATGTCGGGCCAGGACTCGAAGATCCTGGCGATGTGTCCGCGCACCTCCTCACCGCCGGCGGTCTCGCCGGCAGTGTGGTTGGCGAAGACCATGTCCGGCGCGTGCATCGCCACGATCGCGTCGAGGTCCTGCGCGTTCCAGGCCTCGTTGTAGCGCCCGATCGCCTCGGTCAGGGCCTCGATCCCGTCTCGCTCGTTCACCTTCTCCACTGTAACTCGGCATGTAGGGGTGCGCGAACCGCGAGATATTGCGCACCACTCGTGCGTTGCAACGGCCTAGCGTCCGCTGCACGATCAAATCAAGCCTTGACATCTGATGACTACACACCTAACATCGCGCATCATGCCCCGGACGACCTTTGATCTCGATGGCACCGTGCTTGCCGACCTGCGCCGCCGCGCCACAGCGGAAGGCAAGAGCATGGGCCAGGTCGCCTCCGAGCTCCTGGCGGGCAGCCTCGGCGTGGATGAGCCCACACCGGCCCGGCCGCTGAAATGGGCGAGAAAGGACATGGGGCCCTTCAAGGTCGACCTGGAGGACAAGGAGGCTGTCTGGAACCTGCTTGACCGGGAGGAGTTCGAAAGGGGCGATGGGTGAGCGCGGCGATCGACACCAACGTCCTGCTCTATGCCACCAACTCACGGAGCGAGTCCTTTGAGACGGCATATGGCCTAATCGAGCGCCTCGCTCGCGGCCCGGAGCTCCTCTACGTGTTCTGGCCGGTTGCGATGGGGTTCCTGAGGCTTTCGACCAATCCCACGATCACCGAGAGGCCGCTCAGCCCAACCGAAGCGCTCTCCTCTCTGGGCGACCTGATTGAGCGCGACCACGTCCGGACTCCGGGCGAGTCCTCGAACTTCTTGGCGGCCTACAGAGAGACGGCATCAGCCGGGACGCGGGGCAAGGACGTCACCGATGCCCACATCGCCGCCCTGATGCGCCAGCACGGGGTGAGCAAGATCTACACCCGCGACCGTGACTTCCGCCGCTTCGACGGGATCCGGGTCGAAGACCCATTCGAGTGAGGAGATCGGAATGGACGTAGCGATTGGATTGCCCAACGCGGTGCCTGGTACCACCGGGGGACAGCTCGTCGAGTGGGCGCCCGCGGCCGGCGCCTGGACGAGATGCTGGAGAAGATCAAGGAGGTCTGGTCGGAGGGGGAGATCGGTCCGACGGTCTCGGGGGTTCCCCGGTTGATCGTCGGCGGCCACGCCGATGCCTCCTTCGCTCGCGCGGCGCGCTTTGCCGACGGCTGGATCGCCGCGGGCTCGGGACCGGATCAGCTCGCCGTGGGCCTCGAGAAGACGAGGGCGGCTTGGTCGGCGGCCGGGCGCGACGGGGCGCCCCGTACCCAGGCCCTCGCTTATTTCTCGCTGGGGGATCGTGCCGAGGAGGAGGCGCGTGCCTATCTCACCGACTACTACGCCTGGCTGGGCGACGAGATCGCCGAGTTCCTCGTCGCCGGTGCGGCCAAGGACGCGGAGACCGTCAAGCAGTACGTCGCGACCTACGAGGCAGCCGGCTGCGACGAGCTGATCCTCTGTCCCTCCTCGGGAGACCCGGACCAGGTCGACCTGCTGGCCGATGCGGTCGGGCTCTGAGCACTGAAAACGTCATGCTCTGCTGAGCATGGCCGATGAGCTGCCGATCGAGTTCTTCGCTTCTCAGGCACAGCTCGAGGCGTGGCTGGATGCCCATCACGCCGAGAGCGACGGAATCTGGCTGAAGATCGCCAAGAAGGGTTCCGGAGTCGAGAGTGTCGACTACGCCGAAGCGCTGGAGCTGGCGCTCTGCTTCGGTTGGATCGACAGCCAGAAGCGCGCCCTCGATGACAGCTTCTTCCTGCAGCGCTTCACGCCGCGGCGGCCGCGCGGCAAGTGGTCGCAGATCAACCGCGCCAAGGCAGAGGAGCTGATCGCCGCCGGCACGATGCGTTCCGCGGGCCTGGCCGAGGTTGAGGCGGCACAAGCGGACGGCCGCTGGGACGCCGCCTACGCCGGCCAGCGTGCGGCCACGGTCCCCGACGATCTGCGCCAGGAGCTGGATCGCAGCCCCGCGGCTCGCGAGTTCTTCGATTCACTCGACGCCGCCAACCGCTACGCGATCCTCTACAGATTGCAAGAGGCGAAGAGACCCGAGACTCGCGAGCGAAGGCTGCGCAAGTTCATTGCGATGCTGGAGCGGGGGGAGAAGATCCATGACTAGGCCAGGAATCGCTTGGCTCGGTCGGCTTGCTCGCTCATCCAGCAGCGAATTTACTCCCCGCCCGGCAGCTGGGCGTCCGTACACTCGGCCCGTGGACCGCGCCCTTCTCGACCGCACGCTCGCCGACGCAGCCGAGCCCGCCTACCGCGCTGCCCAGGTCTGGGAGTGGGTCGCACGCGGGGCGCGCGACTACGGGGAGATGACCAACCTGCCGGCGGCGCTGCGCGAGCGGCTTGCGGCCGAGGTGCCGATCTCGACGTTGGAGCTGCGGGCCGAGGCGAAGTCCGACGACGGCACCGTCAAGGCGCTCTTCCACACCGCCGACGGGCGGGCGATCGAGGCGGTCCTGATGCGCTACCGCGACGGCCGGCGCTCGGTCTGCCTCTCCTCGCAGTCCGGCTGCCCGCTCACCTGCTCCTTCTGCGCCACCGGCAAGATGAAGTTCGGTCGCAACCTCAGCGCCGACGAGATCCTCGACCAGGCGCTGCACTTTCGCCGCGGTGAGGCGATCGACCACGTCGTCTTCATGGGCATGGGGGAGCCGACGATGAACCTCGACGCGGTGCTCGCCGCCTGTGAGGGGCTGCCGGAGATCGGCGTCACCCACCGCCGCACTGCGATCTCGACCGTTGGCTGGGTCCCGGGCATCGACCGGCTCGCCGAGTGCGAGATGCCGGTCAGCCTGGCGCTCTCCCTGCACGCTCCCAACGACGGGCTGCGCTCGCAGCTGATGCCGGTCAACGACCGCTACCCGCTGGCGGAGGTGCTGGCGGCCTGCGAGCGCTACCGGGCGCGCCGCCGCCGCAAGGTCTTCGTCGAGTACGTGATGCTCGACGGCGTCAACGACCATCCAGAGCACGCCCGCGAACTGGCCGCGTTGCTCGATTCCCGCGCTTACAAGGTCAACCTGATCCCCTACAACCCGACCGGGGCCTACGATGGCTCGCCGCCGGAGCAGATCGAGCGCTTCCGCTCGATCCTCGCCGAGCACCACCTGACCGCGACGGTCCGCCTCACCCGCGGTCGTGACATCGACGCGGCGTGTGGCCAGCTCGCCGCGGCCCGCAGCTAACTGGCTGTTCAGCCAACTACCATGCGGCCCCGATGAGCACCAAGGCCCCCTCCCGCCGAGTCCCGCCGCCGAAGCAGCTCAGCGCCAACCCGGTCGTGCGTGTGCTCGACGACGTCTGGGCCGAGGCCCGGGTGCGCCGTCGTGGCGCCTATCCGCCGGGCCCGCAGCAGTTCAGCTTCGCCACCACCCTGCAGGCGGCCCGCGATCCGCTGCCGCTGCTGCTCTCCCTCTACGAGGAGCACGGGCCGATCTTCAGCATCCGCCTCCTGCACAGCCCGGTGATCTTCATGCTCGGGCCGGAGGCGAACCACTTCGTCACCGTCGCCCATCCGGAGAACTTCCACTGGCGCGAGTCGAGCTTCGGCGACCTGATCCCGCTGCTCGGCGACGGCCTGCTGACGATCGACGACGCCTACCACGACCGCGCCCGCGAGATCATGATGCCCGCCTTTCACCGCGAGCAGGTGGCCGCTTCCGTCGAGGCGATGGTGGCGGAGGCGACGCCGGCGATCGAGCGCCTGCACGACGGTCAGGTCGTCGACGTCTACGAGTGGATGCGGGGGTTGGCGATGCGGATCGCGATGCGGGCCCTGCTCGGCCTCGACCCCGACGAAGCGGGCAAGGGCGCGGCGGCGGCGGAGCACTTCGAGCGGGCACTCGGCTTCTACGGCACCGACTTTCACCTGCGCCTGCTGCGCGGCCCCGGCTCGCCCTGGTCGAAGATGGTGCGCTCGCGCACGGTGCTGGACGAGATCGTCTACGGCGAGATCGCCCAACGCCGCGCGAACCCTGACGAAACCAAAATGGACATCCTCAGCCTGCTCGTCGGCGTGCGCGACGAGGCGGGGGAGGGCTTCACCGACAAGGAGGTCCGCGACCAGGCGATGACGCTGATGTTCGCCGGTCACGACACCTCGACCTCGACCCTCACTTTCATGATGCACGAGCTGGCACGCCACCCGGACGTGCTCGCCAAGCTCTGCGCCGAGCAGGACGAGGTGCTGGGTGACAGGACACCCGGCATCGACGAGCTCGAGCGTGAGATGCCCTATCTCGAGATGGTGCTCGACGAGGTGCTGCGCCTCTACCCGCCGGCCTGGATCGGCCCGCGCCGGGCGGTGCGCGATTTCGAGTTCGGCGGCCACAGCGTCGCCCGCGGTGCCTACGTCAACTACTGCTCCTGGGCCAGTCACCGCCTGCCCGAGGTCTTTCCAGAGCCGGAGGCGTTCATCCCCGAGCGCTTTACCCGCGAGCGCAAGGCGGCGCTGCCGCGCGGCGCCTACGTGCCGTTCGGGGGCGGGCGGCGAATCTGCATCGGCAAGCGCTTCGGCCAGACCGAGGTGAAGCTGGTGGCGACGATGCTGCTGCAACGACTGCGGCTCGACGCGATGCCGGGCCGCACGATGACGGTGCGCCAGATGCCGACCCTCTCGCCGCGAGGCGGCCTGCGGATGCGGGTGCTGCCGCGTCAGTAGCCTGCCCGCAGGATGCGGGCGCTGGTCATCTCCGACACCCACTTCGGCGCCTGGACCGGGCGCGACCTGCTGCGCGAGGAGTTCTTCCTCGAGCGGCTTGCGCCCCGGCTCGAGGGCATCGACGAGCTGATCTTCCTCGGCGATCTCTTCGACTTCCTCTTCGGCTCGGTCGGCGACGCGGTCGACGCGGCCGCTGGCCTGCTCGACCTGATCGCCGCCAGTCTGACCGGCAAGCGGCTCGTCTTCCTCGCCGGCAACCACGACCATCACCTCGTCCATCGCGACGTCGAGAACCGGCTCGAGGCGCAGCTGGCCGCCGGCCGCTCACCGCTGCTCGGCGGCGAGCCCGCCCTCGACTCCGCCTCTCCCGGCCCCGGCTACTTCCGCTCCTTCCTCGCCCGCCGGCTGCCCGGCGTGCAGATCGAGATCGCCTACCCCACCTACAGCTTCGGCGGCGTGCTCTGCACCCACGGGCACTACCTCGATCCCCACGCGCGGCTCAGCGGCTCGCGCGGCGATCGCCTCCTCACCCGCGTGCTCTGGAGCATCGCCACCGGTGGCCCCGAGGACCCGAAGACGATCGACGACTACGAGTCGACGATCACCCTGCTCACCGAGTGGCTCTACATCGCCGCCCAGATGCCGCACGGCACCCACGCCCAGCAGAACGTCTTCCGCGCCGTGCAGCGGGCGGGGCGCCTCGCTTCGACCCTCGGCCTGCCGGTGCGCGGCGCCAAGCGGCTTGCCGCCGAGCTTCGCGACCGCGGGGTGGGCGATGAGGCAGCGGTTGCCCTGCCCAGCGAGCAGCACTTCGACGCGGTGGTCGAGGCCGAGGCGGCGCGCCAGCGCCGCGAGCAGCCGGCGCCGCAAGCGGCCTGGCCGCACCCCGCCTACCCGGCTGCCTCGGTGATCTCGCCCAGCGACCCCTCCGAGCACGCGCTCGAGGCCTTCGCCAAGGTCGTGGCCAACCTCGGCTGGGACCGGGAGGCGGAGCAGATCGTCTTCGCCCACACGCACCAGCCGCTGGCCGACGTGCGTTGCGGCAACGGATCGCGCACCCGCTACTGGAACACCGGCTCCTGGATCTACGAGCCGGACCTCGCCTCGCGCCAGGCCTACGGCCGCTACCTCCGCTACGCCTGGCCCGGCACGGCGATCGTGATCGACGACGAAGAGCCCGAGCCACGCCTACTCGAGCTGCTCGCTGACCTCAACCCGCTGCGGGGCGGGGCCGGCCTACCCGTCCACTGATCCCGGTTCCGGGTTGACCTGATTTACAGCGGGTACGGGTCGGGCGAACCCGATCCAAGGAGGGACGATGCGCAACTCGTCAACTTCGCTGCCCCGTGGCCTGCGGGTGGCGGCGGCTGCACTTGTGGCTGTTCTCGGTATTGCCGCGGTCGCGATGGCTGCCGGCGGAGCTTCCGAGCTCGAAGGCCGGCAAAGTCAAGGTCAAGTGCCCGGCCAGGGTCCTGGCGGGCCAGAGCAAGGTGACCTGTCGCCTCTTCGGCCGCCTGCCCGCCGGTCCGCAGGGCCCCCAAGGCTCCAAAGGGCCGAAGGGCTCGAAGGGAGACAGGGGCCAGAAAGGCGAGAAGGGCGACAAAGGCGCCACCGGCGCGGCGGGCGTCTCCGGCTACGAGGTCGTCAACCAGACCTTCAAAGAAGTCTTCATCGAGAACAGCGGCGGCATGCGCGGCCTCAGCGAAGTCAAGACCGTCCCCTGTCCCGCCGGCAAGCGCGCGATTGGCGGTGGCACCGACCTGGGCACCAACGCGACTCAGAACGGCCAGCAGCGCAGCGTCTCGGTCTCGATGAGCGCCCCCAACGGCACCGGCACCGCCTGGTCCGTCCAGCTCTTCAACAACGAAACAACAGGCGGCGGAACCTCAATCGACCTGCGCGTCTACGCCATCTGCGCGAATGTGAGCTAGGGGGTAACCACAAGCCAAGCGCAGCAAGAAGCTGAGAAGAGATGGAGACCGGCGGGGGTGAAGCGTCTTGTACTTTTTCGCCTCAGCTCGTTCGAGGCGCCAGCGATTCAGCGCTCCCCGAAAAAGTTAAGCGGAACCCCCGCCGGTCTCCATCGCCGCCCCGCTACTTGATGAAGAGCATCTCCTCATACTTAGGCAGCGGCCAAAGGTCATCAGCCACGACCTTCTCCAGCTTGTCAGCCGCCTCGCGCACCGCCCCGCTCTTGGCCAGCTGCTCGTCGCGGGCGAAGAGCGCCAGCTCGAGGCCCTCCAGCTCGGTCGGCTCGGCGTTGGCCTTCTCGAGCGCGTCGAGCGCGGTCGAGAGCTCCTCGACCAGGCCGCGGACCTCGCCTTCGAGACTGGAGACGCCGGCCTCGGAGATCAGCGCAAGGTGGCGCAGGGCCGCCGGCAGCAGCATCGTCTTGGCGATCGAGAACGTCGTCTCGGCCTCGATGTTGGCGCGCAGCGCGTACTGCTCGATCCAGACCTCGAAGCGGGACTCCAGCTCCCTTTTCGAGAGCACGCTGTATTTCTCGAAGGCGGCGACCGAGTCGTCGGCCGTCACCTCGAGCAGCGCGTCGGGCGTCGTTTTCAGGTTCTTCAGCCCACGCTGCTCGGCCTCGGCGTGCCACTCCTCGGAGTAGTTGTCGCCGCTGAAGCAGATCTGCTTGCTGGCGACGTAGGTCTCCTTGACCACCTCGATTGCTGCCTCGGCTGCGTCCATGCCGCCGCCGGTCTTCGCCTCCAGCTTGTCGGACATCTCGTCGATCGCCTCGGCGACGATCGTGTTCAGCACCGTGTTGGGGAAGGCGAGCGACATGCTCGACCCCAGCGCCCGGAACTCGAACTTGTTGCCGGTGAAGGCGAAGGGCGAGGTGCGGTTGCGATCGCCACCGTCCTTGGGCAGCGGCGGCAGGACCGTCGCTCCCAGGTCGAGGAAGGAGGCGGGCGTGTGGGGATCGCCCTCGCCGCTGGCGATCGCCTCGAAGACCTTGTCCAGTTCGGCGCCGAGGAAGATCGAGATGATCGCCGGCGGCGCCTCGTTGGCGCCGAGGCGATGGTCCTGGCCGATGTTCGCGGCCGAGGCGCGCAGCAGGCCCTGGTGCTTGTCGACCGCCTGGATCACCGCCGCGCAGAAGAAGAGGAAGTGGACGTTGTCGGCGGGCGTATCGCCCGGGTTGAGCAGGTTGCTGCCGGTGTCGGTGCTCATCGACCAGTTGTTGTGCTTGCCCGAGCCGTTGACGCCGGCGAAGGGCTTCTCGTGCAGCAGGCAGACCAGGCCGTAGCGGCGGGAGACGTTTTCGAGTACCCGCATCAGCAGCTGCTGATGATCGGAGCCGACGTTGGAGTTCTCGAACATCGGCGCGATCTCATACTGGGCTGGCGCCACCTCGTTGTGACGGGTCTTGACCGGGATGCCGAGCTTGCGCATCTCCAGCTCGGACTCGAGCATGAAGGCGAGCACGCGCTCGGGGATCGTGCCGAAGTAGTGGTCGTCGAGTTCCTGGCCCTTCGGCGGCTTGGCGCCGAAGAGGGTGCGGCCGGTGGAGACCAGGTCAGGACGCTCGAAGAAGTACTGCTCGTCGATCAGGAAGTACTCCTGCTCGGGCCCGACCGTGGTGAAGACGCGTTTGCTCTCCGCGTCGCCAAGTAGCCCGAGAGCCCTGATCGCCGAGCCCGAGAGCGCGTCCATCGAGCGCAGCAGCGGGATCTTGGCGTCGAGCGCCTCGCCGGTCCAGGAGGCGAAGGCGGTGGGAATGCAGAGCAGCGAGCCGTTCGGGTTCTCGAGGATGAAGGCGGGGCTGGTCGGGTCCCAGGCGGTGTAGCCGCGGGCCTCGAAGGTTTCGCGCACGCCGCCGGTGGGGAAGGAGGAGGCGTCCGGCTCGCCCTGGATCAGCTCTTTGCCGGAGAAGCCGGCCAGTGCCTTGCCCTCGCTGCCGGCCGGCTCGAAGAAGGAGTCGTGCTTCTCGGCGGTGGAGCCGGTGAGCGGCTGGAAGACGTGGGTGAAGTGGGTGGCGCCCTTCTCCAGGGCCCAGTCCTTCATCGCCGAGGCGACCGCGTCGGCAACCTCCAGATCGATTGCCTCACCGGCTTCGAGGCTGCCCTGCAGCTTCTCGAAGACGCCGTCGGGAAGTCGTTCGCGCTGGACCGAGACGGAGAAGACGTTGGCGCCAAAAGCTTCGTTCTCGGGCAGGGTCAGGTCGATCGCGCCGATCGCCCCTCCGTTGGCGCTCCACTGGGCTGCGGTCACGTTCTGCTGGCGGATACGGGTCATCGCTCTAGTCGTCCCTCGCTTGGCGTCGCGCCCGGTCGGCAGGCACGGTCGGTTACCGGTCTACTC
Source organism: uncultured Solirubrobacterales bacterium (assembly GCA_963702065.1). Lineage (GTDB taxonomy): Bacteria > Actinomycetota > Thermoleophilia > Solirubrobacterales > 70-9 > VRUE01. Next base: position 368,778 of record OY969705.1, read on the forward strand.
CCTTTACAAGAGCCAAAAGAGCCTAATACCCATGGCTCGAAGATGCCTTTGTACTCGGGTACAAGGATCGCCAAAGCGCCTTGTACCGCCTGTCGGGCCCGAGCAGTGCAGCTCGTCAGGTGCCGAAGGGGGTGGCTGCCAGCAGGCCGAGCGGGTGGCGCAGGCGGAAGCCGCCGCCCGAGCGCATGTATTCGCTCCAGCCGGGGCCGGTGCGGTCGCCGTCGTCGGTCATCGAGGTGTCCCAGCGCAGCCCGGCGATGACGGCGAAGACGTGCTCGTGATTGGCGTAGATCCGCACCCAGCTGCCGGCGCCACCGCCGCCCCAGCGCATGAAGCCGGTCGAGTCGAGCGGCGATTCGAGCAGGCCGGCGGCGTGCAGCACGTAGCTGACCGAGCCCGAGCAGTCATAGCCGGCGGAGTCCCAGGCGCGGTGCCCGCCGCCCCAGCGATAGGGGCGGTGGCTGATCCGGTTCGCCGCCTCGATCATCGCCTCCACGGCAGGCGGCGCCGAGGCCGGGGCGACCGCGCGGCCGCCGGGCAGCAGAGTCGCCTGCGGCACGGCAGCGCTAGCGCTGGAGATGCCTACCAACGTGCAAGCGCAAGTCGCCAGCAAAATCGATCGCCGCCTCAACATGAAATGCCTCTATCGGCAGAAGTGCCGCGCACCTATAGCCTTCGCCGGCCCCCACGACCCTCCGGAGGAAAGCCAAAATGTTCGTATCGAAGGCCGCCGTCGTCGGCGGCGGCACCATGGGCGGTGAGATCGCCCAGGCGATCGCCGCAGCCGACATTCCCGTCGTCGTCAAGGACATCGACCAGAAGTTCGTCGACGCCGCGGTCGAGAAGGCGCGCGCCGTCACCGAGGGCCAGCTCGCCCGCCTGGTCAAGAAGGAGAAGCTGACCCAGGAGCAGGCCGATGCCCGCCTCACCGAGGTGATGGGCCTGGTCACCGGCACCACCACCTACGAGGAGTTCGGCGACGTCGACTTCGTGATCGAGGCCGTGCCGGAGCGGATGGAGATCAAGCAGGCGGTCTTCCGTGAGCTCGACGCCGTCACGCCCGGCCACGCGATCCTCTCCTCCAACACCTCCTCGCTCTCGATCACCGAGATGGGCGAAACGACGCTGCGCCCCGACAAGGTCGTCGGTTTCCACTTCTTCTACCCGGCCTCGGTCATGCCGCTGGTCGAGGTGATCGCCGGCGAGGACACCTCCGAGGAGACCGCCACCGTCGCCTACAACTTCGCCCAGGCGATCAAGAAGCAGCCGATCGTCTGCGGCGAGGTGCCCGGCTTCGTCGTCAACCGCATCCTGATGGCGACGATGGGCGAAATCTGGCGTGCCCAGGAGGAACAGGGCCTCTCGGTCAAGGCAATCGACGAGGCGATCGCCGGTGCCAATCTGACCCCGATGGGCCCCTTCCTGCTCGCCGACCTGCTCGGGCTCGACATCGCCCTGCACACCGCCGAACACCTCCAGCGAGTCCTACGGCGAGAGCTTCTACGTCCACAAAGGCCTGCAGGGCCTGGTCGCCGACGGCAAGCTCGGCGCCAAGTCCGGCGGCGAGGGCTTCTTCAAGGACGGCGAGGACAACGTGCCCGGCGATGCAGCACCGGACGCCGACGAGCTGTTCGCGCTCTTCACCTGCCGGGCGCTGATCGAGGCCTGCCTGCTGGTCGAGGAGGGTGTCTGCTCGGTCCGCGACATCGACCTGGGGATGATGACCGGGGCCGGTCTCGACCCCCGCAAGGGCTTGCTGCCGCCCTTCTGGAAGGCCGACATCGAAGGGCTCGACGTCGTGCTGGAGCGGATGGAGGGACTGCAGGAGCGCCACGGCGATCGCTTCGCGCCGCCCGTGCTGCTGCGCCGCCTGGTCGCCCAGGGGCGCCTCGGCATGGCCTCCGGCCAGGGCTTCTACGCCTACCCGCAGCCCGACGAGGGCGAGCAGGCCGACACGGTCAAGCTGGAGACCCGCGGCGAGGTGGCGATCGCCTGGCTCGCCAACGCGCCGATGAACGCCGTCTCGCCCGACGTGATCCGCGACCTGAAGACGGTCTGGGAGCGGGTCAAGGCGGCCGACGGGGTAGGGGCGATGGTGATCGCCTCCTCGGTCCCGATCGTCTTCTCCGCCGGTGCCGACATCAAGGCCTTCACCCGGATGGACGAGGGTGGCGGCGAGGAGCTGATCAACACCGCCCACGCCCTGCTGCGCGACTTCGGCCAGGCGCCGGTGGCGACGGTCGCAGCCGTCAACGCGATCGCCTTCGGCGGCGGCTGCGAGGTGGCGATGGCCTGCGACGTGCGGATCGGCGCCGAGGCGGCCGTCTTCGGCCAGCCCGAGATCAAGCTGGGGATCATCCCCGGCTTCGGCGGCACCCAGCGCCTGCCGCGCCTGGTCGGCCCCAACAAGGCGCTGGAGATGAACCTGGTCGGCGACGCGATCCTCGCCGGCGAGGCGCTGGAAGCGGGCCTGGTCAACCGCGTCGTCCCCGATCACGAGCTGTTCGAGACGGCGCTGATGTGGGGCCGCAAGCTGGCCGCTCAGGCGCCGCTGGCGCTGGAGCAGATCAAGCGCGTCTCCCACGCCGGCGATCTCGACCAGGGCATCGAGGCCGAGAAGCAGGGCTTCGCCACCGCCTTCCGCAGTGAGGACGCCAAGGAGGGCATCGGCGCCTTCCTCGGCAAGCGCACGCCGAAGTGGAGCGGCAAGTAGAGATCGCGGCAAGCGCCGCAACGGATATCGAGCGACTGGCGGAGCTGCTCCGCCAGTCGCGCTCGACCGTCGTTCTGACCGGGGCGGGGGTCTCGGTCCCCTCCGGGATCCCCGACTTCCGCACGCCGGAGACCGGTCTCTGGGCCAACGTCGACCCGATGGAGGTCGCCCACATCGACGTCTTCGAGCGCGACCCGGCGCGCTTCTGGTCCTACTACCGGCCACGCTTCCAGTCACTTGGCGACAAGCGGCCAAACGCGGCGCACGAGGCGCTCGCCGAGCTCGAGCGGCAAGGCCTGATCGAGGGCGTGATCACCCAGAACATCGACCGCCTGCACGGCGCCGCCGGCTCGCAGACCGTGGTCGAGGTCCACGGCTCGATCGCGACCTCCTCGTGCAGGCGCTGCGCGGCGTCCTACGGCCTCGAGGAGATGGAGGCGCTCTTCGATGCCGACGGTGTCGCTTTCTGCGCCGGCTGCAGCGGCCCGGTCAAGCCCGATGTCGTGCTCTTCGGCGAGATGCTGCCCGAGGCCGCGATGAGGCATGCCCAGGAGCTGGCCGAAGGAGCCGAGCTGATGATCTGCGTCGGCTCCTCGCTTGCCGTCTACCCGGTGGCGGGCCTGCCCGCCGTGACCATCGAGCGGGGTGGCAAGCTCGCGATCGTCACCAAGGGCCCAACCCCCTATGACGGCGAGGCCGTGCTCAAGCTCGAAGGCGAGGTCGACGCGGAGCTCGAGGCGCTGCAGCAGGCGTTGACCTGATCGGGCCCATAGGGCGGCGCGGAACAGCCATATGCTCAGCCCGATGCAGACGCCCCTGCCCACCGCCGTGGTCTTTGACAACGACGGCCTCCTGCTCGACACCGAGTCGGTCTGGACCCGGGCCGAGGAAGACCTCTTCGAGCGCCGCGGCCTCGACTTCACTCCACAGCACAAGCACGAGCTGGTCGGGACCTCGGCCGAGGTCGCCGGTGGCATCCTCGAACGGCGCCTGGGCGAGCTCGGACGCGCCGGCGAGCTGATCGAGGAGCTCAACGAGCTCGTCGTCGCCGAGCTCGAGCACGGGGTGGAGGCGATGCTGGGTGCGAGCGAGCTGCTGCGTCAGCTGAAGCAACGCGGCACCCCAATCGGGCTGGTATCCAACTCACCCTTGGTCTTCGTGCAGCGCTCGCTGGAGATCGTCGGCTTCGCCGACCACTTCGACGTCGTCCTCAGCGCCCACGAAGTGGCGGCGCCGAAGCCGGCACCCGACCCCTATCTCGAGACCTGCCGCCGCCTCGGCGTCGAGCCCGGCCCTGATGTGATCGCCCTGGAGGATTCGCCAACCGGGGTCGCCGCCGCACGCGCCGCCGGCCTGACTGTGATTGGTGTTCCGTCACTGGAGGGCATCGAGCTGCTCGAAGCTCACGCGATCGCCGAGTCGCTGCTCGACGCGGTCGTCGCCAAACACCTCGTTCTTGGGCCGGACTGATCCGGGCACCCTCGCTCGGACAAATGCCGGTCTAATGAGACCGGCATTTTGAGTATCCGCCCGATCGAGGGTGCCCGGATCAGTTCCCCAGGATGCGGCGGCGGCGAAGAACGCGCTCGCAGAGAGCTTGGGTGTCCCGAAGCGTTTGGATCTGCGCGGCGTCAAGGTCACCCTGTAGGGCGGCGTTGGCGAGCTCCCCGGTCTCTTCACGGCGTGTGTCCAGGGTCGCCATGTCCTCCTTGTGGCCATCGTCGTTGAGTGCGCCTTTGAGCTCGATCAGGAGTGCCTCGAAGCCGACTCGGAGTTGCAGCCCTGCCTCCCGGTTTCGTCCCGCGTCGAGGTCGGCGCGGGCGCGCAGCAGCAGGGTCTCGCAGGCGTCCAGCTGCTCGCGGCCTCCCAGGACGGCGGCGAGCCGTTGCTGGGGACGCAGCTCTTCGTCGCGCTGGCGGCGGCGCGAGACGGGGCCGAGGCCGGGGTCGACCTGGTGGGCCGCGGTGAAGGCGCCATCGGCCAGGGCCTCACCGCTGCCGTAGCCGATCCGAATTACGACGGCACGCGCCGGTGTCACGGTTTGCGGGTAAGGGTCGCCGCCGGCGACGGCCTGGGCGTGCAGGGCCTGGTTGAGCTCGTTGATTCCCTGCTCGACGAGTCGGTCGATAGCACCCTCGTCCTGGCTGGTCACCTCCAGCCAGGCACCGGCAGCCTGTTCGTCCTCGAACTCGTCGAAGGCCAGGACAACCGTTGCCCGCGCCACCGGAAGCTCGGGCGGCGGCTCGGCGACCTCGGCGTTGCGTGGGCGGCGCCGGCGCCGGCGAGCAGGGGGCGGCGCGCCGAGTGTCTCGATCACCAGCACCTGCTCGCGCTCCCCGTCGCGCACGATGTAGCGACCGTCGGCCACAGCCAGGGCGCCGGCGAAGTCGTACTGGATGAATCCGAAGAGGCGGGTCAAAGACCCAATTCTGCTCGCTGGCTCAGTCGCCGGCGCTCGGCTTGCCACTGTCGCCGCTCTTGCCCTGTTTGTCGGGCAGCGAGTACGGCGACGGCGTTGGCGAGACCCGAGGGTTGTCGATTTCGCCGAGGCGGTGGGTGAGCCGTTGCCACTGGTCCGGTTTGAGCAGCGCGTTGAACTGCTGGTCGAACGGGCCGCTGAGCGGGTGGTAGCCGACGTGCACGTGGTCGTAGTGGTCGGCCAAGGCGAAGCTGGTTTCCCCGGGCAGGTCCTCGAGTGAGATCACCTGATGGGGATGCATCGTGCCCTGCAGCTGCAGCACCGTGCGGATCAGCTCGTCGGTGAGCGTTCCGGGACCTTGGTGGCCGGTGACCGGCACTCCATCGATGACGGCGATATCGACCGCATCGCCGGTGCTGTGCTCGGAGACGTAGCCGGAGGCGCTCATGACGCTGTGGCCGCACTCGAGCGACGTGAGCGTCAGCTTGTAGCCCTTCGAGACCAGGTACTCGAGCATCGCCAGCACGCGGCGGTCGATCCTGCCGCCGGCGACGTCTTCGCGGCCGCATTCGTAGATTTCGAGGGACTTGTCGGCGAGGACACGCTGCTGCAGCTCCTCCTTGGAGAGGAGCAGGACGCCGGCGCCGCTGAGGTTCTGGGCGAGTGGGTTTTTGCCGTTTGCCCGGTAGATCGCCGTCGCCTCGAGCAGCTTCCAGCCATCGAGGATCGGCTTCGGATCGATCTCCGGTGCGCCGCGGCCGGCGGGCCGGATCGAGAAGTTGACGTGAGGGTCGATTCCATCTTCGGAGGAGCCGATCCGGGCGAGCACGGTGCCGGCTATAACCTTCGACCCGACCCTTAGGGTTCCGTCTTCGACCGTGGTCGGGCTGTCGACCTCCGGCGCTTCGCTGTCCGCGGCGGCTGTCGCTCGCTCCGGCAGCGCCCGCAGCCGGGGGCGCAGGTTCTCGCTGTCGACCGGCAGGCGACGCTCCTTGCCCGTCGGCATCACGACCGAGCGATGCTCGCGAACGATCTGGCCGAGCTCAGCGTAGGTGTAGCGGTTGCCGTAGGCGTCCTGGAGGACGACGTACTTGCCGAGGCGGGGCGTGCTGCCCATCTTCTCGATCACGCCGTCGTTGACCGCAACGACGGGAGCATCCTCGGCGGCGAAGATGTTGATCCCGCGCCGGGTGGGCGAGGAAGAGATGACTTCCGAGGCGTCGCCGTAGGCCTCTTCGGCGCCGGGCGCGGAGCGCTTCAGCGCCTCGCGCGCCGAGAGATCGTCGGCGTAGCTGGCGTCGGCGGCGACCGGGAAGTGGGCGCCCTCGGTGAGGCCGGTCAGTGAGCCGACCAGGTCGGAGGGCAGCTTGCCGTAGGCGCGGGCGTAGCCGAGCACCTCCTGCACGTACCAGTCGGCGTGGTTGTAGGAGTAGATCGCGTTGTAGAGGTCGCTGGAGCCGCCACCCAGCTTCAGGTAGTGGGCAGCGGAGCAGATCGCGTCGACCGGGTTGTAGGGGTCCTTGCGCCCGTCTCCGTTGGCGTCGAGCCCAAAGGCTTCCCAGCTGGAGGGCAGGAACTGCATCCAGCCGATCGCGCCGGCGCTTGATGGCCCCATGTTGGTGCCGAAGCCCGACTCGATCTTGTTGATCGAGGCGAGGACCTCCCAGGGAATCCCGTACTCGGTACCGCAGGCCTGGTAGATCGGCAGCAGGAAGGGCGGGATCTCGAAGGAGTCGATGACGAAGTTGGGAACGCCGATCGGCGCTGGGCCAAAGGGGGCGATCGTCGTCGTCGGGTTGGCCTCGGTGGGGGTTCCGCCGCTGGAGTACTGGGAACCGCCGCTGTTCGGGCTCGTGTGTATCTGCACCCCGCCGGTGGCGCTGGGGGCCGTGGTGCCCGCGCCGGAGTTGTCGCCGCCGCCGCTGACGTCACCGAGGCTCTCGTTGTGGTGGGCGCTCCCACCGCCGGAGCCGATCGTCGCGCCGGATTCGAAACCGTCACCCTGCTTCGGTGCCGGTTCTTGGGCCGGCGCAGATGGCGCCTCGACGCTGCTGTTAGGAGTAGGGGCAGCGCCGGCCGGTGCCGTCGTCGCCTCGCTTTCGTCGGCGGACGACTCGCAGTCGGGATCTTCTTTGTCGACCAGGCCGTCGCCGTCGTCATCGATTTCGTTCGAGCAGGCGGTCGGCTGCGCCAGCGGAGCGGTCGAGAGTGGGGTCGTCGCTTCGGCCGGCGTGGTCGAGACTTCCTCAGCCCCAGCGAAGCCGACTCCGAGCGCCGTGACGACGCCGAAGCTGGCCAAAGCGATGATCAGTGCAAGCTTGTTTCTCATATGACGGCGCACCCATACCCGCTGGCACAGATCGTGCACGTGCAGCCCATGACCGCCTTCTCCCTGCGCAACAGGCTCGCCCAAGCTACTGGCTTGCACAGGGGCGCGCAACGGCCTGCCGCTGCCCCCAACAAGCCCTTAATCAAGGTCTCTCTCATGCTGACTGCGCAGGAGGATTTCAGGCGAGCCGGATGCGCCGGTTAAGCTGCTGTCAATGAGGCGGCAAATTTGACGATGAACGCGGATTACGACGACCAGGAGGGCCTGCGCGCGCGCAGCGAGCAGGCGATCGGCGAGTTCGCCCAGGCTCTGCTCGACAGCCAGGTGCTCGAGAACGCCGTCGCCGCCGCTTTTGGCGCCCGCGAGAAGGCACTCGACGCCCAGCATGCGGCGATGAGCGCCCTCAACCTGCCTTCGGCCGGCGACCTGGAACGCCTCGAGCGCCGCCTTCGCTCGTTTTCGCAACGGCTCGAAGAGGTCGAGGATCAGATCGATCGAGTTTCCCGCGATATCGGCGATATCCGCCGCCGGCTCGCCCGCGAGCGAGCCGAGGACGAGGTCTAACCCTCGACCTTAGCCTGAGAGTACGGCGCTCGCGGCTCTGCCGGCTCGCTTCTCGCGTTCCTCCAGATCCTCCTTCTCCAAGGAGCCGCCGTGCTCTTGCTCGCTGACGATCAGGAGTGCGGCGAGGCCGACTTTGAGCGTGGTCGCCCGGGCCAGCAGCGATGCCGTCTGCATATCGGCCGCGAGTGCGCCGGTATCTGCAAAGGGCGCCGGAGGATGGGCGTCGACGCTGGCGATCACCGCGAGGCGGCAGTCGCCGCCGAGCGCTTCGGCGAGACCCTCCGTCAGCTTCCGGTCCGGGGTCACTGCGGCGCCGGCGGCGACACCGAGCGCACCGGCGCTCCCTCCTACCGCAATCGCCTCCCGGACCAGCAATAGGCCGCCCGGGGGCTTACCCGCCTCGAGTCCGATGCAGGTCCCAACTCTCACTGCCCGTACGACCCCTAGCTCGGCGAGGTCGTCGAGCACCAGCGCTGCGCTGGGTCCGCCCATCCCGGTCGATTGGATCGTCAGCGCCCTGCCGCTCGAGGTGCTCCCGTGGTAGCCCCAGAGGCCGCGGGCGTGATTGCTCATCTTCGGCTGCTCCAGCAGCTCCTGGGCCAGCAGCAGGGCTCGGCCCGGATCGCCGACGAGGATGGCCTCGGGCGCGGTCGCGGCGGTGGGTCGAAGTCGCCTGGGCATGGCGGCTGACCCTAGCCAGGGGCGGCGGTGCCTGGCAATTCCACTCGCGAGAAATGCCACCCGTGCATTTTCGCCATCTGTCTAAACACAGCTCTCAAGCCCGTCCATACCGTGGCTAACCAGTCCAAATGCGACCGCCGAGGCATGCCTCTGGCGGGCAAGGAGGGAGTGTCCGATGAGAAAGAAGGTGGGCCTCGCCGCGGTTCTGACGGCGATCGCAGCCCTGGTGGCCTTGGCGCTGCCGGCGCTCGCGTCGGCAGCGAGCTTGACTGAAGTGGCCGGGACTGTCGAAGAAAAGGCGAGCGAGCTGGACATGGTCTGGGTCGCTGTCGCGACCGTCCTGGTCTTCTTGATGCAGGCCGGGTTCATGTTCCTCGAGGTCGGCTTCTCACGGCAGAAGAACGCGGGGACCGGCGTCGCCAAGATCTTCGTCAACCTGGCGATCTGCACGATCGCCTGGTGGGCAATCGGCTACGGGGTCGCTGAAGGCGGTGGCAACGACTTCTTCGGCACCAGCGGCTTCTTCTTCCACTTCAACCAGACCATCGGTCAAGGTGAAGAAGCCTTCAACGTGGCTGGTCCGGACGCGATGCTGATGCTCTACGGGCTCGCCTTTTGCGCGGTCTCGTTGGCAATCGTCTGGGGGACGACCCTGGAGCGAATCAAATTCGGCGCATACGTCGTCTACGCGATCGTCTTCGGCGCGGTGATCTACCCGCTGATCGCGCACGCGGTCTGGGGCGGCGGCCTGCTCTCCGACATCGGCGGCAAGCCGGTGATGGACTTCGCCGGCTCCTCGGTGGTCCACCTGACCGGAGCGGTCGGGGCGCTCTCGGCGCTGCTCCTGCTTGGGCCGCGCCGCGGCAAGTACGACGCCAACGGCAAGCCACGGGCGATTCCTGGGCACTCGATGCCCCTGGTCGGCCTCGGCGTGATCATCCTCTGGATCGGCTGGTTCGGTTTCAACGGCGGTTCGACCTTTGAAACCAGCGCCTCGTTCTTCGGCGAGGTAATGCTGAACACCCAGCTCGCCGCCGCCGCCGGTGTGATCGGTGCCTCCCTGGCCGCTTACCTGAAGAGCCGCACGCTCGACGTCGGCATGGCGGGCAACGGTGCAATCGCCGGCCTGGTCGGGATTACAGCCCCGTCTGGCTTCGTCGAGTACTGGGCGGCGCCGATCATCGGCTTCATCGCCGGCCTGATCGTCGTCTACGCGGTGCTGGCGATCGACAAGCTCCTCGACGATCCGGTTGGTGCGCTCTCGGCGCACGGCCTGGCCGGCATCTGGGGAACGCTCTCAGTCGGCATCTTCGGCTCGGCGCGGCTTGTCAGCGAAGGCGCGGCACCGGGGGTCTGGTATTCGGTCTTCGGCGACGTTCCCTTCAGTCAGTCGCTGGGACAGCTCGGGGTGCAGGGCCTGGCGGTCGTGTTCACCTTCGTGGTCGTCTTCACGATCTCGATGGTCACTTTCAAGTTGATCAAGTCGACGATCGGTCTCCGTGTCTCCGAGGAGGAGGAGGAAGCCGGCCTCGATATCAGCTCGCACGGCATGTACGGGTATCCGGAGCAGTTCATTCCCCAGCCGGAGTACTCCACGGGGCTGCCGGGAACGATGGGGTCGGGGGTTTCAACGCCCGCTCCAGCCCCGGCACAGATGACAGCCAACGACACGCTATAGGAGGGTTGAGCGCATGAAAAAGATAGAGGCGTTCATCCGCCACGAGGCGTTCGAGCCGATCAGGACCGAGCTGCTCGACAAGGGATTTCCCTCCCTGTCGATCATCGAGGCCAAGGGCTCGGGTCGCCAGAAGGGTGTGGTCGAGAAGTACCGCGGCTCGACTCTCACCGTCAACGTCCGGCCGAAGCTGAAGCTGGAGGTCGTCGTCGAGGACAAGGACAAGAGCCTGGTCGTCGAGACGATCCTCCGCCACGCTCGCACCGGCGAGGTCGGCGACGGCAAGATCTTCGTCCTGCCGGTCGAGGAGGCGATTCGCATCCGCACCGGCGAGGGCGGGGAGCCCGTTCTGCAGGCTCACGAGGAGTCGGAGCTTCCGGCCTAGCGGTAGGTAAGAGGAACCAGACCCCCCTCCCCGGAGGCCGTTGCGCAGCAGATCGGTTGCTGCAATTCGCAAGGTCATCGCTGAGCCTCCGGGGAGGGGGGTCTGGTTCCTCCTTCGTAGCGGTTAGCCTCGGGTCCCGTGGCTGAAGAGCGGATCTCACTGAGCGAGGCTTCGCGTCGCGCGGGCGTCTCGGCGAGCACGCTCAAACGCTGGGCTGAGGAAAAGGTGCTGCCGGTGCGCCGCGGCCGTTGGACCGCCGCGGCGGCCGCCCAGGCCCGGGTCGTTGCGCGGATGCGTGAGCGCGGTCACTCACTCGAGGACCTCAAGCGAGCCGGGCGGGAGGGCCGCCTCGCTTTTGGCTTCACCGAGGACCTCTTTCCTAAGCCGGAGGAGCAGACCACGGTCGCGGAAGTAGCCCGCGAGACCGGGCTCGAGCCCGAGCTGGTCGAGCGCATCCTCGTCATCCTCGGCACCCCGCTGGGCAGCGAGCGCCTGCTCGATCCGCACGACGTGCAGGCGCTGCGCCATTGCGCCCGGGTGCTGGCGGCGGGCTTTCCGCTTGTTGCCTTCCTACAGCTAGTGCGCGTCTACGTCCAGTCGCTGCGACGGATCGCCGACGCCGAGGTGCGCCTCTTCCATCTCTACGTGCACGAACCGCTGATCCGCGACGCCGTTCCCGAGCTGGAGATGGCCGAGGAGATGGGCGAGCTGGCGGGCGACATCCTCCCCCTGGCCGCGCCGCTGACCGAGTACCTCCACACCCGCTACCTCCGCTTCTTCCTCGAGCAGGACGTCGTCGGTCACATGGAGAGCGACCTGGGAATGGCCGCGTCGCAGGTGCACCACGTCCCGGTCACGCTCTGCTTCATCGACCTCACCGGCTTCACCCGCTACACCGAGGAAGAGGGCGACATGGAGGCGCTCGACGTGATCGAGAACTTCGTCGAAGCGGTTGAGGCGACGCTTCCACCCGAGGCGACCATCGTCAAGACGATCGGCGACGAGGTGATGGTCGTCTCGCCCGACCCCGCCTCGCTGACCGAGTGGGCGGTCGGCCTGATGGGCCGTTTCCCCGAGCGCCCCCAGCCCCGGGTCGGCATCCACTACGCACAGGCCGTCTACCGCGACGGCGACTACTTCGGCACCCACGTCAACCTCGCCCACCGGGTCGTCAACCGGGCCCAGGCCGGCGAGGTGCTGGTCACCGATCGCGTCGGCGAAGCACTGCGGGGACGGGGCCTCAGCTGCGACCCGATCGGCGAGGTGACGCTGAGGGGCTTCCCCGAGCCGACGCCCCTGTTCGTTGTGAGCGGCACGCGCGACACTTAGGGACATGGAGAGCGAGCAGATGCTCGAGGCCGTGCGGGAGGGTGGCCTGGTGGCGGCCGACACGCCGCTGGTCGCGATGCTCTCCGGTGGCCGCGACTCGGTCTGCCTGCTCGATCTCGCGGTTCGCCTGCTCGGCCCCGATGCGGTCACCGCGGTCCACGTCAACTACGGCCTGCGCGACGACTCCGATGCCGACGAGGAGCACTGCGCCGCGCTCTGCTCGCGGCTCGGGGTCGAGCTGGAGCTCGAGCGCCCGCGCCGTCCCGAGGGGCCCGGCAACCTGCAGTCCTGGGCGCGCGACACCCGCTACGCGGCGGCAGCCAAGCTGGCGTTCGGCCAGGAGGCGGTGATCGCCACCGGGCACACCGCCGACGATCAGGTCGAGACGATCCTCTACCGCCTCGCCTCCTCACCCAGTCGCCGGGCGCTGCTGGGGATGCGCCGGCGCGACGGCAGCCTGGTGCGGCCCCTGCTCGGCTGCACCCGCGAGCAGACGACCGCCTACTGCGAAGAGCGCGGGCTCGAGTGGCGCGACGACCCGAGCAACGCCAAGGGCGACTATGCCCGCAACCGCGTTCGCCACGGCCTTGCCGCGGCGCTCGCTGAGGTTCACCCTGCCGCTGCCCGCAACGTGTTGCGCACGGCCGAGCTGCTTCGTGACGAGGCCGAGGTGCTCGACTCGCTCGTCGACGCTGAGCTCGGCGCAAACGGGTCCGAGCGCGGCACGATCGAGCTCAGCCGGCTCTGGCCGAGCTGCCGCCCGCCCTGCGCCGGCTGGTCGTCCAGCGCCTCGCCGACCGCGCCGCCGGACGGCCGGTCCCAGGCGCGGCCAACCACGCCGATGAGGTCGCGGCCCTGCGTCGCACCGGTACCGCCATGCTCGATCTCGGCGGTGGCGTGCGCGCGGTGGTCGAGCGCGGCGTCCTCCACGCCGAGCGCTGAGCAGCCGGAACATCGCGCTGTATCTAGACTGCGCCGCGATGACCGAGTCCTCGATCGGCGAGACCCTCGTCTCCAGCGAGGACCTGCAGCGGCGCGTCGGCGAGCTCGGCCGCCAGATCAGCGAGGAGTACGCCGGTCGCGACCTGTTCATGGTCGGCGTGCTCAAGGGCGCGGTCCTCTTCCTTGCCGACCTGATGCGCAACATCGACGTGCCCTGTGAGATCGACTTCATGGCCGTCTCCAGCTACGGCTCGCAGACGGATTCCTCGGGCGTGGTGCGCATCCTCAAGGACCTCGACGCGCCGATCGAAGGGCGCGACGTGCTGATCGTCGAGGACATCATCGACTCCGGCCTCACCCTGCAGTACCTGATGCGCAACCTGCAGGCCCGCAACCCGGCCTCGCTTGAGGTCTGCGCCCTGCTGACCAAGCCCGAGCGCCTGCGCGTCGATCTCTCGCCGACGTACGTCGGATTCGAGATTCCCAATCGCTTTGCGATCGGCTACGGCCTCGACCACGCACAGCGATACCGCAACCTCTCTCACGTCGCCGCGTTGGACGATTAGATGCCGAATCCGCCCTGGTACGCTGATTTTTCCCTGTGAGGCGTTTTTTCAAGAGCGCAGCTTTCCCGATCCTGCTGGTGGTGATCCTTGCCTTCGTTGCCCAGAAGGTGATCAGCAGCCCAGACAGCAGCGAGGCTCCGTCGTACAACGAGCTGGTCGGTTCGAAGGCGCAGGGCGGTTTGATCGCGAACGGGAAAGTCAAAGACGTCACGATCAACACCAAGGACAACTCCCTTGACGTCACTCTCAAGGGCGAAAATGGGGAAGACGGCGAAAGCTTCTCCACCGGCTATCCGCCCAACACCGAGCAGTCGCTGCTCAACCTGATCGATCAGAACCAGGTCAAGACCACGGTGCACGGCACCGGCGGCTCCAGCCTGCTCTCGCTGCTCACCTACATCCTTCCCTTCGTCCTCTTCTTCGGCTTCTGGATCTTCCTGATGAACCAGATGCAGGGCGGCGGCTCGCGGGTGATGAACTTCGGCAAATCGAAGGCGAAGCGGATGTCGGTGGACGCGCCAAAGATCACCTTCCGCGACGTCGCCGGGGTCGACGAGGCGGTGCAGGAGCTGCAGGAGATCAAGGAATTCCTCGAGAACCCGAAGAAGTTCCAGGCGCTCGGTGCCCGCATCCCCAAGGGCGTGCTGCTCTACGGCCCACCCGGCACCGGCAAGACGCTGCTCGCCCGCGCGGTCGCCGGCGAGGCGGGTGTTCCCTTCTTCTCGATCTCGGGCTCGGACTTCGTCGAGATGTTCGTCGGCGTCGGCGCCAGCCGCGTCCGCGACCTCTTCGAGCAGGCCAAGCAGAACTCGCCCTGCATCATCTTCATGGACGAGATCGACGCCGTCGGCCGCCACCGCGGCGCCGGCATGGGCGGCGGTCACGACGAGCGCGAGCAGACGCTGAACCAGCTGCTGGTCGAGATGGACGGCTTCGAGATGAAGGACAACATCATCCTGATCGCTGCCACGAACCGGCCCGACATCCTCGACCCGGCGCTGCTGCGGCCCGGCCGCTTCGATCGCCAGGTCGTCGTCGACCGTCCCGACCGCAAGGGCCGCAAGCACATCCTCGAGGTGCACACGCGCGGCAAGCCGCTGGCCAAGGTGATCGACCTCGACGCGCTGGCCGGCCAGACGCCCGGCTTCACCGGCGCCGACCTCGCCAACCTGATCAACGAGGCGGCCCTGCTCACCGCCCGCACGGGCAAGCGCGAGATCACCATGCAGGAGCTCGAGGAGGGGATCATGCGCGTGATCGCCGGCCCGGAGAAGAAGACCCGGGTGATGAGCGAGAAGGAGCGCCTGATCACCGCCTACCACGAGCTCGGCCACGCGATCGTCGGCCACCTGCTGCCCAACTGCGACCCGGTCCACAAGATCTCGATCATCAGCCGCGGCCAGGCGCTCGGCTACACGATCAGCCTGCCCAGCGAAGACAAGTTCCTCACCTCGCGCGCCGAGCTGACCGACACGATGGCGATGACCCTTGGCGGCCGCGCCGCCGAGGAGATCGTCTTCGGCGAGATCACCACCGGCGCCTCCAACGACCTCGAAAAGGTGACCGAGACGGCGAAGCAGATGGTGATGCGCTTCGGCATGTCCGAGCGACTCGGCCCGCGCGTCTTCGGCCACGATCGCGGCCAGCCCTTCCTCGGCCGCGAGTTCTCCTCCGAGCCCGACTACTCGGACGAGATCGCCCGCGAGATCGACGACGAGATCCGCCGCATCGTCGAGAGCGCCCACCAGACCGCCAAGGACCTGCTCACCGAGCACCGCGACGATCTCGACACGATCTCCAAGATCCTGCTCGAGCGCGAGACGATCGACGCCGAGCAGTTCGTCGCTCTGCTCGACGGCAAGTCCGAAGACGAGGTCTTCGCCGACGAGGAGGAGCCGGCGCAGCCGGTCGAGCCGGCGCCGGAGCCGGAACGGGCGCAGCGCGAGGGGGCGCGGCCCATGCCGCGGCCGCGTCCCGGATACGCCGGCGGCGACGCGAGCTGAGGCATAGCTACGCAGGTTGAAGGTTGGGGGCGCGGGACACCTCTCGCCCTGACAAATGACGCGCTAATTAGCGCGTCATTTTGAGTATCCGCCAGTTCGGGAGGTGTCCCGCGCCCCCACTCATGAGCCAGCGATACTTCCGCTCATGAACCCGAAGCTGATGGGGGTCGTCAACGTGACTCCGGACTCGTTCTCGGATGGGGGCAGGTACCTCGATGCCGGATGCGGCTGTTCGGCATGGCGAGAAGCTTGTTGGGGACGGGGCGGAGATCTTGGATGTGGGCGGGGAATCGACTCGGCCAGGTGCGGTCGAAGTGGATGAGGCGGAGGAGCTGCGGAGGGTTGAGCCGGTGGTCGCGGCGCTGGCTGGCGATGCCACCGTCTCGATCGACACCTCGAAGCTGGCGGTCGCCGAGGCGGCGCTGGATGCTGGCGCCTCGATCGTCAATGACGTGACGGCGTTGCAGCGGGATCCCGAGATGGCGGGGCTGTGTGCTGAGCGCGGGGTTGGGGTGGTGCTGATGCACATGCCGGGGAATCCGCGGACGATGCAGGACGATCCCGCTTACGAGGACGTGGTCGATGACGTCAAGGCGTTTTTGGCGGCAGCGGATGGAGTTCGCGGTCGGCGCAGGGCGTCGCCGAGGAGCGGATTTGGCTCGATCCGGGGATCGGGTTTGGCAAGACGCTGGAGCACAATCTGGAGCTGCTGCGGCGGCTGGGGGAGCTGCGGGAGCTGGGGCGGCCGTTGGTGATCGGGACCTCGCGCAAGAGCTTCATCGGCAAGGTCGATGGCTCCGACGTGGACGAGCCGGATCGGTGGTTCGATCGCCTCGTCCGTGCTCGCCGCGGCCGAGGGAGCGGACGTGCTGCGGGTGCATGACGTCGCCGAGATGGCGCAGGCGCTGGCGGTTGCCAGAGCGGTCCTTGGGTAGGTTGCAGCTATGGAGGCACACGGCAACGGGTTCGATTCGAGGGTCGAGGTCGAGCTGCGCGGTCTCTCGATCTACACCCACCACGGGGTCAGCGACTCCGAGCAGGAGGTGGGGCAGCGGCTCGAGTTCGACATCTCCTTCGACGTGCCCGACTGCGACGCCGTGCTCACCGACCGGATCGAGGACACGGTCGATTACGCCGAGGTCTGCGACATCGTCGCCCTCGCCGCCACCGAGCGCAGCTACCGCACGCTCGAGCGGCTCGCCCAGGTCGTCGGTGGGCGCCTGATGGAGCGCTACGGCTGCGAGTCGGTGCGGGTCCGCGCCGCCAAGCCGGAGCCGCCGCTGCCACTGGCGATCCAGGAGGTCGCCGTCGAGGTCGTCCACGAGCGCGCCGAAGAGGCCGACGAGGACGAGGCCGAAGCGACCTGAGCAGCGCCTTGATCAGGACCGGCTACCTCGGACTCGGCTCCAACGTCGGCGACCGCGAGTCGCACCTGCGGGCGGCGATCGCGATGCTGGGCGAGCGCGGCGTCGAGGTCGAGGCGATCTCCTCGACCTACGAGACCGAGCCGGTCGGCGAGGTGCTCGACCAGGCCGACTTCCTCAACGCCGCGATCCGCATCCGCACCGAGCTCGAGCCCGAAGCCCTGCTCGATCTCTGCAAGGAGATCGAGGTCGCCCGCGGCCGCGCCCTCGACGCACCCCGTCACAGCCCCCGCCCGCTCGACGTCGACCTGCTCCTGCTCGGCGAGCTCGAGCTCGCCACCGAGCGCCTAACCCTGCCCCATCCCGAGGTCAGCCAGCCGCCGCTTCGTCCTCGCTCCCCTGCTCGAGCTCGATCCGGAGCTGACTCTCCCGGACGGGACTCGACTCGATGCCGCCCTGGCTTCGCTAGGGCTAGGCCAGAGGGCCGAGCGCGGGGGACGTCTTGCGGGGCTGTAAGGCTTGCGGGAGAGATCATGAGGGAGAGTGAGGCAATGAAGAACAGCGTTCATGTGGTGCCCAGCGATGGGGGATGGGATGTGAAGGTCGACGGTCGCCTGGGAGCGAAGCATTTCCAGACTCAAAACGAGGCGATCCGAGCAGGTCGCGAGCTGGCGCGAGGCAATGGCTCAGAGAGCATCATCCACGGCAAAGATGGCCAGATTCGGCAGCGTGACACCTATGGTCGCGATCCGTTTCCCCCTCGCGGCTAGCGCCTCCGACCTGCCTGCTACCTTCCATTGGCTGGCTGAGAGCAGGTTCGCCCTAGCGAGCTTCAGGCAAAGTCCCTCGGTCGGCAGTCTTCAGGCCCCGCTCCGGCGGGGCCTTTTCGCTCAGTAGAGCGGGTGCCAGATGTCGCGTGTCCGTAGGTGCGGTTCGATTCGAGACTCCCAGAGTTCTTCTACGGCTTCAGCGGACTGTCCACCGGCGACGACTCCCGCTCGGATCTTCTCCAATCTTGCAGTGATGTAAGTCGCACAATCGGTCAGTTGGATTCCACCGTTGCTGTGTGACGGCACGAAGTGGATGGTGTCCACGATGTGATCGATTTGCTCTGTTTTCCACCCCCATGAGGTGCCAAGCTCTTGGTACTGCGCGAGGTCGCGCAGCGCCGTGTCCTCGACCTCTTTCGCCTCGTCCGCGACCAGGAGCACTCTGCAGTCGTGCGCGCGAGCCATCCGCTCGATTGACTCAATCGTGTACATCAGAGCGATGTCGTGCGGGTGATAAGGATTCACATACCGGCGGGCCAGTCCTGCCTTGTCGACCCCTCGGACTCCTCGTCGACCGCCAGGGTCAAGATCAGGTGAATGGGTTGACTGGGCTCGTCGCATTTGCGACCTGTATTGCCTGCCTCGTCCATGTAGGCAAAGCGCACTCTGACCCGCTATTCGTGCACGGCCCTGGTTAGTGGCCTGGCTTAGCTTGGGATGGCTGAGGTCTTGTCGCGCAGCTGCTGCAGCCAGGCGGGTGGCAGGATCGGTGGCGATTTGCCCGGGTAGTCCGGCGACGACTCGCAGGGCGAGCTTGCCGGCGGGGCGGCTCTCGATCGCTGGGCGCAGGTCGTCGAAGGTCATCGCCAGGCGCGATGCTCGGGGCGATCTGGAAGTCGGCCGCGTTGAGCTGCTCGCCGTTGAGCACGCCGGCCTCGATCCAGGCGTCGACCTTGTCGAGCAGGCCCGGCAGAGCGGCGAGGTCGCGGCGCACGTTCTCGTCGGTTGCCTCGTTGAAGCGGGCCGAGAGGGCGACGATCGGTGCCGCGGTGCTTCACCGCGAGGCCGATCGGGATGCCGAGCTTGGCTCCCTCCGAGTAGCTGCGCAGCGTCGAGGTGTCCTTCTTGATCGCCCACCAGGTGATCTGGCGGATCGGGTGCTGCAGCTCCTCGTCGCCGAAGCGCTCGGCCTCTTCGACGGCGGCGCGCTTCTCGGGATCGGCGGGGAAGAGCGCCGGCTCTGGCTGCAGCTCGCTCCAGCTCGCGTCGCGATCTCGCGCGAGCCCTGCAGCTTGCGCCCGTCGATCTTCAGCGCCGGCACCGTTTTGCCGGGGAAGCCGAGGGCGCGCAGGATTCCCTTGGACATCACCGGGAAGAGGTCGGTGCGCTTGTAGGCGATGCCCTTGTGCTCGAGCATCAGCGCGCGCCGCGATGCTCGGGTGCGAGGCGGGAATCACGTAGAGCCGGGCCTCACTGGCTGGCCATCCTACGGTGTCGGCGATAATCGCGCCGTGCTGCTCGCT
This sequence comes from uncultured Solirubrobacterales bacterium, assembly GCA_963702065.1. Lineage (GTDB taxonomy): Bacteria > Actinomycetota > Thermoleophilia > Solirubrobacterales > 70-9 > VRUE01. The sequence goes on from OY969705.1 coordinate 388,041, forward strand.
GTCGACGTCGGTAACACCCAAACCCACCTGGGCGCCTTCGAGGGCGAGCGCCTTGCCGAGCACTGGCGCTTCCAGACTCGCTCGGGCGCGACCGGCGACGAGCTGGCTGAGCGGATCAGCGGCCTCTTCGGCCTCTGCGGCATGTCCTTCGCCGATATCGACGCCGTCTGCGTCTCCTCGGTCGTGCCGCCGCTCGGCGCGCAGTTCGAGCAGCTGACCGAGCGCTACCTCGAGGCCGAGTGCCTGACGATCGGGCCTGGGCTGAAGACCGGGATGCCGATTCGCATCGACAACCCACTCGAGGTCGGCGCCGACCGCCTGGTCAACGCGATCGCCGCCTACGAGCGCTTCGGTGAGGCCTGTGTCTCCGTCGATTTCGGCACCGGCATCAACATCGACGCGGTCTCCGCCGACGGCGAGTACCTCGGCGGCGCGATCGGACCCGGCCTCGCACCTTCGCTCAGCGCTCTGATCGAACGGGCGGCTCGGATCACCAGGATCGATCTCGAAGAGCCGCGGGAAGCGATCGGTCGTTCAACCCGGGCGGCGATCCACTCCGGCTTCATCTTCGGCTTCGCCGGATTGATCGACGGCATCGTCAGTCGGATCGAAGAGGAGCTGCCGAATCCGCGGGTGCTCGCCACCGGTGGCTACGCCTCCACCGTCGTCCCCTTCACCGAGACGATCGACGAGGTCGACGACATGCTTACCCTGAAGGGGCTGCGCCTGATCCATGAGCGCAACACCCCCACAGCCCCCGCTGACTGATCCCCTCCGGATCGGCGACGTCGAGATCTCCAACCGCGTCCTGCTGGCCCCCCTGGCGGGGATCGGCAACTGGTTCGTGCGCCTGCAGGCCAAGCGCCACGGGGCCGGTCTGGCCGTTTCCGAGATGGTCTCCAGCTTCGGCCTGCACCACCGCAACGAGCGCACCCTGCGCGAGCTGATGCGGATCCACCCCGACGAGCACCCGGTCTCGGTGCAGCTCTTCGGCCACGACGCCGAGGTGATGCGCTCGGCCGCGGCGGTCGCCGCCGAGGCCGGCGCCGACCTGATCGACATCAACATGGGCTGCCCGGTGCGCAAGGTGCGCAAGACCGGCGCCGGCGCCGAGCTGCTGCGCGATCACGAGCTCGCCCTGGCCCTGGCCCGTGGCGCGGTCGAGGGCAGTGGTCTGCCGGTGACGGTGAAGCTGCGCTCCGGGGATCGAGGTCGGCGACCGCTCCGGTTTCGAGCTGGCCGATGCGGCTTGCCGAGGAGGCCGGGCGTCGCCGCGATCGGCTTCCACCCGCGGGCGGCCACCGTCGGCCACAAGGGCAGCCCCGACTACGCGCTCACCCGTGAGCTGGTCGAGCGGATCGAGGTGCCGGTGATCGTCTCCGGTGGCCTGAAGAGCGCCGAGGCCGCCCGCCGTGCCTACGAGGAGTCTGGCTGCCGACGCGGTGATGATCGCCCGCGGCTCGCTCGGCAACCCCTGGGTCTTCGAGGAGCTGACCGGGCGGCGCACCGAGCCGCCGCAGCGCGACGAGGTCGCCGCCGAGCTGCTCTGGGTGATCGATCGCGCCGAGGAGCACCTCGGCACCGAGCGCGCCGGTCGCTACCTGCGCAAGTTCTACCCCTGGTACATGGAGCCACTTGGCGCTCCGCCTGAGCTTGCGGACGAGCTCCAGCGCCACGCCGACCTGCCCCGCGCTCGCCGCTTGATCGCCGATCTGGCCGCTCCAGCGCCCTCGCTATAATCCCGCGACTTCCGGCCCTGGTGTGGTGAGGCAGACGCCGCCGCACCTGGGCGTTTTTGGGTCTAGGAGCCGTTTGCGGCCGTTCTCAATCCACTAAAGCGAGGTTGGACCAAAGTGAGTCGCCAGTCCGTCATCACCCCCGAGGGTCTCGAGAAACTCAAAGAGGAGATCGATCACCTCACGACCGCGAAGCGACGCGAGGTCGCCGAGCGGATCAAGGAGGCGCGTGAGTTCGGCGACATCTCCGAGAACGCCGAGTACGACGACGCCAAGAACGAGCAGGCGCTGCTCGAGCAGCGGATCGCCCAGCTCGAAGAGCGGCTGCGTCGCGCCACCGTGATCGACGAGAAGGACATCAGCACCGACGAAGTGCAGTTCGGCTCGATCGTCCACGTCAAGGACCAGAAGACCGACGTTTCGCAGAAGTTCCAGATCGTCGGCTCGACCGAGGCCGACCCGCTGGAGCACAAGCTCTCCAACGAGTCGCCGATCGGCAAAGCGCTGCTTGGCCACAAGCGCAACGACATCGTCACGGTCGAGGTCCCGCGCGGGCCGAAGAAGAAACTGAAGATCACCAAGATCGAGACGGCGTAGCGCTGCTGCCGGGTAGGCTCGCGCTCCGATGGAGCGAGGCCGAACAACCGAAGCTGTCCGACGTTCTTCGTGACCGGCGGGAGAAGCTGGAGCGGTTGCGGGAGGCGGGGATCGATCCGTTTCCGCCCGAGTTCGCGGATCGGGAGGAGATCGGGGAGGTGCGGGCGGCGCATGAGGGGTTGGCGCCGGGGATCGAGACCGAGTCGCGGCACCGGGTTGCCGGGCGGCTGGTCGGCCGGCGCGGTCACGGCAAGGCCTGCTTCCTCGACCTGCGCGACGCGCAGCGGTCAGATCCAGCTGCACGCTCGCGAGGACCTGCTCGGCGAGGAGCCCTACGAGGTGCTGGTCGACCTCGACCTCGGCGACATCATCGGGGTCGAGGGCACGGCGCTGGCGACCCGGCGCGGCGGCGAGCTCTCGCTGGCGATCGACCACTGGCGCCTGCTCGCCAAGAGCCTGCGGCCGCCGCCCGACAAGTTCCACGGCCTCGAGGACGTCGAGACGCGCTACCGCCAGCGCGAGCTCGACCTGATCGCCAACGAGGAGAGCCGCCGCCTCTTCGCCCAGCGCGCCCGCACGGTCAGCGAGGTGCGCCGCTGGCTCGACGAACGCGGCTTCGTCGAGGTCGAGACGCCGGTCCTGCAGCCGCTCTACGGCGGCGCCCTGGCCCGCCCCTTCACCACCCACCACAACGCGCTCGACCGCGACCTCTACCTGCGCATCGCCACCGAGCTCTACCTCAAGCGGCTGGTCGTCGGCGGCATCGACAAGGTCTACGAGCTGGGCAAGGACTTCCGCAACGAGGGGATCTCGCACAAGCACAACCCCGAGTTCACGATGCTCGAGTGGTACGAGGCCTGCGCCGACTACGAGCTCGACCGCGCACCGGGTCGAGACGATGGTCGCCGAGGTCGCCGAGCGCGTGCTCGGCACGACCGTGGTCGAGCGCGACGGCGTCTCGATCGACTTCGCGCCGCCCTGGAAGCGGATCACCTTCCGCGAGGCGATCCGCGAGCGCAGCGGCATCGACATCGCCGAGCACCCGACCCGCGAGGCGCTGGCCGCGGCGATCGGCACCGAGCCGGATCCCGAGGAGGGCTGGGGCAAGCTGGTCGACGGCCTGCTCTCCAAGCACGTCGAGCCGCAGCTGATCCAGCCGACCTTCGTCCTCGACTACCCGGTCGAGCTCTCGCCCTTCGCCAAGTCGCACCGCTCCGAGGAGGGCCTGGTCGAGCGCTTCGAGGCCTTCGCCGGCGGCATGGAGATCGCCAACGGCTTCACCGAGCTCAACGACCCCGACGAGCAGCGCCGCCGCTTCGAGCAGCAGGCCGAGGAGCTGGCCGGGGCGACGAGGAGGCGCAGCCCTACGACGAGGATTTCGTCGCCGCGCTCGAACAGGGGATGCCGCCGACGGGCGGCGTCGGCATCGGCATCGACCGCCTGGTGATGCTGCTGACCGGCGCCAAGAGCGTGCGCGAGGTCGTGCTCTTCCCCGCAATGCGCCTGCGCCTCCGTGACGCCTTATGTGCCCCATACCCGCAAAGGCACAGCGGAACGCTGGAAAGCTCGCTCTGAGCGCTTTTTTGCGTCGCTGGGCCGGGTGGGCGCTCTCGGTATCCTCTAAGGAGCACATAGGCGCTTACCGATAACCGAAGGGTGTCCACCGAGACTTACTCAGCGGCGCTGCGTTGAGTAGATAGAGAGGCTTTTTGTTCGAGCGATTCACAGAGCGAGCCCGTCAAGTAGTCGTCCTGGCCCAGGAAGAGGCGCGCACGCTGAAGCACAACTACATCGGCACCGAGCACATCCTGCTGGGACTGCTGCGCGAGGAGGAGGGGCTCGCCGCCCGCGTCCTCGAGTCGCTCGACATCACCACCGAGCGCGTCCGCTCGCAGGTGGTGCGCATCGTCGGCTCCGGTGAGGAGGTCACCTCCGGCCAGATCCCGTTCACGCCGCGCGCCAAGAAGGTGCTCGAGCTGGCGCTGCGCGAGGCGCTCTCGCTCGGCCACAACTACATCGGCACCGAGCACATCCTGCTCGGCCTGGTGCGTGAGAACGAGGGCGTCGCCGCCCGCATCCTGCTCGACTTCGACGCCGACTCCGACAAGATCCGCAACGAGGTGATCCGGATGCTCTCCGGCCCCGGCGGACGCCGCCAGGGCGCCGGCGCCGGCGCCGGCGGATCCGGCGAGGGCAAAAAGTCCTCGAAGCTGCTCGACCAGTTCGGTCGCAACCTGACCAAGCTCGCCGAGGAGGGCAAGCTCGACCCCGTGATCGGTCGCGAGACCGAGATCGAGCGGATCATGCAGATCCTCTCCCGCCGCACCAAGAACAACCCGGTGCTGCTGGGCGAGCCCGGCGTCGGCAAGACCGCCGTGGTCGAGGGCCTGGCCGCCCGCATCAACAAGGGCGAAGTCCCCGAGCTGCTCAAGAACAAGCAGATCTACACGCTCGACCTGGCCGCCCTGGTCGCCGGCTCGAAGTACCGCGGCGAGTTCGAGGAGCGGCTCAAGAAGGTGATGAAAGAGATCACCCAGCGCGGCGACATCATCCTCTTCATCGACGAGCTCCACAACCTGGTCGGCGCCGGCGCCGCCGAGGGCGCGATCGACGCCGCCTCGATCCTCAAGCCGGCGCTTGCCCGCGGCGAGCTGCAGACGATCGGCGCCACCACGCTCGACGAGTACCGCAAGTACCTCGAGCGCGACTCGGCGCTGGAGCGCCGCTTCGCCCAGATCAAGGTCGACCAGCCCTCGGTCGAGGACACGGTGAAGATCCTCGAAGGGCTGCGCGAGCGCTACGAGCAGCACCACCGCGTCAACATCACCGACGACGCGCTGGAAGCCGCCGCCGAGCTCGCCGACCGCTACATCTCCGACCGCTTCCTGCCCGACAAGGCGATCGACCTGATCGACGAGGCCGCCTCGCGGATGCGGATCAAGTCGATGAGCGCGCCGCCGGTCTACCGCGACCTCGAGGAGGAAATCGAGACGACGCGGCGCGACAAGGAGGCCGCGATCGAAGCGCAGGAGTTCGAGAAAGCGGCCAACCTGCGCGACACCGAGCGCCAGCTGACCACCCGCAAGCGCCAGCTCGAGGACGAGTGGGCCGAGGGTGAGAACGGCGAGCGTCCCGACGTGGGCGAAGAGGAGATCGCCGACATCGTCTCGATGTGGACCGGGATCCCGGTCTTCAAACTGACCGAGGCCGAGACCCAGAAGCTGATCCGCATGGAGGAGGAGCTGCACAAGCGGGTGATCGGCCAGGAGGTCGCGATCACCGCCGTCTCCAAGGCGATCCGCCGCTCGCGCGCCGGGATCAAGGACCCCAAGCGCCCGGCCGGCTCATTCATCTTCCTCGGCCCCTCCGGGGTCGGCAAGACCGAGCTCGCCCGCACCCTGGCCGAGTTCCTCTTCGGCGACGAGGAGTCGATGATCCGCATCGACATGTCCGAGTACATGGAGAAGCACGCGGTCAGCCGCCTGGTCGGCTCGCCGCCGGGCTACATCGGCTACGACGAGGGCGGCCAGCTGACCGAGGCCGTGCGGCGCAAGCCGTACTCGGTGCTGCTGCTCGACGAGATCGAGAAGGCCCACCCCGACGTCTTCAACATCCTGCTGCAGATCCTCGAGGACGGGCGCCTCACCGACGCCCAGGGCCGCACGGTCGACTTCCGCAACGCGATCGTGATCATGACCTCGAACATCGGCGCCTCGGAGATCGCCAAGAACACCTCGATCGGCTTCACCGTCGCCGACGAGACCGGCATGTCCTACGGCGACATGAAGAACCGGATCATGAGCGACCTGAAGAAGGTCTTCCGGCCCGAGTTCCTCAACCGGATCGACGAGGTGATCGTCTTCCACAAGCTGGCCAAGGAAGAGGTCAAGGAGATCATCGACCTGATGATCAACCGGGTCCGCGTCCAGGTCGCCGAGCACGAGCTGCAGCTGGAGCTGACCGACGAGGCCAAGGATCTGCTGGTCGACAAAGGCTGGGACCCCTCGATGGGCGCCCGCCCGCTGCGCCGCGCGATCCAGCGCTACATCGAGGACCCGCTCGCCGACGAAGTCCTGCGCCAGGGCCAGATGACCCCCGGCTCGACCGTGATGGTCAAGCGCGATCCCTCCGGCGACGAGGAGGACCGCCCGCTCAGCCTGACGATCGTCAAACCGAAGAAGCCGGCGCGGCCGAAGAAGTCCAAGCCCGAGCCCGAGAAGGTCGGCGTCGGCGCCAAGAAGGACGGCGGCGAGGACGGCGATGGCGAGGGCGAGCCCGAGGCGGGCGGCGAGCAGCCGGCCCCCGACGGCGACGCCTCCTAGCCAGACGCCGCCGTGCGCGAGCCTGGCCGCAGCGCGATCGGCACCTGGAGCGGCGGGCGCTTCCTGCACTTCGGCGAAGCCGTCGATGAGGAGCGGCTCGCCGCTGTGCTGCGACCCGGGGACGGGATCGACACCGTGCTCAGCGCCGACACCTACGGCCAGGGCGAGGCCGACTCGCTGCTCGGGCGGGCGCTGACCGGGGTCGCCCGCGACGAGTACTGCCTGGTCGGCGCGGTCGGCCATGACTTCTACGAGGGCGAGCGCGACGGCCCGCGCGGCTTTCCCCGCTTCACCGACCCGCGCCTGCGCGGCGAGGACGAGTACGCGGACTACCTGCGGATGGCGACCGAGCGCAGCCTCGAGCGCCTCGGCGTCGATTCCTTCGACCTGCTGCTGCTCCACAACCCCGACCGCATCGGCTACTCGAGCGAGGCGGTCTGGGACGGGATGGCGGCGCTGCGCGAGGCGGGCCTGACGGCGCGGATCGGCGTCGCCCCGGGCCCCGCCAACGGCTTCACCCTCGACCTGATCGCCTGCCTGGAGCGCTTCGGCGAGCGGATCGACTGGGCGATGATCATCCTCAACCCCTTCGAGCCCTGGCCCGGCGAGCTCTGCCTCGACGCGGCCGAGCGCCACGGCGTCAAGGTGATCACCCGCGTCGTCGACTACGGCGGCCTCTTCTGGGGCGACCTGCGGCCCGGCATGGAGCTGGCCCGCGGCGATCACCGCGCCTTCCGCCCCGAAGGCTGGATCGAGGCCGGCCTCGAGAAGCTGGAGCAGGTTCTGCCCTACGCCGAGCGCGCCGGCCTGACCCCGATCCAGCTCGCCTGCCAGTGGAACCTCGCCCACCCCGCGGTCGAGTGCGTGGTCGCCGACCCTGATCCAGGAGACCGGCCCGGAGGCCCGCACGATCGAGCAGCAGCGGGCCGAGCTGGCGGCGCTGCCGGCCGAGCAGAAGCTCAGCGACGAGGACGTCGCCGCGATCCGCGCGATCGGCGACAACACCGGCTGCATGGCGCTGAAGGGGGCCAACCCCCAGCACGAGGGCGAGGAGCGCCCGGATCGCTGGCAGCTCAGCAATGAGCTCGCCGAAGTCGGCACTCGCTGGGGCATCGACCCCGGTCGCGATCTCGTCGCGACTCACTAGTACCTCAGAGCGGAGGGGTCCACGGCCTCATCGGTCCTAGCTGCTTCGTAGGCTGCTGCGCGTGCTGAGGATCGACGAGAGCAACCGGCCCTGGTGGACGCTGGCGGGAACGTGCGCGGGGCTCTTCCTCCTGATGCTCGATTCGACGGTGGTGGCGCTGGCGCTGCCCAGCATTCGCCACGACGTCGGCGCCACGTCGGCGGGCCTGCAGTGGGTGATGAACGGCTACCTGCTGGCGATCACGGTCTTCGTCGTCACCGCGGGGCGGCTCGGCGACATGTTCGGGCGCAAGCGGCTCTTCCTTGCGTGGCATGGTGGTCTTCGCGCTCGGCTCGGTGCTCTCCGGCGCGTCCGGGAGCCAGGAGACGCTGATTGCCGGCCGGATCCTGCAGGGGATCGGCGCGGCGCCGATGCTGCCGCTCTCGCTGGCGATCGTCTGCAACGCCTTCCCGGCCTCCGAACAGGCACGGGCGCTGGGGGTCTGGGCGGGGGTCTCGGCCGCTGGCGCTGGCGATCGGGCCGTTGGCCGGCGGGCTGCTGGTCGAAATCGACTGGCGGGTGATCTTCTGGATCAACCTGCCGGTGGCCCTGGTCGGGATCGCGATCACGGCCGTCGCGGCGCCGGAGTCGACCGACCCCGGCGCCGGCCGCCGGGTCGACTTCGCCGGCCTGCTGGCGCTTGGCGTCGGCCTGGCCGCGGTTGTCCTGGCGCTGGTCCAGAGCAGGACCTGGAGCGGCGCGACGACGGCCGTGGTCGCCGTCGCCGGGCCTGGCTGCGCTCTACGCCTTCTGGCGGGTCGAGCATCGGGTGCGCGAGCCGATCGTCGACTTCGAGCTCTTCCGCAACCGGCCCTACTTCGGCGCCAGCGCCGCCGCCTTTGCCCTGGTCGGCGCCTACTGGGCGGTGATGTTCTTCCAGCCGCAGTACCTGCAGGACGTGCGCGGCCACTCGGCCGTGCTCAGCGGGCTGATGATCCTGCCGATCACGGCGCCGATGGTCGTCATCTCGCCGCTCTCGGCGCGCCTGATCGGCCGCTTCGGGGCGCGGCGGCTGATGACGGCCGGGATGGCCTGCGGCGACGGCCGGCCTGCTCGTCCTGACCCAGCTCGAGGCGGGCAGCGGCTACGGCCTGCTGCTCGCCGGCTACCTGCTCTTCGGCGTCGCGCTCGGCCTCGTCTACGCGCCGATGTCGACCGCGGCGATGGCGGCGATGCCGGCGGAGAAGGTCGGCATCGCCTCCGGCGTGCTGGCGATGGACCGGGTGATGGCGGGGACGATCGCGCTGGCCGCGAGCGGCGCCGTCTTCCACGCGCTGCGAGGACGGTGGCAGCTCGTTCACCGCGGGGATCGCCGGCTCGACCTGGGTCCTGGTCGCGCTCTGCGCTCTCGGCACGGTGCTCACCTGGGCTCTTCGTGCGCGATCCCGAGCGCCCCGGGCCCGACCCCTCCGTGGCCGGAAAGCCCCAGCCACGGGCACTTCAGCACCACATTCACCACCGCCGCTTCCACCTTTGAAGGCCAGGAACCCGCACACGCCTGGCGGCGGCGGAACTGCCGTGCGGCGTCCTCGGTCAGCCAATAGCGCTGCTATTCGGCTCCCTGCGTCCTAGCCCGCTTGGTCCGGCGCTCGCCAGTCGCGCACGCGAGTTCACTAGGCCCTTCTAGGCGTGACTTGCGCGGTAGTTCTTAGGTGACCGGATTCCTTGACAATGACTATCCTGACCTGTCCACTAGGGATTAGCCACACCGCATTCCAAAGCGGTTTTTGCCATCCTAGAAAGCGATGTCAGCGCTGCCTGGTGATGAGCTTCACGAGTTGTCCGAACGTCAAGATCCCAGGCTACTGAGGGCTCTCGATGTCGTCGCGCCGGGCGGTGCCCTGCGCGAGGGCCTCGACAACATCGTCCACTCGCGCACGGGTGGGCTGATCGTCGTCGGCGACGCCGGTGACATCTCGCACCTGCTCTCCGGCGGGATCAAGCTCGACATCGACTACACGCCGGCGATGCTCTACCAGGTGGCAAAGATGGACGGGGCGATCGTGCTCAACGCCGAGGCGACCAAGATCGCCTGGGCCAACGTGCAGCTGATGCCCGACCCGACGATCCTCTCGGCCGAGACCGGCACCCGCCACCGCACCGCCGAGCGCGTCTCCAAGCAGACCGAGGCGCTGGTGATCGCGATCTCCCAGCGCCGCGACGTCGTCTCGCTCTACGTCGAGGGGACCAAGTACATCCTCCAGGACATCCCCGCCGTGCTGGCCAAGGCCAACCAGGGCCTGGCGACGCTGGACAAGTACCGCGCCCGGCTCGACCAGGTCTCCAACCGCCTCACCGTGCTCGAGTTCGAGGGCGGCGGCGTGCTCTACGACGCGCTCGCCGTGCTGCAGCGGGCCGAGCTGGTCACCCGCATGGCGGTCGAGGTCGAGCGCTACATCGTCGAGCTCGGCACCGAGGGTCGCCTGATCGAGATGCAGCTGGAGGAGACGATGGTCGGCGTCGCCGCCGACAAGACGGCGCTGGTCCGCGACTACTCGGTCGAGGACTCCGAGCAGAACCTGGCCACGGTGCTGCAGTCGCTGGCCCGCCTGCCGCACGAGGACGTGCTCGACTTCGGTCGCCTCGCCGAGCTGCTCGGCTACGACCGCAAGCTCAACACCCTTGACTTCCCGGTGGCCCCGCGGGGCTACCGCGTGCTCGGCCGCGTGCCGCGCATCCCCAAGCTTGTCGTCCAGAAGATCATCCAGGAGCTGGGTGGGCTGGAGGAGGTACTCGCTGCCTCTGACGCCGACCTGGAGGCCGTCGACGGTGTCGGCTCGACACGAGCCAAGGACATCCGCGAGGGCCTGCGCAGGCTTCAGGAGGTCGACATGGTCGATCGGTACCTACAGAGCTAGATGGCGACTGTCGCCGTCGACAAACGAAAGGAGCACCCGATTTCTGAGCTAGCAGAGGAGGCCATGGAGGCGGGCTTCGAAGCGGACGTTGAGGTCCCTTACGTCTGCGATTTCGAAGAGGGTGACAAGGTCGTCTACCCCCACCACGGTGCTGGTCTCGTGCTGAAGAAGGAGTCCCGGGAGCTGATGGGGGAGGAGCGTGACTACCTCACGATCAAGATCCTCCACAACGAACTCACGGTGATGGTTCCCTGCGAGAACGCGGGCGTCGCTGGGCTGCGCCGCGTTATCGACGAGGAAGAAATCAAGAAGGTCACCGACGTGCTCACCGACGACGTCTCGGACATGCCGAAAAACTGGAACCGGCGCTTCAAGTACAACCGCGAGAAGATCAAGACCGGGGACGTGTTCGAGCTGGCCGAGGTCGTTCGCAACCTTGCCATCCGCGAGATGGAAAAGGGCCTCTCAACCGGTGAGAAGCAGATGTACACGCGGGCGAAGAAGATCCTCGCCTCGGAGTTCATGTACGCGCTCGACAAAGACGAGGAGGGCGCGGAGGAATACCTCGACGGACTGCTGGAGGAGCGCTTCGCCGCCACGGCGTAGCTCCGCAGCGTCTGTCACGGCCGTGATCGCGGCCGCCGGCTCCGGGCAGAGGCTCGGAGCCGGCGGCCCGAAGGCCTTCGTGCCGCTGGCCGGCAGGCCGATGGTCGAGTGGTCGATCGCGGCCTGCCGCGCCGCGCCCTCGGTGCGCTCGATCGTCGTCGCCTGCCCGCCGGGGCACGTCCACGATCTCGCCGGCGGTGACGTCGGCGTGGTCGACGGCGGCGCCACCCGGGCCGAGTCGGTCTCCAATGCCCTGGAGGCGGTCGGACACCGAGCTGGTCGCGATCCACGACGCGGCCAGGCCGCTGGTCACGCCCGAGCTGATCGAGGAGGTGGTCGCGACCCTGGTCGCGGACCCCGACGCCGCCGGCGCCATCGCCGCCACCCCGGTCACCGACACGATCAAGCAGGCGGCTCGCGGAGCCAAACGCGCATTTCCCATGCCCTGACATGGACAAAGTCGCGCGTCTGGTGATCGAGTCGACGCTCGATCGCGAGCGGCTGTGGGCGGCGCAGACGCCGCAGGTCTTCCGGGTCGAGGCGCTGCGCGAGGCGCTGGCGGCCGATCCCGAGCGTGTGGCGGCGGCGACCGACGAGGCGATGCTGGTCGAGGCGGCGGGTGGCAGGGTCCTGATCCATCCTTCGCCGCCCGAGAACCTCAAGGTGACGACGCCGCTCGACCTGAAGCTGGCCGAGCTGCTGCTCGCCGAGCGCTCAGCGCAGTAGGACCCAGACCAGCGTCGCGGCGAAGCAGACCTGGCCGACCCCCAGGGCGACGCCGAAGCTGACGGCGCCGAGCGCCGCCGGCGACGGCCGTGCCGAGGACGAAGGCCGCGAGCATGATCGCCAGCTGGCGGATCATCGGTGCAGTGCGCTCCGGTCCGGTGCTGGCTCGGCAGGCCGGCGACGGCGCGCTGTCGTCGTCCAGTGGCGTTGCCGCCGCCGCTCGAAGAGCCGGCGCTGGATCGAGAGGGTGATGACGCCGGCCAGCACGATCGCGGTCAGGTTGACCGCCGAGCTGGGCCATCGCGCCGCGCCATTCCGACCAGTCGCCGAGGGCGACGGCGACGCCGATGTTGGCCGCGGCGGGGATCGTCGTCACCGAGATCAGCACCCCGATCAGCGCCCCCGACTTGGCCGAGGTCAGCGAGAGCATCCCGGCGGCGCCGGCGAAGCAGGCGACGATGAAGGAGAAGTCGTCGGGCTTGGAGATGAACTGGGTCAGCGGGTGCATCGAGCCGCTGAAGTCGGAGTCGAGCAGGTCCCGGTCGCACTTCGAGATCAGGGTGAAGAGGAAGGCGGCGGTGATGCCGACCGGGAAGCCGATCGCGAGCGCTGTCAGCGAGCGCACGGGCGACCTCGCGCCGCCGCTCGACCACCGCCACGCAGAAGCCGGCCAGCGGCCCGAACTCGGGCCCGACGACCATCGCGCCGACGATCAGGATCGGCGAGCCGAGGAAGATGCCGACCGAGGCGATCAGGCAGGCGAGGACCATGAAGATGAGGAAGTTGCCGCCCAGCTCGGTGGTCTCGGAGGTGCGCGCCTCGACCTCCTCCCAGACGACGGCGTTGGAGGGCTTGCCCCGGGCGGCCCGCTCGGCCCGGTCGGCCGCGTCGGAGAGCTGCGAGTCGATCTGCTCGAGCGAGATCGAGCCGTCGCGCGCCGACGCCCAGCTCCTTGAGGTCCTCGATCAGCACGCTGGCGTCCTCGCGGGCGATGTCGCAGAGGACGACGTCGCCCTTGGGCTGGCGCGCGGCGCCGGCGAGGAAGACCAGGTTGGTCGTCGAGGGCGCCGCTTCGAGCAGGTCGAGGACCTTGCCGCAGCGATCTTCCGGGACGACGATCCGCAGGTGGACCATGGCTCCAGCGTATCCGCGGCCCGGGTCGCCTACTCTGCCCGTCCCATGCTTACCGACTACCACCTCCACCTCCGTCCCGACGAGCCCGATACCCCCGGCGAGCGCTTCTTCACCGGCGAGAACGTCGATCGCTACCTGGCCGCCGCCGAGGCGGCCGGGATCGCCGAGCTCGGCGTCTCCGAGCACGTCTACCGCTTCACCCAGGCGCTCGATCTCTGGCGCCATCCCTTCTGGGAGGAGCAGGCCCGCGACGACCTCGATTCCTACTGCGAGTTCGTGCGCAGCACGCCGCTGCGGCTCGGGGTCGAGTGCGACTACATCCCCGCCGCCGAGGACCGCACCGCGGCGCTGCTCGAGGCGCGCGACTTCGACTACGTCGTCGGCTCGGTCCACTTCATCGGCGACGCCGCGGTCGACCACCCCGGCTGGGACGTCTGGGAGAGCAAGGGCGATCCCGACGAGGTCTGGCGCCGCTACTTCGCCTCGCTGGCCGAGTGCGCCCGCTCGGGCCTCTTCGACATCCTCGCCCACCCCGACCTGGTCAAGGTCTGGGGCGGCGCCCGGCCGCTGCCCGAGCGCGACCCGCGCTTCTTCTACGAGCCGGCGGTCGAGGCGATCGCCGAGAGCGGGATCGCGGTCGAGGTCTCCACTGCCGGTCTGCGCAAGCCGGTCGGCGAGATCTACCCGGCGCGTCGGCTTTGCCGAGATGTGCGTCGAGGCCGGCGCCTCCTTCGCCCTCTCCTCCGACGCCCACCTGCCCGAGCAGGTCGGCTTCGGCTACGACCAGGCCGCTCGAGTTTCTCGACGAGCTCGGGGTGAGCGAGATCTGCGTCTTCGAGGGTCGCCAGCGCCGGCTCGAGCCGCTGCCCGACGCGGTGCGCGAGGATTAGGCGATGAGCGTCGGGATCGGCTACGACAGCCACCGCTTCGCCGAGGGGCGTCGCCTCGTCCTCGGCGGGGTCGAGGTCGATCACCCGCGCGGGCTCGCCGGCCACTCCGACGCCGACGTGCTCACCCACGCCGTGATCGACGCCCTGCTCGGCGCCGCCGGCCAGGGCGACATCGGCACCCTCTTCCCCGACGACGACGAGCGCTGGCGCGACGCCGACTCGATCGACCTGCTGCGCACCGCGGTCGGCACGATCTCCGGCCGGATCGTCAACGTCGACGCGACGCTGATCTGCGAGGAGCCGCGGATCGGCCCGCTGCGCGCCGAGATGGAGCGGATCCTCGCCGAGGCGACCTCGGCCCGCGTCAGCGTCAAGGCGACCACCAACGAGGGCATGGGCTGGATCGGCCGCGGCGAGGGGATCGCCTGCATAGCGGTCGCTTCGGTCGAGAGCGAATAACCTTCGCCGCTGCGATGGGAATGCTGAAGTCCATAGCGTCGAGCGCCCGCCAGTCGGTCTCCGACTCGGCTTTCGAGGCGAAGGTCCTGCACGAGGCCGGGATCGTCGGCCTGGTCCGCCCCGACAAGGCGGCCAAGGTCGCCACCACCTTCCTGCGCTGGGGCGCCTCGCCGGCGACCGGCGTCGCCACGGCGGCGCACAAATACCCACACGAGACGATGCTGATCGACGAACGCGGCTCGCTCAGCTTCGAGCGCGTGCACCGGCGCACCAACGCCCTCGCCCACGCTTTCGCCGGCATGGGGATCGGCCCGGGCGACGGAGTCGGGATCATGTGCCGCAACCACCGCGGCTTCATCGAGGCGACGCTGGCCGCGGCCAAGCTCGGCGCCAGCGCGCTCTACCTGAACACGATGTTCGCCGGTCCCCAGCTGGTCGAGGTGACCAGGCGCGAGGCGCCGAAGGCGCTCGTCTACGACGAGGAGTTCGCCGGTCTGCTCGACGGCGTCGACGAGGGCATCGCCCGCATCATCGCCTGGAGCGACGGCGATGCTGGAGGGTCCGACGCTCGACTCGCTGATCGCCGCCAACGACGATTCCGACCACAAGCCGCCGCCCGACAATCCGCGCTTCGTCATCCTCACCTCCGGCACCACGGGGACGCCCAAGGGCGCCCAGCGCTCCAGCCCCGACGGCCTGCTGGCGATGGCGGCGCTGATCGACAAGATCCCCTATCGCGCCCGCGACACGATGGTGATCGCCGCGCCGCTCTTTCACTCCTGGGGCTTCTTTCACTTCGTGATGAGCCTGCCGACCGCCTCGACGATGGTCCTGCGACGCCGCTTCGACGAGGAGGAGACGCTGCGGGCGGTGCAGGACCATCGCGCCGAGGTGCTCGCGGTCGTGCCGGTGATGCTGCAGCGCATCCTGCGCCTGCCCGAGGAGACCCTCGCGCGCCTACGACCTCTCCTCGCTGCGGATCACCTCGGCCTCCGGCTCCGCCCTGCCGGGCGAGCTGGCGACCGAGTGGATGGACCGCTTCGGCGACAACGTCTACAACCTCTACGGCTCGACCGAGGTCGCCTACGCGACCGTCGCCACCCCCGAGGACCTGCGCGCCGCGCCGGGCACGGCGGGGAAGCCGCCGCGGGGCACGGTCGTTCGCCTCTTCGACGAGGACGGGCCGCGAGGTCCCGCGCGGCGAGGTGGGGCGGATCTTCGTCGGCAACGAGATGTCCTTCGAGGGCTACACCGGCGGTGGCGGCAAGGAGGTGATCGACGGCCTGCTGAGCAGCGGCGACGTCGGCCACTTCGATGCCGGCGGCCGCCTCTTCATCGACGGCCGCGACGACGAGATGATCGTCTCCGGCGGCGAGAACGTCTTCCCCCGCGAGGTCGAGGACCTGCTCGCCGACCACGAAGGCGTGGTCGAGGTGGCCGTGATCGGGGTCGAGGACGCCGAGTTCGGCCAGCGGCTGAAGGCCTTCGTCGTCATCGCGGCCGAGGACGAGGTCTCCGCGGAGGAGCTCAAGGCCCACGTCAAGGCCAACCTCGCCGCCTACAAGGCACCGCGCGAATTCGAGTTCCTCGACGAGCTGCCGCGCAACGCCACCGGCAAGATCCTCAAGCGCGAGCTGCACGAGCGGGAGACCGCCAAGGTGCGGGCAGATCCCGGCAGGGGTTCCGCTTAACTTTTTCGAGAAGCGCTGGATTGCTGGGCGCACGGGAGAGCGGCCGCGAAAAAGTACAAGACGCTTCACCCCTGCCGGGATCGACTCCCAAATTGCGGCCTTCCCGCTGGCCGGTGGGTAGATACGGCTCCGACCCGGATAGTAGGTTGCGGCTTCATGGGCGAAGCGGCGACGCAGCTGAAAGCGGTCGGGGCGGCAAGCGAAGAGCTGCACGAGACCGCCAAGCAGGCACTCGAGTGGGTGCGGGTCAGCGAGGAGCGTGTTGCCAAGGCCGAGGCGCGCAGCGAGGAGCTTCGCAGCGAGCTAAAGGCGAAGGCGATGGCGACTCTGCGCAAGCTCGGTGAGGAAGGCCGGGCGCGGAGCCAAGTCGGAGCGCGGCAAGCGCAAGGAGGCCGAGGCGCGGGCGACCCGGGCCGAGGCCGCCCGCGATCGGGCCGAGCAGAGCCTTCGAGCAGGCCCAGACGCAAGCTGAAGCCGATCGCGAAGCGATCGCCGGGGAGCTGAGCTGCCGTTCGGGCCGAGGCCGAGAGCGTCGCTCGGCGACGGGCGTCGAAGGGGCCGAGCGCGAGGCCGCGCAGCGCCACAAGGAGGCGCTCGATCAGGCGAAGCTCGAGGCCGACCAGCGCGTCGCCGCCGCGGAGCAGCGCGCCGTCGAAGCCGAGGCGGCGGCGGCCGAGGCACACGAGCTCGCCGTACGGCTCGAGACCGAGATCGAGGAGCGGGTGATGCAGGGCACCGAGGAGGTGCGCCGCGAGGCCGACGAGCGGGTGCGCTCCCTGGTCGAGAAGGTCGAAGGCGAGGCGGCCGAGATGGCGCGGGCGCGCGCCGAGGAGGCGCTGAAAGCCGAGTCCGATCGCATCCGTACCCAGGCCGAGCAGCGCGAGGAGCGGGTCAGGCGCGCGGCCGAGGACGAGATCAAGGCGAGCACCTCGCGGGCACGGCGCGAGGTTCTGGCCGCGGCCGACAAGACCGCGCCCTCCTGGGAGCGGCGCGAGGCCAGCCCCCTCCGGGTCCGGTTACCGGACCTTCTAGACCTCTCTAGCATCCGCTCCGATGCGAGAGGTGCGGATCAAGGACACGCTGACGGGGAGCTCGTCACGCTCGACCCGGGCCAGGAGGTCGGGATCTATGCCTGCGGCCCGACCGTCTACAGCCGGATCCACATCGGCAACGCGCGGCCGTTCGTCGTCTTCTCTCTGCTTGCCCGGTTCCTGAAGTCGGAGGGGTACGCGGCGAAGCTGGTCGTCAACGTCACCGACATCAACGACAAGATCTACGTCGCCGCCCGTGAGGCCGGCGAGGAGTCCGGCGAGTTCGCCGCGCGGATGACCCGGGCCTACTTCGAGGACACCGGCCGGCTCGGGCTGGGGCGGCCCGACGCGGAGCCGTTGGCGACCGAGACGATCGGCGGGATCGTCGCGCTGATCTCCGACCTGATCGAGGCCGGCCATGCCTACGAGTCCGGCGGCGACGTCTACTTCCGCGTGCGCAGCTTCGATGCCTACGGCAAGCTCTCCAACCGTCGCACCGAGGACATGGACCAGGGCGAGGAGGCCGGCTCGGACTCGCTCAAGGAGGACCCGCTCGACTTCGCCCTCTGGAAGGCCCACAAGCCCGGCGAGGACACCTCCTGGGACTCGCCCTGGGGCCCGGGGCGGCCCGGCTGGCACATCGAGTGCTCGGCGATGGCCGAGGCGGAGCTGGGGCCGTCGTTCGCGATCCACGGCGGCGGCTCGGACCTGGTCTTTCCCCACCACGAGAACGAGATCGCCCAGTCGGAGGCGGCCGGGCGGCCGTTTGCGCGGGTCTGGATGCACAACGGGATGGTCGAGACGGACGCGGAGAAGATGTCGAAGTCCGAGGGGAACATCTTTCAGCTCTCCGAGGCGCTTGATCGCTACGGGCGTGAGGCGGTCGTGGCCTACCTGATCTCTGGGCACTATCGACAGCCGCTGGCGTTCGGGCCGCAGCAGATGGAGGAAGCGGTGGCGCAGGTCGAGCGGCTGAGGAACTTCTTTCGGGAGCATCCGGTGGGCGGGGCGTCGGGGGAGGGTCCCGGGGCCGGCTTCGCCGGGAGTTCCCCGGGACCCTCCCCCGGCGCCCCGCTCGATGCAAGCGCATCCGGGTCGAGAGCTTCAGAGAGGCGCTTGCGGACGACTTCAATACGCCGAGGGCTATGGCCGAGGTGTTCGAGCTTGTCGGCGGAGGCGAATCGCGGCGAGGTTCCCGGGCACGAGGCTGTTCTGGCGCTGGCGGAGATGCTGGCGCTCGTCGGCCTCAGCTCCCTTACTCAGCCAGATCAGGGAGCTGAGGCCGACGAGGAGGCAGAGAAGCTGCTCGACGGAGCGGCAGGAGGCTCGGGCGGCGAAGGACTTCGAGCGGGCCGACGAGATTCGGGATCGGCTTGGCCGAGCTGGGCTGGGAGGTGCGGGACTCGGCCGAGGGCGCGAAGCTCGTGCCGAAGGCCTGATGGCTTCTCAGTTCATCTATGGCAAGCAGCCGGTGGCCGAGGCTGAACGAGGCCGACGGCGCCAGGTGCAGCGGGTCTGGCGGGCTCCTGAGACTTCGGCTGAGGAGTTGGAGCGGCTGTGTGGGTCGCCGGACCATCAGGGGGTCGTGGCCGAGGTCGAGCCTTATCCCTACGCCGGCTCCGCGGAGCTGCTGCGAGGCCGAGAACGCGCTGCTGATCGCGCTTGACCAGGTTCAGGACCCGCGCAACCTCGGCGCCGTCGCTCGCTCGGCCGAGGCGGCGGGGGCGGCCGGCCTGGTCATTCCCGAGCGTCGCTCGGCCGCGGTGACCGCCGTCGCCTGCAAGGCATCGGCGGGGGCGGTCGAGCACCTGCCGATCGCCCACGTCCGCAACCTCGCCGACTGGCTCGGCGAGGCCAAGGAGGCGGGCTTCTGGATCTGGGGCGCCGACGCCGAGGCGAAGCAGGCGCCGTGGGACGTCGACCTGAGCGGGCCGACGGTGCTGGTCCTGGGCGGCGAGGGCAAGGGTCTGCGGCCGCGCGTCGCCTCGGCCTGCGATGGGCTGGTCGCCCTGCCGCAGCGGGGCATGATCGACTCGCTGAACGTCTCGGCCGCCGCCGCGGCGCTGCTCTTCGAGGCCGTTCGGCAGCGGTAGCAACTGCAACGGCGATTGCACGAAATCCCTGCGTCGGGGTTGACAGAACTCCGCGCGCCCGTAAACTAACGCGCCAACAAGGGTGAACCTCAGCTTGAGTCTGAGATGCCCAGTCCATAAGGGCGCCGCCAGGGGAGGTAAGGCGCCACGACCCTTCTTCAAGGAGAAGGATCTGTGGCTCTATCTTTGCCGACCCAGGAAATGCAGCTCCCTTCGGGCCGTCTCAACGGCTCGCTCAAACCAGCCGAGGCTAACCTTCAACCTGAGCTTGATGACCATTATCTGGTCGCTCTCGCCAAGGATGGCCGCACCGATGCCTACGACGCGATCGTCCGTCGCTACCGCGGCTTCGTCCGTCTCAAGGCCTCCTCGTACTTCCTGCTCGGAGGCGAGGCCGACGACCTGATCCAGGAAGGCCTGCTCGGCCTCTACAAGGCGATCCGCGACTACCGCACCGATCGCGAGTCGAGCTTCCGCAACTTCGCCGAGCTCTGCATCACCCGCCAGATCATCACCGCGGTGAAGACGGCGACCCGCAACAAGCACACGCCGCTCAACCAGTACGTCTCCTTCAGCCAGACGCCGGCCGCGGCGGGCGACTCGGATACGACCCTCGACGAGATCCTGCCCGGGCCGACCGTCCACGACCCGGTCAACCAGGTGATCGCCGCCGAAGAGCTGGAGAGCCTCGTCTCCTGCCTCTCCGGTGTCTCCGGCGTGCTCTCGGACCTGGAGAGCCGCGTGCTCTCGCTCTACCTCGACGGCCACTCCTACGAGGCGACCGCCGAGCGGCTCGAGTGCGACACCAAGACCGTCGACAACGCCCTGCAGCGGGTCAAGCGCAAGGTCGGCGCCCACCTGGCCTCGCGCGAGACCCTGAACTAGGGCAGGTCGGCGAGGACGTAGTCGAGCAGCTCCCGGCCGTGCTCGGAGGCGACGGCGACGTCGTCGGCCTTGATCCGGGCACGGTGCAGGGACTGCATGCGCAGCACGTCGCCGTCGCAGCGGCTGTTGGGGAAGACGCCGGAGTAGGAGACGCCGAGCGCGCTCGAGGTGGTCGGCGACGAGGGCGGTGGCCGGGTGCTCCAGCGGCAGGTCGAGGTAGATCGCGTCGAGGCCAGGCGCGGTGGAAGAGGTGGTGACGCTCGGCGGCGACCGCGGCCTCGAGGTCGGCACCCGGGACGTGCACGGTGATCAGCGCCAGGTTGTGGTCGGCGTCGACCGCGACGTGCAGCTCGGTCCGCTCGGCCAGCTCGGCGCCCGCCGGCGGCTCGGCCAGCGTTCCGCGCAGCTCGCACAGCTCGCAGCGTCTGGCCGACGATCTCGCGGTGGCGCTCGGGCGCGTAGACCGGGCGCTCGTGGCCGTCGTTGAGCTTGGTGTAGAAGAGCGCCGCCGACTGGCGCCCGCGGCGGCTCTCCGCGGCCGCGTCGTTGGAGACCGAGGCCGGGATCCAGCCGAGCAGGAAGCCGGTCTCGTGCGCGCCCAGCTCGATGTTGGCGCGCTGGCTGTAGGGGTGGGCGGCGGTCGCCTCGCTGTACATCCCCGCCAGCCCCTGCTCCGTGGCCCAGTCCATCAGGAAGCGCTTGGTCCGGGTGAAGAGGTGCTGCCCCCGCGCCGCCGGCATCGTCACCGCCTGCCCCGAGTGCCCGACCGCGTCGCCCGCCGCGGCCAGGCTCATCCCCTCGTGGCAGAGCAGCTCCCCGTCCTCGCTCTCGGCCACGCAGGAGACGTAGGTCCCCGCCGCCAGCCGCGCCGACGACCTCGGCCGCGTCGTAGACCCAGCGCACGTCGTAGCTGTCCCCGTAGGCAGCCTCGATCGCCTCGCTCAGCACCGTCGCCCTCGTCGGGCTCGAGAAAGCGAAACGTCACGTTCACGGGGTGACGATTACACAGTGCGCTGGATCAACGGGTGCCCCTCTCCTGAAGACCGTTGCGCAGCAGATCGTCCCCGAGCTTCGAAGCGTCGTCACTGAGCCTTCCGGAGAGGGGCACCCGTTGATCACCCCGATGTGCGTTCGACACTTCTTCGAATTGGCATCGCCTGTCGTGAGGGGTACGGGGACCCTCCGCCAGAAGCTCTGGGACCACGCTTCGAATTGCCACCCACGACCTGCTGCGCAACGGCTTCTGGAGGGGGGTCCCCGTACCCCACCCACAGACCGCGCCGGCTCGAAAGACCGCGTACGCTGAGCGCAGAGGGATCGGTGCCCGCCCGCCTAGCTCAACTGGTAGAGCACCGCTCTTGTAAAGCGGAGGTTTCCGGTTCGATCCCGGAGGCGGGCTCTGGGCGAGTCAGGCGTCTTTGCCGGAGCCGCCGAGCACTCGCGCCTTCTCGGCGGCGAGCTCCTCGTCGGTGAGGACGCCCTTCTCGTGCAGGGTGGCGAGGCGTTCGAGGCGGGCCAGGCGGGTGTCCTCGTCGTCGGCGGGGAGGGTTGCCGTCGGCGCCTCGCTGCCCTCGGTTGGCTTGCGCATCTCGGGCAGGCGCAGTTTCGAGGCCCGCTCGCCCAGGTTGGCGTCTTTGACCGCGCCGACCACCTTGTCCTTGGTGCGGCCGACGACGTCGCCGTAGTCGGCGTCGGGGAATTCCTCGGCGGTCTGTTTGCGCAGCTCGTGGATGCCGAAGGCGGCGAGGCCGGCGATCACCAGCGTGGTGAGGAAGGAGCGCAGGTTCTGGGTCGGCGCCGGAGAGGAAGTAGATGCCGACGAGGATCGCCAGGCCGGCGTAGACGTAGGCGGCGTAGCTCGCGCAGCACCGGCGCGATCGCCCGCCGGGTCGAGCGGGCCGAGCCGGTCGGCGAGGCGAGCCAGCCGGCGATCCCGAAGAGCACGCCGATCACGATCACGGTGGTTGCGATGCTGGTCATCAGCGAGGTGCCGATCGACCAGGCCGCTTCGGCCGCCGGCTTGACGCTCTCTTCTTCGACCAGCTGGCCGACGACGATGCCGCCGGCGATCTCGCGGAAGACGATCACGACAAAGCCGGCCGCGACCAGGCCGATGCCGCAGGAGAGCACGGTCACCCAGCGACTCTCGCGCGAGAGGTAGATCGCGAGGCCGAAGCAGAGGAAGGTGAGCAGCGAGAGGATCAGCGCCAGGCCCTTGATCGCGACGACGATGTCCTGCGCCGTCTTCAGCTGGTCGGAGCGCAGGATCGTGATCTGGCCGGCGTCTGCGGCAGCTTTTCCGCCAGGTTGGCGCCGATCCCGACCTGGTCTGGCGAGGTTGGTGACCAGGCTGCCGAGGTTGAGGCTGACCTTGCCTTCTTCGGTCGCCAGCGTGCCTTCCTTTTCTTCCAGCACTTCCAGCAGCTGTTCGTGGGTCGTCTTGTTGGCGCTCTTCCAGAGTTCCTGGGCGGTCGAGCTCTCCAGCACCTGGTTGGCGCCGCTCGCCGGCGACTTGGCGCAGGCCGCCCGAGATCGGCCCGGCCAGGTCCTTGGTGTCACCGGGGAGCTTTTCGCTCAGTTCCTTTTCGACGTCGACGTTTTCGTAGAGCTGGTCGACGAGGTAGTTGCTGAGCGCTTCGCGGATCGTCGAGTTCTGGATCAGGCGGCCGCTGGTGTTGACCCACTCGTCGGTGTCGAGCGCCTGGCGCTCGGTCCAGATCGCAAAGACGCTGAGGAAGGCGAGCAGCGAGCCGAGTACGACAAGGACTCTCACGAGACGTCGTCGTCCGCGGCTCATCGGCGGGATGGTATACGTGACGTAGTGAAGCTGGAGGGAATCCACCACATCACCGCGATCACCGCCGACGCGCAGAGCAACGTCGACTTCTACGCGGGGGTGATGGGCCTGCGCCTGGTCAAGAAGACGGTCAACCAGGACAACCCGACCGTCTACCACCTCTTCTTCGCCGACGAGAAGGGCAGCGCCGGCTCCGATCTCACCTTCTTCGAGTTCCCCGGCGTGCCGCCCGGGCCGGGCCGGAGCCGGCGACGTGCACCGGATCGTCTGGCGGGTCGCCTCGCACGCCTCGCTCGATTTCTGGGAGGAGCGCCTCGGCGCCAACGGCATCGAGTCCGAGCGGGCCGGGGGAGGCCTGCGCTTCGCCGATCCCGAGGGGCTCGCCCACGAGCTCGCCGTGGTCGAGGTCGCCGACGAGCCGCTGATCGCCGACCACCCCGAGGTGCCGGCCGAGCTGGCGCTGCGCGGCTTCCACGCGGTCTGCGCCTACAGCGCCGCCCCCGAGGCGAGCCGCACGCTGCTCGAGGCGCTCGAGTTCGAGCCGATCGACGAGCGACAGCTGGGAGGCGCGCGGCTCCAGCCGCGGCGGCCTCTACGTCTACGAAGCGCCGCCCGAGGAGCGCTCGCTGCAGGGCGCCGGCAGCGTCCACCACGTCGCCTGGGCCTCGACCATCGACGAGCACGAGGAGTGGCGCGACCGGGCGATCGCCGGCGGCGCCCAGCCGACCCCGGTGATCGACCGCTTCTACTTCCGCTCGATCTACTTCCGCGAGCCGAGTGGCGTGCTCTTCGAGATCGCCACGCTCGGGCCCGGCTTCACCGTCGACGAGCCGCTCGAGCACCTCGGCGAGAAGCTCTCGCTGCCGCCCGACTACGAGCACCTGCGGGCGGAGGTCGAACCGAACCTGCGCCCGGTGGTCAACCCGCGCACCGCCTCGGCCGAGTGAACGGCAACTTCGTCTGGCGCGACGCCGGCCGCACGGTCGTCTTCGACAGCCGACGGCGTCGCAGCGCGCGCCGAAGCTGCTCGCCGAGCACGGCATGGAGCCGTTCGAGCTGCTCACGACCGCGCGGCACCTGGACGCGGCGCGCGGAGCTCGCGACCGCGGCGGCTGCCGTGCACGAGCTGCCGCCGGCCGACCCGGCAACGGCGGTGCCGGAGGCTGCGGCGGCGCTGCTCGACTCAGCGCCCGCTCGCCGAACCTGGTCGCCCTCGGCGGCGGCCGCACGATCGACACCGCGAAGGCGATCGCCTCGGTGACCGGCGCCCGCGTCGCCGCGATCCCGACGACGATGTCCGGTGCCGAGATGACCGGCATCCACCGTCTCCCCGCCGGGGCCGAGGACCGGGTCCGCAGCGCTGGTCCGCCCGGCGCTGGTGATCGCCGACCCCGACGCGATGACCAGCGCCCCCGAGCCCGAGCTGCGCGCCAGCTCGATGAACGCCCTCGCCCACGGCGCCGACTCCCTCTACACCCCCTTCGCCAACCCGGTCTCCCGCATGACCGCCCTGCGCGGCGCCGAGCTGATCGCCACCTCCCTCGACGAAGCCCCGGCCGAGCGCAACCGCGCCGCCCTGGCCCAAGGCTCGATCCTCTGCGGCTACGCAATCGACTCCGGCGCCTTCGCCCTCCACCACGTCATCTGCCAAACCCTGGTCCGCATCTGCGGCGCCACCCACGCCGGAGTCAACGCCGCAATCCTCCCCCGAGCAATGTCCTTCATGACCCCCCGAGCCCCCGACGGCCTGGAGCCCTTGGCAACGGCGATCGGAACCGACCCCGCCGCCATCGAAGCTCGCATCCTCGAACTCGGCGGCAATCCGCCCGGCTTGGGCGATCAGGGGGCGGACCGAAGCAAGCTCCCCGAGGCCCTGGACGCGATGCTGCTTCGCCCGGAGCTCGCCTTCACCCCGGAGCCCCCGACCGCGGTCGAGCTGGACGCAGTTGATCGACCGCGCTTGGTAGCGGGTCGGGCGCCCCTCCCGGCGGCTTGTACTTTTTCGCCAATCCTTTTGCGGCGCCAGCAGGCCAGCTCTCCACCGAAAAAGTTGAGCCGGGAGGGGTACCCGACCATCGCCAGTAACCCCGCCCGTCAACCCGTGTAGCCATCCCCGTGGCCCTCGCGATCGCCGCCTCCAGGCGTACCACGAGTACACCCGCGCCCACGGCGTAAACCCGATCCTCTACATCCTCGCCAGGATCTTCATGACCCCCTTCTTCCTGGTCTACTTCCGCTACGCGAGGACCGGCCGCGAGCACGCCCGCCTCAAGGGCGGCCTGATCGTCGCCTCCAACCACCGCAGCTTCCTCGACCCCTTCGCGATCGGCGGCGCCCTGCCCTGGCGGCGGCCGATGAACTACGTCGCCAAGGTCGAGCTCTTCGAGCGCCGCTGGCAGGGCTGGATCCTCTCGCGGCTCGGCGCCTTCCCGATCCGCCGTGGCGAGTCCGACGAGGACTCGATGGAGACGGCGCGCCTGCTGGTCGAACGCGGCGGCGCCGTCTGCATCTTCCCCGAGGGCACCCGCATCCGCAGCGGCTCTCTGGGCGAGCCCAAGCGCGGCGTCGGCCGGCTGGCCCTGCAGACCGGCGCGCCGGTGATCCCGGCCGCCGTGCTCGGCACCGAACACGTGCGCCGCGGCTGGCGCATCCGCCCGCGCAAGGTCAAGGTCCGGCTCGGCAAGGCGATGACCTTTCCGCGGGCCGAGGATCCCTCGCGCGGCCTCGCCTCGACCGTCACCGCGCGGATCTGGCCCAACGTCGAGCTGCAGTGGGAGGACCTCGGCGGCCTGCCGCCGATGCGCCGCGCCGCCGTGATCGGCGCCGGCAGCTGGGGCACCGCGGTCGCCGTCCTGCTCGCCCGCGGCGGCCTCGAGGTCCAGCTCGCGACCCGCGACCGCCGCCCACGCCGCCGAGATCGAGGAGGCGCGCGAGAACCAGCGCTACCTGGAGGGCGTGCGCCTGCCCGACTCGGTTCGGGTGCGCCAGGCCTCCGAGGTCGAGCTGGCCGGCCTCGACCTGGTCTGCCTGGCGATCCCCTCCGGCTCGCTGCCGCAGGCGGTCGGCGCGATTGCCGACCGGGTCGGCTCGCGCTCGGCGATGCTGCTGCTGACCAAGGGCCTGATCGCGCCGCTGGGCCAGCTCCCCGCCGAGTACGTCGGCGAGCGGGTGCGGGCGCGGGCGATCGCCTGCCTCGGCGGGCCGGCCCACGCCCGCGAGGCCGTCTCCGGCTCCGCCGCCCTGGTGCTCGGCTCGGCCGACCCCGACCTGCGCAACCAGCTCGGCGTCGTCTTCGACCGGCGCCGGCCTGGTCTGCGAGCGCTCCCGCGACATCACCGGCGTCGAGATGGCCGGCGCGGCCAAGAACGCGGCCGCGCTTGCCGCCGCGGCAGCCGAGCCGCACGGGCTCAACGCGGCCGGGATCGCCGCCGCCCAGGTCTGGAGCGAGTGCATCGAGCACGCGATCGACCGCGGCGCCGAGCTCGGCACCTTCTCCGGCCTGGCCGGAGTCGGCGACCTGACCGCGACCGTGATGGCCCCGACCGGCCGCAACCGCCGCGCCGGCGAGCTGCTCGGCCGGGGAACGCCCGCCGCGGAGATCCCGGCCCAGATCGGCCAGGCCTCGGAGGGGCTCGACGCGGTGCCGCTGCTGGCGACGGCGACCTCGGCCAGCGGTGGCAACGCCGAGGCGCTCATCGGGACTGGCCGCGCTGATCCGCGGCGAGATCGACGCCGAGGCCTGGGTTGCCGGACTGCGACGGGTCGAGCGCTCGAGGAAGGCCGCCTGATGGCAATAGGCTTGCCGCGTGAGCGCGGCCAAGGAGAACGTCGAGCCGGCCAGCCTCGACCCGGCCGCCAAGGCGGAGCTCGACCGCGCCTTCGAGGACCTCTACCGGGCTCACCTGCGCGACGTCTACTCCTACGCCTACTACCGGGTCGGCAACCAGCACGACGCCGAGGACCTCACCGAGCAGGCCTTTCTGCAGGCCTACCGGCACTTCGACCGCGCCCGTCGCGAGTCCGACGGCCGGCCGCTGCGGCCCTGGCTGATTCGCATCGCCCACAACCTCGCCTCCAACTACTACCGCGACCGCTCGCGCCGGCCGCAGACCTCGCTGGAGGAGCGCCGACCCGATCGCCGCGCGCCACGGCACCGAGGCGATCGCCGAGGGGCGCGAGGAGCTGCGCCAGGTGATGGCGCATCTCGAGCACCTGCCCGACGACCGCCGCGAGGCGCTGATCATGCGCTTCGCGCTCGGCATGGACAACCGCGAGATCGCCCGTGCCCTGGGGCGCAGCGACGGCGCCACCAAGGTGCTGATCCATCGCGCGATCAAGCAGCTGCAGGAGGAGATGGGCGATGAGTGAGGTCGAGCGGCGCCTGACCGGCAGCACCTGGGACGTCGAGCACCTGCTCTCCGACGCGCTGCGCCCGATCGAGCCGCCGGAGCGGCTCTCGGGGCGGGTCGAGGACACCTCTGGCCGCGGTCACCCAGGCCGCCGCCGAGGAGCTCTCGCGACTGGGCCGAGGAGCTCTCCGAGAGCGAGCTGCGTGCCCTGCGCGATCCGCGCAACTGGGTCCGTCCGGTCGTCGCGGTCGGCGCCGGTGGCGCGGCCGCCGGGGCGCTTGTCGTGATGGAGCTGCGCCGCCGCGGCAGACAGCAGGCCAAGGGCGGCCTGCGCTCGCTGACCGGCCGGATCAAGCCGTAGCCGGCGCGGCCTTCTTCGTCGTCTTCTTCCTCGTCGCCGGGGTGCCCAGGGCGGCGAGCACGCCGAGCGCGCCGAGGACGAGGTGGAGCAGGTTGTCGCCGGTGTTGACCGGGCAGGAAGCCGAGGATCGACTCGCCGCTGCCGATCGTGAACCCCCAGAGGGCGAGGCACGACGTAGAAGGCGCCGAGCCAGAGCGAGTAGCGGCGCGAGGCGTAGTCCGGCGACGATCAGGCCGAGCACGCCGGTGAGGATGTGCAGGACGTTGTCCCAGCCGTTGACGGCGAAGACGCCGAAGACCTCGTCGACCTCGCCCGGCGAGCCGAAGGAGGCGCTGTAGAAGAAGCCGACGATGCCGGCGACGACGAGCGCCGCGCCGACCGCGGTGGCGTAGAGGCGGGCTGGGCTGGGTCCGTCCATCGGCGGCGATTGTAGGCTGCTCATCCCCGTGGCTGAGACTTGTTACCGGCACCCCAACCGCGAGACCGCCGTCTCCTGCTCCTCCTGCGGGCGGCCGATCTGCCCGGACTGCATGACTCCGACCCCGGTCGGCATGCGCTGTCCGGAGTGCGCCGGCCAGCGCACCAAGGTGGTGCGGGGGGTCGGTGAGGCCTCGCTGCTCTCGAGCGCGCCGGCGACCTTCGTCCTGATCGCGCTCAACGTCGCCGCCTTCCTGGCCGAGATCGCTACCGGCAGCGGCGGACTCGACGGTCCGCGGCAGCTCGCTCGTCTTCGACTACGGGCTCTTCGGGCCCTTGGTCGCGCGAAGGCGAGTGGTACCGGCTGATCACCAGCGGCTTCCTGCACGCCAGCCTGATCCACATCGGCTTCAACATGTTCGCGCTCTTCTTCCTCGGCCGCATCCTCGAGCCCTCGATCGGCACGCCACGCTTCGTCGCCGTCTACTTCGCCTCGCTCTTCGGCGGCGCCTTCGGGGCGCTGCTGCTCGACCCGAACGCGCTCACCATCGGCGCGTCCGGGGCGATCTTCGGCATCTTCGGCGCGACCTTCGTGATCGCCCGGGGCCGCGGCTTCGACGCCGTCGCCTCCTCGATCGGCGTGATCCTGCTGATCAACCTGGCCTTCAGCTTCGGCGCCGCGAACATCAGCCTCGGCGGCCACCTCGGCGGCCTCGCGGCCGGCGTCCTCTGCGCGCTGGCGATCATCGCCGGCGACCGGGGAAGGCTCGGGCGAAAACCGCCTTGCCGCGGAGCTGGCGGCGATCGGCGGCGTCGCGCTGCTCGCGATCGCTCGGCGCCCTGGCGATCGCCTGAGGCCTGGAGAGGTCTAGCCGCCGGCGCCGCGCCAGACGCTGGGTGCGCGCACCTCGGCGAAGCCGATGTTGCCCGGTGGGTCGACCAGGTCGGGGTGGAGCAGGTGGCCGAGCAGCTCGACCCCGTCGACCAGGCGCGGGCCCGGCCGCGAGAAGGTCGAGGCGGCGTCGACGGCGAAGACCTGCTGGGCGCCGAGCTGCTCGATCTGGTCCCAGTGGGCAAGCGCCTGGGCGCGCGAGTCCTCGACGTACCAGCCGCAGGGCATCGCGATCGCCACGTCGGGGTTGAGCCCGGAGAGCTCGCCCCAGGAGACCTCCGGCGACTTCAGCCCCGGCGGGCCCGGCGACGTCCTCGCCGCCGGCGATCGAGATCATCTCGGGGATCCAGTGACCGCCGACGTAGGGCGGGTCGAGCCACTCCAGCGCGATCACCCGCGGCAGGCTCGCGCCGGCGACCGCGGCGCGGACCGTGGCCAGGCGCCCCTCGAGCTCACCGCGCAGCTCGTGTGCCTGGTGCGCGATCTCCGGTCGCCTCGCCGAGCCGGATCACGTCCTCGAGCATCTCGCCGAGCGTGCTCGGGTCCTGCTGCAGGACCCGGGGCCTGCCCGGCAGCCGCGCGGCGACCTCGAGCACGTCCTCGTAGGAGACGGCGCAGACGGCGCAGACCGCCTGGGTGACGATCAAGTCGGGAGCGAGCTCGGCCAGCAGCTCCTCGTCGAGCTCGTAGAGCGCCTGGCCCTCGGCCACCCTCGCCTTCACCGTACGGTCGATCTCGGCCGGCGCTGAGACCGGCCGGCAGCACGGTCCTGGTCAGGTGGGGGAGAGAACTCGCCTCGGGCGGGTAGTCGCACTCATGCGTGACCGCGACGACGCTGTCGCCGAGCCCGAGTGCATAGAGCATCTCGGTCGCAGACGGAACGAGGCTTGCGATCCGCATCCGACGAGCAATATCTCAGTTATCGCGGGCTCCGCGGAGCGGATGGCTATATTGCCTACGCCGAATGGCCGACGACGACCTCCCCCGAAGTACCGGGCCAAATAGACGATGACGCCCTGCTGCTCGTCCTCCTCCTGCTGCTGGTTGCGATCAACGGCTTCTTCGTCGCGGCCGAGTTCGCCCTCGTCCGCAGCCGCCGCGGCAAGCTCGAGCAGCTGGCCGAGGAAGGCGAAAGCGGCGCCGAGGCGGTGATCGAGCAGCTCGACAAGATCGACGAGTCGCTCTCCGCCTGCCAGATCGGGATCACGATGGCCTCGATCGGCATCGGCTTCCTCGGCGAGCCCTCGCTGGCGGTGCTGCTCGAACCGATCTTCGGCGGCCTCTCCCACGGCGCCGCGGTCGGCCTCTCGGTGGCGATCGCCTTCGTCCTCGTCACCGCGATCCACATCAGCGTCGGCGAGCAGGTGCCGAAGATGCTGGCGATCAGCCACGCCGAGCGCACCGCCCGGCGCGTCGCGCGGCCGCTCAACTGGTTCCGCATCGCCACCGCGCCGGTGATCTTCGCCGCTGAGCGCGAATCTCCAACGCGATCGTCCGCCTCTTCGGCGTCGACCCGACCGACATCGAAGAGCACCACACGGCCGAGGACCTGAAGCAGATCATCGACAGCTCGACGCATCGGCGGCACCCTCGACCCCGGCGAGGCGGGGATGCTCGGCGGCGTCTTCCACCTGCACGAGCAGGAGGCGCGCGAGGTGATGACGCCGATCCCGGCGGTGGTCACCGTCGATGCCTCGGAGACGGTGGAGACCGCGCTGCGGCGCTGCGTCACCTCCGGCCACACGCGCCTGGTCGTGATCGAGGACGAGAACCCCGACCGGGTCAAGGGGATCGTCCACAACAACAGCCTCGCCCGCCTCTACATGAGCGACGGGCCCGAGGCCGAGATCGCCCCGGCGGTGCGCGACGCGGTGATCGTCCCCGAGACGCGGCCGCTCGACGACCTGCTGCACGACCTCCAGGTCCAGCGCACCTCGCTCTCGGTCGTCGTCGACGAGTACGGCCGCACGGTCGGCATCGTCACCGTCGAGGACATCCTCGAGGAGGTGGTGGGGGAGATCGAGGACGAGACCGACCCCCGCGCCGCCGCCCTGCGCCAGCTGGCCAGCGGCGAGTGGTTCGTCCGCGGCCACGTCTCGCTCGGCGACCTCTCCGACGCCGGCATCGAGCTGCCGGTCGATACCGACGCCTACAACTCGGTCGGCGGCTACGTCTTCGGCGAGCTCGGCCGGCTGCCCAAGCGCGGCGACACGATCACCGCCAACGGCTACACGATCCGGGTCGAGTCGGTGCGCGAGAACCGCATCGAGGCGGTCCGCATCAGCGGTTCCGTCCGTCACGACTCCTAGCTTCTCCGGGCAACCCGCGTTCCCCATTCAAACCTGGAGGTATCGCATGTGGGTTGTGCGATTGAGCGACAAGCAGCTTGAAGTCCTGACGGGCCTTGCTGCGTTCGGAGGAGCACCTCGGCCCGGCGCTCAAAGGCGCGGTCGAGGCACTCGACCTGGCCCGCTGGGACGAGCTTCCCGAGGCGGAGCTTCCCTGGGAAGAGATCGAGACCAAGGCCCGCCAGCAGGGCATCTCGCCCGCAGACGTGATCTGGGACCTCGCCGGTAAGCGCTGCGACTAGACCGGCGCATTTCGGCGTTCTCGGTCGCTCGCGTGCCAGGGCACGCCACGCTCCCTGCGTCCTTGAACTGCTTGGCCTAGCCGCAGCTCTCAGTCGTAACTGTAGAAACCCGCACCGGACTTGCGCCCCAGCTTGTCCTGCGTCCGCCATCTCGACCAGGAGCTTGGGGGGCTTCTGGTACTCCTCGTTGGAGGCGGCGTAGAGGGCGTCGCCGATCGCCTTGCAGACGTCGAGGCCGACGAAGTCGAGCAGCGCCAGCGGACCCATCGGGTGGCCGGCGCCGAGCTTCATGCAGGTGTCGATCTCTCCCGCCTCCATGCCGGTCTGTTCCATGAAGCGGACGGCGTCGAAGAGGTAGGGGAAGAGCAGGCGGTTGACGACGAAGCCGGCCAGGTCGGGCACCTCGACCGCGGTCTTGCCCAGCGCCGCGCACCAGGCCAGCGCGGCCTCGCGCGCGCCCGCGGCGCCGTCGGGAAAGCAGACCTCGACCAGCTTCATCCGCGGCACCGGGTTGAAGACGTGGAGGCCGAAGAGCTTGCTGATGCCGCGCGGCCTCGGCGATCGCGGCGATGCTGAGCGAAGAGGTGGTCGTCGCCAGATCGGCGTTCGGACAGGCCTCGGCGACCGTTGCCAGCAGCTCGCCCTTGGGCGCGACCTCCTCGACGATCGCCTCGACGATCACGTCGCAGTCGGCAGAGGTCCGCTGGGGTCGGTGGTCACCCGCAGGCGCGACGGCTCGGCACCCTCGATCTTGGCGCAGGCGGCAACGACTTTCTCCTCCGCGCGCCAGGCCGAGGCCTCGCTGCGTGCCAGCAGAATCACGTCTGCGGTTGTGGTTGCGACAGCGGCTAGACCCGTGGCGATGGCGCCGCTCCCCGCGATTCCCGGACTCTGGTACCCCTGGCTTCCGTTCATGGGCGGGTTCTATCAGTCCCGGCCGGTTCTCGCCGCCAGGTACGATTGGTTGACTGACCAGTCAATCGGACGGAGGCGGCGATGGCAGACAACGGAAACGGCAAGTTCGGAGGACGCGAGGTCGTCATCGTCGAGGCCGTGCGCACGCCGATCGGGCGCGGGCACGAGGAGAAGGGCTACTACAAGGACGTCCATCCCTCGAATCTCCTGGCCAAGGCCTACAGCGAGCTGTTCGAGCGCAGCGGCGTCGATCCGGCCGAGACCGGCGACGTGATCGCCGGCTGCGCCCAGCAGTTCGGCGAGCAGGGCGTGAACATCGGTCGCAACGCCTGGCTCGAGGCCGGCCTGCCGATCGAGACGCCGGCGACCACGATCGATCGCCAGTGCGGCTCCGCCCAGCAGGCGGTCAACTTCGCCGCGACGCTGATCGCCTCCGGCGTCCACGACGTCGCGATCGGCGGCGGGGTCGAGCACAT
The DNA here is from genome assembly GCA_963702065.1 of uncultured Solirubrobacterales bacterium. GTDB lineage: Bacteria > Actinomycetota > Thermoleophilia > Solirubrobacterales > 70-9 > VRUE01. Next base: position 421,052 of record OY969705.1, read on the forward strand.
GGGCCACATCTCCTTCGCCGACGGCTACTCGGTGATGAAGGAGCACGGTGCGCCCTTCTCGCCCGAGCTGATGGAGCGCTACAACCTGATCCCGCAGGGCCTCTCGGCCGAGATGATCGCCGACCAGTGGGAGATCCCCCGCTCCGAGCTCGACGAGCTCGGCGTGCGCTCGCAGCAGCTCGCCGCCAAGGCGACCGAGGAGGGTCGCTTCGAGCGCGAGATCGTGCCCTTCAGCGTCAACGGCGACACCTACTCGACCGACCAGGGCATCCGCCCGGAAACCTCGATCGAGGTGCTCTCCCAGCTCAAGCCCGCCTTCAAGGAGGACGGCAAGATCACCGCCGGCAACTCCTCGCAGGTCTCCGACGGCGCCGCCGCGGTGCTGCTGATGACGCGCGAGAAGGCCGACGCGCTGGGCCTGAAGCCGCGCGCCCGCATCTTCGACCAGACCACGGTCGGCGTCGATCCGGTGATCATGCTCACCGGCCCGATCCCGGCGACGCGCAAGCTGCTCGAGCGCAACGGGATGACGATGGACGACATCGACCTGGTCGAGATCAACGAGGCCTTCGCCTCGGTCGTCGCCGCCTGGCGCCGTGAGCTCGATCCCGACATGGACCGGGTCAACGTCAACGGCGGCGCGATCGCCCTCGGCCACCCGCTCGGCTCGACCGGCGCCCGCCTGATCACCACCCTGCTGCACGAGATGGAGCGCACCGACAAGGAGATGGGCCTGGTGACGATGTGCTGCGGCGGCGGTCTTGGGAACCGGGACGCTGATCCAACGCGTCTGAGGTTTCGGCTCGCCGGGGTTCCCGGATCGGTACGGGCGGTGTAAGTTGCCCGCATGGGCAGGGGTCCGACTGACGCTGATCGTCGCCGTCATCGCCGCGGCTCTGCTCGCTGCCGGCTGTGGCGGGGGCGACGATTCAGGTGCGAGCGCGAGCTCGCTCTCCAAGGCAGAGTTCATCGCCAAGGCCGACGCCGTCTGCAAAAAAGGCACGGAACGCATGCAGGCCGAGATCGCTGACTGCGCTGAAAAGCCAGCGCAACATCACCAAGGTGAGCAAGGCCGAACAGGAACGAGATCGTGACCACGGTGATGGTGCCCAACGTCAGCCGCGAAGTGAAGGAACTGCGCGCGCTCGGCGTCCCGGACGGCGACGAGGAAAGGGTCGACGCGATGCTCGACGGCGCTCGAAGAAGGAGTCGAGACCGCGGAACGGGACCCCGAGGTCGTGACCAAAAGCAGCGACGCCATCTTCGGCATCGCCAGCAGGATCGGCCGGCGAATATGGCCTCGCGGTCTGCGGCAGCCGCTAGGAGTCCATCGGACCAGGCACTGGCTGCACGGCCAGTCGGCCGCTATGCTCCGCGGCCGATGGACCTGACCCTCTCGCCTTCCGAGCAGCAGTTCCGCGACGAGGTTCGCGACTGGATCGAAGCGAACCATCCGGGCCCCGAGCCGGAAGCGGGCCTGGAGGAGGTGATGGCCTTCCGCCGCGAGTGGCAGCTGAAGATGCACGCCGCCGGCTGGGCCGGGATCTCCTGGCCGAAGGAGTACGGCGGCCGCGGCGCGACGATGATCGAGCAGGCGATCTTCGTCGGCGAGGCGGCGCGCCTGGAGGCCCCGAGCCCGGCCAACGTGCTCGGCCTGGCGATGGGCGGCCCGGTCGTCATCGCCCACGGCACCGACGAGCAGAAGCAGCGCTACCTGGAGCCGATCCTCACCGGCGAGGAGATCTGGTGCCAGGGCTTCTCCGAGCCCGAGTCGGGCTCCGACCTCGCCTCGCTGAAGACGCGGGCGGTCAAGGACGGCGACGAATGGGTCGTCACCGGGCAGAAGGTCTGGACCACCTTTGCCCAGTACGCCAAGTGGTGCATGCTCGTCGCCCGCACCGACCCCGACGCGCCCAAGCACAAGGGGCTCACCTACTTCCTGATGGACATGGAGCAGCCCGGCGTGGAGGCCAAGCCGCTGGTTCAGATCACCGGCGAGGGCGAGTTCAACGAGGTCTTCATGCGAGGAAGCGCGGATCCCCGAGGCCAACGTCGTCGGCGGCGTCGGCAACGGCTGGTCGGTGGCGATCACGACCCTGATGAACGAGCGCGCCGGGCTCGCCTTCGGCGCGATCGCCCAGATCGCCAACAGCCTCAAGCGCCTCGGCGCGCTGGCCGCCGAGACCCGCGTCAACGGCGGCACCGCGGCGGATGACCCGGTCTTCCGCCAGCGCATCGCCCAGCTCCACATCGAGGCGGAGACGATGCGGCTCAACGCCTACCGCGGCCTGACCAAGACGATGCAGTCGGGCATCCCCGGCCCTGAGGGCTCGCTTGGCAAGTGGCAGTGGGCCGACATCAACCAGCGCATCGCCGAGCTGGCGCTCGACATCGAGGGCGCCTACGCGCCGCTGGCGCGCGGCGACGAGCACGCCGTCGCCGGCGGCGCCTGGCAGTACAGCTTCCTGCGCTCGCGCGCCAACTCGATCGAGGGCGGCACCACCGACATCCTCAAGAACATCATCGCCGAGCGCGTGCTCGGCCTGCCGAGGATGCGCTAGGGGCGCTCGCCGACTCATGTACTTCGACCTCACCGACGAGCAGCAGGCGATCAAGTCGACCGCCCACGACTTCCTCGCCGCCCGCTACAAGTCCGAGCGCATCCGCGAGCTGGCCGAGAGCGAGAACGGCTTCGAGCAGTCCGACTGGGACGAGATGGCCGAGCTGGGCTGGACCGGCCTGGCGCTGCCGGAGGAGTGGGGCGGGCAGGGGCTCGGCATCGTCGAGCTCGCCGTGCTCTTCGAGGAGATGGGCTACGCGCTGGCCCCCTCGCCGCTCTTCTCGAACACGATCGCCGGCCTCGCGCTCTCGCTCTGTGGCTCCGACGACCAGCGCGAGCGCTTCCTGCGGCCGCTGGCCGAGGGCAAGCTGCGCGGCACGCCCGCGCTCTGGGACGCCGGCTCGCCCGGCGACGATCGGCGGCTTCACGATGGAGGCCCGCGCCGACGGCGACGGCATCGTCCTCGACGGCGAGAAGGTGCTGGTCATGGACGCCGCTGCCGCCGACTTCTTCCTCGTCGCCACCTCGGACGGCCGCCGTCACCTGGTCGAGCGCGATGCCGACGGCGTCACGGTCACGCCCGTCGACCTCGATCGACACTCACCCGCCGCCTCTACGCGGTCCGCTTCGACGGCGTCCGGGTCGCGGCGGAGGACACGCTGCCGGCCGCCGGGGCCGACTACTACCCCGTCTTCTTCCGGCTCTGCGTCGCCCTCGCCGCCGAGTCGACCGGGATCGCCCAGCGGACGATGGAGATGGCCGTCGCCTACGCCAAGGACCGCCAGCAGTTCGGCCGGCCGATCGGCGCCTACCAGGCGGTCTCGCACCGCTGCGCGCAGATGCTGCTCGAGACCGAGAACGCCCGCTCGGCGGTCTACGGCGCGGCCTGGGCCGCCGACGCCGAGCCGGAGTCGCTGCCGATGGCCGCCTCGATGGCCAAGGCCTACGCCTCCGACGCCGGCTGGCGCGTTCCCGACGCCTCGATCCAGGTGCACGGCGGGATCGGCTTCACCTGGGAGCACGACCTGCACTTCTTCCTCAAGCGCGGCAAGGCCAACGCGGCGATGTTCGGCGACTCGAAGTGGCACCGCGAACGCGTCGCCGACGCCGTCCTCGCCGCCGCCGAGCCGGTCCGGCCTGACGAGCCGGTGGGGCGCTCGAGCGGATCTCCGTCGCCGCGATCGGCACCTCGGTCGCCGATCTCGAGGCCGAGACCAAGCGCGCCGAGGCGGCCGGGGTCGAGTGCGTCTGGGCGCCGGAGCTCTTCCGCTCCTCGGTCACCCAGGCCGCCTACCTGGCCGGCAAGACCGAGCGCATCGACGTCGCCACCGGGATCGCCTGGGCCTTCACCCGCAGCCCCTTCATCCTCGCCGTCAGCGCCCTCGACATCGACGAGATGTCGGGCGGCCGCTTCCGCCTCGGCCTCGGCTCGGGGGTCAAGCGGCTCAACGAGACCTGGCACAACGCCGAGTACGGCAAGCCGGCGCCGCACCTGCGCGAGGCGATCGAGGCGACGCGGCTGATCATGCAGCAGGCCGGCAAGGGCGAGCCGATCCGCTACGAGGGCTCCTACTACGACATCGACATCAAGGGCTGGATCCGTCCCCACCCGGCGCCGCGCGAGTCGGTGCCGATCTACACCGCCGGCGTCCAGGGCGGCATGTGCCGGATGGCGGGCGACGTCGCCGACGGCCTGATCGGCCACCCGATCCAGAGCCTGCGCTGGATCGACGAGGTCGTCGTCAGCTCCTTCGAGGAGGGCCTGAAGCCGCTCCGGCCGCGAGCGCTCGAGCTTCGACTACCTGCCCACGGTCTGCTGCGCGATCGACGACGACGAGGCGCGGGCGATCGAGATGGCCCGCCGCACGATCTCCTTCTACGCCACGGTCAAGACCTACATGCCGCTCTGGGAGCTGCACGGCTTCGCCGACAACGCCGTCGCCGCCGGCGAGGCCTTCCGCCGCGGCGACCTCGCCGCCGTCCCCGCCGCGATCAGCGACGAGATGGTCGAGACCTACTGCGCCGCCGGCCCGCTCGACAAGGTCCGCGCCCGGGTCGAGGCGACCGCCGAGCGCGCCGACGGCCTCTTCCTCACCCCGCCGACCTACTTCATCTCCCCCGAAGAGCTCTCCGAGTTCCAGAACCGCATCATCGACGCCTTCGGCCCCACGGCATGAGCGCTGACGTGCGCTTTATGTGGCTGTGGACCACATAAAGCGCACCGGAAGGCGATGGAAGTGCTGGCAGCGGGTGCGAGAGATCCCGCCGGGCTTCGTCCGCACCTATGGGGATGTCTCGCCCGGGGCGCCGCGCTTCGCCGGCGCGGTGCTCTTCGAGTGCGACGACCCCGACCTTCCTTGGTGGCGCGTCGTCCGCGCCGACGGCTCACTGGCCAAGGGCGCCCGCCAGCGCGCGCCACCTGGTTGCCGAGGGCGTGCCGTTCCGCGGCGAGCGCGTCGACATGGCCGCCGCCCAAGTGGCGGACTGAGCTACTCGTCGCGCGGGGTGATGCGGAAGGTCGAGACGACCTCGGCCTGCTTGGCCTCGGGGTGGACGACGTAGGCGCTGGGGCCGCCGCCGAACCAGCCGGAGCTCTCGTTGTCGGCGACGAAGATGCCGGGGTGGTGCTTGCCGTTGCCGTCCTCGACCCAGACCTTGTCGCCCTCTTTGAAGCCGTGCTCGATCGTCGCTCACGCGCATCAGCCTAGCCGCTTCGCGCGACGGCCCGGCCCCGCTGGTGGCGTTGGGACCGGGCCGGCTGGCGCGAGTGGGTTACGGGCAGACGACGATCAGGTGGAAGTCGGCGTCCGCGTCGGCGCCTTTTTCGTCGCGGGTGCGGACTTCGATCGCGTTCGGGTTGGCCGGCGCGATGTTCGTCTGCGCGTAGCCGGCGCCCGGCACCGTGGTGCCGGCGTTGTTGCGCGCCGGCGACGTTGGCGCAGCCGCTGACGTTGACCGGGAAGATCACGGCGACGGCGCCGCCGCCCTCGGCCGCGGTGATGCCCGCGTCGCTGGCCCGCGCCAGGGTGGCGTTGCCGGCACCGCCCGGGTTGTTGACCACGGCCCAGTAGGTGTGCGCGGCCCGCTTGGCCGCCGGCACGACGCCGAGCTTGTTGGTGTTGATCTGGAAGCCGGTCAGCGTCTTGTGCTTGAGCTTGCCGCCGCCGATCGTCTGCTTTTTGATCGCCCCGCCGTTGATCGACTGCGCCGCGTAGGCGGTGCCGGCCAGCGCGACGATCAGGGCGATGATCGCGACGATCATCGCCGGCGAAGGCCTCCTGCTCCTCAGCGTCCTCATCGAGACTCCCTTCCCGAGATTCGCTTCGCCGGTGCGAAGCCTCGCTTCGGCCGCTTACCCGCTGGCAGGGCGGCGACGAAACGCTCGAACGCGGCCATGTCGGTGACGGCCGGGCCGTGGCCGGGGAGGATCAGGCTGGGGTTGAGCTCGGCGAGCTTGCGGATCGAGCGGCGGTTCTCGGCCGGGTCGTAGGTGAAGATGTCGGGTGGCTCTTGATGCCCGGGAGGCCGGTGGCGTAGCTCATGTTGCGGATCACGTCGCCGCAGATCGCCACCCGGTCGGAGTCGCGGAAGAAGATCACCTCGCCGCGGGCGTGGCCGGGCGCGTGGATGACGCGGAAGCCCGCCACCTCGTCGCCCTCGCTCAGCACCCGGTCGACCTCGTGCGGCGGCCCCTGCCAGATCCGCTTGATGATCCGGTTGTAGGGATTGCTCGGGGCCGCCTCCTGGACCGGACGCCGTCCCTCCATCGCGTCGACGTCGTCGGCGTGGCAGGCGAGCGGGATGCCGCGCGCTTCGCAGACGTCCTTGGCGACTCCCTGGTGGTCGGGATGGACGTGGGTGAGGGCGAGCATCGAGAGCTCGCGCCCCTCGATCTCGGCGAAGATGCGGCGCCGGTCCCAGCGCCGTGCCGGCGTCGATCAGGACGTCCTCGGCGAGGTAGACGTTGATCGAGGGCGCCGGGAACTCCTTGAGCCGCCAGACGCCCGGGGCCAGGTGCTTCAATGTGAGGCGATCCCCATCGTGCCGCGCGGGTCGCCGCTGTGCTCGGCCAGGTCCTCGAGCTCGGCGATCTTGCGCTCGCCTTCGCGCCGGGCCGGGTCGTCGGCCGGCAGCGGCTCGATCAGGCGGCGGATCCGGTTGCGGACCTGCAGCGCGAAGTGGGGGGTGGAGGCGCCGGCCAGGGCGCGGATGTCCTCGGCGGTGACCCGGTGGCCGCCGCCGAGCAGGTCGGGGCTCTCGGCCTCGCTCATTCTTCCCCTCCGATCTTCGCCAGTTCGGCCAGCTGGTCGATTTCGGCTTGCTGGTTCACGTCGATGGCCTCCTGGTCTCCGATCACCCACACGTGGTTGTAGAAGGCGCGCGTCGGGTCGGTGGTGTAGCCCGGCTTGACGTCGAGCAGGTATTCGCGCAGCGCCTTCGGCAGCGTATCGGCGTCGTCGGTGAGCAGCAGCGGCCCCCAGGTGCCGGAGGCGGAGAGCGGCGCGGCGATCGCGGCGTCGAGCGGCTCGTCGCTGCGGGCGACGACGAGGCCGTGGCCGGGGTCGTTGACGTTCCAGCCGAAGTCGCCGCTCGCGTAGCGGGCCAGGGCGATCGCGTTTTCGACCGGGTCCTCGCCGGAGACCCGCCGCACCGGCTTGCCGATCTTGGCCGACTTCCCGCACCACGTCGGAGGAGATCGCCGAGGAGGGCCCGAGCACGTAGACGGGGATCTTGGGCGTGGCGCTTCAGCGCTTCGCCGTCGCCGCCGGCAGCTTCTCGCGCGCCGCTGAAGAGGACCGGGTCGCCGGAGCGCGCCGCCCAGGCGGCGGCGGGCATCGCGAAGGCCGGGTCCTCTTCGGGGGCGAGGACGATGTGCTGCGGTGGCGTCGCCGAAGAGCTTGTCGCGCAGCTCCGCGATCGCGGCGGCGAGGGCGGCCGGGCTCGCCGCTTTGACCTGGGTCGTCTCGCAGCCCGTCGGGCGCGGCGGCCGCGCCGATCGCGAAGACCTGCGCTTTGTCGGTGGCGCTGCTCCCCTGCGGGTCGAGGGCTGTCGAGGGCCTGCGAGGTCGGCTCGGGGAGATCGCCGCCGGCGGAGACCAGCAGCGGCGCCTCGCACCGGCGCCGCCATCAGCACCGAGGCGGCGATCGCGCCCTGCCATTCGTCTTCGTCGACGAGCGTGACCGCCGCCGGTCGCTGCGCGAGCGTTGGCCGAGGGGAAGACCGCGAGCGCCACGCCGGCGGCGGTGGTCGCCGGGTCGGAGCCGCCGACCCGGGTCGTGTTGTTGGTGGCGAAGGACGGGTAGCCGAGTTCTTCGGCCGCCTCGGCCGTCGGGGTCTGCTTTTCCTCTGCGGCTGCTTCCGGCGGTGCCTGGGCCGGCGCCGGCGCGGGTTTCGTCTTCGTGCTTGTTCGAGCCGCCGCCGCCGAGCACCGCCGCGACGAGGAAGACCAACGGCGACGAGGACCAGCCCGCCAATCGCCTTCAGCGCCGCCGGAATCGGTTTGCGCCGCCGTTCGTCTTCGCGAGCGGGTTTCGGCGTGCTTCTCCGTTGGGCGTCTCGGGCGCTCGGGTTTCGCCTCGGGCGTGTGCTGCCGGCTTCGCCTCGGCGGCGTCACGTCGTGGCCGGCAGGTCGGCGTTGATGGGGCGCTTCCCGGCCACGGCCGGAACGCTACAGGCGGGGCGGTGGCTGGCTGGTCAGCTAATCTTTCTGGGACTGGTTGACTGACCAGTCAATCAATCGCGACCACGCCGCTGACCAAGAAGGGACCCAATGGATTTCGCACTGAACGAGGAGCAGCAGGAGTACAAGGAGCGCTGCCGGACCTTCGCCCGCGAGGTGATCAGGCCCGCCGCCCGCAAGCACGACGAAGAGGAGAGCACCCCCTGGGAGGTGATCAAGGAGGCGCGCAAGCAGGGCTTCGGCGGCCTCGAGGGCATCCAGCGCTCCGCCGGCGACGAGGAGGGCCAGATGCAGGTGATCTCGGCCGAGGAGTTCCACTGGGGCTGCGCCGGCATCGCCCTGGCGATCTCCGGCTCCGGCCTCGCCGCGGCGGGAATCGCCTCCTCCGGCACGCCCGAGCAGATCGGCCAGTGGGTCCCCGAGTGCTTCGGCAGCGGCGAGGAGATCAAGCTCGGCGCCTACGCGGTGACCGAGCCGCAGGCCGGCTCCGACGTGAAGAGCCTGAAGACGACGGCCAAGCGCGACGGCGACGAGTGGGTCCTCAACGGCACCAAGGTCTTCATCACCAACGGCGGCATCGCCGACGTCCACGTCGTCGTCGCCACCGTCGACCCGAGCCCTCGGCACCCGCGGCCAGGCCTCCTTCGTCGTCGGCAAGGACACGCCCGGGCTGAGCCAGGGCAAGAAGGAGTCGAAGCTCGGCATCCGCGCCTCGCACACGGCCGAGATCGTGCTCGAGGACTGCCGCATCCCGGTCGAGAACCTGCTCGGCGGCGAGGAGAAGCTGGAGCGCAAGCTGCAGCGCGGGCGCGAAGGCAAGAAGTCGCGCGGCGCCGACGCCCTGGCGACCTTCGAGATGACCCGGCCGCTGGTCGGCGCCTCGGCGCTCGGCATCGCCCAGGCCGCCTACGAGTGGACCCTCGAGTACCTCGACGGCCAGACCGAGGGCGGCAAGCCGGTGCTGCAGCGAGCAGCGCATCCAGCAGACCCTCGCCGACGTCGCCACCGAGATCGAAGCCGCGCGCCTGCTGGTCCAGCGCGCCGCCTGGATGGGCCGCAACGGCATCCCGATGCGCGGCGGCCAGGGCTCGATGTCGAAGCTCAAGGCCGGCGACGTGACGATGTGGGCGACGACCACGCTGATGGACCTGGTCGGCCCCTACGCCTGGAGCACCGAGTGCCCGCTGGAGAAGTGGTTCCGCGACGCCAAGATCTACCAGCTGTTCGAGGGCACGGCGGAGATCCAGCGCATGGTCATCTCGCGGATGCAGGCGCGGGAATACGCCGAGCGGCTTGGCTACGCCGCCGAAGTCGCCGAGCAGGCGATTGCTGAGAAGCCGGCGAGAAGGAGCCGGTTCCGGCGTAGGGGTGGGACCTATCCCGGTAGGGGTTCCACTTAACTTTTTCGAGGGCGTCTTGGCGCCGAGGATGGTTGCTCGCGAAAAAGTACAAGACGTTCCACCCCTACCGGGATAGGCCCTAAGCTCGAGGCGTGCATTCTCACTCGCACTCGCATGCTCTCGACGCGCGGCGCGGCGACAGTCGGCGGCGGATGTGGATTGCGCTGGGGATCAATGTCGCGATGCTCGTTGCGGAGGCGGTTGGCGGGGTGCTTACCGGTTCGCTGGCGGTGCTCGCCGACGCTGGGCACCTGCTCTCCGACGTTGGCGCGATCGGGCTGGCGCTGTTTGCTGCCGCGCTGGCCGCTCGGCCGGCCGGCGGGCGGATGACCTTTGGCTACCAGCGCTCGGAGATCCTCGCGGCGCTGGTCAATGGGCTGCTGCTGGTCGCCGTTGCGATCGCGATCGCCGTACGCGGCGATCGGCCGGCTTGGCGATCCGCCGCAGATCGATGGCCGGCGGGGTGCTCGGGCTCGGCCTGCTCGGCCTGCTCGGCAACGTCGCCGCGACGCTGGTTCTGGCCCGCGGCGAGCGTGAGGACGTCAACCTCGAGGGGGTGCTGCGGCACAGCGCCGCCGATGCGCTCGGCTCGCTTGGCGTCGTCCTCGCCGGCGCCTTCGTCCTCGCCGGCGGCTCCTCGAGTCGTCGACCCGATCGTCAGCCTCGCGATCTCGCGTGCCTGATCCTCGCTCTCCTCCTGGCGCCTGATCAAGGAGCCGGTCGACGTGCTGATGGAGGCGGCGCCCGCCGGGTTCGACGTCGACGCCGCCGGCGCGGCGATCTGCGAGGAGGAGGGGGTGCGCTCGGTCCACGACCTGCACATCTGGACCGTGACCTCGGGCTTCGGCGCGCTCGCCGCCCACGTCGTCGTCGCGCGCGGACTGCGATCGCGACCTGGTGCGGCGCCGGATCGAGCTGCTGCTGCACGAGCGCTTCGGCATCGACCACACCACGCTGCAGATGGAGGAGGAGGCGTCCGACGACCTGCTGCACGTCGAGAACGCCCCGCCTCAGGCCTGATCGCAAGCCCGGTTGCAGGAGTAATTCCCTGCAAGTCGGCGACATCTCGACTTGGCTAGCCTCGCCGGCGATGGCTCAAGACTCGCCTTGCCCTGGCGGCTCTCTCGCCGCCGCGGCGGCGCTGGTCGTGCTGCTCGCAGCCGGCTGCCGCGCCCGCCCAGGATCTCGAATCGAAGCTCGACGCCAAGGAAGCGAAGCTCTCCAAGGTGCGCGAACGCCGGGCGTGCTGACGACGACGATCTCCCGCTACGGCGATCGCATCGACAGGCTCACCGGCGAGGTGGCGGCCTGCGCAACCAGCGAGGCGGCGGTCGAAGTCCGCCTCGACGCCAAGCAGGCCGAGCTCGACCGGGCGGTGGCGCAGCTCGACGTGGCCAAGAAGCGCCTGGCGATGATGCGGGCGCACCTGAAGCGGGCCCTGGTCGCGCTGCGCGATCGCCTGGTCGCGATCTATGAGACCGGCACCCCCGACGTGCTCAGCGTCATCGTCGGCGCCAACGGCTACGACGACCTGATCGATCGCACCGAATACCTCAACCGCATCCACGGCAATCGACGAAGCGATCGTCGGCCGGGTGCGCGAACTGCGCGACCAGGTCAAGCGCACCGTCGACCCGCCTGCGCACGGCCAAGGACCGGATCGAAGCGGCCCGCGACGCGATCGCGGCCGAAGAGCAGGCTCTGGCCAGCGCCCGCGCCGCGGTCCAGCAGCGCCAGTCGGCGCTGGTCGCCGCTCGCGGCGACGCGCGTCGCGGCGCTGAAGAAGATCCGCAAGCACGAAGAGGAGCTCGACGGCTCGGTGGCCGCGATCCAGGGCGAAGATCGCGGCGCAGCTGGCCGGCTACGGCTCGGCGCCGCTGCCGGCCGGGCCCGATCCGCGGCGGCAGCGGCAGCGGCTTGATCTGGCCGGTCGACGGCCCGGTCGTCTCCGGCTTCGGCTCGCGCACGATCAACGGCAGCTACGAGTACCACCCCGGGATCGACATCGCGGTGCCCAGCGGCACGCCGATCCGCGCGGCGGCCGCCGGCACGGTGATCTTCACCGAGCCCGAGGCGAGCAGCGGCGGCTACGGCAACTACACCTGCATCGACCACGGCGGCGGCTCTCCACCTGTTACGCCCACCAGGAGACCTTTGCGGTCTCCGCCGGGCCAGCAGGTCTCCCAGGGCCAGATCATCGGCTACAGCGACTGCACCGGCTACTGCTTCGGCGCCGCACCTCCACTTCGAGGTCCGGATCGACGGCGAAGTCACCGATCCGATGGCCTACCTGTAGGCCGGCGCCGAGCTCGCGCGTTTACTCAGAATTCCCTAGGAAATTCAATTATTTGGTATGCCGGCTGGGTTTGACCCTGCGACCCTGGGTACGAGCCGACCAGGAGGCCACGTCAGATGATTCGCCAGGCTCATACCTATCTCGCGGGAGCGGTGTCGGGCACCGCCCTGGTCGCGGCTGCCGTCGTCGCCTTCGTCCTGCTCGTCTCGCTTGCAGGCGCTGAGGGACTGGCCGCTGGCCGGCATCGGTCGGCGGGGGCGACAGCGCGCCGCGGTCTCGCGCGGCGCCGGCTGCGGGCGCCGGCGCCGTCGCCGGCAGCGAGCGCCGGCGGCGCAGCCGCCGCGGCCCGGCCGCCGCGGCTGGCCAGCGGCGCCAGCGCGTACCGGCCAGCGGCGCACCGGCGAGCAAGGCGGCAGCCGCGGTCGACGCCTCGCCGGCACCCGCGCCGGGCGCGCCGACCGCGGAAGCGCCACCGTCCGAGCCCGGCCAGTCCGGGGGCGAGCGCGCCGAGCGCGCTCCTCGCCGACCGGCTCGGCCAGCTCGGCTCCAGCTCGGGCGGCGGCGGCGGTGGCGGCGGCGGCGGTTCCGGCCCCGCAGCCGGGCAGCGGCTCGAGCGGCGGCCGGCGGCAGCGGCCAGTCGACCTCGGGCGCGGTCACCGGCACCGTCAACAAAACCGTCTCCGGCGTCGACGAAGCGACCGGCGGCGCGCTCGGCAGCACCGGCGTCACCAAAGTCACCGAAGAAGTCGTCAACGGCGTCGCCGGCCCCGAATCGACGGTCGGCAAAACGGTCGACGAAGTCGTGAAAACGGTCGGCGGCCTGCTCGGCGGCAACCGCTAGCGCGGCCAGCTAGCCGCCGCTCCCCTTTCAACCGTCACAATGCCCGCCTATGGCGGAGCGTGGACAGGCGGGCGCGGTGGCCGACCCGATCGCGGGCTCGCCGGTCTACCCCGGCGGCAGCCGCGTCAACGAGCGCGGTCACCTCGAGATCGCCGGCTGCGACGTGGTCGAGCTGGCGGAGGAGTTCGGCACGCCGGCCTACGTCTACGCCGAGGACGACATGCGCGCCCGCGCCCGCGCCTACCGCGACGGCCTTCGAGCGGCGCGGCGCCGACTTCGAGGTGCTCTTCGCCAGCAAGTCGCTGCCCTGCACCGCCGCCTACCGGCTCTTCGCCGAGGAGGGGCTCTCGGTCGACGTCGCCTCCGGCGGCGAGCTGCACATGGCGCTGCGCGCCGGCTTCGACCCGGCCCGCATCCACATGCACGGCAACAACAAGAGCGACGAGGAGATCCTCTTCGCCGCGCGCTCCGGCGTCGGCCACCTGATCCTCGACTCCTTCGACGAGATCGAGCGCTGCGAGCGGCTGCTCGACGCAGCCCCAGGACGTGCTCGATCCGCGTCACGCCCGGGGATCAAGCCCTCGACCCACGACTACGTGCAGACCGGCCAGCTCGACTCGAAGTTCGGCTTCGGGCTCGAGGACGGCCTGGCGGCGCGGGCGATCGAGCGGGTGCTCGCCTCCGACGTGCTCAACCTGACCGGCCTGCACGCCCACATCGGCTCGCAGATCTTCGAGCTCGAGCCCTACACGCTGGCGATCCGCGCGCTCGGCGAGCTGGCCGGCGACTGGTGCCGGATCGTCAACGTCGGCGGCGGCCTCGGCATCGCCTACACGGCCGAGGACGAGCCGCCCTCGATCGACGCCTACGTCGACGTCAAGGTGCGCGGCGTCGCCGAGGTCTTCGGCGACGGGCGTGCGGATCCTGATCGAGCCGGGCCGCTCGCTGGTCGGCAACGCCGGCGTCACCGCCTACCGGGTCGGCACCGTCAAGGAGATCCCCGGCGTCCGCACCTACGTCGCCGTCGACGGCGGCATGTCCGACAACATGCGGCCGATGCTCTACGGCTCCCGCTACGAAGCGCTGATCGCCGATCGCGCCGCCGCGCCGGCCGAGAGCCCGGCGACGATCGCCGGCATGCACTGCGAGTCCGGCGACATCATCGTCCGCGACGCGATGCTCGCCTCGCCCGGCGGTCGGCGACGTGCTCGTCACGCCGGCGACCGGCGCCTACGGCTACGCGATGGCGAGCAACTACAACGGCGTGCCGCGGCCGCCGGTGATCTTCTGCCGCGACGGCGACGCCCGCGTGGTCGTGCGCCGCGAGACCTACGAGGACCTGACCTCGCGCGGATGTCTGAGCCGCATTCGCATCGGGCTGCTGGGACGCGGCACGGTCGGCGGTGCCTTCGCCGAGCTGGTCGAGGCGCGCGCCGACGCGGTCGAGGCGGCGACCGGCCGCCGGCCGGAGATCTCCGGGGTGCTGACCCGCGAGGAGCGGCGACTTCGGCGAGATCCTCGCCGCGCTCCGACCTGATCGTCGAGCTGATCGGCGGCACCGACCCGGCCCGCGACTACGTGCTCGACGCGCTGCGCGCCAAACGCCCGGTGGTCACCGCCAACAAGCAGCTGCTCGCCCAGCACGGCGAGGAGCTCTTCGACGTCGCCCGCGAGGCCGGCGTGCAGCTGCGCTTCGAGGCGGCCGTCGCGGGCGTGATCCCGATCGTGCGGGTGATCCAGGAGAGCTTCGGCGTCACCGAGATCGCCAAGGTCTTCGGCATCGTCAACGGCACCACCAACTTCATCCTCACCGAGATGGCCGCCAGCGGCGCCCCCTACGAGGAGGTGCTCGCCCGCGCCCAGGAGCTCGGCTACGCCGAGGCCGACCCGACCGCCGACGTCAGCGGCGCCGACGCGGCGGCGAAGATGGCGATCCTCGCCCGCCTCGCCTTCCACACGCCGGTGACGCTGGACGAGGTCTCCTACGAGGGGATCGAGCAGGTCGAGCCCGACGACCTCGCCTACGCCAAGGAGCTCGGCCTCTCGCTGAAGCTGCTCGGCGTCGCCGAGCGCCGCGAGGGCGGGATCAGCGTGCGCGTCTTCCCCTGCTTCCTCTACGGCGGCCACCCGCTGGCGCCGGTCGAGGGCCCGTTCAACGCGGTCATGGTCGAGGCGCCGGAGATCACCGAGGTGACGATGTCGGGGCCCGGGGCCGGGGGCGTGCAGACCGCCTCGGCCGTGCTCGGCGACGTCGTCTCGATCCTCAGCGGCGACGCGCCCGGTGCACGAGACGCGCGAGCGCCTGCCGATCGTCACCGACGTCACCTCCTCCTTCTACCTCCACCTCGCGGTCGCCGACCGCCCCGGCGTGCTCGCCCAGGTCGCCCAGGTGCTCGGCGACAAAGACGTCTCGGTGAAGAGCGTCGTCCAGCGCGGCAGCGGCGAGGACGCGCGCCTGGTGATGGTCATCCACGAGTGCCTCGAGTCGCGCTTCTCGGCGGCGCTGGAGGCGATCGACGAGCTCGACGTGCTGCGCTCGCCGCCGCGCTCGATCCGGGTGATCGAAGAGGAGTTCGTTTGAGCCCCGCCCCCCTGATCGAGCGCTACCGGGAGCGCCTCTCGCTGGAGCCCGGCGACCCGGTCGTGACCCTGAACGAGGGCTCGACGCCGCTGGTCGAGGCGCCGCGGCTCTCCGAGCGGATCGGCGTCCGGGCCTACCTCAAGTTCGAGGGCGCCAACCCGACCGGCAGCTTCAAGGACCGGGGGATGACGGTCGCGGTCTCGCGGGCCAAGGGCCGGGGCGCCGAGGCGGTGATCTGCGCCTCGACCGGCAACACCGCCGCCAGCGCCGCCGCCTACGCGGCGCGGGCGGGGATGCGCGGCGCGGTGATCGTGCCCGAGGGCAAGATCGCGATCGGCAAGCTCGCCCAGGCGCTGATGCACGGCGCCCGCGTCGTCGCCCTGCAGGGCAACTTCGACGACGCCCTGCGGATCGTCCGCGAGCTCGCCGACAAGCACCCGATCGAGCTGGTCAACTCGGTCAACCCGCACCGGATCGAAGGGCAGAAGACGGCCGCCTTCGAGGTGATCGAGGAGCTGGGCGAGGCGCCCGGGCGCGCTGGCGATCCCGGTCGGCAACGCCGGCAACGTCACCGCCTACTGGCGCGGCTTCCAGGAGGCCGGCACCGCGCCGATCCTCTACGGCTTCCAGGCCGAGGGCGCCGCGCCGCTGGTCCGCGGCGAGCCGGTCGCCAACCCCGAGACCGTCGCCTCGGCGATCCGGATCGGCAACCCGGCCCGCTGGGAGGAGGCGATGGACGCCTTCACCGCCTCGCGCGGCCGCGTCGCCGCCGTCTCCGACGAGCAGATCCTCGACGCCTACCGCTGGCTCGCCGCCGGCGAGGGCGTCTTCTGCGAGCCCGCCTCGGCGGCCTCGGTCGCCGGCCTGCTCGCCCACGGCCTGCCCACGGTCGAGGGCGCAGCCGCCGCCGGAGACGGTCGTCTGCGTCCTCACCGGCCACGGCCTCAAGGACCCCGACACCGCGCTCTCCAAAGCGCCGCCGGTGATCAACTGCGAGAACGACCTCAGCGCCGTCGAGCGCGCGGTATTCGATTGACCGTCCGCCGCCGGCTCGTCCGCGTCCCCGCCTCGTCGGCCAACCTCGGCCCGGGCTACGACGTGCTCGCCGCCGCGGTCTCGCTGTATCTCGAGCTGGAGGTCGAGGAGACCGGCGAGTTCTCGCTCGATCCCGGCGGGCTCGATGTCTCCACCGGGCGCGACAACCTGATCGTGCGCGCCTTCGAGACCCTGCATCCCGCCGACGGCATCGCCTTTCGGCTGAAGAGCGAGATCCCGCTGGCGCGCGGGCTCGGCTCCAGCGCGGCGGCGATCGTCGCCGGCCTCTTCGCCGCCGACCACCTCTTCGAGCTGGCGCTCTGTCCAAGGAGGAGATGCTGGCCAAGGCGACGGAGCTGGAGGGCCACCCCGACAACGTCGCCGCGGCGATCTACGGCGGCTTCGTGATCTGCGGTGCGGGGGAGGGCGAGGCGCCGAGCGCGGCCCGCTTCGACCCGCCGAGCGGCCTCGAGGGAATCGCCGTGATCCCGGCCGAGGAGGTCTCGACCGAGCGCGCCCGCGAGGCGATCCCGGCCGAGGTCCCGCTCGCCGACGCGGTCGCCAACGTCTCCGCCGCCTCGCGCCTCGTCCTCGGCCTGCAGACGAGCCGACCTCGACCTGGTCGCCGCCGGCCTCGTCGACCGCATCCACCAGCCCCGCCGCCGCGAGCTCTACCCCCGCTCGATGGAGCTGGTCGACGACGCCGCCGAGCTGGGCGCCCTCGGCGCGACGATCTCCGGCGCCGGCCCCACCGTCCTCGTCTGGACCACCTGGCAGGAGGCCGGCAACGTCGCCGAGGCCCTCGAGCGCCGCTGCGCCGGCTGGGCCGAGGTCCGCCGCCTCCCCTTCAGCCCCCACGGGGCCGACGTTCCCGAGCTGTAACGGCGAGGGGGAGAGACGGCGTGGCCATCCGCTTAGGCGGGGGGCGACTGTCGCGACATGCGAAGAACCGTCTTCGACACCTCCGGGGCTCCGTCGAGGGACTCGCGTGCGGATCGTCGTCGCGCTTGACGAGCCAGACTTGATCGTCACAATTCACGAGAGGAGAAAATGATGCGCGCCGATTACGACAGCGAGGCCGATGCGCCTCGACATCGAACTCTGTGCGGTTCGAGCACTTCGAATGATCAGGAGTCAGTTCGATGACACCTACTGCAGCGTCGGGCTTTGCGAAAGGCACGCCAGCGGCCGTCGAGCTGCTTGATCCGGCCGAGCACCTCGATCTGCTGACGGTGGTTGCGCGAACGATACGAACTCGACGGCGCGGCTCTTCTTGCGGCGGCCCAGGCTGCGCTTGCGGCGCCAGATCGCCTTGTCGAGCTCAAAGTCGGCGCTGCCGCTGGCCGCCTGATCGAACTTCCTGTTTGATGCCGCCTAGTGTCCGGTTTAGGATCACGGCGTGACTCGAAGGTTCAAGCTGATCGCCGGCGCTCGCCGTCGTGGCCTCGTCCTCGTTGGTTCCGGCGAGTTCGCAGGCGACGCTCGTCTTCACGCGCAACCCGCTTCAACCCGACCGTCTACGTGGCGAACGACAACGGCTCGGCGGCGCGCAAGGTCGGCTCGGGATCGAACCCGCGGGTCTCGCCGGACGGGCAGACGATCGTCTTCTACCGCCTCGGCAAGGGCAATCAGCCGGCGGACTTGATGGTCGCGCCCGCGGCCGGCGGCGCGCCGAAGAAGCTCGTCAGCGGCTGGCAGGACCCGTTCGTCTTCGCCTGGTCGTCGGACTCGACCACGATCGCGGTGCTGCGCGGCCCCGAGGTCGGCAAGCAGCGGCTGGTCACGGTCGATCTCGCCAGCGGGGCGCAGCACACGATCGACCAGCGGGTACTTCTCCGGGGTCAGCTTTGCGCCCGGAAGGCAGCGAGCAGCTCGTCTACGGCAAGGCGGCGAGCGAAAACTTCCCGCCTCGGAGCGACATCTACAGGATCGACATCCTTCCCCCGGGAGCCGTCAGCGTCGCCGCCGAAGAACCGCAGCAGCTGACCACCGACCACCGCTCCTTCGAGCCCGCTCTGGGGCCCGAACGAAACAATCGTCTTCGTCAAGCACCTGGGCGAAAAGAGCCGCAAGTACGGCCCCAAGAACGACCTCTTCCTGATGAACCCGAGCGGCAAGCAGGTCAAGCGACTGACCCACACCAAGGTCGAGCCGCTGCTCTCCGGGCTCAGCCCGACCGAGTGGTCGGCCAACGGCAAGCACCTGCTCGCCGAGTTCGGCGGCCAGGACACGACCTACGCGGTCACGGTCAACCCGAAGACCGGTGCCGAACGGGCGCTGACCAAGGAACGCGAGGTCGGCTTCGTCGGCACCGCGCTCTCCAGCGACGGCAAGCTCGTGCTCGGCAGCCTCGGCGGCTTCGAACCCGGCCCCGGCCACAAGGTGGTCAGCATCCCCTACGCGGGCGGCAAGCCGAAGGTGCTCGCCAACAACGCCTCCGAACCCGACTGGAGCCGCTGATGGCCGGCGGCTACACGATCAAGCACCGCGACGAGTTCGAGTCGATGGAGGGGTCGGGCGACTCGACCTGGCGCCTGGCGCGCAAGGCGCTGGGCACCTCGGCCTTCGGCTTCAACCTGGTCGAAATCGATCCCGGCGGGCAGATCCCCGAGCACGACGAGAGCGGCAGCGGCCAGGTCGAGCTCTACGCGATCCTCGAGGGCGAGGCGGTGCTGCGGATCGAGGGCGAGGATCACCCGGCGCCCGCCGGCACCTTCGCCTCGATCGAGCCGCCGGCCACCCGCACGATCCTCAACCGCTCCGAGGCCCCGGTCACGGCGCTGCTGATCGGCGTCCAGCCCGAGGGCGGCTTCGAGCCCGCTGGCTGGGCCTAGCAGCCCGACGAGGGTCTGAATTTCGGCCCTATTTGCAGGGAAACGCCGAATTCATCCCGACGGGCGTGCTCGGCGTCCCTATAATTCTCGGACCCGTCAACCCGTCGCGCGCCCGCTCGAAGAAGGCGTGGAAACCGGGAGGTCAGCGTGTCCGATACCCAGTCCCGTGAGCTTCACGGCGAGGGCCCCGTCCGCTACTCGCCAGAGCGTGCCTACCGGCCGCTTGTCTCGCCGCCCAGCGTCGAGGACAAGGATGCCTGTGCGATCTACGCCTCGGTCCGCAAGGACGCGACGCCGAGCCACGCGCCGATCGAGCTGGCGATCCCGGCCCTGCAGAAGATGCTCCATCGCGCCGGCAACGTCGACGGCGAGGGGGACGGCTGCGGGCTGCTGCTCGACCTGCCGCGCAAGATCTGGGCCGAGGAGGTCCGCTCCGGCGGCCACGACCCCTCGCTGACCCTCGACGACGCCTTCGCCGTCGCCCACATCTTCGTCGAGCGCTCGCAGGACCTCGAGCGGATCCAGCACGACGCCCGCGAGCTGCTCGGCCAGGGCGGCTTCCGCATCCTCGCCGAGCGGATCGGCGTCGTCGACTCGCCCGCGCTCGGCCCGACCGCGCGCGAGGAGGAGCCGCACTTCTGGCAGCTCGCCGGCCTCGTCGCCGACGCCTCGCGCCGCGACCGCGTCCTCTTCGACCTGCTGATCGAGCTCGAGCAGCGGCTCGACGTCCACGTCCCCTCCTTCTCGGCGACGACCTGCGTCTACAAGGTGATGGGCGCGCCGAAGATCCTCGGCGAGTACTACCCCGACCTGCGCGACGAGCGCTTCGAGACGATCGGCTGCTTCGGCCACAACCGCTACTCGACCAACACCTGGCCCTCCTTCAAGCGGGTGCAGCCCTTCTCGGTGCTCGGCCACAACGGCGAGATCAACACGATCGCCCAGCTGCGCCAGGAGGCGAAGATGCTCGGCGTGCCGATCCACGCCGGCGGCTCGGACTCCCAGGACCTCAACCGCACGATCGACACCCTGGTCAGCCGCGACGGCCTCAGCCTCGCCGAGGCGATGGAGATGGTGGTGCCGCCGATCGTCGAAGAGATCCGCCGCATGCCGGAGGAGCTGCACCGCTTCTACATGTACCTGCACCAGGCGATGGGCCCGTTCGCCCAGGGGCCGGTGGCGCTGATCGCCCGCCACTCCGGCGAATGCGTCTTCTCCTCCGACGCGCTCGGCCTGCGGCCGCTCTGGCAGGTCGAGACCAGCGACGACTACGTCTTCAGCTCCGAGCCGGGCGTCGTCCCGGTCAACGCGATGGTCTCCGAGCCCAAGCCGCTTGCCCCCGGCGAGAAGGCGCTGGTGATCATCGATCGCGAGCGCAAGCGCTCGACCCTGCACCCGCACGACGAGATGCTGCGCATCGTCCGCGAGAGCTGGCTGCGCCGCAACGGCGCCGATGAGGCCGCCGCCTACGACCGCGCCCTGGAGACCGGTGGCCCGCTCGAGGGCGAGGAGGTGCCGGGCTACTCCGACGCCGGTCCCGAGGAGCCGGTCAAGGTCACCGATCGCGTCCTCGCCGGCTTCGGCTGGCAGCGCGACGACGTCAAACTGGTCCAGCAGATGGCCTCCAACGGCCAGGAGCCGGTCGGCTCGCTGGGCTACGACGGGCCGCTCGCGGCGCTCTCGCCCGAGCGCCAGAACCTCGCCGACTACTTCAAGGAGACGGTCGCCGTCGTCACCAACCCGGCGATCGACCGCGAACGCGAGATGGAGCACTTCTCCACCCGCACGGTCTTCGGCCGCCGCCCCTCGATCGGCGCCGCCGGCGAGGACACCGGCACGGTCGAGACCGCCTTCCCGGTGATCCTCGGCGGCCACCACGGCCTGGCGCCGCTCTCCGACAAGACCTACCGGGCGATCGCCCGCAAGCACCACACCTACCTGCTCGAGGACCTCTGGGAGGAGTTCCGCGGCCGCGCCGACGTGGTCGACATCTCGCTGCTGGAGTCGGAGACGACCCGCGGCGCGATCGAGCGGATCAAGCAGGAGGCGGTGAAGAAAGTCCGCGACGGCGCCGAGCTGCTCGTGCTCACCGACCGCACCGTCTACGACGCCGACCGCCGCTACCTCGACCCGCACCTCGCCACCTCCGCCGTCGACCAGGCGCTGAAGGGCTTCAAGGTCGAGCCGGGCGAGGAGAACCTGCGCCGCCGCTGCGGCATCGTCCTGCGCTCGGCCTCGATCCGCAACGTCCACGACACGATGCTGGCTCTCGGCCTCGGCGCCAACGGCGTCTGCCCGTACACGATGGTCGAAGTGGTCTGCGTCGAGGACTACGAGTCCGACGTCTCCAACCTCTGCGACGCGCTCAACAAGGGCATGGAGAAAGTGATCTCGACGATCGGGATCCACGAGGTGCGCGGCTACGCCCGCCAGTTCTCCTCGATCGGGGTCAAGCCCGAGCTGACCGAGATCTTCATGACCGAGGCCTTCGCCGCCTCCGATCGCGCCGGCGTCGGCTTCACCGACCTCGACGAGGACACCAACGAGCGCGCCCGCGTCCTCGCCGGCGACGAAGACGCCAAACCGGCGAAGACGTTCCGCTTCTACCCCAAGGTCTACAAGGCCGCGATCGCCACCGCCAACGGCACCGGCTCCTACGAGGACTACTCGCAGAAAGTCCGCGACCTCGAGCAGCAGAGCCCGATCTCGATGCGCCACATCATGGGCCTCAAGGGCGACCGCGAGCCGATCGACCCGGCCGACGTCGACGCCGGCGTCGGCCACCACGACTACCCGGTGGTGATCTCCTCGATGAGCTTCGGCTCGCAGTCCGAGCCGGCCTTCCGCGCCTACGCCGAGGCGGCGAAGTCGATCAACGTGCTCTGCGTCAACGGCGAGGGTGGCGAGATCCGCGACATGTACGGGCACTACCGCAAGTGGCGCGGCCAGCAGGTCGCCTCGGGCCGCTTCGGCGTCTCGGCGGAGATGCTCAACTCCTCCTACCTGGCCGAGATCAAGATCGGCCAGGGCGCCAAGCCCGGCGAGGGCGGCCACCTGCCCGGCAAGAAGGTCTCCGAGAAGGTCGCCGCCGCGCGTAACGCCGCGCCCGGCACCGACCTGATCTCGCCCTCCAACAACCACGACCTCTACTCGATCGAGGACCTCGCCGAGCTGATCGACGAGCTGAAGACGGTCAACCCCGACGTGCGCGTCTCGGTCAAGGTGCCGGTGGTGCCGAACATCGGCACGATCGGCCTCGGCATCGCCAAGGCGGGGGCGGACATCATCACCCTCTCCGGCTTCGAGGGCGGCACCGGCGCCGCCCGCCAGCACGCCCTGCGCCACGTCGGCCTGCCCTCGGACATCGGCACCCGCGCCGTGCACCGGGCGCTGATGGAGGCCGGGCATGCGCAACCGGGTCGAGATCTGGGCCGACGGCGGCTACCGCCACGGCCACGACATCGTCAAGCTGCACTGCCTCGGCGCCAACCGGGTCGGCTTCGGCACCCTGGCGATGGTCAGCCTCGGCTGCACGATCTGCCGCGGCTGCCAGCTCGACACCTGTCACGTCGGCATCGCGACCCAGATCGAGACGGTCGAGCAGGCCCAGGAGCACGGGCTGAAGAAGTTCACGCCGCAGGAGATCGACACCGCCGCCGAGAGCTGCGCCCGCTTCTTCCAGGCGATGGGCGAGGAGGTCAAGCAGGTCGTCGCCTCGCTCGGCTACGACCGCGCCCAGGACCTGGTCGGCCGCTACGACCTGCTCGAGCAGGTCGCCCACCACGACACGGTCGACCTGGCGCCGCTGATCACGCCGCTGGAGGAGTTCCTCGACCTCGAGCCGATCGACCTGCCGGTGGCCGAGAGTCGAAGAGACGCGCGCCGAGGCGGGCATGGTCGTCGCCCGGCCGATCCGGATGGAGGCCAAGCAGGCCTCGACCCAGATCGCCGGCCTCGCCGGCGACATCTGCTCCGGCCGCACGATCCGCAACGAGTTCCCCCGCGCCACCGACGCCAACGATCGCGTGCTCGGCTCCGAGCTCTCCGGCGCGATCGCCCGCTCGCGCATCTTCGAAGACGGGCCCGAGTCCAACGACGACGTGCTCGCCAGCCTCGAGTTCAACGGCGGCTCGGTCGCCGGCCAGGGCCTCGGCGCCTTCAACTCCTACGGCGTCGCGATCCGGATCGAGGGCGGCGCCCAGGACGGCGTCGGCAAGACGATGCTGGGCGGCTCGATCGCCGTGCTCAAGGGCAAGGGCGCCAAGGGCCAGCGGGTCAACGGCTCGGTCGGCAAGTCCTTCGCCTACGGCGCCCAGCGCGGCCGCCTCTTCGTCCAGGGCTCGGCCGACTCGCGCTTCTGCATCCGCCTCTCCGGCGCCGACGTGGTGCTGGCGGGCGAACCAGAGGAAGCGATCGACGACAGCCGCGGCTGCGTCGTCGACCGCGCCAACGCCAAGGGCTTCGCCTTCGAGTACATGACCTCGGGCCGCGCCATCGTGCTCGGCGACCTCGGTCCCTGGGCCTGCGCCGGCATGACCGGCGGCCGCGTCTACGTCCGCCACAACGCCTTCGGCATCGACGCCGAGGCAATCAAGCGTCGCCTCGGCGAGGGCGCCAAGGTCGAGCTCAAAGACCTGGACGCCGAGGGTCTGCTCGACATCGACGACCTGCTCGGTGCCTACGCCAGCGAACTGCGGGCGACCGGCCAGGACGATGAGGCCGACCGGGTCTTGGCCTGGCTGCGGATGCCACTCGGCAACTTCATGATGGTCGTCCCGCACAAGGTCCAGGCGGACCCAAGCATCTCGACCGAGTAGACCGGGCGAAGCGGTCGGCGGCGCTCAGCGCTGGGTCAGGAGGTCCGCGATGGTGCGGATCTCCTGGAGCAGGCCGTCGAGCATCTGCTCGGTGTTCGTGTGGATGCGCCACTCGGCGTACTTGCGGTCCTGCTCGACTTGATCGAGGCGCTGCTCTAGGGCGTCGGTGCGGGCGTTGACCTTGTCGATGCGCTTGTTCAGGCGCTTCTCGGTCTTGCGGACCCGGCGCTTGAGGAGGAAGTCGGTCTCCTCGCGCAGGGCATCGAGTTCGCGGCGCAGGACGGTTTCGTCGAGGCCGTTCTCCTGCTCGGTGAGCATCTCTTCGACCCCGACGCGGACGCGCTCGATCTCCTCGTGGAGGCGTTCGCGGGCTCGCTCGGCGGCGACCTCGGGTGGCTCGAAGCGGGCGGATCGGCTGGTGTCTCGTACTGGTCCACGCCGCCATGCTAGGGCGCCGGGTGGCCGGAATTTGCGGGAAAGCCGCGGCTAGGCTTCCAGGGCGAAGAGGCGGAAGCGGCCGATTGCCAGTTCGTCGCCGTCGGCGAGCCGTGCCCCAGTCGACGATCTCGCCGTTGAGGAAGACGCCGTTGAGGCTGCGGTCGTCGAGGACGCGCAGTGAGTCGGGCTGCTCGGAGACGATCAGGGCGTGGCGGCGCGAGACGCTGGGGTCGTCGAGGCGGATGTCGGCGGTGGCGCTGCGGCCGATCCGGGTCCAGCCCTGATCGATCGGGAAGACCTTGATCTCACCCTCGTCGTCGCGGCAGGGCGAGGTAGCGACCGGGCTCCGGTCAGCATCGCCCGCGCCATCTCGCAGCCAGTCAGGGGCGGAGGTCTCGGCGGGGATGCGCGATCTCGGCGGTCTGACCGTGGTCCTGCATCGCCTCGAAGATCGAGTCGCGCTGGTAACTCGGTGGCGCCGCAGCGCGGGCACTCGGGCAGCTGGTCGTTCTCGCGCAGCGAGAGCTGCGAGCCACAGGAGGCACAGAAATACGTTCCCGCGCCGGGGGTCGCTCCTACGGTCGAAGCTGTCACTGCTGGTACCGAGACTGGTGATGATCGCTGACTCCTTCCCGGCGTCTCCGCGTTGATGCTAGCCGCGGGTTTGCGGCGTCACATCGGGGATTTCCCGCAGATGGACGGCCGCCAAACCGCTGCGGGCATAGAATCGCGCCGCTCATGGGCCCGGTCAGCGCAGAGGTCGAGATCGACGTGCCGCGCCAGCGCGCCTTCGAGGCGATCGCCGACCTCTCCCTGCGCCCGGCCTTCACCGATCACTTCCTCACCGACTTCCACCTGACCCGGATCGAGCCGACCGGGATCGGCGCCGGGGCGCGCTTTCGCATCGCGGTGCGGCCGCGGCGGGTCTGGATGGACACGACGATCGTCGAGTCCGAGGCGCCGCATCGCCTGGTCGAGCACGGCCGCGGCGGCCGCGTCAACCGCATTCCCTCGATCACGCTCTGGGAGCTGACCGAGGGCCCGGCGGCGCTGACCAGGGTGCGCGTCTCCTACTGGACCGAGCCCTCGAACCCGGTCGATCGCGGTCTCGAGCTGCTCTCGGCGGGCCTCGATTCCCTACGAACGGCGCTGGCGCGAGGCGCTGCGCAGGCTGCGCGAGCTGCTCGAGTCCGGGGGGCTCGACGATGAGCGGGTCGCGGTCGCCGGCGGCAACCCCCACGCGACCGGTATTCCCTGAGCCCGGTCTTATAGGCTCTCGCCGCTGATGCCCCGCCGCACCCGACTCGTCCTGCCGCTGCTCGCCGCCCTCGCGCTGGGGCTGCTGGCCCTGACCGTCTCCGCCTGCGGCTACTCGAGCGACTCCAAGGACGTCGTCGAGGGCGAGGTCGTCGAGCTCGGCGAGCTCAAGTACCAGGTGGTCTTCTCGCGCTTCCTCAACCCCAACGACAACGAGGACTCGGCCTACCTGGTCGGCCAGCCGCCACCGGCCGAAAGGCTCGACCTACTTCGGCGTCTTCCTCGAAGTCCAGAACAAGAGCGAAGAGACGCAGAAGCTCGCCGAGTCATTCACGATCAAGGACGCCGACGAGCAGACCTTCGACGCGATCCCCACGCGAAAGCCTCTACGCCTTCCCCTTCGGCGGCAAAGTCGAATCGCAGGAACCGATCCCGGCTCCCGACTCGACCCCCCAGCAGGGCCCGATCGAGGGCTCGCTGGTCCTCTTCGAGCTGCCCGCCGCCGCCTCCGAGAACCGCCCGCTGACGCTCTTCATCGCCGGCCCCGAAGGGCCGGCCGAAGTAACGCTCGATCTGTAGGTCTCAGAGCCCGGCCGAGAGCACTTCAGACGCAGCCGGCGCGGCCACTTCGCCGCCCGCTGCTTCGGCTTCGACCAGCAGCACTCCCATCGCCAGCTTGGCCTTGTCCGCCGGGGCGAAGGCGGCGAACCAGGCGTCCTTGCGCTGCTGCGGGTGTTCGGCGTCCTCTTCGCCCGGCTTCGGGCCGAGCTCGGCGGTGCCGGTCTTGCCCGCCACCTGTGCCTCGGGGATCGCTCCGGCGGTGCCGGTGCCGCCGGTGACCACGCCGACCATCAGTTCGGTCAGCTCGTCGGCGATCTTCTTCGACATCACCCGCACCGGCTTCGCCTCGGGGCGCAGCTTCTTGTTGGCGACGATCGAGGTCGGCTCGCGCACGCCGTCGTTGGCGATCGTCTGCGCCACGCTCGCCATCTCCAGCGGCGTCGCGAGCACCTCGCCCTGGCCGATCGCGCTGACGCCGAGGTCGACTTCTTCGCCGATCTCGGTCGGGATCGTCGATTCTGGCCGGTTCGACCTGGGCGACGATCCTCGACGCGTAGAGCGTCGGCGGCGAGTTGAAGCCGAAGCGTTCGGCCGTCTCGACCAGTTCGTCGTTGCCGATCTTCGGCCCGAGCGGGGCGAAGTCGGCGTTGCAGGACTCGGCGAAGGCTTCGCGGAAGGTGCCGCCGCAGTACTCGCCGTTGGCGTTTTCGATGAAGCGGCCGCCGACGTTGGCGCCGCTGGTGATTTCGAATTCGTCGTCGAGCGAGACGACGCCCTTCTGCAGGGCCGCGGCGGTGGTGATCATCTTGAAGGTCGAGCCCGGCGGCTGGGGGGCCGAGAAGGCCTGACCGGCGAGGGCGCGGACGTCGCCGTTGCGGGCGTCGAGCACGGCGATGCCGCCGACCCGGCCGGCGAGGGCCGAGACCGCGGATTCCTGCAGGCCGGTGTCGATCGTCGTCTTCACCGGCGCTCCCGGCTTGCGGTTCGGCTTCGGCGAGGGTGCGGGTCGAGCCGTCCGCGTCGCTCGACGGCCAGCAGCGAGCCCCCCGGGCTTGCCGGCGAGGCGGGCGTTGAAGGCCTGCTCGAGTCCGCGTGACGCCGACCGGCGTGTCCGGGGCGAAGCCCTGGCGGGCGAGCGCCTCCGCGTCGTCTTCTTCGGCCGCGCCGACTTCGCCGGTGACGTCGATCGCCTCGCTGCCGATCGGGTGGGCGCGCGCTTCCGCCGGACCCTCGGCGAGCGGCGTGCCGTCGGCGGCGAGGATCGGGGCCCGCGGGGCGAGCTCGATCTGGCTTTCCAGGTGCTCGCCTGCGGCGCAGGCCGGGGAAGACGAGGCTCTCGTCCCACGCGATGCCGCCTTCGTCGAAGGGCAGCTCGAGCTCGCCTTCGACCGGGCCGAAGGCGACGGTGCCGGCGACGATCGGCACCGGCACGACGGTCTGTCCGTCCTGCGGGAGCGAGGCGTCGCCGGGCGAGTCGGCTTCGAGCGAGCGCAGCGTCGCGACCTCGTCGGCATCGCGGTAGGCGAGTGACGAAGTCGTTGAGCTCGATCTGGCGCTGCGAGGCCGGGTTCAGCTCCTTGTACATGGCGGCGAATTCGTCGTCCTCCCAGGCGTCGGCGAAGCGCTCGGCGGCTTCCTTCGTCCGGTGAGCCGGGCGTGCCCGCCATGGCGCCGACGACGAAGGCGACCAGGGCGATCAGGATGAGGGGGAGCGCATGCGGGTGATGAGACGGCGACGCCGCTCCACCTCCGGGGAACGAGGGTTCATTTTCGTGAAAGGTAGTGCAGGGGCCGGGTGTCCCTCATCATCTGATCTATGACCGTTCTCGACTGGGCGATCGTCGCCTTCACCCTGGCCCTGGGCCTCTGGGGCTACCGCCAGGGGCTGATCGTCGGCACGCTCACCCTGATCGGCTTTGCGCGTGGGGGCGTTTGCCGGCAGTCGGATCGCGCCGCTGGTGCTCAACCAGGGGTCCGAGTCGCCCTACGCGCCGCTCTGCGCGGCGCTTGGGGCGCTCATCGGCGGCGCCCTCGTCGCGGTGACGCTGGAGGGCCTCGCCCTGGGGCTTGCGCTCGCGGCTGATCCGGGGCAGGGGCGTGCTGCACCTCGCCGACGGCGCCGGTGGCGCGGCGCTGATCGCCTCGGTGGCGCTGGGGCTGGTCTGGGTCTTCGGCGCGGTCGTCCTGCACGCGCCGGGAACCGCGCAGCTGCGGGCCGACGTGCAGCGCTCGCTGATCCTGCGCAGCCTCAACGAAGTGCTGCCGCCCTCGGGGCCGATCCTGCACGCGCTCGACCGGGTCGACCCGGCGCCCTCGATCATCGGGCCGGCGACGCCGGTGGCGGTGCCCGACCCGGCGATCGCCGCCGACCCCGACGTGGTGGGGGCCGAAGGCTCGGTGGTGCGCGTGCTCGGCACCGCCTGCGGGCTCGGCGTCGAGGGCTCGGGCTGGGTCGCCGGCCCCGGGCTCGTCGTCACCAACGCCCACGTCGTCGCCGGCGAGGACGACACCACGCGTGACCACCTCCGGCGGCGCCTCGCTGCGATGCGACGCCGGTGCACTACGACCCCGAAAACGACCTCGCCCTGCTGCACGTCGACGCCGATCTGCCGTCGCTGAGCATCGCCCCCGACCCGAGCTCGGGCACGGCGGCGGCGGTGCTCGGCTATCCGGAGAACGGTCCCTACGCGGTCGCCCCGGCCCGCCTCGGCGAGACCCGCGACACGATCAGCGAGGACTCCTACGGCCGCGGTCCGATCCGCCGCTCGATCACCTCCCTGCGCGGCAGCGTCCGCAGCGGCAACTCCGGCGGGCCCCTGGTCGACGACCGCGGCCGCGTCCTCGGCACCGTCTTCGCCGCCACCACGACCGGGACGCCCGGCGGCTTCGCCGTCCCCGACGAGGTCGTCGAAGACGCTCTGCGCGGCCCGCTCACGCCGGTCGGACACCGGTCCCTGCACCAGCTGACCCGAGCCCGTCACTTACGTTCGGTAAGCTCGTTTGACTACGTGGAGGCCGGGTCAGCGACCCAAAATCAGGCCGGCAACGGCGTCTGTCCGCACTTTCACGCGGCGATCGAGCTGATCGGCAAGCGCTGGACCGGCGCGATCATCTCCGCCCTCACCGAGGGGCCGCTGCGCTTCGGTGACCTGGCGCGGGCCGTGCCGGGGCTCTCGGACCGGCTGCTCTCCCAGCGCCTGCGTGAGCTCGAGGACGGAAGGCCTGGTCGAGCGCGAGGTCGAATCCGGCACGCCCGTGCGCGTCACCTACTCCCTCACCGAGAAGGGCGGCGACCTGCGCCCCGCGATCGGCGAGCTGAAGCAGTGGGCAAGACGCTGGCATCAAACCGCCTGACCGCGTCACGCGCGCTGGATAGCCTGCAACTGGGCAGGACTTGCCAGGACCGTTTCGCGGTCGGGCGCTACGCCCGCAAGCTGCAGGAGGAGATGCGGCGGCGGGCCCGGGTGCTGCTGATCGGCGAGGTCACCGGCGTCGGGCGCAGCAAGGTGCAGGCCTACTTCGAGCTGCGCGACGGCGAGGGGGCGGTTCCCTGCGCGATCTGGCTCGACGATCTCGAGAAGGCGGGGCTGCCGGACGGTGCGCTTCGCGATGGCGCCGAAGTCGTGATCGCCGGTGGGCCCGACTACTACCCCGGCGGTGGCCAGGCCTCGCCCAGCTTCTCCTTTCGCGCCACGCACGTGCGCCTGGCCGGCGAGGGGGACCTGCTGGCTCGGCTCGAGGCGCTGCGCAAGCAGCTCAAGGCCGAGGGGCTCTTCGAGCTGCAGGGGCAGCTGCGGCGGCCGATGCTGCCGAAGACGATCGGCGTCGTCACCGCCGAGACCGGCGCGGCCCGGCGCGACCTGCTGGCCGGCCTGCGAGCGGCGCGGCTGGGCGGGCACCGTGGTTTGGGCCTTCGCCCCGGTGCAGGATCGCCACGCGGCGCCGGCGATCACCGCCGCGATCCAGGATCTGGCCGCGCAGCCGCAGGTCGAGGCGATCGTCGTCACCCGCGGCGGCGGCAGCCTCGCCGACCTCTGGGCCTTCTGCGACGAGACGCTCTGCCGCACGGTGGCGATGCTGCGGGTGCCGGTGGTCAGCGCCGTCGGCCACGAGCGCGACTCGACCCTGATCGACGACGTCGCCGCGGTCGCCTGCTCGACCCCGACCCACGCGGCCGAGGCCGCTGTGCCGCTCGACTGCGGGGTGGCCCGCGCTCGGCCTCGAGCGCAGCGTCGCCTCGCTCTCGCCGTGCGGCCGAGGGCGCCGTGCGCGCCCGCACGCCGCACCTGGTCGCCCTGGCGCGCGGCCCGGCCCGGGCGCTGCGGCGCGAGCGGCTCGCCCTCAACCAGAAGACGCGGGAGATCCGCGCCGCCTCCGAACGCGGCATCGCCGAGCGGCTCGGCTTCCAGCGCCGCCTCGCCACGGTCGTGCTCGAGCGGGCGCGCCGCCGCGCCGCCGGCGCCGAAATGGAGCGCCGCCGGGCGGCGCTGCACCGGGCCGAGGTCGCCCTGCGCGCCCACGAACCCGAGCGCACCCTGGAGCGCGGCTACGCGCTGGTCGAGGACCGGCGAGGGCGAGCCGGTGACCGACGCGGCCGGCGCGGTCGCCGCCGAGCGCGTCAGACTGCGCTTCGCCGACGGCACGCGTCGGCGCCAGGATCGAGGAGAGCGCAGTGAGCGAGAAACCCGAGAGCTACGAGGTGGCCGTGGAGCGGCTGGAGCAGATCATCGACCGGCTCGACTCCGGCCAGGCCGGCCTGCGCGAGACGCTCGACCTCTGCCGCGAGGGCCGCGACCTGGTCACCTACTGCACCGCCGAGCTCGACGCCGTCGGCGAGGGCCTGAAGGAGCTCAAGCTCGACGAGCTGGCGACCAAGCTGCGCCAGTCCTCGGCGCGAGCCCGGTCGCCGCCTGATCAGCTCTGCCCTGACCCTGGCGATCTCGGTCTTCGAGCATCTGGTCCGTCGGCCGGCCTCGATCTCGGTCGTGTCCCCAGCTCGTCAGCGACCGGTTCCTCGGGGCGCTCGAGGAAGACGTAGGCGAGCTCGACCTCGTTGACCCCGCGCGCCTCGGCGACCGCGAGCGCGTAGATCGCCTGCTGGATCTCGTAGCGGGCGACGAGCTCGGCGGGCTCCGCAGCCGTCGACCCGGTCGGTCTTGTAGTCGACGATCAGCGGCGGCTTCCCCGTCCTCCTCGACCAGCAGGTCGATCGAGCCGCGCAGGACGGTGTCGGCGACTTCGATCAGCAGCGGCACCTCGGCACGGCTGCGCCTCGCGGCCACACGCTCGGCGAAGAAGCTGGAGTCGAGCCAGGCCCGGAGCGGGGCCAGCAGTGCCTCCTCGGCGAGGTCGGCGTCGCCGATCTCGCCCGACGCGGACGACGCGACCGGACCAGCTCCGCGTCGGGGTCTGCCATCCGTTCGCCTGGCTCCACTCGAGCAGTGCGTGCACGGCGATGCCCCGCGCCGCCCCCGCGTCGGTCCCTGTCTGCTCGTCGCCATCCTCGCTTCGCGGAGGGCGCGATCGCTGTCGAGCGGCTCTGCGGCGCCCTCGCCGTGGGCGGAGATCGCGGTGTAGGAGAGGGGACGGCGCCTGGACTCGGGCGGCCTTTGCGCGACCAGCGGCGCCGGTCCCTCATCGGTGTCTCGCTCGTCGCCCGCTTCCTTGCGCACCGCGGTCAGCGCTCGACGCCTGCTCGGCCGAGGCGAGGTTGAGTCGCACCGCGATCTCGGAGGGCTCGAACGTCGCCTCCAGCCCCGGCCTCGGCTCGGGAGCCGCGACCGCGATCCGTCGAGTCCTGCTCGCGGTCGATCTCGAAGGCCGCGACGATCCGCTCGATCACGGCTTTGCCCGTGGCTCTCGCCGGGATGGGGGAGTGGGGCTGACCACGCCGCTCAGGAGCAGCCGCTCGCGCGCTCGCGTCGCCCCGACGTGGAAGAGGCGGAGCTCCTCCTCGGCTTCCCGCTTCTGGGCGTCTTCGCTGAGCTCGCGCTGGGCGTAGAGGTTGACTCCGCGCGCGCCGAGCCGGCGCAGCTGCATTCCGACGCGCGGCTCCTCCGGCTCGCGGCCGAGGGTCAGCAACGGGGTGCGCGCCGAGGGGAGCAGGCCGCGGGAGAGGTGGGGGATCGCGACCACGTCGAACTCGAGCCCCTTGGCGCTGTGGATGGTCATGATCCGCACCCCGTCGTGGCCCTCGACCGCGGTCGCCGCCTGCGCGTCGGCGTCGGCATCGGCGCGCGCGGCGAGGAAGTCGAGCAGGCCGCGCAGGTCGCGGCCCTCGGCGCCCTCGAACTCGGCGGCGAGGCGCATCAGCTTGCGCACGTTGGCGAAGCGCATCTCGCCGGCCGGTCGCATCAGCACCGCGAGGTCGTAGCCGGTCTCGGTCACCGCGGCGTCGATCAGGCCGGCGAGCGAGAGCGAGGTGGCGCGGCGGCGCAGCCCGGCGAGCGTCTCGGCAAACGTGCGCAGCAGCGACGAGCTCCCCGGCGGGGATCTGCTCGAGCCGCTCGGCGTCGACGCGCTCGTCCTCGCCCAGTCCCGCCAGCCTGCTCGACGGTCGGCCAGATGTGGCGACCGCGGCCCGCCGCGGCGCGCAGCAGCCAGAGCGTGTCGGGGGTCACTCCGCAGGCGGGCGAGGCGAGCGTGCCCAGCAGCGCCTGGTCGTCGAGCGGGTTGGCGATCGTCGCCAGCAGCGCGCAGACGTCGGCGACCTGCTGCTGGGACCAGTAGCCGCGACCGCCGACCACGTAGGGGCGCAGGCCGGCGCGCTCCAGCGAGTCCTCGTGGGCGTCGAGGCGGGTGAAGGCGCGCAGCAGCACGACCATCGCGCCGCGCTCGACCCCCTGGTCGGCCAGCTCGCGCAGGCGCGCGGCGAGGAAGCGCGCCTCGGCCAGCTGGTTGGCCGGCGTGCGGGCGTCGGTCACCGGGTCGAGCTGGATCCCCTCCTCGTCCCAGCCCTCGCGGCCGGTGAGCAGCATCTCCACCGCCGGCCCCTCTCCCGGCGGCTGCGGGCTGGCGGGCGGAGCGCCGACCCGCAGTGGCGTGTAGTCGGTCAGCAAGCGCGCTCGCCGATCGCGTTGACGGCGCCGATCACCTCGGGGCGGGAGCGGAAGTTGCCGCTCAGCGGGATCGCCTCGCCGCCGGCGCTCGCCTCGATCGCTTCGCGCCGCTCGCGGAAGACGTCGAGGTCGGCGTGCCTGAAGCCGTAGATCGACTGCAGCTCGTCGCCGACGACCATCAGCTGGCACTTCGGTCCGCGCAGCGCTTCGATCAGGCGCAGCTGCAGGCGGTTGGTGTCCTGGAACTCGTCGACGAGGAGGTGGCTGAAGCGGGCTCGGTAGGCCGCCCCCGTCTCGGTCCGCTCGAGCAGGCGCGCCGCCAGCAGCTGCAGGTCCTCGAAGTCGATGCCGGCGCGCCGTCTCCTTGGCGACCGCGAAGCGCTCGGAGAACAGCTCGCAGCAGCTCGGCGACGTGGCGGTAGGCGAGGCCGCCCTCGCCGGCCTCGGCGACGCGGCTCAGCGCCGCCTCGATCGCCTCCTTGTAGGCGGCCATCGGTTTCGCCTTGCTGCCGGTCCGCAGCGCGGCCATCTCGTCGAGGCCCGGCGGGCTCCTCGGTCCCGTCGAGCAGGGCCAGCGCCCGCTCGACCAGCTCGTGGTTGGCGCTGCCGGGCTTCAGCTCGGTCAGCGCCTCGGCGGCGACCGCGGCCGCCTGGCGCAGCGCGCCGCGCACGTCCGGCTCGGGCGGCTCGGGAAGCCGGGGCTCGGCCGCGCCGCGGCTGCGCAGCTCGGCGTGGACGCCGATCACGATCGCCCGCAGCCCGCCGATGTCGAAGGCCGCGACCGTGTTCTCGCGACTCGCGGTCGCCCTCCGCGAGGAAGGCCTCGAGCGCCTCGTCGAAGGCCTCGCCCGCCGCCCGCTCGGTCTCCGGGGCGTCCAGCACCCGGAACCTGGGGTCGATGCCGACCGCGACCGGGTGGGCCGAGAGCAGGCGGTTGCAGAAGCCGTGGATCGTCGTCACCCAGGCGCTGCCGAGCCCGGGCAGCAGCTCGCGGGCGCGCTCCGACCCCGCCTCGGCCCGGCGCTCGATCTCGGCGCGGATCCGCTGGCGCAGCTCGGCGGCGGCCTTGTCGGTGAAGGTGAAGGCGAGGACCGCGTCGGGGGAGACGCCCCGCTCGCAGACCAGCCGGCAGTAGCGATCGACCATCACCCCGGTCTTGCCGGTCCCGGCGCCCGCCTCGACCATGACCTCGGCGCCCGTCGCCTCGATCGCGGCCCGCTGCTCCGCGGTCGGCTCGCGCTCGCTCATCGCTCGTCCTCCTCCTCGTCGCTCGCCGGCTCGACCGGCGCCCGGTCGCGGCGGCAGATCGGCGCGAAGTCGCAGAAGGCGGGGCAGATGCCGTGGTCGCGCAGGCCCTCGCGCGGGCCGGGGTCGCGGTCGATCTGGCCGGCCCGCATGCGGGCGACGATCTCGCCGGCGCGGCGGCGGGCGTCGGCGAGCAGCTCCTCGAAGCTCCTCCCGGTCGACCCTGTCGGTCTTGGAGAGCCCGTAGCCGTCGAGGTCGGCCGCGGCGTCCTCGAGCACGAGCCCCCGCGGCCGGCGCTCCGAGGTGGCGCGCAGCGGGTGGTAGAGGCCGCCGACGATCTCCGCCCCCCAGAGCTCGGCGACGGCGATCAGGTAGAGCTGCAGCTGCAGCTTCGCCTCCTCCTCGAGCTTCTCCCGCGGCGAGACCTTGCTCGAGAGCTTGTAGTCGAGGACGAGGGCGCGCCCGTCGGGCGCCCGGTCGACCCGGTCGATCGCGCCGTGCAGGCGCCAGCCGTCGATCTCGAGCGACGGGCTGCTCGACCTCCTCGGACTCGGAGAACCCCGCCTCCAGCAGCCAGGGCTCGAAGCCGGCCGGCTCCGCGGCGCGCCTCCTCGGCGAGGAAGCGGGCGAGCAGGCCCTCGACGCGGGCGAGCATCGCCCGCTCGGCCGGGTGCTCGCCGAGCCCGCTCGCCGCCGCGATCTCGCCGACCAGCTCGCGGCCGCGGGCGATCCAGGCGGCGAGGGAGCCGGGCCGGGGGAGGGGGTCGCCGCCGGGCCGCTCCTCGTAGAGGGCGTAGAGGGCGGCGTGCACGATGCCGCCCTGGACGAGCGGATCGGGAGGGGGGTCGAGCGGCTGCGGGGAGAGCTCGTGCGAGACGAACCAGCGGTAGGAGCAGACGTCGAAGCCCTCCAGGGTGGTGCCGCCGTAGGCGTGGACGTCGCCGAGCGCCGCGATCACGGCCGGGTTCGAGAGCGGGCCCGGCGCCCGGGTGGCGGCCTCGGCGCCGCGGGCGCTCGCCAGCCGGTCCCTGATCCGGTCGGCGATCTCACCTTCGGCGCCGGCGACCTCGAGCAGCCGGTCCGGGTCGGCGCCCGCGTCCACGCGCGGCGATCGCCCGCGCCAGCTCGGTCTCCGACGGTGCGTCGGCGAGGCGGTGGACGACCTCGGCCAGGCCGCGGCCGCGGAGCCTCGCCCTCGCTCGGCTCCAGCATCTGCCTGACGTCCTCGAGGAAGGGCGAGGGCGCCTCGGCGGCGCCGTTCTCGTCGCTGTCGCGGTAGGAGAGGAAGAGCCGCCGTTTGGGCAGCGCCAGGCAGACGTGGAACAGGTAGCGCTCCTCGGCGTCGTTGTCGTGGCGCGGCTGCAGGCCCAGCGACTCGCGCTGGCGCTCGGAGAGGAACGGGTCGGTGTGGGCGGCCGCCGCGCGGGAACTCGCCGTCCTGCAGGGAGGCGACGAAGACGTTGTCGAAGCGCGCCGCTCGCACCCGGCGGGGGTCGGCGATCCTGACCCGGTCCTCGACCGGCCCGCTCCACACCCGCACCCGTATCCCGGCCAGCGTCCGCGCGATCGATTCGGGCAGCGGCGCCAGGCCGTCGAGCTCGGCCCGCTCGGTCATCGCGGTCGCGATCGCCGCCGCGGCACGCGCCTCCAGCTCCGAGCCGACCCGGGCTCCCATCGCCGCCGCGAGGGCCCCGACCTCCGCGGCCAGCTCCGCCGGCCGGCCGGCCGCCTCGCGCAGCCGGGCGACGGCCTCGAGCGGCTCTCCGTACTTGCTCCTCCCAGAGCAGCAGCGCCGCCGCCGCTGTCTGGACGCGGTCGCGACGCAGCTTGCGCTCGAACCAGTCGACCCGTCCCGGCGAGATGCCGGAGGGGCCGCGCAGGTAGCGCAGCAGGTCGGTCGCCCGGCCGGCTCCCAGCACCGCTTCCAGCAGCGCGATCAGGGAGCCACCCACCGAGGTGGTGGACGCCGGGATCTCCGCCTCGAGCGCGGTCGGGATCCCGTAGGACTCGAGGATCGAGGCGATCAGCGGGCCGCGCCGCGCCGGGTCGCGGACGACGATCGCGATCTGCTCCGGCTCGCAGCCGCTCGGCGAGCAGGCGCGCCACCTCGACCGCGATCGCCTCGGCCTCGCCGCGCTCGCCGGCCGAGCGCAGGAAGACGAGGCTCTCGTCGATCGGCGCGGCGTCCGCGGCTCGGTCGCGCCGAAGCCCCGCTCGAGGTGAAAGAGGAGCGGCGAGTCGGTGTTGGCGGGGTCGGCCGGGGTCTCCTCGACCGAGTCGATCCCGATCCGCTCGAGCGATTCGAGCAGCGGCGCGTTGCGGGCCTCGAGCGCCGTGTGTCCCTTCTCGTAGGGCAGCGCCACGGTCACCTCGGCGCGCCGCGGCGAGCGCCGCGGATCAGGCTCCAGCTGGTTGCGCGTCAGGTCGTCGAGGCCGTAGAGGAAGACCGGCCGCCGCCAGAACTCGCTCGCCGGCCTCGAGCAGGTCGATCGCGTCGCGGGCGATGCCGTGGGTGTCGACGGTCCCGAGCCCGTCGCGCACCCGCGCGTAGCCGGCGAAGAGGGTCGCGATGTCGCCGAGGTAGGCCGAGCCCTCGAGCGTCCCGGCGGCCGCTTCGACGTCCGCCGGCTCGAGGCCGGCTCCCTGCAGCTCGTCGAGCAGGCGCTCCAGCGCCAGCGGAAAGCCGGACTGCGGAGCGGAGCCGCGCAGCGGCCCAAGCTCCGAGCGCCGCTCGCTCACCGCCGCCGCGACGGCGCCGAGGCGCTGGGCCGGGGTGAGGACGGTGCCCGGAGGCGCTCCGCCCGCCGTGGCCACCGCCCGGAACAGGCCGCCGAAGGTCATCACGTCGGCGCCGAGCACCGCGCCGCTCGCGCAGAGCTCGCGCTCGAAGGCGTAGACGTCGTCGAGGGTGGGGACGACGAGGACCGGATCGCGATCGAGCACGGCGATCAGGCCGCGCCGGATGCGGCCGGCGCGGCCGGAGTTCGGGGGTCCGTGGATCAGCTTCAGCGGCATAGGGGCGAGCGGTCCAGCATAGGTCCGCCCGCGGCGCTTCAGAACGCCGCAAACGCGGCAAAACGTCCCCCGATTTGCCGTCTACCGCCTTCTCTAGATTGACTTTCCAATGGCCCTCTGCTTCGTAGACCCAGCCGACGCGATCCGCGCGATCGCGGACTCGATCGGCCGCGAGGCCCGCCGCCAGCTGCTCGGCGAGGCGGTGCGCGCCTGGGTCGACGAGATCCCCGACGACGAGCTCGAGACCCACTACGCCAAGGCTCTCTCCGAGCTCGACGAGCACGACCTCTCGATGCTCGCCGCCTGGCACGGCTCGCTCGAGGTCGGCCACCCGGTGCCCAACCGCGACTTCCTGATGGGCGCCTTCGGCTCGCTCGGCGACAACCGCCGCGAGGCGATGAAGCTCGCCGCCGGCTTCCGCGGCGAGGAGGCCGTCGACGCCGGAGTCACCGAGGAGGACGCCCTGGAGCTCGTCCTCGGCCTGCTCTCCTCGCCCCGCCAGATGGAGCTGGCCCTCGAGGCCGTAGAGCTCTACATCTGGGACCGGGCCGGCTCCGACAACTAGTCGCGCCTGGCGATCTCACACTTCGCCTCTGGCGCTCGTTTGAGTAGCGATGGATCGACGCGATCTCACCTTTGTCTGCGGGCCACGACTCCTGCGCGGCGTGGTTCTACTCGGCAGCGGGAGGAACCCGCCGCGGCACCGGTCGTCGTCATGGCCCACGGGCTTTCGGGCACGCGGCGCGACCGTCTTGGCGCCTTTGCCGAGCGCTTCGCGGCGGCGGGGTTCGCGGCACTCGTCTTCGACCATCGCGGCTTCGGCGACAGCGGCGGCGAGCCCGATCTCTTCGATCCCGCGCGGCAGCTCGAGGACTGGCGGGCGGCGATCGCCTTCGCGCGCTCGCTGCCCGAGGTCGATCCCGGCCGAGTGGCGACGTTCGGCTCCTCGATGGGTGGCGGCAACGCGCTCGCCGCCGCAGCAGAGGATCCGCGAGGTCGCGGCAGCGATCAGCCAGGTCCCCTTCCTCGACATCGTCACGCAGGCCCATCGCTCCTCGCCGCTGGTGACTGCCCGCATGCTCGCCGCGGCGGCCCAGGGTCGCCACCTGCCGGCGGTCGGTCAGCCGGACGAGCCGGCGTTGATCAACGCGCCGGGTGGGGAGGAGGGCTGGCGGCGCGTGGTCGCGATCGGCGAGGACTCGCGCTGGCGCAACCGCGTCTCCTCGCGCTGGCTGCTCGGCCGCCCCTACCGGCCCGTGCGCCACGCGGCCAAGCTGCACTGCCCCTGGCTCGTCTGCGTCGGCGAGGCCGATCGCGTCGCCAAGCCCGGCCCGGCGATCGCCGCCGCGCGCCGCGCACCGCAAGGGTGAGCTACGCACCTACCCCGGCGTCGATCACTTCGACATCTACGACGGCCCGGTGCACGAGGCGCTCGTCGCCGACCAGCTCGACTTCCTGCGCGCCACCTGCTCTAGGCCAAGCGCGGCGCGGATCTCGGCGATCGCCTGCTCGTTGTCCTGGAAGTGGACGGCGCTGAGGCCGGCCTTGCGGGCGCCTTCGATGTTGACGAGGACGTCGTCGACGAAGAGGCAGGCCTCGGCGGGTTCGCCGATCCGCTCCAGGGTCAGCTCGTAGATCCGCGATTCGGGCTTGCGGCAGCCGACGAAGCCGGAGTCGACGACGGTCTCGAAGATCTCGTCGACCGGCAGCATCGAGCGCCAGAGCGGCTCCCACTCGCGCACGTTGTTGGTCAGCATCGCCATCCGGTAGCCCTCGGCCTTCAGCTCGCGCATCAGCTCGATCATCGCCGGGTTCGGCTCCAGCGCCTCGAAGTAGATCTCTCTGAAGCGGTGCATCTCGGGCGGGTGGCCGAGCAGCGGCTCGAGGCTGCTCGGTCAGCTGGTCGAGGAAGGCGACCTCGGTGATCTCGCCGCGCTCCATCTCGAAGAGCGGGTTCTCGCCGTTGGCCTCGGTCGCCGCCTGCATCGCCTTGCCCAGCGTTTCGGTCGTGATCCCGGTCTGGTCCTGGAAGGCCATGAAGGACTGGATCAGCGGCGTCGTCAGCACCCCGCCGAAGTCGCGAGATCGATCGCCTTGATCTCAGCCATCGCCGCGCACGACCTCGTAGTGGCCGAGCCCCTCGCGCCCCTCGACCGACCAGCGGAAGAAGGCGATCGTCGCCGGTCAGTCCCGGGTGGCTGCACCTCGGCGGCGCTGATCAGCGTGCCGGCGCCGCGCAGCGGCTGCCCGTCCTCGCCGTCGAGCCAGAGCTCGAGCGTCGCCCGGCGCTGCACGCCGTCCGGCCCGTACTCGGTCGAGAGCAGCGTCTCGGAGACGTCGACCGGGGCGCCGTCGGGCCCGCAGAGCACCGCCGCCGACCACCTCCTCGCCGTGGCCGCCGGCGCCCTGCGGGCCGCACCGCGCTGAGCGCCAGCAGGCCGCCGTCGGAGAAGACGATGCCGATCGAGCGCCGCACGATCTGGTCGGTCGCGCTCATCGGCGGCGAAGACTATTGGCCGGTCCAGCGAGCCGCCCGGCTACCATGTGGCCGCATGCCCGAGAACGAGACCGCGGTGCTGACCGAAGACGACGTAATCGAGGCGCTCGAGGAGGTGATCGACCCCGAGCTGGGCCTCGACTTCGTCTCCCTCGGCCTCGTCTACGACGTCGAGATCGAGAAGGACGAAGTCTTCGTCACCTTCACCCTCACCACCCCGGCCTGCCCGATCGGCCCCCAGGTCTCCGAGCAGATGAAGGAGTTCGTCGGCGACCTCCCCGGCGTCTCCGCCGTCCACCCCAAGATGGTCTTCGACCCCCCCTGGTCCCCGGAGATGATGACCGAGGACGCCAAGTTCGCGCTGGGCTTCTAGGCACGGATTGCGGGGTCATAGGGGGTCATAGGGGGTCAGTTTCATCCCCATCCCATCCCCACGGGCATCCCCACGGAACAGGCTGGCGAAGGCAGCTCTGCTCACCCAGACCGTCGGCCATGGTTAC
Organism: uncultured Solirubrobacterales bacterium; assembly: GCA_963702065.1. Lineage (GTDB taxonomy): Bacteria > Actinomycetota > Thermoleophilia > Solirubrobacterales > 70-9 > VRUE01. The sequence goes on from OY969705.1 coordinate 461,669, forward strand.
CTTGCACCTCCTCTGGGTCCATCCGGCACCGAACGTCGGATTGCGTGCCAGATCAACGCCCAGTCTTCGGGGCGCTCCGGCTGCTTTCCGCGGAAGTTGACTTGGGCCAACATCGCTTCGTCACGCTCTCCCAAACGCGCTTCTTTGACGAACTTGCGCAGACTGGCGGGAATTTTCACAGGCTCCTCAACCAGTACCGCCTTGCCCATTAGTGCCGACATCGACGTGCCCAGTGCGCGGGCGATTTTGTAAAGCGTCTTGGCCGAGGGCCGCACCTCAGCCTCGCCGCGCTCCAGCTTCCACAAGTAGCCCTTGCTCACGCCCGAGCGGGTCGCAAGTTCGCTCAGCGACATTTCGCTCTCCTTGCGCAGGCGTTTGATCGTCTGGCCGACCTTCGCTGCTTCAGCCATTGCGCCCACTCACCATCCTGAACAAGGCGATCACCCGCGTCCGCATCTGTTCTCCATCGTGATAGTCGAAGCGCCGCGCAGCCAGTTCTTCGTGACCTATTGTTGGCATTCCCAGCTCCTCCAGTCCCGTTTTCTCCCTGATTACCTCTCCGTCTAGGGTGCGGACCAGCGCCCCGTCAGGATCGGCAGACTTGTTCTTAGGGATGTACGGCCATATGCCTTCCGGTTGCGGCCAGGCCGAGACCACTCGCAACTTAGGCTCCGCTTCCGGGTCCTCTCTCTCTTCCTTGCGGAGGCCCGGTGCGAGAATCATGGTCAAAGTTGGCTCGGGCCAGAAGGCCGAGTAGCGGTAGGCGGTTGCCTGCACGCCGGCCATGAATTCCTCGGCCAGCTCAGTTACCGATTCAATTGAGAAGTCGGAAGCAAGCGCCAGCGGCCTAAAGTGGCGCCGCGGCAAGAGCAGCTCTGTTGCTGCGATGTCGGCTAGTGCCTCTGGGTCGGCTGCGGTCCGTGGTAGCGGCGAGCGCGTCACGCAACGTAGCTGCGTCTTCTCACGGTAGCCCGGTTGGAAAGTGTGACCAATCTCGTGAAACCCGGTGAAGCGGCGCCGGCGAAGGGAATCGTCGGCGCGCAGATGCATGACCAGCCCCCGCTCACCAGGCGAGAGCGAGCCCGAGTGCACCATCGGCACTACCTTTACCGTCGCGATGTCTCGATAGGAAGCGACGAGCTCAAGGTCGACGGGCGGCTCGGCTTCCAGTTCCCCGAGCAGCCGGGCTGCGATGTCGGCAATTAGCTCCGCATCGCTCTTCCCGGGCTGCTCGAAACGCTCAAGATCCAATAGGGAGAGTTGCTCGTGATGGGCCATGTTCTCTAATTGGATCGTAGTCGTTCCCTTAAGACGTAAATCTGATAGCTTTTCCGGCGTTCTCTATCGGGAACAGATCAGTTCCACTTCAATCTGGACGGGAAATCGGGAAGCGAGGAAGAAATGGCCAAGGGCGACATCCACACGGTTCCGCACGATGGCGGTTGGGCTAACCGCGTCGAGGGCGGTGAGCGCGTCTCCAACACGGCGCCGACCAAGGCCGAGGCCGAGCGGCGTGGCCGTGATATGGCAAGGCAACGCGGCGTCGAGCACCAGATCCACAACCGCGACGGCAGGATTGGCGAGCGCAACGGGCCCTACCCGCCCCGCCATGACCCGCGCCGCTCGAAGGGCTGAGTCGACGCAGATGTACGAGATCGATTTCCTTCCGGTCGGCGATGGGGCTCGCAGCGGCGACGCTATTGCCCTCCGCTTCACGCGCCCAGACAACGGCCAGCTCGCCCATGTCATCATCGATGGCGGCTTTGAAGACGATGGTGATGCCTTGGTCGCGCACGTTAGGCGCTTTTACCAAGTCGAAGACATCGACCTGGTTGTTTCGACTCACCCAGATGGGGATCACATCGGCGGTCTTGGCCGGGTCATTGAAGAGCTGAACGTCAACGCCCTCGCCGTCAACGATCTCGCTGCGCACGGGGGGGCCGAGCTGAAAGCCGCGAAAGCCACGACCGAATTGATTGCGCTCGCTAATAGCGAAGGCACCGCAGTCTATGAGCCATTCGAGGGCCTCAACGCATTCAGCGGAGCACTCCTAATCGCCGGTCCTGATAAGACCTTCTACGAGCAGAGAGTGGCTGAAGAGGTAGCTCAGGAAAAGGCTGGCACCCGTGCAGCGGCACCGAAGGGGGTTCTCAGGGAGGCGCTTGAGCGCCTCTCGGCCCGGGTGCTGTCGGCGTTCCCTGTCGAGACGGATTTCGACGACTCTGGTGGGACAAACCCGCGGAACAACACCTCGGCGATCGTTGACATCAAAATCGAGGAGGGGCGTTTCCTCTTCACCGGCGACGCTGGGATGCCGGCGCTTGAAGCGGCACTCGATTACCTCGAAGGACAGGGAAGGACCGAGGCGCCCCTGAAGTTCGTGCAGGTTCCTCACCACGGCTCTCGCCATAACGGCAGCCGGGCGCAGATCGAGAGAATGCTCGGTACACCGACGGAGGAGGAACGGGGCTCGGCTTTTGTCAGTATCAGCAAGGCGGCCAGCGAAGACCTCCGCTACCCCTCGCCGCGTATAACCAACGCCTATGGCCGGCGGGGCTTCAAGGTCGGAGAAACGGCCGGCAACTCGATCTGCTGCCCTAGCTCCGATGCCCCCGGCCGTGGCTGGTCTCCACTTCCCGTCGTTCCTCCGCGGGACGAGTCGATCGACGACCGCGCCTGAGTTCCGGTGCTTGACGCATATGCCCGCCGCGCCCGCCTTGCCCCAGCGGCCCTAGCTGCAGCGCCGCCGCTCGTTCTCGCGGGCGGTGCCCTCACGGCAATCGAAGATCAGGGTTCGGCCATCAGCTTCGTCCTGGCCACGTTGGCTGTTGTCCTCTGCGGGCTCGTCCGAGGCCTCGGACGCCGAATTGAGCCAGCGCTCTGGAAAAGCTGGGGGGGAGCCCCCACCACACAATTGCTCCGCTGGAGAGGGCCGAGCGATCACGCGACCCTTGTTCGCCGCCACGCTCTTCTCGCTGAGCTGATCGGCGAACCTTTGCCTACAGCCGAAGAAGAGAGGGAAGACCCGGGTGGTGCGGACGAGCGCTACGTGATGGCGACAACCGTCTTGCGAGAGCGCACCCGCAGTCCCGAGAGCTTCCCACTGGTGGCTACAGAGAACGCTGAGTATGGATTTCGTCGTAATTGCCTTGGCTTGCGTCCATTTTCCATCGGGATTGCGATCTTCACCTTCTTCGTCAGCGTCATCCTGATCGCTGCGGTCTCTGCGTCCGGTCGCTTCATCGTGCCTGCAGTGGTTTCTTGCGTCGCCTTGTTGGGTTTGCTTACCGTCGTCAGACCTTCTTGGGTCAGATCCGCCGCTGATCTCTATGCAGCGAGGCTGATGGAGGCACTGGAGACCCTTACGGCTGGCACGACGGGCAGGTCCTAAAGAACCAGCAGCGAACTTCAGCAATGTCTTGACTCGTCCGCTTTACCGCCGAGTCGGCGTGGATTAGTTCTTGGGTCCGTCCAAGTAGTCATCCAGCATCGCTCGCGCCTCGACCTCGCTTCCCGGCATCAGGTGGCCGTAGCGGTCGAGCGTGATCGTGATCGTCGCGTGGCCGAGGTAGGTGCTCAGGGTCTTGGGGTTCAGGCCGGCGGCGATGCCAATGCTGGCGTACGTGTGGCGGCCCTCGTGGAAACCGAGCGGTTTGAGGCCCGCTTTCTTCCAGCGCGCGCGTGTGCGGCGGCGCAGGATTCCGGCGTCGGTCGGCCATTCGGGGTTGTTGGCGCTCGGAAAGAGCAGTCCATCGCTTGGGTGGTCGAGCAGGACGAAATGGTCGGCCAGGAGCGCGGCAAGCTTGTCGATGATCGGCACGCTGCGTGGCTTGCGGGACTTCGTCGGGATGAATTGCTTGGCCCCCCTGTCCCAGCTTCGGTGAACGTGAATCCAGCCGCCATCGAGATCAACGGCGGCAACATCGAGCGCCAGTAGCTCGCCGAGTCGAAGGCCGGCGTAGACGGCGAACCCGAGCGTGGCCCGGTCATTCGGGCGCATCGCGGCAATCAGCTCCGCCGCTTCGGCCGGCGAGGCAATCCGTTCGCGCGCTTTTTCTCCCGTCGGGAGTCGCAGTCCGTTGCATGGATTTAGCTGGACCCAGCCGCGCAGTTCGGCAAAGGCGACCAACGCCCGGAGTGCGGCGACGATGTTCCTGATCGTGGACGGTGACCGATCCGGCGTCATCAGCCCGTCGGCCCAGCGCTGAAGTTCCGGGCGCTGTAGGCGGGCGACCCGCTTCGACGCCAGCTCGGGAATCACATGGTTGTTGAGGTCGCGCTCGTAGCCTCGGATAGTGCTCGGCTTGTAGACATGCCCGCCCTTCTGCCGGAATGTGTCCGACTTCATGTCGGCGATGAACTCTTCCGCCACCTCGGCGACGGTCGGTCCGGTCGCGGCCGAGAGGGTGCCTGCCTGTAGGCGCGCCTGCGCGTCTACCCGCCAGGACCGTGCCTCGGCGAGCGAACCCGTCCACGGCCCCCGGACGTATTTGCCGACGGACTTGTCGTGAGCTGTCCCCCTGTACCGCTTCCGGCCCTTTGCATCCGTTCGGAATTCGATCCCTTGAAGGGCCGGACTACGCTTCTTCTTGCTCATGGAGCTGATCCTCCGTGGGCCATGCCCCCGGCCGCTCCAACGGCGCGGGGGCGATTTATTGTCTGCAACATCTTAGACGCTGGCCGGGCGGCTCCGGCGAACGTCGCGTTGCCTTCCAGCCACCTTTCGATCTCGGGTACCGGGATGATCCGCAGACTCCCTCGACGGACGATCCGAAGCTCCGGTTGGACATGGCGCTTGAACGATGACTCACTCATGCCAACCGCCTTGGCGGCCTCCTCGACGGTCAGGCCGAGGCGAGGGGGCGGAGGGCGTTCAGACACTGCGGAGTCCTTGTAGGTCGGGGTTAGCCATGTCTTCCCCTATGTCAAAAGTGAGCGGCGCATCCGTCGGTTTTCTCTACGTCCAACGAGAGCCGCCAGCGCCCGCGCGAGTTGCGAGATCGGGTCGGAAAGTTCTTCATGCCTTGTAGGTCAAGTCGGGGGTGGGATTTGATCCACGGATTTCGCTCACGCTCCTCCTGTCCCTCGCTGGCCGCCGTTGCATCGCTGCCTTGGCTCATACCTCGTACTCCAGCCAGGGCGGGCGAATGCGCCACCAACTCGGATTTCAGGGCATCAGTCAGAGCCACCAGATAGCCCCACAGACCCAGGCATTCATCCTCCATCCAGCCGCCCATAGCCACCACCACTCAGCCAGCAGCCATCAGAGCTGCCCATAGTCAGCCATAGCCCCCGCCACCTACCTACCTCCACAGCCTCACAACCACAGCCCTCACGCACTATCCGTACGCCGGAGGCGAACGGACCTGCCGCGGCCCGAAGAAGTGGATCAAGCGCGCCCTCTCGATTGACCAAAGGGGCATGAGGCAAAGGCCAATTGGTGACGCACCGGGCCGCCCCATCTGGAGTACAGGGTGATGCGATTTCTTAACAAAGAAAAGCGGCGCACTCGCGCCGCAATTTGGACATAGCTTCCGATGCTCAGCATTGGAAAGCTCGGAAAAGGCCAGGAGAGCTACTACCTGGAGAAGGTCGCCGAAGGCGCGGAGGACTACTACTCCGGCGAGGGCGAGGAGGCCGGGCAGTGGCTGGGCGACGTCGCCGCAGAGCTAGGACTGTCGGGCGAGGTCGAGCCGGACCAGCTCGTCGCGATGCTGACCGGGATGAATCCGGCCACGGGCGAGCCGCTTGGGCTTCGCGCCGTCGCCGGTCGTGGGGCGGTCCCCGGCTTCGATCTCACCTTCTCGGCTCCCAAGTCGGTCTCCCTGACCTGGGCGCTCGGCGGCAAGGAGGTCGGGGCCGAGGTCAAGGCCGCTCACCAGCGCTCAGTCGAAGCCGCCCTCGCCTACATGCAGCGGGAGGCTTGCTGGACGAGGCGAGGAACCGACAGCGCGGGCGAGAGGGTGTTCCTCCAGGGCAACGGCTTCCTTGCCGTCGGCTACCTGCACCGCTCATCGCGCAACGGCGATCCGCAACTGCACACTCACGTCCTGATCGCCAACGCGACCAAGGGACCGGATGGCAAGTGGACCCGGCTCTACCACCCGGCGATCTACGATCACGCCAAGACCGCCGGCTACATCTACGAGGCCCACCTTCGCCACGAACTGACCCGCCGCCTTGGCGTCGAATGGCAGCCGGTTCGCAACGGCATCGCGGAGATCAAGGGCTTTTCAGACGCGTGGCTTAAGACCTTCTCGACCCGCCGCGCGGAAATACTCGAGGCGGCCGGTGCCGACGCCTCAGCCCGCGCCCGACAGGTTGCGACGCTCGCCACCCGCAACGCTAAGGAGAAGGGGCTTGCGCCCGAGGACCTGCGCCAGCGCTGGCGCTCCAAAGCCGAGCAGATCGGCTTGGACCGCGAGGCCATCGCGGCGACGATGGGCAAGGAGGCCGGGCTTGCCGTCCGGCTGACGCTCGACACGCTCGACCGCCAGGTTACGGCCCACGCCTCCCACTTCGACCGCCGTGATGCGATCCAGGCCGTCGCGGAGCTTCTCCGCAACGGTGCTCCCGCGCATGAGGTCGAGAGCGCCGCCGATGCCTTTCTTGCTTCGGAGTCCGTGGTCACCGTGGCCGAGACAGCCAAAGGCATCCACTACACGACCAAGCGCATCTGGGAGCTTGAGCGCGAAGCGCTGAAGCGGGCCGAGCAGATGGCGAAGGAGCCACGCGGCGAGGCGGGGGAGTTGGTGGCCGCCCGCGTGATCGCGGCCCGGCCGACCCTGAAGCCCGACCAGCGCGAGATGGTGCGCCGCCTGCTCGCCGGGCGCGAGGGTGTCGTCGTGGTGGTCGGAGAGGCGGGCACCGGAAAGAGCTTCGCCACGGTCGCAGCAGCCGAAGGCTGGGCGCAAGCAGGCTTCGAGCTGCGAGCAGCGGCACCGACATGGAGGGCCGCCAACGTCCTGCGCGGCGACGGCCTTGAGGCGACGACCGTTGCCGGTCTGCTTCGCGACCTTGATCGAGGCGAGATCAATCTCCCCTCGCGCTCGGTTCTCCTGGTCGATGAGGCCGGGATGGTCGCCTCGGAGCATCTGGCCCGGCTGATCGGCCACGCCGACGATGCCCAAGCGAAGCTCGTTCTCGTTGGCGATCCCGAGCAGCTTGGGGCGATCGAGGCGGGCGGGTTGTTCTCCGCAATCGCCGATCGCACAGAGCCCGTCCACCTTGACGAAGTGATCCGCCACAACCACGAGCTCGACCGCGAAGCAGCGAAGCTCATCCGCGAGGGGGAGGGCCGGGAGGCCCTGAGCCTCTACCGGTCCGCCGAGCGGGTCACGGTTGCCGGGAACGCCGAGGAGCGCCGGGTGGCGATGGTCGAGGACTGGTGGCAGTCCTACGCCAAAGGAGAGGACGCGCTGATGGTGGCTAAGCGAAACGTAGAGGTCGAGCGCTTGAACGCCACTGCGCGCGAGCTGGTCCGATCCGAAGGCAGGTTGGGCACGGAGGAGATCGAGGTCGGCGGCGCTGCCTTCGCCGCCGGCGATCAGGTCATCACCCGCGTCAACGACCGCCGTGCCGGCATCTACAACCGTGAGCGCTGGCAAGTGGCCGAGGTAGACGCCGAGCGCGGCCGCGTCGTCCTTGACGGCATCGACCAGGCGCGGCGCGTCGAGGTCGGTCCTGACTACCTGAGCCGCACCACCTTGGGCGGCGAGGCTCCGGCCCTTCAGCACGCCTACGCCGTCACCACCTACTGCGCCCAGGGCACCACCGTCGACCGCGCTTACGTCATGGCCGACCCCAGCATGGACAAGCAGGAGTTCTACGTCGCCACTTCGCGCACACGCGAGCAGACCTACCTCTACGCCACGCCGGAGATCCAGGCCGAGCGCAGCGAGTACGCGCCCGCTGGGCCTGAGCGCGATGCAATCGCCCAGGTTGCCGAAGCCGCCGAGCGCGATCGCGCTCAGACCGCCGCTCACGACGAGGCGCTACGCGCCGAGCTGGCGAGGCTCCCGGCCGCCGACCTTGCCGACAGGCGGCGCAAGCTCCAAAGGAGCGTCAACTTCGAGGCCCAGGCGGAACACGACTACAACCGCCAGGTCGAGGAAGTCCAAGCGCGCCGCAGTCAATACGAGCGCGCCATGGCCAACACCGACGCCGTCGAAGCCTTGGGCTGGCGCGAGCGCCGCCAGAAGCTACCCCGGGCGCTTGAAGGCGAGGAGCTGCTTCGCCAACGGCTAAACGAGAACGTGGAGAAGCTGGCGGGGATGCAGCCACCCGACACGACGGCCCGCCAGGAGCACGAGATCGCAGCCCAACTGTTGGCCAGGCGAGAGGCGCAGATGCTTACGGCGATCGCAATCAAACCGCCCCCCTACATCCTCAAGGAACTGGGAGAGAGGCCCACCGAGCGGTTCAAGCGCGAAGGCTGGGATCGTGCGGTCCGCGGGGTCGAGCACTACCGCCAAAAGCACGGCATCATCGACCCGCGCAGCGCCCTGGGGCGCGAGCCGAAGGACTCATCCCAGCGCGCGGCGCGCAAGGCCGCCGAGGCGAGTTTGCGGCAGGCTCAGCGCAGGCTCGGTCTTCAAAAGCAGCTCGCGAAATCACGGGAGCGGGGGATGGGGATCGAACGCAGCCTCGGCATCGGCCGCTGAGCGCCCCCGACCCTTGCGATTGAAGCACCGCGCTTGAGCTTGTAAACCCCTGCGGGGCCGGGCGCTTTGCGCCCTTTGACAAGCGCTCTCGCGGTGCTGTTTGGCGGGTAGGTCGGGGGAGGGAATGGCTGCCGCGCTAGGCTGCATCAATGACCTTTACGCGGATTACGGTGCGGCCGGACCAGATGGGCGGAGTCCCATGTGTACGCGGGCTGCGAATTCCTGTGGCGACCGTAGTTGGCATGGTCGCCGACGGCATGAGTGAGTCCGAGATCATTAGTGCTTACCCGGACCTTGAGGCCGAAGACGTTCGTGAGGCCATGCATTACGCGGCTGAGGCCGTGCGTGAGCGTGAGTTGCCGCTTGTCGTCTCCGGGTGAAGTTTCTGATCGACAACGCGCTCTCGCCCGTCCTCGCCAAGCAATTGGAGGAAGCCGGGCACGACGCCGCGCACGTCCGCGATTACAACATGCAGGCGGCTGCCGACGAGGAGATTCTCGTTCGCGCTCAGCAGGAGGAGCGTGTGGTCGTTTCCGCCGACACCGACTTCGGCACGCTCCTTGCAACCCGTCACGAGCGCGCACCGTCGATCATTCTGTTCCGCCACGGCACGCAACGGCGACCCGAGCGCCAGGCGGAAACCTTGCTGTCGAATCTTGAGGCAATCGAGGCCGACCTAGTCACGGGGAGCGTCGTGGTGATCGAGCCTTCCCGTATTCGTGTGCGCTCTCTTCCGCTCGTTTCTTAGGCCAAACGCCTACGTGAACCGCCCGACCCGCGTCCCTCCGGGCTCCCAGCCCATCCCGTCGAACAGCTCGCCAGCCGCAATGCCGAGGGAGCCGGCGAGCTTGACCACGGTGTCCGCCCGGGCAACCCGTTCACCGCGCTCCAACTGCCCGACCGCCGTGCGGTGGAGCGAGGCGCGCACCGCCAGCTCTTCCTGAGAGAGCTTCGCCCGCCTTCGGAAGTGCGCCAGGTTCCTGCCGAACTGGCTCGCGATCATCAGCTCTCACTCCGTTCCCCGAACCCGCCGCGCCGCAGTTCGCCGGGACTCCAGGTGAACCCGTCGAGCAGCTCCTCGGCGGAGACTTCGAGTGAGAACTTCAACTTGACCAGGGTGTCGACGCGCGCGACGCGGAGCCCCCGCTCCAGGTTGCCTATCTCAGTGCGGTGCAACGAGGCGAGGAGGGCCAGCTCGTCTTGCGAGAGGTCAGCTCGCTTGCGGCATCTGGCCAGGTTGTCTCCGAATCGGGCAGCGAAGTTGATCATTGGTCCTCGCCTCCCGTGAGTTGTCCGAGCAGGCCGTGCAGGGCTTCGTGCTCGGTGACAACGCGGCTGTACTCGTTGCCGCTGTCGATGACCTGAGCCAGGTCGCCCAGCACGGTCCGCAGGTCGTTGTCGGGGACGATCACCAGCTCGTCTAGCGCCGCGAGAAGCCGCCCGTAGGCAGCGTCCTCGCGGCGCAGGCGTGCGGGTTCTTTGAGCTGATACGGGTACTCCTTCAGCTCTTGCAGGACACCCGCGCGAGCGCTCTTGAAGAGGTCCCGCAGGAAGCCGACTTGATCGGCGGGAATGTTGAGGGCGACGGCAGAGCCGCGACCCGTAGGGTTCTCGTCAGCCATGAGGAGAGTTGCCTCCTTGTGGTCAGGCCCTCGGTTGGCGTTGACGCGCCGCCGGGGGCCGCTTCTTGGGGCCGGTAGCTCGATACCGTCTCCGCTGCGGCGGGGCAGGTTCCGCTTGACCCGTCGCCACGGGGCCGGTGTTCACAGCACGCGGCCCCACTTATATGCGGGGAAGCGTAGCAGAACCGTTGGGGGCTACCTACGAATTACTCGTTGCGAAGGATTTCAGCGACCCGAGTGAAGTGCAGGCCAGTCTCCTTGGCAATGTCACGCATGGAGAGTCCAGCTTCTCTCGCCCGCTCGAAGCTCACGCGGCGCGCGGCGCTGGCTCGGTCGCGCTGCGTGTCGGCTTGCGCAAATTTCGATTGAGCGCGACGGACCTCCGCGCGGATTGCCGGCTGATCATTGCCCAACTGGTCGACCCAACTTTCTAAGTAGACAGACGAGACCTGGTCGAGATGCCTGAGGCTGATCGTGGGTAGCCATGTTCAAGTGGACCCTGCCCGAACTGGGCTTCCTCCGTCACCCATCTCAGTTGCAAGGAGCACAGAGTGCCCCGTCTCGATCATGAACTCCACGGCTGGTCGCAATCTCTCCGTTACATCACCATGGGACCCGATCCAGGCCGACTCGACAAGCTGCACGAACTGGGTATTACTAAATCGCCGATCTACGTTCTCGTATGAGAATGCAATGCCACCGCGCGGCCCGGCCACGTCTCCACTCTCTATCAACAGCTCGAAAAGGTCTAGCGGCAGATACATGCCTTGCAGCAGCTTCGTCGTATAAGGGTCCAAAGTTTCAGGGGCGCAAAGCTTGAAATAGCAGCTACGGGCGTCGAGTCGAAACTGCCTCGAGGTCGTGACATCTCCACCGACGCCAATCCCCTTCATCGCAGCGATCTGCGCACTGTGATCAGAATCAGGGCGGTACATGGCTTGCTCTATGCCATTGACGGTCTCACGGCGCATGCGCTTGTACTGAACAAAAACAAAGGCATCGTAAACGCGGTTGTAATAAATGAGATCGACACCGAGTGATTCCTCTGGGGCGAGGCGATTTACGTTGATCACCGTAAGGCGCCGTCCGTCTTGTTCAAAGTCCACCGCCCCAACTGCTGACCTTCGGACCACCTCCCAGTCTCCAAACACCCCCACATCGTGATTTATGATCTGGTCCTCTCGGAGCGACGCACGCGGTAGGTGTGCAAGAAAGTGCGCAGCGGGGTCGTCCTCTGCTGGCTCGATCCATTCTGAGATAGGCCGCCGGTCCATCCCCGCTATGTTCAAAGCCACCCCTACGGCATCCTTTTCCATCGCAAGAGTCGCAGCACCAGTGCGGCGACGAGGCGGAGGGCGTTCCAGTCTCTCTTCGAGCCCTGCGATCTCTGAGTCCACGTCTGGTCGAAGCTCTCGCAGGGTTTCAACCGCTCGGAGCCCAGTGCCTTGGCTTTGAAGTCCATCACCGAGAAAGCGTCGCACGCTTCCTGGCATGGCGTCTCGCAACTCCGCCAGGGACAAAGCCGCGAACCAAACGAACGCGGATACCAGTAGACGGTGCTTGCGCGTTGCCACTCGCTGTTGTCGCTCGATCAGCGCGGCAGCTTCGATCTGACCGGGCTCGAAGCCAATGAGTCCCAGGAACGGTTGGGCAGGGGCTTCCGCTAGGCCAGCAACCGTCGTAAACCAGTCGCGGTTGCGAGCGTACTCGTAGAGTTCCCCGTCCTCCTCGATCAACAGAAATACCTTGATATTTCGTATCTTCGCCTATCGACGTGATGGCCCGCTTTCGATGCTCCCAATTGAGCGGCACCGAAGCCAAGTCAACCTACGATGCGGTGCGCGGGATCGCATTGCAATGTCGGCATGTCTGCGGTTGCAATGGAAGGCGGGGGAAGTTGGGCTGATTCCTTCGCCGGGAGCATTTTGCTGTCGCAGGTCGGTTAGCTGCTCTCTGGACTGCCCTGCCGCGGTTCCTGCTCGGTGCCTTGCGCGTTCTTTTCGTTGGTGGCGCTAGCTGCTTCCTCCGCGAGTTCCTGTTGGCACTGCGGGCACGACGGACAGCTGCCGCTAGGGGTGCCCCTTGGTGGCAGCGCCTGAGCGTGGATGCCCGGATGCCCGCAGAATCCGCAAGTGGTCATGTCGCCCATCAGTTTGACGACCCCGGCGAATCTAGTTCCTCGAAAGCTTCTGCACGACCTTCGCGGCCGAATGTTCGCCCAGCTTCGTCTGCGAGGAGGTTGATCTCGCCGTCATCTACCGGGAGACTGATCTCACCCTGGAAGAACGTCGCGCCGATGGGCTTCAAGGTGACACCCGCGTGCTCGATTCTCAAGATATTTCCCATGTCCCAGAAGACGATATGGCAGGTAACACGACCGAGGATTGGTCCACTGCGCAGCACATTCGTCGCCGCCTCCAACAGCGGCGCGAGATATAGATTGGCGAAGCCTTGCAGGGTCAATGGCTCGGTCCACTCTTTTGAGGCGCGGTGGAACCCTGTGGAGACCCCGACGAGACCGGCGGCATCGACTGTAAGGCGAACTGGCCCGCCGAGATATGTGCCCAGTTCACTTTTTGGTGCTTTCTCGGGTGCCCAGGCTGCGCTCAGTGCGACGCCTTGGCCGTGGGGGTGCACTTCGACATGCTCATGTCCCGCGAGGTTGTGGATCTCTTCCTTTGCGGCCTCGACCGCTTGACTACTCCGTGCCCACCCGCTAAAGCGCCCGGTTACCGTGTGCGGCGCGAGGCGAGCGACGATGAGTGGCGTGTCGCCATACGGAATGCATCCTTCCGGGTGCATCTCAGCATCGAGCCCCAAGCCCCCGTTGCCTAGTGGAAGATCTCGGCGAGGTTTCAAAAGTTCGGCCACACGGGCGGCGCTTTGCTGCCCCCGTTCAACCAAGCTGCGCAGTGCTTGCTGATTCTCAATCGGTGCCGGCCTGTACATCGGGTCGCGGCGCTTGTCCTGCGCGACACCGCGTACGTAAATGGCGCCATCCGAGGTGATGTGGGGGGTGTCGGATGACTCGTACACCCGAATGACGAGCACATCGTCCTTTGCGTGGGTAAGGGCAAACGTACGGGCCTCAAACGGTGGCATCGGGTCTATGTTCCCTTGCAGGCGATCACGCACTGCATCGACGGCCGAAGAAGACGCAGTTACCCACTCGGCTAGGGGTCCGAGCGGCCGAGGCTTGGCGTCGTTGCTGACATTGACGAGTACCCAGCCTCCCAATTGGTTTGCGAACGAGGAAACCGCCTTCGCGAGTTGATAGTCCGGTGCCGCTCCCTTGTGCTCAACGAAGAGGGTCTCATTTAGGCCGAGCATTCGAGTGACGTCCGAAGCGGTGAGATCGGCCCCCGCTAGGTCTCTAAAGCTCGCGCCACGCATGGGCGTCGGTCTCAGGCAGGCGTGGCGCTGCCTGAGTCGGCAGCGATCAGCACGAGGGCAAGGCACGCGAGAGTCAATAGGACGGTCGTATCTCGCTGCTTGTCGCGACGGTCGAGAAGTCGCTTCAGCGCGGCATTCAGCCTGCTGCTTCCCTCGTGCGGGTTGCGGATATCGAATGGAATGTGCTCCAAGCCTTGAAGCATTCCGAGTTGATCGTGAGTCATGCCCGGCTGCACCAGCGGAATGATCACCTTCTTGGCCTTGATCGCGTATCCGACCTCATGATCGACGAACCGACTGCCGCGATCAGTTGAAAGCAATACGACGACGGCGTCACTTTCGTCAATGGCCTCGGTGACCTTTGCGGCCAAGTTCATCCCGGGCCGGAGATCGTGCTCGGCGAGATAGACCTCGACCCCCATTGCCGCAGCATTTGCCTTAAGCAGCTCACAAACGGCACGGTCCTGGGCGTCGTGGCTCAGGAAGATGCGAATTGGCTTTCCCATGTCTGTGCGTTTGAGATGACGGAGTTTGCCGACACTCCTCGTTGAGCCTGGGAGCGACGAGACTTCGCGAGTATCTAGCTCGGACCAGACGGCAACGCTGCCGGTGGTGCGCCACCCGCTGCATCAGTCGGGCCAGCGGTAGTCGCGACCGTCTGGCGATCCTCACAGCGTCTGGCGCTGAATCGGCACCCACGCCATCTTTCGCCGGCCGAAGGGTGCGATTGTTTGCGCAGCCGGTCGATCTCGCTGTCTAAACCCCGTTGAATCGTGCCTGACCGCATCTGAAGTCGGCCAATAGGCTGATGGTCGTTTCCCTAGGCCGTGCACGTGGACCGTTCCCTAATCTCATCCCAGAACCTGCCGCTTGGCTTCGGCACGCCGCCGCTGATCTTTGCCTGGATCGCCGTGGTGCCCCTCTGCGGGGGGCTGGGGGCGGCGCTTGGCAACTGGCTCGATCTCCTGCGTGTGCCGGTGCCGGCCGGGTTGGGGGGAGAGTGGACGAAACTTTGTGGTGCACTTGGCTCAGCACTGGGCGTCGGGATTGTGGGCGGGGTTCTGATTCATGGCTAGGCTGGAGAGGCCGGAGATGTTGGTGGAAGAGAGAGAGCGGAGCTGGTCGCAGTTCTTCGCGGCGGTCTCGCCGCTTCGTTTCGCAGCGGCGCTTGTTGTCCTGGCCGCGATGGGGGTCGGCATCGGCTGGCTCTTTGCGGAGATCGGGGTCTCGGCGGCGACGCTAGTCGCGATCGGGATCTCTGTCTTGGGTTTGGCGCTAGCCCAGCTCGGACTTGCCAGGGCTGCTCGTCGCGAGCGGGCCGAGTTCGAGGGCCAGATCCTGGCTAAAGAGCGAGCTGAGCTTGAATTGGCGCGCCATGAGGTGGCTGAGATCCAGCAGATACTCGGGACCGAGAAGAGCCCCGTGCAGGCGGTGAGCGAGATCGCCGCCGAGGCCGCCGGCTGGCGGGGGCGGGCGCTGGGGAGAAGCGTGGGCCGCGAAGGGCAGAGGGTCAGCGAGACCGAACGCCGCGCATTTGAAGATCTGGGACTCGATCCGGGCTGGGTCGAGCATGGTGCCAGCATTAGGGGGGTGGGAGAGACGCGGGGCTTCGTCTTGTTGTTGACTGGACTACCGGCCTCTGGAAAGACGACGATCGCTCGCGGTTTGGAAGCTGCGTTCAGGGAGCGCGGTGTAGCGGTCGAGGTTCTTGACGAGGGCTTTTTGCGCCGCGCGGTCAGTCAAGAGCTCGGCTACTCAAAAGCCGACCGTGATCAGGGGTTGATGCGGACGGCGTTTTTCGCACTCCTCTTGGCTCGTCAAGGGGTTGCGGTGATCGTCGCCGACACCGCGCCTTATGAAGAAATCCGAAGGGCCATGCGGACGCTGTTCGAGGATCGATATATCGAAGCCTACGTCAAGGCCGATGTCGATACCGCCTCCGAGCGCGATCCCGAAGGTCTCTATCGCAAGGCATTTGCCGGGGAAATCTCCGAATTCACCGGCGTCTCTGATCCCTATGAAATCCCCGAGGAACCCGAGTTGGTCTTGGACACTGAAGCCGAGGACGCCGCGGCTCTGGTCGGGCAGGCGATCGCTTTTTTGGAAGCCAAACGGTTTTTGGCGCAGCCGAGTTCTGAGTACACCTACTAATTGCCTCGGTGCGCTGCATGGCGTCCTGGGGGCGGACACCATCTCGACGATTCGCCGTCAGCCGGACCGTCTCTTCGAGGGTGCATCCCCAAGACCATCCCCATGAGCAAGAAAGATGACTGTTTTGCAGGTTCTTTCTCTGGCCTGCACCAGAGATGATGACCGAGGACGCCAAGTTCGCGCTCGGGTTCTAGGCACGGTTTGCGGGTCGTAGGGGGTCAGTTTTGTCCCCATCCCGTCCCCAGGCTGTCCCCACGAGAGCGACATGGGCCTGTCCGGCGCCCAGATAACAAGCCCGCTGCCGGAGCCCATGGAGAGAAGCTAGTCGCTCTCATCCCGGGTCCCTGCTACCACCACCACTGCCTCACGCGGCGAGACACAAGGGGCACAGAGAAACCCACGGCGCACGTCAGCGTGATCGCAGCGAATGCTAGAGCCGCCAGGTACTCGCCGTTCCCGATTGCTTCAACGCAAGCGATACCGCCGGCAATGACAGCGAAGAGCAAGAGCAACGATGCTGCCCATAGGGACGGCATGGAGATCAGGGTAACGCCGCCGTGTCACGCAGCGCCTCGGGCCATTCGGTCACCGAAATCGGGCTGCGCTGCCTGCTCCCTGTCGCAACGGTGGAGAGGTTGGCAGAGACCATTGGCC
Source organism: uncultured Solirubrobacterales bacterium (assembly GCA_963702065.1). GTDB lineage: Bacteria > Actinomycetota > Thermoleophilia > Solirubrobacterales > 70-9 > VRUE01. The sequence continues at coordinate 478,152 of OY969705.1, forward strand.
TCAGCGCGAGCGATCTGCTCCGCTGAGTATTAGGCTGGCCTCCCGTCGCTTGTCGGCGGTCGAAGGCTGGCCCTTTTTGCGGCGCACCTACTTCGTCTTAAACGTCTGTAGAAGCGGCGCGACCGGATTAATGGGAGTGATCTTCATCCCTCTCACCCCCTCTCGCTCGTCAGCGCCAGGAAGTTCGAAGCCCATGTCAAAAGCCATTCGCGGCAGCTGCCGTTGTTGCCGATCGCCCCCGCGACCGTCCAAGGTTCACCAGTTGGGCTCGGCCCGCTCGCGATTTGGACGCTATGTCGCGCGATGCAGGCGGCGAGGGCCGATGGGCAGGACGAGAAGCGCTGAAATTGCCACGAACATCGCAATTGATCGCCCGTGCACCGGCTGGATACTAGTCGGCGCTTAAGCCTGAGGCTTTCGCTCGTTTCTTTTCAGAACCGAGCGATTCCCTATAGGATTCAGTCCGTGGGTGCAGGGGGAAGCCATGACCGGGGGGGAATGACCGTGGCACGGTATGCCTTGATCTCTGTTGTGGCTTTGCTCGTGGTCGCTGGCACCGCACCAACTCCTTCGTTGGCTTCGCCGCCAAACGCATTCAGGACGACTGGCCTCCAAGAGTCCCCTCCTGTTCCCAGCGGATTTCGACTGAAAGCCAGCAATGGTTATTCCCTGATCGTGTTGGGTGTGCCGGCGCATGATGGTCACTCGGCTGTAGTTGCACTCGTCGTGAGCGGGAAGCACCAGGGGGTCTTCTATTCAACGCCGGCCACCGTGACTGAAAAGTCAATCCAGGCCAACTTTGGCGCGCTTGGAGAAATCGCGGTCACCTTCCATCCTTCGGGCCTGCCAAAGACGACTCGCCCGAAGTGTGGCGGGAAGCCGGTGTCCTTTGACTCGGGCTACTACGAAGGGACGATCGCCTTCCATGGCGAGGAGGGCTATGCGGACGCAGATGCCACCACCGTTCGGGGAGACATTGGCTTCTGGCTTGACAGCCTCTGCTCTGGCATTGGGGTTGGGCATGGTGCCTTTCTTCCTGGCGCGGAACTTCACATTCGAAATCCTCGGCTTGGTCCAGAATTTGCGGTAGTAAAGAACCGTCCCAGCGCTCCCGCGCGTATTGAAGTCGGTGTTTCCGAATACAACGACGGCATTGCGATCGAGAGATTTACGACCATGCTCATGTCGGCGGGAACCTTCAGATATGACCATCGTCTCCAGGCCGCGACCGTCCAGCCGCCGGCACCATTTGCCGGTACCGGCCAGTTTGATCGCAGCGAGAAAGCAAACAAGCGCTGGAGTGGGGACCTGTCAATTGACATGCCCGGGCGAGCAGACGTGCCACTCACGGGAGGCGGTCTTCGAGCCAGCCTCGTCCACGCTGAGTGGGACAACGGCACGAAATAGGTCGGATCTCGATCTAGTCGAAAGGAATGGCGCCGATGCTCAAAGGACTCAAGGGAGTCACGCTGCCCGCACTGCACTGCAGTCGTGCCGTCGGGCTGATCTAACCCAGCTTTTCGTAGCGCCGCCGCCATGAACCCCAGCAGCCCGCGCTCAGCGCACCAGCTCATCGCCGATACGGTCGGCCTGTATCGGCGCTACCCGTTGATCTTTCCCGTGCTTGCCGCCGCGGTGATCGTCCCTTACGACGCCGTCGTTCTTGGGATTACGGGCTCCGGTGCGCTGACGGAGTCGTCTCTTTCCGCTGGTGTCGGGTTTCTCTTGACGCTGATCGAGTGGTGCTTGGTCGGTCCCCTGATCTCGGCCCTTCATGTCCACGCGGTACGCGAGGCGCGGGAAGGGCACACGCCCCGGCTTGCTCCGGTCATCCGGCAGGGGCTCCGAGTGCTGCCGGTCGTCGCGGCTGCTTCGATCATTTCCGGGCTGGGAATCGCTGTTGGGCTGGTGGCCCTCGTGATCCCCGGCATCATCTTGTCGCTGCGCTGGATGGTCGTGGCTCAATCCGCTGCGATCGACCACGAGGGATGGATGCCCGCCCTGCGCCGCAGTGCCGAGCTCACGGACGAACGCTACGGCCACGTCTTCGTCTTCGTCATTTACGTCGGCCTGATCACAACCGTGCCCATATATCTGGGCAGCCTTGGCTTTGAAGACGACCCCACGAGCGTCGTCTCGTTTCTGGTCGGTCTGCTCGTCCAGATCTTCTCCCTGTCGTTCGGGGCGCTGGCGACGGCGTTGCTCTACTTCGATCTACGCGCCCGCAACGAACCGGCGGCACGGGCACGGACCGGAGGGCCCGATCCCACTGGGGCCGATTTGCCAGCAACCGACCACTCACAGGACCCACGGAGCTATACCGATCAGGCCAGGCCGAAAGGGTGGTACATCGACCCGAGGAGTCCCAAGCGAATGGTCTATTGGGGCGCGTCGGATCCTCCCGACTGGGGAGCCACCGCCCGGACACCGCGAAAGGTCAGGCGGGCCTGGGAAGAAAGCCAGGACCGCTAGCCCGGCAGCCGCGGGTCGTCGCTGTCGATCTCCTCGGCTGTCGCGTCGTAGTCGTAGTGGCGGCTCGAGGCGGCGGGCCCGCTTGGTCCGGCCGACCCGGGCGCCCCGATGATGACGAAGCGCCGGCCGACGTAGCCGCGCATCAGGCGCCGGACGATCGCCCGGGTCGGTGGGATCAGGAAGATCAGGCCGAAGATGTCGGTGACGAAGCCGGGGGTGAGCAGGAGGGTGCCGCCGATCGCGATCAGCAGGCCGTCGGCGACCTCGCGGCCGGGGAAGCGGCGCTCGGCGAGGGCGGCGTTGAAGCGGCGCCAGGCGCCGCGGCCCTGGTGGCGCAGCAGCATCGAGCCGAGCATGGCGTCGGCGAGCAGCAGGGCGATCGTCGGCCAGACCCCGATCAGCGAGCCGATCTGGATGATCACGTAGAGCTCGACGATCGGGACGACGATGAAGAGGGCGACGAGGATGGCCATAGGTTGAGCCTAGCTGGCGAACTGCATCAACTTCTCTATCCAGCAGGCGGAGAAGTTGATGCAGTTCGCCGGGCTCAGGCGCGAGCGGCCGCCGCCGCGGCCTCCTCGAGCTCGGCGAGCGAGCGGTTGAGGCCCTCGGCGATCGCTTCGACGTCCTCCATCGAGTCGTAGTCGGCGAGCAGGCCGAAGCCGACGCGGCCGTTGTAGCTCATGATCGCCACCGCCATCGCGTGGTTCGGGCGGCAGGAAGGCGACCGGGAAGACCTCCTCGAGCTCGCGACCCAGCACGTAGAGGGGGATCTGCGGCCCCGGCACGTTGGTCACGATCAGGTTGAAGAGCCGGGTCGAGAAGTTGATCCGCGAGGCCTGGGCCAGCAGCGTCGGCGGCGCGAAGTCGTTGAAGCGGGAGATCACTTCGGCGCCGAGCGCCTGCTTGGAGCGCTTCAGCCCCTCCATCTGCTCGCTGACCACGCGCAGCCGACGCACCGGGTCCTCGACGTAGACCGGCAGCGGCCCGCGCATCGCCGCGATCCGGTTGCCGAGGTCGCCGCGCTCGTCCTGGCTGCGGATCGAGACCGGCACCAGCGCCCGCAGCTCCAGGCCCTCGGTGCGCACGCCGCGGCTGTGCAGCCACTCGCGCAGCGCCCCGGTCACCACGGCCAGGACGACGTCGTTGACGGTGCCGCCGAGCGCGTCCTTGATCCGCTTGAAGGTGGCCAGCTCCGAGCGCGCCCAGGTGAAGCGCCGGTGCGGGCCGATCGGCTGGTTCAGCGGCACGTCGGGGGCCGGGTCGGCGAAGGCGCCGACGACCTCGCCGACGCCCTCCAGCGCCTCGCCGATCCGCCGCGCCGCGGACTCGGGGTGGCGCACCGCCTCGACCGCGCGCTCGACCAGTTTCACCGGCGCCGCGGCCGCGTCGGCGGCACCGCGGGCGACGAGATCGATCGTGCTCGGCTCGGGTTCCGGCACCCAGCCGTCGTCGCTGGCGGCGGGCTCGGGCACCGGCTCGAGGTCGAAGAGGACCGTGCCGATGTCGACGCCGGAGATGCCGTCGACCATCGCGTGGTGGGTCTTGGTCAGCAGGGCGAAGCGGTCGCGCTCGAGGCCCTGCACGAGCCAGAGCTCCCAGAGCGGCTTCGAGCGGTCGAGCTGCTGGGAGAAGACCCGCGCGGCAAGCCGCTTCAGCTGCTGCTCGCCGCCCGGATCCGGCAACCCGGTGTGGCGGATGTGGTAGGTCAGGTTGAAGTTGACGTCGTCGGCCCAGAGCGGCCGGCCGGCCTCCAGCGGCGGCACGACGAGGCGCTGGCGGAAGCGCGGCACCTGGTTGAGGCGCCCGCGCACGTGCTCGACCAGGTCGACGTATTTGGGCGGCGGGCCCTCGAAGATCAGGATCGCGCCGACGTGCATGTGGCTCGCCGAGGTCTCGTTGGTGAGGAACGAGGCGTCGACTGCGGTGAGCCGATCGAGGTGGCGTCCTTGCGTTGCCATCCAGCAAGGCTAGCTACTCTGCACATATGCCTCCCGTCGCCACCGCGGCCCCGAAACGGGTCCTGCTTGCAGCCCCGCGCGGATACTGCGCCGGCGTCGACCGCGCCGTGCAGACGGTCGAGCGCGCGCTCGAGCTCTACGGCGCTCCGGTCTACGTGCGCAAGGAGATCGTCCACAACAAGCACGTGGTCGAGGAGCTGGCCAAGCGGGGCGCGATCTTCGTCGAGGAGGAGACCGAGGTGCCGGAGGGCGAGATGGTCGTCTTCTCCGCCCACGGCGTCGCTCCGGCGGTCCATGAGAACGCCGCCGCTCGCAACCTGCGCACGATCGACGCCACCTGCCCGCTGGTGACCAAGGTCCACGTCTCCGCCCGCCGCTTCGCCGCCGACGGCTACACGATCGTGATGATCGGCCATGAGGGCCACGAGGAGGTCGAAGGGACGACCGGCGAGGCGCCCGACAGCATCGTCCTGATCGAAACGGCGGACGAGGTCGAGAGTCTCGAGGTCGCCGACCCGTCGAAGGTCGCCTTCATCACCCAGACGACGCTCTCGGTCGACGAGACGGCGGAGGTGATCGCCGCCCTGCGGGCCAAGTTCCCCGGCGATCGTCAGCTCCAAGTCAGACGACATCTGTTACGCGACGACCAACCGCCAGATCGCGGTCAAGCAGCTCGCCCGCGAGTGCGAGCTGGTCCTCGTGATCGGCTCGACCAACTCGTCGAACTCGAACCGACTGGTCGAGGTCGCCCGCGAACACGGCGCCGACTCGCACCTGATCGACAACCACACCCAGGTCGAGGAGGAGTGGCTGGAGGGAGTCGAGACGGTCGGCATCACCTCCGGCGCCAGCGCCCCCGAGGAGCTGGTCGAGAGCCTCGTCGAGCTCTTCCGCGAGCGCGGCGCCGACGACGTCTCCGAGCTGCGCACCGTTCACGAGGACGTGCGCTTCATGCTCCCCAAGGAGATCCGCGAGAGGCGGCTGGCCAAGGTCACGTCCCGCAGCAAAGCTGACGCGACCAGACGCGCAGCTCGCCGGCGGGTTCCAGGGTGAGGCGGTGCGACTCGTGTCGCTCGTGCTCGGCGAGCGATGTAGAGGCGCGGGGCCGTCGATCGTCAGCGCTCGGCGCTCGCCATCGTCGACTGGACCAGGAGCTCGCCGCTGCCCTCGACCGTGGCGTAGGCGCCGCCGGCCTCGTAGTCGAGTCCTCAGCCACGGACTCTCCGCCGTGGCGCTCCACGACTGCTCCCACGAGCCGCCCGGGAAGATCTCCGGAGTGGGGGGCATCACCTTCGCGCCGGGCGAGTCGCTTGCGCGCAGCGGCCGCATCGGCTCCGGCAGCGAGCGCAGCGCGTCGAGCTCGCGCAGCTCTTCCTGGATCGCCATCTCGGTGCCGAGGTATTCGCCCTCGCCGAAGTGGAACCAGCTCAGCGCGCCACCGGTCGTCCAGAGGAAGAGGCTGGGCCAGCCCTCGCAGCCGTAGGCGAGCCAGAGCTCGCGCTCGGCGTCGATCGCGACCGGGAAGTCGACGCCGAGCTCAGACAGGCCGGCGGAGACCTGCTGTGGATCCGAGCCGAAGGGGAAGCGCGGCGCCTGCACGCCGATCGTCGTCAGGCCGGCCTCGCGGTAGCGGCGGTCCCACTCGACCAGGTAGGGCAGGGTGCGAACGCTGTTGAGCTGGGAGAAGTCGAGGAAGTGGACCAGCACCGGGCCCGGCGGCGGTCAGGGCCGGCATCGATTGCGGCTGCTCGCCGACCCAGGCGATCCCGCCGGGAAGGTCGGGCGCGGCGATGTTGTCTCGTTCCGGCCGCATCGGCGCGAACGTTATTCGCTGGCGCCGGTGCGAACTCCGCTAGATTTTCAGAGCAATGTTCGAGATCGCCCTGGCGCTGATCCCGCTGTTCCTGCTTGCTCGGCTCGCTGCTGTTCGGCCACTACCCGGGCTTCGAGGCGATCGTCAGGATCTCCGAGCGGATCTGGTCCGAGCCCCGCGCTCGCGCCGCGAAGAGTCAGAGGCGCCCGCGGGCGCCGCGCTCACACGCGATCAGCGGTGGGCTCCTGATCGCCTTCGGCTGCGCCCAGCGCCCGCCTCCGCTCGCTCCCTAGGTCCAGCTGCCCGTGGCTTCGCCGCGGGGTCAAAGCCGCACGGCCTTGCCGTGCCCTGAACCAAGGAGTGAGTAATGAATTCGAACACCACGCGCGTCGTGGCAGGCATCGTGATCGTCGTTGTCGCTGTAGTGCTTTTCGTCGTTCTCAGGGCTGACGTCGAGAGCGCGAGCGAAAAGGCCGACAAGGCCAGCGAGCAGGCCGGCAAGACCACTGCCAAGAACGACAGCACCGACAAAGGCACCGAAGTCACCACGATCGTGATCAAGAACGGCAAACCGGTCGGCGGTATCGCGGACCTGACCTACAACAAGGGTGAACAGGTCCGCTTCAAGGTGGACTCCGACGTCAGCGACGAGGTCCACATGCACGGCTACGACATCATGAAGGACGTCGAGGCCGGTGGCTCGGTCAGCTTCGACTTCCCCGCCACGATCGAAGGCGTCTTCGAGGCCGAGCTGGAGGATCGCAAGGAACAGATCCTCGAACTGACCGTCAACCCATGAGCTTCCTCCTGCCGGTCCTGCCGTTTGCGCATGCGCTGGTCGCGCGCAAGGACCTGCCGATACCCGCCTGGCTCTTTGCCTGGGGGGCGTCGATCGTCCTGATCGTCTCCTTCTTTGCCCTCTCGGCAGCGTGGCGCAAGCCACGCTTCGAGGAGGAACGCTGGCGTCCGCTCGACGAGCGCTTCTCGCGCGCGCTGCTCAGCATGCCGGTGCAGGTCCTCTGCGGTGCGATCGGAGTGTTCTTTGCTCGGCTTCTCGATCTACGCGGGCCTGCAGGGCACCGAAGCACCCGATCGCAATTTCGCCCTGACCTTCCTTTTCGTCACCGCCTGGCTGGGCTTCCCGCTGTTCAGCGTGATCTTCGGCGACGTCTTCCGGCCCTTCAACCCCTGGCGCGCCGTCGGTCGAGTGATCGGCGGCGCTTTCACCCTGGTCGCGGGACAGCGCCCAGCTCACCTCAAATATCCCGAGGCGCTGGGGCGCTGGCCGGCGGCGATCACCCTGCTGGCCGTGGTCTGGCTCGAGGTCGTCTACGGGGCCAGCGGTGGGGTGGCGGTGGGGCTGTCGCCACACGCCGCCGGCCTGGCGGCCCTCGTCTACAGCCTCTACACGCTGGTGATGATGACGCTGTTCGGTGTGGAGAAGTGGTGTCGAACGGGGGGAGGTGTTCTCGGTCTACTTCGGGATGTTCTCCCAGCTGGGTGCTTCGGAGTCCAGGACGGCCGGCTCGGCCGGCGCCTGCCCCTGGCGGCCTCCACACACTGGGCAACCGTGCCGGGCTCGGCCGCGGTGGTGATCGCCTCGATCGCCACCACCAGCTTCGACGGTGCCCAGGAGGGTGCGCTTCAAGGACGCGATCGTGCAGACCTTCGAATGGCTGGCGGACGCCGGCTTGAGCCTGACCACCTCGCTGCGCCTGGCGGACACGATCTTCATGCTGCTCTGCTTCGTCGGCGTCGGCCTCGTCTACCTGATCGGGGTGCGGGGCATGGCTACGGTGCGCGGCGCCCCGCCACTGAGCAAACTGCGCATCGGGCTTCGCCCACACGCTGATCCCGATCGCCTTCGCCTACCTGGTGGCGCATTACTTCAGCCTTTTCGTCTTTCAGGAGCAGGCCCAGTTCACCTACCTGCTCTCCGATCCGCTGGGGACCGCGACGACGGACCTCTTCGGCACGGCCTCGGGCGGTATCGACTTCAAGCTGCTCAGCGCCAACGCGATCTGGTACGTCCAGGTCGGGGCGCTCGTCATCGGGCACGTCGTCGGCCTTACGCTTGCCCACGACCGCGCCACGGCCTACTGGGGCGACTACCGACAGGCGGCGCGCTCGCAGTACTGGATGCTTGCTGTCATGGTTGCCTTTACCTGCTTCGGCCTTTACCTACTGTCGGTCGGCAATGGGTGAGTTTCCGCGTTTTGCGAAAAGTACGGGATGAACTAACTGTTAAGCAGCGGTTTTTTACCGATGCAGAGGTCTGTACATCTGGTTTACTAAGGATGAGTCCATCACTTGACTCTCCCTCTCCCTTGATGCACCGGGACCGCTGCTCGCAAGGCCGGCGGTCTCGGTGCATCAGGTTCATACTGAGGACATGGCTGCCCTGGTCCCGCTAGCCCACGCCGGCCACTGGCTCTGGGTCCTCTACCTGCCGCCGGTGCTGATCGTCCTCGGCTCGCTGGCCTGGACGACGCTCGTCCGAGCGTCGCAAGAAGAAGCGTGAGGACTAGAGGATCTCGGCGAGCCGCCGCTCGAGCGCGGCTGAGATCTCGTCGCGAACCGGGCCCTCGGCGAGGCGTTCGACCAGGGACTCGAGGAAGCCTTCGATGATCAGCGACTTCGCCTCGGCCTCGTCGAGGCCGCGTGAGGTGAGGTAGAAGAGCTGGTCGCGGTCGACCTGGGCGACGGCGGCGGCGTGGGTGCAGCGGACGTCGTCGGCTTCGATCTCCAGGCCGGGGATCGCGTCGGCGTGGGCCTCGGTCGAGAGCAGCAGGTTGCGGCTCTCCTGGAAGGCGTCGGTCTGCTGGGCGCCGGGGTCGACGCGGATCATGCCGCGCCAGACGGCGGTCGCGCCGGCGGCGAGCACGCCGCGGAAAGCGAGGTCGGAGTTGGTGTTCGGCGCCGCGTGCTCCTGGGTAGTGTCGTAGTCGAGGTGCTGCCCGGGCCCGCCGGCGTAGCCGCCAGTGACCCGTGCCTCGGAGCCCGGGCCCGCCAGGTTGGTCTCCATCCGCACCTTGCCGTTTGCCGAGCCGAAGCCGAGCGCGGTCCAGTCGAGCCGGCCGTCGCGCTCCACCTGGGCGCGCTGGGTGGCGAAGATCCAGGCCTGCTCGGAGATGTCCTGGGTGTTGACGTAGCGCAGCGTCGCTGCCTGGCCGACGTTCAGCTCGACCACCGAGTTGAGCAGCGCGTCGACGTCGTCGTCGGGCGAGGACCAGTGCTCCCAGACCTCCGCCTCGGCGCCCTCCTCGAGCACGACCAGGGTGCGCCAGTTGAGCGCGCTGCCGTGCTCGCTGAGCGGAACCTCGATCCGGATCGGCTCCTCGACCTTGACCCCCGCGGGCACGTGGACGAGAACGCCGTCGCTCCAGGCCGCGTCGTTGCGCGCGACGAAGGGGTCGTCGGCCGGCGCCAGCGAGCCGAGCCGCCCTCGACCAGCTCCGGGCGTGACTCGCTCGCCTCCTTCAGCGGCAGGACCACGGCGCCGTCGGCCGACGCCGATCGAGGCCTCGGCCGAGCCGGGCTCATACGAGTCGAGGTCGAGGCCGGAGAGGTCGGTGAATTCCCACCCCTTCGTCTTCTGGTCGGGGAGGGGGGGCAGCGTCGCTACCTCAGCCAATCGAACCCTCCATCTGCAGCTCGATCAGCCGGTTGAGCTCGACCGCGTACTCCATCGGCAGCTCTTTGGTCACCGGCTCGATGAACCCGTTGACGATCATCTTCGAGGCCTCCTCCTCGTCGAGGCCGCGGCTCTGCAGGTAGAAGAGCTGCTCGTCGCCGATCTTGGAGACGGTGGCCTCGTGGCCGACGTTGGCGTCGTTCTCGTCGATGCGGATCGTCGGGTAGGTGTCCGAGCGCGAGTCCTCGTCGAGCAGCAGCGCGTCGCAGACGACCTTGGAGCGCGACTCGGTCGCCCCGTCGGCGATTTCGAGCAGGCCGCGGTAGGTCGCCCGCCCGCCGTCCTTGGAGATCGACTTGGAGAAGATCGAGGAGGAGGTGCGCGGCGCGGCGTGGATGATCTTGCCGCCGGCGTCCTGGTGCTGGCCGTCGCCGGCGAAGGCGATCGAGAGGATCTCGCCGTGGGCTTCGGGCCCGAGCAGGTAGATCGAGGGGTACTTCATCGTCAGCTTCGAGCCGAGGTTGCAGTCGACCCACTCCATCGTCGCCTTCTCGTGCGCGACGGCGCGCTTGGTGACGAGGTTGAAGACGTTCTGCGACCAGTTCTGCACGGTCGTGTAGCGGACCCGCGAGCTCTTCTTGGCGCAGATCTCGACCACGGCGGAGTGCAGCGAGTCGCTGGAGTAGACCGGCGCCGTGCAGCCCTCGATGTAGTGGACGTCGGCGCCCTCCTCGCAGATGATCAGGGTGCGCTCGAACTGGCCCATGTTCTCGGTGTTGATCCGGAAGTAGGCCTGCAGCGGCATCTCGACCTTGACCCCGGCCGGCACGTAGACGAAGGAGCCGCCCGACCAGACGGCGGAGTTGAGCGCCGCCAGCTTGTTGTCGTTGGGCGGGATGATCGTCGCCCAGTACTCGCGCACCAGGTCCTCGTGCTCGCGCAGCGCCGTGTCCATGTCGGTGAAGATCACGCCCTGGGCCTCGAGCTTCTCGTTGACCTGGTGGTAGACGACCTCGGACTCGTACTGGGCGCCGACCCCGGAGAGGAATTTGCGCTCCGCCTCGGGGATGCCGAGCCGGTCGAAGGTGTTCTTGATGTCCTCGGGGACCTCGCTCCAGTCGCGGCTGTTCTTCTCGGAGGCGCGGACGAAGTAGTGGATGTCGTCGAAGTCGATCTGATCGAGGTCGCCGCCCCATTTCGGGGTCGGGCGCGAGTAGAAGTGTTCGAGCGACTTGAGGCGGAAGTCGCGCATCCACTGCGGCTCGTTCTTGTAGTCGGAGATCGATTCGACCACCTCGCGCGAGAGGCCCTTCGGCGCCTTGTAGGCGTAGCCCGACTCGGAATCGTGGAAGCCGAACTTCTCCTTGTAGTCGGAGTTGATGCCGGCGAGCGAGCGTTTCTCCGCTACGACCTCGGGTGTAGCCATGGTCTAGTCGACCTCCAGGGTGATCGTGTCGTCCACGACGGCCGCCGTGAACGTCTGCACCGGGGCGAAAGCTGGGAGCGTCTTCGGCCTGCCGGTGGTCAGGTCGAAGAGAGAGCCGTGACGCGGGCACTCAACGGTGCAGGTCGCCGGATCGAACTCGCCCTCGGCGAGCGGCCCGTCGTCGTGCGAGCAGCGATCCTCGATCGCGTAGAGCGTCCCCTCGCAGTTGAAGACGCCGATCTTGCGCCCGTCGTGCTCGACCAGGCGCATAGTCCCCGCGCGGCAGCTCGGCGGCAGGGCATACGGAGATGGATGTTCCAGCGGTATCTGGCAAGGGAATCGAGGCTCCCGCGGGTAGCTAGTGCGGGTTGAGACTTAATCCTACTTCTACGGTCGGATTTTAGCGACTGGCCCTGTCGGGCCCGGGCACCGTAACAAGCCCTTGACCCGGGCTCAGGTTGGGATGAAAGGATCGGCGAGCGAACTTCGACGATTGGAGAGCAGTATGAGCGAGAGAACGAGCTACGCGCCCGGGACTCCCTGTTGGGTCGACCTCGGCTCCCCCGACCTGGACGCGTCCGTCGAGTTCTACACGGCGCTGTTCGGCTGGCAGGTGCCGGCGAGCGAAAACGTCGAGCAGACCGGCGGCTACCGCCGGGCGACGAAGAACGGGGCGGACGTCGCCGGGCATGATGCCGCTGATGCAGGAGGGCCAGCCGCCCGCCTGGAGCTCCTACGTCTCGGTGGCCGACGCCGACGCCACCGCGGCGGCGGTCAAGGAGGCCGGCGGCAGCGTGCTCGCCGAGCCGATGGACGTGATGGGCCTGGGCACGATGGCGGTCTTCGCCGACCCCACCGGCGCCGTCTTCGGGATCTGGCAGCCGGGCACGTTCCCCGGCGCCGGCCTCGTCAACGAGCCGGGCGCCCTCGCCTGGAACGAACTCAACACGCGCGACCTCGCGAGCCGCCAAGACCTTCTACGGCGCCGTCTTCGGCTGGGGCTTCGATGAGAACGACATGGGGGAGATGGGCAAGTACACGACGATCACCCTCAACGGCAACCCGGTCGGCGGCATCCTCGACATGGTCGAACGCGGCGTGCCGGAGGAGATCCCCGCCCACTGGCTGGCCTACTTCGCGGTCGAGGACACCGACGCGACCGTGGCCCAGGCCAACGGAGCGCGGCGGCGGGCTGATGATGGGACCGATCGACATCCCGGTCGGCCGCTTCGCGATCCTCACCGACCCGCACGGCGCCGCCTTCGCGGTCATCGCCCTCAGCGAGGACGGCCGCCGGCAGGCGCCTAGATCGAGCCGAGGTCGGCGGCCGCTTCGCAGGGGCTGCCGACCTCGCCCTCGTCCTCCCATTCGGCCGGCTCGCCGAGGCTGGCGCTCTTGACGACCTTGAGCCCGAGCATCGCGCACTTCATCCGCGTCGCCGAGATCTCGATCCCGAGCAGCTCGAGCACGTACTCCTTCGGCAGCCGCAGCAGCTCCTCGCGCGTTTTGCCGGCCAGCTCGTCGGTCAGCAGCGAGGTCGCCGCGGTCGAGATCGCGCAGCCTTTGCCCTCGAAGGCGATCTCCTCGACCCGTCCCTCGTCGTCGAGCTTGATCGTCACGTGCTGCTCGTCGCCGCAGAACGGGTTGGTGTCCTCGAACTCGAGGTCCGGCTGCTCGACCCGCCCGAAGTTGTGCGGCCGCTTGTAGTGCTCGAGGATTTGGTCGCGGTAGAGCTCGTCCATCAGAGGCCGAAGACCTTTCTCGCGTCGTGGAGGCCCTCGACCAGGCGGTCGATCTCCTCGCGGGTCGTGTAGACGCCGAAGCTGGCGCGGGCGGTGGCGGGAACGCCGAGTCGGTCCATCAGCGGCTGGGCGCAGTGGTGGCCGGCGCGGACGGCGACGCCGTGGCGGTCGAGGATCTCGGAGACGTCGTGGGCGTGGACGCCCTCGAGCTCGAAGGAGACCGGGCCGATGCGCTCCGGTCCGCGCGCGGGGCCGAAGACGCGCAGGCCCGGCACCTCGGTGAGGCGCTCCAGTGCGTAGTCGGTGATCTCGCGCTCGTGCTCGCAGCACCGCGTCCATGCCGACGCCCGTCGAGCCAGCGCAGGGCCGAGGCCATGCCGATCGCCTGGGCGATCGCCGGGGTGCCGGCCTCGAAGCGGGCCGGCGGATCGGCGTAGGTCGTGCCCTCCTTGGTCACCTTGCGGATCATCGAGCCGCCGCCGAGGAAGGGCGGCATCGCCCGCAGCAGGTCGAGCTTGGCCCAGAGCGCGCCGATCCCGGTCGGCGCGTAGAGCTTGTGGCCGGTCAGGGCGTAGAAGTCGACGCCGAGCTCGGCAACGTCGATCGCCATCTTCGGCGCCGCCTTGGGCGCCGTCGGCGAGGACCAACGCCCCGGCCTCGTGGGCAAGGCGCGAGATCTCCGCCAGCGGGTTCTCGGTCCCGAGCACGTTGGAGACGTGGGTGACGGCGACGAGCTTCGGCCCGCGCTCGAGCAGCGCCGCGTAGGCGTCCATGTCGAGCAGGCCGTCCTCGCCGACCGGAACCCAGTCGATCTCCGCCCCGACCCGCTCGGCCAGCTGCTGCCAGGGGACGATGTTGGAGTGGTGCTCCATCTCGGTGAGCACGATGCGGTCGCCCGCGCCGATGTTGGCGTCGCCCCAGGCCCGCGCGACCAGGTTGATCGCCTCGGTCGCGTTGCGGACGAAGACGACCTCGCGCCGGTCGGCGGCGCCGAGGTGGTCGGCGACCGTCGCCCGCGCCCCCTCGTAGGCCGCGGTCGCCTCGGCCGAGAGCGTGTGCGAGCCGCGGTGGACGTTGGAGTGGCTGGTGCGCTCGTAGCGGTCGACCGCCTGGATCGAGGCCAGCACCCGCTGGGCGCTGGCGCCGCTGTCGAGGTAGGCGACCGGCTTGCCGTGCACCTCCCGCTCGAGCGCGGGAAAGGCCGCGCGGACCTTCTCGATCGGGAACGGGGAGGAGCTCTTGTCGTCGTCGGCTCCATGTCCCGATCAGGCGCTGGCGCCCGCCTCGACCTCCTCGCGGATCCAGCCGTAGCCCTTCTCCTCCAGCACGCCGACCAGCTCCGGGCCGCCTTCCTTGACGATCCGGCCCTCGAACATGACGTGGACGAAGTCGGGTTTGACCATGTGCAGGATGCGCTGGTAGTGGGTGATGATCAGCACGCCCATGTCGGGCCCGGCGAACTGGTTGACGCCCTCGGCGACCGTGCGCAGCGCGTCGATGTCGAGCCCCGAGTCGGTCTCGTCGAGGACCGCGATCTCCGGCCGCAGCAGGGCCAGCTGCAGCAGCTCCATCCGCTTCTTCTCGCCGCCGGAGAAGCCGTCGTTGAGGTAGCGGCTGGAGAAGTCTTTGGGGATGTTGGCCAGCGCCATCGCCTCCTGGGCGACCTTGGCGAAGTCTTTGATCTTGATCTGCTCCTCGCCGCGCGCTTCGCGGTGGGCGTTGATCACCATCCGCAGGTACTTGCTGACCGAGACGCCGGGAATCGAGACCGGGTACTGGAAGGCCATGAAGAGGCCGGCGCGCGAGCGCTCGTCGGGATCGGCCTCGGTGATGTCCTCGCCCTTGAAGGTGATCGTGCCCTCGGTGACCTCGAGCGCGGGGTGTCCCATGATCACGTTGGCCAGGGTCGACTTGCCGGAGCCGTTCGGCCCCATCAGCGCGTGGACCTTGCCCTTCTCCACGTCGAGATCGAGGCCGCGGAGGATCTCCTTGTCCTCGACGCTCACGTGCAGGTTGCGTATCTCCAGCTCAGCCAATTTCACTCCTGTTTCTGTGTTTGGAAGGTCTTGCTTCAGGCGGCGGTGCCGACCGGCGCGCTCGGCGTCTCTGCGCCGGCGCCGCCGAAGGCGACCAGCTCGGCCAGCGTGGTGCCCGAGAGTGCTTTGGTGACGCCGCCCTGCACGCGCATCCACAGCAGCTTGGTCGAACAGGCGTGGTCGCCGTCGTCCTCGTGCGAGCAGAGCACTTTGCCGTCGGGCGTGTCGTGGAAGCACTCCATCGGCGCGATCTGCCCTTCGAGCGCCTCGACCACGGCGTCCATCGTGATCTCCTCGGCCGGTTTGGCCAGGCGGTAACCGCCGTGCGCGCCCCGGGTCGAGGTGACCAGGCCGGCCTTGCGCAGCTTCGCGACCAGGTGCTCGAGGTAGGAGAGCGGCAGGCGCTCCGCCTCGGCGACGGCGCTCAGCGAGATCGGCAACGGTGCTGGGCTGGCGGCCCAGCTCAACCATCAGGCGCACTCCGTACTCGGCTTTGGTCGAGAACAGCACGGACTAAATCCTACTGAAGCGGTCGGTTATGCGGCTTCCGTCGCCGTCTCGCTTGCCGAGTTCGACGTGGGCGCGGCTGTCGCTGCCACGGATCAGGACCAGGGTCAGGACGAAGCCGAGCGCTGCGATCACGGCGCCGCCGAGGAAGGCGGCCTGGAAGCCCTCGGTGAGTCCGCTGGCTGAGCCGAGCCGGCCCGAGAGCACGTCGTCGGTGCGCGAGATCGCCACCGCTGAGAGCACGGCGAGGCCGAGCGCGCCGCCGATCTGCTGCGAGGTGTTGATCAGGCCGCTGGCCAGTCCCGCCTCGTTCTCCTCGACCCCGGAGACGGCGGCGATCGTCGTCGTCACGAAGGCGAAGCCGAGTCCGGCCGCGGCGAAGAGCGAGGGGCCGAGGATGTCGGTGGTGAAGCTGCCGCCGACCGAGACGCGGCTGAACCAGGCGAGGCCGATGACGATGAAGAGCAGGCCGGTGGCCAGCACCGGCTTGTAGCCGAGCTTGGTGACGAGCTGGGAGGCGATCCCCGCCGAGGCCATGATCACCAGGGCCAGCGGCAGGTAGGAGAGACCGGCGTGGATCGCGCTGTAGCCGAGCACCTGCTGCATATATAGGGAGATGAAGAAGAACATCGAGAAGAGCGAGGCGCCGACCAGCAGGCCGACCACGTTGGCGCCGGTCAGGGTGCGGATGCGGAAGATCGAGAACGGCACCAGCGGTTTGGCCGCTGCGCAGCTCGATCGCGACGAAGGCGGCCATCAGCACCACGGCGAGCACGATCAGGCCGATCGTCTGGGTCGATCCCCAGCCGACATCGTTGGCGTCAACCAGCGCGTAGACCAGGATCGAGAGGGCGGCGGTGACGGTGACCGCGCCGGCGACGTCGAAGACGCGCTTCTCACCTTCCATGCGGCTTTCGGCGATCAGCCGCGGCGAGAGCGCGAAGGCGATCAGGCTGACCGGCACGTTGACCCAGAGCACCCACTCCCAGCCGAGGCCGTCGGTGAGGATGCCGCCGAGCAGGACGCCGGCGGCGCCGCCCGAGCCGGCGACGGCGCCCCAGACGCCGAGCGCCTTGTTGCGCTCAGCGCCGTCGCTGAAGGTGGTGGTGACGATCGAGAGCGCGGCGGGGGAGATGATCGCGGCGCCCAGGCCCTGGGCGGCGCGGGCGGCGATCAGCTGACCCTCGGTGGCGGCGAAGCCGGCGGCGAGGGAGGCGACCGCGACCAGCATCAGGCCGGCCATGAAGACCTTGCGTCGTCCCACCAAGTCGGCGGTGCGGCCACCCAGCAGCAGGAAGCCGCCGAAGGTGAGCACGTAGGCGTTGACCACCCAGGGCAGGTTCTCCTGCGAGAAGTCGAGCGCTTTGCCGATCGAGGGCAGCGCCACGTTGACGATCGAGGCGTCGAGGACGACGACGAACTGGGCCGAGCAGAGCAGGATCAGGGCGAGCCAGCGCTTCTCCCTGAATTCGTTCACGGCTCGATCAGGCCCCGGCGGATCGCGTAGCGAACCAGCTCCACCCGGTCGCGCATGCCGAGCTTGCGCATCGCGTTGGCGCGATGGTTCTCCACGGTCTTCTCGGAGAGGTGCAGAACCTCGGCTATCTGCTTTGTCGTGTGCGCCTCGGCGACCAGCTTGACCACTTCCTCCTCGCGTGGCGTCAGCTCCTCTTCACCGCTTGATCCCCGCTCGAGCACGTCCTTAATCAGGGTGCGCTGCGCCTCGGGGGTGAGGAACGGCTCGCCGCGCTCGACCGCGCGGATCGCCGCCAGCAGGTCGGTGTCGGCCTGGGCCTTGAGCACGTACCCCGAGGCACCCGCCTTGAGCGCCTCGAAGAGGTAGCGCTCGTCGTCGTGCATGGAGAGGATCAACACCGAGACCTCGGGCGCCTGCCGCTTGATCTCCCGCGTCGCCTGCAGCCCGGTCAGCTTCGGCATCTTCACGTCGAGGATCGCCAGGTCGGGCCGCTCGCGCACGGCCAGGTCCCGCGCCTCGGCCCCGTCCGCGGCCTCGGCGACCACCTCGAGGTCGGGCTGGCGCTCGAGCAGCAGGCGGATGCCGGAGCGCACGATCCCATGGTCGTCGGCGATCAGCACGCGGAGCACTACCCAAGTCTCCCAGCCTTTGGGGGGCGGAGAGTGGGGTGGGACGACTTATCCGTGAAATGGACGGAAAAGTCGCCCCACCCGACGTGCGTATCGCCCGGGCAGCGGAGAAGCAATTCGGAGTGATCTCCACTGCCCAAATGCGCTGTATCGGTGTGAGCGACGATGCGGTGCGATCCCGCGTCCTCTCTGGGCGCCTGCACCGGGTGCACCGGAGCGTCTACGCCGTCGGTCACGCGGCACTTTCTCCCGAGGCACGCTGCATGGCGGCTGTGATTGCCGTGGGGGGAGGACCGGCTCGCGGAGGATCTGTCCTCGACCACTGGGGAGCGGCGGTAAGCCACGGCAGCGCCGCCGCTCTGTGGGGGCTCCTGTCTGTCGAGAACGGCTCGATAGACGTCATTGTTAGGCGTGGGGGACGAGCGAAACGCCGCGGCATTCGCGTGCACCGATCACGCTCCCTTACCCCCCGCCACGTGACGCTTCGTCACGGGATTCCGGTTACGACTCCGGCGCGGACGGTCTCTGACCTGCGCAGGGCGATTTCATTGGGCCGGGCCGGCGCAGTTCCCGGCCGGGAACTGCGCAAAGCAATCCGACAGGCGAACGTGCTCGGCCTGCCGATCGGCACCCGGGACGCCAAGGTTCGGACCCGCAGCGACCTGGAGGCGGACTTCCTGCGGCTTTGTCGCCGTCACCGGTTGCCGCCGCCCGACGTCAACGTTGGCATCGGCCCCTACTTGGTCGACTTCCTGTGGAGAGAGCGGCGGCTCGTGGTCGAAACCGATAGCTACCTCTATCACCGTGGCGAAGTGGCGTTCCAGGACGACCACGCTCGTGACCTGGAGTTGATGCGCCGCGGCTTCGAGGTGCTGCGACTTTCCGAACTGCAGCTGGACGAGGAGCCCGCTCGGGTGGCGGAGGTTCTGGCGGCGAGGCTCGCGCTGACCGCCGACGCGGCTAAACGGGGCTAAGCAGGGCGGGGTTGAGCGGAGTCGCGCGCCATGGCCGGGACCGTGAGGTAGACGGTAGTGCCGTGCTCGGGACGGGACTCGATCGTCAGCTCGCCGCCGACGAGCAGCGCGCGCTCGCGCATGCCGGCGATCCCGAGCCCGCCCTCGGACTCGTCGAAGGCGAAGCCACGGCCGTCGTCGGTGACCTCGAGCTCAACGCCGTCCGTGCCGCTTCGTCGCAGCGTTGCTGCGACGTGGTTGGCGCCGCTGTGGCGGGTCGCGTTGGAGAGCGCCTCCTGTGCGACCCGGTACACGACGAGCTGGGTGTCGTCGTCGAGATTGGAGAAGTCGCCGTCCGCCGCGAACTCGGCCTCGATCTCGCCACGGGCCAGTTGCTCGACCTGCCCGGCGATCGCGGCGGTGAGGCCGAGGTCGTCGAGTGCAGTCGGGCGCAGCTGGCGAGCGAGCGAGAGCAGCTCTTGCATCGCCTGGTTGGCGAGCGCCTTGGTTTCGGCCAGCTCGGCCTCCAGCTCCGGCGGGGCGGCTTCGCGCGCGGCCTCGAGGCGAAGCAGCAAGCCGGTCAGCGACTGGTTGACCTCGTCGTGCAGGTCGCGTGCCACCCGCGCCCGCTCCTCCTCCTGCGCCGCCAGCGCCGCGCTTCCAGCCCGCCGCCGCTCGGCCTCCAGTCGCTGCATCATCCGCAGGAAGGCGAGCTCGATCCGCTCCACCTCTTCGGTCTCGCCGATCCCGTCGATCGAGCGGGGGAGGACCGGGCCTGGCCGGCTCAGGTCGACCTTCTCCATCTCCTCGATCAGGCGCTCCAGAGGAGCGAAACGGCGGCGCAGCATGACCAGGTTGACGCTGAGGCCGACCATCGCTGCCAGAAGCAGGGCGATCACCACGATTGTCATCTCGGGCCCGTCGGTCGGATCGGCCAAGCCTAGGTGGTTGCGGGGCCCGCTATGGGGGATGGCACCTATGGCCGGCGCGACCCGTCGCGGCCATACTTTGCGTGACCACTCGACTGAGGAGCTGACCGCATGTCCACCACCAAGCAATCCACCTGGGGCGCCACCCTGCGCACGACGATCCTGCTGGCATCCCTCTCCGGGCTGCTAGTCGTCATTGGTGCGCTTATCGGCGGCCCAAGCACCGCCGCGCTCTTCCTTGGCATCGCCCTGCTGATCAACCTCGGCTCCTACTTCTTCAGCGACAAATTGGCGCTGAAGATGAGCCGCGCGGAGCCGATAGAGGAGTCCGAGGCGCCGCGGCTCTACCAGATCGTTCGCGAGCTGACGACGCGCGCGGACCTGCCGATGCCGCGCCTCTACATGATCCCCCAGGACCAGCCCAACGCCTTCGCGACGGGTCGCAATCCGCAGCACGCCGCCGTCGCGGTGACTCGCGGGATCACCAAGCTGCTCTCCGAGGACGAGCTGCGCGGCGTGCTCGCGCACGAGCTGGCGCACGTCAAGCACCGCGACATCCTGATCCAGTCGGTCGCCTCGGCGATCGGCGCCGCGATCACCTACCTCGCCTACATGTTCATGTGGTTCGGCAGCGACGACGAGTCGCCGCTCAGCCTCGTTGCCTCGCTGGCGATGGTCCTGCTGGCGCCGATCGCGGCGAGCATCATCCAGCTCTCGATCTCGCGCCAGCGCGAGTACGCGGCCGACGCCGGTGGCGCCGAAATATGCGGCAACCCCGAGTCGCTGGCCAGCGCCCTGCTGCGCCTCGAGCAGGGGGCGGCGGCAATGCCGATGCAGGTCAACCAGGCCTCCGAGCCGCTTTACATCGTCAAGCCCTTCGCCAGCAAGGGCATCGCCGGCCTCTTCTCGACCCACCCCCCGATCGAGGAGCGGGTCAAAAGGCTGCGCCAGATGCGCCCCAGCTTCAGCTAGGCCACGAGGCCGATCAACTTGCGCGATCGGCTTAGACGCCCCGCTATCGAGGTGATAGCGGGGCGCTATACTTTTTGAAGTAAAGCTGATCCGGATTTAGGAGATTTGCCTGTGGCGAACGGTGCGGAGACGAAGGTGAAGGCGGTTGTCGAGGAGATCGAGCCGTTTGAGGCTGCCCAGGAGATCGAGGGCGGCGACGTCGTCCTGATCGACACGCGTGAGCCGCACGAGTACCAGGAGGCCCACCTCGAAAACGGCAAGCTCGTTCCGCCCGGGCTGCTCCGCGACGAGATCGCCGCCGCCGCGCCGAACAAATCTGCCCGCACGATCCTCTACTGCCGCAGCGGCAACCGCTCATACAAGGCGGCCGAGCAGCTCGAAGCGCTTGGCTACACCGACGTTGCCTCGATGGCCGGCGGCATCCTCGCCTGGCAGGAGCAGGGACTGCCCGTGCTCGCCACCGAGGGGATGACGCCCGAGCAGCGCGACCGCTACTCACGGCACACCCTGATGCCTGAGGTGGGGGTCGACGGCCAGCTGAAGATGCTCAACGCCAAGGTGCTGCTGCTCGGCGCCGGCGGGCTCGGGGCGCCGACGGCGCTTTACCTGGCCGCGGCCGGGATCGGCACGATCGGGCTGGTCGACGACGATGTGGTCGATGCCTCCAACCTGCAGCGCCAGGTGATCCACAACACCGAACGGATCGGCACCCCCAAGACCGAGTCGGCGCGCCTCACGATCGAAGCGCTCAACCCCGACGTCAAAGTGATCGAGCACCGCTTCCGCCTCGACGCCGAGAACATCCTCGGGATCATCGAGGACTACGACGTGATCGTCGACGGGGCCGACAACTTCCCCACCCGCTACCTGCTCAACGACGCCTCGGTGCGCCTGCGCAAGCCGGTCGTCTCCGCCTCGATCCTCAGCTTCGACGGCCAGATCTCGACCTTCGTCCCCTTCGAGGGCCCCTGCTACCGCTGCCTCTACCCGACCCCGCCGCCGCCCGAGCTGGCGCCTAGCTGCTCCGCCAACGGCGTGCTCGGCGTGATGGCCGGGACGATGGGCACCCTGCAGGCCAACGAGGTGCTGAAGCTGGTCATGGGCATCGGTGAGCCGCTGGTCGGCCGCCTGCTGCTCTACGAGGCGCTCGGCACGAGATTCACGGAGCTGAAGGTACGCCGCGACCCGGAGTGCCCGATCTGCGGCGCGTCCGAGGTCCCCGAGTCGGAGATGGGCCAGTTCCCCGACTACGCCGCCTTCTGCGCCGGCTAGCCGGTAGGTTTCCCGCCTGATGGCAACGGTTCGCATTCCCAAGGTGCTGCAGGCACATACCGGCGGTCAGGCCGAGGTCGAGGCCCCCGGTGCCGACGTCGGCGAGGTCCTGCGCGCCCTCACCGCCGCGCACCCCGCCACCGGCGAGCAGCTCTTCGGCGAGGACGGCGACCTCAACCGCTACGTCAACGTCTACCTCAATGACGAGGACGTCCGGGTCTTGGATGGCCTGGGCACCGCGGTCAAGGACGGCGACACGGTCGTCATCCTGCCCGCGATGGCCGGCGGCTGAGCAGCAGCTTCTCCGAACTGCATCAACTTCTCTATCTACGGGGAGGAAAAGTTGATGCAGTCGCTAGGGGTAGTGGGTCAGTTTGAAGTCTCCGGCTCGCCCGGCGGAAAGCTAGCGCCTTGATGCTCGCTCGATGGGCCGCATACCACCTGCGCCCCCGAATACGCCGAGAGACATGCAAGCGATGCTGGCGCGAAAACCCTGTGGGATTCAGCGTCCCAAACGACGTGTGGCGCGCCGTTGTTCCGACGCGCCACACCGATCACGTTCTATGCCCTAGCTGCTTCGATCGCTACGCGACGGCGCGCGGCGTCGATTGGGTCGTGCGCGGCTGCGAGTTCTACGCAGTTCCCGGAGCGTGGCTCGCCCCTACGAGCAGTTGTTGTTCGCCTTCTTCGAGCGGCACTGATTGCACTTCTCCCCGGTCGTAGGCTCCGAGTACTTCTCCACGTAGTCGCTCGTCGGCCAGTTGTCGCAGTTGGAGCAGAAGTGCCAAGTGTCTTTGTCTTTACGTCGCCGGTAGGAACTCGCCATTTAGTGTCCTCCTTGTCGGAATAGTCCCGTCGTGGCCCGGCGATGGGCGCGTGCGACGGCTCGGTACGACGAGGGTTCTTACCATGAACGTAAGGAGACCTGTTTCCCGCTAATCCAGCAGCGCCGCGATCTCTCCCAAAGACCAGATGTGATCGGTGACCCCGGCGGCCATTGCGGGCGTCCTGGGATAGCGCCCCTTTAGCGCCGTGTGCGGCCGGGCAAAGTTGTAGTGCATGAAGTGCAGGGAGACAGCGTGCGAGAGGTTCTCGACCTTGCGGCTGAATCCGTTCGTCAGCCGCGTGAAGCGGCGCATGCCCATCCGCATCGTCAGGTTCTGGCGCTCGACGTAGCTGGTTGAGATCCGATCAGGATCGGGGTCTCCCTTTCGGGTTAGGCGCTTTGTTCCGGTGCAGACAGCCGGGCTGTATTTGCCCGGCTCCCCACCCGAGGCATAGGTCTTGTGGATCTGCGCCCAGTCCACCTGATGGCGAAAGGACGGCCCCACGGTCCCTTCGTACATCCTGTGGCCGTCCGTGATAGCTGGATGCGGTTAGCCATCCGGCTCGCCAGGTCGGTCAGGAAGACTTCGGCGTCGTCAGAGGTCCGCTCGCCGACCAGCCAGGACGGGATCAGCTTCGTATCGGCACAGATCGCCGTGAAGGTCCAGACATCGCCATAGCCCGGCGTTCCCTTGAACTGCTCCGGCACGTTCTTGTTCTTGGCGTAGCAGTAGGCCCAAATCTCATCGGCCTCGACTACCTGACAGGGGAGATCGACAAGCACGCCGTCCTGATACTCGGCGCAGGCTTCCCCGAGATCGACCAGCAGTTTGGTGATCGTGTTCTTCGCTGCGCCGGTCATCCGCACGGTGGCGCGGATGCTGTTGCCCTCGACCAGGCAGCCGATGATCTGGGCACGCTTCTCTGTGCTCAGCCTGTTCATACTGACCATTTTGCTTGAGCTATCGGACGGAAAAACTGCGGAGTGGTGCCAATGGCTTGGCGGGGGGCGACAAAGGCGCCATGGAGACGCGAAGCCAGTCGCTATGCCAAATAGAAGTGCTTCAGGGCGCAGGACCAAGGAAATCTTGAGAAGCCGCCTCCCACGAAACTGATGCCAAACTGATGGAAGGTGCAGTTATGCGTCTCTATCAGTTGTCGATCAGTTGGCGGGTCCGCTATTAGAGCGGCGCAACTTCTTTTTTGGAAACTTCTTCCCCGGCCCGTATTTAACGCCGGGGCCACCCCTGGCTTCCCCAATCTTCTCCAGGAGTTCCCGTTCTCGAAGATCCGCCAGCATGTTCCGGGCCGCGTAAACATCGATGTCAAAAAGGCGTTGCAGGGTTTTGTTGGTCACAAAGCCGTACTCGGATACGTTGTCAACGACCTTCTCATCTATCCCATCAAGGCTGCGTCGTCGATAGGTAACGGCTCGCGCGAGATCGACGAGTGGCTGGTTCTGGAGCCGATAGGTAGGGAAGGGCTTGCGAAGAGTCCTCCGAGTGGCCTCCAGAAGCGCCGATTCGCCGTCTGCGAGCCGCGCGAGAACATCTTGAGCCTCTACCGGGCTTCTTTGGATCGCCTCAGCAAGTTTGGTCGCGTCGATTGTTTTCGCGTCTCGCAGCAACGACAAGGCGATCAAGACATCAACGTCTCCGCCTAGCTCGGGCGGAAGGTCGCGAATGAAGCGAATGAAAGCGTCGTTGCCGATCCCGCCAGAAAGCGACGCGCGCACCCGTGAGGCTAGATCTTCAATCTGAGGCGGTTTCTTTCCAGCCCGAAGCATTTCGCGGTAAGCGCGATCGATCCCCTGGCCCGTCCTCTCCGCAAGCTGGCAACGCGCGACGACTTCTGCCAAAAGGCGATGCCGGGGCGTAGAGGGGTGCGTCAAAATGTTCGCGGGCGTCACGCCCGACACTAGCCCTCCCGGACTCGTGATAACGAGGCGCTCGGGAGAGTGCTCAATGTCAACGCTGCCTTGCCCGTCGAACCCCCGGTGGATCATCGCATTCACAAGCAGCTCTCGAACCGCATTAGGGGGATAGTCGACAAGGCGAAGCTGAACGCCACCGGCGACGTTCAGAGGCTTCACCTGGGTCCTCGTATCGATAGCTTCGCTGAGGATTTCAACGGCGGCGAGGAGCGGTTTTGCGCCCCGAACACGCTGAGTCGCCTCGCTTCCGGAGCTAGGCCGGTACTGATACGAGTAGCCATAAGCGGGCACAACCTCGGCGATTGTGTTCTCTTTTGCGACGAGCAAGACGGCGGCCGTTGTGAGCTTTCCGTCCGCGGCGACCAAGCCCAATGCCTCAAGCAATTGCTTATCTCGTAGCCGAGACAATTCGTCTGCGCCAGCCTCGAATAGGAGCTGGCGCAGACGATCCATCTCCGCCTTCGAGACCCTTCGGGTATCGACCCCAGACGACTCGGCTGACCAGTCGTATTGGCCGCGTGCCACGAGAAACTCGCGTTGCTCGGCAGGGGTAAATGGGCGGCATTCTTTATCGAGTCGCCTGGTCGCAAGGCCCGCTGAATTTGAATGGGGAGCGACTCCGGGAGGCACATCGATGATCAAGAGACGACTTCCATCCTCCAGGCGCTCGTTGACGACCAAGGTGAGCGGAGGCGTTGTTCGGTCAAAGACCCCTCGTCGAATTAGGTCGGCGGTGTAATCGGCTGGGGCGCCGACTAGGGCTTTAGCCCTCGTCTTGGCCTTGTCCCTGACACCGAGAACGATACGGCCGCCGTCCGCATTGGCGAAGCAAACGGCTGCGTCAGCCAACAGGTTGAGCGTCTCCTTTGGGCTCTTCGCCGGCTCCTTGAAATCGAGTTGCTGACCCTCGAGATCGCCTGCCGTAACGCCGTCTCTAAGCTTCCCCAGAACCTCGTCAATGTCAGGCAGCTGAGGGGAAGACTGGAGGGACAACTGATGGAGCGTCACGGAGTGACAACCTATCAGTTTCTGATCAGTTTCCTCCGAAAGGCCCGATCAGGCGCTCGCTAGCTTTGCGTGGATTTCCAGCGGGCATTGGCTGCTCGACGGGCCGCCGCTGACCGCTGTTCTGCGCTCATTCGTTCGGCCCGAACTTTGCCGCCTTTTCTCCCACCCACCCGGCCAGCACGAACTTCGGGACTCTCTGGTTCCGACAGCGTTTCATCGGTCGCATCGCCCACGATGGCCACCGCGAGCCGATTGAGATCGGCAGGCTTCTTGGACTGCTTCGCCATGCTCAGAGCGTAGCGGTGTCGTCGGGCTTGAACTGGCCGTAGCGAATGTCTCCCGGCTCCCAGACGATGCCCTCAAAGAAGTCACCGGGATCGACTTCGAGGGCGGCAGCAAGCTTCGCGATGGTGTCGGCGCGGGCGAGCCGAAGCCCACGCTCCAAGTTGCTGATCTCCGTGCGATGAAGCCCGGCCCGTATGGCGGTCTCCTCCTGTGATTGGTCGGCGAGCTTGCGCTGGCGGGCGAGGTTCTCACCGAACTGCCTGGCGACGCTCACCAGGCGTCCAGTCGATGGCAGTGGTAGGCGGCGGGAGTCGGCAAGAGCGTGTTCCCGTGGAGCCGGATCAAGCCGTAGCCGACCAGCTTGGACACAGCCCGTTTGACGATTCGCTTGCCGCCGATTTCACGGCTCAGTTCGGGGATCGTTCGGTAGTGCGGGTTGACGGCCAAGACCAGGGCGAGGATCGCTCGCTCGGCCACTTCATCATCGCGCTTAGGATTCGCCTGCATCGGAAGGAGACCCCTTTCGGTGCCAGGCGCCCGGGCGTTCCACCGCCGCGGGCGCCATTTCGTCTGTTGGTCAGACGAAGCTAGCGCGAGATCGGCGCTGTGTGGGCGTCATTTCAAACTGACCCACTGCCTCGCTAGGGCGACGCTATACTTTTTGAAGTAAGGGACTGGCGAGCGATGTCTGAACTTCTCAACCGACCCTGCGGGGGCCGCTTCGGCAATATCGTCGAGTCGATCGGCAATACGCCGCTGGTCGAGCTTCCTCGCCTCACTCCCAACCCCGACGTCCGCATCTACGCCAAGCTCGAGGGGCACAACCCGACCGGCTCGGTCAAGGACCGCGTCGCCAAGTCGATGATCGAGGCGGCCGAGGCCGAGGGCCTGATCGAACCGGGCCAGACGATCCTCGAGCCGACCTCGGGCAACACCGGCATCGCGCTGGGGATGATCTGCCGCCGCAAGGGCTACAAGCTGAAGGTGGTGATGCCCGACAACGTCACCGAGGAGCGCAGCCGGCTGCTCTCGATGTACGGGGCGGAGATCGTCTACTCGGAGGGCGCCAAGGGCTCCAACGGCGCCGTCGAGGTGGCGCTGGAGATGGCCCAGGACTCGCAGTACTACATGCCTTACCAGTACGGCAACGAGGCAAACCCCAACGCCCACTATTACGGCACCGCGGTTGAGATCCTCGAAGAGCTCGACGAGGTGACCGCCTTCGTCGGCGGCCTCGGCACCGGCGGCACGCTGATGGGCAACGGCCGCCGCCTCAAGGAGGCAAACCCCGAGACGCTGATCGTCGCCGCCGAGCCGATGCAGGGCGAGCTGGTCGACGGCTTGCGCTCGCTCGACGACGGCTTCATCCCGCCGATCATCGACATCTCCCTGCTCGACCGCAAGATCATGGTCTCCAACCGCGACGCGATCGTCTGGACCAAGAAACTGCTCGATGAGGAGGGCGTCTTCGCCGGCGTCTCCTCCGGCGCGATCGCCGCGATCGCCGCCCGCATCGCCGGTGAGCTCGAGGGCGGCAACGTCGTCTTCCTGATCCCCGACGACGGCTGGAAGTACCTCTCATCCGGCGTCTACACCAAGCCGATCGAGGAGATCGAAAACCTCGATTCCACCGTTTGGTGGTAGGTCCCTCCCGCTAGTCGGACCGCAACTCGCCTCGCTCACCGTGTTTGAGCGGCCGAACGAGTTTGGTCAATCGAACCGGAGCAAGGGGGAGATGTTCTTGATGTCGTCACGGATCGTCCGGATGTTCTTGTTGTGCAGCTGCCTATTCGCGAGCGTGGTGAGCGTCGCCGGCGCCGCGCCGGCAGACGTCGACCGCACTTTCGGGCAGGAAGGCGTCGCCCGGGTCCAGAGCGACCAGGGTGCCTACGTCTCTCCCGTCGACATGGCGGTGGCTCCGGGAGGAGAGATCTACGTCCTGCGCTCGGTGCAGCGCTGCTCGGTCTCTCCCTGCGCCGGCGAGCTGCTGGTCAGTCGCTTCACCCCGGGCGGCCTGCTCGACAGCTCGTTTGGGCTCGCCGGGGTGCGCGCCGTCTTCGGCTCGGCCGACGGGTTCCACCCCAGTCGCAACGGATCCTTGGCGGTGGCCCCGGACGGTCGCGTCGTCGTCGGCTCGACCGATGAAGGCGATCTCGTCTTGACCAGGCTCAATACCGACGGAAGCCCGGACCCGACCTTTGGCAGAGCCGGCGTGGCCAAAGTCCACCTGAGCGCGCCGGTGGACCGCGTCCGCCTCGCGATACAGGCCGACGGCCGCATCGTCGTCGGTGCCGAGCCGCAGTCGGGCTACGGCGGAGACGCCGTGCTGATCGCCCGCTACACCGCGGAGGGGAACCCGGACCCGAGCTTTCGCGACGGCAACCCGCTGATCACCAGCCTCGGCTCCGGCTTGGGAGGCATGGCGCTTAGCGGCACCAAGACGGTCATTGCCGGGCCGCGCTGCTGCGGCACCGAGGGCCGAGCTGTCCACCTGGCTCGGATCGATGAGAACGGTGCCTTCGACAACGACTTCGGTCGCCAGGGGGAGAGCTTCATCGACGACGTCACCGACCGGACTGGCGTCGGCGCCCTGATCGTCTTGCCGAAAGGCGGCATCTACGTGGTCGGCTCGGGCCGCAACGACAAGGGCGACGCCTTCGTCATGAAGCTGCGACCCGGCGGCGCCCTCGAGCCCAAATTCGGCCGCCGCGGAATCGCCTACCTGAGGCACAGCTTCCTCGACGTGAGCGGTGCCAAGGTCGATCGCGCGGGAAGGCTGCTGATCGCCGGCAGCGCTCCGGCGGGAACCGATCGCGGACCGGCCTACGGACCGCGGCGGTTCGCCCTGCTGCGGCTGCTCTCGAGCGGCCGTCGCGATCCCACCTTCGCCGGCGGCTCGATGATTCGCCTCGCCTCGCTGGCGGCGAGCCGTGCGGTCGCCATCGGCCTGCAGCAGGGGCGCAGCCTCGTTGCGCTGACCTCGGGCGGGCAGTGCATCCGCACCTGCGAATCGCCAACCGCGCTGCTGATCCGCTTCATCGGCGGCACCAGCGCCTCGCGCTGCCAGGGCAAGCGGGCGACTATCGTCGGCACGCGCCATGGGGAGAAGCTGGTCGGCACGCCTCACCGTGACGTGATCGCGGCGCTCGCCGGCAACGATCGCGTGCTGGGCCGCGGCGGCAACGACCTGATCTGCGGCGGCCGCGGCGATGACCGCCTGATCGGCGGCAAGGGCCGCGACGTGCTCGGCGGTGGAGCAGGTCGCAACAGGCTGACCCAGTAGGAGGCTCCGTTGCGCCGGATTGCATTGACGGCTCTCGTCGCCGGGAGCTTGGCGCTGCTGCTTGTCAGCGCACCGTCGGCCGTGGCGCGGCCGGCGGTGCCTCGAGCCTTCTTCGGCGTCGTTCCGCAGGGCCCGCTCGGGGCCGGGGATTTCAAGCGGATGCACGGGGTGGTTGGGACGCTGCGGATCCCGATCAACTGGTCTCAGGTCGAGCCACGGGCGGGTGAGCTCAACTTCGGCGCTCTCGATGCGATCATCGCCCCCGCCGCGGCATCCGGCGTGCGGGTCCTTCCCTTCGTATACGGGACGCCCGCTTGGCTTGCGGCCGATCCGGCGCGCCCGCCGCTCAGCACCGCCGCGCGATCGGCCTGGACCAGCTTCCTGCGAGCGTTGGTGCATCGCTATGGGCCGGGGGGTGAGCTCTGGGCCGGCGGCTCGTCGCGGTTGGCGATTCGCCAGTGGCAGATCTGGAACGAGCCCAACTTCCTGCTCTTCTGGCGCCCCCGCCCTTCGCCCAGCGGCTACGCGCGACTGCTTCGAGCCTCGGCCCGGACCATCCGCGCGGCGGATCCCGGGGCCCGGATCGTCGCTGCCGGCCTGGCGCCGGTCGAGGGCGGCATGCTCCCCTGGACCTTCCTGCGCAAGCTCTATGCCGTGCCGGGGGTCCGCGGCACCTTTGACCTGGCCGCGGTTCACCCGTACTCGTCGTCGCTGGGCGGGATGACCTACCAGGTCCGCAAGGCGAGGCAGGTGATGGCGGCCGCGGGGGATGGCGAGAAGCCGCTGCTCGTCAGCGAGCTCGGCGTCGCCTCCGACAGCCGCCTGCCGACGGCCTTCGACTGGGGGTCCAGGGGGCAGGCGTCTTTCCTGCGACGGGCCTACGGGCTCCTTCTTCGGGCGCGGGAGAAATGGCACATCGCCGGCGTCGATTGGTACGCCTGGCAGGACATGTCCGTCGCCGATCCGCACTGCGTCTTCTGCGAGCACGCCGGCCTCCTCGACCCGGATGGCAAGCCCAAGCCCGCCTGGCAAGCGCTGCGGGGCGTCGTGGCGTCCAGCCGCCGAGGCCAGTAGGTCCGCTAGCCTCGGCGCAGATGCGGATTGCCCAGTCCCTGATCGACGAGATGGTCGCCCACGCGCGCGAGGACCTGCCGAACGAGTGCTGCGGGATGGTCGGTGGCAGCGATGGTGAGGCGAGCGTGGTGACCCCGGTGGTCAACTCGGCCGCCAGCCCGCTGCGCTTCGAGATGGACCCGCAGGGCCAGTACAACGCGCTGAAGGCGATCGAAGACGGCGACAAGGAGATGCTGGCGATCTACCACTCGCACACCAAGAGCGCCGCCTATCCCTCGCAGACCGACGTCAACCAGGCGGTCAACTGGCCTGATGCGATCTACCTGATCGTCTCGCTGCAGGACGAAGACGCTCCCGACGTCAAGGGCTATTGGCTCAAAGACCTGAAGATCGCCGATGCCGAGCTCATCATCGAATAGCGGGCGCCTGGTCAAGGTCGCCTACGCCCAGCAGCAGATGGAGGCCGAGATGATCCAGGGCCTGCTCGGCGAGCACGGCATCCCGAGCATGGTTCAGCGCACGGTCGACAATCCCGAGTTCCTCGCCGCCGGGCCGCGTCAGATCCTCGTGCCCGAGGAGGCCGCCGAGCAGGCGCGCGAAGTGCTGAAGAACACCCCTGGCGAGAGCCAGGGCTAGCCCGAGTTGGGCCGGGCGATTTCGCGCAGATAGCCGCGCCAGGCGTCCTCGACCTCGCCGAAGCGCGCGTCGAAGGCCGCTTCGATCGTCGGCACGGCGCCGCCGGGCAGGAGCTGGAGCGCGAGCCGCTCGCAGGCCTCGGAGCCGCGTTCCATTTCGAGCAGGTCGAAGATCGTGCCGCCGAGAATCACGGCATCGCGGCGGGAGGGCGGGAAGGAGGGCCGGGCGCTCTCGCGCAGGCGCCGGATCACGGCGGGGCGGTAGAAGCCGACCTGCCGCGAGAAGTACTGGGCGCCGCCTTCGACCAGCCAGGCCCAGCGCAGGTAGCGGGCGAAGCGGCGCGGCGTCCACGAGGGAGGGAGCTCGCGGTTGTTGGCGGCGATCACCAGCTGCGCGTAGAGCCGCTCGGCGGTACCGCGCAGGGCCTCGCGCGAGTCTTCACCGCCGGCGCGGCGTTCCATGTGGGGGTCGTTGAGCACGTGCAGCTCGGTCGACATCGGCCAGCCGGCGAGGTAGCGCCGGCCCGCCGGCGCCGCCGACCAACGCGCGGCCGGCAGGAACGGGTGGGCCAGCGAGAGCCAGACCGGGTTGGTGTGGACGACCACGGTGATGTCGCCGGGCACCACCTCGAAGCGGTCCTCCAGCCGCAGCCGCAGTTCCTCCATCCGGTCCAGAGTCCGCTCCGCGAACGCCGCATCGCCGCTGTCGTGGCGGGCCGTAAAACTCAACGATTGCGTCTCTACCCACGGCATTAACGCGACCCTACTAAGGCTGTCTGGGCAAGCAGATCAAGGACGCAGGAAGCGAAGCGTGCACTGCACGCGAGCGACCGAGGACGCCGATATGCGCCGCTCAGCCAGCCTTAGACGAGGGCGGGCTCGGCGGCGCCGCATACCCCGAGGATCTCGGCGCGAGCGCGGTCGAACTCTTCGTCGGCCATCACCGGAGTGCCCTCGAAGGGCAGTTCGCGGTCGACCTCGACCCAGGAGCGGCAGCCGTGGTACTCCTCGCGGACCCGCACCGTGACCGGACGGGGGATGCGATGGACCCGCAGCAGCAGCACGTGCAGCGGATGGCGGCGCTTCCAGTTGAGCCGCTTCTCCGCGTAGTCGGGAGTCCAGACGTAGTAAGGAGAGAGGCCGTCGACCATGCGTGGGTCGGTGACCGTGATGTGGTCGGTGACCTCGGCCCAGGCGCGCAGCCGCACCCGCTCGGGCTGCGAGATGCCGCCGTCCTGAAGCAGGGCGCGGGCGGGCGGCTCCTCGTCGGGCCAGACGCCCTCCTCGAGTGCGCGACCGAGCTCAGGGTGATGGGACTCCCGCACCAGGTTGTTCTGCTGGTGATCGAAGGTGGGGTAGAGGAAGAAGCGTTCGTGCTCGAGCTCGAAGTGCTTGTTCTCCTCGCGGATCCCGCCCTTGCGCAGGGTCAGCAGCTGCTCGCCCTCGGCGAGTGCGCGGACCGTTACGGCCCATTCCTTGAAAGCGATTGGCATTTGAAGTCGTACCTAGAAGAAGGTGGTTTGAATCTGTGACTGGGGAGGGGGACCCCTCTGATCCCATTCCATGGCTAAGAAGCCCGCCCGGATCGCGCATTCTAGAGGAGCCCGGCTGAATTGCAAAATTTGTGACGAAGATCACGTCTATCCCTTCTCTGTAGAAGGGCTGCGGTGGCCGCCGCCACCCGGGGTTTCGATCCTGAGAACGTCGCCGGGGGCGAGGTCTCCTTCGCACTTGCTCGGCAGCGGCTCGCCGTTGTGGAGGTTGCGCCCGGGGGCGCCGTCCTCGCCGCCGTCGCGGCCGCGCGGGGGATGCCGGCGACGCTCGCTGATCAGCGAGTAGTGCATCGGCGTCAGTGCTTCGATCTCCCGCACGATCCCGTCGCCGCCCCCGTGTTGGCCGCCACCGCCGCTTCCCCTGCGCAGTGAGAGCTCGCGCACGCGCAGAGGGAATTCGCTCTCCAGTGCCTCGACCGGGGTGTTGAGGGTGTTCGACATCGCCACGTGGATCGCGCTCGGGCCGTCGGCATCCGGGCAGGCGCCCTGGCCGCCGCCGAGGGTCTCGTAGTAGGTGAAGTCATCGTTGGCGAGGGTCAGGTTGTTCATCGTTCCCTGGCCCTGGGCGGGCACGGGCCGGGCGCCGCTGAGCGCGGCGATGACGAGGTCGGCGACGCGGCTGGAGGTCTCGACGTTGCCGGCGGCGACCGCGGCCGGGGAGCTGGCGTTGAGCAGGCAGCCCGTCGGCGCGTCGACCGTGATCGGGCGGTAGGCACCGGCCGAGGGCGGTGCGTCGGGGTCGGTCAGGGCCCGGACCGCGAAGAAGGCGGCGGACCTGGTCACCGAGAGCGGGCAGTTGAGGTTGCCGTCGACCTGCGGGTCGCTGCCGCTGAAGTCGAGCGTGAGCTCCTCGCCGCTGATCCTTGCCTCCACGCGCAGGCGAACGTCGCGGCGGCTTCCCCCCGCGTCGTCCTCGAGCACGTCATCGGCTGTGTAGGCGCCGTCGGGCAGGGCTGCCAGCGCGTGCCGGGTGCGCCGCTCGGCGTAGGCGAGGATCTCCGCCATCGCGGCGCGGAGGTGGAGGTGGCCGTGCCGCTCGGCAAGCTCGCTGAGGCGACGAGCGCCAACCCGGTTGGCGGCTTCCTGGGCGCGCAGGTCGGCGAGCCGCTGTTGCGGGAAGCGCATTTGCGCGGTGAGCTCGTGGAGCACCTCGGCGCTGACCCGGGTCGGCGGGATCACCACGCCCTCGTCCTCCAATCGAGTCGAGGTCGCGGGCATGCTGCCCGGGGTCGGGCCGCCGACGTCGGCGTGGTGGGCGCGGCAGGCGGCGAAGCCGATCAGCTCGTCCCCTGCGAAGACGGGAGAGATCAGGGTGATGTCGGGCAGGTGGGTGCCGCCCCGGTAGGGGTCGTTGAGGATCCACGACTGGCCGGGCGCCTGATCGCGGTCGATCACCGCGGCGACCGCATCCGGCATCGAGCCGAGGTGGACGGGGATGTGCTCGGCCTGCATCACCAGCTCGCCGTCGGCGTCGAAGATCGCCGTGGAGCAGTCGTGGCGCTCCTTGATGTTGGCCGAGTAGGCGGAGCGGATCAGGGCCGCGCCCATCTCTTCGCAGGCGGCGTGCAGGCCGCCGATCATGACTTGCAGGGTTACGGGGTCCAATGCTCGCTCCCTCGATTGAGGTGCAACGTTTTTTGGTCGTGTGTGGACATCAACGCGTTGCACCCCCTGCTCCGTGGGCGCGGATCGTCCCGCATTCGTCGACACTGACCTCCCAGCCGGGCGGGATAACCAGGGTCGTCTCGGGGAGCTCGAAGATGACCGGGCCCTCCGCTTCGGTTGCGCCGGCCGGCTCGCCGCGCAGGACCGGCGTCTCCAGCCACTCGCCATCGAAGCGGACTTGCCGTGACCCGTGCTCGACCGCTTCGCTGGCTGCGATGGGTCGGGGGCGGGCTCCGGGGGTGACCATCGCCAGGCGGATGTGGACGAGCACGACCTCGGCCTCGGGATCGCGGTGCCCGTAGAGCCTGCTCGTGCGCGGCGGCGAAGCGCTCGGCGAGGTCGGCCGGGTCGGGCCGGGTCGAGCCGCTGACGGGAAGCTCAAATGCCTGGCCGGCGTAGCGCATCTCGTACACGACCTCGGGCTCCGCCTCGGCGCCGCTGTCCAGTCCGTCGATCAGCTCCTCGACGGCAGCGGCGATTCGCTCGCCGGTGAGCGAATCGCCGGAGAGCATCACCGTGCGGGCGGTGTCCTGGCGGCGATCGGAGGCGCAGAGGCCGAGGGCCGAGAGCACGCCGCCGGCGCGCGGGCAGAGGATGCGGTCGATCTCGAGCTCGGCCGCGATCGCGGCGGCGTGCATCGGCCCGGCGCCGCCGAAGGGCAGCAGGGCAAAGCCGCGGGGGTCGACGCCGCGCTCGACCGTGACCACGCGCAGGGCCCTGACCATCTCCTGGTTGGCGATCCGCAGGATGCCTTCCGCGGTCTCCAGGCGCTCGAGCCCCAGCCTGGCGGCCAGGCCGTCGACCGCCTCGGCGGCGGCGTTCGCGTCGAGGCTCACGTCGCCGGCCAGCTTCGAGTCCGGCGCGAGCCGGCCGAGCAGCAGGTTGGCGTCGGTGACAGTCGGCTCGCTGCCCCCGCGCCCGTAGCAGGCGGGGCCCGGCTGGGCGCCGGCGGAGCGCGGTCCGACGCGCAGGGCGCCGCCGCTGTCGCGCCAGCCGATCGAGCCGCCGCCGGCGCCGACCGTGTGGACGTCGACCATCGGCAGCTGGATCACGCGGCCGGCGATCGTGCGCGAGTCGGTTCGCTTCACCTCGCCCCCCTCGACCACGCAGACGTCGCAGGAGGTCCCGCCCATGTCGAAGCCAAGCGCGTTGCCGTCACCCGAGAGCTGGGCCAGCAGGCCGGCGCCGACGGCGCCCCCGGCTGGACCGGAGAGCACGCTCCACGCACCCGCCCGGGCCGCCTGTCCGGCGCCGGCCACCCCACCCGAGGACTGCATCACCAGCGGCTGCGGCAGACCGGCGTCGCTTGCGGCCGCGCCGAGCCGCCGCAGGTAGCGGCCGAGCAGCGGCGAGAGGTAGGCGTCGATCGTCGTCGTCGAGCAGCGCTCGTACTCGCGGAAGTGGGGCAGGACCTCGTGCGAGGCGGAGACGTGGACCCCCGACAGCTCGCGCCGCAGGTGCTCGGCGAGGCGCTGCTCGTGGGTCGGGTCGAGGTAGGAGAAGAGCAAGCAGACCGCCACCGCTTCGACACCGCTGTCGCGCACGAGCTCGACGAGGCGCTCCGGCTCTCCGGCAGCGAGCGGCTCGACCACGCCCTCCGGTCCGACCCGCTCCGCCGCCTCGAAGCGCAGCTCCTCCCCGACCAAGGGCGTCGGCTTCGGCGCGCAGAGCCGGTAGAGCTGAGGCCGGTCCTGGCGGGCGATCTCGAGCACGTCGCCGAAGCCCCGCGTAGCGATCAGGGCCGTGCGGGCGCCGCGTTCCTCCAGCAGGGCATTCGTCCCCACCGTCATTCCGTGGGCGAAGGCCTCGACGTCGGCGGCACCGGCCCCCGCTCGTTCAATCACGGCAACGACCGCGGCGATCACCGCCCGCGACTGATCGTCGGGCGTGGTCGGCAGCTTCGCCGTGTGGAGTCGCTCGCCGTCGAGGAGGACGGCGTCGGTGAAGGTCCCGCCTACGTCGACACCGAGCAGCACGCCCCCGAAGCTAGCTCAGCGCCAGCTTTCGCGGCGCAGCTGTCCGTCGCCGTCGAGCACGAAGTGGACGCCGTCGAGCTCCGGATCGGTGGCGGGGAAGTCACTGCGCAGGTGGCCGCCGCGCGACTCGCGGCGGGCCAGGGCGCAGGTGGCGATCGAGCGGGCGAGCGGAAATGGATCGGCTTCGAGCCGGCGCAGGCGCTCGGGATCGCGTCGGGGGCCGGCCAGGTTCCAGACCGCGTCGCGGGTCGCCGAGGTCGGCGGCTCGAATCGCCACTCGCTCGGCTCCGCGGGCCGGTCCGAAGCGGTCTCGTCGAGCGCTGCCCGAGCCGCCCGCGCGCCGAAGACGAAGCACTCGCTGAGCGAGTTGGAGGCGAGGCGGTTGGCGCCGTGCAGGCCGGTGCAGGAGCACTCGCCGACCGCGTAGAGGCCGGCCAGCGAGGAGCGTCCCTCGAGGTCCACCGCGATGCCGCCCATTGTGTAGTGGGCAGCGGGGGCGACCGGGATCAGCTCGGTGGAGGGGTCGAGTCCGGCCTCGCGCAGCGAGGCGAAGACGTTGGGGAAGCGCTGTGGATCGAGCTCGCGCAAGTCGAGGCCGACCGCGTCGGTGCCGTCGGCCTCGAGCCGGTCGAGCAGCGCCGCGGTGACCGCGTCGCGCGGCGAGAGCTCGTCGGTGAAGCGGCGGCCGGAGGCGTCGAGCAGCGTCGCCCCCTCGCCCCGCACCGCCTCGGTGATCAGCAGCCCGTCGAAGCGGGTGCCAGGTTGGAGGAGCGCGGTGGGGTGGAACTGGCAGAACTCGAGGTCGGCGAGGTCGGCGCCCGCTGCCGCCGCCATCGTCGGGCCGGCCCCGATCGCGCCCCAGGGGTTGGAGGTGCGCCGCCACAGCGCCGCCGCTCCTCCGGTCGCCAGGACCGTGGCCGCGGCGGCGATTCGCCCGTCCTCGGTGAGCACGCCGTGGCAGCGCTGACCGTCGCTCCACAGCGCCGTCATCGAGGCCCGCTCACGCACCTCGATTCGCTGCTCGCGGGCGACCATCGCGGCCAGCTTCGAGGTGATCTCGTGGCCGGTGGCGCTGCCGCCCGAGTGGACGATGCGGCGGCGGGTGTGGCCACCCTCGAGGCCGAGCGAGAGCTCGCCGTCCGGGTCCAGGTCGAAGACGACGCCACGCGAGCGCAGCTCCCGCACCGCCGCGGGCGCCTCGTCGACGAGGGTCCGCACGGCTGAGGGGCGACAGAGGCCGCGGCCGGCGGCGAGGGTGTCGGTTGCGTGCTGCTCGGGCGAGTCGCCGGGCTCGAGCGCTGCGGCCAGGCCTCCCTGGGCCCAGTAGCTGGCGCTCTGGGAGAGGGGCGTGCGCGAGACCAGACAGACGCGGCCGCCGTGCTCGGCCGCCTTCAGCGCCGTCCAGAGACCCGCCGCGCCGCCGCCGACGACGGCGACGTCGAACTCGGCGTTGGGGGCTATCGCTGCCCGGCCTCTCGCCGGATCGCCTCGACTTGCCCGCGCAGCCAGGCAGCCGCTGCCTCACGGGCGCGAGCCCGCTCGTCGGCGATCGCACCCTCGGCCTCGGCGGCGCGCTTCTCGGCCTCGGCGATGCGCTGCTCGGTGGTCTCGGCCTGTGTCTCGATCTCGGCCAGGCGGCCCTCGGCCTCGGCGACGACCCGGTCCTTCGCCTCGCGCTCCCGCTTCAGCTCCTCGGCGTGGGCGGCGCTCAGGGCCTCCAGTGCCTCTGAGGCGCGGGCGCGCTCCTGCTCGAGGTCGGTCTCGAGCGCCTCGATCTCGGCGGCAACCCGCTTCTCCGCGGTGCTCGCCGCGGCAGCCGCCTCCTCGAGGCGGCGCTTCGCCATCTCGACCTGGGCGCTGAGATCCTCGCCGCTCACTCGCTCAATCTATTACGCACCGGCGAGGACGGCGCGGTAGGCCTCCAGCGTTCGCTCCGCCATCCGGGTGGCCGAGAGGGTGGCGGCGCGGTTTGCCCCTTCGACCCGGGGGTCCGCAGAGTCGAGCAGGGGCGCGGCGGCGGCGTGCCAGAGCTCGAGCTCAAAGGGCGCGCAGAGGGTGCCGTGCAGGCCGCCGAGGGCGTAAGGGGCGATTCCCACCGGCGTGGAGAGAACGGGTACGTCGCAGGCAAGTGCCTCGAGCGCGGCGAGGCCGAAGCCCTCGTAGTCGGAGGTGATGAGGACGGCGTTGGCGGCGTTGATCCAGAGCGGCATCTGGTCGGGATCGATAGCGCCGCCGGTGAGCAGCTGGGCGCCGCAGGCGTCGGCGAGCTCGGCGGCGCGGTCGTGCCGCTTCTCCGGGCGAGCGGGGTTGGCGGGGAAGAGCAGGTAGCGGCCGTCTGCGTCGAGTCCGAGCTCGCGCCGCGCCTCCGTCCGCGAGCGCGGCTGGAAGCGGCGCAGGTCCGGGCCGCAGGGGAGCACCGCCGAGCCGGGAACGGCGGGGAGGCCGGGGCGGCCATCCTCGGGCTCGAAGAGGGCGCGCGAGACGGCGGCAACGAGATCGGCGCGCCAGGCGAGGCGGCGGGAGAGGGCGCCGACGAGCCAGTGCCGCACGTCGGTGCCGTGAAAGCTGACCAGAAGCGGCCGGGCGCCGGCGAGGCGCGCGCACCAGCCGGCGAGCCCGTAGTGGGCGTGGACGAGGTCGAAGCGCTCGCGCCGCAAGAGGCGCCGCAAGCGCCGCGCCGCCGGTAGGTACTCGCCGCGCCCGGGCGGGAATTCGAAGCGCACCGTCTCGACCCCGCAACGCTCGAGCTCGTCGATCTGATCGCGCACCCAGCGACCGCGCTGCGGCGCCCCTGCATCGGGCATGAAATTGGTCACGACCAGCACGCGCATGCAGGGAGGCTAGCTCGGGCATGTCCTGAAAAGCTCCACAGATCCGGCACGATCGCGTCTTGTTCGGCGCGTCCCGGCGGTTGAGCATCGGCCTCCAAACCGCAAAAGGAGGCGTTGGATGCTTTACATGGTGATGGGGTACCTGCACGCCGCGATCGAGGGACGGGTGCGGGCGATCCGCGCGCTTGCCGGCGAGCGGGGCCAGGGCACGGTCGAGTACGTCGGTCTGATCCTGCTCGTCTCGCTGCTGATGGTGGGGATGGTGGCGGCGATGAAGGGGTTCAACGGCAAGCAGGGCACCGAGCTGGCGGACGTGATCGTCAACAAGATCAAGGAGGCGGTCGACAAGGTGGCCTTCAAATGAGCGCGGTGGAGGGGCGGCCCATCGGGGCCGCCCCCGCCCTTCAGCCCACGGTTGGACGACGATCGGTCGATTCGGTGCAAAGGCCGCTTGGCGGGGTTTCGTCCGGGGTGGGCTCTATGCTGTATTACAGCATGAAGCATCGGACCCAGCTATATCTAAACGAGGGCCAGTTCCGCTGGCTAAAGCAGCGCGCCGGCGAGGCGGGGAGCGTCGCGGCGGTTGTGCGCGACCTGATCGACGCCGAGCGGGCCCGCGGGGTCGACCCCGCCGCCGATCCGCTGTTGAGCTATCTCGTCGACGAGGCGCCCGGCAGGGGGCACAAGGGGACCAGCGTCAGCAGTCTGGATCGCGACCTCTACGGCTCATGAGGTCGGTATTCGTTGACACCAGCGCCTTCGTTGCGTTGCGCAACTCCTCCGAGGCCGAGCACGAGCGGGCGCGGCTGGCGCTGACCGGTCTGATCGAGGAGGGCGTTGCGCTCTTCACCTCTAACTATGTCTTTGCGGAGACCTACACGGCACTGATGGTCCGGGTGGGTCGTGGCGAGGCGATCGAGTGGGGGCGGCGCTTTCGGGACGGCGGCGCAGTCGATCTCGTCCACCTGGATCGGCCGACTGAGGAAAGGGCCTGGGAGATCCTCGAGCGCTACGACGACAAGCGCTGGAGCTACGTCGATGCCACCTCCTTTGCCCTGCTCGAGCGCGGCGGTGAGAGCGATGCCTTCGCTTTCGATGCCCACTTCTCGCAACGAGGGCTACAGGTAGTACCGGTGTAGTTTCTATTGACTGATCAGGGAGTACCAGCCTATGCTCTCGCCAGGCTTGCAAGGCGCCGGGGTTCATCGAGACCCCCGGAGGGCCAGGGGCCTACCCCAGTGGGAAGGGAAGGGCCGCGCCATGTCGCGGCCCTTCCGCCAGCTTCGGCCGTTCGCTGCCGCTGACTTAGACTCGCGCCCATGCCAGCCTCCCGAAGTTACGACCGCGCCCCCGCCGACATCCGGCCGATCTCGATCGACGCCGGGTTCGTCGACACGGCCGACGGCTCAGCCCTGATCACCCTCGGCAGGACAAGGGTTATCTGCACCGCCTCGGTGAGCACCTCGGTGCCGCGCTGGATGCAGGGTCGCGGCAAGGGCTGGGTCACCGCCGAGTACGCGATGCTGCCGGCCTCGACCGGCGATCGCAAGGTGCGCGACATCGCCAAGGGCAAACAGGATGGGCGCGGGGTCGAGATCCAGCGCCTGATCGGGCGTTCGCTGCGGGTGGTGCTCGACCCCAAGGCGCTGGGCGAGCGCAGCATCTACGTTGACTGCGACGTCCTCGAAGCGGACGGGGGAACCCGCTGCGCGGCGATCACGGGGGGTTACGTGGCCTTGAGGTTGGCCCTGCAGAAACTCGTCGACGCGGGCGAGCTGGAGACGATGCCGCTGACCGGATCGGTCGCCGCGATCAGCGTCGGCATCGTCGACGGTCGTCCGCTCTGTGACCTCGACTACTCCGAGGACTCCACGGCCGAGGTCGACGCCAACGTCGTCATGACCGGCGAGGGCGGGCTGGTCGAGGTGCAGGCGACGGCCGAGCGCACGCCGCTCTCCCGGGCATCGCTCGACGAGCTGCTCGGCCTGGCGGAGATGGGGATCTCGCGCTTGCGCCAGGTGCAGGAGCGGGTAGTTGGCGGTGGGTAGCGATCGTTGATCTTCGCCACGGCGAACAAGCACAAGCTTCGCGAGATGCGGGAACTGCTTCCCGAGCTGGAGCTGAAGGCGCTGCCGGAGGGGGTTGAGCTGCCGCCGGAGGAGGGCGACTCGTTCGCGGCGATCGCCCTGGACAAGGCGCGCGCTGCCCACGCCGCCGGCGGCGAGGCGGCGATCGGCGACGACTCGGGGATCGAGGCGACCGGGCTCGGTGGTCGGCCGGGAATTCACTCCGCCCGCTACGGCGGCCCCGGGGCAAGCGACGAGGAGAACCTCGAGAAGCTGCTGCGCGAGGTCGCCGCGGCGGGGGATGAGCGACGCGCGGCCTACCACTGCGCGCTGGCGCTGGTCGAAGCCGACGGCTCCGAGCGGGTCTTCGAGGCCCGCTGCGAGGGCCGCCTGATCGAGCGGCCGCGGGGCGAGGGGGGCTTCGGCTATGACCCCGCCTTCGTGCCCGACGACACCGGCGCCGGCGACGAGCGCACGATGTCCGAGCTGAGCCAGGCCGAGAAGAACGAGATCAGTCACCGCGGCCGGGCCGCGCGCCTGCTGGCCGCGCATCTGGATAGCGGCCAGGTCACGCAAGAGGCACGATGATCCGCACGAAGAGCGGCGCGGCGGCGCTCTCGATCGCCTCCAACGCGCTGCTGATCGCGATCAAGCTGGCCGCGGGGGCGATCACCGGCTCGATCGCGATCCTCACCGAGGCCGTCCACTCGCTGATCGACCTCGTCGCCTCGGTCGTCGCCTTCCTCTCGGTCCGCAAGGCCGACGAGCCCGCTGACGCCGACCACCCCTACGGCCACGAGAAGGTCGAGAGCCTGGCGGCGACGATCGAGGGGCTGCTGATCCTGGTCGGCGCGGGAATCATCATCTACGAGGCGACGCACCGGCTCGTCGACGGGGCCGAGGTTCAAACGCTCGGCGTCGGCATCGCCGTGATGGGCTTCTCGGTCGTCGCCAACCTGGTCGTCTCCACCGTGCTGGCCCGGCAGGCCAAGCTGCACGACTCGCCGGCGCTGGAAGGCGACGCCTCGCACCTGCGCGCCGACGCTCTTACCTCGGCCGGCGTGCTGGTCGGCCTGGCCCTGGTCCAGATCACCGGCAACGCCGCCTTCGACTCGATCACCGCGCTGGCGGTGGCCGCCGCGATCGTCGTCGCCGGCATCCGCATCGTCCGGCGCTCCTCCGGCGTCCTCGTCGACGAAGCGCTGCCCGACGAGGAGATGGACCAGATCGAGGCGGCGATCGCCGCCGCCCGCACGGAGGAGGTCGCCGGCTACCACAAGCTGCGCGCCCGCCGCGCCGGCAGCCGCCGCTACATCGACCTGCACGTGCAGTACCGCTCGGGCACCAGCCTCGAGCGCGCCCACGAGCTGGCCCACGCGATGCGGGCTTCGATCGAGGCGACGATCCCGCGCGCCGAAGTACTCATCCACGTCGAGCCGGAGACATCCTTGCGTGATCCCGAGCGGGCCCGCTCGGGCCCCTTCCGCGCGGGCTAAGGACTCGGCAGCAAGTTGACCGCCGCGGCGAGGCCAACGGCCCCTACGGTGATCGAGTAACCGGTGTAGCCGCTGATCGCGAAGAGGACCACGGCGATCGCGCAGATTGAGACGACGATGATCCAGGAAGCTCGGGCCAGGGACACAGGTCGCTATTTTGGCCGAGATGCCCGACGGTGAGACGAGCGAGGCTGTGTCGGCCGATGCGGCGGCGAGTGCGCTGGCCTATCTGACCGAGATGTCACCCGACCTGCGGGGCGGCGCGATCCTCGAGGCGGGCGGCGCGGTTCTTGCGGCCAGCAGCCAACCGGAGCGCTGGCGCGAGGACGTCGCCGGGCTGCTCGAGGTCGCCGACGGCGCCGGCAACGAGCCGATCGAGCAGGTCCACATCGCCACCGAGCAGGGCGAGGTCTTCGCTGTGCGGGACGCCGGTCTGACCGCGGTCGCGGTCACCGATCGCTTCGCGCTCTCCTCGCTGCTCTTCTTCGACATGCGCTCGGTGCTTCGCGATCTCGCCCAGGGCGGCGACGGAAAGGGACTCGATGCCACCTAAGCCGCACCGCATCCTGCTCGATCGCGTCTCCGGCTACGCCGACGAGGCCGCCGCCTACATGCGCCGCCGCCGCGTCTTGCGCCAGCCGTTCGCGCGGCTCTACTACCCCGAGGGTCGGGCCGGCGACCACGCCGGGGACTCGCTCGCCGGGGCTGAGCTCTTCGTTGCGGCGGGGCGACTGATCGAGATCGCCGGGAAGCGGCCGAAGCTATGAGTCGAGCTGATCGCTGCCGAGGTTGCCGAGCGCGCGCTGGCCGCGGCGCTGGCCAACGGCGGCGACTTCGCCGAGGTCTTCGCCGAACGCAACGCCGGCTTGACGATGGCGATCGACGAGTCCCGGATCGAAGCGGTGCAGGCCGGTGCTGCCAGCGGCGCCGGGGTGCGGGTGATCAGCGGCGCCACCACCTACTTCTCGCACGTCGACGGGCTCGACCCGGCCGACATCGAGCGCGCGGCGGGCGAGGCGGCTGCGGCCCTGCGCTCCGAGCGGTCCGAGCCCCGACCACTGAGCGCGACCGCGAGCACTCCGCAGCCGATCGAGGTGGCACCCGCCGGCGTCCCGGCCGAGCGCAAGGCGAGCTTGCTGCGCGAACTCGACGAGCGCGGCCGTGGCGCCGGCGCCGAGATCGCGCAGCTCACGGCCTCCTACGCGGAGGTGCGGCGGGAGGTGTGCGTCGCCAACTCCGAGGGTCTCTTCACCGGCGATGACCGCACCCGCGTCCGCATCGGCGCCCAGGCCGTGGCGCGTCGCGACGGCCTGGTCGAGACCGGGGCCGAGACGCTCGGTGCCCACCGGGGCTTCGAGCTCTTCGACGACGACCCGGGCTCGATCGCCGGCGATGCCGCCCGCAAGGCGCTGACCCTGCTCGATGCCGGTCCGGCCCCAGCCGGCTCGATGCCGGTGGTCGTCGGCGGTGGTTTCGGCGGTGTCCTCTTTCACGAGATGACCGGCCACGGCCTCGAGGCCGACCACATCCAGAAGGGCGCCAGCGTCTACATCGGCAAGCTCGGCGAGCAGGTCGCCCAGCCCCTGCTCACCGCTTACGACGATGGCCGCCTGCCGGGTGAATGGGGTAGTGACGCGATCGATGACGAGGGGGTGCCGACCCAGAAGACGCGGGTGATCGAGGACGGGCGCCTGACCGCCTTCCTCTACGACGGCGTCACCGCTCGCCGCGACGGCGTCGCCTCGACCGGCAACGGTCGCCGTGAGAGCTTCCGCCACCTGCCGGTGCCGCGCATGACCAACACCTACATAGCCCCCGGCGACGCTGAGCCCGAGGCGATGATCGCCGAGGTCGAGCGCGGCTTCTACGCCGTTTCCTTCGCCGGCGGCCAGGTCGACCCGGCGACCGGTGACTTCGTCTTCGGGGTCTCGGAGGGCTACCTGATCGAGGGCGGGAAGGTCACCCGTCCCTGCCGTGGCGCGACCCTGATCGGCAACTGCCTGGAGGCGCTGGCGGCGATCGATGCGGTCGGCAACGACTTCGAGATGAAGACCGGCGTCTGCGGCAAGGCCGGCCAGCGGGTCCCGGTGGGGACCGGCCAGGGCCACGTCCGCATCCAGGCGATGACGGTGGGGGGGACCGAGGTTTGATCGACGTCGCCAGGCGGGCCGTCGAAGCCGCCACCGCCGCTGGTGCAAGCGACGCCGAGGCCTACGCCGCTGAGGACCAGGGGCGCGAG
The DNA here is from genome assembly GCA_963702065.1 of uncultured Solirubrobacterales bacterium. GTDB lineage: Bacteria > Actinomycetota > Thermoleophilia > Solirubrobacterales > 70-9 > VRUE01. The sequence goes on from OY969705.1 coordinate 522,844, forward strand.
GTGCGCGTTCACGGTGGTGAGATCGAGAGCCTCAGCGCCGCCACCCAGCGCGGCGTTGGCATCCGCGCCTGGATCGGCAAGCGGGTTGGCTACGCCTACGGCACCGACCTCTCCGAGGCGGGCGTCACGGCGCTCGCCGAGCGCGCCGCCGAAGCGGCCCGCGTCGCCGACGAGGACGATTTCGCCGGCCCGCCGGCCCCTGCCGAGGTTCCGGTGGGGGAGATCGTGCTTAGCGATCCGACGATGGCCGAGTGGTCGCCCGGTCGGCTCGCCGAGCTCACGCTTGCGATCGAGGAGGCGGCGCTCGCCGCCGATTCGCGCATCGCCGGCGTCGAGCAGGCGGTCTACGCCGATTCCGCCGAGAGCGTCGCGATCGTCTCCTCGCTCGGCATCGAGGGCGAGTACTCGAGCTCCAGCTGCTACGGCTACGTCCAGGCCCTGGCCGCGGGTGACGACGGGCGCGAGACGGGGCTCGGCTTTGACCTCGGCCGCGGCCCGGCCGCCCTCGACCCCGCCGCGATCGGGCGCGAGGGCGCCGAGCGCGCCGCGGCGATGATCGGTGCCGCCAAGCCCAAGTCCCGCTCCTGTCCGGTGGTCCTCGACCCGACCGTCGCCGCCAGCTTCATCGCCCTGATCGGCCGCGGGCTCGCTGCGAGCTCGGTGCAGCGCGGCCGCTCTCCCTTTGCCGAGCGAGTTGGCGAGGGGGTTGCCAACGAGGCCCTCGTGCTCCACGACGACGGCCTCGATCCCGATGGCTTTGCCTCGGCCCCGTTCGATGCCGAGGGGGTGCCGCGCCGCCGCACCGCCCTGATCGAGGCCGGCGACTTGAGGTCCTATCTCTACGACACCTACACGGCGAACCGCGGCGAGGCGATCTCCACCGGCAACGCCAGCCGCAGCGGCTACCGCTCGCAGCCTTCGGTCTCGGCTTCGAACCTGATCGTCGCGCCCGGCGAGCTGGGCTTCGCCGAGCTCCTGGCCGAGGCCGGCGACGGCGTTCTCGTCACCGATGTGGCCGGGCTGCACTCGGGCGTCAATCCGGTTTCCGGCGTCTTCTCGGTCGGTGCCTCCGGCCGCGTGATCCGCGATGGCGAGCTCGCCGAGCCGCTGCGCGAGTTCACGATCGCCAGCGATCTGGTCTCGATGCTGCGCGCGGTTCGAGTGGTCGGCGCCGACTCCCGCTGGGTGCCTTTCGGCGGCTCGGTGAGGACCCCGTCGCTGCTCGTCAGCGAGATGACGGTGGCCGGATCCTGACTCCCAAAGCGCTTTTACGCCGTGACCACTGTTAGATTGCCGCCGATTTCAAACCACTCATCGACGGAGGAGCTTCGACGTGACTAAGGCTGAATTTCTGGACCAACTTGCAGGCGACGAGCGGCTGGGCAGCAAGAAAGCAGCCAGCGACGCTGTTGACGCCGTGCTCGACGCGATCACCGACACCCTGAGTGGTGGCGGCGAAGTCAGCTTCACCGGCTTCGGCAAATTCCACGTCGCCGAGCGCGGTCCGCGCCAGGGCGTCAACCCGCGCACCGGTGAGCGGATCACGATTCCGGGCGGCAAAGTCCCGCGCTTCTCCGCCGGTTCAGCGCTGAAGTCCAAGGTCAAAGGCTGAGCCAGCAGCCCTTTGCGGATCGGCTGGCGGCGCTCGTCGAAGAGCGCCGCAGCCAGGTCTGTCTCGGCCTCGACCCGGATCCGTCGAAGCTCTCCGGGTCCACGCCGGACGTTCCCACCGCCACGGTCGCCGAGCGGGCGGCCATGGCGGTGGCGGCGCACTGCCGCTTGCTGATCGAGCAGGCGGGACCGGCATGTGTCGCCGTCAAGCCCCAGCTCGCCTGTTTCGAGCGCCTGGGGGCGCCCGGTTGGAGCGCTCTCGCCGATGTTTGCGAAGCAGCCGGTTCGGCCGGCCTGCTGGTGATCGCCGACGGCAAGCGGGGCGACGTCCCCGTCACTGCTGCGGCCTACGCCCAAGCCCTGGTCGGCGAGACGCCGACGCCCTGGGGACCGGTCGCGGGACTGGGTGCCGATGCCTTCACCGCCAACCCGCTGCTTGGCTCAGATGCCCTGGAGCCACTGGTCGCGGCCGCCGCGTCGGCCGGTGCCGGCGTCTTCGCGCTGGTGCGGACGAGCAATCCCGGCGCCGCCGACATTCAGGATCAGCCGGCGCCGCAGCGGCCCCTGCACGAGCGCCTCGCGGAGCTGGTCGACGGCCTCGCGCCGCGACTGCTCGGCTCGTCGGGCCTGAGTGGCATGGGCGCCGTCGTTGGTGCCACCGCTCCCGAGCACATCGAGCGCCTGCGCTCGTTGATGCCGCGCTCCGTCTTCCTCATCCCCGGCGTCGGCGCCCAGGGCGGCCGGCCGGAGTCGCTGGGCCCGGCGTTCAGCGCCGGGCCCGCCTCGGCCCTCGTCGCCGCCTCGCGGGGCATCAGTGCGGCGGAGGATCCGGGGGTGGCGGCGGAGAACCTACGCAGTGCGGTTTGGGACGTTTCGACCGCTTAAAACCGCTCTGACCGTATATACGATCTGCTGCCCCATCCGTTCGCCACCCACGTTCAATGAACAATCGCTCTTCAGCCTCCGCCCGGGTTCTCGCGGTGACCGCCCTGGTCATCGCCTTCGTGATCGCGATCGTCGCGATCGGCAGCTCCCTGGGCGGCGAGGACTCGAGCGACTCGGGCACCGGCAAGCACGGCGGCAAGGCCGCCCACAAGACCCAGCCCAAGCACGTCCCCGCCATCTACGAGGTGGAGAGCGGCGACACCCTGATCTCGATCGCTCACAGGACGGGTGTTCCCGTCGTCACGATCGAAAAGCTGAACCCCGAAGTCGACCCCCAGAGCCTGATCGTCGGCGAGCAGTTGAAGCTACGGTGACGCGGCGCCTCGCCGGCGCCTTTCTGGCGGCGACCCTGCTGGTTCTGGCGCTTCCGGTTGCCGGCTTCGCCAAGGGACCACCGGTCGACGCCCGCTCCTGGGCCTTGATCGACGCTCGCAGCGGTGACGTCCTCGTCTCCCACGCGGGGGCGCGTCACCTTCCCATCGCCAGCACGACCAAGCTGATGACCGCCTACGTGGCGCTGCGCGAGCTGCCGCTCGACCGCATCGTCCGTGCCGCCCCCTACGAAGCCGAATACGGCGAGTCGCTGCTGGAGCTGCGTCCCGGGCAGCGGATCAGCGTGCGCGACCTGCTCTACGGGTTGATCCTGCGCAGCGGTAACGACGCGGCCTACGACCTGGCCCTCGCCGCGGCGGGCTCGGAGGCGCGCTTCGTCGCCCAGATGAATCGCTACGCCGCCGCGATCGGCCTCGTCGACACCCACTACGCCAACCCGATCGGCCTCGATCAGCGCGGCAACTACTCGAGCGCCCGGGATCTGGCAACGCTGGCCCGGCGACTGCTGCGCAATCGCGCTTTTGCCCGCATCGCCGACTCTCGCAGCGCGCGGCTGCGCAGCCTGCGGCCGCCGCGCACGATCGAAACCCTCAACGACCTCCTCTACGACGCGCCGTGGACGACCGGGGTGAAGACCGGCCACACCTTTGGCGCCGCCTACGTCCTCGTCGGCTCGGGCCGGCGCCGCGGCACCAGGCTGATCTCGGTTGTGATCGGAACCCCGACCGAGACCGAACGCGATCTCGCCAGTCTGCGCCTGCTCGAATACGGCTTCTCCCTCTACCGCCGGCGGACGCCGGTCGTCAAGGGAGAGCGACTGGCCTCGGCCTCGATCCGCTACAGCGGCGGCGAGCTGCCGCTGCGGGCCGCCGGCACCGTTGCCGTCGGCCTGCGCCCGGACCAGCGCATGAGCGTCACCGTACGAGCGCCGGGCGAGGTCGAGGGACCGATCGATCGCGGCGCGGCGCTGGGTAGGGCGACGGTCTACGTCGACGGCAAGCGAGCCGGCTCGGTGCCGCTGCGGGCCGCGCACGCGGTGGGGGAGGCGAGCCTGCTCGAACGGGCCGGGAGCTTCCTCGGCGACGACAAGATTCCCGTTGGCATCGCGCTTTGCGTGATACTGCTCGGAGCAGTGCTCCTGAGGCGCTTCTCACGATGATCCTCACCGTCACGCTAAACGCCGCGATCGACCGCACCGTCGCGGTCCCCAACTTCCGTCTCGGCCACCGCCACCGGGCGGTCGAGAGCCGCACCGTCGCCGGCGGCAAGGGCATCAACGTGGCGCGGGCGCTGAAGCTGCTCGGTCGCCCCGTGATCGCCACCGGCTTCGCCGGTGGACCGACCGGCAACAGGCTGCTCGAACAGCTGCGCCTGGAAGCGGTGCTGACCGACTTCACCCGGATCGCCGCCGAGACCCGGATCAACCTCGCGGTGATCGATCCGACCTCCGGCGAGCAGACCGAGATCAATGAGCGCGGCCCGGCGGTCAGCCCGGAGGAGGTCGAGAGCTTCGTTTCCCGCCTGCGCTACCTCGCCGACGGCGCCAAGCTCTGCGTCCTCGCCGGCACCCTGCCGCCCGGCGCCGGCGACGATCTCTACGCGCGCCTGGTCAAGGACCTCAGTGATCGTGGCGTGCCGGTGGTGCTCGACGCCGAGGGTGGCGCGATGCTGGCCGGCCTGCGCGCCGGCGCCTCGATCGTCACCCCGAACGAGCGCGAGGCAGAGGAGCTGGTCGGCCAGGAGTTCGCCGATCGCGACGACCTCGTCCAGGGCCTTACGGAGCTGGTCCGCCTCGGCGCCGGCGAGGCCGCGATCACGCGGCCCGACGGCTGCGTCGCGGCGATCGGCGAAGGCGCCGAACGGCGCTTCCTCGAGGTGCGGACCGAGCCGCTGGACCCGGTCTCGACGGTGGGCTCCGGCGACGCTTTCCTCGCCGGCTACGTTGCCGCTCGCTACGACGGCAGGCCGGCTGACGAGTGCCTCGCCTACGGGGTTGCCTGCGGCGCCGAGTCGACCCAGCATTTCGGCGCCGGCGCCGTCGACCGAAATCAGGTCGAGCGCCTCCTCGGCGAGGTTCACGTCCAGGATTTGGAGGTCCCCGCCGAAGTGTAGGCTGGGGTCTCAACGCCACCCTGGAGGACCTAATTGGAGATCGACATCGGTCGAGGCAAGAAGGGGCGGCGCGCCTACGGATTCGATGACATCGCGATCGTTCCGTCGCGCCGCACCCGCGACCCCGACGACATTGACATCAGCTGGACCCTCGGCCCCTACCGTTTTGAGCTGCCGCTGGTTGCGTCGGCGATGGACGGCGTGGTCAGCCCTGACACCGCCGTGCTCGTCAACGAGCTGGGCGGCCTCGGAGTGCTCAACCTGGAGGGGATCTGGACCCGCTTCGAGAACGCCGAGGAAAAGCTGGAGATGGTCGCCGCGGCGCCCAAGCACGAAGCGACGCGGATCATGCAGGAGATCTACACCGAGCCGGTCAAGTCGGAGCTGATCGGCCGGCGGATCGCCGAAATCAAGGCACGCGGCGCCGTCGCCTGCGGCTCGCTGACGCCGCAGAAAGTGCGCGAGCACTACGAGGTCGCGGTCGAGGCGGGGATCGACATCCTCGTCATCCAGGGCACGGTGATCTCGGCCGAACACGTCTCGACCACGGTTGAGCCACTCAACCTCAAGGAGTTCATCGCCGAGGTGCCGGTGCCGACCGTGGTCGGCGGCTGCGCCTCCTACTCGACCGGCCTGCACCTGATGCGCACCGGCGCGGTCGGCGTCCTGGTCGGAGTCGGCCCGGGCGCTGCCTGCACCACCCGCGGCGTGCTCGGCATCGGCGTGCCGCAGGCGACCGCGATCGCCGACGTGGCGGCGGCTCGCTCGCAGCACATGCTCGAGACCGGCGAGTACGTCAACGTGATCGCCGATGGCGGCATGCGCACCGGCGGCGACGTCTCCAAGGCGATTGCCTGCGGAGCGGACTCGGTGATGGTCGGCTCGCCGCTGGCCCGCGCCAAGGAGGCGCCCGGCCGTGGCTTCCACTGGGGGATGGCGACGTTCCACCCCTCGCTGCCGCGCGGCACCCGCGTGACGACCAGGCAGGACGGGACGCTGGAGGAAATCCTCCTCGGCCCGGCCCAGGAGAACGACGGCACCTTCAACCTGATGGGAGCGCTGAAGACCTCGATGGCCACCTGTGGCTACGAGGACATCCGCTCCTTCCAGCGGGCAGAGGTGATGGTCGCTCCGGCATTGATGAGCGAGGGCAAGAAGCTGCAGAACGAGCAGTCGGTCGGCATGGGGTCGAACGGACGCGCGGCTGTGTCCGCGGGGGTCGCGGTATCCGATGACTAAGGACGCCCGCGTGTCGGGCCGGCGGGTCCTGTCACGGATTTGGTGCCACCATCCTGCGGGCGCGGCTGCGCCGCGTCCTCGGACGGTCCCCCAAATCCGTGCCACCCCCCGGCAGATACGTGGGTGAGGCAGCCGTCAGACCCGAGTCCCCGGGGCAAATGTCCGCCGGTTCGGGCCATGCCTTGGAGGAGATTCTTGTCCTCGATTTCGGCGGGCAGTACTCGCAGCTCATAGCCCGGCGGATTCGCGAGTGCGGGGTGTTTGCCGAGCTGCTTCCGTCCACGACCTCGCTTGAGGTCATCAGGGAGAGGGCTCCCAAGGGGCTGGTGCTTTCCGGGGGGCCTGCTTCTGTGTATGAGGTTGGGGCGCCGGAGTTTCCGACTGAGCTGCTTGATCTGGAGATTCCCCTGCTGGGGATCTGTTACGGGATGCAGGCGATGGTCCAGGCGCTTGGTGGGCGGGTAGAGGCGGCAGAGTCCGGCGAGTTTGGGCGAACCGATTTGACCCTCACCGCTGCTGGCGGGCGGCTTCTTGCCGGGCTACCCGAGGTGCAGCATTGCTGGATGAGCCACCGCGACGCCGTCTTCGAGCCGCCCGAGGGCTTCACCGCCCTGGCCTCGAGCCCGGGCTCGCCGGTGGCCGCCTGCGAGTACCCCGACCGCGGCCTCTACGGCATCCAGTTCCACCCCGAGGTGGTGCACACGCCCTACGGCACCGAGATCCTCACCCGCTTCCTGCGCGACGTCGCCGGTTGCGTCGAGAAGTGGTCACCGCAGTCGGTGATCGCCGAACAGGTGGCGAAGATCCAGGCCCAGGTGGGGGAGGGGCGGGTGATCTGCGGCCTCTCCGGCGGCGTCGACTCCTCGGTCGCCGCCCTGCTCGTCCACAAGGCGATCGGCGAGCAGCTGACCTGCGTCTTCGTCGACCACGGCCTGATGCGGCTCAACGAGGCCGAGCAGGTCGTCGCCGCCTTCGAGCAGTTCGGCATCCCGCTGGTCCACGTCGAGGCCGAGCAGCGCTTCCTCGACAAGCTGGCCGGTCAGGACGAGCCCGAGCGCAAGCGCAAGATCATCGGCGGCGAGTTCATCCGCGTCTTCGAGGAGGAGGCGGCCAAGCTCGAGGACGCCGCCTACCTGGTCCAGGGCACGCTCTACTCCGACGTGATCGAGTCCGGTGGCAGCGACAACGCGGCGACGATCAAGTCCCACCACAACGTCGGCGGCCTGCCCGACGACCTCGAGTTCGAGCTGGTCGAGCCGCTGCGGATGCTGTTCAAGGACGAGGTGCGCGCGGTCGGCGCCGAGCTCGGCCTGCCCGAGCGGATGGTCTGGCGCCAGCCCTTCCCGGGGCCCGGCCTGGCGATCCGCATCGTCGGCGGCGAGGTCAACAAGGAGCGGCTCGACATCCTGCGCGCCGCCGACGCGATCCTGCAGGAGGAGATCCGCGCCGCCGATCTCTACCGCCAGCTTTGGCAATCCTTCTGCGTCCTGCCCGTCGTCCGCTCGGTCGGCGTCCAGGGCGACGGCCGCACCTACGCCTACCCGATCGTGATCCGCGCGGTCACCTCCGATGACGCGATGACCGCCGACTGGGCGCGCCTGCCCTACGACCTGCTCGAGCGGGTCTCCAACCGGATCATCAACGAGATCACCGAAGTGAATCGCGTGGCGCTGGATATCTCTTCGAAGCCCCCCGCAACTATCGAGTGGGAGTAACGCTGTGCCGGGACCGATCCCGGCAGGGGTTTCACTTAACTTTTTCGGTGTGACGGAGTTGGGCTGGCGCCCGCAGCGTCAGACGAAAAAGTACAAGACGTTCCACCCCTGCCGGGATCGGTCCTGAGCGAGCGCTCTCATGCCGTTTGCTGTTTCGATCGCGATCCTTGGCTTGGTGCAGGCGGCACTGGTGGCGCTTCCCGTGTCCAGGTCGCTGCCAGTCTGGCTTGGCTGGGCACGGAGTCCCTGGTGGGCGCTGGTCCCGGCGCTCTCGATCGCCGTTGTGATCGCGGTCGTCGAACTCGACTCCGACTCGGCCACCTGGCTCTCCTACCTGGCCTTGGTCGCGGTGCCGCCGCTGGGCGCCTTCGCGCTCGCCGCACTGATGCGAGGCTCGCGTCCAGCGTGGGCGCTCGCGGCGGTGCCGCTGTTCGCCCTTGCCTGGGTGTCGAAGGACGCGCTCCTCGGCGAGGCCGCGGCGACCGCGCTCTCGGGGCTCGCTTGCATCTCCCTGGGCTGGCTGCTCGTCTGCGTCGTCCCGGCCTACTGGTTGCGATTGGGCGTCTACGCGATGGCGGCGATCGATACCTGGTTCGTCGCTTCCAATCTGCTGCAGGGCCCGAACGCCGTGCTCAACGCCGCCGCCCCGGCTGCGGACCTGCCGCGCCTGCAGGCGGTTCACTTCGGCTCCGCCCTGATGGGCTTCGGCGACCTCTTCGTCGCCGCTCTGGTCGGCTGCCTGCTGGCCCGCAGCCGACCCCGTCAGCCTCGAAGGCGCATTGCTCGTCGCCGTACTGGCCCTCTCCTTTGACCTGCTCTTCTTCGCTGTGGACCAGCTTCCGGCGACGGTCCCAGTTGCACTTGCGCTGGTGGTTGTCGGTCGATCTCGGTAGGGCATTGAGCATCCAGTCCATCCGCAATGATCGGCCCATGCCGGGTGGGGCCTTGACGGAACTGAGCTATGCCGAGGGCGTGAGGGCCCTGGAGGTCCAGGAGCGGTCTATCGACCAGCTTCGTGCGCGTACCGGAATCCTGTTGGCGGCGACGTCTCTGACCGCCTCCTTTCTCGGCGCCCAAACCGTTCAGCATGCGAATGGGCTCGACACGCTGGGAAGCCTCGCGCTGATCTCGCTCGTTGCCTCCGTTGGCCTTTGCATCTACGTGCTCCTGCCCAAGGAAGGTTTCGTCTTCAGTCTGAATGCCAAGGAAATGTACGAGAAGCTCTTCGAGTTCGAAGAAGACAACGGGGAGGTGCGCCGCAGACTTGTCTACTGGCTGGAGGAATATCGGCAGGACAATCAGAAAAAGATCGACAGCCTCGGGAATTACTTTTTCGCTGCCGCGGTTGCTCTACTGCTTCAGCTCGTTTTTTGGTCGTGGGCACTCGCCGATACAATGTCTTGAGATGAGGAACGCAAATCCAAATCCAAAGCCTCCGCCCGCGCCTCCGCCCGCGCCTCCGGGTCTGGGGAATCCAGAGACCCGCGGGGGTCTTGGGGTTCTCAACAAGTAGCTCGGTACTCGCTTCAGCGAGAGGCTTCCGACCAGCGGTCAGCTGTAGGCGTCCCACTTTTCGAGGTAGGGCAGCGGGTCGATCGGGCTGCCGCCCTCATACCAACCCGGTGCTGTCCCAGATCTCGAAGTGGAGGTGGCAGGCGGTGGCATCGCCGGTGTCGCCGACGATGCCGATCGGCTGGCCGGTGCGGACCTGGTCACCGGTTTTCAGCGGCGACGGTTCGGCCAGGTGTGCGTACATGAAGTCGAGCGTGGTGCCCTTGCCGTCGATGACGACGTAGTTGCCGGCGGCGTACTGGTAGCCGGCGTACTGGACCGTGCCGCCGCGGGCGGCGACCAGCGGCGTGCCGCAGTCGGCCATCGTGTCCTGCCCTTGGTGGGTGTGGCCGGAGCGGCCGGCGCCGAAGCGGCCGGCGGCGCCGCCGAATTCGTGCGGGCCGAGGATCGGGAAGGCGTAGCCGTAGAGGGCGAAGCCGAGGTTGAGCGGCTCACTCGAGGTCGTTGCCCGAGCCGCGACTTCGCTGCCGCCCTGGGGCTCGATGCGGAAGCTGTAGCGGCCGTTGCGGGCGGGCCGGCCTTCGCTCGTCGTGCCGTCCCAGCGGATTCGCACTTCGGCGTTCGGTTCGACGTCGTTGCGGTAGAAGCTGCGCGCGACTTCGCCGGCCGAGTTGATCGACGTCGATCTGCAGGTCGTTCTGCTGCCTGGGTGCTGGCGATCGAGAAGCGCACGTTCGGATAGCGGAAGCCGTAGAAGAAGGATTTGCGCGGCGCGGTCTGGGCGGAGACGAGGCTGAGGGTGCCGGCACTGGGGGCTTCGCTCGCCGGCGTCGCCGGTCGGGCTGCCGCTGGCGGCGGGAGCGCCCGCCGCAGTCGGCGCCCCACCCGTCGATGCCGTCGCATTGGCGGCAAGGCAGAGCAGCAGCGCGATCGCTGCGAAGGTGAATGGAATTCCCGCCAACCAAGGCCGGGGCCTGTTGCTTGCCACGTGCCCTCTCTTTCGTTCGCCTACGGAGTTAGCTGTCGGGCTCGCGCTGAAAGAGATGCGCTACGACCTTTTCGGCCGATTCGCCCCTGGAACCTGCAACGGTTCCTGCGGTTCCTCCGCTCCCACCCGCCTGTGCGGCTGGGATTAGGCACTTATTGGCGCGGCAGTATAGCCACCCGCACGGCCGCCTACGCCAATACGGCGTGGCGGCTATCATGCCGGAGCCGCTGGGCACTGCCCGCGGTTTTTCTCTGATGAAGACCTATGTCGCCACTCCCGCCAACCGCCAGCGTGACTGGTACGTCGTCGATGCCGAGGGCCAGACCCTGGGCCGGCTGGCGACCCGCATCGCCGACGCCCTGCGCGGCAAGCGCAAGCCCGAGTACACGCCGCACATCGACACCGGCGACTTCATCGTCGTCATCAACGCCGAGAAGATCCGCGTCACCGGCGACAAGCTGAACCAGAAGCGCTACTGGCGCCACAGCGGCTACCCGGGTGGGATCAAGTCGCGGACCCTGGCCGAGATGCTCGACCGCCGCCCCGAGGAGGTCATCCGCAAGGCGGTGAAGGGAATGCTGCCGCGCAACCGGCTCGCCCGTCAGCAGCTGACCAAGCTCAAGGTGTACGCCGGGCCCGAGCATCCGCATGAGGCGCAGCAGCCGAAACCGATGGAGATACAGACTTGATCGACGACGAGAACCAGAAGGACGAGGACAACCCCGGAGCGAGGACGCAGGCGGATCAGCCCGCGGGCAGATCGCGTCGAGGAGTCCCGGCCGCGCGAGGCTGCGGGCGTCGGAGCCTGACGGCCGACGCCACCCGCTGAGGAGCCGCGCTGAGGCGCCGAGCCGAGGCCCCGAGGCCGAGGAGCGCCGCCGAGGAGCTGGGAGGAGGCTGCTGAGGAGCCTGAGGCAGAGGAGCTGCGCGCCGAGGCGCCTGAGGCTGAGGAGAAGCCGGAGCCCAAGGCTGAGGAGAAGAAGAAGGACGTCATTCCCGGTGCCGACCTGGAGCCGATTGCGGTTGAGCCGCAGGAGCGGCCGCTCAGCGCTGAGGAGCAGGCTCGTAAGGAAGCTGAAGAGGAGGAGCGGGCCAAGCGCGAGGCGGCGCTGAGTCGGCGATGCCGAGGAGGAGCCGAGCGCCGCCAGCCGCGCGCCGGCCAAGATGGCGGGCGACGCCCGCTACCTCGCCACCGGCAAGCGCAAGACCTCGATCGCCCGCGTGACCCTGCTGCCCGGCAGCGGCAAGGTCGAGATCAACAAGCGGGCGCTCGAGGAGTTCTTCCCCCGGCCCCTGCACCAGACGACGGCGCTGCAGCCGCTGACGATCACCGGCTACGAGGGCAGCGTCGACGTGCGCGTTCGCGTCCACGGCGGCGGCATCAGCGGCCAGGCCGGCGCGGTGCGCCACGGGATCGCCCGGGCGCTGACCGAGGTCGACCCCGAGCTGCGCGGCGAGCTCAAGCGCCGCGGCTTCCTGACCCGCGACGCGCGGGCCAAGGAGCGCAAGAAGGCCGGCCTCAAGAAGGCGCGCAAGCGGCCGCAGTTCTCCAAGCGTTAGGAGTCAGTCGATGACCACAGGGCGCAAGCTCTTCGGAACCGATGGGGTCCGAGGAGAGGCCGGGACGTTCCTCACGGCGGAGCTGGCGACGGCGCTCGGTCGCGCCGCGACCGCTTCGCTGGAGGCGGAGCGCCCGCAGGTGCTGATCGTGCGCGACACGCGCGAGTCGGGGCCGATGCTGGAGTCCGCGCTGGCGGCCGGGATCGCGGCCGCGGGCGGCGACGCACTGCTCGGCGGCGTGCTGCCGACGCCGGCGGCGGCGATCCTGGTCAAGCGCCTCGGCCTCGACCTCGCCGCGGTCGTCTCCGCTTCGCACAACCCCTACCGCGACAACGGGATCAAGTTCTTCTCCGGCGCAGGGCACGAAGCTCGACGACGAGGCCGAGGCGCGGATCGAGGCGCTGCTCGACGCCGAGCCCGGCGCCGTCGAGCCCGGGCCGCGTGCGCGAGCTCGAACGGGGGCCTCGAGGACTACCTGCGAGCGCTGCGAGGTCCGCCTTCCCGCTCGACCTCTCGGGCCGGCGCGTGATGCTCGACTGCGCCAACGGCGCCACCTTCCGCGCCGCGCCGGCGATCTTCGAGCGCCTCGGCGCCACGGTCGAGACGATCGCCACCGAGCCCGACGGGCGCAACATCAACGACGGCTGCGGCTCCACCCACCTCGATCGCTGGCGCGAGGCGATCGCCGCCTCCGAGGCGACGATCGGCTTCGCCTTCGACGGCGACGGCGACCGGGTCCTCGCCGTCGACGGCGTCGGGCCGCACCCACGACGGCGACGAGCTGATCGCCCTCGCGGCGCGGGGCATGGCGAGCCCGCGACGAGCTCGCCGGCGGCGTCGCGGTGACCGTGATGAGCAACTACGGCTTCCACCAGGCGATGGAGGAGGCCGGGATCGAGGTCGCGGTGACCCAGGTCGGCGACCGCTACGTGCTCGACGAGCTGCGCGAGCGCGGCTGGGCGCTCGGCGGCGAGCAGTCGGGCCACATCATCGACACCCGCTTCGTCGCCACCGGCGACGGCATCGCCGCGGCGCTGGCGACGATGCGCGAGCTGGCCGGCCGCGACCTCGCCGCAGGTCGCGCCGATGGAGAAGCTGCCGCAGACCCTGGTCAACGTCGAGGTCGCCGATCGCGAGGCAATCGCCGGCGCCGAGCGCGGTCTGGGAGGCGGTCGAGCGCGAGGAGGCAGGCGCTGGAGGGCCGCGGCCGCGTGCTGCTGCGCCCCTCGGGCACCGAGCCGCTGGTGCGGGTGATGGTCGAGGCGCCGAGCGCCGAGGAGGCCGACGCGGTTTGCGAGCGCCTTGTCACACTTGGTCCGCCAAGAGCTCGCCTAGCGCCGCGGTCTCTACCCTTCGTCGCCTCTCTATGTGCGGAATCGTCGGATATGTGGGCGGTCGCCCCTGCCTCGACCTCCTGGTCGCCGGGCTCGAGAAGCTCGAGTACCGCGGCTATGACTCGGCCGGGTCTCGGTGATCGACGACGGCCAGATCGACAGCGTGCGCGCGGTCGGCAACCTCGACAACCTGCGCGCCGCGGTGGCCGCGGAGGGCCGAGAGACGGCGGCGTCGCGGTCGCGGCGCCGCCCGCGACGACCGGCGTCGCCCACACCCGCTGGGCGACTCACGGCCGCGTCACCGAGGAGAACGCCCACCCGCACGGCGACTGCACCGACCGCATCCACATCGTCCTCAACGGGATCGTCGAGAACCACGCCGAGCTGCGCCGCGAGCTCGCCGAGCGAGGGCCACCAGCTTCAGCTCCGAGACCGACGCCGAGATCGTCGCCCACCTGATCGAGCGCAACTACGACGGCGACCTGACCGCGGCGGTGCGGGCCTCCTTCGCCGAGCTGCGCGGCCACTACGCCTTCGTCGCCATGCACGCCGACGAGCCGGGCATGCTGGTCGGGGCTCGCAAGGAGTGCCCGCTGGTCGCCGGCGTCGGCGAGGGCGAGAGCCTTCCTCGCCTCGGCGATCCCGGCCTTCCTCGCCGAGACCGCGCGAGGCGGTGGCGATCGAAAACGACGAGATCGTCAGCGATCGACGCCGCCGGGGTGCAGCATCACCGACGCCGAGGGCAACCCGGTGCAGCGCGGCGCCGAAGAGATCTCCTGGGACGAGGACGCCGCCGAGAAGGGCGGCTACGAGACCTTCATGCTGAAGGAGATCCACGAACAGGCCGACGCGGTCGCCGAGACGATCGCCGACCGCCTGCCGGGCGACGACGGCGTCGACCTCTCCGAGCTCGAGCTCGACGACGACTACCTGCGCGACCTGCAGCGGATCGTGATCGTCGCCTGCGGCACCTCCTACCACGCCGGCCTGGTCGGTCGCTACGCGATCGAGGAGTGGGCACGGGTGCCGGTCGAGATGGACATCGCCTCCGAGTACCGCTACCGCAACCCGGTGATCGGCAAGCGGCGACCTGGTGATCGGCATCACCCAGTCGGGCGAGACGGCCGACACCCTGGCGGCGATGCGCCTCGCCCGCGAGAACGGCGCCAAGGTGCTGGCGATCACCAACGTGATGGGCAGCCAGGCGACCCGCGACGCCGACGCCGTCCTCTACACGCGCGCCGGCCTCGAGGTCAGCGTCGCCGCGACCAAGACCTTCGTCGCCCAGGTCGCGGCGATGTACCTGCTCGGGCCTGCGCCTCGCCGAGCTGCGCGGCACGCTGGCCGGCGCAGCGCCTCGCCGAGCTGGTCGCCGAGCTGAAGGCGATTCCCTCGAAGATCGAGGCCACGCTCGCCGACCAGCGAGGAGCGCGTGCGCGAGGTCTCCGCCGCCCAGTCACGAGCAGCAGCTTCTTCCTCTACCTCGGCCGCCACATCGGCCTGCCGGTCTGCCTCGAGGGGGCGCTGAAGCTGAAGGAGATCTCCTACATCCCGACCGACGCCTACGCCGCCGGCGAGATGAAGCACGGCCCGATCGCCCTGCTCGACGAGTCGACCCCGGTGATCTGCGTCGCCACCGACAGCCCGGTGCTCGACAAGGTCCTCTCCAACGTCGAAGAGGTGCGCGCTCGCGGTGCCGAAACGATCGCGATCGCCACCGAGGGCAGCGAGCAGGTCGCTGAGGTCGCCGACCAGACGATCGAGGTCGCCCGCACCGACTGGATCCTGCAGCCGATCGTCGCGATCCTGCCGCTGCAGCTGCTCGCCTACGACATCGCCCGCGCTCGCGGGCTCAACGTCGATCAGCCCCGCAACCTGGCGAAGACCGTGACAGTCGAGTAACGCCGGTCGCGTTACCCTTCCTCGCGCCACATGATCAAGGCCCGCTACCTCTTGCCAGCCCTTGCGCTGATCGTGGCTGCCTTTCGCCACCGGTTGCGGTAGCGGCGAGGGCTCCTCCAGCCGATTCAGATCTGGCCGATCTCGCCTCACCGGGCTCGCTCGTCTTCGTCGAAGGCCAGCTGCAGCCGACGGGCGCGCTGAAGGCAGAACGTCGACTCGGTCGCGAAGCGGTTCACCGGCGATCGACAACCTCGGCGACTTCGTCATCTCCGAACTGGAAAGCTCGGCCGGCCAGGAAGGCGAATCGTTCGACTTCGCGCAGCGAAGTCGAGCCGTGGCTCGGCGAACGGGGCGGGGTGGCCTTCGAACGTCTCGTCGACGGCGAGCTCTCCGAACCGCTGATCGCGATTCAGACCACCGACCCGACTGCGACCCAGGACTTCGTCGACAAACGCAGCTCAGGCGAGCAAAGACCCGTCCAAGGACGTCTCTTACGAAGGCGTCGACTTCAAGGTCGGCGGCTCCGAAGACAACGCGATCGGGGTGATCGGCGAAACGCTTGTCATCGCTGACAGCGAAAAGGAATTCAAAGCCGCCGTCGACGCTTCGCAGGGCGATTCGCTGGCCGGCGAAGATCGCTTCCAGGGCGCGATCGACGCCGCCTCCAACGGCAGCTTCGCCGATGTCTACGTCGACGTCGGCGGCGATGATCAAGCAGTCCGAGAACAGGCATCGACGCGCAGGCGCAGGAAGTTCTGCAGAGCGCCGGCATCGACCCCAGCGAAGCGACCGCGGTGGCCAGCGTGATTCCCGGCAGTCCAACCAGATCGAGGTCGACCTGAGCAGCGACCTCGGCGGCGAGGAGGCGCCGAGCGGGCGACGCCTCCAAGCTGCTTGGCTCGCTGCCGGCCGGCTCACTCGCGGCCTTCTCCTTCTCCGAGTTCAGCGAGCAGCTGCAGGAAGCGATCGACAGCCTCGATGAAGCCGGAATTCCCCCGGAGCTTGCCGCCGAACGAGCTGAAGAGCACCGCTGAAGCAGGCCGGCATCGATCTCGACAAGATCGCCGGCTCGCTCGAAGACGGCGGCGGTCTTCGTCGAAGGCGACAATCAGAACAGCCTCGGCGGCGCGATGGTCGTCACCGCAGGCTCCGAGCGAAGCGGCCGACGCGATCGCCGGCCTCGGCATGCTGCTGCGCGGCGCCCAGGTGCCAGGCGTCACCGCGGTCAGTGGCAAGGCAAGCGGCTTCTCGGTCCGCAGCGACGAACTGGGCGAAAGCCCGGTCGTCGTGGTTGCCAAGGATGACCGGATTGCGATCGGCTACGGCCTGGCACCGGCTCTCGCCGGCCTCGAACGCCGGCTCGGGGGCGACGCTCTCCGGCACGGCCGGCTACAAGGCCGCGGTCACCGCGCTGGGCAAGACGCCGATCAGCGCCTACGTCGACGGGTCCCGCTGCCCTGCGCCTCGCTGAAGCGCTGGTGCCGCGCTCGAAAACGGACTTCTGGGACGCCGTGCCCTACCTGAAGAAGATCGACCTACATCGGCGCTCGGCGCTGGCAGCCGGTGACGAACTGGCGACGGCGAAGCTGATCGCCGGCATCGGAGAAGTAGGCGGCGGATGGCCTCCGGCGTCGGCATCGACCTGCTCGAGATCGACCGCCTGGAGCGAGCGCTGCGAGCGCTACCCGCGCCTCGCCGAGCGGGTCTTCACCGCAGGCCGAGCGCGACTACGCCGGCGCGCGCGCGCCGCGCCCGGCCCGCCACCTGGCCGCCCGCTTCGCCGCCAAGGAGGCGGTGGTCAAGGCGCTTGGCCTCAGCGGCGGCTTCGGCCTGCGCGAGATCGAGGTGCGTCGCCGGAGAGCCGCCGACGGTGGCGCTCTCCGGGCCGGCTGCGGATGCGGCTGCCGGCAGGCGCATCGAGATCTCACTCACCCACTCGCGCGACTTTGCGGCCGCGGTCGCCATCGTCGACACTGCCTGAATGGAGCCGTGGCTCAGCCCGCTCTACGACGCCGACGGGATCCGGGCGGTCGATCGCTGGGCGATCGAGGAGCAGGGCATCGCCGAGGCGGAGCTGATGGAGGCGGCCGGGACGGCGCTGGCCGAGGCGGTGGCCGGGCTGGCGCCGCAGGGGCCGGTGCGGATCGTCTGCGGCAAGGGCAACAACGGCGGCGACGGGCTGGTTGCCGCGCGGCGCCTGCTCGGGATGGGCTTCGAGGTCGAGGCGCTCGAGCTCTGGCGCGGGGCGGGCCCGACGACCTCGATGCCTGGCTGGAGGGCTCGGGGCGGTCGTCGACGCGATCTTCGGCACCGGCTTCAAGGGCGCGCCGCGGGAGCCGGCCGCCACGGCGATCGAGGCGATCAACCGCTGCGGCGCGCCGGTGGTCGCCTGCGACATCGCCTCCGGGGTCGATGCCTCGAGCGGCGAGGTCGAGGGCGTCGCGGTCGAGGCCGACCTGACGGTCAGCTTCCACGCGGCCAAGATCGGGCACCGGGTCGCGCCGGGCAAGTGGCACACGCGGCGAGCTGCGGGTGGTCGCCGATCGGGATTCCCGCCGGCGCGCCGGGCGAGCCGGCGGCGGGGACGATCGACACCGGCGTGCTGACCTGGCTGCCGCGCGCGCGGCCCGCGCTCGACCAAGTTCAGCTCCGGCCAGGTCGTGATCGCCGGCGGGTCGCGCGGGCTGACCGGGGCCGTGCAGATGTCCTCGCTGGCGGCGATCCGCGCCGGTGCCGGCTACGCGACCGTCGCCGTGCCGGCCGACCTGGAGCCGATCTTCGAGGCGCGCGCCAGCCGGAGGTGATGTCGGTCGGCTGCCCGGGCGGCGACGGCTGCCTGGCGCCCGGCCTCGCTGAAGGCGGTCTGCGAGGACCTTCGAGCGCGCCGCCGCCGGCGTGCTCGGTCCCGGCATGGGCCGCGATCCCGGCTCGGTCGAGCTGGCTCGCGACGCGCGCCGCGGCGATCGAGGCGCCGCTGGTGATCGACGCCGACGGGCTCAACGCCTTCGCCGGCGAGATCGGCCGGATCGCCGAGCCGCGCAGCGCGCCGACGGTCCTCACCCCCCACGCGGGCGAGCTGGGCCGGCTGCTCGACCGCTCCGCCGAGGAGATCGCCGCCGCACCGGCTCGCGCTCGGCGCGCGAGGCGGCCGCCGCGGCGGGCGCGATCGTCGTGCTCAAGGGCGACGACACGATCGTCACCGACGGCGAGCGGGTCGCGGTCAACGCGCTCTCGGCGCCGGCGCTGGCAACGGCCGGCACCGGCGACGTGCTCTCCGGCATCACCGCGGCGCTGCTCGCCCGCGGCCTCGATCCCTTTGCCGCCGCTTGCGCGGCGGTGCTCGCTCACGCCCGCGCCGGTCGCGACGCGGCCGCGCGGATCGGCGCCGCCGAGTCGGTGATCGCCACCGACGTGATCGACTCGATCCCGGCGGCGATGCGCTGCGCCGGCGCTCCGGTCGAATAACCTCGCTGCCGATGAAGACCGCTGCCGAGATCATGGACGCCGAGGTGCCGACCGTCTCCCCGGACGCCGACGCGCGGGCGGCGATCGAGCTGCTTGGCGAAGACCGAGATGGGGGCGATGCCGGTGATCGACGCGGAGCGCAAGGTGGTCGGCATCGTCAGCGAGTCGGACCTGATCCTCAGCGACGAGGAAGCCGACCTGCACCTGCCGCACTACCTCAACATCATGGGCGGGGTCGTCTTCGTCGGCTCGATGAAGGGCTTCGAGAAGCGGCTGAACAAGGCGTTCGCGACCAAGGTCTCCGAGCTGATGACCGCCGATCCGATCGTCGCCCACGTCGACGACGACGCCGAGGCGGTCGCCAAGACGATCGCCGAGAAGCACCACAACCACCTGCCCGTGGTCGACGGCGAGGGCCGCCTCGCCGGTCTGGTCACGCGGGCCGACGCGCTGGCCGCGCTCGTCGCCGACAGCTAGCGCGATGGCGCGGGCAGCTCGCCCGGATCGACCTTGGCGCCGTCGAGCGCAACTGCGCGCGGCTGAAGGCCGAGCTGGGCGACGGCGGCCGAGCTCTGCGCGGTGGTCAAGGCCGACGGCTACGGCCACGGCGCCGACGCCTGCGCGGCGGCGGCGCTGGCCGGCGGCGCGACGCGACTCGCGGTCGCGACCGGCGCCGAGGCGGGGCAGATCGGCCGCCGCTTCCCGCAGGTCCCGCTGCTGACGATGGGGGCGCTCACCCCGGACGACCTCGAGGACGCGCTCGCCGCCGGGCTCGGAGGTCGCCGTCTGGCGCGACGGCTTCCGTCGACCTCGCTCAGCGCCCGCGGCCGCGCCCAGGGCCGGCCGGTCCGCGTCCACGTCAAGTACGACAGCGGCATGGGCCGGCTCGGCAATCCCGATCCCGAGGAGGTGCTGGCGCTCGCTCGCGCCTGCGCCGAGGACCCGCAGCTCGACCTGGTCGGCGTCTGGACCCACTTCGCCACCGCCGACGAACCGGAGTCCGACTTCTTCGACCAGCAGCTCGAGCGCTTCTACGGCGGTTGCCGACGCGGTCAAGGCCGAGTTCCCCGAGCGTCACCGCTCACGCCGCCAACAGCGCCGCGGTCTTCCGCGAGCCCGCGCTCGCACTTCGACATGGCCCGCTGCGGCGTCGCCGTCTACGGCCTCGACCCGTTCCAGGGCGACCCGGCCGAGCGCGGGCTCGAGCCGGCGCTGTCGCTGCACTCCTACGTCGCCGACGTCAAGCGCTTCGCGGCGGGCGACAGCGCCGGCTACGGGCAGACCTGGCGCGCCCCGGCCGAGACCTGGGTCGGGGTGCTGCCGCTCGGCTACGGCGACGGGGTGCGGCGCGGCGCTCTCGAACAACGCCGAGGTGCTGATCCGCGGCCGCCGCCACCCGCTCGTCGGCACCGTCTCGATGGACAACGTCACGGTCGACCTCGGCCCCGAGACCGAGGTCGAGCCCGGCGACGAGGCGGTGCTGATCGGCGCTCAGGGTGAGCGAGTCGATCCTCGCCGAGGAGGTGGCCGGGCGCCTCGGCACGATCAACTACGAGGTCACCTGCGGGATCTCGGCCAGGGTGCCGCGGGAGCCGGCATGAGCGTCGTCGCCGAGCGACTCGCCGCGGCGCCGCCGGTCGCCCTGGCGCGGCGGGCGCTGGCGCGGCAGCGACGGGGTCTGGATCGCCGGCGGCGCGGTCCGCGACGCGGCGCTGGGCCGCGACGTGGTCGACCTCGACCTCGCCGTCGCCGGCGACCCGGCCGCCGGTCGCCAAGGCGATCGCCCGCGCGGGCGAGGGGCACTCCTTCGAGCTCTCCGCCGAGTTCGCCACCTGGCGCGCGGTCGCCGCCGACCACAGCTGGCAGATCGACGTCACGGCGCTGCGCGGCGAGACGATCGAGGCCGACCTGGGCGAGCGCGACTTCACGATCGGCGCCGTCGCCGTGCCGCTCGCCGGCGGCGAGCCGCTCGACCCCCACGGCGGCCTCGCCGATCTCGAGCGCGGCCTGCTGCGGGTGGTGGGCGAGCGCAGCTTCGCCGCCGATCCGCTGCGCCTGCTGCGCGCCGCCCGCTTCGCCGCCGGCCTGGAGCTGGAGATCGACCCGGCGACGGTCGTCGCTGGCGCGCGCGGAAGCCGCTCGCGCCGGCGAGCCGGCCGGCGAGCGCCAGCTGGTCGAGCTGCGCCAGCTGGTCGGCGGCCCCGACCCGCTGCGCGGGCATGCGGCTGCTCGACGAGCTCGGCCTCACCGCCGTCGTCCTGCCGGAGCTGGAGGCCCTGCGCGGGGTCGAACAGGGGCCCAACCACCACCTCGACGTCCACGGCCACACGATGGCCGTGCTCGAGCGCACGCTCGAGGTCGAGGCCGACCTGGAGCGCTTCGGCGGCGAGCGCGCCGATCGAGCTGCGGGCCCTGCTCGCCGAGCCGCTCGCCGATGAGATGAGTCGCGGCACGGCGCTGCGCTTCGGCGCCCTCGTGCACGACATCGGCAAGCCGGCGACGCGCTCCGAACGCGACGGCTTCGTCACCTTCATCGGCCACGACCGCGACGGCGTCGAGATCGTCGGCGCGCTCTGCGGGCGGCTGCGGGCGAGCCGCGTCCTCACCCGCCACCTGCAGGACCTGACCCTGCACCACCTGCGCCTCGGCTTCATCGTCCACGAGGCGCCGCTGCCGCCGCGGCGGGTCCACGAGTACCTGCGGGCGACCGATCCGGTCGCGCCGACGTGACCCTGCTGACGATCGCCGATCGGCTCTCGGCCCGCGGCTCGGGCCCGTTCGCGACCGAGGAGGCGATCGAGGCCCACCTCGCCCTGGCCAGGCAGATGCTCGCCGACGCACTCGACTGGCGACGCGAGGGCCCGCCGCGGCCGCTCGCTGCGCGGCGATGAGCTCGCCGGCCGAGCTGGGCCTCGGCGAGGGGCCCGAGCTCGGCGAGCTGCTGGCCGAGCTGGAGGCCGCCCAGTACGCGGGCGAGGTGAGCGACCGCGAGGAGGCGGTCAGCCACGCCCGAGCCCTGCGCGGCTGAGCGGGCGGTCCGCTACGCTCCCTGCCGCATGGCGAAAGAGGAGAAGATCGAGATGGAGGGCGAGATCACCGAGGCCCTCCCCAACACGATGTTCAGGGTCAAACTCGACAACGGTCACGATGTGCTCGGTCACATCTCCGGCAAGATGCGCCGCCACTACATCCGGATCCTCCCCGGCGACCGGGTGAAGATCGAGCTTTCGCCCTACGACCTCGACCGGGGCCGCATCACCTACCGCTACAAATAGGCCGCCGTGAGCGAGCCACGTTTCCGCGTCAGTCCCGAGATCGTCCACGAGACGGTCGACGGAGAGGTGATCGCGATCGATCTCGCCAACGGCAGCTATTACAGCCTTGCCGGTAGCGGGCCGGTGATCTGGGCCGTGCTCGGCGCCGGCGCCGGCGAGGCGGAGATCGCCGCCGCCCTCGGCCGACCGGTTCGATGCCGACGGAGAGACAATCGCCGGCGCCGTCTCGGCATTGCTGGGCGAGCTGCGCGAGAGCCGGCCTGATCGTCGATGACGAGACAGGCGGGAGCGGGCCACGCCGACGGTTGGTGGTGCGGGCGAGAAGACCCCGTTCGAGCCGCCACGGCTGGAGCGCTACACCGACATGAAGGACTACTTCCTGCTCGACCCGATCCACGAGGTCGACACCGCTGGCTGGCCGCGGCCGGCGGCCTAGGCGTGCCGGGGCGGCCGGCTGCACAAGCGGCGGGGCCCGACCTCGCCGGCGAGTACTTCGAGCAGCTGCAGGAGCGTTGCGAGCAGGCACTCGCGGCGACCGCAGGAGGGCGGCACGCTGGATCTGGAGATGGCCGGGCTGCGGCTGCGGCTGCGCTACGCCGGTGAGCCGCTGCGCGAGGCGCTGTTGGCGCCGTTCGACCACCTCGCCTGCCGCGAGGCTGGCGACCCCGACCTGACGATCTCGCTCTTCGACACGGCCTCGACCGGCGTCGAGCCGCCACCTCCTCCGTGGGAGCCGATCGCGGCGGCGCCGGGCACCAACCCGGTCGCCCGGCTCCGCTCCGCAGCGTGCCTGCGTCCTCGCCGCCGCCGGCAGCAGGGCCCTCACCGCCGCGCTGCCGGCGGAGGGAGTCGCCGTGTTCCACCTGCCCGACGCGACTGCGATTCCCTCCACCGAGCGAGCAGCCCCGATCCGCGAGGCGTTGCAGCTGCTGATGGCTGCGCGGGGACGACTGATGACCCACGCCGGGGCCGTCGGCCACGATGGCCGCGGAGTGCTCCTGGTCGGCCGCGGCGGCTCCGGCAAGTCGACCCTGGCGCTCTCCTGCGCGCTCGCCGGCATGGAGATCGTCGCCGACGACTACGTCCTGCTCGATCCCGCCGCTCTCGCTGCGCACGCGATGCAGTCGACGGCGAAGCTGACCGAGGACAGCGCCGCGCGACTCGGCGTCCCTGCCGGGGCGATCGACGCGGCGGGCTTCGAGCCGACCCTCGAGGGGCCGGCCAAGGCCCTGGTGGACATCCGCGCCTTGGCTCCCACCGGCCTGAGGCCGCGATTGGCGGTGGCAGCCATCGTCGCCCCGAGGCTGAGTCCGTCTCAACCCACGCATATCGCGGGCGGAGACGAACTCGGTGAGGTCGTGGGGCCGGCTGCTCGCGCGATCTCGGCGGCGGAGGCGCTGCGGGCGGTGGCGCCGAGCACGATCGTTCAGGCTGGCTTCGGCGGCGAGCGACTCGCTGGCGACGCTCGCCGACCTCGTGCGCCGCGTGCCCAGCTACGCGCTCGAGCTCAGCCCGAACCCCGCGGCCAACGCGGCCGTTGTCGAGCGCTTGGTGGCTGATCTTGGCTGAGCCCACGGTCACCGCTGCGATCCCGGTGCGCGACGGCGAGGCCTACTTGGCCGAGGCGATCGAGAGCGTGCTCGCACAGAGCCGGCCCTGCGATCAGGTCGTCGTCGTCGACAACGGCTCGAGCGATCGCAGCGCCGAGATCGCCCGTGGCTTCGCTCCCGCGGTCGAGGTCGTGGACGAGCCGCAGCCTGGCATCGGCGCCGCCCGCAACGCGGCCCTGCGCGCCGCCCGCGGTGACCTCGTCGCCTTCCTCGACGCCGATGACCTCTGGGAGCCCGAGAAGACCGCGCTGCAGCTGGCAGCGTTCGAGGCGGAGCCGCGGCTGCAGCTGGTCTTCGGCCACGTGCGCCAGTTCGTCAGCCCCGATCTCAGCCAGGTCGAGGCGGAGGCCCTGCGGATCTCCGACCACCCCCCAGCCCGGCCTCTACATCGGCGCGATGCTGGCCCGCCGGGCAGCGATCGATGCGGTCGGGCCTTGGCCGGAGGACGTGCGGGTCAGCGACGGCCTCAGCTTCCTCCTGCGGGCGCGAGAGCTCGGCCTCGGACAGGCCATGCTCGCCGAGACGGTCACCCTGCGCCGCGTGCACGGTGCCAACCACTCGATCAGCAACCGCGACCAACGAGCGAGTTCGCCCACCACCTGAAGCGATCGCTCGATCGGCGCCGGGGGGCCGGCCGGTGAGCGAGCCGCTCGGCAACCGTCCCGGTCCCGAGCAGCTGCTCGTCCTGCACGCGGCCCTTGACCCGGCGCCCGCGGCGGCGACCGCCTGGCAGCGCTGGCGCCGAGCGGTCGACTTCGACGCCGTCGACCACGGCTCGACCCGCTTGCTGCCGCTGGTCTACCGAAACCTCGGGCCGGAGGCCTTCGATCCGGAGGTGGCCGGCCGCCTCAAGGGCCTCTACCGGCGCTCCTGGAGCCACAATCAGCTGATCTTCAAGCGCGCCGCCGAGGCAATCGGTGTGCTCGAGGAGGCAGGGATCGAGACGCTGGTCACCAAGGGCGCCTCGCTGGCGATCCTCGCTTACGGCGATGTCGGCGTGCGGCCGATGGACGACGTCGACGTGCTGGTGCCGATCGAGCGCACCGCCGAGGCGATCGAGGCTCTGGCCGCGGCCGGCTGGTCGCCGGACCACGACGATCCGCTGGCCTGGACCCAGGTTCACCACTCGCTCGGTTTCGCCGGCGCCGACGCCGGCAACGTCGACCTGCACTGGTTCGCGCTCTGGCAGCCGGCGCGCGACGACGAGCTCTGGCGCGCCTCGGTGCCGCTGGAGCTGGGCGGCGTCGCCAGCCGCGCTCCCTGCCCGGCCGACCAGCTGCTGCTCGCCTGCGTCCACGGCACGCCCTGGAGCCCGCTGCCGCCCTTCCGCTGGATCGCCGACGCGGTCACGGTGATTCGCTCGGCCGGGGAGCAGCTCGACTGGGACCGGCTCGTCGCCGAGGCAGAGCGCCGCCGCCTCACCGTTGCCACGGCTGCCGCCCTTGGCTATCTCCGCGGCGAGTTCGGGGCTGCCGTTCCGCAGTCCGTGCGGGCGCGCCTGCAAGCGGCGCCCGCCTCGCGCCACGAGCGTGCCGCCTTCCGCGCTGCCGGCAGGCCGGACTCGCCCCTGCGCACGCTGCGCATGGCCTGGGACCGCTACCGGCGCCTGCGCGACCTCGACACCGGCGCGCCGCGGCCGGGTGGCTTCGTTGACTTCGCCCGCCGCTTCTGGGGCTTGGAGAGCACCTGGCAGCTGCCGCTGCACGCGGGTCGCGCGTTCAGCCGGCGGCGCGAGCGCGGTGGCGCTCGATCCGCGATTTGAAGGCGCGGAAGAGGCCGAGCCGAGCCGCGGCAGCGTCCTGGGTGAGGCTGTCGGGATGGACGCGGCGGCGCAGCAGGACGTCGGAGAGGCGGGCGATCTCGACTCCCTCCTCGCTGGCGCGCAGCATCCAGTCGAAGTCCTCGGCGGCGCGCATCGACTCGTCGAACCCCCCGACGCGCTCGAAGACCTCGCGGCGCACGACCATCGTCATCGGGTGCACCAGCGGCTCGTCCTCCAGCTCCGGCGGCCGCGGCGGCATCATGGTTTGGACCTTCGAGCCCTCGACCCAGAAGGGCATCTCAGTGCCGGGCTCGACCAGCAGCTCCTGCTCGGCCAGCACGCAACCGACCTCGGGCCTGTCGATCAGGAGGCCGGCCTGCACCTCGAGCTTGTCCGCGGTCATCAGGTCGTCTGCGTCTTGGAAGGCGATCAACTCACCGCGGCTCGCGGCGAAGCCGCGGTTGCGGGCCGCCGAGGGACCGGCGTTCTCCTGCTCGATCACGGTTACCTCGCCGAAGGCGCCGGCGACGGCGACCGTGCCATCGCTGGAGCCGTCGTCGACCACGATCGTCTCCAGCGGCTCGTAGGTCTGCGCGAGCACGCTCTCGATCGACTCGCCAAGGAAGCGCTCGGCGTTGAAGGCGGGGATGACGACGCTGACCAGCGGCCGGGACACGGCCCCATTCTCCCTTAGGTGGGCCTAGAGATGACTGCGCGCCGCGGCCGGATCGGGCTCGGCCAGCTCGGCCACCAGCGCCGACCAGGCGAACTCGGTGGCACCGAGGCCGGCGCCGGTGCGCGGGTCGTAGTACTCGCGCAGCCCTTCGCGCTCGACCGCGCCGATCACGCCGTCGGCAAGGCGCGCTGCCTCGCGCTCGTAGCCGAGCCGGCGCAGGCCGAGCCAGACCAGCCAGGCCGAGTTGACCCAGGTCGGCCCGCGCCAGTAGCGGCGCAGCGGCCCGCGATGGCCGCCGGGTTCGTAGCTCGGCTCCGAGGCCGCGACCGATGGCGGCGCGACCGGGGTGAGGAACTCGCCTTCGTCGAGCAGGTGCTCCTCGACCAAGCGGCGGCCGATCGCCTCGGGCAGGTCGGGCAGGGCAAGCGGGGCGAGGGCGGTCCAGGTGATCGCCCCGGGCCGGATGCCCCCGGGCTCGGCCCGATCGATGAAGAGGCCACGCCGCTCGTCCCAGAGGCGGTCGACCAGAGCGGCCGTCACAGAGGGCCGGCCCAAGGCCTGCAGCGAGAGCGACCAGAGCGTGTTGACCAAGGTCTCGCAGAGAACCGGCCCGCCGCGATCGCGGATCCGGCGCGCATCGAAGTCGAGCCGGCGATTGCGGTGGACGAGCAGCGGGAAGCCGGCGCGGGCGTTGGCTCGCCATCCCCAGATGGGGTCGAACTTGGGCGAGGCGTCGAGCCCCGACTCGTCGGGCTGGACGATCCAGAGCAGGCCGTCGCCCTCGAGCTCGCGCTCGGCGCTGAGCCAGTCGGCCTGGGCGCCGATCCGCGGCTCCTCGGCGGGGTCGCCGACGGCGATCTTCCAGGCCCAGGCCAGCAGCGGTGGCTGGATCGTCTCGGTCTGGAACGAGCTGCGCGAGGCAACGTTGTAGAAGGGCAGGCGGCTGAGCGTCACCGGCCGGTCCCAGAAGATCGTGTGGCCGATGAAGCCGTCGTCTCGCTGTGCGGCGAGCAGGGTCTCCAGCTCGGCGCGCGCGCGAGCCGGGTCGAAGCGCCGCCAGACGATCGCGGCGAAGCAGGAGTCCCAGTACCACTGCCAGGGATAGCGGCTCGGGCTGGGGCGGGTGTAGGCGAAGCGGGTGCCGTCGCGCTCGCCCTCGATCCAGCTCCCGGCACAGGACGCGCTCGGCGATGCCTGTCGCCGTGGTGGTCACACCGCTGTGCGGCGCATTTCGCGCAGCGCCCAGGCGCCGAGTACGACAAGCAGGCCGGCCAGGGCGAGCAGGCCGGGCCAGGTTTCCGCCCAGGTGACGCTGCCGATGAAGCCCTGGCGGGCGGCGTCCATGACGTGGGTCACCGGGTTGACTTCGGCGACGCTCCGCATCCACGGCTGCAGCAGGGCCAGGGGCGCGTAGGCGGTGGTGGTGAGGATCAGCGCCATCATCCCCGCCTGCATCAGCGGCGCCGCCGACTGGCTCTTGAAGCGCAGCGCCAGGCCCGAGCCCCAGCAGGCGGCGACGGCGGCCATCGCCGCGACCATCGTGTAGGTGACCAGCAGCCCGTCGAGCCCCGGCCAGCCGGCGCCGAGCACCAGCGCGATGATGAACACGGACGTGGCCGGGATCAACGCCCGGGCGCTGGCCGAGAGCACCGTTCCCGCCAGCAGCACCCAGCGCGGGGCGGGGGAGACGAGCAGCCGGTCGACCCAGCCGCCCTCGATGTCGCGGGCCAGGTTGACGCCGGCGGCGGCGCCGGTGAAGCCGGCTCCCTGCAGCATGCTGACCGGCACGATGAAGCTCTCGTAGGTGCCGGTGGTGAAGCCGTTGAGCTGGGTCAGCGCGCCGAAGACGCCGTTGAGGCCGAGGAAGAAGATCGTCGGCGCCAGCACGCCCGGGATCGCCGCGCCCGGTACCCGCAGCAGCTCGTTCTTGGCCCGCGCCATCAGCGCCGCGATCGTCGCCAGATTCGCCCGCCACTGGGGCTGCGTCGCTGCTGCTTCCATCAGCCCACCCTCAGCCGGTGGCGCAGGGCGCGGGCGCTGAGCACCAGTCCGAGCACGACGATGCCGACGATCGCCAGCACCGCCTCGCCGATTTCGGTGGCATCGATCTCCGAGATGATCGGGCCGCGGATTCCTTCGACCACGAAGCTGAGCGGGTTGTATTCGGCGATCGCCTTGGCCGGCTGGATCATCAGCTCGTTGGGGAAGAAGGCGGAGGAGAGGAAGAGGACGACGAGGACCAGCGGGAAGAGGCCCTGGACGACGCTGGCGCTGCCAGTGCGCAGGGCGATCGCGGCGCCGATCCCACCGACCGCCATCGCCGTGGCGGTGACGAGAGCGATCGCGATCAGGGCCCCGGCGACGCCGCTGTGGATTTCGGCGCCGAAGATCAGTCCGATCGCGAGGAACCAGAGTGAGGCGAAGAGCCCCAGCGCCGCGGTCCCGGCGAGGCGCCCGAGCACGATCGTGTAGCGCGGGATCGGCGCCGAGAAGAGGCGGTCGGTGAAGCCCATCTCGATGTCGACCGCAAGCGCGATGCCGCCGCTGTTGCCGGCCAGCATCAGCGATTGCATCATCGCCCCGGCGAGCATGAACTGGAGGAAGCTCTGCACCGGCGGGAAGCCGGGCAGGTTGGTCGCGCCGCCGGCGCCGCCGGTCTGGATCGCCAGCAGCACGGTGGGGAAGACGACGATCGGCGCCATCAGCTGCGGCCGGCGGAAGGTCTGGCGGATCGAGCGCATGCCCAGCGCCCGCACCACCCGCGCGTTGACCGCGAGCTCGCTCATAGGAGAACCTCTCCCTTGTTCTTCTGAGATTGAGAGGCCGAGCGAAGCGAGGCCGTCGAAGATCCCGGGGGAATGAAGAGAGAAGCCGACCGCCGTCGGGAGAGCGCCCGCCTCGCTTGCCTCGCAGAAGGCCCGCGTGAGACCAGCGCCTCCCGGCGGCCGGAGGCACCTGAAGCGGCCACAGGAAGTGGCGCCCCAGAGCGCCGCACTATGAGCAACCGCAACGGTACCTCCCGGCCGGCGCAAGGCAAAGCGAACGAAGGAGGAACGCGATGGATAAGCCGTCGGCGGGGGTCGACTGGGCCAGCGAGGAGCACGCGCTTTGCGTGGTCGACACAGCGGGCAGGAAGCTTGCGGGCGAGCTCTTCGCCCACGACGAGGCTGGGATCAGGGCGTTGGTCGCCCGGATGCGGTCCCTGGGCGTCGAGCGGGTTGCGATCGAGCGCCCCGACGGCCTGCTGGTCGACCGGCTGCTGGATGCCGGCTTCACCGTCTTGCCTGTCCACCCCAACGCGCTGAAGGCGACCCGGCCTCGCTATGAGGCGGCCGGCGGCAAGTCCGACGGCTTCGACGCCTTCGTCTTGGCCGAGCTGGCGCGCACCGACTCCCACCGGCTGCGCTCGCTTCGCCCCGACAGCGACGAGACCAAGGCACTTCGGGCGCTGACCCGCACCCGCGAGGACCTGGTCGCCGCCAGGGTGCGCCTGGGCAACGAGCTGCGCGCGCAGC
This sequence comes from uncultured Solirubrobacterales bacterium, assembly GCA_963702065.1. GTDB lineage: Bacteria > Actinomycetota > Thermoleophilia > Solirubrobacterales > 70-9 > VRUE01. The sequence continues at coordinate 552,398 of OY969705.1, forward strand.
TGGACGCCTTCTGGCCTGGCGCGGCGCGGGTCTTCTTCGACGTCGACTCGTCGATCGCGTTGGCCTTCCTTGAGCGCTACCCCTCGCCCACCGATGCGCGAGGTCTTGGAGTGAAGAGACTCGAAGGCTTCCTCGCCCGCCACCGCTACTCGGGGCGACGTCCCGCCTCTGAGTTGCTCGATCGTCTGCGCTCGGCCTCCGAGGGCCGAGCTGGTGCGCTCGAGTCCGAGGCGCGGCGCGGCGCGGTTCTCGGCCTGGTCGCCGCACTCAAGCCGATCGTCGCCCAGATCGCGGAGCTCACCTCCCAAATCGCCGGGGCCGTTCGCGCCCACCCCGACAGCCAGGTCTTCCTGCCGCTGTTCAAAGACCCCAAGTCGACGATCACCGCGGCCCGGCTGGTCGCCGAGATCGGCGATGACCGTGCCCGCTATCCGACGAGCGAGGCGCTCGCGGCCGACGCCGGCATGGCGCCGGTGGCCAGGGAGTCGGGCAAGCGCAAGGTGGCGGCTTTCCGCTGGGCCTGCGACAAGCGGTTGCGGGAGGCGGTCGCCTGCCTTGCCGACTCGACACGGCACCACCATCCGTGGGCTCGCGAGGTCTACGCCCGAGCCCGCTCCCGCGGGCTCGACCACCCGCATGCGATCCGCGTCCTGGGCAGGGCCTGGCTGCGAGTCCTCTGGCGCTGCTGGCAGGACGAAGTCCCCTACGACCCTGCCAAACACGGCAACTTGCGAAAGCTCCAACCCGCGGGGGGTTGACACAGGAAGTCTCACGCCTCGACCGGCTCGGGCTCGGCCTCGTCCTGCTCGTCCTTCTCCAGGTGGTGGCCGGTCTTGGCGACGAAGACGTCGTCGAGGGTGGGCCGGACCAGCTCCAGCGACTCGACCGCGATCCCGGCGTCGTCGAGCGCCCGCACGACCTTGGGGATGTCGGCGGCGCCGTTCGCGGCCTCGACCAGCACCGTGCGGCCGTCGACGGGCGGCAGCAGCTTGCCGACCCGGGCGCAGACTTCCTCGGCCTCGGCGATCGAGCCCGCGGCGAGCTGGAGCTGGATGTGCGGGTTGCCGATCTCGGTCTTGAGCGAGTCCGGCGTGCCTTCGGCGACGATCCTGCCGCTGTCGATGATCGCGACGTTGTCGGCGAGCTGGTCGGCCTCCTCCAGGTACTGGGTGGTGAGGAAGACGGTCGTGCCCTCGTCGTTGAGCGCTCGCACCTCCTCCCAGATCGTCTTGCGGCTGACCGGGTCGAGGCCGGTAGTCGGCTCGTCGAGAAAGAGGACCTTCGGCTCGTGGACAAGCGCCGCGGCGAGGTCGAGCCGGCGCTTCATCCCGCCCGAGTAGCCGCCGACGCGGCGGTCGGCGGCCGCGGCGAGGTCGACCCGCTCGAGCAGGTCATCGGCGCGCTGCTTGCCCGCGGCACTGGGCAGGCCCTGCAGGGTGGCCTGGAGGCGGATCAGCTCGCGACCGGTCATCAGCGGGTCGAGCGCCGCCTCCTGCAGGGCGACGCCGATCGTGGCGCGCACGGCGCGCGCCTGCTTGACGATGTCGTGACCGGCGACGGTGGCGTGCCCACCGGTCGGCAGCAGCAGCGTCGTCAGCATCCGCACGGTGGTCGTCTTGCCGGCGCCGTTGGGCCCAAGGAAGCCGAAGATCTCGCCCTCCTCGACCGTCAGGTCGACGCCCTGTACGGCAAGAACCTCGTCGAAGCTGCGCTGCAAACCCTCTACGACGATTGCCGGCATCGGCGAGCAACCCTAGCGAGGCGGCTTGGCCGGGATCGTGCAAAGCGCACGCTGTCAGGGCATCGCTCCGACGCGGAAGGCAGAATCGAGCCCGCAACCCTTGCCGCGTGGCCGGGTTTGCAGCCTGAGATCGTGCAAGGAGCAGCAAAAAACCGTCTCGTCCGCTCGCCCGCCTCGCCGGCGGCCATCTTTGCCTGCGCGCTGATCGCGCTTGTCGTCGCCGCTTGGCCCGGTTCGGCTGACTCGGCGCCGCTGGGAGTGGTCGTGCTGGGCAAGACGACCACGACCCCGCCGCCCTCCTGCCCGGGCAAGATCGTCAACAACGTCGAGGTGGTCCCCTGCCGGGTCGAGGGCCACGTCAGCGGCTACCAGACCAAAGCCGGCGGGGTGGACCAGCCCTACGAAGTGCCCTTCGACGGCAAGATCGTCGCCTGGTCGATCACCCTCGCGCGACCCTCGCGCACCGACACCGATACGACGACCAACGAGGTCGGCTTCTTCGACGAATTCCTCGGCAAGCCCTCGCAGGCCCGGATCGGGATCCTGCGCCCGGTCGAGGAATCGAAACCGCCGAAATTCACCCTGGTGCGCCAGAGCCCGCTCGAGGTGCTCAACCCCTACTTCGGCAGCACCCCGATCTTCGCCCTCGACCACCCGCTCTCGGTCCTGCGCGGCCAGATCGTCGCCCTCACCGTCCCCACCTGGGCCCCGATGTTCGCCTTCAACGTCTCCGAAGAAGACACCTGGCGCGGCAGCCGCCTCGAGGACCACTGCGCCTCCAAGGAGGACATCCAGGGCGGCCACCCGCAGCAGGGCGTGAACAAGGTCAAGACCTACGGCTGCTTTTACTCGAACGCTCGCCTGCTCTACACGGCGACCTTGGTGAAGAAACCCTAGGTCCGGGAGGCTGCAGCTGGGGCCGGAGCGTCGGGGCAGTTCGCTTCAAGCTTGCTTGAGACGGCGTCGGTAGGCCCTCCGAACGTTTTGCGCGGGAGGAGCCGAGCACTGTGCAGCGCCAGCCGTTGCGCGTCTCATCGACGAGTTGCGAGTGAGGAGGGCCTACCGACGCCGTCTCGCGCCAGGCTAAAGCGCTTCTTGGCGCAGGCCGCAGTACTGGCAGTCGCTGACGTCGAGACCGATCAGCTGGTCGCAGCGGCGGCACTCCCGCAGGTTCTCGGGAGTGCGCGGCAGGGCTGAGGCCGAGGGGGCGAGAGGAAGGACCATGGCTACGGGCTCCATCTCCTCACCGGTCTCGCGGTCGAGGTAGACCTGACCCGGCTCGGCCTCGGCGAGGGCCTCGCGGCCTGAGGCCGGGGCGCGCATCCTGAAGAGCTGCTTCGAGTTCACGGCGGCGAAGACTAATAGCTTCTGCGGAACCAATGCGGATACTCGTCTTCCACGGCTACATGCTGCGCGGCACCGGCAGCAACATCTACAACGTCAATCTCGCTCGGGCGCTGGCAAAACTCGGCCACGAGGTCCACCTGCTCTGCCAGGACCGCGAGACCGAGATCGAGGGGGTTCAGATCCACAACCCCGATATCCACGGCCTGCTGCCCGTCTACGTCAAGGACCCCTACGAGGGCTTCGAGGTCAAGGCCTTCCCGGAGCTGACCGAGGCGGAGCTCGAGCGCTACATCGATGCCAACGTGGCCGCGGTTCGTGAGGTGGCGGAGCGCGTCGGCGGCATCGACCTCGCTCTCGCCAACCACTTGGTCATGGGTCCGGCAATCCTCGCTCGCGCCGATATCGCCCCCTTCGCCGCCAAGATCCACGGCTCGGCGCTGGAGTACACGGTCAAGCCCCACCCGCGCTTCCTTCCTTACGCGGAAGAAGGAATGGAGGCCGCGCAGGGCGTGCTGGTCGGCTCCCGCCATACCGCGGAGTCGCTCTGGGCGGCGTTGCCCGAAGTCTCTGGGCTAAAGGAGAAGACGCGTCTTGGGCCGCCGGGTGTCGACACGGAGGCGTTTCGGCCGCGGGGGTCGGGGTTGGGTTCACCGGGCTCGCGTTCGCGAGGAGTTCCCGCCGGACCCGACCCCGCCTCCCCGTCGAGGATCGTCTTCGTGGGGAAGCTGATCGTGTCCAAGGGTGTCGATTTGCTTCTGGCGGCTTGGCCGTTTGTCCACGCCGATAATTCAGAGGCCAGGCTCGAGGTTGCTGGGTTCGGCGAGTACGAAGCAGGCTTGAAAAGGCTGTCGGCTGCCTTGGAGCGGGGGGACATCAACGATGCGCGGGAGGTGGCGCTGTCCGGGTGGGGGATCGAGGGCGGGGAGGAGAAGCCGTTGCCGATTCTCTCCGCGTTCCTTTCGGATCCGCCTGCCGGCTACGTCGAGGCGGCCGAAGGTGCAGCTGGGTCAGTCGAGTTCATCGGTCGGCTTGAGCACGATGAGGTGGCGGAGCTGCTTCCTGACGCTGAGGCGCTGGTGATGCCGAGCACCTTTCCCGAGGCATTTGGGATGGTCGCTGCCGAGGCCGCTGCCTGTGGCGCCCTGCCGGTGTCGGCGGGGCACTCGGGGATGCTCGAGGTGTCGCGCCAGCTGATGGAGGCGCTGCCCGGTGATGTCGGTCGCCTGACTTCGTTCCCCGTTGAGGCGGGGGCAGTCGAGGCGATCGCCGAGCGGCTGAACGGTTGGCTGGGACTCTCCGAGCACGAGCGAGCCGAGGCTCGTGAGGCGCTTGTGGCGACGGCGCGGCGGCTCTGGAGCTGGGAGGGCGTGGCCCGGGGGGTGCTCGCCGCGGCTTCGGGGCAAGAGCCTGAAAGCTTCCCGCCGTCGCTTCAATAGAATGCCCGCCGCCTCATGTACGGCCGCCTCCCGATAGCGAAGATGCTCGCTGCCACAGTTGCGATGACCGCGGCAATTTCTGCCGTGATGCTCTCGATCAGCTGGGATGGTCAGCAGGCCTCGACGGCTGCTCCGAAGATCGACCAGCTGCTCGACGTGATGATCGTCCTCTCGGCCTTCGTCTTCTCGCTGGTGGTCGTGATGCTCTTCTACGCCCTCTGGAAATTCAAAGCCAAGCCGGGCGACGAATCCGACGGCGAGCCGATCCACGGCAACACCCGGCTCGAGGTGGCCTGGACCGTGATCCCGACGATCATCGTGCTCTTCGGCGCCGGCTACAGCTGGTCGGTGCTCAGCGACATCGAAAAGCCCGCCGACAACCCGCTCACGGTCGACGTCTTCTCCCAGCAGTACGCCTGGAGCTTTGGCTATCCCGGCAAGGACAACGTCTGGTCGGAGGGTGAGCTGCACGTGCCGCTCGATCGCCAGGTCCAGTTCAAGATGCACGCCCAGGACGTGATCCACTCGTTCTGGGTGCCGGAGTGGCGGATCAAGAAGGACAACGTTCCCGGCATCACCACGACGGCAATCGTCACCCCGGACAAGCTCGGCACCTACCAGCTGATCTGCACCGAGCTCTGCGGCTTCGGCCACGCCTCGATGCGGGCCAAGGTCGTGGTCGAAAACCCGGCTGATTTCCGCAAATGGGTCGCCGCGCTGCCTGACAAAGTCCCGGCACCGCTGGCCGACTCAATAGCTCAAGACACCGAGACCAACCCGACTCCGATCGACGCCGGAGGGGCATAATGGAGGCCCGGATGACCGCCCTCACGACCTCGCACCCCATCCACTGATGACGGCTGCGATCAAGCAACCGGGCTGGATTCGAGGCCTGCTCGGCGCAATTCTGGGTGCCGCTTTCGGCTTCGCCCTCGTCGTTGCCCTGCGCAAGGCGTCGGGCCTGCCCGCCTACCAGACCGAGCAGACCGGCTACCCGCAGGTGGTCGTGCCCCTGATCACCGGCCCGCTTGGCTTCCTGATGGGCTTTGGCTGCTTCGACTACTGGCTGCGCTGGGCCGCCGGCATGCCGACGATCCCCGAGGACCACTCCCAGCACGGCGCCAAGAGCTGGAAGGACTACTTCCGCTTCAACACCGATCACAAGGTGATCGGCATCCAGTACATCTGCACCACCTTCTTCTTCTTCTTTGTCGGCGGCCTGATGGCGATGCTGATCCGGGCCGAGCTGGCGCAGCCCGGCACCCAGATCGTCGACGCCGCCACCTACAACAGCCTCTTCTCCACCCACGCGGTGCTGATGATCTTCGTCTTCGTGATCCCGGTCTTCGCCGGTATCGCCAACTACGTCCTGCCGCTGATGATCGGCGCGCCGGACATGGCTTTCCCGCGCCTCAACGCGCTCAGCTTCTGGATGCTGCCCCTGGCCGGCCTGCTCTTCATCGGCAGCTTCCTCGCCCCGGGTGGCGCCTTCGACGCCGGCTGGACCGGCTACGCGCCGCTCTCGACCGGAGCGCCGCTGGGCCAGTCGTTCTTCAACCTCGGCGTGCAGTTCGCCGGCGCGTCCTCGATCGCAACCGCGCTCAACTTCCTGGTCACGATCATCACCATGCGTGCGCCCGGAATGACCTTCTGGCGCATGCCGCTGCTGGTCTGGGCCAACCTCTCGACCTCGCTGCTGGTCGTCGCCGCGACTCCGTTCATCGCCGGCGTCCAGTTCATGGTCCTCTTCGACCGCGCCATGCACACCAATTTCTTCCAGTTCGCCGGCGGCGGCGACGTGGTCAGCTACCAGCACATCTTCTGGTTCTACTCGCACCCAGCCGTCTACATCATGATGTTGCCCGGCTTCGGGATCATCAGCGAGGTCATCTCAACCCACGCCCGCAAGCCGATCTTCGGCTACCGGCTGATGGCCCTGGCCCTGATCGGCATCGTCGTGCTCAGCTACTCGGTCTGGGCCCACCACATGTTCGTCGCCGGCATGTTCAGCTGGCTGCGGGTGCCGATGATGATCACCACCCTGCTGATCGCCGTCCCGACCGGGATCAAGATCTTCTCCTGGCTGGGAACGCTCTATTTCGGCAAGATCCACACCTATTCCACGGCGATGCTGTTCGCGCTTGCCTTCATCGTCACCTTCACCATCGGTGGGATCAGTGGCGTGATGCTGGGCATGGTGCCGATCGACATCCACGTCTCCGACACCTACTTCATCGTCGCCCACATCCACTTCGTCCTCTTCGGCGGCTCGGTCTTCACGATCTTCGCTGGGATCTACCATTGGTTCCCGAAGATGACCGGGCGGATGTACGACGAGAAACTCGGCCGCGTCCACTTCTGGGGCACGCTCTTCGGCACCTGGGTCACCTTCATCCCGATGCACTGGGTGGGGATGGACGGGATGCCGCGCCGCGTCGCCGACTATGCCACCCAGTTTGGCGAGTGGAACCTGCTGATCAGCTGCGGTGCCTTCATCCTCGGCGCCGTCCAGCTGGTCTTCCTCTACAACATGATCGTCAGCTGGCGCTTCGGCCCCCGCGCCCCAGCCAACCCCTGGCGCGCCAACTCGATCGAGTGGCAGGTCTCCTCGCCGCCGCCGATCTACAACTTCCCCGAGATCCCGCGCGTGGTCGGCGGTCCCTACGAGTTCGGCGTCCCCGGTGCTCGTCACGCGATCATGCCCGGCGAAGGGGTCGAGGAGAAGCCGGCGCCGGCGGAGCCGACCGTGGTGGGCTCGGCATGAGCGACGCTCCCGGGGCGAAGCCCCTGCTCGTCTTCCTCAACGAGGTTGCCGGCGGACGCAAGCTGTTGGCGGCGGTGCAGGAGAGGGCCGATGTGGCTCCCTTCGTCGCCGTCGCGGCGCCGCAGAACCAGCCGGCCGTCGGCCAGCTGATCGACGCCGGTGAGCTGCGCGACGCTGCCCGCGCCCGGGTCGAGGTGACGATGTCGATCCTCTCCGAGTACGGCATCGAATCGGTCGGCGAGGTGATGGACCCGGAGCCGTCCCTGGCCCTCGACGACGCGGTGCGCGCTCATGAACCCGGCGAGGTGCTGCTTTCCTGCGCCGCCGGGACGCGCTTCGGATTTACCCGCAAGGACCTCGTTGCCTGGGCCGAAACCCGCTTCGAACCGGAGATTCAGGTCACGCACATCCCGGTGCGGATCTCCGACGACTCGGTCAGCTGGGAGAAGAGCCACACCCTGGTGGTGGCGACGCAGACCGTGGCTGCCCCCGACTTGATCGGCCGGCTCAAGGAGCGCGCCGCCGGGCACCCGCATCGCTACACGGTCGTCTGCCCCCGGGCCGAGGATGTGACCGAGCCCGAGATCGTTCGCGACCTGGCCTCGACCCTCGCCGAGCTCTACCGCGCCGAGATCGACGCCACCGGCCAGCCGATGAGCCCGGATCCCTTCCACGCGGTGCAGAACGCGATCGAGCACTACAGCGTCGACGAGGTGCTGATCTCGACCTTCGCCGGCGAGACTTCGCGCTGGCTCGAGGACGATCTGATCGGCCGCGTCCGCGAGATCACCGACAAGCCGGTCGAGCACCTCGAGGTCGGCCGTCCCGCGGCCGCCGTGGCCGCCGCCGTCGCCGAGGGAGAGGAGGCCTGATGGAGAGTGCAACGGTTGCCGTGGGGCACGACGCACACGAGGAGCACCACGGTCCTCCCGAGGCGAACCAGAGCTCGCGCATAGACAGACAGACGCTTGGCATTCTCCTCTTTATCGTCTCCGAGGTAATGCTGTTCGGGGCTTTCTTCGCCTCCTACTTCTTCCTCCGCGTCGTCGTCGATCCGCCCACCTGGCCGCCACATCCCTACGAGCTGCCGGTTGCGGTGGCGGGGATCAACACCGCGATCCTGGTCTCCTCGAGCTTCACGATCCACTACGCGCTGGAGTCGATCCGGCGCGGCAACCGCAAGGGATTGAAGCTGGGCCTGGTGCTGACCTGGCTGCTCGGCATGACCTTCCTCTTCATCCAGGTCAACGAGTACGTCCACCTTGGCTTCAGCGCTCGCGATCTCGGCTTCGGCTCGATCTTCTACAGCCTCACCGGCCTCCACGGCGCCCACGTCTTCGTCGGGCTCTGCCTGCTCAGCTTCGCCACGATCCGCGCTTTCCGCGGTCATTTCGGGCCCGAGGAGAAGGACCACCTCGGCGTCGAGGTGCCCGGCATCTACTGGCACTTCGTCGACGTGATGTGGATCGTCGTCTACACGACGGTTTACATCCTCTGATTACGCGGTAAAACAGTGGTATGCACAATCCGCTGAGGTCAGAGGCCGATGCGTTCAGGTGGGTTGTGATCATCGGTGTCGCAGCTGCCTCTGTGATTGCCCTGACCCTGCTGACGCGGCCCGTCGTCGGCGTGGTCTGGGCGGCCCTGCTGATCGGGTTCGGGATCGGGTTTGGCTACCGGGCCGCGCGCGGCTCGCTGCCGCGCAACGTCGCCTTGACCAAGGGCGGCGACGGCAGGTTCCGCCTCCTCGTCGTCGCCAACGAGACGGTCCAGGGGGAGGCGCTGCTGAACGAGATCCGCGACCGTTGCCAGGACCGCAGGGCCGAGGTCATGGTCGTGACGCCGGCGCTGGTCGCCTCCCGCGCCTCGCACTGGGCTTCCGACATCGACGAAGGGATCGAGCTGGCCAGGCAGCGCATGGAGCTCTCGCTGATCGAGATCAAGCAGCTGGGCCTGAAGGCGAGGGGGGAGATCGGCGATTCCGATCCCAACATGGCGATCGAGGACGCCCTGCGGGTCTTTCCCGCCGACGAGATCGTGATCTCGACCCATCCCCCCGACCGCTCGCGCTGGCTCGAGCACGGTGTCGTCGACAAGGCCCGCGAGCAGATCGAGCTGCCGATCACCCACGTGGTCGTCGACCTCGCCGCCGGCCGCGCGATGCTGTGATCGACTCGTTGCGATCCCGGCACACTTAGCGCACCACCCGAAACGTTCTGTCTTCTAGGCTGTCATCATGGAGTTGATGACCGCTCGCTGGACCGACGACCGCATGGACGACCTCAAGCACCAGGTCGATGAGCTCGGTCGCCGGATGGAGATCGGGTTTGCCGAGCAGCGCAGCGAAATGAACGCTCGTTTCGACCGGCTGGAATCGAGCCTGGAAACGCGCTTTGAGAAGGTGGATGAGCGCTTCGAGAAGGTCGACGCGCATTTCGAAGCGCGCTTCGACAAGGTGGACGAGCGCTTCGACAAGGTGGACGAGCGCTTCGACAAGGTGGGCGAGCGGTTTGAGAAAGTCGACGAGCGGTTTGAGAAAGTCGACGCGAAATTTGAAACGGTCAATGAGCAAATCGCTCGAACCCAGGAGATGGTTATCGGCCTGCATGCGACGCTCACCCGTTTCTCACTGGGCCTCGTCGGCGCCGTGATCGTCGCCGTCATTGCTGCTCTGCTGGCTTCCTGAGCTCCTCAGCCTTGAGTCAACGCTGCTGCTGTGCGCCGCTCATCCTTGGTCGCCGCATGATCCGAGTCGGCTGCATTGTCCGCACCGCTCGGCTCCAGCCGCCCGGCTGCGGCAACGGTCCACAGCATCGCCAGCCAGGTCGTGGTCGCGAGGGCGACGTGGACCCAGACGAGCTCCCCTGGGAGCTCCAGGGCCCACTGGAGGCCTCCTACGACTCCCTGGAGAGCGAGCAGGCCCAGGACGACAGTCAGGGGCCTCACGGCCCTCCTGTCGCCTCCTGGGCGGCGCAGGAGGAACCAGACCGCGATCGCGGCGAGGCCGAAGACGGCGGCGATCGCCGAGTGGCGCTGCACCACCCACTCCAGGGTGCCGGTGCCCTCGAAGGTGAAGCGGTGGACGAGCTGGCCGGCGTGGGCGCCGGCGTGCGGGCCCGAGGCGGTGGCGATCGTGCCGACGAGGATCGTCAGCTGGCCGAGCGGGATCAGCGCCCGCACCGACCAGACGCCGAGGCGGTCACTCGAGCGCCGCCGCTCCCACGGTTCGTAGCGCGAGCACCAGGCGAGCGCGAAGGCGGCGTCGAGCAGCAGCATCGAGAGGATGAAGTGGCTCATCACCAGGCCGGGGGCGAGGTGGTACTTGACCACCAGGGCGCCGAGGATCGCCTGGCCGACCACCCCGAGCGGCAGCAGGGCGCCGAAGAGGGCGAGGTGGCCGCGGAAGGGCACCCTGAACCAGGCGAGTACGCTGGCGGCGATCACGGCGAAGCCGACGAAGCCGGTCAGCAGCCTGTTGCCGTACTCGATCACCGCGTGGGTGTCGAGCGGGGGGACCGTGCCGCCGTAGCACTTGGGCCAGTCCGGGCAGCCGAGGCCGGAGCCGGTCAGGCGCACGCCGGCGCCGGTGAGCACGATCAGCGCCAGCGCGAAGAGGGCGACCGCGGTGACCTTGGCGTAGAGCTGCGGAGTGATGCGGAGACGGTCGCGCATGAGAGTTGCCTCAGCGGATGATGCCAGCGGCCGACCGGCGCCGCGCTGGGAGGCTCAGCCGCCGGACGCGTGAACCGGCGGGCCTTCGGGGGCGACCCAGCGCCCGCTTTGCCCTTGCCGCCGCCGGAAGCCGATTCGAGCAGGTACTCGACCAGGTCTTCGAGTTCTTTCGGCGAGAGCGTCTGGCCGAAGTTGGCCGGCATCACGTTCGGCGGGTAGCCCTTGGCGATCACCTTGTTGGGATCGACGATCGACTCGTCGACCATCGCTTCGCTCTGGCCGGGCAGGACTTCGTCCAGGTTCGGGCCGGTCACGCCGCCGGATTTGGCCGCGGCAAGCGTGTGACAGCCACCGCAGCCGTTGTTGGCGAAGACCTGTGCACCGGGGCCGCCGGGGACCTTGGGCGGCGCGGCGCCGGGCACGCCGGCGTAGAGGCCGACGTAGGCGGCGACGTCCTCGAGGTCCTGTCCGCTGACGACGTCGGCGGGCATCGAGATCGCCGGGTTGTCGTTGCTCGGCCGCGGGAACTCGACCTGGGCCTTGACCACGCCTTCGACCGTGTCGCCGCCCTCGCCCGCGGCCCGCGCCGCGGCGAAGGCATCGTCGAGGTTGGGACCGACCTGCGCTGACGTTCCCGCCTGGGCCATCGCGTGGCAGGTGCCGCACTTTTCAACGAAGAGGATGCGCCCGCGGTTGGGGTCGGCCGTGCTCGTGCCGCAGCCCGAAGCGGGCAGCGCAACGGCCGCCAGGGCGGCGAGGACGAGCAGCGGGCGGATGGGGTTGGCGAGCTTGGACATACGGCGCGAGGCGCGCCGGAGTCTATATGTCCGGCCCGGCTGAAAGCAGGCTTATCCCTGCCTGGGGTCGGGTAGGCTTGAGACGATTCTCACTAACTCACAAGTCAGGAGGAGAGGCGGCTGATGCAGGTACGGGATGGGATGTCAGAGGTGGTCCTGACGGTCGGCCCGACGCACACGTTGCGCGAGGCTGCGTCGATGATGGCCGAGAAGCAAATCGGCGCTGCGCTGGTCAGCGATGACGAGACGCCGGTGGCCCGAATCGTCACCGAGCGCGACATCCTGCTCTCGCTCGGTGCCGGCGAGGACCCCGATGCCGAGCGGGTCGGCGACCACATGAGCGACAGCGTGATCGCGGCTTCCCCGGACTGGAGCCTCGAGCGCGCCGCCTCGGAGATGTCAAGCCGCGGCATCCGCCATCTGGTCGTCTACGACGGCCCGGACCTGGCGGCGTGCTCTCGATGCGCGACATCGTCCGCGTCTGGACCTCGCGAGGGGGCGACCTCGGGCATGACTCCGGACTAAGAGTCCATCCCGGTAGGGGTTCCACTTAACTTTTTCGTGAATTGTTGGATTGCTGGCGCGGCGGGCGAGCTCCGGCGAAAAAGTACAAGACGTTCCACCCCTACCGGGATGGACTCTTGGCATGGACCCTTAGCGCGGCGGCGAGATGGCTTCGACCGGCAGAACCGCGCCGCGTACGTGCTGCTTTCGCGGCAGGCGGTAGTAGGCGCGAATCGCGTCGCGGACCATGGTGCGGAAGGCGAAGAGAGCGACGATGCCGCCGATGATCGAGTAGATCCAGCCGCGGACCATGAAGCCCTCGGCGAAGATGCCGCAGACGGTCAGGGCGAGGGCGAAGGCGAAGACCGCCGGCGCCCAGGACGAGCTTGGCTGGTAGACGAGCTCGCCGGGCTCGGGAATGTGACGGTGCTCCGGGCTCACGAGGCGATGTAGAGCATCGCTGCCACGAAGCAGAGGGCGAAGACCGCGGTGGCGATGCCGCCGGCCACCAGGCCGGCGCTCATGTTCGCTCTTGCGGTCTCGCGATCCACGAGCGGGATTTCTACTAGAACAGCCGGTCGAGCGGCATCGCGACGAAGAGCAATGCCAGGTAGGCGAGCGAGTAGAGGTAGGTGCGCAGGGCCCAGCGGCGATCGGCGCTGCGCAGCAGGCGCACGGCGCAGTAGATGAAGCCGGCCCCGAGCGTCATCGAGGCGACCAGGTACTCGACGCCGAAGCCGCCGGCGCAGAAGGGCAGCTGCGTGACCGCGTAGAGCAGCACGGTGTAGAGCAGGATCTGGCGGCGGGTCTCGGCCTCGCCGCGGACGACCGGCAGCATCGGGATGCCGACCTTGGCGTACTCGTCCTTCATCAGCAGCGAGAGGGCCCAGAAGTGGGGCGGGGTCCAGAAGAAGACGATCGCGAAGAGGTAGAAGGCGGTGCCGCTGAGGCCGCCGGTCACGGCGGCCCAGGCGACCAGGGGCGGCACGGCGCCGGCGGCGCCGCCGATGACGATGTTCTGCGGCGTCGAGCGCTTGAGCCAGAGCGTGTAGACGAAGACGTAGCCGAAGAGGCCGGAGAGCGAGAGCGCCGCCGCCAGCGGGTTGACGGTCAGCGAGAGCAGGAGGAAGGAGGCGCAGCCGAGCAGCGTTCCGAAGGCGATCGCGGCGCGCGGCGAGATCCGGCCGCTGGCCACCGGGCGGTCGGCGGTGCGGGCCATGATCCGGTCGATGTCGCGGTCGATCGCGTGGTTGATCGCGCCGGCGCCCCCGGCCGAGAGCGCGCCGCCGAGGCAGGTGAGGAAGACGAGGCCGATCGAGGGGTCGCCGGCCACGTACATCGTCGTGATCGTGGTCAGGAGCAGCAGCGACTGCACCTTCGGCTTGGTCAGGGTCAGGTAGTCGCGCAGAACGCCGAAAGCAGCGGGGCGTTGCGCGACGACAGCCGATTCGGCGCCGCTCACAGCGCTCAGGCTACCGGCTGCGTCTCGCGTGCCGCTTGCTCGGCGCGGCGGTTGCGGTGGGCGATCGCCTCGCGGATGTCACGCATCGGCCGGTCGCTGCGCACGTCGGGCAGCACGTCGAAGTTGTGCGGCTCCGGCGGCGAGAGCGCGAACCACTCGAGCGAGTCGCCGCCCCAGTGGTCGTGGCCGGCGCGGGCGCCGTTGCTGCGGCTGGCGATCGCGTTGACCAGGGTCAGGAGGATGCCGATCGCCAGCACGAAGGCGCCGATCGTGGCGATCAGGTTGTCGGTGCTGACGCCGGTGCCGTCGAAGAACTTGTAGGCGTCGACGACCTGGCCGTGGTCGCCGCCGGCGAAGAAGAGCGGCACGAAGGTGAGCAGGGTGCCGGCCACCATCGTCCAGAAGGAGACGCGGGCCAGGGTCTCGCCCATCGTGCGGCCGGTCAGCTTCGGGAACCAGTAGTGCAGGGCGGCGAAGCCGCCGAAGACGCTGCCGCCGATCAGGGCGAAGTGGGTCGCGGCGGTGGCGTCGGTGGTGTTGTGCAGGCGCCAGGCGACGGCCACCATCGAGTGCGTCATCTCGGCGGCGAGGCCGATCGAGATCATCGAGATCGCGCCGACGGCGAAGAGCAGCGGCGCCCGCATCCGCAGCGTGCCGCCGATCATCGTCGCGATCAGGTTGAAGAGGATCAGGCCGAAGGGCACGATCAGCGCCAGCGACATGATCATCGCGAAGTACATCCAGCCGATCCCGATCGGCGCGGTCATCATGTTCTGCATCCAGGCGAGGGTGCCGATCACGGCGATCGCCAGCAGCGAGCCGATCACGGCGCCGCGGTTGAAGAGCGGCTTGCGGGCGAAGACGGGGACGATCTCGGCGATCGCGCCGAGGGCCGTGATCAGGATCAGCATGTAGGCGCCGGTGTAGAAGATCCAGCTCAGGTGCTCCCAGAGCAGCGGCGCGCCGCCGGAGCCGTCGGCGAAGAAGATGCCGTCGAAGTTGCGATCGATCAGCAGCATCGTGATCGCCGCCAGCATCACCGGGCCGATCACCAGCAGCAGCCAGGAGCCGATCGCCGCCGCCCAGGCGAAGACCGGCACCCGCCGCCAGGCCATGCCGGGGGCGCGCATGCGGCGCAGGGTCGTGACCAGGTTGATCGCGATCAGGACGAAGCCGAGCGTCGCCAGCCCGTTCGCGGCGGCCCAGGCGTCGACGCCGTTGTTGGGCAGGAAGGCGAGCTCGGAGAGCGGCGCCAGCGGGTTGACGCCGGCCTCGGACGGGGTGAAGAGGAAGCCGGCGTAGAGGACCGTGGCGCCGGCGAGGTAGAGCCAGAGGCCGATCTGGCCGAGGCGCGGCAGCGCGGTGCCGCGGGCGCCGATCTGCAGCGGCGCCAGGTAGTAGAAGAGGCCGAGGGCCAGCGGGATCGCGAAGAGGAAGATCGCGGTCGCGCCGTAGAGCGAGAGCATGCGGTTGAAGGTGACCGGCGTGAGCAGGGTGTTCTCCGGGATCGCCAGCTGCAGCCGCATCAGCAGCAGCTCGACCAGGGCGATGAAGAGGAAGCCGAGCGCGGCGACGATCATCACCCGGCCGACGTCCTTGTGGTCGGCGCTGGTGGCGATCTCGATCCAGCGCGGGCGGCGACGGGGGAAGCCGTCGCGACGACCTCGGGGTGGCGCGCTAACACCGGATTCGCGCCCAATCGCCCCGGATTCGAATACCCGGAAGTCACCGGGTCGATCGGGTCGCTCATGGCACTTCTCCCTTTTCGATCAGGCCCACGACGCGGTCCTGGGCAGCCTGGATGTCCGCTTTCTGGCCGCTTGATGAAGTCTTCGTAGTCCTGCGGCGAGACCACGTCGACCTCGGTCCGCATCGCCGCGTAGGCCTGGCCGGAGAAGGTCGCCGACTGGCCGTCGTAGGTGCCTTCCTCGTCGGCGCGGAAGACGACGTGGTTGGTCTTGCCGGGCACGGCGTCGCGCTTGCCGGCCAGCTCCGGCACGTCCCAGGTGTGGATCACGTCGGTCGAGACGAGGTCGAGTTCGACCGTGGTGTCGACCGGGACGACCAGCTTGTAATAGGAGAAGGCGTCGTTGGGGTAGTCGTAGCGCCACAGCCACTGCTGGCCGGTCGCTTCGATCTTCAGCGGCTTGGACTCGGCCGAGGCGAGGCCGGCGGAGCCGGTGGTCGGGGTCTCGCGCGCCTTGTCGGTGTAGATGAGGCTGAGCACGAGGATCACGGCGGCGAAGGCGGTGAGCACGGCGCCGACGCGGAACTGGGTGCGCGCGGCCGCCGCGAATCTGGCGCGGCTCGGCGCCGCGGTCGCTGCGGTAGCGGCGCACGGCGTAGATCAGCGCGCCGTTGATCGCGACGATGACGATCGCCGCGACGACGAAGCCAATCCAGAGCAGGGTGTCGATCTGGTCGGTGCCAGGAGAGTGGGGCGCCAAAGCGCGGCCATTCTAATCACGCGGGTCGGCGCGGCGCCGCGCCCGTCCCCCCGGTCGCCGACCTATACTCGCCGGCCTGATGAAGGCACGCTCGCGGCCATCTCCGGCGCTTCGCCTGGCGGTGCGCGCCGGAGCGGCCGGCGCCGTCGCCGCCGCGGTGGCCGTTCCGCTGCTGCGCAAGCGCTTGCGAGTGCCCGCTCCGGTGACCGTCGCCGCCTGCGCCGCGGGCCCGCTGGCGATCGCCGTTCTCTACCCGCGCTCGCGCAAGCGCGACGTCGCGCTCTACGCGATGCAGATGTGGGCCTTCATCATGGTTCACGAGCTTCCCTACGACGATCCGGAGCGACTGGAGTCACGGCTGCGCAGCCGCTACCCGATCGTCGCCGACCGGGTGATCGGGCTCGGCCGCCTGCCCAACGCCCGCCTGCAGCGCGGGCTGGCGCGCCTGCGGCGCGTCGGCACCGTCAACCGCATCCTCACCTGGGCGCACTGGCTCTGGTTCTTCGAGCCCTACCTCGCCCTGGCCTGGATCCTCTGGCGCCACCCGGAGCGCTTCCCCGCGCCGCCCGCCAGATGGCCGCGGTCTTCGACATCGGCTGCATCGCCTACTTCGTCGATTCCGACCTCGCCGCCGTGGTGGGCCTCCGAGCAGGGTCTGACCGGCGAGAAGGTCGAGCGGATCATGATCGGGGTCGGCGAAGACACCTGGGGCTCGGCCTGGCCGAAGATGTACGAGGCGCTGGGCGGCAACCCCTGGGCGGCGATGCCCTCGCTGCACTTCGCGACCTCGACGATGGCGGCGATCAAGCTCTCCGAAGCCGGCCGGGTCGAGGGCGCGGTCGGCTGGACCTACGCGCTGACGCTCGGCTTCGCCCTCGTCTATCTCGGCGAGCACTACGTCACCGACCTGCTCGCCGGGGCCGGCCTGGTGGCCGCGGTGCGCCGCGGCGAGCCGCTCGCCGAGCCGGCGGTGCTGACGGTGAACCAGGGGCTTGCGCCGCTTGGAGCGCCTCGCCAGCGGGTAGCTTCCCCTAGGTGTCTCCCGGAGGATCCGGCGAACGGCGGCGATGCCGTCGAGCTGCCGATCTTCACGCGCCGCCGGCTGATCCAGACCGGGGTCGTGGTCGTCGCGCTGCTGATCGGGATCTACTTCCTCTTCCCGAGGCTGGTCGGGCTGGGCAATGCCCTGGGCAAGCTCGAGCGACGCCGACCCGGTCTGGATCACGGTCGCGATCGGCTTCAACGTCGTCGCCTTCGGCACCTACATCGCGCTCTTCAAGGCGGTGGTCGGCGGCGAGGCGCTGCGGCTGAAGCTGGTCGGAGACCTACGAGATCAACATGGCCGGGCTGGCGGCGACGCTGCTCTTCTCGGCCGGCGGCGCGGGGGGGATCGTGCTCACCTTCTGGGCGCTGCGCAAGGCGGGGATGCGCCGCCACGAGGTGGCCCGGCGGATGGTCGCCTTCCTCACCCTGCACTACGCCTTCTACCCGCTGGCGCTGATCCTCTTCGGCGTCCTGCTGCGCACCGGCGTGCTCCACGGCAAGGACTCGGTCGAGCTGACGATCGTGCCGGCCGGGCGTGGCCGGGGTGCTGCTGATCGCTCGGGCCTGCTGTTCGCGCTGGTCCCGCCCGACCTCGGGCAGCGGATCAACCGCCACGTCCACGGCGAGCGCGGCCAGGCGATCGCCGCCAACATCGCCAAGGTGCCGGCGACCTTCGCCGAGGGCTTCCGCTTCGCGATCAGCCTCTTCGCCCATCCCTCGCAAGGGCGGGCTCGCGGTGCTCGGCGCGGCCGGCTTCTGGGCGGCCAACATCGGCATCCTCTGGGCCTCCTTCCACGCCTTCGGCGTCCACGTGCCGCTCGCCGTCGTCGTCCAGGGCTTCTTCCTCGGCATGGTCGCCAACCTGATCCCCTTCGCCCCGGCGGGGGTGGGGGCGGTCGACGCGGGGATGATCGGCGCCTTCGTCCTCTTCGGCATCCCCGAGGACACCGTCTTCCCGGCGATCCTGATCTACCGGCTGGTCGCCTTCTGGATGCCGATCCCGTTCGGCGTCGTCGCCTTCTTCCAGCTGCGGACGCGGGTCCAGCACTGGGAAACGGAGGGTTTGCCGATTGACCGCGGCGCTACTATACAAAGTGAAGTAATGGCAACGCCACTAGACTCGGGACGGACATGACAGAGACGAAGAAGGTCGAGAACGTGATCATCGTCGGCGGCGGGCCCGCCGGCTACACGGCTGCGCTCTACACGGCGCGCGCCAACCTCGAGCCGCTCGTCTTCGAGGGCTTCCAGTGGGGCGGCCAGCTGCAGAACACGACCGACGTCGAGAACTACCCCGGCTACCCCGAGGGGATCATGGGGCCGGAGATGATGACCCAGTTCCGCGCCCAGGCGGAGCGCTTCGGCACCCGCTTCGTCACCGACGACGTCGACCGGGTCGAGCTCTCCGACGGCGGCGTGCAGAAGGTCTACCTCGGCGACGAGGAGCACCTGGCCAAAACGGTGATCCTGGCGATGGGCGCCGAGCCGCGCCGGCTCGGCATCCCCGGCGAGATCGAGCTCAGCGGCTGCGGCGTCTCGACCTGCGGCGTCTGCGACGGCGCCTTCTTCAAAGACCAGAAGGTGATCGTGATCGGCGGCGGCGACTCGGCGATGGAGGACTCGATCTTCATCTCCAAGTTCGCCAGCGAGCTGACCGTGGTCAACCGCCGCGACGAGTTCCGCGCCTCGAAGATCATGTACGAGCGGGCCCGCGAGCAGGGCAACATCGACTTCAAGACCCCCTACGTCGCCGGAGGAGTTCGTCGCCAGCGACAAGGGCCGCCTCGACCACGTGCGCCTGCGCAACGTCGAGACCGGCGAGACCGAGGACTTCGAGACCGATGGCGCCTTCGTCGCGATCGGCCACATCCCCCGCTCGGAGGTCGTCGTCGGCCAGGTCGACACCGACGAGGACGGCTACATCCTCACCGAGCCCGGCTCGACCCGCACCAACCTGGCCGGCGTCTTCGCCGTCGGCGACGTCGTCGACCACACCTACCGCCAGGCGGTCACCGCCGCCGGCACCGGCTGCATGGGCGCCCTCGACGCCGAGTGGTACCTGCGCGACACCCCGCCCTCCCCCGAGGCGCACTGGCTGCCCGGCGGCGAGCCCGTCGAGGTCGCCCCAACGCCTGGCTCGTCAGGCGGTCTGTTCAGCCGACCAGCTTCTGGACGACGAAGGTGCGGGCGCCTTTGGGGGTTTCGATCTTGATCGGCTTGCCGACCTTGGCGTTGAGCAGGGCGCGGCCGATCGGGGACTCGGCGGAGAGGCGGCCCTCGGCGAGGTTGGCTTCGGTTGAGCCGACCAGGGTCCAGGTGTTGACCTCGCCTTTCGCCTCGTCGAGGACCTCGGCGGTGCGGCCGAAGGCGAAGGTGTCGGCGGTCGCCGTCGACCTCGACCACGACGGCGGTGCGCAGGCGCTCGCGCAGGCGCTTGATCTTGGTCTCGAGATGGGCCTGGTCTTCCTTGGCGATGTGGTACTCGGCGTTCTCCTTGAGGTCGCCTTCCTCGCGGGCGACCTTGATCCGCGCCGCCATCTTGGTCCGGGCAGGCGCCTTCCAGCTGCTCGATTTCCTCGCGCAGGGCAGTCGATGCCCTCCTCGGTGATCGGCTCCCCGCCTGTCGTTTCGGCGCCATCCATCGCTTCAGCCTTTCAGATGTGCCAGCGATCCGGAGCGGCGTCCGATCCGCTATCGTGGGCACACGGCCTCCTGCTCCCACATCCGCACGATCGAGATCTTCGATCCGCCGGCTGAGATCGCCGGTTGTGAGGAGTGCCTGGAGCTGGGGATGCAGTGGGTCCACCTGCGCATGTGCCAGAGCTGCGGCCACATCGGCTGCTGCGACAACTCCGAGGGCAAGCACGCGACCGCGCACCACGCCGCGACCGGCCACCCGGTGATCCGCTCGGTCGAGCCTGGCGAGGACTGGAGCTGGTGCTACGAGGACGAGCTGATGTTCCGCCTCGCCCGCTGAGCGGCTGACTAGCGAAGCTTCTTCTTCAGCACGATCGTCTTGAAGCGCTTGATCGCCTTGCCGCCTTCGGGCGTGTAGGAGATCCGCGCCTTGACCTTCGCCTTGCCGGTGTTCATCAGCTTGATCCGCGCCTTGCCGCTGGTCCTGACGGCGATCTTGGCGGTGCCCTGCGCGTGTTTCCGCTGCGCGTTGGCGACGCCCTTGCCGTAGACGTCGAGTCGGCCTGCGCCGGTGACAGCGACCCGCAGGGTGGCAGTGCCCTTCTTGCGGTTGAAGGTGACCTTCTTGAAGGCGACTGTGGCGTTGACGGAGAAGTCGATCGCGCTTACAGCGTTTTCCGAGCCGGCGAAGTTGGTGGCCGTGACGACGCAGCTGTAGGTGCCGACCTTGCTGGCGGTGAAGCTCGGTGACGTGGCACCGGCTTCGGCTTTGCCGTTCCGGAACCACTGGTAGGAGAAGCTCTGCGGGGCGAGAGCGAGGAACGACTCGACACGGTCCGCCATCCACGTCCCCTGTGTGCAGGTGAGGGTTGACCCCGGTTTGTGCTTGCCCTGCACCACGGGGGACTCGGTGTTGTGCGGTCGTTCGAGCACGACCGGCAAGGCAGTGCCTTCCAGGGTCGCCCCGCTTGTGTTCATCTGTTCGCCCGGGCCGCCGCCGGGGTTGGCGTAAGCGATCGTGTTGTTGCTGTAGTTGGCCCAGACGATTGTGCCGGAGAAGTTGATGGCGAGACCGAACGGACCGTTGACGGGTGCTCCAGCGGTATTGAGCTGCCCTCCGCCACCGCCGCTGAGGCTGGCGTAGGCGATCGTGTTGTTGCCGAAGTTGGTCCAGTAGATCCGGCTGCGTGGAAGGTCGACCGCGACGCCTTCGGGGTTGTCCACGATTGCCCCGCTGGTATCGAGGTCACCTCCTCCACCTGTGCCGTTGAGGTTGGCGAAGGAGATCGTGTCGCCTCCGTAGTTGCTCCAATAGACCCGTCCCGCAGTCGGGTTGAGCACGAGGCCCGCGGGTTCATCCATCGTGGCGCCCGTCGTATCGAGATCGCCTCCGCCCGAGCCGTTGAGGTTGGCAAAGGAGATCTTTCCCGCGCTCGTGTTTGCCCAGTAGAGCTTGCCCCCGGCGGGATCGATGGCGAGGCCGGTCGCCGAACCTGCCGTCGCGCCGGCCGTGTCGAGCAAGGCGCCGCCGCTGCCGTTCAAGTTGGAATAGTGGATCGCGTTGTCGTCGCGGTTTGCCCAGTAGAGCCTGCCTGCCGCGGCATCGATAGCCAGGCCGCTTGGCCGACCCACGGGCGCCCCGGTGATAGGAACGTCTCCTCCGCCGCTTCCATCCGAGTTGGCGTGGGAGATCTTGTTGCCGTCGGCGTTGACCCAGTAGACGCTGTCAGCCCCGGCGGCCGTGGATGCCAGGAGCAGGCAGATGGCCGTTAGCGTGAGCGCGACTGGGGCGATATGGCGTCTTGAGTTCATTGACGCACCCTAGTCCGGGGTGACGATCGCGAAGCCGGGGTCGGGCTCGTCGAGCAGGCCGAGCAGCTCGCCGAGCTTGACGCCGTCGCCCTCGACCCGCAGGCGGCCGCTCTCGGCCAGCTCGCCGATCTCGGCGGTTTTGAGCAGGAGCTGGTTGAGGGCCTCGCGCTCGACGACGAGGGTCGCGTCGGCCGGCGGCGTCGTGGCTGCCGTGGCGGTGGCGGAGGACGCCGTTGCGGACGGTGATCGCGTGCTGCTCGTCGGGGTCGGTGACCTCCCAGTCGATCCGCAGGTGCTGCTCGCCGGCGCGCGGGCCGTTGAGGCGGATCGCCATCGCGTCGAGCAGCTGGCCGACCGAGAGGTGGGCGATGACGTCGGGCGGGGCGGTCGCGGTCGGCGTGCCGGAGATTCCCTCGCGCAGCTCCTTCGCGCCCATCAGGAAGAAGTTGCGCCAGGTCGCGTTCTCGGCGCCGTAGCCGAGCTGCTCGAGCGCGTCGGCCTGCAGCTCGCGCGCCTCGCGGTTCTCCGGCTCGGCGAAGACGACGTGGTTGACGACCTCGGCGACCCAGCGGTAGTCGCCCTCGTCGAAGACGCGCGGGCCTTCTCCAGCACCGCCTCGGCGCCGCCCATGAACTCGACGTAGCGCCGTGCCTGCTCGACCGGCGGGTGCTCCCAGAGGTGGGCGGGGTTGCCGTCGAACCAGCCCATGTAGCGCTGGTAGATCGCCTTCGTGTTGTGGCTGATCGAGCCGTAGTACTCGCGGCAGTGCCACTCCTCGGCGAGGCTCGGCGGCAGCTCGATCAGCTCGGCGATCTCCGGCCCGGTGTGGCCCTGGTTGAGCAGGCGCAGGGTCTGGTCGTGCAGGTAGGTGTAGAGGTCGCGCTGCTTTTCGAGGTAGTCGACGATCCGCTCGCCGCCCCAGCAGGGCCAGTGGTGGCCGGCGAAGAGCACGTCGGAGTCGGCGCCGAAGAGCTCGATCGCCTCGTCGAGGTAGTGCGCCCAGACGCGCGGGTCGCGGACCAGGGCGCCGCGCGGGGTGAGGATGTTGTGCATCGAGCGGGCGGCGTTGTCGGCGATGCAGAGCACGCGGGCGTCGGGGAAGTGGATGTTCATCTCGGCCGGCGCCTCGGTGCCCGGCGTCAGCTGGAAGCGCATCCGCACGCCGTCGACGATCTCCTCCTGGCCGGTCTCGACGACGTCGAGGTTGGGCGGGATCAGCGTGATCGTGCCCAGCGAGGTGGTCTGTCCGAGGCCGGAGCCGATCTGCCCGCCGGGCCCGCGCTCGAGCAGCGCCCCGTACATGTAGCCGGCCCGCCGCGCCATCGCGGTGCCGGCGAAGACGTTCTCGCTGACCGCGTGGTGGAGGAAGCCGGCCGGGGCGAGGATCGGGATGCGGCGCGCCTCGATCTCCTCCTCGGAGACGACGCCCTTGGCGCCGCCGAAGTGGTCGACGTGGCTGTGGGTGTAGATCAGGCCGGTGACGGGGCGCTCGCCGCGGTGCTCGCGGTAGAGCGCCAGCGCCGCGGCGGCGGTCTCGGCGGAGACCAGCGGGTCGATCACGACGATGCCCTCGCGGCCCTCGACCACGTGCATGTTCGAGAGGTCGAAGCCGCGCAGCTGGTAGAAGCCGGGCGCCAGCTCGAAGAGGCCGGCGATGCGGCAGAGCTGCGACTGGCGCCAGAGGCTCGGGTTGGCGGTCGCCGGCGGCTCGCCGTCGAGGAAGTCGTAGGACTCCAGCTCCCAGACGACGCGGCCGTCCTCGTCCTCGACCCGGGGTGGATCGAAGGGGGCGACGAGGCCGCGGCGCGCTTCCTCGAAGTCGTCGCCGGTCGCCGTCACGGCCAGACCTTCGCGGCGGCGATCAGGCCGGGGGCGGGCCGGTAGGCCTCGCCGTGCTCGGCTCGGAGCTCTTCGAGCAGGGCGACGGCGCGTGCCGGCGCCGATCAGCTCGGTCAGCTCCAGCGGGCCGCGGGGCCAGTTGAAGCCGAGCCGCATCGCCGTGTCCATGTCGGCCGGCGAGCCGACCTGCTCTTCGAGCGCGAAGGCCGCCTCGTTGGCGATCTGGGCGAAGAGGCGGGGGAGGATCGTCGGGGGCGGCCGGGTCGATCTTCGCCAGCGCGGTCAGGGTCGAGGGTCGACTCGCCCGTTCCGCTGTTCCCTTGGCGGGCGATTTGGTGCGAAGGAACAGCGGAAGACGGGTTGCGGAGCGATCGCTGTAGTCGTAGAAGCCCTGGCCGCTCTTGCGACCGAGCCGGCCCTCGGCGACCAGTCCCTTCCTGGATCGGGCTCGGGCGCCAGCGCTCGGGCTCGCCGCCCTGGGCGTAGAAGGAGCGGGCGACGCTGAGGTTGACGTCGAGGCCGATCAGGTCGATCAGCTCGAAGGGGCCCATGCGGAAGCCGCCGCCGAGCCGGCAGACGCGGTCGATCGTCGCCGCGTCGGCGACGCCGTCGGCGAGCATGCGCAGCGACTCCAGGGTGAAGGGGCGGGCGAGGCGGTTGGCGATGAAGCCGGGGCTGTCCTTGGCGCGGATCGGCGTGCGGCCCATGCGCGTGCCGACCTCGGTCGTGGCCTCGAGCGCCGCCGGCGCCGAGTCGGCGGTGGCGACGACCTCGACCAGCTTCATCAGCGCCGGCGGGTTGAAGAAGTGCATGCCGACGACGCGCTCGCGGCTGCGGCACCTCGGCGGCGATCGCGGTGATCGGCAGCGAGGAGGTGTTGCTGGCGAGGATCGCCTCGGGCCCGCAGGCCTCGGCGAGCGCGGCGAACAGCTCGCGCTTCAGCTCCAGGTCCTCGGGCGCCGCCTCGATCACCAGGTCGCATTCGCCGAGGTCGCCGAGGCTCGCGCGCGGCGCCGACGCGGCCGCTGGCGTCGTCGGCGTCCGCCTCGCTCCACAGGCCCTTCGCGGCGCCCTTTGCGAGCGACCGGTGCAGCCGCTCGCATGCCCGGTCTCGAGCGCGGCCGGGACCGGGTCGTGCAGGCGCGTCTCGTAGCCGCCCAGCGCGGCGATCTGGGCGATCCCGGCGCCCATCGTGCCGGCGCCGACGACGCCGATCCGCTCGACGGCCGGCGTTCACTTGCCCTCGAACTTCGGCTCGCGCTTCTCGAGGAAGGCCTTCATGCCCTCGACCCGGTCCTCGGTCGCCATCGCCAGCTCGTAGAGGCGACGCTCGTTCTCGAGGCCGGCGCTGAGCGCGGTCTCCTCGGCGGCGATCACGGCCTGCTTGGCGAGCCGGGCGGCGATCGGCGGCCGCTCGGCGACGGTCTGGGCCAGCGCCATCGCCTCCTCCAGCCAGCTCGCCCTTCTTCGCGACCTCGTTGACGAGGCCCATCGCCCGCGCCGTCGTCGGCGTCGAAGCGCGGCCGGTGAGCACGTAGCTCCATCGCCCGCTGCTTGCCGAGCACCCGCGCCAGGCGCTGGGTGCCGCCGCCGCCGGGGATGATCCCGAGGGTGATCTCGGGCTGGCCGAACGTCGGCGCTCTCGGCGGCGACGATCATGTCGCAGGCCAGCGCCAGCTCGCAGCCGCCGCCCAGCGCGTAGCCGGAGACGGCGGCGATCATCGGCGTCTTGATCGCGGCGAGCCGCCGCCAGAAGGCGGCGGCCGGGTGGCGCAGCGCCTCGGCGAAGCTGCGCTCGCTCATCGCCTTGATGTCGGCGCCGGCGGCGAAGACCTTGTCGGAGCCGGCGATGACGACGCAGCGGACCTCGGGGTCGGGGTCGAGCCGCTCCAGCTCGCCGGCGAGCTGCTCCATCATCTCCGGCGAGAGCGCGTTGCGCGCCTCGGGCCGGTTGAGGCGCAGCAGGGCGACGTGGCCGTCGCGGGAGCTCTCGACCAGCTCGGCCAACGGGCTACTCGGCCACCATCGGCGTCATCGCGTTGATCCCGGTCGCGGCGCGGCCGATGATCAGCTTCTGGATCTGCGAGGTGCCCTCGTAGAGGGTGGTCACGCGGGCGTCGCGCAGGTAGCGCTCGACCGGGTAGTCGTCGACGTAGCCGGCGCCGCCGTGGACCTGGATCGCCAGGTTGGCGCACTCGACCGCCGACTCGGTCGCGTAGAGCTTCGCCACCGAGGTCTCGGTCGTGTTCGGCTTGCCTTCGTCCTTGAGCACGCCGGCGCGGTAGACCAGCATCCGGGTGGCGTCGCGCTTGAGGATCATGTCGGCGATCATCTCCTGGACCAGCTGGAAGCGGGCGAGGGGGACGCCGAACTGCTTGCGCTCCTTGGCGTAGGCGACCGAGGCTTCGACGCAGCCTTCGCAGATGCCGACGCAGCCGGCGGCGACGCTGTAGCGGCCGTTGTCGAGGGCGCTCATCGCGACCTTGAAGCCGTCGCCGATCTCGCCGAGCATCGCGTCCTCGCCGACCTCGACCGAGTCGAGCGAGATCTCGCCGGTGTCGGAGGAGCGCAGGCCGAGCTTGCCGTGGA
The DNA here is from genome assembly GCA_963702065.1 of uncultured Solirubrobacterales bacterium. GTDB lineage: Bacteria > Actinomycetota > Thermoleophilia > Solirubrobacterales > 70-9 > VRUE01. The sequence goes on from OY969705.1 coordinate 578,489, forward strand.
TCTCCTGCGTGGTGAAGCCCTCGCTGTCGCAGGGGACGAGGAAGCAGGCGAGGCCCTTGTGCTTCTTCTCGGGGTCGGTCTGGGCGAAGATCAGCGCCACCTCGGAGAAGTTGGCGAGCGAGATCCACATCTTCTGGCCGCTGATCGACCAGCCGCAGTCGGTCTTGGTCGCGCGGGTGCGCAGGTTGGCGGCGTCGGAGCCGGTGTCGGGCTCGGTCAGGCCGAAGCAGCCGAGCGCCTCGCCCGAGCAGAGCCGCGGCAGCCACTTCTGCTTCTGCTCCTCGGTGCCCCACCTCTCGATCGAGCCGGCGACCAGCGAGGTCTGCACCGAGACGACGGTGCGGGCGGAGGAGTCGGCGCGGCCGACCTGCTCGACGATCAGGCCGTAGCCGAGGTAGTCGAGGCCGCGGCCGCCGTAGGTCCTCGGAGACCGGGGCGCCGAGGTAGCCGACCTCGCCCAGCTTGCTCGCCAGCTCGCGGTCGAAGCGGGCGGCGCGGTCGTTCTCTTTGACCCGCGGCGCGATCTCCTGTCGGCGAATTCGCGCGCCGTTTCGGAGATCAGCCGCTGCTCGTCGGTCAACTGGAAGTCCATCTCACCCCTTGCTTTCTCGGTTCCTTGCGAACTGCATCAACTTCTCCACCCAGTGGATAGAGAAGTTGATGCAGTTCGGCGGTCGTCATTGAAGTTCCCGGCCCAGGGTCGCCGTGAACGCCTCCTGGGCCTCGCGGGTGCGGGGGCCGGGCGCCTCGGGCAGCTCGGTGCCGTCGATCGCGGAGACGGCCTGGATCTCGCGGGTGGTCGAGGCGAGGAAGGCCTCTTTGGCGGCGCGCAGGTCGGCCGACCGGCCAGGCGCCCTCCTCGACGTCGAGCGCCTTGACCAGGCGGTCGCGGGTGATCGACTCGAGCACGCCGTTGTCGAGCGCCGGGCGTGCGCAGGGCGCCCTGCGGCGAGACCCAGAAGATCGACGAGGTCGGCGGCTCGAGCACGATGCCGTCGGGCTGGACCAGCACCGCCTCGTCGGCGCCCTGCGCCTTGGCGAGCCGGGTCGACTGCATGTTGGCGGCGTAGGAGAGCGACTTGACCCCGTTGAGGATCACGGTCGGGCAGTAGGTGACGGTGGCGACGCTGACCGTCTCGGCGTGGGCCGGGATCGGCTCGGTCATCGCGAGGCGGCGGCCGCCGCGGGTGACGATCAGCCGCAGCTGCCCGTCGGCGTCGCCGAGCTCGGCCAGCAGCGCCTCGATCTCGCTCTCCAGCGCGGCGCGGTCGAACTCGAGCTCGATCGCGGCGGCGGAGCGCTCGAGCCGGTCGAGGTGGTCGACGAGCGCGAACGGCTTTCCGTCGTAGAGCCGGATCACCTCGAAGGCGCCGTCGCCGCGGTAGAGCCCGTCGTCCTTGCAGCGGCACGATGGCCTCGGCGGTCGGCGTGATCCGCCCGTCGACGCTCGCCAGCTCTCTCAACTCGTCGCCATCGGCGGCGAGGCTACCTGCGCCACGTCGTCGCTTCTCACCGCAGGTCAGAATGACGCAGTCGGAGCGCTCAGACCGCTTCGAAGACCGTCGCCAGGCCCTGGCCGACGCCGACGCACATGGTGGCGATGCCGTACTTGGCCGCCGCGGCGGCGCAGCTCGCGGACGAGGGTGGTGGCGAGGCGGGCGCCGGAGCAGCCGAGCGGGTGGCCGAGGGCGATCGCGCCGCCGTTGACGTTGAGCTTCTCCTCGTCGATGCCGAGCTCGCGGGCGCAGGCGAGGACCTGGGAGGCGAAGGCCTCGTTGAGCTCGATCAGGTCGATCTCGTCGAGGGTGAGGCCGGCGGCGTCGAGCGCGCGCGGGATGGCGAGCGGCGGGGCCGATGCCCATGTAGGCGGGGTCGACGCCGGCGACGCCGAAGGCGACGACGCGGGCGAGCGGCTCGGCGCCGAGCTCCTTCGCGCCCGCCTCGGAGGCGATCAGCGTGCAGGCGGCGCCGTCGTTGAGGGTCGAGGCGTTGCCGGCGGTGACCGTGCCGCCCTCGCGGAAGGCCGGGCGCAGCTTCGCCATCTTCTCCAGCGAGGCGTCGGCGCGCGGGCCCTCGTCGGCGTCGACGGTGACCGTCTCGCGGCGCCCTTCGGCGCCTCGATCGGGACGATCTCCTCGGCGAAGATCCCGGCCTCGGCGGCGGCGACGGCGCGCTGGTGGCTGCGCAGGCCGAAGGCGTCCTGGTCCTCGCGGCTGATCCCGTAGCGCTCGGCGACGTTCTCGCCGGTCTCGCCCATCGACTCGGTCGAGATCGCCGAGCTCGGCCATGCGCGGGTTGACGAAGCGCCAGCCCAGGGTCGTGTCGTGCATCGTCTGCGGGCCGCGGGGCAGGCCGCGCTCGGGCTTGCCGACGACCCAGGGCGCCCGGCTCATCGACTCGACCCCGCCGCCGAGGTAGAAGTCGCCCTCGCCGAGCTTGACCGCGCGGGCGGCGCAGTTGATCGCCTCCAGGCCGGAGGCGCAGAGGCGGTTGACGGTGGCGCCGGGAACGCTGTGGGGCAGGCCGGCGAGCAGCGCCGCCATCCGCGCCACGTCGCGGTTGTCCTCGCCCGACTGGTTGGCGGCGCCGAGGTAGACGTCGGTGATCCGCTCGGGGTCGACGCCGGTGCGCTCGACCACGGCGGCGATCGTGTGCGCGGCGAGGTCGTCGGGGCGCACGCCGGAGAGCGCGCCGCGGTAGGCGCCCATCGGCGTGCGCACCGCGTCGACTAGGTAGGCCTCGTTCACGCGCGGGATTAAAGGGGACCGGCCGGCTCGGCGTATCCTTGGCCGCGTGTACTTCGTCCTGGGAACGGTTGCGATGGTGCTGCTCCTCGTCGGCGTGCTCTTCCTGCATCGAGCACTTCTACACCGGCAACAACGCCGAACTGCTCGACTGGAAGCCGACCCGCTCGCCCGAACTCGAGGTGCAGAACGAGATCGACGACGTGCAGCAGATGCTCGAGGCGCAGAACGAGATGCGCCGCCGCCGCGGCGCCGCCGAGCGCAACGAGCAGGAGCTGCGCGACGAGGTCGCCGCCGAGGAGCGCGAGCGGCTGCGCCGCCGCAGCCGCTCCGAGGCGACCTAGCGACGTTGGCGCGGGCGCTGATCGTCGGCTGCGGCTGTCGCGGCCGGCAGCTGGGGGAGCGGTCTGCTCGCGGAGGGCTGGGCGGTGCGCGGCACGAGCCGGCGCGAGGAGGGCCTGGCGGCGATCGAGGCGGCCGGGATCGAGCCCGCCCTCGCCGACCCCGAGCGCCCGGCGACGCTGCTCGACCTGGTCGGCGACGTCGCCGACTGTCCACTGGCTGCTCGGCTCGGCGGCGGGCGAGCCCGAGAACATCGAGGCGATCCACGGCCCGCGGCTCGAGCGCTTCCTCGAACGTCTGGTCGAAACGCCGGTGCGGCGCTTCGTCTACGAGGCGGCGGGATCGGTCGCTCCGGCGATCCTCGAAGGCGGCGCGGCGCCTGGTCGAACGCGCGGCGGAGACCTGGCGGATCCCGGTCGAGGTCTCTGCGCTCGCCCCGGCGTGTAACGCGCTGACGGCTCTCGTGGGACCACAGCACGTTGCAGGGCGGCGAATCGCATATGGCTAAACTCGGATAGGAATTTAGGTAAATGTCTACACAGCGAGTCGAGAGGAGCAGTCTGATGGCGCTGCAGCTTGGTGACGTAGCACCCGATTTCGAGGCCGAGACGACCGAGGGCCGGATCAAGTTCCACGACTGGATCGGCGACTCGTGGGCGGTGCTGTTCTCGCACCCCAAGGACTTCACGCCGGTCTGCACGACGGAGCTCGGCTACATGGCGAGCATCGAGCCCGAGTTCGCCAAGCGCAACGTCAAGATCATCGGCCTCTCGATCGACCCGCTCGACCGCCACGAGGAGTGGGCGAAGGACATCGAGGACACGCAGGGCACGGCGCCCAACTACCCGATCATCAGCGACGCCGACTTCAACGTCGCGCGGCTCTACGGGATGCTGCCGGCCAACGTCTCCGGCAGCGCCGAGGACCGCACTCCGGCCGACAACCAGACCGTGCGCAACGTCTTCGTCATCGGTCCCGACAAGAAGATCAAACTGATCCTCGTCTACCCGATGACGACCGGCCGCAACTTCGACGAGGTCCTGCGCGTGATCGACTCGCTGCAGCTGACCGCCAACCACAAAGTCGCCACTCCGGCCCAGTGGCAGCAGGGCGACGACGTGATCATCGCCGGCTCGGTCTCCAACGACCAGGCGAAGGAGACCTACCCGAATGGCTGGGAGGAGCCGCGTCCCTACATCCGCATCGTTCCCCAGTCCGAGGCCGAGAAGGCCTAGCCGCAGCGCCTAGGCCAGGCGCTCGCAGCAGGTCGCCGAGGATCCGCGCGGTGGCGCCCCAGATCAGGTGCCCTTCGACCTCGTAGGTCGGGGTGTGGATGGGGACGCCGCGGCGGACCAGGCGGCGCATCTCGTAGCTCTCGCGCAGCACCTCGAGCGAGAAGGTGAGGACGGTCTCGACCTCGGCCGGGTTCGGCTGCAGGTCGAGCTCCCGCGGGTGGGGGATGCGGCCGACGAAGGGGTGGATCCGGTAGCCGGTGACGAAGGTGTTGGTCGGCGGCAGCTCCTCGCCGAGCTCGACCGACGGCGGGGTCGAGGCCGATCTCCTCCTCGGCCTCGCGCAGCGCCGTCGCGCTCAGGTCGGCGTCGCCCGGGTCCCGGCGGCCGCCGGGAAACGAGATCTCACCGGCGTGCCGGCGCAGGTCGGCGCGGCGCTCGGTGAAGACGAGCCCCGGCTCGTCGTCGGGCCAGCCGTAGAGCGGCAGCAGGACCGCGGCGTCGATCGTGTGTGGCGACTTATCCTCGTCATATATGACGGGGTAAGTCGCCACACCCGGCTCAGATGATCACCTGCACGGTGCCGCCGTCGACCGACCAGGCGGCGCCGCTGACGTAGGAGGCGCGCTCGGAGCAGAGGAAGACGATCGCGGCGGCGATCTCGGCCGACTCGGCGAGGCGGCCGATCGGGCGCTTCGAGCCGGCGGTCGGCGAGGGCCTCCTCGCGGCTCGCGTCACCCGACATCTCGCTGGGACTGGTCGAGCAGGCCGCCGGGCTCCATCCACATCTCCGATTCGACCGGGCCGGGGCAGATCGCGTTGACGAGGACGCCGCTCTTGGCGTAGCGGTCGGCGAAGAGGCGCGAGAGCGAGAGCTCGGCCGCCTTCGCCACCGAGTACTCGGGCATCGCCGCCGAGGGTCGCTTGCCGGCGGTCGAGCAGACGTTGACGATGCGGCCCCAGCCGCGCTCGGCCATCGCCGGCGCGGCGGCGCGCATCGCCCGCAGCGGCGCCATCACGTTGAGCTCGTACTGGGCGCGCCAGTCCTCGTCGGGGACGTCGTCGAGGTCGCGCCACTGGGCGGTGCCGGCGTTGTTGACGAGGACGTCGAGGGAGCCGAAGTGCTCGGTGGCCGCAGCCAGCATGCGCTCGCCGGCGTCCTCGTCGGTGACGTCGAGGCTGAGGGTCTCGGCACGACCGCCGCTGCGCTCGCGCCGCTCCTCGGCGCGCTGCCCGCGCGGCCGCGTGTCCGCCGCGGCGCGCAGCCGCTCCTCGTTGCGCGCGACCAGCAGCACGTTGGCGCCCTCGGCGCAGAGCAGCCGCGCCGTCTCGGCGCCGATCCCGCGGCTGGCGCCGGTGACGACGCAGGCGCGCCCCTTCAGGCCGAGGTCCATCAGAGCGCCTCGATCCGGTCGGCGATCGTGACCGTCGGTCTCGCCGACCAGCAGCCTGTGGACCGGGCACTTGCCGGCGACGACCAGCAGGCGCTCGCGCTGCTCGTCGCTGAGCTCGCTGCGGCAGGCGCAGGGTGACCGCGAACGGAGAGCGGCGCGACGTCGCGTACTCGACGTCCACGTCGACCTCGACCTGCGCCGACGTCCCAGCCCTTGCGCTCGGCGTACATCTCCATCGTGATCGCGGTGCAGCCGGCGAGGCCGGCGGCGACGAGGCGGGTGGGGGAGGGACCGGTGTCGGTGCCGCCGGCCGCGGTCGGCTCGTCGACGCGCAGCGTGTGGCCGCCCTCGATCTCGACGTCGTGGGCGAACCCCTCGCGCCGGCGGGCGACGACCTTCACGGCTAGGCCTTGCGCCGGCCCTCGAAGAGCGCCGGGTCATCGACGTCGGCGAAGCGGGCCATCGCGTAGGCGTAGTCGGAGGCGCGGTTGACGAAGTGGATCACCGTCTCGCTCGCCAGCTCGCCTTCCTCGGCGAGGGCGGCGATGCGGCGCTCGGCGCGGCGGATCACGGTGCGGGCGACGTCGAGCTGGGCGGAGAGCCGGTTGCCGCCGGGGATGACGAACTGCGGCGGCAGCTCGACCTCGCTCATGTAGCGGTCGATCCGCTGCTCCAGCTCGGCGACCATCGCCTCGGTGGTGCGGCTGATGCCGTCTTCGAGCCGCTCGGCCGCTTCGGGCGCGGTCGCCAGCTCGGCACCGGCGACGAAGAGGTCGTCCTGGAGGCGCAGGATGTCGGCGGCCAGCTCGGCCTGACCGGCGTCGCAGAGGGCGCGGGCGACGCCCAGCTGGGAGCAGGCCTCGTCGAGCGCGCCGTAGGCCTCGGTGCGGCCGTGGTGCTTGGGAACGCGGCCGCCGTACCAGAGCGAGGTGGTGCCGTCGTCGCCCTTCTTGGTGTAGATCTTGACCACGGCGCGATCCTACGCCGCGCGGTCCCCGTAAGCCCGTTGCCTCAGGCGAGCGGGTTGAAGACCAGGCCGGTCAGCACCTTGGGGTAGAAGTAGGTCGACTTCGGCGGCATGTTGGCGTCGCTTTCGCAGATCTCCCGGGTCTGCTCGACCGGGATCGGGCGCAGGATGAAGGCGACGTCGTAGGCGCCCTCGTCGAGCAGGCGCAGCGAGTCCTCGACGCTCTTGGCGTAGCCGAGGCCGCGCTTGGCGAGGATGTCGTCTTCGCTGAGCCCGGCGATGCCCTTCAGCACCAGGGTCTCGAGGATCGCCGCGTCGAGGCGGCGGTAGGCCTCGGGCTCGCCCGCGAGCAGCGCGGTCGAGCTCGGCCGTGTCCTTCAGCCGCAGGCGGAAGGCGCGCTTGTGGTGGGAGTCGTAGAGGCCGAAGACGCCGACGCCGTCCTCGCCGAGCGGGTCGATGCGGTCGGTCTCGACCTCGGTGACCTCGAAGAGCTCGCGCAGGCCCTCGCCGAGGCGGCGCTGGCGCTCCGGGTCGTCGGCGAAGCCGGAGAGCAGGCGGTGGGTGGGGTAGACCGAGAGGCCGGGATCGTCGAGCCCGGTCAGCGCCATCAGCGTGTAGTTGTGCGGCGCCCTCGCCGCCGATCTCGTCGCGGTAGGCGATCGCGGTCTCGTAGCGGTGGTGGCCGTCGGCGATCAGCAGCTGGGCGTCGGCGAGCAGCGCCGGGATCGTCTTCGCTCGGGCTGTGGCAGCCGCCAGACCCGGGTCACGGTGCCGGCGGCGTCGGTCGCTTCGCCCCAGGGCTCTTCGACCGAGGTCTCCTTGGCGACCAGCGGCCAGGGGTCGATCGTGCTCAGCGAGAAGATCGGCGAGAGGTTGCAGCGGGTCGCCCGCATCAGCTCGAGCCGGTCCTGCTTGGGACCGGGCAGGGTGCGCTCGTGGGGCAGGATCGTGCCGGTGTCGAAGTCCTCGACCCGGACCCGGGCGAGGATGCCGTGGCGGATGTGGGAGCCGCCGTCGGGCCCGGTGTATTCCTGCTCCATCGCCCAGATCGCCGGCTCGGTGTCCTTGACCAGGGCGCCGGCCTGCTGCCAGGCCTCGATCGACTCGGCGGCGCCCTCGTAGGGGTCGCCCTCGCCGGCCGCCTGCGGCCCGGTCTCGCCGTAGGGCTTGGGCAGGTCGATCGCGACCGCGTTGTAGGGCGATTGCGCCAGCAGCTCCGCCCGCATCGCCGTGTCGATCACGTCGTAGGGCGGCGCGACCACGTCCTGCAGCGACCCGACCGCGTCGAGGTCGTAGTGCAGGGCGTTGAGAGGCAGCACGTCGGCCATCGCCGCGAAAACTACACTGGACGCTTCGGGGCGTGGCGCAGCCTGGTAGCGCGCCGCCTTTGGGTGGCGGAGGTCCCCGGTTCGAATCCGGGCGCCCCGATGCAGAGCCGGCTGGGCAGGAGAAGGGCAGGCCGAGTCTCGAGCGGCGTTATGTCCCCTGGACGGGTATCGCTCAGGGGATAACAGGAACTTGCCGATATTGGCGAGGTGAATCACGCCGAAATCGGGCAGAAAGATCGGCGGGTCGAACGGGTGCAGTTCGAAACCGACCGGCAGCGGATCGTCGGCGACGTGACTTTGCCGCCGGAGGGCTACCAGAGCCGTTTCTCGGACTCGCTCAACCGGCCGGAGGTCACCTTCATCCCCCTGGTCAACGCCGAAGTGTCATCGCTGATGGGTGGCGACGTCGAGCACTGCCCTTCATCGTTCTCTGCAAGTCCCACGTTCGCATCGCTTACCCGATCGACTCCGGGCAGCAGCAGCGGCGGGACTGATTCGCTCGGGCCGCTAGGCGCGTGCGCGTCGCTCGCGGCTGCCGCGAGCGTAGGAGCCGAGGTCGATCACGAAGGCGAGGATGACGATGAACCACTCGAAGCCCTTGACCCCGTTCGAGCCCGAGCTCCACATCACCGCGTAGGCGAGCGTCGTCCAGGGCAGCAGGAAGAAGCCGAGGAAGGGCACGAACCAGCTCTCGAAGGCGCGGCTGAGCATGTCGCTGAAGAGCCAGAGCGCGAACAGCGCCAGGCGGGGCGAGATCAGGGCGAAGAGGACGACGAAGCAGCCGATGCGGCCAAGCTACCCTGATGATTGGATGCTGGCGATCTGCACGAGAAGACCGCGGATGCCTTCGGCCGAGGACACGCTGCCAGGGCGCAGCGAGCCTGCCTTCGACGTTCCCGAGCGCCACGCCGTGCTCGACACGCCGCTGCAGCCTCCGTTCCCGGACGGGATCGAGGTCGCCTACTTCGCCCTCGGCTGCTTCTGGGGCGCGGAGCGGCTCTTCTGGGGGATCGACGGCGTCTACACGACCGCGGTCGGCTACATGAACGGGACCACGCCGAACCCGACCTACGATGAGGTCTGCAGCGGCAAGACCGGCCACGCCGAGGCGGTGCTGGTCGCCTTCGACCCGGCCAGGGTCTCCTACGCCGACCTGCTCAAGGTCTTCTTCGAGGAGCACGACCCGACCCAGGGGATGCGCCAGGGCAATGACGTCGGCACCCAGTACCGCTCCGGCATCTACTTCGCCAACGATGCCCAGAAGGCGACGGCGGAGATGGCGCGGCGGGCCTACGACGAGGACCTGCGCGCTGCCGGCCACGAGCCGGTGACCACCGAGGTCGAGCCCGCCGGGCCCTTCTACTACGCCGAGGACTACCACCAGCAGTACCTGCACAAGGTGCCCAACGGCTACTGCGGCCTGGCCGGCACCGGGGTCTCCTGCCGGATCCCGACCGCGGCGTCTTAGCCAAACCGAGGTGCAACGCTTTTCGGTCCTGCGAGGACCGCAACGCGTTGCACCGCCGGCAAGGTCGCTCGCCCGGCGCGGCGAATAGCATCCCGCGCCGGTGACCCCCTCCTTCGGCTCCTACATCGGCGGCTGCCTGGCCGTGATCGGCATCGTCAGCGCGCTCGGCCTCGGCGGCTACTGGCTGCGGCGCTGGATCGTGCCGGAATTCTCCGGCGCCCTGGCCCGGCTCGCCGACGCCACGATCGCGGTCGGCCTGCTGGTCGTCTCGCTGGAGCTGCTCGGCACGCTGAGCATCCTGCGACACCGGCTGGATCGTCGTCGTCTGCATCGCCGTCGGTCTGCTGGCGGCACTGCTCGGCTGGTCGCAAAGCGCCCGGCCGACGACCGCGAAATCAGCGCCCCGCAGGTGCAGAACGATCGCCCTGCTGATCGCGCTCGCGGTCGCCTCCTTCACCGTCGCCGAGTGGACCTTCCCCTCGCAGCTCAGCCTCGACCAGGGCATGTTCGGCGGCGACACGACCTGGTACCACATGCCCTTCGCGGCGCGGTTCGCCCAGGAACACTCGATCGTCCACCTGCACTTCACCGACCCGCTGCGGCTCGCCGCCTGGTTCTACCCGCAGAGCTCGGAGCTGATCCACGGCGCCGCGATCGTCCTCTTCAAGAGCGACTGGCTCTCGCCGCTGATCAACCTCTTCTGGCTGGCGATCGCGCTGCTCGCCGCCTGGTGCGTCGGCCGCCCGTACAAGGTCGGCCCGGCGACACTGGTCGCCGGCGGCGATCGTGCTCGACGCCGGGGTGATGATCGAGACCCAGCCCGGCGAGGGCCGCAACGACATCATGGGCCTCGCTTTCCTGATCGCCTTCGCCGCCTTCCTGATCAACGCCCACCAGCGCCGGGCGCCGAAGGAGGGAGCGGTGCAGGACGCGCCCGAGCGCGATGCGCCGCTGCTCGACAAGGGGCCGCTGGTGATCGCCGGGATCGCCGCCGGGCTCGCCGCCTCGGTCAAGCTCACCTTCCTGATCCCGGTCGTCGCGATCGGGCTCGGCGTGATCGTCTTCAGCGGTCGCGGCCGGCGCCTGACCACGGCCTGGGTGCTCGGCCTCTCGACCTTCGTGGTCGGCGGCTACTGGTACGTGCGGGCGACGATCAAGACCGGCGGCAACCCGATCCCGACGATCGGCTTCGGGCCGCTGCACCTGCCTCGCCCGGACCAGATGCCGCTCGACCCGCGGCCGCGCTTCGCCGTCGCCCACTACCTGAGCGAGCCGACGATCTACCGCAAGTGGTTCTTCCCCCAGCTCGACAACGCCTTCGGGCCGCTCTGGCCGCTGATCCTGATCATCGCCGTGGCGGCGGCCCTCTACATCGCCTGTGCGCTCGCGCAACACGATCCTGCGGGTGATCGCGGTGGCGGCGCTGGCGACGGCCTTCGTCTACGTCTTCACGCCGCTCACCGCGGCCGGGCAGGAGGGCTCGCCGACCGGCTTCTTCACCAACACGCGCTACCTGGTCCCGGGGCTGGTCCTGGCGCTGGTGCTGCTGCCGATCGCGCGACCGCTGCGCGCGCCCGACCGCCGCGCCTGGCAGACACTGCTCTTCCTCACCGGCGTCTACGCGATCACGGTGCTGACGACGCCGCGCTGGTACCCGGGCTTCATCGTCGGCACGATCTTCCTCACCCTGGCGCTGGTCTGGGCGCCGGCCGGATTGGGGATGGCGCGCTCGCGGCGGATGATCAGCCGGGCGGCGGTCGTCGGCGCCGGCGCCGTGGTCGTGCTGCTGGCGGTGGTGCTCGGCCGCGCCCAGGAGGTCCAGTACGTACAACCACCACTACACGCGAGACGACACTCTTCCTCCAGGACGGCGGGCCCAAGAAGGCCTATCGAATTCGCCCACAAGCAGCACGACAAGCGGATCGGGATCGCCGGCTCGGGCGAGATCTTCTTCGGCCAGTACGGCTTCTACGGCGCCAACCTCGACAACGACGTCCAGTACATCGGCGTGCCGGGGCCGGACGGGACCTACCGCCTGGCGACCAGCTGCCGCCAGTTCCGCGCCGGATCAACGCCGGCAACTACGACTACCTGATCGTCAGCCAGTCCACCCAGGACTCGCCCGATGCGCCCTACTGGTACCCGATCTACGCCTGGATCAAGAACGCCCCGGCGCTGGAACAGGTGATCGAAGAGCCCGAAATCACGCCCGAGCCCGATTAGGTCTTCAAGGTCAAGGGCAAGCTCGACCCGGCCGGTTGCGCCGGCGGCGCCAAGGGCTGAGCCCCGGGCGACGTCCTCTAGGCTGAGTCGCTCTCCATGAAGCGCTTCAGCTTCTCGGGCATGGTGTCGACCAGCTGGCCGCGCAGCACGCCGACCAGGGGGCCGCGGATCAGCAGGCCCAGCCTGCGGCCCAGGTCGACCTCGAGCCGGTAGGTCGCGCGGGTTCGCCCGTCGCCGAGGTCCTCGAGCTCCCAGCTGCCTTCGACCGCCTTCAGGTCGCCGTCCTCCTGCACCCATGAGATCCGGCCCGGCTGCTCGTAGCTGAAGCGGATCTCCGAGCCCAGCCGGCGCACCTTGGCATCGGTCTCCATGTGGACCAGCACCTGGTTGCCGTCGCCGTCGCGCTCGACGCACTCGGCGACCTTGATCTCCGGCTGCCAGCGGGGCGAGCCCTCGACGTCGGCGGCGACCTCGTAGACCGCGGCGATCGGCGCCTCGATCTCGGTGCTGGCGGAGCCGCCTGACCGTGCTCATCGCTCAGCTCGGACCGGGGTCAGGGCGTGTTCGCGGATCAGCTCGGCCGAGCGCTGCGGCTGCTCCCACCAGAACATGTGGCCGACTCCCTCGAGCGTCTCGAGGCGGGCACCGGGGATCAGCGCCGCGATCTCGCGCCCGTTGGCGTAGCCGAGCAGCCGATCGGTGTCGCCGTGGATGATCAGGGTGGGCAGGTCGATCTGGCCGAGGCGCTCGTGGGTGTCGTGCTGGCCGCAGGCGCGCATCTGCTGCAGGACGACCGGTTGCGGCGCCGGCAGCGCCGACCCCATCTCGGTGAAGGCGGCGAAGCGCGAGTCCTCGGCGCGGAAATCGGGGGAGAGGTTGATCTCCCACATCGCCCGGAAGACGCGCTCGCGCTCGCCGGAGACGTAGGCCTCGCCGAGCATCTGCAGGTCCTCCGGCGCCATCAGCGTGCCGTTCGGCCCGCCGCAGTAGCTGGCGCCGATCGTCAGCGTGCGGATCCGCTCGGGGTGGGCGAGGGCCAGCTCCTGGGCGATCATGCCGCCCATCGAGATGCCGACGACGTGGACGGTCTCGAGCTCCAGCGCGTCGAGCAGGCCGACCGTGTCGGCGGCGAGGTCGGCGATCGTGAAGGGCAGCTCGGCCTCTCCGGAAAGTCCCATGCCGCGGTTGTCGAAGACGATCGTGTCGAAGCTGGGCTCGAGCTGGTCGAGGAAGGGTCGGCCCCAGGCGACGTGCGTGGCGCTCATCCCCTGGATCAGCAGCAGCGGCTCACCCTCGCCGGCGCGCAGGTAGTGCAGCTCGGTTCCCGCTGCATCGACGCTCGGCATGGTCAGCGATCCTACGCCAACCCCGCCCGCCAGCGCCTAATCTTGCCCTTCCCGCCCCCGTAGCTCAGTGGACAGAGCACCGGCCTTCTAAGCCGATGGTCGTTGGTTCGAATCCAACCGGGGGCGCTAGATTTGGGCCGTGGCCGAGGTCCTCTACTACGCGATCCCGGCCTTCGTGTTGCTGCTCGTCATCGAGCTGCTCTCGTTCAAGTACGCGCGCGACGAGGAGCTGGTCGGCTACGAGTCGCGCGACACGCGCACCAGCCTGACGCATGGGCGGCGGCAACGTCGTCATCAACGCGGTCTGGAAGCTGGTCGTCGTCGTCGTCTACGCCGGGCTCTACGAGCTGACTCCGCTGCGGATGCCGGCCGACGAGTGGTGGACCTACGTGCTGCTCTTCTTCGCCGACGACCTCGCCTACTACTGGTTCCACCGCGTCCACCACGAGGTGCGGGTCTTCTGGGCGAGCCACGTCGTCCATCACTCCTCCCAGCACTACAACCTCTCGACCGCGCTGCGCCAGACCTGGACGCCGATGACGGCGCTGCCCTTCTGGGCGCCGCTGGCGCTGCTCGGCTTCGCCCCCTGGATGATCCTCACCCAGCTGGCGATCACCCTGATCTACCAGTTCTGGATCCACACCGAGCGGGTGAAGAAGCTGCCGGCGCCGATCGAGTTCGTCTTCAACACGCCCTCGCACCACCGCGTCCACCACGGCGCCAACGAGGTCTACCTCGACCGCAACTACGGCGGCATCCTGATCATCTGGGACCGCATCTTCGGCACCTTCCAGGGCGAGACCGAGCGGCCCCGCTACGGGCTGACCAAGAACATCCGCAGCTTCCGGCCGACCCGGGTCGCCTTCCACGAGTTCGTCGACCTGGCCCGCGACGTGCGCGCGCGCGAAGAGCTGGCGCGACCAGCTCGGCTACGTCTTCCGCGGCCCGGGCTGGTCGCCGGACGGCAGCGGCGGTGGCACCCGCGGCTGACACTGGGTTTGACGCTCCTCAACCGTCGGGTACATCTGGCGGCATGGAGCTATCAATACTGCTGATCGTCATCGGGATCGTCTTGGCGATCCTCGTCAACTACATCCTCGGGATCATCGTGATCCTGATCGGGCTGGCGATGCTGCTTGCTCCCGCCTCGGCACGAGCGCGGCTAGCCCGTCGGCGTCTGACCCGACGCCTGACGTAGGAGTCTTGCGTCGATGGACCCCTGGAAGCTGCCTCTGATCGTCGCCGGGGTTGTGGTGCCGATCGTCGCCGGCCTTCATGCTCGGTGGACCGGGTGTGGGGGTCGCGGTAGGTGCTTTGGCGGCGGTTGGCGCTGGTGGTGTATCGCGGTGCGGCAGCGGCCCGCGGGGCCGATCGCCTCGGCGGGCGGTCGAGGACGCCAGGCAGCACGTGCTGATCGTCGCCGCCGGCGCGGTGGAGGAGCCGGTCGACGTGGCGCGGATCGCTCGCGTCGCCGGGATCGGCGGCGGCGATGGGGCGGAGGACGAGGTGCGGGTGCTGGTGCCGGCGCGGATCGGCTTCCTCGATCGCTGGGCCTCCGACGTCGAGGGCGCCCGGCACCGCGCCCAGCAGCGCCTCGTGGTGACGGTGGCGGCGCTGGCCAAGGCCGGCGTCGCGGCCGAGGCGCGGGTCGGCGACGAGGACATCGTGCAGGCGGTCGAGGACCAGCTGCAGAGCTACCCGGCGACCGAGGTGGTGCTTGGTTAGCGGCGAGGGCGATGAGGCGGACGAGGCAGCCGACGAGCTGCGCTCGCGACTGCGAGCCGAGTTCCACCACGTGCGCCTCGGAGGCTAGGACACGCCCACGCGTGAACGGAGCTAGCCGCTTCAGCAGGAGTGAGGGCGGGCGGCGCTCTGCACCACCTGGAAGGCGCTGCCGGGGATGCGCTTGAGCTGGTTGAGGTTCTCGTCGTCCCAGCGCCGGTCGCTGCTGCCGCTGAAGTACCAGTTGGAGCCGTTGTCGGCGACGATCATCCCGTAGCGCTTCATCGCTTCGGCGATCACCTTGGCGCCGCCGCTGAAGCCGCCGAGGCCGTAGCCGGCCTTGAGTCGCAGCCGCGTTCCCATCGCCGGGCGCGTTCGGGTCGGAGGTGTCGCCGGCGCAGTGCGAGGCGGGGTGGACCCAGGCGTTGCGGGTGCTGTCGAAGGTGACCCGGATCGCGTGCTCGAGCTGGCCGGCCGCGACCTCGTCGTAGCGGACGAGGCCGGGGAAGATCGGCAGCCCGGCGGCGTCGGCCGAGGTCCAGGAGTCGGGACGGCGGGCGCTCGAGCGCAGGTCCCAGCGGGTCGCCCGAGTCGGCGTTCCAGTGGGCGCCGCCCGCCTTGAAGAAGGCGCGGTAGAGCTCGTAGAGCGTGCAGCTGGAGCGGTCGACGACGAGCACGTGGCGGTCGCCGTCGCTGCCGTTGCCGCCCTCGACCGGCGCGCCCTTGGGGATCGGGAACGGCCCGGGGTCGCTCTCGTCGCCGTAGGCGGTGTAGTGGATCGGCAGCTTGCGCTGGCCGGCGCCGACGACCGCGTAGGGGAAGCCGTAGGCACGCGGCGAGCCGAAGTCGGGGTGGAGGAGGTTGCCGCCGTGGGCGTTGATGTAGGCGATCGTCGCGGCCGAGTTGGCGGGCGACCGGCGCCTTGGAGATGTCCTGGTTCCAGGCGGCCTCGGTGGCGAGGGACGGGGCGTTGGCCGGGGTGCCGGGCGGGCGGGTCGGGGAAGACCGGAGCAGCTGCCGAGGTCGGGGTAGGGGCCGACGGCGCCGGCCGGACAGCGACGTCGCGATCGCCAGCGCGGCCACGCGACGAGCGCGCATCCGACTTGACCCACCCTGGTGTGGTCAATGTCGGCTACGCGCCGCACGTCTTGCGGAGCTCGCGCGATCTCGAGCTCGTCGATCTCGAGCTCGCCGACGGTCGCCTGCCGATCGTGAGGCGGCCGACGCTGAGCCGCCCGATCGCGAAGCCGCCGACGCGGCGGCGCCGACGGCGAGCGCTCCGATGCGCATCGCGCCGCGGGCCTGCATCCGGTCGCCTCGCCGGCCGAGCCTCGGGCCGGAAGAAGGCAATCCCGGCTGCAGCATCGCCGCAAACCGTAGCGCGGCTAGCCTGGGGCGCTGATGAGCGCGGACGAGCGGCCGATCCTGCTGGCGATCCAGCACGTGCCGTGGGAGGGCCCGCACCGGATCCTCGATGCCTGCGGC
Organism: uncultured Solirubrobacterales bacterium; assembly: GCA_963702065.1. GTDB lineage: Bacteria > Actinomycetota > Thermoleophilia > Solirubrobacterales > 70-9 > VRUE01. The sequence goes on from OY969705.1 coordinate 594,741, forward strand.
GGCCTCGACGTGCACACGGTCAAACCGCTGGCGGGCCAGGTCGCTGCCCGATCACGACGATGTCGCCGGCGCCGTGGTGATGGGCGGCCCGATGAACGTCGACGAAGTCGAGCGCTCATCCCGAGCTGGCGAGCGAGCGCGAGTGGCTCGCCGAGGCGGTGCGCCGGGAGCTGCCGGTGCTCGGCATCTGCCTCGGCGCCCAGCTGCTGGCGCGGGCGCTCGGAGCCGAGGTGAGGGCGGGGGAGGGCCCGGAGCTCGGCTACGCGCCGGTCGAGATCCTCGACCCCGACGACCCGATCCTCGGCGCCCTGGCGCCGAGCACGACCGTCCTGCACTGGCACGGCGACGTCTTCGACCTGCCCGAGGGCGCCGAGCACCTGGCCCGCTCAGAGCGCACCGAGGTCCAGGCCTTCCGCCACGGCAACGCCTGGGGCGTGCTCTTCCACCCCGAGGCCGACTTCGCCCTGCTCGAGGCCTGGCTGGCCGTGCCCGAGATGGTCCACGAGGCCTGCGTGGCTCTGGGAGACGACGGAGCCGCCGCCCTGCCGTCGCAAGCCGAAGCCGCAGAAGCAGACCTGCTCGCTCGCACGACCCCCGGCCTGGAGGCCTTCGCCTCCCTGGTCGAATCCCACCGGCCCGGCTAAGCCCTCCGCCTCGCCCGCCGGCCCGCTAGATTGGAAGCCGCGCGGTGGACGTAGCTCAGTTGGTAGAGCTCCTGGTTGTGGTCCAGGCGGTCGCCGGTTCGAATCCGGTCGTCCACCCTTCGTACAACGGCGATTGATCGCACGAGGACGAGGAGCACTTCAATGTCGGCTGAGCAGGGCGACACGCACCGACTGGCGGCGCTCGTGGCGCTCGTGAGCGCGGCGGTCCTCGCAGTCTCTCAGCATCGACATCGTCCTTTCTCAGTTTCCCCGCGGACTGATCGTCCTCGCCGGCCTCGCACTTGCGCTCACGGCAGCTTGGTACGGCCTGACCCGCACCGGGCGCGCGAGGCTGCTGGGATCTGGAATCGCGATCCTGGCAGTGGCGGTGATCGTCACTCTCTTGATCGCCGACGGCGATCACGTCGCGCAGGCTCTCGTGATCGTGGTGGGTCTGGGACTGATGCTCCTTGCGACGCGATCGGCCTTCAAGGTCCACGTTCCGCTTCACCAGGCGCCGGACCCCGATCACCCCGTGCTCTTCTACAACCCCAAGTCGGGCGGGGGAAAGGCCGAGAAGTTCCACCTGGCCGACGAGGCGCGGGCCCGTGGCATCGAGCCGATCGAGTTGAAGCTCGGCACCGACCTCGAGCAGCTCGTGCGCGGCGCCGTTGCCGATGGAGCCGACGCGCTGGCGATGGCCGGCGGCGACGGCTCCCAGGCCGTCGTTGCCATGGTTGCCGCCGAGCTGGATCTGCCCTATGCCTGTATCCCGGCCGGGACCCGCAACCACTTCGCGCTCGACCTCGGGGTCGACCGCGACGACGTCATCGGCGCGCTCGACGCCTTCGTCGGCGGTCGCGAAAGGCGGGTCGATCTTGCCGAGGTCAACGGCCGCGTATTCGTCAACAACGTCTCGATCGGCCTCTACGCCGAGGCCGTCCAGCGCGAGGGCTATCGGGAGGCGAAGCTGCGGACCATCCTCGACACGCTGCCCGAGGTGCTGGGGCCCGAGGGCAAGGGGCTGGACCTGCGCTGGACCGGGCCCGGGGGGCATGAGCACTCCTCCGGCGCGGCGATCCTCGTCTCCAACAATCGCTACCGCCTCGGGCGTGCGGTCGGCTCGGGCACCCGGCCGAGGATCGACGACGAGCTGCTGGGGATCACCGTTGCTTCTCGCGCCGGTCGCGGGCCGGCGCCTCTTCCAGCGGCCTTGGCGAGAGTGGTCCGCGCCCGCCTTCGAGGTTGACGCTGACGGTCCGATCGCCGCGGGCATCGACGGCGAGGCCGTAACTCTGGACGCGCCGCTGCGCTTCAGGATCCTGCCGGCGGCGCTGCGGGTGCGGATCGCCGCCGCACATCCCGGCGCCTCTCCGTCCGCGGCGATGCCCGAGGGCGCCTGGGAGACCGTTCTCGCGCTGGCGCGGATCGCTGTATCGGGGACGCCGCAAGGCGCGAGAACATCGTCGCGATGAGCGAGTGGCTCAGCGAGGCGAAGGCGGTCGATACCGCCGTCTACGCGGCGATCGCCGCCAGCGACACTCCCTCGCTGGACGTCGCCATGCGCGGTCTCTCCCGCGCCGCCGACCACAGCAAGCTCTGGTTCGCCACCGCGGCCGCGTTGGCCCTCCTTGGCGGGCCCAGCGGCCGGCTTGCGGCTCGCAAGGGCCTCGTCTCGCTCGGCGTCGCCTCCGGCTTCGCCAACCTCGTCGCCAAGCCGCTGACCACCCGGCGGCGGCCCGAGAGGAAGGAGGCCGAGGAGCTCGCGAGACGCCATGTCCAAATGCCGCGCTCGAGCTCCTTCCCCTCCGGCCACGCCGCCTCCGCCTTTGCCTTCGCCACCGGCGCCGCCGACGCGCAGCCGCTGCTCTCGGCGCCGCTGCGGGCCCTGGCGACGCTGGTCGGGTATTCCCGAGTCCATACCGGTGTCCACTACCCCGCGGACGTGCTCGCCGGTGCGTTCATCGGGGTCAGCGCGGCGGAGCTGGCCGGCCAGCTGCTGGACCGCGGCGGACGACGATGAACATTCGGATCGTCTGGCGCGCCCTGCTGGTCCTGCTGCTGGACGCCCTCTCCCTGCTGCTGCTCTCCGCGCTGCTCTCCGGTTTCGTCCTCGACGGTGCCCTCGCTGCGCTTGGCGCGGCGGCGGCGATCGGCCTGCTCAACGCGCTGATCTGGCCGGTCCTGGCGCGGATCGCGCTGCCGCTCACGGTCCTCACCCTGGGCGGCGCGGCCCTGCTCCTCAACGGCGTTCTCGTCACCTTCGCCGTCAACCTCCTGCCCGGCGCCCACCTCGACGGGGTGCTCGAGGGGATCGTCGTCACGGTGGCGATGACGGCGCTCACCGCGGGCTTCTACTCGCTGCTGGCGATCGACGAAGACGACTCCTGGTACCGCAACGTCGTCCGCCGGCAGATGCGGCGGCGGGGCGCAGCACGTGGAGAGCGAGGTGCCGGGCGTCCTCTTCCTGGAGATCGACGGCCTCGCCCACGACGTCCTGCACCGGGCGCTGGCCGCCGGCGACGCGCCCAACCTCGCCGCCTGGCTGCGCCGCGGCTCCCACCGGCTGAGCAGGTGGGAGACCGACTGGTCCTCGCAGACCGGCGCCTGCCAGGCGGGCCTGCTGCACGGCTCCAACGAGGACATGCCGGCCTTCCGCTGGTGGGAGAAGGACCGCGGCGCGGCGATCGTCACCAACCACCCGCGCGACGCCGAAGAGCTGGAGCGGCGGCACTCGGACGGACGCGGGCTGCTGCACGCGGGCGGCGCCAGCCGCGCCAACATCCTCTCCGGCGACGCGCCGCACTCGATGCTGACGATGAGCACGGTGCTGCACCGCCGGCGGCCGATCGGGGTCGACTACGCGGCCTACTTCGCTCGTCCCTACGCGGTTGCGCGCACGCTCGTGCTGGCGCTCGTCGACATCTTCCGCGAGCGCCGGGCGGTGCGGCGGCAGCTCCGCGACGACGTCCGTCCGCGGATCGCCCGCCCGCGCTCCTACGCCGCCGTGCGCGCCTGGGCCACCGTCGTCCAGCGCGACCTCCAGGTCGCCAGCGTCGTCGGCGACGTCCTCGCCGGCCGCCCGCTCGTCTACACGACCTTCCTCGCCTACGACGAGGTCGCCCACCACTCCGGGATCGAACGCGACGACGCCCTCGCCGTGCTGCGCGACCTCGACCGCCAGATCGCCAGGATCGCCCTCGCCTGCGCCGACGCTCCGCGCCCCTACCGGCTGGTCGTCCTCTCCGACCACGGCCAGTCGCAGGGGGAGACCTTCCGCGACCGCTACGGGGAAACGCTCGAGGACCTGGTGCGCTCGGCCTGCGACCCGGAGAGCACGATCGCGGTCGAGGAGGGCGAGGACGACGCGCTCGCCTACCTCAGCGCCGGCCTGACCGAGGTCGCCCGCGACGACACGATCGCGGCGCGCACGGTCCGCACGGCGACCCGCGGCCGCCGCGACGACGGCGTGGTGACGCTCGACGCCGAGGTCCGCGAGGAGGTGGACCGGGCGCACGGGGGCGAGGTGCCCGAGCTCTCGGTGATGGCCTCGGGCTGCCTCGGCCTGATCAGCTTTCCCGCGCGAGCCCGGCCGGGTGCTCGCTGGAGCGGCTCGAGGCGATCTACCCGCTGCTGGTCCCGGCGCTCCGCGACCACCCCGGGATCGGCTTCGTCCTGGTCCGCTCGGAGCGCTCCGGCGCGCTCGCGATCGGCGCCGGCGGGATCCACTTCCTCGACGAGGATCGGGTCGAGGGCGAGGACCCGCTGGAGCCGTTCGGCCCGCACGCCGCCGACCACCTGCGGCGCACCGACGGCTTCCCCCACTGCGCCGACCTGATGGTCAACAGCACCTACTGGCCGCAGTTCGGCGAGGTCGCCGCCTTCGAGGAGCTGGTCGGCTCGCACGGCGGCATGGGCGGGACCCAGGCGCACCCCTTCGTGCTGCACCCGGCCGAGCTCGCCTGGCCCGAGGAGGACGTGGTCGGCGCCGAGCGGGTCCACCGGGTCTTCCGGGGCTGGCTCGCCGGCCTCGGGCACGACGGCTACGCGAGCGAGGTCGCCTCGCCCGGCGCCAGCACCCGCAGCTCCGACTGAGGCGCCAGCTCGCGCATCCAGGCGGCGAACTCGCGCGCGGCGGCGCGCGCAGCGGCTCGGGGCGCAGCCGCGCCAGGCCGAGCGGATAGAGCGTTCCCCAGTGGATCGGCACCACCAGCCGCGGCGAGAGCAGCGCCGCGGCTCGCGCCGCCCGCTCGGGGTCGAGGTGCCCGGCGCCGATGTTCGTGCCCCAGCCCCAGATCGGCAGCAGGGCGAGGTCGAGCTCGCCGCCGCCGATCGCCTCCATGCCGTCGAAGAGGTCGGTGTCGCCGGCGAAGTAGATGCGCCGCTGTCCGGTGAGCTCGAAGCCGACCGCCCGCGAGGCGCGCTCGAAGCGCCGCCCGCTGGGCGGGTGGTTCGCCTCGGTGGCGGTGACGCGGACGCCGCCGACGCTGCCGGAGTCGCCCGGGGCGAGCTCGCGGACGTCGCCGAAGCCGAGCCGCGCGAGGAAGTCCCCCGCCCCCGGTGCGGCGAGCACCGGCACCGTCCGGCTCAGCCGGCGCAGCGAGGGCACGTCGGCGTGGTCGTGGTGGAGGTGGGAGATCAGCACCGCGTCGACGTCCTCCGCCAGTCGCGGGTCGGGAGGCGCCCCGTGGCGCCGCAGCGGGCCGACCCGGCGCCGCAGCACCGGATCGGTGAGCAGGCGGACGCCGTCGATCTCGATCAGGACGGTCGCGTGGCCGACGTAGGTGACCCGAGCCGCCGCGGTCACCGCGCGGCTCCGCCGTGGCCGTGTCGGGGGCGCCGCGTATCGTCCGCCGGACCGATGACTCCGAGGCGCGCGATCCGAGGGCGGCTGTGGCGGCCCGGCGCGAGAGCGCGCCCCCGAAGAAGAAGTGATCGAGATCGATCCCGCCGAGCTGAGCGGGATGTTCTCGGCTCCAGCCTGGCTGCGGGACCTCGGCTTCAGCGCCTGGCTGCTGGTTGGGGTGGGCGCAGCGCTGGTCGGCGCGATCTTCCTGCTGGCGCAGACGCAGACGATCGTGATGCCGGTGGTGACGGCGGCGATCGTCGCCTCGGTCACCGTGCCGATGGTCGACTGGCTGAAGCGCCACGGGGTGCCGAGGGGAGCCGGTGCGGTGCTCGTCTTCCTCGGAATCGTCCTGATCGGCGTCGGCGTCGGCGTCATCGTCATGAGCGGCATCGCCAGCCAGGCTGACAGCCTCAGCGGCAGACTCCATGCCGGCGCGGACGAGATCGAGTCGTGGGTCAGGGATCTGGGCGTGGCTTCGTCCACCGCCGCGGACGCCAACCAGCACGCGAGCGCCTCGATCAGCGCCGGCTTCAAGGCTCTGACCGGCGGCCTGCTCGGCGGCGTCGACAAGCTGGCCTCGCTGGCCGTCTTCCTCTCCTTCGCCGCTATCAGCCTCTTCTTCATGCTCAAGGACGCGCCGACGCTCGGCAGGTTCGTCGAGCGCCACCTCGGCATGCCGGTCCCGGTCGCCCACACCGTGTTGGGCCAGGTATCCCGCTCCCTGCGCGGCTACTTCGTCGGGGTCACGATCGTCGCCGCCTGGAGCGCGCTGCTGGTCGGCGTCGGGGCGCTGCTGCTCGGGGTGCCGCTGCCGGGGACGATCGCCGTCGTCACCTTCCTCGGCGGCTACGTGCCCTATCTCGGCGCCTGGACGGCGGGGGCGTTCGCGGTCCTGATCGCCCTGGGCGGCCAGGGGCCCGAGGCGGCCCTGGCGATCGCGGTAGTCGTCCTCCTCGCCAACGGCGTGCTCCAGCAGCTGGTGCAGCCGATCGCCTACGGCGCCGCCCTCGACCTCCACCCCCTGGCGGTTCTGATCGCCACCATCGCCGGCGGCTGCCTCTTCGGCACCATCGGCCTCATCCTCGCCGCCCCCCTCGTCTCCGCGGCGGTCAGGATCTCCGCCGAGCTCACCGCCTCCCGCTCCTCGGCAGAGCAGGCGGCTGCCAGGAGCAGGCGCTTGGATCGGATAAGAAATCTTTTGCTTGTGTACCGAAAGGCAACTAGAGTGACATTGGCGAGCAGCTGCCGAGCTGCCGGCCCGGAATGAGAACGGAGCCGCACCGCCTTTGAGGAAGGAGAATTCAATGGAGGCTGGTCAGAGTTCGAGGCCACCTGTCGGAGGCGAGCGTTCCACCTGGATCGCATTCGCAGGAGTGATGATGGTGATCCTCGGCTTCCTCGATGCGATCTGGGGGCTGGCGGCAATCCTCAACGATGAAGTCGTCGTAGTCGGCGGTCACGGCGCCCTGATCTTCGACATCACCACCTGGGGCTGGTTTCAGCTGATCCTTGGTGCCGTCATCGGACTTACGGGCTTCGGTCTGCTCGTCGGCAATGAAGTGGCTCGCGTCCTGGGGATTTTCCTCTTGGCGATCAACGCCGTTCTGCAGGTCGTCTGGTTCCCGGCAGCGCCGCTGTGGGCGTTCCTGATGATCGTCCTCGACGTCGTGATCATCTACCAGTTGACCGTCAACTGGACTGAGCAGGAGGGATGACCGTGCTGCTCGCAGACATCAGCTTCGGCGAAGGACTGCTCTTCATCTTCGAGTTCTTTTTGCTCTTCGCCTGGATCTGGATTCTGATCTCGATCATCGGTGACCTCTTCCGCGACCACGAGCTGTCAGGAGTGGCGAAGGCCGTTTGGGTGTTCTTCTTGGTCTTCCTGCCGTTCCTCGGCGTGCTGCTCTATCTGATCGTTCGCGGCAACGGGATGCGCGACCGCACGATCAAGGCCCAGGTCGAGGCCAAGAAGGAGTTCGACATCATACGTCCGCGAACAGGCCCAGACCGGCTCTCCCGCGGACGAACTCCACAAGCTCGCCGAGCTGAAGGAAAAGGGCGCTGTCGGCCGAGGAGTTCGACCGGGCAAAGTCGAAGTTGCTTGCCTGAGTGCCTGAGACCCCAGAGCCTGTTCCCGCCGGTTCGGAGGGAACGGGCAGCACGCGGTTGGCGTTCGTTCTCGCGATGGCGATGTTCGTGCTCGTCGTCGACACCTCGTTGATGAACGTCTCGATCTCCGCCGTGGTCGGGGATCTCGATACGACCGTCAGCGGCGTCCAGTCGGCGATCGCGCTGGAGGCCCTGGTCTCCGCGGCGTTCATCCTGATCAGCAGCAAGGTCGGCGACCTGATCGGGCGAAAGCGCGCGTTTGTGCTGGGCCTGCTGGGTTATGCGACCGGCGCCCTGGCGATGACGCTGGCCCAGGGCCTCGGCGTGGTCATCGTCTTCTGGGCGATCGTCGGCGGCCTGGGCGCTTCCTTGTTGCTGCCCGCAATGCAGTCGCTGATCCGCGGCAACTTCGAGGGCGCGGCACAGAAGAAGGCGTATGCCCTGGTTGGCGCATCGGCCGCCGTCGCGGCGGCGGTTGGGCCGCTTCTCGGCGGCTTCGTGACGACCTTCCTCTCGTGGCGGGTCGGCTTCTTCCTCGAGCTGGTCGTGATCGCGGTCGTCCTGTTCAACGTCAAGCTCGTCCGCGACGTGCCCTACACCGGCCCTCGCCAAATCGACGGAACCGGGGCCGTCCTCTCGGTCATCGGCATGGGCGGCGTGGTCCTGGGGATTCTGATCTGGCAGGAGGGAGGCGAGTTCGTCGGGCTGACGATCGCGATCGGCGCGCTCGCGCTCTGGGCGTTGGCCCGTTGGCTGGTGCGGCGTCACCGCGAAGGAAAGGCGACCCTGCTTGACCCAGACCTTTTCCGCCACCCCAACTTCAGGATCGGAATCTCCCAGCAGGCGCTCCAGAACATCACCCTGGGCGGCGCGATGATCGCGCTGCCGATCTTTCTCCAGATCTCGCTCGAATACAACGCGCTGGAGACCGGCCTGACCCTCGCGCCGCTCTCTCTGACCATGTTCGGGGCAGCGATTCTCGCGGGGCGGAGGGCCGGGAATCGCCGCCCTGCTTCGATCATCCGCTGTGGGCTTCGCGCTCAGCACCCTCGGCATGGCATTGCTCGTCCCGATCGTGCCCAAGGCGGACTCCGGCTGGTATCTGGTCATCCCGCTGGCGCTGGCCGGAACCGGGCTCGGGCTGCTGGTTTCCCAGCTCAACAACTACACGCTCGCCCCGATCGACGAGGAGCGGATCAGCGAGGCGGCGGGGTGAACTCGGCGGCGGGGTCCTTCGGGCTCTCGTTCGGGCTGGCGATGGCCGGCGGCGTGCTGCTGGCGGTTCTCTCGCTCAGCTTCACCAACATGACCGAGGCAAGCGACGGTGATCCCGGCCGACCAGCAGCAGCAGATCGCGGACAAGCTCGATGAAGACGCGGAAGTGACGAGCAACGCGAAACTCGAACAGCTGCTCGCCGAAGAGCCAGAGGCGGTTCAGGATGAAGTCCTCCGCATCAACACGGATGCGACGAACCGCTCCTTGCAGGTGGCGCTGTTGGTTCCGATCATCGCCGGCCTGATCGGGCTCTTCAACTCCTTCCGGATGATGCGGCTGCGGGAAATCGAGCCGCGTGCCTCGATCGAGGGCGGAGCTGTCATTTAGGCAGATCCCCGTAGTCAGCTTTTGCCCATCTGGCGTAGCAGCTTTGGCGCACTCCTTGTTTTGGTATTGACGAAGTGTCACCAAGGAACTCATCGCGAGGCGCGCGAACGCGGGGTGCCCGCTATCCGCCGCTGAAGCCGGGGCCGGGACTTTCGGCGAAGGAGGTCGGCGCGCACCAGCGCGGGCGACTGCGTGAGGCGATGGTCGAGCTCGTTGCCGAGCATGGGTACAACGCCATCTCCGTGGAGAAGTTGACCGGCCGCGCCCGGATCTCGAAGCGAGACTTCTACAAGCTCTTCGCCGGCAAGGAGGAGTGCTTCCTCGCCGCCTACGACACCATCGTCAGTCACTCGGTGCGCGGGATCATCGCCGCCGCGGAGGGCGAGGAGGAGTGGCGCGAGCGGCTTCGGCTCGGGTCGCTTGCCTTCGCCGATCAGATCACCAGCAGCCCGAAGGCGGCGCGGCTGGTCCTGGTCGAGGTCTTCACCGCCGGTGCCGTCGCGGTCGAGCGGATGCAGCGAACGAACCTGCTCTTCGAGGCGCTGGTGGCGAAGAACCTCGCCCTCGCCGAGGGAGCCCCCCGGCTGCCGCCGCTGGTGGTGAAAGGCATCGTCGCCGGTGGCAGCCGGTTGGCCCGGGCGCGGCTGCTCTCCGGGCAGCGCGCGGCAGCTGGCGCTCGACGGAGACGAGCTGCTGCAGTGGGCGCTCTCTTTCTGTGACGACGACGCCGTCCGCCTGCGGGACCTCGGGGCGGCGGGGGTGCCGCCGTTACCCGAGGCCGCGCTCATCATGCCGCTGGAGGACGAGCGCGCGCTGATCCTCGCGGCCACGGCGAAGCTGGCGAGCAAGGAGGGGTACGCGACGCTGACGGTGCCGCGGGTTCGTGCCGCCGCCGGCGTCTCCAGGCGCAGCTTCGACACCCACTTCGAGGGCGTGGCGGACTGCTTTCTGGCGACGCTCGAGGCGCTCAGCGATCGTACCCTCGCCGCAGCAGCGCCCTCCTACCTCACCGCCGACGACTGGGCGAGCGGCGTCCACCGCATGATCGCCGGCCTCTGCCGGCGCCTCGCGCGCGACCCCGCATTCGCCGGCCTCGCCTTTCTCGAGGTCTTCTCACCGGGCCCCGAGGCGATCCAATGGCGCTGCGAGATGATCGCCAAGCTGGCGACAAGGCTTCGGCGGGGAGCCCCGCCGACGAGACGGCCGAGCCAGTTCGCGGCAGAAGCATCGATCGGGGCGATGTGGGGCGTGATCCACCACTTCGTCGCCGGCGGGCGCGGTGCGCAGCTGCCGCTCGCGGCGCCGGCGCTTTCCTACCTCGCGCTGGCCCCGGCGCTCGGAGGGGCGGCGGCGGTAGACCTGATCGTCGCCGAGGTGGGGCATAGTTAGGAACCACTTTTCCTGAGTGTTTGTGCACCTCTGCCTGGGGCTGGATGCTCGCATGTGCCAGGCGGGGGGTCGAGCAAGGGAGAGCGGGGGCCGGAGTCTGAAGGGATGCAGGCGCCGGCCCCCGACAACCCACAGGAAGGAGATCGGGAATGGTGTGCATGAAGATGCTCAGCCTGGCGGTTCTCGCCGGCCCTAAAGGGGTCTCTTCGATCCGGCGCCGTCCTCCGCTCGAATCGCGGCAATGGCCGCCTCGATGGAGGGGTAGAAGTGATCTTTGTCGAGCGTGTCCATCAGCCCGTAGCGCAGGGTCAGCTGCTTGAGGCGGTCGCGCAGCTCGACGAAGGCGAGGTGTATCCCGGCCGCGTTCAGCTCGCGGTCGAGCTGCTCGAGCATCTCCGCCGCGGTCACGTCGACGTCGGTGATCGCCTCGCACTGCAGGACGATCCAGTCGGGCTCGCGCTCGCGCGCGAGGCGCCTGATCTCGTCGCGGAACCTCCCCGCGTTGGCGAAGAACAGCGGCGCCTCCCAGCGGTAGACGACAACCCCCGGGATCTCGCCGGCGTCGGGGTAGGCGGTCGACGTCGTGCCATCCCTCCAAGCTCTCGGGGCGTCCCAGAACCGCGCCGTGCGGCCACCAGTTGCGGCGGAAGAAGAGGATGATCGCCAGCAGGACCGCGACCACGATTCCCTGCAGGACGCCGAGGAGCACCACGCCGGCGGTGGCCACCAGGGAGACGCCGAGCGCGCTTCTGCGCATCTCGTAGTAGCGGCGCAGCAGGGGCAGGTTCATCAGCGATATCGCGGCGGCGATCACCACCGCCGCGAGCGCCGCCTGCGGCAGGTCGGCGAGCAGTGAGTTGAGGAAGAGCAGGAGGGCCGCGACCAGCCCGGCCCCGACCAGGCCGGCCAGCTGGGTCTTCGCCCCCGACTGCTCGGCGACGGCGGTCCTCGAGCCGCTCGTCGAGACCGCGAAGCCCTGAAAGAAGCCGGCCGCCACGTTCGCGGCGCCGAGCCCGATCATCTCCTGATCGGGCTTGACCTCATCCCCGCGTCGGGCCGCGAAGCTGGTCGCGGTCGCGATCGTGTCGGTCAGCGAGACCAGGGTGATGCCGAGCGCCGCCAGCAGCAGCGCCGGGACGTCGCCGGCGTCCGTCCAGGGAAGCCCGGGGGTGGGCACTCCCTGGGGCAGGGACCCGACCGTCGCGACCCCGTGGTCCGCCAGGCCGAAGGCCGCAGAGACGACGGTGGCCGCCACGACTCCCACGAGGATCGCCGGCAGGCGCTTGCTGAGGATCGGCAGCACGAGCAGGATGCCGAGGACCGCGAGCCCGAGCACGAGCGTGGCGGTGTGCGTCTGGCCGAGACCTTCCACGAACGCCTTCAGCTCGCCGAGGAACGAGTCGGCGTCGGTCGAGAACCCGAACAGCTTCGGCAGCTGCCCGACGATGATCGTGATCCCGAGGCCGTTCATGTAGCCGACCTGCACCTCTTTCGAGAGCAGGTCGGCGACGAACCCGAGCTTGCCGAGGCCGAGGCCGATCTCGATCAGGCCGACGAAGATCGCGAGCATGCCCGCCAGGACGATCGCCGACCCCGGATCTCCCACGACCAGCAGGGGCGTGATCGAAGCGAGGATCAGGGGCGAGATCGAGGAGTCGGGCCCGAGCACCAGGACCCGCGAAGGCCCGAAGAGGGCGTAGCCGACCAGGCAGGCGATCGTCGTGTAGAGGCCGGTGACCGCCGGCAGCCCGGCGAGCTCCGCGTAGGCCATTCCCTGTGGGACCAGGATCGCGGCCAGCACGACTCCCGCCACCAGGTCGGGTCGAGCGGATTGGCCGGGGTACTGCTGGATGAGCTTGATCCCGGGCACCCAGCGGTGCAGCCAGCTGGAGCGGTACATCGGTATCGCAGGGTAGAGGCGTTGGGTGGGTTGCCGCTGCGAGAGGAAGATCGATCTCTTCAAATGGCCCATTAAGGATACAAGTTAAGTGCATAAAACGCCCAGGACTTGTATCCTTAAGTCATGACCAGGTTCAGTAACGCACAGATAACTGAGCTGTTCCATTTGGCTTTTCTAGACGCTCTCTCCAAACGTCTGGATCCGGCTCGCTACGTCCTCAAGGGAGGGGCCAACCTTCGATATTTCTTTGCCAGCGCTCGCTACTCAGAGGACATCGATCTCGATATCAGCGGCAAGGCGCCCTGGGGTCTCGAAGAGAAGGTCGACGCCGTTCTCGACTCGGGTGCTTTGAGGATCCTTCTTCGTGTCGGCGGTCTCTCGATCGCCGAGTTCTCAAAGCCAAAGCAGACTGCGACGACCCGCCGCTGGAAGGTTGGCGTGGCGATCTCGAACAGCGCAGTGATCGTCCGAACCAAGATCGAGTTCAGCAATCGAGGTAGTGAGGGGTCATATCTTCTCGAGCCGATTCCGGGTGCCGTCGTCGCTCCATATGCGCTGCGCCCGCCAAGCGTCCAGCACTACACCGACGGCACACCGACCGAGCAGAAGGTCAGGGCACTGGCAGGGCGCTCCGAGACTCAGGCTCGTGACGTTTTCGACCTCGACCTGCTCTTGCGCCGACGCCCGCTCCCGCCCGGGGCTCTTGACGCCAAGGTCCTGGCCGACGCCGGCGATCGCGCCCTGCAGTTGCCCTACGACGCCTTCCGCGATCAGGTTCTTCCGTTTCTGGAGCCCGATGCTCTCGAGCTTTATGAGGGAGAGGCAGCTTGGGAGCAGATGCAGACTTTCGTTGCCACAAAGTTGGAGGAGGCGAGATGACCCCAATCAACGCCTACGGCGACCTGCTGAAAATGAAGCGCCCGATCGTTACCAATCGTGAGGCAGCGGCACGCTGGCAGACATCTCATGGCACCGCCGCTCGGCGTCTGCGCGGACTGGAGGAGGCTGGGCTCGTACGCCGGTTGCGTCGTGGTCTCTGGGCACTTGATCCGAACGTCATGCCCTTTGTCGTCGTTCCCTATCTGACCGCACCGTTCCCAGCGTACGTATCGTTCTTTTCGGCGCTCTCTCACCACGAGATGATCGAACAGATCCCGCGTCGGATCTCGGTCGCATCGCTGGATCGAGCCCAACGGATCCCAACCACGATTGGAACTTACGAGATCCACCATCTCGCCCCCGAGCTCTTTGTCGGCTATGAAGGCTCGGAGGAGGTGGGATACCTGGCGATTCCGGAGAAGGCACTCTTCGACGCTGTCTACGTTCGCGCTGTCGCCGGCGGCAAGGCCTTCTTTCCCGAGCTCTCACTGCCCAGCGATCTCGATGAGGCGAAGCTTCGAGAGTGGACGACTCGGATCGGCAGTGCCCGCTTGAGGACCCTGGTCTCACGTCGGCTCGACGAGATCCTCCCGGATGGATTCTCGTCGCCGGATCGGGAAGAACTCATATCTGGGCGTGCCGCTTAGGATGCGCAACCGAGATATGAGCACCGCGACCGACATCTACTCGATCCCACAGGACCTGCTCGACTTTCGCGAGACGATCGGGCAGATCGCGCGGGAGCGGATTGCGCCGCGGGCGGCCGAGATCGATGAGAAGTCGGAATACCCGCAAGGACGTGCGGGAGCTGCTGGCCGAGCACGACATCCTCGCCCTGCCCTTCGAGGAGGAGTACGGGGGGACCGGCACCGGGACGCTGATGTTGCAGATGGCGGTCGAGGAGATCGCCAAGGCCTGCGCCTCCAGCGCCCTGATCCTGATGGTGCAGGAGCTCGGCTCGCTGCCGATCCGGCTCTTCGGCAGCGATGAGCTGAAGCAGCGGGTGCTGCCGCGCTGCGCCAGCGGCGAGTGGACGCCCGCCTTCGCGCTGTCTGAGCCCGAGGCCGGGTCGGACCCGGCCGCGATGCGCACCCACGCCGAGCTCGACGGCGACGAATGGGTGATCAACGGCGCCAAGAACTGGATCAGCAACGCGGGGGTCGCCGACTTCTACGTCGTCTTCGCCGTCACCGATCGCGAAAAGCGACGGATCACCGCCTTCATGGTCGAGGCCGACCGGCCCGGCTTCTCGATCGGCAAGCTCGAGCACAAGCTGGGGATCCGCGGCTCGCCGACCGGCTCGCCCGTCTTCGACGACGTGCGGGTGCCGGCGGAGAACGTGATCGGCGAGGTCGGGCGCGGGCTCGGCGTCGCCCTCGGCACGCTGGAAAGGACGCGGCTCGGCGCCGCGGCGCAGGCGGTCGGGATCGCCCAGGGGGCGACCGACTACGCGACCACCTACGCCTCCGAGCGGGTCGCCTTCGGCAAGCCGATCCTCGACCTGCAGGCGATCCAGTTCAAGCTGGCCGAGATGGAGACCGGCACCGCCGCCGCCCGCGAGCTGCTCTACAAGGCCTGCGCGATGGCCGACCAGGACGACCCCGGCCTCGCCAAGCACTCCTCGATGGCGAAGCTGTTCGCCTCCGACAACGCGATGCGGGTCACGGTCGAGGCGATCCAGGTTCTCGGCGGCTACGGCTACGTCAAGGAGTACCCGGTCGAGCGAATGATGCGCGACGCCAAGATCACCCAGATCTACGAGGGCACCAACGAGATCCAGCGCGTGGTGATCTCCCGCGCGATGGACCCGCGGCGCCGCTAGCCCGGGCGTCCGCGCCGAGCCGACCGACGTGGCGCAGACGGTCAAAGCGGTCAGCTTCGACTTCTGGAACACGATCGCCTGCGCGCGATTGGGTACCGCGATGGTGAAGGTCCGCCACGACGCCGTTGTCGCGGCCTGCGAGGCCTGCGAGGTCGAGGTGGGGGCCGAGCTGCTGGCGAGTGCGCTGGAGGAGGTCACGGCGAGCTACGAGCGGTCCTGGTCGGTCGGCACCCACTTCCATCCAGACGAGGGGGCGGAGATGCTCGTCCGCGCGCTCGGCGTCGAGGGGGCGGCGCGGGAGACGGTCGCGGAGGCGTTCCTGACCGCCGGCCGCGGCGCCAAGCTCGAGCTCTCGCCCGACATCCGGCCCTGCCTCGAGGAGCTGCGCGAGCGGGAGCTCAGCATCGGGATCGTCTGCGACGTCGGCTTCAGCGGTGGCGAGCTGCTGCGCGAGCTCCTCGACCGCGAGGGCCTGCTCGGGCACTTCTCGGGCTGGGCGTTCTCCGACGAGGTCGGCCACTACAAGCCATCGCCGCAGATCTTCGAAGCCGCCCTCGCCGCGCTTGGCGTGCAGCCTGCCGAGGCGATGCACGTCGGCGACCTGCGCCGCACCGACATCGCCGGCGCCAAGGCGGTCGGGATGGGCACCGTGCGCTACCGCGGGCTGCACGACGACCGCGGTGAGAACGGCGAGGTGGAGGCCGATTTCGTCATCGACAGCCACCGCGAGCTGCCCGATCTAATCGGTCGCATCGCCGCCCGCTGACGCCTCGAGATTGCCCGGTCAGGCGGCAATACGGCATGCCGGGGCGAAAATACGGCACTTTCACCGATGCGCCGCCGGGTCCCCGGACCTAGCCTCGGTTCCAATGGAAATCACGGGGCCGGATGTGGTTGGAGCAGTTGTCCGCCCGGCTCGGAAAGGAGCAATTGGAATGGATCTCTACGGAATTCTTCGCCGCAACGGCTGGGCCTCGGCGGAGGAGCTGCAGGTCGCGGGAGAGCGCTCGGCGGAAGTCGGCGACAAGCCGGATTCCGGGGTGCGCTGGATCCGCAGCTACGTGCTGGGTGAGGAGAGTGGCGAGGTCGGCACCTTCTGCGTCTACGAAGGCGACAGCCCGGAGGCGATCCGGGAGCACGCGAAGGCAGCCGGCCTGCCCGCCGACGAGGTCATCCCGATCCTCGACACGGTCGTCGTGCGGCCCGACCCGGCGTCGGTCTCCGGCTGATCTCGGCCTCGCGGCCGGCGCTCCGCCCGGCAACGGCCGGAGCGCCGTTCGCGGCCTAAACTCGGACGATGGGCAACCGGACCCCGCTCGTCGGCCGCGAGGCCGAGAGCGCCGTTCTCACCGAGGCGCTCGATCGCGCCCGGCAGGGCAGCGGCACCCTGCTGCTGCTCAGCGGCGATGCCGGCGTCGGCAAGACCAGGCTCGCCGACGAGGCTGGCCGCGGGCTCCTCGGCGCTCGTCCTGCGCGGCGCGGCGACCAACAGCGTCACGCCGCCGTACGGGCCGATCGTGGCGGCGCTGCGCTCTTATCTGCGCGCCGAGCCGGACGGGCTCGACGATTGCGGGCCGCTGCGCTCGCACCTCGCCCTGCTGCTGCCCGAGCTCGGCGAGCCGGCCGCCGAGAGCGACCGCTCGACGATCTTCGAGGCCGTTCGCTGCGCCTTCGCCCACCTCGCCGGCAGCGGGCAGGCGCTGCGTCATCCTCGACGACCTGCAGTGGTCCGACCAGGCGAGCCTGGAGCTGCTCGCGGCGCTTGCCTCGCCGATCCGCGAGATGCCGATCGTGGTCGTCGCCGCCTACCGATCCGACGGCCTCCCTCGCGACCACACCCTGCGCTGGCTGCGCAACGAGCTGCGCCGCGGCGGCAACCTCGAGGAGCTGGCGCTCGAGCCGCTCGACCGCGAGCAGACGGGTGCACTGCTGGGAGCGCTGCTCGACGAGCCCGCCTCCGAGTCGCTGCTCGGCACCGTCCACGACCGCACCCAGGGTTCGCCCTTCTTCGTCGAGGAGCTGGTCGGCGGCCCTGCGGGTGCGGGACCGGCTCCACGCGGGCCCGACCGGCCTCGAGCTGGCAGAGGAGGGCGAGGTGCCGGTGCCCGACACCGTCCGCGACGCGGTCGTGATCGGCGCCTCCGAGCTGAGCGAGCGGGCCCGCGAGGCAGCCGAAGTGGCCGCGGTCGCCGACCAGCCCTTCGAGCTGGCAGCTCGCGGCTGAGCTGGCGAGCAAGGCGGGGCTGGTCGAGCTGACCGACAAGGGGCACCTGGTCGAGGACGATCCCGGTCGCGCCGCCTTCAGGCACGCGCTGGTGCGCGACGCGATCTACGCCGAGGTGCCCTGGCTGCGCCGCCGCGAGATCCATCGCCTTCTTGCCGAGGCGCTCGAGCGGGGGAGTGGCACGAGCATGGAGATTGCCACGCACTGGAGTGACGCCGGCGACGCCGCCCGCGCTCGCGACGGCCTACGTCGAGGCAGTGCGCCAGTCCGAAGGCCTGCACGCCTACCGCGACGCGACCCGGGCTGCCCGCGAGGCGCTGGAGCTGTGGTCGGAGGGCGAAGAGGACGAGCTGCGAGTCGAGACGCTGGAGCGCTACGCGCGCTGCGCCGAGCTGTCCGGCGAGCTGGCCGAGGCGGTGAAAGCGCTGCGCGAGCTGGCCGCGATTCGCTCCGCGGGCGAGGACAGCCTCGGCTTTGCGCACGCTCAGCACCGCTTGGCGGCGGTCTATGACCTGAAGGGGGAGCGCGACAGCGCCTTCGCCGCCCGGCGGCTCGCAGCGGAGGCCTTCGCCGCCAACGAGATGCTCGCCGACGCCGCGCTGGAGCGGCTGACGATGGCCGATCACCAGCGCGCCCGGGCCGGCTACGGCGAGGCGATCGAGCTCTCGCAGGCAGCGCTCGAGGAGGCGACGGCGGCGGATCGACTCGACCTCGGCGCCCGCGCTCGCGGCCTGCTGGGCGTCGCGCAAGCCAAGGGGGGCGAGTTCGAGACAGGGCTGGAGACGGTCCGCGGCGCGCTCGCCCTGGCGCTCGAGCATGACCTGACGCCGGTCGCGGCGGAGCTCTACCAGCGCCTCAGCATGGTCCTCTACGACGCCTCGGACTACCGACGTGCCGAGGAAGCGCTCGACACCGCGCTCGGCCTCTGCCGCACCGGCGAGGACGTTCGCACCGAGCTTGCCTGCGTCACCTGCCTCGTCTACGTGCTGCGCGAGCGCGGCGAGTGGGCGCGCGCCGGCGAGCTTGGCCGCGAGCTGATCGACTCCGGCACGGCGGTCTGGGTGGCCGAGGGCCTGGTCGGGGCGATCCACGCCTTCCAGGGGAAGCTGTCCTCGGCGCGGCGGATGCTCTCGGCCTCGCGCTCGGTCTCATCCTCGGTCGGCCACTACAACATGTTCATGGACGCGACGACGGGCCTCGCCTACGTCGCCGCGGCCGAGGGGGCGGAGGAGGAAGCGGCTGAGCACTGCCGGACCCTGCTCGCCCGTTGGGAAGAGAGCGAGGACCACCACTACGCGGTCTGGGGGATTCGCTGGGCGACGGCGTTCTTCGCCCGCCAGGGCGATCGCGGCAACGTGCACGCCTGCACCGAGGCCCTGGCGGAGATGGCCTCCGAGGCCGGTCACGGCGACGCGCTGGCGGCGCTGGCGCAGGCGATCGGCGAGATGGCCGTGCTCGACGGCGACGAGAGCGCCGCCGCCGAGCACTTCTCGCGCGCCGTCGAGCTCCATCGCACGCTCGCCGTCCCCTTCGAGCGAGCCCAGATCGAACTCCGGGCCGGGGTCGTGCTGGCGGCTGCCGGTGAGCGCGAGCAGGGGCTGGAGCGGCTCTGCGACGCCTACCGGACCGCCGGCAAGCTCGGCGCCCGGCCACTTGCCTCGGCAGCGGCCCGCGAGGTGGCCGCGCTCGGCGAGTCGGTCGCCCAGCGCCTCGGCGGCCGCGCGGCGACGAAAGCCGACGGCGCCCAGCTCACCCGCCGTGAGCTCGAGGTCCTGCGCCTCGTCTCGATCGGCCGCACCAACCGCGAGATCGCCGGGGAGCTCTTCATCAGCCAGCGCACGGTCGACATGCACGTCCGCAACCTGCTCGGCAAGCTCGGCTGCCGCTCCCGGGTCGAGGCCAGCCACCGCGCCGGCGAGCTGGGACTGCTGGCGTAGGCCTGGCTAAGAGCGCCTCTCCTCGCGAAACATCCTCAGCGCCCAGGCGTCGACCGACTAGAGCGGGGACTTGGAGCGGGCCTTCTTGCCCTTCGAGTGACTCTTGTCGGCGGCTCGTTGTGAGGTTCCAAACGATTTGGAGAGCAGGCGTCCGATTGGGCCGGGTGCCTTGGCGCCGGCGCGCTGCCCAGTGGAGAAGCCCTTGTCGGTCGCGCGGCGCGCATGGTCGGAGAAGCGCGGCAGCAGAAAGCCCAAGATCGCCAGCAGGACGCAGATTCCGATCACGGCTGCGATCAGCATGGGTGATTGTCCTTATTGAGATTCACTTTTGCAGGTCCCTTCGATGCTTTCGGCTTTGCGGCCGTGAAGACGGGCGTGCTCGTGCTCGCGCTCGGTCTGCGCGGCGGCCTGCTCGGACTCCTCGGCCCCTCGTTTGGATCAAGTCCACTTACGAAAGAGGGGTACCCGACCGGCTGCGCCGGAAACCCCGGCGGCGAAGCCCAGAATTAGGCCTGACGGGGCGATAGTGAGCAGGAATTACGGGTATCGAGCTCGCCTAGCCCATTGCCGCGAGTCATGGCCGCGGACCGAATGGGCGTCGACCTCACGAAGGCGCCGCTCGGGGCGTTTACATAGGGAAGCCACGCAATCCAGAGAGGGGCCGGCGCATGACCGCAACGCACACCACCATCGACTCGCCGATTGGGGAGCTGACGCTCGTCGCCAGGGACGGCGTGCTGAGCGGGCTCTACTTCCCGGGCCACTGGCACATGCCGAGCGCCGACGTCTTCGGCGCTCGCTCCGGGCGCGGCCTCGAGCAGGCCGAAGCGCAGCTGGGCGAGTACCTCGCCGGTGAGCGGACCGAGTTCGAGCTGGCGACGGCGATCGTCGGCGACGAGTTTCAGCGCCGTGTCTGGGACCTGATCGACCGCGTCCCCTACGGGCAGACCACCACCTACGGTGCGATGGCGCAGGCGCTGGGGGATGTTGCTCTGGCGCGCAAGGTCGGCGGCGCCGTCGGTCGCAACCCGCTCTCGATAGTCACTCCCTGTCACCGGGTCGTCGGCAAGGACGGCAAACTCACCGGCTACGCGGGTGGCCTCGAGCGCAAGCGGTTCCTGCTCGGGTTGGAGGGCGCCGGCGAGCAGGTCGAGGGCGAGCAACTGCTGCTCGCGGGCTGAGTGCGCGCGCGGCGAAGGGCTTAGCGGGGCTTGACCACGTGCGCCGTCATCTCCGCCGGCGCGCCCTTGGCGCGGAAGCGCCGGTCCTTGGCGGTGACGGCGCTGGGGTCGAGTGCCTCGAGCGTCCGGTCGGAGACGAGCACCTCGCCCGGCTTGGCGGCCTCGGCGAGCCGGGCGGCGATGTTGACGTCGACGCCGAAGTAGTCGCCGCCGAGCTTGCGCGGGCGGCCGACGTGGATCCCGGTCCGCAGCAGCGGGCGGTACCCGTCGACCTCGATCTGCGCCGTTTGCTCCTGGGCGGCGAAAGCTGCTTCGACGGCGCTGCCGGCGTCCCAGAACGCTCCCATCAGCCCGTCGCCGAGCCGCTTCACCACCTCACCTCGCTGAGCCAGGACCGCCGGCTCCGTCGCCTTGCTGAACTCGCGCAGCAGCCCGACCGCCTGCCTGTCTCCCGCCTCCAGGGCCCAGCTGGAGAAGCCGACCAGGTCGGTGAAGAGGATCGCGACGTCGACCTTGCCGCGGCCGCGGTCCTGTCTCTCCGACAGCCGCTGCCAGGCCTGCAGGGCGGTCAGGCCGAGCTCGCCGAGCACGCCCGGCTCGGCGGCCCTGGAGGCGACCAGCTGCCGGGCCGCCAGATCAGCCGGGCGGCCGCGGGCGATCGAGAGCATGTCGACGAACTCGTCGTCGCCCATCGTCTGCTCCCGTGCTTGTCGCGCCGAGGCAACCAGCTTCGGGTGTCGGTTGAGCCGGCGTGCGGCGGCGGCAAAACGCTTCGCCACTGGTTCCTTGGGGGTTTCCGGCACGGCGTCAGCCTAATAAGGCGGGGCCGACTGCTCAGGTGAGGGCGAGGACCGCGTAGCGCAGCCCGAGCGCCAGGGCCAGGACGCCGAGGCCACGCCTGAGCAGCTCTTCGGGCAGTCGCGTCTGCAACCGGGCACCGAGGTAGGCGCCGGCCAATCCGCCGATTCCCATGCCTATTCCGAGCGTCCAGTCGGGGGCCACATCGCCGTTGCCGCCGACGCTGAGCAGGGCAAACGCGATCACCCCCGCGATCGAGGTGAGGAAGGTTGCCGCCAAGGCCGCGGGCGCGACCTCGAGCACCGAGAAGCCGAGTCCGACCAGGATCGGCCCGAGGATCGAGCCGCCGCCGATCCCGTAGATGCCGCCGATCGTCCCGACCCCCAGTGCGAGGAGGAGGATCAGGCGGCGACGCTTGCGATCGGGCGGTCCGGCGGGGCGGGGAGGGGAGGCGAGAGTCATCCAGGCGCCGAGCGGGACCAGGACGGCGGCGACGACGAGCAGGAAGGCGTCGGCGTGATCCAGCAGCTCGACCCTGATTACCGCGCCCGCGACGACTCCCGGCAGGGTGCCGAGGACCAGCAGGCGGGTCAGCGGCGAGACCAGACGCCGCTCGCGGTGGAACCGGACGAGGGCGCCGGGGATGGCGAGGAGGTTGTAGAGCAGGTTGGTCGGGGTGACGGCCGGGCTCGGCGTGTGCAGGACGCTGATCTGGACCGGGACGAGGAAGACCGCGCCGGAGACACCCACGGGAGTGGTGAGGACGGCGATGCAGAAGGCGATTCCCGCCCCGAGGGCAGCGTCGGCCAGCATCGGCACTCTCTATCAGGTGGTGGAGCGACGAGAAGTGAGGTACTCGATCAGCCCCGCCATGCCGCTTTCGCCGTGAACCCGGCGCTGGTCGTCGGCGCCGTTGCCCTCGTGCAGGATTCGCTCTATCTCCTCGAGCGCCGCGTCGCTGCCGAGCTCGCGGGCGTAGGGGTGGACGGAGTCGAGCACCCTGCGGCCGACCTCGCGGGCCGGTGCCGGGTCGTTCTCGTCGAAGATGATGTTCGCCTCCAGGCCGTGGCTGGCCGCCTGGAAGTAGGACTCCTCCAGCGCCTCGCGGTAGACCTCGGGCGCGCTCGGTCGGTCGAGCTCCTTGGCGGCGATCGCCTGGATCAGGGCGGCGATCGCGCTCGAACCCCGCACGCTGGTCTGCACGTCGACGGCCCTGACCTCGACCGTGCCGAGCCGGGGGTGGGGACGCACGTCCCACCAGATGTAGGTGTAGTCGTCGACCCCCGCGGCGGCGATCAGCTGGTCGGCGACCTGTCGAAATTCCTCGTAGTCGCGGAACTGGCGCGGCAGCTGGAAGCGGGGGTAGCTGCGCACGACCGAGGATCGGGAGCTGCAATTGCCCGAGTCGACTCCCTCGCGAAAGGGGGAGTTGGCGCTCAGCGCTTGCAGCAGCGGCAGGTAGAGACGAAAGGCGTTGGCGAGGCGCACCGCGGTCTCGGGATCCGGTGCGCCGACGTGCACGTGCAGGCCGCAGGGTGGAGTCTGCAGCAGGTCACCGAAGTCGCGGCGGACGACCTCGTAGCGAGGCTTGGAGACGAGCTTCGCCTCACCGGAGTCGGCGGCCGGGTGCAGGCCGGAGGCGAGCAGCCCGTAGCCGGTTTCGTTGATCGCCCGCCTCACCTCGACGAGCTGGGCATGGACCTCGTTGGCGTCGTGGCAGATGCCGGTCTTCAGCTCGATCTGCTCGGCGAAGATCTCCGAGGAGACCCGGTCGGCAAAAGCAGCGGGAACGCTGTCGAGCACCGCCTCGGCGGCGGCGACCAGCTCGCCGCGTTCGTCAACCAGGAGCAGCTCCTCCTCGACGCCGAGCGAAAGCGGTGACGAGGCGCCGAAGCGGTGCTCGGGCACCTCTCGGCTTTGGGGCGCTGAGCGGTCGGGTGACATCAGGGTGATCTTCCCCAGGCGGCCCGGGTGAAAACCACGCGACGCCGAGCGGCCCGGTCAAGGCCACAGGTGCTCGAAGGCCAGGCCGTTGCCGGGCGGCGAGAAGAGAGATGGCCCTAGACGGCGTTTTCCGAAAGGCCCCATCGGGAACCTGACCACAGTGACCAAGATCGCGGAAAGGCAGGTGCAGTGGGGTTCGGCGCTGCCCTCGGCTGGCCCGATCTGCGACTTGGCTGTCGGAATGCTCTCAACGTCGCGGAGCGATCCGACCCCTGCCGCCGAGCCCGTGGAGGAGATTGCTCGGCTGGCCACTCTCGTCGAGGACCCGCTCGGCGATGACGACTTGCAGCTAGCGCTCTACCTCTGCTTCGAGCTCCACTACCGATCCTTCCCGGGCGTCGATCCTGCCTGGGAGTGGGACCCGACTCTCCTGGGGCTGCGGGCGGTGCTGGAGGAGGCGTTCCTCGCTGCCCTGCGGACCGAGCTGAGCCCGCGGGAGCCGGTCGACCCTGCCTTGGTGGGCGAGGTGCTCTTTCGCCTCGAGTCCGAAGATGACGGCGTCTCGCTTTCCCGTTACCTCGAGGCCCAGGCCGGGATCGAGGAATTCCGCGAGTTCGTCGTCCATCGCTCCTTCTACCAGCTGAAGGAGTCCGACCCGCACAGCTGGGCGATCCCGCGCCTCGATGGGCCGGCGAAGACGGCGCTGCTCGAGGTGCAGGCAGACGAGTACGGCGGCGGCCGGCCGGAGCGCATGCACTCGCGGCTCTTCGCCAAGACGATGCGGGCGCTCGGGCTCGATGACCTTGAGAACGCCTACCTCCGGCATGCACCGGGCGAGACGCTCGCGACCGTCAACCTGATGTCGGCGACCGGCCTGCGCCGCAGCCGGCGCGGGGCGATCGTCGGCCACCTGGCGATGTTCGAGATGACCTCGGCGCTGCCGAATCGCCGCTACGGCAACGCTCTGCGGCGCCTCGGCTATGACGCTGAGGCGACCGACTTCTACGACGAGCACGTCGAGGCAGACGCGGTACACGAGAACATCGCCGCCTACGACCTCGCCGGCGGCTTGGCCAGGCAGGAGCCGGAGCTGGCCGACGACATCCTCTTCGGCGCCCGGGCGCTGCTCCTGCTCGAAGATCGCCTCGCCAGGCGCCTGCTCGAGGCCTGGGGAGAGGGCAGGACCTCGCTGCGGCAAGCGCTGCCCGGATCCGAGATCTGAAGCCGTGGACGAGGCGCAGCTCAGCGTCTCCTACGTGTTGCCGCTGCGCTGGGCCGAAGCCGGCCCGATCGAGGAGCTGAGCGCCTACCTGCGCTCGATCGGTGAGGTGGTGGACGAGATCCTGGTCGTCGACGGCTCGCCGCCCCCCGTCTTCGCAGATCACGCTGCCGCCCTGGACGGCGTCGCGCGTCATCTGGCGCCCCACCCCGATCTTGACTTTCAGATGGGCAAGGTGAACGGCGTCCTCACCGGGGTGCGGGAGTGCGCAAACGAGCTGGTCGTGCTGGCCGACGATGACGTTCGCTACCGCCCCGCGACGCTGCGTCGCGCCGTTGCGCTGTTGGGAGAAGCCGATCTCGTGCGGCCGCAGAACTACTTCGACGAGCTCCCCTGGCACGCTCGCTGGGACACCGCCCGCTCGCTGCTGAACCGCGTCTTCACCGGCGATCCCACCTTCCCGGTCGGGGACTTTCCCGGCACGCTGGTGCTCCGTCGCAGCGCCCTCCTCGCTGTTGGCGGCTATGACGGCGATGCCCTCTTCGAGAACCTGGAGCTGATGCGGACGATCCGCGCCGCTGGTGGAAGGGTCGTGACGCCACTCGATCTCTACGTCCCGAGGCAGCCGCCGAGCACGGCTCACTTCCTCTCGCAGCGGGTGCGCCAGGCCTACGACGACTTCGCGATTCCACCTCGCATCGGCGCCTTTCTCGCCCTGGGCCCCTTGGCCGTCCACTCCTGGCGACGAGGTCGTCGCCGACGCCTGGCCGGGGGCGCGCTGGCCTCGATCTTCGTCGCCGAGGTCGGTCGCCGGCGAGCGGGGGGCACGACGCGTTTCCCCCTCAGCGGATCGCTGTTGGCGCCTGCGTGGGTGGCGGAGCGCTCGCTCTGTGCCTGGCTGGCGCTGGGGGCAAAGCTACGCGGCGGGGTCCCCTACGGGGAGCGGCGCCTCGCCCTCTCCGCGACCCCGATGCGCCGCTTGCGTCGCCGCCATGCCCCGGCGCTACTTAGCTAGCTGCAGCACGAGCACGATGACGATGGCGGTGGGTGTGCCAAAGAGGCTGAGGCGAGCGAAGAAACGGCTGAAGATGCCCTCGTAGCCGACGCTCTGGAAGAGGAAGAGGCCGACCACGTGGGCGAGGTTGATCAGCGCCATCGCCAGCGCGATCAGGATCGTCGCGGCGCAGGCGGCGCCGAGGCGGTCTTCCTCGAGATCGTTGACGCCGGTTGCGTCACCGACGCACTCGGCAGCCAGGACTCCGAGAGCCAGGGTGCCGACGACGGCAACGAGGATGCCGATCAGATCGCGTCGCGAGAGGGGCGGAAAGTTGGGGGAGGGGCGCCATCCCTTCTTGCGGCCAGCGCCGGGATCCGAGCTCTTCACGTCGAGCACTTCGGGCTCCGCGTCGCGGTTCACGACCAGCTCGGTGACCGGCAGGTCGAAGTCGCGCTCGGCCTGCTCGAGCAGGCCCTTCTCCGCGAAGGCGCCTTCCTCGTCGCGGTGGGCGACGACGAGGATCTGCTCGGGGTCGAACTTGACGATCTCGTCGCTGATCGCCTGCACGGGATCGGAGTCGCCGACCTCTCCGCTGGCGTTCAGCCCTGCGTCCCGCAGCTCTTCAAGCGTGCTTTGCAGTCGCTCGCGGGCTGGCTCGATCGCCTCGTCGACGTCGCCCATCGTGTGCTTCAGGCCGGAGTCGGCGAGTGCCGGAGCGACGACGAAGACCTCGGAGACGCCCCTGCCGAGATGGGCGAGGAGAACGTCGCGAAGCTCACTCCCCGCGACCTGCTCGTTGACCACCACGAGCGCGCGCCTTATCGGCGAGTCGGCGTTGCCCGTAGGAATCTCGACTCCGGGCTTGTCCATCTAGGTCAGCTGTCTGCCGCGGCGCATCGCGATGATTCGCATCTCCGGCGCGGTGCGCGACGGTTGGCCATGGATCGCGCGCAGGGCCTGCACGGTGCGGGCTAGGGACGGCACCGAGCGCTGTCTCAGCGTCGCGTTCTCTGATCTCGGCCCCCTGAGCATGGCTGGGGGCTACCCACCCATCCGCGGCGGCAAAACATCGGCCCGGAAATCCGGAGCCGGGTCCTCCACCGCGGTGGCGCCGCTGTCCGCCTTGAACCCGATCGCCTTGTGGGTGCCATCGCAGAACGGCCGGATCCGCGAGCGCCCACAGCGGCACAGCGCCACCACGCGCCGCTCGACCGCGATCTCGTTGCCGTCCTGATCGACGATCGCGAATGGGCCGCGGATGAGATACGGCCCGTTGCGATACGGAGTGATCGTGGTCGAGGGGGGAGGGATCATGGCTGTCAGAGCTCTCCTGCTACCCGCAAGTGGAGGGGGGCAAGCGCCCCCCGGTTAGGCGATTCGACCTCGGCGGGTACTAGGGCAGGAAAGGCGCTAGGAAGGAAGAGCATTGGACACCGGCAGGGACCTCTTGATCAGGCTGCCAGCGCGGCCCGACAACATCGCCGTCATTCGTGCTGCCGTGGGCGAGCGAGCCCGCGAGCTGGGCGCGAACCGCCGCGTCGTCGACGATCTTCGAACCGTGGTCACCGAGGCCTGCACCAATGTGGTTCTGCATGCCTATCCGGAGGGGGCCCGGCAGCGACCGCTCGAGGTTAGCCTGCGCCGGGAGGAGGAGGCACTGCAGCTCGTCGTTCGCGATGAAGGCAAAGGCGTCCAGGCCAGCGGCGGTGAAAGGCCGTACGGCCTGCGCATGGGCCTGCTCCTGGCGGGTGCGATCTCCTCCTGCTTCCAGCTGCGCAGCAGGCGGGGGATGGGCACCGAGCTGACGCTGCAGATTCCGCTACATGCCACTTCTTGACTTGCGCTCTTCGCGCACCTTCTGACCTTCGATGAACCAGACCCGGCGCCCGTCGGGTATCACCGCCGGGCCGTCCTCACGGTGCAGGCGGCCGTGTTGAAGCCATTCCCCATCGACGGCACCCTGGTCGACACCAACTACCAGCACGCGATCGCCTGGCACCGAGCTCTGCGTCGCCACGACTACACGGTCCAGCTCTGGAAGATCCACCGCCACATCGGCATGGGTGGCGGATCGTCGCCGCGCTGATCGGGGAAGAGGTCGAGCATTACCTCGATCTGCTCGGAGCCCGCGACCTGGTTGATGGCTGGACCACCTCAGCCGACGTCGAGCGGACCAAGCCCCATCCCGATCTCGTCCACGCCGCCTTGGATAAGGCCGGCAAAGGGGTGCGGGCGGTGATGGTCGGCGACTCGACCTGGGACGTGAAGGCGGCCGAGGCCGCCGGCATTCCCACCCTCGCCGTGCTCACCGGTGGCTTCTCGGAGGCGGAGCTGCGCGACGTCGGCGCCGCCGAGGTGGTCGAGTCGATCGGCAAGCTGCGCCAGGATCGCCGGGTGCTGGAGGAGCTCGCCAGATAGGCATATCGCGTTCGCTATCCTGTAGCAAGACTAACTACAGAAATTGGACTTAGATATGGCCTATCTCCTGATTCCGCTTGATGACGCGATCGTCTTCCCCGGTGTCTCCGCGACTCTGCCGATCGACACCGGCGAGGAGGAGCAGGTCTTCCTGCTGCCCCGCGGCGATGGCGAGTACGGGCGCGTCGGCGTCGTCGCCGAGGTAATCGAGCGCGGCCGTTCGCGCGGCGGCGCCCCGGCGGCGACCGTGGTCGGCCTGCACCGTGGCCTTGCCGGCGCCGCCGTCCCGAGCGAGGAGGGGGAGGGCGAGGCGCTGCGCATCGACGTGCAGGAGGTCCACGACGGCCACCCCGAGGACGAGCACACCCAGGAGCTGGCGCGCGAATACCGCGCCGTGGTCGAAGAGATCCTCGAGCTGCGCGGCGCCGATGATCGGATCGCCGCCTTCCTGCGCTCGGTCGAGGAGCCCGGCGCGCTCGCCGACACCACCGGCCTCAGTCCCGACATCTCGAACGAGCAGAAGCTGCGCCTGCTGGAGACGATCGACGTCAGCGCCCGGCTGCAGCTGGCGGTCGAGCTGCAGCGCGAGCGGCTGGCCGAGCTGCAGGTGCGCAGCCGCATCCGCGAGGACGTCGAGTCCGGCGCCCAGAAGCAGCAGCGCGACTACTTCCTGCGCAAGCAGATGGAGTCGATCCGCAAGGAGCTGGGCGAGGACGAGGGCAGCCTGATCGAGGAGTACGAGCGCAAGATCGCCGAGGCCGGGATGCCGGAGGCGGTCGCCGAGCAGGCCGAGAAGGAGCTGCGCCGGCTCGAGCGCCAGGGCGAGCAGTCGCCCGAGTCCTCGATGATCCGCAGCTACCTCGACTGGCTGATCGCGGTGCCGTGGGCGAAGCGCTCCGAGGAGCGGCTCGACCCGGCGCACACGCGCGAGGTGCTCGACGCCGACCACGCCGGGCTCGAGGACGTGAAGCGGCGGATCACCGAGTTCATCGCCGTGCGCAAGCTGCGCGAGGAGCGCGGGGTCGAGGACGAGAGCCGCGCCAACGGCGCGATCCTGACCCTGGTCGGGCCGCCCGGCACGGGCAAGACCTCGATCGGCGAGTCGATCGCCCGCGCCCTGGGGCGCGAGTTCGTCCGCATCTCGCTGGGCGGGCTGCACGACGAGGCCGAGATCCGCGGCCACCGCCGCACATACATAGGGGCCCTGCCGGGCCGGATCGTCCGCGCCCTGCGCGACGCCGAGACGATGAACCCGGTGATCCTGCTCGACGAGGTCGACAAGGTCGGCGCCGACTGGCGCGGCGACCCCTCGGCGGCCCTGCTCGAGGTGCTCGACCCGGCCCAGAACCACTCCTTCCGCGACCACTATCTCGACGTCGAGGTCGACCTCTCCGAGGTCGTCTTCATCGCCACGGCGAACATGACCGACACGATCCCGGCGCCGCTGCTCGACCGCATGGAGACGATCGCCTTCGACGGCTACACGACCGCCGAGAAGCTGGCGATCGCCCGCGGCTACCTGCTGCCGCGACAGCTCAAGCGCAACGGGCTCGAGCCCGAGGAGGTCGAGGTCGGCGACGAGATCCTGCGCAGCGTGATCACCGAGTACACCCGCGAGGCCGGCGTGCGCCAGCTCGAGCGCGAGCTGGGCAAGCTGCTGCGCGGAGCGGCGACGAAGATCGCCGGCGTCGATGCGGAGACGCCGATCGTGCTCGACGCCGACGCGGTCCACGACGCGCTCGGCCGTCAGCGCTTCTTCCAGGAGTCGGTCGAGAGGACGGCGATCCCCGGCGTTTCGACGGGACTGGCCGTGACCGGCAGCGGCGGCGACGTGCTCTTCATCGAGGCGACCGCGATGGAGGGCGACAAGGGCCTGGTCCTGACCGGCCAGCTCGGCGACGTGATGAAGGAGTCGGCGCGGATCGCGCTCTCCTACGCCCGCTCGCACAGCGAGGAGCTGGGGATCGACCCGGGCGCCTTCCAGCGCGAGTTCCACCTGCACGTGCCGGCCGGGGCGATCCCCAAGGACGGCCCCAGCGCCGGCACGGCGATGACGACGGCGCTGGTCTCGCTGCTCTCCGGGCGGCCGGTCAAGCACACCGTCGGCATGACCGGCGAGGTCACCCTGCAGGGCCGGGTGCTGCCGATCGGCGGCCTCAAGCAGAAGGTGCTCGCCGCCCACGCGGCCGGGCTGACCGAGGTGATCCTGCCCGAGCGCAACCGCGGCGACCTCGACGAGGTGCCGGAGGAGGTGCGCGAGCAGATGACCTTCCACCCGGTGATGAGCATCGGCGAGGTGCTCGCGCAGGCGCTGGAGCCGGCCGAGAAGGGCGCGAATGTCACCGCGATGTCGTAGCTGCTCGCCCGTCCCCGCCGAGATGCGGGCGACGGCGACCCTGCTGGAGCGCCGCTGGACGCTGGCGACGATCTACGCCTGCGCCAGCGGCGCCGCCCGCTTCAACGAGTTCCGCCAGTCCCTGCCCGGGCGTCTCGCCGACGACGCTCTCCGAGCGCCTCGAGCAGCTCGAGGCCGCGCGGATCGTCGAGCGCCACCTCGTCCCCGGCCGCCCGCCCCACACCGAGTACGTCCTCACCCGGCACGGGGAGCAGCTGGCCCGGGCCGTCGCGGGCCTGCTGGAGGAAGGCACCAAAGGGCAGCAGGTTTGAGTCGCTGCCTAATCGACGCGAAATTAGGTGTCGCAGTCAGTGCTACGGTTGTGCATATGGCAAGGGACGTCTCTATTCGGGAGCTACGGAACTCGACCTCGGCTGTTGTCTCAGAGTTGGAAGCCGGCGAACGACTGACCTTGACCGTCAACCGCCGGCCGGTCGCAGACATCCTCCCCCACACGCAGGACCGCGACCCCTGGGTTCCCGCCGCCGAGCTGCGCCGGATCGTGCGCGAAGCACCGGCAGATCCTGGCCTGCTGGATGATCTTGCCGAGATCCGCAATGCCGAGCTCGACGACGTTTGACCCGGGCCATCGCCGACACCTCGGTCTTCATCGCTCAGGAGACTGGAAGGGAGCTCGGTGACCTTCCCGAGCAGGTCGCGGTCTCGGTGATCACCGCCGCCGAGCTGGAGCTGGGGGTGCTGCGGGCCACCGATCCAGGCGCTCGGGCAAGCCGGCTCTCCACCCTCGCGCGGGTGCAGGCTGCATACCCACTGCTACCGGTCGATCCCGAGGTAGCAAGCTGCTTCGCCCGCATCGCCTCGGCAGAGCTTTCGCGTGGCCGCCGCCTTCGCCGGCACGATGCATGGATTGCCGCTACCGCGCTGCGATACAACGCCGCGGTGATCACTCAGGATGCCGACTTCTCGTCGTTCGACGAAGTAGTGGTTATTCGCGTTTGACTCAGGACAGGCGGTTCTGGGGTCGGCGGGCTTTTTCTTCGACCCGCCACAGCACGTAGAGGCCGATCGCGACCAGGGGCGCGATGAAATCGGCCCAAAGCGTCAGGCCGGTGTTGTCGGGGGCGTGGTTGTCGTGGATCGCCGCTTGGTGCAGGTGGCCGTAGGCGTCACCGAGATAACAGATCGAGACGGCGACCACGGTGGCGAGCAGGAAGCCGTCGCGGAAGCGGGAGCAGAGGACTCCGAGCACGCCGATCGCCAGGTCGGCGAAGCCGACCTCGGTCTGGAAGCCGCCGTCGCCGTTGCTGAAGCCGATTTCGCGGGCGGTATCCGGGCCGTCGAAGAAGTGGAACATCGAGCCGAAGATCGCGGCGATTCCCACGGCCACCACCATCCACCAGATCAGGAAGATTTCCAGCGTGCGGGCGGCGCTGCGCGGCCGGCTGTCGCGGTGGCGATGGATCGCGGCGCCGATCAGGGCGATTGCGGCAAAGACGAGAAACGGCATTGGCTTCCTCCGGCTCGAGCATTGACGTAACGCGGCGTGGCGGAACCTAAACCCTGCCTCGCACCGGAACGGCTTTGGTGTCGGCGCGCGACAATGGCGGCGTGGCGAAGAAGGCGAATGATGACGCGGTGGCCGTGCGCGCGACCGTGCGCGGCGAGGTGCAGGGCGTCGGCTTCCGCGACGCGGCGCTGCGGCGCGCCGGAAAGCTGGGCGCGATGGGCTGGGTGCGCAATGGGGAGGACGGCGAGGTGCTCATCCACGCTGAGGGAGCCGAGCAGGCGGTCGAAGGGCTGGTGGCGTTCTTGGCGGAGGGACCGCCGGCCGCAAAGGTCACCGAGGTGGTGACCGAGAGCGTCAAGGCCGAGGGCCACGAGCAGTTCGCGATCCGCGGCGTCAGCGCCGGTGCCTTCGTCGTCCAGGAGCACGCTGCCACCGCCCGTCACTTCGACCTGCGCCTCGAGGTCGATGGGGTGATGCGCTCCTGGGCCGTCCCCAAGGGCCCGACGATGGATCCGGCCGTCAAGCGACTCGCAGTGCAGGTCGAGGATCACTCGCTCTCCCACAACGACTTCGAGGGGACGACCGGGGGCGGCGGCGTGATCGTCTGGGACCGCGGCCGCTACGAGCAGGGCGGGCGGGTGCCCTGGCCCGAGGCGCTCGAGCGCGGCCACGCCGTCTTCGTCCTGCACGGCGAGAAGCTGCGCGGCGGCTTCGCCCTGCAGCGCACCCGCCCCGGCGAGAAGCCCCAATGGCTGTTGATCAAGCGCCGCGACGAGCAGGCGCAGCCGGGCTCCGACGTGGTCGCAGAGCACCCCGAGTCGGTGCTCAGCGGCCGCGGGCTGGACGAGCTGCTCGGGGGGAGCGTCGGATAGCCTCGGCGCACCCCGCGACCAGGACTGGAGTTCGATGAACAAGCCACTCAGCGCCGAAGACGCCGCCAAGCTCTACGGAAATCGCTTCCTCACCGAGGATGCCCCCGACGGGCCCTTCCCCGACAGCGGCATGTCCGCGCTCGACGCGATGCGGCTGGTCGACGAGGAACTGGCGCTGGAGGGCGACCCCAACCGCAACCTGGCCACCTTCGTCACCACCTGGATGGAGCCCGAGGCGCAGCGGCTGATCGGCGAGAACCTCTACCGCAACTTCATCGACCACGCCGAGTACCCGATCTCGGCCGAGGTCGAGCAGCGCTGCATCCGCATGCTCGCCGACCTCTACCACGCGCCCGGCGAGACCACCGGCGCCCGCACTCAAGGCTCCTCGGAGGCAATCATGCTCGGCGCGCTCTCGCTCAAGTGGAAGTGGAAGCAGCGGCGCGAAGCCGAGTCGAAGCCGGTCGACAAGCCGAATCTGATCTTCGGCGGCGACGTGCACGTGGTCTGGGAGAAGTTCTGCCGCTACTTCGACGTCGAGCCGCGGATCGTGCCGCTGCAGGATGGCAAATACGTGATCGGGCCGGAGGACGTGCAGCCCCACATCGATGAGAACACGATCGGCGTCGCCGCCGTGCTCGGCACCACCTTCACCGGCCATGCCGACGACATCGTCGGCATCAACAAGCTCCTGGTCGACCTCAAGGGCGACAAAGGCCTCGACGTGCCGCTGCACATCGACGGCGCCAGCGGCGGCTTCGTCTGGCCCTTCCTCTACCCCGACTCGGAGTGGGACTTCCGGCTCGAGCAGGTGCGCTCGATCAACGTCTCCGGGCACAAGTTCGGGCTGGTCTACCCAGGTGTGGGCTGGCTCGTCTTCCGGGAGAAAAGCGACCTCGCCGAGGACCTCGTCTTCTACGAGAACTACCTCGGCAAAACCGACGCCACCTTCACCCTCAACTTCTCCACCGGCGCCTCGATGGTGCTCGCCCAGTACTACAACTTCGTCCGCTACGGGCGCGAGGGCTACGCCTACATCATGAAAGCGATGCAGCAGAACGCTCGCTCTCTGGCCGAGAACCTGAAGCAGAACGGCAACTTCGAGCTGATTGGCGACGGCGAGGAGCAGCTGCCCCTGGTCGCCTTCCGCCTCGCCGGTGAGAAGAGCTACGACGAGTTCGACCTCTCCTGGCAGCTCTCGGCCGAGCGCGGCTGGATGCTGCCCGCCTACACGATGCCGCCCAATGCCGAAGACGTGAAGGTGCTGCGGGCCCTGGTCAAGCAGACCCTCAGCCGCGAGCAGATCGACCGGCTTTCAGATGACATCGCTCTTGCCTGCACGACGCTGGAGAAGAAGGGTGGGGCACACCCGTCAGAGCGCAAGAAGATGAAGCAGAGCCCGGGTTACTGAAACTCGATCGGGGATCTCGACCGCGACAGGCAGGCATTGCTCAGGTAATCTTCTCGCATTGTTCCCGAGCGGTTCTGTCAGCTGAAGGCCCGGCGTCACCTCGCGGCGTCGCTCTTCGCCCTGTCGGCGTTGGCGGCGATTGCCCTGGCCGGCTGCGGCAGCAGCGCCAACTCCGCCGAAGCGCCGTCCAAGGGCCTGCCGAAGGAAATAGTGATCGGCGCCGCGCTGGCAAAAACCGGCTACATGGCGCCCTACGACTCCACCTTTGCCGCGGTCGAACAGCTGGTCGAGGAAACCAACGCCCGCGGGGGAATCGACGGTCACAGGGTCAGGGTGATCCACGCCGACACCCGCTCGGATCCCCAGCAGGCCGTGCTGGCCGTCCAGAAGCTGATCGAAGACGGGGCCGACGTCCTCGTCTTCAGCGGTGAGGCGCTGAACGCGGCGGCAGGCGCGCCGCTCGCCGAAGAACACGGTGAGCTGAACATGTCCAACGCCAACGAACCCGGCTTCGGGCCGCCGACCACCGGTCGCCTCTCCTTCAGCTCCTACCCGAGCCTGCTCAGCGAGGCGAGCGCCGGCGCCTCGTTCCTGCGCGACCGGGGTGTCAAGCACCCATTCCTCTTCCGCGACACCGCGATCATCTACGGCAGGGCGTACTGCTCCGGCGTGCAGCAGACCTGGGAGCACCTCGGCGGCACGATCGCCGGCTCGGCCGATTTCGAGAACAGCGACGAGTCGGTCGCCGGCCAGGTCAGCGAGCTGCGCGGCGCCGATGCCGACGCGGTGGTCATGTGCTCCTATCCGCCCGGCGGTGCCTCGGCAATCAAGCAGATCCGGTCGGCCGGCATCGACGTCCCGATCCTCGGCCCCGGAGGCTTCGACGGCACTTTCTGGCTCAAGGGCATCCCCAGCACCAAGGACATCTTCGCCACCTCCAACGGCTCGGCCTACGACCCGCCCAACGCGGAAACGGCCAAGTTGTTCGAGAAGCTCAAAGGCGCCGGCGTCGATACCGACGTCTCGAGCGCCCTGCTGGGGGCCTACGCCGGTGGCCAGCTGATCCTCGACGCGATCAGGGAAACCGGCAGCGTCAACGGAGATGCCCTGGCCGACGCGCTCGAAGCGAAGGCCCACAAGACGGTCGTCGGCAAGCTCGCCTACACGAAGACCGATCACCACCCGAGCCGAACCTGGCCGATCTACTCGTACTCGAGTGGCGAGCCGAAGCTGGCGGCGAAGGTCAAGCCCCAGTTCGCCCCTGAATACGGAGACTAGTGCGATGCCTTCCCGCATTGTGAGGCCGCCTCTTGCGTTTCTCGCGCTTGCACTTTTCCTCTTCGCGGGTTGTGGCGGCAGTAGCACAACTCAATCTCCTCCAACCGGACTTCCGAGGGAGATAGTCATCGGTGCCGCGATTGCCAAGACCGGCTTTGTTGCCCCGTATGACGCCAGTATCGCGGCTTTTGAACAACTACTCGACGAAACCAATCTGAAGGGTGGAATCGACGGTCATCGATTGAGGATGGTCCAAGCCGACACCCGCTCGGATCCCCAGCAGGCGGTCGTGGCTGCGCAGGAGGTCATTGAAAAGGAAGCCGATGTATTGATCTTTACCTGTGAGACGTTGACCGCGGCTGCCGAGGCGGTGGTGGCCCAAGAAAACAACATGCTTAATTTTTCAATTTGCGGGAACGAGCCGGGCTTTGGACCGCCAATCACGAGCCGACTCTCATTCAGCGCCAACCCGAGCCTGCTAGGCGAGGCGAGCGCTGGAGCCTCCTTTTTGCGCCGCAAGGGGATCAAGCATCCATTCCTGTTCCGCGACACCTCCGTTATTTACACGAAGGCCGATTGCTCCGCCTTCGGGCAGGCTTGGGAGGAGTTGGGTGGCTCAATAGCGGGGTCCACCGACTTCAAGAATAGCGACGCGTCGGTCGCGAGCCAGGTTAACGAGCTTAAGGCCGCCGATGCCGACGCCGTGGTCATGTGTTCGTACTCGCCTGGAGGTGTCTCGGCGATTAAGCAGATTCGTGCGGCTGGCGTTGATGTGCCGGTCCTTGGGCCAAGCTCTTTTGACGGCACCTTCTGGTTGAAAGGAGTCCCGAACACCGAAAACATCTACTTCACCTCGAACGGCTCGATCTATGATCCGCCCGACGAGGCAACTGCCAATCTGCTCAGGCGCTTCGAGCACGCGGGTATCGATACCGATATATCAACCAACCTCTTGGCGGCCTACGCTGCCGGACAGCTGATTTTTCATGTCATCGAGGAGACACATAGCGTGAACGGCAACGTTCTCGCCGATACGCTTGAAGCCACGCCTCATGAGACTATTATCGGGAAATTCACCTATTCGAAGGAAAATCATTATCCGACTCGAGCTTGGCCGGTCTATGTTGTCTCAAACGGTAGGCCAAAGTTTGTGATGAAGGTCGAGCCGCGATTTATCCCCGAATACGGGGGTTAGGCGACTGAGCGCCTGAGCAGAGCGCGGTCGACGAACTCGCGGAAGGCGACGCGGTAGGCCAGCGTGAAGCGATCGGCGAGCGTGTTGACGTCGGCGTTCGGGTCCAGCGGCAGCTCGGGTGGCTCGATCGCCGAGATGATCGGCAGGTCCTCCGAGTAGATGCGCCAGTCGTAGGCGATCGCGTTCTCGAGGCTCTCCTCGTCGAAGTTCTCCAGACCTCCCTCGATCCAGTAGTGCGCCGACTCGGTTGCGCTGATCGCACGAGCGACATGGAGTAGACAGCGCTCGCCATCCGCGGTGAGGATCCGACCTGAGATGAAGTTGGGCGCGATCACGTGGTAATGCATTTCCTGCAACGCACCCCAAACCGCTGCCGGGTCATCACCCCATTCCACTTTCCGGCGCATCGTCACCCTCGAGGCCATCGCTCTCGGGTTCGAGCGGCTCGATCACCTCGGGCATCGCACCCAGCGTCGCCTGGTGGACGAAGGCGAAGTGGGCGACGTCGCGGAAGTTCTCGATCATCAGTCCGAAGCCGACCGGCAGCTCGAAAGGCGGTGCCGTGTCCCCACGTCCACGTCTCGGCGTCGAACCAGGGCAGAGTCGGGCAGCTCGCCGAGCGGCTCCTCCAGAAGCGGTCCAGACCAGGCCCCACTGCTCGCGCGCCGGGAAGGCCGGGATCCGCGCCCGCGGCGGGATCTGGCCCTGGTTCGGCAGCGAGGGAATGCGGGTGCAGGCGCCGTCTGCCGCCGGCCCACTCCCAGCCGTGGTAGGGGCACTGGATCGACCTCGCCCTCGACCTTGCCCATCGAGAGCGAGGCGCCGCGGTGGGCGCAGCGGTCGGCGACGACGGCCGGCTCGCCGCTCTCGGTGAGGAAGACGGCAAGCGCCTCGCCGAGCAGGACGGCTCGCTGCGGGCCGCTCTCCAGGTCCTCGATCCTGCGCGACCGGCTGCCAGCAGCGGCGCAGCGCCAGCGAGATCTCCTCGCTGCTCGGCGCCGGGGAGTTCTGGTCGTCAAACACGGTGTCATCGAGATTACTCCAGGATTCCGGTCCGTCTCACGGCTGCCTTCCCAGGTAGGCGCGCAGGACGTCGGGGTTGCGCTGCAGCTCGCTCGCGGGAGCCCTGCGGCGCGGATCTTGCCGGTGCTGAGCACGAGCGCAGCGATCGCAGAAGTCGATCGTGCGGGCGGCGTTCTGCTCGACCAGCAGCATCGTCACCCCTTCCTCGCGCAGGCCCCCGAGCAGCTCGTAGATCACGTCGATCATCTTCGGCGCCAGACCGAGCGAGGGCTCGTCGAGGATCAGCAGCCGCGGCCGACCCAGCAGGGCGCGGGCGATCGCCAGCTGCTGCTGCTCGCCGCCCGAGAGGCGGTCGGCGCGCTGGCCGGCGCGCTCGCGCAGGATCGGGAAGCGCTCCAGCGTCCGCTCCATCGAGGCCCCGCTCTCGGCGTCGCTGCGGGCGCCGAGCCGCAGGTTCTCCGCCACGGTCAGGGTCTTGAAGATCTGCCGGCCCTCGGGCACCAGCGCCAGCCCCAGGCGCGCGATCTGCTCCGGCGCCATGCCGGTCACGGCCGCGGCCGTCGAACACGACCTCGCCCGCGCTCGGGCGCAGCAGGCCGCAGATCGCGCGCAGGATCGAGCTCTTGCCGGCGCCGTTGGGCCCGATCATCCCGACCACTTCGCCCTCGCCGACGCTGAGGTCGACGCCGTGGACCACCTCGATCGCGCCCGTAGGCGACCCGGAGGTCGCGCAGCTCAAGCATCGGCCGACCGCCAGGAAGGAGCTGCCGAGATAGGACTCGACCACGGCGCGGGTCGGCCTGGATCTCCTCCGGAGTCCCGAGTCGCAGCGTGCCTGCCGTCGTCGAGCACCTGCACCCGCGAGCAGAGCTGCATGACGACGCTCATGTCGTGCTCGATCAGCAGGA
The DNA here is from genome assembly GCA_963702065.1 of uncultured Solirubrobacterales bacterium. Classification (GTDB taxonomy): domain Bacteria; phylum Actinomycetota; class Thermoleophilia; order Solirubrobacterales; family 70-9; genus VRUE01. The sequence goes on from OY969705.1 coordinate 633,204, forward strand.
TTCCGCAGCCGAAGTCGGCGAGCACGCCGCGCAGGATCGCGACCAGCTCGTCGCATTCCGCTTCGTTCAGCCCGGCCGCCGGCTCGTCGAGAAGCAGGTAGCGGGGCCGGATCGCGAGCGCGCGGGCGATCCCGAGCAGGCGCTGGCTGCCCGGCGGCAGCGAGCCGGCCGGGCTGCGTCGCCTGCTCGAGCAGGTCGAGGCGGCCAAGCACATCGGCGCGCAGCCGCGACCGCCGCTCGCCTGCCGCTCCCGACGCCCATCGCGCCGACGGCGACGCTCTCGAGGCCGCTCAGCTGCGGGAAGGGGAGGGCGGCCTGGAAGGTGCGCGCCAGTCCGTCGCGGGCGAGGCGCGCCGGCGAGCGCCCGCTGACGTCGGCGCCGTCGAGCGAGACGGTCCCCGCATCGGGCGCCTGGAAGCCGCTGAGGACGTTGACGAGCGTCGTCTTGCCGGCGCCGTTCGGGCCGATCAGCCCGAGCGCCTCACCGGGCTCGAGCTCGAGGTCGACGTCCTCGCAGGACCTGCAGGCCGGCGAAGGCGAGCGAGACGCCCTCGGCACGGAGGGCACCATCGTGGCGGCGGCGGAGTGGACGCCGCTCGGCCGGCACCGGCCACGTCCGGTTTCGGCGCCGGCGCGCTGATGCCGCAGCCGGTGCAGCCAGGGCAGCTCGCCCGCCTCGCGGCCGCCGCTGAGCCCGTTCGGCATCGCGATCATCGTCGCCAGCAGGATCAGGCCGAGGCCGATCGCGGCGAGGCCCGGGAGCTTCGCCGATCGAGATCGCGCCGAAGAGGCCGGCGCCGTCCTCGAAGCCCCGCAGCAGCTCGTTCACCAGCGCGATCGCGATCGCCCCGACCACCGCGCCGAGGACGCTGCGGGCGCCGCCGACGACCAGCATCGTCATCGTCGTCACGGTCGCGCCGAAGTAGAAGGTGGTGGGGTTGAGGACGCCGGACTGGTGCACGGCGAGCGCGCCGCCGATCCCACAGAGGGCCCCGCTGATGCCGAAGGCGATCAGTCGCTCTCTCATCACGCCGATCCCGATCGAGCGCGCGGCGACCTCGTCCTCGCGCGTCGCCTGCAGGCGGTAGCCGCTCGCCGACCACTTGAAGGCCAGAGCGGCGATCACGGCCGCGCCCGCCCAGAGCCCGGCCGATTCGACGCTGGTCGTGGTCGGGATGCTGACCAGGCCGCTGCTGCCGCCGGTCACGCGATCCCAGTTGGCGACGACGTTGTAGACGACGATCAGGAAGGCGAAGGTGGAGATCGGGATCGCCAGGGTCGAGGTGCGCATCAGCGGCAGGCCGATCACGATCGCGCCAGCAGGCCGGAGACTGCCGCGGCGATCAGGGTCGAGAGCAGCGGGCCGAGGTGGGCGTCGGCGATGAGTGTGCGGCAGGCCGGGCGTCTGCAGCAGGGCGAAGGCGGCCGGCAGGGTGAGGAACGCCGCGATGTAGGCGCCGGCCGTGGCGAAGCCGAGCTGTCCGAAGGAGTAGACGCCGCTGTTGCCGATGAAGACCTGCAGGCCGATGACGACGATCAGGTTGCAGAGGATCAGGGTGACGGTGCCCTGCAGGGAAGGCGTGCCGTTGGCGCCGACCAGCACGGCGAGCGCGATCAGGGCGAGCGGGCACCAGCAGCGAAGCCGCTGCGGACTGAGGGGTGCGAAAGCGGCGCGCCGCTCACACCCGCGCCCTTCCGAGCTCTCCGCCAAGCAGGCCGTGCGGGCGGAAGATCAGGATCAGCGACCGGGAAGGTGAAGACGATCGCGTCGCGGAACGGCACCAGGCCCTCGGGCAGGTAGACCCCGAGCAGGGAGGAGAGGGCCCCGAGCAGCAGGCCGCCGAGCGACCGCGCCGAACATCCTGCCGAAGCCGCCGATCACCACCGCGACGAAGCCGACCAGGACCGGGGTCAGGCCCATCGTCGGCGACACCTGGCCGGTCTGCATCACCAGCAGCACGCCGACCGCGGCGGCGAGCGCGCCGCTGATCGCGAAGGCGATCGCGATCACCCGGTCGGCGCGGACGCCGAGCAGGCGCGCCATCTCGAAGTTCTCCGCCGCCGCCCGCATCGCCAGGCCGGTGCGGGTGCGGTAGAGCAGCCAGCCGAGGCCGGCGAGGACGACCGCGGTGAGCCCGAGGGTGAGGAACTCCAGGTTCGGGACCGAGATGCTGCCGATGCTGGTCGATTCGCTGAGCGAGGCCGGCGTCTCGACCGACTGGGCGCGAGCGTCGACCGCGACGGTGACGACGTTCTGCAGGATCGCCGCGACGGCCAGCGAGGTGACGAGCTGGGCCGAGAGGTCGGCGTTACGGACCGGCCGAAAGGCGACCCGCTCGGCGAGGAGGGCGATCGCGATCCCGGTCAGCAGGGCAGCCGCCGACCGCAGCGGCGAAGGGCAGCCCGGCGAAGACGTAGAGGGCGTAGGCGGCGAGCATGATGAACTCGCCGTGGGCGAAGTTCATCATCCCCATCACGGTGTAGACGACGGTGACGCCGAGGGCGATCAGCGCGTAGAGGCTGCCGAGGGCAAGGGCGTCGATCAGGTTCTGACCCAGCTCGGTCACTAGCTGAGGTCAAAGGCCAGCTGGGCGCTGTCGGCGCGGTAGATCAGGCGGGCGAACTCCAGCGGGCGCTCCGGTTCGGATGCCTCCGTGCGGCCGAACTGGACGAAGCGCCCCATCAGCGCCGGCTCCCCGGCGCTGGCGCCGACCTGGGAGGACCCCCACTCGCCGAAGAAGGTGTGCTCGACCGAGACGGTGGCCCGGGTGAGCTCGAGCCCCTCGGGAGCGGGCGGCTCGCCGCCGGCCACCAGCGCCCTGGCGATCGGCAGGAGCCAGGGCACGTGGGATGCCGTCGAGTAGGAGTCGACCAGGCAGACCGAGGGCTCGCCGACGTCGACGATTGCGGTCACATGCGCGATCTGGGTTTTCTGATCCTCGATCTCGAGGAAGTGCGAGACGATGTGGTCGGGCAGGTGTTCACCGGCGTTGCGAACGGCGATCGAGCGATCGTGGTGGCGCTCCAGCCAGAGCCGGACCAGTCCCGCCACCTCGATCTCGCGCCGCGGTGGCGCGACGAAGGCGCCCGAGCCCTTGATCCGGTAGATCGCCCCGTCGCCGACGAGGAGATCGAGCGCCGGCCGGATCACGGCGCGGGAGACGCCAAACTCTTCTTCGATCTCGCGCTCGGAGGCAAAGCGCGCGCCGGACTCCCAGTCCCCGATCTCCAGCATGACCTTTATCGCCGCCGCCAGCTGGAAATAGAGCGGTACATCACTGTTGCGATCGAGTTTGCGGCTGCCGGACAGGGGAACGTCAGAGAATCGCTTCGGTCGACCCTGGCCGGGTGATGTGGGTTTGACCATGAGCCCCACGAGGATACTTCGATTAACCCCAGTATTCAGGAGGAGAGCTATCGGTGCGACCTAACAACACCATTTGGGCCGCTGTCTCCCTGGTCATGGGGGCTACTGTCCCGGCATGGTGCCCACGCTCGACGAGCTCACCGTTGCCGATGCCGCCGCGGCATGGCGAGCGTGCGGGTTTGCGGTTGACAGCGACGTGTGTGTCGTCGGGGAGGTTCGGATTCGGCTGGTGCCGAGTGACGATCGGAAGGGGCTGACGGAATGGTCACTGCGCGATCTCGAGGGCACCGAGCTCGACGGATTGGAGACGTTGCGATCGGACCGGCCTCCGCCAAGCGAGCGCCCGGTTCACCCCAACGGCGTCACCGCACTCGACCACGTGGTCGCGATCAGCTCGGACCTCGATCGAACCGTTGCCTCCCTGCAAGCCGCCGGCCTCGATCTGCGCCGGATCCGCGAGGAGCCGACCCCGGCGGGCGCTCCCCGGCAGGCCTTCTTCCGGCTCGGCGAGCCGATTCTCGAGGTCGTGCAGGCGCCGCCGGAGGCGATCGAGCGAACCGGGGGAGACCGCCCCGCTTTCTTCTGGGGCCTCGCCTTCATCGCTCCCAACCTCGAGGCGACCGTCGCCTCACTCGGCGATCGCGTCGGCGAGGCACGCGACGCCGTTCAGCCCGGCCGCCGGATCGCCACCCTGCGCCGCTCCGCCGGCCTCTCGCTGCCGGTGGCGTTGATCACGCCCCCGCCCGAGGTTCAGCGGCCGGCGGGCGCAGGTCCTTGACGCTGAAGCCCCAGTCAAGTTGCAGCCGGGCCGCGATCAGCGAGCGGTGGCACGCCTCCGGGTCGCGCTCGACGCAGAGCAGCGCCGCGGTGGCGCCGCCGATCCACTTCACGATTGGCGCCAGGTCCACTCGGTCGAGCACCTGCTCGGTGTAGCCACTGGCGTACTCGGGGGCGAGGACGGTGCGCGAGCGCTTGCCCTCGCCGCGCCTGGCATCCGCGCGGTACTGGGCCTGGCGCAGCTCGGTCGTCGGCGCCAGCTCCTTCAGGTGGGAGTAGCCGATGCTCGCCGCCTCCAGGGAGTCCTGCAGGCGGCGAGCGTTTGCCCAGGCGTACTCCCTGCCGCGCACGCCGCGGCGCTGCCGTACGTCGAGGACGAGCTCGACTCCGGCGCCGCTCAGCGTGGTGAGAAACGCCTCGCGGTCGAACCCATAGACACCGATCGTCGCGATCGCGGCCATCGGCACGCGGCTCGGCGCCTCAGCCCACTTGCTCGGTCGGGCGGATCAGGACCTCGTTGAGCGAGACGTGTGAGGGGCGGGTGACCGCGTAGGCGATCGCATCGGCGATGTCGGCGGCCTCGAGTGTCTTCATATCGACGAAGCGCTCGCGCACCTGCTCGCGCACGCCGTCGCGGATGTGGTCGGTGAGCTCGGTCTCGACGGCGCCGGGCTCGATGATCGTCGAGCGCACCTTGCGCTTGGCGAACTCCTGGCGGAAGGACTCGCTGAAGGCGCCGACGCCGTGCTTGGTCAGGTTGTAGACGCCGGAGCCGGAGCGGGCGATGCGGCCGGCGACGGAGCTGATGTTGACCACGTCGGCGCAGCCGCGCTGTGATTCCTCGGCGGCGGCGAGCAGGTGGGGGAGGGCGGCGTGGGTGGTGTTGATCAGGCCCTTGAGGTTGAGGTCGATCATCCGGTCCCACTCCTCCGTCGGTGCGTTCTCGATCGGCCCCAGCAGCATCTGGCCGGCGTTGTTGACGACGATGTCGAGCCGGCCCAGCTCATCGACGGTGCGGTCGACCGCGGCGATCGCCTGCTCCTGGTCGGTGATGTCGGACTGGATCGCGAGCGCGGTGTGTCCCGCACCGCCGATCTCACTGGCCAGGTGCTCCAGTCGTTCCAGCCGGCGGGCGGCCACGGCCACCTTTGCTCCCTGGGCGGCGAGCGCCCGCGCGGTCGCCTCGCCGATGCCGCTGCTGGCGCCGGTGATCAGGGCGACGGTTCCGTCAAGGGGGGTCGTCATCGCGTTCCTCTCGGTCGTTTCACGGGTCGGTCGCTCGGGCTCTCAACCTACTCCCCGAGTTTTGCCTGCCTCAAGCATTCCCGCCCGGAGTCGATGAGACAGGATGCAAACTCGCCAAACCACCCTCGGTGCCCTGCAAAACCGCCTGCTGCTTGCGCTCGCCCTGGTGGTGTCACTGGCGCTGCTCGGGCCGGCGGCATCGGCTGCCGCCCCGGCCCCCTCCGTTCTCACCTTCAAGACGGTCAAGGTCGGCGCTCCCGGCAATCCCTCGGTCGGGAATCGTTCCCTTCACCGACGCCGTCTACTCCTCCTGCGCCGAAGTCGTACCGGCCGAAAAACAGCCTCCCTGCCAGCAGGTCGGCACGGTCGACTACCGCTACGGCATCGGCTCAGCTCGAGGTCACGGTCGCGCAGTACGTCTCTTTCCTCAACACCGCCGACCCCGCGGGTCGCAACAAGCACAAGCTCTACAGCTCCACCGAGAGCTCCTCGGAATGGCCCAAGTACGGACAGATCAATTCCTCCACGGACGCCGCTGCGGGCCACCACTACACGGTTGCCTCGCCGCGAATGGGCCGACAAGCCCTACGGCTTCGCCAACTTCCTGCGCTCGGCCCGCTTCGCCAACTCCCTCTACAACGGCCGGGTCCTCTCCAAGCAGGCCAGCACCGCCGGCAGCTTCCAGTACGTCACCTACCGGGTGCGCCTCTCGCGGCAGACCGAGGTGGGGATGTACGACATGAGCAAGCGGGCGATGACCCGGTCGCACAAGTCGCGGCTTCGTCATTCCCAGCCAGAACGAGTGGATCAAGGCCGCCTACTACGACCCCAGCGGTGGCGGCACGTACTCCTACTGGCAGTACCCGACCAACCCCGGCAAGTTCGGCGACGAAGGGGTCGACGCTCCGCCACGAAGCCACGCTCGACCCCACGACCGGCGATGTCACCAACGCCTCGACCCAGCCGCTGGCGATCTTCCACACTCCCGAAACGACGCCGGCGCCGAGCTGGTGCCCGGCCGCCTTCAGCGCCGAAGCCTGCTCGACCGTGAATCCCCTGGGCATCAAGGCATCGACCTACGAAAAGGCCTACCAGGGCAGCCTCGAGCACGGTCGGCCAGGCCAAGACAACCTCGCCCTGGGGAACCCTCGACCAGGGCGGCAACGCGGTCGAGTGGACCGACACGATCACCTCGCCGCCCTCCGGTCGCAGCGGCGCCCACGGCCGGGTCTGGCGACGGCTGCACGGCGGCATCGCCAACGCCCCCGTCTACCAGCTCTGGCTCTCGGCGGTCGGCCTGCAGCCGCAGGACAACACCTTCTACACCGCCACCTATCCCTGGCTGGGGATTCGCATCGGCGTGCTCGGCAACCTGAAGGTGGACAAGCACTGAGGCGTGTCCGCGGGGCGGAATAGGCTCGCCCCGCGTGCACCCCTCTGCTTGGAAGCGACGACTCACCCGCTGGTTGCCGACTGCGATCACGGCTTTGGCCCTGCTACTGCTTCCCCTCGGTGCCTTCGCCGCGCCGGCGCCGAAGCAGCAGGGCGCGCAGGTGCCGCGGGGGACGCTCACCCAGCTCGCCGGCAAGAATGGCTGCTTGGTCGATCGGTCCGCGCGCGGCCATGGCTGCCAGGTGGTGCGGGCGCTCGCGGGCCCCGGGCCCTTCATGGGCTCGCGTGCGATCGCGGTCAGCCCCGACGGTCAAGCAACGTCTACGTCGCCTCCTCGAAAAGCGACGCGATCGCGTATTCAGGCGCGACCGCCGCGACGGCGCGCTGACCCAGCCGATAGGGGCGGGCGGATGCATCGCCGCCAAAGGCGCCGACGGGTGCGCGACGGCGATTGGCCTCGACGGGCCGAACTCGATCGCGGTCAGCCCCGACGGTCGCAACGTTTACGCGACCTCGCGGGCGAGCAACTCGATCAGCATCTTCCAGCGCGACCAGAAGACCGGCGCGCTGACCCAGCTGCCGGCGAGCGCCGGCTGCATCGCCGGTGCGCCGATCCCGGTCTGCGCCGTCGGCCGGGCGCTGGTCGGGCCGGACGTCGTCGTCGTCAGTCCCAAAGGGGAGAACGTCTACGTCGGCTCCTTCTTCGGCAACGCCGTCGCCGTCTTCGACCGTGACCCGGTCAGCGGCGCCCTCACCCAGCCCGGCGACAGCAGCGGCTGCATCGCCGAAGCGATCAGTGGGTGCGCCCTCGGCCTTGCCCTCGGTGCCCCGGAGGGGATGGCGATCAGCGGCGACGGGGCGAGTGTCTACGTTGCCAGTGCCCTCTCCAACGCGGTCGTCACCCTTGCCCGGGACCAGGTCACAGGCAACCTCACGCAGGCGAGCGACGGCAGCGGTTGCATCGCCAGCAGTGCGCTTACCGGCTGCACCACGGGCGTCCAGCTGAACGGCGCCAACGCGGTCGCCTTCAACCCGGGCGGCGAGGTCTACGTCACCTCGCTCTTCAGCAACAGCGTCACCGCCTTCACCCGCTCGAGGGCGACGGGTGGCCTGGCGCAGAAGCAGGGCACGGCGGGTTGCCTGGTCTGGCTGCGCGCCGTCGGCTGCTCGTTTGGACGCGCCCTGCGGGCGCCCGAGGGTCTCGCCATCTCTCCCGACGGCAAGAACGTCTACGTCGCCGCCTTTGCCAACAGCGCGATCGACGTCCTCGATCGCGGCAAGCGCTTCGGCAAGGTGACCCAGAAGGCGGGCCGCCGCGGCTGCCTGGCGCCGCGTTCGGTCCCCGGCTGCACGCGCGCCCGGGCGCTGCGTGGCGTGAGCTCGATCGCGCTCAGCCCCGACGGACGCTTTCTTTACTCAACTTCGTTCGGCAGCAACGCCGTCGATGTCTTCCGGAGGAATAAATGAGCGACACCGACAGGCGCGACCAGGGCGAGCGCGAGAGCGGGCTGACCCGCAAGGAGCTGCTCGGGTCGGGTGCGAGCGTCGCGGCCGCCGCGCTGCTGGCTCAGGGCGCCGGTGTCGAGCAGGCGCTCGCGGCGGCGAAGAAAGGCAAGCGCAAGGACATCGCCGGGATGAACATCATCCTCTTCCTCACCGACCAGGAGCGGGCGATCCAGCACTTCCCGCAGAATTGGCTGCGCCAGAACCTGCCGGGGATGCGGCGGCTGCGCCAGCACGGCCTCAGCTTCGAACGCGCCTTCACCAACGCCTGCATGTGCTCACCGGCGCGCTCGACCCTGATGAGCGGTTACTTCCCGGCCCAGCACGGGGTCAAGTACACGCTCGAGGAAGACATGGAACCGCCGACGAACCCGCAGGTGGAGCTGCCGACGGACCTTAAAAACCTGGCGACGGTGATGAAGGCGGCGGGCTACAACGTCGTCTACAAGGGCAAGTGGCACTGCTCCAAACCGGCGGAAAAAGAAAACGCACAGCCGTCCGATCTCGAAAAGTACGGTTTCCTGCGCTGGAACCCACCGGACGCCGGGGCCAACCAGAGCGTGCCCGAGGCGGGGGGCGGCAACATCAACAACGACGGCCGCTTCATCGAATCGGTCGGCAACGTCGCCGACGGCACCGAGGGCGCGCTGCAGTACCTGGGCTCGACCGCGGCCCAGCAGCAGCCCTTCTTCATGGTGATCTCAGTCGTCAATCCCCACGACGTCCTCTTCTACCCGAGCAAATCGTTCGACGAAGCCGGCTACGACAAGACCTGGCTGGAGGGGAACATCCACGCGCCGGCGACGGCCGAAGAAGACCTCTCGACCAAGCCCACGGTCCAGGAGCAGTTCCTCAAGATCTTCAACCTGACCGGGAAGCCGAAAAACAGAGAACAGATGCGCAGCTACCTCAACTTCTACGGCAACCTGATGCGCTCCTCCGACAGCTACCTGGTCAACGTCCTCGACAAGCTCGAAGAGACCGGCCTCTTCGAGGACACGCTGATCGTGCGCACGGCGGACCACGGTGAGATGGGCCTCGCGCACGGTGGCCTGCGGCAGAAGAACTTCAACTTCTACGAGGAGGCGACGCGGGTGCCGCTCGTCTACTCCAACCCCAAGCTCTTCCCGAAGCCGCACCAGACCGACGCGCTGGTCTCCCACGTCGACTTCCTGCCGACCCTGGCCAGCCTGGCGGCGGCGCCGAAGAGCGCCCGCGCCAAATGGCAGGGGGTCGACTACTCGAAGCTGGTCCTGCACCCCTCGACCAAAAACTCCGTCCAGGACTACGTCGTCTTCACCTACGACGACTACCAGTCCGGCCAGAAAAGCAAGCCGTATCCAAAACCGCCGAACCACATCGTCAGCATCCGCGAAGGGCGCTGGAAGTTGGCCAAGTACTACGACACCGGCGAAAACCCGGTGCCGCCGCAGTGGGAGATGTACGACCTCAAGACCGACCCGCTGGAGCGCGAGAACCTCGCCTTCCGCGGCCACAAACGCACCGAAAAGCAAGAGGAAGAATTCCAGCGCCTCAAGCGCAAGCTGGCCCGGGTCGAAAAGACCCGCCTGAAGTCGCCCTAGCTTTCAATTGTCGGTCGTCCCTTCGGCGATCTTCAGCAGCGCGGCCACACGATCCCTGACCGCCTCGTTGTCTTTATTGGCTTCCAGCCAGACCTTGATCAGTAACGGACGATCCCGGTCGTCCGGGTCGCGGTCTTCCCTGATCGCTTTTCTCCCGCTCTGGGTTTCAGCCGCCACCTCGAGGTCATCGCAGATCGCTTCGGCAAGCTCAGCGGTGCTCTGCCGATCACGCTTATCGCTTGCCGGATCGAGCTCGATGTTGCAGTAGGCCCGATTGAACTCGTACATCGAGAAGCCCGAGGCGCCTCCGGGCCCGCGGATCTCGATCGCCTTGGTGAGGTTCTCCCGCGCCAGTGCGTATTTAGCCTGAGTCGGGTTGCTCCCGTCCTTCAGTGCATATCCGAGCTCGGCGAAATTGCGGTGAAAGCGCCGATCGTCGTCGAGGGCGATCAGGGCCTCAAAGACAGGAACCGTCAAATCGACCAGTTGCGGTTCGTCGCCCGTCCAGTGTGCTCGCCGCTGATTGCGTGCGAGGTAGAAGGCTTCGCTGCGAATACCGGGGGCAGACTCATAGAGGGCATCTCTCAACGCCTCTGGGCTGGGGCCCCTGTCGCCGGCCGGGTCGAGCTGGGCGCGGACCAGCGGCAGTGCGCTGGTCAGGGTGTCTTCCGCATCTTCCAGGGCCTTCCGAAACGGCTCAAAGGCGCCTTGGAGGACCAGGCGGGTGAACAGGTAAGACGAGAGGAAGCCCGTGATCGTGAAAGAGATCAGCAGCGTGACGGCGGCCGCGTGCCCGTAGGCGCCCAGTCCTGGCGCGAGTCCGTCGGCGAGCGTGTTGATCGCGCCACCTATCTGGCCGATCTGGACCAACCCGACTCCAACCAGGATCTTCGTCAGCCAGTCGGAGATCTGCTCCAGGTTCGTGTTCGCCACGTACATCGGGGCACTCGTGCCGACCGAGGCGCTCCCGCTGTCGCTCTCCACCGAGGTGACGACATGCTGCGTCGTGTTGGCGCGGGGAATTCCGAAGAGGAACCCAAACAGGGCGCCGACCGCAAACGAGGCGGCAGCGGCGAGCATCGCCATCGCGAGCCCACCCTCGTAAGCCGCGTAGACAAACATCGCCAGCACGGCAGGGATGCCGAGCCAGTACAGGCCAAGCAGGGCGCGGTCTTGGCTTGAGCGTTTTTTCTCCTGAACGGCCCTCGTTGACCCCGTCAAGCGGGCTCCTCGCGCCCTTGGGCCGGGTCTTTTGGGTGGTCTGAGGGAGGGTCGGTCTCGACTTCGCGGATCGTCCAGAAGTCACTCGCGAGGCTGGCCTGGAGCAGGTACGGATAGGGCATCGTGAAGTAGCCGCTCATCCCCCAATCGGCGCCCCAGGAGTTGCGGACGATGAACCACTGGTTTTGCTCGTCGTAGCCGACCGCGAGCACTGCGTGGCCGGTGGGTGGTTCCGGATCGGCCGGCGGCATCGCGAGGTGCCCGGTTTCCTTCGTCTCACGTGTGTCGAAATTACTGAAGACGGAAAAGCCAAAGACGAAGGGGAATCCCTCCGCAAGGCAGCCCTTCAACTGCATCAAGCTCTGTGTCAGCCGCAGGTAGCGGAGGGCCTGATAATCCACCGCCTCGGCATAGCTTGTGTCCGATGGCTTCTCTCGAAACCGGGAAGTGTCATAGGGCCAGGTTGTCTCTTTACAGGCGCCTTGAGCGACAACGCTCTTGATGCCATCACGTATGCCGGCTCCGGGGTCGGACTCAATCGTGCCCTCTATGGCGCGCTCGTTGTAATAGATGAAGAGGCGCGAAGGAACGAACTGCTCCGGGGCTCCTTGCTTGATCTGGTCGAACTCCAAGGCCGCCGCTATCGCGTTGGCGGTGCAGCTGCGAAGCTCGCCCTGGTCGTAGACCGCAGGGCAGTGGTCGCGCAGGTCAACCTGGTCGGGTAGCTCTTCGAGCCGCCTCGGCGGCGCTCCGTAGAGCAGGTCCCTGCCGTCAGGGAAATCCGGCCTCCACCCGTACCCCTTATTGACGTGGGGCATCGAGCACCTCGTCGTAGGACTCTTTGCCTGGGCTCGCTGGAGAGAGGTTGAGGGCTTTGATGGGGCGACAAACTCCCAAATCAATCAAGAATTGTCAAGTGAGGCGGGAGAAACTAATTGATGAGTGAGACTACGTGGGCGCGCTTCGGGCCTACGTTGCCCTCGAGGACGTCGAGGTAGGCGCTCCGGAGGCCCTCGAAGCCCTGGCCGGGGATCGTCTCGAGCCAGCTGGCCGTCCACTCGCAGAAGGGGTGCCAGGCCTCGGCGACGCGGCGGTCGAGCTCGGCCGGGCCCCAGTCGGCGGAGCGCTTCTCGACCCGGCTGGGGGCGAAGAAGAAGGCCGGGGCAGGGCCGGGGAGGTCGCCCTCGCCCGAGCCGAGGTCCTCCCAGTGGGTAACGCCTACGGTCATGCTGTAGGTCAGCTGGTCGCCGAAGTGTGTGTGGACCGCCTGGCGCACGGCGCCGTCGCCGGCAATGTCGACGTAGGTGGCGGGGCCGCCGCCGAGCGAGCCGATCTCGTCGTAGCCGGCGGTGCGCCCGTAGATGCCGAGGCCGGTGACGAAGTCCTTGTTCCGCGCCGAGGTGAGGCCGATCAGCTCGACGCCTTCGCGGCGCGCCAGCAGGAAGGCGGCAGCGATCGCGGTCTTGCTCGAGGCGCTGGAGATCACGATCGGCCCGCGCCCGGTCAGACCCTCGTCGTCGAGCTGGTCGTCGATCAGGAAGGAGGTGTAGAAGAGCGGCCGCAGCAGCATCTGGATGTCCTCGGTCTCCGCCTTGTAGAAGGAATCCTCCGTGCTCACCAGGAAGCGGTGGTAGGCCGAGGGCAGGGCAGCACGGTGGGGCGAGCCGTCGGTGAAGCCCTTCTCATTGACGCTGGTGGGTGTGACCAGCAGGTGGGAGGAGGGAGGTAGGTAACCGTAGACGCGCGCGCCTGCCGCAACACCCTCGACCTTGCTCTTCTCGACCTCGGCAAACCCCCACATCGGCACCCGGCCCCAACCGTCCTCGGCGGGGAAGAAGTCCCAGTAGGACATTGCCTCGCCCATCACGGCGTAGGTCACGTTGTTGGCGGTCAGGCCGAAACGATCGACCCGCAGCAGCGCCTCGCCCGGTCCGACCTCAGATGGCTCGGAGTCGGCGATGCGACACTCGCGCAGGTCGTTGCGCTTGACCAGGAAGTCGCTCATCGCATCCATGTTCTCACCTCGAGGGGGGGGTGTGTACCACTCGCCTACTGGTCTACGGCGTCAGCGCCCGCACCAGCTCGGCGGCCGGCTTTACCCCATCGATCCGGGCGACGGTCTCGCCGGCGTAGAGGGCGCCGGCATCGAGCAGGTTGGCCGGGCCGTCGTCGGTGGGGCCGAGCGGGGTAAGCAGGCGGCTGTCGGGGGTCTGGGCGCGGGCCATGCGGATCTGCAGGTCGGCTGGGGTGTAACGGGCACCGGGTGCCAGCAGTCGGTTGAACACGCGGTTCAAGCCCGGGCCGCGGGGGTCGCCGCCCAGCCAATGTTCGGTGGCGGCGTTGGCGACGACGCGGTGGCGCGCCGGCCAGCCGGCGCCGAAGAGCTCGGTGAGCAGGGTGCGCTCCGCGGCGAGCAGGCGCCTGCGGTACTCGGGGTGGGCGCGGCTCTCCTCCGAGAGCAGGAACCGCGTGCCGGCGACCGCCGCGACGGCCCCGGCGTCGAGCGCACGGGCGACGTCCTCGCGTGTGGCGATCCCGCCCGCGAGCAGGAGGGGGTAACCGTTGGGGAGGGCGCCGGCCACGCGCTCGAAGAGCTCCAGTGCCGGCGTCGTCCCGCGTACGTGGCCGCCCGCCTCGACCCCCTGGACGATGACCGCGTCGGCGCCGGCGGCGTGCGCCGCCTGCGCCTCGGCCAGCGATCCGCACTGGTGCAGCCAGACCCCCGGGGTGCGGCGGCGCGGCTTGCCCCAGAAGGTGACCACCGCGTCCGCCTCTGCCGCCGCCTCAAACCAGTCGCGACGGGCGAACGGCAGCAGGATGTTGACCGCGATCGGTCGTCCGGTCAGCGCTCGCGCCGCGGCCAGCTCATGCCGAATCGCGTTGCCGCCGCCGACGGCGATCGTCCCCAGACCACCGGCCTCCGAGACGGCCGCTGCGAGCTCATGCCGGCTCAGCCCACCGCCCATGCCCGCCTGAACGACGGGAGCGTCGAGCTTGAGCCGCCCGAGCACCGCCGGGTTGCTGCTGGGCACCGGCAGGTCCATGGAGGCAGCCTTACACAGTGGTTGCCGCGGCCCGAAGAATCGCCGTGGCTACGGCGCTGTCGAGCCTCTCCTGGCCAGGGCGACGAGCCCCCAGGCCGAGACGACCGCCCAGGCGCCCTCGAGCATGAGGAACCCCCATTGCGAGCCGCTTGCCGCGAGCACGGCGAGGATGATCGAGCCGACCAGGTTGAGGACGAGGTAGAGGCGGGACTGCGGATCGAGGCGCTCCAGCTGGGCGGCGACGTAGGCGACGAGTATCAGCGCCGCCCCGACGATCTGGATGACCTGATCCACGCCCCAAGGCTAGTGCCGGTGGTACCGTCGCCGCGATGAAGATGCGCGCCGCAGTGCTCGAGCAGTTCGGTGAGCCGCTGAGCGTGCAGGAGGTCGAGCTGGCCGAGCCGCGCGCGGGCGAGGTGCTGGTCCGCCTCGCCGCCTGCGGCGTCTGCCACACCGACCTCTACACCGCCTCCGGCGCCGACCCCTCCGGCTACGCGCCGACCGTGCTCGGGCACGAGGGCGCGGGAGTGGTCGAGCGGGTCGGTCCCGACGTCACCCTGCTGGCGCCGGGCGACCACGTCGTCACCCTCTTCTCGCCCCAGTGCGGCGAGTGCGTTCACTGCCTCGACCCGCGCACCAACCTCTGCCTGGCGATCCGCGAGCAGCAGAACAAGGGCTTCCTGCCCGACGGCAGCACCCGCATCTCCCGCGACGGCGATCCGATTCGCCACTTCATGGGCTGCTCGACCTTCGCCGAGTACACGGTGATGCCGGAGATCGCCCTGGCCAAGGTCAGCCCCGAGGCGCCGTTCGAGCACGCCTGCCTCTTCGCCTGCGGCCTCTCGACCGGCCTCGGCGCGGCGATCAACACCGCCGTGGTGCAGCCGGGCAGCACCTGCGTCGTCTTCGGCGCCGGCATGGTCGGGCTGGGCGCGGTCGCCGGCTGTCGCCTGCAGGGCGCCGAGCGGATCGTCTGCGTCGACCTCTCGCCGCAGCGGCTCGAGCTTGCCCGCGCTCAGGGCGCCACCGACCTGCTGCTTGCCGGCGAGAACACCGTTGAGGAGATCCTCGCGATGACCGACGGCTTCGGCGCCGACTACACCTTCGAGGCGACCGGCAGCGTCGCCGTGATGCGCCAGGCGGTCGAAGCGGCGCGCATGGGCTGGGGCCTCTGCACCGTCGCCGGGGTAGCCGGAAAGGGGGAGACCCTCGACGTGGTTCCCCGCTTCCTAATCACCGGCCGCCGCATCGCCGGCTCCTCCTTCGGCGGGGTCAAGGGCCGCGAGCAGGTGCCGCTGCTGATCGACCGCTACCTCGCCGGCGAGATCGACCTCGATCCCTTCGTCTCCCACCGCATCGGCCTCGACGAGGTCAACCGGGGCTTCGAGCTGATGGAGGCCCAGGACGGGATCCGCAGCGTGATCGAGTTCGCCTAGCGGCTAAGTTGAGCCGGTGAGCTATCGCGTGCTCCCGGCCGCCGAGGCGTTCTGGCGCCCCTCCAACCAGATGGGGATCGACAACACCGATCTCGCCGGCCAGCTCGAGGCGGAGCAGCTCGGCGCCAGGCTGTGGCGGCTGAAGCCGGGACAGGCCTCGACCCGGCACCGTCACTTCGCCCAGGAGGAGCTGTACCTGCTGCTGGAGGGATCGGGACGGATGCGGATCGACGACGATCTGCTGACCCTGGCGCCGCTGGACACCGTCCTGGTCGAGCCCGACTCGGCGCGCCAGCTCTTCAACGACACCGAAGCGGACCAGCTCTGGTTTGTCGCCGGCGCGCCGCCAGAGGCCGCGAACACGCTGGAGATGTCCCCGAGCAGCTCGCTTCGCTCTACCCGGACGGGCCGAAAGCGCTGCCTCCTGAGCTGAGTTGATTAATGGATGAAGGCGAGTAACTCACAGCGTCGTCGCTGTTCTCTGATTACTGGCTGGATAGTCGCGACGATGCTTTTGACAGTCACCGGTTGCGGCCGCATCGGCGATGCAGCTGATCCTGACTCAGAAGCTTCGGTAATCGAACGCCCGGCGGCCCATGATCGGCCCAAGGCGCCGGCGGAGAAAGTCACTCCGTCCCACTGCCCGGCCGACCTGCCCAGCTGCCGCAGCACCGAAGGGCTAATCGCCTACGTGGAGAGGGTCGACCCGGACGGTGACGGCGACGTCCACTTCGTCGTCATCGACTCACAGAGCATCACCCTGCCCGAGCTGACCGCGATCGACGTTCGCAAGGGCCTGCGCCCCCATCCGCTCCCCGGGCCCGGCGACCTGATCAGCGCTGCCGGGCCGGTGCAGACAGGCTCCTACGGACAGCACCAGATCCATGCGCTGGAGCTGCACGTAGCCGGCCACTAGCCATCGCTCGCCTGCGACGGCGAGATTGCCGATGCCAGCTTTGGGTAGCTCGATGGAATGAATCTAAAAACGATGCTCGTCCCTGCTCTTATCGCCATGGCTTTCGGCCTCTCGGCCTGCGGGGGTGGGGACGACAGCGATACGTCGACCGTCACCGAATCCGCTACGGGGTCTACTGAGTCCGAGTCGAGCGAATCGAGTGGCAGCGCTCCCGCTCCCAGTGGCGAGGCGGCGCGGGCGGAAAAGGTCGAGATCGTCGACTTCGCCTACGACCCCGACCCGGTGATCGTCCAGGTCGGCGGCAAGGTGACCTGGCTCAACCAGGACTCGGCGCCCCACACCGCGACCGCCGAAGACGGCAGCTTCGACACCGGCACGCTCGAGGAAGGCAAGCTCAAGTCGGAGACCTTCAAGCAGGCGGGCACCTACGCCTACATCTGCGAGATCCACCCTGACATGCACGGCACGGTCGAAGTTGTAGAAAAGGATTAGGCAGGCAAATTGCGGGAAACAGGAAGGCCTGGCCTTCGGCCGGGTACTGCCTGAAAGAGGAGGGAATATGGCCCAGACGAAAACAAAAAAAGCGAAACCTGCCAAAAAAGCGAGAGCTTCGAGCAGCGCGAAAACGAGCAAAGCGACGAAAGCGCGCAAAGCGAAACCGAAAGCCGCTCGGAAACCAGCCCACAGCAAACCGGCCCACAGCAACGGCAACGGGGCGTCGCACGTTGTCGGCGACGGCGCCAAGGCCGTCCGCAACGCGGTCGGCAGCGCTGGAAACGCGGTCGGCAGTGCCGGCAAAGAGGCGGGCCACGCGGTCAGCAAAGCCAAGATCCCGCTGCTCGCCGGCGGCGCGGCCGTGGTCGGTACGGTCGGCGGAATCGCCCTCGGCGCCAGTCGCTCCGGTGACAAGGTGCTCGGGGTCAAATTGCCCAAGCCAAAACGGGTCAAGCTCAGGTCCAAAGACCTGTCCAAGGTGGCGAAGGAAGTCGGCCGCTTCGGCGAGAACGTCGGCGAGCTGACGACCGAGCTGAAGCATGCGCGCGAGGGCCTCGCCAATGGCGAGGGCAAACAGAGCTCGCCGATCGAGGTCCTGCTCAGCGGCTTGACCTCACGGCGCTAAAAGACCCAAAGAGAGGACTCAAATGACTGATGACGTGAGAAACAAGGACGACGCCAAGGGGCGTGTGAAGGAGGCTGCCGGCAGCCTCACCGGCGACGACGACCTCAAGCGCGAGGGCAAGGTCGACAGGGCGACCGGCGCGGCGAAGGACGGGGTCGAGAAGGTGGCCGACAAGGTCAAGGGCGTGCTGGGGCGCGACTAGCGCCCTGGCGCGGTATGCACGCATGCCCGTCTGGATCGCCAGCCGCGCTGTACCCGCTGTGTGGAAGCGGATTCCCTGGCGGATGGTCTGGGCGGTGGTGTTGTGGCTCGGCGCGAAAGGCCGCGAGCGCGTCGAGCACAACCTGACTCAGAAGGAACAGCGCGAGTTCTGGCGGCTCGTCAAGAAGTCGAAGGGACGCCCGGGCAGCCTGCCCCAGCGCGACCGCACCCGACTGAAGAACATCGCCGGGAAGGCGATCCGCGGCTAGCGCTGCGCCTCGACCTGGACGATGGCTGACCTCGTCCTCGGCCCGCTGCTGCGCTACGTCGGCGAGACCGAGGCGACGGTCTGGGTCGAGACCGACGCGCCCTGCGAGGTCGAGGTGCTCGGCCGCCGCGAGCCGACCTTCACGGTCGAGGAGCACCACTACGCGCTGGTCCGGATCGAGGACCTCGAGCCGGGCAGCTTCAACGAGTACGAGGTCAAGCTCGACGGCGAGCGGCGCTGGCCCGAGCGCCGGCTCCGACCTGCCGCCGAGCGCGATCCGCACCCTCGGCCGCGACGGCCCGCTCGACATCTGCTTCGGCTCCTGCCGGGTCGCGCTGCCCGCACGAGCGAGCCCTACGTGCACAGCAAGGACCGCCACGAAGACGGCAAGGAGTACGACGCCCTGCGCGTGCTGGCCGGCGAGATGAGCCGCGCCGAGCGCGACAAGTGGCCCGAGCTGCTCTTCCTGCTCGGCGACCAGGTCTACGTCGACGAGGGCTCACCGCGAACCCGCGAGCGGATCCGCGAACGGCGCGGCACCGGCACGCCCGCCCGGCGAGGAGGTCACCGACTTCGAGGAGTACTCCTGGCTCTACGACGAGTCCTGGAGCGACCCGATGATCCGCTGGCTGTTCTCGACGGTCTCGGTCTCGATGCTCTGGGACGACCACGACATGAGCGACGACTGGAACATCTCCCGCTCCTGGCTCGAGGAGATGCGGCAGCAAGTCCTGGTGGCACGGCCGCGCCGCCTCGGGGATCGATGAGCTACTGGGTCTACCAGCACCTCGGCAACCTCTCGCCGCGGGAGCTCGACGAAGACGAGCTCTACCGGCGGGTCCGCGGCAACGTCCACGCGACCCGCGAGCTGCGCGAGTTCGCCGCCGAGATCGACTCGACCGGCGCCGGCACCCGCTGGAGCTACTGCCGCGACCTCGGCGACACCCGGGCGATCTTCATGGACTCGCGCGCCGGCCGGGTGCTGGAGGAGGGCGAGCGCTCGATCGTCGACGAGGAGGAGTGGGACTGGATCGTCGAGCACGCCAGCGGCGACTTCGACCACCTGCTGATCGCGACCACGGTCCCGTTCCTGCTCTCGCCCGGCTTCCACCACCTCGAGGCCTGGAGCGAGCGGGTCTGCGACGGCGCCTGGGGCGGGCTGGCGGCGCGCGGCGCCGAGCAGCTGCGCCGCGCCGTCGACTTCGACCACTGGGCCTCCTTCGACGAGTCCTTCCAGCTGCTGCGCGACCTGCTCGAAGAGGTCGGCTCCGGCAAGCGGGGCAAGGCGCCGGCCTCGATCGTCGTCCTCTCCGGCGACGTCCACCACGCCTACCTGGCCGAGATCGCCTTCCGGCCCGGCGCCGAGATGCGAGAGCGCCGTCTACCAGGCGGTCTGCTCGCCCTACCGCAACCCGCTCGACGCCCACGAGCGACGGGCGATCAAAGCCGGCTTCTCGCGTCCCTTCATCGCCGCGATGCGCGCCCTCGCCGGTGCCGGCCGGCGCGTCCGACCCCGGCCTGCGCTGGCGCCTCGCCGAGGGCCCCTACTTCGACAACCAGGTGGCGACCCTGCGCCTCGACGGGCGCGAGGCGACGCATGCAAGCTCGACAAGACGGTCCCCGGCGAGGAGGAAGAGCGCCGCCTGGATTGCGTCTTCGAGCGCCGCTTGACCTGAGAGCCTTGGCGGCGATGACTGGTCCGGTTGCCCTCGATCAGGCGACCCGCCTCGACGGCGGTGCCGGTCGCTACTCGGTCAAGCTCAGCGACGCATGGGAGATCTGGGGGCCGAGCGGTGGGTACCTCGCCGCCCTCGCTCTGCGTGCCGCCGGCGACTGCGCCGAAATCCCGCGACCGGCGAGCTTCTACTGTCATTTCCTCAGCTCGCCGGCCTTCGACGAGGTCGAGTTGAGCGTCGAGCTGCTCAAGCGCGGTCGCCGCTCGGAGTCGCTGGCGGTGCGGATCAGCCAGGGCGGCAAGCCGGTCCTCCAGGCGATGGTGAGGACGTCGGCGGACGCGCCGGGTTACGAGCACCAGGAGCCGGCTGCGCCTGACGTCGCCGGGCCTGACGCATCCACCCCGTTTCACCGGACCAAGGACGGCAGGCCGATCTTCAACTTCTGGAACAACGTCAGCTGCCGCCGGCCGGCCGAAGGCTCGGCGGAGGAGCCGGCGCGGCCGGTGATCAGGGAGTGGGTGCGCTTCGAGCCGACGCCGCATTTCGACGACCCGTTCATCGACGCCGCCCGTCCCCTCATCCTGCTCGACACGTTCGGCTGGCCTGCGGCCTACCAGAAGTACAAAGGCGCGGACTACACCGCTCCCAATCTCGACATCGACGTCTGCTTTCACCGGTTCGCCGCCGGCAGCGAGTGGCTTCTGGTCGATCACGAATGCCCGGTCGGTGGCGACGGCCTGCTCGGCGTCAGCGGACGGGTCTGGGATTCGGCAGGGCGCCTGCTCGCCAGTGGCTGCGCCCAGCTGTGTTGCATTCCGCGCGCCGACTGAGAGGATGATCGGCATGGCGACCGTTCTCTGCGTCCTCTACGACGACCCAGCTGACGGTTACCCGCCCGCTTACGCGCGCGACGACGTGCCGACGATCGAGCGCTACCACGATGGCCAGAGCACGCCGACGCCCGAGGCGCTCGGCTTCAAGCCGGGCGAGCTGGTCGGCAGCGTCTCCGGTCAGCTGGGCCTGCGTGCGTTCCTCGAGGGCCGCGGCCACCGCTTGATCGTCACCAGCGACAAGGACGGCCCGGACTCGGTCTTCGAGCGCGAGCTGCCGGAGGCGGAGGTCGTGATCTCGCAGCCGTTCTGGCCCGCCTACCTGACGGCCGAGCGCATCGCCAGGGCGCCGAAGCTGAAACTGGCGCTGACCGCCGGCATCGGCTCCGACCACGTCGACCTGCAGGCGGCAATGGAGAACGGGCTGACGGTGGCCGAGGTGACCTACTCCAACAGCATCAGTGTCGCCGAGCACGTGGTGATGATGATCCTGTCCCTGGTTCGCAACTACATCCCGTCCCACCAAGTGGTCGTCGACGGTGGCTGGAACATCGCCGATTGCGTTTCGCGCTCCTATGACCTGGAGGGCATGCAGGTCGGCACGGTCGCCGCCGGGCGCATCGGCTCAGCCGTCCTGCGCCGCCTCGTGCCCTTCGAGGTCGGCCTGCACTACACCGATCGCCATCGCCTCCCGGCCGAGGTCGAGGAAGAGCTGAACGTCACCTTTCACCCCACGGTGGAGTCGATGGTGGAGGTCTGCGACGTGGTCACGATCAACGCGCCGCTGCACCCGGAGACCGAGAACCTCTTCGACGCGGCGATGCTGGCCAGGATGAAGCGGGGCTCTTACTTGATCAACACCGCGCGCGGCAAGATCTGCGACCGCGACGCCATCGCCCAGGCCTGTGAGAGCGGCCGGCTCGCCGGTTACGCCGGCGATGTCTGGTTCCCGCAGCCCGCGCCGCGGGACCACCCCTGGCGCACGATGCCGCACCATGGGATGACCCCGCACACCTCCGGCACCAGTCTCTCGGCCCAGGCGCGCTACGCGGCCGGGACGCGCGAGATCCTCGAGTGCTGGCTCGACGGCCGGCCGATCCGCGAGGAGTACCTGATCGTCGACGGCGGCACGCTCGCCGGCGCCGGCGCCCACTCCTACAGCGAGGGCGACGCCACCGGCGGCTCGGAGGAAGCCGCCCGCTTCAAGAGCAGCTGACCCGGCCTAGTCCTGCTCCTTCAGCTCGCGCTCGCGCTCGTCGGCCTTGCGCTCATTGAGCTCGGCCTCGGCTGCCGTCCTGCGTGCACGCTCCTCCGCCAGCTCCGCCTCGCTGCGGGCACTCTCGGCCTGCTCGCGGTGGTGGCTGACGTCGTCGCGAAGCGCCTCATTCTGGGTTTGGCCGAGCTGCTGTTCGCGTTTGCGCTTTGAGGCTGACATTGCCAGAGCGGCGATCACTATCAGGGCGACCACGATGATCAGGACAATCACAACGGTGGACATCGAATTCCTCCTCGTTGGAGCTTGGATCAATTCCTTTAACCGGCTCCGGGTACCCGCAGGCCAATGACGGAAACGCCGGATAGCGTTCGGTAAAGGCCGAATCGGGTACGGAGAGGCAATGCCCGAGAGCGAAGAGCGACTTGACGAAGCAGCGGCGATAGAGCGGCTCAACGATGCGTTGAGCCGGCAGTACCGCTCGGCCCTGCAGTACTCGATCGTCGCCTCGAGCTTGGTCGGCCTCGAGGTTCAGGGTCTGGCGAGCGTGCTGACCGCCTACGGCGACGAGGAGCTGAGCGGGGCGCGGCAGCTGATCGAGAAGATCGTCTCCTTCGACGGCGAGCCGACCACCGACGTCGCCGAGCTCCGCTACACCCGCGGCCCCGAAGACGCGATCGGCTGGCTGCTGCGCTGCGAGGAAGAGGCGATCGAGGCGCTGCAGGAAGCGATCGAGCCGACCGGTCGTGAGGGTCGATCCGAGGCCTTGGAGCACATGCTCGAGCACCAGATCATGCGCAAGCAGCGCCAGGCCGACTTCCTCAAGCGGGCTCTCACTTCCTAGTCCGCGATTACCGCTCGCTGCTCAGATTCGGAGCAGCGCCGCAGGGGTAGGAGCTATACGAATCGCGAATCGCCTCAAGGGAAGCGTCGGCCGTCAGCCGGTCCTTCACGGGCCCAACTGGACGGAGAAAGCATGGCTGATTTGACGACGCTGGAGGAGAAGCTGGCCGAGGTGACCGGGCTGGCCGCTGCCGCGCAGGATGCGACCAAGAAAGTCGAGTCGCTGTTGGACGGCGGCCCGCTGAGCAGGAAGCTGCAGGAGATGCGCGAGGAGGCGGAGGAGACCGAAAGCCGCTGCCTGCAACTGGCCGGTGAGCGCGACGGCAAGAAGACCGCGATCGAGGAGAAGGCCCGCGAAACCAAGAGCGAGGCGACCGAGATGATGCGGACCTACCTCGGCGAGGACTCCGACGAGCTCGACGGCTTCGAGTTCCTGACCATGGCCGAGGCGGGCGAGGTCGGCCACTGGGCGATCCTCGGCAAGCTCAACGAGACCGCTCGCGAGGAGGGGATCCAGGAGCTCGTCGACTGGGCGCTGCCGATCCAGGAGCGCCACCTGGTCACGGTGCGCGAGGGCTCGCTCGAGCTGGCGGCCGAGGAGGACCCGAACGCCTGAGCCCGATGGCGGGTTGGTTTAGCCGGCCCCCCGGCGCCTGCGGCGTTGATCGTCAACGTCGCAGGCGGGCGTGCTTCCCGGCAGGCGGTAGCGGTTGGCCGCGACCAGGCGATAGGTCTCCGCCGCCAGCGACGAGATCCCCGGCAGCAGGATCGCGCGGCCGGCGATCCGTCCAGGCCCCGCCGGCACTCTCCAGCGTCGCGGCAATCGCCTCGTGTCCCGAGCGGACCGCGCCGTCGATCGCCGACCCACTGCACGGCAGCGGCGGCCTGCTCCTCGGTGATGCCCAGCTCGTCCAGGTCGGTGAGCTGCCAGGCGACGATCTCCGCCTTTGGCCCGATCCTCTCCAGCAGGCGTGCGCGCACTGCGTGCAGAAGGCGCAGTCGCCGTCGTAGACGAGCACCGGGCGCGTTCGAGCGGCCATCTCAGCCCATGACTCGCTGAGCAGCCGGTCGATCGCCAGCTGCAGCACCTCGGCGCGGCGTCTTGTCGACGTGCTTGGCGGCGATGAAGTAGCTGCCGATGAAGAGCGAGAAGGCCAGCATGCTGCGGGCCTCGACGTCGTTCTCGTCGGCGCAGAGCTGCCCGAACAGCGAGCGCAGGTACTCCATCCGCCGGTTGTCGATCCGGCGCAGGCGCGTCGGCGACCTCGCGGTCGCGGCGCGACCAGTCCCGCAGCGCCAGCTCGACCGCGAAGTCGACCGTCGAGGCCAGCTCGAAGAGCTGCTGCAGTTTGGCTCGCGGCTCGACCGGCTTGCTCTCGACCGTGGCGATGACGTCCTCGACCATGCGTCTTCTCCCAGTTGTCGAGCATCTCGTCGAGCAGCGCCTGGCGATCCTTGAAGTGCCAGTAGAAGCCGCCCTTGGACACCCCCAGCGAGGCGGCCAGGGCCTCGACCCGCACGGCCTCCGGACCGCCGGCGCCAAGCGCCTGCTGGGCTGCCTCGATCCAGGCTGCGCGGGGGGTTCGGACATTGGCCACGGCTTATCTATACGGCACCGTATTGACAGATGCAAGCGCCGGTGTTAAAGATCCATACGACATCGTATGGATTGAAAGGGGACCGACATGAGGCTTCCGAACGCGGCACACGAATCCCGCCCCTGGCGCATCCGCGAGATCGTCCCGGACTTCAAGCTGGAGGACGTCTGGGCGCTGCCCGTACACGGCGGTGCAGAGGACTTTCCGGCCCTGCTCGAGCTGATGGCTTCCGCCGATCCCGCCGACGCGGATTCCCGTGCCGACCCGCTTCCTCTGGCGCCTCCGGGACCGCCTCGGCAGATGGTTCGACCTCGGCGAGATCTCGGCCCCGGTCGAGGAGGGCGACGCCGCGGACAGGTTGCCGATTCCGGGAACTGACGAGACCTCACTGCGCGCCCGGCTGCCGGAGGACCTGCGCGGGACCACGGCGGATGTGGATTTCGGCTCCCTTCCCTTCGTGCCGCTCTACCGCACCGACGACGAGTTCGCGGCGGAGGTGTCGAACCGGACCATGCACGGCGTGATGCACCTCGCTTGGGCCGATCAGGGCGAAGGTCGCTACCAAGCGCAGATGGCGGTCTACGTCAAGACGCACGGTCGCTTCGGGGAGGCGTACATGCTGCTGATCAAGCCGTTCCGCTATCTGATCGTCTACCCGGCACTGATGAAGCAGACCGAACGGATGTGGAGTGAACGCTGGCGGCAGGCCACGCCCGCCTAGGGCTTCTCGGCCACCGGCTCACTGAGCGGCGTCGCCCCCGGCTCGCCGAAGGCGCGGGCAAGGACGATGCTGAGCTCATACAGGGCGATCAGCGGCGCGGTCTCGAGCAGCATCGAGATCGGATCGACCCCCGGCAGGGCTGCGGCGAGCACCGCGCAGGCGAGGTAGGCGTAGCGGCGGTTCTGCTGCAGCTGGAGCACCTTGACGATGCCGAGGCGGGTCACGGCGAGGACGCCGACCGGGACCTGGAAGACGATGCCGCAGGCGAGCAGGGTGGTGCCGAAGAAGCTGTAGTACTCGCGGGCCCGGACCTGGATGTTGAACTGCGAGTCGTTGAAGTTGAGCAGGAACTGGGTCGCCGCCGGCAGCACGACGAAGTAGCCGAAGGCGATCCCGGCGATGAAGAGGACGGGAACGAGGAGCAGCAGCGGGCCGACGCTGCGCCGCTGCCGGCGGCTGAAGGCCGGCAGCACGTAGGCGTAGGCCTGGTAGAGGATGATCGGCAGCGAGAGCACGAAGGCGCCGTAGGCGGCGACCGTCATCGTCGTCGTGAACGGCTCGCTGACCCCCAGCGTCAGCAGCCGGCTGTGCGCCCGGGGGCAGCGGCGCGTTCGCCAGTTCGATCAACAGCTCGTTCTGCCAGAAGCAGAGTGCCAGGGCGACGCCGAAGACGGTGAGTGAGACGACGACGCGCGCGCGCAGCTCGTCGAGGTGCTCGACCAGGCTGACCTCGTCGTCGTATGCGAGGGACTTAACTCGGCGCATCGCCGCCTTCGGTCTTCTCCTCGCCCGCTACCGAGCCACGGAACTCGCGGATCCCTTTGCCGACCGACTTGCCGAGCTCGGGCAGGCGTTTTGGCCCGAAGACGACGAGGGCGATGACGAGGACGATGATGATCTCCATTGGTCCGATGTTCGGCACGGTGTGCCTCCAGTTCTGGTGGGTCGAAGGGTTATCCCGGTGGTGCCGCTGGGGGGGTGTGGCGACTTACCGGTCATATATCGGGGGGAAAGTCGCCACACCCCGAGCCAGCAGCAGGCCGGCTACAGAGGCATCCGGTTCCATAGCGCGCTCCTTTGAAGGGGTTTGGTCCCAGTAACGGGGTCCCTTGGCTTCCGGATCACTCGGAAGCGATCTTTAACTGGACGGAGCGGCTGCGCCGGCGCTGAGGTGCTCGTGGACGAAGCGGACGACGGTGGCGCCCTCGCCGACCGCCGTGGCGCAGCGCTTGATCGAGCCGGCGCGGACATCGCCGGCGGCGTATATGCCGGGGACGCTGGTTTCGAGCAGCCCGCCGGCGCCGGCGTCGGCGCCGGTGAGGATGAACCCCTTTTCGTCGCGGGCGATCGTCTCGCCCAGCCAATCGGTGCAGGGCGTCGCACCGAGGAAGAGGAAGAGGAAGGAGAAGGGCAGCTGCTCGCCGTCGGTGAGGGTCACCGCCTCGAGCTGCTCGCCGTCGCCGTGCAGGGCGCTGACTTCGCTGCGGTCGCGGACGGCGACGCCGTAGCGGTCGAGCTCCTCGATCAGGTACTGGGACATCGTCTCGCCGAGGTCGGCGCGGCGGTGCAGGAGCGTGACCAGGGCGCCGCCGCGGGCGAGCCAGATTGCCGCTTGCGCCGCCGAGTTGCCACCGCCGATCACGCCCACCCGCTGGCCGCCGCAGAGCTGCCCCTCGGGTGGGCCGGCGGCGTAGAAGACGCTGAGCCCCTCGTAGTCGTCGAGATCGTCGACCGGTAGGCGCCGGTATTCGGCCCCGGTGGAGAGCAGCACCGTGCGGGCGAGGATCTCGTTGCCTTCCTCGAGCCGGACCAGGTGGCGCTCGCCGCCGGGCACCAGCGCCTGGGCCCGATACGGCGTCGCCGTGCGGGCGCCGAACTTGCGCGCCTGGGAGACCGCCCGGCTGGTCAGCTCACTGCCGCTGATTCCGGCCGGGAAGCCGAGGTAGTTCTCGATCCGGCGCGAGGTGCCGGCCTGGCCGCCGAGCACGGTGCCCTCGATCACCAGCGTGTCGAGGCCCTCGGATGCACCGTAGACGGCGGCGCCGAGCCCGGCCGGGCCGCCGCCGAGGACCACCAGGTCGACCTCCTCGCGCTCGGCCAGCTCCAGCCCGATTCCGAGCGCGCGCGAGAGCTGGCCGTTGCTCGGGTTGCGCAGGTCGGTGCCGCCGGGCAGCCGCACCAGGGGGACCTCCTCGGGGCCGAGCTGCTCGAGCAGGGTCGCGGCCTCAGGGTTGTCCGCCGGCGAGAGCCAGAAGTGGGGGAGCCGCTGGCGTCTGGCGAAGTCGAGCAGCCGCCGGGTCTCGCTCGACTCGTGTGGCCCGACGATCTCGATCCCGATCCCCTGCTCGCGCTGCAGCAGCTCGCGCCGCTCGATGAAGGCGGAGAGCAGGAGGTCCGAGAGCGAGCCGTCCTCGAAGAGCAGCTTGCGCAGCACTTCGCGGTCGACGGCGATGTAGCGCAGCGGCTTGGTGACGACGGCGTTGAGGAAGACGGTTTGGCCGGAGAGCAGGTTCATCTCGCCGAGGAAGCCGGAGGCGCAGTGGCGGACGATCTCCCGCCCGGCGGCGTCGGTGATCGCCACTTCGCCCGCTTGGATGGCGATGAAGGGATAGCTCGCGTCGCCAACTTCGAAGAGCTTCTCGCCAACCTCCGCGCTCCGCTCCTCGCCGAGCGCGGCGAGGGTGGCGAGCTGGGAGTCGGAGAGGACCCGACCGGTGGCCATCTGCTCGCAGCCTAGATGGTCGGTTCAGCGGGGGCGTGGGAACATCAGGCGATGGCCGGCCAGAGCGATCCGCAGCCCGATCACGAGGTGGCGGTGATCGGCGCCGGCTTCTCCGGCATCGGCACGGCGATCAAGCTCGACCGGGCCGGGATGCGGGACTGGGTCCTGCTCGAGGCCGGCGACGGAGTCGGGGGTGCCTGGCACTGGAACACCTACCCCGGCATCGGCGTCGACATCCCCTCCTTCAGCTACCAGTTCTCCTTCGAGCAGCGAGCCGACTGGTCGCGGGTCTACGCGCCCGGCGAGGAGCTCAAGGCCTACGCCGAGCACTGCGTCGACAGCTACGGCCTGCGCTCGCGGATCCGCTTCAACACCAAGGTCGCGTCGGCGACCTTCGATGCCGAGCGGCACCTCTGGCGCCTCGACGATCGAGGACGGCCCCGACGCTGACCGCGCGCTTCCTGGTCGGCGCGACCGGGGTCTTCACCCAGCCCAAGCCGCCCGAGATCGCCGGGCTCGACTCCTTCGCGGGCACCGTGATGCACACGGCGCGCTGGGACCACGTCGCAGGATCTGCGCGGCCGCCGCGTGGCGGTCATCGGCACCGGTGCCTCGGCGGTCCAGGTGATCCCCTCGATCGCGCCCGAGGTCGAGAAGCTGGTCGTGCTGCAGCGCACGCCGATCTGGTGCCTGCCCAAGCCCGACGCGCGGCTCGAGCCCGCGGGCGCGGCGGATGCTCGAACGCGTCCCCGGCGCGCAGGCCGCGGCGCGCGCGCTCAGCCAGGCCTTCGTCGAGCTCAACTTCCCGCTGCCGGCCCACTTCCACGGCGTCCTCCCGCTCGCCAGCGGCGCCGAACGGCTCGGGCTCCGGCACCTGCGCCGCCAGGTCCACGACCCGGCCGTGCGCGACAAGCTGACGCCGCGCTACGGGCTCGGCTGCAAGCGGCCGAGCTTCTCCAACGAGTACCTGCCGACCTTCAACCGGCCCAACGTCGAGCTCGAGACGGCCTCGATCGAGACGATCACGCCGCACTCGGTCCGCACCGTGGACGGCAGCGAGCACGAGATCGACGTGCTCATCCTCGCCACCGGCTTCCAGGTCTTCGACGAGCGGCAACATGCCGCCGTTCCCGGTTCACGGCGGCGACGGGGTCGAACTCGCGCAGTGGTGGGACGCCAACCGCTTCCAGGCCTACGAGGGAGTGAGCGTGCCCGGCTTCCCCAACATGTTCCTGATCCTCGGGCCCTACGGCTTCAACGGCGCCAGCTACTTCACCCTGATCGAGAACCAGGCGCGCCACATCGTCCGCTGCCTGCGCCGCGCCCGCGCAGACCGGCTCGACCGCGGTCGAGGTCAGCCGCGAGGCCAACCGGCGCTACTTCGAGACGATGCTCTCCCGCCGCGACCGCCAGGTCTTCTTCACCAACAACTGCGCCGGCGGCGAACAGCTACTACTTCGACTCGCGCGGCGACGCGCCGTTCCGCTCGGCGACGACGCTCGAGGTCGCCTGGCACAGCGCCCACTTCGACCTCGACGACTACCGCTTCAGCCCGCTGCCTGTCTAGGCGGCGCTACTCGCCGCGCGTGCCGGCGAGGGCGGCCTGCGAGAGCTCGGGGACGGCGGCGGGGGCGCGGTCGGCGGCGATCTCCTCGAGCAGCTCGCGCAGCTGCTCGAGGCGCTCGCTCGCCGAAGTGCTCGGCCCAGCGCTCGCTCGATCTCGGTGAAGAGGCCGAAGCCGACCCGCTGGGCCTCGCTGGCCGCGCTCGGTGAGGCAGATCAGCTTGGCGCGTTTGTCGGCGGGGTCGGCGATGCGTTCGACGTAGCCGAGGTCGACCAGGTCGTCGACCAGCTCGCCGGCCGACTGCTTGGTGATGCCGGCGTCGCTCGCCAGCTCGGTCAGGCGCATGCCGTCCTCGCGGACGAAGCGGAAGACGCAGCCGTGGGTGGGGCGGAGGTCGTCGTAGCCGGTGCTCGCCAGCTCCTCGCGGAACTCGGCCAGCATCGCCTCGCCGGCGATCTCGAGCAGGCCCGGGAGCGGGATCGTCCGGGGCGATCGGGGCTGTGTGGGTGGCGTCACGCATATCGTCAGGACGCCTGATAAGGTCGTCTGGTCAGGTCACCTTACAAGGCTTCCTGACGAAATTGTACACGGCACTGTAGGAGATTCAAATGGAACGCAAGTGGTGGACCCTCGGCGCCGTCTGCGTCGCGACCTTCATGCTGCTTGCTCGACATCACCGTCGTCAACACGGCGCTGCCGGCGATCCAGAAGGACCTCGGCGGCAGCTTCACCGACCTGCAGTGGGTGATCGACGCCTACGCGCTCTCGCTCGCCGCGCTCGTCCTCACCGCCGGCTCGCTGGCCGACCGCCTCGGCCGCCGCCGCGTCTTCGCGATCGGCCTCGGCGATCTTCTCGCTCGCCTCGCTGCTCTGCGCGCTGGCGCCCGACCCGACCTTCCTCAACCTCGCCCGCGGCCTGCAGGGCGTCGGCGGCGCGATCATGTTCGCCGTCTCCCTCGCCCTGGTCGCCCAGGAGTTCCCCAGCCGGCCCCGAACGCGGCATGGCGATGGGCATCTACGGCGCCACGATCGGCATCGCCGTGGCGATCGGCCCGCTGGTCGGCGGCCTGCTCACCGACGGCCTCGGCTGGGAGTGGGTCTTCCTGATCAACGTGCCGATCGGGATCGCGGCGATCGCCGTCACCTACTGGAAGCTGGCCGAGTCGCGCGATCCCAACGCGACCCGGATCGACTGGGGCGGCCTGCTCACCTTCTCGAGCGCGCTCTTCCTGCTCGTGCTGGGGCTGGTGCGCGGCAACGACGAGGGCTGGGGCAGCGCCGGTGATCGTCTCCCTGTTCGCCGGCGCCGGCGGTGCTGCTGGCCGCCTTCGCCGCGATCGAGCAGCGGGTCGCGCGAGCCGATGCTGCCGCTCTCGCTGTTCCGCCGCCGCGCCTTCACCGGCGTGCAGCTGGCCGCCTTCGCGGTCTCCGGCTCGATGTTCGCGCTGTTCCTCTACCTGACGCTCTACCTGCAGAGCTTCCTCGGCTACTCGCCGATCGATGCCGGCCTGCGCTACCTGCCGATCACGATCGCCTCCTTCATCGTCGCGCCGCTGGCCGGCATGGCGCTGGCCAAGGTGCAGGCCCGCTGGCTGATGAGCGCCGGCCTGGCGCTGACCGGCGTCGGCCTGCTGCTGATGGGCGGCCTCGACGTCGACTCCGAGTGGACGGCGCTGCTGGCCGGCTTCATCGTCAGCGGCATCGGCGTCGGCCTGCTCAACCCGGTGATCGCCGACGTCGCCCTCAGCGTCGTGCCGAAGGAGCGCAGCGGCATGGCGGCGGGGATCAACGACACCTTCCGCCAGGTCGGGATCGCGGTCGGGATCGCCGCCTGGGGCGCGATCTTCCTCGGCGCCGGCGCGTCGAAGACGCAGGAGGTGGCCGGCAACGCGGTCAGCGGCGACGAAGCGCGCGGCCTGGTCGAAGCGACCTCTTCGGGGGCGCTGCCGCAGGCGCTCGCCGCGTGCCGCAGCAGGCTCAGGCGAAGGTCCAGACGGCGGCCGAACAGGGCTTCCTGCACGGCCTCAACGAGATCCTCCTGCTCGGCGCCCTGCTCTCCTTCGCCGGCGCGGTCGCGGCCCTGTGGATGGTCCGCGAGCGCGACATCGAGCGCGAGGAGGTCGTCGAAGGCGCCCCGCTCGAGGCCGAGCCGGAACCGGCAGGGGCATAGGCCGAGCTCAGTCTTTGGCCTGGTCGTGGCCGCTCTTCCAGGACGGCAGGTTCGCCATCTTGCCGTCCTTCGAGCCGAACACTAAGAGGACGGCGCTGGTCAGTATGTGATCGCCATCGCCACTGCCCTTGGCACGGCGGTTGGCCGATTCCGTCTCGAGCTCGAGGAAGTCTTCGATGAATTTGTCGGCTAGCTTCTCGGCGTCCTGGCAGCCCTGGTCGTCGAGGTCGACGGGAAGCCAGCCGACGTGCCAGTCGTCGCGCTCATAGAAGCGGCCCGATTCGAGCGAAGCGGAGACGTCCCTCGCAATGTTTTCCAGGATGCCGTCGCCGATGATGCGTTGCGCCACCTTGGGGATGTCGCTAGCAATATCCGAGGGGACAAAGGCTCGCTCGACCGCTCTGTAGAAGTGCTCCACCGCGCCGCGCCGCGGCTCGGTTCGGGTCAACTCGATCATTTCCAGATCCTTGAGGACTTTGATGTGATAGCTGACCTGGCTCAATCCCTCGTCGAGCGTCGTCTTCAGTTCGTTCGGACTCCATTCCTTAGCGTTCATCAGATCGAGAATCGCGACCCGCATGGGGTGGGCCAGTGCCTTGATCAGCCTCACCTGAAGGGTGAGCTTCTTCTCCTTCGCCTTCTTTTTCTTCGGCGCTCCGTCGGCCGGCCCGCTCCGTTTTTGTTTTGCCGCCACGTCCCGCTCCTCTCTCTGGCCCGCTACTGCGCTTCATTCAAATCTCATTGGTAGGGGCTCGTTGGTTTGAACAGAAAATTAACTGCAAATGCCCTCCCCGTGGCACATTCTTTTTGATTGCTTTAATCTTTCTTAAGTAATCAGGGAAAGTGATGGCAATGGGAAGGGGGTGAGCGTGATGACGATCAAGCCGTGCCCGACGGTGGCTCCGCTGCTTTCTAGCTTCAAGACTCGCTGAGGATCGGGGCAGGACTTGGCGGGGCTGACGAACGCCAGGTCCTGCCCACCCGCACCGGGGTAGCTCGGCTTCCCTGGGCAGCTGGCCGGGTAAGGGGGGTGGGTGGATAACGACGCACCCAGAAAGCGCGGTGCCCGGGCGACGCTGAAGCGCGCCGTCAGCGAGTTCCGCGAGGACAACCTGACCGACTGGGCGGCGGCGCTGACCTACTACGGACTGCTTGCGCTGTTCCCGGCGCTGATCGCGATGGTCTCGCTGCTCGGGCTCTTCGGCGACCCGCGGACGACGACCTCGAGCCTGACCGAGATCATCACCTCGATCGGGCCGGAATCGGCGGCGCAGACCTTCGAGGGCCCGATCCGCTCTGTTGTCTCCAACCAGAGCGCGGCTGGCTTTGCCTTCGTCTTCGGCCTGCTGGTGGCGCTGTGGTCAGCCTCGGGCTACATCGGTGCCTTCATCCGCGCCTCCAACTTGATCTACGAAACCGCCGAGGGAAGGCCGTTCTGGAAGCTGCGCCCGCTGCAGCTCGCGGTGACGCTGGCGATGGTCGTCGCGATGGCCCTGCTCGCGCTCGGCCTCGTCCTCACCGGGCCGATCGTCGAAGCGGTGGCCGACCCGGTCGGCCTCAGCGGCACCGCGGTCGACGTCTGGAGCATCGCCAAGTGGCCGGTGATGGTGGCGGTCTTCGTGCTCATGGTCGACCTCCTCTACTACGCCGCGCCGAACGCGAAGCTGCGTGGCTTCCGCTGGGTGACGCCGGGCTGCCTGGTGGCGATGGCCGCCTGGGCCCTCGCGTCAGCCGCCTTCGCCACCTACGTCGCCAACTTCGGCTCCTACGACAAGACCTACGGCACGCTCGCCGGCCTCGTCGCGCTGCTGGTCTGGCTCTGGATCACCAACCTGGCGATCCTCTTCGGCCACCAGCTCAACGCCGAGCGCGAGCGCAGCGCCGAGATCGAGGAGGGCACGCCGCGGGCGGAGCGCGAGATCCAGCTCGAGCCGCGGGTGGAGCCGAAGGAAAGCCGGGCACAGCCGACGTAGGTGCCGCTATTTGGTCGCGGTCAGCGTCGCGGCGGTGTAGGCGGTGCCTTCCGAGGCGGCTGCGGTGACCGTTTCGGTGAAGGTGCCGGAGGATTTGGAGGTGAAGGTGAAGGTCGTCGCCGATTCGGCGGCGCCCGTGCTGGGGATCGCCAGCGGGGTGCCGCTGATCGTGCCGCTGCCGCTGGTAAGGTGATTTTGGCGCCGTGGCCGGCGCCGACCGCGCTGACGGTGTTGCCGAGGCTGTCGGTGACGGCGACCCTCGCTTTCACCGTGCCGCTGTTGCCGAGGCCGGTCAGGGTGCAGGTGAAGAGGCAGTTGGAGCCGAGGGCGCCGGCGCTGATGTTGATGTTGGTGATGCCCCACTCGATGCCGCGGCACCGGGCGAGACGGTCACCGCGATCGGGGTGGGGCTCGAGATCGTGCCGTCGCTGACCGTGATGCTGGCCGAGTCCGGCCCGGTAGAGTTTCATCATCCCGTTTTTGGTCGAGGTGACGGTGGCGACGCCGGAGGTGAAGGTGATCGCGGTGGCGGTGCCGAAGTTGATCGCGGTTCCGGAGCTGTTGGCGACCGTCGGCGGGTCGCCGTTGGGGCTGGCCGAGGCGCCGGAGAAGGTGAGGTTCTTGGCGCCGGTGTAGGCGGTGACCGTGTTTTCGTAGGGGTCCTGGGCGGTGATCGTGAGGTTGTTGGCGGCGGCGGCGACCGGCGTGGTCGTCGGCGGCGGCGAGCAGGAATTTCGTCGCGGTCGTCGCGCGACCGTCAGCGTGACGTTTGCGGTGGTGAAGGTGCCATCGCTGACATTGATCGTGGTCGAGCCGATTTTGTAGAGCTTCATCACGCCGTTTTTTGTCGCCGCAGACGGTGGCGACACCGGCGCTGAAGTTGATTGCCGTCTGCGCTGCCGAAGGCGATGTCGGTCCCGGAGGAGTCCGAGACCGTCGGGTTGTTGCCCGCCGGGACTGGCCGAGGCGCCGGAGAAGGTGAGGCTTTTGGAGCCGGTGTAGGAGGTCGCGACGTTGCCGTAGGTGTCCTGGGCGGTGACGGTGAGGTTGTCGGCTTCGCCCGCGGCGGGGGTGGTGCGTGGCGGCGGTGAGCACGAGTTTCGACGCGGCGAGCGGCGGACACGGTCACTTCGAGCGGCGCGATTCGCTGGAGATCGTGCCGTCGCTGACGTCGATATTGGCTTCGCCGGCGTCGTAGAGTCTTCATCACGCCGTTTTTGGAGGAGGAGACCGTGGCGACGCCGGCGGTGAAGGTGATCGCGGTGGCGGTGCCGAAGGCGGTCGCCGGTGCCGGCAGCTGTTGGCGACGGTCGGTTTCTGTTGCTGGGGCTGGCCGAGGCGCCGGAGAAGGTGAGGTTCTTGGAGCCGGTGTAGGCGGTGGCCGTGTTGCCGTAGGTGTCGAGGGCGGTGATCGTGAGGTTGTCGGAGCCGCCCGCGGTCAGGGTCGTGGTCGAGGCTGCGAGCGAGGAGTCGAATGTGGCGGTGCCGTGGCGACGGTGACGACCAGCGCGGTGCGGGGTGAGCAGGGTGCCGTCGGTGACTTTGAGGCTGGTCGAGCCGCTCTTGTAGAGCTTCATCACGCCGTTTTTGCCGGCGGAGACGGTGGCCACGCCGGCGCTGAAGTTGATCGTGGTGGCGTTGCCGAAGGCGATGTCGGCTGCCGGTGGAGTCGGCAGACGGTGGGAACGGTTCCGCTCGGGCTGGCCGAGGCACCGGAGAAGGTGAGGCTCTGGGAGCCGGTGTAGGAGGTGGCGACGTTGCCGTAGGTGTCCTGGGCGGTGGTGGTGAGGTTGTCGGCGGCGCCCGCGGCGGGGGTGGTCGGTGGCGGCCGTGAGCACGAATTTCGCCGCCGCCAGCGGTGAGACGGTCACCTCCAGCGGCGCTTTGGTCGAGATCGGTGCCGTCGCTGACGTTGATGTCGGCGTTCGCCGCTCGCGTAGAGCCTCATCACGCCGTTTTTGGCGGAGGAGACCGTTGCGACGCCGGCGGTGAAGGTGATCGCGGTGGCGCTGCCGAAGTTGACCACGGTTCCGGCGCTGTTGACGACGGTCGGCTGTGTTGCCGCCGGGGCTGGTCGCAGCGCCGGAGAAGGTGAGGCTCTTGGAGCCGGTGTAGGAGGTGGCGAGGTTGCCGTAGGCGTCCTGGGCGGTGATCGTGAGGTTGTCTGGCGTCGCCGGCCGCGAGCGTCGCCGGCGGCGGCAGTCAGCACGAATTTCGACGCCGCCGCCGGCGCGACCGTCACTGCCAGCGGCGTTTCGGTCGAGATCGTGCCGTCGCTGATGCTGATGCTGGTCGCGCCGCTTTTGTAGAGCTTCATCACCCCGTTTTGGCCGGAGGAGACCGTGGCCACACCGGCGCTGAAGCTGATCGCCGTGGCGCTGCCGAAGGCGATTTCGGCGCCCGAGGAGTCTGACGACGGTTGGCGCGGTTCCGCCGGGACTGGTCGCGAGCGCCGGAGAAGGTGAGGTTGTGGGAGCCGGTGTAGGTGGTGACCGTGCCCCCGTTCGCGTCCTTGGCGGTGATCGTCAGGTTGTCGGCGGCGCCGGCGGTCGGCGTCGGAGGAGGCGGCCGTAAGGATGAGGTGGTCGGCCGGGCCGACCGTGACCTGGGCCGTTTTGACCGAGCTGGTCGACGGTCCAGGAGCGCCACTTCGCGGTCACGACGTAGCTGTAGGTGCCGGCGGCGAGGCCGCTGTCGGTGCAGGTATTGACGGTCAGGGTCGGAGACGCAGGTGCCGTCTGGCGCTTTCGCCGTCGCGGCTGACCGTGTAGGTGACCGCGCCGGGCCCCGGTGCGGTGACGGCTGCCCAGGTCAAGGCGACCGTTCCTCCGGCTGCCGGGGTGGCGGCGGTGATCGTCGGTGTGGCGAGTTGCGAGACGCCCGCTGCGGCGCTGCCGGTGCCGGTGGTGGTGAAGTAGGCGATGGCGGTGCCGGAGACGAGTCGCGAGCAGGGCGAGAGCCAGCGCCACCCCGGTCAGCTTCGTTGGTCAGCAGCCGTCTCATCCCCGTGCCGTCCCGGAGAAGGAGAGCGGGAACTGGGCCCGCTGGCAGGCGTCCTGGCTGACCGGCAGGTCACGCAACTGGATCGACGGGGCCGAGGCGCCGGGTGCCGGCAGGCTGATCGAGCCGCTCGCCGGCACCTTGATCGGGGCCGCGCTGGAGGCGCTCGATCCGCGTCAGGATCAGGTTCTCGGCGCTGGCGCAGCCGGGCGGATCGGCCGTCGCCCTGACCTGCAGGCTGGTGACGAGGATCGGCACCGGGTTTGGGTTGGCGATCACCAGCGGCAGCGCCTGTGCCGGCGCTCCCGGGTAAAGCGGCGCCGAGGCCGGCGAGCTGCGGCGTGATCGAGAAGTCCTTCGGTTCCAGCACGCGCCAGCGAAAGCGGGCGGTCTTGCTGTGCCTTCCGCCGCGCGGCCGAGGGCGCGCACCGAGAAGCTGTGGCTGCCGACCGCCAGCTTGCTGAAGGTGACCGGTGACTGGCAGGCACTCCAGGCGCGACCGTCGAGCCGGCACTGGAAGCGCGGCTTGCCGCCGCGGACGGTGAAGCCGAACTTGGCGCTGGTCGAGGTGGCCAGCTTGTCTGGGTGCATGGTGATCTTGGGTTTGGGCAGCGACCCGGTTCCCTGGCTCCGCTCCGGCTTGGGAGCGGAGCCAGGGGTCGGGCTTCGGGGGGACAGCGGCGTAGGCGACGGCGCCGAGGCCGGCGATGCCGGCCAGCACGGCGAGCACGCCGCGCGTGGTGCGCATGGCCCCGTCGACCCTCGCGGGCTTAGTTGTTGGTCAGGTGCAGCGTCAGCGTCGCGCCCTGGCAGGCGTCCTGGTTGACGCCCGTTTCGTTCATCGTCAGCGTCCCGGTGGCGGCGACGCTCTGGCCGTTGCCGGGGGTGACGACCTGGTTGACGGGAACGGCCGCCATCGTGAAGTCCGGGTTGCCACCGGTGATCGTGGTGCTGCAGGTCGAGTGACCGGCGTCGACCGAGATGCTGGCGAGGCTGACGGTGCCGACCCGCTGCACGCCCGAGGACGGGTTGTCGACGGTGAAGGAGACCGGTGAGGACGAGCCCGGGTAGAGGCTCGAGGAGATCGTGGCGTGCAGCGTCACCGCGGAGCTCGAGCCGACGGTTGCGGTGCCGGTGCCCGACCCGCTCGACGTGAAGTACGCAAGCGCGACGCCGGCCACCGCGAGAGCGCAGGTGCAGCCGAGTGCGACGAGCGCCCTCTTCTTGGTGATCCAGCGCATTTCTTCCCCCTAGTTGATTTATGTGGATCCGGAGCCTTGACTCCGGCAGGGGGGACATCGACGGATGACGTAGGCGCCTTAAGCCTGCAAGGGCAGACAGTTTTTTTTGCTCTTGTCCATCTCGTATAACGACTTCTTTGCCTGCAAAAGGCCCCAAATCCGCTAGCTGTGGGCCAGCTCGCGATCGATGATTGCTCCCAGGGCGTCGGCGACGCCGTCGGCCGGGGTGCCCGAGATCCGGGCGCCCGAAGCGGCGCCACGCACGTTTTCGGCGGCTCTCAGGGCGTGCCAGTGCGAATCGAACGACTCGCCCGCAGTCGCGACGGTGCGGCCGTCGGCGCCAAGCAGGCGCCAGCGCCACTTCCCAACCAGGTCTTCATATGCGTCGAATTGCGGCATTACAGCTCCTTTGATCGAATGGGAACGTATGTTCGCATAGCCACCGGCGGCAGAAAAGGTCCTCAGCAAACCTGATCGTGCAGGCGGTGCCGGCCGCGAGCGCCTGAGCGCCGGCCGTTCCGGTGCGCCTTTTGCGCTCAGGAGGCGTATAAGGCGCACCGGAAGCCGGGACGGGACCATCTAGGGTGCCGCCGTGCGCGTCCAACGCCTTGCCGCGAGCGTCACCGGCCCTCGCGGTCGCTGGGTCACCGTCGCCGTCTGGGTCGTGTTGGGCCTCGCCGGGCTGCTCGCCCGGGCTCATATCGAAGAGGTGACCGCGGCGGGGCAGAGCAGCTACCTGCCCGCGCACGCCGAGTCGACCCAGGTCGTCAATCTGCTCCAGCGCGACTTCAAGGGCGGCAATGACGTGCCGGTGCTGGTCGTCTTCGAGCGCGACGGCGGGCTCAGCGCCGCCGACCTGGACACGATCGGCCGGCTCGGCAAAGGGCTCGAACGGCTCGGCCTCTCCGGGGCGACGCCGGTCTTCGCCCCCTTCTCGGAGCAGACGAAGCAGCCGCTGGGCGAGGTGGCGCGGGTCGCGCGCGGGGTCGGGCCGATCTCGCGCGACGGCGAAGCGGCGCTGGTGGCGCTGGCGATCGACTCGCGAAGACCGCGGCGCGGTGGTCCGACGGGCGTCGAGAAGATCCGCGCCTACCTCGCCGCCCATCGCCATCCCGGCCTGCACTCCTACGTGACCGGGCCGGGCGGGGTCGCCGCCGACCTCGAGCAGGTCGCCGAAGACGCCGGCCAGACGCTGCTGATCGCGACCCTCAGCCTGGTCCTGCTCCTGCTCCTGCTCGTCTACCGGGCGCCGCTCCTGGCGCTGCTGCCGCTGCTGGTCGTCGGCACCGCCTACCTGATCGCGATCGGGGCTCACCTACCTGCTGATCGAGGCCGGCGCGATCACGGTCAACACCGAGGGGACCTTCCTGCTGCTGGTGCTGATCTTCGGCGCCGGCACCGACTACTCGCTGCTGCTGATCCACCGCTATCGCGAGGAGCTCGGACGCGGTGGCGAGCCGCTGGCGGCGCTGCCGGCGGCGCTGGCCGAGAGCGTGCGGCCGATCGCCGCCTCGGCGGCGACGGTGATCGCGGCGATGCTGGTGCTGCTGCTCGCCGACCTCGAGTCGACCCACTGGCTCGGGCCGGTGCTGGCGATCGGGATCGCGGTGATGCTCGCCGCCGCGCTGACCCTGCTGCCCGCCCTGCTCTCGATCCTCGGCCCGCGCGCCTTCTGGCCGGCGCGCGGCTCGGCCGGCCGGGGAGAGGCGCACGGCGCTGGGCGCAGGTCGCCGGCTTGGTCCGCCGCCGACCGCGGGCGATCGTCGCCGCCGTCTTCGCCGTGCTGGCCGTGCTCGCCCTCGGCAATTTCGTCGACCACGGCACGATCGGCTTCGGCGAAGGCGAAACCCGCTCGACCGAATCGAGCCGCGGCACCGAAGTCCTCGACGAACACTTCCCGCCCGGCCTCGGCTCGCCGCTGACCGCGGTGCGTCGGCATCGGCGAAGTCGAGGCGGCGCTGCACGGGCTCGAGCAGCTGCGACTCGGTCAAGCTCGCCGTGCCGGTGCCGCCCTCATCGCTCTCCGACGTGGCGGCGCTGGCGATCGTGCTGCGCGGCAACCCCTACTCGGGCGAGGCGGCCGAGCTTGGTCGAGGGGGTCCGCGAACGGCTGCAGGAGGTCGCGCCCGGCGCCCTCGTCGGCGGCATCCCGGCCGAGAACTACGACGTCGAGCAGACCAACGCGCGCGACACGCAGGCTGATCGTGCCGGTGGTGCTGGCCGTGGTCGGCCTGATCCTGATCGCGGTCCTGCGCGCTCTCGCCGCGCCCGGCTACCTGATCGTCACCGTGGTCGCCTCGTTCGCGGCGACCCTGGGCCTTGTCACCTTCGCCTTCACCGAGCTGTTCGGCGCCGAGCGGGATCAGCTTCGACCTCGTCCTGCTGTCCTTCATCTTCCTGGTCGCCCTCGGGGTCGACTACAACATCTTCCTGATGACCCGGGCCCGCGAGGAGGCGGCGAGCGCATGGCACGCGCGAGGGGATGCTGATCGCCCTCGAGAGACACCGGCGCGGTGGTCACCGGCGCCGGCCTGATCCTCGCCGGCACCTTCGCCACCCTCACCCTGCTGCCGCTCGAAGCAGCTGGTCCAGATCGGCGCCACGGTCGCGATCGGCGTCCTGCTCGACACCTTCGTCGTCCGCACCCTGCTGATCCCGGCGATCACCTACCTCTGCGGCGAGCGCGCCTGGTGGCCGGGCTCGGGTTCTTAAATCGCGTATTTGATGATGTAGACTGCTGATCTACATGGCCGTCAATGACACCACCACGATTCGGGTACCCGCTGGAACTCGGGACCGGCTGAAGATCCTGGCGGCGCGGCGTGGAGAGTCCGCCGGTGAGGTTGTGGCGAAGCTCGTCAACGCCGCTGACGAGGACTCGATGTTGACCGATATGGCAAGTGACTTCGAGAAGCTGGCTCGCGACTCCCGCGGCCCTCTCCGCTTATCAGGCCGAGAGCCGCGAGATCGAGTCCGCATTTGATGCTTCGACGCCTGAGTGGTAGACGCCCGACCCCAGCAGGGTGATGTGTATTGGGCCGACCCCGATCCCACGCGTGGGAGGGAGCAGGCCAAGCCACGACCTTTCGCAATAGTTTCGGTTGATCAGCTGAATCAGGCGGGCCTTGGACTGTCGCTCGCTGTTCCGCTTACCCGAACCGATTTCGGCAGCGCCCTCCACCTGCCAATCTCTCCACCGGAGGGCGGATTGAGAGAGGATGGCTTCGCGATGCCCGAGCAGATGCGGGCGATTTCGCACGAGCGACTTAGTCGCCGACTCGGGAACCTGCGCCCGGTGACCCTGGCTGAGCTGCTGAAACGCTGTCGGGTGCTTCTGCGTTAGTCCGCCGGCGGGATAGGCGTCTGCCGGCATCGCCGGCCTACTCATCTTCTGCGGGTGCAACGCATTGATGCCCTGACAGGACCAGAAAACGTTGCACCTCGGGCGGGGCCGGGTTCCCGGTCCTGTACAGATTCCCCATGGGCGAGTTCCGCTACGAGGGTCACCGGATCACCTACGACTCCTACGGGGAGGGCGAGCGGGTGCTCGTGCTCGTCCACGGGCTGCTGATGAACCGGCGCATGTTCGAGCGGCTGGGGCCGGAGCTGGCGCGCCGCCGGCAACCGGGTGATCTGCGTCGACCTGCTCGGCCACGGGCGCTCGGACCGGCCCGAGGATCTGCGGCTCTACTCGATGCCGCTCTTCGCCCGCCAGGTGGTGGCGCTGCTCGACCACCTCGAGCTCGCCTCGGCGGTGGTGGGCGGGACCTCGCTCGGCGCCAACGTCGCGCCTCGAGCTGGCGGTGCGCTACCCGGAGCGGGCCCGCGGCCTCTTCGTCGAGATGCCGGTCCTCGACAACGCCCTGCCCGCGGTCGCCGGCGCCTTCACCCCGGTGCTGCTCGGCCTGCGGCTACGGCCGGCCCGCCTTCGAGCTCGCCTCGCGCGCTCACCTCGCTGCTGCCGCGCACCAACTACCTGGTCGACATCGGGCTCGACTGGGTGCGCCAGCGCCCCGGCCCCTCCGGCGCGGTGCTGGAGGGCCTGCTGCTGGGGGAGACGGCGCCGCATCGCGAGAAGCGGCTCGGGATCGAGCAGCCGACCCTGATCGTCGGCCACCCGCGCGACCCGGTGCACCCCTTCAGCGACTCCGGCATGCTGGCCGAGGAGCTGCCCAACGCGCGCCTGGTCGAGGCCGAGCTCGATCTTCGAGTGGCGGCTGAAGCCGCAGCGCCTCACCGCCGAGCTGGCGGCCTTCCTCGCCGAGCTCTGCCTAGCGCGAGGGCCACGCAGCCTGTCTTCGTCCGTTCGTCCTTTGGTACGCAGCGGAGTTGCTAGGATGCCCGAGAAATCTGGAGCGATCAGAGAGATTGAGGGGGACCCCGGGAGAGGGACCTCAGGGCGCTTCCAAGGGAGGAGCCCCACCCATAGCGCACCAGTGCCTTAATCGGTCAAAGGGCCGGCCTTAAAAGCCGGAGATCCGGGTTCGAGCCCCGGCTGGTGCATTGGAACCAAGCGAAACCGGTGACCGGCTATGGCGAACAATCTCTTTGACCAACTAGACGAGATCTCAACTGGCGGCGAGCAGGGGCGCCCGCTCTGGGCGGCACGCGCTCCCTACCAGCCGCAGGAGGGCTTCGACCTGATGCTGGTGCCGCGGGTCAAGGGCTGGCAGGAGGACGCCGACGCGATCGCGGCGCTGGAGCGGATCGAAGCGCGAGCCCTGGGTCGAGAGCATCGACCGCGACGGCAGGCAGGTCCAGGCGCGCCTCGCCAACGACTGGGTCGAGGCTGACCGGCGCGGCGCTCACCGCCGGCGAGGCCAACGGCTCAGCCACACGCGGACCTCGCCGCGGGCCGCCGCTTCGCGCTCAACTTCTGGGACGCCAACTCGACCAAGGCGCTGCACATCGGCCACCTGCGCAACCTGGCGCTCGGCAACGCGCTCGGCTCGGCGCTGACCGAGGCCGGCGGCAAGGTCGAGCGGCGCAGCATCATCTGCGACGTCGGCCGCAGCATGGGCGAGGCGATGGCCGGCGTGGTCAAGAGCGGCCGCCACACCCAGTCCTCGCTCGAGCGGCGGCGAGAAGAGCGACCACTTCGTCGGCGCCTGCTACGCCGAGTACGTCAAGACCGGGCCCTCACTGACCGGGCGCGACGACAACCCGGCCAGCTCGCTGACCCGCGAGGTCGACGTCCACCACGACAGCGCCGACGAGCTGCTGCAGCGCGTTCTCGACGGCGACCAGGAGGCGATCGAGCTCTGGTCGAAGACGCGCGCCTGGGTGATCTCGGGCCAGCGCAAGACGCTCGCCCGGCTCGGCATCTCCTTCGACCGCGTCTTCTTCGAGTCCGACTTCCTGCCCGAGGTCGCCGAGCTCTCCAACCTCGGCCTCGAGCACGGGATGCTGCAGCGCCGCCCCGACGGCGCGGTCGATC
Organism: uncultured Solirubrobacterales bacterium; assembly: GCA_963702065.1. GTDB lineage: Bacteria > Actinomycetota > Thermoleophilia > Solirubrobacterales > 70-9 > VRUE01. The sequence continues at coordinate 676,265 of OY969705.1, forward strand.
TACCTGACCGACCGCGAGGAGCTGGAGGAAATGCCGCTGCTGCGCGCCGACGGCCTGCCCACCCAGCACATGCGGGCGCTGGCCTACTGGATGGCGGCGCCGGGGCTCGAAGGCACCACCTCGATCCAGGTCTGCGGCCTGGAGTGGGTCGCCCACGTCACCTGCCGGCGCCAGCTGATGGACGAGATGATGGCCAAGGGGGCCGGTGCCGACATCAACCACCCCGAGCACGACGTCTTCCACGGGATGGTCTCCAAACAGAGCGAGTCGGTCTCCTCGAGCAAGAAGAACGCGCTGCTGATCGACGAGCTGGCCGAGTGGATCGACGCGCGCGATCGACGAGGGGGAGGAGCGCGCCGGGGTGCGTCGTCGCCATCCCGCCGCCGAAGCGATCGTGCCCGCAGGTGGCGCTCGGCTACTTCCTCATGCACACCAACACCAAACCGCTCGACTTCGAGCCGGAGAAGCTGCTGCGCGAGGAGCAGAGCCTCGGCTGGGACCTGGCCCGGGCCCGCGCCCACAACGGCAACGGCTCCGACGGCCGCGCCGCCGAGCCCGCTCAGGACCCCGACTACCGCTTCGCCGTGGTGCAGTCGGAGATGTACCGGCGCCACCTGAAGCAGGCGGTCGAGCGGCTCGACGTCAGCCCGCTGGCCAACTACGTCGCCCACCTCTCGCGCTGGTACGTCGAGGAGGACCGCGAGCCGCACGTGCAGGAGGCGATCCAGGCGGCGCTGGCCCAGGGCGCCCGCGGCCTCGGACTGGAGACGGTGCGATGAGGACGCTGCTGGTCGACAACCACGACTCCTACACCTACAACGTCTTCCACCTGCTGGCGGGCGTCTCCGGCGAGGAGCCGATCGTGGTCGACAACGACGCCGTCTCCTGGCGGGCGCTGGAGCGCTGGGACTTCGACGCGATCGTGCTCTCGCCGGGCCCCGGCACGCCGCGGGCGCTGGCACGACTTCTGCGTCTGCGACGACATCCTCCGCTTCAGCGAGATCCCGGTGCTCGGCATCTGCCTCGGCCACCAGGGCCTGGGCAAAATGCTCGACGGCGAGGTGCGCAGCGCCCCCGAGGCGATGCACGGCCGCCTCAGCCGCATCTTCCACGAAGGCGACGGACTCTTCGACGGCATCCCGCAGGGCTTCCCGGTCGTCCGCTACCACTCGCTGGCGATCACCGGCATGGGCCCCGACGGCAACGTCTGCGCCTGGGCCGACGACGGCGTGGTGATGGGGATCGAACACCGCAGACGGCCGATGTGGGGCGTGCAGTTCCACCCCGAGTCGATCGCCACCGAGCACGGCGCCAGGCTGGTCGAGAACTTCTACAACCTGGCCCGCCAGCGCAAAGAGACGCCGGTGCGGGCGACGAAGCGGCCCGACGGCGCCCGCCCGCGCAACACGCCCGTCGCCAAGGCGAGCCCCTCCGGCACCCGCTGCTGCTGCGCTCGATTCCCGGCGAGGCCTCGACCGAGGCGCTCTTCGAACGGCTCTTCGCCGCCGAGGAGCACGCCTTCTGGCTCGACAGCGCCGACGCGCCGACGCGGCTGGCGCAGAGCTCCTACCTCGGCACCAGCGCCGGCCCGCGACCGCTGCGTGCTCGAGTACGACGTCGAGGCCGGCGCCGTGCGAGCCCACCGCGACGACGGCACCGCGATCGAGCGCGGCTCGATCTTCGACCTGCTCGACCGCGAAGCTGGCCAAGCGCGCGATCGAGCGGCCCGGCGAGGCCCGGCGCCGAACCTGCTCGGCGGCTTCGTCGGCTACCTCGGCTACGAGTGCAAGGCCGACTGCGGCGCCACCAACGTGCACAGCTCCGACGTGCCCGACGCGGTGCTGATGCTCGCCAACCGGCTCGTCGCCGTCGACCACGTCCGCCACCGCACCCACGTGCTCGCGGTCTGCGCCGAGGACGAGGTGGACGAGGCGACGAGCGCTGGCTCGGACGAGGCCGAGGCTGTGGCCCACGACCTGCTCGCCGACCCGCCCGCAGGCCGGCGCTCGCCGATCCGCGCCTTCGGCGAGCCCAGCGAGAGCCCACGTCCGCTTCGACTGTGGTCGCGGCCGCGAGCAGTACCTCGCCGACATCGCCCGCTCGCAGGCCGAAATGGCCGCCGGCGAGTCCTACGAGGTCTGCCTCACCGACCAGATCTCGACCGACGGCCGAACCCGATCCCTTCGACCTCTACCGCAACCTGCGCCGCAGCAACCCGGCGCCGTTCGCCGCCTACCTCAAGCTCGGCGACGTCGCCGTGGTCAGCTCCTCGCCGGAGCGCTTCCTCTCGGTCGACCGCGAGCGCCGGGTCGAGGCGCGGCCGATCAAGGGGACGACCTCGCGCTCCGCCGACCCGGCCGAGGACGCGGCGCTGAAGGCGGAGCTGACCAACGACGAAAAGACCTACGCCGAGCACCTGATGATCGTCGACCTGCTGCGCAACGACCTCGGCATCGTCTGCGAGGTCGGCAGCGTCGCCGTCCCCGAGCTGATGGTGGTCGAGGACTACGCCACCGTGCACCAGCTGATCTCGACCGTCGAGGGCAGGCTGCCGGCCGACCGCAGCGCGGTCGAGTGCGCCCGCGCCTGCTTCCCCGGCGGCTCGATGACCGGCGCGCCGAAGCTGCGCACGATGGAGATCATCGACGACATCGAGGCCGAGGCGCGCGGCGTCTACTCCGGCGCGATCGGCTACTTCGGGCTCGACGGCGTGATGGACCTGAGCATCGTCATCCGCACGATCGTCATGCGCGAGGGGCGGACGACGATCGGCGCCGGCGGCGCGATCGTGATGCAGTCCGACCCGGTCGACGAGTTCGACGAGATCCTGCTCAAGGCGCGGGCGCCGATGGCGGCGATCGCCCGCACGGTCACCGGCAGCGACTCGCCCGACTCCTGGAGCGTCGAGCTGGAGCCGGCGCGGGCGCGGGCGGAGGCGGCGTGATGGAGGCGGCAGCGACGCGAGACCGGAGCACCGCGCCTGCGGTGCGCGCAGGCGACCGAGGCCGACGCGCCGGCGGTGGCGGCCGCGCTCGTCGGCAGCTGCTGGTCGAGCTGAGCGGCGGCGGGCCGCCGGCGAGCGAGCTTGAGGAGGCGACCGCGGAACTGGTCAGGGATAGGGGGATGGGTGCCCTGCTGGTGGCGGAGGCAGGGGGCGAGGACGGCATCGTGGGGGTCCTCGCCGCCAGCTGGCAGCACGCGATCCACGTTCCCGGGCGCTACGGCACGATCCAGGACCTCTGGGTGCACCCGGACTGGCGCAGCCGGGCGATCGGCCACGAGCTGGTCGAGGCCTTCTGCGAGCTCGCCCGCGAGGAGGGAGCGCAGCGGATCGAGGTCGGGCTGCCGCGCGAGAGCTTCGAGCGGATCGGCGCCACCGAGGCCTTCTACCGCGCCAACGGCTTCGAGCACCTCGGCCCGCGGATGCGGAGGAAGCTGTGAGCGTCGGAGCTGCTGCTGGTCGAGCAGCGCCCCGGCAGCGGCGAGGACGACGCCGCCCACTGGATCCTCGAAGGCGGTCGCATCCTGCCCGGCGTCGACGACAACCGCCGCATGGAGGAGCTGCGGCGCGGCCTGCTGCGCCACGCCGGCGTGCGCGCCGCCGCCGCCGACGCCGACAGCGAAGACGTCGAGCAGACGCTCAGCGTCCTGCACGAGCCCGACTACCTGGAGGCGCTGGCTGAGGTCTCCGACCGAGCCGGTGGTGATCCCGGAGCTGACCCCGCCCGGCCTGCCGCCCGACATTCCGGTCTGCGCCGGCCTGGTCGAGGCCGCGCGCGAGGGGGTGCGCACGGCGATGACCGCGGCCGAGCGCCTGGCCGACGGGCGCCCGCTTCACCTACGCGCTCTGCCGGCCGCCCGGGCCACCACGCCGGCCCGGCCTGGTTCGCCGGCTACTGCTACCTCAACACCGCAGCGGCGGCGGTGCAGATCCTGCGCCAGGCCGGCGTGCAGCCCGGTCGGCATCCTCGACATCGACCTGCACTACCCCAACGGCACCGCGGCGATCGTGGCGACGATGGGGGACACCAGCCTGCACTCGCTGCACGCCGCGCCGGTGACCAACGTCGCCGACGGCACGGTCGAACCGACCAGCGATCGCGAGGTGGCGATCGAGTTCCACGGCAGTTCCCGACGCCGACCACTACCTCGACGCCGTCGCCAGATCGCTCGATCGAGCTCGTCGCCGGAGTCTCGCGGCCCTCGTCGTCTCGCTCGGCTACGACATCGTCGCCGGCGACCCGCACGGCTCCTGGGCCTTCGAGCCCGAGATCTTCACCGAGATCGGCCGTCTGCTCGCCGCCGCCGGCTCGCCCGTCTGCGTGATCCAGGAGGGCGGCTACGCCCTCGACTCCCTGGCCGCCTGCAGCGAGGCCTTCGCCACCGGCCTCCTGGGAGGCTCGAGCGTAGGGGCTTCCGGTGCGCCTTTTGCGGCCCACGGCTACATAAAGCGCACCGGAACGGGGGACGGGCGATGAGTGAGAACGGGCTGACGGGGTTTCGCGACCGGCTCGACCCGATCGACGAGGAGATCGCCCGGCTGCTCGGCGAGCGCTTTCAGATCTGCCGCGAAGTCGCCGCCTACAAGAGCGAGCACGGAATCCCGATGATGCAGCCCGAGCGGGTCGCCGAGGTGCGCGCTCGCTACCTCGCCCGCGGCGCCGCCGTCAACCTGCCGGAAGACTTCACCGCGGCCCTCTTCGAGCTGCTGATCGGCGCCACCTGCAAGCTCGAGGACGAGCTGATGGAGGGGGCGGCCGCGGGCGAGGGGCAGGAGCAGTGAGCGCGGCTGCCGCCCGGGCCCTCGCATCTCCGTGGACGAGCAGTCGGCGCGCTGGTCGAGCGAGCCGCTGCCCTTCCTGGAGCAGTGCCGGGAGCGCTACGGCGACACCTTCACCCTGCGCCTGCGCCACCTCGGCACCTGGGTCGTGCTCGCCGACCCCGAGGACGTCAAACGGGTCTTCTCGACCGACACCAACGACCTCGGCGTCGGGGTGCCGAACCTGGCCCTGCGGCCGGTCCTCGGCGCGCACTCGGTGATGCTGAGCGAGGAGCCCGAGCACATGGCCCGCCGCAAGCTGATGCTGCCGCGCTTCCACGGCGAGCGGATGCGCGAGGACGCCGAGATGATGACCGAGCTGGCGCGGCGCGAAGTGCGTGCCTGGCCGGTCGGCGAGCCGTTCGCGCTCTGGCCACGGATGCAGGCGCTGACCCAGGAGGTCGTGATGCGAGCGGTCTTCGGCGACGACGAGGGGCGGCTGGACCGACTGCGCGCGCCTGCTCACCAACCTGACCGAGGCGGTCAACGACGAAGAGCGCCTGCGTGAGCTCGCCGAGCTTCGGCCCGAGCTGGCTCGAAGACAGCCCCGGCTGGCGCGAGGCGATGGACGCCGGTCGAAGAGGAGGTGCTGGCCGAGGCGCGGCGGCGCCGCGCCGAAGGCGAGGACGGCCGCCGCGACGCGGTCTCGATCCTGGTCGAGGCGCGCAACGAGGACGGCTCGCCGCTGAGCGAGAAAGAGCTGCGCGACGAACTGCTGACCCTGCTCACCGACGGCCCGACCTCGAGCTCGCTGGCCTGGGTCTTCGAGCGGCTGCTGCGCCACCCCGAGAAGCTGGCGCGGCTGCAGGCCGAAGCTGCTGGCCGGCGAGGGCGAGGCCTACCTCGACGCGGTGATCAAGGAGACCCTGCGCCTGCGCCCGCCGGTCTCGGTCGTCGTCCGCCGCCTGCTCAAGCCGGCGACGCTCGGTGGCTACGACCTGCCCGGCCGAGCACCCTGATCGCACCCTGCGTCTACCTGATCCACCACCGCGCCGACGTCTACGAGAACCCCGGCGAGCTTCGTCCCCGAGCGCTTCCTCACGCAGCGCGCCGCGGTGCCGACCTGGATCCCCTTCGGCGGCGGCGCCCGCCGCTGCCTCGCCGCCAGCTACGCCGAACAGGAGATGAAGCGCGTGTTGCGCACCGTGCTCGAGGAGGTCGAGCTGGAGCCGGTCGAGTCGCGCTCGGAGCGGGTCACCCGCGGCGCGATCGCCTTCAGCCCCGCCCAGCACGGCCTCGTCGTCGCCAAACCCCGGACGCACGCCTATGCCTGAGTACGACCTGATAGTCGTCGGCGCCGGCGCCAAGGCGGCCGGGATCGCGACCAAGGTCCACATCCTCAACAGCCTCGGCCTCGCCCAGCTCTCGATCCTGGTGATCGAGGGCACCGAGGTCGCCGCCTCCTGGAAGGGCCGCAACGGCATGACCTCGGGTGAGGAGCCGCTGGCGGTGACGCCGATCAAGGACGTCGGCTTCCCGTACCAGAGCCACATCGAGTTCGGCGAGGCCGGCGAGGCGATCGACGCCGCGCTCGCCCAGTTCACCTGGCAGCAGCACATGATCAGCAAGCGCCGCTACGCGCGCTGGGTCGACGCCGGCTCGCCGCCAGGTGCGCCACCGCGACTACGGCGAGTACCTGACCTGGGTGCTCTCGCGGGCGAGCGAGGGCGTCGAGCACCTGCGCGGCCGGGTGACCCAGGTGACGCTCGACGAGGACGGCGAGCGCTGGCTGGTCGAGGCCGAGGCGGAGGGCGGGAAGTCGCGCCACACCGGTGGCGCTCTGGTCCTGACCGGCCCCGGCATCCACCGCGCCTTCCCGCACGAGCCCGCGGTCGCCGACGCGCGTCTTCCACTGCGACAGCAGGCGCGAGGAGTTCGACCGCATCCCCGCGGGCAGGCAGTGCGACGTGGCGATCGTCGGCGGCGGCGAGAGCGCGCTCAGCGCGACGATGTTCCTGCGCGGCGTGCGCCCGGACTGCCGCTTCACGATCTACACGCCGATGCTGCCGATGAGCCGCGGCGAGAGCTTCCTCGAGAACCGCGTCTTCTCCAACCCCGACACGGTCGAATGGGAGTCGCTCGACCAGCAGACGCGGCGCGACTTCGTCAAGCACTCCGACCGCGGCGTCTTCGATCCGCCCAGCCTGGCGGCGATCGCCTACGACGAGCGCTGTCGCTTCGTCACCGGCCGGGTCACCGACGTCGGCGCGGCGGCGACGGGGGAGGGCGTGCGACTCGAGTTCGAGTCCCCGGAGGGCTCCGGCCGCAGGGAGCACGACTTCGTCGCCAACTGCACCGGCTTCGACCTGCTGGCGCAGCTGCGCACGCTCTTCCCGGCGACGGTGCGCGAGGAGATCGAGCGTCGCAGCGGCCCGATCTGGGAGCGGCCCGCCGGCAGCGAGGTGCCGATCGGCCGCAACCTCGAGCTGAAGGGGATGCAGCCTCGACTGCAGATCCCCGGCCTGGCGGGGCTCAGCCAGGGCCCCGGCTTCGCCAACCTCGGCGCTCTCGGCCTGCTCTCCAACCGGGTTCTGCAGCCCCTAGTTATCGCAGAGACCAAACTACTTGACACTTATAAACCGGTCGCATAGGGTCGCGGCGACGACGAAGGAGGCGGGGGTACAGATGCAGCAGCTGAGCAGGGTGTCGGGTGTCGCGTGGGCGGCAATTGGATCGATGGCCGTTGTTCTCTTCGTCGTGGCGCTGGCCGGCTGTGGCTCTTCGTCCTCCGGCGACAGCGGTGAAGAGGCCAGTCTTCACCGGCTCGGGATACCCCGGCGTGCGACGCCGCCAACACGCGCAGTCCCGAGAGCACGATCGACAGCTCCAATGTCGGCGACCTCTCAGTCGCCTGGACGGCGCCGATCCGCGGCGCCAGCAACTTCGGCAGCTACGCCTCGACGCCGGTGATCGACAAGGGCGTGATCTACTCGCAGGATCTGGCCTCCAACGTGCAGGCGCTCGAGCCTCGACTCCGGCGAAGTCCTCTGGACGGCGAGCTTCGAACAGCCCGAGCTACGGCCCGAACGGCATCGTCGTCGCCGACGGCCGCGTCTACGGCGGCGACCGCCGACGGAAGCGTTTGCCCTCGACCAGAAAACCGGCGAAGAGCTCTGGTCGGTTCCGCTGACCCGCAACGAACACGAGGGCATCGACATGGCCCCCGGCTTCAGCGACGGCATGGTCTACGTCTCGACCGTGCCGGTCAATGCGAACGAGTCATACGAAGGCGGTGGCGTCGGCGTCCTCTGGGCACTCGACGCGAAAACGGGCAAGAAACGCTGGCACTTCGACACCGTGCCGACCAGCCTCTGGGGCAACCCCAAGGTCAACTCCGGCGGCGGCCTCTGGTACCCGCCCGCCTTCGACGGCAAGGGCTCGATGTACTTCGGCGTCGGCAACCCGGCGCCGTTCCCGGGCACCGGCAAGTACCCGTTTGGCTCCAGTCGGCCGGGCCCCAACCTCTACACCAACTCGCTGGTCAAGCTCGACACCAAGAGCGGCAAGCTCGACTGGTATCACCAGGTGACGCCGCACGACATCTACGACTGGGACTTCCAGGGCCCGCCGATCCTGATGAAGGCCGGCGGCAAGCAGGTCGTCGTGGCGGCCGGCAAGTCCGGGATCGTGCTGGCAGCGGACCCGAAGACCGGCAAGGTCCTCTGGCAGACGCGCGGTCGGCAGACACAACGGCCATGACGACGACGGCCTGCTGGCGATGCGCGGCGAAGAGTCGAAGATCGACGTTCCGACGACGGTCTATCCCGGCACGCTGGGCGGTGTGATCGCGCCGATGTCGACCGATGGCTCGAGCGTCTTCGTGCCGGTCGTCAACAGCCCCCAGGTGCTGATCTCGGGCAGCGAAAAGGAAGAACCGGGCCCGCCGAGCGGCGAAGTGGTCGCGCTCGACGCGGCGACGGGCAAGGTCAAGTGGAAAGAAGAACTCGCCAGCCCCGCCTTCGGTGCCACCACCGCGGTCAACGACCTCGTCTTCTCCACCACCTACGAAGGCTCGGTGACCGCCCTTGACGCCAAGTCCGGTCAGGTGCTCTGGCGCGAAAAGCTGCCGGCCGGCACGAACTCCGGCGTGATGGCAAACGGCAACACCTTGATCGCCCCGGCCGGCATTGCCGGAGCAGCAGGGCAGACGGCGCAGCTCGTCGCCTACCGCGCAGGCGGGTAGCCGGCGCCGGTCAAGCCTCCGCCGCGACCTCGCGCAGGCGGTGGGTGTCGACGTCGTAGACGAAGCCGCGCACCGAGTCGCGCTCGGGCAGGAAGGCGGAGCGGCGCACGCGCAGGATCGACTGGCGCACGTCGGCGTCGACGTCGCTGAACGACTCGATCGCGAAGGCGGGCGCGACGCCGGTCTCCTGCTGCAGCTCGGCACGGAAGCCGTCGTCGCTGATCTTCTCCATGCCGCAGTCGGTGTGGTGGATCAGCATCACCTCGCGCGTGCCCAGCAGTCGCTGTGAGATCGCCAGCGAGCGGATCACGTCGTCGGTGATCACCCCGCCGGCGTTGCGCAGCACGTGCGCCTCGCCGTCGCCCAGGCCGAGCGCGGCGAAGACGTCAAGGCGCGAGTCCATGCAGCTGACGATCGCCAGGCGCCGGCTCGGCCGCACGTCCAGGTGCTTGTCTGGAAGCGAGGAGGCGAAGCTCTCGTTGCCGGCCAGCAATTCGTCGATCACGCTCATTGCCGCCACCCTAGAGCAGGACGATCGACCGAGCGAGTTGACACTTTTGGAGATGGCGTACTAGCTTGTCTATGGGAGAGGGGGATGCGGTTGGAGGTGCTGGACGAGATTCGTGCCGAGCTGGTCGACAAGCTGCGCGCCCGTTCGGGCGAGATCGAAGACGCGCTCGTCGAGCGCGTCCAGGCGCTCTCGGAAGATGCCGAAGGCGACGATCCGGACTACCGCGCGGGTCTGCGCGCCACGGTCGCCGAGTCGCTCGACTACGCCCTGCTGGGCATCGAACGCGGTGACGAGTGGGAGGGACCGATGCCGCCGGCGGCTGCCGCGCAGGCACGGCGGGCGGCTCGCAGCGGGGTCGCGCTGGAGACCGTCCTGCGGCGCTACGCGGCCGGCGACCGCCTGGTCGGCGAGTTCATCGTCGCCGAGACGTCCGGGATGCCCCACGAGCAGACCCGGCAGATCCTGCGCAGCCAGGGGCCGCACGTCGATCGCCTGATGGCCGCGGTCGCGGCCGAGTACGTCGAGGAGCTGGAGCTGCTGCGGCGCTCGCCCTCGCAGCGGCGGGCCGAACGGGTGCAGAGGCTGCTGGCAGGCAACGACGCCACCGAGGTCGGCTGGCTGGACTACGAGCTCGAATCCTGGCACCTGGGCCTGATCGTCACCGGCCCGCGGCCGGATGTTGCCGTGCGAACCTTGGCGGCAGGGCTTGGGCGGCGCCCCCTGGCGGTCGCCCGCGGCGACGAGACGGCCTGGGGTTGGCTGGGCGGCAGCGGGCCCCTGCAGGTGGCCGAGGTGGAGCGGTACCTGGTGGCCGAGGTGTTGGGCCAGGTCTCGCTCGCGGTCGGCGAGCCGCGCCGCGGCCTCGAGGGCTGGCGCCTCACCCACCACGAAGCAAAGGCGGCTCAGCAGGTGATGCTGCGGCGCCCACGACGGCTGGTCCAGGCCCGCGATGTCGTCCTGCTGGCGGCGGTGCTGCGCGACGACCTGCTGGCGAGCTCCCTGCGCGAGACCTACCTGGCGCCGCTCGACGAGCTCGGCGACGCCGGCGGGATTCTGCGCGCGACCCTGCGCGCCTACTTCGAGGCCGGCTTCAACGCCGCAACCGCGGCCGCGGCGCTGCAGGTCGACCGTCACACCGTGCAGCGGCGCCTGCGCAAAGTCGAGGAGGCCTTGGGCCGCTTATTGCAGGCCAGCCACGCCGAGATTGAGGTTGCACTGCTGCTCGAGGAGTTGGATGGGAACCCGGCGGGTCTCCCGCTGGGACAATTTGGCGAAGTTGGGGCCTAGTCGCGCACCACAATGGTGCAGCGGAACTCGGGGAGCCGCGATAAACCTTGCCGCCATGCCGCGGTCGCCCGAAGTCGTGCAGTCGATCCCCGCTTCAAGCGGGGGCGATCTTTCGGCCGAGCAGGCCGAGCGAGCCGAGCGAGCACGAACCGCTCAGCGCGCGGCCAAGGCCGTTTCCAGCGTGGCCTGGATCCCCCAGGGCCCCCTCGGCGAGGAGGAGTGGCTTGCAACGGGGCGCCGGCTCGGCGCGATCGGCCGCGGCAGTCAGTGGTGGATCGGGGACTGGGTCCGCCACGGCGCCTCCCAGTGGGGCGATCGCTACAGCGAGGCGGCGCGAGCGACCGGTTACGACAGGGCGACCCTGCGCAACATGGCCTGGATCGCGGACCGCGTCGACAAGTCGGTGCGCAACGAGAAGCTCAGCTGGGATCACCACGTGATCGTCTCGTCCCTGGCTGCGGAGGAGCAGAAGCACTGGCTCGAGCGGGCCGAGGAGGAGAAGCTCACAGCGGCTGACTTGAAGCTAGAGCTGCGCGCCCGTAGTCAGGGCGACCGAGGGAGGCCGGACGCCAAAGGCGCGGAGGACGCGCAGGGCGGCGACGGGGCCGCCTGCCCCCATTGCGGACATCGCGGGGCCGCGGCCTAGCGACTTCGTCGTCGCCACGGCTCGCATTCCCGCGAGCGCCCGCCGTCCGGTTCCAGGTCGCAGCGGTCGATGCCGTTGCCGCCGTAGAGCTGGTCGCCACCGGGTCCGCCGTAGAGGCGATCGTCGCCGCCTTCGCCGTGGCAGCCGTCCTGGCCGTCGCCCATCAGGCAGATGTCCTCGCCGGGCCCGCCCCAGCAGCCGTCGCTGCCGGCGCTGGTCTTGCAGTAGTCGTCACCGGGCCCGCCGACGCAGTCGGTGTTGATCGGGGCCGAGATGCAGATGTCGTTGCCGCCTTCGCCGATGCAGCGGTTGCGCGGCGTCCCCTGCGGGTAGCAGGTGTCCGGCTCGCCGTTGCCGATCAGCTTGTCCGAGCCGTATCGCCGAGGTAGGCGGTGAGCGGCACCGGCAGGCGCGTCGAGGACCTCGACACTTGTCATTGGCGGGGCCGGTGTCGACCTCGATCGAGCCGACGTCCGCCAGCGGGCAGGTCGCTGCGCCGTGGCCGCGGATGAAGCGGCAGCCTTCGGTCGCTTCGGCCATCGGCCCGCTGACGATCAGGTCGGAGCCGCTGAGGCTGAGTCGCAGGTGCGTGCCCGACTCGGCGCCGCGGATCACGATCCGCCCCTCGGGCGTGGCGGAGCTCGCGAAGATCAAGAGGAGCAGCGCCGCGACAGCGAGGCTTGCCAGGCTCGGCGCACGCTCAGGAGCGCAGCCGCTCGAGCGCCTGCTCGCGGCTTGGATGTGTCGGGATCGTTTCCTCGAGACCGGTGATGTCGAGCACTCGCTTGACCTGATGCCCGACTCCGCAAAGGGCAAACCGGCCGCCTCCGTCAAGCGCCTGCCAGGAACGCACGATCAGGGCGATGCCGGTGGAGTCGATGAACTCACAGCGGCTGAGGTCGATCAGCAGCGGCGACTCGGGCAGCGCTCAGCGGCCCCTCGAGCTCTCGCTCGAGATCGGTGGCGGTGTTCATGTCCAGCTCCCCCTCGACTGTGATCACGAACACCCCGTCTTGCTGCTCGCTGCGAACTTTGAACGGCGCGGGGCTCAACTTCGCAGCGATGCTACTGGACTACTCACCGAGCAGCTGGTCGAAGCGCAGCGCCGCCGGCTGGGCAGCACGAGCGCCTCGCTGCGATGCAGGAGGCCGCAGCCGGCGAGGTCGCGCACGGCCCGCTCGACCGCGTCGCGCTGGGCGAAATCGCTCGCTCGCCGGCGATCTCGCCGACCAGCTCGGCCAGCGTGATCGGGGTGGGGTGGATGGCGAGGACCTGCTGCAGCACCGCCGCTTCGAAGACCCTGTCTTCCTCGCGCGTCGTGCGGATGTGCTCTCCGCTCTCCACGATCGCTCCCATAAGGCGAGCCGCTCAGCCCTTCTCTTCCCCCCGCGAGCGCCCTCCGCCGCGGCTCCTCGCCGGCTTCCAGCGCCGTAAGCGCCCAGCCCGCTTTGACCACCGCGCGGTAGAAGTGCTGGGTCGAGCCGCGGATCTGCTCGGTGCGCACCAGCTCGATCGCCTCGCATTCGGCCAGCACCCGGACGTGGTAGCTGAGCGCGCTGAGCGGCTCGTCCAGGCCTGACGGCGAGCTCGCGCGGGCTGATTTCGCTCGCCGCTGTCGAGCATCTCGCGCAGGATCCGGCGCCGCATCGGGTGCCCGAGGGCGTTGAAGAGGTCGTTCGCTTTCGGCTTGCTCCCCGCCATGTGGCGAGAATATAGAGCAAACGAAATCTATTGTCCGGCAGACAGTTGTCTACGCACTTCAGGCGTCCTCGCGGACGCCGCCCATCTCGGTGAAGACCGCGGTCGGGCCGCCGTCCTCGCGCTGCTCGTCGGCGATCACGTGGGAGACGGCGTTGATCAGCGCCAGGTGGGTGAAGGCCTGGGGGAAGTTGCCGAGGTGGCGACCGCTCTGCGCGCTCGAGCTCCTCGGCGAAGAGGTCGAGCCAGCCGGCCGCCTCGAGCAGCCGCTCGCAGAGCGCCCGCGCCCGCGCCGCCTCGCCGATCTCCGAGAGCGCCGAGACGAGCCAGAAGGAGCAGATCAGGAAGGTGCCCTCCTCGCCGCTGAGGCCGTCGTCGGTCTCCTCGACCTTGTAGCGGAGGACGAGGCCGTGCTCGGTCAGGTCGTCGGCGATCGCCTCGACCGTGGCCCGCACGCGCGGGATCGTCGGCGGGGAGGAAGCGCAGCAGCGGGATCAGCAGGGTCGAGGCGTCGAGCGCGTCGGTCTCGTAGTGCTGGCGAAAGACGCCGTCGCGGACGCCGCGCTCGAGGATCTCCGCCTGCATCTCGTCCGCCTTTTGCCGCCACTCGTCGGCCAGCTCCGTCGATGCCGAGGCTCGCGGGCGAGGCGGGCGCCGCGGTCGACCGCGACCCAGATCATCAGCTTCGAGGAGACGTAGTGCTTGGGCTCGCCGCGCGACTCCCAGATGCCCTGGTCGGGGTTGGGCCAGGCCTCGATCGCCGCTTCCACCTGGTGGCGGATCAGCTGCCGGTCGGCCGGCGTGCCGGTCCCCCGCAGCGCCTTGAAGTGCAGGTAGATCGAGTCGAGCAGGGCGCCCCAGACGTCGTTCTGGCGCTGGTCGTAGGCGCCGTTGCCGATCCGCACCGGGCGGGCGCCGCCGTAGCCGCCGAGGTGGTCGAGCGTGCTCTCGGTCAGGTCGCGCTCGCCGCCGATCCCGTACATGATCTGCAGGTCGGGGTTGTCCTTGCAGACGCCGAGGATGAAGCGCATGAAGTCGCGCGCCTCCTGGTCGAAGCCGAGCGTGTGCAGGGCCCAGAGGGTGAAGGTCGAGTCGCGGATCCAGCTGTAGCGGTAGTCCCAGTTGCGTTCGCCGCCGGGGGTCTCGGGCAGCGAGGTGGTGGGGGCGGCGACGATCGCGCCGCTCGGCGTGTAGGTGAGGCCCTTCAGCACCAGGGCCGAGCGCTGCAGGTGGATGCGCCAGGGGTGGTCGGGGAAGTCGCCGGCGCGCAGCCACTCGCGCCAGAACTCTTCGGTCGAGTCGAGCCGCTCCAGCGCCTCGGGGGCGCTGCGCGGGCCGCCGAGGTCGCCGTCGCCCCAGGTGACGGCGCAGAAGCCGCTCTCGTCCTCGCGCAGGCGCAGCCTGCCGCGGGCGGCGCCGTCCTCATCGAGCGTCAGCTCCATGTCGCTGGTCAGGCGCAGCTCGGTGCCGTCGCTGCCGCGGCGCCAGTCGCTTCGCCCAGCTCGCCGCCGCTCCAGCTGCGCCGCCTCGGCGCCGTAGCCGAAGCGCGGCAGGCACTCCATCTCGACCTCGACCTCGCCGTCGAGGCAGGTGACGATGCGCAGCAGCGAGCGGTCGGACTCGTGCCCGGTCTGCGGGCCGGCCGTCGGAGCCGTTGCCGCCCGGCACCCACTCGGCGATCGAGAGCAGGTCGTGGGTGACGAGCCAGCCGCGTGTCGGTCACCCAGGTCGTCTCGATCACCAGCGTGCCGGGCTCGTAGCGGCGGCTGATCGGCACGATCACGCCCTTGGGCGCCAGCTTGAAGTGGCCGGCGCCGCGGTCGAGCAGGGCGCCGAAGGCGCTGGGGGAGTCGAAGCGGGGCAGGCAGAGCCACTCGACCGCGCCGTCGTAGGAGACCAGGGCGCTGGTGTGGCAGTCGGAGAGGAAGCCGTAGCCGCCGATCGGCGGGAAGCGTGGTGTCGGCGGCGCTCACGGCCGTGCCAAGCTACCACCGTGAGCCGCGTCCTGTTCGCCCACGTCGCCGGCGCCTTCGCCCCGGTCGAGGTCTTCCCGATCACGATCGGCGGCGTCGCCTACTGGGCCCGGGTGAGGACCCTCTCCTGGGACGGCCGCTCGGTGCCGCTCTGGCGCCAGCTCTGCTTCGGCAGCGGCCTGCTGCTGATCGCGGTCGCCCTCTTCAGCCCGATCGGCCACATCGCCGAGGAGCTGGTCATCGCCCACATGGTCGAGCACCTGCTGATCGGCGACATCGCCTCGCTGCTGATCGTCCTCGGCCTGACCAAATCGCTGCTGCAGCCGATCCTCTCGATCAAGCTCTTCAACCGCCTCCAGGTGCTCACCCACCCGCTGGTCGCGCTGCCGCTCTGGGCGCTCAACTTCTACCTCTGGCACGTCCCGGCGCTCTACGACGCCGCCTACGGCACGGCGCCGCTGCACGCGCTCGAGCACACCACCTTCCTCTTCTTCGGCTGCCTGATGTGGATGCCGATCTTCGGCCCGCTGCCGAAGCCGGAGTGGTTCACCGCCGGCTGGAAGGTCGGCTACGTGATCGCCGTCCGCTTCGCCGGCGCGATCCTCGGCAACGTGCTGATGTGGTCGGGCTCGGTGCTCTACCCGATCTACGGCAAGGGCGAGCACTTCTGGGGCATCTCGCCGATCGCCGACCAGAGCACCGCCGGCGCGATCATGATGGTCGAGGGCACCTTCCTCGCCCTCGGCGTGCTCGCCTGGATCTTCTTCGAGGTCGCGCGCGAAGGCACCGAGCGCCAGCGCCTGCTCGAGCTGGCCGAGGAGCGCGGCTTCGCCCTCGACGAGCGCCGCGCCCAGCGCGCGGTCGCGGCCGGGCACGGGGCGCGGCTGGAAGAACGGATCGTGGCTGGGGGCAGCACGAGTGGGGAGGAGTCGCGTGTCGTCGCTACTAAGGCCCGGGCCTGGCTGGTCACCGGCCCCCTCGGCCGCGGCGCGGCCTTCGCCATCGACTTCGCCATCGCTGTCCGCACCGGGCTCGCCCAGCGCCGGTCCGGTCGCGGTGCCGGTAACGCTGCTCGGTGCCGCCGCACCCTGGGCGGTGCGGCTGGCGGTCGCCGACGTCGACCGCTCCGGCGAGGTGGTGGGGAGGCTGTACGCGACCTCGACCGCCGGCTCGCTGCTCGGCACGATGCTGGCGGCGCTGCTGCTGATCCCGCTGCTCGGCACCCAGCGCACCTTCCTCGTCTTCGCGTTGGCCCTTGCCTGGTCGCGGTGGCGGGGTTGGGCTGGCGCTTCCTCGCCGTTCCCGCCCTGCTCGCCCTGGTCTTCTCGCTGCCGGTCGGCACGATCAAGGCGGCCGACACCGGCCGCGTCCTCTACGAGGCGGAGACGACGCAGGAGTACGCGCGGGTGGTCGAACGGCCCGACGGCACCCGGGTGCTGGAGCTAAACGAGGGCCAGGCCGTGCACTCGCTCTACCGGCCGGGGAGCTACCTGACCAACGACTACTGGGACGGCCATCTGGTTCTGCCGTTTGCTGGAGATCGTCGAGATCTTCGGCGGATCGCGATCCTCGGCAACGGCGCCGGCACCGTGGCGCGGGCCTACGGCCACTTCTTCCCCGGCACGGCGGTGGACGCGGTCGAGATCGACCCCGAGCTGACCGAGCTCGGCCGCCGCTTCTTCGACCTGAGCAACCCGCGCATGCGGACCTACGCCGAGGACGCCCGGCCCTGGCTGCGGCGTGCCGACGAGCGCTACGACGCGATCATGGTCGATGCCTACCGCCAGCCCTACATCCCCTTCTACCTGGCGACCCGCGAGTTCTTCGAGCTCGCGCGCGAGCGGCTGGCGCCGGGCGGCGTGACGATCGTCAACGTCGGCCACCCGGAGGGCAGTGACGAGCTGGAGCGCGTGCTCGGGCGGACGATGGCGGAGGCCTTCCCTGCCGTCATGCGCTACCCGATCGAGTCGACCAACACCCTGCTGCTGGCGAGCGATGCGCCGCTCTCGGCCGCGCGTCTGGCTCGCGGCGCAACAGGCCTGCCTCCGGCGCTGCGCCCGCTTGCCCGCGAGGCGGCGGCAGGCCTACGGCCGCGGCTCGCCGGCGGCGAGGTCTACACCGACGATCGCGCTCCGGTCGAGTGGCTCGTCGACTCCTCCCTGCTGGAATACGCGAATGAGGAGTAGCCGACACGCCCGCCCGCTGGTCCGGGTGCGAGCCTGGCTCGTCACCGGCCCGCCAGGCCGTGGCCTGTCATTCGCGATCGACTTCGGCGTCGCCTTCCGCACCATGCTCGCCCAACGCCGATCCTCTAGGGTCCGACGTTCTTGAAGACCGTTGTCACAGAGCTGCCCGACTCGCGTGTGCGGGTCGAGGTGGAGGTTCCCGCCGAGCTGGTCGGTCGCGGCCTGCAGCGTGCCGCCCGCGCTCTGGCACGGGAGATGAGAATGCCCGGCTTCCGCAAGGGCAAGGCGCCGCCCTCGCTGGTGATCCAGCGGCTCGGCTTCGGCACCGTCTTGCAGGAGGCGATCCGCGAGTCGCTGCCGGAGTGGTACGAGCAGGGCCTGCTGCGCTCGGGCGTCAGCCCGGTCGGCGATCCCAACATCGAGATCGTCTCCGCTCCGGAGGCCGAGGGCGAGCCGCTCGAGCTTCAAATTCGAGATCGGCGTGCGGCCGCCGGCCAAGCTCGGCGAGTACAAGGGCCTCGAGGTCGGCAAGGCCGAGGCCGAGCCGACCGATGAGATCGTCGATCGCGAGGTCGAGCGCATCCGCGACCGGCTTCACCAAACTCGAGCCGGTCGAGCGCGCCGCCGCCGACGGCGACGTGCTGCTGGTCGACTTCGAGGGCCTGCTCGACGGCAAGGCCTTCGAGGGCGGCAAGGCCGCCGACTACCTGCTGGAGCTCGGCGGCGGCCAGCTGATCGAGGGCTTCGAGGAGCAGCTGACCGGCGCCGAAGCGGGCGAAGAGCGCAAGGTCGAGGTCACCTTCCCCGAGGATTACCAGGCCGAGGATCTGGCCGGCGAGGACGCCGTCTTCATGGTCGACGTCAAGGAGGTGCGGGAGAAGGTCCTGCCCGAGCTCGACGACGACTTCGCCTCCGAGGCCTCCGAGTTCGAGACGCTCGAGGAGCTGCGCGCCGACATCGCCAAACGGGTCAGCGAGGCAGTCGACGAGCGCGCCGAGCAGGACTTCCGCGTCGCCGCCGTCGACGCCGCCGTCGACGCCGCCACGGTCGAGATGCCCGACGACCTGGTCGAGGCTCGCGCGCGAGGAGCGCTGGGACCGGGTCGAGCGCCAGCTCGCCGCCCGCGGCATGGACCCCGACACTTACCTGCAGATGCAGGGCAAAACGCGCGAGGAGCTGCTCGAGGAGTCAAAGCCCGACGCCGAGCGCGAGCTCAAGCGCGAGGCGGTGCTGGCGGCGATCGCCGAGGCCGAGGCGATCGAGGTCTCCGAGGAGGAGATGGTCGAGGCCCTCGCCCACACCGCCGAGCACGAGCGCACCACGCCGGAGAAGCTGCTCGAGCGCCTGCGCGAGAACGGCCGCGACGCGATGGTCCGCGAGGACATCGCGGTGCGCAAGGCGATCGACCTGGTCGCCGAGTCGGCCAAGCCGATCCCGCTCGAGCAGGCCGAGGCCCGCGAGAAAATCTGGACGCCGGAGAAAGAGGAAGAGGAGAAACCCTCCGAGCTCTGGACGCCGGATTCAGATTCCTAGAGGGCTACCGTCCCGGCGGTGGCAAAGACCAGCGCCGGCATCCTGCTGCACCGCGGCGACGGGGAGTCCCTCGAAGTGCTCCTGGTCCATCCCGGCGGGCCGTTCTGGGCGAAGAAGGACGAGGGCGCCTGGTCGATTCCCAAGGGCGAAGTCGAGGCGGGGGAGGAGTCGCCGGCCTGCGCCCTGCGCGAGCTGGAGGAGGAGCTCGGCTCGTCCCTGGGCCTCACCGCCGAGCGCCTCTCCACGCTCGGCGAAGTGCGCCTGAAGAGTGGCAAGGTCGTCCAGGGCTGGGCTGCGGAGGGCGAATTTGATCCAGCAACGCTGCGCAGCAACACCTTCACGGTGGAGTGGCCGCCGCGCTCGGGCAAGGAGAGCGAGTTTCCCGAGGTCGACCGGGCCGAGTGGTTCTCCCCCGAGCAGGCGCGGCGGAAGATCAACCCCGCGCAGGCCGCTTTCATCGATAGGTTGCTGGAGCGATGACGGAGACCCCCGAACCGGAGCGACTAAATCAGGAGGGCTTTGCGGGGTTCGCGGCGCGGGCCGGCGAGGACGCGCCCGTGACGATGCTCAACCTGCTCCGCTTCAAGCCCGACGGCGGCGAGGAGCGCTACGCCGAATACGGGGCCGCCGTCGCGCCGCTGCTGGAGAAGGCCGGTGGGCGGCTTGTCTTTCTCGGCGAGGCCGCGCTGCCGCTCTTGGGCGAGGGCCGCTGGGACTCGGTCCTGCTGGTCGAATACCCGACCCGCCAGGCCTTCCTGGACATGATCGGATCCGCCGAGTACCAGGCGATCGGGCACCTGCGCACCGAAGCGCTCGAGCACGGCGAGCTGCACCCGCTGAGCGCCGCCGACCAGCTCCCCTAGCCACCCGCGCTCGGCAGGGGCCGCCCTATACTCGCCCGGCGATGGCAGACGGCCCCGACGCCAACTCGACGCCCCACGGCGAAGGTCCCTCGGGCAAGCCGCTGCCGCTCTCGGTGCGGCTGCTCGCCGCCGGCATGCGCGGTGCGCGCGACGTCGGCAAGGCGACCGGGATCGACCAGGCGATCGAGGCCGCCGCCGAGGAGGCGATGGTCGCCGCGGTCGAGAGCGAGGCGGTCGAACGGGCGATCGCGCGGGTGTTGAAAGGCCCGGTGGTCGAGGAGGCGATGAACTCGGCGCTGGAGAGCGACGCGGTCAAGAACGCCCTGGTCGAGGCGCTCGACAGTGAGCTCGTCGACGAGGTCTGGCGCCGCCTGCTCGCCAGCGACGAGGCCCAGCGCCTGGTCGAGCGGATCGCCGAGGCACCGGAGATCCGCGCCGCGATCAGCGCCCAGAGCGTCGGCATGATCGAGGACGTCGGCCACACGATCGGCAACGGCACCCGCCGGCTCGACAGCGTGGTCGAGCGCATCGCCCGCAGGATCTTCTTTCGCAAGCGGCGAACGGAGCCGACCGACCGCGCCGGCGCGGTCACCCGCGGGCTCGCCTTCGGGCTCGACGTGCTGATCGTCAACCTCGGCTTCTCGGGACTGGCCGCGGTCGCGGCGCTGATCGCCTCGGCCTTCACCGGCAACGGCGACGGTGTCTCGAACTTTGCACTGGCGGCCGGGACGGCGCTCTGGTTCTCCATCGGCAGCCTCTACCTGGTCGGCTTCTGGTCGCTTGCCGGCCAGACTCCCGGCATGCGGTTTCTCGGCATCAGGCTCGACCTCGAGACCCGCGGCCTGCGCCTCGGCAAGGCGGTCAAGCGCCTGATCGGCATGGCGCTGGCGGTGATGGTCTTCGGGCTCGGCTTCCTCGGCATCCTCTTCGACAAGCGGCGCCGCGCCTGGGACGACCGGCTCAGCGGCGTCGATGTCGTCTACGAGGGCAACGAGCGTACGCCGGCACCCTGGTCGCGGCTCGAGACCGCCGCCCAGCCGCCGCTCGCCACCGGCCCCGCTACGACGAAGGCCCCGGATCCCCGGGGCCTTCAGTCACAGCGTGTGGTTGGCTCTTCGCCTAGCTGACGGAGCCTTCCGGGCCCTCGGCCAGCTTGTAGATGATGATGATCGAGAGGGCGAAGATCGCCAGCGACCAGAACGGGTAGGCCGGGATCGAGAGCAGCGCGCCCATCGCGTTCAGCGAGCCGATGAAGATGCCGAACCAGCGCCCGAACTCCCCACCGGAGAAGAGCGAGAAGGCGGCGACGAGCTCGAGTACGCCGATGATCAACATGACCCAGCCCCAGGTGTGCAGGCCGCTGATGATGTAGGTGGCGTTCTCGGTGAAGAACTTCGAATCGCCGATCGCGGCGATGCCGTAGATGATGTTGAGGACGCCCGCAACCAGCAGCAGTACGCCCGCGAACACCCACCAACCGCTGAGTGTGGTGCTCTCCTCGTTCATGGGTAACCCTTTCGTTCCTCGATAGGCAGAGAAAAATATGCGCGAGGTATTTCCAGGGGTCAACCGCATTTCCTGCTCTGGAGCGAAAACTCCCACGCTGTCGTAGGGTCTCCGCCCATGGACGTGGTGCGCACGCCGGAGGAGAGGCTGGAGGGTCTGCCCGATTTCCCCTTCGAGTCGAAGTACACGGAGATCGACGGCCTGCGGCTGGCCTATCTCGACGAGGGTGAGGGCAAGCCCGTCGTCTTCTTCCACGGCGAGCCGACCTGGTCGTTCCTCTGGCGCAAGGTGATCCCGCCGGTGCGCGACGCCGGCTTCCGCTGTATCGCTCCCGACTACGCCGGCTTCGGCCGCTCCGACAAGCCCACCGACGTCGGTTGGTACAGCTACGACCGCCACGTTGAGCTGATGTCAGAGCTGCTGGAGGAGCTCGACGTACGCGATGCGACCGCGGTCGTCCACGACTGGGGTGGGCCGATTGGCCTGCGGCTGGCGGTCGAGCACCCGGACCGCTTCTCGCGCATCGTGATCATGGAGACCGGGCCCTTCACCGGCCGGCAGCGGATGAGCGATGTTTGGCTCAAGTTCCGCGAGTTCGTCCGCGAGACCGCCGACGTGCCGATCGGGATGCTGGTTCGCGGCGGCTGCAAGGAAGACCCGGGTGACGAGGTGATCGCCGCCTACGACGCGCCTTACCCGAGCCCCGAGTCGAAGGCCGGGGCCCGTGCCTTCCCGCTGATCCTGCCGACCGAGCCCGATTCGCCTGGCGCCGCCGAGGGCAAGGCCGTTGCCGACGCCCTGCGCGAAGACGAGCGGCCGACCCTGGTGCTCTGGGCCGATTCCGACCCGATCCTTCCCTTCTCGGTCGGCGAGCGGGTCTCCTCGGAGCTCAACTACCCGCCGCCGCGCCCGGTCGAGAACGCCTCCCACTTCCTGCAGGAGGATGCCGGGCCGGAGATCGGCCGGATCATCGCCGAGTGGCTCTGAGCCGCTCGGCCGTGCGCTGAACCGCGCTCCGCAGCTCCTCCCTGGGGCGGTCGATCAAGAGGCGCTTGCGAGTTGGCGGGCCCTCGTCCTCGAGCCAGGTGACGGTTCCCGGCCAGTAGGGACCGGGGGGCGCGCCGGGGTGGTGGAAGACGTCGGCGTAGACCCAGCTGCCGGTGTTGTGGAGCTTGCCGCCGCCGGCCAGCGGCCATTCCGCGTCGCTCTCTTCCGGGCCGGCGCGGTGGGTGTGGCCGGTGATTACGTGGGCGGCATCGATCTGCAGGCGCCGCATCAGCTCGGTCGCCGCGGCGATGCCGTCGCGGGTGATCGCCGGGGCCGAGACGTCGGGAGCGAAGTTGGAGTGGAGGAGGCGGTTGAGGGCCCAGACCCCGGCCGGGACGCCGCCGCCGATCGCCGTCTTGCGGACGGCCGAGCCGATCGCGCCGCGGCTGCGATCGGTTCCCGAGACCGTGCGCCAGGCCCACTCGGAGGGCCGGCTCGCCTTGCTTGCCAGGCCGCCGTCGGCGAGGCCGGATGCAAAGCCGTAGAGCGGGCGCAGGATGCGCTCGTAGTCGCCGGGGACGGCTGGGTCGGGGGGACGATTGCCGCCGCGCATGATCGCCGCCGCGGCGACGCACTCCAGTCGCGGCAGGGTCATGTGGCAGTCGAGGTAGTGGCCGTGGGTGGCGTAGACGTCGTCGCGCAGCCAGACCCCGGGATAGGCGACGCTGAGCTCGGCCTCGCCGAGCAGCGCGTCGATCCGCGCCAGCGCCTCTCCCGCAGCCAGCCCCCGGTGCTCGAGGCCGAGCGCCCCGCCACCGAGGTAGAGCTCTTCCAGCAGCGGCTCGCCGAGGCGATGGTCGTGGTTGCCGGGGACGAGGACAATGCGGCGCCCGGCCATCGCCTCGCCAAGCTCGGCGAAGAACGACTGGGTCAGCTCGAGGACCCGGGCCAGGGGAAAGTCGCGCAGCTCGAGCACGTCGCCGAGCAGGATGAGGCGGTCGGCCGAGGCGATCTCCTCGAGCAGGCTGGCGCGGATCGCCGGGTCGCTGACGAGGTCCTCGCCGGTGCCGCTACCGAGGTGCAGGTCGGAGACGATCGCGGTGCGCATCCGGCCAAACTAGCGGTGTAACGCTTTGTGGTCCCATCAGAGACACAGGACGTTGCACCCGGTCTGGCTGCCCAGCCAGTACCTGGCTAGACTTCGCGCGATGGCCGAATTGAGCGAGGAGCGCTTCGCACCCAGCAACGGCATCGAGATCGCCTACCAGGAGGTGGGGGACCCCGATGGCGAGCCGCTGGTCCTGGTGATGGGCCTGGCGACCCAGATGATCGCCTGGGACGACGAGTTCTGCGAAATGCTGGCGGAACGGGGTTTCCGCGTCGTCCGCTTCGACAACCGCGACATCGGCCGCTCGACCAGGCTCGACGGGGCGCACGTGCCCAGCCGCACAGACCTCCTTCTGCGCCGCCGCGAGACCGCCGCCTATCTGCTCTCCGACATGGCCGCCGACACGGTTGGCTTGATGGACCACCTAGGCATCGAGTCAGCCCACGTGGCCGGCATCTCGATGGGCGGGATGATCGGTCAGACCGTCGCGATCGAGCATCCGAACCGAATCCGCTCGCTGGTCTCGATGCACTCGACCACCGGCAGCCGTCGCGTCGGGCAGCCGACGCTGAAAGTCTTCGCCCTGATGTTGGCCGACGCGCCGCGCGACCGCGACGCCTTCATCAAGCGCATCCAGCGGACCTACGCCCTGATCGGCTCGCCCGCCTATCCGACCGACGAGGAGCGCCTGCTGCGGGTGGCGGAAGGCTCCTGGGATCGCGGCCACAACCCGCGCGGGGTGCTGCGCCAGCTGCACGCGATCGTCGCCTCGGGCGATCGCACCGCGGCGCTGCGCAAGCTGGACCTGCCGGTCACCGTGATTCACGGCACCAGCGACACCCTGATCCGCCCCAGCGGCGGCCGCGCCACCGCTCGCGCCATTCCCGGCGCCCGCCTTCACCTGATCGAGGGCATGGGCCACGACCTGCCCCGCGAGATCTGGCCGATCTTCGCCGACGAGTTCGCCGGCACGGCCTCCCGGGCGGGCTGGCAGGCGCCTGCCCGCCAGCCCGCCTGAGCGCGGCTCAGCGCTTCGGCCCGACGAGCTCGTCGGGCCGCGCGACGTCGGCCTTGCGGGAGACGTAGATCGAGACTGCCGCCGATTCACGGCTGGGAAAGGACGCTGTCCACCTCAGTCCGAGGCAGTCGCAAGCCGAGCAGAAGATGCTCGTGATGTCTGTCGAGACGTTGGAGAAGGCGTAGCGTGGTTGCCGCCATTTCCCGCGGCCGGTGTTCGTGACCCGACAGCCATCCGATTGGATCAGCCCCTTCAGCAGCTCGTCTGGCCAGGTCTCGACAAGGTCTTGCTGCCAATTCGCTAGGTAGATCGGACGGGTGTGCTTTGCGCCCGGCCCATGCTGTGGGAAGAGGCAAGGCAGGGAGCGAGAGTAGAGCGAGACCGAGTAGCAGTTGGACGGGGTAAGCAGTCTGTGCACCTTGCTGGTCGGGAAGGTGCCTCGCATGGAGCGCACACATTCGTCAACGATCCGGGGGTATTTCTTGTCGAGGGAGACCCGGATGCGATAGACGCCACGACGATGGGCGGAGATGGATCCATCGCCCAAGTACAGGCCGAGTAGATGAACGTAGGAGGGTCCGAGATGCGCTCGATTGTGCGCGGACTGCTCGCACTTCGGGCAGTGCCCGCATGATTCGCCTTCCGGCGTTGGCCGCGAGCGCCGCGGAACCTTCCCAGCGTGCCAATCTCGAACGGTCGACAGCGGAACGCCAAGCTGTGTCGCCACCTTGCGTGCGCCGAGCCCTTTCTCCTCGCGCAATCTGATCGCCTCAGTCACGATTGCCCGGCTATGCATGAGGTTCCCTAGATGCGGCTGAGAGGAGTCGAACCTCCACGGGGTTTCCCCCACGAGCACCTGAAGCTCGCGCGTATACCAATTTCGCCACAGCCGCCTGCTCCCTCAATCTATCGAGTTCGGGCCGAGCGCCACTGGACAGGCAATCGAACATACGTTCGTAATCTAGCGATGCATCCAGAGGAGACCGGCAATGCCTTCCAAGAGACGTGCCCGCTAGAATGCCCGGTCCTCGCCGCTATCGTCTAGGGGACTAGGACGCCGGATTCTCAGTCCGGAAACCGGGGTTCGAATCCCCGTAGCGGTATTTCGCCTGCTGCCGATATGTTAGGTCGATGAGTAGGGATCTCATTGCCTGGGTTGTCGCGATTACGCTCGGCATCGCCGTTGTCGTTCTGGGGCTGCGACGCAATCTCGCCGATGTCACGCAAAGTTGGCTGCCGCAATTTGGGGAGGCTCCGAAGCCGATGGCCGCGACGCCGGAGTCATTCGACGGTGGGCATGAGCGTCGTCAGCTTTCACCCCGGCAAAGGCGGTTTGCCATATGGGTCTACCTGCTGATAAGCACCTTCAATGCGGCTCTTGCGGTCTCCTCGGCCGACGATAGGTTGCTTCATGCGGCTAGTGCCGCCCTATTTGCGATCGGTGCTGTGGTGTTTTTGCTGAAAAAGGCGCCATCTTCTTAGCTAGCCCGGCCCGAGGCGCTCGGCGATGGCGTCGCGGCGAAAGTCGAAGATGCGTTCGAGGTCGCGGCGGACGAAGAGGCGGTGGGCGAGGGAGCCGAGCGGGCCCCATGGGATCGAGTAGCGAACTTGATCACGGATGATCGTCGCCGCCTCGCCGTCGGACTCGAAGGTGTGGGTGTGCTCCCATACTGAGTACGGCCCCTTCTCCTGGAAGTCGGTGAATCGCGACGGTGGCTCCCAGGTATCGATTCGGGTGCGCCAGCGGACCGGGAAGCCGTGCAGCTTGAGCTTGTACTCGAGCAGGGTGCCGGCCGCCATCGAGATCGGCCGCGGCGTCGTCACCTCGAAATGAAGCCAGGGCGGAGTCAGCGGCTCGAGGTTGCGCTCGTCGCCGTAGAAGGCGAAGGCCTGGTCGATCGGCACCTCCACGCGCTGGCTGCGCTCGAGCAGATGGATGGGCATTGGCTTAGCTTTGCAGTACGGCCGGGTAGCTTGGGTAGATCGCACAACGCGTCCTCATCGCCGGAGCGACCGGATTTGTCGGGGGCAGATTGGCGATGGTGCTCGCGGACTCCGGTGCGGCGGTGCGCTGCCTCGTCCGCGATCGGGCCAAGGGTCGGCACCTGGAGGCGGCCGGCATGGAGCTGCACGAGGGCGACATCACCGACGCGGAGAGCCTCGTCGGCGCGGGTGCGGACGTCGAGGTTGCCTACTACCTCGTCCACGCCATGGGCGGGGGAGGGGGCTACGCCGAGCGCGAGCGCATCGGCGCCACCAACTTCGCCCGCATGGCGAAACGGGAAGGCGTCAAACGGGTCATCTACCTCGGCGGCCTCGGCGGGGACGCTGCCTCCGAGCACCTGCAGAGTCGCCACCGGACCGCCCAGGTCCTCGCCGCGGAGGGACCGCCGCTGACCTACTTTCGCGCCGCGATGGTGGTCGGTGCCGGCAGCGAGTCCTACAAGACCCTCCGTTACCTCGTGGGCCGCCTGCCGGTGATGATCGCGCCCAACTGGCTGCGCACCGACACTCAGCCGATCGGGATCGATGCCACGGTCGAGTACCTGCGGCGCGCTCCCGAGGTCCCCGAGTCCGTGGGCCGCGAGGTCCAGATCGGTGGCCCCGACATCCTCAGCTACGCGGACATGCTCGACCGCATGGCGATCGCGATGGGAAAGGAGCCGCGCCGACAGGTCCCCGTTCCCCTGATCACTCCCTGGCTCTCCTCGCTCTGGCTGGGCCTGGTGACGCCGGTCGACACCAACGTCGCCCGCCCGCTGATCGAGGGGCTGACCAGCGCCACCGTGGTCACCGATCCGACGGGCGCCGAGCCGTTCGAAATCTCGCCCGAGTCCTTCGACGAGGCCCTGCGCCGGGCATTCGTCGAGGAAGGCGGCTGAGCCGGACCCCAGAGCATCTTCCCGCGCTCGCGAGTGTTCTAAGTGTGGGATGAGAGAGAACGAGCGTCGGACCGATATCGCCCTGGCCCTGCTGGCCACCGCGTCGATCGCCGGCATCATGCTCATCGGCCGCAACGGCTGAGCCAGGGGGCAGGATGCGAAGGGGGCGGTCTTCAGTGCCGTTCGGCGCGGCGCTTGGCCGCGGTGAGCAGCCGCCGGGTCACCAGGACGTGCATGCGCGTGCCGATCACCAACGCCCGATACATCCCACCCTTCAGGCCCGGGAAGGCGGCGCGGGTTTCCGCCGTGAGTCTCGTGCGCCCGCCATCTCCGTCCTCGAGGCGGAAAGTCAGCAAGTAGGTCGAGAAGCGGTGCCGGCCGGCAAGCGCCAGCTCGCTCCCCGGCTCGGCCGCCTCGACGTGAAAGCCGGGAAAGGCGGAACCTCGTGCCAGCGGACGCGGGCCCGAGGGCTCGGTGTCTTCGCAGCCGAGCAGGCGAGCGGGGCCACGGCCGCGAGCGGAGGCAAACGATCGCTCGACGACCTGGAGCAGGGCCGCCCAGGCTGCGTCGCGGTCGGCGCCGGCGTCAACGGTGAGCTCGTCGACGTAGGGGAGCTGCGGTTCAGGGGCCATTGCTCAAAACATCCTATTAAGCGGTACGTCCGCCCGGCATTTGGCTTGCTGGAGCCAAACGAGAGCCATCGGTTGCACCGATTGAAGCAAGCAAACAGCGCTCTGCGGGTTTCCCCCCTTGAAGCCGGCGGGTAGAGGTAGCTACCGTAGAGGCGCGGAGAGATTTAGCGCCATACGCAGGGACGTAATGGGAACGTCATGCGACCAGAGGAGAGACGAATGGCTAGGCGCTTGATCTTTTTTTGTGCGGTGATGGCCTTGTGGCTTGTACCCGTGGTGTCGGTCGCGCAGGCTGCCACCGATACCCCGGAAATCATCGCCCCCCAGAACCAACCCGCGACCGCCGAAGACGGTTGGCAGGCTGGGACATGCAACGCCGATGAACCGACCAAATGTTCACCGAACAATCCGGACTACTTTGTCGAAGCCGCCGGTCATCCGCCGATCGGCTTTACGCAGTACACGCTCAAACACAAAGTGATCGTGCCCAACACGCTCGAAGAACCGGAAAAAGAAGTCCAAGTTCTTCGGGTCGAACTCCCGCCGGGGCTGACCGTCAATCCCTTGGCTACCGAACGTTGTCCGCTGGCTACCTTCGAAGCGGATGAGACGCTGTGTCCGGGCGGCTCGAAAGTGGGCCGCGAGGAAGTGACGGTTGCCCTCAAGACTGAAATACCCAATCCGGCGCCGCCCCCCGCGACCCTGCCGAAAAACTTTGTGCTTCAACCGAGTGAAGCCCTGGCGACCAAAGTCACGCTCTACAACCTCGAGCCGAAACCGGGTGAACCGGCACTCTTCGGATTCAAGGTTGGAGCAGCGAAAGCGAAGGTCTTCCTGACCACCGACGTCACCTGGGAGAACGACTACCACGAGAACTTCACGATTGTCACGCCACCCGAATCGCCAATCTTCAAGACCCTGCGAAGCAGGTTGGTCAACTTCGGCCAGTCGGGCGATGGCACCTACATCACCAACCCGACTACCTGCTTCCCTCCGGTGGCACCCAACGAAAAGCTCTACTCGACCTTCTTCCGGGCTTCAGCTCGCGAAGATCCCAACCCGCTTTTCCCCAGCGGCGCATCTCCGGTTGAAGCAAGGATCGAAAGTTCGACCGGGACCAAATTCGAACAAAAAGGCTGCGAGACGGTGCCCTTCACACCGACGGTCGACGTTGCTCCCGGAACCGCGCATGTCGACTCGCCAGCTGCGGCTGACGTCGTCACCAGCGTTCCCTTCATAACCGGTGGAGGCACACAGTCGCAATCGCACCTGCGCCAAGCCAAAGTTGCACTGCCGGCCGGCATGGGGCTCAACCCATCGGGTTCGAATGGGCTCGTCGCCTGTTCTGACGCCCAGTTCAAGAAGGGCGTTCGGGTCAACGACAACGAATGCCCGGCCAGCTCCGAGGTGGGGACGATCACGATCGACACGCCGCCCTTGCCGAAACCGCTGACCGGGAAGCTCTACGTCGGCGAGCAGAAGAGCTCCGACCCAGAATCAGGAGAAGAGTTCAGGATCCTGGCCGAAGCCAAGGACGTAAACCAGGGAGTCGTCGTCCGGTTGATCGGCAACACCGCCGCCAACGCGAAAACAGGACAGCTGACGACGACGCTCTACGACCGGGAAGTGGTTGGGACCGTCGCTGGCAAAGTTCCGGACGGCCTGCCCCAGGCGCCGTTCAAATCGGTCACGCTGCATTTCGACGGCTCCAAAGCGGTGCTGACCAGCCCGCCGACCTGTTCGGCGGCTGAGACCACGGGTCAGATGGAACCGTGGGCACGACCGGGCACGCAGGTGCCGGTGAACAGCAGCTTCACGCTTTCCAGCGTGCCTGGTGGCGGTACTTGCCCGACGACGATGGCGGAGCGGAAGTTCACCCCGTCCTACACCGCTAAGTCCAACAACACCAAGGCCGGCAAGTACAGCCCGTTCAAGGTGACCATTGGGCGTTCTGATGGCCAACAGGAGCTGAAGAGCGTCAACGTGACGCTGCCGAAAGGGCTGACCGGCAAGCTGGCCGGTGTCCCGTACTGCCCGAAGACGGCGCTTACCGCGGCGGCGGGCATAGCGGGGCTGCCGAGAAGGCCGGCCCGAGCTGCTCGAGCAAGAGCCAGATCGGGACGACCTCGACAACTGCCGGTACGGGCAGCCATCCGGTGACGCTTGCCGGCAAGGCCTACCTCTCCGGTCCCTACAAGGGTGCGCCGCTTTCGATGGCGGTGATCACGCCGGCGCTTTCCGGTCCGTTCGACCTCGGCACGGTCGTCGTCCTGGTGGCGCTCAACGTCAACCCGAAAACCGCTCAGGTGAATGCGGTTTCGGATGCGATCCCGGATGTGTTCGGCGGTGTCAAGCTGGACCTGCGGGCGATCGACGTCAACGTCAATCGCAAGAAGTTCATGCTCAACCCGACGAATTGCGCGAAACAGGCAACCGCCGGCTTCCTCAGCGGAGGCGGTGGCGATCCGACCAACCCGGCGGCTTGGAGCAGCTACCAGGTCTCGGCGCCCTACCAGGCGACCAAGTGCAAGAAGCTCGGCTTCAAGCCGAAGCTCAACACCCGTCTGTTCGCCAAGGGCAACACGAGCCGGGCCAAGCACCCGAAGCTGCGGGCGATTCTCGAAGCCCGTAAGGGCGATGCCAATGTGCTACGCAAGCGCCTCTGGCTCTGCCGCACGCTCTGTTCCTCGACCAGGGGAATATCGGGACCGTTTGCACGAGGCCGCAGCTGGCCTCCAGGACATGCCCGAAGAAGGCGATCTACGGGCACGCGGAAGCAAAGAGCCCGCTGCTCAGGAAGAAGCTGAAGGGGCCGGTGTACCTGGTCTCCTCCAGCCACGAATTGCCCGATCTGGTCGCCGACCTGCGCGGCCAGGTGAACATCCAGCTACGCGGCGTGATCAGCTCCAAGAACGGAGGGATCAAGACCGTGTTCAACAACGACGCCCGACGTGCCGGTGAGCAAGTTCATCCTCCGCATGGAAGGCGGCACGAAGAAGGGCCTCCTGGTCAACTCCAGGAACCTCTGCAAAGGCCCACTCTCCTCGGTGATGAACATGAAGGGACAGAACGGCAAGAAGGTCAAGAACAACCGTTTGCCGCTGAAGGTGAGCGGCTGCTGAACGGGCGGCGGTAGAGAGACGCCTCAGGCACGGCGCGGCGGGTCCTTCGGGCCCGTCGCGCCGGCTTCGGTTCTCAGGCTGGGGCGGCGAGCGGCGCCTTGGCGGCGCGCCGCGCGGGGATCAGCAGGGCCGAGGCGCAGACCATGGCGAAGGCGCTTGCCTGCAGGGCCAGGCCGAACGGGCTGGCGGCGAGCGGGTCGCCGAAGACGAGCACGCCAGCGGCGATCTGGGCCGCGTTGGCGATCAGGCCGATCAGGCCGATCGTCTCGATCGCGCCGCCGCGCTGAAGTGCCGCGGCGGCCGCGTACTGGGCGCCGATGCCGGCGACCACGGTGAGCGCGATCCAGGGTGCGAGCACGGCGAGCGAAACGCCACCGGCCCCGGTCAGCCCCTTGATCGCGACGCCGGCGAGGGCGAAGAGGATGCCGGCGACGGCGGCGAGCAGGATCTCGCTGTGGTCGGCGAGGCGCTCGGACGCGGTGTCCGAGGGCGAGCCCGATCGCGAGCAGGGCGAGCCCGCCCTCGAAGCCGAGCATGCCGCCGACCTCGAAGCCGGAGTGATCGCCGCTGAAGTGGGGGACGGTGAGGACGAGCAGGGCCAGGCCGGCGCCGCCGAGCAGCAGGGCGAGCCACTGGCGCGGCTCGACCGCGTCGCCGAAGACGCGCTGCGCCATCACCGCGAGGGTGACGGCGCCACCGGCGAGCACGGCCTGGACGATCGAGATCGGCGCCATCGAGAGGGCCGCGACGTGGACGAGCCAGGCCACCGCGGCGAGTCCCCAGCCGGCGGCGAACCAGGGGGAGGAGGCGAGGCCGCGGGCGCTGCGCAGAGGTTCCTGCAGGCGGACCGGCGCGGCGCGATGGCAGCCCCGGTGCTTGAGCAGCGAGGCGAGGTTGGTCAGCAGCGCCGCGGCAACGGCGAGGCCGATCCCTATCTGCACGCGAACGCCGCCACGAGTTGTCCTATCGGCTGCGGGCGGCCCGACGCTTAGCCCGCGACTCCTCCGAGGTGGGAGGCGGGTCGGGAAGCTCGAGGCGACGGCGGGCGCGGGTGACCGCGGAGACCGAGGTGCGGCAGGCCCGCGCGATGATCCCGTCGGTGTGGTCCGGCGTGCGGCTGACCTCGAACTCGATCAGCGCGGCGCGGCGCAGTTTCGCCCGCTCGCCGACGGGGCTGTCGCTGGGAGCCGCGTCGAGCGCCGCCTCGGCGGCGCGTTCGCGCCGGCAGATCAGGCAGAAGATGCCCTCGGCCGAGCTGACCCAGGTGCTCGGCATCGGCACCGACTCGCCGTCGATGCGGCCGGCGCTGACGCCGCAGCCCTCGCAGGTCCACTTCTTCGCGATGCTCTGCGTCGCGGTGCTCATGCGGCCACCTTGCGGCGACGGCGCCGCGCGCGAGCGCTGCCCCGACTGGGGCTTGCCGGCTTCGAGGCGGGCTTGCCGTTCGACGACGGACCTGGCCTCTGCGACGTGGCCGAGGCTCTGGTCGAACTCCGCGGGTCAGGCCGAGGTCGCGGGCGATGCGGCGCATTTCGGCGGCCTGGTCGGTGAGCACGAAGCTAGTGCCGGCGCCGCGCTGCCCGGCGCGGCCGGTGCGGCCGACCCGGTGCACGTAGGAGTCGCGGTCGCCGGGGGCGTCGAAGTTGATCACGTGGGCGATGTCGGCGACGTCGATCCCGCGGGCGGCGACGTCGGTGGCGACCAGGACTTCGACGTCGCCGCGCTCGAAGCGGGCGAGCGCGCGTTCGCGCTGGCCCTGGCTCTTGTCGCCGTGCATCGCGACCGCCTCGAGTTCGCGGCTGCGCAGGCGCTTGACCAGACGGTCGGCGCCGCGCTTGGTGCGGACGAAGACCAGCGTGCGGCCGCCGTCGGGCCCGCGCAGCTGCGCCGGCCAGGTGGTCGAGCTTGGCGGCCTGGGAGTCGACGTGGACGAAGCGGTGTTCGATCTCGGCCTCGCTGCGCTCCGGCGCCGCGTGGGTGTGGTGGCGCGGGTCGCGGGTGTAGGCGGCGGCGAGCTTGCCGGTCGCCCCCTCGAGCGTCGCCGAGAAGAAGAGGGTCTGGCGCTCGATCCGGCGTCTGGCCGACGATCCGGCTGACCGCCGGCTTGAAGCCCATGTCGAGCATGCGGTCGGCCTCGTCGAGGACGAGGATGCGGACGCTGCTTGCAGGTTGATCGCGCCGCGCGCGATCAGGTCCTCGAGCCGACCCGGGGTGGCGACGATGATGTCGGCGCGCTGCGCCGCCTTGACCTGGGGGCCGAAGCCGACGCCGCCGTAGACGGCGGCGATCTGCAGGTTGCGGGAGCGGGCGATCGAGTCGAGCTCGTCGACGATCTGGCTGGCGAGCTCGCGGGTCGGCGCCAGCACCAGGGCCGAGAGGCCCTTGCCGCCGGGCTCGATCCGGTCGACCAGCGGGATGCCGAAGGCGAGCGTCTTGCCCGATCCGGTCGGTGACTGGACGAGCAGGTCGTGGCCGGCGAGCGCGTCGCGGATGACCAGCTGCTGGACGGGGAAAGGCTGGGTGATGTCGCGCTCGGCGAGCGCGCGCACCACGGCTTTGGAGATGCCGAGGTCGGCAAATGACACGATGTTTGTGACTCCTTTTTGAGCGATTCAGGGGAGATCCAGCGACCCCTAAATGCAAAGCAGAGCGCACGGAGGGAACGGAACCTCTCGGGTGGCGGTTGCGCCAAACCCGACCGATCAACCGTAGCAGCCGGTCGAGAAATAGCTCGCATTCTGGCTTCGCGGGCGTACACTCGTCAAAGCCGGATTGGGTGTCCGGTGAAGCGCGTTATCCGTCGATTGCCCGGATAACGCGTTGCACCGCAACGGAAGGAGCGGCATGTACGACTACGTGATCGTCGGAGCGGGATCGGCCGGTTGCGTGCTGGCGGCGCGGCTCTCTGAGGACCCCGAGACGCAGCGTCCTGCTGCTCGAGGCCGGGCCGCCGGACGTCAACCAGAACATCCACGTGCCGCTCGGCTACCTGCAGCTCGCCCGCACCGAGGTCGACTGGGACTACGCACTCCGCGCCCGAGCCGAGCTGCAACGGCCGGCGCGATCTCGCTGCCGCGCGGCAAGGTGCTCGGCGGCTCCTCCTCGATCAACGCGATGGTCTACATCCGCGGCAACCGCCGCGACTACGACGACTGGGGGGTCGCCCGGCTGGGCCTGGGACGACCTCTTCCCCTACTTCCTCAAGGCCGAGGACAACGAGCGCGGCGCCTCGGAGTGGCACGGCGTCGGCGGGCCGCTGCCGGTCTCCGACCAGCGCTCCGGCAACACGATCTCGCCCGCCTTCGTCGAGGCCGGGGTCGAAGCGGGCCTGGCCCGCAACGAGGACTTCAACGGCGCCGAGCAGGACGGCGTCGGCATGTACCAGGTGACCCAGCGCGGCGGCATGCGCGCCAGCGCCGCCGTCTCCTACCTGCACCCGGCGATGCGAGCGGCCGAACCTGACCGTGATGCCCTACATGCACGTCAACCGCGTGCTCTTCGAGGGCACGCGCGCGGTCGGGGTCGAGGCGAGCCGGCTCGGCGAGGTGCAGGAGCTGCGCGCCGAGCGCGAGGTGATCCTCTGCGGCGGCGCCTACAACTCGCCGCAGCTGCTGATGCTCTCCGGCGTCGGCCCGGCCGAGCACCTGACGATGCGCGAGATCGAGGTCGCTGCTCGACCAGCCGGCGGTGGGGGAGAACCTCGGCGACCACGCCGCCACGCTACGCTCGTCTGGACCACGCCCGAGCCCGAGAGCCTGCTGCTGGCGCTCGAGCCGGCGGCGATGGCGGAGTTCGAGGCCTCCCAGACCGGGCCCTTCGCCTCCAACCTGGCCGAGTCCGGCGGCTTCGCCCGCGTCGGCGCGGGCGCCGAGGCGCCCGACATCCAGTTCCACGTCGCCCCGATCCAGATCGTCGACGAGGGCATGGGCGACCCGCAGGCGCACGGCGTCTGGGTCTCGCCCTGCCTGCTCACGGCCGAGAGCCGCGGCTCGGTGCGGCTCGCCTCCACCGACCCGACCGCGAAGCCGATCGTCCGCAACGACTTCTACGCGGCCGAGGCCGACATGGCGCGGATGATCGACGGCGCTGCGCCTGGCGCAGGAGATCTGCGCCCAGCCGGCGCTGCAAGCCCTACTGCGCCGAGCCGTTCACCGGCCCGGCCGACGACTCCGACGACGCCCTGCGCGCCCACATCGCCGCGCACCACCTTCGAGATCTACCACCCGGTCGGCACCTGCGCGATCGGCTCGGTCGTCGACGCCGAGCTGCGGGTCGAGGGCCTCGAGGCGCTGCGCGTGGTCGACGCCTCGGTGATGCCGACCGTGCCGCGCGGCAACACCAACGCCCCGACGATCGCGGTCGCCGAGCGCGCCGCCGACCTGATCCGCCACGGCAAAGCCGTGGCCGCCGAGGCGAGAGGCCACTCAGGCCGGCTTCGCTGCGGTTTCGAGCGACTAGCCCGGGTCGGCGACCGGGACGGGGGCGGTGCCGCCGTCCTCGGGGAAGACGAGGATCGCGCCCTCGCCGGTGACGTAGGCCTCCTCGCCGTGGTAGGCGACGTCCATGCCGAGCGCCTCGTCGTGCTCGGAGGCGCGCAGCGGCATCACGGCGCCGATCAGCTTGAGCAGGACGAAGGTGACGACGAAGGCGTAGGCGGGGGCGGCGAGCGCCGCCAGGGCCTGGTCGCCGAGCTGGGCGGCGTTGCCGTAGAGGAGGCCGTCGGCGACGCCGTTCCAGGCGAGCTGGGCGAAGAAGCCGATGAAGAGGATGCCGATGAAGCCGGCGATGCCGTGGGCGGCGAGCACGTCGAGCGTCTCGTCGACCCGGGTGCGGGGGCGCCAGACGATCATCGCGTAGCAGGGCAGCGCGCCGAGGACGCCGAGCACCATCGCCCAGCCGGGGCTGATGAAGCCGCCCGCCGGCGTGATCGCGACGCAGCCGACGATGATCGCGGTGGCGGCGCCGATCGCGGTCACCTTGCGGCCGCGGATCAGGTCGAGGACGAACCAGGCGACCAGCGCGCAGGCCGGCGTCAGCAGCGTGTTGGTGAAGGCGAGCACGCTGGGGTTGCCGGTCGAGAAGCCGCTGCCGCCGTTGAAGCCGAACCAGCCGAACCAGAGCAGGCCGGCGCCGAGCAGCACGTAGACGGCGTTGTGGGGCAGCAGCGCCTGGCGCCCGTAGTCCTTGCGCGCGCCGACCACCAGCGCCGCCGCCAGGGCGGAGAAGCCCGAGCCCATCTCGACCGGCACGCCGCCGGCGAAGTCGAGCGTGCCGCTCGCCGGCAGCCAGCCGCCGCCGAAGGCCCAGTGGGCGAGCACCGCGTAGACGCAGCACCGACCAGAGCGCGGCGAAGACGAGGAAGGCGCCGAAGCGCATCCGCTCGACCACGGCGCCGGAGACCAGGGCCACGGTGATGATGCAGAAGGTGGCCTGGAAGGCCATGAAGAGAGGTGGGGGATCGTCGATCCGCGTTCGCGCGGCGGGAAGTCGACGCCGTGCAGGCCGACGTAGCCGAGGCCGCCGATCAGGTCAGCCGGTGCCGTCGAAGGCGAGCGAGTAGCCGACCAGGGCCCAGGTGACCATCGCCACGGCGATCGCGGCGACGCACATCATGAAGGTGTTGAGCGTGTTCTTCGAGCGCACCAGGCCGGCGTAGAAGAGGCCCAGCGCCGGGGTCATCATCAGCACCAGCGCGGTCGCGACCAGCATCCAGGCGGTGTCGCCGGTGTCGATCCCCGCAACGGCGGCGAGGACGCTCAGCGCGCTCACTTGTCCACCGGCGTCACCGCGCCGTGGTCGGTCTCGCCGGTGCGGATGCGCACCGCCTGGTCGAGCGGCAGGACGAAGATCTTGCCGTCGCCGACCTCGCCGGTCCGCGCCCCTTCGCAGAGCGCGTCGACGGTGGCCTGGACGAACTCGTCGGAGACCGCGATCTCGAAGCGGACCTTCTCGGCCAGGCCCATCTTCACCGTCGTGCCGCGGTAGGTCTCGACCCGCTCGAGCTCGCCGCCGTGACCCTGCACACGGCTCATCGAGACGCCGCGCACCTGCGGCGCGGTAGAGCGCCTCCAGCACGTCGTTGGCCTTCTCGGGCCGCACGATGCCGATCACGAGTTTCACCGCTCGCGCCATTCCCATCCCGTGCGGCGACCCTACGAACGTGGCTGCGGACGGTTCGAGCCGGGCCGGCGCGCCTCCTACACTTGACCGATGCCCGCTGAGTCACAGGCCGACTCCACCTTCACCCTCTACCGTCGCGGGATCGAGCTGCTCGAGGAGGAGGACTTCGAGCGAGGCGGCGGCACCGCTCGAGGAGGCGGCCCGCCGGGCTCCGGAGAAGTCCTCGGTGCGCGAGGCGCTCGGCCGCGCCTACTTCCGCTCCGGCCGCTTCGCCGCCGCCGCGGTCGAGTTCAAGGCGGTGGTCGAGCGCCACCAGGTCAACGACTACGCCCACTTCTGCCTCGGCCGGGCGCTGGCCAAGACGGGGGAGACCGAGCGCGCCCGCCACCACCTGGCGCTCGCCTCCAACCTGCGCCCCGACCGCCGCGACTACAGCTTTTACCGGGCGATGCTGGCCTAGGCCTGGGACCGGCGCATCTCTGCGTCCTCGGTCGCTCGCGTGCAGAGCACGCCACGCTCCCTGCGTCCTTGACCTGCTTGGTCCCAGGCCCTATGCGCTTTTTCGGCTTTGCCCTCGCGGTGACGGCGGGGATCGCGGCGACGATCGTCGTGCCCTCGCCCGGGGCGCTCTGCAGCTCCAGGCGTGCCGCCGGCCAGCTCGGCTCTTTCGCGCATGCCGATCAGGCCGAAGCCGTCGGTTGCCGCGCCGGGTCGAAGCCCTGTCCGTCGTCGTGGACCCGCACCCGCAGGGTCTCGCTCGCTCTCGCTTACGTCGACCTCGACGACGTCGGCCTCGCCGTGCTGGACGGCGTTGTTGAGCGCCTCCTGGACCAGCCGGTAGACGGTGTCCTCGATCTCGCCGAGCAGGCGGCTCGGCTGCGGCCGGCCTCGAAGTCGAGATCGAGCGTTGATCTCGACCTCGATCGCGTCGCCGCTGGCGGTGCGTTCGCCGAGCGCCTCGAGGGCGGCGCCGAGGCCGAGCTCGTCGAGCGTGCTCGGGCGCAGGTCGGCGATCAGGCGGCGCATCTCGGCGATCGCGGCGTCGACCTGCTCGATTCCCTGGACGAGCAGGCGGTCGAGTTCGTCGCGGCTCGCTGCGCCGCGCCGCGGAGAGCAGCACCCGCAGGCCGGCGAGGCTCTGCAGCGACTCGTCGTGCAGCTCGCGGGCCCAGCGGCCGCGCTCGCGCTCGGTCGCGGCGATGCTTTCGCGGGTGCGGTCTTCGGCGACCGACTGCGCGGTGGCGACCGCGGTGGCGGCGCTGGCGGCGAAGGAGAGCAGGACCTGCTCGTCTTCGTCGCTGAAGCCGGCGTCGCGGCCGAGCGGGTCGAGCGCGACGAGCACGCCGAGCGCCCGGCCGCGGAAGAGCAGCGGGGCGAGCAGCGCGGTGACGCCGGCGCTCCCGGTCTGCCCGGCCGGGCCATCAGGCTGGGGTCGAGGTCGTGGACGCGGCGCGGCGCCCGCGCTTCCAGGACCTGGCCCGGGATCGAGCCGGCGATCGGGATGCGGGCCTTGCGCCATGCCGCCCTCGCGCTCGCCGGCGATCGAGGCGGTGACGAGCTCGTCGCCGTCGCGGAGCAGGATCAGCAGCGAGCGCGCCTCGACCAGCGCCCGGCCGCGCTTGACGACGATCTCGAGGATGCGGTCGAGGTCGGTCTCGCCGCCGACGGCGCGGGCGATCTCGGTCGTCGCTTCGAGCCGGTGCACGGCGCGCTCCATCTCGTCGCCGCGGCTCTGCACGCTGCGGTAGAGGCGGGCGTTCTCGACCGCGATCGCCGTCCACTCGGCGAGGATCATCGCCGACTGCTCGTCGGCCTCGTCGAAGTCGCCGCCGCTCCTTCTCGGTCAGGTAGAGGTTGCCCCAGGCGTGGCCGCGGATCATCACCGGCACGCCGAGGAAGTTCGTCATCGGCGGGTGGCCGGGGGGGAAGCCGTAGGAGCGGGGGTGGCGGCCGACGTCGGCCAGGCGCAGCGGCCGCGGCTGCTCGATCAGCAGGCCGAGCACGCCGCGGCCGCGCGGCAGGTTGCCGATCGCCCGCCGCGTCTCCTCGTCGATGCCGTGGGTGATGAAGCGCTCCAGCTCGTGGCGGTCCTCGTCGAGCACGCCGAGCGCGGCGTAGCGGGCACCGGTCAGCTCGCAGGCGACCTCGAGCACTTGCCGGAAGATCACCTCCGGGTCGAGCTCGGCGACGAGGCTGCGGCCGACGTCGATCAGCTCCCGCAGCCGGGGCTCATCCAGGGCGCCGCTGTCAGACCCCTGTGCCATCTCAGCGTTGCTCCATCCCTCCTACCCTCCGAACCGATGGATGCCTCTCATCCTATCTGGACAAGCATCCAATATTCAAAGTGCGCTGAGTACAGCAGGATTCGCGGGAAAACCCCGATGTAACGGCATCCGCCGATCCGGTTACATGAAGGTATGGAATCCACTTCTGGGATCGTGGACGCCGGTAACCTCGCCGTCGTGCAGCCCGAGCGCACACGGAGGGCCGGGAGGACCGAGAAGATGACCACGATCGTCCTCGCCGATGACCACACGGTGGTCCGCAACGCACTGCGGCTGCTGCTCGACGCCGAGCCCGGCTTCGAGGTGGTCGCCGAGGCCGGCGACGTCGACACCGCGGTGCGCTACGTGCGCGGTCACAAGCCAACGGTGCTGATCCTCGACCTCAACATGCCGGGGCGCTCCAGCCTCGATGCCGTGCCCGACATTCGCGCTGCCTCGCCGGAGACCGAGATCGTCGTGCTGACGATGCAGAACGAGCCCGCCTTCGCCCGCCGGGCGCTGCAGGCGGGCGTGCGCGGCTACGTGCTCAAGGAGGCCGCCGACGCCGAGCTGGTGCAGGCGGTGCGCAGCGCCGCGGCCGGCGACACTTACCTGCAGCCGGCGCTCGGTGCGCGCCTCGCGGCGGGCGAGGCGACGTAGCGACGGCGACGAGCTGAGCGAGCGTGAGCGCGACGTCCTGCGCCTGATCGCGCTCGGCCATACCAACGCCGAGGTCGCCGAGCAGCTCTACATCAGCATCCGCACGGTGGAGAGCCACCGCGCCCACATCCAGCAGAAGCTGAGCCTCTCGAGCCGCGCCGAGCTGGTTCGATATGCGCTCGAGCGCGGCTTGGTCGAAACCTGAGTCGGGCGTCCCCCGGGCAGGGGTTTCGCTTAACTTTTTTGCGAGGACGCGGCCCTGCGGGCCGCGCCTGGATCACGCAAAAAAGTACAAGACGCTTCACCCCTGCCCCGGGGACGCTAGCGAAGCAGGGGGATTACGCAGCGGTATTTACGCGTGTTGGTAGAGGCGGTTGAATGCGACTTCACCGGAGGCCGACACGGTCACGACTCCATATAGGCCTGGTGAAGATACGACTGGGATGTCACTAGTCCACTCCGTACCGCCATCCAAAACCACACCAGGCTGCTGTGAGAACGCCGCCAGCTGGAGTGCCTCGGGCAACGCCCCGCCCTGTACCGCACACGACGTCGGCCGCGGCCGGTGCGCTCACCGCGGTTTCGCTGCTGAAGCTCTGCCAGCAGGCACCGGCGAAGGGCTGGGTGCCCGGCAGGCAGCCGGCGCCGTGGCCGTTGACGGTCTGGGCGTTGATCGCGTTGACCGCGTTGACGGCGGTTTGCGCATCGACCGCGCTCTGGGCCGTGTCAGCGCTGATCGCGTGCGCGGCCTCGGGCACCTGGCCCAGGGTCAGCTCGTCGATTTCGGCCCCGGTGATCGGCCCGGACTGCCCGGCCAGCACACCCTTGAGCACGCCCGGCTTGAGCCGGTTGGCCGGGATCGAGCGCACCTTCAAGCGATTGCCCGGCAGCGACTTCACCTTCACCGCCTTGCCGTCGATCCGCGCCTTCTTGGCCGCGTAGACGGTCCCACCCAGTGCCACGAACAGCGCTAAACCCGCAACGACCAATGCCGGTGACGGCAGCCGCATTCCCCGTCTCATATCTCCCTCCCGTGGTCCGAGAAACGATGCGGCCGCGACCCTAGCCAGCCGTCGGCACGAGAGCCAAGACCGCTGGACGAAAGTTCAGCGGATAGACTCGCCAGCGTAAATCGGTCGGTGGTCAAGGGAAGTCCGGTGCGAAACCGGCGCGGTCCCGCCACTGTGACCGGGTCAAGGACGTCGCGGGCGCGTTTAGCGCCAGCCACTGGGGAGGACACAGAGTCCCCGGGAAGGCGCGGCGGAGGAACCCCGGAAGCCAGGAGACCTGTCCCCGGCCAGCCATGACAACCCTCGAGGAAAGGGTGGCTTAAATGCCAAGACTCGTTCCGTTCCGGCTGGTCGCTGCGTGCGCACTGGCCCTTCTGTTGTTGCTCTCGACCGCTGCGCTTGCCGCGGCAAAGGGCACCTCGCGTCAGTCTGCGCGTGGTCGGCAGCGGCGGCAAGACGCTGAGCGAACAGTTCATCAGCGCCAAGACGACCTCGATCAAGACCAGCCCGAAAGCGACCTGCCTCGGCGGTGGCACCGGCGGCAGCGGCAAGTCGGTGCAGTTGCAAGGGGCGACCGCGCTGGGCGCGCTGAGCCAGGCGTCGAAGCTGACGCCGGCCCTGCGGCCGCTGTCGGTCACCGACCACTTCCTCTCCGAATTCGGACTCGGGCTGTGCGGGATCGGCAAGTCGCAGACGACCAAGAAGCTCTCCTGGTACCTCAAGGTCAACCACAAGAACCCCAACAAGGGCGGCGAACTGGTCAAGCTGCACAAGGGGGACGAAGTGCTCTGGGCTCTGGAGCCCTACCCCTATCCCGACGAGCTGGCGCTGGTCGCGCCGCACGAAGCGGAGCCGAGCAAGCCGTTCACGGTCAGCGTCTTCTCCTACGACGACAAGGGTAAGAAGACCCCGGCCGCCGGTGTCACGGTGACCGGTGCCGCCGCGCCTACGGGTGCTGACGGCACGACCCAGGTGACGCTCTCGGCACCGGGCGTGCTGACCGCCACCGATGGCACGGACATCCCGTCCAACCAGGTCGCGGTCTGCCTCAACGGGGCCTGCTCCGGGGGCTGATCCGATTGAGGGGCCCCGGCACGGCGGTCGCGATTGCGCTGCTCTTCGCG
Source organism: uncultured Solirubrobacterales bacterium (assembly GCA_963702065.1). Lineage (GTDB taxonomy): Bacteria > Actinomycetota > Thermoleophilia > Solirubrobacterales > 70-9 > VRUE01. Next base: position 718,397 of record OY969705.1, read on the forward strand.
GCGCTCGCGGCCGCCGGCTGCGGCCTCGGCCCCGGCGAGGGGCTGAACGACGCCGAGCTGACGGTGACGCGGGACTACGGGACCGTGCCCGTGCTGCACCGTGGGCTCGGCGACCTGACCGAATCCGACACGGTGATGCGGGCGCTCGAAGACAGCGCCGAGATCTCCACCCGCTACGGCGGTGGCTTCGTGCAGTCGATCGAGGGGCTGGAAGCGGAGGCGAGCGGTGACCGCTCGCTCGACTGGTTCTTCTACGTCAACGGGGTGGAGTCGACCGTCGGCGCCGCGGATTACCCGCTGCACGGTGGCGAGTCGATCTGGTGGGACTACCGCGACTGGAGCTGCGGCGATGCGGGTGCCGGCCGTGGTCGGTTCCTGGCCGCAGCCCTTCCTCGACGGCTACGAGGGCAAGGCACGGCCGGTGGCGGTCGAGTGCCTCGGCGGCGGCACCGCCTGTGCCGAGGTCGACGGGCGGCTGGAAGAGGCCGGCGTCGGCGTGCCCTCGCGCTCGCCGGGCGGGGCGATCCGAGTGCTGGTCGGCCCCTGGTCGCGGGTGCGACAGGACCCGGCCGCGGCTCAGATCGAGGACGGCCCGCAGGCGAGCGGCGTATTCGCCGAGTTCCACCGCGAGGGGGATGGCTACCGCCTGACCGGACTCGACGAAGCGGGCGATAGCCGCGTTCGAGTTCGGTGCCGACGCCGGCTTGGTCGCCGCCACCCGCCGCTACGAAGCGCCGCCGGTGTGGGTCGTCACGCGGGGCGACGGGAGCCGCGGTGCGGGCCGCCGCCGGTCTTCTCGATGCGGCTGACCTGCGCGACCATTACGCGGTAGCCGTCGAGGGGGGGAAGGAGACCGCGCTGCCGCTGCGATGAGATCGCCGTTCGCCTACATCCCGCGACCGCGGCCGCTGCAGTTGGCCTCGCCGGCCGCCGCCGTCACCTACCTGGGCTCGCTCGTCGTCGTCGCCTTCCTCTACTCGAACCCGATCGTCCTGCTCGCGGTCGGCATCGCCGTCGTCCTCGCGGGCCGCCTCGCCGGAGCGCACGCGGCGGTCCGCGCGGCGCTCTGGATGGGGCTGACCCTGGCCGCGCTGATCGTCGTCGTCAACGCCCTGGTCGTAAGCCGCGGTGAGACCGTCCTCGCCCGGCTGGGGGAGTGGCCGCTCTTCGGCCAGGTCGATGTGACGCTCGAGGCGATCATCGCCGGCCTCGTGCTGGGCCTGCGCGCCGCCGTGGTGATGGTCGCCTTCGCCGTCTACTCGGCCTGCGTCGATCCAGACCGAGTGCTGCGGGCACTGCGCCCCCTCGCCGGCCGCTCGGCGCTGACCGCGACGCTGGTCTCCCGCCTGGTCCCGGTCGCCGCCGCCGACGCCGCCCGCCTGCGCGACGCCGCCCGCCTGCGCGGCCCAGGCGCCGCCCCGGTCGGCAAGGCGCCCGCTGGCGCGGCGCCTGCTGGCGGGCTCGCTCGACCGCGCTGTCGACGTCGCGGCAACCCTGGAGCTGCGCGGCTACTCGCTCGAGGCGCCCCGAGCCAAGAACCGCCGCTCCCGCTCCCGCTCCCGCTACGACCGCCGCTTCTACGCCGTCGGCCTGGTCGCCTTCGCGGTCGCGATCGCCGGCAAGGCGCTCGGCGCCGACGCCTTCAGCGAATACCCCGCGACCGAGATCGGCACCGGTAGCTCGACCCTGGCCATCGCGACGGTGATCGCTCTCAGCGGCCTCGCCCCGCTGCGACGCGGCCCCGCACGAGTCCGCTCGGGCCCGGTCCGAACTGCATCAACTTCTCTATCCGCGGGGTGGAGAAGTTGATGCAGTTCGGAAGTGCAGCGCATGTCCACGCACCGGAGGTCCTCCGTGTCTGATCTGGCGACTCAGACGCGGGCCGCACCGGCACTGGCGCTGGCGAGCGTCACCTACGCCTATCCGACCGCCAGCGCGCCTGCCCTGCGCGACGTTTCGCTCAGCTTGGCTCCTGGCGAGTTCGTCCTGCTCGCCGGCCGCTCGGCCTGCGGCAAGTCGACCCTGCTCCGCGCCGCCTGCGGCCTGGTCCCGCACTTCCACGGTGGCGAGATCGAGGGCCGGATCGAGGTGGCCGGCATCGACGCGATCGCCACCGGCCCCGGCGAGCTGGCGGCCGTGGTCGGCTACGTCGCCCAGGATCCCGAGACCCAGGTCGTCTCGACCACCGTCGCCGCCGAGATCGAGCTCCCCCTGGAGATGCGCGGCGATCCGCCGGCCTCACGCGCGCGGGCGGTCGAGGAGGTGGCCCTCGCCCTCGCGATCCCGCATCTGCTCGACCGTGCCGTCGACACCCTCTCCGGCGGCGAGCTCCAGCGGGTCGCCCTTGCGGCGGCTCTGGTCACCCGGCCCCGCCTGGTCCTCCTCGACGAGCCCACCTCCCAGCTCGACCCCGTCGCCGGCGACGAGCTGATCTGGCTCCTCCGCCGCCTCAACGAGGAGTGGGGCGTGACCATCCTCCTTGCCGAGCACCGCCTCGAGCGCTGTCTCGCAGCGGCCGACCGCGTGATCGCAATGGCCTCGGGCGCGGTCGCCTACGACGGCAACCCCCGCGACTTCCTCACCTGGGCCCAGGGCGCCGACACCGCCCTGGAGACCCCCGCCGCCAAGCTGTTCTCCCTCAGTCGGCATTGAACCCCTACCAATCGGAGTCCGCGACGCGCGCCACATCCTCGCATCTACCGAACACCGGATGGAGGGGAGCCGGACCCCCTCCTCTCTCAACTTTTTCGGTGGAGAGTCGGGTGGCTGGCGCCGCGAGCCACCCGACGAAAAAGTACAAGCCGTTCGGAGGGGGTCCGGCTCCCCTGCGACCACGGCGGTCGCTGTGGGAGACCTGTGGGTGGAGATGAACAGGGGCGACGAGGAGAGGCGAGATGTCCTCCGTGGGGTGGACCTCAAGGTCGAAAAGGGCGAGCGGTTGGCCCTCATGGGCAGGAACGGTGCGGGCAAGAGCACCTTTCTCAGGACGCTTGCCGGGCTGAACGATGCGGTGCGCGGAAAGTTCGATGCACCCGGCGGTATCGCGCTGCTGAGCCCAGAACCCCAGTGACTATCTGGTCCGCGAGCGAGTTGGCGATGAGCTTCCTGGTGACGCCGGGTTGGCCGCGCTGCGGATAGTCGGGCTCGAACAAGCATTGGACTCCGATCCCCGCGATCTCTCTGGCGGCGAGCGCCAGCGTCTCGCGCTGGCGATAGCGCTGGCAGGTCGTATGGACGGCGAGCAATTGCCAGGGCTGGTGGCGCTGGATGAGCCGACGCGCGGCATGGATCGAGCTCGCAAGGAGGACCTCGTCAACCTGATCGATGAGCTCGCCAGTCGCGGAGCGGGAGTGGTCGTCGCAACGCACGACGTTGAGTTTGCAGCGACTTTCGCGCAACGAATTGTCCTGCTCGGCGATGGCGTCGTGATCGCCGACGGTCCCGCCCGCGAGGTCCTCTCCGGCGGCTGGTACTTCGCCACCGAGGTCGCGCGTGTGCTCGATCTGCCCGGCGTGATCACCCCCGAACAGGGCGTCGAGGCGCTGCGGCAGCGGTCGGGAGGGCAGGGCTGATGTCCTGGCAGCTGGCCAGCTTCGTGGTCCTGATGGTCGTCCTGCTGGGCGGATTCGCCTGGTATGAGCGCTCGCGGCCGCCGTCGCAGGTCGTCGCCCTGGTCGCCGCCCTTGCCGCCCTGGCGATTGCCGGCCGCATCGCCTTTGCCGCCTTCCCCAACGTCAAGCCGACGACCGACATCGTCGTCTTCGCCGGCTACGCCCTCGGCCCGGCGCCCGGCTTCGTCGTCGGCGCCCTCGCCGCCCTGGTCTCGAACTTCTGGTTCGGCCAGGGGCCGTGGACGCCGTGGCAGATGGTCGGCTGGGGGATGTGTGGCCTGATGGGCGCGGCGCTGGCGCTCGGCGTCCGCAACGCCGGCCGCTTCAGCCTCGCCGCGGTTTGCGGAGTGGCGGGCATCGCCTACGGTGTGTTGTTGAATTTCTCGCTCATGGCTACCTACGGTGGAGATCTCTCACTCGAGCGCTTCCTGACCCTGGAGGCACGGGCGATCCCGTTCGACGCGGCCCACGTCGTCGGCAACGTCACCCTCGCCCTGCTCGCCGGCCCGGCGATGGTGCGGATGCTGGTCCGCTTCCGCCGGCGCTTCCAGTGGCGCACCCCCGCTGTCGCCACGGCGATCCTGGTCGCCCTGCTGCTTCCCAGCCTGATCCCGGGCGCGGCCAAGGCCGCCGGCACCGATCCGGCCGCCAACTGGCTCGAATCGGCGCAGAACGACGACGGCGGCTTCGGCTCCTCACCCTCCTCCGACTCGAGTGCCGCGCTCACCGGCTGGGCGATGTTGGGCCTGGAGGCGTCCGGGCGCAATCCCTTCGACGTGACCAGCGCGGGCAAGAGCCCGCTCGACTTCCTCCAAGGGCACCTCGATGAAGTGAGCAGCCCCGGCGACCTCGCCCGCACGATCATCGCGCTCGAGGGCGCCGGCGCCGATCCGCGTTCCTTTGGCGGCAAGGACCTGGTCAGCGCCCTGCTCAAGCGCCGCGCCGCCAACGGCTCATACGCCGGCTGGCCTGGGACCACCTCCTTCAGCGTTATCGCCTTGCGCAGCTGCCGCCGCCGAAGGCGGCCTCGACGGCACGGTCTCCTGGCTGGTCAAGGTGCAGAACGACGACGGCGGTTGGGGCGACGTGCCGGGACAGCCGAGCAATGCCGACGTGACCGGATCGGCGATGCAGGCGTTGCCCAATACAAAGGCCGGCCAGGCCGGGCTTTCCTACCTGCGCAAGCACCAGCGTCCTGACGGTGGTTTCGCCCTCGGCGGCAGCGGCAGCGTCAACTCGCAGTCGACCGCCTGGGCGGTACAGGGAATGATTGCGGTCGGCGCCGACCCGGCGACGATCAGCTCGGGCGGCAGTAGCGCGCTCGACTACCTCGCCGCCCGTCAAGCCGACGACGGCCACTACCGCTACTCGGAATCCAGCGACCAGACGCCGGTCTGGGTGACCGGCCAGGTCCTGGTCGCCGTCGCCGGTGACGCGCTGCCGATCGAACCCCCGCCGCGCCAGCCCACTCCGACCACCGTGTCTCCCTCCAAGGCTGCGCCGCTGCCTCCGGCGGGGGGGACGAGCCCGCCGCCCGGCTTCGAAGCGGCGCCGGCCCCCTCCGGTGTCCCGAGCACCGGCAGTACGGGTGCGCCCAGCGCCCCGCCGACGGCATCTGGAGCCGTGCCGACGTTGCCCCCCGAAGGAGGCGTCGAGTCCGAGGGGAGCGAACCGGGGGCCGCGCAGCCATCATCGGCGGTGCCGTCTCACCCCGTCAGCGCCTCCGGCTCGCCCCCGTCGCCGTGGCTCCCAATCGGCGTCGGCCTCGCCGCCACCGCCCTCGCCATCGGCGTCCCCTGGTGGCTGGGCCGTCGCTTCGCCTGGTAGCCCCCGACACGAAACGCGGATTTCCCATGTCAGGCATGGAAAATCGGCGCCTCGTTCCTTGCGGCGGCTATGTTCCAGACGTGGACGTAGAGACCGCGATCCGGACCCGGCGCACGCACAAGGCCTTTGGCCCCGAGCCGCTTGGGCGCGAGGAGATCCTCGAGCTGCTCGAGTTGGCCCGCTGGGCGCCAAACCACCACCTGACCGCGCCCTGGCGCTTTCGTGTCGTCGGCGCCGAAACGCTGGCGCAGCTGAAGCAGGTGGCCGGCCCCGAGGGCGCGACCAAGCTCGAACGTGCTCCAACCCTGATCGTCGTCTCCTGTGCACTCGGTGACGACTCGGTCCAAAGCGAAGAGGATCTGCACGCCACCGCCGTTGCCTCCTACATCGTCCTGCTCAGCGCCCACGCTCGCGGCTACGCGGGCTACTGGCGCACGCCCGGCCTGCTGCGCACGCCCGAGGGCCGCCGCGCGGTCGGGGTCCCCGACAACGAGCGCTTCGTCGGCCTGCTGCACCTCGGCCGGCCGCGCCAGGCGAAGGAGCCGCCCGAGCGGCCCCCGGTCGAGCAAGCCACCGAGTTCCTCGCCTGATGCTCTCGCGCGCAACAGCGATCGAGGCGATCGCCGGCGAGCACTTCGAGGTCGTCGTGATCGGCGGCGGCATCACCGGCGCCGGCGTCGCCCTCGACGCCGCCTCGCGCGGCTACTCGGTGGCGCTGCTGGAGCGGGGCGATTACGCCGAAGGGACATCCAGCCGCTCATCGAAGATGGTCCACGGCGGCCTGCGCTACCTGCAGAACCTCGACCTCGGCCTGGTCCGCGAGGCCCTGCTGGAGCGACAGCTGATGGTGCAGCTGGCGCCGCACCTCGTCTACCCGACGCCCTTCCTGGTTCCGTCCTTCCCCGATGAGCGCCGTCAGCGCGGGCTCGGGATCGGGCTCAACATGTACGACGTGATGGCGACGACGCGGGTCGGTCGCAGCCGCCGCGAGATGCGCTCCTCCAAGGAAGCCGACGAGGAGTACTACTGGTCGCCCGACCGCCACCGCACGATCGACCGCGACGAGGTGCTGCAGCTGGTGCCGGCGCTGGGGCCGCGCGACCCCAAGAACGCCTACCTCTTCTACGACTGCCAGACCGACGACGTGCGGCTGACCCTGACCGTGCTGGGCGAGGCCGAGCGCTTCGGCGCGGTGATGCTGAACGGCGCCGAGGTGGTCGAGGTGCTCGCCGACAGCGGCCGCGCCGCCGGGGTCGCCTTCGTCGAGGCCGGCTCGGGCGAGCGGATCGAGGTCCGTGCCGACAACGTGATCAACGCCACCGGCGTCTTCGCCGACCGCATCCGCCCCGAGGAGACGATCGAGGAGGAGGACGTGCCGCGGATCTCGCCGAGCCGCGGCACCCACGTGCTGGTCGACCGCGCCAAGCTCTCGACCGGCTCCGCCGCCTGCATCGTGCCCGCCGGCGCGGGCCGGGCGATCTTCGCCCTGCCCTGGTACGGGCGCACCCTGATCGGCACCACCGACAACGACTTCGAGGGCGACATCGACCATCCCCGGCCCGGCGGCGACGACGTCACCTACCTGCTCGAGGCGGTCAACGAGTTCTTCGGCGTCTCGCTCGGCGCCGCCGACCTGGTCGGCGCCTACGCCGGCGTGCGGCCGCTGATCGCCACCGGCGACCCGAAGAAGTCGGTCGACATCTCGCGCAAGGCCGAGCTGTATGAGACCTCCTCGGGGATGCTGACGATCACCGGCGGCAAGCTGACGACCTGGCGGCGCATGGCCAAGCAGACGGTCGACCGCCTGGTCGAGCGCGAGGGCCGCGAGGCGCCCTGCCACACGGCGGAGATCCCGCTCGGCATGGAGGCGCGCGCCGATGACCTCGAAGCGCCGGACGGGGTGGGGGAGGAGGCGCTCGAGCAGCTCGCCTTCCGCTACGGACACGCCGCTCGCAAAGTGCTCGCCCTGGCGCGTGAGGACTCAAAGCTGGCCGAGCCGATCGTGGCCGGTCGCCCCGACCTGCTGGCCGAGGCCGTGATCGCCGCCCGCCACGAGCAGGCCCGCACGGTCGCCGACGTGCTGCTGCGGCGCACCCGCCTTGGCCTGCTCGCCGCGCCGCAGCTGCGCGACGCGGCCGCCGCCCGTGCCGTGGCGGCGGCGATGGGCGCCGAGCTGGGCTGGTCGCGCCGCGAGATCAAGCAGGCGGCCGAGGCCTGGCCCGCGGCAGCGGCCGAGGCAGGCATCGACCCCGCCGGCTCACCCGTCGAGTCGCTGCAATAACCTGCTGGACTTCATGAATAAGACAGAACTTGAGTCCAAGCACCTTGCCGAGCTGCACTCGCTAGCCGCCGAGGCCGGTGTGCCCGGATATCGCATGCTGCGACGCGAGGAGCTGATCGAGAAGCTCAGCGACGGTGACGGCAACGGCAAGCCGGCGAAGAGCGAGAAACCCCGCGGCGAGCGGCCCGAACGGCGCGAGCGCCAATCGCGCGATCGTCCACCGCGCCAGCGCCGCGAGCGCTCCGGGGGCCGCGAGCGTCCTCCCAGGAAAGAGCCCGCGGCCGACACGACTTCCGCGGAGCCCGCCGCTGAGCCCCAGGCCCCGCCGGAGCCGGCGAAGGCGCCTGCCGCGACGCCGCAGCCTGCCGCCGCGGCCGAGGGTGGATCCCGCCCCAAACGCAAACGCCGCCGCCGTCGCTTCGGCCGCAAGAGCAAGGGCCTGCGCGTCCAGGACCTGCTGCTGCCACCGCCAGGCCGTCAGGCGCTCGTCTACGGCGAGAGCCGCGGGGCCTGCACGTCGCTGCTGCGCGAGATCGCCGGCGAGCTTGCCGGCGCCTCCGAGGGCCCCGACCCGATCGCGTTGCTGATCGATCCCAGTCCCGAGGAGCTCGCCGACTGGAAGCGCGAGGCCCCCGACGCCGAGCTCGTCGTCGCCGCCCAGGCCCGCCACGCCGGCGATGCCCTCGCCCAGGCGGTGCGCCGCGCCGAGGGAGGCGAAGACGTCATCCTCCTGGTCGACTCGCTCAGCCGACTCGACGAGGCCGACGCAGCCAAAGAGATCTTCGACGGCGGCCTGAACCTCTCCAGCTCAGGCTCCCTGACCGTCGTGGCGGCCCTAGAGCGCCAACCCTGAGGCGCGGTTCCGGGTCAGGGGTGGAGCGTCTTGCACTTTTTCGCGAAGGCCGTTCTCGGACGGCGCAGCCGCCAGTCGAAAAAGTTAAGCGAAACCCCTGACCCGGAACTGCGCTACCGGCGATACGCAATACGCCGCCAGGACGGCTCTTTGGAGAGCTCGATCAGCTCGGAGCTGCGGTCCGGCTGTACGTAGCCGAAGGTCTGGTTGCGCTCGTCGAAGACGACGTCGAGCTCACCCTCCTTGACCCGCTGGTCGAGCCAGGCACCGCGGAAGACGAGGCGGCGCAGCCAGTGCACGAGGCTGCGGTTGGCGGGGCCGACGAGGTCGTCCCAGTTCTCGTTGATGTGTTCGCCGAGGCGTGAGCTGGGCTCGGCGATCTCGCCGCTGACGGCCAGATCGAGCAGGTCGTCCAGCTCCTCCTGGCTCAGTCCCTGGTCGACGAAGCCGAGTTTGACCGCGGCTTGCTCGACCCGTTGCCCGAAGTCGCCCTCGTTGAAGGCGAAGCGAAGCTCCCCGTACTCGAGTACGTAATCGGAGCCAGACTCGTAGTTCCCTCGGCGGGTCGTTTTCTTATCCATGAGTTGAAGCCAGCTGCTCGCGCCAGCCCAGCGGGAGCAGGTGCTGGATCATGCCGGTCATCGTAGTCCCATGCCCTCATGCGCCTGCCCCTGAAAGAGCGTTTGCACCCCAGAGGGCCGACGGCCGCGGCGACTAGGCTGAACGGGCTTCCCGTGATCGACCTGCACTGCCACATCCTGCCCGCAGTCGACGACGGCTCACTCGACCTCGCCGACAGCATCGCGATGGCGCGCCAGGCCGTGGACGACGGGATCGAGCGGGTCTGCGCGACACCGCACATCCGCCATGACCACGACGTGCGGATCGAGCAGATCGCCGGCCGCGTCGAGGACCTCAACCGGGCGTTCGGCGACGAGGGCCTGCCGGTCGAGGTCCTGCAAGGGGGCGAGGTGGCGGAGACCGCGGTCGAGGGCCTGAGCGAGGAGGAGCTGGGCTGGGTCGCGCTCGGCGGCGGCAGCTGGATCCTGCTCGAGCCCGCCCCCGGACCGCTCAGCGACACCCTGATCGCCCGCGTCGCCCACCTCGCCGAACGCGGCCACCGGACCCTGATCGCCCACCCCGAGCGCCACCTCTCGGCCGACATGTACGAGCGGATCGCCGTCTTGATCGCCAACGGCGCCCTGGTTCAGGCGACCGCCGACTTCTTCCTACGCGAGCGCTTCGCCGACGGGATGAAGATGCTGGCCGAGGCCGGCCTAGTCCACGTGCTCAGCAGCGACGCCCACTCCTCCCACGGCGGCCGGCCCCTCCACATGGCCGAGGCCTTCACCGTCCTCTCTGGGATCGAGCCGGTTGCCCCCAACGTCGAGTGGATGCGTGACGTCGCACCAAGAGCGATAGTCGAAGGCCAAGAGCTCTCGGTCCCATTTGAGAGTCGATCCCGGTAGGGGTTTCGCTTAACTTTTTCGTGAGGCGGCTGCGGCCGTCCGAAACGGCTTTCGCGAAAAAGTGCAAGACGCTCCACCCCTACCGGGATCGACTCTCAGAGTGGGCGCAGCTCGACCTTGCCGCGCGAGGTCCTCGATTACAGGGCGTGAGCCGCTGCCGAGCCCGGCGCGAAGGAAGTTGGCTGCACCGGCGGCAGCGCTGGTGCGCAGGGTCTCCTCCCAGCCCAGGCCGGCCGCCATGCAGGCCGCGAGCGCCGCCCATCATCGAGTCGCCGCAGCCCTCGCGCGAGCCGCGCTCGAAGCGGGGCGGGACCAGCTCCCAGGCCTCGTCGCCGCGGACGACCATCTGCCGGCTCCTCGGCGCGGGTGATGATCACCGCGCCCGCGCCGGCGTCGATCAGCTTCTGCACGGCCGCCCGCATCCGCTCCTCGGTGTCGACCGGGCCCTCGATGTAGCCGGCCAGCTCCCAGTCGTTGATCTTGACCAGGTCGGGACCGCCTTCGAGGGCGCTGTCGAGCCGCGGCCGCGAGAGGTCGACGATCACCGGCGTGCCGTTCGCCTTGACGTCGGCGACCAGGTTGCCGTAGATCTCCAGCGGCAGCGCCTCGCCGGGATAGGGACCGCAGAGCGCCAGCACGTCGGAGTCGAGTGCGGCGGCGACCGTGGTCGAGAAGAGCTCGTCGATCTCGTGGCGGGAGGGCGGCATCGAGGCACTCTGGGCGACCGGCACGCGCTCGCCGCTGCGGCGGTCGTGGACGTAGGCGCCGCTCGCCTCGGCGGTCTCGACCAGGCGCATCTCGACCTCCATCTGCTCCAGCAGCGGCCGCAGCACCGCGCCGCTCTCGCCGCCGATGAAGCCGCAGAGGATCGGGCTCGGCGCCGAGCTCGGCGGCCATCCGCGCCACCCAGACGCCCTGCCCGGCGGCGTGCAGGTGGATGTCGTCGCCACCCTCGCTGGTCAGCGCCTCGACCGTGATCGCGAGCATCGGGTGCGGTCCGAAGACGGTGACTTTGCCGCCGGCTGGCATTGACAGAGGCTAGATGCCCGACCTGCTCCGGCACCCCTCGCCTTCTCCGCCTGCCGGTCACGACCGTGTTCGGCCACGAGGTCCGTGTCGCCGGCGGCCCGCGCGCGCGGTTGTTGGGCCTGGCACACCTCGACCGCGAGGAGGCGGGTCCGGGCCTGCTGATCCCGCGCTGCTCGAGCGTCCACACCTTCGGCATGCGCTTCGCGCTCGACCTCTATTTCCTCGACGAGCGCGGGGAGGTGGTCTCCGTCCGTCGCGCGATCCCGCCACGGCGCCTCGCATTTTGCCGGCAGGCCGCCGCCGTGTTGGAGCTTCCGGCGCACGAGGGGGGAGAGATTCTGGCGGCCCGGCCTTAGAACGGCCAATGCTTCCCCAGCGACGTGAGATCGCCAACCTGGTCGTCTGCGAGGACGACGCCCCGACGCTCGAGCTGCTCTGCGACAACCTCGTCGCCGATCGCTTCGGGGTGCTGCCCGCCCCGAGCGCTTCCGACGCGCTGCGGCTCTGCCGCTACAACCACCCCGACCTGCTGCTGCTCGATCTCTCGCTGCCCGATGCCTCCGGGCTCGACGTGCTGCGTGAGATCCGCGAGCGCCGACGGGGTCACCTCGCGCTTCGATCCCGGCCTGCCGGTGATCGTCCTCACCGGTCACGGCTCCGATGAGGACCGGGTGCGCGGGCTGGAGACCGGGGCCGACGACTTCATGGTGAAGCCACTCTTCATACCCCGAGCTCCGTGCTCGCATCGGCGCGGTTCTGCGCCGCGGCTCGGATGGCCGCGAGGGGCCAATCCGGGTTGGCGAGATCGTCGTCGACCCGGCCCGGCGCAAGGCCTGGGTCGGAGAGCGCGAGGTGACGCTGTCGAACAAGGAGTTCGGTCTGCTGCGCGTGCTCGCGGGCGAGCCCTCGCGCGTCTTCACCAAGCGCGAGCTGCTCGAGGCGGTGTGGGGGTACCGGAGCCCGGCCCGCACCAGAACCCTCGACTCGCACGCCAGCCGCCTGCGGCGCAAACTCGACCCGGAGAACGGGCGCTACGTCGTCAACTGCTGGGGCTACGGATACAGGCTCGATCGACGGATGACCGAGCTGGTTCAGATCGTCGCCGGCTGGCCGCTCGTCCTCTCGATGGCCGCCGCCGTCGCGGCCCAGGGCCTGCGCGCGGGCAGGCGTCGCAGCGCGCTCAACGAGGCGCTGCACGAGCTGCGCCGGCCGCTGCAGGCGGTGGCCCTGGCCACGGGTCCGCGGCTTGCCGGCTCCGAAGGCGCCAGGGAGCCGATCGAGCTCGCGGCCGCGGCGCTCGAGCGCCTCGATCGCGAGATCAACGGCGATCCGCTTGCGCCGGTCCTCGGGCACGGTCGATGCCGCGGCGCTTGCCCAGTCGGCGGTTGCGCGCTGGCAGGCGACGTGTGCGTCTCGCCGAGGGCTCGCTCGAGCTGCGCTGGAATGCCGGTCGCGGCGCTGGTCAGCGGCGATCGCAGCGCGCTCGCCCAGGCCCTCGACAACCTGATCGTCAACGCGATCGAGCACGGCGGGCCGACGATCGTCGTCGCCGGGAGCCTGCGCGACGGCCGCCTGCGTATCGCCGTGGTCGACTCCGGCCGGGCGATGCGGCCGCGATCGCGTCGCAACAGCCCGGCCCAGATGATCGCCCGGCTCTCCGGCCGGCATCACCGCGGGCACGGCCTCGGCGTGGTGCGGCGGGTTGCGGCGGATCACGGCGGCCGTTTCGCGCTCCGCCACTGCCGAGCGCGGATCGCTCGCGGTGCTCGAGCTGCCGTTGGCCGAGTCAGAGAGCGGGCGGGCGGCGTGAGCCGGCGCACCCGTGCGGTCGCGTTCCTCGTCCTGGCCCTGGTGACCGCGGCTGCTGGCCGCCGGCATCGCCGACAGCTACGGCTCCCGGGTCGCAAGCGGCTACGGGCCCCTGCGACCGGTCGTGGTCGCGGCGAAGGGGCTTGAGGCGGATGAGCGTCCTGGGTCCCGAGGACATCGCCGGCGACCTGGAGCTGCGCCGGATCCCGGCCCGTTTCGTTCCCGCCGGCGCTCTTGCGCGATCCCCGGCAGGCGCTCGGTCTGTCGCCGACGGTCGAGCTCGATCCGGGCTCCTATCTTGTTGCCGGCCAGCTGCAGCCGCCAGCAAGTGCCGGCGGACGCATCGCCTGCGCTGGGGGCGGAGCGGCGGCCGGTCGAGATCTCGGTCAGCGGCGCCGAAGCGCTGCTCGCGACCGGCGGCACGGCCGCGGCCGGTGCCAAGGTCGATGTCGTCGTCACCACCGAACCGAGCGCGCAGCGGCGCCGGTCGCACCTACGTGGCGGCGGCCGCGGTGCCGCTGCTGGCACTTGGCCCGGGGGCCGACGGTCCCGGGCCCGGGGGCACCGCGGCGGCGACGCTGGCGCTGACCAAGGCGCAGGCGCTGCGCCTGATCGCCGCCGAAAGCTTCGCCCGCAAGCTGACCCTGCTGCCCGAAGGGCTGAGCGATGGCGGCGCAGGGAGCGACACCTCGCCGATCTCGCCGACGAGCTTCGTTTTCGCCTGATCGAGCGGCGGCGGGTCGAGGCGGCGGCCGGCGGCCCAGCCGCGGTGGATCTGGCCGAGGAGGTGCGCACGCTGGTCGACGAGGAGGCGGCGCTGCTGGCGCCGGCGGTGCGGGACGAAGTGGCGGAGCGGATCGTCCGCGACACCGTCGGCCTCGGCCCGCTCGAGGACCTGCTCGCCGACCCGTCGGTCGAGGAGGTGATGGTCAACGGGCTCGACGGCGTCTACGTCGAGCGGGCGGGGCGGATCGAGGCGGTCGACGTCCGCTTTCCGGACGAGGAGGAGCTGCGCAACGCGATCGAGCGCATCCTCGCGCCGCTGGGCCGGCGGATCGACGAGCTCAGCCCGATGGTCGATGCGCGGCTCGCCGACGGCTCGCGCGTCAACGTGGTGATCCCGCCGCTCGCGGTCGACGGGCCGGCGCTCTCGATCAGGCGCTTCGGCGCCTCCCGGCCCGGGCCGGACGAGCTGGTCGAGCGCGGCAGCCTCGGCGCTCGGTCAGCGCGAGCTGCTCGAGGCGGCGGTCGCGGGCCGTCGCAGCGTCCTCGTCAGCGGTGGCACCGGCGCCGGCAAGACGACCCTGCTCAACGCGCTCTCCAGCTTCATCGACCCCGGTGAGCGCATCGTCACGATCGAGGACGCCGCCGAGCTGCGCCTGCAGCAGCGCCACGTGGTGCGACTGGAGAGCCGGCCGGCCAGCGTCGAGGGCAAGGGCGAGGTGACAGTGCGCGACCTGCTTCGCAACGCCCTGCGGATGCGTCCCGACCGGATCGTGATCGGCGAGGTTCGCGGCCCCGAGGCGCTCGATCTGCTCACCGCGCTCAACACCGGGCACGAGGGCGCGCTCTCGACCCTGCACGCCAACTCGGCCGCCGATGCCCTCAACCGCCTGGAGACGCTGGCGTTGATGGCGGGAGTCGGCCTGCCGCACGAGGCGATCGCCGAGCAGGTCCAGCGCGGGGTCGATCTCGTCGTCCACGTCGAGCGCTGCGCCGATGGCTCTCGCCGCGTCGCCGAGATCGCCGAGGTGGTTCGTGTCGCCGGGTCCACGGCCGTCCGTGCCCTCGATGGCCGGGCCGGGCGGTGAACGGCGGCTCGGGCGTCTTGCTGCCCTTGGTCGGGGCGGCGGCCGGCGGGCTGCTCGCTGTCGCCGCGCGCGAGGCCGTGCTCGCCAGTCCCGCTCTGGCGCGTTGGCTGCAGCGGGCGCTGGAGCCATTGCAGCGGGCCGGGCGCGAGGGCTACTCGCCGTCGATCCCGGAGCGCCGTCGCCTCGCGGCGCTGGGCAGCGCCGCAGCGGTCGCCGGCGGCTGGTTCGTCGGTGGCGTGGCCCTGGCGCTGCCGCTCGCGGTCGCGGGCCCGGCCCTGGCCGCCTGGGCGTTGGCGCTGAGGCGCCGCCGCTATCGCCGCGCGGTCGAGCGGGCGCTGCCGGACGTCGCCCTCGCCGTTGCCGATTCGCTCACGGCCGGGCGCTCGCTGCGGGCCTCGCTGCCCGCCGCGGCTTCCTCGCTGGATGGACCGGCTTCGGTCGAGCTGGCGCGACTCGGGGCGGAGCTCGATCTCGGGGCGGCGACGGGCGACGCCGTCGATGCTTGGCGACAGCGGATGCGCTCGCCCCGCGTCGATGCGCTCGCCGCCGCCCTGCTCAGCCAGCAGCTTGCCGGGGGCGATCTCGCCGGGCTGCTGCGCCGCTTTGCCGAGGGGGCAGCGGAGCGGGACCGGGTCAGCCGAAGACGCCAAGGCAGCAACGTCGCAGGCCCGCTTTACCGGCCTGCTCGTCGTCGCGATGCCGACCGGCGGTGCGCTCTTCGCCGAGCTGCTGCAGCCGGGGTTCCTCGGCAAGGTGCTGGGGTCGCCCGCCTCGGCCTTGCTGCTCGTCTTCGCCGCCCTGCTCCAGCTCGCGGGATTCGTTGCGATTCGTCGCCTCGCCCAGGTGGTCGAGTGAGCCCGGCCCCATTTGCCACGTGAGTGCCGCGGGCGTCCTTGTCGCCGTGGCTGTCCTGTTCGCCTGGGCGGGAGTGCGGGAGCTGGGCTCCGGTGCCTCGGCCCTCGGCTCGCGCCTTGCCCGCAGCGGCGGCCGGGTAGCGGCGACCGCGCTTCGCCTTGGCCTGCCCGCCCGAATTGCCGGGTCAGGTCTCGAGGCGCGCCTTCCCCTGGCCGCGGTCCTGCTTGGCAAGGTCGCCGGCGGCGCCGTCGGCGGCCTCGTCGCGCTGGCGGCTGCGCCAGTGGCACCGGGACGTCTCTCAATCCTGGTCGCGGTCGGTCTTCCCGCCGCCGGCTTCCTCGTGCCCGATGCGCTGCTCGAGCGCCGAGCGTGCCTTCGCCGCCGCCGCCTCGTCAGTGCCTTGCCCGACGCCTGCGACCTGCTGGCGGTCGCCGCGGTCGCCGGGCGCGATCCCGCCTCCGGGTTTGCCGAGCTGGCGCGGGGCAGCGAGGGGCCCCTGGCCGATGAGCTGCGGATGACCGTGGTCGAGCTCTCCTGCGGTCGCCCCCTGTCGGCGGCCTTGCGCTCGCTGCGCCGCCGCGTCCCCGGCAGCGAGATCGCCACCCTCTGCGCCGCGATCGAGCGCTCGCGCCGCTACGGCTCGCCGCTGGCGGAGCAGCTGCGCCGCCAGTCGAGCGCGTTGCGCGCCGACCAGCGACGCGCGGTCGAGGAGCACGCGTCCCGGGCGGCGCCGAAGATCCAGCTGGTCGTCGCCCTGGTCCTCGTCCCCTCGGTCCTGCTGATGATCACCGCCGCCCTGATCGCCAACGCCGACGTTCTGCTCAGCGGTTTTTGATGCGCAGGGTTGCTCCAGGGGAGCGTCCTTCGCCATGCCCTTAATGGCAGGTCCGGGGGTCACGAATGCACCGCATTGGTAGAGCGCTGGCCACGCACGCGTAGGTAGAAGCTCCTGTCTGCGTCTTTTTCGGCGGGGCAGCCAAAATTCAAAGGGAGGGGATATGCGGGGTAGGGGTCGCGTGATCATTGGAGCCATCGTTCTTTCGGTGGCGCTTGCAGTGCCGTTGAGTGCCTCGGTTTCGGGCGCCGCCTCGCCTTGTGCCGCGGCCCGCACCACCAACGCGCTCGCGACCGTCAGCTCCGATGGCTCAGTCGTGCGTGGCAGCGCCTGCGCCGACCGGATAGTCGTCACCTCACCGCTGGTCGAGGAAGTCATCGGCGGCGAAGGCAACGACGTCATCTATGCCAATCCCAACGTTGAGGTGGTGGACGGCGGCGAAGGCAGCGACGTCATCTACGGGGACCTGCCCGAATCCGAAAGCACGTCCGCCGGGCCCGTGTACCTGCCGCTCGCCCGTCGCGGTGAAGGTTCGACCGCAACGATCAGCATCACCGAAAAAAAATGCGAAGCCAAAAAATCCTGTTACGGCGGCGACGGCAGCCAGGAACTCATCGGCAGCACCGGCGATGACCGGATCTTTGGCCAGCGTGGCAATGACATCCTGAAGGGGAACGCCGGCAACGACGAACTCTTCGGCGGAGTCGGGGATGAGAGCCTGATCTCCGGCGGCGCTGGAAATGACCTTCTCTCCGGCGGCCTGGGCACCGACACGCTGAATGGAAACCAGGAAAGCGACCTGATACGCGGCGACGGCACGATCGACTCGCTCGAAGACTCGGGGGCGGAAGGTACCGACACACTTAGCTTCGCCACCGCCGTGACGCCTGGCTTCAACGGGTCGGTTTCGCCCTCTGGGTTTCCGGCTGACAGCAACAGCGAAGAGCGCGGCGTCGACGTGCGTCTGGATGGCAGCGCCTGCGCCGAAACCGAAACCGAAAAACTCGAGGCCTGCAACAACGACGCCCGCTACGGCGGCGGTCTCGACAACCTCAACGTCAGCGGCTTCGAGAACGTGATCGGCTCACCATTCGCCGACGTCATCATCGGATCGAGCGGGGCCAACCAGATCGATGGCGGCGGCGGCACCGATGTGATCTACGGCAAGGGCGGCAACGACACGATCTACGGCGGTGCCGACGGTGACTATCTCAATGGTGAAGAAGGCACCGACACCGCCAACGGTCAGGGAGGGGCAGACAACTGCCTCGCCGAGACCACGAGCGATTGCAGCGGCAGCGCCGAAAGCGTTACCCAGCGCGACCGCAGCAAGATCAGCGTCGGCTTCATGGTCGCCAGCCTGCCGGCAACGCTGAGCTGGGTCGCAGCTCTACCTCACCGGCAGCACCGCCAACGACAGGGTCAAAGCCACTTACAGCCTCGAAGCCGGTATCGGCTACGTCACCTTCACCACAGAAGCGGAATCGGCGGCCTTTGACCTCAGCGTAATGCCGCGCCTGTGTCTTGGCTAGGCACCGCGGGCACATTGGCGAACATCGACGACCTCGAGGGCAGCGCCGGCAGCGACCAGTTCTACGGCGACTCGGCCGGAAACAACCTGCTGGGCCGCCCCGGCAAAGACGAAATCTACGGCCGGGCGGGGGCGGACCGGATTGAAGCCGAAGACGGAATCAACGAGGTCGGCGGCGGCGGCGAAGGCACCGACAGCTGCGTCCTCGACCCCGGCGACAAATTCAACAGCTGCAATCCGTGAGGTAGCAACCCCACGGTCCCATCTACTCCAGCGCCTCCTCGCGCAGGCGTCGGGCGACGGCTGCCGAGGCGGCGCGGATGAGGTCGAGCTCGGCGGCTGACTTCTTGTGGCCGTTGACGTAGCAGCAGAGGGTGCCGCCGACGAGCTCGAAGGCGAACTTCTTCGGCGCTTCCTCGCCGAGCCAGACGACGAAGGTGGGGGAGAAGAGCCGGCGCAGCCAGACCTGGTCCTGCTCTTTGCCGGAGAAGATCTCGTAGCGCTCGTCCAGCGCCTCGCTCTCCAGCGTTGACCCGCTGCGGTCGAGCGGAAGGCGTCCTCGAGCTTCTCCAGCGAGCGCAGGCCGGACTTGCGGCGGCAGAAGAGCTCGGGGACGTGGGCGGCGCACTCGGGCACGTCGACCAGGCCGACCGTGTAGCGGTAGTAGTTGGTCTGGCGGTTGCCCTCGCTGTCGGTGCTCTCGTCCTCGTAGGTATAGAGAGCGAGGACGCCGTCGACGCCCTCGGCCAGCGGGCCGGCGAAGGCGTGTTCGGCGTAGCGGTCGTCGCCTTTGCGCAGCAGCGGCGTCGCCGGCGGCAGCGGACTGCGGCCGGACAGGGTCATGCCGCGCTGGCCGGCGTAGACCGCGAAGAAGTCGGCTTCCGAGCGGCGGTCGGCGATCGCGAAGACGATCAGCAGCGAGAGGACCAGCGCCGCGACGACGGCGACCGCGCCGATCGCCGCGCCGAGGTAGACGGCGCCGGCGATGCCGGCGGCGAGGACGAAGACCATCGTCGCGATCCAGGTCGAGGGCTTGCCCAGCAGCCGCCGGAAGTGGAAGCCGCGCAGGTCGTTGGCGTCGTCGGGTGGCCTCGGCGGCGGCTCTGGGCGCGGCGGTCTGCTCCTCGCTCACGCGGGCAACCTAACGCAGGGGTTGCAAATGGGCTTGCATTGTGGGGTCGTGTTGCAAAGTGGGGGAAAGTGGGTTACTGTGCCGATCGAGTTGAAGCCCAGGACCGGGGTGGTGAGGCTCCTCCCACCTCATCACTCCGGTCCTAACTCTTTTCCTGGTCCACGCGCAGCGCTCGCACAGAAAGGAACCGGCGGTGGCATTTCGGGGCCTCTACGAGCACAGTCTCGATTCAAAGGATCGCCTCACCGTTCCTTCCAGGTTCAGGGCCGCCCTCTCCGACGGGATTGTTCTCTCCAAGGGCTTCGACCCCTGCGTCTGGATGCACACGACCGCCGAGTTCGAGCAGCTCTCCGACCGCTTCCTCTCGCCGCACAGCCCCTTCGGCCGCGACGCGCGCCAGCTGCGCCGCCGCTTCCACGGCGGCTCCTTCGACGAGAAGCTCGACTCCGCCGGGCGCATCCGCGTGCCCAAGCCGCTGATCGAGCACGCCGGCCTGGGCGGGCCCTGCGTCGTCGTCGGCACGGGGGAGTACCTGGAGATCTGGAACGCCGAGGCCTGGGCCAAGCAGGAGGCCGAGCTCGACGCCTCGGCGCCGGAGATCGCCGAGGGCCTGGCCGCGAACGGAGCGCCTGAGTGAGATGGCGATCCGTGCCTACTCAGCCCCGACCCCGCAGCAGCCGAGACTTAACTCGCGCAACCCTTGTCTATATGCCGACCGAGCACCAACCCGTTCTCGCCGCCGAGCTGGTCGACCTGCTGGCGCCCCAGCCCGGCCAGACCGCGATCGACTGCACCTTCGGCGGCGGCGGCCACGCCCGCCTCGTCGCCGAGGCGCTGGGCCCCGACGGGACGCTGATCTGCATCGACCGCGATCCCGCCGCGCTGGCCCGCTACGAAGCCTTCGCCGCCGAGGTTCCCTGCTCGACCCGCTTCATTTCCAGCGACTTTGCAGCAGGTCTTCGTGCCATGTACGGCGAAGGCATGCGTCCAGAGATGGTCTACATGGACCTCGGAATGTCCTCGATGCAGGTCGATGCCTGGGAGCGGGGCTTCTCCTACTCCTACGACGCACCCCTCGACATGCGCATGGACACCCGCCAGCAGCTGAGCGCCGCCGACATCGTCAACGAGTGGCCGGAGTCGCGCCTGGCGCAGGCGCTGCGCCGCTTCGGCGAGGAGCGCTACGCCGGCGGGATCGCCCGTGAGATCGCCCGCCGCCGGCCGCTCTCGACGACCTCCGAGCTGGTCGACGCGATCAAAGCCGGGATGCCGGCCTCGGCCCGCTTCGGCGGCGGCCACCCGGCCAAGCGAACCTTCCAGGCGATCCGCATCGCCGTCAACGGCGAGCTCGACTCGCTCGAGGACGCGCTGCCGACCGCCTGGGGCATGCTGCCGCGTCGGCGGTCGCCTCGCCGCGATCTCCTTCCACTCGCTCGAGGACCGCCGCGTCAAGCAGTTCCTCGCCGAGCGCGCCAAGGGCTGCGTCTGCCCGCCCGAGCTGCCGGTCTGCGTCTGCGGCCGCGAGCCCGAAGCCGAGCCGCTGACCCGCCGCGCCGTCGCGCCCGGCCCCGAGGAGGTCGCCGCCAACCCGCGCTCGCGCTCCGCCCACCTGCGCGTCTCGGTGAAGATCGCCGAGCCGGCCGAGGTGGGGGCCTGATGGCCGCCGCCGCGACTGCTCGCCGGGCCACGGCCCCGGCGCAAGCCCCGCCCGCAAAGCCGCCGACGCGGAAAAGGCCGCCGCCAGGTCGCGGCGCCGGCTCGCAAGGCGCCCGCTCGCAGGCCCGGCGCGCCGCAAAGCTCCCACCCGCCGTCCCGGCGGCCAGCTGATCCCGATCGCGGCCGGCGCCGCCACCGCGGTCCGCCAGCTGCCCGACTCGAGCCTGATGGTGCGGATGACCCGCGGCCGGGTCTGGATCGGCGTGCTCGGCGTGCTGCTGGCCGGGATCGTCGCGGTCAACGTGGTCACCCTCAGCCTCTCCGCCGCCGCCGGCGCACATCGATCGCAACATCCAGGCGCTGGAAGAGGAGAACTCGCTGCTGCGCGAGCCGCGACGCGCGCCTCTCCGGCTCGGCCCGCGTGCGGCACGATGCCGCTGGGTTCGGCCTCGTCACTGCCACGACCGACCAGATCGGCTACGTGCAGGCGTCCCCGCAGGACGTGGCGATCGCCGCCCAGCGGCTCGCCGCCGCCGGCTTCGGGCTACTAGAGGCCGCTGCCGCGTGCGGGTGATCGAGCGAAGGATCGGCCTCCTCTTCGCCGGTTTCCTCTTCTGCTTCGTCGTGATCGGCGCCCGCGCCTTCTGGCTGCAGGGGGTGCAGGGAGCGAAGCTCGCCTCCGAGGCGATCAGCCAGCAGACCGAAGCGATCACGCTGCCCAGCCTGCGCGGCAGCCTGCTCGACCGCCGCGGCAACGCCCTGGCCGCCTCCGAAGACACGGCGACGATCTTCGCCGTGCCGCCGGAAGTGACCAAGCCCGCTTTGGCGGCGGAAAAGCTGGCGCCGATCCTCGACCTGAACGAGAGCAAGGTGCTCGGCGCGGTGACCGCGGAATCGACCTACTCGGTGCTCGCCAAAAAGGTCGAGCTGCCGATCGCGAAGCGGATCGAACGGCTCGAGCTGCAGGGCATCGGCCAGGACCCCGACAGCCGTCGCACCTACCCGCAGGGGACGCTGGCCGCCCAGGTGATCGGCGTCGGTCGGCTCCGAAAACGAGGGCCTGACCGGGCTCGAGCAGGGCGAGGAATCGGTGCTGCGCGGGACCGACGGCGAACGGCGGATCGTCACCGACGCGACCGGTGAACCGATCCGGCTCGAAACCGCGCAGCAGGCCGAGGACGGCGAAGACATCCAGCTCACGCTCGACCCGGCGATCGAGGGCAAGACCGAGGAAGTGCTGGCCGAAGTCGGCGAAACCTACGCGCCAAAGGGCGCGACCGCGATCGTGATGGATCCGCGCAGCTCGCAGATCCTGGCGATGGCGAACTGGCCGCCGGTCGATCCCTCCGACCTCTCCAGCGCCAGCTCCGAAGACCTGATCAACCGGGCGACCGGCTTCACCTACGAGCCGGGCTCGACCTTCAAGGCGTTCACCGTCGCCGCTGCGCTGGAGGAAAAAGAAGTGACGCCGGAGACGTCCTTCTACCTGCCCTCGCAGCTGCACGTCGCCGATCGCATCATCGAAGACGCCGAGGCGCGACCGCCGGTGACGCTCACCGTCGCCCAGATCCTCGCCGAGTCCTCCAACGTCGGTGCGGCGACGATCGGGCTGAAGCTGGGCAGCGAGCGCTTCAGCCGCTGGATCGACCGCTTCGGCTTCGGCCGGCCGACCGGCGTCCAGTACCCCGCTGAGGAGCAGGGGATCGTGCCGAAGCTCGACGAGTACTCCGGCTCGACCATGGGCAACCTGCCGATCGGGCCAGGGCCTCTCGGTGACGCCGATGCAGATGATGGCCGGCTACCAGGCGATCGCCAACGGCGGCATGCTGCGACCGCCGCAGCTGATCGAGAAGGTCGGTGACGAGACGGTGCACGAGCCGAAGGGGCACCGGGTGATCGACGCCGGGGTTGCGGCGCAGGTGCGGGAAATGCTCGAGGGGGTGCTGGCGGCCGGCGGTACGGCCTCCGAGGTGAGCGTGCCCGGCTACACGCTGGCGGGGAAGACCGGTACCGCGCAGGTGGCTGAAAACGGGACTTACTCGGAGACCAAGTACGTGGCTTCGTTCATCGGGTTTGCGCCG
This sequence comes from uncultured Solirubrobacterales bacterium, assembly GCA_963702065.1. Lineage (GTDB taxonomy): Bacteria > Actinomycetota > Thermoleophilia > Solirubrobacterales > 70-9 > VRUE01. The sequence goes on from OY969705.1 coordinate 741,177, forward strand.
GCTGCATGATCCGCAGCTGCTGGTCTCGGTGATTGTGGATCAGCCGCAGGGGGATATCTACGGCGGGTCGGTGGCGGCTCCGGCGTTTGGTCGGATCGCGGCGTTTGCGTTGCCCTATCTCGGGGTGCCGGCGGAATAGAGGTGGGGGCGTCGGGTGCCCCTCCCCAAAACGCTCGGCAGGAGCCTCGCTTGAGTGTTTTGGGGAGGGGCACCCGACGCCCTACCTAGAATCCGGCGGGTGAGATTGGACGCGCTTGCTGCGGAGATTGCCGGGGCCCGGATCGTGGGGGACGTCCCGTCGATGTTGCGTCTTTGGCTTATGACAGCCGAAAAGTAAGGCCCGGGACGCTGTTTTTTTGCGTGCCCGGCGAGAAGAGCGATGGGCATGACTTTGCTGCGGCCGCTGTGGAGGCGGGGGCAGTGGGGTTGGTCGTGGAGCGGGAGTTGGAGCTTGAGGTGGCGCAGGTCGTGGTTCCGGATGCGCGGGCGGCCATGGCGCCGTTGGCGGCTCGGTTTTGGGGGGATCCGACCGGCGAGCTGCGGGTCGTGGGGGTTACCGGGACCAATGGGAAGACGACTACGGCGTTCCTGCTGCGCGAGATCCTCGAGGCGGCGGGAATCCAGACTGGGCTGCTGGGGACCGTGCAACAGGTGGTTGGCGGGGTCGAGGAGGAGGTTGAGCGGACCACGCCGGAGGCGATCGATTTGCAGGGGACGTTCCGGCGGATGCTCGAGGCCGGTGACGAGGCCTGCGTGATGGAGGTCTCCTCGCATGCGCTGGCGCTGCACCGGGCCGACGCGATCCGTTTCGAGCTGGCGCTCTTCACGAACTTGACGCAGGATCACCTCGACTTCCATGCGGACATGGAGGACTACTTCCAGGCCAAGCGGCTGCTCTTCGAGATGGGGCCGCGGGTCGCGGTGGTCAACGTCGATGACGAGTACGGGCGGCGGCTGGCGACGGAGTTCGATTGCGTGACCTTCTCGGCCGAGGGGGTCAACGCGGACTTTGCTGCCACGTCGGTCTCCTTCGACCCCAGCGGGGCTGAGTTCTCGGTTGGCGAGACGACAGTCCGCACTCGACTTCCCGGGCACTTCAACGTCGCCAACGCGCTGGGCGCCTTCGCTGCTGCGACTGAGCTGGGTGTGACGGCTGATGTGGCTGCCGAGGGGCTGGCGCGGGCCGAGCGGGTGCCGGGGCGGTTCGAGCCGATCGACGAGGGGCAGGGGTTTGCCGTCTTGGTCGACTACGCGCACACGCCCGACTCGCTGGAGAACGTGCTGTTGGCGGCGCGGCGGTTGAGTGAGGGACGGGTGCTCGCGGTCTTCGGCGCCGGTGGCGACCGCGATCGCGACAAGCGGCCGAAGATGGGGCGGGCGGGGGCCTCGCTCTCCGATCTGGCGATCGTCACCTCCGACAACCCGCGCTCGGAGGATCCGGGGGCGATCATCGCCGAGGTCGTCGGCGGGATCGAGAACGGTGCCGACTTCGAGGTCGAGCCCGACCGGCGCGCCGCGATCGCGCTGGCGCTCAGGCAGGCCCGGCCCGGCGACACGGTGGTGATCGCGGGCAAGGGGCACGAGCAGGGCCAGGAGTTCGAGGACGGCCGCAAGCTGCCCTTCGACGACCGCGAGGTCGCCCGCGAGGAGCTGCGCCGGCTTTGAGGCTGGGCCCGGAGCAGATCGCCGCGGCCTGTGGGGCGGAGGTCGTCGCCCGGGGCGGGGCGGGGTCGCCGGCGCGAGCGACGATCGGCTCCGGTGAGACCGAGCCCGGCGACCTCTTCTTCGGCCTGCGCGGCGAGCGCGTCAACGGCGGCGAGTTCGCGGCGGCCGCGATCGAGGCCGGCGCCTGGGGCGTCGTCATCGATCCGGAGATGGCCGCGAAGCTGCCGCCTGCGCCGAGCGGAGGAGAGACCTCTGCGGCCCCTTGGGTCTTCAGCGTGGCCGATCCGCTGGCCGCCCTGCAGGCGCTCGCGCGCACCTGGCGACGCGAGCTCGGGGCCCGGGTCGTCGGCGTCACCGGCTCGGTCGGCAAGACCTCGGTCAAGGACATCGCCCGGGCGCTGCTGCCGGGGCAGCGTTCACGCCAACCGCGAGAACCTCAACACCGAGATCGGGCTGCCGCTGACCGTGCTCGAAGCGCCCGACGACACCGACGTCCTGGTGCTCGAGATGGCGATGCGCGGTGCCGGGCAGATCGCCGAGCTGGCGGCGATCGCCGAGCCCGAGGTGGCGGTGATCACCAACGTCGGCCCGGTCCACGTCGAGCTGCTCGGCTCGGTCGCGGCGATCGCGGCGGCCAAGGCCGAGGTTCTGGCCGCACTGCCGCCCGATGGGACGGCGATCGCGCCAGTGGATGCCGGCGAGCTGGAGCCGCACCTGGGGCAGGCACCGCGGCTGCTTCGCTTCGGCCCCGGCGGCGACGTCTTCACGGTCGAGAGCGAGGTCACCGACGGCATCACCGAGGCGCTGATCGAGACGCCGGCCGGGCGCCAGTCTTTCCAGTTCCCCTTCGCCGAGGCGCACAACCTCGAGAACGCCCTGGCCGCGATCGCCGCCGGCGTGACGCTGGGCGCGCCCCTCGCCGGGATGGCCGACCGCGCTGCGAACATAGGCTTCTCACGCTTTCGGGGCGAGCGCCTCGAGATGGGCGACGGGATCGTCCTGGTGAACGACTGCTACAACGCCAACCCAGTCTCGATGCGCGCCGCGCTCAGCCACCTCGCCTCGCTGCAGGGCGAAAGGCGGATCGCGGTGCTGGGTGAGATGGCCGAGCTCGGCCCCGGCGCCGCCGGCTACCACCGCGAGATCGGTGAGAGCGCGCGGGCCGGCGGCATCGACCTGCTGGTCGGCGTCGGTGAGCCGGCTCGCGACTACGACCCCGACGAGCTGGTCGGCACGCCGGAGGAGGCCGCCGAATGGCTCGCCGCCCAGCTCGAGCCCGGCGACACGGTTCTGGTCAAGGGCTCGCGTTCGGCCGGCCTCGAGGCCGTCGCCGAGACGCTCGAGGAGCTGCTGCGCGATGGGTGAAGTGCTGATCGCCGGCATGGCGGCGATGCTGATCTGCATCTTCCTCGGCCCCAAGTTCATCGAGTTCCTGCGGGTCAAGGAGTTCGGTCAGCACATCCGCGAGGACGGCCCGCAGGAGCACCACGCCAAGGCGGGGACGCCGACGATGGGCGGGCTGATCATCTTCGCCTCGATCTGCGTGCCCTACCTGGTGCTCTCCGACCGCGACGCGCAGAGCCTCGCCGTCTTCGGGGTGGCGATGGGCTGCGCCGCGATCGGCTTCGCCGACGACTTCATCAAGATCGTCAAGCGCCGCTCGCTCGGCCTCTCGGCGCGCTGGAAGATGCTCTTCCAGCTCTTCCTCGCCCTCGGCCTCTGGTGGGTCGCTCGCCACGAGGTCGGGCTCGAGCCGATCCTCTTCTTCCGCATCGGCGACGCCACGGTCGACCTCGGCCCGGTCCTCTACTTCGTCCTCGTCTTCCTCGTCATCGGCGGCACCTCCAACGGGGTCAACCTCACCGACGGCCTCGACGGCCTCGCCGCCGGCTCCTGCGCGATCGTCCTGCTCGCCTACACGGCGATCGCCTTCGTCACCAACGAGCAGCAGAACCTCGCCCTGCTCTCCGCCTGCCTGGTCGGCGCCTGCATCGGTTTCCTCTGGTACAACGCCTTCCCGGCCTCGATCTTCATGGGGGACACCGGCTCACTCGGATTGGGGGGCGCAATCGGCGCCCTCGCGGTGATGACCCAGACCGAGGTGCTGCTGATCATCATCGGCGGCATCTTCGTGATCGAGGCGCTCTCGGTGGCGATCCAGGTCTTCTCCTTCAAAACGTTTCGCCGCCGCGTGCTGCTGATGGCGCCGTTGCACCATCACTTCGAGATGATGGCTTGGTCGGAGACCAAGATCATGCTGCGGTTCTGGATCGTCGCTGCTGTGTGTTCGGGGATTGGGTTCACGCTGTATCAGCAGAGCATCGGGCGGTAGCGGTGGAGGGGTGTCCGGTGCCCTCTCCCAAAACGCGCGGCAGGAGCCGCGCTTGAGTGTTTTGGGAGAGGGCACCGGACACCCGTGGCCATCGCTCACGACTCCTCGGCTGGGGCTGCGGGGGTGGCTGGAGGCCGATCTCGAGCCGTTTGCGGCGATGAATGCGGATCCGGTTGTGATGGAGCATTTTCCGGCGACGCTTTCGCGGCGGCAGAGCGATGAGCTGGTTGAGCGGGTCGAAGCGGGGTTTGCCGAGAACGGCTTTGGACTCTGGGCGCTGGAAGTGCGGGAGACCGAGGAGTTCATTGGCTTCACGGGCTTGGCCGTGCCTGAGCTTGAGGCGCATTTCATGCCCGCCGTTGAGGTTGGTTGGCGGCTGGCGCGGTCGGCTTGGGGGAATGGGTATGCGACGGAGGCGGCGCGGGAGGGGCTCCGCTTTGGCTTCGAGGAGGCCGGGTTGAGCGAGATCGTCTCGTTTACGACCCCGACAAATCGGCGCTCGAGGGGGGTGATGGAGCGGATTGGGATGAGTCGCGATCCGCGGGACGACTTCGATCACCCCGGCTTGCCCCCGGGCCACCCACAGCGCCCCCACGTCCTCTACCGGCTCAGCCCACAAGGCTGACTTCGTCTTTTGGTCCCCTATTGCGCCCCAAAAGACGAAGTCAGCGATTACAGGGTCGTCCTCCGCTAGATCGAAGATGTCCGGATGAGCGCACCGCCCCCCAAGGAGCTTCGGCCGCCGTTGCCCCGGGGGCCGTTTCTGGTTGTCGGACTGGCTCGTTCGGGTCAGGCCGCGGCGCGGCTGCTGGCGGGGCGGGGTGAGACGGTGGTTGCGGTCGATTCCGGGCATCCGGACGGGGCAGCAGGGCTTCGGGAGGTCGGTGTCGAAGTCGTCCTGGATGCAGATGGAATTGCGCTCCTCGAGGGGGTGCGGACTGTGGTCAAGAGCCCGGGTGTGCCGCGGGAGGCGCCGGTGATCGCGGCCGCTCTGGAGCGGGGAGTCGACGTGGTTGGGGAGCTGGAGCTTGCCTGGCGGGCGATCCCGAATCGCTTCGTCGCCGTGACCGGGACCAACGGCAAGACGACCACGGTTGAGCTGCTCGGGCACATCTACCGGACCGCCGGCGAGCCGGTCGCGGTTGCCGGCAACGTCGGCACGCCGCTCTCCTCGCTCGCCGGTGAGATCGAGCCGGACGCAACCGTGATCTGCGAGGCCTCGAGCTTCCAGCTCGAGGACAGCGTCGCCTTCGCTCCCGAGTGCGCGGTCTTCCTCAACCTCGCTCCCGACCACCTCGATCGCCACGGCGACCTCGAGTCCTACCTGGCCGCCAAGCTGCGGATCTTCGCCAACCAGGGCAACGACGACGTCGCGGTCTACAACGCCGACGATCCGGAGCTCGCAGGCGTCGACCTCGGTGGCTGCGCGCGGCGCATCGCCTTCTGCCACGGCGCCGGGCCCGACTGCGAAGTCGCCGTCGCCGAGGGGACGATCTTCTACGACGGCGAGCCGCTGCTGGCGGTCGCCGAGCTCGGCCTCTTCGGCGAGCACAACGTCGAGAACGCGATGGCCGCCGCCGCCGCGGCGCTCTCGATGGGACTCGACCGCGAGGCGGTGCGCGAGGGGCTGCGCAGCTTCGCCGGCGTGCCGCACCGGCTCGAGCTGGTGGCCGAGATCGGCGGCGTGCGCTTCGTCAACGACTCCAAGGCGACCAACGTCGCCTCGGCCACGGTCGGCCTGCGCGCCTTCGAGGGTGGCGTTCACGCGATCCTCGGCGGCAGCGAGAAGGGCGAGGACTACGCGCCGCTGCTCGATCCGGTCCGCGAGCGCTGCAGCGCCTGCTACCTGACCGGCGCCTCGGCCGGGCGGCTCGCCGAGGCTCTGGCGCCGGCAATCGCCGACGGCATCGCGCTGCACCTCTGCGAGGACCTGGAAGAGGCGGTGCGCCACGCCGGTCGCGGCGGCCAAGCCCGGCGAGTCGTGCTGCTCTCGCCGGCCTGCGCCAGCTTCGACGCCTTCGAGAACTTCGAGCAGCGCGGCGAGCGCTTCCGCCAGATCGTCGGGGAGCTGGCGCGACGATCGGCTTGAGTGCGGCGACCAGGCCGAGAACCGCGCCGCGCCGCGCCTCGGACTCGAGCGCACCAGCTCGGCCCTCGGAGGCCGAGCGCAGACGATCGAGCAACTCAGAGGCGGGACGTCGCCCCGAGTAGCGGTGGCGGGCGAGGAAGCCTTCGAGTCTCTTCACTCCAAGACCTCGCGCATCGGTGGGCGAGGGGTAGCGCTCAAGGAAGGCCAACGCGATCGACGAGTCGACGTCGAAGAAGACCCGCGCCGCGCCAGGCCAGAAGGCGTCCAGCTGCGCGCGCAGCTCGTTGCCCAGGCGCACCCTGGCGGCGACCAGGTCCTCGCGGGTGCGGGTCAGCGCCCGAAGTGCCTTGGTCTCGTCGCTGTCGGGGCGAAGCGAGCGCAGCCGGTGGGAGTCGGTGCGCGCCAGCTCGGCCAAGACGAAGGCGTCGAAGCCGTCGGACTTGCCGCCGGCCGCCTCATAGCGAGGCCGGGTCGCCTTCAGCGCGTTGGGGTGGACAGGCAAGACGGTGAAGCCGGCATCCAGCAGCCGGTCGACCAGCAGGCCGTCGGGGCGCTCGATCGCAACCCGCTCGACGCCCAGGGACCGCATCCGGGCGACCAACGCCCTGATCCCAGCCTCGTCGTGGGCGAAGAGCTCGCCCGCAAGCTTCCTGCCCGCTGTGTCGACCACGCAAAGCGCGTGCTCCTCGCTGGCCCAGTCGACCCCCGCCGACGGCTTATCCATCGCGTTCCTCCTTCGTTCGCTTTGCCTTGCGCCGGCCGGGAGGTACCGTTGCGGTTGCTCATAGTGCGGCGCTCTGGGGCGCCACTTCCTGTGGCCGCTTCAGGTGCCTCCGGCCGCCGGGAGGCGCTGGTCTCACGCGGGCCTTCTGCGAGGCAAGCGAGGCGGGCGCTCTCCCGACGGCGGTCGGCTTCTCTCTTCATTCCCCCGGGATCTTCGACGGCCTCGCTTCGCTCGGCCTCTCAATCTCAGAAGAACAAGGGAGAGGTTCTCCTATGAGCGCCCGCGCCTTCTCACTCGGCGGCCTCCTCGCCGGCAAGACGAAGAAAAAGACGAAAGCGAAGAAGAAGCGCACCCGCGCCGCCGCGCCCTCGACCGAGTACAACCTGCTGCTCACCGCCACCCTCTGCCTGCTGGCGCTCGGCGCGGTGATGGTCTTCTCGGCCAGCTCGACCACCCAGGTGCTGAGCGACGGCAATCTCGCCAACAGCGCCTTCTACCTGAAGCGGACGCTGATCTTCGGGGCGCTCGGCCTGCTGGTGATGCACCTCACCGCCCGCCACGGCCTGACCGCGATCCGCCGCCTCACCCCGGCGTTCCTCGTCGGCTCGCTCTTCCTGCTCCTCGTCGTCCTCGTCGCCGGCACCAGCGCCAACGGCGCCAGCCGCTGGATCGGCCCGGGCTCGCTGCAGTTCCAGCCCTCGGAGCTGGCCAAGGTGGCGCTGATCCTCTACGGCGCCGACCTGCTCGCCCGCGAACCGAAACGGGTGCGCTCGCTGCAGGGGCTGATGCCCTTCCTGCTCGTCGTCGGCACCGCCTGCCTGCTGATCATGGCCGAGCCCGACATGGGGACGACGATGGTGATCGCCTTCTCGGTCGCCGCGACGCTGATCGCCGCCGGCGCGCGGCCGGTCGACCTCGGCAAGATCGCCCTCTGCCTCGGCGGCCTCGCCCTGCTGCTGACCGTGGTCGAGCCCTACCGGATGGCCCGCCTCACCGGCTTCCTCAACCCGGGTGCCGACGCCGCCGGGTGCCGGCTTCCAGGCGGCCCAGGCGAAGATCGCGCTCGGCTCCGGCGGCCTCTTCGGCGTCGGCATCGGCAACGGCGTGGGGAAGGCCGGCTTCCTGCCCGAGGCCCACACCGACATGATCTCCGCCGTGATCGGCGAGGAGCTCGGCATGGTCGGCATCCTCGGCGTCGTCGGCCTCTTCGGCCTGCTCGGCTACGCCGGCCTGCGGGTGGCCCAGAAAGCCAGGGACCGCTACAGCAAGCTGCTCGTCGCCGGCCTCACCTCGCTGATCCTGGTCCAGGCGACGATCAACCTCTTCGCCGTGATGGGCCTGGCGCCGCTGACCGGCGTGCCGCTGCCCTTCGTCTCCTACGGCAACAGCAGCCTGCTGGTCACGCTCTTCGCCGTCGGCCTGATTCTCAACGTCGCCCGCGGGGGAGGGCGACCGCCGCGGCGCGGCCGGGTCGCGCCTCCGGCGCTGGCAAACTGCGCGTCGTCGAGGGCGGGCGCACGCCTGGGCCCGCAAAAGGAGCCAAAGGAGCGGATCTAGCCGGTGGAAAAAGCGCCCAGAGTCGTAGTGGCAGCGGGGGGAACCGCCGGCCACGTCGTGCCAGCGATGGCCGTCGCCGACGAGCTTCGGGCTAGCGGCGCCGAGGTCTCCTTCCTCGGCACCAGGGAGCGGATCGAGGCCGAGCTGGTGCCCGCCGCCGGCTACGAGATCGACTTCCTCAAGGTGCGTGGGATCGACCGCCGCAACCCGCTGCGGGCGGCGGTCGCCGTGGGCGAGGCGGTCGGCGCGGTCGGCGGCTGCGCGGCGTGCCCTGCGGCGCCGTGGCGCCGACGTCGTCGTCGGCGGCGGCGGCTACGTCGCCGGGCCCGCCGGCCTCGCCGCGACCCTCACCCGGACCCCGCTGGTCCTGACCGAGGCCGACAGTCACCTCGGCCTCGCCAACCGCCTGCTGGCGGGACGGGCGCGGCGCGTCTGCCTCGCCTTCCCGATCGAGGGCCGCGAGGGCGAGCCCTACCTCGTCACCGGGCGACCCGTTCCCGCGGCGATCCTGCGCGCCGATCGAGACGCGGCGCGGCGGCGCTTCGGGATCGCCGCCCGAGGCCCGCTGCCTGCTGGTGATGGGCGGCAGCCAGGGCGCGCGCTCGATCAACCAGGCCGCGATCGAGGCCTTCGCCGAGGCCGGGTCGGGCGGGCCGGATGCCGAGTTCCGCCGCGACTTCCACGTCATCCACCTCAGCGGCCGGCGCGACCACGAGGAGCTGGAGCGGCGTCTGGCGGCGGCGCCGCACGCCGAGGGCTACACGCTGCTTCCCTACGAGCCCGACCTCGGCGACGTCCTCGCCGCCTGCGACCTGGTCCTGGCCCGCTCCGGCGGCTCGATCTTCGAGGTGATCGCCGCCGGCCGCCCGGCGATCCTCGTTCCCTATCCGTACGCGACGGCGGACCACCAGACGGCAAACGCGGCCTGGATGAGCGAGGCGGGTGCGGCGGAGACGATCGCCGACGAGGCCTGAGCGCGGCGCTTCTCGCCGGCCGAGTCTCGTCGCTGCTCGAGGACGAGTCGCGGCTCGCGTCGCGATGGCCGCGGCCTCAACCGCGCTCGCACGCCCCGACGCGGCCCGCACGATCGCCGACGAGGTCCTGACAGCCGCTTCCGGTGCGCCTTATGCGGGCATAGACGACAAAAGGCGCACCGGAGCATGAGCGACTGGGCTTCCAGGCGGCTGCACTTCATCGGCATCGGCGGCGCCGGGATGAGCGGGCTGGCGCTGGTCTGCGCCGAGCTCGGCGCGACCGTCACCGGCAGCGACCGCAGCGACTCCTCTTATATGGAGCGATTGCGGGCTGCGGGACTCGATCCGGTCGTCGGCCACGACGCCGGCGAACCTGCCCGAGGGCGCCGAGGTCATCGTCTCGACCGCGATCGACGAGGACAACCCGGAGCTGGCGCTGGCCCGCGAGCGCGGCATCGAGCCGATCCACCGCGGCGCCCTGCTGGCCGAGCTCTGCGCCGAGAAGCGCCTGATCGCGGTCGCCGGCACCCACGGCAAGACGACGACCACCGCGATGCTGGTCTGGGCGCTGCGTGCGCTCGGTGCCGATCCGGCCTTCTTCGTCGGCGGCGAGGTGCCGGGCGCTCGGGCCGAGGGGCGATGCCGCCAACGCCGGCTGGGGCAGCGGCGAGTGGGTGATCGCCGAGGCCGACGAGAGCGACGGCAGCTTCCTCGACCTGAAGCCGGAGATCGCCGTGGTCACCAACATCGAGATGGATCACCACAGCCGCTGGGGCTCGGTCGCCGAGCTGCGCGCCGCCTTTGCCGAGTTCACGGCGGGCGCGCGGGCGGTGGTGCGCCCCGAGGACTCGGATTTGGAGATCGAGCTCACCGTGCCGGGACACCACAACCTGCTCAACGCTCGCGCCGCACTGCCGCTGCGACTGCCGCCGGGTTCGAGGCCTCGCGCGGTCGCCTCGGCCCTGGCCGACTTCCCCGGCGTTCATCGCCGCCTCGAGCTCAAGGGCAGCGCGCGGCGGCACCCGCATATATGACGACTACGCCCACCACCCGACCGAGGTTCGCGCCGCCCTCTCGGCCCTGCGCGAGTCAAGGTCCCGACCGCCTGATCGCGGTCTTCCAGCCTCACCTCTACTCGCGCACCAAGGCCTTCGGCGAGGAGTTCGGCGCCGCCCTGGCCCTCGCCGACGAAGTCGTCGTGCTCGACGTCTACCCGGCCCGCGAGCAGCCGGTCGGCGAGCTCGCCGGGGTCAGCGGGCTGCAGGTCGCGCAGGCGGCGGCCGAGCGGATGGGCGGGCGGCGGGTGCGCTGGCTGCCCGACGCGGCGACCGCGAACCGCGCCCTCGGCGACCTCCTGGACCACAACCAGGCGGTCGGCTACGACGACCAGGTCCTGGTCACGATCGGCGCCGGCGACGTCTTCAAGCTGGGCGAGGCGACTGGTCGAGGGCAACGGGGACGACGAGGAGGCACCACGGTGAGGCCCCAGCCGGCAGGAGTGCAAAACGACTTCCCCCTCGCCCGGCTGACCACGGTGCGCACGGGTGGTGACGCCGACTTCTTTGCTCGGCCTGGCAACGAGGGCGGAGCTGCTTGCAGTGCTGGCCTGGGCCGCGGAGGAAGGTCTCGCCCTCGGCGTGATCGGCTCGGGCTCCAATTTGCTCGTCGCCGACTCGGGCTTCCGCGGCCTCGCGCTCAAGCTCGACCGCGAGCTGGCCACGATCGAGCGCGAGGGACGAGGGGTTGGTCTGCGGCGGTGGCGCTCGCTTTCCCTCGGCCGCGGCGAAGGCCGCCGGCTGGGGCCTCGCCGGAATCGAATTCGGCGTCAACATCCCGGGCACGGCCGGCGGCGCGGTGAGGATGAACGCCAACGCCTACGGCGGCCGGCTCGCCGAGGTGCTGGAGTGGGTCGACGTCTTCACGGCGACGGGTCGCGAGCGCCGCAAGCCGGACGCGCTCGGCTTCGCCTACCGCAGCTCCAACCTGACCGCCGGCGAGGTCGTCTCGCGCGTCGCCTTCACTCTGCGCCCCGACGACCCCGCGGCGATCCGTGCCCGCCTGAACGAGATGCGCGGCAAGCGCCGCGAGGCCCAGCCCTCCGGGATCAAGACCTTCGGCTCGACCTTCAAGAACCCGGAGGACCCGCGGGCCGAGGGTCGCAGCGCCGGCCAGCTGCTGGAGGCCGCCGGCTGCCGCGGTCTCAGCCAGGGGGAAGCCCGTTTCGCCGAGAAGCACGCCAACTTCGTCGAGAACAGCGGACATGCGACGACCGCCGACGTGCTGGCGCTGATGGCCGAGGGTCGCCGCCGCGTGCACGAGCTCACCGGCGTCGTGCTCGAGCCCGAGGTGCAGATCCTCGGTGAGGTCGAGTGGCCGGAGGGGTGGGCGCTGTGAGGTGGCTTTACCGGGCGGTGATCCCGATCCTCGTGGTGATTGCCGTCGCCTTCGTCTTCCAGAAGGTCTTCGGCGGCGAGACGGTCGACCCCGCATCTCGTCTCCAGCCGGCCCGTTGCCGCGATCGGCAGCGGCGAGGATGCCGTTGCCGTTGCCGATGACGGCACGGTCCTCACCTGGTTGCCGCTGCCCGAAGACAGCGATCTGCCGCAGCTGCCGCTCGACTCACCGCCAAAAGGCCCGCGGGTGCAGGGCCCGGGCTGGAACAGGTCCGCGTCCTCGCGGCCGCGCCGGCGGCGCTGCGTCCATACGTCGAAGGCAGCTATTTCGGCGAAAGCGGGGTGGACGTCGAACTCACCTCGGGGATCGAACTGCGCTTCGGCAGCTCCGCCGCAGGCAGCGCGCAAGTGGCGAGCCGCAGCAGCGGTGCTCGCCGACCCCTCGATCACCGCGCTCGATTATGTAGACCTGCACGCTCCCGGTAGGCGCCGCTGCGTAGGCGGCTCTGGGCATACGCTTCCGCCGCTCGAATGAACCCTCAACCACAGGGTTAGATATGCGAAACCCTCAAGTAAGACTTGAGATATAAGCCTTGCAGGATGGCGCCCGACGGTTTGACAGACCCCGCCCAATACCCTACGTTGAGCGCAATTTCCGCGGTTACAGCGTACCCTTGAACTCTCAAGCATTGCTGTAGCTTCGGACAGAACAAAGGCTCAACTCAACACCCAGTCCTGGCGGACCGGGACATATCCAGTCTCAACGGGACTGGGCTTGGAGAAATCGGGAGATGGAATCCACATACCTAGCGGTGATCAAGGTGGTCGGCGCCGGCGGCGGCGGCACGAACGCCGTCAGTCGCATGGTCGACGCCGGCATTCGTGGCGTCGAGTTCGTCGCCGTCAACACGGATGCTCAGGCGCTGCAGGCGTGTGACGCTGACATCAAGCTCTCGATCGGACAGGAGCTGACCCGCGGCCTCGGCGCCGGCGGCAACCCCGAGGTCGGGGCCGGCGCGGCGGCGGAGAGCCGCGACGAGATCAAGGAGGCGCTGAAGGGCGCCGACATGGTCTTCGTCACCGCCGGCGAGGGTGGCGGCACCGGCACCGGCTCGGCACCGGTGATCGCCGAGATCGCCAAGGAAGAGATCGGCGCGCTGACGGTTGGCGCCGTGACCAAGCCTTTCGAGTTCGAGGGCAAACGACGGATGCAGCAGGCGCTCGAGGGAATCGAGAAGCTGCGCAACAACGTCGACACCCTGATCATCGTTCCCAACGAGAAGCTGCTGCAGGCGGTCGAGCGGCGCACCAGCGTGCTCGAGGCCTTCCGCCAGGCCGACGACATCCTGCGCCAGGGCGTGCAGGGCATCACCGACCTGATCACGATCCCGGGCCTGATCAACCTCGACTTCGCCGACGTGCGCACGATCATGCGCGACGCCGGCTCGGCCCTGATGGGCGTCGGCTCCGCCTCCGGCGAGGCCCGCGCCCTCGACGCCGCCAAGGCGGCGATCACCTCGCCCCTGATCGAGGAGTCGATCAAGGGGGCCACCGGCATGCTGCTCAATATCACCGGCCCCGAGGATCTCGGCCTCTTCGAGGTCAACGAGGCAGCGCAGCTGGTCCAGGCTGAGGCCGACGACAACGCCAACATCATCTTCGGCTCGGTCGTCGACCAGTCGATGAAAGACGAGGTCCGCGTCACCGTCATCGCGACCGGCTTCGAGGGCTTCGAGCTGCTGGCTCGTTCGCCGCAGCGGGTTCGTCGTCGCTACGAGTGCTCGCCCGCGAATCTCGGCGGAGGACACGGACATCCGCAAACTGCGGGTAAGTGACGACGACATCGACGTTCCGGGCTTCCTCAAAGAATGAGTTTGGCGTGGGAGGACCGTCGTCAGGTCCTCCCGCCGCCGCTTCGCGGGAGTTCGTCGGGAGGGACCTGAGCCGACGGCTCCTTCGCAGGTCCAGCTCGTAATAGAGCATTCGGGGGCCGTCGGGGGCGCCTTCGTGGTTCGTGAAGCCCCGGCTCTCGTAGAGAGCCCTTGCTTCTTTGTCGGTTTCGCCGGTGGTCAGCTCGAAGTGGTTGGCGCCGGCTTCGCGGGCGGCTTCGATCGATGCCTCCAGGAGGGCGCGGCCGATGCCTTTTCTTCGTTGCTCCGGGATGACGTAGAGCTCTTCCAGGTAGGCGTCGCCGGCCTTTGCCCAGAGCGAGGGGCGGAGGCGGAAGAGGGCGAAGCCGCCTGGGGGGTCATCTGCCAGCAGGACGGTGATCTCGTCGGTGGCGAGCAGTTCGCCGAGGCGCTCGGTGAGGGCGGGGACGCCCGGGGTGTAGTCCTCGTATTCGCTGTTGAAGTCGTGCAGGAGGCGGGCGACGTTGGCGGCGTCGCCGGCGCCGGCGCGGCGGATCTCGCTGTGCGGCTGCTCGCTCATCTGCGTGGACGAGCTTGCCACAGCTCTCCAATACGCTGCCGCGCGTGGCTGACGCAAGCTCTGAGACGTACTCCCCTCTACGAGCGGCATGCCGAGCTCGGCGCCAAGCTCGTTCCCTTCGCCGGCTGGGAGATGCCGGTCACCTACGAGGGGATCCGTGAGGAGCACGCGGCGGTGCGCACCCACGCCGGCATGTTCGACGTCTCGCACATGGGCGAGGTCGAGGTTGAGGGGCCCGGGGCGCTCGCCTTTCTGCAGCGGGTGCTCTCGAATGACGTGGCGAAGATCGAGATCGGCGGCGCCCAGTACTCCTGTCTCTGCAACGAGGAGGGCGGCGTGCTCGACGACCTCTTCACCTACCGGCTCGGCGGCGATCGCTACCTGATCGTCACCAACTCGGCCAACCACGACGCCGACCTCGCCTGGCTTGGTCGCTGGAGCCGCGAGCTTCGACGTCGCCGTGCGCGACGTCGCCGACCGCTACGCGATGCTCGCCGTGCAGGGCCCGCACGCCCGGGCGATCCTCGCCGGCGCCCTCGGCATCGCGCTGCCGGCGCGGATGCGGGTCGCGACGGCGCGGATCGGCAACCGGCCGGCGCTCGTCTGCGGCACCGGCTACACCGGCGAGGACGGGGTCGAGCTGCTGATCGACCCCGAGATCGCGCCGGCGATCTGGGCCGAGCTGCTCGACGCCGGCGTCGTCCCCTGCGGGCTCGGCGCCCGCGACACGCTGCGGCTCGAGGTCTGCTTCCACCTGCACGGCAACGACCTGACGCCCGAGCGCAACCCGATCGAGGCCGGCCTCGGCTGGTGCTGCGCGGAGGCGACCGGCTTCGTCGGCGCCGAGCGCGGTCGCTCGGGCGCGCCGCGAGGGCACGGCGGAGAAGCTGGCGCCGTTCAAGATCGAGGGCGCCGGCATCCCGCGCGAAGGCAACCCGGTGCTCGCTCGGCGGCGAGCCGGTCGGCATCGTCACCTCGGGCACCTTCTCGCCCTCGCTCGAGCTCGGGATCGGCATGGCCTACGTGCGCGCCGACCTGGCCGAGCCCGGCACCGAGGTCGAGATCGACGTGCGCGGCAAGCATCGTCCCGCCCGGATAGCTTCCAAGCCCCTCTACCAGCGGAAAGGATGACCTTGTCCGACGCGCACTATCCCGACGACCTGCTCTACCACGACCAGCACGACTGGGCCCGGCTCGAGGGCGACGAGCACGCCGTCTTCGGGATCACCTGGTACGCCCAGGACAGCCTCGGCGAGGTCGTCTTCTACGACGCGCCCGAGGTCGGCGCGACGATCTCCAAAGACGCCTCCTACGCCGAGGTCGAGTCGGTCAAGGCGGTCTCCGACGTGATCGCGCCGATGTCGGGCGAGATCGTCGAGGTCAACGACTCGCTCGAAGACACGCCGGAGAAGATCAACGAGGACCCCTACGGCGAGGGCTGGCTGGTCAAGGTCAAGCTGACCCAGCCCGAGGAGCCGGGGCGCTGCTCGGCGCCGACGAATACCGCAAGCTGCTGGAAAAGTCCTGAGGCTGTCCCGCCCTCTGCTTCCGTAGCCTTCAGCGCGTGACCCGCTACACCTCAGCCACGCCCGACGACCGGGCGGAGATGCTCGCCGCGATCGGCGTCGACTCGGTCGACGAGCTCTTCGCGCAGATCCCCGAGCCGCTGCGACTCGGCCGCCCGCTGGCGCTGCCGGAGGGGATGAGCGAGGCCGAGGTCTTCGAGCGGCTGTCCGCTCTGGCCGCGCGCAACGAGGACGCCGAAGAGTCAGGTCTGCTTCGTCGGCGCCGGGATGTACGACCATTACGTGCCGGCGATCGTCGACGCGATCACCCAGCGCTCCGAGTTCCTCACCCCCTACACGCCCTACCAGCCGGAGATCTCCCAGGGCGGGCTGCAGGTGATGTTCGAGTTCCAGACGGCGATGTCGGAGCTGACCGGCCTGCCGGTCTCCAACGCCGGCCTCTACGAGGGCCCCTCCTCGGTCGCCTCGGCCGGCTACCTGGCGATGGCGGCGACCAAGCGCAAGCGCTTCGTCGTCTCGCGCGGCCTGCACCCGCACAGCCGCGAGACGCTCGAGACCTACGCGGTCGGCTACGGCGCCGAGGTGGTCGAGGTCGGGCTGCGCGACGGCGAGACCGACGCCGAGGCGCTTGCCGCCGCCGTCGACGGCGAGACCGCGGCGGTCTTCCTGCAGAGCCCCAACTTCCTCGGCGCGGTCGAGCAGGTCGAGGCGCTCGGCGCGGCGGCGAAGGAGCACGGCGCGCTGCTGGTCGTCGCCACCGACCCGATGACGCTCGGCGTGCTCAAGCCGCCCGGCGAGTGCGGCGCCGACATCGCCCTCGGCGAGGGCCAGCCGCTCGGCAACCGGCTCGACTTCGGCGGTCCCTCGTTCGGCTTCTTCTGCGCGACCGAGGAGCAGATCCGCCGCATGCCGGGACGGATCGCCGGCGAAACCGACGACGTCGACGGCCGCCGCGGCTTCGTCCTCGCCCTGCAGACGCGCGAGCAGCACATCCGCCGCGAGAAGGCGACCCACAACATCTGCACCGCCCAGGCGCTCAACGCGCTCGGCGCGATGGTCCACCTCGCCTGGCTCGGCCGCGAGGGCTTCCGCGAGCTGGGCGAGCTGCTGGTCCGGCGCACCGCCTACGCCCGCGAGCGGCTCGCCGCGGTCGAGGGGGTCGAGCTGCTGCACGAGGCGCCGGTCGCGCGCGAGTTCGCCGTCCGCCTCGACGCACCGGTCGACCGCGTGCTCGAGCGCTGCGCCGAGCGCGGCATCGCCGCCGGCTACCCGCTCGGCCGCGAGTACCCCGAGTACGAGGACGGCCTTCTGGTCGCGATCACCGAGCGCCGCACGCAAGGCCCAGATCGACGAGCTCGCCGAGGCGCTCGGCGCCGCGATCGCCGCCGAGCGTGGCGAGTTTGTCGCCGATAGTGCGACAAGTCGCCAGAGGGGGTGGCTGATGGCCCTGACCGAGACCCCGATGCAGGCCGAACGCGCCCAGACGATCTACGAGAAGTCGAAGCCGGGCCGGCGCGCCGCGGTGCTGCCCGCCGCCGAAGTTCCCGAGCCGCCCGCTCGAGGAGCTGATCCCGGCCGACCTGCTGCGCGCCGAGCCGCCGCGCCTGCCGGAGATCGCCGAGCCGGAGATCGTCCGCCACTACAACAAGCTCTCGCGCCGCAACTTCGACCTCGACAGCGGCTTCTACCCGCTCGGCTCCTGCACGATGAAGCACAACCCGCGGCTCAACGAGCGGGTGGCGGCGCTGCCCGGCCACGCCCGCCTGCACCCGGCCCAGGACCCCAAGCGCGCCCAGGGGGCGCTGGAGCTGATGTGGCTGCTGCAGGAGACGCCTCGGCGAGATCTGCGGCCTGCCCCACGTCAGCCTGCAGCCCTCGGCCGGCTCCCACGGCGAGCTCGCCGGCCTGCTGCTGACCCGCGCCTTCCACGCCGACCGCGGCGAAGAGCGGACCAAGGTGCTGGCCCCCGACACCTCGCACGGGACCAACCCGGCCTCGGTGACGATGGCCGGCTACGAGGTGGTCAAGGTCGCGACCAACGAGCGCGGCGGGGTCGAGATGGACGACCTGCGGGCGAAGATCGACGCGGACCCCGACCAGGTCGCCTGCCTGATGCTGACCAACCCCAACACGCTCGGGCTCTTCGACGAGAACATCGCCGAGATCGCCGGCGCTGATCCACGAGGCGGGGGGGACGCTCTACTACGACGGCGCCAACCTCAACGCGGTGATGGGCCACTCGCGGCCCGGCGACATGGGCTTCGACATCGTCCACGTCAACCTGCACAAGTCCTTCAGCCAGCCGCACGGCGGCGGCGGCCCCGGCGCCGGCCCGATCGCGGTCTCCGAGCGGATCGAGCCCTTCCTGCCGCGGCCGCAGGTGGTGCGGCGCGAGAGCGACAACGGCGGCGGGCCGAGCTTCGACCTCGACCTCGAGCGGCCCAAGTCGATCGGCCGCCTGCGCGGCTTCCAGGGCAACTTCGGCGTCTTCGTCCGCTCCTACGCCTACATCCTCAGCCTCGGCGCCGACGGCCTCGCCGAGGCCTCGGAGACGGCGGTGCTGAACGCCAACTACCTCAAGGCGCGCCTCGCCGAGGGCCGCGCCGGCGAGCGCCTGCCGGTCGCCTTCGACCGCCACTGCATGCACGAGTTCGTCCTCTCCGGCAAGCCGATGAAGAAGGAGCTCGGCCTGGCCACGCTCGACCTCGCCAAGCGCCTGCTCGACTTCGGCTTCCACCCGCCGACCGTCTACTTCCCGCTGCTGGTCGAGGAGGCGCTGATGATCGAGCCGACCGAGACCGAGACCAAGGAGAGCCTCGACGCCTTCGCCGACGGCGATCGAGCAGATCCTCGCCGAGGCCGAGGGCGACCCCGAGGTCGCCAAGCAGGCCCCCTACACGACCCCGGTCCGCCGCCTCGACGAGGTCAAGGCGACCCGCAAGCCCGGTCGTGCGCCAGCCGCTCTAGTCATGCCGGGCCCGCCGGACCGCCGCGCCCCCGTGCAAGCGAGGCCGGCGACCCGCGCCGAGCTCCCCGCCGCGGTCGAGACCCTGGCGCGAGCCTTCTACCCCGACCCGGTTTGGAGCTGGGCGTTCGCGGACGCCGAACGGAGGCTCGGGCATCTGCGGGCCGTCTGGGGGCTGGTGGCCAAAGCCGCCGTCGGCTACGAATCGGCCTGGCTCACCGGGGACTGCGCGGCCGTCGCCCTCTGGATCCCGCCGGGAAAGCCCGAGCTGCGGCCCGAGGACGAGGCGCGCTTGGAGAGCCTGCTGGTGGGGCTGCTCGGCGACGGCGCGGGCAGGGTGCTGGAGACGTTCGAGCGCTTCGAAGCCGCCCATCCCACGGCGGAGCCCCACTACTACCTCAGCCTGCTCGCAACCAACCCCGACCACCGCGGTCGCGGGCTGGGAATCGGTCTGCTGGCGGCCACGCTGGAGCGAATCGACGCCGAGGGCGCGCCGGCCTTCCTCGAGTCGTCCAACCCGATCAACGACCCCCGCTACGAACGGCTCGGCTTCACCGTCTGCGGCGAGTTCGAGCTGCCCGAAGACGGTCCGAGCGTGACCCAGATGTGGCGCGGAGCCGCGACCACAAAGGGCTCGTCGCGCTGAAGAACTACGGCAAGCCTCGCTGCGCCCTCGTCTGACCGGGAGTCGGGCGCTAGAGCTCGGGCAGCTCCTGCTTCAGCTCGAGCACCGGGGCGAAGAGGTCGCCGTGCTGCTCGATCCGCTTCAGCACGTCGCCGGCCTCGAAGACGAGTGAGGCGGCGTCCTCCTTCTCGACCGCCCGCTCGACCTCGTCCCAGGTCACGGGGGTCGAGACGGTGGGCTGTTCGCGGGCGCGCAGGGAGTAGACCGCGATCGTCGTCTTGCGGCGGTGGTTCTGGGACCAGTCGACGAAGACCTTGCCTTTGCGTTCGACCTTCTTCATCTTCGAGACGACCAGGTCGGGGGTCTGCTTCTCGAGCAGCTGGGCGATCGCCCGGGCCAGCGGTTTGGTGCCGCCGCCGTTGTCGTCTCCCTCGTAGGTGACCTCGTCGTTGTTGAGCGGGGCGTAGACCTGCAGGCCCTTCGAGCCCGAGGTCTTGGGGAAGCACTCGAGGCCGAAGTGGGCGAAGAGCTCGCGCAGGCGCAGCGCCACCCGGCAGCAGGAGAGGACTTCGGCCGGCGGGCCGGGGTCGAGGTCGAAGGCGAGCACCGTCGGGCGGTCGTGCTCGGGCGCCAGCGAGAGCGAGGGGTGCAGCTCGATCGCCGCCAGCTGCGCCATCCAGACCAGGGTCGCGCGGTCTTCGCAGACGCAGAAGTCGATCCTGCCGGTGCTCGCCCCGACCGGCGTGGTCTTCACCCACTCGGGCCGGTGCTTGGGGCAGCGCTTCTCGAAGAAGGCGGCGTCGGTGTCGTCGACCCCTTCCGGGAAGCGGCGCAGGGTCACCGCCCGCCCGCTCAGGTGGGGAACCATCGCCGGCGCCACCTTGGCGTAGTAGTCGACGACCTCGCCCTTGCTGAAGCCGGCCTTGGGGTAGAGGACCTTGTCGAGGTTGGTGAGCTTCAGCTCACGCCCGTCGACCTCGACCTGGCTGGCTGCTGGCCACTGGCTACTTGGCGGACTTGGCCTTGGCGCGCGAGCCGGTTTTCTTCTTCGCGCTGGTCTTCGCGGCGCGGTTTTTTCGCTTTCGCCGCGCTGCGTTTCTTCGCCGCCGGTTTCTTCGCCGGCTCGCCCTCGCGCTTGCCCTTGCACCGCGGCGATGCTCTGCTCCAGCGCCGCCATCAGGTCCGGCGCCTTGGTCGGCTCGCGCTCCTCCTGCGGCGCCGCGACGACCTCCTCGCCGGCGGCCTTGCGTTCGATCATCGCCAGCAGCTCCTCGCGGTACTCGTCGCGGTAGAGCGTCGGGTCGAAGTCGCGGGTCAGCGAGTCGATCAGCTGCTCGGCCATCTCGACCTCGCGCTTGCCGATCTTCGGCTTCTCGGCGGGCAGCACGTCGTCGAGCTCGGCGGGCGGCACGACCTCGTCGGCGAAGCGCATCGTGGTCAGGGTCAGCACGCCGTCGCCGGGGCGGATCGCCGCCAGGTGCTCCTTGTTGCGGAAGACGAAGCGGGCGATCGCCACCTTGCCCGACCTCTCCATCGCCTGGGCCAGCAGCGAGTAGGCCTTCTCGGCGCCGTCGGCGGGGCCGAGGTAGTAGGGGCTGTCGAAGTAGATCGGGTCGATCTCGGCGATGTCGACGAAGTCCTGGACCTCGATCGCGCGCGTCTTCTTCGGGTCGAGCGAGGCCATCTCGTCCTTGGTCAGCGGCACGTAGCGATCTTTGGTGATCTCGAAGGCCTTGATGATCTTCGTCGTAGGGGACCTCTTCGTCGGTCCCCTCGGCGACGCGGCGATGTTTGATCCGGGCGCTGTCGGACTCGCGGATCTCGCGCAGCGAGATGCCGCGGCGGGCCACCGCGCTGTACAGCTTCACGGGCACGTTGAGCAGCCCGAAGCTGATCGAGCCGCTCCAGATCGCTCTAGCCATCGGCGTTCACCTACCCGATTGTTCCAGTCGCTGCACCGGGCGGCAAAGCGGGGACCGGCAGCGGGAGGCATCTTGCGCCCGGCGCGGTGGGATCATCGCGCCGGTGCTGTTCGAGCTGCAGCGAGGTCAGCCTGACCCGCGGCGATCGCCGCGTCCTCGACTCGGTCAGCGCCGCGATCCCGGCCGGCGCGACCGCGATCGTCGGGCCCTCGGGGGCCGGCAAGTCGACCCTGCTGCGCCTGCTCAACCGGCTCGCCGACCCCGACGCGGGGACGATCGCCTACCGCGGCCGGCCGCTCGGCGAGTACGACCCGCTGGCCCTGCGCCGCGAGGTCTCGCTGGTGCCGCAGCTGCCGGCCCTGCTGGAGGGGACGGTCGAGTCGAACCTCGCCTACGCGGCCGGGCTCGCCGGCAAGGAGCTGGACGCCGAGCGCTGCCTGCGCCTCGCCGGCCTCGATCCGGAGTTCGCCGGGCGCGACGTCGCCAAGCTCTCGGTCGGCGAGCAGCAGCGGGCGATGCTGGCCCGCGCGCTCGCCCAGGAGCCGGCCGTCCTGCTGCTCGACGAGCCGACCTCGGCCCTCGACCACGCCGCCCGCGACGCGATCGAGGCGACCCTCGCCGAGCTGCGCCGCGAGCTCGAGATCTCGATCGTCCTGGTCAGCCACGACCCCGAGCAGGCGCGGCGGCTGGGCGACTGGGTGGTGCGGCTCGAGGACGGGCCGCGCGATCGAGGCCGGCCCGCTCGAGGAGGTGATGGCGTGAGCACCTCGATCCACCTCAGCCCCGGCCAGGTCGCGGCCTCGCTGGCCCTGGTCGCGCTCGCCGCCGCGATCTCCTTCTGGCAGAAGGCCGACCTCGAGCGCGACATCGGCATCGCCACCGTGCGCTCCTTCGTCCAGCTGACCGCGATCGGCTACGCGATCAAGCTGATCTTCGAGGCCGACACGCTCTGGCTCGTCTTCGCCCTGCTGGCGGTGATGGTCGTCTTCGGCGCGCTCACCGCGCGCAGCCGGGCGAAGAAGGTGCCGGGCGCCTTCTGGCCGCTGCTGATCGCGCTGGCGCTCGCCGGCGCGCACCACCCTCGGCCTCGTCGTCGCCCTCGGCGTCTTCGAACCGACCGCCCGCTACCTGGTCCCGGTCGGCGGCATGGTGATCGGCAACGCGATGACCGCCTCGGCGGTGGCGCTGAACCGGCTCGGCGACGAGATGGCCGACTCGCGCGCCAAGATCGAGGCGACCCTGGCGCTCGGCGCCACCGCCCAGGAGGCCGCCGCCCCGTTCGTCCGCCGCGCCCTGCGCTCGGGGATGATCACCCTGGTCGACTCGACCAAGACCACCGGCCTGATCTTCTTCCCCGGCACGATGGTCGGCATGCTGCTCGCCGGCGCCAACCCGACCGACGCCGTCCGCCTGCAGCTGATCCTGCTCTACGCCCTGCTCGGCAGCGTCGCGATCGCCGGCCTGGTCGCCACCGCGCTCGCCTACCGCAACTTCTTCACCCCGGCCCAGCAGCTGCGCGAGCCGGGCGCCTGACGCGGCGCGGTGCGGCGTCCTCGGTCGCTCGCGTGCAGAGCACGCCACGCTCCCTGCGTCCTTGCCCCGCTTGGTCAGGCGCCCGGCTCGTTTGAGGACTACTGGCAGCACCAGCCCTCGACTCGCGGAAAGGTCGCTCGCGCGGCGTTTCCGGGGGCGAAGACGTCGGCGACGTTGCCGATCGCTCGCAGGCGAGCCCCGCCTTCGGCTGGGACGAACAGCCACTGGTCCGCGGCCGGCCAGGCGAGCAGGAGGCGGCGGCCGTCGGGCGACCAGGCGAGTTCGGTGAGGTGACCGGAGACGCCGAAGAGGCGGCGCGGCTGGACCGCCGACCGGATCGATCAGGAGCGCTTCGCTGCGCGGCGGGCCGGGACCCAGCGAGCGGTCCGAGCAGGGCCGCGATCGTGCGCCCGCGTGGCGCGAAGGCCGCGCGCGGACCATGGCCGTCAGCCGGGAGGGGAACGCGCTGCGGCTGCGCCGAGCCCGAGGCCGCTGGCGAGCTTGCTCGATTCGCAGCGTCGCGCAGCCAGAGTCCATGTCGTGGAGATTTCGAGCAGCCCGCGACCGTCCGGCGCTCCAGCCGAGCGCCGATGACGCCGGGCGAGGCGTCGACGGCGTGCCAGCGTCCGCGCGGTGTCGGCTTCGACGATGCGCGACCCGGCGCGCCGCGATCGACGTAGGCGAGCAGGTGCGAGGCCGGAGGGAACCAGGCTGGCGCGCACCGCGGCGCTTGCCGGTCCGACCAGCGCGGTCCTCGGTGCCGTCAGCCCTCACCACGCGCAGCGTGCCTCCCGCTGCGGTAGGCGATGCGGAAGCCCGAGGGCGACCAGCGCGGGTCGCTCGACACGGCCCTGTCGCCGAGATCGACCAGCGGGGCGTGCCGTCGGGCTCGATCGCGCTCAGCGTGCGTCCGGACGCGGCGGCGACGAAGAGGCCGTGCGGCGACCAGGTCGCTTCGTCGGTAGTCGCCCGAGCAGGCGCCGCGAGCCGTCGGGCTGGACGACCCAGGGACCGCGCTGCGACTGGACCAGCAGCTGGCCGCCGCCGGGTATCTCGGTCAGTGCCGGCTGCGGCGTCGTGGACCCCGGCGGTGAAGACGTCGTCGACCCAGTCCCGCACCGCGGCGCCGGCGGGGGAGAGCATCAGGGCCGCGAGCAGGGCGGCGGCGGCGAGCGCGACGGCGAGCCGCGGGGCAGCACCGGGCTGCCGCGCGGGCTGCCGCTCGGCGTAGGCCCGTTCGACCAGGTCGAGCCCGCGGCGCTCGGCCTCCGCCGGCGCCGGGAATCGGCTCCTCGCGCAGCAGGCGTCGCAGCCGGCCCTCGTTCATCGCTCCACCTCGATCAGGTCGCGCAGCCGGTCGAGGCCGCGGCGCAGGCGCGAGTTGACGGTGCCGCGCGGCAGCTCGAGCATGCGCGCGATCTCGCCGGGCGTGTACTCGAGCAGGTAGCGGAGGACGACGACGGCGCGCTGCTCGGGCGGCAGCTGGGCGAGGGCCGGCATCAGCTCGCCCGCCGCGCTCATCCGGCGCGGCTCGGCGCGGCTCGCTCGTCCGGATCGCCGGCGCTGGCGGCGCAGCGCCTCGCGCCGTCCCCAGTCGATCGCGCGGTTGACCACGATCCGGTGCAGCCAGGGGCGCGAAGGGCCGGCGGCGGTCGAAGCGATCGAGCGCGTCGACCGCGGCCAGGAACGCGTCCTGGGCGATGTCCTCGGCCGCCGCCGGCGTCGTGGACGACGAGGTAGGCAGCGCGGTGAGCCCGCGGCCAGTGCACCGCAGTAGAGCTCGGCAAGCGCATCGCGGGAGCCGCGCTGGGCCTCCTCGAATGAGCTTTCGCTCGCTGACCTCAGCTGCCCAAGCGTCACCTCTTCGGCGCGGACATCTCAATCTTCGCCCACCTGGGCCTGCCGGCGCGCGATCCGGATCGATCGCGTCGTTGAGCCGCGCGTGGAGCCCCGGCGCCAGCGCGCCGGGCGGCAGCTCGACGACGAACGCAGCTGCTGCCGGGAAAGCGGTGGTTCTGCCAGTTCGGAGCCGGTGCCGGCGGGCCAGGGCAGGCGGCGGAAGGGAATCCGCGCCAGGGTGGGCGAAGCAGCCGTCCCGTCCGGCGCGCTCGGTCCCCAGGCGCGGACCAGCGGTCGCTCGCCGTAGTGCTGGTGGAACCAGATCGTCACCTCGCGGCCTCAGGCCCTGGACGATGCGCGCGGCAAGGCGCGTCTCCGGCTCCGAGAAGGGTCGAGGACCCGGAGTACTCGGGCGTCGCCGCGGCGGCCGATCGAGCCGCCACCGCGAGGGGAAGTTGCGGTTGAGGTCGACCCCGCGGCCGTTGAGGCGGGTGCCGAGTGCCGCGCCGTCGGGATTGAGGTTCGCCGACGACGAAGACGTTCGAGCGCGGGTCGGGACAGCCGTTCGCTGGTCGGGACGATCTTGCGCGCCGGCGCACTCGTCGCCGTGGATGCAGCCGAAGACCAGCACCCGGCCGCCGATACTCGGATCGCCGTACTGGCGCAGGCGGATCGGGCGCCTGCCGCGACCGACCGACGACGCCGACGCGCTCGAGCAGGTTGCCGGGCCGGCGCGGCGTCCTGGTGAAGGCGAGGAAGTCCGACGCCGTCGCGGTCGCTCGGTTTGCGCCGCGCATCGGCCGGCCGACGTCCACCGACAGCAGCGGCGCAGTGTGCGGGGCGACGAGGCCCGATCCCGGCGAGCGGGGATAGACGGCGAGGTGGCGACCCGCCGCGTCAAGGCTTTCGCGGCAGCGCGTATCCAGCTAGCAGGTAGTTGAAGCGCCTCGGCAGATCGGCCAGCTGGGGCAGGTCGACGCAGGCGGCCGCGCCCGGCGACCGTGTCGAGCGCGAGGATGAACGGCTCCTTGCCGTTGCCGTCGTAGAGCGTGTAGGCCCAGCGCCCGTCCGGGCTCGTCGCGCGGCTGATCGGCAGCCCCTCCATCCGCTCCTCCGGCTCCTCGGGGTCGACGATCGGTTCGGGCAGCGAGGCGCTTGCCCGTTCGACGTCGTAGGCCCGCACCTCGAAGTGGGTGATGTAGGCCGGCCCACTGAGGTTGGGGAAGTGGTGGCTCAGGTAGATCGTCGAGCCGTCCGGCGAGATCGCGTCGAAGGCGTAATTGGCCGCGCAGGCTCGACCGAGCGGAACACACGTGGGCGGGCGCCGCTGCCCCGGCTTGCAGGTGCCGTTGGGGGCGAAGCTCGGTATCGAGGATCGCGAGCCGGGTCGTCTTGGGCGGGTAGACGGGTGGGTTGCCGATCGCGAAGTCGCTGAGGACAAGCGTTCTGCCGTCGGCGGAGAGACCTCCCGGCGATGCCGTCGTAAGCCACCGCCGGGACGCCGTAGTCACCCTCGAGCTGCCACCAGCGGTCGACCGCGGCCGCCGCGCCTGTCGATCCGCTCGACCAGGGTGAGCGTTGGGTGTGGTGTGAGTGTTGACGGCGACGTAGCGATGCGGGGATCCCGTCGACTCGTGACGCCGTTGCGCGGCGTCCGATCGTGCCGAGTCCCTTTGCCACGGCGCTCGGCGCGATAGCGACGCACGCTCAGCAAGACCAGCACCGACGACCGACAGCAGCTTCTTCGTCATCTCTCCTCCTTTGCTGGCTCACGCAATGAGTACGGGCGAAGGCGCGCTAGAAGTCCCTCACGGCGGTCGGACCCGCCCAAGCGGCTGCCTACACTCGATCCGGTGTCCCGCGCAGCAGCGCCTGACCCTGGTCGCGACGATCCTCGGCTCGACCGTCGTCTTCCTCGACTCGACCGTGGTCAACGTGGCGCTGCCGGCGATCGCCGACGGGCTCGACGCCGGGCTGGCCGGGCAGCAGTGGGTGGTCGAGGCCTACATGCTCACCCTGGTCTCGCTGCTGCTGGTCGGCGGCTCGCTCGGCGACCAGTTCGGCCGGCGGCGGATGTTCGTCTTCGGCCTGATCGCCTTCGGCGCCACCTCGGCGCTCTGCGCGATCGCCCCGACGGTCGAGTTCCTGATCGCCGCCCGCGCCCTGCAGGGGATCGCCGGGGCGCTGCTGGTGCCGGGGTCGCTGGCGATCGTCGCCGCCACCTTCGAGGGCGCCGCGCGCGGCAAGGCGGTGGGGACCTGGACCGCCTGGACCGGGATCGCGACCGTGATCGGCCCGGCCGGGGGAGGGGCGCTGGTCGGGCTCACCTCCTGGCGGGCGATCTTCTGGGTCAACCTGCCGCTGATCGCGGGGACGGTGGCGCTGACCCTGCACTCGGTCGAGGAGAGCCGCGACCCCGACGCCTTCCGCGGCATCGACTGGACCGGCATCGGGCTCTCGGCCGCCGGGCTCGGCGGCCCGGTCTTCGCCCTGATCGAGCAGCCGACCCGCGGCTGGGGCGACCCGATGGTCTGGGTCCCCTTCATCGCCGGCATCGCCTGCTTCGTCCTCTTCGTCCTGCACGAGATGCGCGCCCGCCACCCGATGCTCGACCTCGGCCTGTTCAGGATCCGCAACTTCGCCGTCGCCAACCTGACCACGCTCTCGACCTACGCCGGGCTGATCGGCGGCCTCTTCTTCGTCGGCCTCTTCCTCCAGCAGGTGGCCGGCTACTCGCCGCTCGAGGCCGGCCTGGCGACGACCCCGATCTCGCTGATCCTCTTCTTCCTCTCGCCGCGCTGGGGCAAGCTGGCCTCCGGTACCGGCCCGCGGCTGCCGATGACGATCGGCCCGATCGTCGGCGGGATCGGCCTGCTGCTGATGCTCCGCATCGGCTCGAACGCCGACTACGTCACCGACGTGCTGCCGGCGATCCTCGTCTTCGGCCTCGGCCTCTCCGCCACGGTCGCGCCGCTGACCGCGACCGTGCTCGACTCGGTCGAGGAACGCCACGTCGGCATCGCCTCCGGCGTCAACAACGGCATCGCCCGGGTCGCCGGCCTGCTGGCGATCGCCGTGCTCGGCGCGGTGATCTCCGCCTACTTCGGCTCGACCCTCGACAACAACCTCGGCGACCGCCCGCTCGGCCCCCGCGCCGAGCACACCGTCTCCGACGCCAAGGCCCAGCCGCTGGCGGTGCCCAAAACCGGCAAGCTGCCCCCGGCCCAGGCGACCCGCGTCAGCACCGCCTCCGCCGACGCCTCCACCTCCGCCTTCCACCTCGGCATCGGCATCGCCGGCGTCCTGATGATCGTCGGCGGCGCCGTCTCCGGCGTCGGCATCGAGAACCCCCGCCGCAAAGTAGAAGCGATCCCCACCCGCGGCTCAGCCCAGGCCGGCGAGTGCGGCCACGGAGCCGACGCCGATTGCGCTCCCGAGCCGGCCGCCGAGCCCGCCTGAGGGGCGGAGGGAGGGTGCCTCTCTCGAACGGGCGGATACTCAAAGTGCCGGCCTAATTAGGCCGTCACTTGGACGGGCAAGAGAGGCACCCGTCCCTCCGCCCCCTGAACTAGGCTCCCGCCCGTGAGCGCACCCATCGTCTTCTCGGGCATCCAACCCACCGGCCGCAAGCACCTCGGCAACTACATAGGCGCGATCCGCCAGTACGTCGAGGGCCAGGACCGCGGCGACCCGGCGATCTTCTGCATCGTCGACCTGCACGCGATCTCGGTCGCCTACGACCCGGCCGAGCTGCGCGAGCGGCTCTACGACACGGCCGCGATCCTGCTCGCCGCCGGCCTCGACCCGGAGCGCTGCGTCTTCTTCCGCCAGTCCGACGTGCGCGAGCACAGCGAGCTGACCTGGCTGCTCTCGGCGGTCACCTCGCACGGCGACCTCAACCGCATGACCCAGTTCAAGGACAAGTCGGCGAAGCAGGAGCTCGTCTCCGCGGCGCTCTTCTTCTACCCGGTGCTGATGGCCGCCGACGTGCTCGCCTACCGGGCGACCGAGGTGCCGGTCGGCGACGACCAGCGCCAGCACGTCGAGCTGATGCGCGAGATCGCCCGCCGCTTCAACGAGCGCTTCGGCGAGACCCTGGTCGTGCCGGAGATGCGCATCCCCGAGGTCGGGGCGCGGATCATGGACCTGCAGGAGCCGGAGCGGAAGATGTCGACCACGGGCGGGACCGAGGCCGGCACCGTGCTCGTCCTCGACGAGCCGGGGGCGATCCGCAAGAAGTTCGGCAGCGCCGTCACCGACTCCGGCCGCGAGGTGCGCCGCGCACCCGACAAGGCCGGCATCACCAACCTGATCGACGTCTACGCGGTCGCCCGCGGCATCGATCCGGCGGCGGTCGAGCGCGAGTTCGAGGGCGCCGGCTACGGCGACTTCAAGAAGGCCGTGGCCGAGGCGGTCGTCGAGCTACCTCGCCCCGGTCCGCGAGCGCTACGCCGAGCTGCGCCCCGACGAGGCGGCGCTGGAGGCGATCCTCGCCGCCGGCGCCGAGAAGGCCCGCGCGATCGCCGCGCCGGTCGTCGCCGACGTCCGCGAGCGCATGGGCTTCGGCCCCGCCTAGCTCGCCATCACTCGCGGGCGTTACGGTGCCCGGGTGACCGTCGCCGAGCTGGACCTCGACCTCGACGTCTTCGCCGGTCCGTTCGACCTGCTGATGGCGGTCGTCCTGCGCGAGGAGGTCAGCCTGCTCGAGGTCGAGCTGGCCGAGGTCGTCGTCGCCTACGTCGAGCACCTCGAGCGCGAGGAGGAGCTGGAGCTCGACGTGGCGACCGAGTTCCTCGTCCTGATCGCCTCGCTGCTGGAGCTGAAGTCGCGCCTGCTGCTGCCGGGCGAAGAGGAGGGGCTGGAGGACGTCACCCCCGAGGAGGCGGTCGAGGAGCTGGTCGCCCGCCTGCTCGAGTACCGCCGCTACCGCGACGCCGCGCGCCGTGCTGGAGCAGCGCTTCGAGGCGGCGCGCGGCTACCTCTACCGCTCGGCGCCGCTGCCGCCGGAGCTGCGCAAGGTCGCGCTCGACGCCGCGACCGCCGTCTATGACCCGGAACGGCTCGGCGCCGCCCTCGGCGACCTGCTGGTGATCCCGCCGGAGCTGAACCTCGACCACATCCGCCCGACCGTCTCGCTGGAAAAACGGCTGCGCGCCCTGCGCGAGGCGCTGCGCGGCCACGCCAGCATCGACTTCGACGAGCAGTTCGGCGAGCGAGGACCGGCTGACCCAGGCGGTCACCCTCTTCGCCCTGCTCGAGCTGTACCGCAAGGGCGAGGCGACCTGGGAGCAGTCCAAACCCTTCGGCCCGATCCAGATCCACAAGAAGGAGGCCCCCGCAAGTGAGTGACCTGACCCGCACGATCGAGGCGCTGCTCTTCCTCTCGCCGCAGCCGGTCAACGCCCGCGACCTGGCCGAGGCGACCGAGGCGACCGAGGGCCAGGTCGAGGAGGCGATCGCGCTGCTGCGCGAGGACCTCGCCGAGGGCAAGCGCGGGGTCGTCCTGCGCGAGGTCGCCGGCGGCTTCGCCCTGGCCAGCGACCCCGCCAGCGAGGCGGCGGCCCGGCGCCTGCTGGCCAAGCCGCGCACGCCGCCGCTGACCCAGGCCCAGGCCGAGACGCTGGCGATCGTCGCCTACCTGCAGCCGGTCACCCGCCCCGAGGTCGCGCGCATCCGCGGCGTCACCTCCGAGTCGGCGGTGCAGACGCTGGCCGAGCGTGGGCTGATCGAGGAGTCGGGGCGCTCGCAGTTCGGGGCGGCGATCTTCAAGACGACGGAGCTCTTCGAGCGGCTCTTCGGGCTCTCCGGGTTGGACCAGCTGCCCGATCCGTCGAAGTTCGATCCGACGCCTGAGGACGAGCGGGAGCTGCGGGAGCGGCTGCTCAAGAGGGCCGGGACGGAGGCAGCGACAGCGGGGAGGCTCCGCGAGCCCCGCGTGAGGCTCGCCAAGTTCCTCGCTCATGGAGGGGTCGCTTCGCGGCGGAAAGCTGAGCTGATCATCTCCAAGGGGCGGGTCACGGTTGGTGGGGAGGTGGTGACGGACCCGGCGCGTGACGTCACCGATGCCGATGAGGTGCGGGTGGATGGGAGCTTGGTTGGGACGGAGGCTCGGGAGGTTTGGGCTGTGAACAAGCCGGCGGGGGTGGTCTCCACGGCGCGGGAGCCTGGGAGGCGGCCGGCGGTGGTCGAACTGGTCGATACGGCGGCGCGGCTTTATCCGGTGGGGCGGCTCGATGCCGGAGTCGACCGGGCTGCTGCTGCTGACGAATGACGGGGAGCTGGCCAATCGGTTGACGCATCCGCGCTACGGGGTGCGCCAAGGCTTATCGGGCGGAGCTGCGGCGGCCGCCTTCTGACGCCGACCTGCGGCGGCTTGCCAGCGGGGGTGGAGCTCGAGGATGGGATGACTGCGCCGGCCGAGGTGCGGCGGCTCGGGGAGCGGGAGGTCGAGATCGTCCTGCGCGAGGGGCGCAACCGGCAGGTGCGGCGGATGGCGGAGGCGATCGGCAACCGGGTGGTGACGCTGCGGCGGGTGCGCTTCGGCCCGGTCGAGCTCGGCCGCTCACGCAGGGGCAGGCGCGGCGGCTCGGCGAGGATGAGATCGCCCGGCTCTGGGAAGATTCGAAACGATGAGCGAGGAGCGACTGTTCGCGGTCCGCGGGGCCGTGCAGGCCGAGGCCAACGAGGCCGAGGCGATCGTCGGCGCGACCGAGGACGCTGATGCGCGAGCTGCTCGACCGCAACGAGCTCGGCGCCGAGGCGATGGTCAGCTGCCTCTTCACCACCACCGAGGACCTCGACGCCGAGTTCCCGGCGGTCGCCGCGCGCCGCCTCGGGCTCGACACGGTGCCGCTGATCTGCGCCCGCGAGATCGACGTGCCCGGGGCGATGCCGCGGGTGATCCGGACGATGGTCCACTACTACGCCCCGGTCGGCCACAAGCCCGCGCACGTGTACTTAGGCGCGACGCAGGAGCTGCGCGCCGACCTTCACGCCGCCCAGTAGGCCGGCTCGTCGGCACAATGGACGCGATGAGCGTCACCTTCGCCGAGAAGCTCGCCCGCATGCCGGGCTACCAGGCCGGCGTGCCGACCGGGCAGGCGCCCGAGGCGATCGCCGCCGGCGGCATCGCCCAGCTCGCCTCCAACGAGTCGCCCTCGCCGCCGCACCCGAAGGTGGTCGAGGCGATCGCCGCCGCCGCCGGGGCGATGAACCGCTACCCGGACCCCGACGCGACTCTGCTGCGCCGCCGCATCGCCGAGCGCTACGACACCGACCCCGCCCGGGTCGCGGTCGGCAACGGCTCCTGCGAGATCCTGCTCGCCGCCGCCGAGGCGCTCTGCGAGCCCGGCGCCGAGATCCTCTACTCCTGGCCGGCCTTCTCGATGTACCCGTACCTGCCGGCGCTGACCGGCGCGCGCGAGGTCCGCGTGCCGCTCGCCGAGGGCGACGTCCACGACCTCGACGCGATGGCGGCCGAGGTGACCGCGGCGACCCAGCTGCGTCCTCGTCTGCAACCCCAACAACCCGACCGGCACCCACGTCCCCGCGGCCGAGGTGGCGGAGTTCTGCGCCGGCCTGCCCGCGCACGTGACGGTGATCCTCGACGAGGCCTACGTCGAGTTCCAGACCCACGACGACCCCGACGCCACCGTCGACCTGCTCGCCGAGCTGCCCAACCTGGTCGTCCTGCGCACCTTCAGCAAGTGCTACGGCCTGGCCGGGCTGCGGGTCGGCTACGCGCTCGGCTCGCCCAAGTTCCGCGCCGCGATCGACGCCGTGCGCCAGCCCTTCAGCGTCAACGCCCTCGCCCAGGCGGCGGGCGCCGAGGCGATCCTGCACCAGGACGACGTCAGCAAGCGGGTCGAGAGCACGATCGCCGAGCGCCTCCGGGTCGAGGAGGGCCTGCGCGACGCTCGGCCTCGCCACCTCCGACACCCACGCCAACTTCTCCTGGATCGACCTCGGCGACGCCGAGGAGGCCGACGTCGTCGCCGGCCTCGCCGAGCGCCAGATCGCCGTCCGCCCCGGCACGCCGCTCGGCGACCCCGGCCACATCCGCGTCTCCTACGGCACCGCCGAGGAGAACGGCCGCTTCCTCGCCGCCCTCGGCGAATTGCTCGACTAGACGCTCTCCTCACCTGCTACAAAGTCAGGGAAGGTGAAGCAATCAGCCGACACGACGAGCGTCACCCGCGCCTCCGGCGCCGCGCTCGTCCCCGCGCGCTTCTCCTATTTCTGGCGATTTAGCTAGGCGTCCGGCCTCGCGGCTCTGCCGCACCGCAATAAGCAACTGGCCCGGGCGTCGGAATCATTCGTACTCGCGCCGCGCACGTGCGGCGGGGAAACCGGAAGTAGGCTTGTGAACGTGGAGGAAGGTGAAGGCAAGATGATGATCGGGATGCAGGGGGAGACTCGAGACCGGGTCCGCGACCAGCGGATCGAGCGGATCGAGGAGCTGGTCTCGCCGGCGAGCGCTGCTCGCGGAATTGCCGCTGGGCGAGGAGCGCGAAAGCGCCGTCGTGCGCGGTCGCGGCGAAGTCGGCAACGTGCTCGACGGCAGCGACGACCGGGTGCTGGTCGTGGTCGGGCCCGTGCAGCGTCCACGACCCGGAGGCGGCGCTGGACTACGCCGGCCGCCTCGCCGAACAGTCGCGCAAGCTGAGCAGCGACCTGCTGATCGCGATGCGGGTCTACTTCGAGAAGCCGCGGACGACGACCGGCTGGAAGGGGCTGATCAACGATCCTCACCTCGACGGCTCGCTCGACGTCAACACCGGCCTGCGCATGGCCCGCCAGCTGCTGCTCGAGGTGCTCGACCTCGGCCTGCCCGGTGGGCACCGAGTTCCTCGACCCGATCACGCCCCAGTACATCGCCGACGCGGTCTCCTGGGGAGCGATCGGCGCCCGCACGACCGAGAGCCAGATCCACCGCCAGCTCGGCTCCGGCCTCTCGATGCCGATCGGCTTCAAGAACCGCACCGACGGCGACGTCCAGGTCGCGGTCGACGCGGTGCGCGCCGCCGCGGCGCCGCACGCCTTCGCCGGCATCGACGACGCCGGCGCGCCGGCGATCCTCTACACGAGCGGCAATCCCGACGGCCACGTGATCCTGCGCGGCGGCCGCGGCGCGCCCAACCACGCGCCGAAGGCGTCGCCGGGGCGCTCGAGCTGCTGCGCGCCGCCGGCCTGCCCGAGCGGCTGGTGATCGACGCCTCGCACGACAACAGCGGCAAGGACCCGGCCCGGCAGCTGCTCGCCGCCGGTGAGATCGCCGACCAGGTGGCCGACGGCAACGCGGCGATCGTCGGCGTCATGCTCGAGTCGTTCCTGGTCGAGGGGCGCCAGGACCTCGGCGACGGCGAGCTCGTCTACGGGCAGTCGATCACCGACCCCTGCCTGGACTGGGAGGCGACGGTCTCGGTGCTGGAGCAGCTGGCCTCGGCGGTAAGGGCGCGGCGCGGCGAATGAGGATCGCCGTGCTCGGCGTCGGCCTGATCGGCGGCTCGATCGGGCTGGCCGCCCGGCGGCGGCTCGAGGCCGAGGTGGTGGGCTTCGACCCCGACCCGGCGACGCCTGGGCAGGGCGCAGCGAGGCCGGGGTGATCGATCGCGGCGCGGCCGGCGTGGCGGAGGCCTGCGAGGGCGCCGAGGTCGTCTTCTGCGCGGCGCCGGTGGCCGGCCTCGCCGAGCTGGCCACGGCGGCGCTCGCGGCCTGCGGCCCGGACACGGTCGTCACCGACGTCGGCTCGACCAAGCGCGACATCGTCGCCGCGCTCGGCGGCGACGAGCGCTTCATCGGCGGCCACCCGCTGGCCGGCGCCGAGACCTCCGGGGTCGAGAACGCCCGCGCCGACCTCTTCGAGGGCGCCCGCTGGTACCTGACGCCGAAATCGGCGCGCTCCAGCGGCGTGCTCTACGACCGCCTGCAGCGCACCGTCGCCGGCCTCGGCGCCCGCGTGCAGGCGATCGACGCCGAGGCGCACGACCGCCTGATGGCGACGATCAGCCACCTGCCGCACGTCGTCGCCAACGTCCTCGTCGGCCAGGCGGTGGAGGAGCTGACCCGCGACTCGGAGCGGATGCCGGAGGTCGGCCCGAGCTTCCGCGACACGACCCGGGTCGCCGGCGCCAACCCGGCGATCTGGGGGGACATCTTCGCCAGCAACCGCGACGCGGTCGCCGAGGCGGTCGACGCCGTCGCCGAGCGCCTGCGCGAGGCGGCGACGCTGATCCGCGAGGGCGAGCGCGACGCGGTCGCCGAGTGGCACGCGAGCGCCGGCCGGCGACCGCCGCCGCCTGCTCGAGACCGAACTCGCCGGCGGGCCCCTGCGCGAGCTGCGCGTCGTCGTCACCAACCGGCCGGGCACGATCGCCGAGCTGGCGCTCGCGCTCGGCGAGGCCGGCGTCAACATCGAGGACATGGCGCTCTACCCGGCCCCCGACATGACCTCGGGCGCGGTCTCGCTCTGGGTCGCCGGCGACGAGCAGGCCGAGCGCGGCGACGGCCCTGGTGCGCGAGCTGGGCCACACGCGTCAGCGCCGTCGGCGACGGCGGCCTAGGCCGATGGCGACGCGCTTCGACCCGACCGGGCCCGCTGCGCGGCAACCTGCGCCCGCCGGCCGACAAGTCGATCTCCCACCGCGCCGCGCTGATCGCGGCGATGGGCGAAGGGGAGACCGAGATCGAGGGCTACCTCGACTCCGCCGACACCCGCTCGACCCTGGCCGCGGTGCGAGGCGCTCGGCGCCGAGGTCGAGGGCGTCGAGTCCGGCGGCGATCGAGCCGATGATCCGCATCCGCGGCGTCGGCCTGCGCAGCGCCCGCAGCACTGCGATCGACGTCGGCAACGCCGGCACCCTGCTGCGCCTGCTGCCGGGCTGGCTCGCAGGGCAGCCCGAGCGGCCGCTGGACGCTCGACGGCGACGACTCGATCCGGCGCCGCCCGGTCGACCGCATCGCCGCGCCGCTGCGCCAGATGGGCGCCCAGCTGAGCTGTCGCGAGGAGCGCCTGCCGCCGCTCGAGATCGAGGCGGCGCCGCTGCAGGGCATCGAGTACGAGCTGCCGATCGCCAGCGCCCAGGTCAAGTCCTGCCTGCTCTTCGCCGCGCCTGCTCGCCGAGGGCGAGACCTGGCTGCGCGAGCCGTCGCGCAGCCGCGATCACACCGAGCGCATGCTCGCCGCCGCCGGCGCCGACGTCGCCTGGCTGCGTGGCGGCATCGCCGTGCGCCCGGCCAAACGGCTGGAACCGGGCGAGCTCGCGGTGCCGGCCGACTTCTCCTCGGCCGCCTTCTTCCTCGTCGCCGCCCTGCTCGTGCCCGGCAGCGAGGTGACGCTGGAAGGGGTCGGCACCAACCCGACCCGGACCGGCCTGCTGGCGATCCTCGAGCGGATGGGGGCCGAGATCGAGGTCGAGCCGGTGGGGGAGCGCGGCGGCGAGCCGATCGGCACGATCCGCGCCCGCGCCTCCGCGCTGCGCGGGACCGAGGTCGGCGGCGAGGAGATCCCGCTGGCGATCGACGAGCTGCCGCTGCTCGCCCTCGCCGCCTGCTTCGCCGAGGGCCCGACGACGATCCGCGATGCGGCCGAGCTGCGCCGCAAGGAGTCCGATCGGGTGGCGACCACCTGCGAGGCGCTGGAGGCGCTCGGCGCCACGGTCGAGGCGCGCGAGGACGGCATGCGGATCGAGGGCGGCGGCGGGCTGCGCGGCGGCACGATCTCCTCGCACGGCGATCACCGGATCGCGATGCTCGGCGCGATCGCCGGCCTCGCCTCGCGCGAGGGCGTCGAGGTCGAGGGCATGGATGCCGCCGCGGTCAGCTATCCGGGCTTCGAGGCCGACCTCGCGGCGTTCACCCGCCGCGGCAGCTGAGCGCGGAACGCCCGAGCGGCCGCCGTCTCTACGCTGCCGCCCATGGTCATCGCCATCGACGGACCCGCGGGGGCCGGCAAGTCCACCGTGGCCCGCGCGCCTCGCCGAGCAGGCTCGGCTTCACCTATCTCGACTCCGGGGCGATGTACCGCTGCGTGGCGCTGGCGGCGCTGCGGCGCGGCGCCGACCTCGACGACGCGAGGCGATGGCCGAGCTGGCCGCGCTCGCTCGCGATCTCGCTCGACGGCGAGCGGGTCGAGCTCGACGGCGACGACGTCAGCGGCGGCGATCCGCGAGCCCGCGGTGACCGAGGCCTCCTCGCGGGTCTCGGTCCATCCCGGCGTGCGCGAGGCGATGGTGGCGAGCCAGCGCGAGCTGATCGCCGCCGGCCGCTACGTCGCCGAGGGCCGCGACATCGGCACCGTGGTCAGCCCCGACTCGCCGCTGAAGGTCTTCCTCACCGCCTCGCCCGAGGAGCGCGCCCGCCGCCGCGCCGCGCAGACCGGCGAGGACCCCGCCGCGGTTCTCGCCGCCCAGCGCGAGCGCGACGCGCGCGACGAGACCCGCGAGCACAGCGCCCTGCGCGCCGCCGCCGACGCGGTGGAGATCGACACCACGGGCTTCGCCGAGGCGGAGGTCGTGCCCGCATCGCAGCGCTCGCCCGCGAGCGGGGGCTGAGCGCCGCATGAGCCTGCCCACCGTCGCCATCGTCGGCTTCCCCAACGTCGGCAAGAGCACCCTGGTCAACCGGCTCGCCGGCGGCCGCGAGGCGGTCACCCACGCCGAGTCGGGCGTGACCCGCGACCGCAAGCGGGTGCGCTGCGAGTGGAACGGGGTCGCCTTCGAGCTGCTCGACACCGGCGGCATCGACCTCGAGGACGAGTCCGAGCTGGCCCGCGACATCCAGCAGCAGGCCCGGCTCGGGATCGCCGAGGCCGACGTGGTGATGCTGGTCGTCGACGCCCGCGCCGGCGTCCGCGCCGGCGACGTCGAGCTGGCCAAGACGCTGCGCGGCGCCGAGGTGCCGGTG
Source organism: uncultured Solirubrobacterales bacterium (assembly GCA_963702065.1). Classification (GTDB taxonomy): domain Bacteria; phylum Actinomycetota; class Thermoleophilia; order Solirubrobacterales; family 70-9; genus VRUE01. Next base: position 778,654 of record OY969705.1, read on the forward strand.
ATCGTCGTCGCCAACAAGGTCGACCGGCCCGAGGACGAGCACCTGACCGCGGAGCTGAACCAGCTCGGTCTCGGCGAGCCGCTGCCGGTCTCGGCCAGCCACGGCCTCGGCAGCGGCGACCTGCTCGACCGGGCGGTCGAGCTGCTCGGCGAGCACGCGCAGGCCGGCCGAGCCACGACGACGCGGTGCGCGTGGCGGTGATCGGCCGCCCCAACGCCGGCAAGTCCTCGCTGGTCAACGCCTTCCTCGGCTCCGAGCGGGTGATCGTCTCCGCCCGCGCCGGCACCACCCGCGACTCGATCGACACCGAGGTCGAGGTCGACGGCCGCCCGCGTCGTCCTCGTCGACACCGCCGGCCTGCGCCGCCGCTCCAAGGTGGCGGGCACGGTCGACTACTACGCCCAGCTGCGCTCCGAACACGCGGTCGAGCGCGCCGACGTCGCCCTCGTCGTCTGCGACGCCGCCGACGGGATCACCGCCGAGGACCTGCGCGTCGCCGAGATGGCGATGAAGGCCGGCTGCGCGACCCTGCTGGCGCTCAACAAGTGGGACGTCACCACGCACCGACATCGACGACGCCCGCGCCCGGGTCAAGCAGCAAGCTGCGCCTGCGGCCGGCCGTCGTCACCTGCTCGGCGACGCGCGGGCGCAACGTCGCCAACCTGCTGCCGAAGGCGCTGGAGCTGGCCGACCGCGCCGCCGAGCGGATCCCGACCCCCGAGCTCAACCGCTTCGTCGCCGACGTCGTCGCCAAGACGCCGCCGCCATCGCGACGCGGCCGCCGCCTGCGCCTCTACTACGCCGCCCAGGTCGGCGAGCGGCCGCCGCGGATCGCGATCCAGGTCAACGACCGCAAGCTGATCATCCGCGACTGGGCCTACCACCTGGAGAACCGCCTGCGCGAGACCTACGCGCTCGAGGGGGTGCCCCTGGTGATCGACTTCGTGCCGCACTCGGGCACCCGCCAAGGACGCTGACCTGCAAACGCTCGAGCAACCATCTAGGCTTCTGGCCATGAGCGATATCCAGCCACTCGCCGAGGGCGAGTACCTCTTCACGTCCGAGTCCGTCACCGAGGGTCACCCCGACAAGGTCGCCGACGCGATCTCCGACGCCGTGCTCGACGCGGTGATGGCCGGCGACCCGGAGGGCCGCGTCGCCTGCGAGACCCTGGTCAACACCGGCATGGCGGTGGTCTCCGGCGAGATCTCGACCAGCGTCCACCTCGACGTGCCCGAGCTGGTCCGCGAGACGATCCGCGAGATCGGCTACGACCACGGCGACTACGGCTACCACTGCGACCACGTCTCGGTCCTGGTCTCGCTCGACAAGCAGTCGCCCGACATCGCCCAGGGCGTCGACAAGGCTTACGAGACGCGCACCGAGTCGGTCGAGGACGAGCTGCTCGATCGCCGGCGCCGGCGACCAGGGAATGATGTTCGGCTACGCCACCGAGGAGACCGAGGCGCTGATGCCGATGCCGATCCACCTCGCCCACCGGCTCGCCGAACGGCTCGCCGCGGTGCGCAAGGACCGCATCGCTCGACTACCTCGGCCCCGACGGCAAGACCCAGGTCACCGTCCGCTACGCCGACGGCCGCCCGGTGCAAGGTCGAGAAGCTGCTGATCTCGACCCAGCACGCCGAGGGCGTCGAGTCGGAGTCGAAGATCAAGCCCGACCTCTGGGAGAGCGTGGTGCTGCCGGTGCTCGGCGCCGAGGCCGCCGGCCTCTTCGACGAGACCGAGCTGCGCCAGCACTTCCTCGTCAACCCGACCGGCAAGTTCGTGATCGGCGGCCCGGTCGGCGACGCCGGCCTCACCGGCCGCAAGATCATCGTCGACACCTACGGCGGCATGGCCCGCCACGGCGGCGGCGCCTTCTCCGGCAAGGATCCCTCCAAGGTCGACCGCTCCGCCGCCTACGCCGCCCGCCACGTCGCCAAGAACGTCGTCGCCGCCGGCCTCGCCCAGCGCTGCGAGGTCCAGGTCGCCTACGCGATCGGCGTCGCCCGCCCGATCTCGCTGATGGTCGAGACCTTCGGCACCGGCAAGCTTCCCGACTCGCAGATCTCCCGCCTGGTCGAAGCGGAGTTCGACCTCCGCCCGGGCGCCTTCCGCGGCTACCTCGACCTGCACCGCCCGATCTTCAGCCAGACGGCCGCCTACGGCCACTTCGGCCGCGAGGGCGACGCCTTCACCTGGGAGCGGACGGACCGGGCCGAGGCCTTGAAGGTGGCGGCTGATTCCGCTGCTGCGCCTGCTAGGCGGGGGCGGGGGTAGGGGTTCCGCTTAACTTTTTCGAGGATCGCCGGCAGTCATCTGCGGACGAGCTCCCGCGAAAAAGTACAAGACGCTTCACCCCTACCCCCGCCCCCGCCAACGTCAACCAGAGGCGGGTGGCTGGGGCTCGCCCAGCCCGTGTGAGCCGGCTGCGTTGGCGCCAGTTGCCTGATCGACGCGGTGGACGACGTCTGCGGGTCGGCCACTCCGTAGAAGACGAAGTTGTAGTCGTCGCCGGCTGCGGTGTCGAAGTCGACGTCGCCGATCTGCATCAGGCGCTGGTAGACGGACTGCTTGTAGTTGACGTTCTGGACCCGCTCCAGGCGGGTCTCCTGGACCTCGCGGGAGACGATGCCGCGTTTGATGTTGAGGCGGCGGTCGGTGATCGTGTAGGTGGTGGCGACGCGCTTGATGAAGCCGATCAGCACGGTCGCGGCGACGATCACGAGGACGACGAGGAAGACGGTTGCGCTGCTCGACGCCGAAGAGCTTGAAGAGGACGCCGACGATCGCGGCGACCAGGATGCCCTTCAGGTAGAAGCCGAGGATCGCCCGCCAGGAGGGGTGGCCCTGGAAGATCACCTGCTCTCCCGGGGCTGAGGTTGAGCGCCATCGCCGCGCAGCATACCCACGCCGTCCGCGTCCCTCCATAACGTGAGCGAGTGTCGATAGCGAAGGTCGAGCCGCTCACCACCGCCCGCGCGCTGCGCGGGCCCTTCGACTACCGGCTGCCCGAGGCGATGGCCGATCTCGAGGTCGGCAGCGTGGTCCGGGTGCCCTTCGGCCGGCGGCGCATGCTCGGCGTCGTCGTCGGCCTTGCCGATGCCTCGGCGCTGCCCGCGGAGCGGCTTGCCGAGCCGATCGAAGCGCTCGAGGCAGGCACGCCGCCGGAGCTGGTCCGGCTCGGCCTCTGGATCGCCCGAGGAGTACTGCTCGACGCCGTCGCGCGGGCTGCAGCTGGTGCTGCCGCCGGGGACCGGCGCCGCCGGGCAGCGGGTGCGCTCGCGGCACGGAGCTGCGGGCCGAGATCACCGCGGCCGGCGAGGAGGCGCTGAGCGGCGGCGAGCGGCTCGGGGTCAAGCAGCGCGCGGTGCTGGAGGCGCTGCGGGCGGGGGAGATGTCGGCGCCGGAGCTGGCCGCGGCGGTTGGCTCCGATCGCGGCGTGCTGCGCCGACTCGAGGAGCGCGGCCTGATCGCGACCCGCAGCTCGCTGGTGCGGCGCCGCTCCAGCCACCCCGAGGTCGGCGCCCGCGGCGGCCGGCCCGAGCTGCTGCCCGAGCAGCAGGCCGCGGTCGAGGGCATCGTCGCCGCGCTCGACGGCGAAGCCGGGGCGCCGCGCGAGCAGCTGCTGCACGGCGTCACCGGCTCGGGCAAGACCGAGGTCTACCTCGCCGCGGTCGAGGCGGCGCTGGCGCGCGGCAAGGGGGCGATCGTGCTGGTCCCCGAGATCGGCCTGGCGCCGCAGGCGGTCGCGCGCTTCCGGGCGCGGCTCGGCGACCGCTTCGCGGTCCTGCACTCGGCCCTCTCCGACGGCGAGCGCTACGACGAATGGCAGCGCCTGCGCAGCGGCGAGGCGAGCGTCTGCGTCGGCCCGCGCTCGGCCGTCTTCGCGCCGCTGCACGACCTCGGCCTGATCGTCATCGACGAGGAGCACGACGCCTCCTACAAGCAGGAGGGCGACCCCTGTTACGACGCCCGCGCCGTCGCCCGCCGCCGGGCCGCCGAGAGCGGCGCCGTGCTCGTCGCCGGCACGGCGACGCCGCGGCCGGAGTCCTGGCTGGAGCTGCCGCGGCTGGAGCTGCCGCGCCGCGTCGACGGCCGGCCGATGCCACCGGTGCGGGTGCTCGACATGCGCGAGGCCGACCCCCGCTCCGGCGCCCTGCATCCCGAGACCTGGGCAGCGCTGGAGAGCGTCCGCGCGGCGGGCAGCGAAGGCGATCGTGATGGTCAACCGGCGCGGCTTCGCCCCCTGGCTCACCTGCCGCTCCTGCGGCCGGCACTGGAACTGCCCCAACTGCGACGTCTCGCTGATCGTCCACCGCCACAGCGGCCGCCTCGTCTGCCACCACTGCGCCCACCGCGAACCGCTGCCGCAGCGCCTGCGGGGACTGCGACTCGACCACGCTCTCCCGCGCCGGCGTCGGCACCGAGCAGGTCGAGGCGCTGCTGGCCGAGCGGCTGGCGCCGATGCCGGTCTTCCGGCTCGACGCCGACACCGCCGGCGGGCGCGGCGCCCACGCCCGCATCCTCGCCGCCTTCGGCGAGGCCGAGAGCGCCGTCCTGGTCGGCACCCAGATGGTCGCCAAGGGCCACGACTTCCCCGAGGTCACCCTGAGCGCGATCCTCGACGCCGACGCCACCCTGCGCTTCCCCGACTTCCGCGCCGGCGAGCGGACCTTCGCGATGGTCGCCCAGCTCGCCGGCCGCAGCGGCCGCGGCGAGGCCGGTGGCGAGGTGATCGTGCAGACCCTGGCCCCGACCGCGCCCAGCATCGCCCACGCGGCCGAGCACGACGCCGACCTCGTTCCTCGCCGAGGAGGTCGAGCGGCGACGAGGCGCTGCGCTACCCGCCCTTCTCCCACCTGACCCGGATCGTGCTCAAAGCCGAGTCCGAGCAGCGTCTCGACCGCGCTGCCGCCCTGCTCGCCGAGGGCCTCGCCGCGGCGCTCCCCGAGGACACCGACCTGCTCGGCCCGGCGCCGATGTTCCGCGTCCGCAACCGCCACCGCCGCCGCCTGCTGCTCAAGGCGAGCGAGCGCGAGGCCACCGTCGCCGCGGTCCGCGACACGGTCGAGCGCCTCGCCGCCGATCGCACCCTGCGCGAGGTGGCGATCTCGGTCGACGTCGACCCGCAGTAGCAGGCGACTACCGAGTCGTCGAGGAGGAGAGCTCGGATCCGGGCCGTAGCTCGACGCGGGATCCAGTGTCGTGGCTGTTGTCTCGACCGCACTCGCGCATGGTCGGCGCTCCTTGACTGAAATTGGAACGGCTGGGATACGGCGGTCTGCTCGCGAAGATCTGATCGTAAAGCACTGGGACGCGTAGCCGCGGTTGTTGCGCTTACGATGGTCAAGGGCAGCAGCTTGTCGAGCCGGGATCCAGGTTCAGCCGCCGAAGTCATCAGCACTGATCGATCCATAGAATTGATTCAGTGAGCGAGAACGCGGAGACGGAGACCGAGGAGCGCGAGGAAAGCGAGCTCGAAGCCGAGCTGCTGGAGCGTCGCGAGGCGGCGCTGGCGCACGTGGTCAAGTTCGGCGATCCGGTGCTGAAGAGCAAGGCCTCGCCGGTGCGGGAGTTCGGTCCCGAGCTGCGCGCCGAGGTCGAGCGGATGGTCGCGATCATGCGCGACGGCATGGGCGTTGGCCTCGCCGCCACCCAGCTCGGCGTGCTGCGCCGCCTGCTCGTCTTCCAGGCCGGTCCCGACAGCGAGCCGACGGCGCTGATCAACCCCGAGGTCGAGTGGCTCTCCGACGAGGTCGTCGTCGCCGAGGAGGGCTGCCTCAGCCTGCCGCGGGTCTCGATGGACGTCGAGCGGCCGCTGCACGCTCGCTTCAGCGGACTCGACGTCGACGGCGAGCCGATGCGGATCGAGGCCTCCGGCCTCGAGGCGCGGGTGCTCCAGCACGAGCTCGATCACCTCGACGGGGTCCTGATCCTCGACCGGGCGCCGCGCGCGCAGCGCAAGGGCGCCCTGCGCGCCCTGCGCGAGGGCGAGCAGCTACAGCCCGCCGCTGGACGAGCAGGACGCCGGCGACGAGGGCGAGCATCGCGAGCCTCGCACTGACGCGTGAGGACCGTCTACCTCGGCACCTCGGAGTTCGCCGCCGACCGTCCTGCGCGCGCTCGCCGAGTCGGCCCACCGGCCGCTGCTGGTCGTCACTCCGCCCGATCGGCCCAAGGGTCGCGGTCGCCGCATGCAGGCGCCGCCCGCCGCTGAGGTCGCCGGCGAGCTCGGCATCGAGCTGCTGCAGGCGGCCGACGTCAACGACGAGGAGTCGCTGGAGCGGATTCGGGCCGTCCGGCCCGAGGCGGTGATCGTCTGCGCCTTCGGCCAGCTGATCCGCGAGCCGCTGCTCTCGGAGTGGCCGATGCTCAACATCCATCCCTCGCTGCTGCCGCACTGGCGCGGCGCGGCGCCGATCGAGCGGGCGATCATGGCCGGCGAGCAGCGCACCGGCGTCTGCGTGATGCAGCTGACGGCCGGCCTCGACTCCGGTCCGGTCGCCCTGCGCGAGGAGATCGCGATCGGCCCCGAGGAAGACTTCGAAGCGCTCTCCGCGAAGCTGGCCAGCTCTCGGCGGCGAGCTGCTGGTGCAGGCCCTCGATCTGCTCGCCGACTCGCGGCTCGAGTTCACCGAGCAGGACGACGAGGCGGCGACCTACGCCGAGAAGATCGTCGCCGAGGAGCGCCGCCTCGATCCGGCCCGGCCGGCGACCGAGCTTGCCCGCACCGTGCGCGCGCTGACGCCGCACGTCGGCGCCTACCTGGAGACGAGCGGCGGCGAGCGCCTCGGGGTGCGGCGGGCTCGCGCCGTCGACGTCGGCGTCAAGGCGGGCGAGGTGAAGGCCGAGTGGGGGGCACTGCTGCTCGGCTGCGGCCGCGGCGCGCTGCGGCTCGAGGTCGTGCAGCCGGCCGGGCGGCAAGCCGATGGCCGCCGACGCCTACCTGCGCGGCCACTCGCTGCCGAAGCTGTGATCGCGATCCGGCGATCGCGATCCCGGCCCGCGCCAGCTCGCCTTCGAGACGATCCGGGCGACCTTCGAGCGCGACGCTCACACCGAGCTGGCCTTCCGCCAGGCGGCCGACGAGCGCCGAGCTCGACGGCCGCGAGCGTGCCCAGGCGCAGCGGCTCGCCTACGGCACCGTGCAGCGCCGCGGCACGATCGACGCGGCGCTCGAGCGGCTCGTCGACCGGCCGCTGCGCGAGATCGACCCGCCGGTGCTGGCGGGGCTGCGCCTCGGCATCTACGAGCTGCTCTTCGCCGACGGTACGCCCGACCACGCCGCGGTCGACCAGGCGGTCGAGCTGGTCAAGCGGGCCGGCGCGCCGCACGCCTCGGGCTTCGTCAACGCGGTGCTGCGCCGGGCGGGCCGCGAGCGCGAGCCGCTGGTCGAGGCGCTGCTGAGCGACGACTCGACCCCGGAGGCGGCCGCGGTCAAGCACTCGGCACCGCTCTGGCTGGCGCAGATGTGGTGGCAGCGAGCTCGGCCCCGAGGACGCCCGCTCCCTGCTCGCCGCCTGCAACGAGCCGCCCGAGACTGCCTTCCGCGTCAACACCCTGCGCACCGACGTCGAGTCCGTGCTCGCCCGCCTCCGCGACGCCGGCGTCAGCCGACCGCTTCCGGTGCGCCTTATGCGGCTATGGACCACATAAAGCGCACCGGAAGCGAGTGGCCGCTGGCGGCGCCGGAGATGATCGTGGTCGAGGGGCAGACCGGGGATCTCGTCCCGGAGCTGATCGCCGCCGGTGAGCTGACGCCGCAGAGCCGCGGCTCGGCGGCGGTGGTCGAGGTGCTCGACCCTCAGCCCGGCGAGCACGTCCTCGACCTCTGCGCCGGGCCCGGGATCAAGACCGGCCAGATCGCCGCCCGCATGGGCGATCGCGGCGAGGTGATCTCGGTCGAGAACGACCCCGAGCGGGCGGCGGAAGTGGCGGCGCAGGCCACGTCGCCTCGGCCTGCGCAGCGTCACCGTGATCGAGGCCGACGCCACCGAGGCCGGGATGGCACCGGCTTCGACCGGGTCCTGCTCGACGCGCCCTGCTCGGATCTCGGCGCCCTCGCCTCCCGTCCCGACGCCCGCTGGCGCAAGTCGCCGGCGACGATCGAGCGCCTGGTCGAGGTCCAGGCCGAGCTGCTGCAGCGGGCGCTGGAGGCGCTGCGACCCGGCGGCACGCTGGTCTACTCGACCTGCACGATCTCCAAGCGCGAGAACGAGGAGCACCTCGACGCCGAGCAGCAGCATTCAGCTGCGCCCCGACCGCGATCGCACCACCGGCTTCTTCATCGGCCGCACGAAGCGCGATGATGGTGGAGGATGAGTGAGCCCAGCAAAGGGGAGAGCATCATGCGCCGGGCGGCCTGTCCCGGCTGCGGCGAGCCCTGGCTGCGCCCGACGCAGCTTCCGGGCCGCTTCCGCTGCGTGTACTGTCTGCGCCGCTTCGAGCTCGTCTCGCAGTGCCCGAACTGCGGTGAACACCAGACGATCGCCCGGATGAGCACCACCGAGGACATGACCTGCCAGACCTGTGGAGACTCGATGATGAGGCCCGTATGAGCGAGCGGATGCTGGAGCTGATCGCCTCGCCGCGGGTCGCGCCCTCGATCCTCTCGGCCGACTTCGCCAAGCTCGGCGCGCAGGTCGACGAGGTGCTCGACGCCGGCGCGCGGGTGATCCACTTCGACGTGATGGACGGCCATTTCGTGCCGCCGATCACGATCGGGCCGCTGGTCGCCAGCTCGATCGCCGACCAGGTCCACGCCGCCGGCGGGGCGCTCGACGTCCACCTGATGATCGAGCAGCCCGAGCGCCAGATCGAGGCCTTCGCCGAGGCCGGCGCCGACTCGATCACCTTCCACGACGAGGCGACGGCGCACGCCAACCGCACCCTCGCCGCGATCCGCGAGCTCGGCTGCCTCGCCGGCATCGCGCTCAACCCCGGCACCCCGGTCGAGGCGGTCGCCGAGCTGCGCGACCTCGCCGACATCGTCCTCTGCATGACCGTCAACCCCGGCTGGGGCGGCCAGTCCTTCATCCAGGGCTCGCCCGACAAGGTCTCCCGCCTGGAGCCGCTGGTCGGCAAGGCCAAGATCGAGGTCGACGGCGGCATCGACGCCGCGACCGCCGGCTCGGTCGCCGCGGCCGGCGCCTCACTCTTCGTCGCCGGCTCGGCTGTCTTCGGCGCCGACGATCCGGCCGCTGCCTACACGGAGATCGCTGCCGCTGCCGCCTAGGCCTGTCCCGGCAGGCGACTGGAGGAGCGGCTATGGGCTGGTGCCCGAGCACTCGCCAAAAAGTGCAGCGACCCCTGCCGGGACAGGTCTAGCCGCGCGCGATCAGGGCGCCGATTACCTCCTGCCACCAGGCTCGCTCGGCTGGGTCGTCGGCCGACGCGCTCGGCCCGGCGCTCGCACCAGCGCGCCAGGGCGCGGCGGTCGCCGACGGCGACCGCGGCCTCCGAGGTGAGCGCGTAGCGGCCGTCGACCAGGGCGACCAGGGCGCTGGAGCGGTCGCGGCGGCTGCGCAGCACCGAGACGACCGCGATGCCGTTGACCTCGGTCGGCGCCGAGGGATCCTCGATCTCGCCACCGGGCCCGACCGAGAAGATCTGCGGGGCGCCGCGCGGCGGCAGCCTGCGGCGCCGGCGGGCTGCCGACCGGGCCCTCGTGCCAGCGCTTGGTCAGCTCCTCGACCTCCTCGCGCAGCTCGCCGCGGACGAGGATGTGGAGCTCGTCGCCCTCGCGCACCTCGGTCGAGCCGCGCGGCGGGATCGCGTGGCCGTCGCGGACGATCACGTTGACCAGCGCCTCGCGCGGCAGCCCCAGTTCGCGCACCAGGTGCCCGGCGGCCGCCGCGCCGGGGCGCAGCCGGTAGGAGATGACGTCGCCGCCCAGGCGGCGGATCCGCCCCGACTCGAGCAGCCGCCGCGGCAGCGCCGGCTCGTCGGTGGTCAGCCCCAGCCGGCTCGGCCAGCGGCTCGAAGCTCGCCCCCTGGACCAGGGTCGAGGTGACGACGACGAAGAAGACGATCGCGAAGAGCTCTTCGCCGCTGCCGACCCCGGCGACGACGGGGAAGGTGGCGAGCCAGATCGGCGTCGCGCCGCGCAGCCCGGCCCAGCCCAGCATCGCCCGCTCGCGCAGGTCGAGCGGGGAGAAGGCGGTCGCGACGAAGGCGGCAAGCGGGCGGGCGAGCGAGGATCAGCACGGCCGAGAGGGCGAGGCTTTCCCAGGCGACGTCGCCGAGCGTGCTGGGGAAGACGAGCAGGCCGAGCAGGATGAAGAGGCCGATCTGGGCGACCCAGCCGACGCCCTCGTGGAAGGCGACGATCGTGCGCCGCGCCGGGATGCGGGCCGAGCCGAGGGCGAGGGCGGTGAGGTAGACGGCGAGGAAGCCCGAGCCGTGGGCGACCTCGGCCAGGCCGAAGGCGAGCCCGGCGATCGCGATCGTCGCCACCGGGTAGATCCCGTCGGTCGGCAGCTGCGCCCGGTCGAGGGCGATCGTGGCGAGCCGGCCCAGGGCCAGGCCGACCACCGCGCCGATCGCCAGTTTGAGCGCCAGCAGGCCGACCATGTCGGCGAGGCCGAAGCCGGGCTGCTGGATCCATTCGATGAAGCCGATCACCAGCAGCAGGGCGACCGGGTCGTTCATCCCCGACTCGCCCTCGAGCGAGCGCGCCAGCCGCTTTTTCAGGGTCGAGCGGCGCAGCACGGCGAAGATCGCCGCCGAGTCGGTGGCGGCGATCGCGGCGCCGACGATCATCCCTTCGAGCACGCTGATGCCGAAGATCCAGTGGGCGGCGAGCCCCGCCGTGCAGGCGGTCATCGCGGTGCCGATCGTCGCCATCGAGGCGGCGGTGCCGAGCACCGGGCGGATCTCCGACCAGCCCGCGGTCAGGCCACCCTCGAAGAGGATCAGGACGAGCGCGATCGTGCCCAGGGTGCGGGCCAGCTCGACGTTGTCGAACTCGATCCCGCCGATGCCCTCCGAGCCGGCGAGCATGCCCAGGCCGAGGAAGAGCAGCAGGCCGGGGATGCGGATGCGGTCGGCGAGCAGGCGCGCCGAGGATGCCGGCAGCGAGCAGGGCGCCGGCGACGAGGATCAGCTCGGCGTCGTGTCCACCCATCGCGGACCCTAGGTGTTCTCGTCGACCGCGGCGAGGCGCAGCTCCAGCTCCTCCGGGGAGCCCGGGCACCGGCACGTCCTCGGCTCGTTCGTGCGGGCGGCGGTAGATCAGGTAGAGCAGGCCGAAGAGGACGCCGGCGGCCAGGGTGAAGCCGATCTCGACCCGGTGGAACTCGTTGCTGACCAGCGGCACGAAGTTCCAGCCGATGAAGAGCGCGGCGCAGGCGATCCAGCGGACCGCGGCGCGGCGCACCTGTCCCTGGGCGACGCAGGCCTGGTTGACCGTGACCGAGGCAGAGGTAGAGGCCCATGCCGGCGTGACCAGGAGCAGTTCGCCGCGGTCGTAGCTGAACTTCTTGCTGAAGGCGATCTGCATCAGCTGCGGCCCGGCGACCAGGATCGACGAGCGCCGATCAGGGCGGTGAAGGCGACGATCCCGAGCAGCACCATCCGCACCGAGCGGTGGAACTCGTCCTCGCTGCCCGGCTCCTCGCTGGTGTGGAGGCCGGTCAGGTGGGGGAGGATGCTGGTCGAGACCGCCTGGAAGAGCTGCAGCGGCGCCCGCGCCAGCATCAGCACGTTGAAGATGAAGCCGGCCGCGGCGGCGCCCTGCAGGCCGCGGATGACCAGCGGCCCGGCGTTGAGGAAGGCCTGTTCGCTGAACATGATCACCAGCACCGCCGCGGCGAAGCCGGTGCCGTGGGCCATCGAGACGGCGGCGTCCTCGGCTTCGCTCGCGGCGCGGCCGGGCGCGCTGCGGTTCGCGCCGGCGGGCGAAGGCCAGCGGCACGACCATCAGGCTCAGCGAGGGCGCGGCGACGATCCCGATCGCGACCGCCGACTGGCCGCTGAGCAGGCTGACCGCGACCAGCACGGCGAAGAGCGTGCGGAAGCACGACTCGGAGAGGATCAGCGCGATGAAGAGGCCGAAGCGCTTGCTGGCCGGCGAGGAAGCCGCGGGCGAAGTAGCTGGCGGCGTAGAAGAGGACCGCCGAGAAGAAGACCCAGTAGAGGGTTTCGTTGCCCTCGAGCAGGTCGTTCTGCAGCGGCCCGCGCAGGGCCAGCGCGAGGACGGCGAAGAGCGCCGCCAGGCCGAGCTGGATCGTCGAGGCGTTCCGCATCGTGCCGCCGATCGGCTCGCCCTTGACCAGGTGTTCGGAGATGTGGCGCGAGAGCAGCTGTTCGACCGGCCGGTAGAGGGTCGAGATCGTGATGAAGACGGCCGACCAGAGCACCGTGATCTGCCCGTAGTCGGGCTTGGAGAGCACGTGCGAGGCGATGAAGAAGTAGACGTAGGTGATCACGCCGGTGAGGCCGACGCCGATCGCCAGGAAGCTCGCCGTTTTGCCGTAGTCGGCGGTCGCCGAGGCGCCGTTGGCGCCGGCGTCCGCCGGGGCGCCCTGCCGTTTGCGCAGCAGCGCTCATCGCGCTCGGCGCCGGGCTCGTAGTGGGAGGGCGGCACCTCGAGCGCCAGCTCGACCCGCCGCACGCGCTCGAAGACGCGCTGCGTCATCACCCGCTGCCCGGCCAGCAGGTCGCCGATCACGCCGAGGGCGAGCAGCTGGATCGCGGCGATGAAGAGGACGGCGCCGAGGATCAGCGACTGGACGTGGCCGGTGCTGTCGCCGTTGAGGATCCAGTCGAGCAGGAAGGGCAGCCAGGCGAGCGAGGGCGAGGATCGCGACCACCAGCCCGGCGCGTGGCGAAGACGCGCAGCGGCTCGTAGCGGGCGTAGATGCGCAGGATCGAGAGCGCGTTGCGGCGCACGTAGCCGCCGGTCGAGTCGAAGAGCCGCGACTCGCGCGTCTGCGGGTTGGTGCGCGATCTCGACCTGGTCGACCGCGACCAGCATCTTGCCGGCCTGGATCAGGCTCTCCAGCGTGTAGGTGAAGTTGTCGACGACGAGCAGGCCGAGCGCCGCCTCGCGGTTGTAGGCGCGGAAGCCCGAGGTGGTGTCGGCGATCTCGGTCCCGGCCAGGCGGCTGACCACCCAGCTGCCGAGCCGCTGCAGCCCTTTCTTCGAGCCGGAGAAGTGCTCGATCTGGGCGACCTGGCGGTCGCCGACGACCATGTCGGCCTCGCCGGCGAGGATCGGCGCCAGCAGCTTGGGGATGTCGGCGCCGCTGTACTGGTTGTCGGCGTCGGTGTTGACGATCACGTCGGCGCCGAGCTTGAGGCAGGCGTCGAGCCCGGCCTGGAAGCCGGCCGCGAGGCCCTTGTTGTTGGTCAGCCGCACGATGTGCTCGACCCCGTGCTCGCGGGCGACCTCGACCGTGCGGTCGGTCGAGCCGTCGTCGATGACCAGGAGCTCGACCGAGTCGATGCCGTCGATCTGGCGCGGGATGTCGGCGATCGTCGCCGGCAGCGTCGATTCCTCGTTGAGGCAGGGGATCTGGACGATCAGCTTCATGGCGAGCGGTCAGGGTATCCGGGGAATCGGCCCGATACGGCTCTGGCGCGCGGGTCCTGTCGCGGCGGCCCTCCCCCATGTGCTCGGACGCGCTGCGCGGCGCCCTCGCGCTATGGGGGACCCCCGCCACCGCGCCACCCGCGCGAGAGGCCGTGTGACGAGCTTCTCGGAACCAAGGTTGCGGCGGAGTAAGCTTGGTTGATTGACCAGTCAATCGGTCCGATGAATACGCAGCTCACAGGCACGGACAAGGCCCATCTGCGGCGGGCGCTGGAGCTTGCGGAGGGCGGGCGTGGGCGGGTCAGCCCCAATCCTCTTGTCGGAGCTGTCGTGGTGCGGGACGGTGAGGTGATTGGCGAGGGGTTGCACGCCGAGTTGGGCGATCTGCACGCCGAGCGGGCGGCGCTCGCGGACTGCGGCGCAGAGGGAAATGATCCGCCGGGGCGACGATGTACGTGACGCTGGAGCCGTGTGCGCACAGGGCAGGCAGCCGCCCTGCGTCGAGGCGATCCTCGAGGCGGGGATCTCGCGGGTCGTGATCGCCTCTGACGATCCGAGCGAGAAGGCCGCCGGGCGTGGGCCCGGGGATCCTGCGCGACGGCGGGGTCGAGGTCGAGTTCGCCGCCGGCGAGGAGGCGAGCGCGGCGCGGTTGCTCAACCAGCCCTTCCGCAAGCACGCCCGCACCGGCCTGCCGCTGGTGACCCTGAAGCTGGCGATGTCGCTCGACGGCCGCACCGCGACCGCCCCCGGCGACTCGCCCTGGATCTCCGGCGAGCAGAGCCGCGAGCTGGTCCACCGCTGGCGCGCCGAATCCGACGCGATCGCCGTCGGCATCGGCACCGTCCTAGCCGACGACCCCCTCCTAACCGCCCGCCACCTCCGGTGCGCCTTAACCGCGATAAGCGCACGGAACGGCGCCAGCCGGTTCGGGTCGTCTTCGATCGCCAGGCCCGCCTGCCGCTCGATTCGCAGCTGCTCGGCACCCTCGACCAGTCGCCGGTGCTCGTCGTCGTCTGCGCCCGGAAGCCGACGCTTCGCGCTCTGCGCGACGCCGGCGCCGAAGTCCTCGTCGCCGACGGCATCGACGCCGCGCTCGCCGACCTCGGCCGCCGCGGCATCACCAGCCTCTTCCTCGAGGGCGGCCGAACCCTCGCCGCCGCTTTCCGCCGCCGACCAGCTCGACGAAGCGAGGACCTTCGTCGCTCCGGTCCTGCTGGGCTGGGACCAGACGCCCCTCGCGCGGGTGGCGTGGATGCGGGGGGGCCGAGAACGGAGGCGCAGCCCCCGCCCGCAGGCCCCCCCGCAGTCGCGACGGGCCCCGCGCGCCCAACGCCCTGTCCCACACCGTCGAGCCCATCGGCGACGACGTCCTGATCAAGACCCGCTTCAAGGAGTGGTGATGTTCACCGGACTGATCGAGGACATCGGCAGCGATCGAGTCGCTCGAGAGCCGGCGACGACGGCGCGCGCGTGCGGATCGCGACCCGGCTCGCCGCGGAGATCGCGACGGGCGACTCGGTCGCGGTCAACGGCGTCTGCCTGACCGCGACGGCGGTCGACGCGAGCGGCTTCGAGACCGAGGCGATGAACCAGACCCTGACGGTGACCGCGCTCGGCGGCCTCGAGCGCCGGCGACCGCGTCAACCTCGAGCTGGCGATGAAGGCATCGGATCGGCTCGGCGGCCACATCGTCCAGGGCCACGCCGACGGGGTCGGCCGAGGTCGTCTCGATCGAGGACGACGGCTTCGCCCGCCGCCTGCGCGTCGGCCTCGGCCCCGAGCTGATCCGCTACGTGGTCGAGAAGGGCTCGATCGCGCTCAACGGCGTCAGCCTCACGGTCGCGGCGCTGGGCGAGGACTGGGCCGAGGTCTCGCTGATCCCGGAGACCCTGGAGCGGACGACCCTGGGCGAGGTTGCCGTCGGCGACAAGCTTGAACGTCGAGTGTGACGTGGTGGCGAAGTACGTCGAGCGATTGGTGACACCATTCGCCGGAGAGGAGCAGGCGTGAGCCAGATGACCGAGACGCAGAAGACAGACGGCGGTCAGGCGAGGCGGGGGAGAGCCCGTTCTCGACGATCGAGGAAGGGATCGAGGAGATCCGCCGAGGGCCGCATGGTCGTCGTCTGCGACGGCGAGGACCGCGAGAACGAGGGCGACCTGGTGATGGCGGCGCAGTTCGCCACCCCGGAGGCGGTCAACTTCATGGCCAAGGAGGCGCGCGGCCTGATCTGCCTGGCGCTGACCGCGGAGCGCTGCGAGAAGCTCGGCCTGAAGCTGATGGCGGCGAAGAACGAGGCGCCGCTGCAGACCGCCTTCACGGTCACGATCGAGGCCGCGGGCGGGGTCAGCACCGGCATCTCCGCCCACGACCGCGCCCACACGATCCAGGTCGCGATCGACCCCAGCTCCGGGCCCGCGCGAGATCGTCGTCCCCGGCCACATGTTCCCGCTGCGCGCCAAGGAGGGCGGCGTGCTCGAGCGCACCGGCCACACCGAGGCCAGCGTCGACCTCGCCCGCCTCGCCGGCCTCACGCCGGCCGGCGTGATCTGCGAGGTGATGAACGACGACGGCACGATGGCGCGCGTCCCCGACCTGATCCCCTACTGCGAGCGCCACGGCCTGAAGATGATCACCGTCGCCGACCTGATCGCCTACCGCCGCCGCACCGAGGAGAAGCTGGTCGAGCGCGTCGTCTCGACCGCGCTGCCGACCGAGTTCGGCGACTTCACCGCGGTCGGCTACCGCTCGCTGGTCGACGACAAGCACCACGTGGCGATGGTCAAGGGCGACGTCGACGGGGTCGAGGACGTGCTCGTCCGCGTCCACAGCGAGTGCCTCACCGGCGACGTCTTCCACAGCATGCGCTGCGACTGCGGCGAGCAGCTGGTCGCGGCGCTGACCCAGATCGAGCAGGAGGGCCGCGGCGTCCTGCTCTACCTCTCCCAGGAGGGGCGCGGGATCGGCCTGCTCAACAAGCTGCAGGCCTACAAGCTGCAGGAGGAGGGGGCCGACACGGTCGAGGCCAACCTCAAGCTCGGCCTGCCCGCCGACCTGCGCGACTACGGGATCGGCGCCCAGATCCTCGGCGACCTCGGCCTGACCAGCATCCGCATCCTCACCAACAACCCGAAGAAGATCGTCGGCCTCGAGGGCTACGGCCTCTCGGTCTCCGAGCAGGTGCCGATCGAATCCTCGCCCAACGCCCACAACGAGGCCTACCTGCGGGCCAAGCGCGACAAGATGGGCCACTCGCTGCACCACCAGGGCCTCGCCTTCGACGAGGAGATGATCCGCGACGAGGACGAACGCGACGCCGACGGGGGAGGGCCCCGTCGGTGGCTGAGTCGGGCGTCTTCCTCGAGGCCTTCAGCGAGGAGGAGAAGGAGACGCTGGCGGGGCGCGAGTTCGCCGTCTGCGTCGGCCGCTTCTACGAGGACCTGGCCGAACGGCTGCTGAGCGGCGCCCGCGAAGGCTTCGAGCTGGCCGGCGTGCCCGCCTCCTCGGTCAGCGAGGTCTCGGTGCCCGGCGCCTACGAGCTGCCCTTCGCCGCCAAGCTGCACGCCACCAGCGGTCGCTTCTCCGGCGTCGCCTGCCTCGGCGTCGTCATCCGCGGCGAGACCGACCACTACGACTTCGTCTGCGCCGAGGCCGCCCGCGGCATCCAGGACGTGCAGCTGGAGACCGGCGTGCCCTGCGCCTTCGGCGTGATCACCTGCGACACGATGGAGCAGGCCCTCGCCCGGGCCGGCGGCGGCAAGCGCGACCAGGGCCGCAACGCCGCCCTCACCGTCGCCCGCATGACCCTGCTCAAACAGCCGATCAACCCCTACCGCTGGCAGGTCCGCGACGGCTGAGCGCGGCATGCGCGACGCCGGGCGATCCCTCAGCTCGCAGGCAGGGTTGCGATCGGATAGCGGCGCAGGGTGCGATCTGACGTGACCAGCGTCAGTCCATCGATCATCGCTTGGGCCACGAGCATGCGGTCGAAGGGGTCGCCGTGGTGGTGCGGCATCGAGCCAATCGCCTTAGTGTGGCGAAGCTGCACCGACAGCAGTCGGAATTGGTGAGCCGTCACGGCCTCGTCAAGGTCCTCGGGCGCGTGAAGTCTTTTCTTGGATCGCTTGATCGCTATCTCCCACGGGCTGACCACGCTGACGAAGACATCGTTTTCTTCGTTGGAGATGGCGTCCCTGGCTTGCGCGGACAGCAGGCGAGGTTCGGCGAAAACCCAGATCATCGTGTGGGTGTCGAGCAGCAGCTTCACCCGTCCTCCGAAGGGCCTTCGCCGCTCGGAAAGATCTCGCCCTCGAATTCGCGCGCGGTTTCCTGCTTCATCTCTGCCCATTCCTCTGTGGACGGAACGTCGAACTTCCCCTCCCATCCGCCGAGCTTGCGCTTCCCAGCCTTCTCCTCAGGCATCGGCACCAGCTTCGCCGCCGGCCTGCCGGCGCGGGTGATCACGATCTGCTCGCCGCCCTCAACGCGGGCGACAAGCTTCGACAGATGGGTCTTCGCCTCGTGCATGTTCACGCTGGCAAAGTCCTCGGCGCTCATTTTCTCTCCCCTTCAGCGAGGAATACTGAAATTCAACTCACCATTAGTCCACTTAGCTAACCTGCGATCACGGTAGCATGCTCGACCCGATGGCCAAGGTATGCCACAGCTGCGGCAAGGGACCGGCGTTCGGCCAGTCCCGAAGCCACTCGATGGTCGCGACCAAGCGTCGCTTCGATCCGAACCTGCAGAAGGTGCGGATCGTCGAGAACGGACGCAAGCTGCGCGACCTACGTCTGCACGCGGTGCCTCAAGGCCAACAAGGTCACCAAGGCCGCCTGCGGCCGTAGGACACGCTGCGCCAGCGCCGCACCGTGCGGCGCTCGCGCTCGTCGCTGAAGCACTGCTCGCTCGGTCGCCGCCCGGGACGCCCGTCGGGCTTGGTCCTACGACCTCAGGGCCGTTGAATAGAAGTGGGTTCCGGAGAGGGGCACCAGCATCCCCACCTGTGAGCTCGCCTCGAATCTGCTCAGTCAGCCGACGCGACTACGGGATGCTCGCCCGTCGGAGCCGGATCGCCCTCTGCGGGCTCCACGTGCAGCCTGGGCAGGATCCGGTCCAGCCAGGCGGGGAGCCACCAGGCGCTCTTGCCGAAGAGCTGCATCGAGCGCCGGGACGAGGACCGAGCGGATGATCACGGCGTCGATGAAGATGGCCGAGGCGAGGCCGAGGCCGAAGAGTTTGATGATGCGGTCTTCGCCGATCATGAAGGAGAGGAAGACGGTGACCATGATCGCCGCCGCGGCGGTGATCACGCGGCCGGTCAGGGCGAGGCCGCGGGTGACGGCGAGCGGTGGCGTCGTGGCTGTTCTCCCACTCCTCGTGGATCCGCGACATCAGGAAGACCTCGTAGTCCATCGAGAGGCCGAAGACGATCGCGAAGAGGAAGATCGGGAAGAAGGAGATGATCGGGCCGGTGCCGTCGACCCCGATCAGGCTGGCGCCCCAGCCCCACTGGAAGACGGCGACGATCAGGCCAAAGGCGGCGCCGATGCTGAGCAGGTTCATCACGATCGCCTTCAGCGGCACCAGGATCGAGCGGAAGACGGCCATCAGCAGCAGCGCCGAGAGCAGTACGACGACGCCGATGAAGAGCGGCAGCTTGTCGGCGATCGCGGTGCCGAAGTCCTCGAAGATCGCGGTGATGCCGCCGACGTGGACCTGGGCGCCGGTCTGCTGCTCGACCGGCGGGATCATGTCGTCGCGGATGTGGTCGAGCAATTCGGTCGTCTTCTCGCTCTGCGGCGAGGTGGTCGGGTAGACCTGGAAGACCCCGGTGTTCTTGGCCGGGTTGAGCATCACCGGCGTCGTCTCGGCGACGCCTTCTTCGCTGACGAGTTCTTTGCGCAGCTCGGTGAGTGCGGCGTCGTCGCCCTTGCTCGGCAGCGCCGCGACGATCGAGAAGGGGCCGTTGAAGCCGGGTCCGAAGCCCTCGGCGAGCAGGTCGTAGGCTTCGCGCGTCGTCGTCCCGGCCGGGTCGGTGCCGGCGTCGTTGGAGCCGAGCCGCAGCGAGAGGGTCGGGATGCAGAGGATCAGCAGCAGGCCGCCGGAGAGCACCGCCGAGAGCACGGGACGCTGCTGGATCTCGCGGCTCCAGCGGAACCAGCGGGTGTTTTCGGCGGTGGACGGGGCCCGCTTGAGTCCGGGGATGCGCAGCTTGTCGACCCGGCGGCCGGCGATCGTGAGCAGGGCGGGCAGCAGGGTCAGCGCCGCGATCATCGTCATCAGCACGGCGAGGGCCGCCGCGACGGCCACCCCGTAGAGGAAGGAGAGGCCGAGCAGCAGCATCCCCATCAGGGCGATGATCACCGTCACGCCGGCAAAGAGCACGGCGCGGCCGGCGGTGTCGACGGCGGCGATCGCCGCGTCCCTGGATTCGAGGCCCTCGTCGAGACCGTTGCGGAAGCGGGTGAGGATGAAGAGGGCGTAGTCGATGCCGACGCCGAGGCCGATCATCGCCGCCAGCTGGGGCGCGAACTCCGCCGTGTCGAAGACGTGGGTGCCGAGCGTGACCAGGCTGAGGCCGACGCCGAGGGCGAAGAGGGCGGTGATCAGCGGCAGGCCCATCGCCACGACCGAGCCGAAGGTCAGCAGCAGGATGACGACCGCGGCCAGCAGGCCGATCATGAACGAGGCGTCGCCTTCTTCTTCGGCCCGCGCTTCCTCGATCGGCTGTCCGCCCAGCTCGACCTGGAGCCCGCTGCCGTTGGCCGCCTCGGCCTCGCCGATCAGCTTCTTGGTGTCATCTTTTTCGAGTTCGTTGGTGAAGACGTCGTACTGGACGGTCGCGTAGGCGATCTTGCCGTCCTCGCTGATCGCCGCCGCGCCGCCACCTTCGTAGGGGCTGGCGACTTCGCTGACGTGCGGGAGGGTTTCCGCTTCGTCGAAGAGGCCCTCCATGGTCCTGCGGACCGGCTGGCGACTCGACCCCGCCGTCGGCCTTGAAGACGATCGTCGCGGTGTCGCCCGACTGTGCCGGGAACTTGCTTTCCAGCAGGTCGAAGGCATCGGTCGAGTCGGAAGCCGGCAGCTTGAAGTCTTCGGAGAAGTCGGAGCCGACCGCGCCGGAGATCCCTATGGCCACGACCAAGGCGACGATCCAGCCGATGATCACGGTCTTGCGGTGCCCGGTGCACCATGTGGCGAAGCGTCTCATCGAGCGTCGCACCGTAGCGAACTCGTCCGTTGGATTGCATCGGCTGCCCATCCGCCCCCGGCAGCTACATTTCGACCGATGCCCGATCCCCGATCGTGCGCTTCCGGCGCGTCGTCAGCTCTGCCTACGCCAATCTGGAGGCACGTCGCCAGGAGGTCAACGACCTCAACGTCTTCCCTGTCGCCGACGGCGATACGGGCGACAACATGGCGATGACGATGCGCGCCGTGATGGAGGAGCTCGACCGCCTCGACGGGCTCGAGGTCGACGAGGTCGGTCGCACCCAGCTGGTCCAGGCACTGGCCCGGGCGGCGCTGATGGGCGCCCGCGGCAACTCCGGCGTGATCCTCAGCCAGATCGTCCGCGGCGCCGCCGAGGAGCTGGCCAGCCGGCCCGGCGAGCTGATCGACCCGGTCCTGGTCGCCTCCGCCTTCGCCAGCGCCGCCGACGCCGCCTACGACTCGGTGCGCGAGCCGGCCGAGGGGACGATGCTGACCGTCTTTCGCGAGATGGCGCACTCGATCGCCCGCCAGCTCGCCCACCTCGACGCCGAGAAACAGCGGCTCGAGCAGGGCGTCCCGGACGAGATGCAGGACGCGGTTCTCGCCGAGGTCCTGGAGCGGGCGATCGAAGACGGGCAGCGCGCGGTCGAACGCACGCCCGAGCAGCTTGAGGTTCTGCGCGAATCAGGCGTCGTCGACGCCGGCGGTTACGGCCTGGTGCTGATCCTCGCCGGCGTCGTCGCCGGCCTGCGCGGCGAGGAGGGGTCCGTGCCCGAGATCTCCCACCACGAGGCGCCGCGACTGAGCCAGCCCGCACCACGAGGACAGCCGCTTCCGCTACTGCACCAACTTCATCGTCTCCGGGAGCGGGCTGAGCAGCCGCGACTTCCTGCCCCGTCTGGAGGGTCTGGGCGACTCGGTGCTGGTCGTCGGCGACGAGGTGACGCTCAAGGTCCACGTCCACACCGACGACCCGGAGGCCGCGGTCGCCCTCTTCGAGGACGCCGGCAAGGTGACCAACCTCGACGTCGCCGACATGCGCGAGCAGATCGCCGAGCGCCGCGCCCGGCTCGAGGGCGGCCGCAGCGGCGCCGTCGCCGTGGCCGCCGGCGAGGGCCTCGAGCGGCTCTTCGCCGAGCTCGGCGCCCACGTCGTCCCCGGCGGCGAGACGCTCAACCCCTCGACCTACGAGCTGCTTGCCGGCATCCACCAGGTGCCGGCCGAGGAAGTACTCGTCTTCCCCAGCTCCTCGAACGTGATCATGGCCGCCGAGCGCGCCTGCGAGCTCTCCGAGAAGCCGGCCCGGGTGGTCTCGGCGACTTCGCAGCAGGCCAGCCTGCTCGCCCTGGTCGAGCTCGATCCCGGCGGCGACGCTGACGGAGAACGCCGAGCGGCTCGAGGCGGCACTGGCGACGGTTGCCGTCGGTGGGGTCGCTCCAGCCGCCCGCGACGATGCCCAGGGGCGCTTCCGCAAGGGCGACGCGGTCGGCTTCGTCGGCGAGGAGATCGTCGCCTGGGGTGGGGCGGGCACGACCCTGGCGGCGACGATCGAGAAGCTCGCCGAGGGGGCCGAGATCGTCACCGTGATCGGCGGCGCAGGAGGCGCCGATCGCGCTCGACGAGCTCGACCCGCACGTGCCCGACGGGGTCGAGTTCGAGACCCACGACGGCGGTCAGCCGAGCTGGTGGTGGCTGCTCGCCGCCCAGTAGTGCGCTCGTTCGCCGGTGACCTCTGAGCTGACCAAGGCGCAGTTGCGCGACGCCCCGCTCCACTGGCCGCGGGCGAGCGCCCTTGACGTCTCGCTGCAGGCGCTCGACGGGGTCGGGCCGAAGCTGGCCGAGGTGGCGGCGGAGGCGGGACTCGTCACGGTCGGCGATCTGCTCACCCGCTTCCCGCACCGCCATCGTGACCGCCAGATCGTCCCGGTGGCCGGCCTCGAACCGAAGCAGCAGGCCAGCATCGCGGTCGAGGTGCTCGCCAACGCCGGGCGCCCCTTCCGCCGCCGGGGCCTCTCGATCCTCAGCGTCAAGGTCGGCGACGAGAGCGGCACGATCAGGGCGACCTGGTTCAACCAGCCGTGGCTGGCCGCGAAGCTGACCGAGGGCACCCAGATGCTGCTCACCGGCTCCGCTGACAAACGCGGCTTTCGCGTCTCCGAATACGAGTTCAGCGGCGATGCGAGCGAAGGCTTGGTGCCGGTCCACCCGGGGACCGAGCAGCTCAAAGCCCAGCGCCTGCGGCAGTGGATGGAGCAGGCGATCCGTTCGGTCGGCAACGTGCTCGAGCCGCTGCCGGCGCAGCTGCGCGCCCGCAGGGGTCTGGCCGGCGCCGCCGACGCGATCAAGGCCGTGCACTTTCCCGAGACGAGCGAGGAAGTCGAGATCGCGCGCGAGCGGCTGCGCTTCGAGGAGCTCTTCCTCTACCAGGCGATCCTGGCGACGCGCAAGCGCTCGCACCGCGTCGCCGCGGCCGGCGCCGCGGCTGGGCAAGCCGGGAGAGATGGTCGGGCGCTGGATCGAGTCGCTGCCGTTCGAGCCCACTCACGACCAGCTGCGCGCCTTCGACGAGATCGACGCCGACCTCGACTCCGGCGAGCCGATGCAGCGGCTGCTGATGGGCGAGGTCGGCTCGGGCAAGACCGTGGTCGCGCTGTACTCGATGCTGCGGGCGCTCGAAGCGGGCTTCCAGGCGGTGCTGATGGCGCCGACCGAGACGCTCGCCGAGCAGCACGCCGTCACCCTCGGCAAGCTGCTGGCCGAAGAGGCGACGCCGTTCGCGCTGCTCACCGGTGCCACACCGGCGGCCCGGCGCAGGGAAGCGCTCGACCGCCTCGCCAGCGGCGAGCTGGGCCTGATCGTCGGCACCCACGCGCTGATCGAGCCGACCGTCCAGTTCGCCCGCCTCGGCCTCTGCGTGGTCGACGAGCAGCATCGCTTCGGGGTCGAGCAGCGCAAGGCGCTCGACTCCAAGGGCGTCGAAGGTCTGGCGCCGCACATCCTGCACATGACCGCGACGCCGATCCCGCGCACGCTCTCGCTGACCGCCTACGGCGACCTCGACACCACTGCCCTGCACGAGCTGCCCTCCGGACGCAAGCCGGTGCAGACGCGGATCGTCGAGGAGGACGAGCGCGGCCGGCGCCTACGAGTTCATCCGCGACCAGCTGCGCGAGGGCAGGCAGGCCTTCGTCGTCTGCCCGCTGGTCGAGGAGTCGGAGAAAATGCAGGGCCGCGCCGCCGAGGTCGAGGCCGAGCGCCTGTCGGTCGGCGAGCTGCGCGACTTCCGCGTCGGCGTGATCCACGGCCAGATGCGCTCGCTCGACAAGGCCGCGGCGATGGAGGCTTTCGCCGCGGGCGCGACCGACGTGCTGGTCGCGACGACGGTGATCGAGGTCGGCATCGACGTGCCGAACGCGACGGTGATGGTGATCGAGGGGGCGGAGCGCTACGGCATCTCGCAGCTGCACCAGCTGCGCGGCCGGGTCGGCCGCGGCGAGCACGCCTCCTGCTGCCTGCTCTTCCCCGAAGACGCCGGAGCGCTGGCGCGCCGGCGGCTGAAGGCGGTCGAGCGCGAGAGCGACGGCTTCAAGCTGGCCGAGGTCGACCTCAGCCTGCGCGGCGAGGGCGAGGTGCTGGGCACGCGCCAGCACGGCCTGCCCCGCTTCGCCGTCGCCGAGCTGCCCGAGGACGCGCCGGCCCTGGAAGCCGCCCGCGAGGAGGTGCTCGCACTGCTGCGCGAGCACGGCTCGCTCGAGGCCCCTGAGCTCGGTCCACTGCTCGAGGCCGCCCGCCGCCGTTTCGGCGCCGGCGCCGCCGACCCGATACCACTCTGACGCGACTGGACTTACCCTCATTTACCGAGAAGTCCAGTCGCGTCATACATTGAGTCAATGCGTGTGATTGCGGGAGAGCTCGGCGGCCGGCAGCTGGTCGCGCCGCGCGGCTGGAAGGTGCGGCCGACCTCCGACCGCGCCCGCGAGGCGATCTTCTCGGTGCTCGGCGATCGCGTCGGCGGCGCCCGCGTGCTCGATCTCTACTGCGGCACCGGCGCCCTGGCGATCGAGGCGCTCTCGCGCGGCGCCGCCGGCGCCACCCTGGTCGATCGCGACACCCGCGCCGCGCTCGGCAACGTCGAGCTGCTCGGCCTCGGCGAGCGGGTCGAGCTGGTGCGCGCCGACGTCTCGCGCTGGTTGGAGAATCGCGAAGGCGGGGAGGAGAAGCCCATCTTCGACCTCGTCTTCATCGACGCCCCTTATAGACTCGCCGACCGCGTGGGGCAGGAACTCGATACCCAGCTGCCGGACCTTCTCGCCGAGGGGGGACGGGCGATAGTCGAGAGCGGCGCCCGCCGGCCGCTCCGCATCGACTCGCTGCCCCGCCTGCGCCAGCGCCGCTACGGCGCCGCCGACGTCTCGATCTACGGGAGCGCCGACTGATGGCAGCAGCGCGACGGCACCGTCGTCTGCCCGGGCAGCTACGACCCGGTCACCAACGGCCACATCGACATCATCACCCGCAGCTCCGAGGTCTTCGAGCGCGTCGTCGTCGGCATCGTCAACAACCCGATGCGCAAGGACAAGACCCTCTTCACCGCCGAGGAGCGCAAGGGGCTGATCGAAGAAGCGACCGCCGACCTCGGCAACGTCGAGGCGCGGATCTTCTCCAACCTGCTGGTCGAGTTCGCGCGGGAATCGGGAGCGCGGGCGATCGTCAAGGGCCTGCGGGCGATCTCCGACTTCGAGTACGAGTTCGAGATGGCCCAGCTCAACCGCAAGCTCGACCCGGGGATCGAGAGCATCTACATGATCGCCTCGCCGCAGTACAGCTTCCTTTCCTCGACCGGAGTGAAGGAAATGGCGACCTTCGGCGGCGATGTCTCCGACCTCGTTCCGGGCCCGGTTTCGGCCGCGATGACGCAGCGCCTGGGCGACAGGTAGGCTTTTCCAGTACGGTGCGGAGTGGGCGAGAGCTTGCAAAAAGCCGAGGAAATAACCGCTTCTTCACCGAAGATGTCTCTGACACGTAGGCTTACGACCTCCTGATGGACGTTCTCGTTCTAATAGACAAGCTCGACGATGTCGTGCACAACGCCCGGCCGGTGCCGCTCACCGACCAGGTTCGTGTCGATCGCGAGGAGATCTACGACCTGCTCGATCAGATGCGGGCGACGATCCCCGAGGAGATCAAGCAGGCGCGCTGGATCGTCAAGGAGCGCCAGGAGATGCTGGCCGAGGCCAAGCGCGAGGCGGAGCGGATCGTGCGCGAGGCCCGCGAGCAGCAGGCCCGCCTGATCTCCGACGAGGAGGTCACCAAGCAGGCCGAGCGGGCCGCCGACGAGATCGTCGAGGACGCGCGGGCGCGCGAGCGGGAGATTCGTCTTGGCGCCGAGGACTACGCCGACGAGATCCTCAACACGCTCGAGGTCAACCTTCAGAAGTTCCTCGCTGCGGTGCAGCGGGGGCGGGATCGACTGGCTGGTCGGGATGAGGAGCAGCAGCCGGTGCCGGATCTCGACGAGCAGAGCAGGAGTAGCGGGGCGGGGAGGGCGAGCCCCCTCCTCAAAACGCGCTTCGCGCTGAGTGTTTTGAGGAGGGGGTCACCCTCCCCGTTCTCAGTACGTGGCGGCTAGTACGGCGAGGTCGTCGGCCTGCCAGGTGATCTTGCCTCCGGACCACTCGAGTGAGCTTCTCGAGCTTGTCTGGGTCGAAGGCGTCGGCGATGACGAAGGCGCGGGATTGCTCGCGCACTCGACGGCAGAGGGCCGCGAGTTGGTCGTCGTTCAGCTCGGCGGTGGCGAGGACGGAGATGACCAGGTCCCAGGGGCCGTCGGGGAGGGGGTCCTCCATGCGGGCCAGCTGGACGTCGTCGTAGGACTGGCGGGCGCGGAAGACCATGTCGGGGCTGGAGTCGAGGCCGACCACCCAGGCGTCGGGATGGGCCTCGATCAGGCGGCGGGTGGTCTCGCCGGTGCCCATGCCGAGCTCGAGCACGCGCTCGGGCGGGAAGGGGATCGCGGCGATCGCCTGCTCCTGCAGCTCGTCGTAGCGGGGGATCTGCGTGCGGATCCGCTCCAGGTAGACCTCGGGTGTCCAGTCCAATTGACCCATTCCGTAATCTCGTCGGGAGGGCTCATCGTACGGCTGGCTGAAGCGGAGGACGCATTCCATGGCGCAAGCGTCAACGATCATCGATCTCGCGCGGCTGTCGCTGTCCCACGGCGAGGGGCGCCGGCTCGAACTACCGGTGGCGCTGGAGCCGCTGGAGCTGGCGGGCCAGGCCTACGTGTCGCCCGACTCGGTTCCGGTCCGCCTCGACGTCTCCCGTCCCAGCGGCGGCTACGCCTTCCGCCTTCGCTTCCCGGTCCGCATCGAGGGGCCCTGCATGCGCTGCCTCGAGGACGCCGCGCTGGAGGCTGAGGTCGACGCTCGCGAGGTGGCCCAGGAAAACACCGAGGACGAGGAGCTGCTCAGTCCCTACGTGGTCGATGACGAGCTCGACCTTGGTCGCTGGGCCCACGACGCCGCGGTGCTGGCGATCCCCACCCAGTTCCTCTGCCGCCCCGATTGCGCCGGTCTCTGCCCGGTCTGCGGCGAGTCGCTCAACGATGCCGACCCGGCTGACCACGAACACGAGAGCGGAGTCGATCCTCGTTGGGCGAAGCTGAAGGAGTTGAAGCTGGAGTAGGTGTCGGGTGGGGCGAGAGCCGGGGCACCCCTCCCAAAACGCTCGGCAGGAGCCTCGCTGGAGTGTTTTGGGAGGGGCGCCCCGGCTCTCCCTCGACCCGCTACCATGCCCGCGACCCATGGCCGTCCCGAAGAAGAGAACTTCTAGTGCGCGCCGCGATAAGCGGCGGGCCAATCACAAGGCTGGCAAGGCGCGGCTGAATCGTTGCCCGCGTTGCCACAGCCCGCGGTTGCCGCATCGGGTCTGCCCCACTTGTGGGACTTACGCCGGGCGCGAGGTGATCAAACACACGGTTGCCGAGCCGACTGCGCCCTCGCCTGACGCTGCTGAGTAGCGATGCCTGAGGGCGTCACGGTCGCCCTGGATGGATTTGGGGCGGAGCAGGGCTTTGCGTGCTTGCGCAGGGTGCACGTGCGGCAGCGGCCGATGGGATCGGTTGCGGGTCTTCGGGCCGCCGGAGGAGCTGGGCCTCGACGGCGTCGACGGGATCGAGGTCGTGCCGACGAGCGAGTGGATCGGCAACGACGAGGACCCGGTCGCCGCGGTGCGGGCGAAGAAGGAGGCCTCGGTCGTGCGCGCTGCCGCCGACGTCGCCGAGGGTCGCTCGGCGGCGATGGTCAGCCCGGGGTCGACCGGGGCGACGATGGCGGCAGCCACCTTCGGGCTGCGGCGGCTCAAGGGGGTGCAGCGGCCCGCCCTGGCGGTGCAGCTGCCGGTGCCGGGAAAGCCGGTGCTCTTCCTCGACGTCGGCGCCAACGTCGAGGTGCGCGCCCAGCACCTGGTCCAGTTCGCCTTCCTCGGTGCCGCCTTCAGCGAGGCGGTGCTTGGGGTCGAGCGGCCGCGGGTCGGGTTGCTCTCGGTCGGCGAGGAGGCGGGCAAGGGGCGTGAGGAGGTGGTCGCCGCCCACGATGTTCTCGCCGGCGCGACGGGGATCGACTTCGTCGGCAACGTCGAGGGTCGCGACCTGCCGGGCGGCGCTGCCGACGTGGTCGTCACCGACGGCTTCACCGGCAACGTCTCGCTGAAGCTGATGGAGGGCACGGCGAAGGCGGTCACCGGGGCGATCCGCGATGCCGCCCGCTCCAACCCGCTGGCCGCGCTGGGTGGCCTGCTGATGCGGCCGGCCCTCGGCGGCCTGCGGCGCGAGCTGCACCCGGACACGCACCGGCGGCGCGATCCTGCTCGGACTGCGCGGCATCGCCGTCGTCGGCCACGGCAGCTCCGGCGCCGAGGGGATCGCCAACGCGATCCGGCTCGCCGCACGCTGCGTCGAGGTCGACGCGGTCGGGCGCACGGCGGCGCTGCTGCGCGAGCGGTGGCGCCGGCCGCGGCGCGCTCGCAGATCGTGACGAGGCGGACGGCGCGTGATAGGAAACCGGCGATGAGCCGCGAGGAAGTCCTCACCCTGGTCCGCAACCACCTCGCCGAGGAGCTCGAGCTCGACGCCGCCAAGATCGGCGAGGCGAGCCGCTTCAAGGAGGACCTCGACGCCGACTCGCTCGATCTCTACGAGCTGGTGATGGAGCTCGAGGACACCTACGGGATCTCGGTCTCCGAGGAGCAGGCGGCCAAGATCGCGACCGTCGGCGACGCCGTCGACTTCGTGCTCGAGCACGCGCCGGCGTGAGCGACGCGACCCTCGCCGAGCTGATCGCCGAGCTGCCGGAGGAGCTGCGTCGTCAGGCGCTGACCCACTCCTCCTGGAGCGAGGTCCGGGCCGAGTCCTACGAGCGCTTCGCCTACCTCGGCGACAGCGTGCTCGCCCTGGCCGTCGCCCGCGACCTGGTCGAGCGCTTCCCCGACGGTCGATGCCGGCGGCCTGACCAAGATCCACAACCAGGCGGTCAGCGGCGTCTCCTGCGCCGAGGTCGGCCGCGAGCTCGGCGTGCCCGAGATGCTGCGCGCCAACGAGCCGGAGGAGATGCCGGTGGGGATCCCCGCCGAGGTCCTGCTCAGCGGCGAGCGGCCGCTGCCGGAGGCGACCGAGGCGCTGATCGGCGCCTGCTTCCTCGCCTTCGGCTTCGATCGGATCGCCGCCGCCGTCGCCCTCGCCTTCGAGCCACGGATCGAGCACGCCGCCGAGACCAGGATCGACTTCAAGTCGGCGCTGCAGGAGCTACTGGCGCGGCGCCGCTCGCGCGTAAGCTACGAGGTGACCGCGGAATCCGGGCCGCCGCACCGGCGCAAATTCGAGGTGGCGGCGATCGTCGACTCCGAGCGAGTCGGCGAAGGGGACGGGTCGGAGCAAGAAGGCGGCCGAGCAAGCCGCCGCCGAGCAGGCGCTGAAACGGCTTGGGGACTGAGGTATGGCGATCGCGTCCGACGCACTCGCGAGGCTTGGCAGCCGAGGGTCGAGGGACCGGATCCGGAGAGATAACGCATGTATCTGAGATCAATCGAGATGAAGGGGTTCAAGTCGTTCCCCGAGCGGGCGAGGCTGGAGTTCTCGCCCGGCGTCAGCGTGATCGTCGGCCCCAACGGCTCGGGCAAGTCGAACATCACCGACGCGGTGCTCTGGGCGCTCGGCGAGCAGAGCCCGGGCGCGATCCGCGGCGCCTCGATGCAGGACGTGATCTCGGCCGGCGGCAAGGGCATCGGCCAGCGCCGCGCCGCCGAGGTCGAGGTCATGATCGACAACTCCGAGGGCCGCGCCGCCACCGAGCTCTCCGAGATCGCGGTCAAGCGCACGCTCGACCGCTCCGGCGACGGCAGCTACCGCCTCAACGGCGCCCGCTGCCGCCTCGTCGACGTCACCGAGGTGCTCTCCGACACCAACCTCGGCCGCGAGATGCACTCGGTGATCAGCCAGGGCCGGGTCGAGTCGATCATCCACTCCAAACCGCGCGAACGGCGCCTGCTGATCGAGGAGGCGGCCGGCCTCGGCAAGCACCGCAAGCGCCGCCGCCGCGCCGAGCTGAAGCTGCGCGCCGCCCGCGACAACCTCGATCGCGCTCTCGACCTCGAGCGCGAGGCACGGGCCCGCCTGCGGCCGCTGAAGCGCCAGGCGCAGGCGGCCGAGCTGGGCGCGCGGATCGAGCGCGAGGAACTGGGCCTGCGCGGCCAGCTGGTCGCCGAGGAACTGCGCTTCGGCGCCGATCGCGCCGCCGCGGCGGAGAAGGCGGCGGCGGAGGCGCGGGCGCAGCGGGCCGTGCTCGAGAAGAACCTGGCCGAGGTGAGCGAGAAGCGCCGCGCCGCCGAGGAGCGCTTCGCCGCCCGCGACCGCGAGCGCACCCAGGCCTGGGGCCTGCTGACCAAGCTGCGCGGCGAGCAGCAGCGGATCGCGATCCGCGCCACCGGCCTGGCCGACCGCGAGGGCGAGATCTCCGTCCGCCTGGAGTCGCTGCGCAGCGAGCTCGGCCCGCTGACGCTCGATGTCGGCGCGCACTGCCGCGCCCGGCGAGCGGGCGCGCAAGCTGGAGGAGGAGCTGGG
Source organism: uncultured Solirubrobacterales bacterium (assembly GCA_963702065.1). Lineage (GTDB taxonomy): Bacteria > Actinomycetota > Thermoleophilia > Solirubrobacterales > 70-9 > VRUE01. The sequence continues at coordinate 809,521 of OY969705.1, forward strand.
CGAGATCGACGCCGGCCTGTCCAGCGCCGTCGAGGGCCTTGCCCGCGCTCGCTCGGCCGACGCCAGCGAGTCGGCCCGCGAGGCCGCGCTCGGGGCGGTCCGGGCGGCGCCGAGCGCGCCTCGCGCCACGCCCGCCGGGCCGAGGGCCTGCTCGGCGAGCGCCACCGCGAGGTGCTGCGCAAGCGCCTCGCCGCCGGCGAGGAACTGCTCGACGACGTCCGCGCCGCCGCCGCCGCGGCGACCGCGGCCGAGGCGCGCGATCCGCGCCCGGGTCGAGCGGATCGAGCAGCGCGTCGTCGGCGGCGAGGGCGACGGCGACGAGATCGCCGAGGAGATGCGCGCCTGCTCGCAGCGCGAGTACGAGCTGCAGGCCGAGATGACGACGGCGTCCGACCGCCTGACCGAGGTCGAGGTCGAGGCCGCCCACCTCGGCGACCGCCGCGCCGAGGCGGCCAAGGAGCTGGCCTCGATCGCCGAGCGCCTCGGCGAGGAGGTCGAGCCGGCGAGCGAGGCGCTGAGCGACGAGGAGCGGGCCGAGATCGACCGCCGGCTCGAGCGACTGGAGCGCCGCCGCGCCCAGATCGGCCCGGTCAACCCGCTGGCCGAGCAGGAGTACGAGGAGGCCCGCGAGCACGTCGAGTCGCTGCAGGCCCAGCGCGAGGACACCGAGCGGGGGATGCGCGAGCTGGAGGCGCTGATCCGCGACATCGACCGCGAGATCGAGCGCGCCTTCGAGCAGACCTTCGAGGCGACGGCGAAGAACTTCGAGGAGATGGTCGAGCACCTCTTCCCCGGTGGCCGCGGTCGCCTGCGCCGGGTCACCCTGCGGCCGGTCCGCGACGCCGAGGCGGAGAGCGCGGAGGCGGACGCCGAGGACGCCGAGGGGGACGAGGAGGAGGACGAGGAACAGCGCGAGGAGCTCGGGGTCGAGATCGAGGTCACCCCGGCCGGCAAGTCGACCCGCAAGCTCTCGCTGCTCTCCGGCGGCGAGAAGTCGCTGGTCGCGATCGCCTTCGTCTTCGCCGTCTTCCTCGCCCGGCCGTGCCCCTTCTACATCCTCGACGAGGTCGAGGCCGCCCTCGACGACGCCAACATCGACCGCTTCCTGCAGCTGATCCGGCGCTTCTCCGACCGCGCCCAGTTCGTCATCGTCACCCACCAGAAACGGACGATGGACGCCGCCGACGTGCTCTACGGGGTCAGCATGGGCGGCGACGGCGTCACCAAGGTCGTCTCCCGCCGCCTGCCGCGCGAAGTGGCGGAAGACGGGGGCGAGGTCGAGGTCGACGAGGCGAGGTGCGGCGCGCCGCCGCCCTTTCGCCGGCGTGGCCGAGCGACGAGGTCGGACGAGGAGGCCGATTCGAGGAGTCTCGCGCCGCCGGGCCTGATCGGCGAGCAGCCCGCCGCGTCCGGCCGGGCCGCCGGACTCGGTCGAAGCCGCTTAGCCCGCGCTCCAACCTCTTAAAGGAAACAGAACGTTCCCGGATCGGGGACCACGCTACGCTGTCCGCGGGGAAGGAAAGGAGGGACCGTGGCGCAGCGCCACATGGACAGGCTGACGTCGTTCGACACGTCGTTTCTGGCCAACGAGAAGTCCAACGGGCACATGGCGATCGGCGCCGTGCTGGTCTGCGAGGGCGAGCCGCCCAGCCACGAGGAGTTCCTCGCCCAGCATCCGCAGCCGCCTGCACCTGCTGCCGCGCCTGCGCCAGCGCCTCGCCTATCCCGCCGCTGGGGCTCGGCACGTCCCTTCTGGGTCGACCACCCCGAGTTCGACGTCCACGAGCACGTCGCCGCATCGACGCTCGCCGCGCCCGGCAGCGACGAGCAGTTCCGCGACCGCCGTCGCCGAGATCTTCGCGCCGCCGCTCGACCGCTCGCGGCCGCTCTGGGAGCTGCTGCCTGGTCGAGGGCATCGAGGACGACCGCTTCGCGATCGTCTACAAGACCCACCACGCGATGGCCGACGGCATCTCCGCGGTCGACATCGGCGTCCTGCTCTTCGACGTCGAGCCGACCACCGAGCCGGTGCCGGAGCCGGCGCCCTGGGAGCCGAAGCGGTCGCCCTCGCGGCTCGGCCTGGTCGGGCACGCCGTGCGCGGGTTCGGGCAGATGTTCGTGCCGCGCCGGGCGCTGGCTGCGGCGCCGCCTGCCGCAAGCCCGCGCCGCGCCGCCAAACGCGCCTCCGACGGCATCGCCGGCCTCTGGGAGGTCACCTGGAACCTGACCAAGCCGGCGCCGAAGGTGCCGCTCAACGTCGACATCTCCCCGCAGCGCCGCTTCTACGGCGCCCGCTGCGACCTCGACGAGTTCAAAGCAGCTCAAGAACGTTCTCGGCGCCACCGTCAACGACGTCACCCTGGCCGTCACCGCCGGCGCCCTGCGCCGCTGGATGCTCGACCGCGAGCTGGAGACCGACGGGGTCGAGCTGCAGGCGCTGGTGCCGGTCTCGATCCGCACCGAAGACGAGCACGGCGAGCTCGGCAACAAGCTGACGGCGATGCGCGGGCCGCTGCCGGTCGGCATCGCCGACCCGGTCGAGCGGGTGCGCTGTCGTCGCCGAGGCGATGGACGACCTCAAGGCCTCCAAGCAGCCGCTCGGCGCCGAGGCGATCTGGGGCCTCAACGACTGGTTCCGCGACTTCGCCCCGCCGCTGCTGCTCGGCCCGACCGCGGCGATCAACTTCTCGACCCGGCTCTTCAACCTGCTCGTCACCAACTTCCCCGGCCCGCAGATCCCCTTCTACGTGCGCGGCCGCGAGCTGGTCGAGGTCTACCCGGTCGGCTTCCTCGCCCGCCGCCACGCGCTGGCGATCGCGATCATCAGCTACAACGGCGCGATCGGCTTCGGCCTGCTCGCCGACCGCGACTCGATGGCCGACATCGAGCGCATCGGCGCCTACCTCGAGGAGGGCGTGGAGGAGCTCCGCGTCGCCGCCGGGATAGCCTCCCCGGCACGATGGCGACGAGCTGGCAGGAGATCCTCGACCTCGGGTCGCGAGCGAGCGCCGAACGCCTCGGCCGAGGCTGAGGCCGAGGACGCAGCGCCGCGGCGTCTTCCGCCGCCTGCGCGAGAGCCTCTCCAAGAGCCGCCAGGCGCTGACCGAGGAGATCTCGGCCAGCCTCTTCGAGCGCATCGACGAGGAGACCTGGGAGCGGCTCGAGGAGGCGCTGATCCTCGCCGACGCCGGCGCGCCGACCACGGCCAAGGTGGTCGAGCGGCTCGAGCACGAGGTCGAGGCCGGCACCGTCCCCGCCGACGGCGAGGCGGTGCGGGCGCGCCTGATCGAGATCCTCGCCGAGGTCGCCGCCACCGCGCCGGGCCCCGATCGACCTCAGCGGCGAGCCGGCGGTGCTGCTGATGGTCGGCGTCAACGGCACCGGCAAGACGACGACGATCGGCAAGATCGCCTGGCACCTCTCGAAGGAGTTCGGCCTCTCGGTCGTGCTCGCCGCCGGCGACACCTACCGCGCCGCCGCCGCCGAGCAGCTGGCCGAGTGGGCGCGATCGCGCCGGCGCCGAACTGGTCCGCGCCGAGGAGGGCGCCGACCCCGGCGCGGTCGCCTTCGACGCGGTCGCGGCCGCCCGCGCCCGCGGCGCCGACGTGGTCATCGTCGACACCGCCGGCCGCCTGCACACGCAGACCAACCTGATGGACGAGCTGGCCAAGGTGCGGCGGGTGATCGCCAAGCAGCTGCCCGGCGCCCCGCACGAGACGCTGCTCTCGATCGACGCGACCACCGGCCAGAACGGCCTGCGCCAGGCCAAGATCTTCGCCGAGGCGGCCGAGGTCGACGGCGTCGTCCTGACCAAGCTCGACGGCACCGCCAAGGGCGGCATCGTGCTCGCGATCGCCGACGAGCTCGGCATCCCGGTGAAGCTGATCGGCACCGGCGAGACGCTCGAGGACCTGCGCCCCTTCGACCCCACCGACTTCGCCAACGCCCTGCTCGCGAGTAGCCGCCCTCTAAGCTCAGCGGCAGTGTTCGACCAGCTCTCAGATCGGCTGCAGGCGACGCTCTCCGACGTCCGCTCGCGCGGCAAGCTGAGCGAGTCCGACGTCGACGCGGCGATGCGCGAGATCCGCCTCGCCCTGCTCGAGGCCGACGTCAACTTCAAGGTCGTCAAAACCTTCACCGCGACGCTGAAGGAGCGCTGCCTCGGCGCCGACGTGCTCGAGCAGCCTCGATCCCGGCCAGCAGGTGGTCAAGATCGTCAACGAGGAGCTGACCGGGCTGATGGGCGGGACCGGCAGCGAGCTCGCCTTCGCCTCCAGCGGCCCGACCGTGATCCTGATGGCCGGCCTGCAGGGCTCCGGCAAGACGACCGCCTGCGCCAAGCTCGCCCGCTTCCTGCGCGAGAACGGCAAGAAGGACGTCGCCCTCGCCGCCTGCGACGTCTACCGGCCCGCCGCGGTCGAGCAGCTGGTCACGGTCGGCGGCCGCGTCGGCGCCCACGTCTACGAGAAAGGCACCGACGCCGACCCGGTCGAGATCGCCGCCTGGGCGCTCGAGCAGGCCACGCGAGGAGCGCCGCGACGTGCTGATCGTCGACACCGCCGGCCGCCTCCACATCGACCAGGACCTGATGGAGGAGCTGGCGCAGATCCGCAAGCGGGTCAAGCCCCACGACGTGCTGCTCGTCGTCGACGCGATGACCGGCCAGGACGCCGTCGGCGTCGCCGAGTCCTTCGCCGAGGCGGCCGAGTTCGACGGCGTGGTGATGACGAAGCTCGACGGCGACGCCCGCGGCGGCGCCGCGCTCTCGGTCAAGGCGGTGACCGGCAAGCCGATCCTCTTCGCCTCGACCGGCGAGAAGCTCGAGGCCTTCGATCGCTTCCACCCCGACCGCATGGCCTCGCGCATCCTCGGCATGGGCGACGTGCTCAGCCTGATCGAGAAAGCCGAGCAGCAGATCGACGAGAAGCAGGCGCTCGATCTCGAGCAGAAACTGAAGAAGAACCAGTTCACGCTCGAGGACTTGCTGCAGCAGATGCGCCAGGTGCGCAAAATGGGCCCGCTCAGCGGCATGCTCGGCATGCTGCCCGGCATGGGGGCGATGAAGCAGCTGAAGAACGCCGACATCGACGAGGGCGAGCTCGACCGGGTCGAGGCGATCATCCTCTCGATGACGCCGCGAAGAGCGGGCCAACCCCGGGCTGATCAAGGGCTCGCGCCGCAAACGCATCGCCAACGGCTCGGGACCAAGGCTCCAGCACGTCAACCAGCTGATCAAGCAGTTCGACCAGATGCGCAAGATGATGCGCCACATGGCCTCGGGCAAGATGCCCGACGCGCAGCAGCTGGCGCAGATGACGGGGGGCGCACCGCGCCCAAAGGTGCGTAGGCGCTAACCAGAAGGCCGCATGTCGTCCGGTATGCGTGGGAATGGCCTGAGCCTGTACCCTGCTCGATCGATGGCAGTCCGAATCAGACTCAGACGCGTCGGGTCCAAGAAGAACCCGATCTGGCGGATCGTCGTCGCCGACAAGCGCTCGCCGCGTGACGGGCGCACGATCGAGACGATCGGGCAGTACAACCCGCAGACCGAGCCTTCGACGATCGAGCTCGACGAGGACGCGTGCCCGCCACTGGCTCGAGCACGGCGCCCAGCCGTCGGAGACCGTCGCCACGCTGCTGCGCACCAAGGGCATCCCCGCCTCCGGCAGCTGAGCCTGACGTGACCGAGCTGCTGGAGTTCCTGGTCCGGTCGCTGGTCGAGGATCCCGCGCGCGGTCGTGGTCGAGGAGCTGGAAGAGGAAGGCGATCTGGTCTACGAGATCAGCGTCGCCGAGGACGACCTCGGCCGCGTGATCGGCAAGGGTGGCCGGGTCGCCAACGCGATCCGGACGATCGCGAAGGCCGCGGCGGTGCGGCTCGACCGGCGTGTCATAGTCGACATCCTCGATTGAAGCTCGACATCTTCACGCTCTTCCCGGAGGCGTTCGACTGGTTCCAGTCGCAGCGCTCGGTTCAGAACGCGCTCGGCGAAGGCAACGAGCTGCGGCTTCTTCAACTACCGCGACACGACGCCGCTCAGCGCCGGGCAGGTCGACGACGCGCCCTACGGAGGCGGGGCCGGGATGGTGCTGCGGGTCGACGTGGTCGATGCGGCGCTGCAGGCCGCCTATCCGCACGGGGAAAAGCCGCGGACGATCTTGCTCTCGCCGACCGGGCGGTTGCTCGACGACGAGCTGGCCGACGAGCTGACGCAGGAGCCGCACGTGGCGCTGCTCTGCGGGCGCTACGAGGGGTTCGACGAGCGGGTGCACGAGCACTTCGCCGACGACGAGGTCTCGATCGGGCGGTATGTGCTGGCCGGCGGGGAGCTGCCGGCGATGGTGCTCGCCGACGTCGTGATGCGCAAGCTGCCGGGGGCGCTCGGGCACGAGCACAGCGCGGTCGAGGAGTCCTTCAGCCAGGTGCTCGAGGGGATGCCCGAGTACCCGCACTACACGCGCCCGGCCCAGCTACCGGGGCTGGGACGTGCCGGAGGTGCTGCTCTCCGGCGACCACGAGCGGGTGCGGCTCTGGCGCCTGGAGCAGAGCAGGGCTCGGGCCGAGCAGTTCGAAAAAAGCCCTGAGTAGCTACCATTCCGCCACCGCGCGGCGCCCGGTCTGGGCCCGGCGGTCTTTTTTCGCATGAGCAGCGTCATCGACGACATCGAGCGCAGTCAGCTGAGGAAGGGTCTCCCTTCCTTCGATCCCGGCGATCGCGTGCGCGTCCACTTCCAGGTCGTCGAGGGCACCCGCCGCCGCACCCAGGTCTTCGAGGGGATCGTCCTGCGGCGACAGGGCTCCGGGGTGCGCGAGACCTTCACCGTTCGCAAGCAGTCCTTTGGCGTCGGCGTCGAGCGGACCTTTCCGCTGCACTCGCCGAAGATCGAGAAACTGGAGATCGCCGCTCGCGGCGACGTGCGGCGGGCAAAGCTCTACTACCTGCGCGGCCGCATCGGCAAGGCGGCTCGCGTCGCCGAGCGCCGCTGGGGCATCGACGAGGAGCTGATCTCGGCGCCTACGGCGGCTGCCGAGCCCGAAGCGGTCGACGCCGAGGGCGTCAGCCAGGCGGAGGAAGACGCTCAGGTCGAGGGCGCCAGTCCGAGGCAGGAGGCTCGCCTCGCAGGCTGCGGGCGAGGCCGAGCCCGCGGCCCGCGCGAAGTGGCGCGAGGCCGGAGCCGAGAGGCCGAGCGCGGAGGCAGCCGAGGTAGCTGAGACTTCAAGTGAGACGGCGGCAGAGACGGACGCTGAGGCGCCCGAGGCGGGGGAGACCGAGGACAACGCCGCGGCTGAGGATGCCGAGGATGAGTCGCCGGATGAGAAGTCCGACGACTCCGGCGGGGACTCGGCCTGAAACTCTCGATCCCGAAGCCGAAAAGTCGAGGCGGCGGGTTCGTCGAGCTGGTCGTCATCGTCGCGCTGGCCCTGGGGCTGGCGCTGGCGATCCAGGCTTGGCTGATCAAGCCCTACCAGATCCCCTCGCAGTCGATGGAGCCGACGCTCGACGTCGGCCAGCGGGTGCTCGTCAACCGCTTCCTCTACCACTTCACCGATCCCAGCCCGGCGACATCGTCGTCTTCCACCCGCCCAAGGGCGCCGACAACGGCACCGAATGCGGCGCCGCCAGCACGGCCGAACGGGAAGCCTGCCCGAAGCCGACCCCGGAGGAGTCGAGCCAGAACTTCATCAAGCGCATCGTCGCCGGCCCCGGCGACACGCTCAGCGTCCGCAACGGCCACCCGGTCGTCAACGGGGTCGAGAAGAGCGAAGAGTCCTACATCAGGCCCTGCGGCGCCGGCGCCTGCCTGCAATTTGCCGAAGCCGATCAAGATTCCACCCGGCTACTACTTCATGATGGGCGACAACCGTGGCGAAAGCGACGACAGCCGCTTCTGGGGACCCGTCCCCCGAGGATGGATCATCGGCAAGGCCTTTGCCACCTACTGGCCGCCGGATCGCATCGGCATCCTCTAAGCCCGCGACGAAGGGCAAGGCTGCACCAGCGCCGCCTGGCCCGCACGCGCCGGCTCTTCGCCTTCGACCGCGGTCTCGGCAGCCGCTGGGTCGCCGGCGCCGACGAGGCCGGGCGCGGTTGCCTCGCCGGACCGCTGGTCGCCGCCGCGGTGCTGATCGACTACGAGACGCTCTCCCACGCCGATCGCCGCGCCCTCGCCGGCCTGCACGACTCCAAGCAGATGCACGCCGAGAAGCGGGCCGAGCTCTTCCCCTGCGTGCTGCGCGCCGCCGAGCGGGTCAGCGTCGTCGTGCGCTGCGCCCGCGGGCATCGACGATCGCGGCCTGCACGTGACCAACATCGAAGCGCTCTCCAACGCGCTCGAACGGCTGCGGCCCGGCGACGGTGCGACCTGCCTCGTCGACGGCTTCTCGCTGCGCGAGTGCACCGTGCCGCACCGGGCGGTGATCGAGGGCGACGGCACCAGCGCCGCGATCGCCGCCGCCTCGGTGATCGCCAAGGTCACCCGCGACCGCTACATGCACGGCGCCGCCGCCGAGCACCCCGGCTGGGGCTTCGAGGAGCACGTCGGCTACTCGACCCCCGAGCACCGCGAGGCGATCGAGCGGATCGGCATCTCGCCGCTGCACCGCCGCTCGTTTCAATCGGTCGCCTACTCGCAGCTGGAGCTCGCCGCGCTCTGACCGGCGCATCTCGGCGTCCTCGGTCGCTCGCGTGCGGAGCACGCCACGCTCCCTGCGTCCTTGACCTGCTTGGTCAGAACGCGGCGACCATGTGCTCGACATCGATTACCTGGCCGCTTCGATCGAAGGTGACGCCGACGGCGTCGAAGCGGATTCCGTCGTAGCGGACTGCGCCGCGGTGCTCGGCCATCCAGGCGGTGGCGAGGCGGCGGACGCGCTGTTGCTTGCGGCGGTCGACCGCGAGGACCGGGCGCTCCGGGCCGAAGGCCGAGCCCTCGCGGCCGGCCTTGACCTCGACGAAGACGAGGGTGCGGCCGTCGAGGGCGACGATGTCGAGCTCGCCGTAGCGGGTGCGGGCGTTGCGCTCGACGATCTCCCAGCCGGCGGCCGCGAGACGGGCGGCGACGAGGTCCTCGGCGGCGCGGCCGATCCGCTGTCGCTGCACGGTCATCGGCGGCGACCATAGGCGCCGTTGGCTCGCGATCAGCCGGCGTTGCGCGCCTTGCGCGCGAGAAGTTGGCCGACTCGCGGCACGATCTGCGCACCACGCGTCGGATTCGGCTCCCTAGCGTCGTCGCCGATGCTCGCCACGGCGCAGACGTTCACCCTCGACGGCATCTCCGCCCGCCCGGTGCGGGTCGAGGTCGACGTCCATCGCGGCCTGCCCGCCTTCTCGGTCGTCGGCCTGCCCGACGCGGCGGTGCGCGAGGCGCGCGAGCGGGTGCGGGCGGCGCTGGTCAACTGCGGCTTCGAGTTCCCGCTGCGGCGGATCGTCGCCAACCTCGCGCCGGCCAGCCTGCGCAAGGCAGGGCCCGGGCTCGACCTGGCGATCGCGGTCGCCCTGCTCACCGCCTCGGGGCAGCTCGAGCTCGAGCGCTGGCGCAACGATCGCGATGGTCGGCGAGCTCGCCCTCGACGGCTCGGTGCGGCCGGTGCCCGGCGTGCTGGCGATCGCCGAGGCGGCGCGGGAGCGGGGCCTCGAGGCGATCGTGGTCCCGGCGGAGAACGGCCCCGAGGCGGCACTGGTCGAGGGCCTCGACGTGATCTGCCTGGAGAGCCTCGGCCAGCTCGCGGCGCTTGCCGCGGGGGAGTGGACGCCCGCCGCGACCACAGCCGATGCCGCTCGCTCGCGCCAGGCGGAGACGGCGGCGCCCGATCTCGCCGACCTGCGCGGCCAGCGCCACCTGCGCTACGCGCTCGAGGTCGCCGCCGCGGGCGGACACAGCCTGCTGATGGTCGGCCCGCCCGGGGCCGGCAAGTCGCTGGCCGCGAGCCGCTTGCCCTCGATCCTGCCGCCGCTGGCAGCCGGCGAGGCGCTGGAGGTGGCGCGGATCGCCAGCGCCTGCGGACGGCTCGGCGAGAGCGGGAGCGGGACGGCAGGCCGTTCCGCTCTCCTCATCACACGATCAGCCCGGCCGGGCTGATCGGCGGCGGCAACCCGCCCGAGCCCCGGCGAGGCGACGCTCGCCCACCGCGGCGTGCTCTTCCTCGACGAGCTCTGCGAGTTTCGCCGCGACACACTGGAGGCGCTGCGGGCGCCGCTGGAGACCGGCTGGGTCTCGATGGCCCGCGCCGGGTGCCTGGCGGCACCTGCCCTGCCGCTTCATGCTCGTCGCCGCCGCCAATCCCTGCCCCTGCGGGCGCGGCGAGGCCGATCCCGAGTGCAGCTGCGCGCCGCTGGCGGTGCGGCGCTACCAGGCGCGGCTCAGCGGCGCCCTCGCCGACCGCATCGACGTCCTCGCCGCGATTCGCCAGCCCAGCGCCGAGGAGATCGGCGGGCCGCCGGGTGAGCCCTCGGCCGCCGTGCGCGAGCGGGTTGGTCGCGGCCCGCGAGCGCCAGGAAGCGTCGCCTCGGCCGCGGTCGCTGCAACGCCGAGATGACGCCCGCGGAGGTGCGCGAGTGTGCGCTCGACGACGATGCCGCCACGCTGCTCGCCGAGTCCTACTCGCGCCGCCGCCTCAGCGGTCGTGCCCACGATCGCGTCCTGCGCCTGGCCCAGACGGTCGCCGATCTCGCCGGCAGCGAGGCGATCGGCCGCGAGCAGATGGCCCAGGCCCTGCAGCTGCGCCGAAGGGACAGCGAGTGAGCGAGCCCAACGCCTGCCCCGACTGCCTGCGCCGCTCGCGACTGCTCGCCCACCTCGCGCCTTACATCGAGAAGATCGCCAGCGGGGCGCCCGGGTCGCGCTCGCCGGAACTGCTGCGCCTCTCCAACGAGGACCTCGCCGCGGCCGCGGCGCCGAAGGTCGCGGCTCAGGTGCTCGCCGCAGGTCGCGGCCGTGCCGGAGCGCCGCCTCGCGCGCCGATCTGCTCGCCGCGCAGTGCTGGGCCTGCTGCCGCCACGACCCGCGCTATCCCGGTCGGCCTGCGCGATGCCGCCGACGCGCCCTGGGCGCTGATCGGGCGCGGCGATCCGGCCCTGCTCGGAGCGGCTCGAGCCGCGAGGGGACGGTGACGATCGTCGGCGCCAGGCGCGCCAGCACCTACGGCCGCGAGGTGGCGCGCGAGCTCGGCTCGCGAGCTGACCGCCGCCGGCCTGCTCGTGGTCAGCGGGCTCGCCTTCGGCATCGATGCCTGCGCCCACCGCGGCGCGCTCGACGCGGGCACCACCGTCGCCGTGCTCGGCTGCGGCGCCGACGTCGCCTATCCGGCCTCGCACCGATCGCTCTGGCGGCGGATCTGCGAACGGGGCCTCGTCCTCTCGGAGCTGCCGCCCGGGACCGGCGCCTGGCGCTGGACCTTTCCGGCGCGCAACCGGATCATGGCCGCGCTGGCCGGGATGACGGTGGTCGTCGAGGCCGCGCAGCGCTCGGGCTCGCTGATCACGGCCGACCTCGCCGCCGACCTGGGCCGCGACCTCGGCGCGGTGCCCGGGCCCGGTCAACTCGCGCTGCCTCGGCCGGCACCAACGATCTGCTTGCCGGCGGCGCCTGCCTGGTCCGCGACGCCCAGGACGTGCTCGACGCGATGCTCGGCCCGGGCGTGCGCAAGGCCGAGCGGGTCGGCGCCGGCCTCGATGCCGCGGCTGCGCGACGTGCTGGGTGCGCTTGGAGCGCGGCGAGGAGACCAGCGATGCGATCGCCGCCGCGCTCGACCTCGACGGCGCCGAGGCCGCCTCGGCGCTGGCCACGCTGGAGGCGCTCGGCTACGTCTCCTGCTCTCTGGTCGGCGTCTACTCCCGGACGCTGCTCTCCGCTGCCCGCCATCTAGGCTGCGCATCGTGTCCTCGAATCGCATTCCGGCCGTGCTCTCGATCGCCGGCTCGGACTCCGGCGGCGGCGCCGGGATCCAGGCCGACCTGAAGGCGTTCGCGCGCTGCGGCGTGCACGGGATGACCGCGATCACGGCGATCACGGCGCAGAACACGGTCGGGGTCGAGGCGATCGAAGCCGGTCTCGCCGGAGATGATCGTCGCCCAGGTCGGTGCCGTCGCCGAAGACATCGGCGTCGACGCGGTCAAGATCGGCATGCTCGGCACCGTCGGAGACGGTCGAGGCGGTGGTCGAGGCGCTGCGCTTCGTCGGCGACGCGCCGGTGGTGATCGACCCGGTGATGGTCGCCGAGAGCGGCGCGGTGCTGCTCGACGAGGAGGCGCGGGCGGCGCTGGTCGAGCGCCTGCTGCCGCTGGCAACGGTGGTCACGCCCAACATTCCCGAGGCGCGGGTGCTGAGCGGGGCGGGCGAGCGGGACTCGCAGGAGGACCTGGCCCGCGAGGTGCTGGCGCTTGGGCCCGCACGCGGTCGTCGTCACCGGCGGCCACAGCGAGCGCGTCGTCGATCTCTTCTTCGACGGCCGCGAATCGGCGGAGATCCCCGGCGAGCGCCACGCGGACGGCGCCGCCCACGGCTCCGGCTGCACCCACTCCTCGGCGCTGGCCGCCTTCCTCGCACTGGGGGAGACGCCGCTCGAGGCGGCGCGCAAGGCGCGCGAGGTCGCCTCCGCCGCGGTCGCCGCCGGTCTGCGCGAGATCGGCGAGGGGCCCGGCCCGGTCGACGTCTTCAACCTGACCGCTCGGGCCGCCTCAGTAGATTTCGGCCATGAGCTCAAACGGCGCCACCACGACCAAGCTTCCCCGTCCCCGCTCGAGTGCCCTCTTCGACGGTCCCGACCGGGCCCACTCGCGCGCCTACATGAAGGGCGTCGGCTACGACGACGAGGCGCTGAGCCGGCCGACGATCGGCATCGCCAACACCTGGGCCGAGGCGAACTCGTGCAACTTCCACCTGCGCGGCCTCGCCGAGCACGTCAAGGAGGGCGTCCGCGCCGCCGGCGGCACGCCGCTGGAGTTCAACACCGTCGCGATCTCGGACGGGATCACGATGGGGACCCAGGGGATGAAGGCCTCGCTGGTCAGCCGCGAGGTGATCGCCGACTCGATCGAGCTGATGGCGCGCGGCTACCAGTTCGACGCGATCGTCGCCCTCTGCGCCTGCGACAAGACGATCCCGGGCTGCGCGATGGCGCTCGCCCGCCTCGACGTCCCCTCGGTCGTCCTCTATGGCGGCTCGATCGCCCCCGGCCACTGGCACGGCCGCGACGTGACGATCCTCGACATCTTCGAGGCGATGGGCGCCCACAACGCCGGCGACATGAGCGACGAGGAACTGAACGAGCTCGAGGGCGTCGCCAGCCCCGGCGCCGGTGCCTGCGGCGGCCAGTTCACCGCCAACACGATGGCCTGCGCCTTCGAGGCGCTGGGGGTCAGCGCCGGCGGCTCGGCGATGGTCCCGGCCGAAGACGACGAGAAGGGCACCGTCGCCGAGCGGATCGGCGAGCTCGTTCTCAACGTTCTCGTCGACGACATCAGGCCGAGCAAGGTGATCACCCGCGACTCGCTGGAGAACGCGATCGCCTGCGTCTGCGCCTCGGGCGGATCGACGAACGCGGTCCTGCATCTGATCGCGCTCGCCAAGGAGCTCGAGATCGAGCTGACGATGGCCGACTTCGAGCGGATCTCCCGGGCCACGCCGCTCTTCGCCGACCTCAAGCCGGGCGGTCGCTTCGTCGCCACCGACCTCTACGCGGCCGGCGGCGTGCCGGTGATCCTCAAGCGCCTGGCCGAAGCCGGCAGCCTCCACGAGGACGCGCTCACCGTCACCGGCAAGACGATCGGCGAGGTCGCGGCAGAGGCGAGCGAGGCGCCCGGGCAGGAGGTCGTGCGCCCGCTCGAGGATCCGGTCAAGAGCGAAGGCGGGCTGGCGATCCTGCGGCGGCAACCTCGCCCCCGAGGGCGCGGTGGTCAAGCTCGCCGGCACCGAGCGGACCCAGCAGACCGGGCCGGCCCGGGTCTTCGAGTCCGAAGAGGACTGCTTCCGCGCGGTCAAGGACCAGCAGATCAAGGCCGGTGACGTCGTCGTGATCCGCAACGAGGGCCCGGTCGGCGGGCCCGGCATGCGCGAGATGCTTCAGGTCACCGCCGCGATCGTCGGCGAGGGGCTGGGGCAGAGCGTGGCGATGGTCACCGACGGCCGCTTCTCCGGCGCCACCCGCGGCCTGATGATCGGCCACGTCGCCCCCGAGGCGGCCAAGGGCGGCCCGATCGCGGCGATTCGCGAGGGCGACGAGATCACCGTCGACATCGACGACCGCCGCCTCGACGTCGACCTCTCCGACGAGGAGATCGCCAAGCGCGTCGCCGAGTACAAGTCACCGCCGTCTCCCTTCGGCAAGGGCGTGATGGCCAAGTACGCCGCGACGGTGTCCTCGGCCTCCGAAGGCGCCGTCACCGCCTAGGCGGCCAGAAACTCGTCCAGCAGGGCGTTGAAGCGGGCCGGCCGCTCCAGCTGCGGCACGTGGCCGGTGTGCTCGAAGATCTCCAGCTGCGAATTGGGGATGCGGCGGTGGTAGCTGTGGGCGGCGGCGGAAGGGATCACCCAGTCGTCGGTGCCCCAGACGATCATCGTCGGGATCTCGATTTCTTCAAGGCGGTCGCGGGCGTCGTATTCGAGGACGGCGTCGAAGGCGTCGGCGAAGCCGGGACAGGGGACGCCGGAGGCCATCTGCTCCCAGAGCAGCTCCTTGCGCAGGCGGCCCGGGTAGCGGATGGCGAAGCGGAACATCGCGTAGCGGGCGCGGGGGTGGGTGACGAAGAAGCGGGCGGCCGCTCCGAAGGGGCGGCCGAAGGTGCTCCAGGCGCTGCGACGTGGCCTTGCCACGCTGGTGGGGGAGCCAGGTGTTGATGAAGCCGGCGGCGGAGACGAGGACGAGGCGGTCTGAAGCGGTTCGGCTCGCCGCAGCACCGCCTCGGCGGCGACCAGGCCGCCCATCGAGTTGCCGACCAGGGTGGCGTCGCTGCCGACTCCGAGCTTCTCGCAGAAGTCGCGCAGGAGGCGGCCGTAGGCGGGCATGTCGATCGGCCAGGAGGGCATCGGGCTGGCGCCGAAGCCGGGTAGGTCGAGGGCGATCGCGCGGTGAGTGCGGCTCGAGGTGGGGGAGGTTTTCGAGCCAGGTCTGCCAGGAGCTGGTCAGGCCGTGGACGAAGACGATCGGCTCGCCTTCGCCGATCTCGGCGTAGTTGACCGTCGCCGCCCGGCAGCTCGAGCCGGTGCAGGTGCGGCCGCCAGTCGATCTTCAGCCAGTCGGGATCGGGATTGCCGTAGTCGTCACGCATAGCCCATACGTTCGAGTATGGGTATTTCGCGGATCTGCGGCGGCTGCAGGTGGTCCCAGAGGATGCCGCGCGGGCGCTCGTACTGGCGCTCGACCTCGATCACCGCGCGCGGCGTGGCGATCACGTCGACCGGCAGGTCGTGCGAGGTCATCATCAGGTGGCGGCGCAGGACCTGGGTCGGGTGCACGGTGGTCGCCACCGTGGTGTGGTTGTCGATCTTGCCGGCGTCGATCAGGACCCCGTACTCGAGGTCGGAGTAGCCGCCGCCCTTGCCGACCCGGGCGCCGCTGAGGTTGACCGCGACCGAGCCGCAGAGGACGAAGTCGATCTCGGGCAGCTCGTCGAGGGCGACCACGCGGCCGTGTTTGAGCGCGCCCTTGATCGTCGCCGCCTCTTTGACCGCTCGTTTGGAGAGCTTCTTCGGGTCGAGCACGCGGAAGGGATGCGGGTCGCGCAGGCGCGGCACCGCCATGATCACCGTCTTGCCCTCCTCGAGGGCGATGCGGCGCGCGTAGGTCTGCGGCGAGTCGGGATTGGCCTTGATCACCCGGGCCCGCTTCCAGAGCCGCTGCCCGGCGAGCTTCTCGGCGGCCAGCTTGGCGCCGGCGAAGTTGGGGATGCGACCCTCGGCACCGGGGAAGCGGGAGACGCCCTCGCGGTCCATCGCCTTCCAGACCTCCTTGCGGACATCGTCCTTGGAGCGCATGGCGAGAAAGATATCCGCAGCGACCGTCACTCTGCCGAATGCGGATTTGCAGGTGATCCGACTGATTCGGCCGAATGATCCGTATGCCTAAACTTTTGCGTAGGTCAGGTATCGCCCATTCGATGCCGATGATGGGGAAGAGGTAATGGGGCGCAAGACTCAAATCGCGATCGTCGCTCTCGTGGCGCTGCTCCTCCTTGGCGGTCGCGGTCGGCTACGCCTACGACAGCTCGCAGAAGGACAAGATCGCCGACGGCGTGACGGTCGGCGGCGTCGATGTCGGCGGCATGGACGAAGCCGAAGCCAAGCAGGCGGTGCGCCGCCAGCTGCTCGGGCCGCTGCAGCACTCGCTGCGCGTCGGCTACGACGGCGAGAGCTGGACGCTGCCCGGCAAGAGCCTCAAGGTCCACGCCGATCTCGACGCGGCGGTCGAAGAAGCGCTTGCCGACAGCCGCGACGGCGGCTTGCCCGGGTCGCCTGGTTCGCTACGTCACCGGCGGCAACGTCGACAAGCAGATCGGCGCCGACGTCACCTACTCCCAGCCCGCGATCAACCGCTTCGTCCGCGAGGTCGCCGACGCAGGTCGATCGCGAAGCCCAGGACGCGACGGTCGAACCGACCGCCGACTCGCTCGAAGTGGTCGCGGCGAAGAACGGGCGCAAGCTGCGCGACAACCTGCTCACCCGCCAGCTCGAAGGCGGCGGTGCTGAACGCCGACGCCGACCACACGATCGCCGCTCGCACCCACTACGATGAAGCCGGAGGTGACGACGAAGGAAGTCGCCGCCGCCTATCCCGTCCTACCTGACCCTCGACCGCGCCACCTTCACCCTGCGGCTCTGGAAGCACCTGAAGCTGGCCAAGACCTACACGGTCGCGGTCGGCCAGGAAGGCCTGGAAACCCCGGAAGGGCTCTACCACATCCAGGAAAAGGAGGAAAACCCCTCCTGGCACGTGCCCGACTCGGCCTGGGCGGGCGACCTCGCCGGTCAGGTGATCCCGCCGGGCCCGGCGGACCCGATCAAGGCGCGCTGGATGGCGATCTTCGAAGGCGCCGGCATCCACGGCACCGAAGAGACCGAATCGCTCGGCTCCGCCGCCTCGCACGGCTGCGTGCGGATGTCGATCCCCGACGTGGAAGAACTGTACGACCAGGTCGAAGTCGGCACCCCGATCTACATCGGGTAGAGGCCCGTTCGCAGCGACGCGGCTGAGCACGGCCGAATCTCAGTTCCCCGTGAGACTTGGGCGACGCGCTTGACTGCTTACGACCGCGACCTGCGGGCTCGGGGCGCGGCCGAGCGGACGCGCCGGGCCTACGGGGTCGATCTCGGGCAGTTCGTCGAGTGGGCCGGGGAACGCGAACCCGGCGAGCTCCGCCATCGCGACGTGCGCCGCTACGCCGCCGGGCTCTCCTCGGACGGCGCGGCGCCGGCGACGGTGGCCCGCAAGCTGGCCGCGGTCCGCGGCCTCTTCGACTTCCTCGTCCGCACCGAGCGGGTCGGGCAGAACCCGGCCGATCTCGTCTCCAGCCCGAAGCGGGAGGAGAAGCTGCCGCGGGTGCTCTCGCGCCGAGCAGGTGCGCGACCTGCTGGAGCGGATCCCCGCCCGCACGCCGCTGGAGCTGCGCGACCGGGCGATGCTCGAGCTCGCCTACTCCTGCGGGCTGCGCTGCGAGGAGATCGTCAACCTCGACCTCGGCGCGCTCGACTTCGAGACCGAGCAGCTGCGGGTGCTCGGCAAGGGCTCCAAGGAGCGGCTGCTGCCGGTCGGCGAGCCGGCCCAGCGGGCGCTGCGAGCGCTACATGCGAGCGCGGCCGCCACGCCCTCGCCGCCGACCCGCGCGAGCAGGCCCTCTTCCTCTCCAAGAGCGGCCGCCGCCTCTCCAACTCCGACGTCACCCGCCGGCTCGGCCTCTGGGTGCGCGAGGCGGCGCTCGCCGCCGGCGTCTCGCCGCACTCGCTGCGCCACAGCTTCGCCACGCACCTGCTCGAGGGCGGCGCCGACCTGCGCACGATCCAGGAGCTGCTCGGCCACGCCTCGATCTCGACCACGCAGGTCTACACTCGCGTCGATGCGGCTCGCCTCCGCGACGCGTACGCGGCCACCCATCCGCGCGCATGAGCGGCAATAACTTGCCAGCGACCATAGAATGCAGGGGAATTAGCATGGAAACCGGCGTAAAAGAGGTGGAGCTGCGCGATCTTTGGCGCCGCTACAAGGAGGACGGCGACGCCAGCGCGCGCGAGCGCCTGGTCGTCGCCTACTCGCCGATGGTCAAGTTCGTCGCCGGCCGCCTCGGCGCCGGCCTGCCCTCGCACGTCGACGACGCCGACCTGATCTCCTACGGCCTGATGGGCCTGATCGGCGCGATCGAGCGCTTCGAGCCCGAGCGCGGGATCAAATTCGAGACCTTCGCGATGACCCGGATCCGCGGCGCGATCATCGACGAGCTGCGCTCGCTCGACTGGGTGCCGCGCTCGGTCCGCTCGCGCGCCCGTGAAATCGAGGCGGCCCAGGCCAAGCTCGAGCACGAGCTGCAGCGGGCGCCCGAGCGAGGCCGAGCTGGCCAAGCGGCTCGACATCACCGAGGACGAACTGCAGACCTCGCTGCTGGAGATCGCCAACTCCTCGGTCTACGCGCTCGACGAGCTCTGGACCGTCTCGGACTCCTCCGGCGACTCAGGTCTCGCTGCTCGACACGATCTCCGACCCGCGCGCCGACGACCCGCAGGAGTCGCTGGCCAGCAGCGAGATCAAGGACCGCCTCACCGAGGCGATCGCCTCGCTGCCCGAGCGCGAGCAGCTCGTCGTCGCCCTCTACTACTACGAGAACCTCACCCTGCGCGAGATCGGCGAGGTGCTCGGCGTCACCGAGTCGCGCGTCTCGCAGCTGCACACCAAGGCCGTGATGCGGTTGAAGTCCGGCCTCCAGCGCCGCCTGACCCGTATTTATCCCGGTTGAGTTCTGCCGCCCGGCGGGTGTACCTTCAGTTGCGTGCCTCACAAGGCCGCAGACCGGATTCGCAATGTCGCCCTGATCGGGCACCGGGGCTGCGGCAAGACGAGCCTGCACGAGGCGATGCTGTTCGAGGCCGGCGCGGTCAACCGGCTCGGCACGGTGGCCGACGGCACGACCGTCTCCGACCACGAGCCCGACGAGCAGGAGCGGGCGATGTCGATCAACGCCTCGCTCGCCTGCTTCGAGCACGGCGGCCGCGAGATCAACCTGATCGACACGCCGGGCGAGCCGAGCTTCGTCGCCGACGCGATCGCCGCC
This sequence comes from uncultured Solirubrobacterales bacterium, assembly GCA_963702065.1. Lineage (GTDB taxonomy): Bacteria > Actinomycetota > Thermoleophilia > Solirubrobacterales > 70-9 > VRUE01. The sequence goes on from OY969705.1 coordinate 828,773, forward strand.
CTGCGGGTCGCCGACGCCGCGGTGGTCGTCGTCAACGGCGTGATGGGGGTCGAGGTCCACACCGAGCGGCTCTGGCGGCGGGCCGACGCCGAGGGGCTGGCGCGGCTGGTCTTCGTCAACATGCTCGACCGCGAGCGGGCCGACTTCTTCCGCGCCCTCGACTCGCTCAAGGCGGCCTTCGGCGCCCACGTCGTCGCCACCGAGATCCCGATCGGCGCCGAGCACGAGGTGCGCGGCGTGATCGACCTGATCGACCAGAAGGCGTTCGTCTACGAGGGCGTCGGGCCGGGCGCCGCGCGAGGAGGTCGAGATTCCCGAGGAGCTGCGCGCGCGGGCCGAGGAGTACCGCGAGAAGCTGATGGACGAGGTGGCGGAGAACTCCGACGAGCTGATGGAGCGCTACCTCGACGGCGAGGAGATCGACCACGACGAGATCGTGCGGGCGCTCAAGCAGGGCGTCACCGCGGGGCGGATCTTCCCGGTCACCTGCGGCGTGGCGACGCGCAACCTCGGCACCGGCCGCCTGCTCGAGGCGCTGGTCGAGGACCTGCCCTCGCCGGCGATGCGCGGCGCCGTGGCGGCGAGCCGGCGCCGGACGGCGAGGCGATCGAGATCGAGCCCGACGAGGACGGGCCGCTGGTCGCCTACGTCTTCAAGACCCTCGCCGACCCCTACACCGGCCGGGTCAACCTCTTCCGCGTCTACCGCGGCACGCTTGCGCTCGGACTCGCACGCGGTCAACGTCACCCGCGGCCAGAAGGAGCGGATCGGCCAGCTCGGCCAGCCGCTGGGCAAGGAGCTGAGGCCGGCGCCGGAGCTCGGCGCCGGGGACATCGGCGCGGTCGCCAAGCTGAAGGAGACCCGGGCCGGCGACGTGCTCTGCGCCGGGCCGGAGGAGATCGGCTTCGCGCCGCTCGACCTGCCCGACCCGGTGATGGCCTTCGCCTACGAGCCGAAGTCGAAGGGCGACGAGGAGAAGGCCGCGGCGGCGGTGCGGCGGCTGACCGAGGAGGACCCGACCCTCGACGTGCACCGCGACGCGCAGACCGGCGAGCAGATCATCGCCGGCCTGACCCAGGTCCACGTCGAGGTGATCGTGGCGCGGATGAAGCGCCGCTTCGGGGTCGAGATCGAGCTGCACCCGCCGCGCGTGCCCTACCAGGAGTCGATCCGCCAGCCCGGCCAGCGCCCACGCCCGCTACAAGAAGCAGTCCGGGCGGCCGCGGCCAGTTCGCCGATTGCCAGATCGAGATCGAGCCGAGCCGAGGACGGCGTCGGCCTCGAGTTCGTCAACAAGATCAAGGGCGCCGCGATCCCGGGCGGCTTCATCCCGGCGGTCGAGAAGGGGGTCGAAGAGGCGATGGCGCACGGCACCGTCGCCGGCTACCCGGTCAAGGGCGTGCGGGTGCGCCTCGTCGACGGCAAGCACCACGACGTCGACTCCTCGGAGATGGCCTTCAAGATCGCCGGCGCGATGGCCTTCAAGGAGGCGATGGAAGCGGCCGACCCGGTGCTGCTGGAGCCGATCGTGCGGCTCGTGGTCAGCTGCCCCGAGCGACGTCGTCGGCGACGTGATCGGCGACCTCAACTCGCGCCGCGGTCACCCGCTGGGGATGGAGCCGAAGGGCGCGGTGACCGAGGTGCGGGCCGAGGTGCCGATGGCGGAGGTGCTCGACTACGCGCCCGACCTGCGCTCGATCAGCGGCGGCCGCGCCGATTTCGAGGTCGAGTTCGATCGCTACGAGGAGGTGCCCGCGCACCTCGCTGAGAAAGTCGTCGCAGCGACCGGCTGATCCGGTCCGCTCAGGCGCGGTGAACTAGCTTTGCGGGCGTGAGCATCTACCAGCGCGATCCAGCCGCGCCCGGGGCGAACATCAGGCGGCGGCAGGCGGAAGCGCTCGGGCGAGCAGGCTCGAGCGGGCCGTCGTCGCTCTTCAACGCGAGCGAGGCCGGCCGCACGGCGGCCGGCCTGACGCGCAGCCTCGGGCAGCCGTCGGTCTCGGTCGGCGCCGCGGCCGGCTCCGCCGAGCGAGGTGCGGATCACCGTCGCCTGGGAGCTCTGCTGGTACCAGTGGGGGGTCGACCTCGGCGACGAGCTGCGGCCGGTCTTCGAGATCGCCAAGGGCGAGGAGGTCGAGCAGCTCGATCGCTCGGCCCGCCAGTGGAACGCGAGCGTGGGCGAAGGGCGGGCAGCTCCTCTTCGGTGCCGCCGGCCGCCAGCCGCGTCCGCCGGGCCTTCTGGCTGAGGCGCCGGTGAAGCTCGTCGTCAACGTCGACGGCGGCGCCCGCGGCAATCCCGGGCCGGCGGCGATCGCTGCCGTCGTGCAGGAGCCCGACGGCGGGGTGCTCGAGGAGCGCGGCGAGCGGATCGGCCGGGCCACCAACAACGTCGCCGAGTACAAGGCGCTGCTGCTGGGGATCGAGCGGGCGGCGGCACTCGGGGCGCGACAGAGCTGGAGCTGGTCGGCGATTCCGAGCTGATCGTCAAGCAGGTCAAGGGCGAATACAAGGTCAAGGACGCGACGATGCGCGAGCTGCACGCCGAGGTGAAGCAGGCGCTGCGGGATTTCGACAGCTGGTCGATCCGCCACGTGCGCCGCGAGCACAACGCCGAGGCCGACCGCCTCGTCAACGAGGCGCTCGATGGCGGCTGAGCCGATCGACCCCGGCGTCGACATCGGCCACGTCCACCTCAAGGTCGCCGACCTCGACCGCGCGCTCGACTTCTACTGCGGCGTGCTCGGCTTCGAGCTGCAGCAGCGCTTCGGCGACGAAGCCGCCTTCGTCTCGGCCGGCGGCTACCACCACCACATCGGCCTCAACACCTGGCACTCGAAGGGCGGCTCACCGCCGCCGCCGGGCACGCACCGGCCTCTTCCACTTCGCGATCCGCTACCCGACCCGCGCGCGCCCTCGCCGACGCGCTGCAGCGCCTGATCGACGCCGGCGTCGGCGCTCAGCGGCGCCTCCGACCACGGCGTCAGCGAGGCGCTCTACCTCGACGATCCCGACGGCAACGGGATCGAGCTCTACTGGGACCGGCCCGAAGGAGGAGTGGCCGCAGCCCGCAGCCCGGCGAGAAGGTCGCGATGTACACGCGACCGCTCGACCTGCAGAAACCTGCTCGCCGAGACCCGAGCTCTGAAGACCGGGACACCCGGGTGGACGGCCGCCTGGCCAATGGCGCCAAGCCGAGGCGAGGGAGGGAGGAGACCGCCACGAGCAACGAAAGAGCGTCTCTGACATCTGCGCCTCCAGTCGCTAAGCCGGCGACCGTCCCATCCGGGTACAGCCGACTACCAAATATTAGGTACGACAGACCCTGCCCAATGGCTCCCCGCGTTCGCAGCTATACTCGCCGCCTTCGTGCGGCTGTAGCTCAGCTGGCTAGAGCGTCTGCTTGCCATGCAGAAGGTCGTGGGTTCGAATCCCATCAGCCGCTTTTTCGCGAATGCCCTGCACGTGGGCGGGTCGGGTTCGGCGTGCGAGCCGGAAACCAAATCAAACCATCCCCGCATATCGCCGTCTATTTCAGGCACTAGTGCCTGAAATGCCGCCGATGCGCGGCGATTGGCGGCGATTTCGGCCTGATTCCGCCTTGCATTGATCCCGTAGTAGCGGTAAGGGGCGGACGGCGAGGTACCCTAGCCCCATGGCCCAGGAGCGAATCACTGTCGACCCGAACCGGATGCGAGGCCTGCCCTGCATCCGCGACAACCCGCGTCACCGTCAGCGCGGTGCTGGGCCAGCTTGCCGCCGGCGCCGGTATCGACGAGCTGCTAGCTGTAGATGCCAGCCACGTTGTTCCGGCTGAGCTCCCGTAGCCGCTGAATAGGCGGGCGGTGGCCGAGGGCGCCGTGTCTTCTGCGGTAGTTGTAGCGCTCGATCCAGCCAGAGAGGGCCGCGGCCCTCTCTGGCGATGAGCCGTAGACGGCGGCGTATGCCCACTCGCGCAGCATCGTGCGGATGAAGCGCTCGGCCTTGCCGTTGGTCTGGGGCCGGTAGGGCCGGGTGCGGATGTGCTTGACCCCCATCGCTCGGCAGGCCAGGGCGTGGGCGGCGGAACGGTAAGCGGAGCCGTTGTCTGTCATCAGCCCCTCCACCGTGATGCCGTGAGATCGGTAGAAGGCGAGGGCTCGCCTCAGGAAGGCGATCGCGGTCTTTGCCTTCTCGTCCGGCAGAACCTCGACGTAGGCGAGGCGGGTGGCGTCATCGACGCAGACATGCACCCGCTCCCAGCCTGTCTGCAGCCGCCGCACCCCCTCGGCGTCGGTGCGGGTGTGTCCTTCCTTTGCCCAGCTGCGCCCGAGCATGCGATGGCCGGCCCCGTGAGGGCCGATCCGCCCCAGCTTCTTGACGTCGATATGGATCAGCTCACCGGGCCGGGAGCGCTCATAGCGGCGGATCGGCTCTTCGGGCTCCAGGCGGGAGAGCTTGCCCAAGCCGATCCTCTTCAGTACCGCCGAGACGGTGGAGGTCGGCCATCTCCAGGGTCTCGGCGATCTCCGGTCCGGTCAGGCGCAGGCGGCGCAGGGCGGCTATCGCCTCGACCCGATCGGCTGGGGTGGCGTTGTGGACGTGCTTCGGCGCGGAGCTGCGGTCGAGCAGGCCGGCCTCTCCTTCGGCCCGGTAGCGGCGCACCCATTTGCCGGCCGTCCTCGCGCTCACTCCGGCGGCCTCGGCCGCCTCCGCGAGCGCGATCCCCTCCTCGAGCACTCGCCTGACCATGATCGCCCTGCCCTTCGGGCCGAGGGGCGCGTTAGCGTGGAGCTTCATCCGGTTCCTCCTTGTTGCTGGGGCTTCGACACCGCCAGCCTCCAAGGAGGTCCGGATGAACAACGTGCTTAGGAACTACACCTAGCCGACTACCCCTCCCTGGAACGCGAGGACGTCCTCGCCGCGCTCGAATACGCAGCCGCCGCTGCGCGAGAGCGTGAGCTGGCAGTGGTAGCTACGCCAGCGTGAAGCTGCTCCTCGACGCGAATCCCTCGCATCCCCCCCATATCGCCTCGCTTTGCGCCATCGGCAGGGCTACGGTCGACGCGTCGACATAAGCCAAAGCGCCCGGGGCCGGCTGGAGCGCATGAAATCCGTGCCGCCTCCCGCAACGCCGCAATTTGCGGCTCTTCGCGCCTTCAAAATCGTCCGGCATGTGCCCGTACCGTAAGAGAGCATGCGCGCGACCTTAAAGCCCCACGACAGCCAACAAAGCCATGGCTTTATCGCAGTCGTCTCGGACGGAACTAGCAGGCGCCTTGCGGTCCGGGTGTCAGGGGAAGGCTGCCCTCGGACAAGGACATCTCTGGCGAGGAAGACATGAGAATCAAGGAAGTCACTCTCCGGCGATACCGGGGGTGGGAGGGGCCAACCAACTGGTCGCCAGCGATCCACGATGTTCTGCTGGGTCCGAACAATGGCGGCAAGAGTTCACTGCTGAGAGCGGTGGATCTCGCGCTGAATCCCCATCGCAACCCTTATCGAGATCTACTCGCAGTCCATGACTACTTCGATCTCAAGACCGACGAGCCGATGGAACTGACACTCGTGCTTTCTGAGCTGAGCGATGAGGACTGCGACGTCTTTGAGGAGTACCTTGAGGGACAGCGCTCTGATCGGAGCTTCGGGCCTGCGGACTCACCTGACGAGGAGTTCGACCAGGGCTCGCTAGTTCTCCGAATCGAGCTGATCGCAGCAGTCGATACCCCCGCAAGGGCCGTCTTCGCACGCCCCGACGCCGGCAAGGCGCGGGTTACGCAGGATCACAAGCTGCAGATCGGTTGGTACCTCGTGCCCGCCGATCTCGATCCGCTCAAGGAGCTCGCGTTCTACTCCAACTCGATCTTCGCCAAGCTCTTCGAGCAGGTGGACCTGGACTCTGAGCTCGACGCGATTCGCGAGGGCATCGAGAACGCAAAGGGCGATTTGATGAAGCAGGAACACGTGGCTGATACCCGTGAGCGACTTGAGAAAGCAACGAGGAAGCTGGGCCTCGTTGAGGGCGATGATGCTCTCGATTTCGCCGTTCTCGACCTGAGCGATCGTCGGGTCCTGCAGAGCCTGCAGCTTGTTGCGCGGGGAACGCGCTCGGCTCACCACTTGCCGCTTCGCTCTCACGGCAGAGGCGTACTGAGGGCACTCTTGCTCGCAGCCGTTTTGCAGCATGCGCGAATGCGCCAGAGCAACTTGATCCTCGCGGCTGAGGAGCCGGAGCAGAATCTGGAGCCGATCAACCAGCGCTTGATCGCGCGCTCCCTTCTATTCGCGGCGGACAGCGGCGCAGCCCAGACGATCGTTTCGACCCACTCGCCTGCCGTGGCTTCGGCCGTTCCCCTAGCGAACATCGATCTTGTGCGAGAGATAGACGACCGCCCCCAGGTCAAGTCACTCAGGGAAGTGCAGCCGGCCGAGCACAAGTTCTACGAGCGCCACGCTCGGGGCGCCGTGATCGATGGTCTCTACGCAAATGCCGTGTTGTTGGTTGAGGGGCCAACCGACACGGGTTCCCTGCTTGCTCTTTGGGCAAAGGCCTTCCCGCAGGAAGGGTTGGACGAGCGTCGGGTTGAGATCATCGACTGCGAGAGTCTCGACAAGATCCCGCCGTTCGTCCGGTTCTTCTCCGCGCTCGATGTCCCGGTCGCCGTGATCTGCGACTGCGACCAAGACGCTGAACAGAAGCGCCAGGATGTACTCGACGCTGGTGCTGGCCTGCTGATCTACTGGCAGACGCACTCCGACATCGAGGGGATCCTCGCCGCCGAGGCTGAAGTTGAGCCGCTGGCCGCTGCGATGGAGGAGGTTCGCGCCGAGGTTGGTGATTGGGACCAGCACCGCAGCTCGATGATCGAGGCCGCAAAGGCTTCTGCTGGCGATCACCCAGGGCTCAAGACCGCAAATGACATACCCGGGCTGATCGCGGGTTACGACGAACCTGCGAAGCGCGCGGTTCTTGCGGCGATACTGCGAGGTGGCGGCCCGAGCTTCAAGAGCGCTCGCGACCATCGCTTGATCTGCGAAGCCTTGCCAGCCGCTCCTGCAACTGCGATTGCCGCGATGCAGAAGGTGCACGCCTATATCGACAGCGGCTCCGGCGGGGAGCATGCTCTCTAAGGATCGAGAGCAGTCCGCGGTTCTGCGCGATGAGTCGCTCCGCCTGTTGATTACGGCTCCGCCGGGCTCAGGCAAGACTCTCACCGCCCTTCGCCTCGCGGCACGGGATATCGAGGCTGGTTGCATTGGGCCGACGCAGCGTGTGCTCCTCCTAACTTTCAGCTTGCAGGCGCGTGCCCAGTTGGAGGCATATGCCGCTCACCTCCTTGCACCCGAGCAGCTGGCCTTCCTTGAGATCACCAACTACCACGCTTGGTTCTGGCGAAAGGTGCGCCAGTTTCGAAGCTCGCTCGGGCTCCCGCTTGAGCTTGAGCTATCCACCGAGTCCCAGCATCGCGAAGATGTCCTCGCGGCGATGATCAAGACTGGTGTCGCTGGTGTGGAGGCGAAATGGGACGACGATGCTCGTGATTACGGCGTGGGACTGGAGCACGAGGTCGAAGGTTGTCGCCCAGATCGATTGGAGGCGCCGCTCCCCAGGATCGGGAAGGTGGGGGAGGAGCTACGGCAGATACACCGTCGCGGAAGGCTTCACTACGATGATCTTGCTTACTACATGTGGCGACTCGTCGATGAGTCAGAGACGCTCCGCCGAGTCTGGCGCCATAAGTACCCCGTGATCGTCCTCGACGAGTATCAGGACGCTTCGGCCATGCAGGCGAAGATCGTCGAGCGGACCGCCGGTCCTAAGAGCCGTGTCTACGCATTCGCCGATCCGCTGCAGATGATCTACGGGTGGAGAGATGCCTCGCCGAAACGGATTGAGGACTTTGAATCCCGAGGTGTCTCGGTCCACGTCTTGAAAACCCTGCATCGCTACCGCGACCGGCCCGAACTACGAGGGTGGATGGAGGGCGTCCGCGACATATTGCTAAGCGGCGATGGCGCATGTCCGCCGCGCCCAAAGGACGTCGGGGTGATGGCGTACGACCCGAGCGAGCGGGTCCGCGGTGAGCCTTACGACATTGCGTCGCGGACCCTCTACAAGCTCGACGACCCGATCGCTAGGTGTTTCAAGGACCCGTCGATCAACAGCATTGCCGTCCTCCTGCGAAAACACGACCACCTCGCCCAGGTCGAGCGCCACCTGACCAAGCGGTTCTTCTGCAAGCGCCTACGCACTGCGCGCGAGACCAGCGAGTGGATCAGAGAGTGGTTGGAGGCTTATTCGGAGGCAACGAGCGCCCAACTGAAGATGGAGAGGCTGATGGAGCTGGCGAGGAGGATCGCGCCTCGCAACGAGGACCTCGAGGTGCTTGAGAAGCGGATCGATGTCGATGGGATTCGAGCGGCCGGCCTTCGAGCTCGCCGCAAGAGGCTCGCCACCGAATTGAATGAGGCAGCGGGACATTGGACGGATCTCGCCGGTGCTTGCGTCGCTGCCCAGCGCGTCGCCCGGATCGCCATCGACCACGAGGAGGATGAGCGATTGATCGTGCAGGACGCGGCGTACGTTGTTCGCACCGGATTGCGGGTGCCGCCCGGTCTCGACGACCAAGGTGCGAAGGAGCGGGTCATCAATCGCCTCTCGCAGATGCGGTTCACGACCGAAGGACGCCAGCCACGAGGTCTTTATCTGCTGACCTGCCATGAGGCGAAGGGCCGCGAGTTCGACATGGTCATCCTTCCCTATGTCAGCGATCAGATATTTCCCGACGACGACGAGGAACAAAGACAGCTTTTTTACGTGGCCCTGACGCGGGCTCGCCAGCGAATCCTCATTCGCACCGCGTCTGGCAAGTTGCCAAAGCACTGCGAGGCGATGGGTCTGGCGCTTTGACAGGACCGGGAATGGCTCAACGCAACGAGGAAAGATCATCAGCATCCAGGCTTCGGGTTTGGGCACCGAAGAGCAGCCAATTGATCCTTTTTCTCACGGGGATCGTTGCGTGGGTGATTGCCCTCGGCCTCGCGCTTCTTGACAAGTCCGATGCTATTGGGGCCGCCTTCGTGACTGCTGGCTTTCCGCTGATTGGCGCGGCGGCACTGTATGGACGACTGCGTGAGTTTGGTCCGAGTGGAGTAAAGACCGACCCTCTTCAGGAAGCCGTACGTGAGTTGGACGAGCGCCTACCCCCGCCGGGCGAGGATGTGTCAGCGATCGAGGAGCGTTCCAGGCTGATCGAAGCCTTCGAGGTTCTCGTTTCCGACCCCCCGTATGCGGCCGATGAGCCCCTGTCCGGGCAGGAGGGTCTCTTTCTGCCCAGGGTAGACCTCGGCGTCTCGGTCTATGAGCGGTCTATGCGTCTCGAGGCAGCAGCGGCGGATTGGTTGAAGCGCGAGGGATTCTTGATCCAGTCAGATATCCGCGATGCCGGAGTCGACATCATCGCCAGCCGGCCGGGGGAGGTCGTCTACGCGTTGCAGGTGATGTCGAGCCGCGGTGCCGGGGGTGGCCCCACGTCTGAGGCGCTGCGCGATCGCTTTCTCAAAGCAAGGATTTGGGTTGATGCCAGGCTTGGTGAAGAGGAGCCGTTTTGTCGCCTCCTCGTGACTGACGTCGTTCCTCCGCCCAATCTTCTCGACCACTTTCGGCGGCATGGAGTCGGCATCCTTCGGATCGACCTCGATTCAGGCCAAGTCGGCATGGCCCTGAAACCTAGAGACTCTCGGTCCTAATCCGAATCTCATTGGCTCGGCGTCATCGAATCGTCCTCGCCGTTTTTCCGCACCTTTGGGCCGAACCTTCAAACCGCTGCGTGGCCGTCCGCTCCAACCCCGATATTTCCTGAATGCCAAGCGCCCTCGTCCACCTGCTGGCAAGTTCGCAGACGGTTCGGGAATGGATCATCGCCGTAAGCACGGCGCTGGCTGCCCTCGGAACGCTCTCAGCGGTCCTGGTCGCACTGTTTGGCGCCTCGTTTCGTAACTGGCGTCGTCGCCCTCTCCTATCTCTCAGCTTCCAGCCGATTGATCAGACCACCGCTGGGTTTTATAGGGCTATGCGTCCAGATGATGGCCAACTGCACGATGCGGCTTTTGCGCGGTTGCGCGTTTCGAACCATGGGCGCTCAGTAGCCGATGAGGTCGAGGTTCTAGTGGAGAAGGTGGGAATGAGGGCAGTCGAGGAGCCGACTTCCCCGGACCCTGGACCTCTCGGGGGAATTAAGGCGATTCTTGCGCTTGATTCTCTTGCCGACCTACCGCTTGCCGCTTCCAACGTCTCTCCACCTGCATCGCGCTTCTCCCTGCCTCAGAAGACTGACCGCCATGTCGATCTTGCATTGCTTTTCAAAAGCGGTGGAGAGCGCCACGGACCCATGGTGCTCTGCACGGCTCCTAATCCGCCTGATTCTCGACATGTGCTCGATCCTGGTGTCGATGCGATCGAACTGCAACTGATCGTGACCGCAAGGAACGCTGACCCGACGAGATTCAGGCTTTGGCTCAAGCGCTTTCAGGGTGAATGGCCTCTGCACGCAAGCGAGGTATGGCGCGAGATATCAGTCGAACCCTTGCGGTAGGAGCGCAAGTTCGCAGGACCCTTAATCTTGGCTTTCGCCTGCCCACTCCCGATGCGGGCGTGGCACGGCGGCAGTTCCATCGTCCAGGGTCTTAAACTTGGGAGCAATTGTGACTTGCTCATGCTGGAGGGGCCAAATACGCTGAAACTCTGCCGGCGGGTCTTCTAGTGGTATCCATCGAAACAGGGGACGCATATAGAGGTCGCAGTAGCCGAGCATGAGCGACCAAGAGCGAAGTGGGACGCGTTCGGCATCAGGACCATGGCCAAGTACCAGCGTGCCGTCGTTAGGGAGGACGCCAACCGTCGCGAAGCCATCCGTTGGTGGGAGGCTTGGAGGACCATGCCAGACCTCGATGAACTCGGGTGGTTCACCATCGACCATAGTTGGCGCATGCTCTCTGAGCAGGCTCTCTCCGCCCGTCAACGGTAGGTCGTTGACCATCACGGTCTTTACGCACCAGGCGGCTACTGCGGCCTGGTGCTCCTTGTTGAGGGCCACTGGCGCATCGGCGCGGATGAGCGGCTTTAGAACCGCCGATGCAGCATTGTCTAGGCGGGACATCCAGCCGTTGTTGCAAGAGCCGCAAACTACCTCGGCCGTGTCCTGCTGAATCCCGTATCGGTCCTGAGACTCTCCTGTGACCCGATTAGTGCGGATCACATTGATTTTCGGCGTTCGGGTCTGCTGGACTGCTCGGAATACCCAAGATGCAATTAGGTGCTCCTCCGTCATGTCGCTAGAGCCACAGAACAAACAGACCGGCTCTCGAAAAATGACGTGGGTCTTGCTCGCCTGACTCAACCCGCTAAGCCTATGTCCTCTTGCCCAACCAACATGTCGTGGGCGACGAGAAAGCGGTGAGTTGCGGTGTGGCGAAGGCCGACCAATTTCTTCAACTCGGTCTCCTTCTTTTCCCCGGCGACATCGAGACTGAGGTGAACACACATTTGGCCGGAGTCGCGACCTCGCCGGCTTCGTCCGCTACTTCCAGCGTCGTGGCGCCCCGGCCAGGTATTCCGTGTAGCCGCGCAGGGCAGCCGGCGAGACCAGCGCTCTATAGCCGAACAGGTAGCCGCAGAAACCCAAGACGTCATGGCGGGGATGGAACCCGAGGCGGCGAAAGACGTGCCGCTCCTGCCACCTGCGCAGCAGCCCATAGATGAGGAGGGTGATCGGCAGCACCATCATCGACCACCACGAGAACAGCAGTGGATAACCGGCGATGAAGAGGATGACGCCCGGGATCCAAAAGAAGACGTAGCCGACGTCCAGAAACGGTACGAGGTAGTCGAGCCCGCAGACGAACCTGGCCAAGACTCGCGGCTGCTCGGCGGGCGGGTTGCGCTGAAGGCCCTCCAGCATCCCCTGCGCCCAGCGCGATCGTTGGCGCAGGAGCTGGCGAACCCGCTCCGGCGCGGCAGTGGCGGCGAGCGCGCACGGCTCGTACTCCACCAACCCGTGGGATCCCATCAGCGACCAGGTGAGGACGATGTCCTCACCGATCGCGTCTGGCCAGCCTCCCACCGCGCGAACGTCGTCCGTCCAGTACGCGGAGAAGGCGCCCTGGGCGACCAGGGTGCTCTGGTAGGCCGACTGCATTCGCTTGATCCCGTTGATTCCGAGCCGGTAGTCCCAGCTCTGCATCCTGGTCAGCAGGCTGCGGGTCGGGTCCTCGACGACCAAGGCGCCTGCACAGGCGCTTACACGCTGCCCTTCGGGCTCGGACATCAGCCTGCTAACCAGATACCTCAGGGCGTCGGGGTGTAGGCGGGTGTCGGCGTCGACGGTGACCACGATCGAGGTCTCGACGCTCTCCAGCGCTCTGTTCAGCGCCCGCCACTTTCCCGCGTCCGGCTCGAAGATACGCCGCAGCCCCAGCCCGCGCCGCCGCGCCGTCTCCTCGGCGATCTCGACGGTACGGTCGGTTGAGTTGTTGTCGGCGAGGATCGCCGTGAGCGATCCGCCGTAGGAGAGGTCTGCGATCCGCTCCAGGGTCGGCCCGATGGCGGACTCCTCATCCCGAGCGGCAACCACGACCGTCACGGGAGGCCACTCATCTCCCGGCCGTAGCCCACTGGGTGGATTCAGCGATGGCACGCGGTAGCGCAGCGTGATCAGCGTGAAGACCATGAAGCCGACGAGCACGGCCGGAACGTAGGCGAGGAAGATCGGAATCACCCAGGCCATCACCGGGCCGATCGCCTCGCGCAGCTCTGCCCGCCATGGAGACGAGGCCCATAGAGCGAACGCCACATAGGCAGCGGTCAATCCGAGCGACACCGCGAACCTGAGCGTCGTGGAGGCTCCCCCGTGCGACCAAGCAGGCGCTTCGTGGCGGCTCGTGGTCCGATTGGCGGACACGGCTTGCGACATGTGCTCAGCGTTCCACAGAGGATGGACGACCCGGGTCCGTTCTCGAATGAACGTCTAAGCGCCACCTCGCCGGGGAGGGCCAACGATTCGATGATTTGGATAAGAACCTCTACTCGTCCCGAGAGGCGATTAGAGTGATTTAGGCGAACAGTTCCAAGGCTGCGGGCTCAGAACGGAACGGAGCCGCACTGCCCTGTGATTGCTCCTGACCCCTGGGGGCCGGGGCCAATCAAACCGGCGTTCTTGATTTCGGGCACTCATGGCGCGGAGTGCCCGAAACGCCACATATCGGCTCCTATCCGCGCATATAAGCGCGGGAATATACGCGACCCTGCAAGTCACGAAAACCCTGCAAATCGCCTCGATTGACAATCACGTCCCGCCGCTAACCGGCCTAATTGCCATGCAGAAGGTCGAGGGTTCGAATCCCTTCAGCCGCTTCGCCCGGAAGCCCGCTCCTAGAGCGGGCTTCTGCTTTTCAGGGCAGCCCTGGGCTGCGGTCGTGGCCATGTCGGATACGTCCGAAAACCGCGACGAACGCCCCGCCGATTTGCACGTCTATCCCTTCTCTGTAGAAGCGCGCCCGCAGCCACATTTCGCGGTCGAGCCTGGCCGGAGGTAAACGAATGATTCCTTCGATCTTTCGCTCCAATGGACCGGAGCAATGGGTACGCTGCGCGCGTGCCAGCCAGCACCATGGCCCCTAGGGGCCACTATCTCGCCCACGAAGTCGGCTTTCTCGCAGGGATCTCCGGCCATCTGGTCGGCCAATGGGCCAGCCACGGCTACATTCGTTCGTCTTGGCAAACCAAGCTGCCCCGCGTCTACAGCTTCCAAGACGTAGGCGAGGCAATGGTCGTGCACGAGCTGATGAATGCCGGGGTGCCCTACAAGGACATGCGGGAAGCGATCCTCGGCCTGCGCGAGAGATTCGGCGAAGACTGGCCGCTAACCCAAGCCAAGGACAAGCTCGGCACGTACGGCAAGAAGGGGCACCCGAAACGCCGGGTCGCATTCAAGGACAAAGACGCCATCTATGACCTTGGGAAAAAGGGCTGGCAGCAGATGGATGCCACCGACCTCGGGCGGATTTCCAACCTTCTGCATCGCGGGGGTTGGGCGGCTCGCAATCTCAAAGACCTCTGCCATATCGAGGTTGACCCGGACCGATTGAGCGGCACCCCCACGATCAAAGGGCGTCGTGTGGCCGCCAAGGGCGTTGCCGAGCTTGCCGATACGGGCAGCGAAGGGGTCCAAATTCTCCGCGAGGAGTACGACCTCGCCAAGGACCAGATCCGAGACGCCCAGCGATGGTGGAAAGAGGCGCGAAGGCTAGTCGCCGCCTAGGCCTACATGGGTCCATCCCGACTCCTTTTCATTGACGAGAGCCTGAGCAAGCGCCTGGCCGCGCTGCTGAAGCACCGTGGTCGTGCTGCGCTCTCCTCCAGCGAGGCCAAGCTGCTCGAAATGAAGGATGAGCCGCTGTTGCGGGAGATCTACAAAGACGGTCGCGACATCGTGTTCGTGACAGCCGACGATGACCTCCCTGCCGAGCATCCGGGCGTCCTGAAGGAGGTCGGCGCGACCATCGCGACCATCGCCCCCTTTGAAAGGGGCAAGTGGCTAGCGCATCCCGAAGCCCTAAGCGACGAGGAGGCTTGGAAGCGGGAGATCGTCAGCCGGTGGGCACACGCGATGCAAGAGCAGGAGGCCCGCACCTTCAGGCGCTACTACCTCAACGGAGGTAGACGATGGGTGCCACGCAAACGCTCAATCGTCTGATTCCGCCCCAGTAGCTCATAGCTCCACCGGATCGATTGACGGCCATCAATCGGAGTAGGCGAATTTAGGAACTGCAAGAGTTTCGCCACGGAAAGGAACGGTTCACCCATGGGCGAAGCCGTCGCCGTGCAACCCGTTGGATATCTAGAGACCAGCGTTTTGCACTGTGAGGACAACCTCAAGATGCTCTCCGGGTTTCCCGCCGAGTGCGTAGACCTGATCTATCTCGACCCCCCATTCTTTTCCAATCGAATCTATGAAGTCATCTGGGGTGACGAGGCCGAGGTTCGTTCGTTTGCCGACCGCTGGGAAGGAGGGATTCGGGTTTACCTAGACTGGATGGAGGCAAGGCTCATCCAGTTGCATCGCATCCTCAAGCCCACTGGATCTCTCTTTTTGCATTGTGATCAAGCGGCTGGGCACTATCTAAAGGTGCTGCTAGACGAAGTCTTTGGCGTCAAGAACTTTCGCAACGAGATCATTTGGCGCCGGACCGCCTCGCACAGTGCAGCAAAACGCTTTGGCCCGATACACCAAAATATCTTCTATTACGGCAAGTCCAGTAAGGCCATTTTCCACCCCCAACACGGTCCGTATACCAAGGCATACGTCGAAAAAGAATTCGACCACACAGACGATCGAGGGCTATATCAGCCGGTCGCGCTTACCGGTTCTGGGGTGCGCAAAGGGGACAGTGGGAAGCCTTGGCGCGGCTACGATCCGACGAAAGTGGGCAGACACTGGCAGCCAGCGTCTTATCTCTACGACAAGTATCGAGCAATCGTCGGTGAAGATCTCGCTCAGTATCCGTTGCTTGAGCGCCTTGATCATCTAGACGCTGCGGATCTTATTCATTGGCCGGCAAAGGCCAACCCGGTGCCTCGCTATAAGTTTTACCTTGCGGACGCTCCAGGTGTCGCACTTCAGGATCTCTGGGCGTATACCCCTGGGACCGAAGGCTGCGTGACTGGGACTACTGCTGGAATCGATACACAAGTTCAGTGGTTGTCATCCAAAAGCGCGGAGAGAGTTGGCTATCCCACTCAAAAGCCCGAGGGGATCCTTGAGAGGATCATCGAGTCCACCACAGTGGAGGGAGACATCGTTTTGGATCCCTTTTGTGGCTGCGGGACGACCGTGGCCACCGCTCAGCGGTTGAAAAGAAAGTGGATTGGAATAGACGTCAGTCCACAGGCGGTTGAGGTCATGAAGCTAAGGTTGGCAAAGCTCAAGGTGACTCCGGCCATCCACGGGCTACCGACCTCGGTCGAGGATCTCCGTCAGCTAGGGCCCTTCGAATTTCAGCATTGGATCGTCCAAAGGGTGCTTGGTACCCAGTCGCCTCGGAAGACAGCAGACATGGGAATTGATGGTTACTCCTTTTTCGAGAGCCTCCCGATTCAGGTCAAGCAGAAGGAGCGCGTTGGTCGTCCTGACTTGGATAGCTTCGAGACCGCCATAAGAAGGGAGGGAAAGCACAAGGGCTTTCTGGTGGCCTTTAGCTTTTCAAGAGGGGCAATTGAGGGGTCTGCCGTTGCCCGAAAGGAGCGGGGCATCGAAATTGTTTTGGTCAAAGTCGAGGATGTTGTTCGGGTTGGCGAACTGATTGATTCGGCAGATCGAGACGGTCGCCCCCCTGACCTCTCCAGCCTTTCGTTGGATCTGATGGGCCTCTTCAAGGCACTCGAAAAGGAAGTTGAGGATCGACCCTTCTACATTCCGCCGAGCAAACGCGCGAAGCCGTCAGCCAAAGAGCTAATTCACAGTGCCCAAGGGCTTCGCGAGTTGGATCTCACCGGCAAAGCTTGATGCGCTTGTAAAGTGACTTGACAGATGTAATGTTGTCAAGTAGCTTTACATCATGCCCCGGCCAACCGCCACGAACCGAAGCGAGCGAAGTCCTCGCACTCGGACTACTCGGTCACCGAGTTCCTTGCGGAGTTCCCTGACGATGCCGCCTGCCTAGAGCATCTGTGGCGCACTCGCTTCTCGCCCGATGGCGAACACGCCCACTGTCCTCTCTGCGACGCTGAGAAGGTCTTCAAGCGCTACGAGACCAAGCAACAGCGGCAGTCCTGGACCTGCACGGCTTGCGGCCTTCACGTCCATCCCACGGCCGGGACGATCTTCGCCAAGTCCTCGACCTCGCTGAAGCTCTGGTTCCACGCCATGTATCTGATGACCAGCACTCGGTGCGGCATATCTGCCAAGCAGCTAGAGCGGGAGCTTGGAGTCCATTACAAGACCGCCTGGCGCATGTTCAACAAGATTCGTAACGAGCTGATGAAGGACGACGCGAAGCCGCTGAAGGGCAAAGTCGAGATTGATGAGACCGGCGTCCATGGCCGTCCGCGTGGGCCGAAGATGAACCGCAAGGAAGTGGCTCAGTGGCGCGAGGAACAGGTCTCGGTGCTGGGCATGGTCGAGCGCGGCGGGCGGGTCAAGCTGCGCGTAATCAAGTCGCGCCGGGGCGAGCCGCTAAGTGGAGCCGTGCGGGCCAACGTCAACCCCGACGCGATCATGTTCACCGACGACTGGGGCGCTTACAAGCCGCTGGCCCGCGAGTACGCGGGCCACAACATCATCAATCACTCGGCCGGCGTCTACGTCTGGGGCGACATCCACACGAACACGATCGAGGGCTTCTTCGGCAACCTCAAGACCGGGATGCGCGGCGCCTACAAGGCCGTTTCTCAGAAGTGGCTTCAGTCCTATCTGGACGAGTACGCGTGGCGCTACAACCACCGCACGTACGGGCATCGCTCGATGTTCCACGCGCTGCTTGACGAGGCGGTGCGATGACCGACCAGGCGACCGCGGTCAAGCGGATCAGAAGCGCAGCGAAGAAGCGCGAGAAAGCCGATCAGGCCAAACGAGAAGCAACTGAAGAACTCAAGCGCGCCTGCAAGGAGGCCCAGGCGGCGAAGCTGCCGATCACCCGGATTGCTTCTGAGGCCGGTCTTTCCCGCCAGGGCGTTTACGACCTACTGGCGGAGCGACCTTAGCCAGGTCGGCGTCGAACTCGCCTTTGCTCGGGACGGGAATCTCAAGTCCCTTCTCGGTCTTCTGCTTGCGTTGCTTACCCGCCATCGATCAAGGCTACTGGCCGCTATGCCTTGGCCTTCGACGTCTTGTGGGCATAGTTGACTGGGGTCTCAACTACGTCGAACACCGCTTCTGAGATCTCGTGGTGGTAAACGGCCGGTTTGGGCCGTAGGCGACTTTGGAACCAAGGACTCACCCATGAAGCCGTCTCGACTCGATGCGCGCCGACAAGCCGGGCAATCGTCTCGGGGACGGGGAGCAGATCCGTGTCGTGGGAGAAGACAATCGCGATGTCGCAGCGTTTTCGAAGGGTGGCCTCGATTGCGTTCACCGCGAGTTGAACATCAACGCCCTTCTCCACCGCTGGCTCATTTGGAAAGGCAAACGGGTAACGCAATGGCCGCATTTGCGGCACGACAAGGTCTCCAGCCTCTGCCTTCCACGCTGCGGCCTGCCTTCGATTTGCGGCGTATCCAGTCGGGTCATGTTTTTGAGACGGCAGGCCGCGATGGATCTCAATGCAGGCCAGTTCGGCATCGGTTCCGCGTCCGTTGCCCGCAGCAAGTAGTCGGGAAAGCGTCAGGGGGCTGAAGTTCCCGCGCTCATTAGGCATGTCCTGAAGCGAGAACGCTTCTCTCGCCGTCTTGTAGGCGTTCTGCCAGTCGATAAAGACGGCAACTTTGGGGGCCGCCTCAGAAGCCAACGAAAAAACCCCGCCAGTGCGGCCCGGAGGCCGGACGGCGGGGAGCAATGGATTTAGCGTAGTAGATCGAGGACATAAGCGTCAAGAACGGAATACCGAAGCAGTATCTGGTGCGTGCCACCTCAGATCGCGGAAGCCTAGCGCCATCTCTGGCTCTCGACTGGCACCCTCCGCTGCACGGTCCCCAGGCCCGGCACCTCCGTTTCCACGAAGCGTCCAATTCGCATATCCCCCGGTCGCCACTTGATGCCCTCGAAGAAATCGCCCGGATCGACTTCGAGCGCGCTGCCAGCTTCGCGATGGTGTCTGCGCGAGCCAGCCTCAGCCCGCGCTCCAAATGGCTGATCTCCGTGCGATGCAGGGAAGCGCGCACGGAGATCTCCTCCTGCGACATGTCTGCTCGCTTACGGATGCGAGCGAGGTTGTCTCCGAACTGCTGCGCGACGCTCATGGCAGTTCCAGTCGGTCGTGCCGCAGGGCGGTAGCGGTCGGCTCGACCGAAATGCCGTGGCACTCCAAGAGGCCAGCGCCGACCAGATCGCGGACGGCGCGCTCTACGGCGTCACTCTGGTCGAACTCAAGGGCCAGCTTGGGGATCGTCAGGGACTTCGGGTGCGCCTCAAGGACGAGGCTGAGAACGGCTCGCTGAATGCTCTCGTCCTCGCGCTCTGGGCGCGGGCTAGGGTTGGCCTGCATCGGAAGGTTCCGCCTTTCGCTGCCACGGCCCCCGGCTGTTCCACCAGCGCGGGGGTCATTTGTTTGTTCGGAGGCGGAAAAGCTAGGCCGGGAAGCGGCTGGAAATCGCTTCTACAGAGAAGGGATAGACGTGCCGATTTGGACGCGTCGGAGCTAGCCGTCGCGCGCCGGCAAGCGGGCGACGTACAGGGCCTTGACGTGCCGCAGCTCATCGAGCGGCTGTTCGAGTGCACCGCCGAGGTCCTGACCGAAGACGCCAAGGCAATGCAGGCCGGCATCCTCCAGGGTGGACAGGACTTCGGATTCGGGGAAGTGGCGCTGGCGATGGACGTGGGGTTTGACTTGTCCTGCCGTGAGTCCGCCTTCGACCTCGAATGTCGCTTCGCAGATCGAGCCGAGGGTTTGCTCGCTTGAGGTATTCCCAGTCCAGATCAAGCGCCCTCCGGCGTGCTCGACCACGTGCCGTCCGGCGAAGAGGGTCCGATAGGCGCAAAGGGTGTTCAGGTCGAAGACGAGCAGCCCGCGCTCGCGGAGATTGGTGCGCATCCCGTCAAGTGCGGCTTGCAGCTCGGCGCGATCAGCCAGGTAATTGACCGAATCGTTCAGCGACCAGACGAGATCGAACACGCCGAAGCTCGGCAGCTCGCGCATGTCGGCGACCTCAAGTCGTCCTTCCTCGCCAATCTTCCTCCGGGCGATCTCGATCATCGCCGGGGAGATGTCGCAGCCGATCGCGTGCCACCCCCTCTTAAGCATCGGAAGCAGGCTCTCGCCGGTCCCGCAGCCGACATCGAGCAAGCGCTTTCCGAGCAGGCCGTATTGCTCTAGGCGGGGTAGGGCTTCGATCAACCACGGCTCATAGTCAAGCTCCACGGTGAACGCGTCATAGGCTGGCGCAAATGCCTCATACGCGCGCAGGGCGGCGTCGGTGGGCGGATGCGTGGCTTTCTTGTGTCTATCCACCGTGGGGTCCCCTACGCCCAAATAGAAGCAGCAATAGCCAAGAGGTCAAAGAAAGGCACTTAACGCGGCAAGAGCGCGGCCGATCGGCAGAGGCGGAGCATCGGCCGATGAATCCACCCGGCCTGCCGGCGAGCGCCCTTGACATTCGCCCGTACGGCGCTGTGTGCCGGGTAGGCCGGGCGGGGGAGGGTGGTGACTTTGCGGGAGGGCGGCGAGACAAGAGCAGCGCCGCCCTCCCTTCCATCGAGCAAGCATCGAGAACCGAACCGGGGCGAGCCTTCGTGCTGACGACGGCCTCCCCGGACAGGAGTCCAATGCGGGGGAGACAGTAGATACCCAAATGGAAAGTTTGCAGGTTTTTAACTGCGGACTTTTAGCAATGCCGATTTGTCGGCACTACGTGAGGAGGGCGCAAGCACGAAGCGCTGCCGGGGTGGGCTCCACGATCTCGTCGTCGCGGACGGCGAACAGGCCGAACTCCCGAAGACCCAGGATCGCCTTGGTCGCTGTCTCGACCTCCCTGGCGTCGTTGGCGTCGCCGACGATCTTCAGCGACAGGTCCCTGGTCGTCAGGTGTCGGGGGTGAAGTTCAGCGGCGACTTCGAGGATCACGGCTTCGACTTTTGCGATGTCGTATTGCGGTGGGGTATCGCTATCGGTCACGTTCGCTCTCTCGGATCGCTTGCGGCACGGCGCGGCGGGGGCGTAGGGGTCTGCCCGCGCATCCCTACGTCCCAGCCGGCCTACTTGCTGCCCGCCCCCGCCTTGCCCCTGGTCCTCTTGCTCCCGCCGCCGTTTTGATGCGCCCCATTTGCCGATGCGGGAGCCGTGCTCTCGACGTGCGCCACCAGAGTGCGCAGATCGGCGGGCTCCCAGGCCGCCTCGAATGCCAGGAGCGCGAAGGTGTAGCCGACCGCCTTGTCGCCGTTGCCGTTGGCCTTCGCCATGCGGGCCGCCGCCGTGCGCTGCTCATCTTCGACTTCCTCGGTGGCGCGTTTCGCGATTGCCTTCACGTTGCGCTGTCCCTCGGCGTCGAGAACCAGCGGAGTGCGGGCGATGTGGTCGTGCTCACCTTGCAGCTTGCCCGCTTTCAGGGCATTGGCCAGGTCGTTGAACAGGTCGCTTGCCAGGCCCGCGCCCACCACCGCGCGCAACCCTTTCTTGAGCCGTCGCCAGGCCGATGCAGGTAGCAGCGTCTTGGCGCTGGCCCGGTAGTAGTGCTCTACGGCCCCCCGGCGCGGCTCGGTGCGAGTCTGTTCGATCAAGCCGTCGCAGTCCTCACGCAGCACTTTCACGTGGTAGCTCACCTGTGAGAGCCCCTCGCCCAGCGCCTTGGAGAGTTCGTTGGGGCTGATCTCCCGCTGCAAGGCCGCCAGCAGGATGTGCTGGCGCAGCACGTGAGACA
The DNA here is from genome assembly GCA_963702065.1 of uncultured Solirubrobacterales bacterium. Lineage (GTDB taxonomy): Bacteria > Actinomycetota > Thermoleophilia > Solirubrobacterales > 70-9 > VRUE01. The sequence continues at coordinate 850,314 of OY969705.1, forward strand.
GACCGCGAACAAGTCGTGGGTCAACCAGCACCGGGAGGTGCCCGGCTGTCGGTTCGTTAAGTCCGGTACCTCTTGCCATTTATCTCGCCCCTTGTGCCGCCGCTCGCTGAGCGGTCGGCGTATTTGGGAATAGAAGCATCAACTTCTTGGAACGAGGCGAGTCTTGCCGACCTCCCAGTAAATTTCACAACCCGCGCAACGTCTTTGCGGTTACTCGATCTTTTCTGTGTGGTGCCGCTGTCCGACTGGCGGGAGCTGGCAGAGGGCGATTGTGGGAGGGCTAGTCGAGGAGCTGGCCCGGTTTGACCTCGACCGCTTTTGCGAGCCGGCGCAGCGTCGAGATTTGCGGATCACGCTTCCCCGCCTCCATCCGACTGACCTCCGTGACGTGGACGCCGCTGCGCTGCGCGACCTCTTCCTGAGTCAGCCCAAGGCGTTCGCGTGCTTCCCGCAGTCTGGTGCCGAAGTGGGCCACGGCTGGGATCGTCTGTGCTCGAGACAGAAACCGCCATAGGAAACTTCACAAGTCCTTGCGTAAACTCCCGTCGCCTCCATGCCGCCTCGGGACAAAGACGGGGGAGCCGGCCACGGGCACCAAGCAAGCGGGCCGCGACCGGCCCCCTACTTTGCACGGCTTAGCCGTGCTTTAGCACCCGCGCGTGCGAGATCACCGGATCGACTGTCGCGATCTTCATCGCCATCACCTCCCTTCCCTGTCTGTCAGCGGGTGGTCCCGCTGGACAAGGAAAGGATGCTAAGAAGAGTTCGAGTATCGACTAAAACTCGGCCCGACGATGCTTTTTCCTCCAAGGGCGGCCTTATGCTCTGCGCGGCCTGAGTATCCGAAAGGCACGGAGCAACGACTAACTTGGTGGAGACGGCGATCAGATTGGGGCAGGGAAAGCGGAGCGTTGCCGCCGCTGTCGCTTATGCAGGCACGCACCAGGCGAGGGCCGAAATCCACACGATCCTCAACGAAAGGCCGCGATCCCAGGAGGAACTAGCGCGTGTGATCCGCGCGCCCGCGAGCAAGAACATCGCGCATCACCTCAGGGAAATGCTGGCAGACGGCTCCATCGAGCTTGCCTATGTCAAGCCGGTTCGCAACGCCTTCGAGCACTACTACCGGGCGGTCGAGATTCCGTTCTACACCGACGAGGAAGTAGCCGCGATGCCGCCTGAGGGCAAGCAGGCAATCTGTGGCGTGATCCTCGAGGGGGTTATGGCCGAGGCGATGGCTTCGCTTTGGGCGGGGAAGATGATCAAAGACCGGCGAGTTTGGTTGTCCTGGCGATGGTTCAACGTCGATGAGCGAGGCCGTGGGGGCATCGCCGACGACCAGGCGAGACATTGGGAGCGAGTTCGAGAGATCGAGGTTGAATCGCTTAGGCGTTGCACCAAGTCAGGTGAGTCGACCAAGTCGATCATTGTGGCCTCGTTGGGATTTGAGCGCTTCCGTTTCTCGGGACCACAGCGAATGCCAGCGATGGGTTCCGACGAAGGCACGCCGCCGCCGATTCGGCTGGGTCAGGGGAAGCGGGGAGTCGAGGAGGCGGTCGGCTACGCGCTCAAGGACCAGCATCGGGTTGAAATCCTGTGCCTTTTGAACGAAGGCGTGCGCAATCGCTACGAGCTGGCCGCATTGATCGGAGAGGAGCCGCAAAAGATCAAGCACCACCTCAAAGAACTGCTGGACGAGGGCTCAATTGAACTGGCCTACTCCAAACGCGTCGGCAACATGATGCAGCACTACTACCGAGCGGTCGAAATGCCGCTCTACACCGACGAGGAAGTAGCCGCGATGCCGCCTGGGGGCAAGCAGGCGATCTGCGGCGTGATCTTGCAGGCGGTCATGGCCGAGGCTCTGGCTGCGCTGTGGGCGGGGAGGATGGCTGACGATCCTCGCATTTGGCTATCCTGGCGTTGGTTCCATGTCGATGAGCAGGGTCGTGAGGACATCGCCGACGAGCAGGCGAGGCATTGGGAGCGAGTTCGAGAGATCGAGGCGGAATCGACCAACCGCTGCGCTTGGTCGGGTGAGCCGGCCAAGTCGATAATCGTGGCCTCGTTGGGACATGTGCGCTGTCGAAGAGCGCCCGTGCCTACGCCGGACGGCAACCCGGACGAGCACAGCGTTACAGGGAACGCCTTTGCCTCGGAGGGGTAGTTGAGGACGGTTCGACCGTAGACTTGCGCCTAACGGCATGGGCAGAATGAAGTCGTGACCAAGGCCGATCTTCATCAACTCGTGGGCCGCCTGCCGGATGGCGCGGCGATCCTGCTCCGCGAGGTTACGGATGGCCGGATCGACCCCGAGCAGGCTTGGTTTCGCGCCGGGCGGATCCAGCCGCAGCGCTCCAGTCCGCGGACCACTTGGCGTGACGGCCGGGAGCCGCGGCGTCACGCGGCGACGGTGACTCGCTCGATCTCACTGACCCGGGGATGGGGTCGCCGTGCGCGACGAGCGAATCGATGTAGAGCTCGATCGCCTCGCGGATGCGCGCTCCCGGCTCCTATTCCATGCCGCCGTGGTCGCGGTACCTAGGGCGGCGGCTGTCGATATCTCGCATCCACCGCCCTGGGGTCATCGACCAGGACCTCGGCTTGCCTGGAACGACGAGACCAGACGGCCCACTGCCAGATCGCGATGACCAAGCCGACGACGCCGGCGATCATCAGGATCAGACCGATCGTCTTCAGATCCACGCCCTTGACGTGGAAGTGGGTGGCGAAGCGCAGGATCGCGCCGACCGCGATCAGGAAGATGCTTCCCGCAAAGGTCATATTCGTCGCCCCTAAAAGACGCGGCGGAAGAGATAGATGGCGAGCAGGATCAGGATGATGACGATGAGAATTCCGACGATGGTCAAGACGAGCTCCTTGGTTGGGTTTTAGCTTCTTGGTGGTGAAGACGGGCGGGACCGGGGAAATGGTCCTGGCTCACAGGTTCTCCTCAATCTCGTCTGCTTTCTGGCCGTGGCGGCGGGCGCGCTCGCGCTCGCGCTCACTGCGCGCGGCAGCCCCCGCTGACTCATCGGCCAGCTCCTCGGCGCGGCTGCGGTGCTCCTCGGCGATGCGCTCGGCCACCTTGGCTGCTTCAGCCGCCTTTGCCGCCTCGGCTCGCTTGGCTTGCTCCTCCTCGGCGAGGGTGGTCGCTTTGGCAGCTCTCGTCTCCGCCTCGTCGCGGTGGGAGTCCGCCTGTTCGGCCAGCCGCTCCCGTTCGATTCGGCGCCGCTCTTCCGCGCGACGGGCGAGCGTGACCGCGGCAGCGGCCAGGGCCAGAACGACGATCACGATGACAACGATCAACACGGTGGACATCTATCTCTCCTTTTCGTTAGGGCGGCGGCAACTGCAACCGCCCTGCGTAGCCCTTGAGCTCAGAGAGCCGTGCAACGCAACCGTCAATTTCTCAACCCGATCAACTTTCCTACCCATTTGGCGAAGACCGAATCACCGCCGAATCGGGCTGTGCCTCGCTCCGCAGAGCTCGCAGTCGAACATCTGGCCGTTTGCCTCGGATTAGGAAGAAATTCCTTGGTTTCTCAAGCTGCTCATCCGGTTGGTCGATAGGCGACCCATGAGTGGGCGGCGGAGAGCGAAATCTTGCCGCCCCCTTCCTCGTAGGCCCGATGGGACTCTTCGTTCGCAAATCACTATGTTTATGGACTCGGCGAACTTCGCCTGGGCAGCGGGATAGCCGGTCAGCGCCAGACCGCCCGCGACTTGGCGGGGTGGATCGAGCGGCAACTGGATCCACGCAATGTCAGCTTCAGCTACGCGACCCCAGATTCACGGTAGGTCGATAGTTCTCGGACCCGAGAAGCTGCACGTCCGAGGGGTCACCTACGGCACCTTTCGCTCGGCTGACGGCTGGTCGCTGCCGCCGCCCGAGCGGGTGCGGCGCGGACTTCGAGGCGATGGCCGAGGCCGGGATCAACTGCGCTCCGCACCTACGAGCCGCCGCCGCTGTGGCTGCTGGACATGGCGCACGGAGCATGGCCTGAAGGTGATGGTGGGGCTGGCCTGGGAGCAGCACATCGCCTTCCTCGACGACCCGAGCCGGGCCGCGGCGATCGCCGCCAAGGTGGCCGCGCAGGTGCGGGCCTGCGAGGCCCACCCGGCGATCCTCTGCTACGCGGTCGGCAACGAGATCCCCGCCCCGATCGTGCGCTGGCACGGCAAGCGCGAGGTCGAGCGCTTCCTCGAGCGCCTCTACTGGGAGGCCAAGGCCGCGGACCCCGAGGGCCTCTTCACCTACGTCAACTATCCCTCGACCGAGTACCTCGAGCTGCCCTTCCTCGACCTCACCGCCTTCAACGTCTTCCTCGAGGACGAGCGCGACCTTCGAGTCCTACCTGGCGCGCCTGCAGAACCTCTCCGGCGACCGGCCGCTGCTGATCACCGAGGTCGGCATCGACAGCCGCCGCAACGGCGAGGAGGCCCAGGCCGAGGCGCTGGAGTGGCAGGTCCGCCACGCCTTCGGCACCGGCGCCGCCGGCGTCTTCGTCTTCTCCTGGACCGACGAGTGGCACCGCGGCGGCCACGACGTGAGCGACTGGGACTTCGGCCTGGTCGACCGCGAGCGGCGGCCGAAGCCCGCGCTCGCGGCGGTCCGCGGCGCCTTCGCCGCCGCGCCCTTCGCCGCCGCCGGCCCGCTGGCCGCGGGTCTCGGTGGTCGTCTGCACCCACAACGGCGCAGCGCACGCTGCGCCGAGTGCCTGGAGCGGCTGCAGCGACGCTCAACTATCCGGACTTCGAGGTGATCGTCGTCAACGACGGCTCCAGCGACGCCTCGGCCGAGATCGCCCGCGCGCACGGCGTCGACCTGGTCGAGACCGAGCACCGCGGCCTCAGCCACGCCCGCAACGCGGGGATCGCCAGGCGCGACCGGGGAGATCGTCGCCTTCCTCGACGACGACGCCTATCCCGACCCCGACTGGCTCCACTACGTCGCCGCGTCGCTGCGCGCCAACGGCCACGCCGGCATCGGCGGGCCGAACATCCCGCCCGACGACGACGGCCTCGTCGCCGAATGCGTCGCCGCCGCGCCCGGCGGGCCGATCCACGTCCTGATCTCCGACCGCGAGGCCGAGCACGTGCCCGGCTGCAACATGGCCTTCCGCAAATCCGCGCTGGAGGAGATCGGCGGCTTCGACGAGCGCTTCCGGGTCGCCGGCGACGACGTCGACGTCTGCTGGCGCCTGCAGGAATCGGGCCGGACGCTCGGCTTCAGCGCCGGCGCCGTGGTCATGCACCGCCGCCGCGACTCGGTCCGCCGCTACCTCAGGCAGCAGTACGGCTACGGCAAGGCCGAGGCGCTGCTCGAGCGCAAGTGGCCGAGCCGCTACAACCGCGCCGGCTCCTCGCGCTGGTCGGGCCGGATCTACGACTCGCCGCCGGCGCGCGTCCCCGCGGCGGCGGCGCGATGGTCCGCTACGGCACCTGGGGCAGCGGCCTCTTCCAGTCGATCTACGAGCCGGCCCCGGGGACGCTCTCGAGCCTGCTCGCTGGCCCCCGAGTGCCTGCTGCTGATCGCGGCGCTCGGCGTGCGTCTCGGTGCTCGGCGTCGCTCTGGTCGCCGCTGCTGCTCGCCGCTGCCGGCCTTCTTCGTCGGCGCTGTCGCCGATCGCCTGGCGGGCGCTCGTCGAGCGGCTGGCGCGCCCACCCGCCGGTGCCGGGCCGCTCCGCGCCTGGAGACGCTTCAGCGCCGCGACCTGACCGCGCTGCTCTTCCTTCTGCAGCCGGTCGCGCGCCTGGCCGGGCCGGCTGCGCAACGGCCTCTCGCCCTGGCGCCGGCGCCTGCGCCCGGGCGCGGCCTGGCCCCGTCCGCGCACGGTCGAGGTCTGGAGCGAAAACTGGCACGAGCCCCAGGCCTGCGTCCAGCAGCTGCAGGACGCGCCTCGCCGCGCAGCGGTGGCTTCGTCCGCAGCGGCGGCCCCTTCGATCGCTGGGACCTCGACCTGCGCGCCGGCCCGCTCGGCGGGGTCAAGATCCGCACCGCGGTCGAGGAGCACGGCTCCGGCCGGCAGCTGCTGCGGGCGAGGATCTGGCCCCGGGCCTCGGGCCGGCGGGTTCGCCGCGGCGATCGCGCTCGCCGTTCTGACTCGCTGTACGCACTTGCTCGGAGGGCCAGCTCGGCATCGGCGATCACGCTCGCGATCGGCGCTGTCCTGCGGTGGTCGCCTCGGCATCGAGGGGACCGGGACGGCGATGAGCCTGGCGCTCTCGCGAGCTGCGCCGGATGGAGGAGGAGGCGAGGCCGGCGCAGGACGCGGCGAGGCCGACCCGCCGCGGCCGGTGCCGGCGCCGAAACTGCCGGCCGAGGCGCTGGCATCCGGCGCAGCGCGAGGCGCGACAGGCCGCTGATCCGCCAGGCATCGACCGCTGCGCCGAGCGAGGAGGACGCGCCGCGATGAGTCCCGGGATGGGCCCGGTCGCGGATGCGCAGTCGCCTGCAGACCGAAGCGGGCGGCGAGCGAAGAGAGCCGAAGGCGGGCGCCTGGGACCTCTGGAAGGCCCTGCCGCGGGTCCGGCCCTACCTGGCGCCCTACCGCCGGACGCTGGTCTGCGTCATGGTGCTGACCGTCGCTCGCCGCGGTGCTCGGCCTGGCCGAGCCCTGGCCGCTGGCGGTGATCCTCAACGAGGTCCTGCACGAAACCCAGCCGACCGGGATCGTCCGCGCCATCTTCGGCCCCGACCCGACCGTCTGGGTCGTCCTGGTCGTCGATGGTCATCGCGCGCTTCCTGATCATCGTCGTCGGCAACGGCTTCACCGTGCTCGAACCACTACCTCGGCGCGAAGATGGAGCAGAACATGGTGCTCGACCTGCGCAGCGACCTCTTCGACCACGTGCAGCGGCTCTCGCTCACCTTCCACGACCAGCGCCAGACCGGCGCGCTGATGAGCCAGATCAACATCCAGGCGGCGGCGGTCGGGAACATCGTGATGGTCATCCCGCCGATCGCCGAGGCGCTGCTGACGCTGGTCGGGATGCTGGTCATCGCGCTCCTGATCGACTGGCAGATCGCCGCTGCTCGTCGCTGGTCGTCGTGCCCTTCCTCTTCTGGTCCTTCGGCCTCTACGGCACGCCGCATCGTGCCGCGCCTGCAGCGGGTGCAGAAGCTCGAGTGGCAGCTCGCTCTCGATCGTCCACGAGGCGATGGCGATGCTGCGGGTGATCGTCTCCTTCGGCCGCGAGGACTACGAGCACCAGCGCTTCCGCGAGCAGGGCCAGACCGCGGTCGACGAACGGGTCAAGCTGACCGTCAGCCAGAGCCTCTACACGCTCGGCGTGCAGACGGCCACCGCCGCCGGGACCTCGCTGGTGCATGGGCGTCGGCGCCTGGCACGTGATCCAGGGCAAGATCTCGATCGGCGAGCTGATCGTGCTGATCACCTACATCACCTCGGTCTACCAGCCGCTCGAACAGATCAGCAGCACGGTCGGGACGATCCACGAGCAGCTGGTCCAGTTCGACTCCTCGCTGCGACCTGCTCGACACCGAGCCCGAGGTGACGGAGAAGCCGGACGCGGTCGAGCTCGGGCGGGCGCGCGGGCGGGTCGCCGCGCAGCGGCGTCTGCTTCTCCTACCCGGGCCGCCAGCGACACGCTCTCCGACATCTCCTTCGACGCCCAGCCGGGCGAACGGGTCGCCGTCGTCGGCCACACCGGGCGCCGGCAAGAGCACGCTGATGAGCCTGCTGATCCGCTTCTACGACCCGCAGCGCGGGCCGGATCGAGATCGACGGCGTCGACATCCGCGACCTCAAGCTCGACTCGCTGCGCGAGCAGATCAGCGTCGTCCTGCAGGAGCCGCTGCTGTTCTCCGGCACGATCGACGAGAACATCCGCTACGGCAAGCTCGAGGCGACCGAGGAGGAGGTGGTCGAGGCCGCGCAGGGCCGCCAACGCGCACGACTTCATCACCGGCCTGCCGGACGGCTACGAGACCGAGCTCGGCGAGCGGCGGCGCGCAGATCTCCGGCGGCGAGCGCCAGCGCATCTGCGTCGCCCGCGCCTTCCTCAAGGACGCGCCGATCCTGATCCTCGACGAGCCGACCTCCTCGATCGACTCGAAGACCGAGGGCGTCGATCCTCGACGCGCTCGACGACCTGATGGAGGGGCGGACCTCGTTCATGATCGCCCACCGCCTCTCGACCGTCCGCCACGCCGACCAGATCCTCGTCATGCAGCGACGGCCGCATCGTCGAGCGGGGCACGCACGAGGAGCTGCTCGCACGAGCGGCGGCGTCTATCGCCAGCTGCACGAGGCGCAGACGCGCGAGCGCAAGCGCCGCGGCGCCGAGCGCCGGCGACGGGGCGAGCGGCGAGGCCGATGGCCGAGCGCGCCGGGGGCGGAGCCCGAGCCGGACCGAGGTGCGTCACCTGGCGGCAGATCTGAGGCGCCAGGAGCGCGCGAGCTGATGGCGCGGCCCGAAGATCGTCCTGCTCGGGATGATGACCAAGATGCCGGTGGCCGGCGTCGTCTGGCAGAACCTCCACTACCTGCTCGGCTTCGAGCGGCTCGGCTACGAGGCCTACTACGTCGAGACCCACGCCCGCACGCCCTCGATGCTGATGACGCACGAGGACGACGACAGCTCGGCGCTGGCGGCCGAGTTCATCGCCGCGATCATGCGCCGCTTCGGCCTCGCCGACCGCTGGGCCTTCCACGCGCTGCACGACGACGGCCGCTGCTTCGGGATGAGCGAGCGCCAGCTGCGAACGCCTCTACGGCTCCGCCGAGCTGCTGATCAACCTCCACGGCGGGACCCAGCCGCTGCCCGGAGCTGGCGCCGACCGGCCGGCTCGTCTACCTCGAGACCGACCCGGTCCAGCTGCAGCTCGAGCTGCAGCCACGGGCTGCAGGAGACGCTCGACTTCCTCGAGCCGCACTGCGCCTTCTTCACCTTCGCCGAGAACTGGGGCAGGCCCGACTGCGGCCTGCCGCGTCAGCGAGCGCTTCCACTTCCTGCCGACCCGCCAGCCGGTGGTCCTCGACCTCTGGCCCGATCGCTCGCCGCAGCCGGCCGACGTCTTCACGACGATCGGCAACTGGCGCCAGGAGTGGCGCGACGTCACCTTCGAGGGCGAGCGCTACACCTGGAGCAAGCACCACGAGTTCCTCAAGTTCCTCGACCTGCCGCGCGCGCACCGGGCAGGCGCTTCGAGCTGGCGCTGAGCAGCTGCGAGCCCGCCGAGCGCGAGATGCTCGCCGAGCACGGCTGGCGGGTCCGCGACGGGCTCGAGGTCTCGACGCGGGATCGACCGCTACCGCGACTACATCGGCGCCTCGCGCGGCGAGTTCACCGTCGCCAAGGACCAGAACGTGCGCCTGCGCACCGGCTGGTTCAGCGACCGCAGCGCCACCTACCTCGCCTCGGGCCGGCCGGTGGTCACCCAGGACACCGGCTTCGGCAACGTCCTGCCGACCGGCGAGGGCCTGCTTCGCCTTCGACTCGCCCGACGCGGCGGCCGACGGCGGTCGGCGGAGATCGACGCCGACTACGCGCGCCACGCCGCGCGCGGCCCGCGAGCTCGCCCGCGAGCACTTCAGCCACGAGGTGGTGCTGGGGCCGATGCTCGAGCACCTCGGCGTCGCCGGCCCGGCGCCCGCGCGCCGACGGCGCCCGGCCGCCGGTCTTCCCGGCCGAGATGGCGCTCGAGCCGGTCTCGCGGCGGCCGACGGTGCTGCCGCGGGCGACGGTCGAGGCCGCGCAGGCGCAGCGCCGGCCGCCGCGCCACGAGGACGCGCCGGCGCTCGGGCCCGAGAGCGCCAGCATCGTCGTCGTCACCCACGACAGCCTCATCTTCACCCGCCTCTGCCTCGAGAGCGTGCTCGCCAACACGGCCGGCTCCGACTTCGAGCTGATCGTCGTCGACAACGGCTCGAGCGACGGCACCCCGGCCTACCTGACCAGGCTGGCCGAGCGCGACGCCCGGGTGCGGGTCCTGCTCAACGGCCGCAACATGGGCTTCGCCCCGGCCTGCAACCAGGGCCTCGGCCTGGCCGGCGGCGAGCACCTCGTCCTGCTCAACAACGACACGATGGTGCCGCCGGGCTGGCTCGGCGCGCCTGCTGGCGCACCTGCGCAATCCCGGCGTCGGCCTGGTCGGCCCGGTCACCAACCGGATCGGCAACGAGGCCGAGATCGAGACCGACTACCGGACCTGGGGCGAGTTCCTCGAGCGTCGCCGCGCCGGCGTGCCGAGCGAGCACGCCGGCGAGTGGCTCGAGATGCGGACGCCGGCGATGTTCTGCCTGGCGATGCGGCGCCAGACCTACCTGCAGCCTCGGCCCGCTCGACGAGCGCTACGAGGTCGGCCTGCTCGAGGACGACGACTACGCCGAGCGCGCGCGCGGCGGCCGGCTACCAGCTGCGCTGCGTCGAGGACGTCGCTCGTCCACCACTTCGGCGAGGCCTCCTTCGGCAAGCTCGTCGCCGGCGGCGAGTACGCGCGGATCCTGCGCGCCAACCAGCAGCGCTACGCGGAGAAGTGGGGCCACGACTGGGAGCCCTACGGCCGCCGCCCCAACCCACGCTACGAGCGCGAGGCCGAGCAGCTGCGCGAGGCGGTGAAGGCGGCGGTGCCGAGCGGCGCCGACGGTGCTGGTGGTCAGCCGCGGCGACGAGGCGCTGCTGCGAGCTGAACGGCCGCCGCGCCGACGCACTTCCCGCAGGCCGACGGACGGCGGCTGGGCCGGCCACCATCCGGCCGACAGCGAGGAGGCGATCGGCCACCTCGAGGCGCTGCGCGAGCGGCGGCGCCGAGTACCTGGTCGTGCCGCCGACCTACCGCTGGTGGCTGAGCCACTACGAGGGCCTGCGCGCAGCATCTCGACGAGCGCTACGAGGCGGTCGTCTCCGACGAGCGGCCGGGCGCGATCTACCGCCTCGAGGAGGCTGGTCGGATGAGCGCGCTCGATCTCGATCGTCGTGCCGGTCCACAATCGCGCCGCGCCTGACCCGGCGCTGCCTCGATGCGGTCCTGGCCGACCTGCCGGCCGGCTGCGAGGTGATCGTCGTCGACGACGCCTCCACCGACTCGACCGCCGAGCTGCTCGCCGGCTACGGCGACGCGATCCGCGGTCGCTGCGGCTGGCGCAGCAACGCCGGCTACGCCGCGCGCCTGCAACGCGGGCGCCGCGGCGGCCGAGCGGCGAGCGCGCTGCGTCTTCCTCAACAACGACACCGAGCCGCAGCCGGGCTGGCTGGAGGCGCTGGCCGCCTACGCCGAGGACCATCCCGACGCCGCGGTGGTCGGCGCCAAGCTGCTCTACCCGACCGGCACCGTCCAGCACGCCGGCGTCGTCATCGGCCAGGACGGCTACCCGCACAACCTCTACGCCGGGCTTCCCGGCCGAGCATCCGGCGGTCAACCACTCGCGGCGGCTGCAGGCGGTCACCGGCGCCTGCATGCTGGTCCGCCGCGCGGCCTTCGAGCGGGCCGGCGGCTTCGACACGGGCTTCCTCAACTCGCTCGAGGACGTCGACCTCTGCCTGCGGATCGGCGAGGCCGGGCGGCGAGGTCCACTACTGCCACGAGGCTGTCGTCACCCACCTCGAGTCGGCCTCGCGCGGGCGCGAGGACCGCTTCGCGCAGCAGCGTCGAGCTCTACCGCGAGCGCTGGCGCGAGCGGGTGCGCCGCGACGACCTCGCGATCTACGCCGAAGACGGCCTGCTCGAGGTCGAGTACGCCGAGGCCTATCCGCTGCGGCTGACGGTCTCCCCGCGTCTGGCGGTGGTCGACGCCGGCCGCGAGGTCGAGGTCGAGCGCCTGCTCGAGGGCTACGCGCGCCAGGTCTCCGACCTGCTCGGCGAGGTCGTCCGCCTGACCGCCGTGGCCGGCAGCGAGACTGGGGGTCGAGGCGGCTGTCTGCCGCCGGCGAGGACTCCGCCCTCGGCGCGACGCCGAGTTCGACCACGCGCGATTTCCTCGCGCGAGGCGAGCCGCCTCGAGGCACGAGGTGCGCGAGCTGCAGCAGCGCCTCGAGCGAGCCGAGATCAAGTCGGCGGACGGCGCGCGACCGTTCGAGGCAAGCCGCCGCCTCGGCTACCGGCAGCTGGTCGAGCGGTTTCGCGCCGAGGTCGCCGAGGCGGTCCCGGACGGGTCGATCCGTGCTCGTCGTCAGCCGCGGCGACCGCGATCTGGTCGAGCTCGACGGTCGCGACGCTCGCCACTTCCCCCAGGACGAGCGAGGGCGGCTACCTCGGCCACCATCCGCGCGACAGCGAGGACGCGGTCGCGCAGCTCGAGTCGCTGCGCAGCCGCCGGCGCCGAGTACCTCGTGCTGCCCTCGACCGCCTACTGGTGGCTCGACCACTACACCGGCTTCGCGGAGCACCTGCGAAGCCGCTACGCCGCGCACCGAGCGCGGATGTCTGCACGATCTTCAGCCTCGCCGGCGATCGCGGCGGCAAGCCGGCCCGGGAGGCGGCCCGATGAGCGGCAACGGCAGCCGCCCCGCTCGGCGAGGCCGAGTACGCGGACCTGGTCGGCCGCGTGCACTCGACCGTCGCCGGCTCGCGTGCCGCCGGGCGCGACGGTGCTGGTGGTCAGCAAGGGCGACGCGGCGCTGCTCGACGATGCCCGGGCTGAGCAGCCGCTCACTTTCCCCAGGACCAGGCGCGGCGAGTACGCGGGCCACCATCCGCTCGACAGCGCCGCCGCGATCGCCGAGCTCGAGGAGCTGCGCCGCGCACGGGGCCGAATACCTGGTGATCCCGGCCACGGCGCGCTGGTGGCTCGACTTCTACGAGGGCTTTGCCGCACATCTGGCCAATCACGGCGAGCTCGTCGCCGATCTGCCAGACGCCTGCTTAATCTACGGCCTCGGTCGACTCGGAGACGACGCAGCGGGCCTGCCGGCAGTCACGAAACCGACCGCCTCTGTCGATCAGCTACGCGACTACTTGGAAAACCTGATCTCGACAGAGAGCAGCGTGGTCGTGCTCGAGGCCGGCGAGGGGGCCGTCGCCGCGCTCGCGCCGTTGCGGGCGGTGCCGCTCGCGCTCGACCAGGTCGGCGCCGAAGGCGACGAGGGCCTGCTGCGGCAGCTGCGCCACCGCGCCGAGGCCGGCGCCGACTACCTCGTCGTCCCGCGCGCCGCGGACGAATGGCTCGACGGGCCACGCCGAGCGCAGCCACCGAGCTCGAAGCAGCGTGCCGCAAGATCGCCGACCAGCGGCACCTCTGCCGGGTCTTCGAACTAGTGGGACTGAGGGAGGGAAGATGAGCACGATCGCCAAGCCGATCGACCCCAGCGGGAGCAAGCGGCCGCTGCGGGTGCTCTACGTCGTCCACAACCATCCGACTCTGCACCCGGGCGGGGCCGAGGCCTACGCGCTGGAGCTCTACGAGGCGATGCGGGAGGCGCCGCGAGGTGGAGCCGGTGCTGCTGGCCCGGATCGGCTCCAACGTCGCCCGCCAGCGCGTCGCCCACCCGGGCACGCCCGTTCAGCTCGGTCAACGGCGATCCCAACCAGTACTTCGTCTTCACCGAGACCGAGCACTTCGACTTCTTCACCCTGACCTCGCGCGACAAGTCGCTCTACTCCCGCCACCTGACCGACTTCCTGCTCGCCCAGCGGCCCGACGTCGTCCACCTCCAGCACACGCATTTCATCGGGCTCGACCTGCTGACCCAGATCCGCCGCGTCCTGCCCGACGCGGCGATCGTCTACACGCTGCACGAGTTCCTGCCGATCTGCCACCGCGACGGCCAGATGGTGCGGACCTTCAGCAACGAGCTCTGCGACGAAGCCTCGCCGCGGCGCTGCCACGAATGCTTCCCGGAGATCAGCGAGCAGTCCTTCTTCCTGCGCGAGCGCTTCGTCAAAGGCCACTTCGAGAACGTCGATCGCTTCATCGCGCCGAGCGCCCAGCTGATGGACAAGTACCTGCGCTGGGGGATCGAGCCGGAGCGGATCGAGGTCGAGGAGTACGGGCGGCGCCCACGCCGCGGTCCGGGCGCCGGCGCCGCAGCAGACGAAGGCGCCGGTCAACATCGGCTTCTTCGGCCAGCTCAGCTACTTCAAGGGCGGCAAGGTGATGCTGGAAGCGATGTCCCTGCTCGACGAGGACGTCGACGCCCACCTCTGGCTGCACGGCGCCAACCTCGAGCTGCAGACCGCAGGAGTTCCAGGAGGAGTTCGCCGCGATGCACGAGGCGACTGCGCGGGCGCGTCACCTTCCGCGGTCCCTACGACCACGGCGAGCTGCCGAAGCTGATGGCGGACCTGCACTGGGTCCTCGTGCCCTCGATCTGGTGGGAGAACTCGCCGCTGGTGATCCAGGAGGCCTTCTTCCACGGCCGGCCGGTCATCTGCAGCGACGTCGGCGGGATGGCGGAGAAAGTCAGGGACGGCGTCGACGGGATGCACTTCCGGATCGGCGACGCCCACAGCCTGGCGCGGACGATCGAAACGGCGACGAGCGGCCCGCGGCTCTGGCGCTCGCTGCGCGACGGCATCCGCGAGCCCCACTCGATGGACGCCCACGTTGCGCATCTGCTGGACATCTACGGCAAGCTGATCGAGCAGCGAGAGGGGGTGGCAGCCCATGCCTGAGACAAGTTCGAAGAAGCGCGCCGCCGCTGGCCGCGGTGGCGGCGAGCCGGCGGTGCGACGGGCGGGGACGCTGAGCGGCGACGTCGCGATCCTGGTCGGCGAGGCGCCCGGTTCTGGTCGCGGCAAGGCCGCTGCGCCGGTCGAGGTGGCGCGGGTCCTCGACGGCGGTTCGGGCGCCAAGGCGATTGAGCTGGAGCTGGCCTCGGGGGCCGGATCGAGATGCCGCGCGAGCAGTGGGAGGAGGTCAGCGGCGAGCTCAAGGCGTCTGGTGCGCGAGGAGCTCGCCTCGCTCGACGCGGACACGCGCGAGAGCGTCCTCGAGCTGCTCGCCGGTTCGACCTCGATCGGGGACGAGCCCTCCTTTGAGCTGAGCACGTCGCTCTTCGCGATCAGGGAGGTGCTGCGCGAGCGCCTGCCGCGCGGCGCGGTCAGACGCGGAGCAGCCGGCCGGCCTCGCGGTCGAACAGATCCTCGCCGATCGACGACAGCTCGTTCTGGATCAACGGCTGGATGCACGACGAGGACGGCCTCGGCGAGGTCATTCGCGGTCTCGCCCGAGGGCGCCCGGGTCGTGCTCAGCGAGGACGCCTTCCGCTACGAGCGCCCGGACGTGGTCGAGTTCTACTCCGGCCTCGGCCTCGATCGGACCGCCCGGACCACGGCTTCACCGCGCACTTCACCCTGGCCGCCCCGAGCCTGCTCGCCGAGCGGCTGGATCGCCGAGCTGCAGACCTCCGACGGCCTCCAGATCGAGATCCAGTGCCCGGCGGTGGTCCGCGATCCGCAGTCGGCGCGATCGGCGATCCTCGGCGAGCTCGGCGCCCGGGGCACGCATCGGCGGCCCGCTGGCCGCAGACCCACGGCCGGGAGGCCCTGACCAGGCTGCAGCAGCGGATCGTCGCCGAATCGACGGTCGAGTCGATCGACTCCTACGGCGAGCCCCCGGCCGATCCCGAGGTCTCGGTCGTCGTGCCGCTCTACAAGCGGCTCGACTTCCTCGAGCACCAGCTGCTGCAGTTCTCCCGCGATCCCGACTTCGCCGCGGCCGAGCTGATCTACGTGCTCGACTCGACCGAGCAGACCGACGAGCTGGCCAAGCAGGCGCGGCGAGCTGTTCGCCCTCTACGGCCTGCCCTTCCGGGTCGTCAACCTCTCCTCGGCGCCGGGCTTCGCCGGCGCCAACGAACACGGGATCGAGGCGTCGCGCGGCAGGCGGCTGCTGCTGCTCAACTCCGACGTGATCCCCGACCGGCCCGGCTGGATCGGCGCGATGAGCGAGTTCTACGACGACGACCGAGGGGATCGGCGCACTCGGCCCGAAGCTGCTCTACGAGGACGACTCGCTCCAGCACGCCGGCCTCTACTTCCATCGCGCCCCCGGGGCCGAGCTCTGGGAGAACGCCCACTGCTTCAAGGGCCTGCACCGCAGCTTCCCGGCCGCCAACGTCGCCCGGCCGGTGCCCGCCGTGACCGCCGCCTGCATGCTGATCGACCGCGATCTCTACGAGGAGGTGGGCGGCCTGCCGCTGCACTACGTCCAGGGCGACTACGAGGACTCCGAGCTCTGCCTGCGCTGGCCGAGGCCGGGCGGCAGAACTGGTACCTGCCCGCGGTCGAGCTCTACCACCTCGAGGGCCAGTCCTACGTGCCCGGCGTGCGCCGCGTCCCCAGCGAGTACAACATGTGGCTCCACAGCGAGCTCTGGGGGACGCGAGATCGAGGCGCTGATGTCCGAGTTCGACCCCAACGGACCATGTCCGTCGTAGAGATCACCGAGGTCGAGCAGCAGCCGCTCGCCGAGCGGCTGCTCGCGGCTGCCGTCGACGGACCGGCGCCGCCGCACGGTTCCGACGTTTACTCCTTCAACGTCAGCGGCTGGGCGCTTGGGCGCGAGGCCGGCGTCGAGCTGTTCCAAGTGCTCGACGGCGAGCGGATCGTCGCCGAGGTTCCCCCCAACCAACCGCGGCCGGATCTCGCCGAGAGCTTTCCCGAGGTGGAGGGCGCGGAGGCGAGCGGCTTTCAGGTGCTGGTGCGGGCACTCGAGCTCGAACCGAGCTTCAGGGTCGAGGTCGTCGCCCGCCTGGTCGATGGCAGCAGCTGCCCGCTGGCGACCGTCCGCGGCAAGCGCGAGCCGCTGGCGACGCCGCGCGAGCCCGAGCTCAACCCGGTGATGCTGACCACGATCGGGCGCAGCGGCTCGAAGTGGCTCGCCTGGCTGCTCAGCTGCCACCCCTCGATCGTGGCCTTTCAGCCGCTCGTCTTCGAGCCGCGCGTCGCCACCTACTGGACGACGGTCTTCCGCTCGCTGACGGCGCCGAAGAGCTACCTGCGCCAGATCCACACCGAGCGCTGGGATGAGGAGCGCTGGTGGCTCGGCGACGGCGCCACGGGGCTGCCGGCACCGGTCGACCTCGGCATGGCGGAGTGGCTGGGCACCGATTCAGTGCGCGCGATCGCCGCCTCATGTCAGGAGCGGATCGAGGCCTATCTACCGCGAGGTGGCGAAGCGCAGCGAGAAGCCCGGCGCGCGCCTACTTCGCCGAGAAGTTCCTGCTCGACCCGGTGCTGCTCGACCTGACGCTCGAGCTCTTCCCCGGCGGTCGCGAGGTGATCCTCGTGCGCGACTTCCGCGACCGGCTCAGCTCGGTCTTCGCCTGGAACGAGAAGCGCGGCGATCACGGCTTCGGCCACGAGGAGGAGATGAGCAAGGCCGAGTACCTGACCGAGCGGGTGCGGATCGACGCGGCGGAGCTGCTCGACCGTTGGCGCCGTGCCGGCGACGCCGCCCACCTCGTCCGTTACGAGGATCTGATCCTGACCCCGGAGGAGACGCTGCGCGGCCTGCTCGAGTTCCTCGAGATCGACGCCGGGCCGGAGGCCGTGGGCGGCACCCTCGAAGCCGCCAACCAGCCGCGAGAGCTGCTCGACCAGCACCGCACGGTCAGCGACCCGATCGAGACGATCGGCCGCTGGCGGCGAGACCTCCCACCCGAGCTCGCCGAGAAGTGCAACGAGATCCTCGCCCCGGTGCTCGAAGGGTTCGGCTACTCGACCGAGCTCGAGCCCGAAGCGGCCGCCGCCGACGACTGAACGGTCGGTCGCTGACGATGTCGATGATCGCCATCTCCGGATCGGTCGCCCAGCGCCCCGGCCGCGCGGGGCACGCCTGGGTCTTCCTCAGCTACCTGCTCGGCTTCCGCGCCCTCGGCCACGAGGTGCTGTTCATCGATCGGTTGCGGCCGGAGATGGTCGAAGGCGGGGTGCCGCGTGGCGGCTGGCCTTCCTCGCCCGAGGCGCGCTGGCTGGTCGGGCCTGATGGAGAAGTTCGGCCTCGCCGATTCCTACGCGCTGCTGCTCGATGACGGCGCGCAGACGATCGGACTCTCGCGACCGCAGCTGCTGGGCAGGCTCGAGGCCGCCGGCCTGTTGCTCAACTTCAACGGTTTCCTCAGCGACGAAGAGCTGCTCGCCGCGCCGGCTCAGCGGGTTTACCTCGACATCGACCCCGGCTTCGCGCAGATGTGGGAGGAGCTCGGCCTGGCAACGATGTTCGACGGGCACGACCGCTTCGTCACGGTCGGCGCCAACGTTGGCCGGCCGGATTGCAGCGTGCCGACGGCGGGTCGGCAGTGGATCGCGACGAGGCAGCCGGTTCTGCTCGACCGCTGGCCGGTTGCCGGGCGCGGCGATGCCTTCACCAGCGTCGGCAGCTGGCGCGGCCCCTTCGAGCCGATCGACTACGAGGGCAAGAGCTACGGCTTGCGGGTACACGAGTTGCGGCGGCTGCTCGAGCTGCCGCGCCGGGTCGACGCTCGCTTCGAGCTGGCGCTCGACATCGACCCGGCGGACGATCGCGACCTCGACCTGCTGCGCGAGGCGGGCTGGGGCGTGGTCGATCCGCTTGCGACGCTCGGCGACCTCGCCCTCTACCGCGACTACATCCAGGGATCGATGGCCGAGATCGCGGTCGCCAAGAGCATGTACGTGGAGACCAACGGCGGCTGGTTCAGCGATCGCAGCGCCTCCTACCTGGCCAGCGGCAGGCCGGTGCTGGCCCAGGACACCGGCTTCGCCCGGACGCTGCCGACCGGCGAGGGCCTGCTGGCCTTCGCCGACCTCGACGGGGCGGTCGCCGGTGCCGAGGCGATCTGCGCCGACTGGGAGCGGCACTCGGGCGCGGCGCGAGCGATCGCCGAGGAGTACTTCGAGGCCGGCACGGTGCTCGCCGAGCTGCTCGCGAAGTTGGGGGAGGGGTGAGCTATGGCAGGGCCCGTCGAGGTAGGTGAGTCGGAGCTGGTGCGGCTCAACTGGGGCTGCGGCTCCCACGTTGCCGCCGGCTGGATCAACTCCGACGTCAAGGACGCGCCCGGCGTCGATCTGGTCGCCGACATCCGCGACGGCCTGCCGCTCGAGACGGCCAGCGTCGATTACGCGGTCAGCATCCACGCCCTGCCCGAGCTCTCCTACCCGGCGCTGGTGCCGGCGCTGGCCGAGCTGCTCCGGGTGCTCAAGCCGGGTGGGGTGCTGCGCCTGGTGCTGCCGGACCTCGACCGCGCGCTCGACCGCCTACCGCGACGGCGATGCCGCCTACTTCAAGGTCGATCCGGAGAAGGCGAGCAGCCTCAGCAGCCGCTTCATCCTCCACATCCTCTGGTACGGCTACTCGCAAGTCGCTGTTCACGGCCGAGTTCGCCGCGGAGCTGCTCGCCGAGGCCGGCTTCGAACAGACCCGGGTATGCGCTCACGGCAAGACCGAGAGCGCTTTCGGCCGCATCGTCGAGCTCGACAACCGCGAGGACGAGAGCTTCTTCATTGAGGCCCGCGTGCCCCAACCCGCGCACGGACGCATCTTTCTTCCATACAATCGCCTCGTGGGCAGCGAGCTGGAGATCGTCGACGTCGCTCAGGACCCTGGGGAGCGGATCAAGGGCCACTTCCGGGTGCAGAAGGGCGAGGGCGATCAACTCGAGATCTTCGGTTGGGCGATCGGCAGCGAGTCGCCGGCAACCGAGATCGAGGTCAAGGCCGAAGGCAGCGTCGCCGGGCGCACCTCAGTCGCCCTCGATCGCCCCGACGTCGCCGAGCGCTTCCCGGACGTGGCCGAGGCCGCCACCGCAGGTTTCCGGCTCGAACTCGCCGCCCGCGGCCGCGGCGAGAGCCAGCTCGAGGTTTGGGCCGTGCTCAAGGACGAGAGTCGCGAGCCGCTGGGACGGATCGTCGTCCAGACCGGCCGGCGGGGACTGCTGCAAGCGCTTCGGCGCGGCTGATGCAGACGGCTGCCGGGCCCGATCTCGGTGGCGGCGCCGAGGGGGAAGGGCCGCGGGTCTCGGTGGTGATCCCCTGCTTCGACCAGGCGCACTTCCTCGGCGAGGCAATCGAGAGCGTCGCCGCGCAGACCCGAGCCGGCGCCGAGATAGTCGTCGTCGACGATGGCTCCAGCGACAACAGCTACGCGGTCGCGGGGCGCTACCCCGCGGTGCGCCGCCTGCGCCAGGAGAATCGCGGCGTCGCCGCCGCTCGTAACCTCGGCCTGGCCGGCTCCAGCGGCGAGTTCCTCGTCTTCCTCGATGCCGACGACCGGCTGCTGCCCGAGGCAATCGAGCTCGGCGTCTCCGCCCTCGCCAAGCGACCCAACGTGGCCTTCGTCGCCGGAATGTCGCGGGATATCGGCAGCGACGGCCGCGAGCTCGGCGATCGTCGCCAGCCGCTGGTGACGCAGGATCACTACCTGCGCCTGCTGGAGGACTGCTACATCTGGTCGGGCTCTTCGATCGTCTACCGGCGCTCCGCGCTGGAGGCCGTCAGCGGCTTCGACGAGTCGCTCTCCGCCGGCGACGACTACGACCTCTACCTGCGGATCGCCTTCGCGCCATCCCGATCTACTGCCACGAGGCGGTCGTCACCGAGTACCGACGCCACGGCTCCAACACGACCCGCGACTCGGCCGTCGTCCTCGCTTCGCAGCTCGACGTGCTGAAGCGCCAGCGCTCGCGCCTGCGGCGGCCGCGCGAGCGGGCCGCCTACCGCGTCGGCGTCAGCCGCACCCGGGCCGAGCACGGGCGGGCACTGGCGCGGCAGACGGCTGCCGACTGGCGGCGCGGACGGCGCCGGCAGGCGCTGCGCGGCTTGCGCACGCTGGCGCGGCGCGACCCCCGCGCCCTCGTCGCCTTGCCGGGGCTGGGCCGATGAGCGGCTCGACGCCGCGGGTCTCGGTCGTGCTGCGCACCTACGACCACGCTCGCTTCATCGCCCAGGCGATCGAGAGCGTGCTGATCCAGCGCGCCCCCTTTCCCTTCGAGCTGGTGATCGGCGAGGACTGCTCTGGCGATGGCACTCGCGAGATCGTCGAACGCTACGCGCGCGAGCACCCCGAGATCGTCAGAGCGGTCCTGCCCGAGCACAACCTCGGCCACGGTGAGATCCTGCGCCGGGCGATCGGCGAGGCGCGCGGCGAGTTCGTCGCCTACCTCGACGGCGACGACTACTGGACCTCGCCGGCGAAGCTGGCGCCGGCAGGTCGACCTTCCTCGAGCAGAACCGCGACTGCGCCAGCTGCTTCCACGACGTCAGCCTGATCTACGACGAGGCCGGCCTGCCCTCTGGATCGATCAGCCCGGGCTTCGCCGGGCGAGCGCTTCACGCTCGAGCAGATCGTCATGGAGTGCTTCGTCCCGGCGCCGGCGATGATGGTTCCGCCGCGAGATCGCCGCGGCGCTGCCCGGCTGGGTCTTCGAGTCGGCCTGGATCGACTGGCTGATCCACATCCGCTCGGCCCAGCTCGGCCAGATCGGCTACATCCCGCAGCCACTGGCGGCCTACCGGGTGCACCGCGGCGGCATGTTCTCGGGGCTCGACCGGGTCAGCCAGCTCGAGGGCGATCTGCGACTTCTACCGTCGGCTCGAGCCCGAGATGCCCGCGCAGCGCGAGCTGATCGAGCGCTGCGCCGCCTTTCGTCAGCGCGCAGCTGGCGATCGAGCGGCTCGGCGTGCCGTTCGACGCCTGCGTCGTCCTCGTCGATCCGCGGCGTGAGCTGCGCCCCTATTTCAACGGCCGCCACGCCCGCAACCTGCCGCGCCGCGAGGGACAGGAGGTGACCGAGCTGCAGGCGATTCGCCAGGCGGCCCCGGCCCTGCCCGCGGCGACGCGCGACTACGGGCCGGCCGACCCGCACGCTCGACGCCGCTCGCGGCTGTTACGTCGTGGTCCCACGCGGGGCGGCGGAATGGGTCGAGGGTCGGCCGCAGCTGCGCCGTTATCTCGACGCAGCAGGCCGAGGTCGCTTGGCAGGACGAGTGG
The DNA here is from genome assembly GCA_963702065.1 of uncultured Solirubrobacterales bacterium. Taxonomy (GTDB): domain Bacteria; phylum Actinomycetota; class Thermoleophilia; order Solirubrobacterales; family 70-9; genus VRUE01. The sequence continues at coordinate 872,189 of OY969705.1, forward strand.
GTCGACGGTCCACGAGCTGCCGCCGCTGGAGGCGGGGGACGGCAAGGTCCACTCGCGCGGGGCGCGGCGAGTCGAGGTGACGATGCAGCCCCGCTCCGAGCAGCTCCGCGGTCACCTCGACGCTCCGGCCTCAGGCGCGCTGCTGCCGGCCCACGCCGATCACCGTGGTCGGCTGGGCGCTGGGCCGACGGGCGTCGCGTCAGCGCGATCGAGTTCGAGACCGGCGGCGAGACGATCTGGCGGGCGCCGATCGGGGTCGAGCGTCCCGACGTCGCCGGGGCCTTCCCCGAGCAGGAGGTGGAGGCGCCGGGATTCCAGACGACGCTGAACGTGCAGGAGCTGCCGGATGTCAGCGTCGTCAGCGTCTTGGCCGCCTTTGCCGACGGCACCCGCGCTGCCTCTTGCCGAGCTGCGCCTCGACGATCGCGACGGGGCGCAGCGAGCAGACGCTCCGCGATGACGTTGCCGGCGAGGTGGCCGGCCCGCCGGGGCCAAAGGTGAGCGTCTTCGTCCTCACCTACAACCACGTCGACTGGATCGGGCGAGCGCTCGACAGCGCCCTCGCCCAGGAGGCGCCCTTCCCCTTCGAGATCCTCGTCGCCGACGACTGCTCGACCGACGGCACCCGCGAGGTCGTGCGCGAGTACGAGCGCCGCCATCCCGAGCGGATCCGGACCTTCCTGCCCGAGCGCAACCTCGGCGTCGAGGGAATCTGGCTGGAGGCGGCGCGGCGCTGCCGCGGCGAGTACGTGGCGATCCTCGAGGGCGACGACTACTGGACCTCGCCCGCGAAGCTGGCCCGCCAGGCGGCCCTGCTCGACGCCCGGCCGCGAGTGGATCAGCTGCTTTCATCGCGCGACCCTCTTCCACGACGACGAGAGCGCCCCGCCGCGGCCGGCGACTCCAGCCTTCGACCGCGACGTCTTCGCGCTCGAGGACCTGATCCGCGCCTGCTTCATCCCCTTCCTGACCGTGATGTTCAGGCGCCGGGCGCTGGCCGGCGATCCCGGATTGGCTCTTCTCCTACGCCTGGTTCGACTGGCTCTTTCACATCTACTGCGCCCGCCAGGGCCAGATCGGCTTCCTCGACGAGGACATGGCCGCCTACCGGGTACACGGCGGCGGCAACTGGTCGGCGCGGGATCGCAGCGCCCAGCTGGAGCAGGACCTGCGCGTCTACGAGCGGCTGGCGGAGGAGATGCCGGAGCAGCTGCCGCTGATCGAGCCGCTGCGTCGAGAACCGGCACTGCCAGCTGGCGGTCGAGGAGATCGGTGCCGCCGAGCGAGGCCGGCATCGCCCTTGTCGACCCCGACGGCGAGATGCCGGTCTACTTCAACGGCCGGACCGTCGCACCGATCAGAGCCGGCTCCCAGACAGCGCCGATGGTCGGCTCGAGCGCCGGCGAGCAGCTGCGCTCACTCGTCGGCGAGGCGAGCGCGGTCGAGGCGCGGAGCTGCACTACGCCTCGCGCACAGCCCCGCGGACCGCCGCTGCCGCCCGGCCACTGCCTCTGCGTCGTCCCGCGCTCCGCCGAGGTCGCGCTCGAGCGCGACGGCGAGCTGGCGGCCCTGCTCGCCGGCAGCGGCGATCCCAGCTGGAGCGACGAGTGGTGCCGGATCTGGGAGGTCGAGGTAGATTCCTCGGCGAGTTCCCACGATCGAGACGGAGGAGTGGCTCAGGCAATGGGGGCATTGGTCGAAATCGTGGATGTGTCGCTGGCCGAGCCGCTGCCGGCGGAGCTGCGCGGCGGCTTCGTCGACGAGCCGCGCGCCGGGGCGGTCCTCGACGCCCACGCGGTCGACGTCCTCGGCTGGGCGCTGGGGGCGGAGGCGCACGCCGTCGCGGTCGAGTTCTCGATCGACGGCGAGCCGTTCTGGCGGGCGCCGCTGCGGGCCGAGCGCCCCGACCTGGCCGAGGCCTTCCCCGAGCTGCCCGAGGCGGCGCGGGCCGGGTTCCGCACGACGCTCAACCTGATCGGCACGCCGGCCGAGTTCGAGCTCGAGATCGCGGTCGTGCTCAAGGGCCAGCGCCGGGCCCGCCTGGCCACGATCCGCGGCCGCCATCGCTGGCGGCGCGACCGCTCGCCCGCCTTCGCCGAGCTGGTCTCGGTCGTGATCCCCTGCTACGGGCAGGCGCACTACCTCGGCGAGGCGATCGAGAGCGTGCTGGCGCAGACCTACCCGCACCTGGAGGTCGTCGTCGTCGACGACGAGTCGAACGACAACGCCTCGCAGCATCGCCTCCCGCTACCCCGGCGTGCGCTGCGTGCGCGAGCGAGAACTCCGGCATGGCGGGCGCCCGCAACGTCGGCATCCGCAACACCAACGGCGACTTCCTCGTCTTCCTCGACGCCGACGACCGGCTGCTGCCGGACGCGATCGAGTCCGGCCTGCGCGAGCTCGAGCAGCACCCCGAGTGCGCCTGCGCGATCGGCACCTACCGTCGCACCAGCCACGACGGCAAGCCGCTCAACACCCACGAGCAGCCGTCGGTCGACAGGGACCAGTACGCGCAGCTGATGCGCGACAACTGGGCCGGCTTCCCGGCGCGGGCGATCTATCGCCGCTCGCTCTTCGAGCACGTGCGCGGCTTCGACCCCGACCTCGACGCCGCCGCCGATTTCGGCTTCAACCTGGCGGTCGCGCGCCAGTTCCCGATTCGCAGCCACGGGACGCTCGTCGCCGAGCACCGCGAGCACGGCCGCAACTCCAGCGGCGACGCGGCGAAGATGCTGACGCGAGACGCTGGCGGCGATGCGCCGGCAGCGTCCCACGCTGAAGGGCGATCCGGAGCTGAAGCAGCGCCTACAGGGAGGGCGCAACGCCACTGGAAGGCCTACTACGGCGACCTCCTCGCCGCCCAGGCGAGGGAGTCGCTGCGCGAGCATCGCTACGGCGAGGCGCTGCGCGAAGCCGCCCTGCTCGCCCGCCACCGCCCGCGGCGCCTGCTGCTCGCTGCTCGGCGGCGACGCCCGCGTCACCGGCCTGAGGCGGCGCCGCGATGCCGACGGCGATCGTCAGCGGCGCTCTAGCGAACAAGCCGCTCAACGGCGGCGAGGCCTGGGTGCGGCTCTCCTGGGTCCTCGGCCTGCGCCGGCTCGGCTTCGACGTCTACTTCGTCGAGCAGCTCGTCGAGCGCCGATTGCGTGGACGGCGACGGCGCGCCGGCCGCGTTCGCGACTTCCGCCAACCGCGCCTACTTCGACGCGGTCGTCGCGGATTTCGGGCTCGACGGTCAGGCGGGCCTGCTCTGCGACGGCGGCCGCGAGTCGTCCGGACTGGGCCTGGCTGAGATTCGCGAGCCGCGCCGCCGACGCCGACCTCTTGCTCAACATCAGCGGCCACCTGACGATCGGGGAGATCGTCGGCGGGCCGCGTACGCGCCTCTACGTCGACCTCGACCCCGGCTTCACCCAGGCCTGGCACGCCGACCGAGGCCTCGACTTCGAGCATCGCCGAGCACGACCACTACGTCGACGGTCGGGCTCAACCTCGGCGGGCCCGGCTGCGCCGATTCCCGACTGCGGGATCGACTGGATCACCGACCCTGCCGCCGGTCCTGCTCGACGCAGTGGCCGGCGCCCGCCGCCGCCGGCGGCGCCGCCGCGCTTCACCACGGTCGCGAGCTGGCGCAGCCCCTACGGCCAGCTCGAGCTCGGCGGCCGCACGATGGGCCTCAAGCACCACCAGTTCCGCCGCTTGATCGAGCTGCCCGAACGGGTCGAGGGGCGCGGAGTTCGAGCTCGCGCTGGACATCCACCCTGGCGACGACGGCCGACCGCGAAGCGCTGCGAAAGCCACGGCTGGGCGATCGTCGACCCGCGCGCGTGGCGGCGACGCCGCAGGCGCTTTCGCGACTACGTCTCGGCCTCGAGCGCCGAGTTCTCGGTCGCCCAGGGCGTCTACGTCGAATCGCGACAGCGGCTGGTTCAGCGACCGCACCGCCGCCTACCTGGCCAGCGGCCGGCCGGCCGCTGGTGCAGGACACCGGCGATCGGCGAGGATCTGCGGCTCGGGCGAGGGGATGCTCACCTTCTCGACGCTGGATGAGGCGGTCGGCCGGCGCCGAGCGGATCGCCGCCGATCCTCGCCGCGCACGCCGCCGCCGCCCGCGCGCTTCGCCGAGCGGCATCTCGACTCCGATCTCGTCCTCGGCCGCCTGCTCGCCGCGATCGGCATCGGGATGAGCGGACCGACGCCTCAAGATCCTGCTCAGCGGCATGGTCGCCGGCGACCCCCACCAGGGCGGGGCGAGCTGGGCGGTCCTGCAGTACGTCGCCGGCCTGCGGTCGCTCGGGCACGAGGTCGTCCTGGTCGAGCCGGTCGAGGCGGCGAAGCTCGACCCGGCGGGCGGGGTCGGTCGCTACTTCCGCGCGCTGCCGCTGCTCGACGGAGCGCGCGGCGCTGCTGGCGCGGGGCAGCCGCGAGACGCTCGGGCTGCCCTACGCCGCGCTCGAGCGCTTCGCCTCGGAAGCCGACCTGCTGATCAACGTCTCCGGGATGCTGCGCGACGAGCGGCTGCTCGAGCCGATCCCGATCCGGCTCTTCCTCGACCTCGACCCCGGCTTCAACCAGGTCTGGCAGGAGACGCGGCGAGGAGATGGGCATCGACCTCCACACCCACTGCGTCACGGTCGGGCAGGCGCGGTCGGCCGCGAGGGCTGCCCGATCCCGACCTGCGGCCGCGAGTGGATCCCGACGCTGCCTCCGGTCGCGCTCGAGCACTGGCCCGTCGAGCGCAGCCGCGCCCCGCCGCGACGCCTTCACCAGCGTCGGCCACTGGCGCAGCTACGGCTCGATCGAGCACGGGGGCATCCACTACGGCCAGCGCGCCCACTCGCTGCGCGAGCTGATCGAGCTGCCGCGGCTCAGCGACGCGCGCTTCCAGCTCGCCCTCGGCATCCACCCCGACGAGAGCGCAGCGACCTGGAGGCTCTGCGGGCGAACGGCTGGGACCTGCTCGATCCCGCTCGAGGTCGCCGGCGACCCCGGCGCACTACGCCGAGTTCGTGCGCGGCTCGAAGGCCGAGCTGTCGATCGCCAAGAGCGGCTACGTCGCCTCGCGCAGCGGCTGGTTCAGCGATCGCAGCGCCTGCTACCTGGCCAGCGGCCGCCCGGTGGTCGCCCAGGAGACCGGCTTCAGCGACTTGCTGCCGGCCGGCGAGGGGCTGCTGGCCTTCACCACCATGGCCGAGGCGGCGGCCGCGGTCGCCGCGGTCGAGGCGGACCCGGCCCGCCACGGCACGGCCGCCCGCGCGCTCGCCGAGGAGCACCTCGACGCGCGCAAGGTGCTGCCCCGACTGCTCGGCGAGCTGGGCGGCGGCGGGGGCCGAACCTAAGCTGTCGCGATGAAGGAGATCCCCTTCAACCGGCCGTTTCTGGCGGGCACAGAGCTGGACTACGTCCGCCGAGGCGGCTGAGGAAGGCGGACTCGCAAGCGGCGGCCCCTTCACGGCCCGCTGTGAGGCCTGGCTCGCGGACACCACCGGCGCCGAGCGGGCGCTGCTCTCGCACTCGGGCACCGGGGCGCTGGAGGCGGCGATGATGCTGGCTGACCTCGGGCCCGGGGACGAGGCGATCATGCCCTCGTTTGCCTACCCGACGATGGCGACGGCCGTGGTCAGGCAGGGCGCCACGCCCGTCTTCGTCGACGTCGACCCCCACACCCTCAACCTCGATCCCGCCGAGGTGGCGGAAGGCGGTCGGCCCGCGAACCAAGGCGATCGTCGCCGTGCACTACGGCGGCGTCGGTTGCGAGATGGACGAGCTGCTCGCGATCGCCGCGCCTGGCGGCCTCACCGTGATCGAGGACGCGGCGCACTGCCTCCTCGCCAGCTACCGCGACCGCCCGCTGGGCACGCTCGGCGACCTCGGCACCTTCAGCTTCCACCACACCAAGAACGTCAGCAGCGGCGAGGGCGGCGCCCTCCTGGTCAACGACCCGGCGCTGCTGGAGCGGGCCGAGGTCGTCTGGGAGAAGGGCACCGATCGCAGGCGCTTCGAGCGCGGCGAGGTCGATCGCTACACCTGGGTCGACATCGGCTCCTCGTTCGCGGCCAGCGAGCTCACCGCCGCCTTCCTCTGGGGTCAGCTGGAGGCGGCCGAGGAGATCACCCGGCGCCGCCTGGCGATCTGGAACCGCTACCACGAGGCGTTCGCCGAGCTCGAGGCCGAGGGCCTGGCGCAGCGGCCGGTGGTGCCGCGACGGACACACTCACAACGGCCATCTCTACTACCTGATTCTCCCCACCGCGTCCGCGCGCGACGCCTTCATCGCGGCGATGCGCGCGGCAGGGCATCGCCACCTCTTTCCACTACGTGCCGCTGCACAGCTCCCCGGCCGGTCGTGCAGTTCGGCCGCTCGGTCGGAGACCTGACCCAGACCGAGCAGCTCAGCCGGCGGCTGGTGCGCCTGCCCCTCTGGACCGGGCTCGATCGCGAATCGGTCGGCGGGTCATCGACGCCGCCCGCTCGGCGCTCAACGATGTCGCAAGCTCGCGGGCATAGCTCCGGGCTCGTGGTCGGTGCGCCGAGCGACGCCGAGCTGCGCGATGCGCTTGAGCCAGCTCCTGCGCGAGGCGGGCATCGAAGCGCCTCGCGAGATCCGTCGCCGTCCCTCCGAATACCGGACCAGCTTCCCGCTCGAGGAGCTCGATCTGACCCTGGAGGATGGCGCGAGCCTCCGCCTCGTCTTCAAGCGGCTCGACTGGGACGCCCTCACCGACGAGGCCCGTCTCGCCAAGCCGAGGTTCCTCCACGACCCGCTGCGCGAGCCGGTCGTTTACGGCTCGGCTTCTCGCGGCCGCGCCGCCCGGGCCTCCCCGCTACTACGGCTCGGCAATCGATCCCGAGGCGCGGCCGACACTGGCTCTTCGTCGAGTGGGTCGACGGCCGCGAGCTCTTCCAGGTCGGCGAGCCGGGCGCTGTGGGAGGCGGCGGCGGGCTGGCTCGGCGCGATGCACCTGCGCTTCGGCGACGGGCTCGACCGCCATCGGCGAGCGGCCACCTGCTCGACTACGACCGCGACCTACTACCGTCGCTGGATCGAGCGGGCACGGCTCGTTCGCCCGTGCCCGGGCCAACCGGAGTCGCGAGCGCGGTCGGTTGACTGGCTGGCGGCGCGCTACGAGCCGGTGATCGAGGAGCTGCTCGCGATGCCGAAGACCGTGATCCACGGCGAGTTCTACGCCTCGAACGTGCTCGTCGCCGGCGATGCTGCCGACCCCCGGGTCGCTCCGGTCGACTGGGAGCTGGCCGCCGCGGCGCCCGGCCTGATCGACCTCGCGGCGCTTGTCAGCGGCGGCTGGAGCGACGACGACCGCGAGGCGATCGTCTCCGCCTACCGCTCGACGGTCGGCCCGGCGCTCCTTCTCCGCGAGGCAGCTCGACCTCGCGCGCCTGCACCTCGCGGTCCAGTGGCTGGGCTGGGCGGAGCCGAGCTGGGAGCCCGCCGGCGGGGCAGCGACAGGACTGGCTCGGCGAGGCGCTCGCCCTGGCGGAAAGGCTGGGGCTTTGAGCGGCGACGCGCCTGCTGATCGTCAACGCCGACGACCTCGGCCTCTCGGCCGGCGGTCAACGCCGGCATCGTCGAGGCGCACGAGCGCGGCATCGTCACCAGCGCCAGCCTGATGGTGCGCGCGCCGGCCGCAGCCGACGCGCGGTCGAGCTCGGCGAGCGAGCACCCCCGGCTCGCGTCGGCCTGCACCTCGACCTCGCCGAGTGGCAATACGAGGACGGGCGAGTGGCGAGCCGACCTACGAGCGCTGCTCGCCCGACGACCCCGCCGCGGTCGAGGCCGAGTGCCGCGGCCAGCTGGCCGCGTTCCGGGAGCTGATCGGCCGCGACCCGACCCACCTCGACTCGCATCAGCACACCCACATGAGCGAGCCCGTCGCCTCGGTCGCGGCGAGCCTGGCGGCCGAGCTCGAAGTGCCGTTGCGGGCACGGGGGATTCGCTACGAGGGTGGCTTCTACGGGCAGAGCGGCAAGGGCGAGCCCTATCCCGCCGGGATCGAGCCGGAGCACCTGGTCGAGCTGATCGAAGCCCTGCCGCCCGGGCTGGACCGAGCTCGGCTGCCATCCGGGCATCGGCACCGACACGCGGATCGTCCTATGCGGCCGAGCGCGAGCAGGAGGTGCAGGCGCTCTGCGACCCCCGGGTGAGGGCAGCGCTCGAGCGGGAGGAAATCAAGCTGCGCTCTTTCGCCCAGCTGCCGATGTCACCTGGTCGCATTCGGTCGTAGCTCGGCGCCGGGATCGTGCGCGCCGCTCGCCCAGATCGCCTGCTGGATCAAGCCCAGCACCAGGCCGGCGAGGCCGGCGATCATCAGGATCAGCCCGACCGTGTTGATGCTGACGTGGGCCACGTGCAGGTTGGCCGCGAAGTAGAGGATCGCCCCGACGGCGATCACGAATATCGAGGCCCCGATCGTCATTTGACCCTCCCCAGCAAGAGCAGGATCAACAGGACGATCGCGATCAAGCCGAGGATTCCTCCGGCTACCGCGACCTTGAGCAGGACAAGGACGATCGCGACGACGACCAAGAGTGCGATTACCGCTCCAACCAATGTTCTCCCTCTCCGCAGCGTGGCCCAGCTCGTGGGATTTCGGATTGGAAACGTCGTCCAATGGGCGTTGTCAGGGTCTACTTGGATAGGCGCTGACAACGCTGCGCGTCTCCCGTTTAGGGAATGAGCGAAACACCCCTACCCTTGAACGGATGGCGCGCGATGGGCACAGCGAGAAATGAGCGAAGCGGCCGACGGCCAGGCGGATCGGGCTCGGGCTCGGGAATCACGCGCGTGCTCTCCGACGACCGCCTCGCGCAGCGAGCGGCCAAGGGAGACAAGCGCGCTTTCGCGGCGATCTTCGACCGCTATCACCAGAGCCTGTACCGCTACTGCCTGGCGATCGTCGGCAACTCCCAGGACGCCCAGGATGCCCTGCAGAACACGATGATCAAGGTGCTGCGGGCGCTGCCGGGGGAGGAGCGGCAGATCGAGCTGAAGCCGTGGCTCTACCGGATCGCCCACAACGAGTCGATCGAGCTGCTGCGCCGCCGCCGCGAGACGCGCCCGCTCGACCCCGAGCTGGCGGCGCCGGGGTCGCGGCCTGGCGGAGGAGGCGGCGACGAGGGAGCGGCTGCGGGGGCTGATCTCCGACCTCGACGAGCTGCCCGAGCGCCAGCGCGGCGCCCTGGTCATGCGCGAGCTGGCCGGCCTCGACTTCGCCGAGATCGGGACCGCGCTCGGCACCTCCGCCGCGGTCGCCCGCCAGACCCTCTACGAGGCGCGGCTGAGCCTGCGGCAGATGGATGAGGGACGGGAGATGAGCTGCGAGACGGTGACCAAGGCGCTCTCCGATGGCGACGGCCGCGTCACCCGTCGCCGCGACCTGCGCGCCCACCTGCGCACCTGCGCCGGACTGCCGCCGCTTCGGCGAGGAAATCGAGGGCCGCGAGCGGGACCTCGCCGCGCTGTCGCCGCTGCCGGCGGTCGCCGCGGCCGGGCTTGCTGCACGGCCTGCTCGGCGGCCACGGCGCCGGGGGCGGCGGGCTGGCGGGCAGCGCTCGGTGGCGGAGCGGCCAAGTCGCTCGGCGCCTCGGCGGCGCTCAAGGGCGCGGCGACCGTCGCGGTCGTCGCCGCGATCGGCGTCGGCGCGGCCGACCGGGGTGGTCTGATCGCACGCCGGATTGCCAGGCGGAGGGCGGCTCGCAAGCGACTCCGGCAGAGCGGTCCCCGGATGCCGGCCCGGCGGGAACCAGCCGACTGGCTCGGACTCGGCCGCGATCGACGCCAGGCGGGGTCGGCCGCTGGGACAGTCGGCGCCGCGCCTCGGCGCTTCCCGGGCGGCGAAGGCCTGGCGCCGAGAAGGCGGCGAGCCCGGGCGGTGCCGAGGCCGACGCCGAAGCCCCGGCGGCGGCCCCCACCTCCCAAGGCAGCCCCGTCGCCCACCCCCACGGCAAGGGACACGAAAAGCAGCTCCCCAGCGCCGCCGCGCACGGACAGCAGACGGCGGCAAGCCCACAAAACCGCCAACCACGGGGCCGCCGGGGCCCAGAGCCACCCCAAGCACCCGCCGAAGCCGGCCCATCCCGCCCATCCCATCGAATCCAAGCGCCGAAAAAGGGCCCTCATCGCCCCCCTCCAGCCCCGCCGTGCCCGAAGTCGCACGGGCACGGCAACGCGGCGGCAGCCCGCCCGCTGGCACCGAAGCTCCCCCGGAAGAGGAAACCGGCGGCAAGCCTAAAGGGCGTCGTCGCAGATAGGGCCTGACGGGCGCGGCCGCAGCGCGTTTCGGCACCAGAGAGCAAAGGAGCTTCCGAGATGGGGCTCCCGAATCGACGGAGGCACGATGAAGCTGCAGATGAAGATCGCGATGGTTCTCGGCGCACTCGCTCTTGCCACTGCGCCTGCGATGGCCCTGGCCGACCAGCCCACGAACCCCGGCCAAGGCCATGGTCACAGCAATGGCCCGCAGTACACGCCGGAAACGCCGGCTCCCGAAACGCCAGGGCCGGGTGCGTCACAGTCCGAAAAGGCGAAGGCCTACGGCGTCTACTGCCAGGACCAGAGCAAGAAGCACGTCGCCGGTGAGAAGGGCACGCCGTTCAGCCAGTGCGTGACCGCGATGGCGAAAGCCGCCAACAACGAGAAGCTCACCCCGAGCAAAGCCTGCAAGGAGATGAGCCACAAGCACGTCAAAGGCGAGAAGGGCACGCCGTTCTCACGCTGCGTCAGCGCGGCGGCCAAGCTCAAGAAAGCTCAGCAGGCCTGAGCACGGAGGAGAGGAGAAGCCATGCGGCACTCAGACTTTGACCCCCTGCGCTCGAAGCGATGGGCGCGTTACGCATTGCTTCTCGCAGCGGTGCCGGTCCTCGCTCTCGCCTACGCGGGGGTTGGCGCGGCAGCACCCTCCGGCTCGGCCGACCTGGCAATCACCAAGGCCGACAGCCCCGACCCGGTTGGTGTCGGATCGACCCTCACCTACACGATCCAAGTGCAAAACCTCGGGCCAGACCCGGCGACCGGTGTAACCGTCACCGACCAAGTCCCGAAAGGCGTTGACTTTGCCTCCGCCACCTCCAGCTCGGGCCAGTGTGCGCACAAAGGGAAGAAAATCACCTGTGTTCTCGGCGGGCTCAGCGCGCCGACGATCAATTACGGCAGCCCGCCGACGGTGACGATCTCCGTTGTCCCTCGCCAGATCGGGACGATCAGCAACACCGCCTCCGTGAAAGGGGACCAGAAGGACCCGGTCGCATCCAACAACAAGGCAACGGCGACGACCAGCGTGATCGGCCCTCCGGCCACGTGTCGTGGTGTTCGCGCCACGATGACCGGAACGGCGGGCGACGACACCATCGCGGGCACCAGCGGCCGTGACGTCATCGCCACTTTCAGCGGCAATGACACGATCGCTTCGCTGGCCGGCCGAGATCTGGTCTGCGCGGGAAGCGACGACGACTACGTCGGTGCCGGCTCTGCGGCCGACCGCGTCTTCGGTGGAGCGGGCAAGGACCGCCTCTTCGGCCGCGGTGGCCCCGATGTGCTGAGGGGCAATGGCGGCAACGACCTGCTCAAGGGCAACCGTGGCGCCGACCGCCTGCGCGGGGGCCCCGGCTTCGACCGCTGTCGTGGTGGTGCCGGCGCGGACTCGATCAGAGAGTGCGAGCGATAGATCACCGCTCGGCCCATGCGATCAGCGCCGCGCAGGCCTCGAGCGCTTCGAGGTGTGGGGTTTCGTCTTCGGTGACGCCGGCGAGGATCTCGACCTCCGCACCCTCGAAGAGGTTGCCGATCAGCGTGGCAAGGGCGCGCGGGGGCATCGGCAGCTCGGCGCCGCGCTCGGTCTGGAGGCGCTCGAGGCGTGCCTCGATCAGTTCGCGCCAGCGGCGTTGGGTGGCGCGCCAACGCTCGGCGAGCTCGGGGTCGGCAAGTCCGGCAGCCCACAGCTCCCAGAGGATCCGCACGTAGCCGGAGTCGACGTCCTCGCGCAGGTAGTCGCAGGCGCTGCGCCACTGCTCGGCAAACGACCGGCCGTCGCTGAACATCGCCTGCTGGCGGTGCAGAAGGCGCTCGGTGAGGTCTTCGAGAACGGCGAGCAGCAGGCTGCGCTTGGAGCCGAAGTGGTAGTGGACCAGTGAGAGTCGCGCCCCCGCGCGCTCGGCGACGGCGCGCGTCGAGGTCGCGGCATAGCCCTCCTCGCGCAGCAGGTCGGCGGCGGCGGCGAGTAGCAGCGCGCGCGTCGATTGGCCCTGCGCGACTCGGAGGTCCCCGCTCGGCGCTGGTGTCGCACGCAGGTCGGGGTCAGCGGTTGACATCGGGTCGCAGTATACGATAGAAGTTAGTTGGTCGTCCGACCAATCACCTGAGACAAGTGCACCTTCGACAGATCGCGGAGCCAGGAGAGCAAATGACCATCGCCGAGCAGGTCACAAACGAGCAGGCCGATACGGACGAGCAGACCCGAGCGCTGTATCCGGACGATCAGGGTTACATCGAGCGCGACGGCGTGCGCGTCTTCTACGAGGTCTACGGCAGCGGCGAGCCGACGATCCTGTTCTGCCCGACCTGGACGCTGGTGCACTCGCGGGTGTGGAAGATGCAGATCCCCTACCTCGCCCGCCACCACCGCGTGGTCGTCTTCGACCCGCGCGGCAACGGCAAGAGCGACCGGCCGCCCAACGTCGAGGCATATGCCGAGTCGGAGTTCGCCCGCGACGCGCTCGACGTCCTCGACGCGACCGGCACCGAGCAGGCGGTCGTCGTCGGCCTCTCCCGCGGCACCCAGCGCGCCCTCCTGCTCGCCGCCGAGCACCCCGAGCGGGTTCTCGGGGCTGGTGCTGATCGGCCCCTGGTTCCCCGCCAGCCGCTCGCTTGGCGGCGTGCGCTACCGGGTCATGTTCCATCCATGGCTGCGGTCGATGTTCACGCGCAGGCCGATCGTGGCGCGGAGCTGGGCGAAGGTCAACGCGGTGCACTTTCGCCGCGACTTCCGCGACTTCGTCGAGTGGTTCGCGGGCATGTGTACCAGCGAGGCCCACTCGACCAAGGGATTCGACGACGTCGTCGGATGGGGGCTCGAGACCGATCCGGACACGCTGGCCATGACCGTGATCGCCGACGCCGCCGCGCCGGTCACCCGCCGCGACCAGTTGGCGCTCGCCCGCCGCGTGCAGTGCCCCGTGCTCGTGATCAGCGGGACAAAGGACAAGGTGACGAGCCACGCCGACGCCAGGGCGCTGGCGAAAGCTACGGGCGGAAAGCTGGTGGCGATCGAGGGTGGCGATCACCTCCCCGAGGGGCGGCAACCGGTCGCGGTGAACCTCGCGATCCGCGAGTTCGTCGATTCCTCGTTCCGCCGTAATCCCCCGGTCAAGCGGTCGAACGGCCGGCGGCGCGCGCTGTACGTCAGCTCTCCGATCGGCCTCGGCCATGCCCGCCGCGACGTCGCGATCGCCCGCGAGCTGCGAGCGCTGCACCCCGACCTCGAGATCGACTGGCTTGCCCAGGACCCGGTGACGCGCGTGTTGGAAGCGGAGGGCGAGCGCATCCATCCTGCCAGCAGGCACCTGGCCAACGAGTCGGCCCACATCGAAGCGGAGTCCGCCGAGCACGGCCTGCAGTGCTTCCAGGCGATCCGGCGCATGGACGAGATCCTGGCCGCGAACTACATGGTCTTCGACGACGTCGTCAGCGAGACGCCGTATGACCTTTGGATCGGCGACGAGGCCTGGGAGCTCGACTACCACCTGCACGAGAACCCAGACCGAAAGCGCGCACCCTTCGCCTGGCTGACGGACTTCGTCGGCTGGCTGCCGATGCCCGAGAACGGCGAGCGGGAGGCATCCGTGGCGGCGGACTACAACGCCGAGATGGTCGAGCACGTACGCGATCACCCGGAGATCCGCGACCGGGCGATCTTCGTCGGCAACCCCGACGACATCGTCGGCGGGCGCCTCGGCCCGGGCCTCCCCGGGATCCGCGACTGGACCGAGCGCAACTTCGACTTCGCCGGCTACGTCACCGGCTTCGACCAGGCCGAGCTGGGCGATCGCGAGCGCCTGCGCGCCGAGCTCGGCTACCGTCCGCACGAGCGCGTCTGCCTGGTCACGGTCGGCGGCTCGGGCGTGGGCGCGAGCCTGCTGCGCCGGGTCATGGAGGCCTTCCCCGCCGCAGCGCAACTCGTCCCCGGGCTGCGGATGATCGTCGTCGCCGGACCGCGTATCGACCCGGCAACCCTGCCCGCGGCCGACGGTCTGGAGGTGCGTGCCTTCGTCGAGGATCTCTACCGCCACCTCGCCGCCTGCGACCTCGCTGTGGTTCAGGGCGGGTTGACGACCGCCATGGAGCTGACCGCCGCGCAGCGGCCATTCCTCTACTTCCCTCTGCGCCACCACTTCGAGCAGCGCTTCCACGTCGCCCACCGGCTCGACCGCTACCGAGCCGGCCGCCGGATGGACTTCGAGGGCGCCACCCCGGACGTCATCGCCCAGGCGATCGCCGAGGAGATCGGACGCGACGTCGACTACCGCTCGGTGGAGACGGATGGCGCCCGCCTGGCCGCGCAACGCATCGCAGAGCTACTCAACTAAGAGAGGAGGACACACCATGCGATCGATCCCACGTGAGGACGTCCCGGTCGTCATCGACGACAACGGCGTCGAGGTCCGTTTGCGCGACGAGGACGGTCTCTCCGTCGGCTTCGTGCGGCTGCCGGCCGGCGCCGACCTGCGCCCTGCCACCAAGGGCCTCCCGATGACCTCTGCCCGTGTCCGCACTGGGGCTACATGATCAAGGGCCGGGTGCGGATGCACACCCTGGACGGGCATCGGGACTTCGCCGCCGGCGAAGCGTTCTACTGGGCCCCAGGCCACGCTCCCGAGGCGCTCGAGGACTCCGAGTACGTCGACTTCTCACCGACCGAGGAGTTTCGGCCGGTGATCGACCACGCCTTCCTGGCGAATCCCGCAGGACGCTGAGGACTCGACGGCCCGGGGCGGACCGAATATGGTCGGTATCCCACGATCGAGGAGGCTGCTGTCATGTATGTACGTACCGTCAGGTTTACCGACGTATCTGCAGAGCGGATGCAGGAGCTCCTCGCTCGCATCGAGGAGTCCGACGGGCCACCGCCCGGCGTGCCCGCCACGGGTCTCAAGGTCTTGTTCGATGAGGCGCAGGGAACGGCGGTGGTCCTTCAGCAGTTCGAGAGCGCGGAGGACATGGAGGCCGGAGGCAAAGTGTTCAGCGCGATGGATTCGTCGGAGACGCCCGGCACTCGTGCATCGGTGGACATGTGCGAGGTGAAGGTCGAGCGAACGCTCACCTGAAGCCTTCGCGTTCCGCTTTTTTAACCGCGGCCCTTTTCGACGGTGGATCTCACCGCCACAGCTCGCGGCGCAGCATCGCGTTGCCGCGCTCGAGCTGCTCGATGGTGGCGCTGGAGACCGAGCGCGTCCGGGTGTCGCGATTGATGCGGGCCTGGACCTCCCGGTGCGACTTGCCGGTGCGACGGGCGACGTCGGCGACCAGGCGGCTGCGCTCGCCGCGCAGCCGCTCTCGGGTCGCATAGGCCGACTCCCGCTCGGGTTCGAGGTCCTCCGACGCGGCTTCGGGCCTGGCGAGGGCGGTCGCCTTCTTCGCCCGCGGCTCGGGGTCATCGGTCGGGAAGAGCTGAAGCGCGGTCTCGCTCATGATCGCCTCGTCCAGCTCGGCGTCGCCCGAGCTCAGGGCGGCAAAGCCGCCACCCGGCTCGGGCCGCTCCGGATCGGAGTCGTCCATCTCGACCTCTTCCTCCTCGGCGTCCGGCAAGAGGTCGAGCGCGTGACGGCGCTCCAGCTCGATCTCGTGGGCGAGTGCCTTCAGCCGCGGGTCGGCCGGCATCAGCAGGTAGCTCATCTGGCGGCGCGGCCTCGGGGTGGTGCGGATGAAGCGACCGACCACCTGGCGGAAGAAGAGCTCGGTCCGGGCCGCCGTCGCGTAGACGCCGACCCGCAGGCGGGGGATGTCGACGCCCTCCGAGACCATCAGGACCGAGACCAGCCAGCGTCGATCGGAGGAGGCGAAATCGGCGATGCGCCGGCTGGCACCGGGCTCGTCGCTCATCACCAGCTCGGGTTGCTCCCCCGAGACCGACCCGAGCCGCGCCGCGATCGCCCGCGCGTGATCCTGATCGGAGGCGATGACCAGGCCGCCCGCGTCAGGGTGCCCGTCGGCGCGCACCTCGCTCAGCCTGGCATCGCCGTCGCGCAGCACCTCGCCCATCCACTCGCCCTCCGGGCTGAGCGCCGTCCGCAGGCGCCGGGCCGCCTCCGCCGCCGGCAGGACAAGGTCGAAGTCGGCGCTGCGCAGCCGACCGTCCGAGATCCACTCCATCTCGCCGTCATAGGGCAGGAAGGTGATCGGGCGGCATACCCGGTCGACCAACGCCTGCGGATAGCCGTAGGCGTAGTCGGCCCGGCTGAGGCCGTCCTCGTCGTAGGTGACCCAGGGAATCGCCGAGTTGTCGGAGCGGAAGGGCGTGCCCGAGAGCAGCAGCCGGAAGCGGGCGCCGTCGAAGGCCTTGCGGGTTTGCAGGCCCCAGGCGGCCTGATCGCCCATGTGGTGCGGCTCGTCGGCGATCAGCAGGGTCGGCCGGCGGCCGGCGGCCAGCCGGTGCGTATCCGGCCCGGCCGCGATCGTCTGGTAGGTGACGGCGACGCCGTGGAAGTCGGCCGACTCCGGCCCGTCCGAGTTTGGCCTGTTCGGCTCGAGGTCGATGCCGTAGCGGCCCGCGTCGGCGGCCCACTGGCGGCAGATGTGGGTGGTCGGGCCGGCCACGACAACGCGCGAGACGAACTCGGCGCTCAGCATCCGGTGGGCGATGTGCAGGCCGAAGGTGGTCTTGCCGGCCGCCGGCGTAGCCGAGGCCAGGAAGCTGGTGGCCGAGTGCGCCCGCACGGCCTCGGTCGCCTCCTCCTGCCACGAGCGGAGGGGTCGGGCATCGGGCCAGTCCGGAAGCGATCGGGCACGCGCCCTGCCGCCGATCGGGTGCTGAGAGGCGTCGTACAAGGGCGGGCCACAATAGGGTCGCCCGCGGTCGGAGGACGGACAACTCCTGCGCGCCAAGCGGTCCCAAGGTCACCGGCGGGCTGGAACATGGTGTGAAGGACACCCGCGACGCTGTCGGCCGCGAGCCGCAGGACCCAGCTCTGATTCAGGGGGAGGGCGGCTGAGTAGCCAAGAAGCGCCGCCCTCCCTGTCCATCGAGCAAGCACCGGCACGTCCGCGCGCGGAGGGTGGCGTTTGCTGACGGCCAACCCCCAAGACCAAAACGCCCGATGCGCGAGCGATAGTAGACGGCTAATGCTCAGATTTCGAAGTTAGAACAAGCAAATTTGAGTGGTACTTGCCTCAAGGCTTCTCGGCTTTCTTCCCGGAGTTTGACTTTTTGCTCCGTGCCGAGCCAAAGATCAGCAGCGCTGCGGTCGTCGGGACCGGCTCGCCTTCCCCTTTTGCGAGTCGCTTGGTCGCCTCAACTTTGATCTCCTTGTATCTCTTGAGGAAGGCGCCGGCCTCTTCCTCGGCCTCTTCGCGGCCCTTGCCGTCGAGGACTCCGGGGTCGCGGGCAACGACCCAATCGGAGCGTTTGTCAAACGTGCCGGTCTCAAGCGATGTGCACATGTCGTGCTCAAGTTCGATCAGGACATTGGTGAAGGCGGTGCGCTGCCCCGACTTCGGCATGAGCTTCATTTGCCACGAGGGGAGGAAGACTTCACTGACGGCCTTGTAGTAATGCTCGACCGCTCCCCGGCGCGGCTCGGTCTTGACCATCTCAATCATTTCGAAGTCCTTGAGGACTTTGACGTGGTAGCTAACCTGGCTCAGGCCCTCTTCGAGTTCCTTCGACAGTTCATTGGGGCTAGCCATCCGGTCGTTGAGGACGGTGAGGATCCCTATCCGTAGGGGATGGCCGAGTGCCTTCATGAGGCGCTGGTCCACTGCTGGACCCGCCGCCTCCCAATCCTTCTTGGCTGCCGCCTTCTTTTTGGTTTTGTCTTGGCCTCCTTTTTTCGCTGCCACGCGCGTTAGCTCCTCTCCTTAGCCCTCTGGGTACATGGAAGTGTCTAGATAGGTCTGAACTAGTGGATCGGGCCGGAAAGCTAGCTGCTCGACAATCAAATTGTGCTAATTGCTTTAATCTTTTTCCTTTAATCAAATCTATTTTTGGTAAAAGGGAAAGGAGGAAACGCAATGACGGTCAAGCCATGTCCGACCGCCGTTCCGCTGCTTTCGCTGCTCAAGACCCGCTGAGGATGAAGGTCAGGGCTTGGCGGGCTGACGAGCCAAGCCCTGCCTTTCGTCCATAGAAGGGAGGCGGGCTGCGGCCCCTTCGGGACCTCGGATGCGACGAATTTCTACAGCGAGGACTTGGTCTTTCAGGACGGCATCGAGGTCTTGCACGGCGGGACGCTCTTCGAGAGCGCTACGAATCCGAGCTGGCGGCCTTGCCCGATCTCACGATCGAATGCGACTGCTGGTCGACGAAGGAACGCAAACCCTGGCGGCCGAGAACCTCGAGCGAGGAACGCATAGCGGCGACCTGGCGTAGGGGGCTCTCACTGCCAAGCCGAGCCGAGCGATCGCTGACCGAGTTTCAGTCCGGCCCACCGCCGGCCGCGCGGGTGAACGTGATGGCGAGGTCGTCCTCCCAGGTCTCGTCGTCGCGTGAGAGTTGCCACGCACCGGCGAGCGTCGCCCCATCGTTGCTCAACCTTGCCTCCAGTCGCTGCGAGAACCCGGGTGCATCGCGCCACATTCGGAGGGTGTCGTCCTCCATGGCGACGCGGTAAATCCGGAAGACGCCGCGCGAGTCGAAGTAGTGCGCCGTCAACTCGTCTTCGGCAAAGCCGATCACGCTGATCGAGTCGGGGAAGTCGGGATGGTCGGTGCCCGATCGCTGTATGAGGAACCGCTTTCCCTCTAGCCATTCGTAGGTCGTGCGGCCGGCGACCACGGTCGAGGGGAACATGGGGTGGGTCGCCTCGCTGGTCCACTCGCCAACTAGGGGGTCGAGCGCGGCAAGCTCAGGATTTCTCGCGGCTTGCTCCATGATCAGCCTCCGTCCTCGCCGAACTGGCGCAGCAGGCTGACGTCGTCGCGGATCGCGTCGTGTTCGACCGCGCGCCCGCCCTCGTCGAAGCGGTACAGGTGGCATTGGCGCCACTCGACCTTCCTGCCGGTGGCAGGAACTCCAAGGAGCGTGCCTTCGTGGGTGCCCGACATCGTGCCGACACAGATCACCGTGTCGCCGTCGCGGGCCAAGTGCTCGATCTCGAAGTGCGCGTCGGGAAAGGCCCGCCAGAGACGTTCGACCACCTGACGGTGACCCTCAGGCCCGGGCGGCGTACCCGGCAGCGCGTTGTGGTTCACGAACTCGGGCGCCGTGACCGCATTGAGCGCATCGAGGTCCCGCTCGTTGAAAGCCTTCTTCCAGACCGTGCGTACGCGCTCTTCGACGTCGCTGTTCATGTCATTCCTCGCTTCCTGTTGGGTAGCCCTCTCCGCTCGGAGCCCGGGTCTCGGTAAGAATGGCGATATGGCAGCCGAGCGGCAATACGATCTAGCGCTCTTCGGTGCCACCGGCTTCACCGGTGGCCTGACCGCTCGCTACCTGGCCGAGAACGGCCCCGACGGTTTGCGCTGGGCGCTCGTCGGGCGAAACCGGGAAAAGCTCGAGGCGGTTCGCTCCTCGCTGGAGGGGCTGGCAAAGTCGGCTGTTCTGGCTCCCGACCTGTTGGTTGCCGACGCCGCCGACCCCGCCGCGTTGAAGCGAGTGGCCGAGGCGGCGAAGGTCGTCGTCACCACGGTCGGCCCCTACGCGCTCTATGGCGAGCCGCTGGTCGCGGCCTGCGCGGCAGCCGGCACCGACTACGTCGACCTCACCGGCGAGCCGGAGTTCGTCGACCGGATGTGGCTCGGCTACCACCGCAAGGCGCTCGAGAGCGGCGCCCGCCTGGTGCACTGCTGCGGGTTCGACTCGATCCCGCACGACCTCGGCGCCCACTTCACCGTCAAGCAGCTTCCCGAGGGCGTGCCGTTGACCGTCAACGGCTACGTCCGCATGGGTGCCGAGTTCTCCGGTGGGACCTTTGCCTCGGCAATCAACGGCTTTGGCCGGGCGCGACAGACGCTCAGCGCCGCCAAGCAGCGCCGCCAATCTGAGCAGCGCCCGGCGGGGAGGAAGATCCACTCCGCACCGCCACGCCCGCGTCGCGACGCCGACCTCGGTGGCTGGGTAGTGCCGTTGCCGACGATCGACGGCCCGATCGTGCGTCGCTCGGCGGCGGCACTCGAGCGCTACGGACCTGACTTCAGCTACGGCCACAACGTCGTCGCCAAGCACCTCACCTCGGTGGCCGCAACTGCCGGCGGGATCGGGGCGGCCCTGGTCCTTGCCCAGCTGCCGCCAACGCGCAAGCTCCTGCTCAAGAGCCAGCGCTCTCCCGGCGAGGGGCCGAGCGAGGAGACCCGCGCCAAGAGCTGGTTCAAGGTCACCTTCGTCGGCGAGGGCGGCGGCAAGCGCGTGGTCACCGAGGTCAGCGGGGGAGACCCCGGCTACGGCGAGACCTCGAAGATGTTGGCCGAGTCGGGGCTCTGCCTCGCTTTTGACGATCTGCCGGAGACCGCCGGCCAGGTGACGACCGCGGCGGCAATGGGCGATGCCCTGCAGTCCCGGTTGCAGGGCGCGGGGATTGGCTTTCACCTGCTCGAGCCGGCCCCGGCCTAGGCGTTTGCCGGCGCTAAACTGGCGGCTGAAGTTCCCGGGGCTGTAGCTCAGCTGGAAGAGCGTCGCGCTGGCAGCGCGAAGGTCAGGGGTTCGAGCCCCCTCAGCTCCACTGCTCAATTCATCGCTCCCCGCTGCCGATGCAGCAGCGATGAACACCGCCAACGAGCACGTTTTCTCGCACGGGATGCGGGACACGCGTTTGGCGCTCGATGGCTGGCGCGAGCGCGACTGGGTCGTGCTGCGAGCCTGGCTGGCGCTCAGCCTGGCGATCGCGCTGGCGCTGCTGGCCGCGGTCTGGGTCGTCGCCGGGCTGCTCACCCCCGACATCACTCCGATCCACCTGCCCGGCCTGACCGAACCGTCGGAGCCTGGCGACCTGGTGCCGATCCTCTGGCGCAACTCGCTGGTGCTGGCCCTGCACGCGACCGCCTGCGTCGCCGGCTTCATCGCCGGCGCCTCGATGCCGATCGCCGCCGCCCAGCGCACCGGCATCTCCCGCTGGATCCACGTCAAGGCGGGCGAGCTGGCGATTCTCTTCGTCTGCGCCGTCACCCTCTTCTCGCTCTCCACCCAGGCCCTCTACCTCGGCTTCCAGGGCTCGACGATCTCCTTCCAGCTGCAGATCTCAATCGCGACCCTGCTGCTCAGCGTCCTCCCGCACGCGCTGCTCGAGCTCACCGCGCTCTTCCTGCCCCTCGCCGCCTGGTTGATCGCCAGTCGCCGTGGCGAGTGGAACCAGTTGCTCGCCGCGACCCTGATCACGGTCTTGATCGCGATCCCCGCCCTCGTCGTTGCAGCGACAATCGAGGTCTACGTCTGGCCCCACATCCTCGAGGCCCTCTCGCCGGTCGTCTGACAAGATCGCCGGTCTGATGGCGACCGGCTACGACCCCAAGGAGATCGAGCGCAAGTGGCAGCGGGTCTGGGCCGAGGAGAAGACCTGGGAGGTCGCCAATCCCGGCCGGCCGGGCTTTGACGACTCGAAGCCGAAGTCATACGTGCTGGAGATGCTGCCCTACCCCTCGGGCGAACCCCACGTCGGTCACCTCAAGTGCTACGCCGTCGGCGACGCGATCGCGCACTTCCGCCGCCGCCACGGCTTCGAGGTGATCCACCCGATGGGCTACGACTCCTTCGGCCTGCCGGCGGAGAACAACGCGATCAAAACCGGCGAGCCGCCACGGGTCGCCACCGAGCGCTCAATCGCCTCCTTCCAGCGCCAGTTCCGCGAGTGGGGGATCTCGATCGACTGGTCGCGGGAACTGGCGACCCACACGCCCGAGTACTACCGCTGGACCCAGTGGATCTTCCTGCGCCTGCTCGAGCACGGCCTCGCCTACCGCACCGAGGCGCCGGTGCAGTGGTGTCCCAAGGACGCCACCGTGCTCGCCAACGAGCAGGTCGTCGACGGTCGCTGCGAGCGCTGCGGCACCGAGGTCGTGCAGCGCAAGCTCGAGCAGTGGTTCTTCAAGACCACCGAGTACGCCGAGCGCCTGCTTGCCGACTTCGAGCAGCTCGAGTCCTGGCCCGAGCACGTGATCACGATGCAGCGCAACTGGATCGGCCGCTCCGAGGGGGCCGAGGTCGTCTTCCGCTGCGAGGAGATGGGCGTCGACTTCCCCGTCTTCACCACCCGCCCCGACACGCTCTTCGGCGCCACCTTCTTCGTCCTCGCCCCCGAGCACCCGGAGCTGGAGCGGCTCGTCGCCGGCACACCGGCCGAGGCCGCGGTGCGCGAGTACGTCGACCGCGCCGCGCGCGAGTCGAGTGAGGACCGCGGCGCCGAGGACCGCGAGAAGACCGGCGTGCCGCTCGGGCGCAGCGTCGTCAACCCGGTCAACGGCGAGGAGATCCCGATGTTCGTCGCCGACTACGTGCTGATGGAGTACGGCACCGGCGCGATCATGGCGGTGCCCGGCCACGACGAGCGCGACTACGCCTTCGCCAAGGCCTTCGAGCTGCCGGTCCGTCGCGTGATCGAGGGGGAGGACCCCGAGGGCGCCGGCGACGACGAGGGCCTGCCCTATCCCGGCGACGGCCCGATGACCGGCTCCGGCCGCTTCGACGGCAAGGGCAATCGCGAGGCCTACGCCGAGATCGTCGCCTGGCTGGCCGAGGAGGGCCGCGGCGAATCGGCCGTCAACTACCGCCTGCGCGACTGGCTGGTCTCGCGCCAGCGCTACTGGGGCGCGCCGATCCCGATCGTCTACTGCGAGGAGTGCGGGATCGTGCCGGTGCCCGACGAGCAGCTGCCGGTCGAGCTGCCCGAGATCGACGACTACGCGCCGCAGGGCAAGAGCCCGCTGGCGGCGGCGGAGGACTGGGTCGCCACCGAGTGCCCGCGCTGCGGCGCGCCGGCCCGGCGCGAGACCGACACGATGGACACCTTCGTCGACTCGTCCTGGTACTTCATCCGCTACCTCGACCCGGGCAACGCCGACGCCGCCTGGGACCGTGCCGCCGCCGAGCACTGGCTGCCGGTCGACCAGTACATCGGCGGGGTCGAGCACGCGATCCTGCACCTGATGTACGCGCGCTTCTTCACCAAGGCGCTCGCCGACACCGGCGTCCTCGATGTCCAGGAGCCCTTCGCCAACCTCTTCGCCCAGGGGATGATCACCCGCGACGGGGCGAAGATGTCGAAGTCGCGCGGCAACACGGTCAGCCCGGCCGACTACGTCGAGCGCTACGGCGCCGACACCGCCCGCACCTACATCTGCTTCATGGGTCCGCCCGAGCGCGATGCCGACTGGGCCGACGAGGGCGTCGAGGGCGTCAACCGCTTCCTTTCGCGCCTCTGGCGCCTCTGCGAGGAGGTTGAAGACAGAGAGGGCGATGACTCGGCCGCCGTCGACGGCGACGCACGGGTCCTGCTCGCCAAGGCCCACTGGGCGATCGACAAGGTCACCCGCGACTTCCAGCGCGGCTTCCAGCTCAACACCGCGATCGCCGCGGTGATGGAGCTGGTCAACGATGCCTACCGGCTCAAGGACGGCCTCTACGGTGAGCCCGCCGGCATTGCCGCGGTGCGCTTTGCGGCGGCAACCGCGGCCTCGCTGATCTTTCCCTTTGCGCCGCACCTGGGCGCCGAGATCTGGGAGCGGCTGCAGGGCGGCCGGGTCTGGGAGCAGCCCTGGCCCGAGGCCGACCCGGACCTGCTCAGCAGCGAGACCGTCACCCTCGTGGTCCAGGTCAACGGCAAGCTGCGCGATCGCATCGAGGCCGCCACCGACGCTCCCAAGGAGGAATTGCTGCGCCTCGCCCACGCCAGCGAGAAGGTCAGCCGCTTCCTCGACGGCAAGGAGGTCGTCAAGGAGGTCGTCGTCCCGGGCAAGCTGGTCAACCTGGTGGTTCGCTGAGCGGTCACGGTTCCGCTCCACTTATCTGGTACAAAAGCGGCCGTGCTGGTCAGGAGACATGCCGAGGCATCGGTAGAGGAATGGCACCGCCTGCGCACGCGGGTGCTGATGGACGCGGGTGAACTCGGCTCGCGCAATCTCTCCGTGACTTGGATCGAGCTTCCGATCGGCGCCGAGCAGACGCTGCGCTCGGATGAGCAGGCCGAGCAGGCCTATGTGGTCGTGCGCGGCTCCGGCACGATGTCGGTGGCGGGGGACACCCAGCAGGTGACCGAGGGCGACCTGATCCTGGTGCCGCCGGCGACAGAGCATGCGATCGCCAACAACGGCGACGCCGAGCTGGCCTGCATCTCGGTGCAGTCGCCCCCGGTGGCCGCCGCCGAGCTCTACAGCGACCAGCTGGCCGAGGTCGCCGGCTACGACGACGAGGATCTGTAGCCCACTCGTGTGAGTGTGCGCGCCACGCGCGCGCCGCGGTCCTAGACGGTTCGGGTCATGCCCGAGCTCGGTAGGTCCCAGATCGCTGTCTACGCTGCCGTCGCGATCGCGCTGATGCTCCTCGGTGCTCGCGCGATTCGGGCGGAGGGGGATAGCGGCGAGGCCGGTTCGTCGTTCTCGACGGGCGAGAGTGAGGAATTCACCGTCGACGGCGGCAGCTCGGGCGGTGACGTCGTGGTCGACGTCACCGGCGCCGTCGCCCGGCCGGGTGTCTACCGGCTACCGGCCGGGTCGCGGGTCACCGATGCGGTCCAACGGGCCGGGGGAGCGAGCGGCGGCGCCCTGCTGGAAGCGATCAACCTCGCCGCACGCCTGGCCGACGGCCAGCAGGTGGTGGTGCCGAAGCGGGGACCGGCGGGGGCGCCGCTGGGCGTCACCGGCACCGGCGAAGAGGGCCCGATCAGCCTTGGCACCGCCACCGTCGAGCAGCTCGACACGATCGACGGCATCGGGCCGGTTACCGCGCAGGACATCGTCGCGTTCCGCGACGAACACGGCGGCCTCTCCTCGGTCGATCAGCTCGACCAGGTGAGCGGCATCGGGCCGGCGACGATGGAGTCGCTGCGCTCGCGGCTGCAGCCTTAGCCGCGATGCCCGGGGGTCGGACACCCTGGCTGCTCGTACTCCCCGTTCTCGCCGTCGTGGCCTTGGCCCTTGGTCACCGGGCCGAGATCCGCGGTCGCGCCGAGGCGGCGCTCGGCCGTGGCATGCCGGCTCGCGAGGCGGAGCTTGCCCGTGGCTTCGTCCTCGGCGAGGACGACCGCATCGACGCGGCGACGGTCGAAGACTTCCGCCGCGCCGGCCTCAGCCACCTGCTCGCCGTCTCCGGGCAGAACGTGGCGCTGCTTGCCCTGCTGGTGATGCCATTTCTGGCCGCCCTCGGCATGCCCCTGCAAACCCGGCTGGTCTGGGTCATCGCGGCGACAGCGGTCTACGTCCCACTGGTTGGCGGCGGCCCCTCGATCGTGCGCGCCGGCGTGATGGGAGTGCTGACGCTGCTGGCGGCTCTGGCCGGAAGGCGCACGTCGCGCCTCTACGCGCTCGCGATCGCGGCAATCGTCACGCTGGCGATCGATCCTGGGGTCGGTGCCGATGTCGGCTGGCAGCTCAGCTTCGCCGCCGTGCTCGGCATCCTCGCGCTCGCCCGGCCGCTGCGGGCCGCGATCGTCGGCCGGCTCGGCTCAGGCGGCCTGCGCGGGGCCCTGGCCGAGGGCGCGGCGCTGACCGTGGCCGCGAGCCTCGCCACGGCGCCGCTGATCGCCTTTCACTTCGGCGCGCTCTCGACCGTGACCCTGCTCGCCAACCTGCTGGCCCTGCCCGCTGTCGCGCCGGCGATGTGGCTCGGCATGTTCGTCTCGCTCGGCGCCCAGGTACCCGGGTTCCCGGCCGCGATCCCCAACGCCCTTGCTGCCCCGCTGCTCGCCTACATCGCCCTGGTGGCGCGCTGGTGCGGGCGGCCGCACTGGGCCTACCTGGAAGTCGAGATCGGGATTGCCGGCCTGGCCGCCTCCTACGTCGCCCTCGCCGGGGCGGCGATAGCTCTTCCGGTGCTGTTCCGCCGCCACCGCATCGCCACGCTCCGCCGCCTGCGGGGCCCGAAGGGCTCGACGATGTGCAACGCGTCGCGGCTGTCACGGCACCTAAGCGCGTTGCACCGACACTCGAGCGGGCCGGTCATGGCAGGGATTGCCGCGGTGGCCGTTGTCGCGCTGATCTGCCTGTCGGCGGCCCGCGGCGACTCGGCGGGGGCGCCTTCTGCCGGTCTGCGTGTCGCTGTGCTCGACGTTGGCCAGGGGGACGCGATCCTCCTGTGGCCGGCAGGCGCACCGGCGATACTGATCGATGGTGGGCCGCACGATGACGGTCTGGCCGATCAGCTGCGGGACGCCGGAGTAGATGGGCTCGGCATCGCGGTCGTGACTCACGAACAGGCTGACCACGCAGGCGGGATAGAGGACCTGCTGGGTCACTTCCCAATTCGCCGGCTCCTCTACGCGCGTCTCAGTCGTCGATTGCGGGGTGAGGCCGAGGCGGCGGGTACCGCTCCGGCTCGGATCGCCGAGGGCGGCGTGATCAGCGCGGGCAGCCTCCGGCTGGAAGTCCTCTGGCCACCGCCCGAGCTGCTCGACGAACCGCCTGCGGGCGCCGACCCGAATGCGCAGGCCCTCGTCGTCCTCGCCCGCTGGGGGCAGTTCTCGATGCTGTTGACCGCCGACGCCGAGGCAGGGGAGGTGCCGATTGACCCCGGCCCGGTGGACGTGCTCAAGATTGCCCATCACGGCAGCGAGGACGCCGGTCTCGACGCCCTGCTCGATCGGACCTCGCCCGAGCTCGCTGTGATCTCGGTCGGCGCCGACAACTCCTACGGTCATCCGGCGCCCCAGACGCTCGCCGCGCTTGCAGAACATGAGGTGAAAACGCTGCGCACGGACAGACGTGGCACCATAGTGCTGGATGTGGATCAGAATTCTTTCGTGGTCCGGGCAGGTGGCTGAGCTGCCTAAACGGATCACCGACCCAAAACTGGGGTTTCCCGGCGGTCGCCCTCGTGTTCCCCGCAACAGGGGTCGATGGTCGTAGAAGGTGGCTTCCAAGATCGGACAATCCTTCTCGCGGTCGCTCAGCAGTTTGAGCCTGGCCGATGGCAGCATGCTGCTGCGGATGCGGCGCGCCTCGATCGCCCTGCTCGTGCTCGTCGGTGCCGTTGGCCTCGGCTTGATCGTCTTCATCTCGCAGCTCGGCTGGCCCGGGGTCGTCAGCGGGCCCCTGCCGGGACCGCCGACGCAGGCAGGCACGGTCCACGACGGGATCGCCCTCACCGAAGCTGCCCGGGGCAGCGTCGCGATCAGGCCCGCGGCCGTCGCCGCCGGCAGGCCCGCCCGCAACTTGCCTCAGCGAGGCACGCGGGAGCAAAGCGCGGGGGGACGCTCTCAGCTTGGCGACGGCCGGAAGTTGGCGACCGCACCGGGCTCGCAGCCCAGCCAGGGAGTCGATCAGCCCGTCGCACAGGCGCCTTCACAGCCCACCGCCCAGCCTGAACCGGTCAGCTCGGCGCCCGCGGCGTCGGTCCCCACCACCACGGTCGTCGAGGCGCCCCAGCCGAGCTCTGCCGATCAGGCGAAAAAGGCGGCGGCGAATTCCAAGGCCACCGAAACGTCGGTTGCGAAGGCAGTGAGCGACAGCAGCAAATCGACCGCCGCAACCAAATCGCAGGCCCAGAAGTCGGCGAACGACAAGGGCACTTCGTCGTCGAACGCGAGCGAGGCGGCAAGCGCGAAGGCGAAACAGGACGAAAAAGCCGCCAAAGCAAAAGCGAACGCACCCTCGACCGCAGCTACGCCCGACAAGAACGTGCCCGTCGGCGCGAGCCCAGCTGCGGCCAAGGAAGCAGCCGACGCGGCGAATTCAAGCTAAGAGGGTCTTGGCCCTCTTGGGCCGTCACTAGACTCGGCCGCGATGGCCGCTGCCCTCTCGTCTCTCTACCTGATCGCCGGCACTGACCAGGCGAAGATCGACGCGACCAGGGCCCGCCTGCGCGCCAGGGCCGAAGGCGACGGCGGCGCCGGGGCGCTGGAGATCTTCGAGGCAAGCGAGGGCAGGGGCGCACCCGATCACGAGCGGTTGCTGGCGGCGATCCCGGCGATGTCGCTGACCGAGACGCGCAGGTACCTGCTTGCCGATGGGGTCGACCGCTGGCGCGATCGCCAGCTTGGGGCGGTTGTCGAGGCGATCGGCGAGCTTCCCCCTGACCTGACCGTGGTCCTGATCGCCCGTGCCAAAGCGCCGGCGAAGCTGGTCAAAGCGGTAAAGGCGGCGGCGGGGGAGATCCACGAGTTCGAGGCGCCGAAGCCGCGGGACATGCCGCGCGTTCTGGTCGGCGACGCGAAGCGCCTTGGCTTTGCCCTCGATCCCGCGGCAGCCCGCCTGCTCGTCGATCGCATGGGCGCCAACCCGGTGCGGCTCGGCAACGAGCTGGAGCGCCTGGCGTTGTGGGCGGGAGAGGGAGGTGCGGTGTCGGCCACCGATCTCGAGGCAATGGTCTCCGATACCTCGGAGGCCGCGGTCTGGGCGCTCTCGGACGCGATGCTCGAACGCAACCCGGCCAAGGCGGCATCCCTGGCCGAGCGGCTGATCTCCCAGGGCGAGAACGTGACCGGGCTGATCTACGGCCTTGCCTCGCGCCTGCGCAAGGCCTGCGCGGCGGCGGCCCAGCTCGAGGAGGGAGTGCCCGCGAAGCAGGTTGAGTCCGGCCTCGGCATGCATCCCTACGCCGCCAAGCAGCTGGTCGCTCGCTTGGGCAAGACCAACCTCGACGCCTTGCATGTTGCGACTGGGGCGCTCGCCGACTTGGAGGTTTGGTGTCGCGGAGGGACTGACTATGGCGACGAGTTGGCTCTGACTCTGGCTGTCACCAAGATCGCCAGCGTCTAAGGAGCGAAAACCAAGCAGATCAAGGAGGAGCGAGGGAGTGTGCGTCCGCACGCGACCGAGCGACGACGCCGAGATGCGCCGGTTTGCAGCCCTTAGACGGTGGCGATGCGGGCGGCTTTGGACTTCTTGCGAGCGCCGGTGTTCTTGTGCATGGCGCCCTTCTGGACGGCCTTGTCGATCTTCGAGACGAGGGCCTTGTGCTCGCTCTCGATCTTGCCCGCGTCGTGGCCTCCACGGCAGCCTCGAGCCGGCGGAAGTAGGTCTTCACCGTGCTCGTAAGCAGGCGGTTCTCCGTGCGCTCGCGCTCGCTGCGTAGGATCCGCTTCTTCTGTGAGGCTATGTTGGCCATGTAGTCAAGTGCCTGAGTGGGCGCCGTGCCCCCTCCGGGCGGCCGCCGACTATAGCGACTGAGAACAAGCTTGGAGACGCCCAAGGCACCCGACAGTCCCGACCGCGACGCCGAGGCGCTTGCCGAAGACGTTGCCGTGCGCGAGGCGGAGGCGTTTGCGCCGGGCGAGGAACTGGGCGCGAACCCTGCCCCCGGGCGCCAGGCGGGTCGCATCGCGCGCTCGACCGCCTTCTTCTCGATCGCCACCGCGGCCTCGCGGATCGCCGGCCTGGTGCGCGAGATCGTCGCCGCCGGCTACTACGGCATCTACGGCCCGATGTCGGCCTTCACGATCGCCTTCCAGGTCCCCAACCTGATCCGCACCCTCTTCGCCGACGCGGCGCTGCAGCCCGCCTTCGTGCCGATCTTCACCGAGCAGCTGGAGCGCAAGAACTACCGCGAGGCGTTCCGGCTCGCCTCGACCCTGCTGCTGCTGGCCACCCTCGTGCTGGGCGCGATCACGGCGCTCTTCGTGCTGCTCGCGCCGGTGATCATGCCGATCTTCGCCCCCGGCTTCGAAGGCGAGATCCTCGACCTGACGATCACCCTCTCCCAGATCCTCTTCCCGATCCTGATCCTGCTCGGGATCAGCGGCGTCGTCGTCGGCATCCTCAACAGCTACGACCGCTTCGGCGCCTTCGCGATCTCGCTCGCTGTTCTGGAACCTGACGATCATCGCCGTCGTCGTCGCCCTGGTGCCGCTCTTCCACGGCCAGGACCGGATCTACGCCTACGCGATCGGCGATCCTCGTCGGCACCCTGGTGCAGCTGATGATCCCGACCTTCGACCTGCGCAACACGCCGTTCAAGTTCGAATGGAGCTTCGACTGGCGCAACCGCGACGTGCGCCGGGTGCTGCTGCTGATGCTGCCGGTGACGATCAGCCTCGGCCTGATCAACTTCAACCTGCTGATCAACAGCCTCTTCGGCAGCTTCGTCAGCGAGGAGGCTCCCGGCGGCGATGGACAAGGCCTTCCGCATCTACCAGCTGCCGCAGGGGATCTTCTCGGTGGCGTCGCCACGGTGCTCTTCCCGACCCTCGCCCGCTTCGCCGCTCGCGGTGAGATGGGGAACCTGCGGGCGACGATGGCCAACGGGATGCGCCAGATCCTCTTCGTGCTCGTGCCCGCCGCCGCCGCCGTCCTCGTCCTCTCCGAGCCGATGATCCGGCTCGTCTACCAGCGCGGCGAATTCACTCCCGAGCAGACCACGCTGGTCGCGACGGCGCTCTTCTGGTTCGCCTTCACGCTGCCGACCAACGGCCTCTACCTGCTGCAGACGCGGACCTTCTTCAGCCTGCAGCGGCCCTGGATGGCGACCAGCCTGGCCGGCATCGACCTCGTCGTCTCCGCCCTCGGCGCCCTCTTCCTCTACAAGCCCTTCGGCGTCGGCGGGATCGTCGCCGGCACCGGGCATCGGCACCACCGCCGCGGTGATCGCCCAGGCGGTGATCCTGCGCCGCGAGTTCGACGGCCTGGAGCTGGGCCGGCTGTTCGGCACGGCGACCAAGATCACGATCGCCGCCGCGGCCCTGGCCGCTGTCTCGTTCGGCGTCTGGGACCTTCTCGACAACGCAGCTCGGGCGTGGCCTCGCCGGTCAGATCGTCTCGCTCGGCGTCGGCCTGGGGCTCGGTGGCCTGACCTACCTGGGGATGGCGAAGCTGCTCAGGATCGCCGAGCTGGAGCAGATGACGCGGCTGCTGCGGCGGCGCTAGATGTTGGGGGTGGGGCGGTATCTGCTTGGGGTTGCCGAGCTCGGGGTGATCGTCGGGTTTGCCTGGCTTGGGGCTGCGGCGGTGCGCAGACGGTTGGTGCCCAGAACTGGATGGCCTGGCGGCTCAGTTGGCTACCGCGACTACTGGCGATCGCTGGGCTTCTGTGGATCGCCGAGCTGCTTGGGACTCTCGGTTGGTTCGAGGCGGGGCCCTATCTCGTTGCTGTGGTCATTGTTGGGCTGGCTCCTTGGCTGATGGTTGGGGGAGGGTGGGGGCGTCCCTCCGTCTTGCTGGGTTTTTCGCCTGGCGAGTCTGCCGTTGTCCGCGGGCGCCGATCGGGCGAAAAAGAGGACGCCGCTGCGCCGGAGGGACGCCCCCACCGTCCCTCGCCAGCGACCCTGGTTGCCCTGGTGATAGCCGCGGTGGCGACTGTTCATTTCGCTGCCGGGGTGAAGTTGCGGCTGTCGACTGGGATGACCGGGTTCGATTCGACTTGGTACCACGGGCCGTTTGCGGCCGGGTTCTTTCAGAGCGGCGATACGTGGGGGTTGCACTTCATCGCGCCGCAATTTCTTGCTTGGTTTTACCCGGCGAACTCGGAAGTGCTGCACACGGTGGGAATGCTGGCGTTCGACCGCGATCTCTTGTCGCCGCTGCTGAACCTCGGTTGGTTCGTTGGCTGCCTGGCTGCTGGGTGGTGCATTGGGCGGCCGTATCGGGTCGCTCCTTGGTCTCTTGCGCTTACCGCGATTGCTCTGAGCGTTCCAGTGCTGAACGACCAAGCCGGGGAGGCGCGCAACGACATCGTCGGGATCTTCTTCCTGCTTGCTGCTGTTGCGGTTGTCCTCAACGCTTGGAGCGCTCGTGGAGAGGGCGAGCGGGGGTTGGGCACTGGGGCGCTCGTGGTTGCTGGGCTGGCGGCCGGACTCGCAGCTGGGACGAAGCTCAACTTCCTCCTGCCCGCCGGGGTGCTCGTCGCGGGCCTGGTCGTGATCGCGCCGCGCGGAGACAGGTGGCGAGCGCTGTTTGCTTCCGGGCTCGCCGCGCTCGCCGGCGGCGGCTACTGGTACCTGCGCAACCTCGCCCACACCGGCAACCCGCTGCCCTGGGTCAAGCACCTTGGGCCGATCACCCTGCCGGCACCCGGGCAGGCGTCTGGGAGGCCGCGAAGACCACGGCGTCCTCGGCTATCTGACCGACGGCACGGTCTGGTCGGACTGGTTCCTGCCCGGCTTGCACCACGGCCTCACCCTCTTCTGGCCGCTCGCCCTGCTCCTCGCCATCGCCGGTCTGGTCCTCTGCCTAGGCCGCCGCTTCGATCCCGTACTTCGGGTCGCGGGCATCGTCGGACTCGCCGCGGCCTTCGCCTGGCTGATCGCCCCGACCTCAGCCTCCGGCCCAGCCGGCATGCCCCGCGGCTTCGAGTCCGGTCTCCGCTACCTGGCTCCGGCACTAGTGCTCGGCCTGGCCGTCCTGCCGATCGCGATCCTCCCGTGGGTGGCGCGGTGGCGGGGGTTCCCCATAGCGCAGGGCGCGCGCAGCGCGCCCGAGCACATGGGGGAGGGCCGCCGCGACAGGACCCGCGGGCCACTCGCGCTAGCCGTTCTGCTCGGGATGGCCGCGACGATCGCACTCGGCTACCCAGTCCAGCGCCACTACCTCGAGCACCGCTACGCCGACCCCAGCTTCACCACCCCCGGCCTCAACGCCACCTTCAAGTGGGCCCAGGGCATCACCGGTTCTCGCATAGCCACCACCAGCACCCGCCAGTACCCCCTCTACGGCCGCGACCTCAGCAACGAAGTCGACTACATCGGCATAGAGCAACCCCACGGCGGCTTCACCGCCCCAACCAGCTGCCCCCAATGGCGCCGCCTAGTCAACGCCGGTGACTATGACTACGTAGTAGCCAGCCGAGACCGCATCGAACCAGGCAAGCCAACGTATCCCGTCACGGCCCGCTGGACACAAGCTCCCGACGCCACCATCGTCTTGCGCAAGCCGCCGACGGTCATCTACAAGCTGAAGGGTCAGCTGGCTCCATCGGGGTGTCGGCGCTAACCGACTCCGTTTCTCCGGCGGGTGGCGCGGTGGCGGGGGTCCCCCATAGCGCAGGGCGCCGCGCAGCGGCGCCCGAGCACATGGGGGAGGGCCGCCGCGACAGGACCCGCCGGCCGAAAACGTTTGTCGGCCATACTCCGGCCCCGCCCATGGACCACATCCGCAACTTCTCAATCATCGCCCACATCGACCACGGCAAGTCGACCCTGGCCGACCGCATCCTCGAGGTCACCGGGGCCGTCGACCCGAAGAAAATGCAGGCCCAGATGCTCGACTCGATGGACCTCGAGCGCGAGCGCGGGATCACGATCAAGGCGCAGGCGGTGCGGGTCGAGTACGCCGCATCAAATGGCGAGACCTACCACCTGCACCT
The DNA here is from genome assembly GCA_963702065.1 of uncultured Solirubrobacterales bacterium. Taxonomy (GTDB): domain Bacteria; phylum Actinomycetota; class Thermoleophilia; order Solirubrobacterales; family 70-9; genus VRUE01. Next base: position 905,788 of record OY969705.1, read on the forward strand.
GATCGACACCCCGGGCCACGTCGACTTCTCCTACGAGGTCTCGCGCAGCCTCGCCGCCTGCGAGGGCGCCCTGCTCGTCGTCGACGCCGCCCAGGGGGTCGAGGCGCAGACCGTCGCCAACACCTACCTGGCGATCGAGAGCGGGCTGGAGCTGATCCCGGTGATCAACAAGGTCGACCTGCCGGGTGCCGAGCCGGACCGGGTCGCCGCTGAAATTGCCGACCTCACCGGCGGCGACCCCGAGGAAGCGCTCTGGATCTCGGCCAAGACCGGGGAGGGTGTGGCCGAGGTGCTGGAGGCGATCGTCGCCCGGGTCCCGGCGCCGAAGGGCGAGCCGGAGGCACCGACGCGAGCGCTGATCTTCGACTCCGAGTTCGACCAGTACCGCGGCGTGATCGCCTACGTGCGCGTGGTCGACGGCTCCTTCCGCAAGCACGAGCGGATCGTGGCGATGCAGAACGGCACCGAGGCCGACATCGACGACATCGGCTTCTTCCGGCCGGCGATGACGGCGGTGCAGGGCATGGACGCCGGCGATGTCGGCTACCTGATCACCGGGATCAAGGACGTCGCCAAGCTGCGGGTCGGCGACACCCTGACCGCGCTCGAGCGCCCCGCGAGCGAGCCGCTGGAGGGCTACCGCGAGGTGCAGGCCGATGGTCTTCTGCGGCCTCTTCCCGATCGACACCGATCGCTACGAAGACCTGCGCGACGCGCTCGAGAAGCTGGCCCTCAACGACGCCGCGCTCTCCTGGGAGCCGGAGACCTCGGAGGCGCTCGGCTTCGGCTTCCGCTGCGGCTTCCTCGGCCTGCTGCACATGGAGATCGTGCGCGAGCGGCTGGAACGCGAGTACGGCCTCGACCTGCTGGCGACGACGCCGAACGTGCGCTACCAGGTGCACCTCACCAACGGCGAGGAATTCGAGGTCCACAGCCCGACCGACCTGCCCGACCCGGGCACGATCGAGACGATCGAAGAGCCCTACATCCGCGCCACGATCATCTGTCCCTCCGAGCAGGTCGGCGCGGTGATGGAGCTCTGCCAGGGGCGCCGCGGGACCCACGTCGACATGCATTACCTGAGCCCCGTGCGGGTGCAGATCCGCTACGACATGCCGCTGGCCGAGATCGTGCTCGACTTCTTCGACCTGCTGAAGTCCTCGACCCGCGGCTACGCCTCGCTCGACTACGAGCCGATCGGCAACCGGCCTCCGACCTGGTCAAGGTCGACATCCTGCTCGCCGGCGACAAGGTCGACGCGCTCTCGATCATCGTCCACCGCGACTTCTCCTACGAGCAGGGCAAGCGCCTGGTCGAGCGGCTGCGCAAGACGATCCCGCGCCAGCTCTTCGACGTGCCGGTGCAGGCCGCGATCGGCTCCAACATCCTCGCCCGCGAGACGGTCAAGGCACTGCGCAAGGACGTCACCGCGAAGCTCTACGGCGGCGACGTCACCCGCAAGCAGAAGCTGCTGAAGAAGCAGAAGGCGGGGAAGAAGCGGATGAAGTCGGTCGGGCGGGTGGAAGTGCCGCAGGAGGCATTCTTGGCGGTGCTTGAGATCGACGAGTAGAGGGAGTCGAGCACCCCTGGCAAAACGCTCGGCCGGAGCCTCGCTGGAGTGTTTTGCCAGGGGTGCTCGACTCCCTTTCCCCGCCCCTTCACCCCATGCCACCCGCGCGAGACGCCAGCTGGCCAGACGACCAGGACTGGAGAGCGTCTCTAGACTGCCGCCGCTATGAGCGTATAAGACAGATGCAATTGGCAAGGAATGGCCCGCCACTACTTATGAGGTGGGCAAGGAGAAGATTGGGGAGTACGCGACTGTGATCGGGCTCGACAACCCGGTCTACTTCGATCGCGAGGCGGCGAAGGCCGCCGGCTATCGCGACGTCGTCGCGCCGCCGATGTTCGCCGTCGTCTACAGCTCACCCGCTGTGGGACCGGCGATGTTCGACTCCGACGTGGGGATGAACTTCGCCGCGATGGTCCACGGCGGTCAGGAGTTCGAGTGGGGCGAGCCGGCCTGCTCGGGGGACGAGATCACGACCACGGCCAAGTGCCTGGACATCTCCGAGAAGGACGGCAAGGGCTTCTACATCTTCGAGACGAACGCGGTCAACCAGAACGGGGACCAGGTCGTCACGAGGGCACCTGGACCTGCATCGTGAGGGGAGTCTGAGATGGCGGATTTGAACGCAGGCGACGCGATCGCCGGAGCTGAAGGTCACACCGGACAAGTACCTGCCGCACCGCTACGCGGGCGCCTCCGGGGACTTCAACCCGATCCACATCGATCCCGAGTTCGCCAAGGCGGTCGGCCTGCCGAACACGATCCTGCACGGGCTCTACATGATGGGCCTGGTTGCCCGTTCGGCGACCGACCTCGCCGGCGGCGATCCGAAGGCGCTGAAACGGCTCTCGGTCCAGTTCCGTGGGATGGGGGCGCCGGAGACCGAGATCGTCGTCAGCGGCACGGTCAAGAGCGTCTGATGGCGACACGGTGGTCGATCGACACCGTGGCGGCTCAGGGTGAGAATCAGACGATTCGCAATGCTGAGGCGGAAATCCAGCTTTAAGCGGTGAGGAGCGCCGGGTGGCGCCTCCCAAAACGCTCGGCGGGAGCCTCGCTTGAGTGTTTTGGGAGGGCCACCCGGCGCTCCTCTTAGACTCCAAGCATGCTTTCGCCGCGGCAGGAGCTCATTCTCAAGCTTGTGGTTGACGCGTATCTCGCGTCGGGGAAGCCCGTGCCTTCGAAGGAGATTGCTGAGCGAGCGTGGGGTCGAGTGGGGTCCCTCGACTGTCCGAGCGGAGTTGGCGGCGCTCGAGGCGGCTGGGTACCTGACGCATCCGCATACGTCTGCGGGGCGGGTGCCTACGGAGATGGGGTACCGGCGCCACGTTGACGCGATGATGGCCACGGGAGGGCCGCCGGCTGAGAGCTCGGTTGAGCTGGAGCTGCGGCGGGAGATCGATGCGGCTATGCGGGAGACGACCGCGGCGCTGGCGCAGGTGACCGATTTGATGGCGCTGGTGACGGCGCCGCCGGAGACGGTGGACGGCGACGATCCACCGGGTCGAGGTGCTGCGCCTGCAGCCACAGCGCGTGATGGCGGTTGCGATCGCCTCCAACGGTGCTGTCGCCAAGCGCGTCTTCGACTTCCCCGGCCCGGTTGATCCCGGCCTGGTCGAGTGGGCCTCGAGCTACCTCAACGAGTCGCTTGCCGGGAATGGGTCTCGGCGCCCGGATGATCGCCGGCCGGCTCGCCGACCCCGAGCTGGGCCCGGTCGAGGCCGAGTTCATCGCCACGCTCGGCGCCACCTTCACCGAGCTCGAGCAGGAGGAGTCGGCCGACACCCTCTACACCGAGGGTGCCTCGCGTCTGCTCTCCGAAGCCCACTCCGCCGACCTGCCCCGCGCCGACATGCTGATGACGGCGCTGGAGGAGCGGGCGACGCTGCTCGGCGATGCTGCGCTCGACCCTCGACCAGCGCTCGGTCTTCCTCTGGATCGGCGGCGAGAACCCGCGGCCGGAGCTGCGCTCGGTCAGCGTCGTCGGCGCCAACTACGGCCTCGCCCATCGCAACCTCGGCGCGGTTGGCGTGGTCGGGCCGTTGCGCATGGACTACGCCACCGCGATCGCCTCGGTCCGCGGCGCCGCCCGCGAGCTCTCGCGCTATTGCGAGACGGTCTACGACGGCTAGACGATGGCAGGCGACTACTACGAGCTGCTCGGGGTCGAGCGCGGCGCCTCCGACGGCGGAGGTCAAGCGCGCTTTCCGCAAGGTCGCCCGCGAGCTGCACCCCGACGTCAACGCCCACGACCCCGAGGCCGAGGAGAAGTTCAAGGCGGCGGCCGAGGCCTACGAGGTGCTCTCCGACCCCGAGCAGCGCCAGGTCTACGACCGCTACGGCCAGGACGGCCTGCGCCAGGGCGGCTTCCCGCCGGGCGGTGGCGCCGGCTTCGGCTCGATCGAGGACTCTGCTCGGCGCCGTCTTCGGCGGCGCCTTCGGCTTCGAGGTGCGGCGCGGGCCGATGCGTGGTCAGGACCTGATGCACGCGGTCGAGATCTCGGCCGTGCAGGCGATGCTCGGGGCGAGCGTCAAGATCCCCAGCCACGAGGGCGAGCGCGAGATCGAGCTGCCGCTCCGGCGTCCAGCACGGCACCCAGTTCGCCCTGCGCGGCCACGGATTGCCCGGCGCCAACGGCGGCCCCCCGGGCGACCTGCGCATCGTCATCCACGTGATCGTCCCCAGCGACCTCTCCGATGAGCAGCGCGAGCTGGCTGAGAAGCTCGAGGCGTCGCTGGAGCCGCACAACCTGCGCTCCGACGAGGGCGACGACGGCTTCATCTCCCGCATGCGCCGGGCCTTCGGTTGATCCGACTCGCCGTCCGCTGCACGCCCGAGCAGGCCGAGATCGTCCTCGCCGAGCTGACCGTGCTGGCGCCCAACGGCGTCGAGGAGGAGCGGGGCCCCGGCTACGTCGAGTACGCGATCTACGGCGGCGAGGGCGAGCTGCCGGAGCTGGGCGAAATCGAGGTCGCGGCCGGCGACGGCCTGGTCGAGGTGGTCTCGACCGAGGTCCCCGACGACTGGGCCGACCGCTGGCAGGACTTCCACAAACCGCTCCTGGTCGGCGATCGGCTCTGGCTGCGCCCGTCCTGGGAGGAGCCCCGCGAGGGCACGATCGACCTCGTCGTCGACCCCGGCCGCGCCTTCGGCACCGGCGCCCATCCGACCACCCGGCTCTGCCTGGAACTGCTGCTCGAGCTCGCCGAGGCCGGCGAGGCCGACGGCCCGCTCACGGACCTCGGCACCGGCTCCGGCGTCCTGGCAATCGCAGCAGCCAAGCTCGGCTGGGAGCCGGTGCAGCGGCTACGACCACGAGCAGCCTTCGATCGAGGCAGCTGGCAGCCAACGCCGAGGCCAACGGCGTCAGCATCGAGCTCGAACACCGCAACCTTCGCGAGGGCCTCCCCGAGCTCGCTGCGACCACGGTCGCCAACATGACCGCGCCGGTCCTCAGGGTCGTTGCCGAGCAGCTTGTGAGTGAGGAGGGCCGGGGGAGGGTCTCCCGGAGCCTCCCCGCTGTTGCTCCGGGAGACCCTCCCCCGGCCCTCCGCGACCCTGATCTGCTCAGGTCTACTCCCGCCCGAGCTGGACGAGATTGCTGCCGCCTTCGGCCCGCTCGGCTTGGTCGAGGCGGATCGTCGCTTGCAGGGCGACTGGGCGGCACTCTTGCTCCGGCAGCCGTAGCAGATAGGCTTCCGCCGCCGAATGCTGCGCCACGATCGTCGATCCCGGCTACAAGATCGCGCTCTTCCTGCACATCCTCGCGGTCGTGCTGGCGTTCGGCCCGACCTTCGGCTACGGGTTCTTCTTCTCGGTCGCACCGCAGCTCCCCCGCGCCACACCGGCGATCATCGCCGGCGTGCAGAAGGTCGATCGCTATCTGGTCACTCCCGGGATGATCGTCCTGCTGGTGGCGGGCATTTACCTGCAGACCGATGGCGACTGGGACGCCAGCGACGGCATTCCTCAGCGTCGGCTACCTGGCGATCATCTCGCTCTTCGCCCTTCAGGGTGCCTTCTTCAAGCCGCAGACGCGTAAGGCGAGGGAGCTGGCCGAACGCGACCTGAAGGCCGGCGACACGCTCAGCGATGAGTTCAACGCGGTGAGCGAACGGCTCAGCAAGGTGGGAGGGCTCGCCGGCCTGATCGTCGTCGTGACGATCTTCTTCATGACCTACAAGCCGTTCCTCTAGACGCGGCGCCCTGACGGACCAGTCCGCCACCGGAGGCGCGCTCGACGCCTCGCTGCCGATCGCGATGTTCGACTCGGGGGTCGGCGGCCTCACCGTCCTGCACGAGTGCCTGGTCTCGCTGCCCGAGGAGGACTTCGTCTACCTCGGCGACACCGCCTGGTTTCCCTACGGGACGAAGGACACCGATGCAGCTGCGGGCACGGATCCGTTCGATCGCCGAGATGCTGCTCGGCGGCCGCGCCAAGCTGCTGGTGATCGCCTGCAACACGGCGACGGCGATCGGCGAGGACGTCGCGCGCGAGGTCGCCGGCGAGCACGGGGTGGAGGTCGTGCCGGTGGTCGAGCCGCAGGCCGAGATCGCCGCCGCGATCACCGACAGCGGCAAGGTCGGCGTGCTGGCGACGCCGAACACGGTGGCGAGCGGCGTCCTACCGCCGCGCGCTCGAAGGTCAGGGGCGCGCGCTCGAGGTGACCGAAGTCGAGGCGCCGGACCTGGCACCCTTCATCCAGGACGGCTCGCCCTTCGACGAGGGCGTGCTCGAGATGGCCCGCGCCTACTGCGCGCCACTGAGGCGCGCCGAGGTCGACACCCTGATCCTCGGCTGCACCCACTACCCGCTGGTGGCGCCGATGCTGCAGCGCATCCTCGGCCGCGACGTGCGCCTGGTCAGCGGCGGCCACGCGGTCGCCGCTGCCGTCCAGCGCACCCTGGTCGCGCCAGGGCTTGGCCCGCGAGCCCGATGGCGAGGGCGACTACCGCTTCCTCTGCACCGGCGACGTCGATTCCTTCCACGAGCTCGGCACGCGCTTCCTGCAGATGCCCTTGGGTGGCATCGAGCGGATCGAGATCTCCGGCGCCGGCTGAGTATCGCGCGCCGGGATTTCTCGCTTTCGTCACATGCATGACACCCACGTGCGCGTTCGAGCCTGGGAGGGTCTGGGCCATGACGACAACTAGCCCCGGCAATACCGTATATACTCATCCCGTGGCAAAGGTGATGATCTCAATTCCCGACGACCTGCTCGAGCGCATCGACACCCAGGCTCGGCCAACCGGAGACTCGCAGCGGCTACTTGCGGCGCTTGGCCGAGCGGGAGCTGAAAGCCGAGCAGGAACGGCAGCGCCGAGGAGCTTGCGGAGCTCCTGGACAAGGCCACCGTGCGCGGAGGCATGGGCGGCGATGCTGCCCGGCTGATCCGTGAAGACCGTGAATCCCACTGACGTGCGCCTGGTCGATGCCGGTGTCTGGGTCGCGATCGCCGACCCTGATGACAGGTACCACGCTGCGGCGCACGCAATCGTGGCCGAGGTCGAGCAGTCGCTGGCAGCGCTCGACCTGACCTTCTACGAGGTGGCCAACGTCATGGGTCCCAAGAAGGGGCGGCAGCGAGAGGGCCGCTTTTTGCTGAAGCTGATCGCAAAGGCGTTGCGGCGAGAACCTGATCGCGGTCGACTCCGACCTGATCGAGTCCGCCCTCGAGATCGCAGCCGAGCACGGGCTCACCGCCTACGACGCCGCCTACGTCGCCGCCGCGCGCCGCTACGGCTGGACCCTGGTCAGCGCCGACATCGCCGATCTCGTCTCCAAGGGGCTCGCGGTGGCGCCCGACGCCGCCGACTACCCTTAGATCGGATGAGCGTTCTCGAGCAGGTGCAGGCTGACGTGCGGACCGCGATGAAGGCGGGCGACCGCGAGCGCGCGGGCGCCCTGCGGATGATCGTCGACTCGCTGCAGAAGGAGGCCAAGCTTGGCGACGGCGACGAGGTCGCGGTGCTGCAGCGCGAGCGCAAGAAGCGGCTCGAAGCCGCCGATGCCTACGACGAGGCGGGCCGCGACCGAGCAGGCCAGCGCCGAGCGCTTCGAGGCGGAGCTGATCGAGGCCTACCTGCCGCAGCAGCTCTCCGACGAGGAGCTGGCCGAGCTGGTCGACGCGGCGGTCAGCGAGACCGGCGCCAGCGAGCAGAAGCAGATGGGCCAGGTGATGTCGGCGCTGATGCCGAAGCTCGGCGGGCGCGCCGACGGCAAGCGGGTCAGCGCGGCGGTGCGTGAGCGGCTTGGCGCGTAGGCAGCTGACCCTCGACAACACGGTCGCCGCCGAGCTGGCGGGCTCCGAGGACGCGGTGCTGCGCGAGCTGCGCGGCCACCTCGACTGCGACTTCCACCTGCGCGGCAACGTGCTCACCCTCGACGGCGAACCGGATGACGTGCAGATGGCGGCGACCGTGGTCGACGAGCTGGTCGAGCTGATCGAGCAGGGCCACGAGGTGGCGCCGGGCACGATCGAAGCGGTGACCGGCGCGCTCGACGCCGACGAGAGCCCGGCGGAGATCCTCGAGGACGTCGTCTGGCGCCATCGCAACACCAAGGTGGCGCCGAAGACGCTCAACCAGAAGCGCTACGTCGACGCGATCCGCGACCAGACGATCACCTTCGGCGTCGGCCCGGCCGGCACCGGCAAGACCTTCCTCGCCGTGGCGATGGCGGCCGCGGCGCTGGCCGAACGGCAGGTGCAGCGGATCATCCTCACCCGTCCCGCGGTCGAGGCCGGCGAGCGGCTCGGCTTCCTGCCCGGCGACATCCAGGCCAAGGTCGATCCCTACCTGCGGCCGCTCTTCGACGCGCTCTTCGACATGCTCGATCCCGACCGGGTCAACGGCTACTTCGAGCGCGGCGTGATCGAGGTGGCGCCGCTGGCCTTCATGCGCGGCCGCACCCTCAATGACTCCTTCGTGATCCTCGACGAGGCGCAGAACACCAGCCCCGAGCAGATGAAGATGTTCCTCACCCGGCTCGGCTTCAACTCGCGCATGGTCGTCACCGGCGACGTCACCCAGATCGACCTGCCGACCGACCAGCGCTCCGGCCTGGTCGTCGTCCGCGACATCCTCGACGACGTCAAGGACATCTCCTTCGTCAACTTCGGCGGCGAGGACGTCGTCCGCCACAAGCTGGTCCAGCGCATCGTCGCCGCCTACGACGAGCACGGCAGTCGCGAGCGCGCCGCGCGAGCGGAACACGGGCCGACGCCACGCTCTTGAGCCTCGACCTCACCGACGTGCCGGCGGAGCTGCGGGAGCCGGTTGCCGCTGCGCTCGCCGCGGCGGGGGTCGAGGACGGCCATCTCGCGGTCGAGCTGGTCGATGCCGCGCGCATCCGCGAGCTCAACCGCGAGCACCGGGGAAAGGACGCGCCCACCGACGTGCTCGCCTTCCCGATCGACGGGACGGGCCCGACGGCCGGCCCGCGCGAGCTCGGCGACGTGGCGATCTGCCCCGAGCACTGCTCCGACGTGACCGAGGCCGCCGTGCACGGCGTCCTCCACCTCTGCGGCTACGACCACGAGACCGACGCTGGCGAGATGCTCGCCCTGCAGGCCCGAGGTGCTGGCGGGGCTGGCGTGAGCCGCTCCGGCTTCATCGGGCTCGCCGGCCGCCCCAACGTCGGCAAGTCGACCCTGGTCAACGCAGATCGTCGGCAGCCACGTGGCGATCGTCTCGATGCGGCCGCAGACGACGCGGCGGGCGATCCGCGGCATCCACACCGACGTCGAGGGCGGAGCGCCAGCTCGTCCTCGTCGACCTGCCCGGCGTGCAGCGCCCCCGCGACGTGCTCACCGAGCGGATGCAGAAGCGGGTCGAGCGCGAGCTCGCCGACTCCGACCTGGCCCTGATCGTGATCAACGGCGAGGAGGGGGTCGGGCCCGGCGATCGCTTCATCGCCCGCGCTCTGCTCGGCGCCGGCGCCAAGCTGCCGATCGATCTGCGCCGTCAACAAGGTCGACCGGCTCGGGCCGAACGAGCTCGTGCCGGTGCTGGCCGAGGCCGCCGAGCTGGGCGGCGTCGATGAGGTCTTCCCGATCAGCGCCCGCAGCGGCGAGGGAGCTCGACGCGCTGGTCGAGCGCATGGCGGAGCTGATGCCCGAGGGCCCCTATCTGTACCCACCCGAGGACCACAGCGACCAGTCGAGCGAGCTGCTGCTCGCCGAGCTGATCCGCGAGCAGGTGCTCAACCGCACCCGCGATGAGATCCCGCACTCGGTCGAGGTCACGGTCAAGGAGGTCGACGAGCGCGAGGACGGCCTGGTCACGGTCAACGCCGAGGTCTGGGCCGAGACCGAGTCGCAGAAGCGCATCCTGATCGGCAAGGGCGGCGCCAAGGTGGGCGAGATCGGCACCGGCGCCCGCCGCTCGCTCGAAGCCGAGCTCGGCGCCAAGGTCCACCTCGATCTCAAGATCCGGGTGCGCAGCCACTGGCGCCGGGATGAGGATCTGCTCGATCGGCTCGGAATCGAGTGAGGAGATGGGGACGCCCTCGCCCGTCCAAGTGCCGAGCTAATTAGCTCGGCACTTTGAGTATCCGCCCGTTCGAGGGCGTCCCCACTGCCTCGCATACGATTGGGGCCGATGTTCAGCGAGCTTAAATTCGACGAGCGGGGCTTGGTGCCCGTGGTGGCGCAGGACTCACGCCACCGGCGAGGTGCTGACGCTTGCCTATGCCAACGAGGAGTCGTTGCGGCTGACGGTGGAGACGGGGGAGCTGCACTTCTACAGTCGCTCGCGGGAGGAGATCTGGCGCAAGGGGGAAACCTCGGGCAACGTGCTGAAGCTGCGACAGCTGCGCTACGACTGCGATGGCGATGCGATCGTCGCCCTGGTTGAGCCGACCGGGCCGGCCTGTCACACCGGAGAGCGCAGCTGCTTCTACCGCGACCTCGACGGCGACGGTGAGCCGGCGCCGGTCGTGCACGAGGCGCTGGCGACGCTGGAGCGCACCCTGCGCAGCCGTGCCGCCGAGCGGCCCGAGGGCAGCTACACGGTGCGAGCTGCTCGACAACCCGAAGCTGATCGGCGAGAAGGTCGAGGAGGAGGCCGAGGAGGTCGTCCGCGCCGCCCGCGAGGAGAGCGACGAGCGCGTCGCCGAAGAGGCCGCCGACCTGCTCTACCACCTGGCCGTGCTGATGGCCTCGCGCAAGGTCCCGCAGTCCGCCGCGATGGAAGTGCTCAATGGCCGTCGCCGCTGACTCCGAGCTGCGGCTCGAGCCGAGCCTCGAGCAGGCGCGCGAGCTGGCCGAGCAGGGCAACGTCGTGCCGGTCTGCGCCCGCTTTCTCGACGACTGCGAGACGCCGGTCTCGGCCTTCCTCAAGCTGCGCGCGGGCGAGCCCGAGGGCGCGCCCTGCTTCCTGCTCGAGTCGGCCGAGCAGGGCCAGGTCGGCCGCTACTCCTTCGTCGGCTTCCGCCCCCGCTCGATGCTGCGCTGGAGCGACGGCGTGCTCTCCGAGTCCGGCGGCGGACGATCGCGAGGTCGCCGATCCCTACGCCGCCGTCGCCGAGCACCTGGCTCAGTTCCAGCCGGCGCCGGTCGAGGGCCTGCCGCCCTTCAGCGGCGGCGCGGTCGGCTTCTTCGGCTACGACCTGGTGCGCACGGTCGAGCCGCTCGGCGAGCCCAACCCGGACCCGCTCGGCCTGCCCGACATGGCGCTGATGGTCACCGACCTGCTGCTCGTCTTCGACCACCTGCGCCACGAGCTGACGATCATGGCCTGCGCCTTCGCCGACGACGAGGGTGGCATCGACGCTGCCTACGAGCGCGCCGCCGCGCGAGATCGCCGAGGCGCGGCGGCGCCTGCGCGGCGCGGTGCCGGCGCCCGAGCGCCCGGCCGTCGCCGAGCCCCCCGAGTTCACCTCCAACATGGAGCGCGAGGAGTTCGAAGCCGCGGTCGAGCGGATCGTCGAGTACGTCCACGCCGGCGACGCCTTCCAGGTCGTCCCCTCGCAGCGCTTCTCGGCGCCCGCCCCGGTCGAGGCCTTCTCGATCTACCGCGGCCTGCGCGCGGTCAACCCCTCTCCCTACATGTACTTCCTCGAGTTCGGCGACTTCCAGATCGCCGGCGCCTCGCCCGAGCCGCTGGTCAAAGTCACCGGCCGCACGGTCGAGACGCGGCCGATCGCCGGCACCTACCCGCGCGGCTCCGACGAGGAGGAGGACCGCCGGCTCGCCGAGCGCCTCGTCAACGACCCCAAGGAGCGGGCCGAGCACGTGATGCTGGTCGACCTCGGCCGCAACGACCTCGGCCGGGTCTGCGAGTACGGCTCGGTCTCGGTCGACGAGCTGATGGTGGTCGAGACCTACTCGCACGTGCTGCACATCGTCAGCCAGGTCTCCGGGACCCTGCGCGAGGAGCGTCGGCGCGATGGACGTGCTGCGCTCGGCCCTGCCCGCCGGCACGCTCTCCGGCGCGCCCAAGGTGCGGGCGATGCAGATCATCGACGAGCTGGAGAAGGTCAAGCGCTGCTCCTACGGCGGCGCGATCGGCTACCTCTCCTGGAACGGCGACCTCGACACCGCGATCCACATCCGCACCGTCGTCGTCAAGGACGGCCAGATCCACGTGCAGGCGGGCGGTGGCACCGTCGCCGACGCCAAGCCCGCCTACGAGTACAACGAGTCGGTCAACAAGGCCAGGGCGGTCTTCCGCGCCGTCGAGCTGGCCTGCGAACAGCCGGACTGGGCCTGAGCATGCGCGTACTCGTCATCGACAACTACGACTCCTTCACCTACAACCTGGTCCAGTACCTGGGCGAGCTCGGTGCCGAGCTCGAGGTCGTGCGCAACGACAAGGCGACGGTCGACGAGCTGCTCGAGCGCGACGCCGAGCGCCTCGTCGTCTCGCCCGGCCCCTGCACGCCGGCCGAGGCCGGGATCTCGAAAGAGGCGATCCGCCGCTTCGCCGAGGCCGGCACGCCGGTGCTCGGCGTCTGCCTCGGCCACCAGTCGCTGGTCGAGGCCTTCGGCGGCCGCACCGTGCAGGGCGAGCCGATCCACGGCAAGGACGCCGAGATCGAGCACGACGGCCGCACGATCTTCGCCGGTCTGCCCAGCCCGTTCGTCGCCGGCCGCTACCACTCGCTGGTGGCCGATCCGGACCTGCCCGACGATGCTCGAGATGAGCGCCCGCCTCGGCGACGTGGTGATGGGCGCCCGCCACCGCGAGCTGCCCGCCGAGGGCGTCCAGTTCCACCCCGAGTCGGTGCTCACCCCGCAGGGCAAGCACCTGCTCGCCAACTTCCTCGGCGGACTGAGCGGATGAGCCGAACGAGATCGTCACCCGGGCGATCGACGCCGTCTGCGCCGGCGATCACCTGACCGCCGATCACGCCGCCACGGTGCTGGCCGAGATCATGGAGGGGCGCGACCGGCGAGGTGCAGACCGCGGCCTTCCTGATCGCGCTGCGGGCCAAGGGCGAGACGGTGCCCGAGCTGGTCGGCCTGGCCCGCACGATGCGCTCGCTCGCGACGCCCGGTCGCCACCGTCGCGCACCGATCTCGTCGACACCGCCGGGACCGGCGGCGGCCCCTCGACCTTCAACGTCTCGACCACGGCGGCCCTGGTCGCGGCCGCGGCGGGCTGCGCGGTCGCCAAGCACGGCAACCGCTCGAGCACGAGCAAGTGCGGCTCCGCCGACCTGCTCGAGGCGCTCGGGGTCAACATCGAGCTCGAGCCCGAGCAGGTCGGCGCGCTGCATCGACGAGGTCGGCTTCGGCTTCATGTTCGCGCCCGCGCCACCACAAGGCGATGGCCCACGTCGTGCCGGTGCGCAAGCAGCTCGGCGTGCGCACGATCTTCAACTTCCTCGGCCCGCTGACCAACCCGGCCGGGGCGCAGCGCCAGCTGCTCGGCGTCTCCGACCGCCACTACCAGGAGACGATCGCCGAGGCGCTGGTCGGCCTCGGCAGCGAGCGGGCGATGGTCGTCGCCGCCGAGGACGGGGTCGACGAGCTCTCGATCTCCGCCCGCACCCGGGTGATCGAGGTCGCGCGACGGGCGCACCGAGGAGCACTACGTCGAGCCGGGCGACTTCGGCCTGGCGACGGCTGAGCTGGAGGACGTCGCCGGCGGCAGCGCCGGAGCAGAACGCCGCCGCCGCGCGCGGCGTGCTCGACGGGCGAGCTGGGCCCCCGCCGCGACCTCGTCCTGCTCAACGCCGGCGCCGCGATCTACGTCGGCGGCGGCGCCGAGAGCCTCGCCGCGGGGGTCGAGAAAGCCGCGGCGGCAATCGACTCCGGCGCGGCAGCCGAGCTGCTCGGACGACTGATCGAGGCGACCAGCTCCGCCGCCGTCTAGGCTTCGCCAGTCAAGTGGCAATGATCGAGCAGCTGATCTCGGTAGCACGGGAAGGGGTGCACAGAGCGCCGCGGCCAGGTCCCGCAGGCGGACCTCGAGTCGCGCCTGTCCGCGCGCGGCGAGGATCGCCCCTTCAGCGAGGCGCTGGTGCGCCCGGGCCTCTCGCTGATCGCCGAGTTCAAGCGGCGCTCGCCCAGCGTCGGCGACATCGCCGCTGACGCCGACGTCGACCGAGCAGGTGCAGGCCTACGAGCGCGGCGGCGCGGCGGCGCTCTCGGTGCTCACCGACGAGCGCCACTTCGGCGGCTCGCTCGATGATCTGCGGACCGCGATGGCCGCCTGCGACCTGCCGATCCTGCGCAAGGACTTCATCGTCGACCCCTACCAGCTCTACGAGGCGGCGGTCAACGGCGCCGACGCGGTGCTGCTGATCGTCCGCGCGCTCGACGATCGCGAGCTGGGCGAGATGTACGAGCTGGCGCGCGGGCTCGACCTCGACTGCCTGGTCGAGGTCCACGACGGCGAGGAGCTGCAGCGGGCGCTCGAGCTCGACGCCGACGTGATCGGGATCAACAACCGCGATCTCGACACCGGCACGGTCGACGTCTCGACCACGTACGAGCTGATGCACCGACGTGCCGGCGGGCAAGACGGTCGTCGCCGAGAGCGGCATCTCCTCGCGCGAGGAGCTCGAAGAGCTCGACCGGGTCGGTGTCGACGCGGTGCTGATCGGCGGCGCCCTGATGACGCGCCGCCCGATCCCGAGGCGAAGGCGCGCGAGCTGACCGGCGCCGACGAAGCCACCCGCGAGCACCGCCTGCCCTGAGTCGCGGCAGAATTTAAGCCACGCTTTGCGGCTCGTTTAGGAATCGCTGAGGGAGGCCTCCTACAGTGCTCCCGATGCGTCGCTTCTTTCGCACATCGTTCGGCTCGGCACTGCTCGGCGGCGCCGTGGTCGCCGCCTTTGGTGCGATCGCGATCTCCGCCGGCTGGATCGATGCCAGAGCGACAGCACCACGACGACGATCACGGCGCCGCTCGCAGCGCTCCGGTCGCCAACAAGGAAAGCAGCGACACCAACACGGTCAACCAGATCTACCGCCACGACGGACAGGGAGTCGCCTTCATCGAATCGACCGAGCCGGCCGAAGAATCGTCCTCGCCGTTCAACCCGTTCGGCGAAGAAGAATCGCGCGGCGGCGGCATCGCCACCGGCTCGGGCTTCCTGATCGACAACGAAGGCCACATCGTCACCAACAACCACGTGGTCGAAGGCGCGACCAAGGTCGAGGTCAAGCTCGGCTCCTCGGACACCGAGCACGAGGCCGAAGTGGTCGGCACCGACCCGGCGACCGACGTCGCCCTGCTCAAGGTCGACGTGCCGGCCGACCAGCAGCACCCGCTCTCGCTCGGCAACTCCTCGAAGGTGCAGGTCGGCGACCCGGTGGTCGCGATCGGCAACCCTTCGGGCTCGACCGCACGGTCACCGCCGGCATCGTCTCCGCCCTGCAGCGCCAGATCCAGGCGCCCAACGGCTTCTCGATCTCGCACGTGATCCAGACCGACGCGGCGATCAACCCCGGCAACTCCGGTGGCCCGCTGATCGACGCCGAAGGCAAGGTGATCGGGATCAACTCCCAGATCCAGACCGGCGGCAGCGGCGACGGCAACGTCGGCATCGGCTTCGCGGTGCCGATCAACACCGCCCGCGAAGTCGTCGAGCAGATCGAGAGAGCACGGCGAAGTCGAGCACGCCTTCATCGGCATCAGCGGCGGCAGCATCACGCCGGCGCTGGCCAAGGCGCTGAAACTGCCGGTCGAACAGGGCGTCCTCGTCAACGAAGTCGTCAAGGACAGCCCGGCCGACAAGGCGGGCATCGAAGGCGGCGATACCGAAGCGACGATCGAAGGCGCCAAGGTCACCCTCGGCGGCGACATCATCACCGAAGTCGACGGCAAGCCGGTCGACTCGATGGAAGACGTGATCGACGCCGTCAACGCGCGCCCAGCCGGGGGACAAGATGGAACTGACCGTGCTGCGGGGGGACGACGAAACCAAGCACGTCACGGTCACGCTCGGGGTACGGCCGGCAATCGGCGGAATAGGGGCGGGGCGGCTGAGCGCCGGGTGGCGCTTCCCAAAACGCTCGGCGGGAGCCTCGCTGGAGTGTTTTGGGAAGCGCCACCCGGCGCTCTACTGACTCGCGCGGGATGCCGCTGGGTCGCTCCCGTACCCTGAGGCGTATGCGGGTGAAGATCTGTGGGATCACGAATCTGGACGATGCGGCCGAGGCTGTGCTGCTCGGGGCCTGGGCGATTGGGTTGATCCACTACGACAAGAGCCCGCGGGCGTGTCCGGCCGATGAAGCGGCGGCGATTTGCGCTGCCTTTCGGCGCAAGTGCGAGGTGGTTGGGGTCTTTGTCAATCCCGAGTTGGAGGAAGTCGCCAAGGCGGTCGAGGGGGCCGGGCTTGACGATGGTGCAGCTGAACGGGGCCGAGGGGCCGCAGTTCTGCGCCGAGGTGGCGCGGCGGACCGGGGTCAAGGTGATCAAGGCGATCCACGTGGCCAGCGGCGCCGAGGTGCACGGGGCGGAGGCGTTCCGGACCGATTTCCACCTCTTCGATCGGCGCGGCAAAGGGCTCTGGGGCGGGACCGGCGAAAGCTTCGACTGGGGGCTGCTGCGCGAGCACCGCTCCGAGATCCCGGCGATCGTCGCCGGCGGGCTGCGGCCCGACAACGTCGCCGAAGCGATCGCGGTCACGCACCCGTTCGCGGTCGACGTGGCCAGCGGGGTGGAGGCCGAGCCGGGCCGCAAGGACCACGCGGCGATGGCTGCCTTCTTCGAGGCCGCCAGGGCAGCTAGCGTCCCCTCGCATGAGCACGGTCGAGGAGCGATTCGGCCCCTACGGGGGCCGCTACGTGCCCGAGACGCTGATCGCGGCGCTCGACGAGCTGAGCGCCGCCTGGGCGGAGGCGCGCGAGGATCCCGGCCTTCAACGAGCGCCTGCGCCTGCTGCACCGCGACTTCATCGGCCGCCCGACGCCGCTCTACCTCGCCGATCGGCTCTCCGCCAAGGCGGGCCGCCGCGTCTACCTCAAGCGCGAGGACCTCGCCCACACCGGCGCCCACAAGATCAACAACGCGATCGGCCAGGCACTGCTCGCCGAGCGGATGGGCAAGCCGCGCGTGATCGCCGAGACCGGCGCCGGCCAGCACGGCGTCGCCACCGCCACCGCCTGCGCCCTGCTCGGGCTCGAGTGCGTCGTCTACATGGGCTCGGAGGACATCCGCCGCCAGCGGCCCAACGTCGAGCGGATGGGCCTGCTCGGCGCCGAGGTGGTCCCGGTCGAGGCGGGGGCGCGGACGCTGAAGGAGGCAGTCAGCGCCGCGATCCGCGACTGGGTCGCCAACGTCGAGACGACCCACTACGTGATCGGCTCCGCCGTCGGCCCGGCGCCCTATCCCGGCGCTGGTCCGCGACCTGCAGCGGGTGATCGGCGACGAGGCGCGCGAGCAGGCGCTGGCCGCCGAGGGCGCGCTGCCGGCTCGGGTGATCGCCTGCGTCGGCGGCGGCTCCAACTCGATCGGGATCTTCACGCCCTTCATCGACGACGCCGAGGTCGAGCTGATCGGCGTCGAGGCGGCGGGGGAGGGGCTCGACACCGATCGCCACGGCGCTTCGCTGGGCAAGGGCAGCACCGGCGTGCTGCACGGCTCGCTCTCGTCGGTGATCGCCGATGAGGAGGGGCAGATCCTCGAGGCGCACTCGATCTCGGCCGGTCTCGACTACCCGGGCGTCGGTCCCGAGCACGCCTATCTGCGCGACACCGGGCGGGCCAGCTACTTCGCGGTCACCGATGCGCAGGCGCTGGCGGCGTTCGTCGGTGCTGACGCGGCTGGAGGGGATCATTCCGGCGCTGGAGTCGTCGCACGCGATCGCCTGGTTCCTGGAGAACAGCGACGGCGGCGATGGCTACGACGTGCTGTGCCTCTCCGGGAGGGGCGACAAGGACTTGGCCGAGGTGCTGGAGTGGACCGGCGCGAAGGGAGCCGGGGGATGACTCGCTGGAGCAACAGCGGAGAGGACGTGGCGGAGGGGAGTCCGGGGGTGGTCTCCCGGAGCAACAGCGGGGAGGCTCCGGGAGACCACCCCCGGACTCCCAGCACCAGAGCTTCGGCGGGTTCAGAGCGGATCGCGGCGGCCTTTCGGGCGGCGAAGGACGAAGGTCGGGCGGCGCTGATGCCGTACATGATGGCCGGGTATCCCGATCGGGAGACGTCGCTTGCGGTTGCTGAGGCTTATGCCGAGTCGGCCGATCTGGTTGAGCTTGGGGTGCCCTTTTCCGATCCGCTTGCCGATGGGCCCGACGATTCATGCGGCGGCTACTGCGGCGCTTGAGGCGGGGGCGACGCTGGAGACGGCGATGGAGATCTGTGAGGGCGATCTCGGCGCGGGTGCCGGTTGTCTTCATGGTCTACGCCAACATGGTGCTGGCGCATGGTGGGGCGGAGGCGTTTGCGGAGCGGGCGCTCGCGGTTGGTGCTGCCGGGGCGATCGTGCCGGATCTGCCGCTGGAGGAAGCTGAGCCGGTGCGGGAGGCGTTTGCCGCTGCCGGGCTGGCGCTGGTGCCGCTGGTGGCGCCGACTACGCCGGCCGAGCGGCGGGCGCGGATCTGCGCCGCGGCGCAGGGGTTCGTCTACGTCGTCTCGACCGTGGGCACGACTGGCGAGCGCGATGAGCTGCCGCCGGAGCTGAGCGATCTGGTCGCCGCGACCAAGGCGGAGGCCGAGGTTCCGGTCGCGGTTGGCTTCGGCATCGGCACGCCCGAGCAGGCGGCTCAGGTGGGGGAGGTCGCCGACGGCGTGATCGTCGGCAGTCGCCTGGTCCGCGCCGCCGGCGAGGCCGGTGGAGCCGGATGCCGCCGGCGAGGCCGTCGGCAGCTTCCTGCGCGAGACGCGCGCTGCCCTCGCGGGCTGAGACCGCAACCGCCCGAATGGATAGGATGCCGCGCCGCATGGGAATGGTGATCACACTCTTTCTCGCCCTCGCGACCACGACTGTCGCCTACACCGTGCTCGGCCAGGGCGGCGGCGTCGCCGGGGTGATCTTCTTCGGCATCCTGGTCATCGGCGCCTCGATCCGAGTCCTCCGCCCGAGCTAGCCGGCGCTAGGCGCCGCGTCGCGATCACCTGCAGGTACTCGGGCTCGAGCACGAAGGCGCGGTCTCCCGCCGTGTTGCACTTCTCGAGTTGCTCGCGCAGGTCGGCCTCCAGCGCCGCTTCGCCCGTCCGCGCCGACGCGGTCGAAGGCGAGCTTGATCGGGCCGAAGTAGGTGCGGAAGATCTCCAGGTAGTGGTCGATCGAGCGGAACGGCTGGCGCGAGATCCGGCGCTCGAATCGCAGCTCGGAGACGCCGTCGCCGAAGAGCTCGCGCACGTGCTCCTCGGTCCCCCAGAGGACGGGCGGCGTGAATCCCGGGCGGCGGCGGCGCGTGTTTGGCGATCGATCGCGAAGAGCTGGCTGACCGGGCCGTCGGGGACCCAGTTGGCCATGCCGATCCGACCGCCGGGCTTGCAGACGCGCAGCAGCTCGGCGGCCGCCTGCTTCTGGTCGGGGGCGAACATCGCGCCGAAGATCGAGGATGACGACGTCGAACTCGCCATCGGCAAAGGGCAGCTCGGCCGCGTCGCCCTCGACGAACTCGACGTCGAGGCGCTCGGCGGCGGCGCGCTCGCGGCCGCGCTCGAGCAGGGCGGGGACGAAGTCGACCGCCGACCACGCCACCCCATGAGCGCCGCGCCGCGGCGATCGCGCGCGTTGCCGCTGCCGCAGGCAACGTCGAGCACGCGCTCGCCGGGAACGACATCGAGCGCTTCGACCAGCTCCTCGGAGACCATCATCACGATCGCGGCGACCATCGCGAAGTCGCCCTCCGACCAGGTCTTCTGTCGCGCCTGCGCGCAGTGCCTGCATATCCACCGGGTCGCTCATCCTCGCTCCTTTCGCCGACCTCATCCGAACTGCATCAACTTCTCCACCTACCAGATAGAGAAATTGATGCAGTTCGTCTTGATGGAACCTAGCGCTTGGTCGCGGGTTCGTCACGGCTAGTCTGAGGTCGATGCGGATCGGCGTGCTCACTGGTGGCGGGGATTGCCCGGGCCTCAACGCGGTGATCCGGGCGATCGTGCGCAAGGGGGTCGAACACAGCGGCCACGAGTTCGTCGGCTATCGCGACGGCTGGCGCGGGCCGCTGGAGCGCGACAGCCGCCCGCTCGGCGTGCCCGAGGTGCGCGGCATCCTGCCCCGCGGGGGCACGATCCTCGGCGCCTCGCGGACCAACCCCTTCAAGGAGGAGGGCGGGCCGGAGCGCCTCGCCGAGAACCTGAAGGCCGACAGTGTCGACGGCCTGATCGCGATCGGCGGCGAGGACACGCTCGGCGCCGCGTCGCGCCTGTACTCGCGAGCACGGGGTTCCCGTGGTCGGCGTGCCGAAGACGATCGACAACGACCTCGGCGCCACCGACTACACCTTCGGCTTCGACACCGCGGTCAATATCGCGATGGAGGCGATCGACCGCCTGCACACGACCGCCGACAGCCACCACCGGGTGCTGATCGTCGAGGTGATGGGCCGCCACGCCGGCTGGATCGCCTTCCACGCCGGCCTCGCCGGCGGCGCCAACGTGATCCTGATCCCCGAGCTGCCCTTCGATCTCGACCGCGTCTGCGAGTTCGTCGGCCGCCGCTTCGAGCACCAGTTCGCGCCGATCCTCGTCGTCGCCGAGGGTGCCCAGCCGGTCGGTGGCATGCCCGAGACCAAGAACGAGAAGCTCGACCAGTTCGGCCACGTCGCCCTCGGCGGCATCGCCCACTGGCTTGAGGGCGAGATCGAGCAGCGCACCGGCAAGGAGGCGCGGGCGACGGTGCTCGGCCACGTTCAGCGGGGCGGGACGCCGACGGCCTTCGACCGGGTGCTGGCGACCCGGTTCGGGCTGCACGCGATCGACGCTGCGGACGCGGGGGATTGGGGCAAGATGACTGCGTTGCGGGGGACTGACATTCAGCTGGTCGATCTGAGTGAGGCGACGGCGGAGCTGAAGACGGTTCCGGAGTCGTTGTACTCGGAGGCTGAGGTTTTCTTTGGCTAGTGGCAAGGTAGGGGAGGGTCGGGTGCCCCCTCCCAAAACGCGCGGCGGGAGCCGCGCTTGAGTGTTTTGGGCGGGGGCACCCGACCCTCTTCCGTCTTGCGCGAGGCCGGGGTGGTGGCTGGCTGGCGCACCGCTGCCGTGGCAGCAGCCTGTGGCTTGCTCGTCGCGGCGGCTGGATGCGGAAGCAGCACCGGGGTCTCCGAGGACGCCACCGTTACCGCTTATGTCGAAGCTCCGCTGTGCACCGCGGCGAAGCAGGAGCTTGTCAAGCACGGTGGCCGCGCCGGAGACCTTCGAGTGCAGGCGATCTGCCTGGCCAGCCCCCACGAAGCAAAGAAGCTCAACCTGGCAACGCTTGGCGCCAATGCTCGCCGAGCCACGGAGGACTCGACCACGCGTGGCTTACCTGGAAGCTCCCGACCCAAGGGCGTCGCGGTTCACCCACCCGATCTTGGAAACCGCCGAAGTCCCTTGGATCTCCGGAGGCTCCGGGCAGCGGCAATGGCGCACCTGCTCAAGCTCCTCGAATCCGCCGACTCCGGTTCTCTCCGCGAGCGCTCCGTGAAGACCTGCACGAGCCCTAGGAGGAGCTGGTGCCCCTCACCCAGAGGCTCCTGCTCAAGCTTTACGAAGCTCCACCAACGATCTGCTGCGCGACGGCCTCTGGGTGAGGGGCACCGGCTCCTGCCTGCGCCCGCTAGAGCAGATCTTCCAGCGCCTCGTCCAGATCTGGATGCCTGAACTGGTACCCAAGATCAAGAGCCCGTCTGGGCATCACCCGCTGCCCGCCCCGCAGCACCCGCCCGAACTCTTTGCCGTACATCAGGTCAACGGTAAGTCCCGGCACCGGCACCACGGCCGGCCTGCCGAGCGCCTTGCCCAGCGCCTTGGAGAACACCTTGTTGGTCACCGGATTCGGCGCCGTCGCGTTGATCACGCCGCTCACCTTGTCGTTGTCCAGCGCCCAGAGCAGGATGCCGACCTCGTCGTCGACGTGGATCCAGGAGACGTACTGGTTGCCGCCGGCGAGCGGGCCGCCGACGCCCAGCTTGAAGGGGGTCAGCTGCGGGCCGAGGAAGCCGCCGCGGGGGTCGAGCACGTGGCCGGTGCGGACGATCGACGAGGCGCACGCCGGTCGGGTCGACCTCGTGCGCCGCCTTCTCCCACTCGCGCACGACCTCGGCGTCGAAGCCCTCGCCCGGCTCGGTCGACTCGTCGACGATCGCCTCGCCGCGGTCGCCGTAGTAGCCGATCGCCGACTGGCTGACCAGCACCCGCGGCTTGTGCTGCAGGGCCGAGATCGTGCCGATCAGGTTGTGGGTGCCGGTGCGGCGGCTCTCCATGATCCGCTCTTTGGCCTCGTCGGTCCAGCGCTGGTTGATCTTCTCGCCGAGCAGGTGGACGACGCCGTCGACGCCCTCGAAGGCCGCCTCCGGGCGGCCGTTCCAGGGTCGGCTCCCAGGCGTGCCAGGTGACGCTGGGGTTGGTGCTCCGCGCCCGGCTCGGGTCGCGGGTGAGGCCGACGACCGTGTCGCCCCGAACCAGCAGCGAGTCGCAGAGCGCCGACCCGATGAAACCGCTGGCTCCGGTGACGAGGACCTTCACAGGGCTAGGTGGCCTCCACCGTCGAGAAGGTGCCGGTCTCCTCGTTGAAGCGGGCGATCCCCTCGCGCTTTGCCTCCTCGACCACGGCTTCGGCCACCTTCGGCGCGACTTCGCGGTTGAAGACGCTGGGGATGATGTAGTCCTCGGAGAGGTCCTCCTCGTTGACCGCCATCGCGATGCCCTTGGCGGCGGCGAGCTTCATCTCCTCGGTGATGCTGGGCGAGCCGGCGTCGAGGGCGCCGCGGAAGATGCCGGGGAAGGCGAGCACGTTGTTGATCTGGTTCGGGTAGTCCGAGCGCCCGGTGGCCATGATCCGCACGTAGGGGGCGGCGTCCTCGGGCATCACCTCGGGCGTTGGGTTGGCCATCGCGAAGACGATCGCGTCGTCGTTCATCTTGGCCAGCGAGGAGGCCTCGATCAGGCCGGGGCCGGAGAGGCCGATGAAGAGGTCGGTGCCCTCGATCACCTCGTTGGGCCCGCCGCTGAGCTGTTCGGGGTTCGAGTTCTCCGCGTACCAGCGCTTGATCCCGCTCATCTCGCCCGACTCGTAGTCGGCGCGGGTGGTCGAGAGGGCGCCCTGGCGGTCGCAGCCGACGATGTGGGTGACGCCGGAGGCGAGCATCATCTTGGTCACCGCTACCCCGGCGGCGCCGAGGCCCACCATCAGCACGCGCAGCTCCTCGATCGGCTTGCCGGTGATCTTCAGCGCGTTGAAGAGCGCCGCCATGGTCACGATCGCGGTGCCGTGCTGGTCGTCGTGGAAGACGGGGATGTCGAGCGTCTCCTTCAGCCGGTCCTCGATCTCGAAGCAGCGCGGGGCGGAGATGTCCTCGAGGTTGATGCCGCCGAAGGTCGGCGCGATCAGTTCGACCGCCTTGATGATCTCCTCGGCGTCCTGGGTGTCGAGGCAGATCGGGAAGGCGTCGACCTGGGCGAACTCCTTGAACAGCATCGCCTTGCCCTCCATCACCGGCATCGCCGCCTCGGGGCCGATGTTGCCGAGCCCGAGCACGGCGCTGCCGTCGGAGACGACGGCGACCGTGTTCTTCTTGATCGTGTACTCGAAGGCCTTGGTGCGGTCGTCGTGGATGTCCTGGCAGACCCGGGCGACGCCCGGCGTGTAGGCCATCGAGAGGTCGTCGCGGGTCTTCAGCGGGTACTTGTTCTCGACCGAGATCTTGCCGCCGCGGTGCATCTGCATCGTGCGGTCGACGTAGTCGAGCACCCGGGCGCCGCGGGTCGAGCCGATCGCGCGCAGGATCTTCTCCCAGTGCTCGCGGTCCTGGGCGTCGATCGTGAACTCGCGCACCCGCTTGCCCTCGCCGCCGGCGCCCGGCACGAGGTCGACGCCCTGCAGCTGGCCGCCCGCCTCGGCGATCGCCGCGGTCAGCTTGCCCAGCGGCTCCTGCCGCGCGTCGAGCTCGACGCGGATCGTGACGCTGTATTGGGCGCTGACTGCCATTGGCAGCTATCGAATCAGATTCGCGCCGCCCGCCAACGTCCGCTGATCTTGCGAGGCGGGCTGGACCGGAAGCCTCAGCGCACGAAGGCGGTCAGAGCGACGCTTATGTCGCTTGCGCTGAGCGGGCCGAAGCGGATCGTCCAGGCGCCGCCGAGTTCTTGCCGGAAGGAGTAGCGCACGCTGCTTGCGTCGAGGGTTTCCCGGTGACGTTCGGCACGCTCGTAGCCACTCGCCCCCTGGAAGGTCGCATCCAGCCCATAGCTCCCATCGTCGATCGGCCAGATCGTCGATCTTGTCCGGGCACCGGACCGAGACTGCGTCGGTCAGATCGGCCATGACCCTGCTAATCGGCCGGCTAGCACCGGGACTTGAGATCCCCCTTGCGGCAAAGCTGCCTGCGCTGAGGCCGTTGCCGACCCTGGCTGGGCGCCTCCACTGCACGTAGGGCGCTTCGGGCTACGGACGCTGGTTCGAGCGGTGGGCATCCCCTCCAAAAGCACTCCAGCGAGGCTCCTGCCGAGCGTTTTTGGAGGGGATGCCCACGCGCCGCCTTCCAACGCCTGAATGCGCAGCGTGCTTCGTTCCGGGTGGACTCCGCCCCGCCGCATAGAGTTGGGCGGCGATGACCGAGGACTCGCACGAGCTCTTCCTGATCGACGGCAACTCGCTCGCCTACCGGGCGTTCTTCGCGCTGCCGGAGTCGATCGGGACCAGCGACGGGCGGCCGACCAACGCGATCTACGGGCTCGCCTCGATGCTGGTCAAGGTGATCGACGAGCACGCGCCGGCGGGGGTGGTCGTCGCCTGGGACGCGGGGATGTCGGGGCGCGAGGTCACCTACGACCTCTACAAGGCGCAGCGCAAACCGCGGCCCGACCTGCTGCGCGAGCAGTGGCCGCACCTGATGCCGCTGGTCGAGGCCTTCGGCTACACCAACGTCAAGGTCGAGGGCTACGAGGCCGACGACGTGATCGCCTCGCTGGCCCGCCAGGCGCGCGAGGAGGGGATCGCGGTGATGGTCGTCACCGGCGACCGCGACGCCTACCAGCTGGTCGGCGAGGGGATCCGGGTGATGAGCACCTCGCGCGGGATCACCGAGACCAAGATCTACGACAGCGACGCGGTCATCGAGCGCTACGGCGTGCCGCCGGAGCTGATCACCGACCTGATGGGCCTGCGCGGCGACACCTCCGACAACATCCCCGGCGTCCCCGGGATCGGCGAGAAGACGGCGACCCAGCTGCTGCAGCAGTTCGGCACGCTGGAGAAGGTGCTGGCCAGCGTCGATGAGATCTCCGGCGCCAAGCGCAAGCAGAACCTGGTCGAGCACGCCGACGACGCCCGCATGTCGAAGCAGCTGGCGACGCTGCAGTACGACATCGAGACCGGGGTCGACCTCGGCCGCGGCGATGGGCTCGCGAGCCCGATCGCGGCGCCCTGCGCGACTTCATGCGCGAGTTCGAGCTGCGGGCGGTGCTCGAGCGGCTCGAAGAAGCGCTGCCCGAGGGCGAGGCGGTGCCGGGTCGCAGCGTCGAGACCGAGCTCGCGGTCGAGGCGGAGGAGGGCACGCCCGCCGATCTCGGCGCGGGGGAGGGCCCGGTCGCCCTGGCGATCGACGGCGATCGCTGGGCCGCCGCCGACGGCGAGCGCACCCTCACCGGCTCCTCGACCCAGGACGAGCTCGCGGTGGCGCTGCCCGGCGCGCGGCCTCGTCGCCCACGACGTCAAGTCGCTCGGCGGCGGCCGCCACGGCCTGCTCGCCGCGGCGGCCCGCGAGGGCGTCGAGCTGGCGCTCGACCACGACACGATGCTCGCCGCCTACCTGCTGGAGCCGCAGCGCCGCACCTACGAGCTGACCGAGCTGGCCGCCGACGCCGGGATCGGCCTCGCCGCTGACGCGGCGCCGGCGAAGGACGAGGACGACGGCCAGCTCTCGCTCGACGGCGAGCGGCGAGGCCGGCCTCGAGCCGGCCGAGGAAGCGCGCCTGGTCGCGGCCCTCGCCGACGTGCAGCGCCCCCGCATCGAGGAGCTCGGCCTGGAGCAGCTGCTGCGCGAGGTCGAGCTGCCGCTGGTCCACGTCCTGGCGGCGATGGAACGCGAGGGGCTGAAGCTCGACGCCGAGCGCCTGGCCGAGGTCGGCGCCGGCTTCGGCGAGCGGATCGAGACGCTGGAGAAGGAGATCTTCGAGCTGGCCGAGGAGGAGTTCACGATCGGCTCGCCGCAGCAGGTCGGCCGCATCCTCTTCGAGAAGCTCGGCCTGACCCGCAAGCGGCGCGGCAAAACCGGCTTCTCGACCGACGCCCGCGTCCTCGCCCAGATCCGCGACGAGCACCCGATCGTCGAGAAGATCGAGTCCTGGCGCGAGCTGACCAAGCTGAAGAACACCTACCTCGACTCGCTGCCGGACCTGATCGACCCCGAGCACCGGCCGCGTCCACACCACCTTCAACCAGGCGGCGACGACCACCGGCCGCCTCTCCAGCACCAACCCCAACCTGCAGAACATCCCGATCCGCACCGAGATCGGCCGCCCGGTGCGCGCCTGCTTCGTCGCCGAGCAGGGCGCCCAGCTGCTCTCCGCCGACTACAGCCAGGTCGAGCTGCGGGTGCTCGCCCACGTCGCCGACGAGGAGGTGCTGAAAGAGATCTTCCGCGCCGGCGACGACGTCCACGCGGCGACCGCGGCCGAGGTCTTCGACATCTCCCGCGACGACGTCGACGTCGGCCAGCGCTCGAAGGCGAAGATGGTCAACTTCGGCATCGTCTACGGCCTCACCGGCTTCGGCCTCGCCGACCGGCTCAACATCCCGCGCAAAGAGGGCGAGGAATTCGTCTCCCGCTACCTCGAGCGCTTCCCCGCCGTGCGCGCCTTCCGCGAGCAGGTGGTCGAGCGGGCCCAGGAGGAGGGCTACGTGACGACGCTGATGGGGCGCCGCCGCTCGATCCCCGAGCTGCGCTCCGGCAACCCCAACACGCGCCGCCTCGGCGAGCGGCTCGCGGTCAACACCGTGATCCAGGGCACCGCGGCCGACATCATCAAGGTCGCGATGGTGCGCTGCCAGAGGGCGCTGCGCGAGGCCGGCACCGAGACCCGCCTGGTCCTGCAGATCCACGACGAGCTGCTCTTCGAGGGCCCGCCGGAGGAGATGGACGGCGCGGTCGAGCTGGTGCGGCGCGAGATGTGCGCCGCCTACCAGCTCGACCCACCGCTCGAGGTGGACGTCGGCGTCGGCCCGGACTGGCTCGACGCCAAGTAGCCGGACCCTCAGTCGGCCAGCTCGACCTCGTCGAAGGTCGCGACGCCGTGCTCGAGCTCCAGCTCGGCCTCCTCGACCGTCGCGCCGACGATCAGGTCGGAGGTGGTGCAGTTGGCACCGGTGCCGTTGTCGTCGTGACCGCTTGGCCCGCGACCGGAGTGCGACGAGCCGGGGCCGGAGTTGTCGCCGCCGTTGTCGTCGCCGGGCTCTTCGCCGTGGCCACCGTTGTCGTCGCCGGGCTCTTCGCCGTGGCCACCGCGGTCGTCGCCCGGCTCTTCCTCGCCGTGGCGGGCGCGCGGCGACGTCGGGCGAGTGCTCGTCCTCGCACTTGATCTTGGTCCGGTCGGTGACCAGGCCGCTGACCGTGTCGCCGCCGAAGAGGGCGATCGTCAGGCTGCCCGGTCGTCGCGTCGAAGGACGGTGATCGTGCCGGCGTTCTCCTCGCCGTCCATCACCCCGTCGTCGTCGCTGTCGCGGTCGCGCGGGTTGTCCCCGGCGAGGAACTCGGCCCGGTTGCGCAGGTGGTCGCGGTCCTGGTCGCGATCGCGCCTGGTTGACGCTGGTCGAGAGGTGGTGGCGCTTCTCCCAGCGGTCCGGGATGCGGTCGTGGTTGCCGTCCTTGGCCGCGGCGACCCCGGGCAGGGCGAGCATCGCAAGCGCACCGATCACGGCGGCGGCAGGTCGTGATTCGGTGGGCGAGTCTCATGGTTCCTCCTGGGTTTGGGGTTCCGTCTGCACTGGAGAACCCGTCGCCGCCGTGAGAATCACCCGAGTCGTCGAGATCGCACGCGCACCGCCGTCGCCCGAGCCGGAGTCTCGTCCGCCTGAGCCGAGCCCGCCGATCCGCTCGCTGCCGGAGCCAGAGCCGCTCGAGGTCGTGCCGGAGTCCCGACTCGCCGATCCGGACCGAGCTGCTCCGATCCACCGCTCGACGACCTCGCCGGAGGAGCCGCCCGGCCCGACGACCCGCCCGAGCTGCGTCCGGATGCTGCCGCCATCGTCGCCGCCGTTCCGCTGTCCCGTCGGACCGGCCACCGCCGTGTCTCGCCGGGCTCGTGTGCTGCCGCCATCCGTCTCCGCCGCGTCTCCGCTTGCCACTGCCGTCGACCGTGCCGGCCACCGTGTCGTCATCGCCCGGGCCTCGTCGCTGCCGAGCCGCCGTGCCGCCCGGAGCCGGCGCGCACCGGGCCGCTCCCGACCGTGAGTCCTCGCCTCGCCGTCCGCGCCGGTGTCGCACGTCGGCGCTGTGCACCAAGTCGTCGGCAGACTGACTGCGCTGGCTGCCGGCTGGCGCAGGATGCTGCGGTTGGCGGTTGTGATCGATCGCGACACCTGCGCCCACCGCGCCCGGCGACCAGAACCGTCGCCGCTGCCGCCTTCAGGGCCACGCCGGCGCCGGCAGCGCCACCGACTCCGGCGGCGCCGGCGGCGGCCTCGACCGCCGGGCTGCCGGCGGCGCCCGCCAGCAGCGCTTTCAGCAGCGGCAAGCGGCAGCAGCATGCCGGCGCCGTCGCGGAGCGAGCGCCGCGCCCGGTAGATCGCCTGCCGGGCGCCACCGTCGCTGAGGCCGAGGGCGCTGGCGATCTCCTCGTGGCTGAGGCCTTCCAGCTCGCGCATCACGATCGCCGCCCGCTGCGCCTCGGGCAGCGACTGCAGGCGGCGCATCAGGTCGGCCAGCTCTTCGCGTCGCTCCAGCTCCTCGGCAGGGCTGGCGCCGCTGGCGATCACCTCGGCCAGCGCCGCGGCGGAGGGTGGGCTGTCGCGCAGGTCGTTGAGCGCGGTGTTGCGGACGATGCGGAAGAGCCAGGGCCGCAGCTCGATCTCGGCACCGTCGCGGCGCAGCGCCAGCAGCGCCTTGGAGAAGGCGTCCTGGGTCACGTCCTCGGCCCGCCCGCCGACGATCGCCGCCGCGTAGCGGGTCAGCGGCTTGCCGTAGCGGCGCACGATCTCCTCGAAGGCGTTCTCGTAGCCCTCGCGGACGAGGGTGACGAGGCGGCGGTCCGGCTGCGTGCGCAGGGCGGGGCCAAGGACGAAGCGAGCGGCGAATCCCTCGGCTGGTGGCGGCATCTGCGGTTCGATAGTCCCTTCGGCTTACTGATATGACAGCAGGGCGGTTCACCGCTGACTTCGTCTTTTTGGGTCCATATGGCCCGATAACGACGAAGTCAGCATTCGAGCTCCATCCTTCAACACATGATCGGGACGAAAATCACGCAACGGATCGTGGTGAGTCGTGGATAAGGGCCTGGCAGTCCTGCTCACCGCCGTCGCCGGTGGGCTGATCGCGCTGCAGGCGCCGATCAACGCCGGCCTCGGCCGCTCGACCGGCAGCCTGCCCGCCGCCCTCGTCTCCTTCGCGATCGGCACGATCGCGCTGGCGGCGATCGTCGTCCTCAGCGGCAAGGCGGGAGGACTCGAGCTCGACCTTCGACGTCAGCTGGTACTACCTGCTCGGCGGCTTCCTCGGCGCGATCTACGTCACCAACGCGCTGATCGCGGTCTCGGTGGTCGGGGCCGGCGGTGTGGCGGCGGCGACGATCACCGGTCAGCTCACGGCCTCGGTCGCGATCGACCGGCTTGGGCTATTCGGCCTCGACCAGGTCGCGCTCAGCCCTGAGCGCGTCGCCGGCGTCGTGCTGCTGCTCGCCGGCACCGTTCTGATCGTTCGCTGAGCAGCGGCGAACTCCGGCGGCGCGATCTGCAGGTAGTGGCTGAAGGACCAGTCGATGAAGCGCCTGTTGCCGAGCAGGCGGACCAGCGGCCCGAGCAGCCGCGGCGGGATCTTCGGCACGAGCTTCTGCACGCGCAGCATCCAGCGGAACTTCCACTCGTGCGAGTCGTTGAACTCGGCGTAGCGGGTGGCCGCCGCCTCGCGGTCCTGCCAGCCGTCGACGACGCCGCGCAGCTCGCGGCCAAGGGCGATGCCGAAGTAGAGCGCGGTGCGGATGCCCTCGGCGCTGAGCGGCAGGCAGTGCCCGGCCGAGTCGCCGGCGAAGAAGATGCCGCCCTCGGTGCCCTTGCGCAGCTTGTGGGGGATCCAGTTGCCCTGGTAGCGGACCCGCTCGGCGTCGAGGTCCTCGGCCAGCAGCTCGGTCGTCTCGCGGACGTGGAAGCGCGGGTCGAAGGAGCCGACGCCGATGCGCAGCTCGTCGCGGGCGGGGAAGCTCCAGCCGTAGCCGGCGGGCACGTAGCGGCGGTCGATCCAGATCTCCAGGTCCTCGCCTTCGCCTTCGGGGTGGACCTCGAGGCCGCGCGAGAGCGGCGCGTCGGGTGGCTGGTAGCCGTCGCCGTTGGCCAGCATGCGGCGCCAGCCGAGCGCGTCGACGACGAGCGGGGCGGAGATCACGCCGCGGTCGGTGTCGATCGCGATCGCCCGTCGCCGTTCGCCGGCATGCGCCCGGCCGTTGACCTTGGCGGTCTCGAAGCGGGCGTCGCAGTCGCGCCAGAGCAGGGCGCAGAGCTCGCGGTAGTCGAAGGTGGAGAAGGTGAAGGGGAGGCGGTAGCGGGCATCGCCGTGCGGGGTGTGCATCAGCAGCGAGTCGAAGCGCTGGCGCTCGGCCTCCATCAGGCCCAGCGCTTCCATCCACAGGGTCGGGATGCCGCAGGCCGAGGTCTGGCGCTCGCCGATCTCGTAGCGGTCGACGATCAGCACGTCGGCGCCGGATCCGGCCAGCTCACGGGCCACCGCGAGACCGGCGAAGCTGGCCCCGCAGATCAGCACGTCATGGCTGCCGTCGAGCGGAGTCCGCTCGTCGCCGCGTTTGGTCGCTCGGATCGGCACGACGCAGAGAGTATCCACCTGCAATTATCCCCCGCTGTGTCCGTGACCGATACGACCTTGACCCCTGCTCCTGCTGCTCCCGCCGGCTCGCCGGTTGAGGGCTCGGGCGGCCTGCTGCTCGAAATCGACGGCAAGATCGTCCCCAACTACGCGGCGACGATGGTCTCCTTCGAGGAGGGCGACGTCGTCAAGGGCAAGGTCGTGCGGATCGACAAGGACGAGGTCCTGGTCGACATCGGCTACAAGTCGGAGGGGGTCATTCCCTCGCACGAGCTCTCGATCCGCAAGTCGGTCAACCCGGCCGACGAGGTCGAGCAGGGCGAGGAGGTCGATGCTCTCGTCCTCACCAAGGAAGACGCCGACGGCCGCCTGGTCCTCTCCAAGAAGCGCGCCCGCTTCGAGAAGGCATGGCGCCGCATCGAGGCCGCCGCCGAGTCGGGCGAACCGGTCGAAGGCAACGTGATCGAGGTCGTCAAGGGCGGCCTCATCCTCGACCTCGGGGTGCGCGGCTTCCTGCCCGCCTCGCTGGTCGACATCCGCCGCGTCCACAACCTCGACGAGTTCATGGGCCAGACGCTCGAGTGCAAAGTGATCGAGCTCAACCGCAGCCGCAACAACGTGGTGCTCTCGCGGCGCGCCGTGCTCGAGGAAGAGCGCAAGGAGGTGCGCGAGCAGATCCTCGGTCGCCTCGAGCCCGGCCAGGTCGTCGAGGGCAAGATCTCCAACATCGTCGACTTCGGCGCCTTCGTCGACCTCGACGGCATCGACGGCCTGATCCATATCTCCGAGCTTTCCTGGAGCCACGTCAACCATCCCTCCGAGGTGGTGGCGATCGGCGACACCGTGCGGATCAAGGTGCTCGACATCGACCGCGACCGCCAGCGCATCTCCCTGGGTCTGAAGCAGACCCAGGAGGACCCCTGGCAGCGCGTGATCAGCGCCCACCGCCCCGGCGACGTGCTCGGCGGCACGGTGACCAAGGTCGTCGCCTTCGGCGCCTTCGTCGAGATCCTGCCCGGGGTCGAGGGCCTGGTCCACATCTCCGAGCTCGCCGACCATCACGTCGAGAGCCCCAGCGAGGTGGTCGAGCCCGGTGCGACGCTCGACGTCAAGATCCTCGAGATCGACGAGGAGCGGCGCAGGCTCTCGCTCAGCATCAAGCAGGTTGAGGAGCAGAAGATGCCGATGGGCGATCTCGGCGCGCAGATTCAGGAGGCGGCTGAGGGTTCGACTGACGAGGGACCGGACGATTCGGCCGCGGGTCCTGTCGCGGAGGAGGACTCCTCGTCCTCGCAAGCTGCGGGCGAGGAGCCCACCTCCACGCCACCCGCGGACGAGGCGCCTGGCGAGGTCGCCGAGGAGCCCGCTGCCGAGGTAGCTGAGCCCGCTGTCGCGGAGGAGCCCGAGGCTCCTGAGGTTGAGGAGACTCCGGCTGCTGAGGAGGCGCCGGCTGAGGTTGCTGAAGAGCCTGTTGCCGAGGTTGCTGAGGAGCCCGTTGCTGAGGCGCCTGAGGAAGGCGGCGAGCAGCAGGAGGGGGAATCGGTGCAGGAGCGGCCGGATTCGCCCGATGACACCGATGAGGCCGCCGGTGAGTCCGACGATGCCGAGTCGCCTGCTGAGGACCCCTCCGAGTCTTAGCTCGCCGTGCCGCTGACTATCGGGTTGACCGGTGGTATTGCGGCTGGGAAGTCCGAGTCTCTCGCTGCCTTTGAGCGGCTTGGGGCGGCGACGATCTCCAGTGACGCGGTGGTCCATGAGCTGCTCGATTCCGAACCGCTGCTCGGGCGGCTGATCGAGCGGTGGGGCGAGGACGTTGCCCCGGAGGGACGCGTCGACCGCAGCAAGATCGGCGAAGTCGTGTTTGCGGACCCAGAGCAGCTGAAGTGGCTGGAGGCGCAGATTCACCCGCTGGTCGGCGAGCGGATCGGCAGCTGGCTTGCTTCGCTGGGCGACGAGGTCGAGATCGCCGTGGTCGAGGTGCCGCTGCTCTTCGAGTCCGAGATGGAGCCCGTCTTCGACACCACCGTCGCCGTCGTCACCCCCGACGAGGTTCGCCGTGCTCGCGCCGAGGCGCGCGGCCACGCGCTGGTCGGCGAGCGCGACGCGCGCCAGCTGGCCCAGGAGGAAAAGGCGGCCCGCGCCGAGCACGTGATCGAGAACGACGGCACGCTCGAGCAGCTCGAGCAGCGCCTGTCCGCTCTCATCGCGAAGCTGGCTGGATGAGCCGGGGCGAAATCGCCGCATTAGGAAACGGAGAAGGCGCCGTCTGGCGATTGGCGCCGCCGTGGTTGCCGTCGCTATCGTCGCCGGGGTGCTGCTGGCGGGGACCGTCGACAAGGCGATACAGGAGCTGACGCTGCCGCTGAAACATGAGGACGTGATCCGTCAGCAATCGCGCGAAAAGGGCGTCGACGCGGCGTTGATCGCCGCGGTCATCTACTCCGAGTCGAAGTTCAGCGACCGCACCTCGAGCGCCGGCGCGCGCGGCCTGATGCAGATCACGCCGGAAGCCGCCAACGAAATCGAGCGCCACAGCGGCGGTACGACCTTCAAGCTCAAGGACCTGGGCGATCCCGAAATCAACATCCGCTACGGCACCTACCTGCTGCGCGAACTGCTCGATCGCTACGACGGCGACGTCGTCGCCGCGCTTGCCGCCTACAACGCCGGTCCCGGCAACGTCGACGAGTGGGGCGGCAGCGATCTGAGCGTGGAGAGCATCCCGTTTCCCGAAACCCGCGCCTACGTCGAAGAGGTGCTCGACAAGCAGCGCGCCTACCGCGACAAGTACGGCGAAGGAGCTGGGCTATGAGCGCCGAGGCCCCCCGACCGCGCGTCGCCGCGCTGGCGCTTGCCGTCGGCCTCGTCCTGGCCGACTCCTCGATCGTCGTCCTGGCCCTGCCGGAGATCTACCGCGAGCTGGACACCAGCGTCGCCGGCGTCAGCTGGGTCCTCGTCTCCTTCAACCTGGTGATGGCGCTTGCCGCGGTGCCGGCCGCCCACCTCGCGCGCCGGGTCGGCCCGGGCCGCAGCGCCGCCGTCGGACTTGCCGATCTTCGCCGGAGCCGGCCTTGCCTGCGGCATCGCCGACCAGCTCAGCACGCTGATCGCGGCCCGCTGCGTGCAGGCGCTTGGCGGCGCCCTGGCGGTGACCGCGGTGCTGGAGCTGCTGCCGGCCACGGTCGGCTCCGAGCGCCGAGCGGCGGCGCTCTGGGCGACTGCGGGGGCGACCGGCGCGGCGCTGGGGCCGGCGGTCGGCGGCCTGCTCACCGAGCTGGTCTCCTGGCAGTCGATCTTCCTGATCCAGGTGCCGATCGCGCTCGCCGCCGCGGTGCCGATCTTCGCCGTCGCCCGGCACGAGGCTGCCACCGGGGTGCTCTCCACCGAGCTGCGGCCGACCGGGCAGGCCGCACCTGCTCGCCAACCTGGCCCTGGCGCTGGTCTCGGCGGCGATCGCCGGTGCGCTCTTCCTGCTCGTGCTGCTGCTGATCGAGGGCTGGCGCCTGACCCCGATCGGCGCCGCGATCGTGGTCAGCGTGATGCCGCTGGCGGCGCTGCTCGGCAGCCGGCTCGACCGGTTGGTGCCGAGCGCCCGGGCCCGCGCCGCGGCCGGGGCGATCCTCGTCTCGGGCGGGCTCGGCGGGCTTGGCGCTGCTGCCCAAGGCGGAGGTTGCGCTGACCGTGCCGCCGCAGGTGATGATCGGGATCGGCCTCGCCCTGGTGCTCTCGGCGCTGACCGAGACCGCGCTGAGCGGGCGTGCGCCGCAGGCGATCCACGGCGGCTGGACGATCTCGGCCCGCCACGCCGGCGTCGTGATCGGGATCCTCGCGGTGACGCCGATCTTCACCCACGACATCGCCGAGCAGCGCCACGACGCGATCGACGCCGGCACGGCGGTGATCCTCGACTCGTCGCGTGCCGCCGCTGCTCAAGCTCGACCTGGCGCAGAAAATCGAGAGCCAGCCTGGACGAGGAGAAGGGCAAGGTGCCGACGATCGGCCCGGCCTTCGAGCCGCTGCCCGACGATCCCGAAGAACGCGAGGAGGTCGTGCAGCTGCGCGATGAACTGCAGGATCAGCTCAACCGCGGCGCGACGCACGCCTTCAGCCCCTCGTTCGGTCTGGCCGCCCTGATCGGGCTGCTCTCGCTGATCCCGATCGGCCTGGCGCGGAGGGTCGACCTGTGAGCGCCGAGCGCCGAGCGCAGGTCCTCGTCGTCGGCGCGATCGTCGCCGCCGTCGCCCTGGTCGGCATCTACCTCGCCGCCGGCGGTTCCTCCTACGCGCCGGCAGAAGACCCAGGACCCGTGCAAGCACCGCTCCTGGCGCAACCCCGAAGGGCTGCAGCAGATCGCCGAGCAGTTCACGCTCTCGGCCCTCGACGGCGCCGCCTGCCAGCTCGGGGTCAGCCGCGAGACCCTGGCCCGGGCCCTGGCCACGCCCGAGTCCCGCGAACGCTTCACGGAGCGTTACGACATCAGCGACGCCAAGCTGGCAAGGGCGGTGCGGGCCGGCCTGCTGCGCGCGGTCGACGACGCCGAAGAAGCCGGCGCCCTCAACCCGCTCCTCGCGGCCCCCCTGCGCGAAACCCTGCGGAACATCCCGCTCGACCAGGCGATCGAACTGATCAACAACGCCGAATCCCTGCTCGACAACGTCCAGGGATTCCTCGGGCCCAGGCGAAGGTCTTCTCGAACAGTTCCTGCCCTAAGGACCGCGGCCCAGTTACTTCTTGATCTGGAACTTGCCCTTGCCGGGCAGCCAGGTGACGCCTTCGCAGAGCTGTTCCGGCGTGGTGTCGAGCGAGCCGGCGAGCTTGACGATCGTGCCCAGCCGAGGCTCGCGCCCGCCGCGCTCGAGCAGGGAGATCTCGGTGCGGTGCAGGTCGCAGCGGAAGCCCAGCTCCTCCTGCGAGATTGCCTTCTTCTTGCGCGCTTTACGCAGATTAATTGCGAAACGTTCGCGTGGTTTCATTCCGGCAATTCTCTGTCTGCGAAGACAGAAGCGCTACAGCCAAAACACCTACGGACAAAACACCTACCCACAAACCGGCACGTTTATATACGACCTCAGTCGCGCGTGGCGCGCCAGACCCAGAGCATCGCCAGCGGCTGCAGCGGCAGCCGCGCCCAGAGCGCCCAGCGCGGGATCCGATTCGAGGTCGAGCCCGCTGCACCTGCTCCGGGTTGACCGCCATGTGCACGTTGGCGGGGAAGACGGCGATCGCAGCAGGGCCAGCAGCCACCAGCGGGCGAAGCGGCGCGTCGACGGCACCAGCACCGCTGCGCCGCCGGCGATCTCGGCGAGGCCGCTGACGACGACCGCCTCGCGATGGCGGGGCAGCGAGGGCGGCATGATCGCTTCGTAGCTGCGCGGGAT
Source organism: uncultured Solirubrobacterales bacterium (assembly GCA_963702065.1). Lineage (GTDB taxonomy): Bacteria > Actinomycetota > Thermoleophilia > Solirubrobacterales > 70-9 > VRUE01. Next base: position 942,319 of record OY969705.1, read on the forward strand.
GACGAAGTGCATCGTCCCGGCAAAGGCGAAGAATCCGGCGAGGGCCTTCTGCGAGCGGGTCATCGGCGGGGCAGTGTAATGCGCTCGCTATGGTCAGCGCGTGCCCGAGTTCGAGCTCAACCCGGCCTACACGCCGACCGCGGATCAGCCGAAGGCGATCGCCGGACTGGCCGAGGGGCTGGGGGAGGGGGATCGCTTCCAGACCCTGCTCGGCGCCACCGGCACCGGCAAGACCTTCACGATGGCGGCGACGATCGCCGCGGTGCAGCGGCCCTCGCTGGTGATCGCCCACAACAAGACGCTGGCGGCGCAGCTCTGCAACGAGTTCCGCGAGTTCTTCCCCGAGAACGCGGTCGAGTACTTCGTCTCCTACTACGACTACTACCAGCCGGAGGCCTACGTCCCGGCCCAGGATCTCTACATCGAGAAGGACTCCTCGATCAACGACGAGATCGACCGCCTGCGCCACGCCGCCACCGCGGCGCTCTTCGCCCGCCGCGACGTGATCATCGTCGCCTCGGTCTCCTGCATCTACGGGATCGGCTCGCCCCAGGTCTACAACGAAAAAATGCAGCTCTTCAAAGTCGGCGACGAGATCGACCGCGACGAGGTGCTGCGCAAGCTGGTCAAGATGCAGTACCAGCGCAACGACTCGGTGCTCGGCCGCGGCGCCTTCCGCGTGCGCGGCGAGGTGCTGGAGATCATGCCCTCCTACGCCGAGTCGGCCTACCGGATCGCCCTCTTCGGCGACGAGATCGAGGGGATCCAGCACTTCGACCCGCTGACCGGCGAGATCCTCGACACGATCGACCACGTCTCGGTCTGGCCGGCCTCGCACTACGTGACCCGCGACGAGACGCTGGAGCGGGCGGTCGAGGAAATCCGCAACGAACTGAACTCGCGCACGGCCGAACTCGAGGCCGAGGGCAAGCAGCTGGAGGCGCACCGGCTGCGCCAGCGCACCGCCTACGACATCGAGATGCTGAAAGAGATCGGCTTCACCTCGGGGATCGAGAACTACTCGCGCATCCTCGACGGTCGCCCCGAGGGCAGCCCGCCGCACACGCTGATCGACTACTTCCCCGACGACTTCGTCGTCTTCGTCGACGAGTCCCACCAGACGGTGCCGCAGATCGGCGGCATGTACGAGGGGGACCGCTCGCGCAAGCAGACCCTGATCGACTACGGCTTCCGCCTGCCCTCGGCGATCGACAATCGGCCGCTCAAGTTCGACGAGTTCCTCGAACGGGTGCCGCAGCTGGTGATGGTCTCGGCGACGCCCGGGCCGTTCGAGCGGGCCGAATCGACGCGGACGGTCGAGCAGATCGTGCGGCCGACCGGGATCATCGACCCCGCGATCGAGCTGCGCGCGACGCGCAACCAGATCGACGACCTGATGAACGAGATCAAGGGGGTCGCCGAGGCCGGCGACCGAGTCCTGGTCACGACGCTGACCAAGAAGATGGCCGAGGACCTGACCAACTACCTGCTCGAGTACGGGGTGCGGGTGCGCTACCTGCACTCCGAGATCGACACCCTGGAACGGATCCAGATCATCCGCGACCTGCGCCTCGGCGAGTACGACGTGCTGGTCGGGGTCAACCTGCTGCGCGAGGGGCTCGACCTGCCCGAGGTCTCGCTGGTGGCGATCCTCGACGCCGACAAGGAGGGCTTCCTGCGCGGCGAGACCAGCCTCGTGCAGACGATCGGCCGGGCGGCGCGCAACGTCAACGGGCGGGTGCTGATGTACGCCGACAAGGAGACCGACGCGATGCGGGCGGCGATGCGCGAGACCGACCGCCGCCGGGCGATCCAGCTCGCCTACAACGAGGAGCACGGGATCACCCCGGCGACCGTGCGCAAGGGCATCTCCGAGATGAGCGAGTTCCTGGCGATGGAGGACCGGGCGCCGCGCAAGCGTCGCGGCAAGCCCGCCGGCGAGTTCGCCGACCCGGACGAGCTGGAGCGCACGATCGTCACCCTCGAGGAGGAGATGCTCGCCGCCGCCGACGACCTGCGCTTCGAGGAGGCGGGGCGGCTCCGGGACGAGCTCAAGGAGCTGCGCCGCGACCTCGACGGGATGCGGGCGGGGGCCTGACGACCCCCGCCAGGACCTCAGGCCAGGACCTTCGCTGCCTTGGCGCTGTCGGCGTAGAACTCGCCGCGCACGATCTTGCCGTCGGCGAACTTCATCAGGTGGGCAAAGGGCGCCTCGAAGCTGTCGCCGTCGTGGCCGGCTTTCTGCGTCCCTCTCACGATCACCCACTCGCCGGCATCGATGAACTCCTCCGGCTCGACGCTGAACGACGACCAGTAGTTGGGGATCTGGGTGAAGTTGCCGAGAATCGCGTCCCGGCCCTGGGTTTCACCGCCAAGCGGCAGCTCGTCGGATGTGAGCCAGGTGCTGTCCTCGGACAGCATCTCCTTCAGTGTCTCCAGGTCGCCACGAGCAAAGGCCTCATAGCTCGATCGGGCGGCATCGACATTGGACATATTTCCTCCTCGATTGCTGACCCCGCCTGCCGACGACGCTAGTCCTGTCCGCTGCGATACGCAAGAAGGCTTAACCAAGCGCGGAGGAGGCCCGCGCCGCTCCATCAGTCGCTGACTTCGCCTTTAGCAGTCCGTGTGCGCGCTTAAAGGCAAAGTCGATGAACAGGTTCGTCGAGGGTCGTGGCAGGTCGAAGCGTTGAACCAGATGAAGGAAATGCCGCTCCAGGCTCGAGCGGGTAAAGGCAGAGGAGCGGTGGGGCTTCAGCGCCTCGCGCAGCCTGCCGACCCCGCGGAATCCCCGGCTACGAGAAATCAATGCGTCGACGGCAATGAGGTCAAGCAGGCGCAGGCGATGAGCGTTGTCCAGCGCCTGGGTGAGAAATCGCGGATCAATCGCGGCGAAATCCAAGAGCGTGCGTGGCACCGCAGTGACAGGAATGCCGTCCAAAAAACTCGCGTCGTCGAGAATAAGCGCTTCGGCGCTGTGAATTTGGATCCCCCCGCGAGTTCGGCGGGCGCTCTGCGCCGTGACTTCGACCGGCGATGCGAACCTGCCGGTCAACCCCCACAGCCATGCGGCCGATCGGTGACTCAGCAACGCCTCCTTGCCGCAGCTGAGAACGGCGGCAAGGCACAGGGCCGGCCGGGACGTCGTGCTGTAGCCAAGCGCATAGGCACCGCGTGCATACGGACTGCTAAGGGCGAAGTCAGCAGGGTTCGTCCCCCTGGGTGGCTGCGAGCGCTTGAGAAATGCGGAGGTTGCGGGGTATTGGGGGGAACATCTGTTCGTGTGCGTAGAATCGGTCTCAGTGGCCGCTTCTGAGCGAATCGTCATCTCGGGAGCGCGGGAGCACAACCTCAAGGACGTTGACGTTGAGCTGCCGCGCGACGCGCTGATCGTGATCACCGGGCTTTCCGGCTCCGGTAAGTCGAGCCTTGCCTTCGACACGATCTACGCCGAGGGGCAGCGCCGCTACGTCGAGTCGCTCTCCGCCTACGCTCGCCAGTTCCTCGGCCTGATGGAGAAGCCCGACGTCGACTCAATTGAGGGCCTCTCGCCGGCGATCTCGATCGACCAGAAGACGACCTCGCGCAATCCGCGCTCGACCGTCGGCACGGTGACCGAGATCCACGACTACCTGCGCCTGCTCTGGGCCCGTATCGGCGTGCCGCACTGTCCCGAGTGTGGAGCGGAGATCACCGGCCAGACCCAGGAGCAGATCGTCGACCGGCTGATGACGCTCGCGGAGGGCACCAAATTCATGGTGATGGCGCCGGTGGTGCGAGGGCGCAAAGGCGAGTACGGAAAGCTCTTCGAGCAGATGCGCCTCGAGGGCTACTCGCGGGTCAAAATCGACGGCGAGCTGCGGCGGCTCGACGAGGACATCGTCCTCGACAAGAAATACAAACACGACGTCGCCGTGGTGGTCGACCGGCTGGTGATGAAGCCCGACCTGCGCCGACGGCTCTCGGAGTCGGTCGAGGCCGCGGCGGGACTCGCCGCCGGCCTGGTCGAAGTCGAGATGGTCGACGGGAAGGCCGAGCCGCTGCTCTTCTCCGAGCAGTTCGCCTGCCTCAGCTGCGGCACCTCGATCCCCGAGCTGGAGCCGCGGATCTTCTCCTTCAACTCGCCGCACGGCGCCTGCGAGCGCTGCCACGGGCTCGGCTTCCAGCGGGTGATCGATCCCGAGCTGGTCGTCCCCGACCCGACCCTCTCGCTCGGCGAGGGCGCCCTGCAGCCCTGGAACCGCGGCATCACCGCCTACTGGAAGCGGCTGATCGCCTCGGTCGCCGAGGCCTACGAGATCGACCTCGACAAGCCCTGGGCAAAGCTGAAGAAACTCGACAAAGAGGTCTTCCTCTACGGCACCGGCTCAGAGCGCCACCAGGTCAGCTACACCAATCGCTTCGGCCGCCGCCGCTCCTACAAGGTCCGTTTTGAGGGGATCGTCAACAACCTCGAGCGCCGCTACGAAGAGACCGACTCGGAGACCAACCGCGAGCGGATCGAGAGCTACATGGCCGAGCAGCCCTGCCCGGACTGCAAAGGCGCCCGCCTGCGGCCGGAGAGTCTCGCGGTCAAGGTCGGCGGGATCAGCATCGCCGAGTTCAGCGACAAGTCGGCGCGTGCCGCCGCGGAGTGGATCGGCGCCCTGGAGATGACCGAGACCGAGCGGGCGATCGCGCGGCTGATCGTGCGCGAGATCTCCGAACGGCTCGCCTTCCTCGAGAACGTCGGCATCGGCTACCTCTCGCTGGGCCGCTCGGCCCGCTCGCTCTCCGGCGGCGAGGCGCAGCGGATCCGCCTCGCGACCCAGATCGGCTCCAGCCTGGTCGGCGTCATGTACGTGCTCGACGAGCCTTCTATCGGCCTACACCAGCGCGACAACGAGAAGCTGATCGCGACCCTCGACCGCTTGCGCGACCTCGGCAACACGGTGATCGTGGTCGAGCACGACGAGGGCACGATGATGGCCGCCGACCACCTGGTCGACCTCGGACCGGGCGCCGGCGAACACGGGGGCTACGTGATCTCGGCCGGTACGCCGTCCGAAGTCGCCAAGGACCCGGCCTCGCTGACCGGCCAGTACCTCTCCGGCAAGCGCAAGATCGAGCTGCCGGAGGAAAGGCGCAGACCCAACGGTGCGCTGTTGGTCCGCGGTGCCCGCGAACACAACCTCAAGGACGTCGACGTCACCGTGCCGCTCGGCGTCTTCTGCTGCGTCACCGGCGTCTCCGGCTCGGGCAAGTCGACCCTGGTCAACGAGACCCTGCACCACTCGGTCGCCAACCGCCTGCACCAGGCGAAGCTGCGCCCGGGTGCGCACGACGGCGTCGACGGGCTCAGCCAGATCGACAAGATCATCAACATCGACCAGTCGCCGATCGGGCGCACGCCGCGCTCCAATCCGGCGACCTACACCGGCGTCTTCGACCACATCCGCCAGCTCTTCACCCAGACCCAGGAGTCGCGCGCACGTGGCTACAAACCGGGCCGCTTCAGCTTCAACGTCAAGGGCGGCCGCTGCGAGGTCTGCCGCGGCGACGGCCAGATCAAGATCGAGATGCACTTCCTGCCCGACGTCTACGTTCCCTGCGAGCAGTGCCACGGCAAGCGCTACAACCGCGAGACGCTCGAGGTCCGCTTCAAGGGCAAGAACATCGGCGACGTGCTGGAGATGTCGGTCGAGGAGGCCGTCGTCTTCTTCGAGAACGTGCCGAAGATCGCCCGCCGCCTGCGCACCCTGCACGACGTCGGCCTCGACTACATCCGCCTCGGCCAGGCGGCGACGACGCTCTCCGGCGGCGAGGCGCAGCGGGTGAAGCTGGCGACCGAGCTCTCCAAGGTCGCCACCGGCAACACCCTCTACATCCTCGACGAGCCGACCACCGGCCTGCACTTCGCCGACGTCGAACGCCTGCTCGAGGTGCTCGGCCGCCTCGTCGATGCCGGCAACACCGTGGTCGTGATCGAGCACAACCTCGACGTGATCAAGACCGCCGACCACCTGATCGATCTCGGGCCCGAGGGTGGGGAAGGGGGCGGCGAGATCGTCGCCACCGGCACCCCCGAGGAGGTCGCTGCGGTGGCGGGTTCATACACCGGGCGCTTCCTCGCCGAGCTGGTCGAGCCGGCGAAGCCGAAGCGAGCATCGCGCAAGCGGCGCGAGCCGGTCGCCGCCTAGCAGCGATTGGTGACCGATCGGAAATTCGTGCGCCGAACGCTTTGGAGCGCTACGGTGGAGTGGTATTTGCGGTGAGCGGGTAAGGGCAGGGGCGGAAAGGAGAGCCCCTTATGTCCCATTCAGTCTTGAGGCGTTTCACCCTCGCGGTCGGTGCCCTGTTCGTGGTCGTGGCGGTGGCGGCCGGGTGTGGAGGAAGCGACGACGATGGCGGTGGCGGTGGCGGTCTCAAGATCGCACTGCTCTTGCCGGAGAACCAGACCCCTCGCTACGAGGCTTCCGATCGGCCGCGCTTCGAAGAAAAGGTTGAAGAAGTATGCCCTGACTGCGAAATCCTCTACAGCAATGCGACCGAGGACGCGTCCAAGCAGCAGAGCCAAGTTGAAGCGGCCCTGACCCAGGGCGCTGACGTGCTGGTGCTGGATCCGGTCGACGCCGCCTCAGCGGCCGCCAGCGTGCAGAAGGCCGACCAGCAGGGAGTGCCGGTGCTCAGCTACGACCGTCTCATCCTCGGTGCCGAAGTCGCCGTCTACGTCTCCTACGACAATGAACGGGTGGGCGAGCTACAGGCTGAATCGCTCTCCGAAAAGCTGAAAGAAGACGGCAGCCCGAAAGGGCCGATCGTGAAGATCAACGGCGATCCTGCGGACAGCAACGCGGCCCTCTTCAAGGAAGGCTCTAACAAGGGGTTCAAAGCCGCCGGCGTGGAGATCGCCAAGGAATACGACACGCCGGAATGGTCGGCGACCAACGCCCAGAACGAGATGCAGCAGGCGATCACGGCGATCGGCAAGGACGGCTTCGCCGGGGTCTACGCGGCCAACGACGACACCGGGGGCGGCGCGATCGCGGCGATGAAGTCGGCGGGCATCGATCCTGAAGAACGGCCGACTACCGGTCAGGATGCCACGGTTGCCGGCTTGCAGCGGATCCTTGCCGGCCAGCAGTACATGACCATCTACAAGGCCTACAAGCCTGAGGCTGCGATCAGTGCCGAAATCGCCATCGACCTCGCCGAAGGCAAGGAAATCCCGCAGGGCAAGGTCACGGATGAACTCGACAACGAAGCGGGCAAAGTGCCCTCGATCCTGTTCGAACCGGTCGCGGTCACCAAAGACAACATCAAGCAGACCGTGATCGCGGACAAAGAAGTATCGGTCGACGAACTCTGCACCGGGCCGTACGCCAAAGCCTGCCAGGAAGCCGGGATCTCCTAGGTAGGCAAAGGCGAGGCCATGACCGCCGACGCCCCGTTGCTCGAGATCGACGGGATCAGCAAGAGGTTCGGCCCGGTCCAGGCTCTGGACCGGGTCGACTTCGGAGTCGGCGAAGGCGAAGTGGTCGCCCTCGTCGGCGACAACGGCGCCGGCAAGTCGACCCTGGTGAAGACGATTGCCGGGATCCACTCGCCGGACAAGGGGGAGATCCGCTTCGCCGGCGAGCGGGTGACGATCTCTCGGCCCCACGACGCCACCGCGCTGGGAATCGCGACCGTCTACCAGGACTTGGCACTCTGCGACAACCTCGACGTCGTCGCCAACATCTTCCTCGGCCAAGAGGAGATAACCGGTGGGCCCGCCCGCACCGCGCAGCAGCTCGACGAGGCAAAGATGGAGCACCGGGCGGGAGACCTGCTCTCCAGCCTCGCGGTGACGATTCCCAGCATGCGCACCGAGGTCGGGACGCTCTCCGGCGGGCAGCGCCAACAAGTTGCGGTGGCGCGCTCGCTGCTCGGCGAGCCGAGGGTGGTGCTGCTCGACGAGCCCACGGCGGCGCTCGGCGTGCCCCAGACCAAGCAGGTGCTGGAGCTGATCGGACGCTTGCGTGAGCGCGGCCTCGGAGTCGTCGTGATCAGCCACAACCTCGCCAACATCTTTGAGGTCGCCGACCGGATCGTCGTCCTGCGCCTGGGGCGCACGGCTGGCGATTTTCAGGCGGAAGGGACGACGGAGGAGCATGTCGTCGCGGCGATCACCGGCGCCGGCGGCAACGGCGAGAAGAAGGACGAAGAGGAAGGGTCCGCATGAGCGCCGCAGAAGGCGCCACGCCAACGGCAGCCGGAGAGGACAGGGCGAGCACCACCTCGCAGACCGTGAGGCGCTTCGTCCAGGGCGACCTCGCCTCGCTGCGGGTGGTGCTCGGGCTGGCCCTGATCTGGGCGATCTTCCAGTTCGAGAACGACCGCTTCCTCTCGGCCGAGAACCTGACCAACCTGATGCTGCAGATCACCGCGGTCGGCCTGATCTCGATCGGCATCGTCTTCGTGCTCCTGCTCGGCGAGATCGACCTCTCGGTCGGCGCCGTCAGCGGCCTCGCCGCGGCGGTGATGGCGGTCCTCAACGTCCAGCACGGCTGGAGCCCCTACCTGGCGATCCTGGCCGCGATCCTCGTCGGCACCGCGATCGGCCTGCTTCAGGGGTCGGTGTTCAGCCGCTTCGCCGTGCCCTCGTTCGTGGTCACGCTCGCCGGCCTGCTGGCCTGGCAGGGAGCCCTGCTGCAGGTCCTCGGCTCAACCGGCTCGATCAACATCACCAACCCCAAGATCACCGGCCTCGCCAACACCTTCTACTCCGACGCCGTCGGCTGGATCTTCGCCGTGATTGTGATCGCCGCCTATGCCGGCATAGTGCTTGCCGGCTACCGCAGCCGGGTCGCCCACGGGTTGACGGGGGAGAGCCTCGCGCCGCTGGCGGTGCGGATCGTGCTCGTCGCGCTGATCACGATCGTCGTTGTCGCCGTCCTCAACTCCGACCGCGGCGTGCCGCTGGCGCTGCTGATCCTGCTCGCCTTCGTCGTCGGCTTTGAATACGTCGCCCGGCGGACCCGCTTTGGCCGCCACGTCTATGCCGTCGGCGGCAACGCCGAGGCGGCACGGAGGGCGGGCATCGGGGTCGACAGGATCCGCGTCGCCGTCTTCGCCCTTGCCAGCACGATGGCGGCAATCGGCGGCATCCTCGCCGCCTCGCGCCTGCTCGCGGTCAACCAGAGCTCCGGTGGCAGCGAACTGCTGCTGCTGGCGATCGCCGGCCCGGTGATCGCCGGCACGAGCCTCTTCGGCGGCCGTGGCGCGGTCTGGACCGCGCTGCTCGGTGCCCTCGTGATCGGCTCGATCGCCAACGGCATGGACCTGCTGGCGCTCTCCTCGGCGGTCAAGTTCATGGTCACCGGCGGCGTCCTGCTGCTCGCCGTGATCGTCGACGCGATCGCCAAGCAGCAGCGCCAGGCCGCCGGCCGTGTCTAGATCTGACGAGACGCGGATTTTCCATGTCAGGCATGGAAAATCCGCTCTTCGCTCTAATTGGAGAAGAGCAGCGAGGCGCCGATCGCGCCGCCGAGGTCGCCCAGGGAGGCGACGCGGATCGCGGGCGGGCGTTCGTTGACGAAGAGGTGCTTGTCCATCTCCACGGTGAGCGGCTTCATGTAGCGCTCGCCGAAGCGCACGCCCAGCCCACCGCCGATGATCACGGCTTCGGGATCGAGCAGGTTGATCGCGGAGGCGACCCCGGTGCCGAGCGCCTCGATCGCGCGGTCGATCAGCTTCTCGGCAAGCTCGTCGCCGTGATCGAGCGCCCGCTGCCAGATGCCGCTGGTCAGCCGGTCTTTGTCGTGCTTGTGCATCAGCTTGAAGAGATCGGTCTTGGCGCCCTCGTCGTGCTCGCGGCGCGCCTCGCCTTCCATCGCCGAGCGCCCCGCGTAGGCCTCCATGCAGCCCCTGCGCCCGCAGGGGCACTTGGCGCCGCCGCGCTTGATGACCATGTGGCCGATCTCTCCGGCGGCGCCCCGGCCGAGCCAGGGCTTGCCGTCGAGGACTATGCCGCCGCCGACGCCGGTGCCCCAGAAGACGCCGATCAGGCTCTGGAACTCGCGCCCGGCGCCGAGGTGGAACTCGGCTTCGGTGGCGACCTGGACGTCGTTGCCGACCCGCACCGGCGCCCCGAGCGCTTTCGAGAGCGTCTCGCCGAGCGGGAAGCTGCCCTCCCAGCCAGGCAGGTTGCGGGCGCCGCTGACGACGCCGGTCTTGCCGTCGGCGTCGCCTGGTGAGCCGACGCCGATTCCCGCCAGGGCGCCAGGCTCGACGCCGGCGGCCGAGGCCGCCTCGCGCAGGGCGCTCTCCATCGCCGTCGCGACGTCTTCTGGGCCACCCGAGGTGGGGGTGGGGTGGCGCGCTTCGCCGAGCACCTCGCCGCCGGCATCGACGATCGCGGTCTGGATCTTCGTCCCGCCGAGGTCGATGCCGCCGCGCAGATCAGCCACGTGCGTCAGTCTATGGCCCGGTGCAGAGGGGATGGCGCATCTGGTGGACGAAGCGGCGCTGGTACGAGCGCAACCGGCGGCTCCGGCGGCGCTGGCGCCTGGCCCGGCACGCCGCCCGCGGTGGCTTCTTCATCCGCGAGCCGCTGGAGGGCGAGGCGCTGGAGGCGCTCGACGAGGGTCGCCTCCGAATCGGCGAAGGCACCCTGCTCGAGCCGGGCTGCTGGCTGACGCTCGCTCCCGAGGCCCGGATCGAGATCGGCGCCGACTGCTTCCTCAACCGCAACACGATGCTGGCGGCGCTGGAGTCGATCGAGATCGGCGATCACACGATGTTCGCCAACGGCTGCTTCATCGGCGACTCGGCACATCGTTTCGACGACCCCGATACGCCGATCACCCAACAGGGCTTCACCAGCAAGGGCCCGGTCAGGATCGGCACGAGTTGCTGGTTCGGCGTCAACTGCGTGGTCACCAGCGGCGTCACGGTCGGCGACCGCTGCGTGATTGGCGCAAATTCGGTGGTCAACCGCGACTTGCCGGACGGCACGATCGCGGTCGGTGCACCGGCGAAGCCGGTCGGCAGCACTCTGTGACGTAATCCGCTCGATTCGTCACACGGGAGTGCCTATAATCCGCAGACGGCCGTGACCCGAAGGGCATGGACCAATGAACCTCCTGGAACTCGTCGATTCGTCACACGCAAGAGGCGACGTGAAGGTCCTTCGCGACAAGGACGGGCTCCGCACTGCCCTGGAGCCGGTGCGCCGGGAGGGTCAGTCGATCGGCCTGGTGCCGACGATGGGCTTCCTCCACGAGGGGCATCTCTCGCTGCTGCGCGCCGCCCGCGCCGAGTGCGACGTGGTCGTGATGAGCCTCTTCGTCAACCCGACCCAGTTCGGGCCCGGGCGAGGATCTCGACCGCTACCCGCGCGACGAGGAGCGCGACCTGCGGCTCGCGGCCGAGGCGGGTGCCGACTTCGTCTACGCGCCGCCTGTCGAGGCGGTCTATCCGGATGGCTTCGCTACTCACGTCGCGGTCGAGGGCGACCTGACCGAGGTCCTCGACGGCGATCCGCTCGCGACGTGGGCCCGAGCACTTCCGCGGCGTCACCACCGTCGTCGCCAAGCTCTTCAACTCGGTTGGGCCCGATGTCGCCTACTTCGGCCAGAAGGACGCCCAGCAGGTGGCCGTTATCCGTCGCATGGTCAGTGACCTCGACTTCCCGCTGCGCATCGAGGTGCTGCCGACCGTGCGCGAGCCCGATGGCCTGGCGATGAGCTCGCGCAACGCCTACCTCGATGCCGAGTGCCCGCGAGCGGGCGACGGCGCTCTCGCGGGCACTGCGCGCTCGCCGAGGCAATCGCGCCCAGCGAGGGGCCTCGACGCCGCTCTCGAGGCAGCCCAGGCCGAGCTGCGCGCAGCCGGGATCGAGCCCGAGTACCTCGAGGCCCGCGACGCCGACGATCTTTCCCCCGTCACCGAGCTGGGCGACCGGCCGGTGCTGATCGCGATCGCCGCCCCGGTGGGCGGCGCTCGCCTGATCGACAACGTCCTCATCGAGCCTTGAACCCCTGACCCCATGAGCTGACAGGAGAACTGATGCAGAGGCAGATGCTCAAGTCCAAGATCCACCGGGCGACGGTGACCGACTGTGACGTCGACTACGTCGGCAGCATCACGATCGACACCGAGCTGATGGCCGCCGCGGACCTGATCACCAACGAGCAGGTCCACGTCTGGGACATCGACAACGGCGCCCGCTTCGTCACCTACGTGATCGACGGCGAGCCCGGCTCGGGCACGATGCAGGTCAACGGCGCCGCCGCCCACCTGACCCGGCCTGGCCACAAGATCATCGTCGCCTCCTTCGGCGCTTACGACGAGAGTGACCTCGAGACCTACTCGCCGGTCGTCGTCCACGTCGACGACGAAGAACGAGATCGTCGCCGTCGACAGCCACCCCGAGGTGCTGCTCGCCGATGAGCTCCGGCGCCCGCTCGCACACCGCGCCGCCCCCGGCCGACCGGCCGCCGGTCAGCCTGCCGCGGCTGGCCGAGATGAAGGAGAAGGGCGAACCGATCGCGATGGTCACCGCCTACGACTTCCCCTCGGCCAAGGTCGCCGAGGAGGCCGGCGCCGACATCGTCCTCGTCGGCGACTCGGCGGCGAACGTCGTGCTCGGCCACTCCGGCACCGAGGCGGTGACGCTGGAGGAGATGCTCGTCCTCGGCAAGGCGGTGCGCCGCGGCCTGAAGACACCGCTGATGGTCGGCGACATGCCGATGGGCAGCTACGAGTCGAGCAACGAGCTGGCGATCCGCAACGCCCAGCGCCTGGTCAAGGAGACCGGCTGTCAGACGGTCAAGCTGGAGGCGGGGGGGATCTCGATCGAGCGCGCCCGCGCGATCGTCCGCTCCGGCATCCCGGTGATGGGCCACGTCGGCCTCACGCCGCAGACGGCGACCGCCCTCGGCGGCTACAAGGCCCAGGGCAAGACCGCCCAGAGCGCGATCCAGCTCTGCGAGGACGCCCTCGCCCTGCAGGCGGTCGGCTGCTTCGCGATCGTCTTCGAGGCCGTCCCCGCCGCCGTCACCGAGGCGATCGTCGAGAAGCTCGAGATCCCGGTGATCGGCATCGGCGCCGGCCCTGCCACCGCCGGCCAGGTCCTCGTCTTCCACGACCTGCTCGGCATCACCACCGGCCGCATGGCCAAATTCGTCAAGCAGTACGCCGACATCCACAACCAGATGGTCGCCGGCGATGAACCAGTACGTCGCCGAGGTCCGCAGCGCCCACTTCCCCGAACCCGACCACGTCTACGGCATCGAGCCGGCCGAGCTGTCCGAGTTCAGGCACTACCTCGACCAGGAGAGCCTCACCTCGGCCAAGGCCTGGGACTGGGAGCCGCTGCCCTAGCCGGCATTGGGGCGAATTACGATGACGGCCGATGCCCGTCTACGAGTTCGAGTGTGAGGAGTGTGGCGAGCGCTTCGAGGAGCTGACCTCGAGCGATACGCGCAGCCTGGCCTGCCCGCGGTGTGCGTCGGATCGCACCCGGCGACTGCTTTCGCCGGTCTCGCCGGCGGGCCGGCAGCCGCGCGGCGCAGCCGTCAGGTCAGACGAATCGCAGCGACGGGAGCGGGAAGCGGCTCGCGGTGAGCGCCTCGCCGAGAGCAAGCGCAAGCGAGCGAAGGGAGGGGCTCTAGTGGGATCGACGGCGGAGGAGCGGCGCGAGCAGCTCGTCGCGCTCTACAAAGAGGTCCAGGCCTGCCAGAAGTGCCCTCTGCACGAGACGCGCACGAAGGCGGTCTTCGGGGCCGGTGACGCCAACGCCGACCTGATGTTCGTCGGCGAGGCGCCGGGCGCCGAAGAGGACCGCCAGGGGCTGCCCTTCGTCGGCCGGGCCGGGCAGCTGCTCAACCAGATGCTGGAAGAGATCGGGCTCTCGCGCGAGGAGGTCTTCATCGCCAACGTGCTGAAGAGCCGCCCGCCGGGCAACCGCGATCCCCAGCCGCTGGAGATCGAGGCCTGTCGCCCCTATCTCTTCGAGCAGGTTCGGCTGATCGAGCCGACGGTGATCTGCACGCTCGGCAACTTCGCCACCAAGCTGCTCAGCGGCAATCCGGCCGGGATCACCAAGGTGCGGGGCGCGCCGCAGGTGCACGAGCTGGGCGGGCGCACGGTCTTCCTGCTGCCGCTCTTTCACCCGGCGGCGGCACTGCGCACGCCGGCGGTGAAGGAGACGCTGCGCGAGGACTTCGCCACGCTGCCCGACCTGCTCGCGATGGGGCCGCCCGTCGCCGCCGAAGAGCCGGGGAGGAGCCCAGGCAGGAGGACGTCGAGCCGGCGCCCGAGCCCTCCGCCGACCAGCTCGACTTCTTCGGGTGAGCGTCCCGGACGCGGAAGCGAACGAGCTCCGGCCTGAGCGCGAGAGCCGAGAGGCGGCGCCCGGCGCTGCCGAGCTCGCCGCCGAGACGGAGCGGCCTGCTGGCCAGCTGCTCGGCGGTGACGTCGTCGTCCTCAGCGGCGAGGTCGGCGCCGGCAAGACGACCCTGATCCGCGGCGCCTGCCGGGCGCTCGGCATCGAGGAGCCCGTCACCTCGCCCACCTTCACGATCGGCCAGCGCTACGAGGGCGGTCGCCTGCCCGTCGCCCACCTCGACCTCTACCGCCTCGACGAGCCTCGAGGCCGAGGATCCGGCCCTGCTCGACGACTACCTCGGATCCGGATGGCGTCGCCTTCGTCGAGTGGCCGGCGCGTCGCCGTGCCGCGGCTTGGCCGAGCGCCGCGTCCTCGCCGTGCGCCTCGCGCACGCCGGCGGCGATCGCCGCCAGATCGAGCTGCCCGCCGCATCCGCCCGCAAATAGCCGTGTTCGAGAGGGGGACGGTGCATGTAGCATCGAACGAACTTCGAAACGCGAACTGGAGGGACGCCGGATGAAGGGATTGAAGACGCTGACCGCGATGCTGCTGGCGATCGCACTGCTGGCAGGCGCCGCGACGGCGACGGCGGGTGCGGCTGCTTACAAGCACTACGTCGCCTGTGGCGTCTCCCAGAACGCGAAAGCCGGCGCACAAGTGCCCGAAGAAAGCCAAAAAGGGCGCCTTCTTCAAGAGCCTCAAAGGCGACGTCAACTACAGCGTCTGCGTCAAGTTCCCGACCGGCAAAAACATCTGCGCCAAAGCGCAGCCGGCCACGCAGGGCACGCTCTACGTCAACAAGGTCACCTCGAACATCCCCGGCAAGCACCGGGTGACCTGGTTCGTCGAAGGCAAACGCGTCGGCTCCTTCGTCTTCAGGGTCACTGGCTGACCTGGGCGCCCCGGGCAAGGCGGTCGTCGGCTTCGACACGGCGACCGCCGACACCGCCGTCTGCGCGATCCGCGGCGGCGAGGTGCTGCACGAGGAGCTGCTCGGGCTCACGCGCCGATGGAAGCCCGCGCCACTCGACCGCCCTGCTGGCCGAGGTCGAGCGCGCGGCGGAGGCCGGCGGTGGCTGGGAGCAGGTGGGGCGGATCGCGGTCGGGCGCGGGCCCGGGGTCTTTCGTCGGCATCCGCATCGGCCTGGCGACCGCCCGCGGCTTGGCGGCAAGCACCGGCTTGCCCGCGACCGGCGTCTGCACGCTCGATGCGCTCGGCCGGGCGATGGCCGAGCGCGGCCGGGCGCCGCCTGGCCGTGCTCGACGCCCGCCGCGGAGAGGTCTTCGCCGCGCTCTACTCGCCTGCCGGCGAGCGGCTCTGGGAGCCGTTTGTCGCCCCACCGCAGGTGCTCGCCGAGCGCGCTCGCCGACTCTGCCCGCGCCCTGCTGGCGGCCGGATCGGGGGCGGTACGATTTCGCCAAGAGCTGGCGAGTCGGGACGTCGACATTCCCGACGACGCCGACCCCGTGCACCGGGTCTCCGCGCGGCACGTCTGTGCCCTCGCGGAGGCCGCCGGGAGCGGGGACGGCGGTCCCCTCGACCCGATCTACCTGAGACCTCCCGATGCGCAGCGATGGCGTGAGCGAGACACTTCCCAGAGAGCCGAGTGAGGCAGCGCCGGCGCCGGCGGGATCCGGCGGCTCGCCTACAGCGACCTGCCCGCGGTGATCTCGATCGAGCGGCGCTCCTTCCCGACGCCCTGGTCGCTGGCGATGTTCGTGCTCGAGCTCTCCAAGCCGTCGGGGATCTGCCTGGCGGCGACGGTGGGTGACGAGCTGGTCGGCTACCTGGTCTGCTCGCGCTACGACCAGGTCTGGCACCTGATGAACGTCGCCGTCGCCCCGGAGCGCCGCCGCGCCGGCATCGCCCGCGGCCTGATCGCCAAGCTGGTCGAGGAGGGAGGCGGCAAGCCTGCCCTTCACGCTCGAGGTGCGGGTCTCCAACCAGCCGGCGATCACGATGTACGAGCGGCTCGGCTTCCGCTCGGCCGGAGTGCGTCCTCGCTACTACCAGGACAACGGCGAGGACGCGCTGATCATGTGGCTCGACTGAGCCGTGCGAGCGATATGCGCATCCTCGCCCTCGAGACCTCCTGCGACGACACCTGCGCGGCGGTGCTGGACGGCGCCGCGCATGCTCTCCAACGTGATCTCCTCGCAGGCCGCCGCGCACGCGCAGTTCGGCGGCGTCGTGCCCGAGGTGGCCTCGCGCCATCACCTCGAGCTGGTCGCGCCGGTGGTCGAGGCGGCGCTGGCCGAGGCGGGCGTCGTCCCTCGACGAGATCGAGGCGGTCGCGGTCACCGCCGGGCCCGGGCCTGATCGGCGCGCTGCTGGTCGGCGTCAGCACGGCCAAGGCGATCGCCGCGCCGCGGCGGCTGCCGCTGATCCCGGTCGACCACCTGCAGGGCCACGTCGCCGCCAACTTCCTCGAGCCCGAGCCGCTGGAGCCGCCCTTCCTCTGCCTGGTCGCCAGCGGCGGCCACACCCTGCTCGCCGGCGTGCGCGACCACGGCGGCTACGAGCTGCTCGGCCAGACCCTCGACGACGCCGCCGGGCGAGGCCTTCGACAAGGTCGCGCGCATGCTCGGCCTCGGCTACCCGGGCGGTCCCGGCGCTGGAGAAGCTGGCGCGCGAGGGCGATCCCGCGGCCTTCGAGATGCCGGTGGCGATGAGCCGCGACCCCGGCCTCGACTTCAGCTTCAGCGGCCTGAAGACGGCGCTCGTCTACCTCTGCCGCGACCTCGGCCCCGAGGGGGTCGAGGAGCGCCGCGCCGACCTCGCCGCCAGCTTCCAGGCCGCCGCGGTCGGCCAGCTCGTCGCCAAGCTGGAGCGGGCGCTGAAGCGGGGGGAGTGGGAGGCGGTCGCGCTCGGCGGCGGGGTCGCCGCCAACGGCCCCCTGCGCGAGGCCGTGGCGGGCGCTCTGCGAGCGCCGCGGCGTGCGCGCTGAAGCTGGTGCCGATCGAGCTCTGCACCGACAACGCCGCGATGATCGGCTCCGCCGCCCGCTTCGCCGACGCCGATCCCTTACCCCGACTACCTCGCCTACGACGCCTTCCCCACCGCCCAAGCGGGCGGCGCGCATGAGCTCGGTCGACCGGTCTACTCGCGCCCTGGCTGCCATCTCTGCGAGCGAGGCGATCGAGGCGCTGGTCGCTCTGCACGACGAGGGCTATCGCTTCGAGCTGCACGAGGTCGACATCGAGAGCGAGGAGCTGCTGCTGCGGCGCCTGCTGGAGAAGATCCCGGTGGTCGAGATCGACGGCGTGGTCGTCTCCGAGCTGATCCTCGACGAGGCGGCGGTGCGGGCGAGGCTCGATACTGTGGGGGCGTGAGC
Source organism: uncultured Solirubrobacterales bacterium (assembly GCA_963702065.1). GTDB lineage: Bacteria > Actinomycetota > Thermoleophilia > Solirubrobacterales > 70-9 > VRUE01. Next base: position 960,007 of record OY969705.1, read on the forward strand.
GCCTTGATCGAAGAGCAGGACGCGGCCAACGGGCTGATCGTCGACGGCGAGCGGCTCTCGCTCGGCGTCGCGGCGCGCCTCTCGCGCTACCTCCAGGTGCTCACCCAGGCGCGCAAGATGGGCCGCGAGACGATCTCCTCGCAGGAACTCTCCGAGTACACGCACATCAACCCGACCCAGATCCGCCGCGACCTCTCCGGCTTCGGCAAGTTCGGCAAGCGCGGCGTCGGCTACAACGTCGAGTCGCTGGTCGGCGGAGATCCGCAAGATCCTGCGCACCTCGGGCCAGCACAACATCGCCCTCTTCGGCGCCGGCAACCTCGGCCAGGCGATCGCCAGCTCCGACATCTTCGCCGACCACGGCTTCCAGATCGTCGCCATGTTCGACGTCGACAGCGAGGTCGTCGGCAGCGAGGTCGGCGAGCCTGCGCGTGCGCGACTTCGGCGAGCTGGAGGCGATCGTCGCCGAGCAGGAGATCGTCGTCGGCGTGCTCGCCGTGCCGGCCGCCGCCGCCCAGGCCGTCGCCGACCGCCTGGTCGAGGCCGGCGTCAAGATCATCTTCAACTACTCCGAGCAGCTGCTGCAGGTGCCGCCGGAGGTGACGGTCCACACCTCGAGCCCGGCCGTCGACCTGCTCTACGCGCTCTACTTCTACCTGACCTAAGAGCTGACCTTGTCCCTGGACCTCGACCGCGCTCGGGAGACGTTCGAGTCCTCGACCGACTTCACGATCGGGCTCGAGGAGGAGTTCGCGATCCTCGACCCGGCGACGCTGGAGCTCGAGCACCGCTTCGAGGACGTCTACGCGGCCTGCCAGGCGCGACGACGTCCTGGCCGAGTCGGCGGCCGGCGAGCTGATCGCCTCCGAGATCGAGATCCGCTCCGGGCGGGCGGAGAGCTTCGCCGAGGCGGTCGCGCTGCAGCGCGAGCGCCGCGGCCGGCTCTTCGAGCTGGTCGACGAGATGGGCCTGGCGCTGGGGGCGATGGGGACCCACCCCTGGGCCAACTACCTCGACCAGCGGATCATCGACACCCCGCACTACAACCGCCTGCGCCACGAACTCGGCTACGTCGCCCAGCGCAACAACACCTGGAGCATGCACGTGCACATGGGCGTGCGCGGGGCGGACCGCGCGATCGCCGTCTGCGACTGGCTGCGCGAGCTGCTGCCGCTGCTGCTGGCCGTCTCGGCCAACTCGCCCTTCCTCGACCGCCGCGACAGCGGCCTGCACACGGTCCGCACCGAGATCTTCACCCGCACCTTCCCCCGCTGCGGCGTGCCCAGCCCCTTCGTCGACTGGGCCAGCTACGCCGAGTTCGTCGGCATGCTGGAGCGGACCGGCTCGGCGGTCGAGTCGACGCAGCTGTGGTGGAGCGTGCGCCCGCACCACTCCTTCGGCACGGTCGAGGTGCGGATCTGCGACGCCCAGACGCGCGGCGAGGAGTCCTTCGCCCTGGCCGGCCTGATCGCGGCCTGCATCGCGCAGACAGCGCTCGACCTACGACGAGCACGGCTACGACGGCAGCGGCGCACCGCTGCGCGACCGCGAGATCGAGGAGAACCTCTGGCGGGCGATCCGCCACGGGATGAGCGGTCGCCTGATCGACTTCCGCCGCGGCGAGGAGATCGAGGCGACGGCGGCGCTCGAGCAGCTGCTCGCCTGGACCGAGCCGGCGCGCACCCAGCTTGGCATCGAGGTCGACCTGCCCGGCCGCAACGGCGCCCAGCGCGCCCGCGAGGCGCTCGACGCCGGGAGTCTCGATCGAGGACATCTACCGCGACGCCGTGGCGGAGACCAAGCGCACCTACACCGCCGCCCCGCAAGGCGCGGAACAGGCCTAGGGCCGCTCTGGGAGCGCGTTCGCCGCTCGCATATATAGACTCCCGCGCCGCTTAGAACCCAGCCGGAGGAACCTAACTTGACCAGCTTTTTGACCGACTACGGAGTCGTCGTCGCGCTTGTCTGCGCCGGGGCGGCTGTTGTCTACGGACTGATCATCACCCAGCGCCTGCTGGCGAAGTCGCCAGGCAACGAGCGCATGCAGGAGATCTCAGGCGCGGTGCAGGAAGGCGCCCAGGCCTACCTCAACCGCCAGTACACGATCATTGCCGCGGTCGCCGTACCGATCGCGATCGTGCTCTGGCTCCTGCAGGACTACAAGACCGCGCTCGGATTCGTCTTCGGCGGCATCCTCTCGGGTGCGGCCGGCTTCATCGGCATGAACGTCTCGGTGCGGGCCAACGCGCGCGTCGCCGAGGCGGCCCGCGGCGGCGTGCCGCCGGCGCTCGACGTCGCCTTCAAGGGCGGCTCGGTCACCGGCCTGCTCGTCGTCGGCCTGGCGCTGCTCGGCGTCGCCGGCTACTACGGCATCCTCGTGATCACCGGCAGCACCGACAAGGAGGCCGTCGACGCGCTCGTCGGCCTCGGCTTCGGTGGCTCGCTGATCTCCGTCTTCGCCCGGCTCGGCGGCGGCATCTTCACCAAGGCCGCCGACGTCGGCGCCGACCTGGTCGGCAAGGTCGAGGCGGGAATTCCCGAGGACGACCCGCGCAACCCGGCCGTGATCGCCGACAACGTCGGCGACAACGTCGGCGACTGCGCCGGCATGGCCGCGGACCTCTTCGAGACCTACGCGGTCACCTCGGTCGCCGTGATGCTGCTCGGCGTCCTCACCTTCACCGGCTCCGGCGGCGAATTCTCCCGCGAGGTGGCGATCTACCCGCTGGTCATCGGCGCCGTCGCGATCATCGCCTCGATCATCGGGGCACTGATGGTGCGGACCAAAACCGACCGGGTCGAGGGAGCGCTCTACACCGGCGTCATCGCCGCCGGGATCCTCTCGATCGCGGCCTTCTACCCGATCACCGATTGGCTGATGAGCGACCCGGTGCGGCTCGGCCTCAGCGCCGGTGCCAACGCGGTCACCACCACCGACCTCTGGCTCTGCTCCGTGATCGGAGTGGCGGTCACCGCACTGCTCTTCGTGATCACCGAATTTTATACGTCGACCCGTTTCCGCCCGGTCAAGACGATCGCCCAGGCATCGGAGACCGGCCACGCGACCAACATCATCCAGGGGCTCGCCCAGGGCTTCCAGTCGACCGCCGCTCCGGCGCTGGTGATCGCCCTGGCGATCCTCGGCGCCAACGAGCTCGCCGGCATCTACGGCATCGGCATCGCCGTGATGGGGCAGCTCTCGCTCTGCGGCCTGATCGTCGCCCTCGACGCCTTCGGGCCGATCACCGACAACGCCGGCGGCATCGCCGAGATGGCGGAGCTGCCCGAGGAGGTGCGCGCCGTCACCGATCCGCTCGACGCGGTCGGCAACACGACCAAGGCCGTGACCAAGGGCTACGCGATCGGCTCGGCCGCGCTGGCGGCGCTGGTGCTGTTCGCGGCGTTCAAGAGCGAATTGGCCGGCGAGGCGCCGGCCGGCTTCGATCTCAACGGGCTCTTCAACCTCTCGCAGCCCCGACGTGCTGATCGGGCTGATCATCGGCGGCATGATGGTCTACCTCTTCGCCGCCTTCGCGATCGAGGCCGTCGGCCGCGCCGGCGGCCAGGTGGTCGAACAGGTTCGCGAGCAGTTCCGCGAGCACCCCGGGATCATGGAGGGCACCGAAAAGCCCGACTACGCCAAGACGGTCAGCATCGTCACCCTGGCGGCGCAGAAGGAGATGATCCTTCCCTCGCTGATCCCGATCGTCGTCCCCGTCGTCGTCGGCCTGCTCAGCGTCGACGCCCTCGGCGGCCTGCTGATCGGCGTCATCGTCGTCGGCCTCTTCGCCGCGGTCTCGATGACCGCAGGCGGCGGTGCCTGGGACAACGCCAAGAAGCTGATCGAGGACGGCGCCCACGGCGGCAAGGGCACGGTGGCCCACGAAGCCTCGGTGACCGGCGACACCGTCGGCGATCCCTACAAGGACACCGCCGGCCCGGCGATCAACCCGATGATCAAGGTCGCCAACATCGTCGCGATCCTGATCATCCCGATCGTTCACTTCTAGCTGTATAGCGGGGAGGGGCCGGGTGCCCCTCCCCCTCCGTCAGCAGGCAGCTTTTCCGTCAAAAGCTGGTTGAGCGCGGTCGAGGGTGGTGGTGCCCTCCCCGGAAGGCTCCCGGTCAAGCTGGCCGAAGCTCGACCCACGACCTGCTGCGCGACGGCCTTCCGGGGAGGGCACCACCACCCCCGCGGCCCCGCCTGCGGTAGCTGGTTGTTTGCGGTCACGGGGAGGGACAGGCGTGCCCACGCAGTAAACGACCGCACTGACAGGGCCGGCTTGATTCTCCCTTTAAGCTTTGGGGCGCGAGCCGGTAGGCAAAACCACTGCCCCTAAGGAGGGGATTCCGCTGGCACGGCCGACAGACTCGAACGAGCAGCTCCTCTGCAGCTTCTGCGGCAAGTCGCAGCGGCAGGTCAAGAAGCTGATCGCAGGTCCCGGCGTCTACATCTGCGACGAGTGCATCGACCTCTGCAACGAGATCATCGACGAGGAGCTGACGCCCGCCGGCGAGCGCGGTCGAGCTGGAGAACCTGCCCAAGCCGCGTGAGATCCACGACGTCCTGCAGGAGTACGTGGTCGGCCAGGACGCCGCCAAGCGCGCCCTCTCGGTCGCCGTCTACAACCACTACAAGCGCGTCCAGATCAGCCCAGGCCGAGGACGTCGAGGTCGAGCTGCAGAAGTCGAACATCATGATGCTGGGACCGACCGGCTGCGGCAAGACGCTGCTCGCCCAGACCCTCGCCCGCATCCTCAACGTCCCCTTCGCGATCGCCGATGCGACGGCGCTGACCGAGGCCGGCTACGTCGGCGAGGACGTCGAGAACATCCTCTTGAAGCTGATCCAGGCCTCCGACTACGACGTCAAAAAGGCCGAAACCGGGATCATCTACATCGACGAGATCGACAAGATCGCGCGCAAGGCCGACAACCCGTCGATCACCCGTGACGTCTCCGGCGAAGGCGTGCAGCAGGCGCTGCTGAAGATCCTCGAGGGGACGACCGCCTCGGTGCCGCCGCAGGGCGGGCGCAAGCACCCCCACCAGGAGTTCCTCACGATCGACACCACCAACATCCTCTTCATCTGCGGCGGCTCCTTCGCCGAGCTCGACAAGGTGATCGAGAACCGCGTCGGCGACCGCGGAGTCGGCTTCGGCGCCGCGATCTCCTCGCGCGAGGACAAGGAGGACACCGGCGAGTGGTTCGAGCAGGTGCTGCCCGAGGACTTGATGGAATACGGCCTGATCCCCGAGTTCATCGGCCGCCTGCCGGTCGTCGCCGCGATCCACCAGCTCAGCCGCGATGACCTGATCACGATCCTGACCGAGCCCAAGCACGCGCTGACCAAGCAGTTCCAGCGCTTCTTCGAGTTCGACGAGATCGAGCTCGTCTTCGCCGAGGACAGCCTCGAGGCGATCGCCAACAAGGCGCTCGAACGCGAGACCGGCGCCCGTGGCCTGCGCTCGATCCTCGAGGAGACGCTGCTCGACGTCCAGTTCGAGCTGCCCTCGCGCCGCGACGTGACCAAGTGCGTGGTGACCAAGGAGACGATTGAGCAGGGACGGCGGCCGACGCTGGTTACCGAGGCGGCGCCGCAGGACATTGGCGGCATTAGCGACGAACTGAGCGAGGAATCGGCGTAGCAGACGAGGGGCCGGGTGCCCCTCACCCAGAGGCCGTCGCGCAGCAGGTCGCTTGCCTGGCTTCGGAACGTTTGACCGGAGCCTCTGGGAGAGGGTCACCCGGCCCCTTGCCCGACATGCAGCTTCCTTTCGGGGAAAAGCTGCCGTGCGCTGCGGTATCTAGACTCGCGCTCTGTGACTGTGGAGCGGCGAAAGGCACTCGAGGAGAAGACTCGGTACGACCCGACTGAGGTCGAGGGGCGGATCTTCGCGCGAATGGATGGAGGCGGGGTACTTCCATCCGCAGGCCGAGGGGGACGCCGGAGGAGAATTTCTCGGTTGCGATTCCGCCGCCCAATGTGACCGGGGCGCTGCATATGGGGCATGCGCTGAATGGGTCGATGCAGGACGCGCTGGTGCGGATGAACCGGATGCGGGGGCGCAATGCGCTCTGGATTCTGGGGACCGACCACGCTGGGATCGCCACTCAGTCGGTGGTCGAGAAAATGCTGCGGGCCGAAGGGGTCTCGCGCCACGACCTCGGTCGCGAGGAGTTCGTCAAGCGGGTCTGGGAGTGGCGCGAGGAGTACGGCTCGCGGATCGTCGAGCAGTACAAGCGGCTCGGCGCCTCCTGCGACTACGAGCGCGAGCGCTTCACCCTCGACGAGGGCTACGTGAAGGCCGTCTACCGCGTCTTCAAGCAGCTCTACGACAAGGGCTACATCTACCGCGACAACTACATGGTCAACTGGGACCCGGGCTCGCACTCGGCGATCTCCGACCTCGAGGTCGAGAACCGCGAGGTCGAGGACACGCTCTACTCGATCGACTACCCGGTCGAGGGCTCCGACCGCGTGCTGACCGTCGCCACGGTGCGGCCGGAGACGATGCTCGCCGACACCGCCGTCGCCGTGAACCCGGGCGACGAGCGCTACGGCGACCTCGTCGGCCAGCACTGCGTCCTGCCCCTGGTCGGCCGCCGCCTGCCGATCATCGCCGACGAGCACGTCGACCCCGAGTTCGGCACCGGGGCGCTGAAGATCACGCCCGGCCACGACCCCAACGACTTCGAGATCGGCCGCAAGCACGGGCTCGAGGAGATCGTCGCGATCGGTCCCGACGGCCGGCTCACCGAGGAGGCGGGGGAGCGGTTCGCCGGGCTGACCGCCGCCGAGGCGCAGGAGGCCGTGGTCGCCGGCCCTGCGCGAGGAGGGCGTGCTGCAGCGCCGAAGAGCCCTACATCCACTCCGTTCCCTTCTCGCACCGCTCCGGCGAGCGGATCGAGCCGCTGATCTCGCTGCAGTGGTTCTGCCGCATGGACGAGCTGGCGGCGCCGGCGATCGAGGCGGTGGAAAACGACCGGGTGCGGATCGCGCCCGGGCCAGTGGAAGCGCGTCTACCTCGAATGGATGCGGGAGATCCGCCCCTGGTGCATCTCGCGCCAGCTCTGGTGGGGGCACCGGATCCCGGTCTGGTACTGCGATCCCTGCGAGGAGACGATCGTCGCCGAGGTCCGGCAGCGACCCGAGCGCTGCGGCGCCTGCGGCGGCGAGCTGCGCCAGGAGGAGGACGTGCTCGACACCTGGTTCAGCTCGGCGATCTGGCCCTTCGCCACGCTCGGCTGGCCCGACGACACCCCCGAGCTGCGCGCCTTCTACCCGACCAGCTTCCTCACCACGGCGCGCGAGATCCTCTTCCTCTGGGTGGCGCGGATGATCATGACCGGGCTCGAGTTCGCCGGCGACGTGCCCTTCAAGGACGTCTACGTGCACTCGGTGATCCAGGCCCGCGACGGGCGGCGGATGTCGAAGAGCCTCGGCACCGGGATCGACCCGCTGGAGGAGATCGACGTGCACGGCGCCGACGCCCTGCGCTTCGGCCTGCTGGCGATGTCCTCGACCCAGGACGTGCGCTACTCCGACGCCAAGGTCCAGCAGGGCCGCGACCTCTCCAACAAGCTCTGGAACGCGAGCCGCCTGATCCTGCTCAACGCGGCCGAGGTCGAGGCGAAGCCGCGTCGCCGAGCGGCTCGAGGACCGCTGGATCCTCTCGCGGCTGGAGCGCACGATCGCCTCGGTCAGCGAGAAGCTCGACAGCCTACGACTTCGCCCACGCGGTCCAGGAGGCCTACGCCTTCTTCTGGTCGGAGCTCTGCGACTGGTACCTGGAGATCGCCAAGCCGCGGCTCTACGAGGGCGAGGCCGAGGTCTCGGCCAACCTGCTCTGGGTGCTGCGAGCGCACGCTCGCCCTGCTGCACCCGATCATGCCCTTCGTCAGCGAGGAGGTCTGGTCCTACCACCCGAGCCGCAAGGGCCACCTCGCCGTTCACCCGTTCCCCCAGGCGGACGAGTCGCTCTTCGACGAGGAGGCGGAGGCCGAGATGGGCGAGGCGATCGAGCTGACCCGCAGCCTGCGCACCTGGCGGGAGCTGGTCGACCTGGCCGCCAAGGCCACGCTGCCGGTTCGCACGGCCGACCCGCCGCCGGAGTTCGTCGCCGCCTGGCGCGGGTCGAGTCAGCGGACGACGGGGCGATCCGATCGCCTCGGTCGGCGCCGGTGCAGATGCTCGCCTCGCCGGAGATCGACGCCGAGGCGGTCGCCGCTCGGCTCGAGCAGCGGCGCGAGGAGCTGCGCTCCGAGGTCGCCCGCGCCGAGGGCAAGCTCGCCAACGAGAAGTTCGTCGCCCGCGCGCCGGCCGAGCTGGTCGAGGAGGAGCGGGCCAAGCTGGAGCGCCACCGGGCCGAGCTCGAGGAGCTCAGCGCGAATAGATCCGCAGGCTTACCTCGACTCGCTGGAGCCGGTCGGCTGGAAGCTCGGCCTGGAGCGGATGCACAAGCTCAGCACGGCGCTGGGGCTGCCCCAGCACCGTTTCGCCTCGATCCACGTCGTCGGCACCAACGGCAAGTCCTCGGTGACGCGGATGATCGCGGCGCTGCTCGAGGCGCACGGGATGCGGACCGGCGCCTGCGTCTCGCCGCACGCCGATGCGCTGGTCCGAACGGGTGCTGATCGGTGGCGAGGAGATCGGCGAAGCTGACTTCGCCGCGGCGGTCGAGCGCACCGCGCAGGCCGCCGAGACGGTCAACCGCAGCCTCGAGCCCGGCGAGGCGGTGACCCAGTTCGAGGTCGCCACGGCGGCGGCCTTCGTCGCCTTTGCCGCGGCCCGGGTCGAGGCCGCGGTGGTCGAGGCCGGGCTGGGAGGGAGGCTCGACGCGACCAACACGATCCCCTCGCGGGTGACGGTGCTGACCTCGATCGGCCTCGACCACACCGCCTGGCTGGGCGAGACCGAGCTCGAGATCGCCGCCGAGAAGCTGGCCGTGCTGCGCGATCACACGACCCTGGTCCTGCGGCCGGGTCAGCGCCGAGGTGGCGGAGCTGGCCGAGCGCACGGCGGCCGAACGCGGGGCGAAGCTGATCGTCGCGCCCGAGGACCCCGGCGAGGGGATCGAGCTGCGCGCTCCGGGTCGCTTCCAGCGCCGCAACTTCGCCCTCGCCTGCGCCGCCGCGGAGGCCTTCCTCGGCGCGCTCGACCCGGCGCGCGGTCGCCGCGGTCGCGGCGACGCTGACCGTTCCCGGCCGGCTCGAGCGCGTCGGCGAGGACCCGCCGGTCTTCATCGACGTCGCCCACAACCCCGACGGCGCCGCCGCGCTCGCCGAGGGCCTCGCGGAGATCGCCGCCGGGCGCCCGGTCGTCGCCTGTATCGCCGCCCTCGCCGACAAGGACGCCGGCGCGATGATCGGGGCGCTGGCGCCGGTCCTCTCGCGGGTCGTCTGCACCGAGCTCGACCCGGCGGCGCTGGAGTCGCGGGGGCTACCGGGAGTCAGCTTCGCACGGCGCCGCCAAACTGGCGGCCGCCTGCGCGCGAGGCCGGCCTGCAGCGCCGAGCAGGTTCCCGACTTCGAGGCAGCGGTGCGGCGCGGCCGCGAGCTGGCCGGCGGAGCTTCCCGGCGGGCGTCCTGCTGGTCACCGGCTCTCACTACGTGCTGGCGCCCGCCCGCGCCGCTCTGCGCCTGTGCGAGGATGCCGGCAATGGCATCGGGGTCTAAAAGCGCCAGCTCGGAACTGCTCTCGATGATGGCCCTGGTCGCCGCCGTCGTCGCCGCGGTGATCCTCGTCTTCTTCGGCCTCGGCTACCTCTTCGGCAGCCTCTTCCTCTAGACGCGTATCCGACATTGACCACACTGGAGCGGGGACAAAGTCGGGCGAGGGTTCACGGGCCCGGCGGCGAAGTAGACTGCCGCTCCCCTCTCCGGCGGGCTCCCCAGCCATGGCACTAGCGATCTTCGGCATCTCCAACAACGGCCTCAACCTGGCCGCCACCCTCTTCATCTTGATGATCGTCGTCGTCTGGCTTGCCCTGATCGTCTACACCTACTTCGACGCCCGGCGCCGCATCTCCGACCCCTTCCTGGTCGCCTGCGCGACGGTCGGCTCCTTCTTCCCCTACATCGGCACCGCCGTCTACGCGATCGTGCGGCCGCCCGAGTTCCTCGAGGACGCCCACGAACGCGAGCTCGAGATCCGCGCCGCCGAGCTGAAGGTGCGCCAGCTGACCGAGGCCTCCTGCCCGAACTGCGAATACCCGGTCGAGAAGAGCTACCTGCGCTGCCCGCAGTGCCAGCGCCGCCTCAAGGACCCCTGCCAGAGCTGCGGCAAGCCGGTCGATCCCGCGCTGGGCCCTCTGTCCCTACTGCGAAACCGCGATCGCCGAGCGGCCGCGCCGCCAGCGCTCCGAGGGCGAGGGACGTCGCGAGCCACGCGCGCGAGCGCGCAGCCCCAGCGGGCGAGGAGCGCCCGAAACGCGGCAAGCGCGAGGAGCAGCCCAAAGCGCCGCCCCGCGGCCAAAGCCAAAAGAGGCGCCCGCGCCCGAGACAGGACGCGGAGGCCGACACGACCCAAACGAACCCAAAGGAGCCCCGCCCGTGAGCCGGACGCTGATCCTCGTAAAGCCTGACGCCTTCCAGCGCGCCCTGACCGGCGAGGTGATCGCCCGCTTCGAGCGCAAGGGCCTGCGGATCGCGGCGCTGAAGACGATGCGCGCCGACGAGCCGATCGCCAACAAGCACTACGAAGAGCACACCGAGAAGCCCTTCTTCGGCGAGCTGGTCTCCTTCATCACCGGCGGCACGCTGGTGGCGATGGTGCTCGAGGGCCACGAAGCGGTCGCGGCGGCTCGCCAGCTGATCGGCGCCACCAACCCGGTCGAGGCCGCGCCCGGCTCGATCCGCGGCGACTTCGCGCTCGAGGTGACCTTCAACATGGTCCACGGCTCGGACTCGGATGAGTCGGCCGAGCGCGAGATCGAGATCTGGTTCCCAGAGCTGTAGGGCCGGCGGGTCCTGTCGCCGCAGGGGACCCACCACCCCCTGCGGTAGCTAAAGCTTCCTCGGGGGTGGCCCCCCCTGCGACGCCACCCCCCGGCGGTCACGCATGAAATTGACGCTGGCATCTGGATCGCCGCAGAGGGCCGAGATTCTTCGCAAGCTTGGGTTGGAGTTCGAGGTTGTCGTCTCCGGGTGTGGAGGAGCTCAGTGGGGGTGACCCTGAGTTCGAGGTGCTGGAGAACGCGCGGTTGAAGGCTCGTGCGGTTGCGCGGGACGGGGTGGTGATTGCCTGCGACACCGATGTCGTGCTCGACGGCAAGGCGCTGGGCAAGCCTGCCGATGCGGCGGAGTCGCGCAGCTATCTGGACCGCATGTCGGGACGGGCGCACGAGGTGCTGAGCGGGCTGGTGGTCGTTGTCGACGGCGAGGAGCGCAGTGGACTCGAACGCACCACCGTGACCTTCAAGGAGCTGAGCGAGGCGGAGAAGGAGCGCTACGTGGAGTTCGGCGAGTGGGAGGGACGGTCGGGCGGCTACGCGATTCAGACCCTTGGCTCGACCCTGGTCGAGCGGATCGAGGGCAGCGTCTCCAACGTGGTCGGCCTGCCGGTGGGCCTGCTTGATCGAGCTGGCGCCGGAACTTTTCACCCAGCGCTGAGCCGAATTTGGCACCCCGCTTTGCCGGTTTGGGATCATTCCGCCTGGAAGTTCTCCAAATCCACGCATGGGCGTATTCAGCTATCTCAGAGGACTAGGCGGCCGCGACATGGCTGTCGACCTCGGTACGGCCAACACGCTGGTCTACGTGCGCGGGCGCGGCATCGTCCTCTCGGAGCCCTCGGTGGTCGCGATCGACACGCAGACCGGCCAGGTGCACGCGGTCGGGGTCGAAGCGAAGCGGATGCTCGGCCGCACGCCCGGCAACATCACCGCGATCCGGCCGCTCAAGGACGGCGTGATCGCCGACTTCGACGTCACCGAGCAGATGCTGCGCCACTTCATCAAACAGGTGCACTCCAACCGCTTCGCCCACCCGCGCGTCGTCGTCTGCGTCCCCTCCGGCGTCACCGGGGTCGAGAAGCGGGCGGTCGAGGAGGCCTGCCTCTCGGCCGGCGCCCGCCAGGCCTACCTGATCGAGGAGCCGATGGCGGCCGCGATCGGCGCCGGCCTGCCGGTCGCCGAGCCGACCGGCTCGATGGTCGTCGACGTCGGCGGCGGCACCACCGAGGTGGCGGTGATCTCGCTCGGCGGGATCGTCGTCTCGCAGTCGATCCGGGTCGGCGGCGACGAGCTCGACGAGGCGATCGTCAACCACTGCAAGCACGAGTACAAGCTGGCGATCGGCACCCAGACGGCGGAGGAAGTGAAGCTCGAGGCGGGCTCGGCCTCGCCGCTGCCCGAGGAGGTGCGCTCGGAGATCCGCGGCCGCGACCTCGTCTCCGGCCTGCCGAAGACGATCACGCTCGGCTCCGAGGAGGTCCGCGAGGCGCTCGAGGAACCGGTCGGCCACATCGTCGAGGCGGTCAAGGACACGCTCGACCGCACCCCGCCGGAGCTCGCCGGCGACATCATGGACCGTGGCATTACCCTTGCCGGTGGCGGCGCGCTGCTGCAAGGACTCGAACAGCGCCTGCGCGACGAGTGCCAGATGCCCTGTCAGCTGGCAGAGTCACCGCTTACGTGCGTGGCGGTGGGCTCGGGAATCTCCCTCGAGGAGTTCGAGACCATCCACCGCGCCAGCAAGCAGAATTCCGGGACCAGGCGCTTTGCTTAGGTCCCCTTCATCGCAAGCCCCAAACTTAGGTCTTCACCGTGTATCGAAAGCAAGTACGCCGCCGTAGGGCGGTGCTCGCCCTGCTGATCGTCGGCTCCTTCGTGCTGCTGACGATCACCTACGGGCAGGGCTCAAACGGCCTGCAGCGCGGCGTCAGCACGATCTTCAGCCCGGTCCAGGGGGTCGCCGACCGTGCCCTCAAGCCGGCCCGCGACCTGGTCGACTGGTTCGACAAGACCTTCGACGCCAGGGGCGAAAACAGCCGCCTCAAGAGCGCAGCTGGTGAAGGCGCGCGAGCAGGCCGTCGCCGGCCAGGAGGCGCTGCAGGAAAACGCGCAGCTGCGCAAGCTGGTCGAGCTCGACCGCGGCCCGGCGCTCGCCGCCTCGGCCTACGAGGAGGTCACCGGCCGGGTGATCGCCCGCTCGCCGACGGTCTGGCGCTCGAGCGTGACGATCGACGTCGGCAGCGGCGACGGCGTCCACGTCGACGATCCGGTGATCAGCGGCGACGGCGTGGTCGGCCGCATCGCCTCGGTCGAGCCGGGTTCTTCACAGGTGATGCTGCTCACCGACCACGAAAGCGCGATCTCGGCCAAGGTGCTGCCGGCCGGCGTGCAGGGCGTGGTCAAGCCCGAAGTCGGCGACCCCGAAGACCTGATCCTCGACTTCATCGACTCGACCAAACGGGTCCACGGCGGCCAGACCGTGGTCACCGCCGGCTGGTGCGCCCAGGGCCTCTGCTCGCTCTTCCCGCCGGGCCTGCCGCTGGGGGAAGTGACCAAGGCCTCGATCGTCGAACAGGAGGCCAAGGAACAGGTCGACGTGCGCCCCTTCGCCGACCTGCGCAACCTCGACCTGGTCCAGGTGCTGACCGGGGGTTCGCGCGGGTGATCCTGACCCCGAAGATCGTCGCCCGCATCGCCGCGATCGGCCTGCTCGGCGTGCTCCTGCAGCTCTCCTTCTTCTCCCGGGTCGAACTCTTCCACGTCAGCCCCGACATCCTGCCGGCCCTGGTCGTCTGCCTCGGCCCTGCTCGGCGGCAGCCTGACCGGCGCCGTCGCCGGCTTCTCGATCGGCTTCTTCCTCGACTGCCTGCTGGTCGAGGCGCTCGGCGTCTCCTCGCTGGTCCTGCTCAGCATCGGCTACCTGGCCGGCCTCTTCCGCGAGCGCTTCGAGATCCACAGCTCGCTGGTGCCGGCCCTGCTCTGCATGGGCCTGACCCTGGTCGCCGAGCTCGGCTTCGGCGTGATCCAGCTGCTGCTCGGGATCGACGCCCCGGTCAGCGTGCTGATCGTCCGCGACCTGCTGCTGAAGAGCGTCTACGCCTTCTTCCTCGGCTGGCCGATCTACCTGCTCGTGCGCCGCGCTGCTGCGCCCGGCCCTGGTCGAGGAGCCGAAGGTGCAGCGCCGGCGCCAGCCGACGGTGCTGGGGGCCTGAGGGCGATGTACCTCCGCTCCGACGAGCGCGGCCCGGCGATGACCAACCGGCTGGCGCTGCGCATCGCCCTCTTCGGCGGCGTCGCCGTGGTTCTCTTCGCGAGTTCTCTTCTTCCGGCTCTGGCTGCTGCAGGTGCTCGACGGCGAAAAGTACCTCGCCGAAGCGAAGAACAACCGCACCCGCTCCTTCCGGACCAGCGCCCCGCGCGGCGAGATCCTCGACCGCAACGGCAAGGTGCTGGTCGCCAACCGGACCAGCCTGGCGCTGCAGGTCAACCCGCGCAAACTGCCGGCCGATCCGGCCGAACGCCGGGCCGAGCTCTCGCAGCCTCGCCGACCTCACCCACAGCACCCTGCGCGCCGTGCGCAAGACGATGCACGAAGAGCTGAAGCTGGCGCCGGCGGCGCCGGTGACGCTGCGCCGCGACGTCGGCCACTACCTCGTCTACTACCTGCAGGAGAACCAGGAGCGCTTCCCCGGGGTCGAGGTCCAGCGCGTCTTCGTCCGCGACTACCCGGACGGCACCCTGGCCGCCCACATCCTCGGCAACGTCGGCGAGATCTCCGAAGAACAGCTGAAGGAGCCGCGCTATCAGCGGCCTGCAGCCGGGCGACGAGATCGGCCAGGACGGGGTCGAGGACACCTACGACCGCTTCCTGCGCGGCGAGCCCGGCCTGACCCGGGTCCAGGTCGACGCGCTCGGCGAGCCGACGCCCGAACGGGCGCCTCGTCGCCAAGCCGCCGGCGCCGGGCGACAACCTCAAGCTCTCGATCGACGCAGAACGTGCAGGCGGCGGGCGAGGCGGCGCTGGCCGAACGCGGTCTGCCGGGCGGCTTCATCACGATGGACGTGCACACGCGGCGAAATCCTCGGCCTCGGCTCGTTCCCGACCTTCGAACCGGCCTCTTCACCCGGCCGCTGACCCAGAGCCAGGTCGACGAGACCTATCGCAATCCGGCGGCGCCGCTGCTCGACCGGGCGATCGCCGGCCTCTACCCGACCGGCTCGACCTTCAAGCTCATCACCGCGATCGCGGCGCTCGAAAGCGGCAACCTGCAGCTCGGCGAAGTGATCGACGACCCGGCCAGCTCGATAGTCGGCGGCCAGGAATTCAAAAACGCCGGCGAAGCGGCCAACGGCGCCGGTCAACCTCGTCGCGGCGCTCGAAGTCTCCTCGGACGTCTTCTTCTACACGCTCGGCATACGCATGTGGGACACCGGCGAGCTGCAGCACTGGGCGCACGCGCTCGGGCATCGGCCGGCCCACCGGCATCGACCTGCCGGGCGCCGACAGAAGGCCTGCTGCCCTCGCAGCACTGGCGCAACCAGCTCTACAAGGAAGGCGGCACCGACCGGCCCTGGTCGGCCGGCGACAACGTCCAGCTCGCCACCGGGCAGGGCGACCTGCAGACCAACCCGCTGCAGATGGCGGTCGCCTACGCGACGCTGGCCAACGGCGGCACGGTCGTCACCCCGCACGTCGGCAAGGAAATCGACGATGCCGCCGGCCGGGTGCTGAAGGAATTCGACCCCAAGCCGCGCCGCCACGTCCAGATCGACCCCGAGTACCGGGCCGCGATCCTGGAAGGCCTGCACGACGCCGCGCAGAACGGCGGCGGAACCTCGTTCGAACGTCTTCGGCAACTTCCCGATCCCGGTTGCCGGCAAGACCGGCACCGCCCAGCGCCCGGCGCACGCGGACCAGTCCTGGTACGGCGTCCTCGCTCCCTATCCCAATCCGCGTATCGTCACCTTCGTTACGATGGAGGAAGGCGGCTTCGGCGCAGAATCGGCCGCGCCCGCGCGCAAGGAAGATTCTCGAAGCGTATTTCGCAAGCACGCGGCCGGCGACAGCCGGTCCCAACGGAAGGCGAGGCCAGGGCTGATGTACGCGACCCGCGCCCGCCAGGCCCGGCCCGAGCCCTTCGCAGTCCATCCCGGCATCGCCGAGCGCCTTGGCCTGCCCTACATGGACGGCACTCTGGCCTTCTCCGCGGCCGCTCTCGTCGCCTTCAGCGTCTTCACCCTGGCCCAGGCGACAAAGCAGGACGTCCCCGGCAACCCCTATTACTTCGTTGACCGGCAGGCGATCTACGGCGTGCTCGGGATCGTCGCCATGTACCTCTTGACCCGCATCGACTACTCACGCTTCCGCGAGCTGCGGGTCGGCATCTACACCTTCCTCTGCGTCAGCATCTCGCTCGTCTTCGTCTTCGGCTTCGCCGCGCGCGGCTCGCGACGCTCCTTCGAACTTCCCTTCTTCAGCTTCCAGCCATCGGAGCTCGGCAAGGTGCTGCTCGTCTTGGCCCTTGCCGGGTTTCGTCATCGATGGCGCCAGGAGAGGGTCGGAGTGGCAGCGCACGGTGCGCTACCTCTGCCTCGGCCTGGCACCGGCTGCGCTCGTCTTCTTGCAGCCGGACCTCGGCACCGCTTTGGTGTTCGGGGCAATCACCCTCGCCGTGATGTACGTGGGGGGCGTCCGCTGGACGCACTTCGCGGTGATCGGCGCGGCCTTCGTCGCTTTGACAGCGACGGTCCTCGTGGTGGCGCCCGCAGTTGGGACGCCGGTTCTCAAGGGCTACCAGGAGCAGAGGCTCACCTCTTTCCTGCACCCCAGCGCGGACCCCAGCGACGCGGGCTACCAGCAAAACCAGGCCAAGATCGCCATCGGTTCCGGGGAGAAGACCGGACGCGGCGATCGGGCCACCCAAACGCGGCTCGACTTTGTCCCTGAGCGGCACACCGATTTCATTTTCGCCGTGATCGGTGAGCGCTACGGATTCATCGGAGCCGCGTTGGTCCTATCCCTATACGCCCTGCTTATCTGGCGGGCGCTGCGGATTGTGACGCTCTCGAAGAACTCCTACGGGACCCTGGTCGCAGGTGGCATCGCCGCCATGCTGCTCTTCCAGGTCTTCGTAAACGTGGGGATGAACCTGGGGATCATGCCGATCACCGGGATCCCCCTGCCGCTGATGAGCTACGGCGGGTCGTCTGTACTGGCGACCTTCCTGGCGATCGGCGTCCTCCAGAGCATCCACATGCAAGCGCGGCTCAGCCAGAAAGGCAGGTTCGCCTGGTGATCCCTAGAAGGGGCCAGGCGTGCGTACCTACTCTGAACTGAGCTAACTCAAATGAAAAAGACAATTCTGGTTTCCGCCGATCGTGGCGAGACCCGCGTCGCCGTCCTCGAGTCAAAGACGAAAGGCGGCAAACGCGACGTAGCGGAGCTCTACATCGAGCGCCGCGGCCGGCGTTCGATCGTCGGCAACATCTACAAGGGCAAGGTCGACAACGTCCTGCCCGGCATGGAGGCCGCCTTCGTCGACATCGGCCTCGAGCGCAACGGCTTCCTCCACGTCGACGAGATCGTCCTGCCCAACGGAGAACAGGCGCCGAAGCGCGGTCGCGGCACCGGCAAAGGCCGCCGCATCGACGAGCTGATCAAACCCGGTCAGGAGATCGTCGTGCAGGTGGTCAAGGACCCGCTCAAGACCAAGGGCGCGCGGCTCTCGATGAACGTCTCGATCGCCGGCCGCTACCTGGTCTACGCGGCGCAGGGCAGCGGCGTCGGCGTCAGCCGGCGGCTCTCCGACTCCGAGCGCGACCGCCTGCGCAAGATGGTCGACCGCACCTACAAAGGCCCGGGCGGGCTGATCGTCCGCACCGCCGCCCACGGCGCCAAAAAGGCCGACTTCGTGCGCGAGATCGGCTACCTGCACAAGCTCAACGACGTGCTGGCAGCGGCGCACCGAGCAGATCGTGGCGCCGGACCTCGTCTTCCAGGAGGCCGACCTGCCGGTGCGGGTCCTGCGCGACGTCTTCCTCAGCGACTTCGAAAAAGCGATCATCGACTCGCCCAAGCAGTTCGAACGGGTGACCAGCTTCTTCCAGCGCACCGCGCCGGAGCTGGTCGACGGGGTCGAGCTCTACGAGGAGCGCAAGCCGCTGTTCGAGAAGTGGGGGATCGACAAGGAGATCGAGTCGACGCTGGGCAGGCGCGTCGACCTCGCCTCGGGCGGCTACCTGATCATCGACTACACCGAGGCGCTGACCGTGATGGACGTCAACAGCGGCAGCTTCACCGGCCGCGGCAAAGGCGGCCTCGAGGAGACGATCACCCGGGTCAACACCGAGGCGGCCGACGAGGCGGTGCGGCAGCTGCGCCTGCGCGACATCGGCGGCATCATCGTCATCGACTTCATCGACATGGCGCGGGCCCGCAACCGCGACAAAGTGCTGAAAACGCTGCGCAAAGCGCTCGACGCCGACAAGTCGAAGAGCTACGTGGTCGAGGTCTCGCCGCTGGGCCTGGTCGAGATGACGCGCCAGAACGTCACCGACGGGGTGCGCGAGATCCTCACCGTGCCCTGCCCGACCTGCGAGGGCGAAGGCGTCGTGCTCTCCGGCCGAGACGGTGGCGCTCGACGCGATGCGCCGCCTGCCGGACATCGCCGCCGGGGCCAAGGACGCCGAGGCGCTGCTGCTGCGGGTCCATCCCAAGGTCGCGGCCGAGCTGATCGATCCCGAGAGCGGCCTGGCCGAGCTCGAGGCCGAGACCGGCAAGCAGTTCCACTTCGAGGGCGGCGACGCGCTGCCGATCGACACCTTCGAGGTGGTCGAAACCGGCACCCGGGCGGAGATCGAGGAGCGGGCGCTGCCCTTCAAGGTCGGCGAGGAGGTGCTGGTCAAAATCGACGAGCCGCACATGTACAACGCCGACGACGCCGTCGCCCGCGTCGACTCCTACATCGTCAGCGTCACCGGTGGCGGCCGCTTCGTCGGCGAGCGCAAGCTGGTGCGGATCGAGCGGGTCGAGCGGGCCGCCGCGGTGGCCTCGCTGCCGCGGGGTGAGGCGACCAACGGCGGCGCAGCGCTGGCGGCGAGGAAAACGGCTCCCAGCTAGAATCCTCGCGCCTCGCGCAGTCGCCGTCGCGGCCGCAGGGGTGGTCGCGGTCGGTCGCGCTCAACCCAGAGCGGCAAGGACGAATGAACACGTACGCAGTCATAGAGACCGGTGGCAAGCAGTACAAGGTCGAGAAGGGCACCTCGCTGCTCGTCGATCGCCTGAGCGCCAAAGAGGGCGACAAAGTCGCCCTGCGCCCGGTGATGTTCCGCGACAAAGAGGTCGTCGCCGGCGGCAAGGAGCTGGAGAAAGTCAAGGTCGAGGCGACCGTCACCGAGCACCTGCGCGGCGCAGAAGATCAAGGTCTTCAAATACAAGCCGAAGAAGGGCTACCGCCGCCGCGCCGGCCACCGCTCCGAGCTGACCAAGCTCGAGGTGACCGAGATCAGCCTGGGCAGCCGCAAAGCGGCCGCGCCGAAGAAAGAGGAGCCGGCGCGAAGAAAGAGGCGGCTCCGAAAGCGGCGAAACCGGCTGAGAAAAAACGGCTGCGGCGAAAAAACCGGCCGAGGCCAAAAAACCGGCCGCGAAAAAAGAGACCGCGAAAACCGCATCAACAAAAACTGCGAAAAAAGCCACGGCTAAAAAAGCCGGCGAGCCAAAGCCAAAAAACCTGCCGCGAAAGCCACAACAAAATCAGCGGCCAAAAAAGCGAAACCGGCTGCTAAAAAGGATTCTGACGATGGCTCATAAGAAGGGACTCGGCTCAAGCCGCAACGGACGCGAATCCAACCCCAAGATGCTCGGGGTCAAGGTCTTCGCGGGCCAGAAGGTCACCGGCGGCGAGATCATCGTGCGCCAGCGCGGGACGCGGTTCTGGCCCGGTGACGGCACCGGGCTTGGCCGGGATCACACGATCTTTGCGACGCGCGCCGGGATCGTTGAGTTCAAGTCGACCCGCAAGGGTCGGACGATTTCGGTTCTGCAGGACTCCTAGGGCTCAAGCGGGGGAGGGCTCGGTGCCCTCTCCCAAAACGCGCGGCCGGAGGCCGCTCTTGAGTGTTTTGGAGAGAGGGCACCGAGCCCTGCGCCTTCAAGGCTCCGCAACTCCGAGGTGAGCGCTTTGTCCCGCAGAGCGCGAAGCGTTACACCTCCTTAGCTGATGTACGACAAGGCGAAGATCTGGGTTGAGGGCGGGGCCGGTGGGAACGGCTGCATCAGCTTCGGCGCGAGGCTCATGTGCCTCGGGGTGGGCCCGATGGTGGGGATGGCGGGCACGGCGGGGACGTGGTGCTTGTTTGCGATGCGTCGAAGCGGGATCTGGCGGCGCTGAAGGGGAGCAAGCACTTCAGGGGTGGGCGGGGGAAGCACGGGGAAGGGTCCAATCGGCACGGGGGTCGGGGGGAGGACCGGGAGATCTTGGTTCCGGCTGGGACTCAGGCCGAGGCTGTGGATGGGAGTCGGGTCGATCTGGTTGAGGCGGGGCAGCGGGCCGTGGTTGCTCATGGTGGGCGTGGGGGGCACGGGAACAAGCGGTTTGCGACCTCGACTCGGCAGGCGCCGCGGTTTGCCGAGAACGGGACCAGCGGGCGAGGAGGGGTGGATCGAGCTGCGGCTGAAGCTGCTCGCCGACGTCGGGCTGATCGGGTTGCCGAACGCGGGGAAGTCCTCGTTGCTGGGGCGGCTGACGCGGGCGGCGCCGAAGGTGGCCGACTACCCGTTCACGACGCTCTCGCCGGTGCTGGGGACGATCGAGAGCGACGATCGGCAGGCGATCGTCGCCGACATTCCGGGGCTGATCGAAGGGGCGGCCGAGGGCGCCGGCCTCGGGCACGAGTTCCTTGCCCACGTCGAGCGCTGCGCGATGCTGGTCCACCTGGTCGAGCTGGCGCCGCTGGAAGGCGAGCCGGTGGCCAACTACGAGGCGGTGCGGGCGGAGCTCTCGTCCTACGGGGCCGGGCTGGACCGGCTGCCGGAGCTGGTCCTGCTCTCGAAGCGGGACCTGCTGCCGCCGGAGGAGGTCGAGGAGGCGCTCGCGGAGTGGCGTGAGCGGCTCGGTGGCGAGCGCCTTGGCCGTGCTTGCCGCTTCCTCGGCGACCGGCGAGGGACTGGATGAGCTGCGCGAGCGGATCCTCTCCGCCCTGCCCGAGCTGCCTGCCGCCCGACCCGAGCGCGCCTCCGAGCAGCCGGCGAATTCGAGGCCGAGCATCGCGTCTACCGGCCGGTCGGCGAGGGCGGCTACTCGGTCGAACGCGAGGACGATGGCGCCTACCGCGTCACCGGCCGCGGCGTCGAGCTGCTCTTCGAGCGCCACGACATCCCAACGAAGAGGCGCTCGCCTACCTCGAGCAGCGGCTCAACGAGATCGGCGTCATCGCCGCCCTCCGCGCCGCCGGCTTCGAGCCCGGCAACGAGGTCCGCGTCGGCGAGCACGAGTTCGAGCTGTATCCGTGAGGAGCGGGGGAGAGTTCCCCGGCTCGAGCGCTTGACCTGGAGTGCTTCTTCAAGACCTCCTGCTGGGTGCCGGTCTCGGCTCTGTGGCCGGGCGTTTGATTGTGCACCGCTCCGAGCGTCGCCGCGGTGAGGAATGGACCGCAATGCAGGTGCGACAGGTCGAGGCGAAGTGGATCATCGGCGGTATCGCTACGGGTCTCATCGGTCGGGTACTATTTGGCTGATGAGACGTTTTGTCCGCATCTTTCTTGGATTTGTCGCTTCCGCTGCAGCCGTCGGCTGGGTTCAGCGGGCACTGGATCTCCAGGATGTTGCCGGCGGTCTCGGTAACGCGGTCTTCATCGGGATCGCGCTGCTGCTTGCAAGCCTCGCGGATCGTGAGTTCTTCTGGAACGTGTAGCACGGTCCATTTGAACGGTTCGCGCTGACGGGGGCGACTCCGTAGCGTTCATACACTGGCGGCCATGACCCTCGTCGTCAAGCTCGGTTCCTCGATCGTCGCCGCCGACGACGGCGCGCTGCGCACCGACGTGCTCGACTCGGTCTGCGAGCAGGTTGCCGCTCTTGAGCGGGGTGGCGAGCGGGTGGCGATGGTCACCTCGGGCGCGATCGCCCGCGGCATGCGGCTGATGGACCTGCCGGTGCGCCCGCGCGCGATGGACGAGCTGCAGGCCGCCTCCGCGGTCGGCCAGGGCGACCTCTTTCGCGCCTACGAGAGCCGCCTCGCCGAGCACGGCACCCGCGCCGCCCAGGTCCTGCTCACCGCCGCCGACATCGCCGCCCGCACCAACTACCTCAACGCGCGCCAGACGCTGCGGCGGCTGATCGAGTGGGGCGTGGTGCCGGTGGTCAACGAGAACGACACCACCGCCACCGACGAGATCACCTTCGGCGACAACGACTTCCTCGCCGCCCAGGTGGCGATCCTGCTCGAGGCGCGGCTGCTGGTGCTGCTGACCAACACCGACGGCCTCTACACCGCCGATCCGTCGCGTCGACCCCGAGGCCAAGCGGATTGCGGAGGTCGCCGACTTCTCCGAGCTGGCCGGACTCGAGATCGGCGACCGCACCTCGGCCTTCGGCTCGGGCGGGATGCGCAGCAAGGTGGCCGCGGCCGAGATGGCGAGCGAGGCCGGGATCCCGGCGACGATCTGCAACGGCACCAGCGCCGGGACGCTGGCCGGCGGCGGCAGCCGGCGATCCGGTCGGGACGCGCTTCGCGCCGCAGGCCGGCAAGGCATCGAGCTTCAAGCTCTGGCTCAAGTACGCCAAGCCGGCGCACGGGCGGCTCAGCGTCGACGCCGGTGCGGCGCGGGTGCTGCGCGAGAGCGGCTCCAGCCTGCTGCCGGTCGGCATCACCGAGGTCGAGGGCGACTTCGACGCCGGCGATGCGGTCGAGGTGACCGCGGACGGGGCGGTGATCGGCAAGGGGATCGTCGACTACTCGGCGCGCTGAGCTTGTCGCGGGTGATCGGGCTGAAGAGCGCCGAGGTGCGCGAGCGGTTGCCGCATGCTGCCGATGAGGTGATTCACCGGGATCGGTTTGTGTTGGTCTGAGGGCCGGGTGCCCCCTCCCAAAACGCGCGGCAGGGGCCGCGCTTGAGTGTTTTGGGAGGGGGCACCCGGCCCTCGCAGCTACCCTTAGCCGTCATGGCGATCACGACCAGAACGGTTGCGGAGAGCTGCGTGGCCGCTCGGCGGGCTGCGCGGGAGCTTGCGGAGTGCTTCGACCGCGGCCAAGGATGCGGCGCTGGAGGCGACTGCGCGGCTGCTGGGGGAGCGGATCGGAGGAGATTCTCGAGGCCAATGCGGCCGACCTGGCCGATGAGCGGGCCGCTGGGCTGACCCAGGCGCTGCGGGATCGACTGACGCTGACCGAGGATCGGGTCGCGGCGATGGCCGAGGGCGTGCGGGCGGTGGCTTCGCTCGACGACCCGATCGGCGAGGAGCTCGAACGCGAAAACGCTTGGCGAGCGGGCTTCGATCTGCGCAAGCTGCGGGTGCCCGCTCGGCGTCGTTGCCGTCGTCTACGAGGCGCGGCCCAACGTGACGATCGATTGCGCGGCGCTGACGATCAAGAGCGGCAACGCGATCGTGCTGCGCGGGTCGAGCTACGCGGAACGCTCGAACGGCGGCGCTGGCGGCCGTCGTGCGCGAGGCGCTGGCCGAGGCCGGGCTGCCCGAGGACGCGGTGCTGCTGCTTGCCGGCGGCGAGCGCGATGACGACCTGGCCGAGCTGGCCACGCAGGACGGGAACGTCGACCTGCTGATCCCGCGCGGCGGCGAAGGCCTGAAGAACGCGCTCTGAAGGACGTCGCGACGGTGCCGGTGATCTATGCCGCCGCCGGCAACTGCCACGTGTACGTGCACGCCGAGGCCGATCTGGAGATGGCGCGGCGGATCGCCGTACAACGCCAAGATGCAGCGGCCCGGGCGTCTGCAACGCGGCCGAGACGCTGCTGGTCGACGCGGCCGTGGCGGCGGATTTCCTGCCCGGCGGCGCTTGCCGATCTGCGCGAGGCCGGGGTGGAGCTGGTCGGCGACGAGCGGGTGCGCGAGCTGGCCGGCGGCGTCGAGGTCGGCGCCGGCCACCGAGGCGGACTGGAACACCGAGTACCTCGACCTGAAGCTGGCGGTCGCCGTCGTCGACTCGCTCGAGGAGGCGGTCGAGCACGTCAACGCCCACGGCACCAGGCCACTCGGAGGCGATCGTCACCGCCTCCGCAGGAGGCCTCGCGAGCGCTTCACCGCCGGCGTCGACGCCGCCGTCGTCTACACCAACGCCTCGACCCGCTTCACCGACGGCTTCGAGTTCGGCATGGGCGCCGAGATCGGCAACTCGACCCAGAAGCTGCACGCGCGCGGGCCGATCGGGCTGCGCGAGCTGACGACCTACAAGTACGTCGTCCACGGCGACGGCCAAGTGCGTGAGTAGCGCGGCCGCCGGCCGGCATCGGCGTCCTCGGCTCGGCCTTCAACCCGCCGCACCTCGGCCACCTCGCGCTCGCCCAGGAGGCGCTCTGGCAGCTCGACCTCGAGGAGGTGATCCTGATGCCGACCGGCAGCGCGCCGCACAAGCGGATCGCCGACGACCCCGGCCGCGAGCTGCGGCTGGCGATGACGCGGCTGGCCGCGGCCGATGACTCGCGCTTCTCGGTCTCGACCCTGGAGGTCGAGCGCGAGGGGCCGTCCTACACGTATGAGACCTTGGAGCTGCTTGCAAAGGACAGAGGCGACAGAGAGCTCGTCTTCGTGATGGGGGCCGACGCCGCGGTGGGGCTGGAGAGCTGGCGCGAGCCGCAGCGGGTGACCGAGCTGGCGCGCCTCGCGGTCGCCCGCCGGGCCGGCATCTCCGACGCCGACGTCGCCGCGGTGCTGCGCAGCCTCGGCGCCGACGGCCGGGCGACGATGCTGGAGATGCCGCAGTTCGGCGTCTCCTCCTCGGCCGTGCGCGAGCGGGCCGCCGCGGGAGCGGCCGCTGCGCTACCTCGTGCCCGAGTCGGTGGCCCGCTTCATCGAAGAGAAGGGGATCTACCGTGAGCGAGAGCGACAAAGCCGACACGCAGCGAGGCGCTGGCCCGGCGGCTCGCCGAGCTCGCCGACTCGAAAGCGGCGAGCGAGATCGTCGTCCTCGACATGCGCGAGCTCGTCTCCTACACCGACTTCCTGACGATCTGCACGGCGCGCAACGAGCGCCAGGCGCGGGCGATCGCCGACGAGGTGAAGCTGCGCCTCAAGCAGGAGCAGGAGCTGCTGCCCGGCGGCTCGGAGGCGGCCGAGGCGGCCGGCTGGATCGTGCTCGACTACCTCGACTGCGTCCTGCACGTCTTCACCGAGGAGGAGCGGCAGCGCTACGCAGCTCGAGGATCTCTGGCGCGAGGCGCCGCGGCTCGAGCTTCAGGCGCCGCAGGATGGCGTCCGAGGGCACCTCTACGGTGCCGCGCATGGGTAGCTTCAAGCGGGCGTTCTTCGGCTACCGCCGCTCCGAAGTGGAGGCGGCGCTTGCGTCGCGTGACGCCCGTAACTGGGCGCTGGAGCGCGACGCGGAGGAGGCGCTCAAACGCTGGCGCGAGGCCGCCGAGACCGCCGCCCAGCGCCGAGGAGGAGCTCTGCCTCGCTCTCGGCGATGGTGATCGAGCGCGAGCGTGAGATCCGCGGCCTGCACGAGCGCCTGCTCGAGGCCAACGAACGCCACGACCGCAGCATCGCCTCGCTGGAGACGGTCTCCTCGAAGCTGGGGGAGATCCAGGCGCAGGCCCGCGGCCAGGCGACCCGGATCCGGATGAAGGCGCTGCGCGAGGCGGTCGAGGTCGGCCGCCGCGCCCAGGAGCTGAACGAGGCGCAGGCCGAGCGTCGGTGCCGCCCGGCGCCGAGCCAACGGCCGGCCCGATCGAGCAGGCCGCGCAGAACCTCTTCGAAGGCCTGGTCAAAGTCGAGATCGGCCCGCTCGACGACTTCTCCCAGCTGGTCGGCTTCGAGGACGCCGCCGGCCAGATCGACGCCACCTCCGAGATCTCGGTCGAGCGCTTCTCCGAGGGTCGGGCGACCCTCTCGATGCGCCTCAACGAACCGGTCGAGCTGCTGCGCGAGCTCGAGCAGCGCTCGCCGCTCGAGTTCCACGTCCGCCGCAGCGCCGACGACAACCTGATCCTCGACATCGACGACGATCCAGGTCCCGAGCAGCGCGCCGCCTAGCGCCGCCCCGGCGAAACGCCGCTACCCTTCATCCCGCTTCGGCGCCCTGGCGGAGTGGTTACGCAGCGGCCTGCAAAGCCGTTTACACCGGTTCGATTCCGGTGGGCGCCTTACCGCTTCCTGGGTGGGAGGGCATTGAGACCGGTACGTTCGAGTGTTCACAAGTAGACTGATCGCAATGAACGCATGTGGCCGGGGGGCGCATTGCGCGCTGGAGAGAGAAGGTGCCCCCCTCTTCCTTGTCATCGCACTGGTCGCTGCCCTGCTCGTCGTCGGAGCGATGGCCGCGCCGTCAGCGGGTGCCCATGTGGTGGCCCCGGCGTCAACGGAGCAGACGGCCCGGTTCTGGACCGCGGCGAGGATGAGGCAGGCGCGTCCCCTTGATCTGCCCCGACCCGGCCGGGGCAGTGTCACGCTCGACGGACCGGCAGCCGCCGGTGAGGCTCCGCGCATCCACCCGCCCTCCGCCGCGGGCGATGCCAGCGCCAGCTCCAGCTTCGAAACGGTGCCCGGACCCGACTGCCGAAACCACCCGGGTAAACGGCGCGATCTTCATCGAGACGCCCTTCGGGTTCGGCCGCTGCTCCGGGACCTCGGTCAACGCCCCGAACTACAGCGTCGTCTTCACCGCCGGCCACTGCGTCAACAGCGGTGGTCCCGCGGGGACCTGGATGGACTTTCGCTGGGTTTTCGTGCCCGGCTATCGCTACGGCCAGCGGCCGTTCGGCGTCTTTCCCGCCAAGTGGATCGACACGACCCGGCAGTGGCGCACGACCGGCAGCGAGAACTTCGACGTCGGCGCCGCGGTCGTCACCCGCAACCAGCGCGGCGAGCTACTTGGCCAAGGCGGTCGGGGGCACCGGGATTGCCTTCGGACTGAAAGCCAGGCAGGTCTTCGACGTCCACGGCTATCCGGCCGAAGAACCGTTCGACGGCGAAACCCAGCAGGTCTGCACGCAGACGCCTTTCCTCGGCCACGACGCGCGCTCGTTTCTCGAGCCCCGGCCCGCTCAACCTCGCGGTCGACTGCGACGTCACCGGCGGCGCCTCGGGCGGCGGCTGGACGATCGCCGGCGACCAGATCCTCAACAGCGTCACCAACTACGGCTACGGCGACGATCCCGACACCGACTTCGGCGCCTACTTCGGCAAGGAAGTCGCCCGCCTCTTCCACCGCGCGGGGCGGGTGAAGTGATTCGCTGGCGGCGCGCCTCGCCGCGCTCGTCGCTTGGCGTCCTTGCGCTGCCCGTCGGTCGCGGTCGCCAGCGTCCTCGACATTCCCACCGCGTCGCCGCCGCAGTTTCGGGCGCAGGTGCGAGCCAAGCTGCACATGCCACCGCCGCGTCACGGCTTCGAATCCCAGCTTCGATCTGGAGGCCAAGCACGGCTACGAGGTCACCGTGATCGGCGAGGGGGACATCGTCGCCGTCGAGGTGACCAAGCCGGCTCCGGCGCGGCAAGGAAAATCGGCTCGAAAAGCTGTTCGGCACTCCGAGCAGTGCCGTGACCGCCTACGTCGCCCGCGGGACGGTCACGCCGCACCGGATCGCCGCTTCGTTCGGGAAGTTCGGCAAGGTCGACGTCCGCTTCCGGCCCTCGGGGCGGGTGGTGAAATCGCCATCGCGCCAGCGCTGCCGTGGGGCCGATCACTTCACCAGCCGGCTCGGCGTGTTCGTCGGCGGCGTCCGCTTCAGCGGCGAGAAGACACTACGTCGCGGTGCGCTCCCACCGGGTGAAGGGGAGGATCCGCAGCCCCCTGCGCCTGCACTGCGCCTCTCGATTCCGCTTTCGCCCGGCATCGAGCTACGCGTGCACGGCCGGTGCCCCAGCACCCGAGCTTCACTTCCGACCTTCCTCAGCGCGAGCAATGGCGCCACGGGGTCTCGGCGACCGAGCTGATTGCGGATTCCGGATCGGCAAGGACGACGCTCTTCCTCGCCGTCACCGAAGAAGGCCTGGGCTCGATGGCGAGGATCCGCTACGCGCTCGCGATCGATCACTCGAAAAACGCGATTCGCCATGAACGACGCGCTGACCTCGGCCACGATCACGCCCCCGCCGCCGTTTCACGGCAAGGGCACCTATCGCGCGGCTCCCGACGGGACGACGACCTGGACCGGCCCGCTCTCGGTCTCGCTTCCCGGGTGCGCCGCGCCTGCCGCTGACCGGTGAAGAGTTCGAGACGATCGCTCGAAACCAGCTTCTGAGCCACGGCGCCGAGCAGGCGCGCCGGTTCTGCAAGGCTGAAGCGATGGCAGTCGAAGTGCTGGAGGCCCCGACGACGCGGCGTCACCCATTCCGCACGACCAGGTGATCGTGCTCTTCGGGGCGACCGGCGACCTGGCTCGGCGCAAGCTGCTGCCGGGGATCTTCCACCTCTTCGAGGCCGGGCTGATGCCGGAGCGGTTTGCCCTGATCGGCGCCGTCGCGCAGCGCGCTCACCGAGGAGGAGTTCGTCGCGCTCGCCCGCGAGGCGGTCTGCGGCTCGGGCCGCCGGCCGGTGGCCGGCGAGTCGTGGAATCGCTTTGCCGCGTCGCTCGGCTTCGTCTCGACCGGCGAGGGCTTCGATCGACTCGGCAGCACCATCGCGAGCGCCCGGCAGGAGCTCCGCGACGCCGCAGCTCCTGCACTACCTCGTCGCTGCCACCGGCCGCCGACCGCCGGCGTGATCGAGGAGCTGGGCCGGGCGGGCTTGGGCGAGGGCGCACGGGTGATCATGGAGAAGCCCTTCGGCCGCGATCTCGCCTCGGCGCGGGAGCTCGACGCGCTCGTCCACTCGGTCTTCGACGAGGAGCAGGTCTTCCGCATCGACCACTACATCGGCCGCGAGGCGGTGCAGAACCTGCTGGCGCTGCGCTTCGCCAACGGCATGTTCGAGCCGGTCTGGAACCGCAACCACATCGACCACGTCCAGATCGACGTGCCGGAGACGCTCTCGATCGAGATGCGTGGCGGCTTCTACGAGGAAACCGGCGCCTTCCGCGACATGATCGTCACCCACCTCTTCCAGGTGCTCAGCTTCGTCGCGATGGAGCCGCCGGTCTCGCTCAGCGCCAAATCGCTGATGGTCGAGCGGGAGAAGGTCTTCGAAGCGATGAAGACGCTCGAGCCCGGCGACGTGGTCCGCGGCCAGTACGCCGGCTACCGCGACGAGGAGGGCGTCGCTCGCCGACTCCGACACCGAGACCTTCGTCGCCCTGCGGGCCTTCGTCGACAACTGGCGCTGGGAGGGCGTCCCCTTCTTCCTGCGCTCGGGAAAGCGGCTGGCCGACACCCACCACCTGCTCACGGTCGCCTTCTCGGAGCCGCCGCGGCGCATGTTCCCGATCGACTGCAGCCAGGTGGCCGAGGAGTTCGGCCACGACCACCTGACCTTCGAGCTCGGCGATCCCGGCAGCATCTCGGCCTCGTTCCTGGCCAAGGTGCCGGGGCCGAAGATGCAGCTCGGCCAGGCCCACATGCGCTTCAGCTACGCCGACAGCTTCGGCGGTCCCGAGCGGGCGCTCGACGCCTACGAGCGGTTGATCCACGACGTGATGGTCGGCGACCGCACCCTGTTCACCACCTCGGCCGCGATCGAGCGCCTCTGGGAAGTGGCCGACCCGGTCGTGCGCGAACCGCCGCCGGTGGAGATCTACGAGCCGGGCTCCTGGGGGCCGGAGGCGACCGATGCGCTGCTTGCTCCGCATCGCTGGCACGTGCCCAGCGATCATCCCTAGGTGCGGTGGACGGCTCGCGCTCAGGAGTCGGGTGCTTGCGGGGCCTGCCAGGGGTTGTTCATCGACAGGCGGCGTTTCTGCGAGCGCTTGAAGAGGTAGCAGCCGACAGCGCCGTTGCGCACCTCGGAGTGGATGAACTTGCCGGTGACCAGCTTCCAGCCCTCGACGGTGACCGCGTTGAGGATGTCGACCGGATCGGTGGTCTCGCGGGCGGGGCCGCCGATCGGGCCGGGAATCATCGTCGGGCTGGAGCTCGTTGATCTCGAGTTCGTACTGGAAGAGGCGATGGCCTCGCTTGTAGGCGAGGCGCGCCCTGCCTGCCGGGGTCTGGAAGAAGGCCTCCTTTGCCGCCTCGACGGACCGCAGCTGCTTTTCGCGCTGCCTTCAGCTCCGCTCGCTCGTCCCGCGAGGCGGTGTCCGTCGCCGAGCGACCGCGCAGCAGCGGCAGGCGGAAAAGTCGCCGTTTGTCCAGGGCGCCGGCATCGTTCGCGGTGCTCGCGCTCCAGCTCGGCCGGCTGGGCGGAACGGAAGCCGACGAGGTGCTGCCCGCGTTCGCTCATTGCGCTCACAGTAGGGAAACGTGCGAGAGGTCGATCCTCTTTTGCGCGCAGCGTTCCAATATCTGGCCCAGCAACGGCTCGGCGAACGGAAAAGGGCCCCTTTCGGGGCCCTTTGTTTCCGAAGGACGTGCCACCAGCGAGACTTTGTTTCCCTGGCTCGTCGGTCCTCAAGCCTTAATCGGTCGCTGCTGTAATAGAAACACCGAGTTAGCTGAAAAGTTGCACAGCTTGCATCGGCACTTGCAGCGGCGGACTTGAACCTTCGGCGCGAGGCCTCATCGGCCTGCGCGCCGCTGCTAGATTCAGGCGTCCCGGGCGCATAGCTCAGTTGGGAGAGCGCCGCCTCGACAAGGCGGAGGTCGCTGGTTCGAGCCCAGCTGTGCCCATCCGGTCCCCGGTCTCAGACCCCGGCCATCCTCACCTCGGTCAGGCGGATGCTGTTGCCGGAGGGATCGCGGAAGGCGGAGTCGATCCCGTAGGGGCGCTCGTTCGGCGTTTCGGTGAAGTCGACGCCGCGGGCCTTCAGCTCCTCGTAGGAGGCCTGGCAGTCGTCGGTGGTGAGGAAGACCGTGCCGGCGAAGCCCTTGGCCACCAGGTCGCGCACCTGTCCGCCGGTCTCCGCGTCCATCACCGGTGGCCCGGGGATCGCCATCAGCACGATCGAGACGTCCTCCTGTCCGGCCGGGCCAACGGTCAGCCAGCGGAAGTCGCCCATCTCGGCCAGCGTCACGTCGGCGCGGACCTCCATGCCAACCTTCTCGGTGTAGAAGGCAAGGGCCTCGTCTTGGTCGTGGACCCAGAGCTGTGCGTTGGCGATCCTGATCATCGTCTTCTCCTTGGTTGAGTCGGGAAAGGTTGGCGGCGATGCTAGGCCCGGACGGCGGGGCTGTCTTCTCGAAACGTGCGGTGTTGCGGGCGGGCGTAGGCACGGACCACGCACCCCGGAATCAGGGCGCCGCGAGCGGCCGGCGGGTGAGCGGCGCGGTAGGCGGTGGGCGAGCGCCCGTAGGTGCGGCTGAAGCTCGTCGTGAAGGAGCCGATGCTCTGCAGGCCGACCGAGAGGCAGACGTCAGCGACGGAGCGGTCGGTCGTGCGCAGCAGCGCCGCCGCCCGCTCCAGTCGTCGGGTCAGCAGGTAGGCGTGCGGCGACTCGCCGAAGGCGCGCTTGAACTCGCGGCTGAAGTGCGCCCGCGAGAGCCCGGCGGCAGCGGCCAGGTCATCGACCCCGAGTGGCTCGAAGTAACGGGCGTCGGCGAGGTCCCTCGCGCGCAGCAGGTGACGGGCCGGCGGAACGAACGCCATGCTCCGCAGTCTAGGCTCGCGGCCTCGTGATCGGGACCTACGCAGCCGTGCTGGCCGTTTGCGTCGCCTCGCTGGCGATCGGCCAGGCCGCGATCGCGCTCTGCGGCGTGCGGCGCTGGTCCTGGCCGGCGCCGGCGGTTGGGCTGGCCCTGCTCTGCGCCGTCTGCTGGGGGACGGTGCGGCTGGGCGGCGACGGAGTGGTCTCGGCCGTCGTTGTCGCGCTCTTGGTCCTGGCCTCGGTGGCGTATCTGTGGGGTCGCCTCAAGAATGGGGGAGAGGCGCTGCGGCAGGGAGCGCCCGTTGCGCTGCTGGCACTGCTGGTGACCGCCCTGCCTTTCGTCGCCGAAGGGCATTTCGGCATTCTCGGCACCAGCTTCAACCCCGACATGTCCCAGCACCTGCTGGCGACCGACCAGCTCGCCAATGGCGAGTCCTCGCAGCTTCTGCAGCAGGGCTATCCGCTGGGCCCGCACGCGATCGTCGCCGCCCTCAACCACGGCCTCGGCATCGGTCTCGTCCAGGGCTTCAGCGGCCTGATGATCGCGGTCGCCGTCCTCGCCTCCTTGACCGCGCTCACGGCCTTTCGCGACCAGCCGGCGGGCCTGCGCATCCCCGCCGCCCTGGTAGTCGGCCTCACCTACATGGTCGCCTCCTACTTCGCCCAGGGCTCCTTCAAGGAGACCATGCAGGCCCTCTTCGTCCTCGCCTTCGTCCTTGCCCTGCGCGAGTCGTCCCGCAACCCCGAGTGGCGACAGCTCCCTCTCCGCTTCGTCCCGGCAGCTCTTGTAGCAGTGGGATCCGTCTACACCTACAGCTTCCCCGGTCTCATCTGGCTGATCGGCGCGCTGGTCCTCTGGCTGGCGCTCGAGCGAGCTCTGCCGGTGCGACCGCTGCTGTTTGGCCTCGGCGTCTTCATCGTCCTGGTCGCCCCTGAGATCGGCCGCATGGTCGACTTCCATTCGTTTGAGACCTTCGACCCCAACGGCCCCGGCCTCGGCAACCTCTTCGGTCAGATCTCGCCCTTCGAGGGCTTCGGCATCTGGCCTTCCGGCGACTTCCGCCTCACGCCCGGGGCCGGTGCCGTGCCCGCCCTCGGCTACTACGCGGGCGCCGCCTTCGCCTCGATCCTGCTGCTCTACGGGCTCGTGCTCTGCTGGCGCCGGCGTGAGTCGGCGCTGATCGCCGGCCTCGTCGCTGCCGCGCTTGCCTACGCCGCCGCCCGTCTTGGCGGCACGCCCTACACCGCGGCCAAGGCGATCGAGGTCGGCGCACCGCTGGCGACGCTCGTCATCGTGCTGCCGCTGCTGCGGCGCCCGGTGGCCTGGCTGTACCTCCTTGCGGCGGCGGGTTGCTCGCTGCTGGCGCTCGCCAACGCGCCGGTTGGCCCCAGCTCCTACTCGCCGGCGCTGACCGGCCTGCGCGACGACGTCGCCGCGGGCCCGACCCTGGTCCTCGCCTCGCCACAGCTGCTCGCCGACGAACACGGCACCCCGTACATCGCCTGGGAGCTGCGCGGCGGCCGGGTCTGCATCGCGGCCGATGGCGAGGCCAGTGGGCGCCTGCCGAGCGGAGTGCGCTTCGTCGTCACCGAGTCTTCGGGGACGCGGCCTCCCTTCCAAGGGTTGCGCCGCAAGCGCGCTGTCCCCCCCTACGTCCTTTGGGAAACGCACGACAGCGGTTTCCGGTCGTAGTCCCTGCCCCCTGATTGCGGTCCGCCAGGCTCGCCAGGGCGCTCCACGCTAGCTGGGCCCGGCTCCGAGACGCTGACTTCGCCTTTAGCAGTCCAATAGAGCGCATAAAGGCGAAGTCAGCGATGGGTGGGGCGTGGGTAGCATGGCCGCATCGAGGCGGCGACCCAAAAGATCACTGTCAGGCTTCCCGACGGCAGGCCGCTGGAGCTGAGCGCGGGGGCCAGCGGCGGCGATGCGGCGGCCGCAATCGGGCCGGGGCTGGCCAAGGCGGCGCTGGCGATCCGTGTTGACGGCGAGCTGCGCGATCTCTCCGCCGCGCTGCCCGACGGTGCCGAGATCTCGATCCTCACCGATCGCGATCCCGAGGCGCTCGAGCTGATCCGCCACGACGCAGCCCACGTGATGGCCGAGGCGGTGCAGGAGCTCTATCCCGGCACCAAGGTGACGATCGGGCCGGCGATCGAGAACGGCTTCTACTACGACTTCGACTTCCCATCCGAGGTAAAGGTCACCGACGCCGACCTGGAGAAGATCGAGGCGGCGATGCGCGCCCACATCAAGGCCGACGAGGCCTTCGAGCGGCGCGACGTCCCGGTCGCCGAGGCGATCGAGATCTTCACCGGCCAGGGCGAGGACTACAAGGTCGAGCTGATCCAGGACCTGGTCGCCAGCGAAGGGGTCGAGACCGTCTCGCTCTACCGCAACGGTCCCTTCGAGGATCTCTGTCGCGGCCCGCACGGGCCCTCGACCGGCCGGATCAAGGCGATCAAGCTGAGCTCGCTTGCCGGCGCCTACTGGCGCGGTGACGAGAAGCGCCAGATGCTGACCCGGATCTACGGCACCGCCTTCTTCTCCAAGAAGGACCTCGCCCAGCACCTGGAGCGAATCGAGGAGGCAAAGAAGCGCGACCACCGCCGCCTCGGCCCCCAGCTCGGCATCTTCATGCTGCGCGAGGAGGCGCCCGGGATGCCCTTCTGGCTGCCCAACGGGACGACCCTGCTGCACCTGATCGAGGGTGAGGTGCAGGCGCAGCTGCGCAAGCGCGGCTACAAGGAGATCGCCACGCCGCAGGTGCTCGACGAGGAGCTCTGGCATCGCTCCGGCCACTGGGACAACTACCGCGACGACATGTACTTCATGCAGTCCGACGAGAAGCGCCTGGCGCTGCGGCCGATGAACTGTCCCGGCGCCTGCCTCGTCTTCGACTCCGAGCGCCACTCCTACCGCGAGCTGCCGCTGCGCCTGGCCGAGTTCGGCCGCGTCTCGCGCAACGAGCGCGAGGGCGTCCTGCACGGCCTGCTGCGGGTGCGCGCCTTCACCCAGGACGACGCCCACGTCTACTGCACCGAGGAGCAGATCGCCGACGAGGTGGCCGACATCTGTGCGGCGATCGACGAGCTCTACGCCCGTTTCGGCTTCGAGGACGTGCGGGTCGAGCTCTCGACCCGGCCGGAGAAGTCGATGGGCTCCGAGGAGCAGTGGGCGAAGGCCGAGGCGGCGCTGACCGAGGCGCTCGATCGCCAGGACCGCGAGTACGAGCTCAACCCCGGCGACGGCGCCTTCTACGGGCCCAAGATCGACTTCCACGTCACCGACGCGCTCGGCCGCTCCTGGCAGTGCGGCACCTGCCAGCTCGACTTCCAGATGCCCGAGCGCTTCGATCTCAGCTACGTCGGCGCCGACGACGACGCTCACCGGCCGGTGATGATCCACCGCGCCCTGCTCGGCTCGATGGAGCGCTTCGCCGGCATCCTGATCGAGCACTACGCCGGTCGTTTCCCGGTCTGGCTGGCACCGGTGCAGGCGATCGTCCTGCCCGTCTCCGATCGCCACAACGAGTACGCCGGCCGTGTCCTCGCTGAGCTGCGCGAAGCCGGTGTGCGGGTCGAGGTCGACGATCGCTCGGAGTCGGTCGGCAAGAAGATCCGCGACGCCGAGCTCGGCCGCTACCCCTACATGCTCGTCGTCGGCGATCGCGAGGAGGAGGCCGGTGCGGTCGCCGTGCGCTCGCACGAGGAGGGTGAGCTGGGGGCGATGCCGGTGGCCGCCTTCGCTGAGCGCGTGCGCTCTGTCTATACTCCGGACACTTGATTGCAGGCACGCCAAACACCCCGCGCCGCTGAGCGTCCCGTGCCGGCCATCCAACCTCTCGTCCGCTTGAAGCTCCACACCTCACTTAGATAGTGCCGGTCCCGCGTAGGTTCGATCGGCGCCCACCAGAGCGCGACACGACCCGGATCAACGAGCGGATCCGCGTGCCCAAAGTGCGCCTGATCGGCGCCGACGGGGAGCAGCTCGGGGTGGTCGAGATCAACGAGGCGCTGAAACGCGCCCAGGACGCCGACCTCGACCTGGTCGAGGTGGCGCCTAACTCGAAACCGCCGGTCACCCGCCTGCTCGACTACTCGAAGTACAAGTACGAGCAGGAGCAGAAGCAGAAGCAGGCGCGCAAGCACCAGCAGCAGGTCAACATCCGCGAGATCAAGCTGCGGCCGAAGATCGCCAACCACGACTACGAGACCAAGAAGGGGCACGTCGAGCGCTTTCTGCGCCACCAGGACAAGGTCAAGGTCACGATCATGTTCCGCGGCCGCGAGCAGGCCCACCCGGAGCGCGGCCGGGCGCTGCTGCAGCGCCTCTACGAGGACCTCGACGGCCTCGCCGTGATCGAGTCGCAGCCGCTGCAGGAAGGGCGCAACATGAGCATGCTGCTGGCGCCGGGCAAAGAGGCGGCCGCTGAGAAACCCGCCGGGACAGCGGACGCGTTGGCTGACGACGCTGCTGCAGCTGAGAAACCGGCTGACGACGCTGCTGCTTAGGGGCCCCGGGGGCGAGGTCCCTCGGGCCGGCTTCGCCGGGAGTTCCCGGGGGACCTCGCCCCCGGCGCTTCAGGCAACGACGTCGGCTATTCGCTCGGCTGCGTGACCGTCCCAGAGGGGCGGGGGCTTGGGAGGGGTTGCTGGGCGCTGGGCTAGAGCTTGTGGGATCTGGGTGATTGCGGCGGGGTCGAGGCCGAGCAGGGTGTTGGTGCCGGCGGTGATCGTGATTGGGCGCTCGGTGTTGGCTCGGAGGGTGAAGCAGGGGATGCCGAGGTAGGTCGTCTCCTCCTGGATGCCGCCGGAGTCGGTGAGGACGGCGCGGGCGTCGGCGAGCAGGGAGAGGAAGTCGAGGTAGCCGAGCGGCTCGCAGAGGAGCAGGCCGGGGTGCTCGGAGTCGATCGTCTCCATCATCGCCCGGGTGCGGGGGTGGACCGGGAAGACGACCGGCATCTCGCGGGCGAGCGCGGCCAGGCGCTCGACGGTCTCCGCCAGCAGCGGTCCGTCGACGAGGGCGGGCCGGTGCAGGGTGACGAGGACATAGCCGCCTGGCTCGACGCCGAGCTCGGCCGCTGCGCCGGCGCCGCGGAAGCGATCCTCGAGCGCGACCAGGGTGTCGATCATCGTGTTGCCGACGAGGTGGATCCGCTCGGCCGGGACTCCCTCTGCGTGCAGGTTGTCGTTGGCCTCGGGGCTGTGGATGAAGAGCTGGTCGGAGAGCTGGTCGGTGACGATCCGGTTGAGCTCCTCGGGCATCGTGCGATCGAAGCTGCGCAGGCCGGCCTCGATGTGGGCGACCGGGATCTGCAGCTTGGCCGCGGTCAGCGCCGCCGCAACGGTCGAGTTGACGTCGCCGGGAACGATCACCAGGTCGGGGCGCTCCTCGTCCAGCACCGGCTCCAGCCGCTCCATCACCCGCGCCGTCTGCTGGGCGTGGCTGCCCGAGCCGACCTCGAGCATGTGGTCGGGCGCCGGCACGCCCAGCTCCTCGAGGAAGACCTCCGACATCAGCCGGTCGTAGTGCTGGCCGGTGTGGACGATCGCGTGGCGCCCATCGGGGATCCGCGCCCGCAGGGCGGCGATCACGGGGGCGGTCTTGACGAAGTTGGGCCGCGTTCCGACCACGTAGACGATGCGCATCGGGCGCCACAGTACCCTGCGCTTCGCCTTCCACCTGCAACAGAGTGAGCGCTCGGGCCCGCGCGTCTGCTTCAATAGCGGACCCGATGCCCAAGATGAAAACTCATTCCGGCGCCAAGAAGCGCTTCCGCAAGACCGCGACGGGCAAGCTGCGCGGTCGGCGGGCCTACTCGAGCCACATCCTCGAGAAGAAGTCACCGAAGCGCAAGCGGCGGATGGCGCGGCCGGTGGAGATCGCTCCGTCTGACACGAAGACGGTGCGGCACCTGCTTGGGGGCGGCAAGTGAGCCGGGTCAAGCGCTCAGTCCACGCGCGCAAGAAGCGCCGCAAAGTCCTCAAGGAAGCGAAAGGCTATTTCGGGCGCAAGCACTCCTCCTACCGCTTCGCCAAAGAGCAGGTGCAGCGCTCGGGGATGTACGCCTACCGCGACCGGCGCAACCGCAAGCGCGAGTTCCGCCGGCTCTGGATCACGCGGATCAACGCCGCGGCGCGGCTGGAGGGCATGAGCTACTCCGAACTGATCCACGGCCTCGGCGAGGCCGAAGTCGAGGTGAACCGCAAGATGCTCGCTGACATCGCGGTCAACGACCGCGAGGCCTTCCGCCGATTTGTGGAGCTAGCCCGGGAGGGTGCGGCCGCCTAGTCGCAGCCAGTCACTCCAGCTTTCCCGGGCGGGCCGTCTTCACGGCCCGCTTTTTTGTTCCAGGAGAAGAA
Organism: uncultured Solirubrobacterales bacterium; assembly: GCA_963702065.1. Classification (GTDB taxonomy): domain Bacteria; phylum Actinomycetota; class Thermoleophilia; order Solirubrobacterales; family 70-9; genus VRUE01. The sequence continues at coordinate 998,109 of OY969705.1, forward strand.
ACGCACGACCAGAAACATCAACCCGGATGATCGAAAGCCCCCACAACGAGAAGCTGAAGCTGGTCCGCAAGCTGCGCGAGCGCAAGCAGCGCGAGCGCGAGGGCGCCTTCGTCAGCGAGGGCGAGGACCTGGTCGAGGCCGGGCTTGGCGGCGGGCGTCGAGCCTCGCTTCGTGCTCACCGCTGCCGGCAGCGACCTCGGCGGCGAGGAGGTCGAGCCCGAGCTGCTGGCCGCGGTCTCCGAGCCTTGGCTCGGGGACGCGGGCAATCGCGGTCTGGCCGCAGGGCTGGGCCGAGCCCGGCGGCTCGCCCTGTCTCTATCTGCATGGCGTCGGCGATCCCGGCAACGTCGGCACGATCGTCCGCACCGCGCACGCGCTGCTCGACGGCACGGTCGTGCTCGGGCCCGGCTGCGCCGACCCCTTCTCGCCGAAGGCGGTGCGGGCGAGCATGGGCTCGATCTTCGGCCAGCCGGTCGCGCGAGGGCACGGTCGCCGAGACGCCGGCGCCGCGGGTCGCCCTGGTCGCTCACGGCGGCGAGGGTCTCGTCGCGCTCGATGGCGCGGCGACACTCTGTCTCGGTGCCGAGCGCGAGGGCTTGCCAGAGGAGGTGCTCGCGGCTTGCGACTCACGGGTGACGATCCCGCTGCGCGCGGGTGGCGCCGAGTCGCTCAACGTCGCCGCAGTTGCCGCAATTTGCGCCGAGCGGATATCGTCGCCCGCCATGCCGGAGGTCGCTGAGGATGCCTGAGGGAATCGATCGGATCGAGGAGATCAGGTCAGAGGCCGCGGCGGCGATCGAGGCCGCTGCGGGCACGGCGGAGCTGGAGGAGCTGCGGGTCCGCTACCTCGGCCGCAAGGCCGAGCTGACGGCGATCCTGCGCGGGATCGCCGAGCTGCCGGCCGAGGAACGGGGCGTGGTCGGCGCCGGCGCCAACAAGGCGCGCAAGGAGCTCGAGGCGCTGATCGAGACGCGTGGCGAGGCGCTTGACGCCGGCGAGCTGGAATCGCGGCTCGCCGAGGACCGGATCGACGTCACCCTGCCCGGGCGCACCGGCGCGGCCGGTCGGCCACACCCACCTGATCACCCGCACCACCCGCCAGATCGAGGACGTGATGGTCGGCCTCGGCTACCGGGTGATGGAGGGCCCCGAGGTCGAGCACGACTACTACAACTTCACCGCCCTGAACCACCCTCCCGGCCACCCGGCGCGGATGCTCCAGGACACCTTCTACGTGCAGTCCGATCCCGAGGTGCTGCTGCGCACGCATACCTCGCCGGTGCAGGTCCGCAGCATGGAGGCGCAGCCGCCGCCGATCTTCATGATCGCCCCGGGCAAGGTCTACCGGCGCGACTCCGACGCCACCCACAGCCCGATGTTCCACCAGGTCGAGGGCCTGGCGATCGGCGAGGGGATCACGCTCGCCGACCTGCAGGGCACGCTCGACGAGATGCTGCGGGCGATCTTCGGCGGCAATCGCGAGGCGCGCATGCGGCCGCACTTCTTCCCCTTCACCGAGCCCAGCGTCGAGTTCGACGTCTCCTGCTTCCAGTGCGAGGGCACGGGCACGCTGGCGAGCGGCGAGCGCTGCAACCTCTGCAAGGGGATCGGCTGGATCGAGGTCGGCGGCGCCGGCATGGTCGACCCCAACGTGCTCGGCTTCGTCGAGTCCAACGGCTACGACCCCGAGCGGGTGCAGGGCTTCGCCTTCGGCATGGGGGTCGAGCGGATCGCGATGCTGCGCCACGGCGTGCCCGACCTGCGGCGCTTCTTCGACAACGACGTGCGGGTCCTGGAGCAGTTCTCATGAGGGTGCCCTACTCCTGGCTGCGCGAGTACTGCGACCCCGGCGTCGAGCCGGGCGCAGCTCGCCGAGCGGCTGGCGATGACCGGCACCGAGGTCGAGCGGGTCGGCGTCGTCGGCCCGCCCTCGGCCGAGGGCTTCGTCGTCGGCAAGGTGCTGAGCGCCGAGCCGCACCCGAATGCCGACCGGCTGCGCGTCTGCACGGTCGACACCGGCGACGGCGAGCGCACGATCGTCTGCGGTGCCCCCAACGTGGCGGCGGGGCAGACCGTTCCGGTCGCGCTGCCCGGGGCGACGCTGCCCGGCGGCCACAAGATCGGCAAGGCGAAGCTGCGCGGGGTCGAGTCGGCGGGGATGATCTGCGCCGCCTCCGAGCTCGAGCTGGGGGAGGGCCCGCCGGGCATCCTCGTGCTCGAGGACGATCGGTCTCGTGCGCGGGGACGCCGCTGGCCGAGGTGCTGCCGATCGCCGAGCCGGTGCTGGAGCTGGAGGTGACGCCGAACCGGGTCGACTGCTTCGGCGTCTACGGCGTCGCCCGCGAGGTACACGCGATCAGCGCCGCGCCGCTTGCGCACGAGCCGTGGGCGGAGGACGCCGCGGCCGAGGGTGAGGGCGACGTGAGCGACTACGCCTCGGTCACGGTCGAGGTCCCGGACCTCTGCCCGCGCTTCACCGCCCGCGTCTTCACCGACGTGACGATCGCTCCCTCGCCGGCCTGGCTGCAGGCGCGGCTGACGGCAGCCGGACAGCGGCCGATCAACAACGTCGTCGACATCACCAACTACGTGATGCTGCTGACCGCGCAGCCGCTGCACGCCTTCGACCTCGACAAGGTGCCCGAACGGAGCGCTGACGGATCCGCACCGCGGCGGACGGCGAGAAGATGACGACGCTCGATGACGTCGAGCGCACCTTCGACGCCGAGACCGTGCTGGTCTGCGACGAGAACGGCCCTTCCGGGATCGCCGGGATCATGGGCGGTCAGGTCTCCGAGGTCTCCGAGGAGACGACCCGCGTCCTGCTCGAGGTGGCCAGCTGGAACGGGACCAACATCCTGCGCAGCTCGCGCATGCTCTCGCTGCGCTCCGAGGCCTCCTCGCGCTTCGAGAAGCAGCTCCACCCCGAGCTCTGCATGCGGGCGCAGCGGATCGCCTCGCGGCTGATGGTCGAGCTCTGCGGCGCCAAGCTGGTGCCGGGCACGATCGACGTCGCCGCGGAGATCCCCGAGCCGCGGCAAGCTGACCTTCTGCGCGGCGAGCGGGTCGAGGGCCTGCTCGGGATGGCGATCGAGCAGGCCGACCAGGTCGCCTACCTGGAGCGGCTCGGCTTCGGGGTCGAGGTCGTCGGGCGACGACCTCGAGGTCACCGTGCCGCCCGACCGCCACTACGACGTCACCCGCGAGGTCGACCTGATCGAGGAGGTCGGCCGCGTCCACGGGCTCGACGAGCACCTGCCCGAGCACGCTGCCCGGCGGTCGCCGGACGGGTCGGCGGGCTGACCCGCGAGCAGCGGCTGCGGCGCCGCGCCGAGGACACGATGCGGGACCTCGGCTTCGACGAAGTGGTCGGCTGGAGCTTCACCGACCCGGGCGAGCCAGCCCGGCTGCGGATCGCGGCGGACGATCCGCGCGCCAACGGCGTCGTCCTCTCCAACCCCCTCTCCGAGGACCAGTCGGTGATGCGGACGACCGTGCTCGGCTCGCTGCTCGACGTCGCCCAGCGCAACCTCGCCCGCGGCACCGATGCCGTCGCCCTCTTCGAGTCGGGACGCGTCTACCTGCCGGCGGGCGATGGCGACCGATCGGTGGACCGCTCGGCTGGGCAATTCCCCGGCGAGCGGCCGGCGCCGGATCGCGAGCCGCACCGGATCGGCTGTCTGGCGGTCGGACCTCTCGTCGGCCAAGTCCTGGCGGGGCGGTGGTGAGGCCGCCGACTTCTTCGCGCTCAAGGGCGCCCTGGAAGGGCTGGCCGGGCAGCTCGGCGCCGAGCTCTCCTTCGAGCCCGCCGAGGAGCCGTTCCTGCACCCGGGTCGCTCGGCCCGCGTCAGTCGGGGGAGTGGGCGGCCGGCTGGATCGGCGAGCTGCACCCGCTGGTCTGCCGGGCCTGGGACCTCGAGGCCGCCGTCGCCTTCGAAGTCGACCTGGCGCCCTGGTGGCCGCCGCTTCGGCCGGCGAGGAGACCTTCGAGGACGTGACGACCTTCCCGGCCGTCTATCAGGACCTCGCCGTCGTCGTACCCAGCGCGATCGCCGCCGAGCGAGGTGCGCACCACCGTGCTCGGCGCCGGCGGCGAGCTGCTGCGCGCCGCCGACGTCTTCGATCTCTACGAGGGCGAGCAGGTCGGCGAGGGCAGCAAGAGCCTGGCGCTGCGGCTGGAGTTCCGCGCCCCCGATCGCACCCTCACCGATGACGAGGTCAGCGAGCAGCGCGCCGCGATCGAGGCCGCGCTGGAGAAGATCGGAGGGTCGCTCCGTGCCTGATCCGTTCACCCAACCGCTTGACGGCGATCCCACCGCGCGGGTGCTGGTCGCCGGCGCCTCCGGCTTCACCGGAGCGCTGGCGGCGCAGATCGTCTGGCGCCACCCGAAGCTGGAGCTGGTCGCGGTCACCTCGCGCAGCGACGCCGGCAAGCGGCTCGACAGCCTCTACCCGCGCTACCGGGTGCCGCTCGAGCTGACCGAGCTCGACCTCGACGAGATCGAGGAGGTCGACGCGGCGATCGTCGCCTACCCGCACGGCGCCTCGGCGCCGGCGGTCGCGGCGCTGCGCGGGCTCGGCGCCCTCGTCGTCGACCTCTCCGCCGACTTCCGCCTGCGCGACCTGCCGACCTACGAGCGCTGGTACGGCGAGCACGGCGCGCCGGAGCTGCTCGAGGGCGCCGTCTACGGCCTCAGCGAGCTCTACCGCGAGCAGCTGCGCGACGCCGAGCTGGTCGCGACGCCGGGCTGCTACCCGACCGCCAGCGTGCTGGCACTGGCGCCGCTGGCCGAGCGCGGCCTGCTCGCCGACGTCGTCATCGACGCCAAGCAGGGCGTCTCCGGCGCCGGCCGCGGCGGCGGCGACGCGATGCACTACGTCTCGATGGACGAGAACGCCTTCGCCTACAAGACCGAGGGCCACCGTCACCGGCCCGAGATCGAGCAGGAGCTGGCGGCGCTGGGCATCGCCGGCGCCGGTCACCTTCGTTCCCGCACCTGCTGCCGCTCGACCAGGGTGAGCTGACCAGCTGCTACGCGCAGACCAGCGAGCCGATCTCCAAGGACGAGGTGCAGGCGCTCTACCGCGAGCGCTACGCCGGTGAGCCCTTCGTCCGCGTCGTCGACGGCCCGCCCGGCCTGCGCGACGTGCGCGACACGAACGAGTGCCACGTCTACGTCACGGTCGAGGAGCGGGGCAGGGTGCTGGCCTTCTCGGCGATCGACAACCTCTGGAAGGGCGCCTCCGGCCAGGGTGTGCAGAACCTCAACCTGATGCTCGGTCTCGACGAGACCATGGGGTTGTCGTGACCCCGGCAGCGGACGCGAAGCAGGGCATGCCGGGCGATCGCTTCTTCAAGTCGCGCTGGGTCGAGCCGCCGGCCGGGGTCGAGGAGCTCGACCCCGCGCAGCTCGCGCCCGGCTTTCGCGCCGGCGGCGCCCATTGCGGGCTCAAGGGCGGCGGCAAGACCGACATCGGCCTGCTCGTCTGCGATGCCGAGCAGGTCAGCTCGGCGATCCTGCTGACCCGCAACGCCTCGGCCGCCGCGCCGGTGCGGGTCTGCCGCAAGCGCTGCGACCAGGCCGGGATCCGCGCCGCCGTCGTCAACGCCGGCAACGCCAACGCCGAGACCGGCGAGCAGGGCTATGCCGACGCGGTCGCGATGTGCGACGACCGCAGCGGAGCATCTGGGCCTGCGCGCCGGAGGCCGTCGCCGTCGCCGAGACCGGCGTGATCGGCGTGCCGCTGCCGATCGAGGCGGTGCTCGGCGGGATCGGCGATGCGGCGACCGGCCTCTCGCGAGACGGGCGGCGCCGCCTTCTCCGACGCGATCCTCACCACCGACCGCTGGCCCAAGCGCTGCACCGTGCGGGCCGGAGGGCGTGACGCTCTCCGCCCAGGCAAAGGGCGGCGGCATGATCCAGCCGAACATGGCGACGATGCTCTGCTTCGTCCAGACCGACGCCGTGGTCGAGGACCCCGACGCCGCCCTGCGCGCCGCCTGCGACGCCTCCTTCGAGCGGATCACCGTCGACGGCCAGATGAGCACCAACGACACCGTGCTGCTGCAGGCGACCGGGGCCTCCGGCGCAGCCGCTGCCGGAGGGCCTGCTCGAGGCGGTGCTGCTGCAGCTGGCGCTCGAGGTCGTCGCCGACGGCGAGGGCTCCTCGCGGGTCGGGCGGATCCAGGTCGACGGCGCCGCCTCGCAGGCCGAGGCCGAGCGGGTCGCCCGCGCGATCGCCAACTCGCCGCTGGTCAAGACGGCGCTCTTCGGCCGCGACCAGAACTGGGGCCGGATCGCCCAGGCGGCCGGCATGGCGCTGGCCGGCGAGGACCTGGAGGAGATCGGCGGCGACGCGATCGACAACGCCGAGCTGGCCGCCGACATCGCCGAGGCCGAGATCGGCCTGCGGCTCGACCGCGGCGAGCACAGCGCCCACGTCTGGTTCTCCGACCTCGGCTACGAGTACGTGCGGATCAACGCGGAGTACACGACATGAGCGAAGGAGGAGGCACGATGACCGAGCAGGCGCCGCAGTCGCGGGCGGCCGGGTCAACGTCGAGACGCTGCTCGAGGCGCTGCCCTACATCAGCGAGTTCCACGGCCGCACCGTGGTGATCAAGTACGGCGGCGCGGCGATGCGCGAGGAGGAGCTGCGCGAGGCCTTCGCCACCGACGTCGTCCTGCTCAAGTACGTCGGGCTGAACCCGATCGTCGTCCACGGCGGCGGCCCCGAGATCAGCGAGTACATGGACCGGCTCGGCATGGAGGTGCGCTTCCACGAGGGCCTGCGCGTCTCCGACGCGGAGACGGTCGAGGTGGCGAAGATGGTCCTGCTCGGCAAGCTCAACTCCGACATCGTGCAGCGGCTCAACCGCCACGGCCAGCCGGCGGTCGGGCTCTCCGGCGAGGACGGCTCGCTGTTCGAGGTCGCGCCGGTCGCCAACGCCGAGCGAGGTCGGCTTCGTCGGCTCGATCGAGCGGGTCGACGTCGACGTGCTCAACCACATCGCCGCCGACTACATCCCGGTGATCGCCTCCTCGGCCTCCGATCGCGGCGGCCAGTCCTACAACGTCAACGCCGACGAGGCGGCCGGCAAGGTCGCCGCCGCGCTCGGCGCCCACAAGGCGATCTTCCTCACCGACGTCGAGGGCTGGCTGGCCGACGCCGCCGACGACGGACTCGCTGATCTCGCGCGCCACGGTCGACGAGGTCGAGGAGCGGCTGGCGGAGATCGACGGCGGCATGCGCCCCAAGCTCGGCGCCTGCGTCGACGCGATCCGCGGCGGCGCCCAGTCGGCCCACATCATCGACGGCCGCAAGCCGCACTCGCTGCTGCTCGAGCTCTTCACCGACGCCGGCATCGGCACGATGGTGACGCCATGAACCTGACCGATCTGCAGGCGCTGGAGGAGCGCTACCTGATGCGCACCTACAAGCGCGCGCCGGTCGAGTTCGTGCGCGGCGAGGGCGCCCTGCTCTGGGACGCCGAGGGCAGGGAGTACCTCGACTTCCTCGCCGGCATCTCGGTCTGCTCGGTCGGGCACTGCAACCCGGAGGTGGTCGAGGCGGTGCGCGAGCAGGCCGGGCGCCTGATGCACACCTCCAACCTCTTCTACACCGAGCCGATGGTGCGGCTCGCCGAGCGGCTCTCCGAGTCGAGCCTCGGCGGCCGCGTCTTCTTCTCCAACTCGGGCACCGAGGCGAACGAGTGCGCGATCAAGATCGCCCGCAAGCACGCCCACCGGCGCGGCATCGAGGCGCCGGAGATCGTCAGCTTCGAGCGCGACTTCCACGGCCGCACCTACGGCGCGCTCTCGGCGACGCCGGCGCTCGCCGCCAACCCCGACCTGGCGCCGATGCTGCCCGGCTTCCGCTCGGTGCCCTTCGACGACGCCGCGGCGCTGCGCGAGGCGGTGGGGGAGAGCACCGCGGCGGTCCTGATCGAGCCGATCCAGGGCGAGGCCGGCGATCTACCCGCTCGGCGACGAGACGCTGCTCGCCGCCCGCCAGGCCTGCGACGAGAGCGGCGCGCTGCTGATCTTCGACGAGATCCAGACCGGGATCGGCCGCACCGGCTCGCTCTGGGCCTACGAGCAGACGCCGGTCCGCCCCGACGTGCTCGACCAGCGCCAAGGCGCTCGGCGGCGGCATGCCGATCGGCGCCTGCGTGACCAGCCCGGAGGCCGGCGAGGTGCTGGAGCCCGGCGATCACGGCTCGACCTTCGCCGGCGGCCCGCTCGCCTGCGTCGCGGCCCTCGCCGTGCTCGAGATCGTCGACGACGCGGCCCTGCTGCGCGGGGTGCGCGAGCGGGGCGCGCAGGCTGCGCGAGGCGCTGCTCGCGCTCGACGGCGTGCGCGAGGTTCGCGGCCGCGGCCTGATGCTCGGCGTCGGCCTCGACGAGGGAATCGACGCGGCGGCGATCGGCGCCGACCTGCTCGAGCGCGGCCTGATCGTCAACGTGCCCGAGCCCGGGACCCTGCGCCTGCTGCCGCCGCTGACGGTCGATTCGGACCAGATCGAGCGGGCCGTCGCCACGATCGACGGCCGCGCTCCTAAGCTACGCGCCTCAATGAGCTCGCGGAAGCGCCCATCTGAGCCCCGCGCGCTGACCAGCGGCACGGCCGAGCGCCTGGCGGCGATCGTCGAGGCGGCCGAGCAGGCTGCCGCGAAGGTGATCGACGACGCCGAGGAGCAGGCGCGCCGCCAGCTCGCCGAAGCCGGCGCCCGCGCCGACCGCATCGTCGCCGAGCGCCTGCGCGCCCTCGCCGACGAGCTCGACCCGCCCGCCTCGGCGCCAGCCGCGAGCCGCACCTGAAGCCGGTCTCCGCCGGAGCCGCAGCCCGACGCCCCGCGTCGGCCCGCGCTCGGGCTCGGCCGGCGCCCGCCTGCTCGCCACCCAGATGGCGGTCTCCGGCAGCAGCCGCGAGGAGATCGACCGAGCGGCTGCGCAGTGGCTTCGACATCGAGGACACCAGCGAGATACTCGACGCGATACTCGGACCGGAGGAGTGAGCCAATGCACGAGGACCCGACCCGGATGATGCGCCAGCCCGATGACGCAGCACCGCCCGCACGGCAACATGCGCCTGCTCGATCGCCGGCCTGATCGCGGTGATCGTCGGCCTGGTGTCGCCGTCGTCGTGATCGCCGGCAGCGGCGACAGCGGCACCTCGACCTCGACGGTGACGACGGTGCCGAGCGAAACGAGCTCGACCACCGAGACGACGACCGGCTCGACCACCGAGACCACGCATCGACCCCGACCGAAACGACCACGACTTCGGAAACGACGACCACGCCCGAAGAAACAACCACGACCACGACCGCCGCCCGAAGAAGAAAACGGCAGCGGCGGCATCGGCGCTCCCTAGTGGCGCCCGGACTCTCCCGCAGACGTTCGCACGGCCTCCTACGAGGCCGACCCCGCCGAGGTACGGCGCGTCCTGCTGCTCTACTCGGGCGGGCTCGACACGAGCGTGATGCTGAAGTGGATCCAGGACTCCTACGACGCCGAGGTCGTCTGCCTCACCGTCAACCTCGGCCAGCCCGGCGAGGACTACGCCGTGATCGAGGACAAGGCGAAGCGGCTCGGCGCGCTCGAGTGCCACGTCGTCGACGCCCGCGAGGAGTTCGCCGCCGAGTACGTCGCTGCCGGCGATCAAGGCCAACGCGCTCTACGGCGGCGGCTACCCGCTCTTCACCGCGCTCGGCCGGCCGCTGATCGCCAAGCTCGCGGTCGAGTACGCGCGGCGCAGCGGCTGCGACACGATCGCCCACGGCTGCACCGGCAAGGGCAACGACCAGGTGCGGATCGAGGCCACGGTGGCGACGCTGGCGCCGGAGCTGAAGACGATCGCCCCGGTGCGCTCCTGGCAGATGGGCCGCGAGGAGGAGATCGCCTACGCCCGCGAGCACGGCATCCCGGTCAAGGGCGGCACCGAGGTGGCGCCCTACTCGATCGACGACAACCTCTGGGGCCGCTCCTCGGAGGGCCGCTGGATCGAGGATCTCGACCACGCGCCCGAGGACGACGTCTTCCAGCTGGTCACCCGCCCCGAGGAGGCGCCCGACGAGGCCGAGACGGTCGACGGTCGAGTTCGAGGCCGGTGTCCCGGTCGCCTTCAACGGCGAGCGCCTGGCGCCGGTCGACGCTGCTCGAACGCGTCGCCGAGGTCGGCTGCCGCCACGGCGTCGGCATCGTCGACCACATCGAGGACCGCATCGTCGGCCTCAAGGTGCGCGACATCTACGAGGTGCCGGCGGCGGCGATCCTGCTGCCGGCCCACCAGGAGCTGGAGAAGCTGGTCGGCACGATCCACCAGAACCAGTTCAAGCCCGAGCTCGACCAGAAGTGGGCCTACCTCGTCTACGCCGGGCTCTGGTGGGAGCCGCTGCGCACCGACCTCGACGCCTACATGGACGCGGTCAACGCCCAGGTGACCGGCACGATCGGCCTCAAGCTCTTCAAGGGCAGCGTCCGGGTGGTCACCCGCTCCTCGCCCAATGCCGTCTACGACGCCGACCTCGCCTCCTTCGCCCAGTCGGGCGGTCTCTTCTCGCAGACCGCCTCGCCGGGCTTCATCGAGCTCTGGTCGCTGCAGTCGCGGATGGCGCACCGGATTCGCCAGCGCGGGGAGGAGGAGTAGCAATGGCTTACGACAAGCTCGGCAAGGTCGCGATCCGCTTCGCGGTCAAGTACGTGCGGCGCCGCTACCGGCGCCAGATCCGCATCGGCGCCGGTGTCGCGGCGCTCGCATTGGCGATTGCGGCCTACGTCGCGACCCGCAACGTCCCTGAGGGCTGAGCCGGTAGCCTCGGATCGCGCTTCGTGGCGCGATCGCTCGCGACAAAGGCGGGAAGCCGCACGCTTCTCGCCGCCCTGCCTCTCGCGCACTGCCTGGCGCTCGTACTCGCGCTCGCGGCTGCCGCCTGCCTCGGCGGCCGACATCTCGGCCCTGCAGCAGAAGGTCTCCGCCGGCGCGCGACGAAGCCGGCTCGCTCGCCGGCCAGCTGCAGGCCGCGCAGGGCGAACTTGCCGTCGGCCGAAGAGGAAGCCGCCGCGGCCAGCGCCCGCGAGCAGAAGCTCACCACGCTGCTGGCGACGGGCGAAGAAAAGGCCGCGCGGCTGGCCGCCGAAGTGCAGCGGACCAAGCGCCGGCTGGCGGCCGAAAAGACGGCGCCTGCACCGAGCCCGGGCCGCCCTTGCCGCGCGCCTCGTCGCGATCTACGAGAGCGGCTCGCCCAGCACCGCCAGCATCATCCTCGCCTCCGACAGCTTCGACGAACTGGCGACCCGGACCGAATACCTGGAGCGAATCCAGCAGTCCGACTCCGACCTGGCCAGCCGCGTGGCCCAGGTCCGCCGCACCGTCGCCGACGCGCTCGAGCGCGTCGCCGCCCTCAAGGCCCGGGTCGACACCTACAACGAACGCCTCGCCGCCGCCCGCTCCGAAGTCGCCGCGGTTCGCGAAAACGCCGAGGCGGCCGCATCGCACCTGCACTCCGTCGCCGCCGCCCGCTCCGCCGCGCTGGCGACGCCTCAAGACAAAGATCGGCAGCTGGGTCAACGACATCGAGGCCGCCAAGGCCGCCGAAGCCGAACGAATCAGCGCCGCCGAAGCCGAAGGCGAAGTCGAACGCTGGCTGGGCGGCCCCTACTCGATCCCCGCCTACATCGTCATGTGCGAGTCCGGCGGCAACTACGGCGCCGTCAACCCCTCGAGCGGCGCCGGCGGCGCCTACCAAATCCTCCCGTCCACCTGGCAGCTCTACGGCGGCCAGGGCGAACCTCAGAACGCTCCGAAGGCCGAACAGGACCGGATCGCCGCCGAAATCTGGGCCGACTCCGGCTCCAGCGCCTGGGTCTGCGGCTAGAGCGGCGATCCCGGGAGGGGTGGAGCGTCTTGTACTTTTTCGCGACTACGGCTCGGGCGTCAGCCATCCCCGTTCCTCGAAAAAGTTAAGCGGAACCCCTCCCGGGATCGCCGCTCTAGCCGAATACCACGGAAGGTGCGCGGAAGACGCCCAAAACCGCCCCGCTCCATCTGAAGTGATTGGCATGATCGACCACCGATCGTGAGTAGCCCCTCCGCCGTCCATCTGCACGCCCACAGCGAGTACTCGCTGCTCGATGGCGCCTGCAAGATCGACGCGATGGCGGCGCGGGCCGCCGAAATGGGACAGCCCGCCCTGGGCCTGACCGACCACGGCGTGATGAACGGCGCCGTCGATCTCTACAAGGCCTGCAAGAAGCACGGGATCAAGCCGATCGCCGGCTTCGAGGCCTACTTCGTCGACGACGTCAAGACGATCAAGGAGAAGCCCAAGTACGAGCGCAACCACCTGACCCTGCTGGCCGAAAACGACACCGGCCTCGCCAACCTGGTCAAGCTCACCTCGGCCGGCTTCCTCGAAGGCTTCTCGCGCGGCAAGGCCAACGTCGACATGGAGATGCTCGCCGCCCACGCCGAGGGCGTGATCGTGCTCACCGGCTGCCTGCAGTCGCGCTTCTGCCGCCGCCTGATCGAGGAGCGCCCCGACGATGCCCGCGCCCATCTCGACGACCTGATCCAGGCCTTCGGTCCCGAGCAGGTCTACTTCGAGGTGCAGAAGAACGGCATCCCCGAGCAGGACAAGGCCAACGAGGGGATCGTCCGCTACGCCCGCGAGCTGGGCCGGCCGCTGGTCGGCACCGCCGACGTCCACTACCTGCGGCGCGAGGACTTCGACAGACCACGCGGCGCTGCTCTGCGTGCAGACCAAGTCGACCCTGGAAGCGCCGAAGATGAGCTTCGACACCAACGAGTTCTACCTCAAGGACTCCGAGGAAATGGCGGCCTCCTTCGCCGAGTGGCCGGAGGCGGTGCCGACCACGCTGGAGATCGCCGAGCGCTGCAACGCCGAGATCGAGCTGGGCAAGCTGCTGCTGCCGCGCTACCCGACGCCCGACGGCGAGGAGCCGGAGGCGATGCTGCGCCGCGATCGCCGAAGAGGGCATGCGGGCGCGCTACGGCGACCCGCTGCCGGCCGAGGCGGTCGAGCGGATGGAGTTCGAGCTCGGCGTGATCGAAGAGATGGGCTTCCCGTCCTACTTCCTGATCGTCTGGGACTTCGTCCGCTACGCCAAGGACAACGGCATCGCGGTCGGCCCGGGCCGCGGCTCGGCCGCCGGCTCGATCGTCGCCTACGCGCTGACGATCACCGACATCGACCCGCTTGCCGAAGACCTGCTCTTCGAGCGCTTCCTCAACCCCGGCCGCAAGTCGATGCCCGACATCGACATCGACTTCTCGGTCCGCGGCCGCGAGCGGATGATCCGCTACGTCGCCGACAAGTACGGCCGCGAATCGGTCGCCCAGATCATCACCTTCGGCAAGATGGCGCCGCGCGCCGCCACCCGCGACGCCGCCCGCGTGCTCGGCTTCGACTACGGCACCGGCGACCGCCTGGCGAAGCAGATCCCGGAGCCGATCATGGGCCGCAGCCCCTCCTTCGAGGAATGCCTCAAGGCGGGCCAGGAGCTGAAGAAGACCTACGACGCCGAGCCCGACGCGAAGAAGATCATCGACGTCGCCCAGGGCCTCGAGGGGATCATCCGCAACAACTCGATCCACGCCGCCGCGGTGGTGATCGCCGACCGCCCGCTGCAGGAGGTGGTGCCGCTGCAGCTGGCCGAGGACAAGACCGCCCCGGCCGCCCGCCAACGGCAGCGGCAAGGCCGAGCGCCAGTACAAGATCGTGACCCAGTACTCGATGGGGCCGATCGAGGAGATCGGGCTGCTGAAGATGGACTTCCTCGGCCTGCGCAACCTCGACGTGATCGAGGACGCGATCGACATCATCCGCCGCTCGCGCGGCGAGGAGGTCGACATGGAAGCGATCCCGATCGACGACGCCAAGACCTACGAGATGCTCGCCCGCGGCGACTCGACCGGCGTCTTCCAGTTCGAGTCGGAGGGGATGCGCGACGCGCTGCGCAAGGTCGGGCCGACCGAGTTCGCCGACCTGGTCGCGCTCGGCGCCCTGTACCGGCCCGGCGCGATGGCCTACATCCCCGCCTACGCGAAGGGCAAGAAGGACCCCTCGACGGTGCGCTACCCGGACCCGCGCCTGCGCGCGATCACCGAGGAGACCCACGGCTGCGTCGTCTACCAGGAGCAGCTGATGGCGATCGCCCGCGAGATGGCCGGCTTCTCCGGCGCCGAGGCGGACGACCTGCGCAAGGCGATCGGCAAGAAGAAGCGCGAGCTGATGGCGACGATGAAGGACAAATTCATGCAGGGGCTGGCGGAATCGAACACCGCCCCCAAGGTCGCCGACGACCTCTGGAAGCTGAACGAAGCCGCCGCCGACTACTCCTTCAACAAGTCCCACGCCGCCTGCTACGGGCTGATCTCCTACCGCACCGCCTACCTCAAGGCCAACTACCCGGCCGAGTACATGGCCGCGGTGATCTCCTCGGTGATGAACACCAAGGACAAGGTGCCCTTCTTCGTCAACCGCTGCGAGGAGATGGGGATCGAGGTGCTGCCGCCCGACGTCAACTCCTCCGACCACAGCTTCGTCGTCTCCGAGAAGGCGATCCGCTTCGGCCTCGACGCGGTCAAGAACGTCGGCCACGCCGCGGTCGAGGCGATCCTGCGCGCCCGCGAGGACGCCCCGATCGCCTCGATCTGGGACTTCTGCGAGCGGGTCGACTCGCGCGCGGTCAACAAACGCGCGATCGAATGCCTGATCAAGTGCGGCGCCCTCGACTCGACCGGGGCCACCCGCAAGGGCATGCTCGAGGCGCTGCCGGCGGCGCAGTCCGCCGGCCAGAAGGCCCAGGAGGACGCCCAGCTGGGCCAGGGCTCGATCTTCGACTTCGGCGAGGAGACCGGCGCCGGCGCCCACGCGACCCAGGCCCACCACCGCCCGCCGATCTCCGCCGCCGAGTTCGAGCGCGCCGAGCTGCTGGCGATGGAGAAGGAGACGCTGGGGACCTATCTCTCCGAGCACCCGCTGACCGAGGTGCGCGGCGCGCTGCGCGCCCGGGTCGACTGCGGCATCGCCGACCTCGCCAACAAGCAGGACGGCTCCTGGGTGACCGTCGGCGGCATCGTCACCGAGTGCAAGAAGATCCGCACCAAGAGCGGCAGCCAGATGATGTTCGCCACCCTCGACGACGTCGAGGGCCAGGTCGAGATGCTGGTCTTCAAGGCCGATGAGTCCGAGAGCGCCGCCGTGATCGAGCCCGACGCGATCGTCGTCGTGCGCGGCCGCCTCGACCACAAGGACCGCGGCGAGACCAAGCTCGTCGTCCAGGAGGCCGAGCGCTTCGAACCCGACGCGGCGGAAATCGCCGCCGCGCCGGCGGTGGCCAGTGCGCCGAGCGGCCCGTTCGAGGTCGAGGTCGAGGCGGCCATGCTCACTCCGACGCGCTGGTCGAGGAACTGAAGGCGGTGCTCGAGCACCACAAGGGCGAGAGCCGAGGTGCACCTCGCGATTCGCAGCGACAGCGGCGAGACGACGCGTGCTCCAGCTGCGGCGAGGGCTACCGCGTGCGCCCCTCGGGCCGCCTGCGCAGCGAGCTCGACCACGTTGCTCGCGCAGCGCCGCCTGCCCTGGCTGCCTAGCCAGTGCCAGGCCTTGGTTTTCGAGGGCTCGCGTCGTCCGTAGACTTCATTCATGCCAGCTACTCGCGAGAAGACGGGTGAGTGTCGCCAGTGCCGCTCCTTCTGCGACAAGATGGTCGAGCCCCGCGGCTGCGTCGAAATGCGCTGCCGCTACCTCTACTCCTTCGTCGACATGCTGACCGGCAGCCAGTACGTCGGCTGCATGCAGGACGTCTTCGCCGCCAAGGTCGACCTCGAGGCCGTGCTGCAGCCGGGCGGCTTCGGCGGGGTGAAGATGACCGGCGAGGCGCTGCCGCACTGCCAGTTCTCGGTCGAGCAGGCCTACGAGGGCGACGGGCGAGTCCTACGACTGCGTCAACCGCCGCTTCTTCGACTGCTCCGACGCCGGTCCCGAGGGCATCAAGGCCTTCGACCTGCGCGACGTCTGAGCGCCGCGCTGCATGACGACACGGTTCCGTGTACGATCCCGCGCCATGAGCGATACAGCGGCAGTGGCAGAGGCAGAGAAAGAGAGCTGGTGGCTGAGGCGGCGGGCGGTGACGGCAGCTCCCAGCGAGGGACCGAAGTTCACGCTCGAGCTGAACCAGGACCAGAAGGACATCCGCGAGTGGGTGCACGGCTTCGCCGAGGGCGTCGTCCGTCCCGCCGCCGCGGAATGGGACGAGCGCGAGGAGACGCCCTGGCCGGTGATCCAGGAGGCCGCCAAGATCGGCCTCTACAGCTTCGAAGCGCTCGGCCAGTTCTGGGCCGACGAGACCGGCCTGACGCTGCCGATCGCCAACGAGGAGCTCTTCTGGGGCGACGCCGGCATCGGCATGGCGATCATGGGCACCTCGCTGGCCGTCGCCGCGATCTTCGGGCAGGGAACCCCGGAGCAGATGGGCGAGTGGATCCCGCAGTGCTTCGGCAGCCGCCGACGACCCCAAGGTCGCCGCCTTCTGCGCCTCGGAGCCGGACGCCGGCTCCGACGTCTCGGCGATCCGCACCACCGCCAAGTACGACGAGGCGACCGACGAGTGGGTGATCAACGGCCAGAAGGCCTGGGCGACCAACGGCGGCATCGCCGACGTCCACGTCGTCATCGCCACGGTCGACCGCGAGCTCGGCTCGCGCGGCCACGCCGCCTTCGTGATCCCGCCCGGGACCAAGGGCTGCGAGCAGGGCGCCAAGGTCAAGAAGCACGGCCTGCGCGCCTCGCACACCGCCGACGTCCACCTCGACGACTGCCGCGTCCCGGGCGCCTGCCTGCTCGGCGGCAAGGAGAAGCTCGACGAGCGCCTCGCCCGCGTGCGCGAGGGCAAACGCGCCAAGTCGCAGGCGGCGATGCAGACCTTCGAGGCGAGCCGGCCGACGGTCGGCGCCCAGGCGCTCGGCATCGCCCGCGCCGCCTACGAGTACGCGCTCGAGTACGCCAAAGAGCGCCAGCAGTTCGGCCGCGCGATCATCGAGAACCAGGCGATCGCCTTCACCCTCGCCGACATGAAGCTGGAGATCGACGCCGCCCGCCTGCTGGTCTGGCGCGCCGCCTGGATGGGCCGCACCGGGCAGAAATTCGAAAACGCCGAGGGCTCGATGTCGAAGCTGAAGGCCGGCGAGGTCGCCGTCTGGGCGACCGAGCGGGCGATCCAGATCCTCGGCGGCAACGGCTACACGCGCGAGTTCCCGGTCGAGCGGATGCACCGCGACGCCAAGATCTACACGATCTTCGAGGGCACCTCGGAGATCCAGCGCCTGGTCATCTCCCGCGCGATCTCCGGCGTCCACGTCAAATAGCCTGATTGAGGACGCTCTCAGATCTCGAGCAGGTCGGTACTTAGGATCTTTGTGACTCAGGCGGCAGCGGGAGACTGCGGCCAGATTCCTGACCGGACCCGCTCGTACAGGGTGTCGGGAGCGAGGTCCGCGCCACCCGGCCAGGCGACCGTGCGCGACTCAGCATCGAGGTACGCCTCCGCGAAGCCCTCCTCGGTACGGGCCCGCTCAAAGACGGGTCCCCACATGCGGGGAGAACCTCGACGACGCCACTCAAGCCGTCCGCGAAAGTCAACTCGAGCACACCGTGGCGCACGACCGATGCATTGGTGATGTCGGGGGTCAATCCACTCATCTCAGGGGCTTGATCTCTTTCAGTGTTTCACGGGCGCGAGCGCGGCGCCAATTCTCCTCCAGCTCAGCCTGATGGAGCTCCGCCCAGGCGAGGACGAAGCGAAGTTGCCGCCGCGTGACTGATGGTCGGCACCGCTCCATAAGCGGGAGCCAGCGATTCCTCGCCCCACCGACGGGTCAGCCGCGCCGCTTGAGCCCGGTTTTGCGCAGGCGCTTGGCCGCCATGCACTTCTTTGCGGTCCGCGCCTTTCTTGTCGGGGCCCGGCGTCTCCAGGGTGGCGGGAAGGCCCTCGAAGCGGGGCTCGGAGAGGAAGGCGGCCAGGCCCTGTTTGCCCATCTCGCCCTTGCCGAGGTTGGCGTGGCGGTCGCGGCAGGAGCCGAGGGGGGCAGCGGCGTCGTTGACGTGGAGGCACTGGAGGCGGTCGATGCCGACCTTGGCGTCGGCTTCGTCGACGACGGCGGTCAGGTGCTCCTCGTCGGTGATGTCGTAGCCCTGGACGAAGAGGTGGCAGGAGTCGAGGCAGAGGCCGAGGCGCTTGCCGCTGCCGGCGAGCTCGATCAGCTCGGCGGTCTGGTCGAAGTCGCGGCCGAGCAGGCCCTTGTGGCCGGCTGTCTGCTCGAGCAGGAGGGGGCAGCGGTCGCTGTCTTTGAGCGCCGCGGCGATCGTCTTGCCGGCTCGTTTCATCGAGGGCCCCAGCGGCTCTTTCACCTGGGCCCCGGGGTGCAGGACGACGCCGGCGGCGCCGATCTCGTCGCCGATCCGCAGGGCGTGGGTCAGCGAGGCCTGGGACTTCTTGCGCAGCTCCTTGTCCTTGCTGGCGCAGTTGATCAGGTAGACGGCGTGGATCACGACGGCTTCGACCGGCGAGTCCGCCATCGCCTCTTTGAAGGCGGCAAAGTCGTCCGGCCCGTATTTGGTCGGCCGCCACATCCGCGGGCTCTGGTTGAAGATCTGGATCGATTCGCAGCCGCGCTCGGTCCCGCGCTCGATCGCCTTCTCGAGCCCGCCGGATGTGGAGACATGCGCGCCGATCAGCATGGATTCGCATCCTATGTCTGCCCTGGCTTGGTTGCGGGCGCAGTTCATCTAGATTCCCCGCGTGCCTGAAGACACCCCGATCCGGCTCCGCTTCGCCCCCTCGCCAACCGGTGCCCTGCACATTGGCGGCGCCCGGACCGCTCTCTACAACTGGCTTGCCGCCCGCCATGGTGGCGGTGAGCTGGTGCTGCGGATCGAGGACACCGACCGCGAGCGCTCGACCGAGGAGAACGTGGCCCAGATCCTCGACGCGATGGAGTGGCTCGAGCTCGACTGGGACGTGGGGCCGATCTCGCAAGTCTCGCGAGCCGAGCGCCACGCGGAGGCGCTGCAGCAAGCTGCTCGATTCCGGCGCGGCCTACCGCGACTCGGCCACGGCAAAGGACGTCGAGGCGTGGAAGGCCGAGCACGGTGCCGACCGTGGATACCGCGGCGAGCCCGCGGGCGATGGCAGTGGCGCGGTGCGGCTGCGGGTGCCCGATGAGGGCGAGACCGTGGTCCACGACCTGATTCGCGGTCCGGTCAGCTTTCCCAACCGCAGCTACGACGATTTCGTCATCGCCCGCGGCGACGAATCGGTCCTCTACAACTTCGCTGTCGCGGTCGACGATGCCGAGATGGGGATCACCGAGGTCGTGCGCGGCGACGACCACCTCTCCAATACGCCCAAGCAGCTGCTCGTCCTCACCGCGCTCGGCCACGAGCCGCCGCGCTACGCCCACCTGCCGCTGCTGCACGGCCCGGACGGCAAGAAGCTCTCCAAGCGCCATGGCGCCGCTTCGGTGCAGGAGCTGCGCGAGGCGGGCTACCTGCCGGCAGCGGTGCGCAACTACCTCGCCCTGCTCGGCTGGGGGACCGACGACGACACCACGGTGATGCCGACCGAGGAGCTGGTCGCGCGCTTCCGGGTCGAGGACGTCGGCAGGTCAGCGGCGATCTTCGACGAGAAGAAGCTGCGCTGGCTGAACGGTCGCTTCATGCGCGAGATGTCGCTCGCAGGACTACACCGCCGCGGTGGCCCGCCACCTCGGGCGAGAGCCCGACGAGCGCCTGCGCGCCGCCTGCGAGATCGCCCAGGAGAAAGCCCAGACGCTGGAGGAGGTCTGGGGGCTGATCCGCTTCCTCTTCGAGCCGCCGGTCGAGGACGAGAAGGCGTGGGGCAAGGTGATGAAGGACGGTGCGTTGCCCGCGCTGGAAGCCGCTCGGCAGGCACTCGAGGAGGCACCCGCCTTCGACTCGGCCGCGGTCGAGGCCGCCCTCAGCCCGATCCCCGATCGGCTTGGCGCCAAGCCGGGCAAGGTCTACCAGCCGATCCGCGTCGCGATCACCGGCACCTCGGTATCGCCGGGAATCTTCGAGTCGCTTGCCGTTCTCGGGCGCGAGGAATCGCTGACTCGAATCGATGTGGCAGTCACGCGTTTGCGGTCCTAACGGACAACTGCGACCGCTGAAATCCACCCAAATGGACACATGGCGCTTTTCTGCACCTTAATTTTGTGGATGCAGGGGCTAAACCGTGCGTCCTTTGCTGCCGATGAGGCAGTGCGAGGAGTTTTCGCGCAATGGAGACCACCAAGCCCCAGACGCAAGGCAAGGCCAAGGCCGGCGCCACCGGTAAAGACGCCGGTAGCCGGCCCGCGCCGGGCGCCCGCCTTGCCGCGGCCTTTGAGGCCGTCGAGAAATTCCCGGTCCTGCTGGAGTCACGAGCCCGGGTAATGCACGCGGCCACAGCCGAAACCGGCCGGCTCGGCGAGCTGGTCGAGACGGTCGAGGCCGATGTCGGCCTGGCGATCGCGGTGCTGCGCTTCGCCAATCGCTCCAGCGTCGCCCGCCGCCAGCATCGGCTCCGTCCCGGCCGCGATCGACGTGCTCAAGCCCTCCGGCGTCCTCGCCATTGCCGGCACCGCGCCGGTCTTCGACTTCTTCGAGACCAACGGCGGCCGCGAGATGCGCCCCGAGCGCTTCCGCGTCCACGCCCTGGCCACCCAGCAGGCCGCCGACGAGATCGGCCGTGCGATCGGCTGGGAGGACCGCGACGAACTCGCGGTTGCCTCGCTCCTGCACGACGTCGGGCGCCTGGTCATCGCCAACCTCCATCCCGGCGATCGCAGTCACTTCGACGCCCTCGCACAAGACGCCCGAGCAGCGACTGCGCGAGGAACGCGACCGGCTCGGCATCGACCACGCTCTGGTCGGCGGCGTGCTGGCCCGGCGCTGGAGCCTGCCGCAGCGGATCGCCGTCTCGATCGAGCGCCATCACGCCGACGACGCCGAGGGCCTGGCGGCCCTGGTCGCGACGGCCGACATGGTCGCCCACTACAGCCAGGGCGAGGCGGTCTCTCCCGAGCGCCTGCACGCCTCGGCCAAGCGCTGCGGTCTCAGCCCCGACGGCCCTGCGCGACCTGCTCTACCAGCTTCCCTACGCCCGCAACGACGTCTCGCGCGTCTCCGAGCCCTGCCCGCTCTCGGCTCGCGAGCTCGACGTCCTGCGCCACCTCTCCGAGGGCATGGTCTACAAGCAGATCGCCGGCGAGATGCAGCTCTCCGTCTCGACCATCCGCACCCACCTGCACAACGTCTACGGCAAGATCGGCGCCGTCGACCGCGCCCAGGCGGTTCTCACCGCGCGCGACCGCGGCTGGATCTAGCGACCGGGTCGCTACTCGATCAGCGACTCGCGCAGGGCTATCGCCACGGCGTGAGTCCTGTTGCGGGCGCCAAGTCGCGCCAGGGCGTTCTTGGTGTGGGTCTTGATCGTTTCTTCGCTGAGGTCGAGCTCGCGCGCGGCGACCGTGGTCGATTCGCCGTTGGCGAGCAGCTGGAGGATTTCTCGCTGGCGCTTGGTCAGCTTGCCGCGGCTGCCGCGGGGCGGCACGGCCGGGTCGATGAAGCGTTCCTGGGTCAGCGCCGCCTGGGCGGCGCGCAGCAGCAGCTCGGTGTCGGCGGTGCGTGAGATGTAGGCGCTGGCACCGGCCTGCAGGGCGGCGCTGGCAAGGTGGCGCTCGGCCCGCTCGCCGTGGGCGACGATGCCGAGCGCCGGTTCGGACTTGAGCATCATCCGGATCGCCTCGGTGCCGCCGAGCGGGCTCGGAGCGATCCCGTCGGGCCGGCGCCGCATGTCGAGGATCGCGACGTCGATGCTGCCGACGTCGCGAACCAGATCGACCGCCTCCTCGCGGCTGGCCGCCTCCTGGCACTCGAAGCGGTCCTGGAGCGCTCGGCGCACGCCAATCCGGACGATCGGGTGACCGTCGACGACAAGGCACTGTGGACGCTCGTTCAGGACCGGTTCCGATGTCTGGGGTTCGGCGATGGGCTCCATCGTCAGCCCTGGAGCCCAATGCAACCGATCCTAACCCAGCCGGGTCCGGGCGGTGCGGTAGAAAGCCCTGGTGATCTCGATCACCTCGAAGTCGCGCTATGCCGTGGTCGCGATGGCGGAGCTGGCGCGCTCCGGCGAGCGGCCGGTGCCGATCAAGGAGCTGGCCGAGCGCCGCGACATCCCCGAGCAGTTCCTCGAGCAGCTCTTCTCGACCCTGCGACGCGCCGGCCTGCTGACCAGCCACCGCGGCATGCGCGGCGGCTACACGCTCTCGCGCCCGGCCGAGGAGATCTCGGTGCTGGAGGTCGTGCAGGCGCTCGACGGCAAGGTCGGCCAGGAGGCCGACGAGGCCGGCGGCATCTGGGCCGAGGGCGTCACCGCCCTGCGCAAGGTCTTCGGCCAGACCACGATCGCCGAAATCGCCCGCCGCGAGGCCGAGGCCGCCGGCAGCGGCATGTACTTCATCTAGATCGGGCCCGTCTGCTGGCGCTAGCCAGTCCACCAGTCGCGCTGGCCCTCCACGTCTTCGCGCGGATTCTCGCCGAGGTTGGGCGCGCCGATGACGAGGATCTCGAGGCCCTCCGGCCCGGCCTCGTAGCCTCGCCACGTACCGGGCGCAACGCGCACCGCGTCCCATTCCTTGAGCTCGACGATCTCGTCGTCGAGCTTCATCCGGCCGCTCCCGCGCAGGACCACGTACACCTCCTCCTGCTTCTTGTGCGTGTGGCCGTACGGAAAGCGATAGCCGGGCGGGACGCGCTGGTAGCTCAGGCCGGATTTCTCGAGCTCGAGCGCCTGGGTCGCCAAGCGGAACTCCAAGTCCGGCGCGCCGTCAAAGTTTGACCCGACGTCCTCCAGATCCTCCTTGAGGTTCCTGAGCGTGAACGGCACGGCGCAATCCTATGGCTCCCTGGTTGCGGTCGCCGATCTGATGCGTCAGGGGGAAGAAGCCCGCTCCTCCCGCCGCTTAGGGCATCTACTGATGAAGGGGACGCTTAGCCAGGGGAAGGCGATCAAGATGCTGAGGGAAAACGGCTGGACGCAAGTTCGTGGTGGAAAGCATCAGGTCAAGATGACGAAGCCGGGATGCCGTCCAATCACTCCCCCGCGACACAAGGGCGGTGATTATCACCCCGGACTGGCCAGCGCGATTTCTCAAACAGGCGGGTCTACAATGACGGAGATTCACCCATGGAATTGACCGCTCGCATCCATATTGAGGAAGGTAGCTACTGGGCCGATGTTCCGGAGCTACCGGGCTGCTTCGCATCTGGCGACACGCTGGACGAGTTGTTCGAGTCTCTGCAGGAGGGCGTTTCTCTCTATCTGGCTGATGAGGGTAAGCAGGGTGGGCCACTGCACGTTGCGACGGCGACGCTGACCGACCAGCCGCTTACGGCCGCCTAGAGCAGTTGCGGATCGGGTCAACTGCAGCGGCGGTCGTCGGCGAGACGCCCCTGGTTTCGCTCTCGCGGCTCGGCGAGGGGCTGCCGGGCGAGGTCTGCGTCAAGCTCGAGCAGCTCAATCCGGGTGGGTCGGTGAAGGACCGGATCGGGGTGGCGATGATCGATGCGGCCGAGGCCGAGGGGTTGATCGAGCCGGGTGAGTCGGTGATCGTCGAGCCGACCAGCGGCAACACGGGGATCGCGCTGGCGATGGTCTGCGCGGCACGGGGATACGAGCTGATCCTCACGCTGCCCGAGGGGATGAGCCGCGAGCGCAGCAAGTTGCTGCGTGCCTACGGGGCCGAAGTCAGGGAGACGCCCTCGCTCGGTGGCATGACCGAGGCGGTCGAGCTGGCCGAGGAAATCTGCAAGCAGCGCAAGGGCTTCATGCCGCAGCAGTTCGCCAACCCCGCCAACCCGGAGGCCCACCGGCGCACCACGGCGGAGGAGATCTGGCGCGACACCGGGGGCGAGATCGGTGCCTTCGTCGCCGGCGTCGGCACGGGGGGGACGATCACCGGGGTTGGCCAGGTGCTGCGCGAGCGCAGCCCGGAGACCCTGATCGTCGCGGTCGAGCCGGCGACCTCACCGGTCCTCTCGGGCGGAGCGCCGGGACCGCACAAGATCCAGGGGATCGGCGCCGGCTTCGTGCCGCCGGTGCTCGATCGCAGCGTGATCGACGAGGTCGATCTCGGTCGGCGACGAGGACGCGCTGGAGACGGCACGCCTGGTCGCCCAGCGCGAGGGTGTCCTGGCCGGGATCTCGGCCGGCGCCAACGTCAAGGCGGCGCTGGAGGTGGCGGCGCGGCCGGCGATGGCGGGCAAACGGGTGGTGACGATCGTCTGCGACTCGGGCGAGCGCTACGTGTCCCTACCCTTCTTCTCACCATGAACCGCTGGAAGAGGCTGGTCGTCGAGGTGCGCGCCGATGTCGCTGCGGCGCGCGATCGCGACCCGGCTGCCCAGCAGGTCTCCAGCCTCGAGATCCTGCTCAGCTGGGGCGGTGTGCAGGCGCTGCTCGCCCATCGCCTCGCCCACGCGCTGCTCGAGGCCGGCGTGCCGATTGCGCCGCGGATGCTCGCTTACCTGACCCGCTCGGTGACCGGGGTCGAGATCCATCCGGCGGCGCGGATCGGCCGCGAGTTCTTCATCGATCACGGCTCCGGCGTCGTGATCGGCGAGACGGCGGAGATCGGCGAGCGGGTGACGCTCTACCAGGGGGTGACGCTCGGCGGCACCGGGTTTCAGCGCGGCAAGCGCCACCCGACCCTGGGCGACAACGTCACGGTCGGCTCCGGGGCCAAGCTGCTCGGTCCGATCGCGGTCGGCGACGGCGCCAAGATCGGCGCCAACACGGTCGTGATCGAGGACGTGCCGCCGGGAGCGACCGTGGTCGGCAATCCCGGCCACCCGGTCAAGGTCGACGGCAAGCGGGTCGAGGGGCCCGACGCCGACTGGATCCACCTGCCCGACCCGATCGCCGAGGCGATCAAGTCGCTCTCGCAGCGGATCGGCGAGCTGGAGCGACGCTTGGCCGAGCTCGACGGCGCCGAGGCACCTGGCGACGGTGGATCGGCGAGCGAGCTGCGCGAGCGCACCGGCCGTTCGTCGGCCGGTGGCTGAAGTAGCCTGAGCCGCCCGTCCCACGCTCCTCGAAAGGAACCTGTCTTGAGCAAGCGCCTCCTCCTGCTTCCCTGCCTCCTCGTTCTCTCGGCCCTCGCGTTCGTGGCCTGCGGCAGCGGCGGTGGCGACGAAGGCGAAGTCGAAGAGGTGATCGAGACGTCGGCGACGAGCACCGACCCCGCCGACTGCAAGAAGCTGGAGACCCAGCAATTCATGGAGCAGATCTCGCAGGAAAGCGGTGCGGCAGCGGTGGAGGCGTGTGAAGAAGAAGCCAAGGACGAAGAAGGTGCCGACTCGGTGGACGTCTCCGCGGTCGAGATCGATGGCGAGAGCGCGACGGCCGAGGCGGCGCTGAGCGGCGGCAGCCTCGACGGCCAGGCCGTGGAAGTCGAGCTGACCAAGGACGACGACGGCTGGAAGATGAACGAAGTCGTCAAGTTCACCGAGTTCGACCAGGCCAAGCTGGTCGAAGGCCTCGAAGACGGGTTCTCGGAGCAGTCGAGTGAAATCGAATCCAAGCTCGCCGATTGCCTGGTCGAAGCCTTCGACCAGGGCTCGCAGGCCGAAGTCGAAGAACTGCTCTTCGGCGACTCACCGGAGCTGCTCGAAGAAGTGTTCGAAGCTTGCGCTTCGCGCCCCTCCGCCTAGCGGCCGGGCCGGCCGTGGCCGAGGCTATGCTCGGAGCGGTGCTGCAGATGGACTCCGAGACCCCGCCGGAACACGGCGGGGCGCCGATCGAAGCCGGGGCCGACCGGGCTGAGCGCCTGCTCGCCGGGCTCAACGAGCCGCAGCGGCAGGCCGTCGTCCACGGCGAGGGACCGCTGCTGGTCCTCGCCGGCGCCGGCTCGGGCAAGACCCGGGTGCTGACCCACCGCATCGCCTACCTGCTGGCGACCGGCGCCGCACGGCCCGGCGAGATCCTCGCGATCACCTTCACCAACAAGGCGGCGAGCGAGATGCGCGAGCGGGTCGGGGCGCTGATCGGCCGCTCGGTGCGGGCGATGTGGGTGACCACCTTCCACTCCGCCTGCGCGCGGATGCTGCGCGCCGACGCCGAGAAGCTCGGCTACGCCCGCACCTTCACGATCTACGACGAGTCCGACTCGCTGCGGATGCTCAAACGCTGCATGACCGAGCTCGGCGTCGACCCGAAACGCTACCCGCCGCGCTCGATCCGCTCGCAGATCTCCGGCGCCAAGAACAAGCTGGTCGACGCGGCCGCCTACGCCCAGGCGCAGGGCAGCGTCTTCGAGGAAACCGCCGCCGGCCGTCTACGAGCTCTACGAGAAGCGCATGCTCGCGGCCAACGCGATGGACTTCGACGACCTCCTGGTCCGCACCGTCAACGTGCTGGAACTCTCCGACGAGGCGCGCGAACGCTGGCGCCGCACCTTCCGCCACGTCCTCGTCGACGAGTACCAGGACACCAACCACGCCCAGTACCGGCTGCTGCAGCTGCTCACCGAGGAGCACGGCAACCTGATGGTCGTGGGCGACGAGGACCAGTCGATCTACGGCTTCAGGCACGCCGACATCCGCAACATCCTCGACTTCGAGCGCGACTTCCCCGAGGCGGAGGTGGTCAAGCTCGAGCAGAACTACCGCTCCACGCAGACGATCCTCTCCGCCGCCAACGCGGTGGTCGAGCGCAATCGCGAGCGGCGGCCGAAGCAGCTCTGGACCGAGATCGCCGGCGGCGAGCCGGTGCAGCTCTCCGAGCTCTCCGACGAGCACGAGGAGGCGCGCTGGGTGGCGGGGGAGATCGAGCGCCTGGCCGAGGAGGACGGGGTCAAGCGCGAGGACGTCGCCGTCTTCTACCGGACCAACGCGATGAGCCGGGTGCTGGAGGACACGCTCAACCGCTTCGACCTGCCCTACCAGGTGATCGGCGGCACCAAGTTCTACGAACGGGCCGAGATCAAGGACGCGGTCGCCTACCTCAGCCTGCTCGCCAACCCCGCCGACCAGGTCTCCTTCGCCCGCATCGTCAACTCGCCGCGGCGCGGCATCGGCAACACCACCCAGGGCCGACTCGCCTCCCACGCCAACACCACCGGCAAGACGATCTGGGAGGTGGTCGAGGCGGTCGAGGAGGTGCCCGGGCTGAACGGCGGCGCGATCAAGGCGGTCTCCCGCTTCTACGAGACGATGGCCGGGCTGCGCGAACGGGCCGAGGAGGAAGGCCCGGTCGCCGGGCTGCTCGAGGCGGTGCTGAACGAGAGCGGCTACCTGGAAGCGCTGGCGGCCGAGCGCACGATCGAGGCCGAGGGCCGGGCCGAGAACCTCGAGGCGCTGATCGCCGGCGCCGCCGAGTTCGACATCGAGCGCGAGCAGGAGGGGGAGAGCGAAATCCCGCCGCTGGAGGAGTACCTGCAGCAGATCTCCCTCTACACCCAGCAGGACGACCTGCAGGCGAGGAAGAGTCGCTGATCACGCTGATGACCCTGCACAACGCCAAGGGGCTCGAGTACGACACGGTCTTCATCATCGGCTGCGAGGACGGCGCCTTCCCCCACATGCGGGCACTGGAAGAGGGGGGCGAGGAGGAGGAGCGGCGGCTCTGTTACGTCGGCATCACCCGCGCCCGCCGCCGCCTCTACATGACCTGGGCGCGCGAACGCAGCCTCTTCGGCCGCTCCGAGCGCAACCTGCCCTCGCGTTTCATCGACGAGCTGCCGGCCGAGCTGACCGAGCGCCACTCGAGCGCGCCGGGCTCGGCCACCGGCATCGGCTGGGACTCGGGCGAGGACGCGGCGGCGCCGATCGATCCCGGCCCGACCCTGGAGCTGCAGACCGGCGACGACGTCGTCCACGCCAGCTTCGGCGAGGGCGTGGTGACCGCGGTCGAGGCGGGCGGCGTCGTCGTCGTGCGCTTCGCCGCCGACGGCAGCGAGCGCAAGCTGATGGCCGACTACGCGCCGATCCGGAGGAGCTAGGGATGGCGGCGCGGATCATCGACGGCAAAGCGGTGGCGGCGGCGGTGCGCGAGCGGGTCGCCAGCCGAGGTCGCCGGCTTCGAGGGCGAGCGCGGCCGCACGCCGCTGCTGGTCACGGTGATCGTCGGCGACGACCCGGCCTCGGAGGTCTACGTCGCGCAACAAGCACCGGGCCTGCGAGGAGGTGGGGATGCGCTCGTCCCATCACGGCCTGCCCGCCGAGACGACCGAGGACGAGCTGCTCGACCTGGTCGGGGAGCTCGGCATGCGACCACGACGTCGACGGCATCCTCGTCCAGCTTCCGGTCCCCGAGCAGATCGATCCCGACCGGGTCGTCGCCGCGATCGATCCGGCCAAGGACGTCGACGGCCTGACCCCGGTCAACGCCGGCCTGCTCGCCCACGGGCATGCCCGGGCCTCGTGTCCTGCACGCCGGCCGGGGTGATGGAGCTGCTTCGCCACGAGGGGGTCGAGCTCGAGGGCGCCGAGGCCGTCGTCGTCGGGCGCTCGAAGCTGGTCGGCGTGCCGGTCGCACGCCTGCTGCTGGCGGCCAACGCGACGGTGACCGATCTGCCACTCGCGCACGCGGGACCTTGCCGGGGTCTGCCGGCGCGCCGACGTGCTCGTCGCCGCGGTCGGCGTTCCCCGCCTGCTCGGCGCCGACGCGGTCAAGCCCGGCGCCGTCGTGATCGACGTCGGCGTCAACCGCACCGACGACGGCCTCGTCGGCGACGTCGACTTCGAGGCGGCCGCGGAGGTCGCCGGCGGCGATCACTCCGGTGCCCGGCGGGGTCGGCCCGATGACAATCGCGATGCTGCTCGTAAATACGTTGGCCGCGGCGCGAGCCCGGGTGTAATGTCGCCGCCGACCCCTAGCTCGACGGAGGATGCATAGATGGAGCATCTAGACAAGCTCAGCCCGGGAGAGAAGATCGCGGGCGGCTCGGCGATCCTGCTCTTCATCTTCATGTTCTTCGATTGGTTCGGCGTCGAAGTCTCCGGCGTCGGCGGCTTCTCCGGGCAGCGTGCCGGGCGGGGGCGGCAACGCCTGGGACGCGCTCGACTTCATCCCGATCGTCCTCCTGATCACGGTCAGTCGCCGCGCTGGTGCTGGCCGGCCTGCGCCTCGCCGACTCCGCCTATGAGCCACCGGTCCCGATGAGCACCATCGTCACCGTCCTCGGCGTGATCTCGGTCGCTGCTGATCCTCTTCCGCATCATCGATCCGCCCAGCTTTGGCGAGCTTCGGCGGCGTCTCGGTCGACGCGACTCTCAGCCTCGGCATCTTCCTCGGCTTGATCGCCGCCGGCGGGGTCGCCTTCGGCGGGATACAGCACGATGAAAGAAGAAGGGATCACCTTCGGCGACGCGGCGGATCGGCTTTCGAGCGGAGGGTCCGGGCGGGTGCTCCGCCGCATCAGCCCTCCGTCGTCAACGCCTCCTCCGCCACCGCCACCATCTTCGTCGGCCCCCCTCCGCCGCCGCCGAGCTCTCCAGCCTCCGCCGCCGCCACCTCCGCCGCCGGCAGGCAGCTAAGCAGGCGTGGGGAGCGCCGGGTAACCCCTGTCAAAACGCTCGGCAGGAGCCGCGCTTGAGTGTTTTGACAGGGGTTACCCGGCGCTCTTCGCGAGTTCAGCCGGCGATGCGGGCGGCGAAGGCGATGACCGTCATCATCGGGTTGACGCCGACGGAGGTGGGGAAGAGGGAGGCGTCGGCGACGTAGAGGTCGGTGACGCCGTGGACCGAGCCGTCGGAGGCGCAGACGCCCTCGTCCTTCACCAGCTATTCGGGCGGTGCCCATCGGGTGGAAAGCCTCTAGGCGCAGCTCCGAGGGCTTGAAGCGGGTCGCTTCGAAGTCGGCGAGCTTGCTCGGGGGTGAGCTTGCCGACGCGGGCGATGTTGGGGTAGACCTCGTGCGGCGCCGGCGGCGAAGTGGATTTCGGCGGCGCGGGCGATGCCGAAGGCGAGGCGGTCGGCGTCGGCTCTCGGTGAGCTTGTAGCGGGCGCGCAGGGAGCCATCGCTGGTGAGGCCGATGCGGCCGCTGGAGGCGTCGGAGAGGTGGACGCCGATCGAGCCGACGTGGCCGAATTCGAGCATCGAGCGTTGGTGGTCGCGGCCGGCGCCGGGGAGCCAGGCGCCGCCGAAGGCGAGGGGGGTGAAGGTGGCCTCGAGCAGGAGGCGCTGGGGCTCCCACTGGTCGATGTAATAGCTCTGCATCACGCCGTCCCAGCCGCGGACCTCCTCCTCGTAGCGGGCGCCGACCCAGCAGGCGGGGTGGATGTGGAGGTTGCGGCCGACCTGGCGGCCGCCGAGGCCCGAGCGCAGCAGCAGCTCGGGCGTGCCCAGGGCTCCACCGGCGACGATCGTCGCTCGCCGGGCGCGGACGGTGAAGGGGCGGCGCCTACCGATCGCCGGCGTTTCGGCCGTGCAGCGCGACGCCGACGGCGCGGCCGTCCTCGACCAGGACGCGCTGCGCTTCGACGCCGGTGCGCAGCCGTGCGCCCGCGGCAACCGCCCGCGGCAGGTAGCTGACGTGCATGCCGCGCTTGGCGTCGATCTCGCAGCCGAAGGGGCAGGAGCTGCACTGCACGCAGTTGCCGGCGTTGCGGGAGATCGGGCCGCCGCTGGCGCCGATCGCCGCCGCGCCCTCCATCGCCAGCTGGCCGTTGCGGCCCATCCGCTCGGGGTCGAGCTGGGGTCACCCGCAGGAACTCCTCGGCCTCGGCGAACTCGCGCTCGAGCTCGGTGGCCCAGTCGACGCCGAAGCGTTCGCGTCCAGTCCTCCAGCACCGGCTCGGGTGCCCGGAAGCAGGTGCCGGAGTTGACCACCGTCGTGCCGCCGACGGTGCGCGCCACCGGCACCGGGATCGGCGGCCGTCCTTCGGCGATCGTCAGGCCGCCGTCGCGGTAGAGGCGTGGCGATCGCCTCCAGCGGCTCCTGCGGGTAGCTCTCGCGATTGAAGCTCTCGCCGGCCTCGAGCACGATCACGTCGAGCCCGGCCTCGGCCAGGGTCGCCGCGGCGACGGCGCCGCCCGCACCGGAGCCGACGATGACGACGTCGCATTCCTCGCCCTCGCCGGCGGGCTCGGTCTCGCCGAGTGAGCCGGCCGGCTCGGGCAGCGACCCGTCGGCGAGCCGGCAGCTCGTCGCTGAAGCCGATCCGCTCTTCGACCTCGGGCGCGATCGCGCAGCCCAGCGTGGCGAAGACCTTGGCCATCAGCAGCAGCTCGTGGTGGAGGCCGAAGCGAGAGCGCCTCCATGCGGCGCAGGAAGTCCTCGCGGGCGGCCGGGTCGAGGCGGCTGAAGCGCCAGGGGAAGGGCAGCCACTCGAAGGCGCGCAGGCCGAGCCTGATCCGGGCCAGCGCCCGGGGCGAGACCGAGCGCAGGAACTCGGCGACCGGGCCGGAGACATCGAGGTCGCGCTCTGCCGCCGGCAGGCCGTCGAGGCCGGGCGCCATCGCCGCGCAGATCGCGCTCAGGGTGCGCTGCTCGGCGGCGGAGAGCCCCGGCGGGCGCTGTCAGCCAGGCGCCGCGGGCCGGCCGATGCGGCCGGCGAGCGACCAGAGCCAGAGCGCGAGCAGGGCGAGGAAGCCGTCGACGAGGAAGTTGAGCAGGTAGATGAAGACGTGTTCGTCGATCAGGAAGAAGGCGAGCGAGCCGAGCGAGGACGCGGTCTTGCCGGCGGCGAGCACGAGCAGCAGCGGTCGGTAGCGGACGACGTCGATCTGGGCGACGAGGCAGATGCCGGTGATCACGACCATGTAGGCGAAGGCGAGCGCCAGCCAGAGGTACTCCTGCGTGTGCGGCGCGCGGGTGTCGTTGCCGAACCATTCGCCGACGTCGGAGATCACGTCGAGGACGCCGCTGGGGACGGCGATGAAGAGGATGCCGACGACGGCGAAGCTGACCGCGAGCAGGCGCAGGTTCAGCACCACGAACTTCTCTGCGCGCTCGCCTCTCATCCCGGCGCGGACTCTAACTGGCGGGGCGCCTAGAATCGGCCGCCGTGATCGAGCGAGAGCAGGTACTGCACGTGGCGAAGCTGGCCCGCCTCGGCCTCTCCGAGGAGGAGGTCGAGACGATGGCCGGGGAGCTTTCGGGGATCCTCGAGCACGTCGACCGGATCGCCGAGCTCGACCTCGACGACGTAGAGCCGACCTCGCACGTGGTCGAGCTGGAGAACGTGCTGCGGGCCGACGTGCCGCATCAGAGCCTGTCGCCGCGAGGTGGCGCTCGCCTCGGCGCCCGATCCGGTCGACGGCGCTTTCCGCGTCCCCTCGCCGCAGGCCGAGGAATAGATGGCCGAGCTGCTGGCGCTGACGGCCCTCGAGGCCCATGAGGCGATGGTCGCGGGCGAGCTCGACGCGGGCGAGTACGCCGAGGCCTGGCGGCGAGCCGCCGCCGGCGACGAGCTCAATGCCTATCTCTGGCGCGACGAGGGACGGCGATGGCGGGCGCGATCGCGGTCGAGCGGCCCAGCATCGCGCCGGTCGCGGTCAAGGACATCTTCTGCACCGAGGGCGTGCCGACCACGGCCGGCTCGCGCATCCTCGAGGGCTACCGGCCGCCCTACACGGCGACCGCGGTGCGCCGGCTGATCGAGGCCGGCGCGCCGATCCTCGGCAAGACCAACATGGACGAGTTCGCGATGGGCTCCTCGAACGAGAACTCGGCCTACGGGCCGGTGCTCAATCCCTGGGACCGCGAGCCGCGTCCCCGGCGGCTCCTCCGGCGGCTCGGCCGCGGTGGTCGCCGGCGGCCTCGCGCCCTGGGCAATCGGCACCGACACCGGCGGCTCGATCCGCCAGCCGGCCGCGCTCTGCGGCATCGTCGGCCTCAAGCCCACCTACGGCGCGATCTCGCGCTACGGGATGATCGCCTTCGCCTCCTCGCTCGACCAGTGCGGGCCGCTCACCCGCGACGTCAGCGACGCCGCCCTGATGCTGGCGATCCTGCAGGGCGCAGGATCCCTGCGACTCGACCTCGGTCGGGCTGCCCAAGTCGCCGAGCCTGCCCGACCGCGAGGACCTCAACGGGCTGCGCTTCGGCGTCCCGAGCGACCTGACCGGCGATGCGATCGAGCCCGGCGTGCGCGAGGTCTTCGAGGCGACGCTGGCGAAGATCGAGCAGCTCGGCGGCGAGATCGCCGAGATCGGCCTGCCCCACGCCGAGCACGGGATCTCCGCCTACTACGTGATCGCCCCGGCCGAGGCCTCCTCGAACCTCGCCCGCTACGACGGCGTCCGCTACGGGATGCGGGCGGAGTCGAGCGGCGACGTGATCGAGATGTACGAGCAGACCCGGGCCCAGGGCTTCGGCGCCGAGGTCAAGCGGCGGATCATGCTCGGCACCTACGCGCTCTCCTCCGGCTACTACGACGCCTACTACGGCCAGGCGCAGAAGGTGCGGACCAAGATCGCCGCCGACTTCACCACCGCCTTCGCCGAGTTCGACTTCGTCGTCACGCCCGACCTCGCCCTCGGTCGCCTTCGGGCTCGGCGAGAAGACCGACGACCCGCTGGCGATGTACCTCAACGACTTCTTCACCGTGCCGATGAGCCTGGCCGGCATCCCGGCGATCTCGATCCCCGCCGGCCTGGCCGAGCCCGCCGGCGGCGGTCCGCGAGCTGCCGGTCGGCTTCCAGATCGCCGCCCCGGCCTTCGCCGAGCAGAAGCTGCTCGACGCCGCCTACGCGCTCGAGCAGGCGATCGGCTTCGACGCGCCGATGCGCCCGGAGGGGGTGCCGAGATGGCTGAGCTGGAGGCGGTGATCGGGCTGGAGATCCACGTCCAGCTGGCGACGAAGACGAAGATGTTCTGCGGCTGCGAGCTCTCCTTCGGCGACGAGCCCAACGTCCACACCTGCCCGGTCTGCCTCGCCCACCCGGGCGTGCTGCCGGTGATCAACGAGCAGGCGATCCTCTACGCCCTGCAGATCGCCGCGGCGCTGGAGTGCGAGGTGGCGCCGCGCTCGATCTTCCACCGCAAGAACTACTTCTATCCCGACAGCCCCAAGGCCTACCAGATCAGCCAGTACGACATTCCGATTGCCGGCGACGGCCGGCTCGGCGACGTCCGCATCCACCGCGCCCACCTCGAGGAGGACGCGGCGAAGATGATCCACGTCGGCGAGTCGGGCCGGATCCACGGCTCCGGCGCCTCGCTGGTCGACTTCAACCGCGGCGGCACGCCGCTGGTCGAGATCGTCACCGAGCCCGACCTGCGCAGCGCCGCCGAGGCGGCCTCCTGGGCGCGGCTGCTGCGCGAGACGGTGCGCCAGCTCGGCGTCTCCGACGTCAACATGGAGGAGGGCAGCCTGCGCGTCGACGGCAACATCTCGGTGCGGCCGGCCGGCAGCGAGGAGCTGGGGACGAAGACCGAGCTGAAGAACATGAACAGCTTCCGCTTCCTCGAGCGCGGGATCGAAGCCGAGCTGGCGCGCCAGCGCGAGCTGATCGAAGCGGGGGGGACGGTCGAGCAGGAGACGCTGCACTTCCACCCCGAGGACGGCAGCCTGCACCCGCTGCGCTCGAAGGAGGAAGCGCACGACTACCGCTACTTCCCCGAGCCCGACCTGGTGCCGATCGCGCCGACCGAGGCGATGCTGCGCGAGGCGCGCGAGTCGCTGCCGGAGCTGCCGGCGGCGCGGGCCGAGCGCTACCGCGAGCAGCTCGGCCTGGCCGAGGACGTCGCGGCGCTGCTGGCGGCCGACCCCGAGACCGCCGCCTACTTCGAGCAGGCGTCGACGGAGGCCGACGGGGTCGAGCCCCGCGTCGTCGCCAACTGGGTCACCGGCGAGCTGGCGGCGGCGCTGCGCCAGGACGGGGGAGAGGCGAGCGCCGGCGAGTCCAAGGTCGAGCCCGGCGCCCTGGCGGCCCTGGTCGCGATGGTCCAGGAGAAGAAGATCTCCCACGGCAGCGGCAAGACCGTGCTCGCCGCCCTGGTCGCCGAGGGTGGCGACCCGGCGGCGATCGTCGAGCGCGAGGGCCTCGCCCAGATCTCCGACAGCGGCGAGCTCGAGGCGATAGTCGCCGCCGCGGTCGAGGCCAACCCCGAGGCCGCCGAGCAGATCCGCGCCGGCAACGGCAAGGCGATCGGCGCCATCGTCGGCGCCGTGATGAAGGAGACCAAGGGCCGCGCCGACGGCGGCGAGGTCAACCGCCTGATCAGGGAGAAGCTGGGTTTGTAGCCCCGTCGGGGGAATTCCAGGCGCTTGACGCTTGGACCTTCGTGAAAATCCAAGAAGCGGCGGTTTTCCTCGGCTATGCGGGTGTGATGCGAGCGCTGATCGCGCTCGCATCGAAGCTCGCCGACCGCTAGGAAGAGCCGCCAAAGAAAACGGCCCCGGGGAAGAATCCCGGGGCCGTCTTCACAGCGTGAAAATCCAACTGGCCGAAATCTTAGCGATGCATCGGCGGGCGCGCATCTGATCGTCGTGAAAGTGCGATCCGGGGTGATTATCCCCTTGACACAGGGCTAGCGCCGGGGCGGTTCCTAGACTCCGTTTATGCGGGCGGCGAAAACGCTGTGGCGATTCCTCAGCCATCCCGTGCTGTCTGTGGCGGGGAACCTCTCGCTCCTGGTCGCCGTCGTGCCCTTCGCAGCCGCCGTGGTGGTAGGGACGGTAGGGCGAGTGATTGATCAGCCCGCCCTATTTGTAGTCGCTGTTGGCCTTGGTTTGGTCGGATTTGCAGCGGTAGCCGTTCTGGCCCTTCGCCAGAGACGCCTACAACCGTCAGGGCACTCGTCCTCGCCGCAATCGAAGCCATCTGGCCTATCGCCTGCAGAACGGCGCGAACAGCTCGACAACTTGTTTTTCCCACCGCGAGACGACCGGCGAGAGCTGGGCGAAGAGTGCACAAAGTTCGCAATCCAGATGCACGTCTTCAACGAGGAGCAGGAGTGGAAGCGAGAGCGGACCATCGCTCGCAACGTTCGGGAAATTCGGGAGGCTGATCCCGATATAGATCCCTTCCAGGCCCGGCGGGATGCCGAGTACTTTTCGCGCAGACCGTTGAGACCACGTATGCGCTTTCGAGCCGCGACGAGGCGCTACGACTTTTCGACGCTGCTCGCGAGCAAGGGGCAATCGCAGCCAAGACACGTCGGCTGGTTGAGCGTCCTCTCGCTGTCGAGATGGGCGAGATCCCGGATCTGTTCGTCGCCCTTGCTCGCCGGCTCACTGGCGAGAACGTCACCGAGCGCCGCACTAATGGTTCTTCGCCCACGGGCCTGGCGGGACAGCTTGACGCTCTCCTGCGAGAGGGTCAGAGCCTTGTGGACGAGTTGAACGTGTCCGTCCAACCAGAAAGAGCGGGAGACGGCTGGAAACTGGAGGGAGGTGGCGCTCCCGATGAGTGGTGGGACAAGACGGACGACTTCACCAAGCGAGTCAGAGGCCTGCTGCTTGAGCGTCACCCCGCGCTCCTTACGGACTATCGGGACGCTTACAACGCTCAGGTCAGGAAAGAACGCAAGAGCCAAGCGAACGGCGATTCCGCACCGGACAACCGATCGACGGCGGAAAAGATGCTCGACTTCGCGAACTTCGAACGCAGCGGTCCCAGACGAGTGGTTGAAGCGAGCCTTGAGGGACTAGCGGCCGCGCGACATCGGCTCGCTGATAGCCCTTCAGCCTAAAATCTATCTAGTTAGTACAGGGCGTCCGACCCTCTAGATACTATTTAGAGGATGGATTTCGGCTTTCCAGAGCGGTTTTCTTTGCAGCTTCGCGGACCTTTTTCGGGAACAATTTCTTCATCGTCTCCTCGTCGGTCAACTCGCGAGCTTTCTTCTTGCGGCGGGGCACTATGAACCTTCCTGATCTGATTGAGCAGTTCCGCTCTGAGGATAAGTGCCGGGAATACCTCGAAGACCTGCGCTGGCCCAACGGGGTGCGCTGCCCGCGCTGTGGCGGGAATTCGGTCTCGAGGATCGAGAAGCGCAACCAGTGGGAGTGCAACGAGCCTTCATGTCGCTACCAATTCTCCGTTACGGCGGGGACGGTCTTCCACGACTCCCATCTTCCCCTCTGGAAGTGGTTCCTCGCCATCTATCTGATCGGCGAGTCCAAGAAGGGCATCAGCGCCAAGCAGCTTCAACGGACCTTGGGCGTCTCCTATAAGACGGCTTGGTATCTCGGGCACCGGGTGCGCTCGGCGATGGAGGAAGGGTCTCCGGTGCCGCTGAAGGGGATCGTGGAGATTGACGAGACCTGGGTCGGCGGGCTGAAGCGTCAGCGCAAGGGCGAGTCAAACCGCGCCAACAAGAAGATGGTCCTCGGGGCGATCGCCAGGGGCGGCGAGGTCCGATTTGAAATGCGCGAAGGCCCTGGCCGCGAGTCCAAAGTCACGTATCGCAGCTTCGTGGAGGTCAACGTGGACGGCAAGGCCGAAATGATCCTCACCGATTCCGACTCCTCTTGGGGCGATATGAACGACTTCGACACGGCCCATGAGAAGGTCGACCACAGCAAGGAAG
The DNA here is from genome assembly GCA_963702065.1 of uncultured Solirubrobacterales bacterium. Classification (GTDB taxonomy): domain Bacteria; phylum Actinomycetota; class Thermoleophilia; order Solirubrobacterales; family 70-9; genus VRUE01. Next base: position 1,035,684 of record OY969705.1, read on the forward strand.
AATGGGTTCGCGGCATCGTCCATACCAACACCATTGAGGGCGTCTGGAGTCTGTTCAAGCGCTCTGTGGTTGGCACCTACCACCAGCTATCCGCGAAGCACCTGCCGGCCTACCTGGACGAGATGGCGTTCCGCTTCAACAACCGTGACAACGCATTCCTGTTCCGGGACACGTTGCTTCGGATGATCGCGGGCGAGACGTTGCCCTACGCGGAGTTGATCAAAGACGAGGCTCAGCCAGTCTCGGCCTGATCTGTTCGGCTGAAGCTGTCTCGCTGAATCTTGCTCAGGGTATTACCCAATGAGCGGCACGGAAGGAATAGGCCGTGCGGGCCACGAAAGCTCCCGCACGGCTGGGTTGGCGTAGGCCCCTAACTCGTCTCTAACTCATCAGGGGCCTACGTAACGAGAGTGCTGGGCTCTTAGCCATAGCTGATGCATCACCCCCTTCCCGTGTCTCGGTTGTCCCGCTCCGTCGCACTGCAATGCGCGGGGCGGGATCGCCGTATAGCGGCGAACTATCAAAAACTAGGGAGCGCAGGGGATGGAACGGCGTAGCGAGGCCTATTGACTACGGTCCTCGCTTAGTCGCGACGAACTGCCCGATTCGCACGTCTCCGGGCTCCCAAGTTATGCCCTCGAAAAAGTCGCCGGGATCGATTTCGAGTGCTCCTGCGAGCTTCGCAACGGTGTCCACACGCGCCACCCGCAGCCCGCGCTCCAAGTGGCTGATCTCAGTGCGATGAAGGGACGCACCCCAGGCCAACGTCTCCTGCGACATGTCGGCTCGCTTGCGGATGCGGGCCAGGTTGGCCCCGAACTGCTGGGCGACCGTCATAGCCCCAACCTCTCGAAGACGAGTGCTGGCACGGTCAGCGCAAGTTCTTCGTCCTCCCAGCGCAGCAGTCGCGCACGGACGAGGTGGCGCACCGCTGCCTCGGCCTCTGGCGTGTCTCCTAGCTCTGCCTTGAACTCTCGGCGGTGGACGCGCTTGGGATAACGGTCTAGGGCGAGAGCGAGCGCGGCGCGTTGAAGGCGCTCGGCCTCGTACGGAGAATCTGTTTCCTGCATCGGAAGGCCTGACCTTTCGGTGCCAGGCCGGGGGGCGTTTGCGCGCCGCCCCGGCCGCTTTGCGATTGGTCAGGCAAGGTAGGCGCAGGAAGCGACGGATTCTTACCCTGTGTCAAGGGGATAATCACCCGATCCGGCACTTTGTAACAACTTGTTACAAAGTGCTAAGTTGGACTCATGGCCTGGAACGTCGTCATCGCCGGTGGAGGATTCGGCGGAGCGATGGCTGCGCGGGAGCTGGAGCGGATCATGCCGCGGCAGTCGACCCGGTTGGTGCTGGTCAACGACGCCAACTTCATGCTCTACACGCCGTTTCTGCCCGAGGCGGCGGCGGGTACGCTGGAGCCGCGGCACGTGGTCACGCCGCTGCGCGAGATCCTCAGTCGCACCTACCTGCGCCTGGGCTCGATCGTCCGGCCACGACCCGGTGGCGAAGACGGTCGAGCTGCGCACTCGCGAGGGCGACGTCGAGCAGCTTCCCTACGACCAGCTGCTGCTCGCGCTCGGCTCGGTCTCGCGGGTGCTGCCGGTGCCGGGCCTCTCTGAGCACGCGATCGGCTTCAAGAGCCTGGCCGACGCGATCTGGCTGCGCAACCACGTGATCGAGACGCTCGAGGCCGCCAACGCGACCGACGACGCGGCCCGCCGCGACGAGCTGCTCACCTACGTCTTCGTCGGCGGCGGCTACGCCGGCCTCGAGGCGCTGGCCGAGCTGCAGGACTTCGCCGCCGACGCGATCGAGAGCTACCCGCGGGCGCGCCTGCACGGAATGCGCTGGGTCCTGGTCGAGGCCAGCGATCGGGTGCTGCCCGAGATCGACGCCGAGCTCGCCGACTACGCCCTGCGCGAGCTGCGCGGCCGCGGTATCGACATTCGCCTCGGCACCACCCTGGAGGAGGTGCGCGCCGACAGCGCCCGCATCGCCACCGGCGAGACGCTGCCGACCCGGACCGTCGTCTGGACCGCCGGCGTCGCCCCGCACCCGAGCCTGCGCCGGCTCTCGCTGCCGCTGGACGAGCGCGGCCGCGTGCCCGGTCGACGACCACCTGCGCGTCAAGGGGCTCGACTCGGTCTGGGCGATCGGCGATTGCGCCGCCGCGCCCGACCCGCGCGGCGGCCTCTGTCCGCCGACCGCGCAGCACGCCGTGCGCCAGGGCCCGGTCGCCGCCCGCAACATCGCGGCCGAGCTGGGCATCGGCAGCGCCGGCCCTTCGACTACCGCGGCAACGCCGCCTTCGTCAACCTCGGCCGCTACAAGGCGGTGGGCAAGGTCGGCGGCCGCACCTTCCGCGGCTTCCCGGCCTGGTGGATGGCCCGGACCTACCACATGAGCCAGATCCCGGGCGCGGCCCGCAAGGCCCGCGCGGTGATCGACTGGACCGCCAGCCTGCCCTTCCGGCGCGACATCTCCGAGGTCGGCTCGATCGGGCACCCGAAGCCGCTGGAGGCGACAATAGGGACATGGGATTCGAGTACCTCTTCATCGCCTTCTCCTTCGGACTAGCCACGGCGATCATCGGCAAGGGCAAGGGCAGCTCCTTCTGGGTCTGGCTGCGTGGTCGGCACCGTGCTGCCGCCGCTGGGCCTGATCGCGGTGATCCTCTACCGCCGCGAGAAGGACGAACCCGAACGCCAGTGCCCGAACTGCCACAAGGCGCTCAAGCTCTACGTCCAGGTCTGCCCGCGCTGCGGGATCGATCTCTACCTGCCCGATCCCGCCGCGGTTCGCCACCCGGGGGTTGAGTAGTCGCCGGTACTGGGTAGTGGCCGAGGCGCCCTACGAAGGGGTTGCGTGCGCCGCTCGACATGGCTCGCGGTCCTGCTTGTCGGCGTCGCCTCGTGCGGCAGCACGGCCGACGGCCGCGACGCTCGAGCCGGTCGGCAACCTTCGACGCAGCCGGTCTACGTCACCTCCAACCCGACTCAACCCCGAACGGCTGCTCGTCGTCGAGCGGCAAGGCAAGGTGATCGAGAGCGGCGCCGGCCGGGACCAGGCAGCTCGCTCGACTTCAGCGCCCTGGTCAGCTGCTGCGAATCCGAGCGCGGACTGCTCTCGATCGCACCGGCGCCCGACTTCGACAGCTCGGGCCGCGTCTACGCCGCCTACACCGGCACGCCGGCGGCCGGCGGCGCCGAAGGTGACGTCCACATCGACTCGTTCCGCCCGGACCCAGACGGCGGCGCGCCGATCCGCGAACCGATCCTCAGCGTCGGCCACGCCGCTGAGACGCCAACCACAACGGCGGGCAGCTCCAGTTCGGCCCCGACGGCCACCTCTACATCGTCGCTCGGCGACGGCGGCGGCGCCGGCGATCCCGGTCGACAACGGCCAGGACACCGAAGCGCTGCTCGGCAAGATCCTCCGCATCGACCCGCATCCCGGCCAGGTCCCCGGCCTACTCGATTCCCGTCCGGCAAACCCGTTCGCCGGCCGGCCCGGGCGCGACGAGATCTGGGCCTACGGACTGCGTAACCCGTGGCGCTTCTCCTTCGACCGGGCGAGCGGCGACATGGTGATCGCCGACGTCGGTCAGGAAGCGCGCGAGGAGATCGACCTCGCTCCCAGTCGCCGGCGTCGGGACGGTCGGCGGCGCCGGCGCGAACTACGGCTGGAACTGCCGCGAGGGCTTCATCCCCTACCCGGGAGCACCCGGCGGATGCGCACCGCGGTCGGCTTCACCGATCCGGTCTTCGACTATCCCGCACGACGATCCCGGTGGCGGCGCCGCGCACGGCTGCTCGATCATCGGCGGCTACGTCGTTCGCGACCGGAGCCTCGGCGACCTCTACGGCCGCTACCTCTACACCGACTACTGCTCAGGGCGAGATCCGCTCGCTCGTCCTGCCGTCGACGGCCCTGGCCGCGCCAGCGGCGATCGCTCCGAGGGGCTCTCCGTGGCAAGCCCGACCTCGTTCGGCGAGGACTCCTGCGGCCGGGTCTACGTCGCCTCAGCTGACGGGCGTCGTCTACCGCCTCGAAGGTGCGGAGCCGGCCGCCTGCCCGCCCCCGGCGGCCACTGGCGAGGAGCCAAGCGTGGCCGCGCCTCCCGTTGGCAGCAGTAGCCGTACCAGTACCCGCATCGGCTCTTCATGCCAGCGAGCGAGCGGGGCGTGGGTCAAGCTCGACAGCTCGCGTTTCGCCATGCGGCGCTCAGGCCGGCGCGATGCTGCAGCTGAACCGCGGCGGCAGGCGGCTGACGAGCAAGCGACTCGACCGTCGACTGCCTGGCCCGCTTCGCCGTCCAGCGCTCGGGCGATCGCAACCTTCAGGGCGCTATTGCGCGACGAGGCGGAGATCAGGTCGCGACGGCTGACGCGGTCGCCGCGGGCTCCCTAGCGCAGCCAGGTGCGGACGATCGCGTTGGCGAAGCCCATTCCGTAGCGGAAGACGGCGGGCTTCTTCGAGTGGCCGTGCAGGCGCTGCTCGACCGTGATCGGCACCTCCTTGGCCGGGATTCCGCGCTTGATCGCCTCGATCATGAACTCGGAGGTGTGGAACTGCTCCTGGCGCAGGACGAGCTGGGGCAGGACCGTGGTGCGCACGGCGCGGTAGCCGTTGGAGCAGTCGGTGACGTGGGTGCGGGTGATCGCCGAGACGAGGCGGTTGAAGAAGACGATGCCGAGCTCGCGGGCGAAGTGGTTGCGGTCGGCATGGCCGAGCACGCGGGAGCCGTGGGCGACGTCGACTTCGCCGTCGAGCACCGGTTTGACCAGGCGCTCCATCTCCGAGGGCAGGTGCTGGCCGTCGGCGTCGAGGGTGACGACGATCTCGGCGCCCGATTCGACCATCAGCCGGTAGCCGGTGCGCAGTGCCGCGCCGCCGCCGCGGTTGGTCACGTGGCGGGCGACCGCGGCGCCGTGCTCGGCGGCGACGTCGCCGGTGCCGTCGCGCGAGCCGTCGTCGACGACGAGCACCGCGGTCGGCACTGCCGCAGACCTCGCTCGGCATCAGGTCGAGCACGTAGCCGATGTTCTCGGCCTCGTTGTAGGCGGGGACGAGGATCGCGATCTTGCCGCGGAAGCGCTCCGGCAGCTCGCCTGGCGGAACTCCTCCCAGGCGAGGCCCTCGAGCGCCGCCGAGAGCTGGCGCGCGTTGCGGGCCGCCTGCGAGAGCGCCCGCAGGATCAGCAGGAAGAGGATGAAGATGGCGAAGACGGCGAGGCCGAGGATGCGGCCGCCGTTGCCCTTCTCGAAGGAGAAGGCGGAGAGCAGCTTGTCGGTGATTTCGGTGCCGGAGACGAGCACCAGGCCGAGGCCGGCGGCGAGCAGGATCAGCACGTCGACGTTGCGCAGCGAGCGGCGGCGGACCACGGCGTAGACGACGAGGGCGAATTCCGCCGATCAGCCCGGCGCTGCGCAGGGCCGTCAGTTCGGCCGGAAAGATGCCTGCATAGGGAGCCATTACCGCTTGGACAATAGGGCCGCCGTCCCCCGTGAGAGCGCCGCGGCGGCAAGCGGAAAGATCAGCGTCATCAGCACCTCGTTGCGGCGCGGGGCGGCCAGCGAGATCGCGCCGACGGCGGTGACGAGGAGCGAGCGGCGTCGCCATCGCGACCAGCTCCCACCACCAGCGCCGCCAGGCGAGCACCGCCAGTCCGGCCAGGGCGAGGACGACGATCAGCGTCTGAACGATCCGCCCGGCGGTGCTTTCCATCGCTTCGCCGATCCCGGCGCTCCACATCCGCCAGGTCTTGCGCACGGTCATCGCCAGGTATCCGACCGGGTCTTCGCCGAAGTAGTGGGAGAAGTTCTGCTTGCCGATCTTGCCCAGCGCCGAGTCGCGCGGCAGGTCTGGGTAGCGATCCGCGACCCGATCGAAGAGCGGCGTCGGGTCGACTTCTTCCAGCGCCCGCGAGTGCGGGTCGAGGTCGCGGTGCAGGTAGCGCTGCGCGAGGATCGCCTTGACCCGCTGGTATTCGCCGTCGGCGGGCAGGAAGGTGCCGACGTAGAGCGCCTTGCCGCCGCCGGTCGAGATCGGCACGGTGCGGTCGAGGACGACCTGGTTGCGTACGGCCCAGGGGACGATCGGCAGCAGCAGGGCGGCGAGGAGCAGCGCCGCGCGCGGCAAGGCCCGGCCGCCAGCCGCGGGCGCGGCCGACCCGGATCAGGGCGAGCAGCGCGAAGGCGACGCCGACCAGCAGGTACTCAGGGCGGAACATCGCGGTGAGGCCGAAGAGCAGGCCGGGCGCGAGCCACCTCGCTGCCGAGCCCCGTCGCCGCTGCCGTTCAGCCCGTCGCCCGCCCAGAGGAAGGCGAGGACCGCGGCCGGCAGCGTGAACATCGCCGGCGGCTCGCTGTAGAGGGCGCCGACCGAGTGGATGAACGGGGGGTAGACGGCTACCGCGAAGGCGGCCAGCAGCCCGGCCGGGCGACAGGCGATGCGGCGACCCAGCAGGTAGACGACGACGATCGTCGCCAGCCCGAGCAGGAGCTCGACGATGCGCGCCGTGCCTTCGCGAGCGCCGGCGGTCGCGTAGAAGCCGGCGGCGTAGAGCAGCGGCGCTCCGGGCGACCAGTCGCTCGGGTCTTCGAAGCTCGGCCCGCCGAAGCTGCCTTCGGTATAGAGCGCCTTGGAGAGGGCGTAGTAGGCGTGGGCGTCGTCGCCGGGCACGGGCAGCGGCTCGACCACGCGGTAGGCGCGCAGGCCGAAGCCGAGCAGGAGGATCGCTGCGAGCAGGACCAGCGTCTTGCGCCCGTGGCGCTCCGGCAACCCGCGCAGCCAGGCGGTCAACTTGCCATCGTCGCGCGAGGCTATCCCGACAGGCCGCGACCCCGACGCCGGCCAGCGCCGCGACCAGCGGCATCATCACCAGCACCCGGCGCGGTGAGGCCACGAGCAGAGCGCTGATCGCGGTGATCGCGAGGAAGATCGTCGCCAGCAGCAGTGCCTCCCAGCGGCGCTGGAGCAGCCAGGACGGCGAGGCCGATCAGGCCGAAGCCGACCAGTGCCCAGTGCAGCAGCTCCCAGCCCGGCTGTCGCATCACATCACGGGGCCCGTGCGACCAGATCCGCCCGACCTTGGTCGCGACGAAGCCGGCGTACTCGAGCGGCTCTTCGCTGAGGTCGTCCCAGAGCTGTTCCTTGCCCATCTTCGAGAGCGCCTTGTCGGTTTCCGTCCCCGGATAGCGCTGCTGCGGCCAGCCGCGCCAGGATCTGCTCGAGACGGAGACGCTGTACGGCGTGAGGCCCGAACAGCTCGGGATGCCGCTCGACCACCTCGGCGCCGACCTCTTCGGGATCGCCATCCGAAGGCAGGTAGGTACCGGCGAACAGCACCTGGCCACCGCCGGTCGAGATCGGCACGAAGCGATCGAGCGCAATCGCGTTGCGCACGGTCCAGGGCACCACGATCACGCGCGACTCCCACGAGCAGCAGGAGCGCCTGGGCCCATGTTCGCGACCACTCGCGTCTGCCATTTCTCAGCAGCACGACCAAGCTCACCAGTACGGCGACGCCGAGGTACTCCGGCCGCACCAGCGCCAGCGCTCCGAACAGCGCCCCTGGCAAGAGCCATCTGGACCGCGTCGTCGAGTCCGTCGCCCAAAGCACTGCCAGGACGGCGGCGGAGAGCAGCGCCGCCGCCAAGCGGCTCGCCCATCAGCATCCCCTGGTACTCGAGCAGGGCGGGATAGATCGCAATCGCGGCAGCGCCGACGAGGCCGGCCACCGGTCCGGAGAGCCGTCGTCCGATCAGATAGGTGAAGAGCGACCGCGAGCGTCCCGAGCAGGGCGAGGACGAGGCGGGCCGCTGCGTTCGTGGACGCCGCCCGGTGACCTTGTAGACCCCGGCCGCAAGCAGCGGCAGGCCAGGGGAGTAGTTGCTCGCCGGCTGCGTCGCCTCGGTCCCGAGGGTGAATCCCTCGCCCCGGTCGAGATTGGCCGCGATCGTCGCGTAGGCGGCCGCGTCGAAGACCGGTGCACGCCCATCCCACGCCTCATTCGACCCGCAGGCCCAGCCCAAGAGCAGGATCGCGGCCAGCACGGCAAGACCCGCCCGCCCGCCATTCCGCTCCGCCAAGCCGCTCATCGCCGTGATGCTATGGCGCTTTGCGGGCGTCTCCGGCCACGCTGCGTCAGCCCTGTCCGCTACGCTGCCGCGACCTATGCGCGTTCTCATTCTTGGGGGCGACGGCTACCTGGGCTGGCCGACGGCTATGAGGTTCTCGGCCCGCGGTCACGAGGTCTCAGTCGTCGACGACTTTTCTCGCCGCCGCTGGCACGAAGAGGCCGGCACCGGCTCGCTGACGCCGATCGCCGACCTCGACCAGCGCATCGCCGCCTGGAAGGAGCTCTCGGGCGATGAGATCCGCAGCTTCGTCGGCTCGGTCCAGGACGGCGACTTCCTCGACGGCGTCGTCGCCGAGACCCGCCCCGAGGTGGTCGTCCACTACGGCCAGCAGGCCTCGGCGCCCTACTCGATGGCCTCGCGCGAGAAGGCGGTCGAGACCCAGTACGCGAACGTGATCGGCAACCTCAACCTGCTCTTCGCGATCCGCGACCACGTGCCCGACTGCCACCTGGTCAAGCTCGGCACGATGGGCGAGTACGGCCAGCCCGACATCGACATCGAGGAGGGCTACATCGAGATCGAGCACAAGGGACGCAAGGACACTCTGCCCTTCCCGAAGCTGCCGGCCTCGCTGTACCACTGCTCGAAGGTCCACGACTCGACCAACATCCACTTCGCCTGCCGCACCTGGGGCCTGCGCGCCACCGACCTCAACCAGGGCGTCGTCTACGGGATCGAGACCGAGGAGAGCGGCCGCGACGAGCGCCTGATCACCCGCTTCGACTACGACGAGATCTTCGGCACCGTGCTCAACCGCTTCTGCCTGCAGGCGGTGATCGGCCATCCGCTCACCGTCTACGGCGCCGGCACGCAGACGCGCGGCTTCCTCAACATCCGCGACACGCTCGCCTGCGTCGAACTGGCGGCGCTGAATCCCGCCGAGGCCGGCGAGTTCCGCGTCTTCAACCAGTTCACCGAGCAGTTCTCGGTGATCGAGCTGGCCGGGCTGGTCAAGCACGCGGGCGAGCACCTCGGCTACTCGGTCGAGATCCAGCACTGCGAGAACCCGCGGGTCGAGAAGGAAGAGCACTACTACAACGCGATCCACACCAAGCTGCTCGACCTCGGCCTCGAGCCGACCCTGCTCGGCGAGGAGCTGGTCGAGTCGATGATCCACGCGATCGAGCGCTACAAGGGGCGCGTGATCGAGTCCTCGATCGATCCCCAGGACACGCTGGAATCCCGGCGAGCCCGTTCAGCTCTAAATCGCCTGCATGGCAGCCAGTGAGACCGCTGGTACCATCGCGATTCCGATGAGAGCCGCCGACGCACTGATGCAGAGCCTTGAAGGCCGAGGGCGTCGAGCACGTCTTCGGGATCCCCGGCGGGGCGAACCTGCCCACCTACGACGCGCTGGTCGACGCCGAGTTCCGCCACATCCAGGTGCGCCACGAGCAGGGGGGCGGTCACGCCGCCGAGGGGTACGCCAAGGCGTCGGGCAAAGTCGGCGTCGCCTTCGCCACCTCCGGGCCCCGGGGCGACCAACCTGGTCACCGCGATCGCCGACGCGATGCTGGACTCGGTGCCGACCGTCTTCATCACCGGCCAGGTGCGGACCGAGCTGATCGGCACCGACGGCTTCCAGGAGGCCGACATCCTCGGCGCCACGCTGCCCTTCGTCAAGCACTCCTTCGCGGTCACCGACCCGCGCCAGATCCCCGAGTACGTGCACGAGGCCTTCCACGTCGCCTCGACCGGCCGCCCGGGCCCGGTGCTGCTCGACATCCCGCAGGACCTCTCGCGCGCCGACATCGACTACGCGCCGCGCACCGAGCCGGTCGAGCTGGCCGGCTACAAGCCGCCGCACGGCGGCAACATCAAGCAGATCCGCATCGCCGCCAAGGCGATCGCCAACGCCCGCAGGCCGATCCTCTACACCGGCGGCGGCGTGGTCAACGCCAACGCCTCCGAGGAGCTGCGCGAGCTGGCCGCCGCCGACCGCTTCCCGATCACCTCGACCCTGATGGGCCTCGGCGCCTACCCGGCCTCGGGCGAGCAGTGGCTGGGGATGCTCGGCATGCACGGCACCCGCGCCGCCAACTACGCGATGGACGAGGCCGACCTGATCGTCGCGATCGGCTCCCGCTTCGACGACCGCATCACCGGCAAGCTCTCCGAGTTCGCCCCGCACGCCAAGTTCATCCACATCGACGTCGACCCGGCGGAGATCTCCAAGAACGTCCCCGCCCACATCCCGATCGTCGGCGACGCCAAGCTGGTCCTGCCCGAGCTGACCCGCGAGTACAAGGCGCTGCAGACCGACCCCTCGCGCCTCGACGCCTGGTGGAAGCAGATCAAGGCCTGGCAGGACGAGTACCCGCTGCGCTACGACGAGGGCAAGGACGGCGAGATCAAGCCCCAGTTCATGATCGAGGCGATGCACCGGGCGACCGGTGGCGACGCGATCATCACCTCCGACGTCGGCCAGCACCAGATGTGGGCGGCGCAGTACTACGGCTTCGACAAGCCGCGCCGCTGGATCAACTCCGGCGGCCTGGGCACGATGGGCTTCGGCCTGCCGGCCGCGGTCGGCGCCAAGATCGCCTGCCCCGACGACACGGTCGTCTGCCTCGCCGGCGACGGCAGCCTGATCATGAACTGCCAGGAGCTCGCCACCTGCGTCGCCGAGGAGATCCCGGTCAAGGTCTTCCTGATGAACAACGGCTACATGGGCATGGTCCGCCAGTGGCAGGAGCTCTTCTGGGACCGCCGCTACAGCTCGGTCGAGATGGGCCCGAGCCCCGACTGGGTCAAGCTGGCCGAGGCCTTCGGCGCGACCGGCCTGCGCTGCGAGGACTCCGGCGAGCTCGAGGAGACGATGGCGAAGGCGCTGGAAACCGACGGCCCGGTGCTGCTCGACGTGCGCGTCTCGCCCGAGGAGAACTGCTTCCCGATGATTCCCGCCGGCGCCGCCGCCAGGGACATGGTGGGCTGATGGAGGCCGGCACCCCGCAGCTGGTCAAGCTCGAGGAGCTGCGCGTCCCGGGCCAGCTCAGCGGCCGCAAACACATCCTCTCGATCCTGGTCGAGAACAAGCCGGGCGTGCTGGCGCGCGTCGCCGGCCTCTTCTCGCGGCGCGGCTTCAACATCGACACGCTCGCCGTCGGCCCGACCGACGATCCGAGCATCTCGCGCATCACGCTCACCCTCGACGGCGCCGTGCACCCGATCGACCAGGTGACCAAGCAGCTGCACAAGCTGGTCAACGTGCTGAAGATCCGCGACATGGAGCCGGAGGAGACGGTCGCCCGCGAGATGGCGATGTTCAAAGTCTCCGCCGCGGTCGAGAACCGCGCCGAGATCATCCAGTTCGCCGAGATCTTCCGCGCCAAGATCGTCGACGTCGCCCGCCGCACGATGACGATCGAGGTCACCGGCTCCGCCGACAAGATCGAGGCCTTCGAGCGGATGATCCGCCCCCACGGCCTGATCGAGATGGTCCGGACGGGCGAGATCGCCATTGCTCGCGGCGGCGACTGAGTCCCTTCTCAGCGGCCTGAGCGAAGCCCTCGGAGCGGGCCGCTGCGCGCGGCCGTCGCACCCGGGTCAGCGTCACCCGCCGGTCGAGGCGATCGATCCCTGCGCTGTGGTCTTCGCCTCGCGTCTCGCCTCGGATCGCTGGTTCTGCTGGGAGCAGCCCGATCGCGAGTTCGCCCTCGCCACGCTCGGCGTCGCCCAGGAGGCGACCTCGCGCGGGCGACGATCGCTTCCGCGACGTTGCCGGCGAGTGCCTGGGCGGCGAGACGATCGTCGACGAGCCGCGTGGCCTGCCCGCTGGCGCCGGTGGCGTCTGGGTCGGGCGGCTTTGCCTTCGACCCCGAGGGCGGCGGCTCCTCGCCTTGGTCGTCGCTGGCGCCCGCCTCGCTGGTCTTGCCCGAGCTCTCGCTCTGTCGCAGCGGCGGTGAGACCTTCCTCACCGTCAACGCGGTCGTCCGTCCCGGCGACGATCCCGGCGAGAAGTCGGCGGCTCTGTCGGCCCGCCTGAGCGGTCTGCGCGCGGACCCGTTGCCGCTGCTCGACCCGCACCCGACCTCGCGGGTCGAGATCAGCAGCGCCCGCCCGCCCGGTGAGTTCGAGCGGATGATCGCCGGCCGCGACCGAGCGGATCGGGGCGGGGGAGATGTCGAAGATCGTGCTCGCCCGCGAGGTGCTGGTCACGGCCGGCGCCGCCCACGATCCGGCCGCCGTCTTCGGCGCGATGCGCGAGCAGTTCTCCTCCTGCTTCTGCTTCTGCTGCGGCACGCCGGAGGCGGCCTTCATCGGCGCCAGCCCGGAGCTGCTGCTGCGCCGCTCGGGCGCCAGCGTCTCGACCGTCGCCCTGGCCGGCTCGACCCGGCGCAGCTCCGACCCCGCCGTCGACGACCACCTCGGCGAGCAGCTGCTGCGCAGCGACAAGGACCGCCGCGAGCACGCGATCGTCGCCGAGCGCATCGCCCGCTCGCTGCGCCAGCACGCCGTCTGGGTCGAGGCCGGAGCCCGAGCCGGAGATCGTCAAGGTGGCCAACATCCAGCACCTGGCGACGCCGATCGTCGCCCAGCTGGCCGAGCCGCGCTCGGCGGTCGAGCTGGCGGGCATGCTGCATCCGACCCCCGCCGTCGGCGGCGAGCCCTGGCCCGCGGCGGCGGCCGCGATCGCCGAGCTCGAGCAGATGGACCGCGGCTGGTACGCCGGCCCGGTCGGCTGGATGGACGCGACCGAAGACGGCGAGTTCTGCGTCGCCCTGCGCAGCGCCCTGCTGCGCGACCGCGAGGCCCACCTCTACGCCGGCGTCGGCGTCGTCGCCGGCTCCGACCCCGCCGCCGAGCTGGCCGAGACTGAGATCAAGCTGGGGGCGCTGCTGCCGCTGCTGGCGGAGTGAGCCCGCTCAGGCCGAGCCGACCAGGACCGGCTTCTGGCCCTCTTTGCGCCGCACCGGTCGACTGCGTGGCCCGTTGAGGGCGCGCCCGATCACCGTGTAGCGGACGCAGAGGGCGTAGGTGATGAGGGAAAGAGCCAGCGACGCGGCCGTCACGATCGTGAACTGCAGCGGCACGCCGAGCGAGGTTGCGGCGAGGAGGGCAATGACCGGCACCATCAGCGGCATGTGCGAGAGATAGATCCAGTAGGAGGCGTCGGCGAGGTAGCGCAGTCTCGGGCTCGACCTGTGGAGGTAGCGGGTCGCCAGACCGACCAGGGCGAGCAGGCTGGCCCAGGTCGCGATCGCGTAGATCAGCAGTGCCGCGCCGTGCACGCACCGGCTGAGATCCGTATCGCAGGCGAGTTGTGCAGGGTGAAGAGCAGGGCGGCCGGCACCGTCGCCAGCGGCGGCGCACGCCAGCCCATCGCCAAGCGTTGCGGGCGGCGTCGGTCGACGAGCCGGCGGTGCGCGCAGAGGGTCGCGCCGAGGCCGAAGAAGAGGGCGTAGTAGGCCAGTATCGATGGGCTGGGCACGAATGTGGTCGTTTCCGTCGCGGCGGTCCAGGAGGCCTGCGGCCAGAGAGCCAAGGCCGTCGGGATTGCCAGCAACGCGATGCCGGGCCAGGGTCTTGCCAGGCCGGCCCCGATCGCCGCTCCCGCGCGCCGCAGCAGCGCCGGGGGCGAGCAAGTAGATGCGCCATCGCCGCGCCGTCGAGGATCAGCAGATACCAGAGGAACCAGAGGAAGGATGGCTGAAGGACAAAGGGGCGGGCTGTCGTGTGAGGTGACCGCCGTCGCCCGCAACAACGATTCCGGTCTGCTGGCCGGCCCAGATCATCAGCGGGACCAGGATCAAGAGGCCGGCGACCAGCGGCAAGGCGATGCGCAGCGTGCGGTTCCGCGCCGTCTCGCTCAATCCCCGCTTCGAGAGCAGCAGCGCCAGGAAGAAGCCCGACATGGCGAAGAAGAGCGGCAGTCGAAAGACGTGAACGAACCAGTAGATCGCCACGGCCCAGGCGCCCTCGTGCCCGTTGACCGAGAGCAGGCTGGAGGCGTGGACGGGGACGAGCAGCAGCATCGTCGATGCTCGCAGCGCATCCATCTGGTGGAGTCGCCCTGTGCCCTCGATCCTCACCGGCGTCAGCGCTCGTACCGCCGTTGCGGTGAGCCGCGCATGCAGGTCCGTGTCGACGCGCCGGTCGGTGACGATCTCGATCAGGCCGGCTCCGGCCGCCAGTGCGGCGGGAAGGTCGGCGAGACTGGCGAGGCGGCGATGCGGCAGGCCGAAGAGGCGCGGCTTTGCCGACGTCGATACCGCGCGGGGTCCCGAGCAGGGCCTCGAACTCCGTCTGCGTCGAGCGACTTCGGCCTGTGGCAGGAAGCCGAAGATGCCGCCGCCGTCGTTGTCGATGACGACGATGCGGACCGGGGTGGAGACGTCGCGCAGGGCGGCGAGGCCGCCGATGTCGTGGAGGAGGCCGAGGTCGCCGGTGACGATCGTGGTCGGGCGGCCGCTGGCGTGGGCGGCGCCGATGCCCGGAGGAGATCAGGCCGTCGATGCCGTTGGCGCCGCGGTTGCAGAGGAAGGTCACGTCGGCCTCGCTGGGGGCGAGGAACGCCTCCTGGTCGCGGATCGGCATGCTCGAGGCGGTGTAGACGAGGTCGCCGTCGCGGTGGGCATCGCCGAGGGCGAGGTGGAGGGCGGGCTCGGAGATCTCGTCGCTGGCAGAGCGCGAGCTCGATCGCCTCGCGCGCAGCGCGCCTCGGCCTCGAGCCAGCGCTGCGGCGCCGGGCGCTCTTCCTTCTCCAGGCGGGTCGCCCAGCCCGCGGCCAGCTCGGTCGGGTCGGCGCGCAGCAATGCGGCGGCGCGGTTGGTCGGCTCGTTCCAGCCGCCGTACGGGTCGACGACGATCTGATCGGCGCCGCTCTCTGCCAGCCAGGTACGCAGCGGCTTGCTGGTCGGCATCTCGCCGAAGCGCAGCACCAGGTCGGGCACGACCGAGCGGGCGAAGTGCTCGTCACGGAGCAGCAGGTCGTAGGTGGCGACGACGTGAGAGCGGTCGTGCGGGCCGCAGCGTAGCTGCGAGGTCGGCTCGGCGAGGATCGGGAAGCCCGAGGCGCGGGCCAGGTGGGCCAGCGGCTCGCGCAGCTCGGGATCGAGCTGCCGGCCGGCGACGATCACGCCGGAGATCGCGTCGCCGATGTGGCCGGCGACCTCGTCGAGCAGGAAGGCCGACGGCTCGAGGTCGATCGAGGTCACCGCGGTCAGCGGCCGGCCCTCGCGTCCCTCCAGTGCCAGCGGGTCGGTCGCCGTGACCGCGCCCTCGACCGGGACCGGGGCCAGCGGCTCGCGCCAGGGCAGGTTGAGGTGGACCGGGCCGGGACGCGGCTCGCCACGCGCCGCGGCCAGCGCCCGGCAGGCGACCGAGCGGTAGTGCAGCAGCCCATCGTCGTCGGCCTCGTGCGTGCCGACTTCGCAGAACCAGCGCACCGAGGAGCCGTAGAGCTTGATCTGGTCGATCGTCTGCCCGGCGCCGATCCCGCGCAGCTCGGGCGGCCGGTCGGCGGTCAGGGCGACCAGCGGCAGCGCCGACTCGTCCGCCTCGCAGATCGCCGGGTGGTAGTTGGCGGCGGCGGTCCCCGAGGTGCAGAGCAGGGCGACCGGCGTCTGGGTTGCCTGCGCGGCGCCGAGCGCGAAGAAGGCCGCCGAGCGCTCGTCGACGATCACGCTCACCTCGATCTCGGGCTGGCGCCAGAGCGCGACGGCGAGCGGGGTCGAGCGCGAGCCGGGGGAGACCACGGCGTGCCGCAGGCCGCCCCGCGCCAGCTCCTCGACGAAGGCCGAGGCGAGCGCGGTGTTGGCGTTGGTCGGGTCCATCGTCGGGGAGACTATTGGCGACTTACCCCCCTATATGACGGAGGAAAGTCGCCACACCCCTTAGAGTCGGTGGGCGGCAAGCGCCGTCTCGTCGATCTCGACTCCGAGGCCCGGCCCGGGGGGTGGGTAGAGCATGCCGTCGCGGAGCTCGCACTCGACCGAGGCGATCGTCGAGGAGAAGAGGCGCTGCGTGGCGAGGCCGTGGGCCAGGCCAGAGCTCCGCAGCATCGGTCCCGTCGCGCAGGGTCTGCGCGACCTGAGCGGCGGCGGCGATCCCGACCGGGCCGTCGAGCGCGCTGGAGACGTAGGCGGGCAGCACCTCGGCGATCTCGATCGCCGCCTCCGGGCCGCCGACCTTGGAGAGCTTGATCCCGGTGAGCGCGCAGGCGCCCATCTCCACGCGCACGCTCGGCGTCGGCCGCGGCTCTCGATGCTCTCGTCGCCGGCGATCGGGATCGAGGTCGAAGCCGCCACCTCCGCGGCTTCCTCCAGCGTTGCCACCGGCTGCTCGGCAAGCTCGACCTCGAGCGGCTCCAGCGCCCGGAGCGTCCGCTTCGCGGTCTCCACGTCCCAGGCGGCATTGGCGTCGACGCGGATCCGCGCTCGCGGCCCGACCGCCTCGCGCACGGCGAAGACCTGGGCGAAGTCATCGCCGCTGCCGAGCTTCAGCTTGAAGGTGGTGAAGCCATCCTCGGCCCAGCGCGCCGCCTCTGCGGCGACCGCCGCCGGCTCGCCGGCGACCAGCGTCGCGTTGCACTCGACCGTCCGTCGCCTTCGGCCGGTCCGGTCGAGCCCTCTGCCGCCGCCCTGCGTCCCCGCAGGTCGAGCAGCGCCGTGAGCGCCGCACAGCGCGCGGGAGCGGAGAGGCCCAGCACATCGCCACGCAGCGCCGCCTCGTCGAGCGAGTCGCGCTCGCCCAGCCGCTCCAGCTCCGCGACCACATCGCGCGAGCCCCGCGCCGCCGCGCAGCGAAAGCGGCACTGCTTCACCGAGTCCGACCAGCCCGTCGTCCGAGCGCAGTCGCAGCAGCACCATCTCGCGCTGCTCGAGTCGACCGCGCGCGGTCACGTACGGCTCCCGAAACGGCAGCGCGTAGGGGATGACCTCAACCGAGGCGAGGCGCATCAGCTCGGCCAGCAGCAGGCCGGCCGAGACCAGCAGGCTGAAGACGGCCGAGCAGCGCGCCGGTGCCGGCCAGGGCGCCGTTCAGCGCCGGGCCGTCGGTGCGGTTGGTCATCGCCCGCATCGGTCCGACCGCCATCGGCAGCGCCAGCAGGCCGATCAGCGGCAGCCAGCTGCCGCCGCCGGCGAGCAGGGCGAGCGGCAGGACGACGAAGGCGCCGAGCACGAGCCCGCGGTAGAGGACGACGGCGTTGTGCCGTCCCATCCGCACCGCCAGGGTCATCTTGCCGGCCCGCCGGTCGGTCTCCAGGTCGCGCACGTTGTTGACGACGAGGATCGCGGTGGCGATGAAGCCGACCGCGATCGAGAGCCCCAGCGGCAGCGCGTCGAGCTGCTCCAGCTGCACGTAGTAGGAGCCGTTGACGGCGACCAGGCCGAAGAAGAGGAAGACGAAGACCTCGCCGAGGCCGGCGTAGCCGTAGGGGCGCGGACCGCCGGTGTAGAGGACGCCGGCGGCGATCGAGACGGCACCGATCAGCAGGATCACGATCCCGGCCACGGCCGCCAGGTAGATCCCGCAGGCGATCGCCACGCCGAAGGCGATCCAGGTCGCGTTGAGCACCCGCCGCGGCGTCACCAGCCCGGCCGAGGTCACCCGCACCGGCCCCAGCCGGTCGGCAGTGTCGGCACCGCGCCTGGCATCGGAGTAGTCGTTGGCGAGGTTGGTGCCGATCTGGATGAAGATCGAGCCGACCAGGGCGGCCAGAAAGGCGCCGACCCGCGGAAGCTTCCCGGCCCATTCGACCGCTGCGGCCGTCCCAACCAGCACCGGAGCTATCGCGGCCGGCAGCGTCCGCGGCCTCGCCGCCATCACCCAGATCCTCATCGTTGGCTCCCTGTCGTGACGACGCTCATGCTCGTCGAGGGAACTTCGAGAAGTCGGGCTGGCGCTTCTCCTTGAAGGCCTCGCGGCCCTCGCGCGCCTCCTCGTTGCCGTAGAAGAGCAGGTTGGTGTCGTGGGCCAGCTGCTGGATCCCGGCGTAGCCGTCCTCGTGGGCGTTGAAGCTGGCCTTGACCAGGCGCAGGGCGAAGGGCGAGAGCGCCAGCATCTCGCGGCACCAGGCGACGGTCTCCGCCTCGAGGCGGTCGAGCGGGACGACCGTGTTGACCAGGCCCATCTCGAGCGCCTCCTCGGCGTCGTACTGGCGACAGAGCAGCCAGAACTCCTTGGCCTTCTTGGTGCCGACGAGGTCGCGCAGCAGGGAGGCGCCGAAGCCACCGTCCCAGGAGCCGACCCGCGGCCCGGTCTGCCCGAAGACGGCGTTGTCGGCGGCGATCGTGAGGTCGCAGCAGAGGTGAAGGATGTGGCCGCCGCCGATCGCGTAGCCGGCCACCATCGCCACCACCGGCTTCGGCAGCCGCCGCATCTGCACCTGCAGGTCGGTGACGTGGAAGCGGCCGAGCGGAGGCGCCCTCGGCGACGTAGCCGGTGTCGCCGCGGACCTGCTGGTCGCCGCCCGAGCAGAACGCCTTCTCGCCCTCGCCGGTGAGGACCACGACGCCGACCTCGGTGTCCTCGCGGGCCAGCTCGAGCGCGGCCGAGACCTCGATCAGCGTCTGGGGCCGGAAGGCGTTGAGCGACCTCCGGCCGGTCGATGCGTGATCTTGGCGATCCCGTCGGCCTTCTCGTAGCGGATGTCGTCGTACTCGCCGGCGCTCTGCCACTCGATCGGCGCGTAGAGGGTCTCCTCGGGCGGGGCTTCCTTGTGACGTTTGGGCATGATGGGCACGATATCCCGCCGATGAAACTCGACGACTGGCTGGCCCAGAGATCGCAGAGCTGCCCCGAGCGCACCGCCCTGGTCGCCGACGGCACCGAGGTCACCTACGCCGAGCTCGAGGCGGAGGCGACCTGGGTGGCGCGCCGCCTCGACCGCCCACGGCGTGCGCCGCGGCTCGACCGTGGCGATGACGATGCACCCGCGCCGCGAGCAGGTGGTGATGGTCCACGCCCTGATGAAGGTCGGGGCGGTGCTGCTGCCGCTCGGCCCGCGGCTCTCCGCCGAGGAGCGGGCGGCGGTGATCGCCGCCGAGGAACCGGCGGTCGACCTCGACGACGCCGGCGAGCTGACCCAGACCGAGGCCGACCTGCCGCTGCTCGGCGAGCACGACATGGACGACGTCGCCTGCCACGGGTGATGACCAGCGGCAGCACCGGCACGCCCGATCCGGTCGGCCTCACCTACGGCAACTTCCTCTGGAGCGCCGTCGCCTCGGCCTTCAACATCGGCGTCGAGCCCGAGGACCGCTGGCTCTGCTGCCTGCCGCTCAGCCACATCTCCGGCCTCGGGATCGTGATGCGCTCGGTGATCTACGGCACCACGGCGGTGGTCCACGACGGCTTCGACGTCGACCGGGTCGCCGAGGCGCTGGAGCGCGATGAGATCACCGTGGTCTCGCTGGTGACGACGATGCTGACCCGGCTGCTCGAGGCCGGCGCCGACCTCTCCGGCCCGCGCGCTGTTCTGATCGGCGGCGGGCCGGTGCCCGAGGACCCGCTCGAGGAGGCGCTCGGACGCGGCGCCACGGTCGTGCAGACCTACGGCCTGACCGAGACCTGCTCGCAGGTGACGACGCTGGCACCCGCCGAGGCCCGCCGCAAGCTCGGCTCCGCCGGGCGGCCGCTGCTGACCACCCACCTGCGCATCCAGGACGGCGAGATCCTCGTCCAGGGCCCGACCGTCGCCCCCGGCCGCGCCGACGCCGACGGCTGGCTGCACACCGGCGACCTCGGTCGCATCGACGAGGAAGGCTTCCTCTACGTCGAGGACCGGATGGACGACATGATCGTCACCGGCGGCGAGAACGTGGTGCCGGCGGAAGTCGAGAAAGTGCTGCTGCGCCACCCCGAGGTCGCCGACGCCGCCGTGGTCGGCCGCGAGGACCCGGAGTGGCAGCAGGCGGTGACCGCGATCGTCGTGCTCGCACGACGGCTCCGAGGTGAGCCCCGACGAGCTGCGCCGCCACTGCGCCGAGTCGCTGGCCGGCTTCAAGGTGCCGAAGCGGGTCGAGCTGGCGGCGGCGCTGCCGCGCACGCCCTCGGGCAAGCTGATGAGGCGCGCCCTCCGCTAGCCTGCCGCCCATGCCCAAGGACATCTTTTACGACTCAGACGCCGACCTCTCGCTGCTCGAGGGAAGACCGTTGCCATCCTCGGCTACGGCTCCCAGGGGCACGCGCACGCCCTCAACCTGAAGGACTCGGGGGTCGACGTCGTCGTCGGCCTGCGCTCCGACTCCTCCAGCCGCGCGAAAGCCGAAGAGGCCGGCCTCGAGGTGCTCGACATCGCCGAAGCCGCCAGCCGCGGCGACGCGGTGATGATCCTGCTGCCCGACGAGAAGCAGGCCGAGATCTGGGAGTCGGATATCGCCGACGGCATCGCGCCCGGCAACCTGCTGCTCTTCGCCCACGGCTTCGCCATCCACTTCGAGCAGATCCAGCCCCCCGCCGGCGTCGACGTCGGCATGGTCGCGCCCAAGGGCCCGGGCCACCTGGTCCGCCGCCAGTACGAGGAAGGCCGCGGCGTGCCCTGCCTGATGGCGGTCCAGCAGGACGCCACCGGCAACGCCCACGACCTCGTCCTCGCCTACGCCTCCGGTATCGGCGGCGGTCGCGCCGCGGTGATCGAGACGACCTTCAAGGACGAGTGCGAGACCGACCTCTTCGGCGAGCAGGCCGTGCTCTGCGGCGGCGCCTCAGAGCTGGTCCGCGCCGGCTTCGAGACCCTGGTCGAGGCCGGCTACGACCCGCGCCTCGCCTACTTCGAGTGCCTGCACGAGCTCAAGCTGATCGCCGACCTGATGTACGAGAAGGGGATCCAGGGCATGCGCTACTCGATCTCCAACACCGCCGAGTACGGCGACATGACCCGCGGCAAGCGCGTCATCGGCGAGGAGTCACGTGCCGCGATGAAGGAGATCCTCGGCGAGATCCAGTCGGGCGAGTTCGCCCGCGAGTGGATCGCCGAGAACCGGGCCGGCGGCGAGAACCTCTCGCGGATGCGCGAGGAGGGCGCGAGCCACGAAGTCGAGAAGGTCGGCAAGGACCTTCGCGACACGATGCCCTGGATCGACCAGGAGTTCTAGAGCTCGATCAACCGAAGCGGAGAGAGGCCGGCAGCCCCTCTCCCTGAAGCCGTCGCGCAGCTAGATCGTCCACGGCGCTTCGATGCGTGGTCCCCAAGCTTCATGGAGAGGGGCTGCCGGCCTCCTTCGGCTTCGCGATGCAGCTTAGAGCACGTGGAGGGATTCGGTCCCCTCTCACGGAGGCTCGGCGACTATGAAGCCGGGCGATCTGCTGCGCAACGGTCTCCGGGAGGGGGACCCGTCCCTGCGCTGCGCTTAGCGGTGCGTCTCGCCCTCGGCGAGTTTGCCGTCGCGCCCGACGTAGCCGTCCTTGCCGCCGACGATCACGTAGACGGCGTCCTCGGAGTCGCTCAGGTTGTGGAGCCTGCGCTCGGTCGAGGCGTCGACCCAGGCTAGGCCGCCGGGCTCCAGCTCGTGGCTGCTGCCGTCGCCGAACTCGATCGCGACGTGGCCGCTGTGGAGGAAGTAGAGCTCCTCCTGCTCGTCGTGGTAGTGGCTGCCGGTGGCGTAGGAGGGGGGCAGCACGATCGCGTTGACGCCGAAGGCGGTGACGCCCAGCGGCCTTGCGGATCTTGCGGAATCCCGGGCCCTCGCCGAGGTCGCTGAGGTTGGCGACGGCGTAACCGTCGCCCTTGCTGATGGCCTGCTCGTTGGTCTCGCTCATGGCCGGCAGCCTATGCCGTTCGGCGCGCCTCGCCAGAGGTCGCAACCGGCGCACCGGTCAATAACCTAGGCCGACGGCTGGTGGGGGTCCACCCGTCGCGGTCACTAACCTGTCGCCTCCGCCGTGACGACCGAGACACAGCCCAGATCCCCACCGAGCTCAAGCCGGCCGACGGCCGCTTTGGCTGTGGGCCGTCGAAGGTGCGCCCGGAGGCGCTCGAGAAGCTCGCCGGGCAGTCGGCGCTGATGGGCACCTCGCACCGCCAGGCGCCGGTGCGCGACCTCGTCGGGCGGGTGCGCTCGGGCTCGGCGAGCTTTTCGCCCTGCCCGACGGCTACGAGATCGCTCTCGGCAACGGCGGCACGACCGCCTTCTGGGACGCCGCCTGTGCCTGGCTGGTGCGTGAGCGCGCCCTGCACCTCACCTACGGCGAGTTCTCGCAGAAGTTCGCCAAGGCGACCAAGGGCGCGCCGTTCCTCGGCGACCCGATCCTGGTCGAGGCCGAGCCTGGCGATGCGCCCGCGCCGATCGCCGACCCCGCCGCCGACGTGATCGCCTGGGCCCACAACGAGACCTCGACCGGGGTGATGGTCCCGGTCGCGGCGACCCGAGGGCGCCGGCGATGCCCTCGTCCTCATCGACGCGACCTCGGGCGCCGGCGGCCTGCCGCTCGACGCGAGCCAGGCCGACGTCTACTACTTCGCGCCGCAGAAGGCCTTCGGCGCCGACGGTGGCCTCTGGCTGGCCGCGCTCAGCCCGGCCGCGATCGCCCGCATCGAGGAGCTCGACGGCGCCGCCGATCGCTGGCAGCCGGGCTTCCTCTCGCTGCAGACGGCGCTGGAGAACTCGCGCAAGGAGCAGACCTACAACACGCCGGCCCTGGCCACGCTGCTGCTGCTCGCCGACCAGGTCGAGTGGATGCTGGCGCGGGGCGGGCTCGACTGGGTGCGTCGAGCGCACCTCCGCCTCGTCCGGTCATCTCTACGGCTGGGCCGAGGCCAGCGAGTTCGCCACCCCCTTCGTCGCCGAGCAGGCCAAGCGCTCGCTGGTCGTCGGCACGATCGACTTCGACGACTCGGTCGACGCCGCCGTGATCGCCGCGACGCTGCGCGCCAACGGCATCGTCGACACCGAGCCCTACCGCAAGCTGGGGCGCAATCAGCTGCGGATCGGCATGTTCCCGGCGGTCGAGCCGGCTGACGTAGAAGCCCTGACCGCCTGCATCGACTGGGTGGTCGAGAACGTGGGGGAGGCCCGCTCGTGAAGGTGCTGGTCAAGGAGAAGATCGCCGACTCCGGCGTCGACCTGCTGCGGCAGAACTTCGACGTCGACCTCGGCCTGGAGATGTCCGACGAGGAGCTGGCCGAGGCGATCGGCGGCTACGACGCGATCCTGATCCGCTCGGCGACGAAGCTGACCCCCGAGCTGATCGAGCGGGCCGACCAACCTCAAGGTGATCGGCCGCGCCGGCACCGGCGTCGACAACGTCGACATCCCGGCCGCCACGCGCCGCGGCATCGTCGTCGCCAACGCGCCCGAATCGAACTCGGTCGCCGCCGCCGAGCACACCCTCGCCCTCGCCCTCGCTCTCTTCCGCAACGTCCCCCAGGCCCACGGCGCCCTCGTCGACGGGCGCTGGGACCGGGCCAAGTTCAAGGGCGCCGAGCTCTACGGCAAGACGATCGGCATCGTCGGCTTCGGCCGCATCGGCCAGCTCGTCGCCAAACGCGCCCAGGCCTTCGAGATGGACGTCGATCGCCTTCGACAAGTTCGTCTCCGCCGAGCGCTTCCGCGAGCTCGGCGTCGAGGGCGCCGAGAGCATCGAGGACCTCTTCGGCCGCGCCGACGTGGTCACGGTCCACGTGCCCAAGACCCCCGACACGATCAACCTGATCGACGCCGAGGCGATCGCCGCGATGAAGGACGGCGTGCGGATCGTCAACTGCGCCCGCGGCGAGCTGGTCGACCTCGACGCACTCGCTCGCCGGCCTCGAGTCGGGCAAGGTCGGCGGCGCCGCGCTCGACGTCTTCCCCGCCGAGCCCTTCACCGAGCACCCGATCTTCGCCCGCGGGGACGTCGTCGTCACCCCGCACCTCGGCGCCTCGACCGCCGAGGCCCAGGACCGCGCCGGCATCGTCACCGCCGAACAGGTGACCGCGGCGCTGACCGGCGCCGTCGTCACCAACGCGGTCAACATCGCCGCGGTGCGCCCCGAGGAGATGGAAGCGCTCTCGCCCTTCGTGCCGCTCTGCGAAAAGCTCGGCCGCCTCGCCGAGGGCCTCGGCCAGGGCCCGGTCGACCGCGTCGCGGTCGAGTTCCGCGGCAAACTCGCCCAGCACGACACCCGCCTGCTCGGCATCGCCGTCCTGGTCGGGATCCTCTCCGGCCACACCGAGGAGCCGGTCAACCTGGTCAACGCGCCGCAGATGGCCGAGGAACGCGGCGTCGACCTGGTCGAGACCAAGGAGTCGAGCTCGGAGGACTTCACCGAGCTGGTCACGGTGCGGCTGCGCTCCGGCGAGGACGAAGTCGAGGTCGCCGGCACCGGCGTCGGCCCGCGCAACGAGCCCTACCTGGTCTCGGTCTGGGGCGAGAGCTTCTACCTGCCCTTCGCCGAGCACATCGCGGTCTTCCGCTACGCGGACCGTCCCGGCATGATCGGCCGGGTCGGCACGATGTTCGGCGAGGAGGGGGTCAACATCGTCTCCGCCGCGGTCGGCGCCGAGGAGGACGGCGAGCGCGCGGTGATGGCGCTCACCACCGACGCCGCGGTCAACGAGGAGACGATCGCCAAGATCCTCCAGCTCGACGGCTTCTCAGTCGGCCGCTCTGTCGATCTGTAGGCCGCGACCGGTCAAGTAGGGTTGGCCGGTGAAGGCGCTGGTGCAGACAGGGAACGGTGGGTCGGACGTGCTGCAGGTGCACGAGCGGCCCGACCCACCGGTCGGCCCCGGCGAGGTGCGGATCGCGGTCAAGGCCGCGGGAATCAACTTCGCCGACACGATGGCCCGCCTCGGCCTCTACCCGGACGCCCCCAAGACCCCGTGCGTGATGGGCTACGAGGTCGCGGGGACGATCGAGACGCGTCGGCGAGGGAGTGAGCGACTTCGCGGTTGGCGACCGGGTCATGGCCGGCACTCGCTTCGGCGGTCAGGCCGAGCTGGTCACCGTGCCCGCCGACCAGGCGCTGCCGCTGCCCGAGCGGCTCAGCTTCGAGCAGGGCGCCGCGTTCCCGGTCAACTACGGCACCGCCTACGCGGCCCTGATCATCATGGGCAGCCTGCGCGAGGGCGACCGCGTCCTGATCCACGCCGCGGCCGGCGGCGTCGGCATCGCCGCCACCCAGATCGCCCGCAACGTCGGCGCCGAGATCTTCGGCACCGCCTCGCCCGCCAAGCACGACGCGATCCGCGCCCAGGGCGTCGACGCACGCGATCGACTACCGCAGCCAGGACTTCGAGGCGGAGGTGATGCGGATCACCGGCGGCGAGGGCGTCGACCTGTCATCGACGCGCTTGGCCCGACCTCCTTCCGCAAGGACTACCGCCTGCTGCGCTCCGGCGGTCGCCTGGTCATGTACGGCCTCTCGGAGGTGACGAAGGAAAGCGGCCGCGACATCCCGGCGGCGCTGAAGAGCCTCGCCAAGATGCCGCTGGCGACGATTCCCTGGTGGAAGAGCCTGGCGTTGATGAACGAGAACAAGGGCGATCTTCGGCCTCAACA
Organism: uncultured Solirubrobacterales bacterium; assembly: GCA_963702065.1. Lineage (GTDB taxonomy): Bacteria > Actinomycetota > Thermoleophilia > Solirubrobacterales > 70-9 > VRUE01. The sequence continues at coordinate 1,061,252 of OY969705.1, forward strand.
TGCTCAAGTGGTGGGAACGCGAGGGCAGCCTCGACCGGGTCACCGAGCCGCTGATGGCCGACCTCGAGGCCGGTCGCCTGGAGCCGGTCGTCGCCGAGGCCTTCCCCTTCGAGCGAGCCGGCGAGGCGCACGAATTCATCGCCCAGCGCCGCAACGTCGGCAAGGTTGTGCTGTTTCCAAGTTAGGCGCCTGTGCTCGAGCGGGGCTGTTTGCTGATGAAGAAGGCGATCCTGATCATGCTTGCGATCCTGGCGGCGCAGACCGCGCCGGTCGCGCACGCCGAAACGACCTACACGGTGGTCCTGGCCGGCGGCGCGGCCCAGAACATGATCCACATCTGGCTCACGCCCGACGGCCACAGCTACGTGATCGATTCGGCCGTGCCGCTCGAAGTCGGCGGCACGATCTGCGAAAACACACCCGGCAGCGCCGAACGAGCTGGTCTGCAAGGCACCGCTGGTCGCCGGCTTCGAAGTCAACGGCGGCGAAGGCGACGACATCGGTCTCGGTCTCGAGCGCGATCGAGATCGCCGGTGACGATGCGCGGCGGGCCCGGCGACGACACGCTGGTCGGCGGCAGCGGCCCGGACAAGCTGATCGGCGGCGAAGGCAACGACCAGGCTCGCCGGCCGCGGCGGGAGCGACCTGCTCTACGGCGGCCCCGGCAACGACGAGCTGTTCGGCGGCCCCGGCAACGACGTGCTGCGCGGCGGCCGGCACCGACGTCATGAACGGTGGCAGCGGCCACAACACGCGATCCGCCAGGCAGCGTGGTCAAGCCCTCTTCCTGAGGGCGTCGCGAACTCAGGCCGAGGCGCTCTCGGCCGAGCGCCGCCCGAGCAGCCGGCCGCCGACGAAGAAGAGCGCGACCAGGAAGCCGACCAGCGAGAGCGCGGCGTCGAGCCGGAAGGCGGCCTCGATGCCGTCGACGAACGAGGCCTGCGCGGAGAAGACGGTCGTGGTCAGCCCCAGCCCGATCGAGCCGCCGGCGATCTGGAACATGTAGACGATGCCGCCGGCGAGGCTGGTCTGCGATTCGTCGACCGAGGTGACGCCGGCGGTCGTCGCGGTCGGGTAGAAGCTGCCGATCCCGATCCCGAGCACGACCATGCCGGGGATCAGCGAGCGCGTAGCTCGAGCGCGACGCCGACGAGCGAGAAGATGAAGGGGGCGATGGTGATGCAGCCGGCGCCGACCGTCGCCAGCAGCTTTGCCCCCAGTCGCTCGTAGAGCGGGCCGGCGACGAAGGAGACCGCGGCGAAGGTGGCGAGGAAGGGCAGCAGCCCGACGCCCGCCTCCAGCGGCGAGTAGCCGAGCTGGTGCTGCATGAACTGCGGCAGGTAGAGCAGGGCGGCGAAGAAGGTCGCCGACATCAGCAGGATCGCCAGGCAGGAGGCGCGGAAGCTCTCGTTGGCCATCACCGCGCGCGGGATCAGCGCGCTGCGCCCCGGCGCGGCGCTCGATCGGCACGAAGGCGATCAGCAGGACCGCGGAGAGGACCAGCAGGCCGATCACCCGCGGGTCGCCGAAGCCCCAGTCGTCGATCTGGTCGAGGGCGACGAGCAGCGAGACGAGGCCGACCGAGATCGCCGCGATCCCGGGGTAGTCGATCCGCTGGCGGCCCGTCATCGGGCTCGGCGACTTTGACCAGGCGGTAGGTGACGAGCACGGCGAAGATCGAGATCGGCACGTTGAGGAAGAAGATCCAGCGCCAGCTCAGCGCGTCGGTGAGCACGCCGCCGATCAGCGGCCCGATCGCGTTGCCGAGCCCGGCGGCGCCGATGATGATCCCGCCCGCCAGCCCCGCCTTGTCTTCGGGCAGCAGCGCGTAGGTCATGCCGAGGATCGCCGGCCACATCAGCGCCCCGCCGATCCCCATCAGCGTCCGCGTCGCGATCAGCCAGGTCTCGGTCTGCGCCGCCCCGCCCAGCGCCGACATCGAGGCGAAGATCGCGGTGCCGAGGAAGAAGGCGTTGCGGCGGCCGAACATGTCGGCCAGCCGCCCGCCGGTGACGATCATCACGCCGAAGGTCAGCGCGTAGGCGTTGACCACCCACTGGATCGTGTTGATGTTGGTGTCGAAGTCCTTCTCCATCGTCGGCAGGGCGACGTTGATCGCGGAGAAGTCGTTGGCGATCACCACCACGGCGATCCCCATCGCGAAGAGGGCAAACCAGGTCGAGCGGGGGATCGAGCTTGAGGAAACCTCGCTTGCGATGCGCGCAGCCTACGCTAAGCTGAGGCGACCGAATGACGCACCGGCCCGACAGCCTCGCGCTTCTCCTTCTCCTCCCCCTCCGGGGGGAATAGCGCTGGGCGGCGCGATAGCCGCGAGAGACAAGGTCATTCGAGAGAAGCAGAGAAGGAGGAGGACCCAGTGGCACCAGTAGACGACGCAAACCGCGTCCACATCTTCGACACGACACTGCGCGACGGTGAGCAGTCGCCCGGGATCTCGCTGAACACGGCGCGAGAAGGTCGAGATCGCCCAGCAGCTCGCCCGCCTGGGGGTCGACGTGATCGAGGCCGGCTTCCCGATCACCTCGCCCGGCGACTTCGAGGCGGTCGAGGCGATCGCCCGCGGCGTCGAGGGCCCGGTGATCTGCGGCCTGGCCCGCACCCACAAGGCCGACATCGACGCCGCCTGGGGGGCGATCAAGGACGCCGCCCGGCCCCGCATCCACACCTTCATCTCGACCTCCGACATCCACATCGAGCACCAGCTGCAGACCGACCGCGAGGACGTCAAGGGCCAGGCGCGGGCGGCCGTCACCCTGGCCAAGTCCTACTGCGAGGACGTCGAGTTCTCGCCGATGGACGCGACCCGCGCCGACATCGAGTTCACCGCCGAGGTCTGCGCGATCGCGGTCGAGGAGGGCGCCACCGTGATCAACGTCCCCGACACGGTCGGCTACACCACGCCCGAGGAGTACGCCGAGTACTGGCGGCGGCTGTACGAGCTGGTGCCGGGGCTGCGCGAGGTCGAGATCTCGGTCCACTGCCACGACGACCTGGGTCTGGCCGTCGCCAACTCCTACGCCGGCGTGCTGGCCGGGGCGCGGCAGGTCGAGTGCGCCGTCAACGGCATCGGCGAGCGCGCCGGCAACTGCTCGCTGGAGGAGATCGTGATGCTGGTCCGCACCCGCGAGGACGTCCACGGCCTGACCACCGGCGATCAACACCCGCGAGCTGGCCCGCACCAGCCGCATGGTCTCGCGCCTGACCGGCTACGCGATCCAGCCCAACAAGGCGATCGTCGGCCGCAACGCCTTCGCCCACGAGTCCGGCATCCACCAGGACGGCGTGCTGAAGGAGCGCACCACCTACGAGATCATGGACGCGACCGAGGTCGGCCTGGAGTCGAACTCGATCGTGCTGGGCAAGCACTCCGGCCGCCACGCCCTGCGCGACGCGCTGGACCAGCTGGGCTTCAAGGTCGAGGGCAACGCCCTGAACGCCGCCTTCAAGCGCTTCAAGGAGATCGCCGACCGCAAGAAGCAGGTGACCGCGCTGGACCTGGAGGCGATCGTCTCCGACGAGATGCGCGAGAAGGACGACTCCCACGAGCTGGCCTGGTTCGAGGTCGAGGCCGGCTCGCGGCGCGAGCCGCTGGCCCGCGTCGCGGTCAAGATGCCCTCCGGCGAGGAGGCGGTCGGCGAGTCGAGCGGCGACGGCCCGGTCGACGCGATCTTCCGCGCGATCCAGAAGGCCACCGACACCGAGTGCGACCTGCGCCAGTACACGGTCGAGGCCGTGACCGGGGGAGAGGACGCCCTCGGCCAGGTGACCGTGATGCTGCGCGCCGCCGGCCGCCTGGCCACCGGCCAGGGCGTCGCCACCGACATCCTCGAGGCATCGGCCCGCGCCTACGTCCGCGCCCTGTCGAACGCCCTGGAGGGCGCCGCAATCCGCGAGGCCGAGGCCGCGACGGCCGAGGCGGCCGTCGAACGCACCCCCGGCCCCTAAGGCGTCACACATTCGTGTGACGCCGCGCACCACCCGTAACGCTGGAGGTGGCACCGTCGCCCCATGCCCGCCGAGTCTGCATTTACCCCCTCTCAACGGGGGCAAATGCAGACTCGCGGTCTGTGGGGTCGCGTAGTCGATGCTGGCGGAGCGGCAGCACGGGGTGGTGGCGCGACGGCAGTTGATCGATGCTGGGGATGGGGAGCAATGCGGTCGACAACGGCCTGCGTTCCGGTCGCTTGCACCGACTGCATCCGGGCGTCTACGCGGTGGGCCATCGGCTCGTATCCCGGGAGGGACGCTGGATGGCGGCAGTGCTGGCCTGCGGCGCAGGCGCGGTTCTGAGCCACCGGTCGGCCGCGGCGCTCTGGGGGATCGCAGCGTTCAGCGGCGCGATCGAAGTCACCACGCCGCGGGATGTTCGCTCGCGAGGCACGATTCGCCGCCACCGCGCTCACCTGCCGCCGGACGAGGTCGACCGTGTGCGACGGCATTCCGGTCACGTCGGTGCACCGGACCATCTTCGACTACGCCGGGCTCTCTTCGGTCGATCGTCTTGAGGCGCGATGCGCGAGGCCGAGTACCGCCGGCTTTGGGATCGACTGTCCCTACCTGCCCTGCTCGCGCGCCACCCGGGCCATCGCGGCAACGCGAACCTGCGCCTCTGCCTCGAGCGCCTGGGTCGAACCGCTGGCTTCACGCGGAGCGAACTCGAGGAGCTCTTCCTCCCGCTCCTCGACCGGTTCGGACTGCCGCGGCCACATCTCAACGCTTGGCTTCAGGTCGGGGAAGAGTGGATCGAGGTGGACTGCCATCTGGCGCGAGCGGCGATTGGCGGTGGAGCTCGACAGCCGGTCAGCTCACGAAACCCGCTCGGCATTCGAGGCAGACCGCGATCGCGACCGCCGGCTGCAGGCCGAGGGCTGGCGCGTGGTGAGGATCACCTGGAGGCAGCTCGACGACGAACCGGAGCGGGTCGCGAGCGACCTTGGGAAACTTGATCAAGTACAAACGTACGTGATAACGTACGCACATGTCGCCGATCACCATGAGAGCCAAGGCAGAGCGGCCGAGCGCCCGAGTGTCCGCTGAGACGCGACGCGCCGACGATCGGCAATCGCGTTCGCTCTCTGCGCGAGGCGATGGGCCTTTCGCTGCGCGACCTGGGCGAGCGCTCCGGCGTCAGCGCGCCGATGCTCTCGCAGGTCGAGCGGGGGGAGACGAGCCCGACGCTGGCCGTGGCGGCGAAGATCGCCGCCGGGCTGGAGCTGACGCTGTCGCAGCTGCTGCGCCTCGACGAGGGCGAGCACGTCGCGGTCAGCCGCGCCGGCGACGCGGCGCACGCTGGAGCGTGGCGGTCACCGCTTCGAGGAGCTGACCCCGCCGCTGCCGGGGCAGCGCGCCGACGTCTCGCTGCACACGCTCGAGGCCGGCGCGACGACCGGCGGCCGCGACGACCCGCCGATGCACGAGCCCGGCAGCCGCGAGACCGCGGTCGTCCTCGCCGGCACGCTGGTGCTGGTCGTCGACGGCACCCGCCACGAGCTGAGCGAGGGCGACAGCGTCACCTTCGACGCCGATCTTCCCCATCATTTCGAGAACGAAGGCGAGGAGCCGACGCGCTTCTTCGCCGTGATCGCCGCGGGCCTGAGGAGGGGCTAGCGAGCATGCCGCAAGACAATGTTCGACAAGCTCTGGGAGGCCCACGAGGTCTCCGACGGCCTGATCTACATCGACCTGCACCTGGTCCACGAGGTCACCTCGCCGCAGGCCTTCGACGGCCTGCGCCTGGCCAAGCCGCCCGGTGCGCCGCACCGACAAGACCCTGGCCACCGCCGACCACAACACGCCAACCGACGGCACGATGGCGGCGCGCCTGATCGCCGACGAGCTCTCGCGGGTCCAGGTCGAAACGCTGGAGCGCAACTGCGAGGAGTTCGGCATCCCGATCTACTCGCTGGGCTCCGATCGGCAGGGGATCGTCCACGTGATCGGGCCGGAGCTGGGCGTGACCCAGCCGGGCATGACGATCGTCTGCGGCGACAGCCACACCTCCACCCACGGCGCCTTCGGCTCGCTGGCCTTCGGCATCGGCACCTCCGAGGTCGAGCACGTGCTGGCGACCCAGTGCCTGGTGCAGAAGCGGCCGAAGACGATGCGGATCTCCTACTCGGGCGAGCTCGGCCCAGGAGTCACGCCCAAGGATCTGATCCTGGCGACGATCGGGCGCCTCGGCACCGGCGGCATGACCGGCTACGCGGTCGAGTACGCCGGGCCGGCGATCGAGGCCCTGGAGATGCCGGGTCGGATGACGATCTGCAACATGACGATCGAGGGCGGCGGCCGGGCCGGCATGATCGCCCCCGACGAGAAGACGATCGAGTGGGTCCGCGGCCGCCCGGGCGCGCCCGCTGACTTCGACGCCGCCGCCGAGCGCTGGCGGCAGCTGCCGAGCGACGACGGCGCCGCCTTCGACACCGAGGTGGACGTCGACGCCGGCGCGATCTCGCCGATGGTCACCTGGGGCACCAACCCCGGCATGGTCTGCGAGGTCACCGACAGCGTCCCCGACCCGGCGGCGATGGACTCGCCGGCCGATCGCGAGTCGGCCGAACGCGCCCTCACCTACATGGGCCTGGAGGCCGGCACGCCGATGACCGAGGTGGCGCCGGAACGCGTCTTCATCGGCTCCTGCACCAACTCGCGGATCGAGGACCTGCGCGAGGCCGCCGAGGTCGTCGACGGCCGCAAGGTCGCCGACTCGGTGCGGGCGATGGTCGTGCCGGGCTCCCAGCAGGTCAAGGCGAACGCCGAAGCCGAGGGGCTGCACGACGTCTTCCGCTCCGCCGGCTTCGAATGGCGCGAGGCGGGCTGCTCGATGTGCCTCGGCATGAACCCCGACACCCTGATCGAGGGCGAGCGCTGCGCCTCGACCTCGAACCGCAACTTCGAGGGGCGTCAGGGCAAGGGCGGGCGCACCCACCTGGTCAGCCCGAAGATGGCCGCGGCGGCGGCGATCGAGGGACATTTCGTCGACATCAGGGATTGGAGCTGAGAGATGAGACCGATAGACGTGATCGAGGGCAAGGTCTCGGTGCTGGACCGCGCCGACGTCGATACCGACCAGATCATCCCCAAGCAGTTCCTCAAGCGGGTCGAGCGGACCGGCTTCGGCGAGTTCCTCTTCTACGACTGGATCCGCGACGGCGAGATCGAGCTGGAGCCGAACCCGATCCTCGTCACCGGGGCCAACTTCGGCTGCGGCTCCTCGCGCGAGCACGCTCCCTGGGCGCTGGAGGACTTCGGCTTCCAGGCGATCGTCGCGCCGTCCTTCGCCGACATCTTCTATTCCAACTGCACCAAGGTCGGGCTGCTGCCGGCGATCCTCGACGAGGAGCACTGCCGCGCCGTCGCCGAGGCCGGCGAGGCGCGCATCGACGTCGACGACGAGACGGTCACCTGCGCGGCCGGCGTCTTCAAATTCGAGGTCGAGCCCGACGTCAAGCACCGTCTGCTCAACGGCCTCGACGACATCGGCATCACGCTGGAGAACGCCGGCGCGATCGACAGCTTCGAGCAGGCCGGCGGCGCCGAGCGCGGGCCGGTCACGACGGCGCTCTGATGGCGCTCGGCGACCGCGCGACTGGGACGCCGGAGACCTACCACCGCGTCTCCGTCCCCCACGAAGAGTGGGCGCGCTCGGTGCTCGACCGGCTGCCTCTGCGCGGCGACGAGACCGTGCTCGACGCCGGCTGCGGCAGCGGTCGCGTGACCGGACTGCTGATCGAGCGGTTGCCGCGACGGGCGCGTCATCGCCGTCGACGGCTCCGCCTCGATGATCGAGAAGGTGCGCGAGACGCTGCGACCTGGCGACGAAGCCATGGTCGCCGACCTGACCGAGCTGGAGCTGGACGAGCAGGTCGACGCCGTCTTCTCCAGCGCCGTCTTCCACTGGGTCCTCGATCACGACTTGCTCTTCCGAGCGCCTGCCGACCGTGCTGCGCCCCGGTGGCGCGACTCGCCGCGCAGTGCGGCGGCGCCGGCAACATCGACCGCCTGCGCACGATCTGCGCCGAGGTCGCAGCCAGCGAGCCGTTTGCGCCCTACTTCGACGGCTTCGACGCGCCGTGGAACTACGCCGGCGCAGAGGAGACGCGATGCGCGTCTCGAGGCAGCGGGCTTCGAGGACGTCCGCTGTTGGCTGCAGCCGTGGACGATCGAGCCCCCCGAGCCGGCGGAGTTCCTGCGCACTGTCTGCCTCGGCCCGCACATCGACCGCCTGCCGGAGGAGCTCCGCGCGCCCGTTCGTCGAGCAGGTGCTCGAGCGCGAGCCCGAGCCACTGCAGCTGGAGTACGTGCGCCTCAACATCGAGGCCCGCGCCGCTGCCTGAGCGCTACCGTAGAGTGCCGTCTCGATGAGCGACGCCCCGCGCATAGTCCTGCTGCCCGGCGACGGGATCGGCCCCGAGATCGTCGGCGCCGCCCGCCGCCTGCTCGAAGCGCTGGGCGAGTTCGAGTTCGAGCGAGCAGCTGATGGGCGGCTGCTCGATCGACGCCCACGGCACGGCGCTCACCGATGAGGTGCTCGACGCCTGTCGCGCCGCCGACGCCGTCCTGCTCGGCGCCGTCGGCGGCCCCAAATGGGACACCACCGACCCCGACGCGCCGCGCCCCGAGCAGGGCCTGCTCGGGCTGCGCAAGGGCATGGGTCTCTACGCCAACCTGCGGCCGGTGCGCCCGAGCCCGGCGCTGGTCGACTCCAGCCCGCTGCGCCCCGAGCGCATCGCCGGCACCGACCTGCTCGTCGTCCGCGAGCTGACCGGCGGCATCTACTTCGGCGACTCCGGCCGCGACGGCGACTCGGCCCACGACACCTGCGAGTACTCGGCGAGCGAAATCGAGCGGATCGCCCGGGTCGGCTTCGAGGCCGCTCAGCGGCGCGCCGCCGGCTCCGGCCGCAACCCCCGCGTCACCTCGGTCGACAAGGCCAACGTGCTCGAGACCTCGCGCCTCTGGCGCGAGGTGGTCGGTCGCGTCGCCCCCGACTACCCCGACGTCACCCTCGACCACCTGCTGGTCGACAACGCGGCGATGCAGCTGGTCTCGCGCCCGGCCGACTTCGACGTGATCGTCACCGAGAACCTCTTCGGCGACATCCTCAGCGACGAGTCGGCGATGCTCACCGGCTCGCTCGGCATGCTGCCCTCGGCCAGCCTCGGCGCCGACGGCGAGCCCGGCCTCTTCGAGCCGGTCCACGGCTCGGCCCCCGACATCGCCGGGCCAGGGCATCGCCAACCCGCTGGCCACCTTCCTCTCGGCGGCGATGATGCTGCGCCACGGCCTCGACCGCGCCGACGACGCGGCGCGGATCGAGTCGGCGGTCGACGCGGTGCTCGACCGCGGCCTCCGCACCCCGGACCTGGCGGGCGAGGGGGAGACCGCGGTCGGCACCGACGAGGTGACCGAGGCCGTGCTGGCCGAGCTAAGCGCCTAGGGCGCGGTCACCGCCCACATGCCGCTGACTTCGTTGTCTTTCGGCTCGCCGCCGTGAAGAAGGCGGCGAGGCCGAACCCGAGGCGATTGACGGTGTCGAGAGTGAGGGCGCTCAGGCCGTTTTCGAACCTGATGTAGACGCAGAGCCGACCGGGCGCGGCCTGCGGGGTTGCTTCGCCGCTGCCCACTCCCGGGCAGTTCGCGTTGGTCTGGCCGAATTTGAGGATGTCCGTGGGCGAAATGCCGGGCGTTTTCGGCAGCGGGAACTGGAAGCTGGTCGCTCCCCGGACCGATTTCGCTTTCGGCCCCCATGTCGAACACGCCGCGCAGCGTCTGACCGCTCTTCAGCGTCCCCAGCAGCGGGCCGATTTCATCGCTCAGCTTCGCCGCCGTCACCGATCCTTTGCCCAGCTTCGCTGTCAGCTCGGTCGACCGCTTCGTTGCCGAGCTTCGGCGTCGTCACCGCTTCGTTGTTCAGCTTGTTGGTGGTGATCGACGCTGTTCTTGATCGTCGAGGCGATCACCGAGCTCGTGGCCAGCTTGGCGTGGTGACGGCGCCGTTGCCGATGTTGCCCGGGCCGACCGAGTTGGCCGCGAGCTTGCCGTTGATCACCGACTCCGGCGCCAGCTTGGCGGTGGTCACGGCCTGCTTGCGGATCTTGGCTGCGGTGACCGCACCGCGCTTGAGCTGCTTGGCGCCGACGCTGTTGCTGGGCAGTCCGGCGGCGACGGCGACGCCGCCGAGGGCGATGAAGAGCGCCATCGTGGCGATCACGTTCGAATAGGTGAGTCTCTGGCGAACTGCGGTGAGCATGATGGGGTCTCCTTTGCGGTTGACGCGGTTCTCTTCTCGGCTTGGCTCGAATGACCTTGCGCTATCGGGCATACTTCCCCCAACATGGATACGGCCGAGTTGATCTGGCATAACGGCGAGTTCGTGCCCTGGGAGGACGCCAAAGTGCACGTCCTCAGCCACGCGCTGCACTACGGGACCGGCGTCTTCGAGGGCGTGCGCTGCTACGAGACCGAGCGCGGCCCGGCGGTCTTCCGCCACGCCGACCACCTCGATCGGCTCGCCAAGTCGGCCGAGCTCTACTACCTCGAGCATGCCCTACTCGACCGAGCAGATCGGCGAGGCGACGCGTGAGCTGATCCGCCGCAACGGTCTCGGCTCCTGCTACATCCGCCCGCTTGCCTTCCGCGGCTACGGCAGCCTCGGCCTCTACGCGACCGACGCGCCGGTCGACGTGATCATCGCCGCCTTCCCCTGGGGCGCCTACCTCGGCGAGGAGGGCCAGAAGCACGGCATCCGCGCCAAGGTCTCGAGCTGGCGCCGGATCGGCCCCGGCGGCCTGATCCCGCACGCCAAGGCCTCCGGCCAGTACCTCAACTCGATCCTGGCCAAGACCGAGTCGACCAATGCCGGCTACGAGGAGGCGATCCTGCTCGACGAGCGCGGCTTCGTCTGCGAGGGCTCCGGCGAGAACATCTTCCTCGTCCGCGACGGCCAGATCGTCACCCCGCCGCACGTCGCCTCGATCCTCGACGGGATCAACCGCAAGTCGGTGATCCAGATCGCCCGCGACCTCGGCTACACCGTGGTCGAGCGCGACATCGCCCGCGCCGAGCTCTACCTGGCCGAGGAGATCTTCCTCACCGGCACCGCCGCCGAGCTGGTGCCGGTGCGCGAGATCGACGACCACCCGATCGGCGAGCCGGGCGAGATAACCCGCCACGTGCAGGCAAAGTTCGTCGATGCGCTCTACGGCCGCGCCGAGGAGTACCTGGAGTGGCTCGACTTCGTCGAGGTCCCGACCGGAGCGGACGAACCGAGTAAGGTCAGTTCCTGATGCACCTGCGTTTCGAGTCAATCGGGCGAATTACCGCAGCCGCCTAGCGGCTGGCGCGGTTCATACCACTCGCGCGCTACGCGGGTCGATAGGCCCTCACCCCGATCTCTCGAAGCGAAAGGCATCAGATGGAACAGGTAAAGCTCTACGACACCACCTTGCGGGACGGCATGGGCGGGCAGGGCATGTCGCTCTCGGTGGGCGAGAAGCTCAAGGTCGTCCAGGCGCTCGACGACCTCGGCGTCCACTTCATCGAGGCCGGCTTCCCCAGCTCCAACCCCAAGGAGGCGGAGCTCTTCGAGCTGCTCGCCGAGCTCGAGCTGGAGCAGGCGACGATCGCCGCCTTCGGCATGACCCGGCGCCGCGACCTCGCCGCCGAGGACGACGCGGCGCTGGGCGTCCTGGCCGAGTGCTTCGCACCGGTCGTCTGCCTGGTCGGCAAGAGCTGGCGCCTGCACGTCGACAAGGTGATCAAGGTCTCCGCCGAGGAGAACCTGGCGATGATCGCCGACTCGATCGCCTTCCTCCGCAGCTCGAGGGCAAGCGACCGGTCTTCGACGCCGAGCACTTCTTCGACGGCTATCGCGACGACGCGGCCTACGCGCTCGAATGCGTGCGGGCAGCGGCCGAGGCCGGCGCCGAGAACGTCACCCTCTGCGACACCAACGGCGGCAGCCTGCCCGCCTTCGTCGCCGAGGCGACCGCGGCGGTTGTCGGCCGGCCTCGGCGACGGTCGAGGTCGGCATCCACACCCACAACGACGCCGAGTGCGCGGTCGCCAACTCGCTGGCGGCGGTCGAAGCCGGCGCCCGGCTCGTGCAGGGCTGCGTCAACGGCTACGGCGAGCGCTGCGGCAACGCCAACCTCGCCTCGATCCTGCCGGCGCTGCAGCTGAAGATGGGCTTCGAGGTGGTCAGCGAGGAGCAGCTGGCCAGCCTGACGCCGACCTCGCACTACCTCGACGAGCTCTGCAACATGACGCCGAACCCCGACCGGGCCTACGTCGGGCGCAACGCCTTCGCCCACAAGGCCGGTATGCACGCGGCCGGAGTCGCCACTGACGCCAGCACCTTCGAGCACCTCGAGCCGGCCCGGGTCGGCAACGAGCGCGACATCCTCGCCTCCGAGCTCTCCGGCAAGGCGACGATCCGCAGCGCCGCCGAGCGGGCCGGCCTCGAGCTCGACGACGCCGCGGCGAGCGGGGCGGTCGAGCAGCTCAAGCAGCGCGAGCACCGCGGCTACCACTACGAGGCGGCGCAGGCCTCCTTCGAGCTGCTGCTGCGGCGTGAGGCCGGCGTCTACGAGCCGCTCTTCGAGCTGGAGAGCTTCCGCGTCACCACCGAGAAGCGCGAGGGCAGCCGGGTCGAAACCGAGGCGACGATCAAGGTCGTCGTCGACGGCGAGCGCTACGTCGAGGTGGCCGAGGGCAACGGGCCGGTCAACGCCCTGGACAAGGCCCTGCGCGCCGCGATCGGCGCCCGCCATCCGCACCTCGCCGACGTCGAGCTGACCAACTACAAGGTGCGCATCCTCGACGAGGCGCACGGCACCGGAGCGGTCACCCGCGTCCTGCTCGACTCGACCGACGGCCAGCCGCGAGTGGGGCACGATCGGCGTCTCGGAGAACATCATCGAGGCCTCCTGGGAGGCCTTGGTCGACTCGCTCGCCTACGCGTTCCAGCCTCAATGAGCGACTCGATCCCACTTGCCAAGCCGGAGATCGGCGCTCGCGAGGAGGAGCTCGTGCTCGAGGTGCTGCGCTCCGGCCGGCTCTCGCTGGGGCCGATGGGCGAGCGCTTCGAGCGCGCCTTCGCCGAGTGGCTCGGGGTCGAGGACGCGGTCGCGGTCTCCAGCGGCACCACCGGGCTGCACCTCGGCGTGCGGGCGCTCGGTTGGGGACCTGGCGACGAGGTCCTGACCAGTCCCTTCAGCTTCGTCGCCTCGGCCAACTGCCTGCTCTACGAGGGCGTCAAGCCGGTCTTCTGCGACGTCGACCCGGTCACGCTCAACCTCGATCCGGCGGCCGCCGCGGCCGCGGTCGGCGAGCGCACGGCCGGGATCCTGCCGGTCCACATCTTCGGCTACCCGGCGGCGATGCCCGAGCTGGAGGCGCTGGCCTCCAAGCACGACCTCGGCCTGCTCGAGGACGCCTGCGAGGCCCTCGGCGCGGTCGACTCCGAGGGTCGCAAGGTCGGCGCCCGCGGCCACCTCGCCACCTTCGCCTTCTACGCCAACAAGCAGATGACCACGGGGGAGGGGGGCATGGTCGTCCCCGGCGACGCCGCCGCTCGCCGCCCGCCTGCGCAGCGAGCGCAACCAGGGCCGCGCCGCCGACATGGGTTGGCTCGATCACGGCGGCCTCGGCTTCAACTACCGGCTCTCCGACGTCGCCGCCGCGCTCGGCGTCGCCCAGCTGGAGAAGCTCGACGCGATGCTCGCCGATCGCGAGCCGGGTAGCGGCGCTCTACGCAGACGCCCTGGCGGGCCTGCAGGGTGTGGAGACGCCGATCGCCGGCCGCGGCGCCGAGGCCGCGCAGCTGGTTCGTCTACACCGTCCGACTCGCGGCGGAGATCGACCGCGACGCGACGATCGCTCGGCTCGCCGAGCGCGGGGTCGCCAGCAAGGCCTACCTGCCCTGCATCCACCTCTTTCCCCACCTGCGCGAGCTCGGCTACCGCGAGGGCCAGTTCCCGGTCGCCGAAGCCGCCTCGGCGCACTCGCTGGCCCTGCCCTTCTTCCCGAGCGATGAGCGAGTCCCAGGTCACCAGGGTGTGCGAGGCTCTCGCCGAATCCATCCGCTGATGTCGCGCTTTCGCAAAGACCCAGACCCCCGCTTCTGGCGGATCAACCGCTCGATCGAGTTCGATTGGCGGCTGGCGCCCTACGACATCGACCAGTCGCAGGCGCACGCTCGCGGCCTGCGTGGGATCGGCGTCCTCGACGACGCCGAGCTGGAGCAGATCGACGCCGGTCTCGAGCGGGTGCGGGCTCGCATGGGCGAGCACGGCTTCGAGTTCGAGGATGCCGACGAGGACATCCACATGGCGGTCGAGCGCCTGCTCGGCGAGGAGATCGGTCCGCTGGCCGGCAAGCTGCACACCGGCCGCTCGCGCAACGACCAGGTCGCCACCGACGTGGCGATGGTCGTCCAGGCTCACTCGCTGCGCGCGATCGAGCTCGCCGGCGACGCGATGGAGCGGCTGCTGGAGCTCGCCGAGCGCCACCGCGACTGGCCGATGCCCGGCTACACCCACCTGCAGCGAGCCCAGCCCGTCTACCTCGGTCACCACCTGCTCGCCTACTTCTGGATGCTCGCCCGCGACGTGCTGCGCTTCCAGTTCGCCCTCGACAGCGCCTCGGTGATGCCGCTCGGCTCCGGCGCCCTGGCCGGGGTCAACTGGGAGATCGACCGCAACGCGGTCGCCGGCTGACCTCGGCTTCGAGCACGTCAGCCACAACTCGATCGACGGCGCCTCCAATCGCGACTTCGTCCTCGACTACCTCGCCGCCGCCTCGACCTGCGCGATGCACCTCTCGCGGCTCGGCTCGGAAATCGTCATCTGGTCGAGCACCGAGTTCGGCTTCTGCGAGCTCGACGAGTCCTTCTCCTCGGGCTCCTCGATCATGCCGCAGAAGGTGAACCCCGACTCGGCCGAGCTGCTGCGGGCCAAGAGCCCCCGGGTCGCCGCCAGCTACGCCACCCTGCTGGGCACGATGCACGCGCTGCCGCTGACCTACGGCAAGGACATGCAGGAGGACAAGGAGCCGCTCTTCGACGCGATCGACACGATCGAGTCCTGCCTCGACGCGACCGAGGGGATGCTGGCCGGGATCGAGTTCGACCGCGAGCGGCTCGAGGCCGCCTCCGGCGACGAGATGCTGGCCGCGACCGAGGTCGCCGACCTGCTGGTCCGCCGCGGCGTGCCCTTCCGCGAGGCCCACGGCATCGTCGGCGGGCTGGTCCGCGACGCGGTCGAGCAGGGCAAGTCGCTCTCGGAGCTGAGCGCAGGACGACCTCGAACAGCGCTCAGAGCAGCTCGACGACATCCTTCTACGAGGTGCTGCAGCGCAGCAGTTGGCTGGAGTCGAAGCGGATCGAGGGCGGCACCGGTCCTCGACCGCTTGGCGGTGCAGATCGAGCAGGCGGGCGAGACCCTCGCCGCGGTCAAGGCGAGGGCGCTCGAAGAGCGTTCGTGACCGGCGCCAGGCTCAGCCGCGGGCGAGCGGCTCGGACTGGACTTCTTCGATCGCTCGGTCCACCTCGTCGCCCGCGAGCTGATCGGCTGCCGGCTCTTCTTCGCCGGCTGCGGCGGCACGATCGTCGAGACCGAGAGCTACGAGCGCGACGATCCCGCCTGCCACGCCTACGTCGGGCTGACCGATCGCACCGAGGTCCTCTTCGGCCCGCCCGGGCCGCGCCTACGTCTACCTCTCCTACGGCATCCACAGCCTGCTCAACTTCGTCGCCGAACCCGAGGGCGAGGCGGCGGCGGTCCTGATCCGCGCGCTCGAGCCGACCGCCGACATTGAGGCGATGCGCGAGCGGCGCGGCGAGCGCCCCGATCGCGATCTCTGCTCGGGCCCCGGCAAGCTGACCGAGGCGCTGGGGATCGGCCTCGAGCACAACGACGCCGACCTGGGCCGCGATCCGTTCCTGCTGCTGGCCCCCGAACCGAGGGCTGCGAGATCGAGGTTCTCACCGGGCCCGCGGATCGGCATCACCAAAGCGGTCGAGCGGCCCTGGCGCTTCTGCGCCGCCGACAACCCCAACGTGTCGAAGCCGCTTATCCGGCGGTGACGCCGCCGCCGCTCGAGGGCGCGGCGGGTTCGCTCGGGGCGGGTTCCGCCGGTTCGGCGGGTTCGGCCGCTTCCGGCGCTGCTTCGGGCGCCACGGGTTCGCGCGGTTCGCTTTCTTCCGGTTCGCGGCTTCGGCTTCCGTTTCGCCGGACGATTCGGGCGCCGTGTAGGTCGAGCCGGATGACGACGAGCCGGAGCCGTCCTCGTCCGCTTTGCTTTCCCTGTCTTCCTTCGCTTCGGCCGCGCGTTCGGCCTTGATCTCCTCCCAGGCCGAGATCACGCTGGCCCAGATCAGCGCCGGGAAGGTGCCGCCCATCACCGGGCCGCCGTTGTAGAGGGTCGTCATCGGCGTCGTCGTGTCGGCGTAGCCGACCCAGACGCAGGCGGTCACTTCGTCTTCGATCGCCGCCGCAGAACCAGGCGTCGCCGTTGTTCTCGGTGGTCCCGGTCTTGCCCCACTGACCCGAGGCGCCGATGTCGGCGTTGCGTACCGGTGCCGCTGCTGACCACGGTTTCGAGGATGCCCTTCGCTTCCTCGGCGACGCCTTCGGGGATCACCTGTGTGTGGATCGAGTCGTTGTCGCCGTCCTTGATCGTGTGGCCGTCCTGGTCGGTGACCTGGGTGTAGGCGACGGGGCTGTCGCCGGGCCGGGCCGCCAGGGTGCCGCTGACGCGGTCGCCGTCGTTGCCGATCGTCGTGTAGGCGTAGGTCCAGCCCAGCGGCGTTACCCCGAGGTCGATCCCGCCCAGCACCATCGCCGGGTTGGTCGAGATCGGGTCGGCGTAGCCCATCTTGTGGATCGTCGCCGCGATCGAGCTGGGTCCGGTCCTCGATCGTCTTGCCCTTCAGCCCTTCGAGCGCCAGCTGCGCGTAGATCGAGTTGTCGGAGTTGGTCGTCGCGCGAGACGATGTCGCAGGAGCCGGCGTAGGCGTCCTCGTCGTTGGTGACGACGAACGTTTCCTGGCCGTTCTTGCCGTAGCTGAATTCCTGTTCCGCGGATTCATAGGTCGTGTAGGGGGAGATCCCCTCTTCCAGCGCCGTGAGCAGGATGAACGGCTTGATCGAGGAGCCCGGCTGGCGGTGGCCCTGGGTGGCGAGGTTGAAGGGCTTGGTTTCGAAGTTGGGCCCGCCGACCATCGCCTTGACGCCGGCGTTGTTGTTGTCGAGCACGACCACCGAGGCCGTTGCCGGCGAGTAGCCGAGGTAGGAGTTGACCGCTTCTTCGGCCGCCCCCTGCAGGCGCAGGTCGAGGGTCGACTTGACCTTCAGGCCGCCGAAGAAGGCCTTGGCGGCGCCGTAGCGTTCGACCAGCTGCTGGCGCAGCCAGGCGGTGAAGTACGGGGCCTTGGAGTCGAGCGTGGGGGGTTCGATGTCGTCGGGCGGGGGCAGCGCCTGCTGGCTCCCTTCCTCGAACTGCTCGTGGGTTATGTAGTCCTGTTCGTACATCTTTTCGAGCACGAGGTTGCGCCGCATCAGGGCGTTTTCCGGGTAGACCTTGGGGTCGTAGGCGGAGGGCGAGGCGATGATCGCGGCCAGGGTCGCCGCCTCCCAGGGCTCGAGCACCGAGGCGCAGGGCTCGGTCGGGGTGCCGCAGCCCGGGTGGGCCCTGCCGAAGTAGGTGCGGGCCGCGGCCTCGATCCCGTAGGCGCCCTCGCCGAAGTAGATCGTGTTGAGGTACTCGGTGAGGATTTTGTCCTTGGTCCAGTGGCGCTCGAGCCGGTAGGCCAGGGCGGCCTCGCGGAACTTCTCGAAGAGCGTGCGGCTGCCTTCTCGGCTTCGAGCGCGTTCTTGACGAACTGCTCGGTGATCGTCGAGGCGCCCTGGGCGGCGCTCTGGCTGAGGATGTCCTTGACCAGGGCGCGGCCGATGCCCTGGAAGTCGACGCCGTTGTGTTCGTAGAAGCGCGAGTCCTCGATCGAGACCACGGCGTTCTTGATGTTCGGCGAGATCTGTCCCGAGGTGAGCAGGATCTTGTTCTGGTCGCTGGTCAGCGTGCCGATCGGTTCGCCGGAGGCGTCGAAGACCTCGCTGTTCTTGGAGGCCTTGTACTGGGCGAAGTTGTAGATCGCCGGCAGGTCCTGCGAGACAGCGGCCATCATCCCGAAGACCATCGAGACCAGCCCCAGCACGCCGAGCCCCATCACGACGAAGAGGATGCGTAGCTTCTTGAGGCGCGGCTTGCTGCGTTCGCCCGCCAAGAGAGTGCGGCAGTCTAGCATTGCGCCAATGGCGGACTTGACGCGCAACGCGGTCGATGTGCTGCCGGCGGGGATGCTGCAGGAGCAGCTGGCCGCCGGGCGCGCCGCTGCGGGTGAAGCTGGGGATCGACCCGACCACGCCCGACATCCACCTCGGCCACACGGTCGTGCTCGAGAAGCTGCGCGAGTTCCAGCAGGCCGGCCACCAGGTGGTGCTGATCGTCGGCGACTTCACCGCCCGGGTCGGCGATCCGAGCGGCCGCTCGGCCCAGCGGCCGATGCCCTCGCCCGAGGAGATCGAGGCCAACGCCGCCACCTACCAGGAGCAGGCGTTCAAGGTGCTCGACCGCGAGCGCACCGAGGTCCGCTTCAACAGCGAGTGGCTGCGGATGGCGCCGGAGGAGCTGCTCGGCCTGCTGGCCCAGACCACCGTCGCCCGCCT
>OY969705.1:1085000-2665711 GCA_963702065.1 uncultured Solirubrobacterales bacterium
GGGGTATCTCGCTCAGGATAGGTGGGAGACTGTGAACCAGCGGCTTTGGCTGCTGGGGAGTCACCCTTGAGATACCACCCTTGGTGCTCTGAGCTTCTAACACCATGCCGTGATCCGGGTGGTGAACAGTGTCAGGTGGGCAGTTTGACTGGGGCGGTCGCCTCCTAAAATGTAACGGAGGCGCCCAAAGGTTCCCTCAGCACGGTTGGAAATCGTGCGTAGAGTGTAAAGGCAATAAGGGAGCTTGACTGCGAGACCGACGGGTCGAGCAGGAACGAAAGTTGGGCTTAGTGATCCGGCGGTAGCAAGTGGAAGCGCCGTCGCTCAACGGATAAAAGGTACTCCGGGGATAACAGGCTTATCGTTTCCAAGAGTCCACATCGACGAAACGGTTTGGCACCTCGATGTCGGCTCGTCGCATCCTGGGGCTGGAGTAGGT
This sequence comes from uncultured Solirubrobacterales bacterium, assembly GCA_963702065.1. GTDB lineage: Bacteria > Actinomycetota > Thermoleophilia > Solirubrobacterales > 70-9 > VRUE01. Next base: position 1,085,440 of record OY969705.1, read on the forward strand.
CCCAAGGGTTGGGCTGTTCGCCCATTAAAGCGGTACGCGAGCTGGGTTCAGAACGTCGTGAGACAGTTCGGTCCCTATCTGCTGTGGGCGTTGGAGAGTTGAGAGGAGTCATCCCTAGTACGAGAGGACCGGGATGAACGTGCCGCTGGTGTATCTGTTGTCCTGCCAAGGGCATCGCAGGTTAGCTACGCACGGAACGGATAACCGCTGAAGGCATCTAAGCGGGAAGCCGTCCTCGAGATGAGCTCTCCCATCCCTTTGAGGGAGTAAGACCCCTGGTAGACCACCAGGTTGATAGGCCAGCGGTGCAAGCGCAGTGATGTGCTCAGCCGACTGGTACTAATGGGTCGAGGGCTTGACGGATGTTTATTACTTACCCTGGTCTTGTACGGTTTTCAAGCTCCACCGGGGGGCGGTCTCGCAATATTTCCGGTGGTGCATAGCGAAAGGGAAACACCTCTTCCCATTCCGAACAGAGCAGTTAAGCCTTTCAGCGCCGATGGTACTTGGGGGGCAACCCCCTGGGAGAGTAGGTCGCCGCCGGTTTTTATCTATTTAGCTCGAGCCCGACCCGCCGGTCGGGCTCGTTCTGTTTTGGGGTTCGGATTGCTACCTTGGGGCGCTCGGTTTGTGGCGATTTGCAGGAGAAAATGCCTGAGGCGGCGGTCGTAGAGGGCCGGGTCGACGTTCCAGCTTTGGGTGTGTCCCGCCTTGGGCACCGCGTAGTAGGTGACCCAGCGAGGCAGCTCCTCGGCGAATTCTTCGCTGGTTGAGATCGGCACCACTTCGTCGTCGTCACCGTGGAAGAGAAGGATCGGCAGGTGAAAGTCCTCGCTGTGCTGCAGGGCGTCAAGGCTGTTCCAGTCGACGTCGGTGCGGGCATTGATTGCCCACTCCACGGGCAATGCGGCAAAGGAGGGGAAGCCCATGCGCGTGGCGTTGAATTCGAGGATCGCTTTCCAGCTCAAGGCGGGGGCGTCGAGGACCAGGCCGTCGACGCGGCCGGCCAGCGGTGAGCGCTCGATGAGCTGGGTGATCAGCGCGCCGCCCATCGAGTAGCCGTCGAGGACGATCTTCCCGGCGCCGTGACGAAGGGCGTAGCGAACCGCCGCCGCAAGATCGCGCCACTCGGTCTGCCCCTGGTGGTGGAGGCCGTCGGGGCTGTTGGGGGCGCCGAGGTCGTCGCGGTAGGAGATCAGCAGTGAGTTGAATCCGGCCCGGCGCAGGGTGGGCGCAATCCGCAGCCCGATCTGGCGATCGCCGTTGATTCCGTGGACGACGATGACCCATGCTCCGCTCCGCTCTCCCGGTTGGGTGAGCGCCGGGATTTCCCAGGCCGGCATCGGACCGAGCTCGCTCGCGATGTCGACGGAGCGGTAGGGGAGTCCCAGCGCTTCCCGGGGATTGCCGAAGTAGACATTGCTGTCGATTCCGGCCTCGAGGCCGGGGACGAGAAAGCCGTGGACATCGGTGAGACGGCGGGTGACCCGGTCGGCGTTCTCGCGCAACACCGGTCCCACTACCGCGTGGCCACCGTCCCAGACCAGGCCGTAGACACCTGGGCGCTCGCTGGTGTCGGAGCGCTTCAACTCGATCTGGTCGGGGGAGACGGCCTCGATATCCACCTGCTCGGACCACGGCGAGTGGTCGGGCACCAGCACGAAGGAGGCAAAGTGCCAGCTGACCAGGGCACCGACGACGAGGGCAGCGAACAGAGTCAGGCCGGTGGCGACGATGGCACGAACGTGCCGTCGCCACCAGGGCCGTTCGTTCATCTCAGTGGCGGGTCGCGAAGCTGCTGTCGACTGTACGCCGAGCCGGGCGAGCCGGATGCTGGCGCCGGCGAGACTCACAGGGGGAGGCGGCCCTACCGGCCGGCTCCAGCCCGTACTCGCCGAGCGTGGCGAAATCGATCAGCAGGTCGACGGCGTCGCTCAGCCGCGCTGCAAGGTTTGTCTTCGAATCGAACATAGGTTCGACTCTACGTTCCCTTGCGGACGGCATCTCGATTTTGCAGCTGGTCTTGCATTTCGTGCCTGGAAGTGGCTTTCTTGGGCGTTGCCGGAGGGGCGGCGAAGCCGAGTACGAGGGCCGCGGTCTCGGCCGGTTTCTCGACGTTTGGCGAGTGGCCGGCGCCGGCGATCAGCTTGGTCTCCGCTTCAGGGTACGCCTTGCGGTAGGCCGCCAGCGATTCGCTTGGATCGCTGGCTATCTGCTCCTCGGCACCCATGATCGCCAGCAGCGGCTTGCCCACGCCCGCGGCACGCTCGGGAAGGGATTGTTCGCCGGTGTAGTCGTCAAAAGCGTCATGCGAGCCCGTGTAGGCGCTGTAGGTCATCCGCTTGACGTCCCCGACGAACGCGTCGGGCACCGGGAATCCCGGTGCGAAGGCGACCTTGAGGCCGTCGCGGATCGAGAAGTCGGGCTTGATCCGCCAGAGCGCCTCGCCGATCATGGGCTTGAACGGGAGTTCGCCGATGAAGCCGACGTCGCCGTAGGAGGTGTCGGGAATGCTGTCGATGGCGACGAGGCGGTTGACGAGCTGCGGCGACTGCTCGGCGAGGGCGATCGCAACGGGTCCACCAAGCGAGTGACCGACCACCTCGGCATCGCGCACGCCGAGCTTGGCGAGGACTTCGGCGACCGCGCCGGCCTGGTCGGGGACCGAGTACCCCGAGGCGGGCTTTTCCGAGCCACCGTGACCGAGCAGGTCGACCGCGATCACGCGGTGCTGCCGGGCCAGCCGGGGAATCATCCCGTCCCAGTAGTTGATCGCGCAGGTGAAGCAGTGGATCAGGACGATCGGCGTGCCGCTCTTCGGCCCGCTTTCGACGACCTCGAGTCGCTTGCCGCCGACTTCGACGATCTCGCCGCCCGCTTCGGTCACCGCCGCGGACTTCGTTTCGTGGTCGATGCTCAGGGCGTTGAGGACCAGCAGCGCGACAAGCGCCAGCGCCACCGCGATCAGGATCTTCCAGCCTCTCCGCATCGGGCGTTACCCTAGCCGCTGACCATGGAGAAATTCGTCATCCGTGGCGGGGTGCCGCTCTCCGGAGAGGTCACCGTCGCCGGCAACAAGAACGCCGCCCTGCCGATCCTGGCCGCCTGCCTGCTCACCGAGGAGGAGCTGCTGCTGCACCGGGTGCCGCGGATCCGCGACACCGAAGCCCAGCTTGCCCTGCTCGAGCGCCTCGGAGTCGAGGTCGCCTGGGTCGCCGACAACAGCGTGCGGCTCCGCGCCCGAGCCGTCTCCGAGGTCTCTGTCGACGAGGAGCTCTCCAGCCATATCCGCGCCTCCTTCCTGCTCGCGGGCCCGCTGCTGGCGCGCTTCGGCGAGGCGCGGATGCCGCCACCGGGCGGCGACTTCATCGGCCGCCGCCGCCTCGACGCCCACCTCGACGCCTTCAAGGACCTCGGTGCCCGGGTCGACGGCGATCGCTGGATCGAGCTCAGCGCGCCCGCGGACGGGCTTTGCCCTTGTCACATCTTCATGGACGAGCCCTCGGTGATGGGCACCGAGAACGCGCTGATGGCGGCGGCGCTTACCAGCGGGCCGACGACGATCTCCAACGCGGCCTCCGAGCCGCACGTCCAGGACCTGGCCCGCCTGCTCAGCGCGATGGGTGCCCAGGTCGACGGGGTCGGCTCCAACGTGATGACCGTGCACGGGCGCGACCGCCTGAGCGGCGCCGAGCACACGATTTCAGCCGATCACATCGAGGTCGGCAGCTTCATGGCGCTGGCCGCCGCCACCGGGGGCGACCTGCGCATCCGCGACGTCGAGCCGCAGGACCTGCTGATGGTGCGGCGCCAGTTCCGCCGCCTCGGCCTGCACTCGGAGATGGAAGGCAAGGACATGCTCGTGCCGCCCGGCCAGCAGTTGAGGATCCAGTCCGACCTCGGCGACGCGATCCCGAAGATCGAGGACGGTCCCTGGCCGGCGTTCCCCGCCGACCTCACCTCGATCGCCCTGGCCCTGGCCACCCAGGCCGACGGCGAGATCCTGATCTTCGAGAAGATGTTTGAGAACCGCCTCTTCTTCGTCGACAAGCTCGTCGCGATGGGCGCTCGGATCACGCTCTGCGATCCCCACAGGGCGATCGTCAGCGGTCCGAGCCGGCTTCACGGCGAACGCGTCGAGAGCCCCGACATCCGCGCCGGCATGGCGATGCTCATCGCCGCCCTGGCTGCCGATGGCACATCGGAGATCGGCAACATTCGCCAGATCGACCGCGGCTACGAGCAGATCGACGAGCGCCTGCGCGGGCTCGGCGCCCAGATTGAACGGGTCTCGTCAGAGGTCCCTGCCTAGCAGGGCTTTCGCGCCCACTCTCGTAAGGTCCGGCGGATGATTCACCCAATACCTCCCGGAACCCGCGACGTGCTGCCCGACGAGATGCGGGAGCTGCGGCGCCTGCACCTCGCCCTGATCGAGGTCTTCGAAGCTCGCGGCTACGGCGAGGTCGCGACGCCGGCAATCGAGTACGACGAGGTGCTCGCCCGTGGTGACGGGCGCACCGCCGATACCGCCTACCGCTTCTTCGACGGCAGCGGCGATCTGCTGGCGCTGCGCTCTGACATGACGGTGCCGATCGCGCGCCTGATCGCCAGTCGCTACGCCGGCGCCGAGATGCCCTTGCGGCTTTGCTACCTGGCCAACGCGTACCGCGCCGTACGGCCCCAGCGCGGCCAGATGCGCGAGTTCGCCCAGGCCGGAGTCGAGCTGATCGGTGCGCCGGCGCCGGAGGGGACGGCGGAGGTGATCGAGGTGCTCGAGGCGGCGCTCGACGCGGCCGGCCTCGAGCGGGCGATCATCGGGCTCGGCGACGCCGACCTCTACCGCCAGCTGCTGGCCGAGTTCGGCATCGAGGGCGAGGCGCGCAACTCGATCCTCTCCCGGCTCGCCGCCCACGATCTTGTCGGCCTCGAGGTGGAGCTCTCCGAGCTCGAGGGGGTCGACGACCGGCAGATCGCGACCTGCGTCGCCCTTTCGCAGCTGCGCGGCGGCAAAGAGGTGCTGGAGGAAGCCCGTGCGCTTGGTGGCGCCGCGGTCGAGCGGGCGACGGCGCGGCTTGGCGAGACGCTGCGAGGCGCTGGAGGCACGCGGAGTCTGCCCAGCGCGTCCAGATCGACCTTGGCCTGCTGCGCGACCTCGGCTATTACAGCGGCGCGATCCTCGAGGTCTACGACCCCGCACTTGGCCACGTGCTGGGTGGCGGCGGTCGCTACGACGGCCTGCTCAAGCGCTTCGGCATCGATCTGCCGGCGGCGGGCTTCGCCCTCTACATGGAGCGCGTCCACGTCGCCCAGATGGAGGAGGAGCCGAGTGGGGGTGGCGGCTCGTGAGCGCCGAGGTCGCCGGCATGAGCCGAGCCAAGACCGACGGGCCGCTGAAGATCGCCGTGCCGCGCGGAGCGCTGCTCGGCGAGACGCTCGACATCCTCGACGCCGTCGGCATCGACACCAGCGAGGTGCGCGGCGAGTCGCGCTCATTGATCTTTCCCGGCGAGCGGCATCACGCTGGTCACCATGCGCCCGTCCGACGTGCCGACCTACGTCGAGGCCGGCGCCGCCGACGTCGGCATCACCGGCAAGGACGTGCTGCTCGAGCAGGCCGACCGGGTCGTCTACGAGCTGCTCGACCTCGGCTTCGGCCGCTGTCGCATGGTCCTCGCCGGGCGCAAGGGCGACGAGCGCCTGGGCGAGGCGGAGCGGCGCCTCGGCATGATGCGGATCGCGACCAAGTACCCGCGCATCGCCGAGCGCTACTTCGAGCGCACCGGGCGCCAGGTCGAGGCGATCGAGGTCAAGGGCTCGGTCGAGCTGGCGCCGCTGATCGGCCTCGCCGACGGCATCGTCGACCTGGTCGCCACCGGCCGCACGCTGGAAGAGAACGACCTCGAGGTGCGCGAGGAGATCGTCGAGTGCACCGCTCGCTTCGTCGCCAACCGCGTTTCCCACAAGCTGCGCGCGCGCGAGGTCGACGGGCTTGACGGCGAAGCTGCGCAGACCCTAGGCGATGAAGCGCCGCCGGTTTCACTGGGAGGGAGCCGAGGAGACCGCGGCGGCGATCCGCTCCTGGACGTCGGCCACGGCCCCCAGCGTCGACGTCAGCGTGATCGAGCGCGAGGTGCGCGAGGGCGGCGACGGGGCGGTGCTCTGCATGACCGCCCGCTTCGATGCCACCGAGCAGGCGCCGACCGCGCTGCGGGTCGACCCGGGAGCCGCCGCCGAGGCGCTGTCGGCCTTGGATCCGGGGCTGCGCGAATCGCTGGAGCTGGCGGCCGCCAACGTGCGCACCGTGGCCGAGGCCCAGATCGCGGAGGAGCCGAAGGTGATTGAGCTCCCGCAGGGGCAGAGCGGTGACCGTGCGCGAAGTGCCCGTTTCCGCTGCCGGCCTTTACGCGCCCGGCGGCCGCGGCGCCTATCCCTCGAGCGTCCTGATGTGCGCGATCCCGGCCCAGGTCGCCGGCGTCGAGCGGATCGCGCTCGCCTCGCCGCCCGGCCCCGACGGCAAGGTCAACCCACTCGTCCTCGCCGCCGCGGCGCTCTGCGGAATCGAGGAGATCTACGCGATGGGCGGCGCCCAGGCGATCTTCGCCCTGGCCCACGGCACCGAGACGATTGCAGCCGTCGACGTGATTGCCGGCCCCGGCAACGCCTGGGTCCGCGAGGCCAAGCGCGCCGTTTCTGGGACCGTCGGCATCGACTCGCTCGCCGGCCCCTCCGAGCTGATGCTCGTTGCCGGCGACGGCACCGACCCCGAGTGGGCGGCGCTGGACCTCTGCGCCCAGGCCGAGCACGGCGCCGAGGGCCCGCTGGTCGCCGTGGCGGTCGAGGAGGCGGTGCTCGAGGCCGTTGCCGGCGCCACCGAGAGAGCGGCAGCGGCGCGCGAGGGCATCGGCGATGCGCCGCTGGCGCTGGTCCAGGTGCCCGACCTCAGCGACGCGATCGACCTCGCCAACGCCTTCGCTCCAGAGCACCTCGAGCTCTTCGAGGAGGACGCCGCACTGCTCGCCGATGGCGTGCGGACCGCCGGCTGCGTCTTCGTCGGCCGCTACGGCGCAACCGCCTTTGGCGACTACGCCGCCGGCTCCAACCACGTGCTGCCGACCGGTGGCGCCGGTCGCTTCTCGGGCCCGCTCGGGCCTGGCGTCTTTCGCCGCCGGATCGCCACCGTGCAGGTTCCCGCCGAGGCGGCGGCGAAGCTTGCACCGCACGTCGACGCCCTCGCCCGGGCGGAGGGATTCCCCGTTCACGGCGAGTCGGCGATGATTAGACGATGAGTCGCACGGCAGAAAGAGAGCGCAGCACGGCCGAGACGCAGATCCAGCTCTCGCTCGACCTCGACGGGGGAGAGGCGAGCGCCCAGACCGGGGTCGGCTTCCTCGACCACATGCTCGACCTGCTCGCCCGCCACGGCCGGCTTGGCCTGCAGGTCGAGGCCAACGGCGATCTCGAGACCGGCGCCCACCACACGGTCGAGGACGTCGGCATCGTGCTCGGGCAGGCGCTCGACGAGGCACTTGGCGACCGGGCCGGGATCAGGCGCTACGGCTCGGCCGTGGTGCCGATGGACGAGTCGCTGGCCGAGTGCGCGATCGACATCTCGGGCCGGCCGCTCTGCGTCTTCGACGCCGACCTGCCGCCGACCACGATCGCCGGCTTCGACACCGAGCTGGCCGAGGAGTTCTTCCGCGCCGTCGCCAACAGCGCCAAGCTGACCCTGCACGTCAACGTCCGCTACGGCAGCAACGCCCACCACATGATCGAGGGCTGCTTCAAGGCCTTTGCCCGCGCCCTGCGCGTCGCTGTCTCGATCGACCCCGAGGAGAGCGGCGTGCCGTCGACCAAGGGGACGTTGAGCGAGTGATGGTCTCGATCTGCATCCTCGACTACGGCATGGGCAACCTGCGCTCGGTCGAGAAGGCGCTCGAGCACGTCGGCGCCACCGCGACGATCGCCAACGACGCGGAGACGATCCGCGCCGCCGACGGGCTGATCCTGCCCGGCGTCGGCGCCTTCCCGAAGGCGATGGAGGGCGATCCGCGCGCTCGGTCTCGACGAGCTGATCGAGGAGCGCCGCGACGCCGGCGTGCCGATCCTCGGCATCTGCCTCGGCCTGCAGCTGCTCTTCGACTCGACCACCGAGCTCGGCGGGGCGGAGGGGCTCGGCCTGCTCCCCGGCGAGGTCGACCGAGCTCGACGCGCCCGGGCTGAAGATCCCCCACATCGGCTGGTCGCCGGTGCGCTGGGAGAGTCAGTCGCGGCTGACCGAGGGGATCGACTCCGAGACCCCCTTCTACCTCGTCCACTCCTTCGCGCCCCGGGCCGAGGCGGACGAGCTGCTCGGCACCGCTGCCTACGGCGCCCGCTTCGCCTGCGCGGCCGAGCGCGACAACGTCTTCGGCGTCCAGTTCCACCCCGAGAAGTCGAGCGCCGCGGGCCTGCGCCTGCTCTCCAACTTCGCCGGCATCTGCGCCTCCGTCCCGGCGTGATCCTCTATCCCGCGATCGACATCCGCGGCGGCAAGGCGGTGCGCCTGCTGCAGGGCGACTACGAGCGCGAGACGACCTACGACGCCGACCCCGTCGACGCGGCGAAGCGCTGGGCCGAGCGAAGGCGCTGAGTTCCTCCACGTGGTCGATCTCGACGGGGCGAAGGCGGGCGAACCGCGGAACCTGGAGTCCGTGCGCCGGATCGCGGCGGCGGTCGATTGCCCGATCCAGGTCGGCGGCGGCCTGCGCGACCCGGGGTCCGCAGCGGTCGGTGCTCGACGCCGGTGCGGAGCGCGTCGTGATCGGCACAGCGGCGCTGCGCGATCCGGAGTTTCTCGCCGGAATGCTGGAGCAGTACGGCGATCGCGTGGTGGTTTCGGTCGACGCCCGCGACGGCAAGGTGTCGCTCTCGGGCTGGACCGAGGCAACGGGGCGAGACGTCGCCGAGGCCGTGGCCGAGCTGAGCGAACGCGGCGTGGCGCGGTTCCTCTGCACCGCGATCGAGGTGGACGGCACGATGGAGGGACCTGCCATTCGGCGAGCTCAGTCGCATTGCCGCGGCAACCGAGGCCCAGGTGATCGCCTCGGGCGGAGTTGGCGACCTCGCCGACCTCGAAGCGCTCGCCGGAATGGACGCTGCCGAACATCGAGGGCGCGATCGTCGGCCGCGCCCTCTACGAGCGTCGCTTCACGGTTGCCCGAGGCCGTCGCTGCCCTAGGCTGACTGCCGATGGTGCTCGAAGCGCGTAATTCCCTGCCTGGACGTCGACTCGGGGCGGGTCGTCAAGGGCACGAACTTCGTCGGCCTGCGCGACGCCGGCGATCCGGTCGAGCTGGCTGAGCGCTATGACGCCGAGGGCGCTGACGAGCTGGTCTTCCTCGACATCACCGCGTCGCACGAAAAGCGGGACACGATCGTCGAGCTGGCGCGGCGCACGGCCGACAACGTCTTCATCCCCTTCACGATCGGCGGCGGGATTCGCTCGGTCGAGGACGCGCAGGCGGTGCTCGACGCTGGCGCCGACAAGGTCTCGGTCAACTCCTCGGCGCTTGCGCGGCCGGAGCTGCTGACCGAGCTGGCCGATCACTTCGGCGCCCAGTGCGTGGTGATCGCGATCGACGCCAAACGCGAGGACGACGGCTGGGGCGTCTACGTCAACGGCGGCCGCAAGAGAGTCGAGGGACGCGACGCCGTCGCCTGGGCGCAGAGAGGCGGTCGAGCGCGGCGCCGGAGAGGTGCTGCTGACCAGCATGGATCGCGACGGCACCAACGACGGCTACGACATCGAGCTGACCCGAGCGGTCGCCGACGCCGTCTCGGTGCCGGTGATCGCCTCTGGCGGCGCGGGCACGCTCGAGCACCTCAGCGAGGCGATCACCGACGGCAACGCCGACGCCGTCCTCTGCGCCTCGATCTTCCACTACGGCACCTTCACCGTCCACGAAGCCAAGGAGCAGATGGCGGCCGCCGGGATCCCGGTACGGCGTCTAGGCTCTAACCCGGAGGCTTGCGCAGCTTGAACTGACGCTGCGCAAGGCCCGGAGACAGCCGCTCACCCGCCGAGGTCTTCGCAGGCCGGAGACCCCGGTCGAGCCGAGGATCTCGAAGCGGGCCAGTTCGTAGGGCGTTCGCTGCTTGCGTCGCCGGGGATCTCGGTGGTCGCGCCGGTGTAGCCGGCGGCCTTCGACGGCGGCGATCACGGTTTCGTCGAACTGGCCGGCCGGGTAGCAGAAGTTGGCCACGGGGACGCCGTATTCGCGGCGCAGGATTTCGCGCGAGCCGGCGACTTCTTCCTTCAGTTGGGCGGCGTCGAGGGTGGTCAGGTCGAGGTGGTGGATCGTGTGGGCGGCGAGCTCCCAGCCGGCGTCGATCATCGCTTCGACGTTGCTCGTGTAGAGGTCGGAGCCTTCGGCCTTGAGGTTGAGCACGCCGGGCCAGCCGTGGCGGCGCAGCTCCGGCAGGGCGTAGGTGAACTGCGGCCGGTAGCCGTCGTCGAAGGAGAGCACGACCGGCTTGGCCGGCAGGGTGCCGCCGTCGGTACCAGGCGTCCTCGACCGCTTCCAGGGTCACCGCTTCGTAGCCGTGTTCGTCGAGCCAGTCCATCTGGCGGTGGAAGTCGGGTCGGGTCACGTAGAGCTCGGGGTAGGGGGCGTCGGCGGGCGCGGCGCCGAGCACGTGGTACTCGAGGATCGGCACCGGGCCGGTGTAGGGCTTCCAGCCGGGCTGTGGGGTCGCGTTGCGGACGAGGCCCGGCTTTGGCGCCGTCCACCGTCGCTGTCCTTCGGCCGCTCACGCTGGGTCTTGCCGCGTTGTCGTCGACGACCGCGCGAGCCGAGATCGGAGCCGCTAAGCGCATCGCCAGTGCCGCAGGACCACCCAGCGCCGCCGACCGCTGCCGCTGCACCTCACGACGGGCGAGGCGTCGGCGCCCGCGTCGGCCATCGTCGTCGGGCAGCGGCCATCCGGAGAGGCGATCATGGTAGGCAACGCGACCCATGGCAGACCGCCGAACGAGCCACAGGAGAGCCTCGCCGAGGCGCTGCGAGCGCATCCACCCCGAGCTGGCGCCGTGCGCGACGTCGGCGACGACCCGGTCTACCTGGTCGGCGGCGCCGTGCGCGATCTGCTGCTCGGCCGCGGGCGCGCCGACATCGACCTCGTCGTCGAGGGCGACGCGGCGGCGCTCGCCGCGCGGCTCGGCGCCGACGTGGTCTCCCACGAGCGCTTCGGCACCGCCAAGGTGAAGCTCGACGGCCACGAGGTCGACATCGCCGGCGCCCGCTCGGAGAGCTATCCGCACCCCGGCGCGCTGCCGGTGGTCGAGCCCGCCGCCGAGCTCGAGGCCGATCTGCTCCGGCGCGACTTCACGATCAACGCGATGGCGATCCCGCTTGCACGGCGAGCCGCGCCTGATCGACCCGCACGGTGGCGAGGCCGACCTGGCGCGAGGCAGTTGCGCGTTCTCCACACCGGCTCTTTCGTCGACGACCCGACCCGGGCGCTCCGCGCGGCCCGCTACGCGGCTCGCTTCGGCTTCGAGCTGGAGGCGGAGCACGGCGGCGCTGCTTCGCGAGGCGGACCTGGACACGGTCTCGGCCGATCGCCGCGAGGCCGAGCTGCTGCGCCTGGCCGGCGAAGACGAGGCGCCGCGCGGGTTTGCCCTGCTGGCCGAGTGGGGCCTGGTCGAGCTGCGCGACGGGGGGCGCTGAGCTGGTCGACGGCCGCGTGCCGAGCTGCTCGCAGCGGAAGCCGTGGCGGGACCGTCGCGCCGCGCGATCGCGCCCTGCTTGCCGCCGCGCTGGGGCCGCCGCGCGGCGAGGAGGCCCTGGCCGAGGCGCAGCCCGACCGCCCCTCCGAGGCGGTTGCGCTGGCCGCGGCCCAGCGACGCGATCGAGCTCGTCCTCGCCCGCGCTCTCGGCGCCGAGTGGCTCGATCGCTACCTGAGCGAGTGGCGCGACGTCGCCCTGGAGATCGACGGCGAGGACCTGATCGCGGCCGGCCTCACCGCAGGGCCCGGCGCTCGGCCGGGGCCTGGAGGAGGCGCTGCGGCGCAAGCTCGACGGCGAGATCGACGGGCGCGAGGAGGAGCTGGCGGTGGCGCTCGAGGCGGCGAGGAGCGGCGATGGAGTGGCGTGAGGCGGAACGGCGTGCGCTGGCTCGAGGCGGCGCTGCCGGGCGCGACGGCTGCCTTCACGACCCGCCTCGGCGGCGTCAGCGAGGCGCCCTTCGAGGCGCTCAACCTCGGCGTCTTCACCGACGACGAGCGCGACGCCGTGCGGGAGAACCGCCGCCGCCTCGCCGCCGCGCTCGGCTTCGCGCCCGAGCGGATCGCGATCGCCCGCCAGGTGCACGGCGCCGAGCTGATCGCTCACGGCGACCCGACGTCGCTCCGCAGTTCCTTTGCCTCCCATGAAGAGGCCGAGGAACAGCGCGGGCCGGCAGACGGCGAGGTCCGGAGGCCGACGGGCACGTCGTCGATGCCCCTGGCGCTCGGCGCTCGTCTTCGTCGCCGACTGCGTGCCGGTCGCGCTCGTCCGGCCCCGGCGGGCGTGGCGATGCTGCACTGCGGCTGGCGCGGCCTCGCCGCCGGGCATCATCGCCAAGGGAGCCACGGCGATCGGCGCCACCGACGCCGCGATCGGCCCCGATCGGCCCCTGCTGCTACGAGGTGGGCGAGGAGGTACTCGCCGCCTTCGATCGGCTCGGCGAGGGCGTCGCCTCGGATCGCATGCTCGACCTGCCCGCGGTCGCCGGCGCCTGCTGGCGAGGCCGGGGTCGAGCGAGTCGAGTCGAGCGGCCTCTGCACCAGCTGCGAGCCCGAGCTCTTCTTCTCGCACCGCCGCGATCGCGGTCGCACCGGCCGCCAGGCCGGGCTTGTCTGGCGCGAGGCGGGAGGAGGGCTGACGTGCCCGGGCTGATCCACGGGCTCGACGCCGGCAAGATCGCCGCCAACCTCGAGCGAGGCGCGCGAGCTCGCCGGCCCCGGGGTCGAGATCCTCGCCGCCGACCAAGTACGTGCCGCTGGAGGAGATGGGCGCGCTGGCCGAGGCCGGCGTCCGCCTCGTCGGCGAGAACCGCCAGCAGGACCTGGTCGCCAAGCACGAGCGCTGGGGCGACGCCTTCGAGTGGGACTTCATCGGCAACCTGCAGAGCCGCAAGGTCAAGCAGCTGCTGCCGCTCTGCCGCCTGATCCACTCGGTCGCCAGCGAGTCGGCGCTGGAGCAGCTCGGTCGCCACGGCGGCCCCGAGACGGAGGTCCTGGTCGAGGTCAACGTCGCCGGCGAGGAGGGCAAGGGCGGAGTCGCCCCGGCCGATCTGGCCTCCTTCCTCGAGCGCTCTCCGGTCCGGGTCGGCGGCCTGATGACGATGCCCCCGTTCAGCCAGGACCCGGAGGACTCGCGCCCCCATTTCGCCCGTCTCGCCGAGCTCGCCGCCGAGCACGGACTTGACGCGCCTCTCGATGGGAACCTCGCAGGATTGGCGGGTCGCGATCGAGGAGGGGGCGACCATCGTCCGCCTCGGCACGGCCCTGTACGTGTAAATCGCCGTGCCGATGGTCATAATTCCGTAGAGGAGTCGGCCTCCCAAGGCCGAATCACGCGATTAATCATGGCCCTACGCGATACATGGCATCGAGCGCTGGTCTACTTCGGGCTTGCCGAGGACCACGACTACGGTCCCGAGTACGAAGAAGACTTCGAGCCGGAAACGAGCTCCGAAGAGGCTCACGAAGGCCGCCGCGAGTCGGGCCAGGTTCGTCGCCTGCCCAGCGCCCGCCGCTCGCGCCGCGACGAGATCGACGACATCTTCGCCGACGACGAGCCGATCTCGGCCTCGCGCACGCGCACGCTGCGCCCGGTCGGCAACGGCGACTCCGACGTCCAGGTCCACCTCGTCATCCCGCGCAACTTCAACGACGCCCAGCAGGTCGCCGACCAGTTCAAGCGCCAGGTCCCGGTCATCCTCAACCTGCAGACGACCGATCACGAGCTCTCGAAGCGGATGATCGACTTCTGCTCCGGCTTGACCTACTCGCTGGACGGCGGGATGCAGCGGATCGCCGAGAAGATCTTCCTGCTTACGCCGCGCAACGTCGAGGTCTCCGCCGAGGAGAAGGCACGGCTCCTCGACAAAGGCTTCTTCAACCAGTCCTAGCTCAAGCGCTGGCCCGGGGGCTAGTCTCCCGGCGATGGTCATTGGCTTCTGCGGGTCCGGAAGTATGGCGGCGGCGATGGCGCGTGGATTGCGCGGGCGAGCCGACGGCATGCTCTTCACGGATAGCGGCTCCGGACGCGCCGCGGAGCTCGCCGCGGAGCTCGGGGGCGAGGCCGTTGCCTCGAACCGAGAGCTCGCCGAGCGGGCCGACGTCGTCGTGCTGGCGGTCAAGCCGGCAAAGCTCGATGAGGCCGCCGCCGAGCTTGCGCGGCGCAAAAGTCGTCGTCTCGCTGCTCGGCGCCACCTCGCTCGAGCGAGTCGAGCGGGCCTTCCCCGATGCCGAGGTGGTGCGGGTGATGCCGAACGTCGGGGTCGAGGTGCGGCAGGGGAGTGCTCTGCGTGGCGGGACTCGCGACACGCGGGGGTACGGGTCGCTGCTCGAGGGGCTCGGGCACGTGGTCGAGCTCGCCGACGCTCAGTTCGATGCGGCCACCGCGGTGATGGGCTGCGCGCCGGCCTACGTGGCGCTGGCGGTTGAGGCGATTGCCGACGCCGGTGCCGCCGACGGCCTGGACGAGGAGCTGGCCCGGGAGCTGGTCGTCGAGACGACCGCCGGGACCGCCGAGCTGCTGCGCGCCGGCACCCTGCCGACGTGCGCAAGGCGGTGGCGTCGCCCGGCGGCAGCACCGAGGCGGGGCTGGAGGCGCTGGACCGCGAGGGTGCCCGCGAGGCGTTCGAGGCGGCGGTGCGGGCCTCGCTGGAGAGGATGCGGCGGATGATCGCGCTCGCCCTGACCCGCTTCGACGTGGCCGACTACGTCAGCGCGCTCTTCCTCGTCTACATCATCCTGATCTTCCTCAACGTGCTCATCTCCTGGGTCCCGCGCATGCCCTACAACCGGGCGCTGCGGGCTACGCTCGACTTCGTCAAAGAGACCACCGACCCCTACCTCAACTTCTTCCGGCGCTTCCTGCCGCCGATCGGTGGCGGTGGCTTCGCCCTCGACCTCAGCCCGATCCTCGGCGTGATCCTGCTCTTCATCGTGCGGGCCATCGTCGTCGGCCTGATCGAAGGGTGAGCGCCGCCCGCGCCCGCGCCTGGCGCCTTGCCGGCGCGCTCTGCGGGATCGTCGTCGTCCTCGACCAGGCGGCGAAGGCGCTGATCGAGGCGAACCTGGCTTCGGGAGAGGACGTCGACGTCCTCGGCCCGATCGGCCTCACGCTCTCGCACAACAGCGGCGTCGCCTTCGGCCTCGCCGCGGGCGGCGGCACGCGGCTGGTGCTGGTCACCGCGCTGGCGCTCGGGGTCGTCGCCTACCTCTTCTCGCGCGATCCGACCCGGCCCGGCATGTGGGTGGCGGCCGGCCTGCTGGCCGGTGGGGCGATCGGCAACCTCGCCGACCGGATCCGCGCCGACGCAGTCACCGACTACATCGCGATCGGCAGCTGGCCGGCCTTCAACCTCGCCGACGTCGCCGTCACCGCCGGCGTGCTGCTGCTCGCCTACGCCTACGTGCGGGAGCCGGCCCGGGGCATGAGCGCGGAGGCTGCGCATCGTCCACCTCGATGACGATCTGGCCGTCGTCGACAAGCCGGCCGGCCTGGTCGTCCACCCGGCGCCCTCGCACACGGGGCCGACCCTGGTCAGCGAGCTGGGCGACATGCTCGGCGGCGGGGACGAGGCGGAGCGCCCGGGGATCGTCCACCGCCTCGACAAGGACACCAGCGGCCTGCTCGTCGTCGCCCGCAACGACGCCACCCACAGCGCCCTGCAGGCGCAGGTCCAGCGCCGCGAGGTCGAGCGGATCTACCTCGCTCTGGCCAGGGGACACCTCGCTTCGCGCACGGGCACGATCGACGCTCCGATCGGCCGCGCCTCGCGCCAGCGCCACCGCATGGCGGTCTCCGGCGCCGCCTCGCGCCAGGCGCGCACCCATTTCGAGGTGCTCGAGCTGCTCCGCGCCGAGACCTACCTCGAGGCTCGCCTGGAGACCGGTCGCACGCACCAGATCCGCGCCCACTTCGCCGCGATCGGCCACCCGCTGGCCGGCGACACCACCTACGGGGGCGGCAAGAAGTACGGCCTGGAGCGCCAGTTCCTCCACGCCCACCGGCTCGCCTTCGACCATCCCGGGAGCGGCGAGCGGCTGAGCTTCAGCTCGCGAGCTGCCCGTCGATCTCGCCGCCGCTCTGGCCGCGGCCCGCGGCGCCTGAGCGCTGCATCCGCTCTACAATCCGTCGGCTCGGAAACCAACCCCCGTACGTACCGACCCGGATCCTGACCGGCATTGCGCCGGATCCCGGCTAGGGCGGCGGGAGACACACAGCAAATCAAGGAGCTTCACCCATGCCAGAGGCAGGCCTCAAAGAGCTGCTGGAGGCCGGAGTCCACTTCGGCCATCAGACCCGTCGCTGGAACCCGAACATGCGCCGCTACATCTTCGGCGAGCTGGACGGGATCCACATCATCGACCTGATCCAGACCGAGGCGCTGCTGGAGAACGCGCGCCGCTTCGCCGGCGAGCTGGCCAGCGGCGGCGGCACGGTGCTCTTCGTCGGCACCAAGAAGCAGGCGCGCGGCCCGGTCGAAGAATGGGCCGACCGCTGCAAGATGCCCTACGTCAACCAGCGTTGGCTCGGTGGCCTGCTGACCAACTTCAACACGATGTCGGCGCGGATCGCGCGCCTGCACGAGCTGACCGGCTGGCGCGACGAGGGCAAGCTCGAGCTGCTGCCGACCAAGGAGCGGATGGGGATGCTGGCCGAACTCGCCAAGCTCGAGTTCAACCTCGGCGGCGTCCGCGACATGGACCGCCTGCCCGACGCGGTCTTCGTCACCGACCTGAAAACCGAGGAGATCGCCGTGCGCGAGGCGGCTCGCCTGCGGATCCCGATCATCGGCCTGGTCGACACCAACTGCGACCCGAAGCCGATCGACTACGTGATCCCCGGCAACGACGACGCGATCCGCTCCTGTCAGCTGGTGATCGGCACGATCGGCGGCGCGGTCGAGGAGGGCGCCGGCGCCTGGCGGGTGCAGGAGGAGAAGCGCATCGCGGTCGAAATGGAACGGCGCAAGGTCGAGGAAGAAGAGCGCAAGAAGCGCGAGGAGGAAGAGAAAGAGCGGGTTGCCGCGGAGGAAGCGGCCAAGAAGGCTGCGGCTGAAGCGGAGGCTGCTAAACAGGCTCAGCAGGCCCAACAGCAGGCACAGGCTCAAGCCTCACCGGCTCAGGGACAAACCGCACCGGCCGCGGGTCCTGTCGGCGCAGGGGACCCACCGCCCCCAGCGGTCGCTAAAGCGTCCTCGGGGGCGGTACCCCCTACACCGCCACCCGCGGGAGGGGCGTCTAAAGCTCCTGAGTCCGAGGGCAAAGCGGCGGAGCCCGCAGCGGCTCCTCCGACGCCCGCGAAAGCACCGGCTGCACCAGCGGAGGAGAAAGCTTCCACTGAGCCCGTAGCGGCTGAGAAAGCACCGGAGCAGCCTGCGGCGGAGGAGAAAGCTTCTGAGGCCGTGAAAGAGGGAGAGGGCAAATGAGCGTTACGGCTGCTGATGTGAAGGCGCTGCGGGACCGGACCGGGGCGGCGATGATGGATTGCAAGTCGGCGCTGACCGAGGCCGAGGGCGATGTCGACCGGGCGATTGAGATTTTGCGGGTGAAGGGGCAGGCCTCGGCCGCCAAGCGCGAAGGCAAGGGGACCAACGAGGGCGTCGTCTCCTCCTACATCCACGCCAACGACAAGGTCGGGGCGATGGTCGAAGTGCAGTGCGAGACCGACTTCGTCGCTCGCAACGAGGACTTCAGGGCGTTTGCCTACGAGGTCGCCCTGCACGTCGCCGCGACCGCGCCCCAGTACGTGACCACGGATGAGATCGCCCCCGAGGAGCGCGAGGCCGAAAAGCGGGTCTTCGAAGAGAAGGCGCGCGAAGAAGGCAAGCCCGACAACGTGGTCGAGAAGATCGTCGAGGGTCAGCTGGCCAAGTGGGGGCAGGAAGTCGCCCTGCTCGATCAGTCGCACGTCAACGCCGAGAAGCACGACTCGAAGTCGATCGAGGAGCTGCGCCAGGAGCTCGCCGCCAAGACCGGCGAGAACATCCGCATCGCGCGCTTCGCTTACTTCCGCGTCGGCGACGAATAGGCTCGCGGGCCTAGATGGCCAACGACCCCCAGTTCAAACGCATCCTGCTCAAGCTCTCCGGCGAGGCGCTGATGGGCGATCTCCCCCACGGCACCGACGCCGACGAGGTGCAGCGGATCGCCGAGCAGATCGCGGCGATCCGCGCCCGCGGGGTCGAGGTGGCGATCGTCGTCGGCGCCGGCAACATCTACCGCGGCCTCGTCGGCCGCCGCCGAGGGCATGGACCGGGCGACCGGCGACTACATGGGCATGCTGGCGACGGTGCTCAACGCGCTGACCCTGCAGGACGCGCTGGAGAAGACCGGCGAGCACACCCGGGTGCTCTCGGCGATCGACGTCAAGGAGGTCGCCGAGCCCTACATCCGCCGCCGCGCCATGCGCCACCTGGAGAAGGGCCGCGTGGTGATCTTCGCCGCCGGCACCGGCAACCCGTTCTTCACCACCGACACCGCCGCGGCGCTGCGCGCGCTGGAGATCCACGCGCGAGGCGATCCTGATGGCCAAGAACGGGGTCGAGGGCGTCTACGACTCCGACCCGGCGACCAACCCCGACGCCAAGTTCATCGCCGCGATCGGCCACCGCGAGGCGATCGAGCGCGGGCTCAAGGTGATGGACTCGACCGCGCTCTCGCTCTGCATGGACAACGACCTGCCGATCTACGTCTTCAACATGGGGGACGCCAGCAACATAGATAGGATCGTCAGCGGCGAGAGGGTGGGCACGCTGGTCTCCAGCAGCGCCCGCCGAGTGACGAGAACGGGGGCCCAGTGGAGCTGATCGACGAACTGCTCAAGGACGCCGAAGGCCGGATGACCAAGTCGGTCGAATCCAGCCGTGGCGAGCTGGCCACGGTGCGCACCGGCCGCGCCTCGCCGCACCTGCTCGACCGCATCGTCGTCGACTACTACGGGGCCGCAGACGCCGCTCAAGCAGCTTGCCAACGTCGCCACCTCCGACGCCCGCCTGCTCACCGTGACGCCCTTCGACAAGGGCTCGATCGGGGCGATCGAGAAAGCGATCCAGGAGTCCGACGTCGGCCTGACGCCGAGCAACGACGGCAACGTCGTCCGCCTGCAGATCCCCGAGCTGACCGAGGAGCGCCGCCGCGAGATGGTCAAGGTGGTGCACGGCGTCGCCGAGGAGGGCCGGATCGCGATCCGCAACATCCGCCGCGACGTGATGCACGACCTGCGCGAGCTGAAGAAAGAGGGCGAAGCCGGCGAGGACGACGAGCGCCGCGCCGAGGCCGCCCTGCAGAAGCAGACCGACGACTCGATCGCCGAGATCGACTCTCTCCTCAAGGGGAAGGAAGAGGAGATCCTGGAGGTGTGAGTGCCTCCGCGCGGTACGTGGCGATCATCACCGACGGCAACGGGCGCTGGGCCCAGAACCAGGGCCTGCCGGTCGTAGAGGGGCATCGGGCCGGAGCCGACACGGTCAAGGCGCGGCTGCGCGACGCGGTCGAGCTGGGGATCGAGGAGCTGACCGTCTACTCGTTCTCGACCGAGAACTGGTCGCGGCCGGCGGCGGAGGTCGAGGGCCTGATGGCGATGTTCGGCGAGCGGATCGAGTCCGAGACGCCCGAGCTCAACGAGGAGGGCGTGCGGATGCGCTTCATCGGACGCCGCGACGGCGTCTCCGAGGAGCTCGCGCGCGCATGGACTGGGCTGAAGAGACGACCGCGGACAACGAGCGGATCACGCTCTTCGTCGCCTTCAACTACGGCGGCCGGGCGGAGATCGTCGACGCGGCGCGCGGCTTCGAGGGCGGCTCCGAGGAGGAGTTCCGCCGCCGCCTCTACGCGCCCGAGATGCACGATCCCGACCTCTTGATCCGCACCAGCGGCGAGCAGCGGATCTCCAACTACCTGCTCTGGCAGTGCGCCTACTCGGAGCTGGTCTTCCGCGACGAGCTCTGGCCCGACTTCGACCGCGCCGCGCTGGAGGAGTGCCTGCGCGAGTTCGAGGCGCGCCAGCGGCGCTTCGGGGCGAGGACCTGATGCAGGACCTCTTCGACGACGACCTGCTCGGCGACGAGCCGGCGACCGAAACGGCAGCCGCGCCCGCCGCGACGGCGCGAAGCAGGAGTGGCCGCACGAGCGGAGAGACCGCCAAGCGCATCCTCTTCGCGATCCCGGCGATCGTCTTCGCGATCGCGATCACGGTCGCCGGCGGGCTGGTCTTCACGATCGCGATGATCGGCGTCGGCGTGCTCTGCCTGCGCGAGTACCTGGCGATGACGGGCGAGGTGCGGCCGATCCAACGCGCCGCCTACGTCGCCGTCGCGGCCCTGATCCTCGCCGCCCATTTCGGCACCGCCTTCAACGTCCTGCTGATCCTCGCCGCCTCCTTCCCGGTGCTCTTCTTCTTCGGCGCCGACCGCCACCACCGCGACGGGATCACGATGTCGATGGGGGTCACCCTGCTCGGCATCGTCTGGATCGGCATCCCGCTGGTCCACGCCGTGCTGCTGCGCGACCTGCCGGACCACGGCGCCGCGCTGCTGATCGACGTCCTCGTCGGCACCTTCGCCGCCGACACCGGCGCCTACGCGACCGGGCGCATGTTCGGCTCGCACAAGATCGCCCCCAGCCTCTCGCCGAACAAGACCCTCGAGGGCCTGCTCGGCGGCTTCCTGATCGGCACGATGGCCTTCTGGTTCGCCGGGCTCTACCAGGACTGGCTCTCGGGGGTGGACGCCCTGATCATCGGCGCCGCGGTCGCCGCGATCGCCCCCGTCGGCGACCTCTTCGAGTCGATGCTGAAGCGCGACCTCGGCACCAAGGACACCGGCACCCTCTTCGGCCCCCACGGCGGCATCCTCGACCGCCTCGACGCCGTCTTCTTCACCGTCGTCGTCGGCTACTACCTCGCCGTCCAGCTGGTCTACTGACGGGGCGTTTCACCCGTACCCTGATGCTCTAGCTGATGAAGAAGCTGGTGATTCTCGGCTCGACCGGGTCGATCGGGACGACAGGCGCTCGAGATCGTCGCCGCCTCGGACGAGCTCGAGGTCGTCGGGCTCGCGGCCGGCTCGAGCTGGGAGCGCGTGCTGGCTCAGGCGAGCGAGTACGGCGTGCGGTCGGTCGCCTTCGCCGACGTCGATGCCGCTCGCGCGGCCCGCGGCGCCTGGGACGGGCAGGTGCTCGAGGGCGAGGACGGGCATCCGCGAGCTGATCGTCTGCCTCCGAGCGCCGACCTGGTCCTCAACGGCATCGTCGGTGCCGCCGGGCTCGGCCCGACGATCGTCGCCCTCGGCGAGGGCATCGACGTCGCCCTGGCCAACAAGGAGAGCCTGGTGATCGGCGGCGAGCTGACGATGGCCCTGGCCGAGGCGACCGGCGCGCGCCTGCTGCCGGTCGACTCCGAGCACTCGGCGCTCTTCCAGCTGATCGGCGCCGAGCGCTCGCCGGGGACGATCGACCGCCTCGTGCTCACCGCCTCGGGCGGCCCCTTCCGCGGCCGCACCGATCTCGACGGGCGTCAGCGTCGAGGAGGCGCTCGCGCACCCGACCTGGGCGATGGGCGGGCGGATCACGATCGACTCGGCGACGCTGATGAACAAGGGCTTCGAGGCGATCGAGGCGCACCACCTCTTCGGCGTCCCCTTCGAGCGGATCGAGGTCGTCGTCCACCCGCAGTCGATCGTCCACTCGCTGATCGACCTCAACGACGGCGCCACCCTGGCCCACCTCGGCCATCCCGACATGCGGGTGCCGATCTCCTACGCGCTGCACTACCCCGAGCGCGCCGACGTCGAGGTGCCGCGGCTCGACCTGGCGACGGTCGGCCAGCTCGACTTCGAGCCGCCCGACCTCGAGACCTTCGCCTGCCTGCGGCTGGCGCTCGAGGCCGGCAGGGCGGGGGGGACCGCGCCCTGCGTGCTCAACGCCGCCGACGAGGTCGCGGTCGCCGCCTTCCTCGACGGGCAAGATCGGCTTTACCGCGATCCCGGCGCTGATCGAGCGCGTGCTCGACGCGATGCCGGCGTTCCAGCCGACCCACTTCGAGGACCTCTTCGCCGTCGACGCCGAGGCCCGGCGCCGCACCGAAGAGGAGGTCGCGGGGTTGGCGAGGGTATGAACTGGCTGCTGGTCTTCCTCGGCTTCTCGCTGCTGATCGTCCTGCACGAGGCCGGGCACTTCTTCGCCGCCAAGGCGACCGGGATGCGGGTCGAGAAGTTCTTCCTCTTCTTCGGCGCCGAAGCTGTTCTCGATCAAACGGGGCGAGACCGAGTACGGGATCGCGCGCGATCCCGCTCGGCGGCTACGTGAAGATCAGCGGCATGAACCCGGAGGAGGAGTCCGCCCGAGGTCAGAGCACCGCGCCTACTACCACCAGCCGGTCTGGAAGCGGATCGTCGTGATCGGCGCCGGACCGGCGGTCAACATCGTCCTCGCCTTCGCGATCCTCTTCGTTCTGGCCCTCGGCGCCAGCGATCCGACCCAGACGCGTCGACGAAGTCGGTTCCGGGCTCGCCCGCGGCCAGCGTGCTGAAGCCCGGCGACACATCGTCGCCGTCGACGGCAGGCGCTACGCCGGCCTGAGCAGCGAAGCGCGGCTGGAACGCTTCTGCGAAGACATTGGCTCGCACAAATGCGCCGGCAAGCAGGTGGATGGCTGCAAGGCCGCCACGCCGGTCGTGCTGACGGATCGAGCGCGACGGACAGGTCCAGACGCATCAGCGTCAAGCCCGAATACGACAAGGCGCCGGGCGGACGCTGGATCGGCTTCTCCTACGGCACCGAGCCGGCCAACCTCGGCGTCGGCGCTGCGATCAGCCGGGCCGGCGACTGCGATCTGGCTGGTCGACCGAGCAAGACCGTCACCGTCTTCGCCAAGATCTTCGACTCCGAACAGCGCAAGGAAGTCTCCGGCATCGTCGGCGTCAGCGACGTCGCCCACCAGACGATCGAGCGTCGGCACCGCGCGAGTCGCTGACCCTGCTCGCCATCGTCAGCCTCTCGCTCGGCCTGATCAACCTCTTCCCGTTCCTGCCGCTCGACGGCGGCCACATCTTCTGGAGCCTGGTCGAGAAGGTGCGCGGGAAACCGGTTCCCTACCGGGTGATGGAGCGCGCCAGCGTCGCTCGGCTTCGTGCTCGTGATCATGCTCTTCTTCATCGGCCTCAGCAACGACATCGGCCGCATCACCGGCGAAGGCTTCAACGTCCGCTGACGCCCTCTCGCTAGGCTTGCCGCATGGCTTCCAAGCGGCAGATCTTCGTCGGCGGCGTGCCGATCGGCGGCGGCGCCCCGGTCGTCGTGCAGACGATGACCAAGACCGAGACCGCCAATCTGGCGGCGACGATGGAGCAGATCCGCAAGGTCGCCGACGCGGGCGCCGACATCGTGCGCGTTGCGGTGCCGCGCGACGAGGACGTCGAGGCGCTGAAGACGATCGTCGTGGACTCGCCGATCCCGGTGATCGCCGACATCCACTTCAACCACACGCTCGCGCTCAAGGCGATCGACGCCGGCGCCCACTGCATCCGGCTCAACCCCGGCAACATCGGTGGCCGCGACAAGGTCGCCGAGGTGGCGGAGCGGGCGACCGCGGCGAACGTGCCGATGCGGATCGGGGTCAACTCGGGCTCGCTGCCCAAGCACCTGCACGCGCTCGAGCGCGAGAGCCCGGTCGAGGCGCTGGTCGCCGCGGCGGTCGAGTTCGTCGAGCTGATGGAGGGCCTCGACTTCGAGAACTTCAAGGTCTCGATCAAGTCGACCAACGTGCCCAACACGATCGCCGCCAACCGCCTGCTCTCGGAGAAGATTCCCTACCCGCTGCACCTCGGCATCACCGAGGCCGGCACCAAGTGGTCGGGCTCGCTCAAGTCCTCGGTCGGCCTCGGCACATTGCTCGCCGACGGGATCGGCGACACGATCCGAATCAGCCTCTCGACCTTCCACGCCGAGGAGGAGGTCAAGGTCGCCTGGGAGATCCTCAAGGCGCTGCAGCTGCGCGAGCGCGGCCCGGTGCTGATCGCCTGCCCGACCTGCGGCCGCCTGCAGTTCGACATGGACTCGGTCGTGGCCGAAATCGAGCAGCGGCTGGAAGGCTACGTCGAGCCGATCGAGGTCGCCGTGCTCGGCTGCGCCGTAAACGGGATCGGCGAGGCCTCGCACGCGGACTTCGGTATCGCCGGCGCCAAGAACGAGGGCCTGATCTACGCCCACGGCAAGCCGCTGCGCAAGGTCCCCCAGGAGAAGCTCGTCGACACGCTCTTCGAAGAGATCGACAAGTCGCTCGACCGCGGCACGGTCGAGTTCGACGAGAACGAGTCGCGCGAGGGCGCGGCCTGGCTGGCCAAGATCGAGGCGGAAAACGCCGGCGATCTGACGCCGGAGAAGATCGCCCGGATGGAGCACGAAGCGGCCGAAAAGGGAGAGTCGGACAAGGTGCTGCTCGATGAGGAGGTCTCGCCAACGGCTGGACGCCGCTTCACCCGCGCCTGAGGCGCGATAGCCGGCGCCCGGCGGCGTCCTCAGGAAATAGACTCGCCGGAATGGCCTCGAAAGGAATCTCGCCGACCCGCGAGGAGGATTTTCCGGCGTGGTTCCAGAGCGTCGTCCGCGAGGCCGAGGTCGCCGAACTGGCCCACGTCCGCGGCTCGATGGTGATCAGGCCCTGGGGCTACGCGATCTGGGAGCTGATGCAGGCCGAGCTGGACCGGGAAATCAAGGCGAGCGGTGCTCAGAACGCCTACTTCCCGCTCTTCATCCCGCTGAGCTACTTCGAGGCGGAGGCTAAACACGTCCAGGGCTTTGCCAAGGAGATGGCCGTGGTGACCCACCACAGGCTCGAAGAGGACCCCGCGGACCCCGAGAAGCTGCGGCCGGGAGGGGAGCTGGCCGAGCCGCTGATCGTCCGCCCGACCTCGGAGACGATCATCGGCAAGTCGTTCGCGAAGTGGATCAACTCCTACCGTGACCTGCCGCTGATGGTCAACCAGTGGGCCAACGTGGTGCGCTGGGAGATGCGGCCGCGGGTCCTGCTTCGCACCACCGAGTTCCTCTGGCAGGAGGGCCACACGGCCCACGCCGGCGAGGAGGAGGCGCGGCGCGAGACCGAGGACATGCTCGAGGTCTACCGCCGCTTCGCCGAGTCGTTCCTGGCGATGCCGGTCCTGACCGGCGAGAAGCCCGAGGAAGAGCGGTTTCCCGGCGCCGTGATGAGCCTCTCGATCGAGGCGATGATGCAGGACGGCAAGGCGCTGCAGGCCGGCACCTCGCACTACCTGGGGCAGAGCTTCGCGCGAGGCGGCCGAGATCGACTTCCTCGACAAGGACGGTGAGCGCCAGCTCGTCCACACCTCTTCCTGGGGCGTCTCCACCCGCCTGCTCGGCGCCTTGATCATGTCCCACGGCGACGACGTCGGCCTGCGCCTGCCGCCGACGGTGGCGCCGCAGCAGGTCGTCGTCATCCCGGTGCTGAGGGGCAAGGACGACGACGCCGTCCGTGCCGAGGTGGAGACCCTCGCCGCCGAGATCCGCCGGCAGTCCTTCCAGGGCGCAGCGGTGCGCGTGCTGGCCGACTTTCGCGATCGGGAAGCGGTGGCAAAGCGCTGGGAGTGGACCAGAAAGGGCGTTCCCCTGATCATCGAAATCGGCCCCCGCGACCTCGATCAGGGCGTCGTCGCGGTGCGGCGCCGGGACGATCCAGGATCTCGGCATGGAGACCCTCCCGCGAGGAGAGATCAGCGCCGGCGATCGGATCCGATCCTCGAGCAGATACAGGCTCGCTATTTCGAGCTGGCCGCGGAGCGCTTGGCCTCGAGGACGGCGCGGGGGGTCGAGAGCCTGGACGAATTTCGAGAGTGGTTCGGGGGCGACGGCGAAGACGCCGCGGCGAGTGGCTTCGTCAGGGCCCCCTGGAGCGAAGCGCCGGAGTCGGCCTCGATCCTCGAAGAGCTTAAGGTCTCGGTTCGGTGCATTCCCTTCGATCAGCAGCTCGCGCCCGGCGCCGCCTGCGTACTCACCGGAAAGCCGGCGGTCGTCGAAGCGGTGTTCGGCAAGGCCTACTAGCGGCGACGCAGGCGCCGCCGTCAACCGATGAGTGACACGGCGCCCTTCGGTCGCGGTCGCGTCCGCCGCCTCTTCGGCCTCGATCGCAGCGGCCCACCGCCGCGCCAGGTCCAAAAGGGCGAACCGCTCAATCCCTGGACCATCCCCAACGCGGTCGGCTACCTGCGGCTCGCCGCCCTGCCGCTCTTCCTCTGGCTCGCCTTCGAATCCGGCGACGGCCGCAGCGCCCCGGCCGCGATCGTCTTCTGGCTGATCGCCGCCGGCGACTACCTCGACGGCTTCCTCGCCCGGGTCACCGGCCAGTACAGCCGCCTCGGCTCGATCCTCGACCCGCTGGTCGACCGCCTGACGATCCTCTCCGGCGCCGTCGTCTGCTGGCACTTCGAGCTGCTGCCGCGCTGGGCGCTGGCCCTGCTCGCCGCCCGCGAGGTGGCGATGCTCTTCCTCGCTCAGTACGGCCTGCGCCACGGGGTCGAGATCCGGGTCAACTGGCCGGGCCGGATCTCGGTCTTCCCGATCATGGGCGGGATCTTCTTCGCCATGGTCTTCGCCGGCTGGGTGCCGGCGGCCCTGCTGATCGTCGGCCTTGGCTCCTGGCGATCGTCGCCACGGTCCTCTACGCCCAAACGGGCGTCCGAGAAGTCCGAGCCACCACCCCCGGCTGACTTCGCCTTTAGTAGTCCAATAGGACGCATAAAGGCGAAGTCAGCGGTTGCAAGGTCGCGGCCAGGTGGGCGTGAACCTTCAACCTTCAGTTGAACCTTGGGGCTGCGGTACCTATAATCGACGGACAGGCCTCAGCAGGGGTCAAGACCCGCAAAGAAGGAGCGAGATGGAGGACACCTTTCCCGATCTTGGATTCGCTCAGCGATGAGGAGCTGAAGGACCTGATCGACAAGCTCACCGAGGAGGAGAACGAGATCTCCTACAAGCGGCGCGTCCTGCACGGCAAGATCGACATCCTGCGGGCGGAGCTGGTCAACCGGCTGCGGCAGAAGCGCGAGCAGGGCGAGTCGCTCTTCTCCGGTGACGACGTCGCCCAGCTGACCGAGATCCTCGCCGGCAAACAGCCGTCCGCAGAGGACGACACCGCCGCCTGAGCGGAGCGAGCACGATGGCCGTCCACTGTCCCGAATGCGGGTTCGTCAACCCCGAGGGCGCCAACTACTGCCAGAAGTGCGGTGCCTTCGTCGGCGGCCCGGCGAGGGCGACGGCGATGGCGGCGAGGAACCGACGACGATGACCTACACCGTCGACGACACCGGCGAGATGCAGCCGGTCGACATCGACGAGACGGTCGAGCGCAGCGGCGCCGCGCTGGTGATCCGCGCCGGCGGCGGCCGGGCCGGTGAGAGCTTCCCGCTCAGCGAGGACCGGGTCAGCATCGGCCGCAGCCCCGACGCCGGCGTCTTCCTCGACGACGTCACCGTCTCGCGCAACCACGCGCTGCTGGTGCGCCGCCGCGACGGCCTCTACATCGACGACCTCGGCTCGCTCAACGGCACCTACGTCAACCGCCGCCGGATCGAGTCGCACCGCCTTGCCGACGGCGACGAGATCCAGGTCGGCAAGTACAAGCTCAGCTATCTGGAGAAGTAGCGATGGCCGTCTCCGAGCAACCGCAGCAGGCCCGCCAGCGCGACTCGCGCCCGCGCAAGGCGCTGACGATCGGCGCCGTCTGCAAGATCCTGCAGAGCGAGTTCGACGACGTCTCGATCTCGAAGATCCGCTACCTCGAGGACCAGAAGCTGCTGACGCCGCGCCGCACCGCCGGCGGCTACCGCCTCTACAGCCAGTCCGACGTCGAACGGCTGCGCACGATCCTGCGCCTGCAGCGCGACGAGTTCCTGCCGCTGCGGGTGATCCGCCAGGAGCTGGCGGCCGGGGGCGACTTCGTCCCCGCCGGCGGCAGCTCGGACAAGCGCCCCTCCGGCGGCGCGGTGCGGCGGGCGATCCTGGTCAACACCTCGCGGGCCTACCTGACGCTCGAGGAGGTGATCGAGGAGACCGGCGCGCGCGAGGAGCTGATCGCCGAGCTGGAGAACTTCGGCATCGTCGCAGCCCGAGAAACGCGAGGGCAAGACGGTCTACGACGAGACCGACCGCGAAGTCGTGCGCGCCGCCAACGAGCTCTCGCGGGTCGGCGTCGCCGCCCGCAACCTGCGCGTCTTCCGCTCCTCGGCCGACCGCGAGGCGAACCTGCTGGAAGCGCTGCTCGGCCCCTCGCTGCGCTCGCGCAATCCCGATCGCCGCAAGGAGGCGCTGGAGAGCCTGGAGAGCCTGGCGGCGACGGTCAGCCACCTCAAGCACCTGCTTGCTGGTCCGGGACCTACGTCGCCTCGCCGGCGACTGACGGCGCTTCCGGTGCCCCGGGTCACTCGCCGCCGCACGATCGCCGCACCGCGCCCAGAGGTCTGGGCGCTGTCTCCGACCCCTACAGCCTGCCGCGCTGGTGGCCGCGGACGATGCGGGTCGAGAGCGTCGAGGGGGAGGGGGCCGATGCGCAGTGGACGAAGGTGCTCGGGCACCGCCGAGGGGCGTGGCGTGCGAGCCGACTTTCGCTGCCGCGAGCTGCGTCGAGGGCGAGCGCTTCGGCTGGGAGCAGATGATCGCGGGAACGCCGTTCGAGCGCCACCTGCGCCGCTACGAGATCGAGATCTCGCTGAGCGACGAGGACGGCGGGACCGACGGTGACGCTCGCGGCCGCGCAGACGCTGCGCGGCCTCTCGCGGCTGGGCTCGCCGATGATGCGCCGCGGCCAGGGCGCGCTGCTCGACGAAGCGCTGGACGGGATCGAGCGGGCGCTGAGCGTGAGCCGCGCCGCGCCGTGACTCGAAGTGGTGGGGGTGGGGGGACCCGGCGATCGCGCCCGAGCTCGACGGGCCGGCGCTGGAGACCCTGCGCGAGCGGATCGGCGAGCTGCAGTCCGCGCCGCCGCGTCCCGAGCTCGACGACTTCGACCTGCCGCCGGCCCAGCCGCTGCCGCCGGCGCTGATCGAGGCGGTCGGCGAGGAGAACGTCTTCACCGGCGCCGAGGACCGGATCCGCCACGCGACCGGCTGCGGCTACGTCGACCTCGCCCGCCTGCGCTCCGGGCAGGCTCGACGCGGCGCCCGACGCGGTCCTGCTCCCAGCCGACGCCGACCGCGGTGAAACGCGTTCTGGAGCTCTGCGCGACGGAAGGCGTTGCGGTTGTCCCGTTCGGCGGTGGCACCAGCGTCGTCGGCGGGGTCGAGCCGCTGCGCGGGACCGCACGAGCGCGTGATCAGCCTCGACCTGGCGCGCCTGCGGGACGTCGAGGTCGACCGCCGCTCGCTCACCGCTCGCCTCGGCGCCGGCCTGCGCGGGCCCGAGGCCGAAGCCGAGCTGGGCAAGCACGGCCTCGTCCTCGGCCACTACCCGCAGTCCTTCGAGTACGCGACGATCGGCGGCTTCGCCGCCACCCGCTCGGCCGGGCAGGCCTCGAGCGGCTACGGGCGCTTCGACTGCGCTGGTCAGCTCGGTCCGCCTGATCGCCCCGGCCGGCGATCTGAGCACGCTGGAGACGCCGCACACCGCGGCCGGGCCCGGCCCTGCGCGAGGTCGTGGTCGGCTCGGAGGGCGTCTTCGGCGTGATCCCCGACGTGACCGTGCGGGTGCGGCCGGCACCGAGGCAGCGCCGCTACGAGGCCTGGATGGCCGAGAGCTTCGAGGCGGGGGCGGAGATCGTCCGCGCCCTGGCCCAGGGACCCGGCCTGCCCGACGTGATCCGCGTCTCCGACGAGGAGGAGACCGAGGTCTCGCTGGCGCTCTCCGGGCCGCGCGGCGCTCGCCGGCAGCCTCTTCGGCGGCTACCTCGGCCTGCGCCGCCGGCGCGGCGGCTGCCTGATCATCGTCGGCTTCGAGGGCGAGGAGGAGTCGGTCGCCCGCCGCCGCGCGCTGAGCGTGCGCGAGCTGCACCGCGGCGGCGCCGTCTACCTCGGCCAGTCGGCCGGACGCTCCTGGGAGCACGGCCGCTACCAGGGCCCCTACCTGCGCGACACGCTGATGGAGCATGGGGGCGATGGTCGAGACGCTCGAGACCTCGCACACCTGGAGCCGGCTCGGCCGAGCCTGCACGCCGCGGTCGGCGGCGCGATCCGCGACTCGCTCGCCGGACAGGGCACGCCGGGCCTGGTCTTCTGCCACCTCTCCCACGCCTACGCCGACGGCGCCTCGCTCTACTTCACCTTCATCTCCCGCTCGCGCCAGGGCGCGGAGGTCGAGCAGTGGCGCCAGGTCAAGCGGGCCGCCTCGCGAGGCGATCGTCGCCAGCGGCGGCACGATCACCCACCACCACGCCGTCGGCCGCGACCACGCCCCCTACATGGAGGCCGAGGTCGGCGAGCACCGGGCTCGACGTGCTGCGCGCGGTCAAGGACCAGCTCGATCCAGCCGGGATCATGAACCCCGGCAAGCTGCTCGGCTGACGGGCTACTCGCTGGTCTTGTACCGGCGCCGACCAACGGGCCGGTGATCTTGCCGCTCAGCACCGGCGTGCCGGTGTAGGCGGATTCGCTTTTGGTCTTGCGGGCCTTGGCGATCGCGGCGTTGAGCGCGGCTGTCGGAGGTGCGGGTGACGTCGATCTGGTCGAAGGCGCCGCGGGCGACGCAGGACCAGCACCGTCGGCGGGCACTTCGAAGCGGGCGGCGAGCTCGCCGGAGTCTTCGACCTTGGCGGTGCCGACCGGGACCATCGCCTCGCCCGAGTGCGAGAGCCAGACCGCGTAGGACTCGCCGTCGGCTCGAGGGCTCGAGCCCTTCGCCGGTGACCTGCAGCAGGACCTTTTTCTTGAAGCGACCGAAGATCGCCTGGCCGCTGGCGTCGCTGCCGTCGATCGGCGCTGAGGACCGCCTGGGTCAGGTTCTTGTTTTCGGCCGCCGCGCTGGCGTTTTCCGCCAGGCCGGCTTCGCCGGAGGTGGTGCTCGATGAGCTCGAGCCGCCGCCGTCACCGCCGACGATCAGGACGATCACGAGCGCGACGACGACGAGGGCGCCGGCGCCGAGGCCGATCAGGGCGCCGCGGTCCTTGGGCAGCTTTGAGGCTGGGAATCTGGGCAGAGCGCTTGCCGGCGGCCGCGCTCGGCGCCGGCCCGCCTACGGCGGTTCGCCGGGGCGCGGCGGAGTCGGAGCGGCTGCGGCCGCGGGCGCCGGTGGACGGCTCGGCTGCGGCGGGCGGCTCTGGCGGCGCGGAGGGGCGGGGGCGTGGGCGCGGCGGCGGGCTCGGCTGCGTCTCGGCGACCGGCGGCTCCTCGACCTCGGCCAGCGCCTCCTTGACCCGCTCGCGCACTTCCTCGACGCTGATCCCCATCAGCGCCGCCATGTCGTCGTAGCCCTCTTCGCGCTGCGCGAGCAGGCGAAGCATCGCCTTCTGGTCGTCGGTCAGCGCCACGGATCGGGAAGCCTACCGCGCCAGCGGCGTGTCTGAGGTTAAGGGCGTATGGCCTGAGGTTAGACGCCCTGGGTAGGTCGCGCGATGGCCGACGATCCGCGCGGACTGCTCTCCCACTTCGACGCCCTGCTGGGCACGGAGTGGCTCGACGACGATCCCGACCACGCCCGCGTGCGGGTGCCGATGCGCGACGAGCTGCGCCAGCCGGTCGGCCTCCTGCACGGCGGCGTGATGTCGAGCCTGGTCGAGAGCGTCTGCTCGCGCGCCACCGCGCTGGCCGTGATGGGCGACGGGATGATGGCGATGGGCCAGTCGATCAGCGTCAACTTCATCCGCCCGGTCACCGAGGGCCACGCCGAAGTCCAGGCCAAGGCCCGCCACCGCGGCCGCACCACCTGGGTCTGGGACGCCGAGGTCAGCGATGCCGAGGATCGCCTCTGCGCCCTCGCCCAGATGACGATCGCGGTCGGCCGATCCCGCAGTCGCGACTAGCCGCCGAAGCGGTTCGTAATCGGCAGGCGCCGGTCGCGGCCGAAGGCCTTCGGCGTGATCCGGATCCCCGGCGCCGCCTGGCGGCGCTTGTACTCGGAGCGGTCGACCATGCGCACGACCTCGTCGACGACCTCGGCCGGCAGGCCGGCGGCGATCATCTCCTCGCGGCCCTCGTCGCGCTCGACGTAGGACTCGAGGATCTGGTCGAGCAGCTCGTAGGGGGGCAGCGAGTCGCTGTCGAGCTGGTCGGGACGCAGCTCGGCCGAGGGCGCCCGCTCGAGCACCGAGGCCGGGATCAGCTCGCCGCCCGGCGCTCTGGTTGCGGTGGCGGACCAGCTCGTAGACGAGCGTCTTCGGCACGTCCTTGATCGCCGCGAAGCCGCCGGCCATGTCGCCGTAGAGGGTCGCGTAGCCGACCGACATCTCGCTCTTGTTGCCGGTGGTGAGGACCAGCCAGCCGTGCTTGTTGGAGAGCGCCATCATCATGTTGCCGCGGATCCGCGCCTGGATGTTCTCGGCGGCCAGGTCGGGCTCCGAGGGCCGGGTCGGGTCGCGCGGCAGCGGCTCCGTCCGCCGGCTGCCGTCGCCGTCGGCGCCGCCGAACGACGCCGGCGAGAGCGCTCTCGTACTCGGCCATCGCCGCCTCGATCGGGATCTCGATCAGCTCGACGCCCAGGTTGGCGGCGATATTCCGCGCGTCCTGCTGTGTTTCAGGGCTCGAATGCGGCGAGGGCATGACCACGCAGCTGACGTTCTCGGGCCCGAGCGCATCGACGGCGAGCAGGGCGACCAGGGCGGAGTCGATTCCGCCGGAGAGCGCCACGCCGACGTGGCGGAAGCCGTTCTTGCGCGACGTAGTCGCGCAGGCCGAGGCGTCAGCGCGGCGTAGACCTCGGCGAGGTCGGAGAGCGGCTCGGCAGAGTCGGCCGGGCGCGGGGGAGGGGATCTCGCAGACCAGCAGCTCCTCCTCGAACTGCGCGGCGCGGGCGATCACCGTTGCCCTCGGCGTCGACGACGAGGCTGTGGCCGTCGAAGACCAGCTCGTCCTGGCCGCCGACGAGGTTGCAGAAGGCGAAGGCGGCGCCGTAGGCGCGGGCGCGCTCGGCGAACATCGCTTCGCGCTCGCGGCCCTTGCCGCGGTGATACGGCGAGCCCGAGGGATTGGCGATCAGGCTCGCGCCGGCCGCCGCCTCGCTCGACGCCGGCGGGCCCGGCGCCCAGACGTCCTCGCAGACCGTCAGGCCGACCCGCGTCGCCGGCGACCTCGATCGTCGCCGGCTCGCTCGCCCGGGACGAAGTAGCGCTGCTCGTCGAAGACGGAGTAGTTGGGCAGCCGGTTCTTGCGGTAGACGGCCTGCACGGCACCGTCGGCGAGCACGGCGAGCGAGTTGTGGGCGTGGCGGAAGTCGCCGCCGCCGGCGACCGGCTCGGCGAAGCCGACCAGGGCCGACGATCCCGCGGACGCCGCGGGCCAGCTCCTCGACCGCGCGCCGGTTGGCCTCGACGAAGTGCCGCTTCAGGTAGAGGTCCTCGGCCGGGTAGCCGGGGATGCAGAGCTCGGGGAAGATCGCCAGCTCGGCGCCCTCGGCTTCGGCACGCGCCGATCCACTCGGCGATCTTCGCCGCGTTGCCGTCGATGTCGCCGACGGTCGGGTCGATCTGGGCCAGGGCTACGCGCAAGCCGGTGTCCTCACGGGAGTCAGCGCCTGAAGTATCGCCGCCGGCTGAGTTCGCACTTGTTCGCTATGCGAGAAAACACGAAGTCAGCGGGGGACGGCGCCTGTAGATTGCCGCGCGTGCGGGCGCGCTGGCGGTTGATAGGGGCATCGCTGGCGTCGCTCGCGCGTCCTCGCTGCTCGTGCCCGCACGCGCCAGCGCCGGCGACCAGTGGGTCTTCCGCGCTCCGGCGGCGCGACCGACCGATCACCCCGATCCCAACCGCAACGCCTACACCGTGCCCGAGGCGCCGCACTCGCCCGCCTGCACGCGCCACTTCTGCGTCCACTGGGTGGCGGAGGGCATCGACGCCCCCGATCCCAGCCGACAGCAACGGCGACGGCGTGCCCGACTACGTCGAGCGGGTGCAGGCGGTCGCCGAACACGTCTACTCGATCGAGAACGACAAGCTCGGCTGGCGCGAGCCCAAGTCCGACGGCCGCAAGGGTGGCGGGCAACGGCAAGACCGACATCTACCTGGACCAGATCGGCGGCGCCCTCTTCGGCTACGCGGCGCCCGACCGCGGCCAGGCGACGAAGGCGCACCGGCTGCCGCGCCACCTGCACGGCTACCTCGTCCTCGACAACGACTACGACCCGCAGCGAGTTCCCCGGCACGACGCCCGAGCACGACCTCGAGGTCACCGTCGCCCACGAGTACAACCACATCCTCCAGTTCGGCTACGACGCCTACCAGGACGCCTGGTTCGCCGAGTCGAGCGCGGTCTGGATGGAGGACGAGGTCTACAACGGCATCAACGACTACCTGCGCTACGTGCGGCGCTGGGTCAAGCGCTTCGACACGCCGCTGACCGCCAACTCGATCAAGGAGTACGGCTCGGCGGTCTGGAACAAGTGGCTGGCCCACCGCTACGGGCGCGCGATCGTGCGCCGAGGCCTGGGCCCGCGCGGTGCACACCAAACCGGGTGGCTTCTCGGTCGCCGCCTACAACTCGGCGATCGAAGCGGCCGGCGGCTCGGACTTCAGCCGCGACTTCGCCCGCTTCGCCCGCGACCTGCCCGAGTGGCGCACCGACACGGTCTTCCCGCGAGGGCGACTCCTACCCCGACGTCGCCCGCCAGGGCAGCCTGCCGCTCGACGGCCGCGTCCTCGATCGCAGCCTCAACCACACCACCTTCCAGCTGCTGCGCGTTCACGCCCGCGGCGGCCGGGCGGTCGTCGTCAGCGCGAGCGGCGCCGCGCGGGATCGCCGCCGGCCTCGCCCTGGTCGGGCGAATCGGCAGCGAGCGCCACGGCCACGTCGTCAGCGACGCTCGACTTCAAGCAGAACGGCGGCCGGATGACGGTGCGCCTGGCTCGACCCGGGTCGCTTCAAGCGCCTCACCGCGGTGCTGGTCAACGCCGACACGAGCGCCTCGGGCTTCAGCGCCCGCCGGCTCGACTGGGCCTACTTGACCGACAGCGCGCCGTTCCGCGTCTCGGCGCGGCTGCTGCCGCTGAGCCGCCGGTGGCCGGCTCGCCGGCGATCTCGGCGATCGCCCCTTCGAGGTCGAGGCCGAAGCTGTCGAGGTCGGCCATCGCGTCGTAGTCGCCGATCAGGCCGAAGTCGACCTGGCCGTTGTAGGACATGATCCCGACGCAGAGCGCCTGGCGGCGGGCCAGCGGCACCATCGGGAAGATCGACTCCATCTGCCGTCCCAGCACGTAGAGCGGGAACTGCGGGCCCGGGCACGTTGGTGACGACGAGGTTGAAGAAGCGCTGCGCCGGCTGCAGGCGGGCGGCCTGCGAGGCGATCGTGGTCGGGGCGAAGTCGACGATGCGGGTGAGGATCTCGGCGCCGACGGCCTGGCCGGAGCCCTTGAGGTCGCCCATCGATCTCGGTGACCAGGTGCAGGCGCTCGACCGGGTCCTCGCACCAGATCGGCAGCGGCGCCATCATCGCCGAGATGCGGTTGCCGAGCGCGCCGCGCTCCTCCTCGGCGCGGACGCTGACCGGCACCATCGCCCGCATCTCGAGGCTCCTCGGTGTCGTGGCCGCGGGCGCGCAGGTAGTTGCCGATCGCCCCGGTGACGACCGAGAGGATGACGTCGTTGACGGTGCCGCCGTGCTCGTTCTTGACTGCTTCAGCGCGCCGAGGTCGGTGCGGACGAAGGCGACGCGGCGGTGCGGGCCGATCTCGACGTTGAACGGGGTCGAGGGCGCCGCCATGCCGGCGCTGATCATCTTGCTGGTCGCGCCGACGCCGCGCAGGACCTGGCGCGGGCCGCGCAGCGCCGCGCGCACGCCGCGGACGATCTCCGCGGGCTGGTGGCGCGCTCGCGCAGCGCGTCGCTGAGCAGCTTGAGGTCGGTCGGCTCGGGTCGCGGCGCCCACTTCGGCGGCAGCGCCGGCGGGTTGTCCGGTTCCTTCTCGATGTCGAAGAGGACGGTGGTGATGTCGACGCCGGAGACGCCGTCGACGAGCGCGTGGTGGCTCTTGCCGACGATCGCGAAGCGGTCGTCGTCGAGGCCCTCGACCAGCCACAGCTCCCAGAGCGGCTTGCTGCGGTCGAGCTGCTGGGAGAAGATCCGCGCGGCCAGGTTGCGCAGCTGCTCCTCGGAGCCCGGCGCCGGCAGCGCGGTCTGGCGCACGTGGTACTCGAGGTTGAGGTGGGGGTCGTCGACCCAGACCGGCCGACCCTGGCCGAAGGGGACGAAGCGCAGCTTCTGGCGGAAGCGCGGGACCAGGTGCAGCCGCGAGGCGATGTGGTCGCGGAACTCGGCGATGCTCGGCGCCGGCCCCTCGAAGATGCTGGTCGAGGCGACGTGCATGTGGGCGCCGGCGCGCTCCATGTGCAGGAAGGACGAGTCGAGTCCAGTCAGTCGGTCAGCGCTCATCCGCGCAATCTTCGCACACGATCGGCGGGGCTCCTGCGAAGCGGTGGCGAACGGCCTAGGCGGTGAGGCCGAGCTGGAGCTGGTCCCGCTCTTCGGTGACCTCGGCCGGCTCCGTCCCGCCGCTCTCGAAGGCGGCGACCCGCACGCCGAGCAGGCGCACCGGGCGCGGCGGGTCATAGGCGCGCAGCAGGTCGAGGGCGACAGGGCGGACCACGGCGGGGTCGTTGGTCGGCGCGTCGACCGTGTGCGAGCGGGTGACGTTGGTCCAGTCGTCGAGCCGCACCTTGATCCCGATCGTGCGACCCTGCAGCTCGCGCTTGCGCAGGCGCCGGCAGAGCTCATCGGAGAGCTGCGCGAGGTGGGCCTCGATCTCGGCGCGGTCGCGGACGTCGACGTCGAAGGTCGTCTCGGCCGACTGCGACTTGGTCTCGCGCACGACCGTGACCGGCGTCTCGTCTTCGAGGTGGGCGCGGCGGTGCAGCCAGCGACCCTGGCGCGGGCCGAAGGACTGCTCGAGCGCCGCGGGGTCCTGCGCGCGCAGCTCGGCCAGGGTGCGAATGCCCATCGCCTCGAGCTTGGCTCACGGTCTTCGGCCCGATGCCCGGGATCAGGCCCGGGGACTCGGCCGAGAACCGCTCCAGCGCTTCCTCGCGCGAGAGCACGACCAAGCCGGCCGGCTTGCCCAGCTCGCTGGTGATCTTGGCCAGCATGCGGCTCTCCGAGATACCGACCGAGCAGGTCAGCCCGGTCTCCTCGCGGATCTCGGTGGCGATCCGCCGCATCGTCGTCTTCGGCGAGAAGATCCCGGTGAGGTCGATGTAGGCCTCGTCGAGCCCGACCACCTCGACCGTCTCGGCGTTGCGCCGCAGCACCGCCATCACCTGGACCGAGGCCTCGCGATAGGCGGTGAAGTCCGGCTGCAGGTAGACCGCATCGGGCAGCCGCCGCCGTGCCACCGCAGCCGGCATCGCCGAGTGGATCCCGGCCAGCTTGCGCGCCTCATAGCTGGCCGTCGTCACCACGCCCGCGGCCCCGAGCCGCAGACGACGACCGGCTTCCCTCAGCTCCGCGCCGCAGCTCAACCGACGCGCGCGTCCATGTCGAGATGCGCACGTCCGCTCAAAGGACGTCCTGGAGGGAGCGCGATCGGCCGAGGCCGGGCAGCTCGCATGGCCGACGCAGCAGATCGACGAGACGAGCGTCTTCGATCGCTCGAGGTCGGCGCCGCGAGCTGGCTCGCCGCATCGAGGATCTGACCCGGCCGACGAATCCCGAGCACGATCACTCCGAGGACGGCCTCGGCGGCGAGATGTTCGCCAAGCGCCCCGCAGCTGGCAGGAGGAGGTCTACGTCGCCCTGCGCGGCTCGGCAGCTCGAAGCCGAGGTCAGACGACCCATCGTCCGGGTCCTCGGTCAAGCGCAGTTTCGCCGGGCCCGAGGCCTGCGGCTGCTCGACGGAGCTCTCGCGGCTCTAGACTTGGCCATGGCTTCCCCTGAGGCGAAGAACCTCGAGGCGATCTCCAAGGCGATCGACCAGCACAACTCGAGCTGCCCGTTCCCGGCGGCCGAGGTGCGGATGAACCCGTTCGAGGTCGAACGGCTGGGCTGGGATCACATCCGCGGCCTGCCGGTCGTGCCGGATGCGGAGATCGGCACCGGGCGCTTCCGCATCGTCTGCTCACGCGACCTCGACGGCGAGGGCCTCGAGGAGACCGAGGCGATCGGCCAGGAGATCGAGACGGTCGTGCCGGTCGTCAACAACTGACGACGAACGCGTATTTCCCATGTCAGGCATGGAAAATCGGCGTTTCGTCCGCTCAGACCGAGTTCCAGAAGTCGAGGCCGAGGCCGCTGAGCCAGCTCTGGGCTTCGGAGTTGAGCTGGGTCAGCTCGTTGGTCCAGATCAGGACGCCCATCGCGATCAGGATCACGCCGCCGGTGGCGACGATCGCCTGGTAGTGGCGCTTGACCACGGTGAAGGCGGTGGTCATGCGCGAGAAGGCGATCGCGGTGAGCAGGAAGGGGATCGCCAGGCCGGCCGAGTAGACGACGAGCAGCAGGGCGCCGTGGGCGGCCGAGCCCGAGAGCGAGGCGGCGGTGAGGATCGCGCCGAGGGTGGGGCCGATGCAGGGCGTCCAGGCGATCGCGAAGGCGGCGCCGGCGACGATCGGGCCGCCCCTGCCGGCGCGCTCGAGCAGGGCGTCGACGTGCCACTCGCGGTTGAGGCGGGTGACGAAGAGCGAGGCGACGAAGAGGACGCCCATGGCGATGATCAGCGCCGCGGCGATCTTGGTGAGCAGCTCTTCGTGGTCCTGGAAGGCGGAGCCGAGCGCGGTCGCGGTCAGTCCCTCGGCGACGAAGATCGCCGAGAAGCTGGCGACGAAGAGCAGGCTGGGGCCGAGGATGCGGCGCCAGCCTGCGCGTCTCCAGCTCCGCTGCCGAGACGCCGCTGACCGCGGAGAGGTAGCCGGGAACCAGCGGCAGCACGCAGGGGGAGAGGAAGGAGACGACGCCGGCGGCGAGGGCGGCGAAGATGCCCACTCCGGCGGCCGGGTCGGTGCTCAAGGCGGCGAAAAGCACGGCCCACCAGGGTACTTGGGCGACCGGAGGGCGACGCTGTGCTCCTAAGATCGCATCCCGTCTCTGTCCAGGAACGAAAGGAGTTCCGATCGTGCCCTTAGCCCTGCGCGCATCCGCTTCTCACCGGCTTCGCCGCGATCCTGACGGTCGGCGTCAGCCCTGCTCTTGCCGGCAACGGCCTCGGCCGCTGACAAGGACTGCGCCGACTTCAGCCAGCCAGCGAGCCGCCCAGATCTTCTTCCTCAAGCACGGCGGGCCGCAGCGAAGATCCCGACCGCCTCGACGGCGACGACGACGGCGTCGCCTGCGAGGACAACCCGTGCCCCTGCTACCACGGAGGCACCTGCCCGCATCTCCTCGTCGTTGCTCGGCGAGCGGCGGATCATCTGGCCCGCTTAGCCCGCGGCGCCACGGTTTCCTCCGACCCGCACGAGAGACTGGCGGCGTGGAGCTCTTCAACGCCAGCGGCACTGCCCGGCGCCTGCGGGCCTCGCCGCTCTTCGCGATCGGGCCGAGCGAGCCCGGGCCGGCACTGCGGCGCGGGGCCCTGGTCGCGGTCCCGGTGGGCCTGGCGCTGCTGCTCGAGCTCGGCCTGAACAGCGCGACCAAGGGTGCGATCGGCACCGGCGCCCTGCTGGCCGGGTTCCCGGCGCTGGACGCGCCCGCCGCGCACCCGGGCGGCCTGGCAGGCGGCGGCGGCGCCGCTGATCGGCCTCGCCGCCGCGCTCGGCGTGCTCACCGGCTCCAATGCCTTCCTCGCGATCGTCGGCGATGGCGCTGGTCGGCGCCGCCGCCGGCTACTGCTTCGCCGTCTCGCTGCGCTTCTCGATCGCCGGCCTCTCGGTAGCGCTCTCGCTGTTGATCGCCCAGGACCTGCCGCTCGACCTCGGCGACACCGTGCCGGCGCTGCTCCTCGCCACCGCCGGGGGGCTGCTGCAGGCGGCCTTCTCGCTCTGCGTCTGGGCGCCGGCGACCGCGAGCGAGGAGGGCGGGGCAAGGGCTGGAGCACGGCACGCCGCCCTGGCGCGCGCTGCGCTCCAACCTCACCCTGCGCTCGACCAGCTTCCGCCACGCCCTGCGCTTCGGCGCCGCGCTCGCCACCGGCGTCGCGGTCTACTGGCTGCTCGGCATGCACGAACACGGCTTCTGGATCCCGCTGACGATCCTCTTCGTCCTGCGCCCCGAGCAAGGACGAGACCTTCCGCCGCCTCGATCCTGCGCGCGGTCGGGACCGCGGTCGGGCCTGGTCGTCGCCACCGCGCTGGCCGAGTGGCTGCGGCGGCAACGGGGTCGCGGTCGCGGTCGCCCTGACGATCGCGACCGGCTTCGCCTACGGCCTGCTGACCGTCCAGTACGCGCTCTTCACCGCGGCGATCACGACCTACGCCGTGCTGCTTGCCGACTCGATCGGCGAGGCGGCTCTGCACGCGGCCGGCGCAGCGCGCGCTCGCCACCGCGATCGGCATCGTCATCGCGGGCGCGGCATTCCTGCTCTGGTCGAACCCCGGCGATACATCGGCGCGTGCAGGCCCGGCGACCAGGAGCAATTCAATTGCTAGAGCCAGCCGACGCGCTTGAAGCGCCGGTACAGCGCCAGGCAGACCAGGGCGATCAGGACGAGCACGGTGAAGTAGCCGTAGCGCCAGTGCAGCTCCGGCATGTGGTCGAAGTTCATCCCGTAGATGCCGGCGACCATCGTCGGCACGGCGGCGATCGCGACCCAGGCCGAGATCTTGCGCATGTCCTCGTTCTGGCGCACCGAGACCTGGGTCAGGTTCGCCTGCAGGGCGCTGTCGAGCAGCGCGCGGAAGCCGGCGACGCGGCCGGTGACCCGCTGCAGGTGGTCGTGGACGTCGCGGAAGTAGTCGTCGAGCTCGGTCGGGATCGCTTCGAAGCGGCCTTCGCTGATCTCGTCGACGGCTTCGAGCAGGGGGGACACCGCCCGGTAGAGGTCGAGCACCTCGCGCTCGAGCTTGTAGATCTGCTCGACCGGGTTCGTCCGCTCGGCGAGAGAAGACCTCGCGCTCGACCACCTGGATCTCACCGTCAACGGACTGGGCGACGTCGCCATAGCCGTCGACCACGTGGTCGAGGATCGCGTAGAGGACCACCCCGGTGCCGTGGGCGAGCAGGTCCGGGCGGCGCTCGACCCGCTCCCTGACCGAGCTCAGCTCGCCGTCGCCGTGGCGGACGGTGACGATGAAGTCGGGGTTGACGAAGAGCAGCAGCTCGCCGACCTCGATCCCGTCACTCGGCGTCGGGACGGGTGATCGTCTTGACGACGACCAGCAGGGTGTCGCCGAAGAGCTCGACCTTGGGTCGCTGCTGGGCCTTGACCGCGTCCTCGACCGCGAGCTCGTGCAGGTTGAACTGGCGGGCGATGCCTTCGAATTCCTCCGCCGAGGGTTCGACCACGCCGAGCCAGACGAAGGCGTCGTCGGCACGGGAGGCATCGTGGGCCTGCTCGAGGCTGAGCTCACCGGCCCGCCGTTGGCCGTTCTCATAGACGGCGCAATCGACGATCATCCCGCGCAGTATCGCCACCGAGCCGGCCCGACCGGTAGATTTCCTGGCTGACCAGCCAAACCGCGGCAGGCGCTCGCGGCGACACAGGAGCAGACTTTGAGCAACCGCACGTTCGTGATCGGGGTCGGGATGACCAAGTTCGAGAAGCCCGGCACCAAGGAGGGCGACTACCCGGACTGGGCCAAGGAGGCGGGGGAGAAGGCGCTCGCTGACGCCGGCATTCCCTACACCGACGTCGAGCAGGCCTACGCCGGCTACTGCTACGGCGACTCGACCTACGGCCAGCGGGCGCTCTACCAGCTCGGCCTCACCGGGATCCCGGTCGTCAACGTCAACAACAACTGCTCGACCGGCTCCTCGGCGCTCTTCCTGGCCCGCCAGGCGGTCAAGGGCGGCCTCGTCGACTGCGCGCTGGCGCTCGGCTTCGAGAAGATGGAGCCGGGCAGCCTCGGGGTCAAGTACACCGACCGCACCAACGCGCTCGACAAGCACGCGATGCGGATGTTCGAGATCCGCGACCCCGAGCAGTCGCCGCCGGCGCCGCAGATGTTCGGCAACGCCGGCCGCGACCACATGCAGAAGTACGGCTCCAACCCCGACCACTACGCCTGGATCGGCTGGAAGAACCACAAGCACTCGGTCAACAACCCCTACGCCCAGTTCCAGGACGAGTACACGCTGGAGGACATCAAGGGCGCGCGGATGATCCACGACCCGCTGACCAAGCTGCAGTGCTCGCCGACCTCCGACGGCTCGGCCTGCGCGATCGTCGCCTCCGAGCGCTACGTCGAAGAGCACGGCCTCGGCGACCGGGCGATCGAGATCGCCGGCCAGTCGATGGTCACCGACCTCAGCTCGACCTTCGCCGAGGACACCGACTGCATGAAGATCGTCGGCTCCGACATGTCGAAGCAGGCCGCCGACGAGGCCTACGCCGAGGCCGGCGTCGCCGCCGAGGAAGTCGACGTCTGCGAGCTGCACGACTGCTTCAGCGCCAACGAGCTGATCACCTACGAAGCGCTCGGATTCGCGGCCGAGGGCGAGGCGCACAAGCTGGTCGAGGAAGAAGCGACCACCTTCGGCGGCAAGGTCGTCGTCAACCCCTCCGGCGGGCTGATCTCCAAGGGCCACCCGCTGGGCGCGACCGGACTGGCGCAGTGCTCGGAACTGACCTGGCAGCTGCGCGGCGACGCCGACAAGCGCCAGGTCGAGGGCGCCAAGCTGGCCCTGCAGCACAACATCGGCCTCGGCGGCGCCGCCGTGGTCACCGTCTACAAGCCGGCGGCCTAGCGCTCGCCGAGAAGGAGGTCCCGATGGCAAAGCAGCGGCAGTCACCTCAGCGGCAAGGTCGTGGCGATCACCGGCGGTGCGCGGGGGATCGGCAAGGCGACCGCGACGGCGCTGGTGCGCAAGGGCTGCCGCGTCGCGATCGGCGACCTCGACCTCGAGCTGGCCGAGCAGACGGCGGGAGAGCTGGGCGGCGGCACGGTCGCGCTGCCGCTCGACGTCACCGACCGCGGTTCCTTCGCCGCCTTCCTCGACGCCGCCGAGCGCGAGCTGGGCCCGCTCGACGTGGTCGTCAACAACGCCGGGATCATGCCGGTGACGCCGTTTGCCGAGGAGTCCGACGCCTCGCTCAAACGCCAGCTCGACATCAACATCTACGGCGTCATCGTCGGCATGCAGCTGGCGATCGAACGCTTCCAGCCCCGCGGCCACGGCCACATCGTCAACCTCGCCTCGCAGGCCGGCAAGGGCGGCTTCCCCGGCATCGCCACCTACTCGGGCACCAAGCACGCGGTGGTCGGGATCAGCGAGGCCGCCCGGGCCGAGCTGCGCGGCAGCGGCGTCGAGATCGCCTGCGTGATGCCGACCGTGGTCAACACCGAGCTGACCGCCG
Organism: uncultured Solirubrobacterales bacterium; assembly: GCA_963702065.1. GTDB lineage: Bacteria > Actinomycetota > Thermoleophilia > Solirubrobacterales > 70-9 > VRUE01. Next base: position 1,129,219 of record OY969705.1, read on the forward strand.
GGGTGGGGCAGAGGCTGATCCGCCCGGTCGAGGCCTCCGACGTCGCCAACGAGATCGTCGACGCGCTGGAAGTGCCGCGCTTCGACGTCTGGGTGCCGCGCGAGAACGGCGTCTTCTTCAAGATCGTCGCCAACTTGCCGCGCGGCTGGCGCGAGGGTCTCGGCCGCCTGATGAAAGTCGACAAGCTGATGACCGAAGTCGACCACGGCGCCCGCCGGCCTACGAGGAGCGCGCCGCGGCGAGCGAGCCCGGGACCACGGGTCCCGAGCCGGAGACGCGCCGGCGCAGCGCGACGCCGCCTGAACCCAAGTCGCGGCTTCCGCCGTACACCTGACGATGGGCGCCATCTACGACGCGACCTGGGGACGGGCCTTCGCGGCTCTCTACGACCGCGGCCTGAAGGCAACCGAGGAGGACGGGCTGCGGGAGATGCGGCGCGAGGTGCTCTCCGGGGCGCAGCGGCAGGACGATCGACCTGGGCGCCGGGACCGGCGTCAACCTCGACCTCTTTCCCGCCGCGGTGAGCGAGCTGGTCATGGTCGAGCCCGACCCTCACATGCTCAAACAGCTTCGAGCGAAAGTCCGCGACCGGGGAGGGGTCGAGATCGTGCGAGGCCTCCGCGCAGGAGCTTCCCTTCGCCGACGACAGCTTCGACACCGCCGTCTTCACCCTGGTCCTCTGCACGGTCCCCGACCCGGACGCGGCGCTGCGCGAGGCGGCGCGGGTGCTCAAGCCGGGAGGCAAGCTGCTCTTCATCGAGCACGTGCGCGCCGGACGAGGCGGGCCTGGCCGGCTGGCAGGATCGCCTCGAGAAGCCCTGGCGCTTCCTCGCCGACGGCTGCCACTGCAACCGTGACACCGTGGCGACGATCGAAGTCCTCGTCGCTGAGGCTCGAGCAGGTCGAGCAGGACAGCTGCCGAAGAGCGCCGCCGATCGTGCGCCCGCTGGTTTCCGGCAGCGCCGTTGCCGTTTAGCGAGACTCGGCCGGTGGCACCGGAGCCCCCGGGCTCAGGTTGACTGAAGCGACGCGCCAGCAGTGGCTGCGCGACCAGGGTGCCGGCGAGCACGAGGAGCGAGACGATGACGAAGGCGAGGCCGAGGTCGTCAAGCGAGTTGGAATGACCCGGCGAGGCGGTGCTGGACGCCGAGCAGGGCGACGGCGATCGCCAGCAGGTCGGCGATCGCGGCGCCGACGATGAAGCCGAGCCATTCTTCGAGTTCTTCGCCTTGGCCCATGCGCGGAACCAGCCAGATCACCTCGACTACGTAAGCCGGCAGCAGGATCGCGCCGATCAGGGCCAGGCTCTGCAGCAGGTCCGGCGAGGCCGGCGGAACCGCACCGAGGAAGAAAGCGGCGCCGATGCTGGCGACCACGACCGAGAAAAGCGCCAGCAGGACGCCCTTGGTGATCGGTTCGTAGACGGGGAGGCGCATTCGGGCGGCAGTCTATGAGGGGACGCGGCCCCCTGCCAAATCGACCTAACGCACGATAATGGTGGTTATGTCAACTTGAGCGTAGATTTGGCCCGGCAGCGCTTCGCCTGCCTGCTCTCGATGCCTGGCCAGGCGCTTCAGCTTGTGTGAGCGTGAGAGCAGGCGGCGGCCTGTGATGAGGATTGTGAGCTCTCCTTGCCGAGCAGGGCCGCGCCGCGCTTCTGCAGCTTCGCCGCGCGGCGGCGCAACAGCGCGGCTAAGCGCGCGTAGTGGCGGCCGCAGGACCGCCCTTCTTTGATCCGGCACGGTCGCGGTCTGACCCGGGTTGTCCCGGTTGTGAAGGAGAAACGCTGATCGAGGAGCGCCGCGCCCTCCATCGACCAGGTGACCGTCCGCCTGGTAGCGAGTCAGCGGCTTCAGCGGCTGTACCGGGATCAGGAAGGCCGAGGGCTGCGGCATGTAGCCGCCGATGTCGTGATTGGTCGAGTCGACCACGCGCAGCTCGACCGGGCCGGCGCTGCTGTCGGAGAACGTCGCGGTCGCCGGTGACGTCCGGCGCGTCGCTGGGCTCGACACCCGAGAGATAGGCCAGCAGGTAACGACCGGTCGCCGTACCTTCGGGCAGGCCGACGAAGTCGCCGGGAATGAAAGGCGACTCGGCGGCACGCTCGGTCGGCACCACCCCGGAGACGCCGTCCCCGGGATAGCTGTAGGCCGTGAGGTCCTCGGGCAGCGGGCGCTTGTAGCCGGGCCAGGTCGTCGCGCAGTCGTGGTTGTCGTTCTCGGCGGCGCCCATTTCGCTCAGCTGCGGCGCCAGCATCTGAATCAGGTGAATCGGTGCCTGCTCCCAGGGATTCCCCTGACTCCAGCTGGAGCCGGCGGCCAGGACGCTGTTTTCCGCGGCCAAGTTCCCTTCGGCGCTGTAGTAGGGGCTGCTGGGATCCTCCGAGTGCCTGAGTTCGCCGGTCTGAGCCCCGTAGTAGTTGTGCTTGGCGCAGCCCGCCGACCACTCCGGGTGCTCGACCAGACCACCGGGAATGCCGTTGGCTTCGCGTTGCTGACTGAGCCGCTGCACGATTTCGCCGCCGCTGATCGCCGCGGCTCCAGCCGGGCTCAGCAGGGCACCGACGAAGCACAGCGCCAACATCGACGCGCACGACCGCGCGGCTGCACCACCTCATTGCCCGCTCGCGCCGTCGATCGCCGATTCGAGCGCATCGGCGGAGCCCGGCGTACCGATCGCTTCGACCCCGGACGTCGCCGGTCCCTTCGAGCGCAAACGACGGCGTGCCGGTGAATCCCAGGTCTTCGGCTTCGGCGCGTGCGTCGCTTCGACCTCGCGAGACGACGCGCTTGCTCTTGCGATCGCGGTTCCACTGGGCGAGATCGGCCACGCCGGCGGCCTTGGCGATCGCGGTGAGGAACTCGTCGGTTGACGTAGCCGGAGCGCTCGGCGCCCTGGTTGCGATAGAAGAGCTCGACGAAGTTCCAGCCTCGGCCCTGTTCGCCGGCGGCAATCGCTGCCGCGCCGGCCGGCGTCGAGTCCGCGGTCGATGATCGTGAAGTTGCGGAAGTCGAGCTTCGCTTCGCCGCTCGCGCACCTGGTTTTCGATCACCTGCGGCAGCACTTCTTCGGAGTAGCCCTTGCAGACCGGGCACTGCAGGTCGCCGAACTCGAGCACCCTGACCGTGGCACCGGGATCGCCCAAGCACCATGCCCTTCTGGGGAATGCCGGCGAGCTCTTCGTCGACCAGCTTGGCGTCGACGATGTTGCCGCTGTCACCGCCGCCACTCTGGCCGCTGCTGATCACGATCAGCACCGCAACCACGACCAAGAGCCAGGAAGGCAGCGGCGCTGGCCAGCTTGATCAAGCGCTGCCGGCGCTCTGCAGCGCCGGCCTGCTGCTCTTCGCGCAGGCGCTCTTCACGGCGTTCCTCGCGGTCGCGACGCCCGCTCATGGCTCGGTACCGACGTAGGCCAGCATGCGGATCGTATTGGTAACAAAGAGCAGGGTCATCAGCACCGCGCTGGCGACGCACCACTGGCAGATCGCGTCGATCGTGAAGAGCTCGAGGTAGGTCAGGTAGAGGCTGTAGCCGAAGCCCGACCAGCGAGACGAGGAAGCCGGTCATGCGGGAGTGCGTCGCCGCGCAGCAGCGCGCAGGCGAGCAGCACGACGTAGCCGGCGATGCCGAAGATCGCGATGTTGACCCCGAACAGGTGCGAGTAGGAGCTTTCGGCGACGGTCTGGCAGCCGTGGCCGCCGGCGATGCAGACCGGCGAGCCGCCGCCGGAGTCGGCGATCGCGATGTAGGTGGCGACGCCGATGCCGAAGGTGGCCAGGAAGGTGGCGATCCCCCGCAGCGTCCCCTCAGCCGGTGCCTTCATAGCCGGCACGCTATTGCAGCTCTCTGTAGAAAGCCTCAATCTCGCGCGAGAGCCGCCCGCCCTGCCAGGCGAGCGGCGATTGCCCCTCGGCCTCGCTGATGAGTCGTGCCCCGCGGCAGTGCGCGCCGCGTAGGCCTCCGCGACGGCGTATGGATGGCCGGGATCGGCGGCATCGTGGCTGGCAACGACCAGGGCGGGAACCTCGAGGCGCTCGAGCTCGGCCAGGTCGTCGAAGGGGCGCGAGCGCGGCACCTCGCGCAGGGCCGCTGACCAGGGCCTCGGGATGGCGGTGGCGTTCCATCCGTTCGCGGGTGAAGCGCAGGACCGAGTCGCGCCAGGCCGGATCGATGCTCCTGGACGCGGTCGATGTAGGCGACGAAGCCGTCGATGCCGCCCTCGCTCGAGGGCCGCCGCGAGACCGTCCCAGTAGCGCAGCGAGTCAGGCGTGATCGCGCCGTCGTAGGCCGGTCCGATCACGACCAGGCCGGCAAGGCGCCGCGGGTGACGCAGAGCGAAGGCCACGGCGGTGTGCGCGCCCATCGAGTGGCCGGCGAGGAGGAAACGGCCGCCTCCCACCCGGTCCTCGATCACCGTTTCGAGGTCGTCGACCAGCTCCGGGTATCCATAACCACCGTCGGGCGGTGCCGGATCGGACTCGCCGTGCCCACGCGCGTCGTAGCCGATCACCGTGTGGCCGGCACGCTCCAGCCGTCGCGAGCCGTGGATCACGGAGCTGGCGGGTCGCGGTGATTCCGTGGCAGAGCACGATCGGCGGCCCCTCCCCCACGACCTCTCCGTGGATCGCCGGCGGTCCCCCAGTGGTGAACGGGCGCGGCGCGGCGCCGGCCGACATCAGGCCAGACGCGGCGACGTGCCCGTTCGATGTCCTCGACCGACTGGAAGCTCGCGCCGGTGCGCGAGACGTGGCGGTAGCGGACGATGCCCTCGCCGTCGACGACGAAGATCGCCCGCATGATGTAGCGGCCACCGGGCGTGTCCTTGAGCTCCGTGAAGCGAGCCAGCGGTCCGAGCCAGGCGGTGACGCCGTAGCGCTTGCTCACGCCGAGGTCCTCGTCGGCGAGCAGCGGCACGTTGAGTTCCTGCTCTTCGACCCAGCGCTCGTGCGAGTCGACCGACTGCGGGGAGATGCCGATCACCTCGGCATCGAGCTGGTCGAGCTTGTCCGCGTTGTCGCGGTAGGAGCAGAACTGCGTGGTGCAGACGGTGGTGGCGTCGCCGGGGTAGAAGGCGAGCACGACGTTGCGGCCGCGGTGCTCGGAGAGCTTGAAGGTCTTGCCGTCGCTGCCCGGCAGCTCGAAGTCGGGTGCCGCGTCTCCTACGTCGAGCTTGGCCATCGACGTGAGCCTAGTGCCAGTCAGCCTTTTTCGATGGTGATCTTTTCGATCAGCACCGTCTGCTTGGGTTTTTCGGCCGGCGTGCCGAGCTTGTCGATCCGTTCGACCACGTCGTAGCCCTCGTCGACCTTGCCGACCAGGGCGTATTCGGGCGGCAGGCCCGCGTCGGCGCGCGGTGACGACGTAGAACTGACTGCCGGAGCGGCCCGGTGGGTCGGCGGAGCTCTTCGCCATCGCCACCACCCCTTTGGTGTAGGAGAGGTTGGCCGGCGGCTTCTCGTCGACGCTGTAGCCGGGGCCTCCGGTGCCGGTGCCAAGCGGGTCGCCACCCTGGATCACGAAGCCGGGGGCGATCCGGTGAAAGCTGAGGCCGTCGTAGAAGCCTTCGTCGCTGAGGTAGACGAAGGAGTTGACCGTCTTCGGCGCCCTGCTCGAGTCAAGCGCGATGTCGAAGGTCCCGCAGCTGGTTTCGACCACCGCGGTCAGCTTTTCGCCCTTCTTCACCGTCTGTGCCGGCGCCTTGAGGCTGACTTTCTTCGGCGCCGGCGCTTCCACTTCCTTGCAGCCGTCGGCGCTCGTCGCGGTCGAGGAGTCGTCGCTGCCGCCGCTGCGGCTGATCAGGATCGCCGCCACGACGCCGACCGCGACCACGGCAAAGACGACAAGGATGATCAAGCGACGGTCTGTCCCCTCCTGCATCGGTCGGGAAGCCTAGAGGATCTGCGAGCGCGGGCGGAGTTGCGATCATCGCCCCGTGTCCGATTCCGCGCTGACCCGGCTCGCCACCGCGGTGCTCGACGTTCCCGTCCCCGAGCGGGCGCTCGTGGTCGGCTGCGGAGACGGTGAGCCGGTGCTGTTCCTCGCCCGCGAGTTCCCCTCGGCGCGTGTGCGCGGTGTGGACCCACTCGGCCGAGCGGGTGCGCGCGGCGAGCGCCCGAGTCGGCCTCGACCCCGAGGGACGGGTCGCGTTCAAGCAGTCCAAGCCACGCCGGCTTCCCTTCCCGGACGACTTCTTCGACCTGGTCGTGATCTTCGAAGGCCGTCCAGCCGTCAGCGAGATCACCCGCGTGATGCGTCCCGAGGCCGGTCTGATCCTCGCCTCCTCACCCCCCTCCGGCCGACTTGCCAGCGCTCGGGAGCGGCTGTGGCGAGGGCGCCTCCTCCGGGCCGCCATTTAGGCTGGCGCAACGGATGGGCGATAGAGGGAATGCCACTCACCCTGCTGGTCAATCCAGCCTCCGCGCACGGGCGGACGCTGAAGCTGCTGCCGGCGATCGAGCAGGAGCTCGACGAGCGCCGAATTCCCTTCCGAGTCGAGCGCACGCACGGGCCTCGACGACGGGGTCGAGCGGGCCCTGCGCGCGGTCGAGGCCGACGAGGTCCCGGTCGTCATCAGCGGCGACGGCCTGGTCGGAGCGATCGGCGGTGCGATGGCCGGCTCGGAGACGCCGCTCGGGATCGTGCCCGGCGGCCGCGGCAACGACCTTGCCCGCGTGCTCGGCATCCCCGACGATCCGCTCGCGGCGGTGGCCGTGCTCGCCGCCGGCGAGAGCAGGCGAATCGACGTCGGCGAGGCCAACGGCAAGCGCTTCCTCGGCATCGTCAGCGTCGGCTTCGACTCCGAATGCAACCGCTTGGCAAACGAAGTCACGATCATCCGCAGCAACCTGGTCTACGTGTACTCGCTCTTTCGGACCCTGCTCGCCTGGAGGCCCGCACGGTTCACGATCCGCAGCGAGAGCCGAGCGGATTCGAGCCAGCGGCTACTCGATCTCCGTCGCCAACAACAGCACTTTTGGCGGTGGCATGCGGATCGCGCCCGAAGCGAAGCTGGACGACGGGCTTCTCGACGTGATCACGGTCGGCGAGGTCGGCAAGCTGCGCTTCGTGGCTAATCTGCCGCAAGGTGTTCAAGGGCACCCACATCGACGACGAGCAGGTGACCATGTTCCGCGCCTCGCGGGTGGAAATCACGGCAAGCCGGCCCTTCCCCGTCTACGCCGACGGCGAGCACCTGACCGAACTTCCAGTCTCGGTTCGCATCCTGCCCCGCGCGCTCAGCGTGCTCGCGCCGCCCACCGCCGGGACCTGAGTGCTGTTCGGCGGCGAAGGTAGCCGCAGCGCGCGCGGTCGGCGTGGCCAGCCGTGCCAGCGGGCGCGGCGGCGGCACGACGCTGCCGGGCCGGATGCTGCTGCGACTCGCGCCCGACGCGCTCGGCCGGCTGGGCAGGCGCCTCGACCGCGGCACGACGATCGTCAGCGCCACCAACGGCAAGACGACGACGGCGGGAATGATCGCCGCCGCGCTCGAGGCCGACGGCCGCCGGCCGGTCCACAACCGGGCCGGCTCGAACATGACCTGGGGCGTCGCCACGGCGCTGCTCGAGCAGCGCGGCGAGGAGGGACTGTTCGAGGTCGACGAGGCCTGGCTGCCGAAGGTCGCCGAGCAGCTCGACCCGACGCTGCTGGTGCTCGGCAACCTCTTTCGCGACCAGCTCGACCGCTACGGCGAGATGGAGGCCCTGGCCGACGACTGGGGCAAGACCGTCGCCGCGCGCACCGGTCGCACTCGCTTCGCGCTCAACGCCGACGACCCGACGATCGCCGACCTCGGCCGCGACGCGCAACGGCGAGCCGCGCGACGGGCGTCGTCTACTTCGGCATCGAGGACGCCTCTCAGGCCCTGCCCGAGCTCCAGCACGCCTTCGATGCCAAGCACTGCCGCCGCTGCGGCCACCCCTACGCCTACGAGCGCGCCTTCGTCGGTCACCTCGGCCACTACTCGTGCCCGGGCTGCGGCGCCGGCGCGGCCGCGCCCGCAGGTCGCCGCAACGGCGATCGAGCTGCGCGGGATGTCGGGCTCGCAGGTGACCCTGCGCACGCCGCAGGGCGAGATGCGCCTGCAGCTGCCGCTGCCCGGCCTCTACAACGTCTACAACGCCCTCGCCGCGGTCACCGCCGCGCTCGAGCTCGGCGTGGCCGCCGACGACGATCACCACTGCCCTGGCGGACGATGCGCGCCGCCTTCGGCCGGGTCGAGACGATCAGCGTCGGCGCCACCGAGCTCTCGATCCTGCTGATCAAGAACCCCGCCGGCGCCAACGAGGTCCTGCGCACGCTGCTGCTCGAGGCCGGCGAGGAGAAGCTCGACCTCTGGATCGGCCTCAACGACAGGATCGCCGACGGGCGCGACGTCTCCTGGATCTGGGACGCCGACTTCGAGCTGCTCGCCGACGGGCGTGCGGCGGGTCACCTGCGCCGGCACGCGCGCCGCCGGAGATGGCGCTGCGGCTCAAGTACGCGGGCTGGCCCGAGGATGCGATCGAGGTCGTGCCCGAGGTCGAGGCATCGCTCGACCGGGCGCTGGCCGCCGCCCCGGGCCGCCTCTTCGCCCTGCCCACCTACACCGCCCTGCTGGAGCTGCGCAAGCTGCTCGCCGCCCGCGGCCTGGCCGAGGAGTTCTGGCGATGAACGAGCTGATCTGGCACGAAGTCGAGTGCGGCAGCTACACCGCCGACCTGCCGCTCTGGGAGGAGCTGGCCGCGCCAGGCCGGACAAGCCGATCATGGAGCTCGGCTGTGGCGCCGGCCGGGTGACGCTGCACCTTGCGGAGGTGAGCGGCCTGCTGGTGATCGGCCTCGACCGCGATCGCGAGCTGGTCGAGGCGATCTGGGAAAGGGGACACGGGACGACCGGGGACGCGGAGCAGGAGGACGTTCGCGGCTTCGAAGCGATGGCGACCAAGTTCGGCCTCGTGATCGCGCCGATGCAGCTGATCCAGCTGCTCAACGACAGCCAGGAGCGCGTCGCCTGCCTCGCCTGCGCCGTCGACAGCCTGCTGCCCGGTGGGCGCGCCGCCTTCGCGATCGTCGAGGAGATGCCCCTACCGCCGCCCCGGCACGCAGCGCGCCGCCGCTGCCCGACGTGCGCCAGATCGAAGGCTGGATCTACTCGAGCCTGCCGCTCGAGCCGATCGTCGGACCGGACTCGATCCTGCTGCGCCGCCTGCGCCAGACGGTCGACCCCGACGGCAACATGAGCGACGAGCTGAACGAGATCGAGCTCGCGGTGCTCTCGGCCGAGACAGCTCGAAGAAGAGGGCTGCGCGGTCGGCCTGCGGCCCACCGGGCGGCGCCAGATACCCGCGACCGAAGCCCACGTCGGCTCCACCGTCGTGCTCTTCGAGAAGGCAGCCTGATGGAGCTTCGCTTCCTCGCTCTCTATCCGGAGCAGATGAACATCTACGCCGATCGCGGCAACGTCCTCTTCCTGCAGCGGCGCTGCGAGTGGCGCGGGATCGACTTCGCCTACGCCGCTGCCGGCCCCGGCGAGAGCTTCGATCCCGCCGCCCACGACTTCATCTACCTCGGCGGCGGCCAGGACCGCGACCAGCGCGCCGTCGCCGCCGACATGGTCGAGAGCAAGCGCGACGCGCTGGCGGAGGCGACCGAGGACGGCGCCGTCGTGCTCGCGGTCTGCGGCGGCTACCAGCTGCTCGGCAGCAGCTACCAGCTCGACGAGCGAGAGCCTGCCGGGTCTCGGCCTCGTCGATCTGGAGACGGTGCGCAGCCCCGGCCCGCGCCTGATCGGCAACGTCGCGATCGAGGTCGACCTCGGCGGCGGTCCGCAGACCGTCGCCGGCTTCGAGAACCACGGCGGCCGCACCCACCTCGGGCCCGGCGCGACGCCGCTGGGCAGGGTGCTCAAGGGCTTTGGCAACAACGGCGAGGACGGCTTCGAGGGCGTGCGGCGCAACAACCTGATCGGCACCTACCTGCACGGCCCGCTGCTGCCCAAGAACGCCTGGCTGGCCGACCACCTGATCGCGCTCGCGCTCGAGCGCCGCTACGGCAATCGGCCCGAGCTGGAGCCGCTCGACGACGCCCTCGAGCGCGCCGCGCACGAGTCGGCCCGCCGGGCGGCGCTTGGCCTAGCGACCGCTGGAGCCGAAGCCGCCGTCGCCGCGGGCCGAGTCGGCGAGGGCCTCGGCCTCGACCGGCTCGGCGAGGACGATCGGGCTGATCACCAGCTGGGCGATGCGGTCACCCGGCTCGACCCGGAAGATCTCCGCCGGGTCGGTGTTGAGCAGCAGCACCCGAACCTCGCCGCGGTAGCCGGCGTCGATCAGGCCGGGGCTGTTGACCAAGCGTGATCCCGTGCCGCTTCGCCAGGCCGGAGCGCGGCAGCACCAGGCCGGCGTGGCCGGCGGGGATCTCGACCGCGATCCCGGTGCCGATGCTCCACCGCTCCCCCGGCCCGATGTGCGCCGCCTCGCAGGCGTAGAGGTCGAGGCCGGCGTCGCCCTCGTGGGCCCGCTCGGCAGCACGGCCTCGTCGTTCAGTCTCGCGACCGGCAGCTTCACGGCGCGCAACCCTAGACGACGGCGAGATCGTCGAAGCGGTGCAGCTCGGCAACCGGGACCTTGGCGCGGACCAGGACGCCGTCCTCGCGCTCGGTCCGCTCGAGGTCGCCGGCGATCTCGTGCAGCTCGTGCAGGCGGCCGCCCTCGGAGTAGGGGATCAGCAGCTCGACCTCGGCCAGGGTGTCCTCGAAGGCCGCCTCGATCGCGCTCGCGCAGCTCGTCCAGGCCGGTATCGGCGAGCGCCGAGACGAGCACCGCCCCGGGATGGCGCAGCAGCACCTCGGCCCGCTCGTCCTCGATCGAGCAGGTCGGCCTTGTTGAGGACCAGCAGGCGCGGCTTCTCGCCGGCGCCGATCTCCTCCAGCACCTCGTCGACCGCCTGCATGTCGGCCAGCTGGCGCTCCTCGGGGGCCGCCGCGTCGACCACGTGGAGGATCAGGTCGGCGAGCACGGTCTCCTCCAGCGTCGCCTTGAAGGCCTCGACCAGCTGGTGGGGCAGCTTCTCGATGAAGCCGACGGTGTCGGTCAGCAGGTAGTCGCGACCGGAGAGCTCGAGGCTGCGCGTGGTCGGGTCGAGCGTGTGGAAGAGCCGGTCCCCCACCCCGACCTCGGCCCCGGTCAGCGCGTTGAGCAGGGTCGACTTGCCGGCGTTGGTGTAGCCGGCGAGGGCGACGCGGGGCAGCGAGGAGCGTTCGCGCCGGGCGCGCATCACGCCGCGGTTGCGCTCGAGCCGGTCGAGGCGGCGGCGCAGCGCGGCGATCCGGTCGCGGGCGAGGCGACGGTCGGTCTCGATCTGGCTCTCGCCCGGGCCCCTGGTGCCGATGCCGCCACCGAGCCGCTCGAGGTGGGTCCAGAGCCCCCGCATGCGGGCCAGGTTGTACTCGAGCTGGGCCAGCTCGACCTGCAGCTTGCCCTCGGCCGAGTGGGCGTGGTCGGCGAAGATGTCGAGGATCACCGCGGTGCGGTCGATCACCGGCACGCCGAGCGCCGCCTCGAGGTTGCGCTCCTGGCGCGGCGCCAGCTCGTCGTCGCAGGCGACCACGTTGGCGTCGCAGGCGGCGATCTCGGCCTTCAGCTCGTCGAGCTTGCCGCGGCCGACGTAACGATCGGGGTCGGGCTTCTCGCGCTGCTGCACCGCCTCGCCGGCGGTGGCGACGCCGGCGGTGCGCAGCAGCTCCTTCAGCTCGGCCAGCGGATCGCCTTCCTCGCGCCCGTCGGTGACGCCGATCGCCAGCGCCCGCTGGCGGGCACGCGGGTTGGAGACGCCGGCGCCACCCATGCCGTTGCGCGTCTCCGCCTTGCGTCCGTTTCTCGACCGCTGCATCTCTCTCGATTGTAGGTGGCTAGTCTTAGCCGCCGTGAAGGTCTTCGTGACGGGAGGAACGGGCTTCATCGGCGGCGAGGTCGTGCGGCAGCTGCGCGCTCGCGGCGACGAGGTCGCCTGCCTCGTCCGGACCCCGGAGAAAGCGGCGAAGCTGACCGAGCTCGGCTGCGAGCTGGTCAGCGGCGACCTCAGCGACGCCGAGGCGCTGCGCGACGGCATGCAGGGCTGCGACGGCCTCGTCCACGCCGCGGCGATGTACGAGGTCGGCATCCCGGCCAAGCAGCACCCGGCGATGTACGAGGCCAACGTCACCGGCAGCGAGCGCGTGCTGCAGGCGGCGCTGGAGGCCAAGGTCGGGCAAGATCGTCTACGTCTCCACCGTCGGCATCTTCGGCAACACCCACGGCAAGGTCGTCGACGAGAGCTACGAGCACCCGGGCAAGGAATTCACCTCCTACTACGAGGAGACCAAGCTCGAGGGGCACCGGATCGCCAAGCGGATGATCGCCGAGGACGAGCCTGCCCGGCGTGATCGTCCAGCCGGGCGGCGTCTACGGCCCCGGCGACGAATCGCAGGTCGCCGACCTGCTGAAGGAATTCTTCGCCGGCCGGCTCTTCCTGCTGCCCTTCCCCGAGCTCGGCATCTGCCTCACCCACGTCGAGGACATCGCCGGCGGCATCCTGCTGGCACTCGACAAGGGCAAGGCCGGCGAGACCTACGTGATCAGCGGGCCGGCGACGACGATGCGCGAGGCGATCGACACGATCGCCGCCGTCAGCGGCCGCAAGGCTCCCAAGCGGGACCTGCCGACGCGGGCTGATGAAGGCGCTGACGCCGATCGGCCCCCTGGTCGGCAAGATGATGGGCCAGCCGCCGAACCTGCGCGAGCTGATCTCCACCGCCGACGGCGTCACCTTCTGGGCCAGCTACGAGAAGGCGAGCCGCGAGCTCGGCTACGCCCCGCGCGGCATGGAAGAGGGCATGCGGCAGACGCTCGAAGCGGACGACCGCTTTCCCGACCCAGTTGCGTGAGGGTGTCGGGGAGGACTCGACGGAGCAACAGCGGGGAGGCTCCGTCGAGTCCTCCCCCGACACCCAGGCGAACTCGATGCGTGTAATCGATGTCATGCACTTGGGGCGCCCGCACGTGATCGGCTGCTGGGAGGTCGACGGTGCGCTGGTCGATCCCGGGCCGCAGTCCTCGATGGAGACGCTGCTGGAGGCGCTCGGCGATGAGCAGCCGCGGGCGCTGCTGCTCACCCACATCCACCTCGATCACGCCGCGGCCACCGGCGCCCTGGTGCGGCGCTGGCCCGAGCTCGAGGTCTACGTGCACGAGCGCGGCGCCCGCGCACCTGATCGACCCCTCGAAGCTGCTGGCCAGCGCCGAGCGCCTCTACGGCGACCAGATGGAGCGCCTCTGGGGCGAGATCGTGCCGGTGCCCGAGGCCAACGTGAGGCCGCTCGCCGGCGGCGAGGACGTGCTCGGCATGCGCGTCGCCTACACACCCGGCCACGCCTCCCACCACGTCTGCTACTTCCACGAGGAGAGCGGCACCGCCTTCGTCGGCGACGTCGCCGCGGTCCGCATCCCGCCCGTCGACCTGATCGTGCCCCCCACGCCACCGCCCGACATCGACATCGAGACCTGGCTCGACTCGATCGCGATCGTCGAGTCCTGGCGCCCCGAGCGCCTCGCCCTCACCCACTTCGGCGCGATCGAGGAGCCGATCGAGCACCTCGAGATCGTGCGCCGGCGCCTGCGCGAGGAGGCCGACCTGGCCCGCGAGTTCTCTGAGGACGACTACGAGCGCCACCACCGCGAGCGCGTGGTCACCGAGAGCGTCGGCCCGGAGACCGCCGAGGAGCTGATCCAGTGCGTCCCGCCCCAGTACCAGTGGCGCGGCCTCGACCGCTACTGGCAAAGAAGCGCGAGGCCAAGGAGTCGCTTCGATAGGGGTGGAGCGTCTTGTACTTTTTCGGCAATCCTCTGCGGCGCCAGCCAGCGCCTCTCCACCGAAAAAGTTAAGCGGAACCCCTATCGAAGCGACTCCTCACGCCAGGTACTTGCGCATCCGCTCGACCGCCTCGGTGATGCGGTCGTCGGGCGTGGTCAGCGAGATGCGGAAGAAGCCCTCGCCGCTGGGCCCGTACATCGAGCCCGGCGAGACGACGACGGCGGCGTCTTCGAGCACGAGCTCGGCGAAGGAGGTCGAGGTGTGGCCCTCGGGGACCGGCGCCCAGACGTAGATCGTGCCCTTCGGCGCGCTGACCTCGACGCCGATCTCGCGCAGAGCGCCGACGACCAGGTCGCGGCGGCGGGTGTAGGTCTCGTTCATCCGCTCCAGCGGCCCGCTGGGGCCCTGCAGGGCGGCGACGCCGGCCATCTGCACGGCCTCGAAGAGGCCCGAGTCGACGTTGGTCTTCAGCCGCCAGTAGGTCTGCACCGCCTCGGCGTTGCCGAGGATCGCGGCGCAGCGCCAGCCGGTCATGTTGAAGCCCTTGGAGAGCGAGAAGACCTCGACCCCGACCTCCTTGGCGCCCGGGCGTGGCGAGGAAGCTCGGCGCGACGTAGCCGTCGTAGGTCGTCTCCGAGTAGGCGTTGTCGTGGACGACGAGGATCTCGTGCTCGCGGGCGAAGGAGACGACCATCTCGAAGAAGCCCTCGGGGACGACGGCGCCGGTCGGGTTGTTGGGGAAGTTGATGAACATCAGCCGCGCCTTGGCGGCGACGTCGGCGGGGATCGCGCTGAGGTCGGGGGCGAAGCCCAGCTCGGGCACCAGCGGCAGCAGCTCCGGCGTCGCGCCGGCGAGGATCGGGCCGCCGGTGTAGACCGGGTAGCCGGGATCGGAGGCGAGCGCCACGTCGCCCGGATCGAGGAAGGCGAAGCAGAGGTTGTAGATGCACTCCTTGGCGCCGATCGCCGGGATCACCTCGCTTTCGGGGTCGATCTCGACCCCGAAGCGACGGTCGTAGAAATCGGCGAAGGCCTGGCGGAACTCCTCGCGGCCGCGGTTGCTCGGGTACTGCTGGTTGCCGGGCTCGGCGACCGCCTCCTGCATCGCCGAGACGATGTGCGGGTAGGTCGGTTCGTCGGGATCGCCGATGCCGAGGCTGATCACGTCGATGCCGGCGGCGCGCTTGTCGGCGATGCGCCGCTCCAGCTCCTGGAACATGTAGGGAGGCATCGCCTCCAGCCGCTTGGACGGGTCCGAGATCGCCATCGGCGCGGAAATCTAGCCGTCCAGCTCGGCGAGCGCGGCGAGCAGCTCGGCCGAGAGCTCGCCGGAGCAGATCGGCTCGGCCCAGCCGCTCAGGGTCACGTCGAGATCGTCGGAGATCTCGACCTCGAGCTCGCCGCCGTCGAGCTCGACCGTGATCGGGCTCGGGGCGCCGCGCAGGAAGGCCGTGACCGCGGCGCCGCTGGCGCCGGTGCCCGAGGAGAGCGTCTCCCCCACCCCGCGCTCGAAGATCCGCGCCCGCACCCGGCTGCCGTCGATGCGCGAGGAAGGAGACGTTGGTGCGGTTCGGGAAGAGCTCGTTGGCCTTCGATCGCCGGGACCGATCGCGCTCAGGTCGAGCTCCTCGAGCTCCTCGCCGACCACGATCGCGCACTGCGGGTTGCCGATCGAGACGTGCTGGAAGGCCCACTCGCGCCCGCCGCTGCTCAACGTGCCCCGGCCGTCCGGCCCGCCCGAGGGAAAGTCCTTCGAGGTCGTGCGCGGCCCGTCCCATCGCCACCGAGCAGGTGCGCTCCGAGGTGATCGTCGGCGTGACCGGTCCGGCGGCGGTGAGGATCGAGAAGGTGTCCTCGTCGGTCCAGCCGTGCCGGCGCAGGTAGAGGATCGCCTCCCGCGCCCCGTTCCCCGAGAGCTCGGCCTCGGAGCCATCCGGATTGAAGATCCGCAACTCGGCGACGTACGCCGGGTCCTCGCTGCGCGAGAGCAGCAGCACGCCGTCCGAGCCGATCCCGAAGTGCGGATCGCAGAGCAGCCGCACCCGCGCCCGGCGTCAGCTCCCAGGGGAGCTCGTCCGCCTCGACGATCAGGTAGTCGTTGCCCAGCGCCTGCCACTTCTCGAATCTCACAGGCGCAGCCTATTCGGGCAGCGCCGTCGGCGATCTCGGCGGCCACCGCCGGCGTTGTCGCGACCGGTCCGCGGTCGACCCAGCGCAGGTTCGGGATCTTGCGCATCCAGGTCAGCTGGCGGCGGGCGTAGTTGCGCGAGCGCTGCTGCATCCGCTCGAGGTCGCCGCTGAGCACCTCGTCGAAGCCGAGCGCCTTGCGCGCGGTGCGCGACGGCCCCGCCTCCTCGGCCCGCTCGACCTCCTCCCGCGCCCCCGCCGCGACGATCGCCTCGGTCCGCGCATCGATCCGCTCGTAGAGCTTCTCCCGCTCCATGTCGAGCCCGAAGATCGACGGTCGGATGCCGCGTCTCGCGGCGACCACAGCTCCGAGTCCTCCGCTTCCGGCGGCGCCTTGACCAGCGACAGCTCCGCCAAGCGCGGCCCGCAGATAGAGCCCCGTCCCCCCCACCACGATCGGCCGCCGCCCCGCCGCCAGCGCCGCATCGATCTCCGCGTGCGCCAAGCGGCATGTAGTCCCCGACCGAGAACGGCTCGGTGACCGGCACGAACCCGACCAGCCTGTGCTCCAGGCGGCCTGCTCCTCGGCGCGTGGCGACCCCGGTGAGCACCGACAGCCCCTCGTACACCTGCAGCGCATCGCAGGAGATCGCCACCGGATCCTCGCCCCGCTCCCGCAGCAGCTCCGCAAGCGCGATGGCGACGCCGGTCTTCCCGACTCCGGTCGGGCCGAATATGGCGACGACGTCCATGCCGTGCAGCCAGGCCCCTCGCTACCCGATGCGGCTCAGAAGCTTCTCGCGTCCCCATCAAGCGTCTGCGAGGTGGCCGACGTCGATCTCGACCATGACGAACTCACCGGGCTGCGCGGTCCCGTCGAAGTTGACCGCCTTGTTGTGCCGTGATGCGCCCCCGCAGCCGCGTCTCGTCGGTCCGGCTGGTCCCTTCGACCAGGACCTCGATCTCGCGCCCGACGAACCGCTGTGCCCGTTCCGTCGGCCCGCCGCTGCACCAGCTCGACCAGCCGCTCCATCCGCTCGACCTTGACCGGGTGCGGAATCTGCTCGCCGAACTCGGCCGCCTCGGTTTCGCGCCGCGGCGAGAAGACGAAGGTGAAGGCGCTGTCGTAGCCGACCTCGTCGACCACTTCCAGGGTCTGCTCGAAGTCGGCCTCGGTCTCGCCCGGGGAAGCCGACGATGATGTCGGTGGTGATCGCGCAGTCGGGGACGTGCTCGCGGATCAGCGAGACGCGGTCCATGTAGCGCTGCGCGGTCGTAGGTGCGGCGCATCCGCTTGAGCATCGGCGCTGGAGCCCGACTGCAGCGGCAGGTGGATGTGCTCGCAGACCGAGGGCAGCTCGGCGTGGGCGCGGATCACGTCCTCCTTCATGTCCTTCGGGTGCGGGCTGGTGTAGCGGATGCGCTCGATCCCGTCGATCGCGTCGACCCGGGCCAGCAGCTCGGCGAAGCCGATCCGCGACTCCGCCGGCAGGTCGCGGCCGTAGCTGTTGACGTTCTGGCCGAGCAGGGTCACCTCGCGGACGCCGTCGGCGGCGAGCGCCTCGGCCTCGGCGACCAGCTCGGCCGGGATCGCGGCTGACCTCGCGGCCCCGGGTCGAGGGAACGATGCAGTAGGCGCACTTGCAGTTGCAGCCCTGGGAGACCTGCAGCCAGCCCTGGAACTCGCGCACGCGGCGGGTCGGCAGGTGGCCGGAGAAGTCCTCGAACTCGAAGTAGCCCTGGGCGCTGAGCGAGTCGGAGTTGAGGAACTCGGCCAGCTTGTGGATCTGGCCCGGCCCGAAGGCGACGTCGACGAAGGGAAAGCGCTGGAAGACCTCGTCCTTGACCGACTGCGCCCAGCAGCCGCCGACCCCGACGACCCGCTCGGGGTCTTCGGACTTGAGCCGCTTCGCCTCGCCGAGGTGGGCGATGAAGCGGTTGTCGGCCGACTCGCGGATCGAGCAGGTGTTGAAGAGGATCAGGTCGGCGTCGTCGCGGCTCGCGGCCTCCTCGTAGCCGAGCGACTCGAGCATCCCCTGCATCCGCTCGGAGTCGTGCACGTTCATCTGACAGCCGAACGTGGTGACGTGGTACCGCTTCGCCGCCTCCTGCATAGCAGTCGAGGTTAGCGCCCGAGCCAGCGCTACTTGACCGTCGAGCGTTCCTTCCATGCCGGCTTCGGCATGACCCGGGCACGGTGCAGAGGAAGGTGTAGGTGCCGGGAGCGAGGTCGGCGCTGACCGAGGTCTTGCCTTCGGCGATCGTTTCGGAGACGGCGATCTCTTTGCCGTCCTGCTCGATCGCGACGTTGTGTTCGAGCGCCGCCGGGTTGTCGAAGTCGATCGTGACCTTGCCCGGCTTGCTGGTCAGGCTCGTCGTGTCGAAGGCGAGATCGGTCGGCGAGGCGGCGAGCTGCAGCGTTCCGCCCGGGCCCTTCGGCGGCCGGCTTGGGCTTTGCCGCCGGCGCCTCCTCGCTTTCGGCTTCGACCGGCGAGGCCTCCTCTTCGGTGATCTCTTCGTTCGCCTCGTCGAGCTCCGCGGCCTTGGCCTCTCCTCGTCCTGGGCGTGGAGCACGGCGAAGGTCGTGGTGGCGCCGATCAGGAGCGACGAAGCCAGAGCGCGACGAGCGGCGCCGCTTTGCCCGGGAAGCTCTTGACCCGCAGGCCGATGAAGCTGATCACGCACCGCGGAGACCGCGAGCGCGATCCCGCAGACGTAGAAGAGGTCGCCGTTGCTCATGCGGCGCGGAATCCTATCCACTGAAGCGCAGGCGCCGTCAGGCAGCCTGCGCCTCCGCAACCGGCGGTACCTCTGCCGCGGCCTCCGCCGGTGCGACCTCGGCGCCGATGCCGAGCGCGGTGCGGATCTTGGCCTCGATCTCGCCGGCGATCTCGGGGTTCTCGGCGAGGAACTGCTTGGCGTTGTTGCGACCCTGGCCGAGCCTGCGTCTCGCCGTAGGAGAAGAAGGCCCCCGACTTGCGGACGATGTCGTGCTCGATGCCGAAGTCGAGCAGCTCGCCTTCGCGCGAGATCCCCTGGCCGTACTCGATCTCGAACTCGGCCTGGCGGAAGGGCGCCGCGCACTTGTTCTTGACGACTTTGACCCGGACCCGGTTGCCGACCGCCTCGGTGCCGTCCTTGAGGGTCTCGATGCGGCGGATGTCGAGCCGCTGCGAGGAGTAGAACTTCAGCGCCCGGCCGCCCGGCTGGGTCTCCGGCGAGCCGAACTGGACGCCGACCTTTTCGCGGATCTGGTTGGTGAAGACGCAGACCGTGTTGGTGCGGTTGAGGTTGCCGGCGAGCTTGCGCATCGCCTGCGACATCAGCCGCGCCTGCAGGCCGACGGTCGTGTCGCCGATCTGGCCGTCCAGCTCGGCCTTCGGCGTCAGCGCCGCGACCGAGTCGATCGCGACCACGTCGACCGCGGCCGAGGCGATCAGCCGGTCGGCGATCTGCAGCGCCTGCTCGCCGTAGTCGGGCTGGGAGACGAGCAGCTCGTCGGTGTCGACGCCGATCGCCCGCGCGTAGATCGGGTCCATCGCGTGCTCGGTGTCGATGAAGACGCAGACGCCGCCCCTGGCCTGGGCCTCGGCGATGATGTGGTAGATCAGCGTCGTCTTGCCCGAGGACTCCGGGCCGAAGATCTCGACGATCCGGCCGCGCGGCACGCCGCCGATGCCGAGCGCCAGGTCGAGCGCCAGGGCGCCGGTCGGGATCGCTTCGACCGGCAGCTTGCTGTCGGCGCCGAGCCGCATCAGCGAGCCCTGCGCCGAAGTCGCGCTCGATCTGGGTCACCGCGGCCTCGAGGGCCGCGTCCTTTGCCTTGGCCTCCTTCGCCGAGACGTCCTTCAAAGCCGCTTTCTTGTCTGCCATCTCTTTCACCTCACTGCCGCCCGTCTTCGGACAGCTCGACTTGCGCCAGCGGGGTGTATTGCGCACCCTGCGGCTGGAGTTCGGAACGGTAGAGCGTCATCGGACGCACCGATGCGGGCGCTCAAGAGTCTCTGCGGCAGCTGCCCGGGCGGCTTCTCGACCGTCCGCGGCCGCTTCGACCCCCGACCCTCGGACCTGACCCGGGCGACCGTCACGTGCGGCCAGAACGGGCGCTTCTCGGGCTTGTAGAGCCGCTCGGCGACGAGCTTCTCCTCCAGCTCGCCTGCAGGACGACGGCTCCGGGCGAGATCGACCGGCAGCGCGAAGAGCCGTGGCCGCCTTGCAGCGAGGGCTTGGCGACCGGATCGCCCAGCTCGATCGTCGGCGCCGGAGCCTCGAGCGCCTTCGACGATCTCCCCCAGGCGCCCGATCTCCTTCTCGGGCAGGTAGCCGAGGAAGGCAAGCGTGACGTGCAGCGACTCCGCGCGGCACCGGCCGCAGCGCCGGGTCGCGCAGCTCCTGCCTCCCCCAGGCCACGATCCCGTCGCGCAGCTCCTCCGGCAGGTCGAGTGCCACGAACAGCCGCGCCCGCGGGCTCTTCAGTCTCTCCTTCGCCATCGCCAGCCACGCTACGGGGCGCGGACGCACGCGACAACGCCTAGCTGTGACGAAATGCGTGCCGGCTGACGCCTACAGAGGCGCCTCGTCGCCGCTGAGCAGGATGCGCAGCAGGTGCATGCCGACCAGGGCCGAGCGTTCGCGGATGTCGGCGCGGCCGCCGGGGATGACCGGATCGCGGGCGAGCGCGGTGCCGTCGGCGAGGCGGGCGTTGAAGCAGACGTAGCCGACCGGCTTCTCCTCGCGTGCCGCCGTCCGGGCCGGCGATGCCGGTGATCGAGACGGCGACGTCGGCGCCGAAGCGCTCCAGGGCGCCCAGGGCCATCGCCTCGGCCACCTCGGGCGAGACCGCGCCCTTCGCCTCGATCAGCGCCGGGTCGACGCCGAGCAGCTCCGCCTTGGCCTCGTTCGAGTAGGAGACGACGCTGCCGGCCATGTAGGCCGAGGCGCCGGGCAGGTTGGTGATCCGCGCCGCCAGCAGCCCGCCGCTGCACGACTCGGCCAGGCCGAGCCGGTGGCCCGCCAGCAGCGTCGGCGACCTGCGAGTCGATCGTCTCGCCGTCGAGGCTGAAGAGGTGGCGCGGGTGGCGCTCCGGCAGGCCGCGCCCGCACCGCCTCGGCGGTGGCCGCGCGCCTCGTCGCGGTAGCGGACGTCGATCTCGATCTCGCCGCGCCGCAGGCAGGTCGTGATCTCGACCTCCGGCAGGGCGACGCCCTCCTCCTCGATCTCGCGCAGGCTCTTGGCGATCTCCGACTCGGGGATGCCGAACATGCGCAGCGTGTAGCCGTGCAGCGGCGTCGCCCGCTCGAGCAGCGCCGCGCACCGGCGCCGTCTCGAGCGCCGCCGGCCACATCGGCTGCAGCTCGCGCGGCGGGCCGGGCAGGACGACGACGACGCGCCCGTCGGCCGGGACGACCAGGCCCGGCGCGGTGCCGACCGGGTCGAGCGCGATCGCGCCCTCGGGCACCATCGCCTGCTTGCGGTTGGCCTCGCGCACCGCCTCCTGGTCGAAGTTGAAGCGGCGGGCGAAGCCGCGCAGGATCTCGGCGATCTTCTCCTCGACCTCCTCGTCGAGGACCAGCTCGCGGCCGGCGAAGCGGGCGACGACCTCGGCGGTGAGGTCGTCCGCGGTCGGGCCGAGGCCCGCCCGAGGTGACGATCAGGTCCATGCCCTCGGCGGCCATGAAGCGCAGCGCCGCCTCGAGGTCGTCGGGGCGGTCGCCGACGACGAGGATGTGGGCGACCTCGACGCCGAGCTCGGCCAGCCGTTCGGAGACCCAGGGCCCGTTGCGGTCGGCGATCCGCCCGGTCAGGACCTCGGTGCCGGTGACCACTATCCCGGCCCGCACCTCGCTCATGCGCAGGTCGGCCGTTCGGCTTCGTCGAGCTCGGTCAGCGCTGCCCGCGGAGTCGATCGCGTAGCCGATCGGGCTGGACGTCGCCGGAATTTCGCTTCCCTGCCGTCGATGAGCATCGCGACCTCGCCGTTGCCGAAGGAGACCGTGAAGCTACCGGAGCGGAACGGCCCCTCTTCGGCTCCCGCTTCGAGGATCAGCGCCGTCGACCAGCGGCTTGCCGCTCGGCGTCGAGCAGGCAGACCCAGACTTCGGCGCTTGCCGCCAGGCTGCAACGGAGACGCCCGGCTTTGGCGGCGATGGTCGGCTGCCGGCTTGCCGGCCGCCGCCCTTGCCGGCTTGTTCGCGGCGCCGGCCGCTTCAGCGCCACCTCCCCCGCCACCGCTGGGAATCGCGACGATCGCGATCACGGCGACGGCAGACCACCGCGGCGACGACCAGCCAGCCGGCGAGCGGGACGCCGCGAGCGCTCGCGCGGGCGCGGCGCCGCTGCCGGGCTGGGACTGCGGCTGCTCGGCCGGCGCTGCGCTGCCAGCGCTTCGACGCTCGCGCGGTAGTCCTCGGCCAGCCGCTCGCCGTCGAGGCCGAGGAAGGCGGCGTAGGTGCGGATGAAGCCGCGCGTGTAGACGCCGCCCGGCAGCACGTCCCACTCCTCGTTCTCGATCGCGCGCAGGTAGCGGAGGCGGATCCTGGTCGCCGCCTCGACCTCGGAAAGCTCGACTTTGCGGCGATTCCGCGCCTCGCGCAGGATCGCGCCGACTCCGCTGTCCATACGGACCATTGTCCTACCCGGAGCTACTCAGGTGCGACGCGGCGATGCCTCGGGCTCGCGCGGGCTCGGGCCTCGCCGCCGCCGATGAGCCGCGCCAGGTCGGCCTGCGGTGATCAGGACCTGGCGCGGTTTGGAGCCTTCGTAGCCGGAGATCACGCCGCGGCGCTCGAGCATGTCGATCAGGCGGCCGGCGCGGGTGTAGCCGACCCGCAGGCGCCGCTGGATCATCGAGACGGAGGCGGTTTCGGTCTCGACCACGACGCGGATCGCCTCGTCGAGCAGGTCGTCGCTGTCGGGGTCGAAGTCGCCCTCGGCTTCGACGCCCTTCTCCTCGTGCACCTCGAGCAGCTCGTCCTCGAATTCGGGTTCGCCCTGCTTGGCCCAGTGGTTGGTGATCCGGGCGATCTCCTCCTCGGTGACGAAGGCGCCCTGGATCCGCTGCAGCTTCGAGGTGCCGGCGCCGCGGAAGAGCATGTCGCCCTGGCCGAGCAGCGCCTCGGCCCCGCCCTGGTCGAGGATCACCCGCGAGTCGGTCTGCGAGGAGACGGCGAAGGCGATCCGGGCCGGGATGTTGACCTTGATCGTGCCGGTGATGATGTCGGTCGAGGGGCGCTGGGTCGCGAGCACCAGGTGGATGCCGGTGGCGCGCGACTTCTGCGCCAGGCGGATGATCGAGTCCTCGACCTCGGCCGGGGAGACCATCATCAGGTCCGCGAGCTCGTCGATCACGCAGAGGATGTGCGGCAGCGGCGCTTCGCCGGCCTTGGCGCGGGCCCGGTTGAGCTCGGCCGAGGTTGCGGCAGCGGGCCTGCGCCCATGATCCCGTAGCGGCTCTCCATCTCGCCGATCAGGTTGGCGAGCACGTTGGCGGCAAGGCGCGGCGAGGTGACCACCGGGCGTCAGCAGGTGCGGCACGTTCTCGTAGTGGTTGAGCTCGACCTGCTTGGGGTCGACCAGGACCAGGCGCACGTCGTTGGGCGAGGCCTGCATCAGGATCGAGGAGAGGATCGCGTTGACGCAGCCGGACTTGCCCGAGCCGGTGGTGCCGGCGACGAGCACGTGCGGCATCTTCGCCAGGTCGGTCCAGACCGGCGTTGCCGTCGATGCCCTTGCCGAGCCAGGCGACCAGCGGCGAGGTCTTCTCGGGGCGGCCGGCGTAGATGTCGCCGAGGCGGACGATGCGGCGGCGCGTGTTCGGCACCTCGACGCCGACCGCCTGCTTGCCGGGGATCGGCGCCAGGATGCGGATGTCGGTCGAGGCCAGCGCGTAGGCGAGGTCGTTGGAGAGCTCGGTCACCTTCTTCACCTTGGTGCCGGGCGCCAGGCGCAGTTCGTAGCGGGAGACGTGCGGGCCGCTGACGATGCCGACGATCTTCGCCTCGACGCCGAAGTGGCCGAGCGTCTCGACCAGCTTGCGGCCGACGATTTCGTGGTCGCGCGGGTCGACGCCCTTGTCGCCCTTGCCGCGTTCCAGCGCTTTGGCCGGCGGCGGCCTGTAGTCGATCTCCTCGGAGGTCGTGACGCCGCGCTTGTTGCCCTGCGGCGTCAGCGCGACCTGCTCCGGCTCCGGGATCGACGTCGACGCACGGCGGCCTCTTCCTCGGCCTCGATCGCCGCCAGCTCGGCGTCGAAGCTCTCCGTGACGGCCTCCTCGACCGCCTCCTCCGGCTCCTCGACGAGGGCAACGGTCGGCTCGACGTCGTCCTCCTCGGGATAGGCGCTCATCACGTCGGTCGGCCCGGCCTGGGTCTCGAACGCAGAAGGTCTTCTCCTGGCCTCGTCGCCGATCGCGCCGGGTCTGGATCGCCGTCTGCGGCGACCCCACGGCTGCCCAGGAAGACCCGGCGCAGCCCGCGGCCGATCCCACGGAACAGAGTCGAGATCGAGGTCCCGGTGACGAGCAGCCCGCCGACGAGCAGCATCAGGACGGTGGCGATCCGGGCCCCAACGGTCGCCGAACGAGGTAGACGAGCCCGGTTTCGACCCCGTAGCCGACCTTGCCTCCCTCCCAGCCGAAGAAGAGCACGAAGCTCAGGTAGACGCCGGCGGCGATCAGGAACAAGCCCGATCAGATCGAGGTGCCGCTGCTCCAGAGCCTGCGGCAGGTGCAGCCTTCCCTTGGCGGCGGCTTTGGCTTTGCTTTCGGCTTACGGCGCGCAGGCTTTCCCGCGCTTCTTGTTACGCACGAACATGGGCAGCCCCTTCGACGCTCGGCGGCCTACCCCTGCGCGCCGGACTTCGCCCTGCGAGGGCGGCCTAAACCAGAGGTAAATCTCCGCCGGATTCGATCCGCCGGCACGTCTAACATCGACCGAGATGCTGACGACCGACCCCGAAATCGCCACCGGCCGCGTCCTGGTCGTCGAGGACGACGCCGAGATCGCCGACGTCCTGCGCCGCTCGCTGCGCCAGGAGGGCTACGAGGTGAAGACGACCGCCGACGGCGTCGACGCGCTCGACGTCGCCACCGGCTTCGTCCCCGACCTCGTCGTCCTCGACCTCGGCCTGCCCCGCCTCGACGGCGTCGAGGTCTGCCGCCGGCTGCGCGCCGAGGGCGACGTGCCGATCCTGATGCTGACCGCCCGGGCCGAGACCGAGGATCGGGTCGACGGCCTCGACAGCGGCGCCGACGACTACCTGGTCAAGCCCTTCGAGCGCCAGGAGCTGCTGGCCCGGATCCGGGCGCTGCTGCGCCGCCGGCCGCCGCGCGGCGCCGCCTCGCTCGAGGTCGGCGACCTCACCCTCAACCCCGACACCCGCGAGGTCAAGCGCGGCGAGCGCGAGCTGGAGCTGACCAACCGCGAGTTCGAGCTGCTCGAGTACCTGATGCGCAACGAGCGCCTCGTCGTCTCGCGCGAGCGGCTGCTCGACGACGTCTGGGGCTACGACCCGACCGCGGCGACCAACACGATCGACGTCTTCATCTCCAACCTGCGCCGCAAGCTCGAGGCCGGCGGCGAGGCGCGCCTCCTGCACACCAAACGCGGCGCCGGCTACGTGCTCAAGGAGTAAGTCGTGACGAGGCTCAGGCGTCGCCAGACAAGGACGCAGGGAGCGCTATTTGGGCGACTGAGGGCGCCGTATGGCGGTCGCCTGAGGCCGTCATCTGGCCGGTCCGCTGGCGGCTGGCGGCGGTCTCGGCCGGGCTGACCCTGGTCATCCTGCTCGTCTTCGGCGCCGTGATCGGCCAGGTCGCCACCAGCCGCATCCGCGACGACTTCAACCGCGAGGTGAGCGGCGCCGCGCAGACGCTGGCCGCGCGAAATCCGCATCGTCTACACACCGCTCGGCACGCTCTTCCAGCAGGCCCGCAGCTCGACGACTTCGTCCGCCCCGACGGCGCCTCGGCACGGGTCTTCGACGTCGAACGGCAACCTGATCGAGGAAAGCACCGGCGCCGCCGCCGATGGGCCCACCGACGCATCGGCCTCTCCGACTCACGGCCAGATGCGGGTCGCGACCGCCCGGATCAGCGACGAAAGCGGGCGCGATCACCGGCTACGTCCAGTACGGGCGCAGCATCGCCCACGTCGACTCGACCGTCGACCGGCTCTGGCTCTTCATCGCCGCCGGCGTCTTCGGCGGCACCCTGCTCGCCAGCCTCGCCGGCCTCGCGATCGCCGGCGCGGGCGATGCGACCGATCTCCGCGCTGACCGCGACCGCGCGCCAGATCGCCGCCACCGGCGACCCCTCCCGCCACATGCCGGACCCGAAGGTCGACGACGAGGTCGGCGAGCTGGCCCGCACGCTCGAGCAGATGCTGCGCTCGCTCGACGCCGCCCGCACCGAGCGCGAGGCGGCGATGAAGAAGCAGCGCGAGTTCGTCGCCGACGCCTCGCACGAGCTGCGCACGCCGCTGACCAGCGTCCTCGCCAACCTCGAGCTGCTGCAGGCCTCGCTGCGCGGCGCCGAGCCAGGACGAAGACCGGGCGATGGTCGACTCGGCCCTGCGCTCCTCGCAGCGGATGAGCCGCCTGGTCGCCGACCTGCTGCTGCTCGCCCGCGCCGACGCCGGGCGGGCCGGCAAGCACCGGCCCTGCGACCTCGCCGAGATCGCCGGCAACGCCGCCGCCGAGGCTGGCCCCGCTGCTGGGCGATCGCGAGCTGGAGATCGACAACGAGCGCGCCCTGCCGGTCGAGGGCAACCCCGACGAGCTGCACCGGATGGTCCTCAACCTGCTCGACAACGCCGCCCGCCACACGCCGCCCGGCGCCCGCATCGAGCTGCGCCTGCGCCGCGACGACGGCGACGCCGTGGTCGAAGTCGCCGACGACGGCCCCGGCATCCCGCCCGAGCTGCGCGACCAGATCTTCGACCGCTTCGTCCGCGGCGAGGGCCCGGCCGACACCGCCGTCGGCCCCGGCAGCGGCCTCGGCCTGGCGATCGTCCGCGCCGTCGCCGACCTCGCACGGCGGCACGGTCGAGGTCGGCGAGTCGCCGAGCGGCGGCGCCCTCTTCCGCGTCCGCCTGCCGCTGCAACCCAGGCCGAGCAGCCCGCTCACGCCGCTTTTAGGACCGCTTTAGCGGCCGCGCCATATCTTTTCCTCGCGGACGAGACACAGGGCCCGCCGGGCTCTCCCCAACAGCCCTCCGGCGGGCCCTACTTTTTGCTGCCTGACGGCGCTCAGACCTCGACGACGACCGGCAGGATCATCGGCCGCCGGCGCAGCTTTTCGTAGACGAACCCGGCGACCGCGTCGTGCAGGTCTTCCTGGATCAGGTGCAGCTCGCGGGTGCCGGCCTTGGCGGCGTCCTCGAGCGAGTCCTCGACCACGTCCTGCAGCTCTTCGACCAGGCGCGTCGGCCTCCTCGAGGAAGGCGACGCCGCGGAAGATCACCTCGGGGTCGGCGACGACGCTGGCCGTCGTCGGAGGAGATCGTCGCGACGACGATGAAGATGCCGTCGGCCGAGATCTCGCGGCGGTCGCGCAGGGCGACGTCGTCGGGCTCGCCGACGTTGACGCCGTCGACGAAGATCACGCCGGCGTGGATGTCCTCGCCGAAGCGGGCGCCGTTCTGCGTCGACTTCCAGCGGCAGGCCGTTGCGGCCCTGGAAGATGTTCTCCGGCGCGATGCCGACCGATTCGGCCAGCTCGGCGTGCAGGCGCAGGCGCTGGTGGTCGCCGTGGACCGGCAGCACGTAGCGCGGTTTGGTCAGGTTGAGCATCAGCTTCAGCTCCTCCTGCCAGCCGTGGCCGGAGGCGTGGATCGGCGCGTCTTTGGCGGTCACGACCGTGGCGCCGATCTCGTAGATGCGGTCGATCGTCTCGTTGACGGCGCGCTCGTTGCCGGGCACCGGCGTCGCCGAGAAGACGACGGTGTCGCCGGAGTGCAGCTCGACGTCGCGGTGGTCGTTGTTGGCCATCCGCCGCAGCGCCGAGAGCGGCTCGCCCTGGCTGCCGGTCGAGATCACGACGACCTTCTCGTCGGGGAAGTTCTCGATCTCGCGCGGCTGGATGAAGAGGCCCGAGGGCGCCTTGGCGATGCCGAGGTTGGAGGCGATGTTGAAGTTCTTGCGCATCGAGCGGCCGACCAGCGCGACCCGGCGGTCGAGCTTGACCGCGGCGTCGATCACCTGCTGGACGCGGTGGATGTTGGAGGCGAAGGAGGTGACGATGATCCGGCCCTCGCAGTCGGAGAAGGTCTCCAGCAGCGCCGGGCCGACGCTCGACTCCGAGGGCGCGACCCCGGGCCGGTCGGCGTTGGTCGAGTCGCCGCAGAGCAGCAGCAGGCCGTCGCGGCCGAGTTCGGCCAGCCGCGAGATGTCGGCGGGCCGGCCGTCGACCGGGGTCTGGTCGAACTTGTAGTCGCCGGTCATCAGCACCGAGCCGAGCTCGGTGGTGAGCAGGACGCCGCGGGCGTCGGGGATCGAGTGCGAGAGGTGGATCAGCTCCAGCTCGAAGGGGCCGAGCCTTGACCTTCTCCCCCGCCGGCAGCTCCTCCAGCGGCGCGTCGCCGAGCTTGTGCTCGTCGAGCTTGGAGCGGACCATGCCGATCGTCAGCAGGCCGCTGTAGATCACCGGCGGCTCGCCGATCTCACGCAGCACGTAGGGCAGCGCGCCGACGTGGTCCTCGTGGCCGTGGGTGAGGACGATCGCCTCGATGTCGTCGACGCGATCGCGCAGGTAGGAGAAGTCGGGCAGGACGAGGTCGATGCCGAGCATCTCCGCGGTCGGGAACATCAGGCCGGTGTCGACGACGACGATGCGGCCGTCGTACTCGACCACGGTCATGTTCTTGCCGATCTCGCCCAGTCCCCCGAGCGGCAGCACGCGCAGCTTGCCGGCGGGCACTAGGGAGTCACCGGGGTGAGGCCGACGCTCTCGAGCGCGGCCCGCACGGTCGCCCGCTGCTCCGCATCGGCGGGCACCAGGGGAAGTCGCAGGGTGTCCGGTCGGGATCAGGCCCATCATCTCCAGCGCCGCCTTGACCGGGATCGGGTTGGTGGTGACGCCGATCGCCTCGTAGAGCTGGCGCAGGCCGGCGTCGATCTCACGCGCGCCGCTCGATGTCGCCGGCCTGCGCCGCGTCCCAGATCTCGCGCATCTGCGGACCGACCAGGTGCGAGGCGACGAGGATGCCGCCGGCGCCACCGATTTCGAGCGTCTTGAGGAAGATGTCGTCGTTGCCGGCGAGGATCTCCATGCCCTCGATCGGCTGCAGCTCGTCGTTGTTGGCCTGCTTGACCGCGACGACGTTGTCGATCTTGGCGAGCTCGGCCAGCCCCTCGGGCGGCACGTTGACGACCACCCGCGAGGGGATGTTGTAGGCGATCAGCGGCAGGTCGGGGACCGCGGCGGCGATCGCTTCGAAGTGGGCCTGGATGCCGGCCGGGTTGGGCTTGTTGTAGTACGGGGTGACGATCAGAGCCGCGTCGGCACCCGCCTCGGCCGCGCCCTTGGTCAGCTCGATCGAGTGCTCGGTGTAGTTGGTGCCGGTGCCGCAGACCAGCAGCACCTCGTCGCCGACCTCGCTGGCGAACCGCGCGCAGCAGGTCCAGCGCCTCCTCGTCGGTCAGGGTCGGCGCCTCGCCGGTCGAGCCGGAGATGACCAGGCCGTGCGAGCCGTGCTCGAGCAGGTAGGTCGCCAGCTTCAGCGCCGCGGCCTCGTCGACCGCACCGCTCTCGTCGAACGGCGTCGCCATCGCAGTCAGGACTCCGCGAATCTCCTTCATCGCGCCAGGGTACACGATTGGGGCGCTCACAGCAGCTTCTCCAGGCCGACCGTGAAGCGATCGGGCAGGCCGCCGACCTTGCGCACGGCGAGCAGCACGCCGGGCATGAAGGAGCGGCGGTCGATCGAGTCGTGGCGGAGGCTGAGCGTCTGCCCCTCGCCGCCGAAGATGACTTCCTGGTGGGCGACCAGGCCCGGCAGGCGCACCGAGTGGATCGGCTGCGTGGACGTTGCCGCCGGCGCCGGCGATCAGCTCGGCGGTGCGCTTGGCCGTGCCCGAGGGCGCGTCGAGCTTGCGGTCGTGGTGCAGCTCGACGATCTCGCACTCGGGCATGTGGCGGGCGATCGTCTGCGCGACCTCCATCAGCAGCACGGCGCCGATCGCGAAGTTGGGGGCGACGAAGCAGTTTGCCTGCGAGGCCTCGGCCGCTCGCGCAGCGCGTCGAGGTCGAAGCCGGTGGTGCCGACGACGACGTGCACACCGGCCGCCAGGCAGGCTTCGGCGTTGGCCAGCGCCGTCTCCGGCGTGGTGAAGTCGACGACGACGTCGGCGTCGCCGAGCACGTCGGCGAGCTCGACCCCGAGGCGCGGGATCGGCCTTGCCGCTCAGCTCGGTGTCCTCGGCTCCCTCGACGGCTTCGCAGACCGCCTGGCCCATGCGCCCGGCGGCGCCGGAGACCGCGACCTTGATCATGCCGCGACCAGGGTCTCGCTGACCGGCCCGAGGGCCTCGCGGAAGCGGCTCTCGTCGCGGCCGACGCAGGCGGCGGAGAGCCGCTCGGGGCCGTAGAGCTCGGCGGCCAGCGCGGTCAGGTCGTCGACGCTCGACCGCGTCGACCTTGGCCAGCATCTCGTCGAGGCTGTCGATCGGCAGGTCGAAGAGGGTCGCGCGGGAGATCCGCGACATCCGCGCCGCGGTCGACTCGGAGGAGAGGACGAGGCGGCCCTTGACGTTCTCCTTGGCCCGCGACGAGCTCCTCGGCCGAGACCGGCTCGCTGCGCAGGCGCGCCAGCTCGGCGCCGATGATCGCGCAGGCCTCCTCGACGTTGTCCTCGCGGGTGCCGACGTAGCTGGCGACCAGGCCGGAGTCGGTGTACTGCTCGTTGTAGGAGCCGACCGCGTAGGCGAGGCCGCGCTTCTCGCGCACCTCGCGGAAGAGGCGCGAGGAGCTGGAGCCGCCGAAGATCGAGTCGAGCACGGCGAGCGCGTAGCGCCGCTCGTCCTCGCGGGTGATGCCCGGGCGCGCCGAAGCAGATGTGGTACTGCTCGGTGTCCTTCTCGTAGAAGCGCAGACGGGCCGACTCGTCGGTCTCGGCCGCGGCCGGCTGCCCGTTGGCCGCCGGCGCTCGGCGGCCGCACCAGCCGCTGCGGAGAGCTCGGCGATGCGGGCGTGGTCGACGTTGCCGGCGGCGCCGACGACGATCGTTGGCGCCGGTGTAGCGGGCGCTGCGGTAGGCCTCGATGTCGGGAACCGGGACCGAGCTGATCACCTCGGCCTCGCCGAGCACGCGGCGGCCCAGCGGGTGCTCGCCGAAGACGGCCTCGGCGAGGATGTCGTGGACGCGGTCCTGCGGCTCGTCCTCGTACATCGCGATCTCCTCGAGCACGACCTCGCGCTCGGAGTCGACTTCGGGGTAGGTCGGCGCCAGCAGCATCTCGGCCAGCAGGTCGAAGACCTCCTCGGTGTGCTCGTCGAGGAAGCGGGCGTGCAGGTGGGTGGTCTCCTTGCCGGTCGCCGCGTTGACCGAGGCGCCGAGGCCGTCGAGCTTCTCGGCGATCTCGATCGCCGAGTAGCGCGCGGTGCCCTTGAACAGCAGGTGCTCGAGGAAGTGCGAGACGCCGGCCTGGGCCGGGGTCTCGTTGCGCGAGCCGGTGCGCACCCAGAGCCCGAGCGCCACGGATCGCACCGAGGGAACCTCCTCGGTGACGACCCGGACGCCCGAGTCCTGCGTGCAGTGAGCTGCGTGCGCTCAATGCTCGTCAGCGCCGCTCGCGGTCGCCGCCGCGGGGACGACGTCCCTCGCGACCGCCGCCGCGCCGCCACGGTCTCCGCCGTTGCGGCTGCCGCCGCCGCCACCGCCGGAACCGACCGCGGCCAGCTCCTCGGGGCTCTTGCCGGCGACCGAGGGATCGTCGGAGAGGCGCAGGCCGATGCGGCCGCGCTCGCGGTCGACCTCGACCACGGTGACGTCGATCTCCTCGCCGGAGGTGAGCACGTCGTCGACCGAGTCGACTCGCTCGCCGGGCTTGACGTTGGAGATGTGCAGCAGGCCGTCGGTGCCCTTGACCAGCTCGACGAAGGCGCCGAAGGTGGTCGTCTTGACGACCTTGGCGGCCTCGTAGCGGTCGCCGACTTCGGCCTCCTTGGTCATCGACTGGATCCGGCCGACGCAGGCTTCGACCAGCGAGCCGGTCGGGGCGTAGATGCGGATCGTGCCGTCGTCTTCGACGTCGATTTCGGCTTCGAACTCCTCGCAGAGGGCGCGGATGGTTTCGCCGCCCTTGCCGATCACGGCGCCGATCTTCTCCTGGTCGATCTTGATCGACTCGATCCGCGGCGCGTGCTGGGAGAGCTGCTCGCGCGGGCCGTCGATCGCCTCGGCCATCTTGCCGAGGATGAACTGGCGGCCCTTGTTGGCCTGCTCCAGCGCGTCGGTGAGGATCTCGAAGGTGACGCCGGTGATCTTGATGTCCATCTGCAGGGCGGTGATCCCGTCCGCGGTGCCGGCGACCTTGAAGTCCATGTCGCCGAGGTGGTCCTCGACGCCGGCGATGTCGGTGAGGACGATGTAGTCGTCGCCCTCCTTGATCAGGCCCATCGCCACGCCGGCGACCGGGGCGCGTGACCGGCACGCCCGCGGCCTGCAGCGCCATCGAGGAGGCGCAGACCGAGCCCATCGAGGAGGAGCCGTTGGACTCGAGCGTCTCGGAGACGACCCGGATCACGTAGGGGAAGTCCTCTTCGTTGGGGATCGTCGCCACCAGGGCCCGCTCGGCGAGCGCGCCGTGGCCGATGTCGCGGCGCTTGGGGCCGCGCATGAAGCCGGCCTCCCCGACCGAGAAGGGCGGGAAGTTGTAGTGGTGCCAGAACTTCTTCGAGGTCTCCAGGCCGAGCGTGTCGATGCGCATGTCCATGCGCGTCGTGCCGAGCGCGGCGTTGGAGAGGATCTGCGTCTCGCCGCGGGTGAACAGCGCCGAGCCGTGCACGCGCGGGGAGATGTCGACCTCGCACTCGATCGGCCGGATCTCGTCCTGGGCGCGGCCGTCGGGGCGCTTCTTGTCGACGGCGATCGCCTTGCGGATCGTGTCCTTCTCGATCGCGCCGAAGGCTGCCTTGACTTCGGCCACCTGCTTCTCGTCGGCCTCTCCGTCGGCGGACTCGGGCGCGTACTTGGCGACCACCTCGTCCTTGACCTTGTCGATCGCCTCGTAGCGCTCGAGCTTGCCCTCGGTCGCGATCGCGTCGACCAGCGCCTGGCCGTGCGAGGAGCGGATGTCGCTGAGCAGGCCCTCGTCGATCGTGGGCGCCTCGACCTCGATCTTCTCCTTGCCGGCCTTCTGCTGCAGCTCCTCCATCGCGGCGACAGAGCTTCTTGATCTCGCCGTGGGCGATGTCGAGCGCGTCGAGGATCTCCTGCTCGGTGACGCCGTTGGCGCCGGCCTCGACCATCAGGATCGCCTCGTCGGTGCCGGCGACGATCAGGTCGAGGTCGAGCTCGGCGTGGTCCTCCTCGGAGGGGTTGACGACGAAGTCGCCGTCGAGCTTGCCGATCCGCACCGCGCCGACGTGGGCGGCGACGGGGACCGGGGAGATCGCCAGCGCCGCGGAGGCGCCGTTCATGGCGAGGATGTCGTAGGGGTTGACCTGGTCGACCGACATCGGGATCGCGACCAGCTGCGTCTCGTAGTGCCAGCCCTTGGGGAAGAGCGGCCGGATCGGCCGGTCGATCATGCGCGCGGTCAGGGTCGCCTTCTCGCCGGAGCGACCCTCGCGACGGAAGAACGAGCCGGGGATCTTGCCCGCGGCGTACATCCGCTCCTCGACGTCGACGGTGAGGGGAAGGAAGTCCACGTCGCGAAGGTTGCCGACGGTTGCGGTGCAGAGCACCATCGTGTCGCCGGCCTGAACCACGACCGCGCCACCCGCCTGCTTCGCGAGTTTTCCGGTCTCGAAGGAAATCTGGCTGTCGCCGATGTCCGCCGAAACGCGGGTTACGTCAAACATGCTCATTTAGTTGTCCTACCTCCGGCCACCCGGATGGTGGCCATCTGCTTTCAGAACTCTCGTTCTCTTTCGCAAAGAGAGTACAGGGCGTCACACAAGCGCTGACGGGCTCATAGCGCGAAGATCGCGGGGGTGCCGGTGACGCCGGCGCGGATGCCGGACTCGAAGTCGCGGCGGACGCGCGCGGCGACCGCGTCGGAGCGGCGGTCGGCCTCGAAGCGGTCGAGATCGAGCCCGAGGCGCTCGGCGCGCTGCCAGAGGTGCGGATCGTCGACGTGGCCGCGGTCGGCGTAGAGCGAGTCGACCATCTCGAAGAAGCGTCCCTGCAGGCCGGCGGCCTCGGCGGCGGCGTGCAGGGCCGGTGAGCGCGGGTGCTTGCTGGCGACCGGGAAGTGGCGGAAGACGATCGTCGCCTCGCGCTCGCCGATCTCCAGCCAGGCCGAGGCGCAGTGCGGGCAACCGAGGTCGGCGTAGACGATCAGCTCGGGCCCCTCCCGCGCCGGTGATCCTCCGGGCCGGCCGGCGGGACCGCGGCGCTGGTCAGCTCAGGCGTCAGGAGAGCGCGTCGAAGATCAGGTTGGCGCCGGGGATCTCGAGCGGCGTCGGCGACTCGTGCACCCACTCCACCGTGCCCTCCTCGTCGACGAGGACGAGCGAGCGGTTGGCGTGGCCGATCTTCTCGATGTAGGCGCCGTAGGCGCGCGCCACCTCGCCCTTGGGCTCGAAGTCGGCGAGCAGCGGCGTGTCGATGCCGAGCTTCTCCTGGAAGGCCTTGTGGGCGAAGCCGCTGTCGACGCTGATCCCGACCATGGTCACGCCCTTGGCCTCGATCTCCGGCTTGACCTCCTGGTAGACCGAGAGCTGGTCGCTGCAGACGGGGCTGAAGTCGAGCGGGTAGAAGACCAGCAGGACCTTCTTGCCGCGGAAGTCGGAGAGCGAGACCTTCTCGCCGTCCTGGTTGCGGAGGGTGAACTCGGGCGCCGGTTCGCCCGGCGGCGATCATCGCCGCAGGCCGAGTTCGGCGACCAGGGCGCGGTAGCGCTCGAGGTCGTGGCGCTCGAGGTAGCGCAGCATGCGGCGGCG
Organism: uncultured Solirubrobacterales bacterium; assembly: GCA_963702065.1. Classification (GTDB taxonomy): domain Bacteria; phylum Actinomycetota; class Thermoleophilia; order Solirubrobacterales; family 70-9; genus VRUE01. Next base: position 1,164,275 of record OY969705.1, read on the forward strand.
CTTGCCGACCAGCATCAGCAGGCCGCGGCGCGAGTGGTGGTCCTTGGCGTGCGCCGCGCAGGTGCTCGGTGAGTTCGTTGATCCGCTCGGTGAGCAGGGCGACCTGGACCTCGGCAGAGCCGGTATCGCCGTCGGCGCGACCGTACTTGCCGATCAGCTCGTCTTTTTTCTCCTTGGTCAGGCTCATCTCGAAAAAGTGCCGCGCTCCGGGGGGTCACGGCCGCTGGAAGCTAGCACAGACGCGCTTCGCGTCCTCGACATCGATCCGCATCTGGGCGATCAGCTCCTCGACGCCGGCGAAGCGCTTCTCGCCGCGCAGGCGCTCGACGAAGGCGACCCGCAGCTCGGTGCCGTAGAGGTCGCCGTCGAAGTCGATCAGGTAGGTCTCGATCAGCACCCCGCGGCCGCTCTCGAAGGTCGGCCGCACGCCGACGTTGACCGCCGCCGGAACACCGTTGGCGAAGGCCGCGTAGACGCCGTGGCCGGGGATCGCGAGGCGGTCGTCGGGGACGATGTTGGCGGTCGGGAAGCCGAGCTCGCGGCCGCGCTGGTCGCCGCTGACGACCTCGCCCTCGACCATGAAGGGGGCGCCGAGGCAGTGGCGGGCGCCCTCCATGTCGCCGGCGGCGACGAGGGCCCGGATCCGGGTCGAGGAGATCGTCTCGCCGTCGATTTCGACCAGCGGCACGACCCGCGTCTCGAACTCGACTCGCGCGCGGCCAGCATCGCCGGGTCGCCCTTCGCCTTGGCGCCGAAGCGGAAGTTCTCGCCGACCGAGACCCGCTCGGCGCCGAGCTTGGCGATCAGCACGTCCTCGATGAATTCCTCGGCGCTGCGCTGGGCGAACTCCCGGTCGAAGGGGATCACGACCAGCTCGCGCACGCCGAGCCCCTCGATCACGTCGCGCTTGACCCCGAAGGGCATGATCAGCTTCGGCAGCGCCGCCGGGTGGATGATCTCCAGCGGGTGCGGGTCGAAGGTGAGGACGGTGTCGGCGCCCTCGATCACGGCCTGGTGGCCGCGGTGGACGCCGTCGAAGGTGCCGATCGCGACGTGGCGCGGGCGCGGCTCGGCGTCGGGCAGGAGGTGACCTGGATGCTCAGCAGGCCCTTCCGGTGCGCTTTATGGGCATAGGCGAAAAGGCCACCGGAGCTCATCGTAGGGCCTCGGCGGTCGCCGGGACCAGCTCGGCGAACCTGATCCAAGCTCAGCTCCCGGCCCGCGTCCTCGATCCTGAAGGGGCCGATCGCGGTGCGGCGCAGCTCGGCGCAGTAGGCGTCGTCGAGGGTCTCGATCAGGGTGCGGATGTAGGTGCCGGCGGAGCATTCGATCTCGTACTCGGCGCTCTCGGCATCGCTGCCGAGCAGCTCGGCCCGGTAGACCTCGACCTCGCGTTCGGGCGTCTCGACCACTTCGCCCCGGTGCGCCTTGCGGTAGAGCCGCTCGCCGCCGACCCGGACGGCCGAGGTCATCGGCACGCGCTGGCGCACCGTTCCCGTCGGCAGCTCCAGCGAGTCCGGGCATGCGTCCGGTCTCGCGTCAGCTCGCCGTCGGGATCGCCGGTGCTCGAGCGCCAGCCGAGCCGGGCCGCGCGCCACGTAGGTCTTCGGCAGCTCGACCAGGAAGCGCTGCAGCCGCGTCGCCCGCCCGATCAGGACCAGCAGCAGGCCGGTGGCGAAGGGGTCGAGCGTGCCCGCGTGGCCGACTTTCTCGCCGCGGCGCTCACGCCGCACGGCGAGGACGACGTCGTGTGAGGTCTTGCCCGCCGGCTTGTCGCAGAGCAGCACCGAGCCTGCGCCTGCGGCGGCCATGCTCAGGGGCCGAGCTGGGCTTTGACTTCGCCGCAGAGGAAGTTGACCAGCTCGTCGAGCTCGAGGTCGGTGGAGAAGCCGGCGGCCCGCTTGTGCCCCCCTCCCCCGTGCGCGCGCGCCATCGCCGAGACGTCGATCTCGCCGCCGCTGGAGCGCAGGCTGACCTTGCGCGCGGCGCGGCCGCGATCGCCCTGGTCGCGGATCAGCGCCGCCACCTTGCGAGCCCTCGATCGAGCGCAGGTGGTCGATGATCCCCTCGGTCATCTCCTCGCCGCCGCCGCTGGCCTCGTAGTCGGCGGCGGTGATGTAGGAGACGACCAGCCGCTCGCCGCAGTAGCGCTGGATGCCGTCGAGGGCGCGCGAGAGCAGGCGCAGCTTCTCGATCGGCACGTGCTCGTAGAGGCGGCGGTAGGTGTCGTCGACGGCGACCCCGGCGTCGATCAGCTCGGCGGCGATCCGGTGCGTGTGGGCGTTGGTGTTCTCGTACATGAACTTGCCCGTGTCGGTGATCAGGCCGACGTAGAGCGCCGAGGCGATCTCGGGCGTGATCTCGGCCCCCAGCGCGATCGCCAGCTCGTAGACGATCTCGGCGGTCGAGGAGGCGCCGATTTCGACCAGGTTGACGTCGCCGAAGCGGGTGTTGTCGTGGTGGTGGTCGATGTTGATGCGGAAGTTGTCGCCCTCGCTGAGGAACTCGACCGGCATGCGGTCGATGTTGCCGCAGTCGAGGAAGATCACGGTGCGGTCGGCCATGTCGGCCGGCGGCTCGTGGAAGACCTCCTCCAGCGGCAGGAAGCGGTACTCGATCGGCAGCGGGAACTCCTTCGCCGCCATGAACATCACCGAGTCCTTGCCGAGCTGGCCGAGCAGGTGGTGCATGCCGAGCAGCGAGCCGAGCGCGTCGCCGTCGGGGCCCTCGTGGGCGGTGAGCAGGAAGCGCTCGCGCGAGCGCAGCTCGGCGACGACCTGCTCGATTCCCGCCGTGGTCACGCCGCGCCGTCGCTCACGGCTCTTCCTCCTCGAGCAGTTCGGAGATCCGCATGCCCTGCTCGACCGTCTCGTCGTAGTGGAAGGTCAGGGTCGGGGTGCGCTTCATCCGCGTCTCGGCGGCGATCTTCGACTGCAGCACGCCGTGCGAGGAGCGCAGGCCGGCCATCGTCGCCTCTCGCTCCTCCTCGGTTCCGAGCACGCTGACGTACACCTTGGCGGCGCGCAGGTCGGGGCTGGTCTCCACCGAGGTCACGGTTACGAAGCCGATGCGCGGGTCGCTCAACTCGGCGATCGCAGCGCCGATCACCTCGCGAAGCACCTCGTTGATGCGGCGCATGCGAGGAGCGGCCATCTTAGTCCAGCGTCTGCTCGACCTGCTTTGTCTCGTAGAACTCGAGCATGTCCCCCTCCTTGACGTCAGCGTAGCCGTCGAGGACGATGCCGCACTCCTGGCCCTCCTCGACTTCCTGCACGTTGTCTTTGAAGCGGCGCAGGGAGCCGAGTTTGCCGTCCCAGATCACGGTGCCCTCGCGGACCAGGCGGACGCTGGCGTCGCGCGTGACCTTGCCCTCGTTGACGATGCAGCCGGCGATGCGGCCGACCTTGGAGGCCTTGAAGGTCTGTTTGACCTCGGCCTCGCCGAGCGTCTCCTCGACCTCGATCGCCTCCAGCATGCCCTCCATCGCGTTGCGCAGGTCTTCGGTGATTTTGTAGATCACCGAGTAGGTGCGGACGTCGACGCCCTCGCGCTCGGCGGCGCGGCGGGCATCGGCCAGCGGCCGCACGTTGAAGCCGATGATGATCGCTTCCGAGGCCGAGGCCAGCATCACGTCGGACTCGTTGATGCCGCCGGTCTGCGAGTGGATGATGTTGATCCCGACCTGCTCCTGGGGCACCTTGGCGATCTCGTCCTGGAGCGCCTCCAGCGAGCCGGCGACGTCGGCCTTGAGGACGATGTTGAGCTCCTTGATCTCGCCCTCCTGGACCCGCGAGAAGACCTCCTCGAGGCTGACCTTGCGGGCCTGGCGGCGGGCCAGCTGCCTCGGTCTTGAGCCGGTTGGCGCGCTCCTGGGCCTCCTGGCGGGCGCGGCGGTCGTTCTCGACCGCGTGGACGAACTCGCCGGCGTCGGCGACGCCGTCGAAGCCGAGCACCTCGACCGGCATCCCCGGGCCGGCGCTCTGCACGCGGTTGCCGGTGAAGTCGTGCATCGCCCGCACCCGGCCCCACTGCGGTCCGGCGACGAGCGAGTCGCCGACCTTCAGCGTGCCGCGCTGGACCAGGATCGTGACCACCGGGCCGCGACCGGGGTCGAGCTGGGACTCGACCACCGTGCCCGAGGCGGGGGCGTCGGGGTTGGCGCCGAGTTCCTCCAGCTCGGTGACGAGCAGGATCATCTCGAGCAGTTTGTCGAGGCCTTCGCGGGTCTTGGCGGAGACGTCGACGTAGACCGTTTCGCCGCCCCAGTCCTCGGGGGTGAGCCCGTCGGCGGCGAGCTCGTTGCGGACGCGGTCGGGCTGGGCGCCCTCCTTGTCGATCTTGTTGACCGCGATCAGGATCGGCACGTCGGCGGCGCGGGCGTGGTCGATCGCCTCTTTGGTCTGCGGCATGACGCCGTCGTCGGCGGCGACCACGACCACGGCGATGTCGGTGACCTTGGCGCCGCGGGCGCGCATCGCGGTGAAGGCGGCGTGGCCGGGCGTGTCGAGGAAGGTGATCGTCTTCTCGTCGTGGTGGACCTGGTAGGCGCCGATGTGCTGGGTGATGCCACCGGCCTCGCCGGCGGCGACCTCGGTCTCGCGGATCGCGTCGAGCAGCGAGGTCTTGCCGTGGTCGACGTGGCCCATGATCGTGACCACGGGCGGCCGGTCGGCGAGCTCCTCGTCGGTGTCCTCGAACTCGGGTGCCTCGGGCTCCTCGTCGGCGGCGGTGACGATCTCGATCTTGCGGTCGTACTCGTCGGCGATCGCCGCGATCGACTCGTCGGTGAGGGTCTGGGTGAGGGTCGCCATCTCCCCCATCGTCATCAGCTTCTTGATCACCTCGGCGCTGCCCAGGCCGAGCAGCTCGGCGACCTCGCGCACGGTCGCACCCGCTGGGACCTTGGTCGCCTCGGGCTCGGCCGCCTCGACTTTGGGCGGCGGCTCCTCCAGCAGCGGCCGGCGGCGGCGGCCACCGCGCCTGCGCGGCGGACGCTGCGGCGGCGGTCCGCCCATCTGATCGCGACGAGCGGCCTGCGAATCGATCACGACGCGGCGCTTTTTGCCGCTGGCGCCGCCTCCACCGCCGGCGGCGGGTTTGCCGGCGGGGCGAACCGGGCCTTTGGAAGCGCCGGAGGGCTTTGCAGCGGGCTTGGCCTCGGCCGGCTGGGTCGGCGGCGCAGGCTTTGCAGGCGCCTCTTTCGCGGCGGCGCGGCTTTGCCTCGGTAGCTGCAGCGGCAGCTCCACCGTCGCCCTTGGCCGCCTGGATCGCCTTCAGCGCATCGGCCTCCTCAACGCTGGAGGCAGCGGCTTTCGCCTCGATCCCAGCGCTTTTCAGCGCGGCAAGCACCTCTTTGCTCTCCAGCCCCTGCGCTTTCGCGATCTCGTGAACCCGTTTTTTTGCCACTACGCTTGCTCTGCCTCCTCGGCGACCGGTTGAGCTTCCGCCGGCTCAGCATCCTCGGCGGCCTCAGGCTCCACCTCAGCGGCTTCGTCCTGAGGCTGCTCAGCCTCAGCCGCCTCTCCCGCGGGTGGTGCGGGGGTGGGCTCCTCGCCCGCAGCTTGCGAGGACGAGGAGTCCTCCTCCGCGACAGGACCCGCGGGCGACTCACCTTCGTCCTGAGCAGCCTCTTCCTCGGCTACCTCCTCGACGAATTCCGACTCGGCCTTCGTCGACGATCTCGTCGACCTGGCCCTGGTCGGCGTCGGGGTCGGCGAGGATCTCGACCTCGGCCTCGGGGATCGGCGCGAGCACAGCGATCTGGTTGGTGTCGAAGCGGCTCAGGGCCTGGTGTGACGGCAGGCCGCAGTAGGTCGAGCCCTCGATCGCCGCGTTGGGACAGCGGCGGCCGTTGGAGAGCACCGCCATGCAGCGCCCGTCGAAGTTCTCTTCGCCCTCGTACTCGACGTCCTGGTCCTCCTGGGAGAACTCGGTCTCGGACTTGATGTCGACCCGCCAGCCGGTCAGGCGGGCGGCGAGGCGGGCGTTCTGGCCGTCGCGGCCGATCGCCAGCGAGAGCTGGTCGTCGGGGACGATCACGGTCGCCTGGCGCTCGTCGTCGTCGACGATCACCTCGCGCACCCGCGCCGGCGAGAGCGCCTTGGCGACGAAGCGGGCGGGCTCGTCGTTGTGGGGAATGATGTCGATCTTCTCGCCGCGCAGCTCGGAGACGACCATCCGCACCCGCGAGCCGCGCGGGCCGACGCAGGCGCCGACCGGGTCGACGCCGTCGGCGTGGGAGATCACCGCGATCTTCGAGCGGTAGCCGGGCTCGCGGGCGACGCCGACGATCTCGACCAGCTTGTCGGCGATCTCCGGGACCTCCATTTCGAAGAGCTTCTTGATCAGCTCGGAGCTGCGACGCGAGACGACGATCGCCGGGCCTTTGGTCGAGTCGGAGACGTCGGTGATCACGGCCTTGACCCGCATGCCGTGGTCGTAGCGCTCGTTGTAGACCTGCTCGGACTTGGGCAGCAGCGCCTCGACCCGCTCGCGCAGCTGGACCAGCGTGTAGCGCTTGTCGGACTGCTGGATGATCCCGGTGATCAGCTCGCCGACCCGGTCCTGGTACTCGTCGAACATCATCATCCGTTCGGCCTCGCGGATCCGCTGCAGGATCACCTGCTTGGCGGTCTGGGCGGCGATGCGGCCGAAGTCTTCGGGGGTGACGTCGCGGGTCTCGATCTGGTCCTCGTAGGGAGCGATCATCTCCGGGTCGAGCTCCGGGTCCTCGGGCTCGCGCAGCTCGCCCGTCTCGGGGTCGACTTCGCGCTCTTCCTCCTCCTGCGCCTCGGCCGCCTCGGCGAGCAGCTTCTCCTCCAGCTCGGGCGGCAGGATCAGTTCGAAGACGAGGAAGTCGCCGGTTTCGTGGTCGAGGTCGACGCGGGCGTATTTGGCCGCTCCGGGCGTCTTCTTGTAGGCGGAGAGGAGCGCGTCGGCGAGCGCGTCCATCAGCTTGTCGGCGGAGATCCCCTTCTCCTGCTCCAGTGCCTTGACTGCTTCGACGATCTCCTTGCTCACTGGATCTCCTTGTGATTGCTGTACTTGGGGCCGGGCGAGGAAACCTCCAGCGCGTAGTCGGCCCGCAGGTGGTTGAGGTGCTGGGTGACCCGTTCGCAGAGGGCGAGGTCGACGCCGCCGGGATGGTCGATGAAGAGGCGCAGCGCTTCCTTGCTCGGCTGCTCGAGCGGCGACCAGATCGAGCTCGGAGTCGAGCTCGCGGAGCTGCTGCTGAATGTCTTGCTGGAGGTCTTCCATTGGGTTGAGGCGCAAAAAAAGTGGGCCAGGCCCACTTCGGGTACATCGGGACTCACAAAAGCTTGGGTCAGTATAGCTCGGCGAGGTGGCTGGCCAGCGGGTCCTGTCGCGGCGGCCCTCCCCCATGTGCCCGAGCCGTAGGGCCAGCGGGTCCTGTCGCCGCAGGGGACCCACCACCCCCTGCGGTCGCTAAAGCGTCCTCGGGGGCGGTCCGCCCCTACGGCGCCACCCGCTGGAGCTACGTCTTCGGTTGAGCTTGCCTGCTTCTTAGCTGGTCGACTCTCTCGAGGATCGCGTCCGCGATGGTGTCCTTGGAAGCTTGTGGGACGTGGTCTGCGCTCGCTGAGTCGATCAGGGTTACGGCGTTTTCCTGGCTCTCGAAGCCGATCTCGGGGTTTGAGATGTCGTTGAGGACGATCAGGTCGGCGTTCTTGCGGGTCAGCTTCTCGCGGGCTCGCTCGACGTTGTCGCCGGCTTCGGCGGCGAAGGCGACGATGGTTTGGTCTTCGGTGCGGGTGGCGGTGAGGCCGGCGAGGATGTCCTCGGTGGGCTCCAGGTGGAGGTCGAGGGAGGCGTCGCGGGTCAGCTTGCCGCTTGCAACGTCGCTTGCCCTGAAGTCGGCGGGGGCTGCGGCCATGAGGAGGACGTGGGAGTCGGGGAACTCGGCGCGGGCCGCCTCGGCCAGCTGCGCCGTCGTCTCGACGTCGATGCGGTGGACGCCGGGCGGCTCGGGCAGGCTGACGTTGGCGGCGATCAGGGTCACGTCGGCGCCGCGGCGGGCGGCGGCGGCGGCCAGGGCGATGCCCATGCGGCCGCTGGAGCGGTTGCCGAGGAAGCGGACCGAGTCGATCGGCTCGCGGGTGCCGCCGGCGGTGACGAGGACGCGCAGGCCGTCCCAGGGGCGCTCGCCCGTGGGCAGCTCGGCTTCGACCCGGGCCAGCAGGCGGGCCGGGTCGGGGAGCCGGCCCTTGCCGTGCTCGCCGCGCGAGGCGAGGGCGCCCTCGTCGGGCTCGATCACGATGACGCCGCGCTCGCGCAGGGTCGCCAGGTTGGCCTGGGTTGCCGGCGTCGGCGTACATGCGGTCGTTCATCGCCGGCGCGACCAGGCGCGGTGCCGTGCAGGCGAGGAAGGAGGTGGTGACCATCGAGTCGGCGATGCCGGCGGCCAGCTTGGCGATCGTGTTGGCCGAGGCCGGGGCGACGAGGTAGGCGTCGCAGTTGGCGGCCAGCTCGAGGTGGCCGATCGGGTCGTGCGCGGGGGCGGGATCGCCGGGGAAGGCGCCGCGCATCGGGTCGCGCTCGAACTCGGAGATCAGCACCGGCGCGCCGACGATGCCCTCGAAGGAGGCGGCGCCGACGAAGCGGGTCGCGCCCTCGGTCATCAGCACGCGGACGCCGTGGCCGGCCGTGGTCGCCAGGCGCGCCAGCTCGAGCGCCTTGTAGGCGGCGATCCCTCCGCTTACGCCGAGCAGGATTCTGGCCATGGCTATTCCTTGATCCGGCCGCGCCGGAGGCGCGCTAGGAGCGGTACTCGTATTTGAGCTTGCCCTCGGCGACCTCTTCGAGCGCGATCGAGAGGTAGTTCCTGTCGCCGGGAATATCGACCATCGGCGGCGGGTACTCGCCAAAGCTGCCCTCGCCGAGGCTGTGGAAGTAGCTGTTGATCTGCCGGGCACGCTTGGCGGCGACGACTACTGCCGCGTAGTGCGAGTCGGTGTGATCGAGGAGCTTGTCAACGCGTGGTTTGATCATCGGCTCCGGAGTCTAGAGGTATCCCCGACTCGGCGCGCACGATTCCCTCCAGCTCGTCGGCCGCGCGGTCGAGATCGTCGTTGACGACGCTGTGGGCGAACTCGCCCTGGGCGGCCAGCTCCTGCTCGGCGACTTCGAGCCGGGCGTCGATCGCCTCGAGGCTGTCGGTGCCGCGCGACTCGAGCCGGCGGCGCAGCGAGGCCGGGTCCGGCGGGGCGATGAAGACCTGGACCGACTCGCGCATCGCGGCGCGCACCTGACGCGCCCCCTGGACCTCGATCTCGAGCACGACCGAGTGGCCCGCGTCGAGGCGGCGCCGCACCTCGGAGCGCAGCGTGCCGTAGCGGTGGCCGCTGTAGGTGGCGAACTCGAGGAAGTCTTCGGCCTCGATCCGCTGGTCGAATTCCTCGGGCGTGAGGAAGTGGTAGTCGCGCCCGTTCACCTCTCCCTCGCGGGGCTCGCGGGTCGTCGCCGAGATCGACAGCTCGAGGTCGGGAACGCGCTCGAGCAGCGTCGAGATCAGCGTTCCCTTGCCGACACCGGACGGACCTGTGATTACGAAGACCTTGGACATAGGCGGCCGCGAAAACCAAGCAGATCGACCGGACGCAGGGAGCGTGGCGTGCTCCGCACGCGAGCGACCGAGGACGGCGATATGCGCCGGTTTGCAGCAGCCGCTATCGGCGGAGCTGCGAGACGAGCTCGGCGCGCTGGCGCTCGGACAGGCCGCCGATCGTCTTCGACGGCGAGATCCGGCACTGGTTGAGGATCCGGTTCGTCTTCACCCGGCCGTACTTCGGCACCGCCAGAAGCATGTCGAAGACCTTCGCCGTAAGCACGTACTCGGGCGGGTCGAGCAGCAGTGTGTGGATGTTGGCCTTGCCCGCTTTGAGGTCCTTCTTCAGCTTCGCGCGAGCGGTGCGGATGTCGTTGGCGCGTTTGAGGGCGTCCATCCGCTGGTCCAGCGATCTCTCGGGAGCGGCGGCGGAAGTCTTGACTGGGGCAGGCATGTGGGCGGCGAGTATAGCCGCGGGTCGCGGGCGTGCAAGGCCATGCGAGCCAATTACGCCGAAATTCACCTGAACCTCCAGTCGAGGTTTAGGCAGCGTTGCCGATCGGAGTGCTGCTTCGACCGGTTTGGAGCGCTCCGGCGATCTCGCCTGCTACCCGGTTGCCGGCCCGCGGGTCGCGGAAGCTCTCGGTCCCGACCGCGACCAGGGTCGCTCCCGCGGCAGAGCATTTCGAGCGCATCGGCGCCGCTGGAGACACCGCCCATGCCGACGATCGGAATGCCGACGGCGGCGGCAACGGCGCGCACCTGGGCGACCGCCACCGGCCGTACGGCAGGGCCAGAGAGGCCACCGTGGCCCGCCGCGATGCCAGGCTCGCCGGTCGCTGGATCGATCGCGCTCGCCTTCAGGGTGTTGATCAGCGAGACCGCGTCTGCGCCGCCCTCCTCGGCTGCCGCAGCGACGTCGGCGGGGTCCGCGACGTTGGGCGTCAGCTTGACGATCAGCGGCTTCTCGGTCAGCGGCCGCAGCGCTTCCAGCAGCGCCTCGGTCTCCGCCGGCTGCTCGCCGACGATCAGGCCGGAGTGGACGTTGGGGCAGGAGACGTTGAGCTCGATCGCGGCCACCTCGTCCCTCTCCCCCACGCCTTTCACCAGGCGTGCGAACTCCTCGTGGCCGGTGGCCATCACCGAGACGATCAGCGGCACCGGCAGCTCCGCCAGCTGCGGCAGATCCTCGGCCAGGAATCCCTCCAGGCCCTTGTTGGGCAGGCCGATCGAGTTGATCATCCCCGCCGGCGTCTCCCAGATCCGCTGCGGCTCGTTGCCGGTCCGCGGCTCGGGGGTGATCGTCTTCGAGACGAAGGCGGAGAACGGAAAGTCGCTCAGCAGCTCGTCGCCGTAGACGCGACGGGCCGCGATCGCGTCGAAGGTGCCCGAGGCGTTGATAACGGGGTGCTTCAGCTCGATGCCGCAGAACTCAGGCATGGGCCAATTCCACCTGATCGGGCCGCACCACGGGGCCGTCGACACAGAGGCGAAGGTAGCCACCGCCGGGCTTTGGCACGGCGCAGCCGAAGCAGGCGCCGTAGCCGCAGGCCATCGGCGACTCCATCGCCAGCTCGCGGGCGACGCCGGCCTCAGTGCAAAGAGCAGCCACCGCCTCGAGCATCTGGGGCGGGCCGCAGGAGTAGACGGCGGCGCTGCCCGCGTCGTCGCCTTCGAGCATCGCGGCGAGCAGGTCGGTGACGTAGCCGTGGTGGCCGACGTGGCCGTCGTCGCTGGCGAGGCGGATCTCGCAGCAGGAGAAGAGGTCGTCGAGGCCGCCGGAGTGGGCCTTGTCGCGAAAGCCGAGCAGGACTCGGGTGGGGATGTTCCTCTCCGCAAAGCACGCCGCAGCAGCGCCAGCGGCGCGATCCCGATTCCACCGCCGACCAGGATCGCCCCCGGCCGAACTGCATCAACTTCTCCACCTCCTGGGGGAGAAGTTGATGCAGTTCGCGGGGGGTCGAGAAGGAGTTGCCGAGGGGGCCGTTGAGCCAGACGTTCTCGCCGGGCTCGAGCTCGCAGAGGCGGTCGGTGCCGGGGCCGATGCCCTCGATCAGGAAGTCGAGGCGGACGCCGCCCGCCGCCGGGCCGGTCTCGGCGACCGAGAGCGCCCGCGGCAGGAACGGACGCTGGCCGCTCTGCTCCCAGTGATCGCTCGGTGGCGAGCATGTAGAACTGGCCCGGCTGGGGCTCGGGGCCCTCGGGGTCGATCAGGGAGAAGAGCCGGTAGCCGCCCGAGTCGCGGCTCTCGGAGACCTCGCAGAGGCGGCGCCCGAAGGGGGCGGTCATCGGGCCTGCTTGGCCCGCTCCAGGCCGTGGATCTCCTGCAGGGAGCGGACGTCGGAGTCGCCTTCGATCTTGGCCGCGATCGCGCGCACGGCGGCGGTGGCGCCGGTCATCGTCGTCACGCAGGGGACGTTGTGGCGGACGGCGGCGGTGCGGATCTCGTAGCCGTCGGCGCGGGCGCCGGAGCCGGTCGGGGTGTTGATCACGAGGTCGCAGCGGCGCTCGCGGATCAGGTCGACGACGTGCGGCGAGCCCTCGGCGATCTTGTTGATCGGGGTGACCGGGACGCCCATCGTCGAGATCGCCTGGGCGGTGCCGCCGGTGGCGATCAGCTCGAAGCCGAGGTCGTGGAAGCGGGCGGCGATCTGGGTCGCCGCCGGCTTGTCGGTGTCGGTGACGGTGATGAAGACCGCGCCCTCGGTCGGCAGCGAGACGCCGGCCGCCGCCTGCGCCTTGCCGAAGGCGGTCGGGAAGTCGGCGGCGATGCCCATCACCTCGCCGGTGCTCTTCATCTCCGGGCCGAGCACCGAGTCGGCGCCGGCGAAGCGGGCGAAGGGCAGCACCGCCTCCTTGACGCTGACCATGCCGGCGGGCGGATCGCGCAGCTCCTGGTCGGCGAGCTTCTCGCCCAGCATCAGCCGCGCCGCCAGCTTCGCCAGCGGCACGCCGGTCGCCTTGGAGACGAAGGGCACGGTGCGCGAGGCGCGCGGGTTGGCCTCGATCACGTAGAGCTCGCCGCCGGCGACCGCGTACTGGATGTTGATCAGGCCGATCACGCCGAGCTCGAGCGCGATCCGTTTCGTCGTCGCGCGGATCTCGTCCAGCATCTCGTCGCCGAGGCTCATCGGCGGGATCACGCAGGCCGAGTCGCCGGAGTGCACGCCGGCCTCCTCGACGTGCTGCATGATCCCGGCGACGTGGACGTCGCTGCCGTCGGCCAGCGCGTCGACGTCGACCTCGATCGCGTTCTCGAGGAAGCGGTCGAGCAGCAGCGGGTGCTCCTGGTCGGCCTTGACGTGGGCCTCGAGGTAGGCGGTCAGGTCCGTCGGTCGAGTAACAGATCTCCATCGCCCGGCCGCCGAGCACGTAGGAGGGGCGGACCAGCAGCGGGAAGCCGACCTTCTCGGCGATCACCGCCGGCCTCCTCGGCCGAGAGCGCGGTGCCGTAGGGCGGGTGCTTGATGCCGAGCTCGCGCAGCAGGGCGCCGAAGCGGCCGCGGTCCTCGGCGAGGTCGATCGCGTCGACCGGCGTGCCGAGCAACGGCACGCCGGCCTCCTCCAGGGCGCGGGCCAGCTTCAGCGGCGTCTGGCCGCCGAACTGGACGATCACGCCCTCGGGCTGCTCCTGCTCGCAGACGGCGAGCACGTCCTCCGCCGTCAGCGGCTCGAAGTAGAGGCGGTCGGAGGTGTCGTAGTCGGTCGAGACCGTCTCCGGGTTGCAGTTGATCATCACCGCGTCGCGGTCGAGCTCGCGCGCGGTCATCGCTGCGTGCACGCAGCAGTAGTCGAACTCGATCCCCTGGCCGATCCGGTTCGGCCCGGCGCCGAGGATGACGACCGAGTCGCGCTCGCCGCGGCGGACCTCCGAGGCGGCGGCGCCGGCCGAGGGCGCGCTCGTGGGCCGAGTAGTAGTAGGGCGTCGCCGCCTCGAACTCGGCGGCGCAGGTGTCGACCGACTTGTAGATGCGGGTGAGGCCCTCGGTGCCGTCGCCCTCGGTGGCCAGGGCCTGCAGCTCGCGCAGGAACCAGCGGTCGACCAGGCAGCGCTCGTGCACGGCCTCGACGCTCGAGGCCGCGCTGGAAGGCGGCGAGGATCCAGGTCGAAGCGCTCCGGGCAGGGCTTCTCGAGCAGTCTCGAGCAGCGCCTCGTCGTCGTCCGGGACCTCGGCCTCGGAGTCGAGCTCGCGCGAGCGCATCGCCTTGGCGAAGGACTCGCGGAAGGTGCGGCCGATCGCCATCACCTCGCCGACGCTCTGCATGTGGGTCGAGAGCCGGCCCTCGGCGCCGGGGAACTTCTCGAAGGCGAAGCGCGGGATCTTCGTCACCACGTAGTCGATCGTCGGCTCGAAGCAGGCCGGCGTGGCGCGGGTGATGTCGTTGGGGATCTCCTCCAGGGCGTAGCCGACGGCGAGCTTGGCCGCCATCTTGGCGATCGGGAAGCCGGTCGCCTTCGAGGCCAGGGCCGAGGAGCGCGAGACGCGCGGGTTCATCTCGATCACGACGATCTCGCCGTTCTCGGGGTTGACCGCGAACTGGACGTTGGAGCCGCCGGTCTCGACCCCGACGGCGCGGATCACCTTGATCGCCTGGTCGCGCAGGTCCTGGTAGAGCGCGTCGGTGAGGGTCTGGGCCGGGGCGACGGTGACCGAGTCGCCGGTGTGGACGCCCATCGGGTCGACGTTCTCGATCGAGCAGATGATCACGACGTTGTCGTTGTGGTCGCGCATCACCTCGAGCTCGAACTCGCCCCAGCCGATCACCGACTCCTCGACCAGCACCTGGTTGATCGGGCTGGCGGCGAGGCCCTCGGAGACGACCTGGCGCAGCTCGGTCTCGGTCTCTCCCACGCCGCCGCCCTGGCCGCCCATGGTGAAGGCCGGGCGGACGATCGCCGGCAGGGTGATGCGGCCGTCGGCCAGCGCCGCCTCGACCTCGCCGAGGCGTCTCGACCGTCATCGACCAGGGGATGCGCAGGCCGGCCTCGTTCATCGTGCGGCGGAACTCCTCGCGGTCCTCGGCGCGGCGGATCGCGTCGCTGTCGGCGCCGATCAGCTCGACCCCGAAGCTTCTCCAGGGTGCCGTCCTCGTGCAGGGTCATCGCCAGGTTGAGCGCGGTCTGCCCGCCGAGGGTCGGCAGCAGCGCGTCGGGGCGCTCCTTTTCGATGATCCGCGTCACCGGGCCGGGCAGCAGCGGCTCGATGTAGGTCGAGGTGGCGAACTCGGGGTCGGTCATGATCGTCGCCGGGTTGGAGTTGACGAGGACGACCTCGTAGCCCTCCTCGAGCAGCACCTTGCAGGCCTGCACGCCGGAGTAGTCGAACTCGGCCGCCTGGCCGATCACGATCGGCCCCGAGCCGATCAGCAGGATCTTCTCGATGTCGGTGCGCTTAGGCATTGGCAAGCTCCAGGAAGGAGTCGAAGAGGTGGCGGGCGTCGTGCGGGCCGGGCCCGGCCTCGGGGTGGTACTGGACGGTCGCCGCGGCGACCTCCCTCAGCACCAGGCCCTCGACCGTGCGGTCGTAGAGGTTGAGGTGGGAGAGCTCGGCGGCGCCGAAGTCGGTCTCCCAGCGCACCGGCTCGTCGGCCTCGATCCGCGGCTCGCCGCCGGGCCCCTGCACGGCGAAGCCGTGGTTCTGCGAGGTGATGTCGATCCGCCCCGTCGCCAGCTCCTTGACCGGGTGGTTGGCGCCGCGGTGGCCGAAGGGCAGCTTGAAGGTCTCGAGGCCGACGGCGCGACAGAGCAGCTGGTGGCCGAGGCAGATGCCGAAGAGCGGGCTGCTTGCCGACCAGCTCGCGCACGGTGTCGACGACGTAGCCGAGCGCCGCGGGATCGCCGGGGCCGTTGGCGAGGAAGACGACGTCGGGCTCCTCGGCGAGCACCTGCTCGGCGCGAGGACGTGCAGGGCAGCAGGGTGATCTGGCAGCCGCGCTCGCGCAGCTGGCGGACGATGTTGAGCTTGATCCCGGTGTCGATGCCGACCACGTGCGGGCCACCGTCGCCCTCGAAGCGGACCGGCTCGGCTGGGGTGACGGTGCGGGCGAGGTCGGCGCCGTCCATCGAGGGCTCGGCGGCGACGCGCTCGCGCGCCTCGGCCTCGGGCGTGCCGGCCGGGAAGATGCCGCCCCGCATCGCGCCGCGGTCGCGGATGTGGCGGACGACGGCGCGGGTGTCGACGCCGCCGATCCCCGGCACGCCGCAGTCGGCGAGCCAGTCGAGCCAGCCGCCCTCGGCGGTGGCGACGTCCTCGCCGTTCTTGGGATCGCGCATGACCACGCCGCGGGCGTGGACGCGGTCGGACTCCATCGCCGCCGCGGAGACGCCGTAGTTGCCGATCAGCGGATAGGTGAAGACGATGATCTGCCCCGCGTAGGAGGGATCGGTGACCGACTCCTGGTAGCCGGTCATCGCCGTGTTGAAGACGACCTCGCCGGTGACCGGGCCCTCGGCGCCACAGGGAATCCCGTCGAAGCGCGCCCCGTCCTCGAGCAGCAGGAAGCCCTCGCTCATAGGCGCGACCCCCATGGAGAAGCTGCGCAGGCGGTAGGCGACTTGGCCGCCGGCGAGGGTCATCAGGACGCGGCCGGTCAGCTCTTCGCCGGCGCACCAGGAGTTGGAGGAGCGGCTCTCGTAGCCGTCCTCGCCGACGGTCCAGCGGGCGGAGAGGTCGCAGAGGGCGATGTTGGCCTCGCTCCCAGGGCCAGCGAGGTGGCCGCTCGAGCTCGAAGGGCGCGGCGCCGCCGGCCAGGCGCTCGACCAGCAGGCCGAGCTCGATCGTGCCCGGCAGGACGAGGTCGGTGTGCAGCGCCGCGAAGGCCGTCTCGAGGCCGGTCACGCCCATCGCCGCCTGCTCGAAGGGAACTTCCTTTTCCTCCGGCCGCGTGCGGGGCGTGGTCGGTGGCGATGCACTCGATCGTGCCGTCGCGCAGCGCCCTCGATCAGGGCCTGGCGATCGGCCTCGCTGCGCAGCGGCGGGTTCATCTTGAAGCGCTGCGGGTCGAGGCTGCGCACCTCCTCGTCGGTGAGGCAGAGGTGGTGCGGCGAGGCCTCGCAGCTGATCTGCACCCCGGCGGCCTTGGCGGCGCGCACGGCCTCGACCGACTCGGCGGCGGAGAGGTGCTGGACGTGGATGCGGCCGCCCTCGTAGCCGGCGAGCGCGGCGTCGCGGGCGATCATCGTCGACTCCGAGACCGAGGGGATGCCCTCGAGGCCGAGCGCCGCCGAGACCGGGCCCTCGTGCATGACGCCGGCGCCGGAGAGCTCCGGGTCCTCCTCGTGCAGGGCGATCGTGCCGCCGCAGAGGCGCTGGTACTGGAGGGCCCGGCGCAGCACGCGGGCGCTGCGGATCGGCAGGCCGTCGTCGCTGAAGCCGACGGCGCCGGCATCGCGCAGCGAGGCCATCTCGGTCAGCTCCTCGCCCTCCATGCCGCGGGTCACCGTGGCGAGGAAGCCGACCGCGCACCGAGGCGGCGGCGCGGGCGTCGGCGCAGCAGCGCCTCGACGTCGGCGGGGGTCGAGACCGGCGGCTCGGTGTTGGCCATCGCGAGCACGCCGCAGTAGCCGCCGGCGGCCGCCGAGCGAGCTCCGGTCTCGATGTCCTCCTTGTGCTCCTGCCCGGGGGTGCGCAGGTGGACGTGGGGGTCGAAGAAGGCCGGAAAGGCGTGCAGGCCCTCGGCGTCGATCTCCTCGAGGCCGTCGCCATCCGCCTCGCCGGGGGCGGCCAGCTCGGCGATCCTGCCGTCGCGGACGACGATGTCGTGCGGGGCGTCGATGCCGGCGACCGGGTCGAGCACGGTGGCGCGGCGCAGGACCAGGTCCGCGCTCTCCCCGGCGCGCATCTCGCAGCTGCGGTCGGCGCTCACGCAGGCTGCCCGATCGGTGTCGCGTGCGCCGTTGCCGCTGACGGGCGCGGGCTCCTCGTCGCCGGCGGCGAGCAGCTCGTAGAGGATCGCCATGCGGACGACCAGGCCGGAGGCGACCTGCTCGGCGATCAGCGACTGCGGCGAGTCGATCACCTCGCCGGAGAGCTCGACCCCGCGGTTGACCGGGCCCGGGTGCATCAGCAGCTGGCGGGGCCCGAGGCGGCGCGAGTCGATCTGGAAATGGGCCGCGTACTCGCGGATCGAGGGCACGAAGCTCTCCGCCATGCGCTCGTGCTGCAGGCGCAGGGCGTAGATCGACATCGGCCTCGCCGAGCCCGCTCGAGCGAGTGCTCGACCTCGCAGCCGAGCTGCTCGAGGCCGCGCGGGATCAGCGCCGGCGGGCCGCAGACCGTCAGCTCGGCGCCCATCGCCTTGAAGGCGATCAGGTTGGAGCGGGCGACGCGGCTGTGCAGGACGTCGCCGACGATCCAGATCCGCTTGCCCTCGAGTGAGCCGAGGCGGCGGCGCAGCGTGTAGACGTCGAGCAGCGCCTGGCTGGGGTGCTCGTGCTTGCCGTCGCCGGCGTTGACGACCGCCGCATCGGCCCACCCGGCGACCAGCTGGGCGGCACCGGCATAGGGGTGGCGCAGGACGATCGCCGCCGGGTCATAGGCGGAGAGGGTGGCGACCGTGTCCTTCAGCGACTCGCCCTTGTCGACCGAGGAGCCCGCCGCCTTGACCGAGACGAGGTCGGCGGAGAGGCGCTTGGCGGCCAGCTCGAAGGAGGAGCTGGTGCGAGTGCTCGACTCGTAGAAGAGGGTGACGATGGTGCGACCGCGCAGGGTCGGCACCTTCTTGATGTCGCGGCGGCCGACCTCGGCGAAGCTCTCGGCGCGGTCGAGGATCGCCTCGATCTCGGCTTTCGAGAGCTGCTCGATCGAGAGCAGGTGCTTCATGCACCCACCTCCGCCGGCTGCGGATCGGCGATCGTGACCTCGTCGCTGCCGTCGAGCTCGTCGAGGTGGACGTTGACCCGCTGCTCGCGGCCGGTCGGCAGGTTCTTGCCGACGTAGTCGGGGCGGATCGGCAGCTCGCGGTGGCCGCGATCGCAGAGCACGGCGAGCTGGACCCGCTGCGGCCGCCCGTAGTCGAAGAGGGCGTCGATCGCGGCCCGCACGGTGCGGCCGGTGAAGAGGACGTCGTCGACCAGGACCACGGTGCGGCCGGCGAGGTCGAAGTCGATGTGCGAGGCGTGGACGACCGGCTGCGTCGCCGGCGACTTGGCACCGACGTCGTCGCGGTAGAAGGAGATGTCGATGTCGCCGATCGGCACCTCTGTCGCCGGTCAGCTCAGCGAGAGACGCGTGCAGGCGCCGGGCGAGCAGCGCACCGCGAGTGTGGATGCCGACGATCGCCAGGGCATCGGGGTCCGGGTTCTTCTCGGCGATCTCGTGGGCGATCCGCCGCAGCGTTCGCCTCAAATCGTCGCGCTCAAGCACGACCGTCTCGTTCACTTCTGTTGCTTCCTTCCTGGCCTCACGGGACCTGGTTAAAGGACGGGGCCAGAGTAGCAGTGGGTGGGGATGGTGGGGGCGGTCCGCCGGTTCCCAGACGGGCGCTTCGCGCCCTGCAATTTGGAGCCCTTCGGGCAAGAACCACTCCGCGGTGCCGGGGAAGGAACCGGCGGACCGCCCCCACCATCCCTCCCTACGTCTCCGGTCCTTCCTCTGACGCAGGAGCGGCCAGGTCCTCGCTCGAATGCTTGTCTGGCTCGCGGGCGCCGTTGGGGATGAGCGTGGGCTCTCCCCGCTCGGGGAACGGGATCTCGATGACGTCGAAGTCTCGGGGGGCGACGGAGGGCTCGAAGACGTCGCGGGCCTCGTCGAGGACGGTGCCGACGTGGTAGCGCGAGGAGATGTGGACGAGGGCGAGCATCTTCACGTGGGCCTCGCGGGCGACGGCGGCGGCCTGGCCGACGGTCGAGTGACCGGTGTCGGCGGCCCGCTGGACCTCCTCCTCGGAGAAGCTGGCGTCGTGGATCAGCAGGTCGGCGTCGGCCGCCGCGGCGACGGTCGAGTGACAGGGAGCGGTGTCGCCGGTGATCGCGACGATGCGGCCCGGTCGCGCCTCGCCCATCACGTCCTGCGGGCGCACCGGGCCGTCGCTGCCCTCCACCTCCTCCCCCCTCTGCAGCGCGGCGAAGGCGGGTCCTTCGGCGACGCCGAGCCGCTTCGCCGCCTCCGGGATCGAAGCGGCCCGGGGCGCTCCTCCTCGATCAGGACGTAGCCGTTGGCGCGCACGCTGTGCTCGACCGCGAAGGCCTGGACCTCGGCGCCGTCGTGGCGCACCGCTTCGCCGGGGTCGATTTCGACCAGGTCGATGCTGTAGTCGGTGCGGCCGATCAGCCGGCCCAGCGTCTTGAAGAGGTCGCGCAGGCCGCGCGGTCCGTAGATCGTCAGCGGCTCCTCGCGGGCGGTCAGGTCATAGGTCTTGAGCAGGCCCGGCAGGCCGAGGATGTGGTCGGCGTGGAAGTGGGTGAGGAAGATCTCGTCGACCTGCGCCAGCCCCAGCGAGCGCTGCAGCTGGCGCTGCGTCCCTTCGCCGCAGTCGAACATCAGCCGCCGCCCGCCGCGGACCAGCATCACGCTCGCGGTCGAGCGCCGCGCCGAGGGCACCGACCCACCGGTGCCGAGGAAGATCGCCGAGAGATCCATGCGAGCCTGCGAGCCTACGCGACGGGGCCGCTCCGCTACCCGAAGCTAGACTGGCCCTTGAGCGCCCGTAGCTCAGCTGGATAGAGCGCCGCCCTCCGGAGGCGGAGGCCACAGGTTCGAATCCTGTCGGGCGCGTTTCGGGCTGCGCCCGGATCAGGCGATCTTGAAGCGGGCCCGCCACTCCTCGCGGTCGAAGTCGGCCGGCTCGTTCTCGTCGAGGAAGCCCTCGAGCACGGTGATGAAGCGGCAGGGCTGCTCGAGCTGGGGCAGGTGGCCGACGCCCTCGAAGATCTCCAGCTTGCTGCCGGGAAGGGCGCGGTGGGCTTCTTCGCCGTGACGCACGGGGATGATCGGGTCGCGGGCGCCCCAGACGATCAGCACCGGCACCTCCTCGGCCAGGTAGAGGCGATCGGAGGCCGAGACGCTGCTGGCCCTCGGTGCCGACCACCGAGCGCAGGGTCGCGAGGAAGGCCTTGCGGCGGCCGCGGCTCGGCGAGCGAGCGCGTAGCCGCGGGCGACCTCGGCCACGTCGGCGGCCGGCTTCATCCCGACGCCGTCGAGAGGCCGCGGCCGATCGCGCCGCCGATCTTCTGGCCGGTGCTGGCGGTGGCGGCGATGAAGAGGTCGGCGCCGGGCAGCGCGGCGGCGCGCAGGACCGGGCTCACCTCGAGGCCGAGGCCACCGCTGGAGACGAGCACGAGCCGCTCGACCATCTCGGGGAACTGGTAGGCGAACTGCATCGCGATGCCGCCGCCGAGCGAGTGACCGACGAGGGTCGCGCGCTCGTGGCCGAGGACGAGCAGGAGATCGCGCAGGCCGGTGGCGAGGTTGCCCAGCGAGTAGTCGCCCGGAACCGCCGGCCGAGAGGCCGTGGCCCGGCAGGTCGGGGGCGATCACGGTGTGGTGCCGGGCCAGCGGCTCGATCACGTCGCGCCAGTTCTCGCAGGTGCCGGCCATCCCGTGGATCAGCAGCAGGACCGGGCCCTCGCCGCCGCCGAGGTAGCCGATCTCGCGACCGTGCAGCGTCACGCGTCTTGAAGCTGACCTCGGCCGGACGACGGCGTTGCGCGCTTCGGCCACGCCCTAAACGGTAGCTTGCGGCCCACGCCGTGGCCGACGAGAAGAAGAACCGCCCGCCGCGCGGCGCGCTGATCGTGGTCGCAATCGGGCTCATCGCCTGCGTCGCCGCCGCCCTGCTCTCGCACCGACGAGGCGAGCGGCGAAGCGGCCGAGCTCGAATGGGTGCGGAAGGTGCCGATGGCCGACTCCAAGCCGGTGCCACTGCCCGGCGGCGGCACGATGCAGCTGACCGACGGGGCGATCCGCACGACCGGGCACCAACGTCAGCGGCTACTCGCTCTTCCGCGTCTCCTCGCAGATTCGGATCGACGCCGGTGCCCCGGTCGGCGGCGGCCGCATCCTCTGTGACGTCAGCGGTGACGGGCGGGCGGAAATCGCGCAGACCCGCGGTGGCCTGCGCGCCACCTACCCGCGCTCCAGCACCGGTCTCTTCACCCAGGAAGTGCCGGAAGTGATCCTGCTCGTCTTCAGCTCGCACGGCACCGAACTCGCGGTGGTCGAACTCGACGGCGCTACCGGAACACTTCAGCACCGAGAAAGGCGTCAAGCTCGAATGGCCCAAGTACGAGGTCGGCGTCGAGCACCTCGAATACTTCCTGCCCGCGGGCAAGCCGAAGCAAGACCTCGTGCTTCCCTTCGAGACGATCTGGCGGACGACCTCGCCCGCGGGCGCGAAGGTCGCCTGCACGCTGACCACCAGTGCCGGCAAGGCGACCGTCCGCACCGGCGGAGCACTGCAGAACGTCCGCGCCGCCGATCGACGAAGAAGCCGAAGAAGCAAAAGCAGGAAGAACGCGAAGAAAAGGAAGCGAAGCGGAAAAGGGCTGATCGCGCCTAGCTCGGCGGCGCGACCAGCAGCTCGGGGCCTTCCTCGCTGCCTTTGCCGACCTTGTTCAGCTTCGGGTTGGCCGGGGCGCTTTCCATCCGCGACGGCCGACAGCGGCGCCGCACATCGCCACCGCGTCCTCGAGCTCGAGGTCGGGACGCAGCCAGGCGGCCTCGGCCTCGGCGCTCGGCAGGATCGCCGGCATCCGGTCGTGGACCTTGGCGACCAGCTCGTTCGGGCGTCGTGGTGACGATCGTGCAGCTGTAGAGCCAGCCGTCGTCGAAGCCGCGGTCCTCGGGGTCCTCCCACTCCTTGCGGGTGCAGAGGCCGGCGAAGGCGAAGGTCTCGCCGCCGTCGACGGTGAAGCGCCAGGGCTGGCGCGGCTGCTTGGGGTCCTCCGCCTTCATCCACTCGTAGAAGCCGTCGGCGACGATCAGGCAGCGGTGGCGGAACTTGCCGACCAGCGGCGAGTAGGCGCGGCTCGAGGTCAGGTTCTCGGCCTTGGCGTTGATCATCCGGTAGCCGACTTTGAGGTCCTTGGCCCAGCGCGGCACCAGGCCCCAGCGCATCAGCCGCGCCTCGCGCTCGCCCTGCGCCGCCTCGTCGGGGTCGGGCGAGGAGCGGACCGTCAGCACCTCCTGGCGTGGGCGCGACGTTGAAGCGCCCGAGCGCCGATTCGACCTTCTTCACCCGCTCGGCCGTGGGCGGCGGCGCGTTGCCGGCGGAGTTCCGCTCCAGCGCCTTCTCCAGCTCGACCTGGAAGTGGTCGGCGATCTGTCTTCGCGTTCTTGGCCGTGACCGTGAATCGTCCGCACATGGCGGTCAGCGTAGCCAGGCCGGCAGCGCTACTCCGGCGCGATCAGCTCGACGGTCGGGAAGTAGGTGCGATAGCGGCGCGGCGTCGCGGGTCAGCAGGCGGAGGCCGGCGACGGCGGCGTGGGCGCCGATGAAGAAGTCAGGCAGGGGTGCAAGCTTGGATCCGCCGCGATCTCGGTAAGCAGCGAACGCCCGCCCGGCAAGAAAAGCCGCCGGCCACGGGATCGGAACGCGTTCAATGCCCTGGACCGGCAAGCGCCCACTCGACACTCCTCGGCGTGTCGGGTAGCCGATCGAGACCTCGGCGAATACGACTTGATCGACGAAGACCGGGCCGTCGTCAAGCGCGTCGATAAACGCCTCCCGGGACCAGGAGAGCCACTGCGGATCCTGGACCGCGATGTCGATCAGGACATTGGAGTCAACGAGCGTCGCCGGCACGGCGTGTCTAAGTCCCTCGGCCCCAATCCTCTCCCCGCGTCAACCTCATGACTTCCTCGGTGGTCATCGTGAAATTCTTGCCTGACTCCTGCAGGTGACGAACGACTTCTTCGCCACGACGGCGACCCGTGCGAGACTTGCGGACGCGGACCTCTCCCTCGTCCGGGAATGAACTCCACCTCGGCGCCGGGAAGCAGACCCAGTTCGTCGCGGATCGACTTGGGAATCGTGACCTGCCCCTTGCTCGTGATCTTAGACATCAAGTAAGAGTAACACCAGTACTACTCTTACTTTGAAACCGCCTCCTTTGCGGGCCGCGCCTCGGGAATGGCTCCGGTACCACTCGAGCGTGCGCTGCGCAGACCGTCGGCCAGCTCGACCTGCGGGCGCCAGCCGGTCAGCTCGCGCAGCTTGGTCGAGTCGACGTACTGGCGGTCGATCTCGCCGTCGGGGGTGCCGCGTGCCGAGGTATTCGGGCTCGATGCCGGTGCCGGCCGCGGCGGCGATCAGGTCGACCACCTCGCGCACCGAGTGCGGGCGCTCGCCGCCGGCGTTGAAGGCCTCTCCCCTGGCCTCGCCGCGGTCGAGCGCCTCCTCGATCGCCAGGTAGGCGGAGACGGCGTCGTCGACGTGGAGGAAGTCGCGCTCGGGGCTGCCGTCGGAGCGGATCACCGGCGGGCGGCCGTCGAGCACGGCGATCGTCGTCTCCGGGATCAGGCGCGAGAAGTTGAGGTCGCCGCCGCCGTAGATGTTGGCGAAGCGGGTGACGGCCAGCGGCAGCGCCGTAGGCGTGGGCGTAGCTGCGGGCGATGATGTCGGCGGCGGCCTTGCTGGCGTCGTAGGGGTAGGCGGCGCGCAGCGGGAAGTCCTCGCGGTAGGGCAGCTCGGGACTGGCGCCGTAGGCCTTGTCGGAGGAGGCGAAGACGACCCGCGCGACGCCGTGCTCGCGGCAGGCCTCGAAGACGTTCCAGGCGCCGCGCACGTTGACTTCGAGCGTCTCCAGCGGCGATTCGCGGGCGACGCCGACGATCGTCTGCGCCGCCAGGTGGAAGACCGAGTCGCAGCCGGCGACCGCGGCCGACGACCGCCTCGGCGTCGCGCAGGTCCCCCTCCGCCAGCTCGACCTCGATCGCGCAGACCGAGCAGGTCGAGGCCGGAGCGACGCGGCCCGCCGACGTCGGCGATGCGCGGATCGGGCCGGTCGAGCACGCGCACCGTCGTCGCCGCGCGCAAGCAGCGCCCCGACCAGATGCGAGGCGACGAACCCGTGCGCGCCGGTGACGAGCGACGCTCACGCCAGCTCCCATCCGATGCGCTTTGTCCGCCTATAGGCGCACCGGAAGCTCGGAGCGCGTCGGCGCAGGTGGGCCAGGGGGCTTGCCGCGCGGACCAGAGGTCGTTGAGCTCGACCGCGTCCTTGTAGGTGTCCATGCAGTCCCAGAAGCCCTCGTGCCGGTAGGCGCCGAGCTGGCCGTCGGCGGCCAGGCGCTCCAGCGGCTCGCGCTCGAGCACGCTGTCCTCGCCGATGTAGTCGAGCGCGCCCGGCTCGAAGCAGAAGAACCCCCCGTTGATCCAGTGCTCGCTGCGCGGCTTCTCGACGAAGCCCTCGACCTTGTCCGTCGTCGCCGAGCTTCGCCACGCCCCACTGCAGGTGCGGCTGCACGACCGTCACCGTGCCGAGCGCGCCCTGGTCCCGGTGGAAGTCGAGCAGCGCATCGAGGTCGATGTCGGCGACGCCGTCGGCATAGGTGGCGCAGAAGCGTCTCGCCGCCGAGCCGCTCGCCCAAGCCGCGCGATCCGCCCGCCGGTCGGCGTGTCGAGCCCGGTGTCGACGCACTCGACCTCGACCCCGCCCGGCCAGCTCTCTGCGGCGACGAACTCCTCGACCATCTCCCCCAGGTAGCCGGTCGCGAGCACGAAGCGCTCAAACCCCTGCGCCGCGTAGATCCCGATCACGTGCCAGAGAATCGGCCGGCCGCCGATCTCGACCAGCGCCTTGGGCACGGTCTCCGTCCGCTCCCGCAGCCGCGTCCCACGCCCGCCGCAGAGAATGACGACCGGCGGCTCTCAGGCAGGGGTGGACGTCTTGTACTTTTTCGCGACCTCGAGCGCGGCATCCAACGCTCGAAAAAGTTAAGCGGAACCCCTGCCGATGCGCTCAACCACCGCACGCGGCAGGATCGTCACCTCGGCGCCGTCGTCGATCTGCGTCTCCAGGCCCTCCTGGAAGCGGATGTCCTCGCCGCTGACGTAGACGTTGACGAAGCGGCGCAGGTCGCCGTCCTGGGTGATCCGCTCGCGCAGCGTGCCGTGGGCCTCGAAGACCGCGTCGAGCACCTCGCCGACGGTGGAGCCGGCGACCTCGAGCTCGGCCTCCCCCCCGGTCGCGGCGCGCAGCTGGGTCGGGATCTTCACGGTGACTGGCATCAGACGGTTACCTCCTGGCGGAACTCGGACTCGAAGCTCTCGAGGTCGGGGATCGATCTCGTGCATGCGGAACCTATCGCGGGTCGCGTCGAGGGTCTTCAGCCCCTCGCCGGTGATGTAGACGACGACGCGCTCGCCGGCGCCGATGCTCGCCGCGCTCGGCCAGCTTCTTCAGCACGCCGACGTGACGCCGCCGGCGGTCTCGGTGAAGATGCCCGGTCGTCTCGGCCAGCAGGCTGATCCCGTCGCGGATCTCGTCGTCGGTGACCGAGTCGATCGCCGCCCTCGGTGCGGCGGGCCTGCTCGACCGCGTAGGGACCGTCGGCGGGGTCGCCGATCGCCAGGCTCTTGGCGATCGTGTCGGGGCGCTGCGGCTTGCAGACGTCCCAGCCTTCGGCGAAGGCGGTGGCGACCGGGCTGCAGCCCTCGGCCTGGGCGCCGTTGAAGACCGGCAGCTCGCCCTCGACCAGGCCGATGTCGAGCCACTCCTGGAAGCCGCGGCCGACCTTGGTGAAGAGCGAGCCCGAGGCGATCGGGCAGACGACGCGGTCGGGCAGCTTCCAGCCGAGCTGCTCGGCCGTCTCGTAGGCGAGCGTCTTCGAGCCCTCGGCGTAGTAGGGGCGCAGGTTGACGTTGACGAAGGCCCAGGGCCGGGTTTCGGCGAGCTGGGTGCAGAGGCGGTTGACGTCGTCGTAGTTGCCGCGCACGCCGACCAGGTTGGTGCCGTAGATGCCGGTGGCGAGCAGCTTCTGCTCCTCGAGGTTGGCGGGGACGAAGACGTAGGAGCGCGAGGCCGGCGGCGGCGGCGTGGGCGGCGACGGCGTTGGCGAGGTTGCCGGTCGAGGCGCAGGCGACGGTGTCGAAGCCGAGCTCCTGCGCCTTGGCGACGGCGACGGCGACGACGCGGTCCTTGAAGGAGTGGGTCGGGTTGGCGGCGTCGTTCTTGATCCAGATCTCGGCGTCGACGCCGAGCCGCTCGGCGAGGCGGTCGGCGCGCAGCAGCGGCGTCAGGCCGGGCTCGAGCGGGTCGCCGGGGCGCCCCTCGAAGGGCAGGAAGTCGGCGTAGCGCCAGATTCCCTGCGAGCCGGCCTGGATCTTGCGCTTGGTCTCGGCCGGGTCGAGCGCCGGAGTAGTCGTAGGCCACTTCCAGCGGGCCGAAGCAGTTCTCACAGGCGAAGTGAGCGCCGAGGTCGTAGGTCGCCCCGCACTCCTTGCACTTCAGATTCTCGATTGCCATCCGATCTTTCCCTCTCGTTGCGTTACCGCCAACAAAAAAACCTCCGCCTTTTGTGGGGCAGAGGTCCGATCGGACTTTCCCCACATCTTCCAGGCCTTCGCGTGACCTGCTGGAGTTGGCACCTCCCCTCGAACCTGATGGTTCGAGGTGGTTGCCGGGGCTTCATCGGGCCAGTCCCTCCACCCCTCTAGATGTGGCGCTTATGTAGGCATGAACCATACCAGGGGGATTCCCGTTCAACCCGATGCGCGCGGATCGACGGCTAACCTTGTGCGGCCATGCCCGACGAGACGATGAGCGTGAACGATGCCGAACCTTCCGAAGCCGAGGCTGCGACGCGTCGGCCGGCGCGACGAGCTCATCTCCGCGGCATCGCAGGCTGAGCCGCAGACGCCCAACGTCGAGCAGATCGACTCCGCCGGCCTGCGCTGGGTCAACATCGAGCGGCCCGGCGCGCTCGAGCGCGCCTGGCTGGAGGAGAACTTCGACTTCCACGCCCTCGACCTCGAGGACGTGCTCTCGCGCAACCAGCGGCCGAAGATCGACGTCTACGACGACTACCTCTTCATCGTCCTCCACTTCCCCGTCTTCGACCCGGCCGCCGGCCGGCTGGGCACCGGCGAGCTCGATCTCTTCGTCGGGCCCGGCTACGTGGTGACGATCCCCAACCAGCCGCTGCAGCCGGTCGAGTACCTGTTCGAGCGCTGCCGGGCCAAGGAGGAGCTGCGCGAGCAGCTCTTCTCGCGCGGCTCCGGCTACCTGCTCTACCGCCTCGTCGACGACAGCTTCGACTACTGCTTCCCGATGCTGCGCAAGATCGGCAACAAGCTCGACGCGCTCGAGGACGACATCTTCGAGGGGCGCTCGGAGGAGGTCGTGCGCGACATCTCCAACGTCAAGCAGGAGATCATCAACTTCCGCAAGGTGATCCGGCCGCAGCGGCCGGTGCTGCGCGACCTGGAGAAGGTCAAGCAGCGCTACCTCGCCACCGACCTCGACCTCGAGATCTACTTCGACGACATCGTCGACGCCCACGAGCGGATCTGGGACATGCTCGAGAACTACAAGGAGGTGGTCGACTCGCTGGCCGAGACCAACGAGTCGGTGATCTCCCACCGCGTCAACGACATCCTCCGCGTGCTCACCTCGATCAGCGTCATCGTCCTGCCGCTGACCCTGATCGCCAGCATCTGGGGAATGAACTCGCGGCGTGCCAGGCGAGCAGAGCCTGACCGCCTTCTGGATCGATCGTCGGCGTGATGTTCGCGCTGCTGGTCGGCATGGTCGCCTACTTCCGCAAGCGCGGCTGGCTGTAGCCTGCGCGACCCGTGGCAAATTTCCGCATCTGGGCGCCCTGGCGCCTCGCCTACGTGAAGGACGCAGCCAAGGACAACGAGGAGGAGTGCATCTTCTGCGCCAAGCCGGCGGCGGATGACGATGAGGCGAACCTGATCGTCCACCGCGGCGAGCAGCTGCTTCGTGATCCTCAACCTCTTCCCGTACACGAACGGCCACCTGATGGTGGCGCCCTACGCGCACATCGGCCGGATCCAGGAGCTGCCGGCCGAGACCGTGGCGGAGATGATGGGCTTCGCCCAGCGGGCGATGGGCCGGCTCGAGGACGTCTACGAGCCGCACGGCTACAACGTCGGCTTCAACCAGGGCCGCGTCGCCGGCGCCGGGGTCGAGCACCACATCCACATGCACGTCGTCCCGCGCTGGGGCGGCGACACCAACTTCATGCCGGTGATCGCCGACACCAAAGTGATGCCGCAGACACTCGAGCAGAGCTACGAGGCGCTGAAGGGAGCATTTTGAGCGAGCAGCCGATTCTGGCCCCGCCGGGGATCTTCAAGGCCTACGACATCCGCGGCCTCTACGGCGAGGAGATGGACGAGACCACCGCGCACGCGATCGGCCGCGCCTTCGCCCGCGTGCTGGGCAAGCTGCGCGGCAAGCAGACCGAGCGAGCTGCGGGTCGGGCTCGGCCGCGACATGCGCCTGACCGCGCCGGCGATGGCGGCGGAGCTGCGCGACGGCCTGATCTTCGAGGGCGCCACCGTGCTCGACGCCGGCATGGTCGCCGACCGAGATGCTCTACCACCTGGTCGGCTCGCGCGAGCTCGACGGCGGCGCGATGGTCACCGCCTCGCACAACCCCAAGGCCTACACCGGGGTCAAGCTGGTCCGCGAGGGGGCCCTGCCGCTCTCCGGCGACGCCGGGATCGGCGACGTCAAGGCGGAGATCGAGGCCGGGCTCGGGCACGCGCCCGGCGGCGGCTCGCTGGAGGAGGTCGACATCTGGGACGAGTTCCGCGCCCACGCCCTCTCCTTCATCGACCCCGCCAAGGTGAAGCCGATGAAGGTCGTGGTCGACGGCGGCAACGGCATGGCCGGGCCGATGGTCGGGCCGACCCTGCACGGGCTCGGCGCTCGAGCTGGAGGAGATGTACTTCGAGCCCAACGGCGAGTTCCCCGACCACGAGCCCAACCCGCTGCTGCGAGGAGAACCGGCGGATGATCATCGACCGGGTGCGCGCCGCCGGCGCCGACCTCGGCATCGCCTGGGACGGCGACGCCGACCGCTGCTTCTTCATCGACGGCAGCGGCGAGTTCTGCGACGGCGACTTCATCTGCGCCCTGCTCGCCCGCGCGGCGCTGGCCAAGAACCCCGGCGCGACGATCCTCTACGACCCGCGCTCGAGCCGGGCCGTGCCCGACCTGGTCGCCGCCGAGGGCGGCCGCTCGGACCTCTCGCGCGTCGGCCACGCCTTCTTCAAGGCGCGGATGCGCGAGGAGAACGCCGTCTTCGGCGGCGAGGTCTCCGGCCACTACTACTTCCGCGACTTCTGGAACGCCGACTCGGGCACGATCCCGGCGCTGCTGATGCTGGAGCTGCTCTCGGTCGACGGCCGCTCGCTGGGCGAGCTGATGGCCGAGTTCCGCTCGCGCTACTTCATCTCCGGCGAGATCAACTCCGAGGTCGCCGACCCGGCGGCGAAGATCGCCGAGATCACCGAGCGCTACGGCGACGGCGAGCAGACCACCCTCGACGGGATCTCGGTCGACTACCCCGAGTGGCACTTCAACGTGCGGCCCTCCAACACCGAGCCGCTGCTGCGGCTCAACCTCGAGTCGCTGGTCTCGCGCGAGGACATGGAGGCCAAGCGCGACGAGGTGCTCGGGCTGATCCGCGCGTGACGCCTCGACCCCCGAGCAGGCGCTGGAGCAGGCGGCGCTGGCCGGGAATCCACTGCCTGCGCATCCCCACCCCCTTCGCGGTCGGGCGGGTCAACTGCTACCTGCTCGAGGACGAGCCGCTGACCCTGATCGACACCGGGCCCAACTCGGGCAAGGCGCTCGACGAGCTGCAGTCGCAGCTGGCCGAGCGCGGCCACTCGATCGACGACCTCGAGCTGCTGATCGTCACCCACCAGCACATCGACCACCTCGGCCTGGCCGAGATCGTCGTCGCAGCGCTCCGGCGCCGAGGTCGCCGCGCTCGGCGCCGCCACCGAGCGGCTGGCCAACTTCGACGAGGACGCCGAGGCCGAGGACCGCTTCGCGGTCGACCTGATGCTGCGCAACGGCATCCCCGAGGAGGTGACGGTGGCGCTGCGCAGCGTCTCGCGCAGCTTCCGCGGCTGGGGCTCGCACGTCGCGGTGACCCAGCCGCTCGCGGACGGCCAGGAGCTTCCCTTCCGCGACCGCACCCTGCAGGCGATCCACCGCCCCGGCCACAGCCCCTCCGACACCGTCTTCTGGGACGAGGAGCGCAAGATCCTGATCGCCGCCGACCACCTGATCGCCCACATCTCCTCCAACCCGCTGATCAGCCGCCCGCTCGACGGCTCCGAGCGAGCGCCCGCAGGCCCTCGTCACCTACATCGAGTCGATGCGCAAGACGCGCGAGATGCCGGCCGAGATCGTCCTCTCCGGCCACGGCGAGCCGATCACCGACCACGTCGCCCTGATCGACGACCGCATCGCCAAGCACGATCGCCGCAAGGAGAAGATCTACAAGCTGATCGCCGAGCAGCCGCGCAGCGGCTTCGAGCATCGCCCAGGCGATCTGGGGCAACGTCGCCGTCACCCAGGCCTTCCTCACCCTCTCCGAGGTGATCGGCCACGCCGACCTGCTGGTCAACGAGGGGCGCGTGCGCGAAGCCGAGGACGGGGAGGTGATCCGCTACGAGGCGACCTGAGTACAGAATTAGTACTTGATTGGCGTTCGTTCGTTGACGTGGCGCTGCCGCCTAAGTAGACAGGGCGGTGTGATGATGGGGGGAGCAACCGCGAGGATCCGTGGCCACCGGATGTACCTGGGCTTTGCCGCGCTCTGTGTCGGCATCCTGCTCGTGCTTGGCGCCGACTCTGCCGCGGCGAGCCTGGGCGTCGACAAGACCGTTACGACCCACCAGGCCGCGGCTCGGCGAAAACGATCGTCTCGCCGGCCTTCTCGACCGCCGCGCCCGGCGAGCTGCTGCTCGCCTTCGTCAGCTCCGACGGGCCGTCGGCCGGCGGCTCGCAGACCTTCTCGAGCGTGACCGGCGGCGGGCTCACCTGGCGCCTGCGGCGGCGCGCCAACGCCCAGGCCGGCACCGCCGAGATCTGGGCTGCCAACGCCCCGTCGCTGCTGACCAACGCCACCGTCACCGCGACCCGCGGCAACGGCTCCTACGTCGGGCTCGATCACGGTGGTGACCTTCACCGGCGCCGACCAGGTCGTCGACGGGTCCACGGCGGCCGCGAGCGCCGCGACCGGCGCCCCGTCGGTCTCGCTGACGACGACCCGCGCCGGCTCCTGGGTCTGGGGCGTCGGCAACGACTGGGACCGGGCGACGGCGCGCACCGTCGGCCCGAGCCAGACCAAGGTCGACGAGTTCCTGGCCTCGGTCGGCGACACGTTGTGGGTGCAGCGCCAGACCTCGGCGACTCCGTTCGCGGCCACGCCGGTGACGCTGAACGACACCGCGCCGACGACCGACCGCTGGAACCTGGCGGCGGTCGAGGTCCTGCCGGCGGTGACCGACACCCAGGCCCCGACGGCGCCGACCAATCTCGCGGCGGGCACCGTCACCGCGACGCAGGTCCCACTCTCCTGGTCGGCGAGCAGCGACGACCAGGGCGTGGCCGGCTACCGGATCTTCCGCGGCGCCGGCCAGGTCGGCGAAGTCGCCGGCACGAGCTTCACCGACACGACCGTGGCGCCGCGTCGACCACCTACACCTACACGGTCAAGGCCTACGACGGGGCCGGCAACCGTCTCCCCCGCGTCCGAACCCGGTGAGCGTGACGACGCCCGCCGGGCGACACGACGCCACCGACCGTCTCGCTCACCGCGCCCGCAGACGGCGCGACGGTGTCGGGCGACGGTCGACCCTCACCGCCACGGCCACGGACGCGAGCGGCATCGCCGGCGTCCAGTTCCTGCTCGACGGCAGCCCGGTCGGGGCCGAAGACACCTCGTCGCCCTATGAGCCTCCCCTGGGACTCGACCACGGTCGCCAACGGATCGCACACGCTGGCGGCCCGCGCCCGCGACGGAGCCGGCAACACGGCGACCTCGACCGCGGTGACGGTGACGGTCGCCAACGGCGACCGCGGGCTGCCACAGGTCGGCCAGTGGGGACCGCTGATCCCGCTGCCGGCGGTCGCGATCCACTCGGCGCTCCTGCCCAACGGGCGCATCCTGCTCTTCCAGGGCGACTTCGCGGTCGGCGGGCAGCAGTACGTCTTCGACCCGCAGACCGGCGCCGTCACACACGTGCCCGACGCCGCCGCCGACCTCTTCTGCGCCGGCCAGGCCGTGCTCGCCGACGGCCGCGTGCTGGTCGTCGGCGGCACCTCGACCAACGGCGGGCTTCGGCGTCGCCGACATCACCGCGTTCGACTGGCAGAAAGAGACCTGGCAGCGTACTCGCGCCGATGCACTTCCCGCGCTGGTACGCGACCGGGACGACGCTCTCCGACGGCAAGGTCCTGGTCACCTCGGGCGACAACAAAGACTCCAGCGACATCGTCGCCGATCCCCGAGCTCTACTCGCCCAGCACCAACAGCTGGCAGAGCCTGACCGCGGCCAGCCACGCGATGCCGATCTACCCGTTCATCTACCAGCTGCCCGACGGGCGGATCGTCCACCTCGGCGGCTCCGAGGAGCCGACCCCGAGCGAGGTGCTCGACCTCTCGACGAACAAATGGACGACGTTCGACAGCCGGGTGATCGACGGCGGCAGCATCGCCAACTACGCACCGGGCAAGTTCATCAAGGCCGGCTCGGCGGCCGACGACGGCTTCTCCGGCAAGCTCGCCGAAAACCGCCTACACGCTGGACATGAACGCCGGCGGCGCGACCTGGCAGCCGACCGGCGAACATGGCCTTCCCGCGCAGCTTCCTCAACCTCACCAACCTGCCCGACGGCACCGTGCTGGCGACCGGCGGCGGGACCGACAAGTCCGGTTTCGTCGACGCCAACGCGGTGCTGCAGGCGGAGGACTGGGACCCGTCGACCGGCGCCTGGACCACCTACGCGTCGATGACCGCCCCGCGCCTCTACCACTCGGTCGCGGTGCTGCTGCCCGACGGCCGCGTCTACGTGGCGGGCGGCGGCGGCGATCCCGGCGTCAACGACCAGCGCAGCGCCCAGATCTTCTCCCCGCCCTACCTCTTCAAAGGCCCGCGCCCGACGATCGGCTCGGCGCCCGCCACGGTCCAGTACGGCTCGAGCACGTTCGTCGGCACCCCCGACGCCGACCTCGATCGCGAGGGTCTCGCTGATCCGCACCGGCTCGGTCACCCACGCCTTCGACCAGAACGCGCGGGCGACCTCGCTGAGCTTCTCGCAGACCGCCGGCGGGCTCAACGTCGACATGCCCGCGAACCGCAACGACGTGCCGCCCGGCTACTACATGCTCTTCCTCGTCAACGACCAGGGCGTGCCGTCGGTCGCCTCGTTCGTCCGCTTCCCGGCGCCGTACGAAGACACGGCAGCGCCCACCGCTCCGACCGAACCTCAGCGCGACGGGAGGCGTTGGCACCGCTTCGCTGAGCTGGACCGCCGCGACCGACGACACCGCGCGTCACCCGCTACAACGTCCACCGCTCGAGCACGCCGAACTTCGCGCCGACCGTCGCGAACCGTGTCGGTCAGACCGCCTCGACGTCGTTCTCGGAGACCGGAGTCGCGGCCGGCACCTGGTACTACAAGGTGACCGCCGAGGACGCCGCCGGCAACGTCGGCCCGGCATCGGCTGAGGCCCCCGCGACGGTGAGCGCCGACAACATCCCGCCGAGCAGTCCGTCGGGACTCAAAGCAACGCCGGGAGAAACGTCAGCGGCCCTTTCCTGGAGCGCGGCCACCGACAACGTCGCCGTCGCCGGCTACCGCGTATTCCGCGACGGGGCGCAGGTCGGGACGACGCCGTCAACCAGCCTCACGGACACCGGCCTCACAACCGAACACGGCCTACAGCTACACGGTCGCCGCGTACGACGCCGCCGAAAACCAGAGCGCACAGTCGGCGCCCGTGCCGGTCACAACTTCGCCGGCCTCGAGCTTCGCGCTCGACAAAGCCGTGACCACGCGCCAGAGCGCGCGCGGCGTCGACAATCTCCGCTCCTGCGCTGACGACGAGCAAACCGGGTGAGCTCCTGCTCGCGTTCATCGGCTCCGACGGTCCCAACGCCACCGCCGTCCCAGTCGATCAGCTCCGTCACCGGCGGCGGCCTGACCTGGACGCTGCGCAAACGCGCCAACACCCAGGCGGGCACCGCCGAGATCTGGCAGGCGGTCGCGCCGAACGTCCTCACCAACACGGTGATCACCGCCACCCGCGCCAGCGGCAGCTACCAGGGCGCGATCACCGTCGCGGCGTTCATCGGCGCAGACACCATCGCCAACGGCGCGACCGCATCGGGCGCCGCTGCGACCGGCGCGCCCTACGGCCTCGCTCGTCACGACCACGGCCGGGCAGCTGGGTCTGGGCCGTCGGCGAGGACTGGGACAACGCAATCGCCCGCACCGTCGGTCCGAGCCAGACGCTGGTCGACCAGTTCCTCAGCCCCAGCGGCGACACTTTCTGGACCCAGCGCCAGACCGCCCCACGCCCAGCCGCCGGCACGACCGTGGTCATCAACGACACGGCGCCGACCAACGACCGCTGGGACCTGGCGCTGGTCGAGGTGCTGCCGGCCGTCGGCCCGTAGTACCTATTTCCGACCGGCCCTTTGAGCGTGAAAGTCCGCACCTCCTTCCGCGGACCAACGTGCGCGGACCATCGGGCCTGGGCGCAATAGGCTGCGGATTCCGAAATCGGTCGCTGCCGAGATCGCCTCCAAATTACCAGCCGGATCCGCTCTAGAAAGCCGCGCAAGTCCGCCAAGAAGCGGATGCTGATCATCGGACCTGCGCCGGGTTTACACGCGAGGTTCGCAGCACAGGGCCAAAAGGCATCCGGCTAGCTCCGATTGCGTCCGGCCTCTGACGGGTGCCGCTGGCGCACTAGTGGCGCACAGTCATGGAACGAGTTCCGTCCTCGCAGCATGGGCGAGCCCTCTGGAGCCTCAGCTAGGCAGCAGGAGCCTCGCCGGCATCGTCCCCTTCGCTAATCAGCAGATTGGGATCGAGCGTCTTCAGGAGATCATTCAGGGTGTTAGCTTGTTTGCTAGCCCCCAGATACTCCTCGTACTGGTTATTCGCGCTTGCTATGAGGCGGTCATATAGAACAAAGCGACCGTTGGAGTTCGCAAACTGCGATTCGAAGTACTCGGCCTCGGAAAGTTTGCCTTTCTTGGCCGCCCCAGGCGGGTCGCCCAAAACAAAGATCACCTCAATATCCGGTTCAGAGACCTGCTGCTTTTTCAGAATGCTCTCCAGAGCGTCGTAATACTTCACGCCCTGGTCAGCAAGTACATCGGCCTGGAGTTTCGTTTTGTAGCGCTTCAACTCGACTATTACGTGGCGACCACTCAACGTGGCATAGCTAATATCCAAACGGCCTTTTATTTCGCTTCCGTCGGGTTTCTCCGGAAAGAGCCCCGGGGCAATCTTGTGAAGCGCCTGCTCCATTTGCTCGCTTCCAGTGGCGCGCTCCCAAGCAGGATCGAGCAGCCATAGGTTTTTGAACAGATGCTCCTGAAGAACCCGCTCCTTCTCATTGTCCTCAGTCAATCCCTGAAATCGTTCGATCGCCTCCAGTCGCGACCTCACAATGTCGCCCCAGAGCGCCTCCTCGTAAGCATCTTGTTGTCCAAGCAACGGCAGAAGGTTCTCTGCTGTCACCCCGCTAAGCCGATCGAGATCCTCTGACGTCTTCCGCAGCCCCACCCTCTCGAAGGCCAATACTCCAGCCCTGAGAAGGTCAGCCCGATCTTGTCCCTCATTCTCTTTTTCCAGGGTAAGCGCAGCAATCGTGCCAATCATCTTCTCAGCGGGATCGTGCTGTCCGGCGGGACGGTCATCCACCCACTTTTTCAACTGGGGAAATTTTTCAAGGATGTCCTTGGCCTCCCTTTTCGGCCGCGCCTTGCTCCACTGCTCCGCTGCCTTGACAAACGATGAGCGCAGCAAGTCCTGAAGGGCAAGAACCCTCTCATCGTCCTCAATCAATCTTTGACGATCGCTGGTTGCAATGTCCTCGTATCCGTCGTCTAGATCAAGGAAATCCGCTTCTATCTGACCAGTTACGTAGTTGCCAAAAATCCGGCTAAAGTCGAGTTTCTCGATGATGCCCTCTTGAATGGGACGCTTACGCGCAAGAACAATGACGTTCTTAAGAGAGCCAGCCTCTTTATCCTTCGTAAGATCGGTTGGCTGTCGCGCAGTTCCGATCCAACCACGCACTTTCCAATCGGCGCGACCCGCCTTGTCCTCAGGCAAGACAAAGCGCTTAATGTCTTTTGGGAGTGCCGAGGCGGGCAGTGATTCGCCTCCAAACTCCCAGATAAACTCCAGCATCCTTAGCTCTTGCCGGTCTGCCCACGCAATGGGCTTTCCGTTGACCTCAATTTTGAACCCTCCTTTCTCGGGCGGGGTTTCATCGAGGACGTCAAAACGACGTGCCAGCCTCTTTCGAAGCGCATTAACAGTCAGGTCAGCGCGTTTCGACTTAAGCCGGCTCAAAACGAGTGTCGTTCCCTGATCGGTGTACTCATCCGGCACATCAATTGGCTCCGGGTGGTAAGCCTCACGCTTCCTAATGCACTCCTCTAGATCCTCTACTTTGATTCGCAAGCCGTGGCTTTCTTCGTCCTTTGTAGAGTAAACAGTGACGGTCTGGGCAATTGAGAAGACTGACAGCTTGCCGATTCCCTTGCGACCCATGAAAGGACGTTTGAACCGATCCGAGATAGCACCCTCAACATCACGCTTCTTGTATCCCACCGTCAAGAATCGAGCATTGAGCTCATCAACGGTCATACCACTTCCATCGTCAACAACGATGACCGTTTTTTCGTCTTCCTTCCACGAAATGCTGACAACTGTGCCATCTGCGTCGTAGGCATTCGCCACTAGCTCGGACAGGACGGCAGCAGCGTTACTGTAAAGATTGATGCCAAGCGACTCAAGAACCGAGAGATCAACACTCATCGTGTAGACGGGTGGTTGCTCGATAGCCTCTGGCGAATCCGTTGCAGCCCCGTCCTTACTCACGCAGCCACCTTTCGCGAATGGGAGATGGCGTGTTCTCGAACCGCGTCGCCCACCGCTCTGCCAAGTGGCGGCGGGACTGCATTCCCGATCAGTCGTCCCAGCGGACTGAAATACACGGGACTATCGGATGACACAAATCGATAGTTTCTTGGGAAGCCTTGGAGCATCGCAGCCTCTCGAAGGCTCAAGCCTCGATCCTGCTGAGGATGGCCAAAGCGGCCCGTACCAAAGTTATAAGAAAGGGTCGTTATTGTTGGCGCTGGCTTGTCCCACTCCATTCGTGCATAGACATTACGAAAGGTTGCGCCACTTTTCTTTCGGTGACACGGCGAGCGGAGATTTTCAGGCCATTGCTCCCAAGTTCCTCCCGGCACTGAAGCCCGGATTCGTTTGAGATTGATCTCGGATAGACGGCGGGTCCGATGCAAAGGATCTTGAGGGTCGGACGCCCCGGCTTTCAAAGCAGGCAACGCGCCAATCTCGTCCCGCACGGTTCTCCGGCTCTTACTTCGCGATCTTCCTTCAGGGACTTGAATAGCTCCCAGTCGAGAGCCGAGAAGCACAAGGCGGCGGCGTTGCTGCGCGAGTCCGTAGTCCAGACCGTTACAGCTTCGGTAGTCAATCTTGTAACCCAAGCGCGATAGTAGGTTTACAAAGTCTTGAAAGACTTCCGAGCTACCGATGCGAGGTACGTTCTCCATCGTGACCAACTCAGGCTCAGATTCCTGAAGAAGCCGACCGAATTCAGTCAACAGCGACCACTGAGCCTCAGAACTCGTATCGCGTCCGCGACGATGCGGTGAGAAGGGCTGGCAGGGCGCACAACCGGCGAGCAGGCGAAAGTCTCCATGCTGCCATAGAGGACGTAGGTGATCTGCGGTCAGATCCCGAATGTCCTTCTCCAGAAAGGGAGCCTCCACATTGCTTTCAAAGGGAAACTGGCAAGCGGGGTCAATATCCACGCCAGCCGCAACCGACACTCCCGCCTGCTGCAATCCATAGGACAGTCCGCCAGCGCCACAAAAAAGATCAACGGCGACAATGCGCGGCCCCCCCTTACTCATGCTGCCGGACGCTATCGAAATGCCCGAGAAGTCCCCTTCCAGAGGGTTCAGCGGCCGAAATCCTGCGGCTGGACGTCGTTGACCTAGCCCCGACCATACCCGCAAACCAGCGCCGCGAGAGCGGCAGTCAAGGGCGCGAAGCGCCCGACCCCGCAGGGGTTGACGGCCGCGAACTCGGTGCTTCAATCGCCGGGGGGTCGGGGTGCCTACCGACCGATCCCGAAGCCTCGCTCGATGCTCCTGGTCCTCTCCCTGCGGCCTAGTTGCTGCTCAAGGCCGAGTCTGCGCTGAGTCTCGGCGAGCCTTCGCTGTGCGGCCTCGCGAGTCGCCCGCGCTTCTGGGTCTTGCGGCTGGCGGCCGAAGGCGTTGCCCTTGTCCCTAACTCCGTGTTCGAGCCGGTAGCGCTCGACTCCCTGAACGCCTCGATCCCAAGCCCTCGCCCTGGTCGGATCGGCGGGCCTCTCCCCCAGCTCCTTGACGATGTAAGCGGGAGGCTCGATCCGGGCGGCCGTGAGGGCTTGCGCTGAGCGGGCGTCAAGAAGCCGGGCCGCGATCTCGCGCTCGCGCCGGACCTCCGTGCCCGGTGGCTCCATCTGCGCCAGCTTCGCCCTCTCCTCTGCCAGCCGTTCACTGAATAGCCGCTCGCTTTCCCTGGCGTAGGGCAACTTCTGGCGGCGCTCGCGCCAGCCGAGCGCTTCGACGGCTTCACGGTCGGCGCCGGCTCGCTCGACCTGGCCGCGCCGCTCCTCGACCGCCTGGACCTGGCGGGCGTAGTCCTCCTGGTGGCGGGCCTCAAAGCGGGCCGGGGTGTTCAGCTTGTCCCGCAGCGCCGCCAGCTCAGCGGTGGGCAGCTTCGCCAGCCCGGCGCGCAACGCCTCGTCGTGGGCGGCAGTCTGGGCGCGGTCGCGCTCAGCCGCTTCGGCTACATGGGCGATTGGATCGCGCTCGGGTCCGGTCGGCCCGTACTCGCCGCGCTCCCCCTGAATCTCCGGTGTCGCGTAGAGGTAGGTCTGCTCGCGTGTGCGCGACGTGGCGACGTAGAACTCCTGCTTGTCCATCGACGGGTCGGCCATGACGTAGGCGCGATCTACGGTCGTGCCCTGGGCGCAATAGGTGGTCACGGCGTAGGCGTGCTGAAGCGCGGGAGCCTCGCCGCCCAAGGTGGTGCGGTCCAGATAGTCGCGGCCGACCTCGACACGCCGGGCCTGGTCGATGCCCTCAAGGACTATGCACCCTTGGTTGGCGTCTACCTCTGCGACTTGCCAGCGCTCGCGGTTGTAGATGCCGGCGCTGCGGTCGTTGACGCGGGTGATGACTTGATCGCCGGGAGCGAAGGCAGCGCCGCCGATCTCGATCTCCTCGGCACCAAGCCTGCCTTCGGCCTTGACCAGCTCGCGGGCCGTTGCGTTCAAGCGCTCGACCTCCGAGTTTCGCTTCGCCACCATCAGCGCGTCCTCGCCCTTAGAGAAGGGCTGCCACCAGTCCTCGACCATCGCCACGCGCCGCTCCTCGGCGTTACCGGCGACCGTGACCCGCTCTGCGGATCGGTAGAGGCTCAGCGCCTCGTGGCCTTCTCCTTCGCGGATCAGCTTCGCCGCGTCGCGGTCGAGCTCGTGGTTGTGGCGGATCACTTCGTCGAGGTGGACGGGCTCGGTGCGCTCTGCGATCGCGGAGAACAGACCGCCCGCCTCGATGGGGCCAAGCTGCTCGGGATCGCCAACGAGAACGAGCTTCGCCCCGGCCTCCCCTGCGTGGCCGATCACTCGGGCCAGATGCTCCGAGCCGACCATGCCCGCCTCATCGACCAAGAGGATCGAGCGCGAGGACAGGCTGATCTTCCCCCTGTCGAGACCGCCAAGCAAGCCCGCTACCGTCGTCGCCTCAAGTCCATCGGCGCTAAGGAGGTTGGCCGCCCTCCAGGTCGGCGCCGCGGCCCGAAGCTCGAAGCCGGCCTGCGCCCAGCCTTCGGCTGCGGCGACCGTGGCGAAGCTCTTGCCGGTCCCGGCCTCACCGATCACCACGGCGATGCCCTCGCGGCCTGCAAGCAGGCGCTGGACCATTTCGCGCTGGTCGGGCTTCAAGGTCGGGCGAGCCGTGATCACTCTGGCGGCGACCAACTCGCCCGCCTCACCGCGCGGCTCCTTCACCATGCGCTCGGCCGTCTCCAACGCCTTGCGCTCAAGCCCCCAGATGCGCTTGGTCGTGTAGCGGGTGCCTTTGGCGGTCTCGGC
The DNA here is from genome assembly GCA_963702065.1 of uncultured Solirubrobacterales bacterium. Taxonomy (GTDB): domain Bacteria; phylum Actinomycetota; class Thermoleophilia; order Solirubrobacterales; family 70-9; genus VRUE01. The sequence goes on from OY969705.1 coordinate 1,205,195, forward strand.
CACGGTGACGACCGACTCGGAGGCGAGGAAGGCGTCGGCGGCGCTCTCGACCTCATGGCCGGGCGCGCCGTTGGGAAGCAGGTTGGCGACGGCCTGGATCGCGTCGCGGCGGTCGAAGTGGGAGGCGTGGGCTGTTACCTCCCGGTCAAGCTGCTTCAGCGTCAGCTTGGCGGCAAGCTCTACCTCCCTGCCCATCGTCTGCGCGATGGCCTCGCCATCCAAGCCGATCTCTTTCGCTTGCTCGCGCCAGCGCTCCCGCAGGCTTTCGGGGGCAATGCCCTTCTCCTTTGCCACGCGGGTCGCGAGCGTGGCAACTTGGCGGGCGCGGGCCGAGGCGTCCGCACCGGCCGCCTCGAGTATTTCCGCGCGGCGGGTGGAGAAGGTCTTCAGCCACTCGTCCTTGAAGCCCTTGATCTCAGCGATTCCGTTGCGAACCGGCTGCCACTCGATGCCGAGCGTCCGGGTCAGCTCATGGCGAAGGTGGGCCTCGTAGATGTATCCGGCGGTCTTGGCGTGCTCGTAGATCGCCGGGTGGTAGAGCCGGGTCCATTTGCCGTCCGGTCCCTTGGTCGCGTTGGCGATCAGCACATGCGTATGCAGCTGCGGGTCGCCGTTTCGCGAGGAGCGATGAAGGTAGGCAGCGGCGAGGAAGCCGTTGCCGTTCACGAACACCCTGCCGCCGTCCCCGCTGCTGCGCCTGGTCAGGCAGGCGTGTCTCTCCATGTATTTGAGGGCGACTTCAACCGAGCGCTGGTGGGCGGCCTTGACCCCGGGGGATGCCTTTCCACCGCCGAGCGCCCAGGTCAGGGAGACCGACTTGGGAGCGGAGAAGGTGAGATCGAATCCCGGCACCGGGCCACGGCCGGGGACGGCTCGCAGTCCAAGCGGCTCGCCCGTCGCCGGGTTCATCCCGGTCAGCATCGCCACGAGCTGGTCGGGCTCGATCTCGCCCGACAGACCCAGCTCGCGCGCGGCGTCGCCCATCCACTGGCCTGCCTCCTCGCCCTCTCCGGAGTAGTAGTCCTCGGCGCCTTCGGCGACCTTCTCCAGGTAGTAGCGCTCCTGGCCTTTTCCGAGCTTCCCAATGCTGAGCATCAGAAGCCTTGTCCAAATCGCGGCGGGAATCCGTCGCCTTTTTTGTTAAGAGGTGCCACCACCCTCGTTGTCCATTCAGGGCGGGCTTTTGCGTCACTGATTTGCTTCCTCATGACCTATAGGTCACGGGAGGGGGTCTTTTTGATCCACTTCTTTGGTAGTCGAGCGCGCAGGGCTCCGCGCCCGGCGAGTTGAGGTGTACCGGGCAGCCGCCTATCCATTCCGCCGTCAGGCGGCTGGATAGTGCGTGAGGGTGGTGGCTGTTGTGGTGCTGTAGCTCTGCCTGTAGGTAGCTGTGGCTGTAGGTAGCTGTGGCTGTAGGTAGCTGTGGCTGTAGGTAGCTGTGGCTGTAGGTAGCTGTGGCTGTAGGTAGCTGTGGCTGTAGGTAGCTGTGGCTGTAGGTAGCTGTGGCTGTAGGTAGCTGTGGCTGTAGGTAGCTGTGGCTGTAGGTAGCTGTGGCTGTAGGTAGCTGTGGCTGTAGGTAGCTGTGGCTGTAGGTAGCTGTGGCTGTAGGTAGCTGTGGCTGTAGGTAGCTGTGGCTGTAGGTAGCTGTGGCTGTAGGTAGCTGTGGCTGTAGGTAGCTGTGGCTGTAGGTAGCTGTGGCTGTAGGTAGCTGTGGCTCTCTCTGCCTGTAGGTGGCTGCCTGCCTGCTTCTGGCTGGCTGGTCTGCCTTCCTATGGGTCTCACGTATTGCGGGGCTAAGGCCGCTTTGCATGGAAGCGCGACTCTTAGGCGCGTCTCCTGCCCAATCAAAGCCTGAAGTCAGGCCATTGGGGAAGATGCTCGCGAGGTGACGGAAGCAGCGGCGACCATCCACTTCGACGGCGGCGGGCAGAGTCCCGGCCCGGTAACCGCTGCCTGCATTGTCGAGTTGAGCGACGGCTCCGTGGTCCAGGCCGTCAGGTGTTTTGGCCAGGGAACCCACAACACCGCTGAGTGGCACGCGCTGATACTCGGCCTGCGCCTGGCGCTCGACCACGGCGCGCGGCGTGTGGTTGTCGAGGGCGACTCCAAGCTCGTGGTGAATCAAGCCAACGACAAGTGGCAGACGAAGCATCCGACCCTGCTGCCTCTGCGGGCGGAGGCGAAGGAGCTATTGGCAGAATTCGAGAGCTGGAGCGTCAAATGGATTCGGCGCGAGAAGAACCGGCGCGCCGACGAACTGGGCCGGGGCGTGATGAGCCTCGGACTCTGTGCGCCCACTGGCGACCCCTAGCGCCTTAGACGACAAGCGGTAGTCCTGCGGGTCGTCCGGATCGTGCCCTGAGTTACCGGGGGCGCGAGCCGTCGCCGCCCGGCTTCAAAGAAGTGGATCAAGCACGGCCCAGACGGCACCTACACGCCATGCGACGAAGACGAGGGCAAATTGGTGGCGCAACAAGGCTCCCTCCATGGACTACATAGGTATGAGGCAACGCAGCGATACAACAGCCGCCAGTGCTGGGCAGGGGGAGCGTGAGGGAAACCGGTGGATCAATTCCGGGTCTCGAATTGACCTAGAAGGCATGACGACCGAACCGACCAGCCAACTCGCGGGGGCGCTGGGGGCCTCGCGCCGGACTTAGCGAAAACCGACGGATGCGCTGCTCACTTTTGACATAGGAATGGAGATGGCGAAGAAGCTGACGACCTCGATCCCCCGCATTGCCCTGACGCCGGCCGAGGCCGCTGCCGCCATTGGCGTCGGGCCGGACTTCTTCGATGCCAACGTCGCACCCGAGCTGCGGCTAGTCCGGCGAGGGCGCAAGCGCTTGGTCCCGGTTGCCGAGCTTGAGCGGTGGACGACAGAGAATGCGAGCCAGGCAATCGGAGAAGCGCTGTGAGCAGGGGCACGCGCGCGATCGCACCGGATGGTCCACAGCTTCTAGGCTGCGCGGAATGGCCGACGCCAAACAGGAGAAAGCCCGCACCGACCTGCGCCGAACGCAAGCCGATTTCGAGCGGGCGCAGAGCCAACGCGATAAGGCCAGTACGGCCAGGCGCAAGAGCATCGAACGAGCCCGGACCGCCGGTCTTTCGATGCGAGAGATTGGCAAGGAGACGGGCCTGCACTTCAGCCGGGTCGCGGAAATACTTCGCGGTAAATAGCTGCCGTAGGGGAACCCCGACGCTACTGGTAGGATTCGGGCGACCGCAAAAGATCGGCGACCCGCCGCGCGCTAACGCGACGGGCCGCCTGACCACAAGGAGACGCATCCTCCTCATGGCTGACGAGAACCCTACGGGTCGCGGCTCTGCCGTCGCCCTCCAGATACCTGTCGATCAAGTCCGGTTCCTGCGCGGGCTTTTCCGCAGCGCCCGAGCGGGCATCCGGCAAGAGCTGCAGGAGTACCCCAAGCAGCTCAAAGAGCCGGCTCGCCTGCATCGAGAAGACGCCGCCTACGGGCGGCTTCTCAAGGCGCTGGACGAGCTGGTGATCGTCCCTGACGCAGATGTGCGTGACGTGTTCGGCGACCTCGCCCACATCATCGACCGCAGCAACGAGTACAAGCGAGTCGTCGCTGAGCACAAAGCGCTGCATGGCCTACTCGATCAGCTCAAGGGAGGTGCGAGCCGATGATCGACATCGCTGGATGCTTCGGGGACAACCTGGCTCGACACCGCAAGCGGGCCGACCTCTCTCAAGAGGAGCTGAGCATCCTCGCATCGCTGCACCGCACCGAGATCAGCAATCTAGAGCGCGGGTTGCGTCTTGCTCGTGTCGACACCCTGGTCAAGCTGAAGTTCTCCCTCGAAATCTCCGCCGACGATCTGCTTGAGGGAATTACTTGGTCCCCCGGCAACTATCGGCGAGGTGGGTTCGTGGACCGGAGCGAAGGCTGATGGCGGAGGGCATCCACAAGCGCCACTCGAAGGGCTGCAACGCTCGCAGCGGTGGGCGTTGCAATTGCAAGGCCGGATACGAGGCGTGGGTGTTCTCGAAGCGCGATGGAAAGAAGATTCGGCGCACCTTCCCGCGCGAGGCAGAAGCAAGGACGTGGCGGACCGATGCCCTGCGAGCGCTCGCCCGTGGCGGCCTGCGGGCACCTAAGCCGACAACGATTGGCGAAGCGTGGGAGGCGTGGTACGCAGGGGCAAGGTCCAGCGCAGTTACGAACCGATCTGGCGATCCGTACAAGCCTTCCGCACTCCGCTCATACGAGCAGGCGATGAGGCTTCGTGTCCTCCCAGAGTTCGGACAGACACGGCTTGCTGATCTCCAGCGGCCCGACCTCCAAGGATTCGTCAACGACCTCGTGGCGCAGGGCAAGAGCCCATCGACCATTCAGATCACGCTGCTTCCGCTGAGGGCAATTTTCAGGCGGGCGCTCAGTTTGGGCGAGCTGGCGATCAATCCCTGCACCGGCCTCGAACTGCCTGCCGTCAGAGGGAGGAGGGAACGCTACGCGTCGCCCGAGGAAGCGGAGCAACTGCTCGCCGCCGTTCCGGCCCGCGATCAGCCGATATGGGCCACGGCGATGTACGGGGGCTTGCGTCGTGGTGAGCTGCGTGCCTTGCGCGCGGAAGACGTTGACCTCCTTCATGGCGTGATCCGAGTCGAGCGAGGTTGGGACCCGCGCGAGGGAGAGATCAAGCTGAAGTCGAGCGCCGGGCGGCGCAAGGTGCCGATCAGCGCCATCCTGCGCGGCTTCTTGAGGAGCCATCTTGCCGCCACGGGGCGAACTGGACAGGATCGGTTCTTTGGGGCGACCGCGACCCGTCCCTTCAACGGGGAGAAGCTGACCGAGCGCGCCGACGAGGCGTGGAAGTCCACCGGTCTCAATCGCATTACGCTCCACGAGTGTCGGCACACCTTCGCGTCCCTGATGATCGCGGCTGGTGTCAATGCCAAGGCACTCTCGACCTTCATGGGCCACGCGAACATCTCGATCACCCTGGACCGCTACGGGCACCTGATGCCTGGGTCCGAGGCGGAGGCGGCGGAACTCCTAGACGCCTACCTCGCGACCCAGCGTGAGCGCTCCGAACGTAACCAACAGCGCCGTGCCGCATAGACGCACTGGCGCACCAACTGGCGCACGAGACCTGAATGCAAGCGAAAATCCGCTCTAGAAAGCCGAAGAAGTCCGCCAAGAAGCGGATGCTGATCATCGTCAATCCCTATGCGACGACGGTCTCGGATCGGCTCAAGAACCTGGTGGTCTACGCGCTGCAGGGGCGCTTCGAGGTCGAAACGATCTTGACCGAGGCGCAGAACCACGCGACCGAGATCGGCCGCGAGGTGCGCGACCACGGCTATGACGTGGTCGTCGCCTTCGGCGGCGACGGGACGCTGAACGAGGTGGTCAACGGGCTGGCCGGGACCGACGTGCCGGTCTCGGTGCTGCCGGGCGGCTCGACCAACGTGGTCTGCCGCACGCTCGGCATTCCCAACGACGTGGTTGACGCCACCGAGCACCTGCTGGCCCTGGTCGACGACTGGCGGCCGCGGCGAATCGACCTCGGCAAGGCCGACCACCGCCACTTCGTCTTCTCCTGCGGCGCCGGCATCGACGCCACGGTTGTGAAGCGGGTCGACGCCCACCCGCGGCTGAAGTCGGCGGCGGGGCCGTACTACTTCAGCTGGGCGGCGATCTCCGCCTTCTATCGGTCTTACCTGGTCAATCCGGTCCGCCTCCAAGTCGAGACCGGCGGGGGCGACTCGGCGGAGGGCGTCACTGCCCTCGCCCAGAACTCAGACCCCTTCACCTACTTCGCCAGCCGCCCGGTGCGGGTCTGCGAGGGGGTCGCAATCGATGACGGCACGCTCGCGCTCGGCGTCCTCAAGCGGGCCACCCAGCGCGACATGCCAACCCTGATGTCCCGCCTCTTCAGCGAGGAGCGGCCCGCCGCTCGCCACCGCCAGATCGAGCAGTTCAGCACCGTCAGCGAGGCCACGGTCGCCTCCACCTCGAAGACCAAGGACGGGATCCTCCGGCCCTTCCCGGTCCAGGTAGACGGCGACTACATCGGTGAGAAGACCCGGCTCGAGCTGCGCAGCGAGCCCGGTGCGCTGACCGTCATCGCCTGAGGCGCGAGCGCCGGCTACAGCAGGACGAGGTTCTTCGCCTCGATGCCGCGGGTGACGCCGCGGAAGTCGACCACCAGCGGAGCGCGGGCGACCACGTCCTCGTAGTCGACCTCGGGGTGCGCGGTGACGATCGCGGCGATGTCGGCCGAGGCCAGCGCCTCGTCCAGGTCAACGGACTCGAGGCCGAGGTCGGCCAGGGCCGGAACATGGGGATCGTGGTAGCTGACATCGCCACCCAGCTCGATCAGGCGCTTGGTGATTTTCAGCGAGGGGGACTCGCGGATGTCGCCGACGCCGGCCTTGTAGCTGACTCCGAGGACGAGGATCTTGGAGCCGTTGACTGGCTTGCCGACCTCGTTGAGGGCGCGCTCGATGCGTTCGATGCAGAAGGCGGGCTGGGTCTGGTTGATCTTGCCGGCGAGCTCGATGAACTCGGGATAGAAGTCGTGCTCGCGGGCCTTGAAGGCGAGGTAGAACGGGTCGACCGGGAGGCAGTGCCCCCCCATGCCCGGGCCCGGGTCGAAGCGCATGAAGCCGAAGGGCTTGGTCGCCGCCGCGTCGACCACCTCCCAGACGTCGATCCCGAGGCGGTCGCAGAGCTGCGCCAGCTCGTTGACGAGGGCGATGTTGACCGAGCGGAAGATGTTCTCGAGCAGCTTCGAGAGCTCGGCCGTCTCAGGGCTGGAGAGGACGACGACCTCGTCGCAGATCAGCGAGTAGAGCGCTTGGGCGCGCTCGGTGCAGGCGGCGGTGAGGCCACCGACCAGCTTGGGGGTGGTCTTCACCGTGTAGTCGGTGCGACCGGGATCGATCCGCTCCGGCGAGAAGGCGAGGTGGAAGTCCGTGCCGGCGGAGAGGCCGGACTCCTCGAGGATCGGCTGCAGGCGCTCGCGGGTGGTGCCCGGGTAGGTGGTCGACTCGAGCACGACGAGCTGGCCGGGCTGGAGGACCTGCGAGAGCGCGGTCGCCGAGTCCAGCAGGTAGGTGAGGTCGGGCTCGCGCGAGCCGGTCAGCGGCGTCGGCACGCAGATGATCACCGCTTCGCAGGAAGCGAGGTCGGCCTGGTTGGCCGTTGCTCGCAAACGGTCGCCGAGCGGCGCCAGCACCTCATCGGCGACGTCCTCGATGTGGCTGCGGCCGGCGTTCAGCCCCTCGATCTTGCGCTGGTCGGAGTCGAGGCCGACGACCTCGTGCCCCGCCTCGGCGAAGGCCACGGCCAGCGGCAGGCCGACGTATCCCAGTCCCACGATGCCGATCTTCATTGCGGCAGTGTAGGTGCAGCGGTTGTCAGCAGCTGCCCCTGAACGTGGGCCTGGTTCAGATCTGTCGGCGAGGAGCAGCCGAGGAGGGCGAGGGCCAGCTCGAACTCCTCACGCAGCAGCTCAAGCACCCGCCGCGCCCCCGCCTCGCCGGCGACCGCGAGGCCCCAGAGAGCCGGCCTGCCGACCAGGACCGCGTCTGCGCCCAGCGCGAGGGCGGCAGCCACATCGGTGCCGCGCCGGATTCCCCCGTCGACGAGAACGGTGCCGCGCCCGCCAACCGCATCGACGACGCCGGGCAGGGCGTCGGCCGTGGCGAGGGAGCAGTCGAGCTGGCGGCCGCCGTGACTGGAGACGACCACGCCGGCGGCTCCATGCTCGACAGCCAGAGCCGCGTCCTCGCCGGTCAGGACCCCCTTGACGAGCACCGGCACGCTGCACTCGGAAGCGAGCGTTTCGAGCCACTCCCAGCTCAGCGCCGGTTCCATCAGCGCAAAGGTCTCCTCGATCGTCACCGCTTGCTCGGCCCCCAGCGCTGCCTGCAGCGCTGGGACGCCAAAGTTCTCGGGAATCCTGAAGCCTGTGCGCAGGTCGCGCTCACGACGCCCCCCGCGCGGCGCGTCGACTGTCACCACTATCGCCTCAAAGCCCGAGTCGATCGCCTCGTCAACCAACGCCCGCGTCACCCCTGCATCGCGAAAGGTGTAGAGCTGAAACCAGTGCCTGCCATCTGGCGCGGCAGCGGCAACCTCAGCCGGCCTCGTGGTCGCGAGAGTCGAGAGGCACATCACCGTGCCGGCGCCGGCGGCAGCACGGGCCATGGCGATCTCGCCGCCTTCATCTACAAGTCGCTGGTAGGCAACCGGGGCCACCAGCACAGGGCTTGACACCTCCCGCCCCAATACCTCTGTCCGGGTCCCCCACTCGCCGTGCCCTGCCAGCACTCGCGGCCGCAGCCGCAGCCGCTGCCAGGCCTGCGCGCTCTCCTCGAGGGTCACCTCGTCGCAGGCACCCCCAAAGAAGTAGCCGGCAACCGCGGCATCCAGCTTGCGGGCGGCTGCCTGCTCAAAGTCCGCAACATTGATCGCTTCCTCAAGGTTCATCAGAGGGCCGACTCCTCCAAGGGCACCCTGCCGTTGAGCACTGTGGTGAGTGCGGCGCGGGCCGCCCGCTGCCGGCCACGGCCGTATCGCCGCGACAGCGAGAAGACGCCAATGCGCAGGGCGTAGCGCAGGGCGAGGGCCCAGCGGTAATCGGCCGCGAGGCGAGGGAAGTGCTTGCGCGCGAACTGCATACGAGCGTAAGCCGCCTCCGCCTCCAGGCGCGGGCTTTCCCGTCGGTTGCCTTTGCTGCGGTGGATCGTGAGACAAGGCAGATAGACGACCCCCCACCCGGCCCGCTTCAGCCGCAGGCAGAGGTCGGCTTCACCGGCGAAGTGCCGGAATCGCTCGTCGAACCAGCCGGTCCTCTTCAGCGCCGAGCAGCGGACGAGCATGAACTTCGTCGTCCAGTCGCAAGCCGTCGGCTGCTCGTACTTTCGCGGGTCGAGCTCGCACTCGCCGAGCATCCGCTTTGCCCCTGGCATGCGGTGCAGACCCACGGCTTCGGCGAGCATGTGCCGAGCCGATGGAAAGCGTCTCATGCTCGGCTGCAGGGCGCCCTCGCTGGTCAGCTGGCGCACACCCGCCAGGGCGATCTCCGGGTTCCTGTCGAGGGCCGAGACCACAGTTGCGAGACTGCCCTCGCGTACCTCCACGTCAGGACTCAAAAAGAGTACGTAGCGGGCGCTCACCGATTCCAGCGCGATATTTTGAGCGTGACCCAGGCCATGATTGGCGCAGCGGATGGTGCGTACATCGATGAAGCACTCCTCGACGTGCGCGGCGGCGCTGCCGTCGCCGTTGTCGACCACCACGGCGTCGAGGTCGAGCCAGCCAGCGTGCTTCAGCACACTGGCAAGTGCCGAACCGAGCCGGCGCTCGTCCCCGTCGGCGACCATGACCACACAGACGTCTTGCATCTCGGCTATCGCCCAGCCCGCTCCGCGGCGGGGTTCCCGACCACGGTCCTCCCGGGCGCGACATCACGGGTGACGACGGCGCCGGCGCCGACCGTGGCGCCGCGGCCGATCCTGACGGCGCCGAGGATGGTCGCTCCCGAGCCGATCGAGGCACCGTGCTCGACGACCGTATCGAGCCTCTCCCAGTCGCTTTCGTCCTGGAGCGCGCCAGAGCCGTTCGTTGCGCGGGGGAACTTGTCGTTGACAAAGGTCACCCCGTGCCCAATGAAGACTTCGTCCTCGATCCGGACCCCATCGCAGATGAAGCTATGGCTCTGGATCTTGCAGGCAACGCCGATCTCGGCGCCGCGCTGGATCTCGACGAAGGTGCCAACCCGGGTGCGCGAGCCAATCCGGCAGCCGTACAGGTTGGTGAAGGCGTGGACCACGACGTCCTCGCCGAGCACGACGTCGCTCAACAGGCGATGGGGCGCGTCGTTCGCGGGGGTCGTCCCTGTTCCGGCGGGCGGACCAGGGGAATTGGGCGCTGAAGCAGTCATTGGACAATCAACGACCTCCCCCCCGGCGTCCTTTCGCGGTTGGACAGCACGCGCAAGCTCCGGGGCCTTCTCCGCGTTCTGTCTACATGGCGGTCATCGACCAGAGGGTGCTCAATGGCGCCCGGAAATACGAGAACCTCTTGTCCGCGGTGGTGGTCTCTGCGAGCGCCGAGATGCGAAAGCGAATCACCGCCACCCTTGAAGCACAGGATCTGCAGCCGCTCGCCGTGCTCGATTCCCCAACCGCTGTCAAGGGGATAGATACGGACGAGTCCGCGATTGTCGTCTTCGTATGCGACGTCGATGTCTCGCAGGAGATCACGAGCCTTCGCCGCCTCTGTCGCGAACCGAATGTACCGGCAGTCGTGGTGATCTCACCGCCGGCAACGGGAGCGGGCGTTCGCCGCACCCTCGACGCCGGTGCCGATGCACTCGTCTTCGAGCCCGAGCTCGAGTCCGCTCTGGTGACGACGGTTCGCGCGGTTGCAAGCGGACAGACGGTGGTCCCCCGAAAGCTGCGGGCCAGCGTCGAGCGACCAACCCTTTCGCACCGGGAGCACCAGGTCCTGACGCTGGTTCGTCAGGGGCTCACCAACGCCGAGATCGCTGAGCGCCTCTATCTCGCCGAAAGCACCGTCAAGAGCCACCTCGCCTCGGTCTTCACCAAGCTTGGGGTTCACTCGCGCAAGGAGGCGGTCGCCGTCTTCGTTGACCTCGAGATGACCCCCGTAGCCATGCCCGAACCGGCCGGATTCGAACACTCACCCGAACAGACTCCTGCCTGAGCTCGCCTCACGGACCTGAGACATTGACACCGCCCGACACAACCCTCGCCGCCGTTCCGTTCACGCGCCTCGACAACGCGGAACCGCAGCTATTGGCTGAGCTCCTTGACGTCGTCGGGAGTGTGGCCGAGGATGCTGCCTTCACGCTTGGCAGGGAGGTCGAGGGCTTCGAGCAGGAGTTCGCCGCCTGGTGCGAGACGGAGGATGCGATAGGCGTTTCCTCCGGCACGGCCGCGCTGGAGCTTGCGCTGCGCGGGCTTGGCGTCGGACCGGGTGACGAGGTCATCGTTCCCACCAACAGCTTCATTGCGACCGCCGAGGCGGTCAGCGCCTGCGGCGCCACGCCCCGGCTTGTCGATGTCGACGAGGCGACGGCGCTGCTTACCGCGGAGATCGCCGCCCAGGCGATCACACCACGCACGCGCTGCGTGATCCCGGTCCACCTCTACGGTCGCCCCGTCGACATGGACCCCCTGCTCGAGCTTTGCGCCGAAAAGGACATCTTCGTCATCGAGGACGCCTGCCAGGCGCATGGCGCGCGCTACCGCGGCCGGCCCGTCGGATCGCTCGGCAACGCCGGTTGCTTCAGCTTCTACCCGACCAAGAACCTCGGTGCATGGGGCGACGGCGGAGCCGTGGTGACCGATGACGCCGAGCTGGCGACCCGGGTGCACCTCCTGCGCTCCCACGGCGAGGCGACCCGGCACAACCACGAGCTTCCCGCCCGTACCGACCGCCTCGACGCCCTCCAGGCCGCAATCCTGCGGGTCAAGCTCGGCCGGCTCGACGAGGCAAACCAGCGCCGCCGCGACGCCGGCCAGGCGCTCTCCGAGGCGCTCGCCGGCAGCCCGGTGACCGCACCGGCCCCGGTTGCCGCGAGCGGCGATCACGTCTTCCACCTTTTCGTCGTCCGCTCAGCTGCGCGTGACGAGCTGCGTGAGCACCTCGACGCCAACGGCATCGCGAGTGCGATCCACTACCCAACCCCGATTCACCTCCAGCCGGCCTATGCCGACCTGGGATTGGGCCCTGGCAGCCTTCCCGCCGCCGAGCGACTGGCCGGCGAGAGCTGCTCCCTGCCGATCTTCCCGACGATCGGCGAGGCAGAGATCGAGCGCATCGCGGCAGTGGTCGCGAGCTTCGAACAGGCCTGAATAGAGACCGCATAGCCGCTGCACAATGTATGTACAATGCATTGGACGGATGACTGCAAAGACCGGGGGGACCCGAGACCGTCGTTGGAACCTTCGCGTCGAGGACTCTGAGGATTCTCTTGTCCGGGCCGCGAGTGATCTGGCCGAAACGAGCTACAGCAGCTTCATTCGATTCGCTGCCGTCTCTGAGGCGCGGCGCATCCTTGCTGACCGCACCCAATTTGAGCTTGATGCTTCTGCCTGGGATGAGTTTTCACAGCTGCTTGACCGCCCTCCCAGCGTGCCCAATGGTCTCCGCGAGCTTTATTCGAAGCCAAGCGTTTTCGAGTAGGTAGTGGCCTATTCGCGGCCTGAGCCACTACGTGGCAAGCATGATCTGGCTGAATTTTGCAGCGGAGAAGACTCCCTGGACAGCTGGCTCCATCGCTATTCCCGACACGCCGAGGCAGCCGGGTCGGCGCGTGTTTTCGTCACTTCAGACGGCAATCGAGTAGTTGGCTACTACGCCCTCGCTGTCGGGCAGGTTGAGCCGAGCGCAGCGACTGAGCGGCTGCTCAAGGGGCAGCCCGCCAAACGACCGGTTCCAGTGGTAATTCTGGCCCGCCTGGCCGTTGATCGTGGTCACCAGGACCACGGGGTTGGGCGGTCCTTGCTTCAGGACGCTTTGCTGCGCTGCGCAGGCGCGGCTGAATCAGTTGGGATTCGAGCCCTGGTGGCTCACGCCAACGAGGACGCAAGCGGCTTCTATGACCGATTCGGCTTTGAAGCCTCCCCAACCGATCCGCTCCACCGAATCCTGCTCTTGGCGGACTTGAAACGCTTTCTCAATGAGGTCTCTTCTTAGTCTCGGCGGCCCAATCGACCACCATCCAAACCGAGACTCCGCCTAGGGCCTACGGGGGCTGAGGCTGGACCTAAGCACGATCATCACGGTTCGGCTTATCGACGATCCGTCGGCGGCTTCGTAGCTGATTTCCACCCGGACCTTGATCCTCTGACCTTCAAGCAGAAGCTGCTTGCTGGCTGCTGTCAGCTTGATTGGCAGCTTGACCTTCCCGGCGCGGGTCGTGCGGATGCTCTTGGGTTCGATCTGGGGCTGCTGGGCCTCACGCGCAGCGCCCGTCCGTCCTGTCTTTTGTGTGAGGTGACGGGGGACGGCTTTCGGCGTACCCGCCGAGAGTCGACCAGGCCCAGGGACTTCGATGATGAGCAGCGCCGTCCCTTTCTGCTTGTTGTACCTGACCCGTAGGAGGCGCACGAAGGCCAGGGCTCCCGGCTTGGCGGTGTCCTGAGCGCCCGTTGGGGGCGTGGTCGTCTTGACGGTCCACTCGTAGCGGGCGGGAGAGTCGTCGGCATTGCCGGCTTGGTCGAAGGCGCGCACTTCGAAGGCGTGGGCCCCGTCGGCGAGCGCCGTGTAGGCGATGGGAGAAGCGCACGGTTTCCAGTCGGCGACCTGGGCGGAGTCGCGACGACACTCGAAGGCGAGCGGGCCGGGGCCTGCGTCCGTGGCGGAGAAGGTGAATTCGGCCGACGAGCCGGCGCTGGGGCTTGTCGGGCCGGAGTCAATCGCGGTCTGCGGCGCGCTCGAGTCCTCGACGTAGGTGATCGGTGCCGAGCAGGCTGAGGCATTGCCAACGGAGGAGGTAGCCGTGGCGCTCAGCTCGGTGGTGGAGTTGTCGGGAACAGTGACCGCTATCCCCGCTGCCAGGCTTGCAGCGCTGTCAACGAAGACCGCAGTGCCACTGCAAGTGGCACTGGCGTAGAGGCGCACGGTGGATCCCGCGGGCGCCGATCCGACCACTTTCGGTGAGTTGTCGTTGGCGGGTGAGGCGGGCACTGTCGCACTCAGATTGGGGACTGATGGAGCCGCCGTGTCGATGCTCCAGGTGAAGGCAGTGGGGGTCCCGTCGGCGTTACCGGCCTGGTCGACCGCCTTGGCCTCGAATGTGTGGTTGCCGTCGGCCAGGCCTGTGTAGCTGTCAGGGGACGAGCAGGGCGTCCACCCCCCTCCGTCGATACGGCACTCGAAGGAGGAGACGCCCGAGCCGCCCGAATCCGATCCCGAGAAGACAAAGGTGGCGAGGCCCGAGCCGGCGGGGTCGGCGGGATGGCCGTCGATCTGGGTCTCAGGGCTGCTCGAGTCCTCGACGTAGGTGAAGGGCTCGGAGCAGCCCGAGGTGTTGCCGGTGGTCGAGGTGGCGGTGGCGCTGAACTCGGTGGCGGAGTCGTTGGGGACTGAGACGGTGATGCCGCTCTGCAGCTGAGAGGCCGGGACGGTGGCAAGTGGTGAGCCCAGGCAGGTGGCGCCTTCATAGAGGCGAACGGTGGAGCCGGCGGGAGCCGAGCCGGTGATCGTGGGTGAGTTGTCGTTGGCCGGCGATGCGGGCAGGCTTGCGGTCAGCTCAGGTGGCGACGGGGCGGCGGTGTCGACCGTGAAGGAGCGGGTCGCGATGCCCTGGTTGGCAGCGCCGTCGGTGGCGCGGACCCGGAAGGTGTGGGGGCCGTCGCTGAGCGGAGCGGCGGGCGTGTGGGAGCCGGCCGCGGAGCAGGGGCCGAAGTCGGGGATGCCAGTGTCCAGCGAGCACTCGAAGTCGGCGGGCTCGCCTGCGTGGAACTGGAAGGTCGGGGTTGAGTCGTTGGTGAGACCCGAGGGCCCGCTGTCGATGCTCACCGCGGGGGGCGTGGTGTCCACGCTCCAGCTGTAGGTGATCGGCATACCGGTGCTGCCCGCTTTATCGGTGGCGCGGACTTCGAAGTTGTGGTTGCCGTCGGCAAGCAACGCATAGCTCTTGGGCGAGGTGCAACCCCCCCACGTTCCGTCGTCGAGGCGGCACTCGAAGGTCAGCGGGCCGGGGCCGGTGTCCGTGGCGCTGAAGGTGAATTCGGCCGAAGCCGAAGCGCTGAGCGAAGGCGGCTTGGTGTCGATGCTCGCCGTCGGCGCGCTGGTGTCGACCGCCCAGCTGAAGCTCTGTGGCGCTCCTGTGTTCCCGGCTTTGTCGGTTGCCAGGACTTCGAACTCGTGGTCGCCGTCTGCGAGGGCGGTGTAGGGGTTGGGCGAGGTGCAGGAGTTCCAGGCGCCAGAGTCGAGGCGGCACTCGAAGGTGTCGATGCCCGAACCGCCAGGATCGGTGGCGCTGAATTTGAATTCAGCGGCGGCGCTGGGGCTGACGGCCATCGGGTGCTCGTCGATATTGACCGCCGGTGCCGTGGTGTCGACCGTCCAGGAGTAAGTGGCCGGCGCTCCGGTGTTGGCGGCTTTGTCGGTGGCGCGGACTTCGAAGTGGTGGGAGCCGTCGGCAAGTGAGGCAAGGGTCTTCGGCGAGGTGCAGCTGCCCCAGGCGCCGGAGTCGACGCGGCATGCATAGGTATCGATGCCAGAGCCGCCGGGGTCTGTGGCGCTGAATTTGAATTCCGCTGAAGCCGAGGCGCTGAGTGAAGGAGGTTTGGAGTCGATCGTTGCCGTGGGTGCGGTGGTGTCGACTGTCCAGGAGAAGCTCTGCGGCGCGCCGGTGTTCCCCGCTTTGTCCGTGGCACGGACTTCGAAGCTGTGGTTGCCATCGGTTAGAGCGGTGTAAGAGTTGGGCGAGGTGCAGGGGTTCCAGCTTCCGCTGTCCAGGCGGCACTTGTAGGTGAGCGGGCCGGGGCCGGTGTCTGTGGCGCTGAATTTGAACTCGGCGGCGGCGCCGGCGCTGAGGGCGGTCGGGTGCGCGTCGATCGTCGTGGTCGGTGCTGTGGTGTCCTTGTCCACCTGCGTGATGACCGAGCCGGCGTTGGCGGCTTTGTCGGTGAGGCAGAGGCGCAGGGCGTTGGTGCCCTCGGCAAGGTCGGCGGCCGAGACGGTTGAGGAGCGCTGGGCGGGCTGGGTGTTGTAGGGGCCCGAGTCCAGCACCGTGCCGGTCGTGCAGCCCGCGCCCCCCACTCTCAGCTCAAAGTTGCCGTTCTCCGTAGCGTGCCATTTGACTTCGCTCGTCTGGCCGGAGCCGAGCACGGCCTTCGAGAGCGAGTCGATCGTTACTTCCGGCGCGCTCGAGTCCTCGATGTAGGTGAGGGCACCCGAGCAGGGCGAAGGAGCGCCACCGGCGGGGGTCGCGGTGACGCGGAGCCCGCCGCTCCAGTTGTCCGGAACCGAGACAGGGATGCCTTCGGCGAGTTGACTGGCGCTGCCCGTCCCGGCGGGGCTGCCGGAGCAGTCCGCGGTCAGATAGATCCGCACGGTTGACCCCGGCGGGGCAGAGCCGATGACTTTGGGCGAGTTCTCGTTGGCCGGAGAAGCCGGAGCCGTTGCCGTCAGCTCCGGTCCGTAGCTCGCCGTGTAGCTCCCGGCCGTTGCGTCGAAGAAGGCGTACTGAACGCCCTTGACCTTGCGGGTCGTAACGCTGACCGGATTGCCTCCGAGGCTGAGGGTTACCAAATCCCCAGCGGAGGATTCGATCGGCAGCATCGCTCGCAGCCCGTCCGCGCCTTCCCCCGGCGCGATCGCGAATTTGAGTTTGTTGGCGCTCCACTGGATCGACTCGAACGAGGACTGATTGCGCCCGTCCAGCCAGCTGAGCATCTGATCTGCCGAGACGACAGGAACACCCCGTGCCTGGGCGGCCGCGACAATCGCGTCGGCGTTGGCAGATTCCGCCGTGTCGGTGTGCATGTTGGCGGTGAAGACGCCGTAGAAACCCTGATCGCCGAGTGCGTTGTCGAGCAGGGTGTCGATGGTGAACGGATAGGCCTGGTCGGACTCGTCGGTCATCTGGGTGGCCGCCTGATAGACGTCGATCATCGAGCCGTCCGTGTCGGCAAACCGCATCGGCATTCCAGACCCGGTGAACATCCCGGGCCGGTTCTGGACCCAGGGGCCCGGCCAGTAGTAGTAGTTGGTGTCCAGGCGAATTCCGTTTTCCCGCTCGACCCTCGGCTGGCCGGCCCAATCGCTCCAGACCACACAATGGGTTCGCTCCGTAAGCGGCGACGGCAGGCTGGGGAACTCTGCGGCAAACGCTTCAAGCTGGCTGGTGAAGAAATCGACCAGCGCGCCCTGAGTGGGCCAGTCTGCGCAGCCGGTCCCCGCGTGCAAGCCAATCTCGAACCCCGTCGCCGTGAAAGCAGCCGCCTGCGCATCGCTGATCGGCGTCTCCGGGTAGATGTAGGAGGTCGCTCGCACGCACTGCCACTCGGCGACTACGCAACCGGGAGGGCTGTCTGCTTCGTACTGTTTGAAACGGCCGACCGTGCCGCCGTTGCCGTGGTCGTCCCCGGTCATCACGACAGCTGCCTTCTCGTCGCGAGGGAGGAACCAGAAACGCGGCAGCGGCTTGCGGTCGATGCTCATCCGCTCGATCAGGTTCGTCAGCAGCCGCTGCTGCTCATCCGCCTGGGGAATCTGGGCCTTGTCGAGATTCACCCAATCGGGCTGTTCGTCGCCCGCCTTGCCTCCGAAGAAGAGGTCATCGGAGCGCTTCGGCAGCGCGCCGTCGCGATCCTGGCCGGCCCAAGCGGGATTGCCCTGCCGGGTGTAGATCACCGATTTGGCCAAGTCGTAGCTGAACGCCGCCGCCTGGCCGCCGTTGCCGCCCACATCTCGCAGCGTCACCGCCGGGTTCGCCGTCGCCGGACCCGCAGCGTCGGGGTAGAGCGAGGCGATGGTCTGGGCGTCACTGGTCGCGTAGCGATCGGCGACACCGTGGAACTGAATCGTCTGGTCGACAATGCCCGCGCCAGGACCCGTTTCGGTATTCACCTTCAGGTATGCGTTCGACAGCGCGCCGCCACCGTCACTGAGCCCGAGCAGGCCCCAGAGGTGCTGGTCGGGGCGCATCGCAATCAGGTTTCCACCCGCTTGGACCCAATCGCCCAGCATCTGTGCCTGGCCGGCGGTGAGGCTCCCTTCGCCGAGGACCGCCACATCGTGCGATCCCAGCACCGATGGGGTGACGTTCGATATGTCCGTAGCCGCGAACTCATTGAGGCCTTCCGCGCGCAGGATTTCGGCGTAGTAGCGGCTGAAGGGGTTGGCGGCGTTGGAGATGACCAGGATCGGCCCCCCCGGTCCCCCGTCCGGTGGTGGCGGTGGCGGCGCCGCGGTCGTGAACGACCATGTGACGTCGCCCGCAAGGGGATTGCCGGCACGGTCGACTACTCCCCCGGGCCCACCTTTGACGGTCGCGGTGTAGGTCGCCGAGTGACTCAACGGCTCACTCGGGTCGAGGGTCGCCCGCCGCAGGTCCGCGTTATAGGTCACCGTGGCCGGGACGAGGTTGCCCAGGTTGTCGCGCAGGGTGAAATTACCGCCGATCGTGCCCTGGGCTATCGCCTCGTTGAAGGACACCCGCACCGCCGCGCCGATTCGGGTGTCCACCGCTCCCGCCGCAGGGATCTGGGCCGTTACCTGTGGCGGCGTGGTGTCGGGCGTGGTGTCCTTCTCGAAGACGACGTCGACGAAGTAGTTGGCGGAGCCGAAGCTTTCAGGTGGTTCGTCGAAGAGGCCGCCGGCGGGACCGTACTGATAGATGCCGTTGGGTCCCTCGACGCCGTCGGCAAGGGCGTGGAGCGGCGCGCTGTCGGCCCCGACCAAGGAGAAGTAG
Organism: uncultured Solirubrobacterales bacterium; assembly: GCA_963702065.1. GTDB lineage: Bacteria > Actinomycetota > Thermoleophilia > Solirubrobacterales > 70-9 > VRUE01. The sequence goes on from OY969705.1 coordinate 1,223,633, forward strand.
TCGGGCGCGGCGGCGTAGTGGCCGTTCGGCGCGTGGTAGGAAGCGACATAGGTCTGGTCCGCTTCGATCGGCACCGGATTGCCCAGGCTGACTTCCTGCCAGCCCGACGAGGTCTCGGCGGTGAACGTCGCTTTCGCCAGCTCGCTGCCGTCCAGCGTCCACAGGTAGCCAGTGTGAGTGCCCGTGTTTTGGGCCGTCTTGTAGAACCGCAGGCCGGTGACGAACCCTTTGTTGTCGGATCGAAACTTGACCCCGACTTCGACGGATTTCGGATCGGGGTCCTCTTTACCCGTAACCGAGTCGTCCCAGATCGAACAGGGACAGATGTGCGGCACGACCTCGATCGAGATCTGATCGCCCGGTTCCTCCAAGTTGCCGCTGTCGTCGACCGCACGGGAGAGGACCGTCAATTTGCCGGTCTGCCCCGGCGTCCATTTGTAGGTCCAGTGTTCGCGACCGACCGCCGGGTGCCAGGACGTTCCCCCGTCGACCGATACTTCGACCCCCGCGACCTGGCCATCGCCGGTCTCCCCTGCGGGGTCGTTGGCGGTCCCGCTGATCGTCGCCTGCGCCCCACTCTCGACTTTGCCGCCGTCGAGGGGAGATGAGATCGTCGTCGCCGGGGGACTGGTGTCTGTGCTCTGCGTCGCCGCAGCCAGGTCGCCCTGCATCGTGCCCGGCTGCACGCCCATGTCGGCGAACAGGTTCACGGTGGCCTGCTGCATGCGGGGATCCGGCGGCGGACCGCCGCGATCGTGCTCTCCATCCAACCCCCAGGACCACTGCACGGTGCCGGCCCCGAAGACCAGTGCACCGCTCGGCGCCCGGTACAGGGTCAGGTGGTGGGTGGCCGTGCCGGGCCCGTAGCTCGATCCGTAGTCGAGCACCCGCTCGGGTACTTCCACCGTCGTCGAGGAAAGGTCGAACAAGCCCGGCGGCCGGAAGCCGTTGTCGAGGTCCTCGTCCCACTCGTAGCCGAGCGTTTGATCGGCCAGCGTCGCCGTCTGCCCCGGTTCGAGCGATGCGACGCTGGTGTTGCGCCAGAGCCGCAGCTTGCCGTCCGCCGCCGGCACCTGGATCGCGGACGTTCCCGAGTTGACGGTGAAGATCGTTCCGGTCAGCGCGTTCTCCGGTTCGTGGGCGTCGGTTTCCGGGCTGAATCGCGGGTCGCGCCAGGTGCCGGTCCAGATCGTCCGCTTCCGGATCGATCTTGGCGTTGGCGTGCGTCTCCTTGTAGCAGACGAGGGTGCGGTGGTCGGTGCCGGAGCCGTCGATGCTGTCTTCCCAGCGGGTCTTCCAGAAGATCTCGTTGCCGCTGAAGAAGGCGAGGTTGACGCCCGCTTCGCGCGCCGCTTCCACGTTCTCGCGCTGCTGCGCCGACCAGTACTCGTCGTGGCCCACCGACAGGTAGGCCTTGTGCTCGAGGATCTCATCGCCGCGGCGGTCGGCGTCGACACCGGTGAAGTAGCTGACGTCGTAGCCGTTGCGCTCCAGCCAGCGGACCATCGGGTACTCGGCGTTGAACGGCGAGTCCTCGGGGGTCGGGCCGCGGACGGCGAGGGGACGGTTGTAGCTGACCTTGTACGCCCGGCCGGGAGAGACCCCCGGCCCGCCCTCGTAGAGGCTGTTGCCGCCGTAGCTGTTGTAGGCCTGCCAGGTCGTGTCCGAGGTCTGGAAGAGCAGGTCCGAGTGACTGTCGTCGTCGCGGACGACGAAGACGATGTGGCTGCCGTCCGAAGGCTGGTCTTCCCGCACGAGCTTGGCGAAATAGATGCCCGAGACAGCGCCGGGCGGGACCGCCCAGGAGGCGGACTCCGCCCAGTTGCCGCAATCGATCAAGCCCGGTTTCGGATTCGGTGTCGCACGGCGGCTGGACCTGCGGCAGCGGCATCGCGGGGTGCACGGTGTCGACCAGGCGAGCGCCGTCACCGTCGTAGTAGCCCATGCGGTAGATGTCGAGGCGGTAGGCGCTCGACGGCGGTGTCGATCTTGAAGTGGACCGTCTCGCCCCGGTTGACGCTGATGTCCGTGGCGAAGCCCTGGATGGTCGGGATCTTCTTCGCCGTCCACGTCCCACTCGCTGGGCGGGTTGCCCGGTTTGGAGTTCTCGCAGACGATGGGGTTGACCAGCGGCGCGCAGGGGTTCGCAGCCGCCTGGCTTGTCCAGGTACCCAGGGCGCCGAGCGCTAGCGCTGAAAACGCGAGTACAGCGGCGAAAATCCTCTGGAACGGGGAGATCTCTGGTCCTCTGCTTGCGATTGGGCGTACACCAGGCACGAAAGCAACGGTCGAACACGCCCGTTTTTTCCGCGCCGCCCACATAAAGGGACGAAATCGGTCCCAAGAGCCTTGGCAGCCAAACTCTAACCCTCAACTTGAGGGTTAGCTACAACCACTCGCCAGGCAAGCTCACTGCGTCGAAAGGGAGACCGGAGACGACGCGTCCCTCAAGACCAAACGCGGCGCCCCTCCCGCGTCGGCGGAGACCGTGTAGACGTCGAGGTTGTCCGAGTAGACCAGGGTGCTCGTCGTTGAGCCACTCGACCTGATCGTCGATCGGTCGCCTCTCGCCAACCGAATGGGCACGCAGCGTGTCCAGGTCAAGGACCTTCAGATGCCAGCGGTTCTGGTTGCCGATCCGGCTCTTGTAGGCAATCCGGGTCCCGTCCGGCGACAGCGACGGGCACTCGACCCGATCGCGCAGCACCCGCATCGAGCGCTCCCTCAGGTCCCCTTCGACCAGGTAGTAGTGGCCGTCGGTGCGCAGCGTCGCGTAGAAGCGATTCGAGTCCTTGGCAAAGGTGACCCCCCAGAAGTTGAAGTCGACCGCGTCGAGTGGCTCGCCGTCCTTGGTCACCTTGAAGTTCTCGAGGTTCGCCGATCTCCTTGCCGCTGCGCATGTCGACGATCGTCGTCGCGGTCGAGAAGCCACCGGAGCCCAGGTAGGCGTGCCCGTTGACGAACACGGTCATCGCGCCGTAGCGCCCGTCGCTGCGAGACCCGCGCCCGCGACGGGACGCCCGCCGAGCGGCAGCTCGTGCAGTGGGCGCAGGGAGGAGTCGAAGATCGTCGCCTCGTAGTCGATGCCGGTTTCGGCGGTGGCGAGACAGAGGCCGCGACCGGCGGCGAAGTAGACCCGCTCGCAGGCGAGCTCCCCGCCCGCCAGCTGCTGCGGACGGCCGTCCTTGACGACGAAGACGCGCCCGTTGAGGCGCGGGTCGTTGCGATCGACCGCGCGCACCATCAGCTGCGACCCGAGCAGGTCCGTGCCGCCGCTGGCCTGCGGCCGCGCGTCGGTCGTCACCCGGTTGGGATTGAGCGACGGCGACGATCAGGAAGAGCAACGCCGCCGCCGACGCAGAGCGCCGTGATCGCGGCCAGGGCCTGCTTGCGTCGCCTACTCAACCAGCGGCTCCCGCTGAAGCTTCATCAGCAGGGGCGCGGAGACGACCAGGGCGAGCGACCAGGGCGATGGCGAAGATCAAGCACCGCGCTCTGCAGGCCAAGCGCGAACCAGAGCGCGCCAAAGGCGAGCGAGGATCCGAACTGTCCGAGGCTGATGACTGTCACGAGCACTCCGATGCCGCTGGCCTGAGACCGCTCGGGCAGTATCGCTCCCGCCAGCGCCGTCGTGACCCCTTCCGTCGCCGCATAGTAGGCGCCGAGGGCGACGAGAGAAACGCATACCGCAGCGGTTCCGGCCGAGAGCAGGAGCACGGCGTAGACCGGCAGCAGCAGAGCGTGGCCGACGAGCAGCACCGGGACGCGGCCGACCTCGATCGGCGAGCCGACCGACGGGGATCGCCAGCGCCATGAAGACAACCGCGGTGACGACGTAGAGCAGCGGGAAGACCGTCGGATCGAACTCGGTCTGGCGCTGCAGGCCGACGTAGATCAGGGCGTCGGAGACGCTGGCCACGGCCAGGCCCCCGGCGGCGATCAGAAGGATGCGGAAGCGCGCGTCGCGGAGCACGTCGGCGGCAACCGCGCGCAGCGGCTGCGTGCTGCGGGTACGAGGGGCGCGCTCGGGGCGGCCCTGGACGGCCAGCACCAGCACCGCGAGCCCGAGGAACGCGAACAGCGTGCTGACGACGAAGACGGCGTCGAAGCGGGCCGGGGCGGCAAGCAGGATGCCGAAGGCGACCAGCGGCCCGAGCATGGCGCCGGCGCTGTCCATCGCCCGGTGCACGCCGAACGAGGTCGCCAGCGCGGCTTTCGTGCTCGAGAGCGAGATCAGCGCATCGCGGGGCGCCGTACGCAGGCCCTTGCCGAGCCGATCGGTGGCGACCAGCGCGCCGATCGCGCCGACCGAGCTGCCGACAGCCACCAGCCCGACCTTGCAGATCGCGGAGAGCCCATAGCCGATCGCGGCGACCTCCTTGTGGCGCTGCCAGCGATCGGAGACCAGCCCGCTGCCCACCTGCACGATCGCCGCGGCGCCGCGGTAGAGGCCGTCGATCGCGCCGAGGACGAGGGGCGTCACCCCGAGCGAGAAGACCAGGTACAGCGGCAGGACCGTCGCCACCATCTCCGCCGAGATGTCGGTCAGCATGCTGACCAGGCCGAGCAGGACGACGTTGCGCGGAACCGAGAGCCGGGCAGCCGGAGACGCCCACGTACTTGGCTTCAGCAGTGCTTTTGAGGCTTCAACCTGGTACACGAGCGATTACCAACGGCGCCGCGCGGTTACGCGGCGCCCTTGCCGTGGATCACGGTCGGCAGGGTGAGCAGGAGGATCTTCAGGTTCAGCGTCAGGGAGCGGCGTTCCACGTACTCGGCGTCGAGCTCGATCATCTGCTGGAAGGTGCAGCAGGCTGCGGCCCCTCACCTGCCACAGCCCGGTCACCCCCGGCCGCACCGCGAAGCGGCGGAATGCCTCGGCCGGATAGCGGTCGACCTCGTACTGAGATCGGCGGCCGCGGCCCGACCAGCGACATCTCGCCGCGCAGCACGTTCCAGAGCTGCGGCAGCTCGTCGATGCTGGTTCGCCGCAGGAAGGAGCCCGATCGCGTCACCCTGGCGTCCTCCTCGAGCTTCTGCATCGGCTTGGTGCCGCGATCGTCCTCGTCGGCGATCATCTTCTCGACGTGGCTGCGGTGCGCATCGGCGGTGACGCCTTCGTGCATCGTGCGGAACTTGGCGACGGAGAAGGGCTCCAGGTTCTTGCCCAGGCGACGCTGCCGGAAGATCGCCGGCCCCGACGAGTCGAGCCTGATCACCGCCGCCACGATCGCAGCAGGGGCGCGAGCAAAACCAGCAGCACGGCCGCGCCGAAGACGTCGAGCGCCCGGATCGCGCCCTCGGTAAGGCGTGAAGTCGCCACCGTTCCCACAGCTGCCGGGACGCTCGCCTCGACGGCGTCGCGCTGCAGGGCCCCCGTCGCGGCCGCGGACAAGACGACCGACCCGCTGGCGGGCGCCGCCGTCGACCGTGTCGGATCGAGCGTCACGCCGCTCCGACCAGCGCCAGCTGAGGGATTCGCTCGATGACGTGGTCCTGCGCCTCGTCGGCGAGCCCCGGGAACAGCGGCAGCAGCACGACCTCACTGGCAGCGGCCTCGGTGTGCGGCAGGCTCACGCCCGAGCTCGCGTAGGACTCCTCGAGATGGATCGCCATGACCCCGCGCCGGGTCGCGATTCCGTCCTGGAGCAAGCAGGCGCATCAGCTCGTCGGCGCCGATCGGCGCCTCCGGCTTGACCCGGATCGGATAGGACTGCCAGGTGCGCTCGGCGTAGTCAGGGTCACGCGGGACCTCGATCCAGGGAATGTCACCGAGGGCCAGCGGAGTAACGCTCGGCGAGGCGCCGGCGCTCGGCCAGCACGATGTCGAGGCACCTCGAGCTGGCACAGGCCGACCGCGGCCTGAAGGTCGGTCATCCGGGCGTTCCAGCCGCGCTCGGGGTAGTGCTCGATGACCACGTCGCGAGCCGCGTGCCGGGCCAGCGCCGACTGGTCCATCGCGTGCTGGCGCAGCCTCCGCAGGCGCTCGGCCATCGCCGGCATCGTGGACGGCGATCATGCCGCCCTCGCCGCAGGTGATGACCTTGCGCGGGTGAAAGGAGAAGCAGGCGGTGCCGAGCGAGCCGATCGGCCGCCCCCGGTGCAGGGCGCCGATCGCGCAGGCGGCGTCCTCGACGAGGACGAGGCCGTGGCGCTCGGCGAGGTCGGCGAAGGCGTCCATGTCCGCCGGCAGGCCGACCTGGTGGACCGGCATCACGGCCTTGGTCCGCGCCGTCAGCCTGCGCTCGACGTCAGCGGGATCGAGGTTGCAGGTGGCGGGTCGATGTCGGCGAAGACGGGCGTCGCGCCGCACTGCCAGACCGCGTTCGCGGTGGCGATGAACGAGAGCGAGGGGACGATCACCTCGTCGCCCGGGCCGACGCCGGCCGCGTAGAGGGCAAGCTGGAGCGCCGTCGTGCAGCTCGTCGTCGCGACCGCCTCGGGAGCGCCGACCCGCTGCGGCAAAGGCCCGCTCGAACTCCTCGACCCGCGGCCCCTGGGTGAGCCAGCCGGAGGCGATCACCTCGGCGACGGCCTCGGCCTCGCCGCCGCCGAACCACGGCTTGGCAAACGGGACCTCCATCACGAGCGCGCCTCCGACGGTCACGAGCGGCGCCTCGGCGCGCGCTCGTCGCGCCACCACTCGACCAGCTGGGTCAGCCCCTCTTCGAGGTCGATCTCGGCGCTGAAGCCGAGCTCGTCGCTCGCGCGTCGATGTGTCGGCGAGCCGCCGCGTCACGCCGTTGACCGCCCGCTCCGGGCCGTATTCGATCGACAGGTCGGAGCCCATCACCCGCAGCAGGGTTTCGGCCAGCTCCTGCAGGCTCGTCTCGACCCCGCTGGCGACGTTGAAGACGGCGTCGGTGACGTCGGCCTCGGCGGCGAGGACGTTGGCGCGAGCGATGTCGGGCACGCAGACGAAGTCCATCGTCTGCTTGCCGTCACCGAAGATCAGCGGCGGCTCGCCGGCGGCGATCCGCTCCATCCAGCGAACCAGGACCTCGGTGTAGAGCGCCGTGGACGTCCATGCGCGGGCCGTAGACGTTGAAGTAGCGAAGCGCGACGTAGTCGAGGCCGGTCATCGCGTGGTAGCTGCGCAGCAGCCCCTCGTTGAAGGTCTTCGCCGCGCCGTAGAGGGTGTCGTTGGCGTAGGGATGGTGGAGCTCGTCGGTCGGAAACTCGGTGGCGAGGCCGTAGACGGAGGCCGAGGAGGCGGCGATCACCTTGCGCACCTTGGCGGCGGCCGCGGCCTCGATCACGTTGAAGGTTCCGTCGACCAGCACCTCGAGCGCCAGCCGCGGCTCCTCGGCGCACTGGGTGATCCGGATCGCCGCCTGGTGGAAGACGATGTCGATCCCCTGGCTGAGCTCCTCGACCAGGGCCCGGTCGCGCACGTCGCCGTCGACGACGGTGACGTTGCCGTTCTCCTCCGCCCACTCGAGGTTCTCGCGGCGCCCGCGGACGAAGTTGTCGAGCACGACGATCTCGCCCGCTCCGTGCTCGATCAGCTGGTCGACCAGGGTCGAGCCGATCGTCCCGGCACCGCCGGTGACCAGCATTCGGCCCCCCTCGATCGCGCTTTGCCCGGATCGGCTCGTCTGCGGCTGCTTTCTGTCTGGTCTCATGGCCTTTCCTGGTCTAGCGGTCGGAAACTTCTGAGAGGGCATGTGAGATCAACGGGCGCAAGGCCACGATGTTTTCGCTCCCCTCTCGAATACGCCTGCTCAGCCAGAAGAACGGCCATTGCAGCGCCGTTCTTCGGGTGCCTATGAGCCGCCCGCCAGCCCCTGCCAAAACCGCACCAGTGTCCTCATGCAACTGCCATCGCTGCTGCTAGTCGGGGCCGGAGGATTCGCGCGCGAGACGCTCGAGCTGGTCCGCGCGATCAACCGCGAGGCGCCGGCGTGGAATCTCGTCGGCCTGCTGGACGACGACCCCGAGCGGCACGGTGAGCAGATCCACGGCGTTCCGATTATCGGCCCTTGCGCGGCCGTCGCCGAGCACCCGGAGGCCTTCGTCGTCGCCTGCGTCGCCTCGCCGGAAGAGCCGCTGCGGCGCCTGCGGCTGGTCGAGAGGCTGGAGCTGCCGCCGCAGCGCTACGCGACCCTCGTCCATCCCCGCGCGACGATCGCGGACACGGCGACGATCGGGCCCGGCTCGGTCGTGCACGCGAACACGGTGATGACCGCGGACATCCGCCTGGGGGCGCACGTGGCAGTGATGCCGTCGGTGGTCCTCACCCACGACGACGTGATCGAGGACGGGGTCACCTTCGGCGCCGGGGTGCGGGTCTCCGGCGCGGTGAGGATCGAGAAAGGCGCCTACATCGGCGCCGGTGCCCTCCTGCGCGAGCGGCTCGTGATCGGCTCCGGCGCCCTGATCGGCATGGGCTCCGTGGTGACCAAGTCGGTTCCGCCGAGTGAAATCTGGCACGGATCGCCCGCCCGCCAGAAGGCCGTCTGCCGATGAGACTCCTGGTGGCGCCGCACGACCTCGGGATCGGCGGCAGCCAGATCAATGCGATCGACCTCGCCGCGGGCGCCGCCGAGGCCGGCCACGAGGTCGCCATCTACGGTGTGGAAGGCCCCCTCGTCGACTACGTGGAGGCGCGGGGACTCGAGTTTGTCCCGGCGCGCACGCTGCGATACCGGCCGGCGCCTTCGCGCATCGCGCAGCTGGCCGCCTTGGCCCGGCGCCGGCGCCTCGACCTGATCCACGCCTACGAGTGGCCGCCCTGCCTCGACGCCTACTACGGTGCCCACCTGGCCGGCGGCGTGCCGCTGCTCTGCACCGTCCTCTCGATGTCGGTGCCGCCGTACGTCCCGGCCTCGATCCCCCTCGTGATGGGAACCGAGGCGCTGGCCGAGGAGGCGCGGCGGTCCCACCGTGCGCCGGTGTGGGTGCTCGAGCCGCCGATCGACACCGCCGCCGACTCCCCCGCGATCGACGGCGCGCCGCTGAGGAGAGCGTTCGAGATCGACGACGAGGACCTGCTGATGGTGACCGTGTCGAGGCTCGCGCTCGAACTCAAGCTCGAAGCCCTGGTCGAAGCGATCGACGCCACCAGCGCGATCGCGGACGAGCTCCCGGTGACCCTGCTGATCGCCGGTGACGGCCCCGCCGGCCCCGCCCTGCGAGCGCGCGCCGAGCAGGTCAACCAGCGCTTGGGACGCGACGCGGTCAAGTTCGCCGGCGCCCTCGCCGACCCGCGTGCCGCCTACGCGGCCGCCGATCTCGTGATCGGCATGGGCAGTTCCTCGCTGCGCGCGATGGCGATCGGCAAGCCGGTCATCGTCCAGGGCGAGCGCGGCTTCTCGCGGACGTTCGAGCCCGCCGGCTACGACTACTTCCTGCGCCACGGCTTCTGGGGACTCGGCGACGGCACACCGAACACGGAACGCCTCGCGGAGCAGATGGCAAGCCTGCTCAGCGACGCGGAGCGGCGGGCCGAGCTGGGCAGCTACGGCCTAAGCACCGTCGCCGAGCGCTTCTCGCTCGAGCGGGGGACCCGCTTTCAGCTCGGGATCTACGAGGTCGTCGCGACGCGCCGGCCGTCGCGGCCCTGGGGTGAGGCAGGTCGCGTGGCGGGCCGCGCGGCACGACTCGAAATCGACAACCACAGGCCGAAGACGAAGCGGGCACGCGCCGGCTCGGAGGCCGAGCAGCTCGCTGCGGCCGAGGCCCCGCGGGCAGCCGTTCAGCCGACCCCCGCCCCGGTCAGATGAACCCCTGGGACGGACTCGTCGTCCTCTGCGCGGCGAACAGCTGGGACGACGTCAAGCTGGCCGACCGCCACATGGCCGAGCACCTCTCGGCGCTGGCGCCGGTGCTCTACGTCGATCCCCCGATCTCCCACCTGACCCGATTCAACGCTCCGCAGGTCGCCTCATCGCTGAAGCGACCCAGGCTGCGCACGATCGCGCCGGGGATCGCCCGCTTCACCCCCGTGGCCCCTCCCAAGCCGATGAGCGCGGCGATGCTGCCGCTGACGAACCGGATCGCCCGCCATCAGCTGAAAGGAGCGATCCGGCGCCTCGGCGGCCGGGTCGAGGCCGTGATCTCAACCTGGCTGCTCGTCGACGCCTACGGCGCCTGCGGCGAGCGGGTGCGGGCCTACTGGTGGCAGGACGACCCGGTCGCGGCGGCATCGCTCTGGCGTGTCAGCCCGGAGCGCCTGGCCGCGGGGGACGAGCGCCTCTGCGCCGACTCCGATCTCGTCGTCGCGGTGAGCGAAGGCGTGGTCGAGGGACTGCGGAACCGGGGGATCGAGGCCGCCTACCTGCCCAACGGCTGCGATGCGTCCTTCTACGAGGGCGTCGACGAGGCGGCCGACCCCGCCGACGTGGGCCTGTCGGGGCCGATCGCCGGCTTCATCGGCCACCTCAACAGCCGCACCGACCTCGCGCTGCTCGAGGCGATTGCGGCCACGAGCGCCTCCCTCTTGCTGATCGGGCCGCGCGACCCCGCCTTCGAGCCGGCCCGCTTCGAGGCCCTGTCCGCACGCCCCAACGTGTCGTACCTCGGGCCAAGGCCGTTCGAGCAGCTGCTCCCCTATCTCAAGGCGATCGACGTCGGCCTCGTCCCCTACGCCAACACGCAGTTCAACCGCAACAGCTTCCCGATGAAGACGCTCGAGTACCTCGCCGCCGGCAGGCCCGTCGTCTCGACCCCCCTGCCCGCGGTGCGCTCGCTCGAGACCGACCTCGTCGCCATCGCGGAGACGCCGCAGGACTTCGCCGCGGCGGTTCTGCGCTGCGCCGAGGACGCAAGGCAGCCCGCGCAGGTGGCGAGGCGGAGGACGTTTGCAGCGCAGCACAGCTGGGCCGTGCGGGCCGAACGACTCGCCGGCCTGCTCGGTCTGCCTTCTGGCCAGGAAAGCGGAAGGAGAGAGGGCAGCTATGCCTGAGCACTCCCCCGGATCGGCCCCCACGCCGGGCACCGAGAACTCGGCGCTTGGCGCCCGAGCTCGCTCGGGGTTGGTCTGGAGCCTGCTGAACAGCGCTGCGGCGCGCGTCCTCAACGTGATCGCGGGCCTCGTCATCGCCCGCATCGTCTCGCCGGAGGAGTTCGGCACCTACGCCGCCGCCCTGCTGGTGATGACGATCGTCCTCAGCATGAACGAGATCGGGCTCAGCGTCGCCGTGATCCGCTGGAAGGACGGGGTCGACCGGGTCACGCCGACGGCCGTCACCGGATCCCTGATCAGCAGTGGCATCTGGTTCGCCCTGATGTTCCTCGCCGCGCCCGCGATCGCCGCCCTGCTGAACGCCCCCGAGGCGACCGTCCCGATCCGCATCCTCTCCGTCGGCGTCCTCCTCGACGGCATCTCGACGATCCCGAACGCGCTCCTGATGCGGACCTTCGAGCAGCGCCGCCGGGCCGTCGCCGAGATCCTCGGCTTCCTGATCGGGACGCCGATCGGGATCGCCCTCGCCGCCAAGCACGGGGCCGCCGGGCTCGCCTTCGGCCTCGTGGTCACCAACGCGATCGCGACCGCGGCGATCCTCTGGCTGGCCCCCTCGCGGCCGCGGCCGGGATGGAACCGCGAGACCGCGGTGCGGCTGCTGCGCCTGGGACTGCCGCCGGCGCTGACGAGCGTGCTGCTGCTGGCGATCATCAACATCGACTCGATCGTCGTCAGCCGCGTCCTCGGCGTCAGCGCGCTCGGCTTCTACGTGCTCGCCTTCAACATCGCCAACTGGCCCTGGACCCTGCTCTCGATGTCGATCCGCCAGGTCTCGCTGCCGGCCTTCTCGCGCCTCGCCGATGACCGCCCGGGGCTGGAGGACGCCTTCGCGCAGAGCCTCTCCCTCGCCGCCGGCGTCGCCGTGCTCTGCGGCATCCTGCTCGCCGCTTTGGCCGAACCCCTCGTCGGGATCCTCTACGGCAGCAAGTGGCTGCCGGCAATCGCGGCGCTGCGCTGGCTGGCGCTGTTCGGGGCGCTTCGGGTGACGCTTGAACTTTGCTACGACCTGCTGATCGCGAATGGGCGCGCGGGCGCCCTCGTCCGGCTTCAGATCGGCTGGATCGCGGCCCTCGTCGTCGCCCTTCCCATTGGGGCCCACCTCGGCGGGATCGCGGGAGTGGCCATTGCCCAGGTGATCGTCGCCTCGGCGCTCGTGCTGCCGCTCAACATCCGCCTGCTGGTCAGGTCGGGCCTGCGGATCCGTACGCTCGCCCGCTCGCTGCAGCCGATCGCCGGCGCCGGCGCAGCCGGGGCCGCCACCGCGCTCGTCGCGCTACAGGTCGACGCGCCGCAGGGAATCACGCTCTGCGTCGTCGGCACGCTGATCACACTCGCCTACGGTGCGGCGTTCCTGGCCAGCCCACGGGGCCGCGAGGCGCTCCACTGGGCCAACCTGCCACTGCTCTCGAGTCGCCTCCCCCGCGCGGCCGGCCAGGAGCGAGCGGCAGTGCCGAAGGCGGAGCCGGCGCCGGTGTCAGCCCCGCGCTGAGGCGGGGCGCCAGCCGTACCTTCTGCCGCGCGAAAGCGGCGCCTGCAGAGCGTCGCGCACCGCCGCGTGGATCGGCAGCAGGCCGGCCTGCTCGGGCGTGCGTCGCGGGGGCGCCGAGGCAACCGCTTCCGCGAGCCGGTCAAGGTCATCCACCGCGATCACGCTGCCCTCGGCGGCCAGCGCTTCAGCGAACTCGACCTGGTGATCGTCGACCGTCTCGGCGTAGCGCTTCAAGCGCGGCACCACGATCGGGGTGTGCCCCTCCCGCAGGGCGCAGAGGATGCTGCCGGCACCGGCGTGGCAGACCACGACGTCCGCCCGGCGCATGCTCTCGAGCACCTCGGGGAACTGCATGAAGGCCTGGCTCCACGTCGCCCCGGCCGGAGCCGGCACGGGGCCGTGCTGGGCGTAAAGCCGATCGCCGGGAAGGTCCTCGAGCGCCCTGACCAGCCGCTCGAAGGGGATCTGGGTCGATCCCACGGTGGCGAAGATCACGCCAGGCTCCCGTGAAAGCGGGCGCGTCGCCGTCCCGCAACCCCGGGCCACTGGACGAAGAACTCATTGGCCAGCGGATAGACGAGCCTGCCGGTCAGCGCCAGCTTCTCGACCCGGGTGATCGACTCGACGTAGACGAGCCGGCGGCCCTGAAGGCGCCCGAGGAGGAAGAACGGCAGCGCCAGCCCGGCGCCGGTCGACATGACCACGTCGGGATCCTGCTCGCGCAGGACGCGCCAGGCAAAGCGAAGGTTGCGGAAGAAGTTGCCGATGTTGCGCGGGGTCGGCCCGTGGCCGTAGAGGACGTCCTCGTCGCGCAGCAGGTACTCGACGTCGGTCGAGCGCAGCGTCACCCAGGTCCGGTCGAGGTCCGACCAGGCGGGCTCGAGGGCGAGCATCTGCAGCATGTGCCCACCCGGTGAGGCGACGAGCAGTGCCTTTGCGGGCCTGCGCCGGCCCATCTCAGCGCACCGCCCCCGCCTCGGGCGAACGGATCCCGGATGCCTCGCCGAGGGTGACGAAATCGAGGTTCAGCTCAGCCCCTCGCGCCCCGATCGCGTCAAGCGCCCGCACCGTCTCGATCGCGCTGGGGCGAGTGGCGTAACGGGCTGAGTCGTGCAGCAGGACGATCGACCCACCGTCGAGGTCGCGGTTGACTCGCCTGGCGATACGGCCGCCGGAGAGCGGCTCCCAGTCGAGCCCCCAGGTCGACCAGTAGGCGACCTCGAGGCCAAGCCTCTCGCAGGCATCCGCACCCTCCGCTGAGAGCTTGCCGTAGGGGGGCCTGTAAAAGCGTGGCGGCGCTCCAAGCAGATTGGCGACGGCCTCGCAGCCGGCCTCGATGTCGGCAACCGACTCGGCCGCCGGGACCCGGTCGTGGCGAAAGTGCCGCCGCCCGTGGACCCCGACTTCATGCCCGCGGGTGAGGATCTCCGGGACCAATCCCGGCGCGCCGCCGATCTGCTCGCCGACGATGAAGAAGGTCGCCTTTGCGCCGATCTCGTCGAGCTTGTCGAGGACCGCGGGGGTCGCATCGGGCGACGGATCCGGGCCGTCGTCGAAGGTCAGCACGGCGATCCGATCGGATCGCACCCGCTCGACTCCGGGAAGCTCACGCCAGCGCCGAGCCCGGCTCGGCGAGCGCTCCTGAAGAGCGCAGCGCAACGAGAGCGGCAGCAGGCCGCGAAGCCGGTGGACATGTCGGCGCATCACTCACAAAACGCCTGTCGCTGCCCGAACTTTCGCCCGCCGTGCACGGCTTTTGCCCAGCGACAGGCACGCGCCCATACCTTTGTCCACACGTAAGCGGCCACGTTCAGGCGCCCGTGGTCCCACCGATAAGGGCCGGGATGCGAAAGCTAATTCACCCAACTGCCCTTGGCCTGCTTTCCCGTGTAGCGCTTGCCCTCGGCGTCGCCGGTGTACTCGTCGCTCCCGCTTTGGCCGCCACCGTGAGCCACAGCCCGCTGGAGCGGGCTCATCTGGTCAAGCCGACGAAGTCCACCCAGAAGGTGAAAACGAGCCTGAGCCAAGCCGACGGCGACCGCGACGGCTTGACGACCTGGACGGAGCAGCATCGGACCAGGACGAACCCGTACAAGTTCGACACCGACGGCGACAAGTTTGGCGACGGAGCCGAGGTGCGCGCCGGGACCGACCCGCGCAATCCGGCGAGCCACCCGATCCCCTCGCCCGCTCCGGTCCCGCCCACCAGCACTCCAGTGCCCCCAGCCGACCCCGTTCCCATCCCAGCTCCTCCCGCCGACACAGCGGCGCCCCAGACCACGATCAACAGCGGTCCCTCGGGCACGACCGCTTCGACCAGCGCCAGCTTCGCCTTCTCGGCGTCCGAGAGCGGCTCGAGCTTCCAGTGCAAGCTCGACTCGAACTCGTGGGCTGGGTGCTCCTCCCCCAAAGCGCTCAGCTCCCTCTCGACCGGCTCACACACATTCTCGGTCAGGGCGACCGACGGCGCCGGCAACACCGACGCCAGCCCGGCCTCGCAGGCCTGGACCGTGCAGACGACGACTCCCCCTCCTCCCCCCACCGACACCACCCCACCCGAGACCACGATCAACAGCGGTCCCTCGGGTACCACCACTTCGACCGAAGCAAGCTTCGGCTTCTCTTCGAGCGAGAGCGGCTCGAGCTTCCAGTGCAAGCTCGACTCTGCCTCGTGGGCAGGGTGCAGCTCGCCCAAAGCGCTCAGCTCCCTCGCGACCGGGACCCACACCTTCTCGGTCAGGGCGAGTGACAGTGCCGGCAACACTGACTCCTCGCCGGCCTCGCAGTCTTGGACCGTGCAAACGCAGACCCCCCCAACCGGCGGCAGCTGCACGCAGACCCTGTCCCCCGGCGCCAGCCTTTCCAACGCTCTCGCCTCGGCGGCGAGCGGCTCGACCATCTGCCTCCACGGTGGTACCTACTCCGGTGGGCGCATCGCGGCCTCGGCGACCAGCAAGAGCAGCTTCGTGACACTTCAGTCGGTAAGTGGGGAGACCGCCTCGATCGGCTCAACGCTCTTTGACAACGCCCGCTACCTGCGCTTCCAGGGCCTGAAGTTCACCGGCGGAATCGAGTTCGTCCCCAACGCATCGCACGTCGAGCTGATCGGCAACGAGATCACCGGTCGCGAGGGCATCTACTTCTTTGGTGACGAACGCATCAACAGCAGCGTCGACTCGATCCTGATCCAGGGCAACAACATCCACGACATCGACTACACCGGCTCCCAGGGCGTCTCCGACGGCTACGGGATCAAGGGCATCGGCGACGCCCACGCGATCACGATCACCGGTAACACGATCAAGAGCGTCGCCGGCGATTACATCCAGTCCGGCAGCGCCGATGGCTGGACGGTCGACGGCAACACCTTCCTGGGCCCGACACGGGTCAACAGCCACCCGCAAGAGCACCAGGACCTGTGGCAGATCTACAGCGGCGGCGACGGCGTCACCTTCACCAACAACGTCGTCCGCAATACCGGCACCCACGAGTCGCTGCTCTTTCAGACCGGCAGCTACAAGAACGTCCGTGTCGAGAACAACCTCTTCGACCACGACTCGGTCGGCTACACCTGCCAACTCTACCAGGCAACCGGCATGATCTTCCGCAACAACACGATCGTCGGCAGTCACTGGGGTTGCCTCTTCCGCGACGAAGCCTCGCGGGCGGCGGGATCCGGCTACCAGATCGACCACAACGTCTTCACCGACACCGAGGCCGCTCCCGACATCGCGATCGAGGGCCGGGCCGGCTCCTGGGGCAGCTACGACTACAACGTCTCCAGCGACGGCTCGGCCGGCGGCACGCACTCGCTGCGCAGCTGGTCGCCCTCCTGGGCCGACACGGTCGACTACCTGCCGCAGGGCCTGCCCTTTGCGGCGGGCTACCGCAAGCCCTGAGGCCCTGAGAGGCCCTTTGGGGCTTGGGTCGAAGTAGGCAAAGGCGCCGGTTGCAGGCGAAAGTCAGCGCCACCCCGCTGGCTGATTTGGAGTCGCCGTTTTTGGGTATTCAGCTTTTAATCAACTCGACCGATGTATTACCTAGTATCGGCGAGACACTGGTCCTCGATTTGACATAACTTTGGCGCTCGATATGAACCAGTCCTTCAAGATCAGCCCTCTTCTCCTTCTGGCCCTGGCCCTGGCGGCCATCCTTCCGGCCGCCGCTCACGCACGTTGCTGCAGCGCGGGCTTCAGGCACGCAAGCACGATCAAGCGCTTCAGCCAGCTCGATTGGGATCGCGACAGCTTGTCGGGCTGGACGGAGCGGCACCGCACCAAGACGAACCCACGCAAGTTCGACACAGACAGAGACGGGGTCGGCGACGGCGTCGAGATCAGGGCCGGGACAGACCCGCGAGACTCGGCGAGCTACCCGAGCGTCGTCCTCTCCCCCCAGCTGTCTGTGACACCCCCACCCCCCCGCTCCGGTCCCCGGGAAACCCCGGTCACTCCAGAGGGGATCCCACCCACACACTCGGCCGTTCACCCCTCCACGTTCCCCGATGCGCCAACGGCCCCACCCACAGAGGAACCAAGCGAGCCGACTCCTCCAGTGGAAGAACCCACCGAGCCACCAGTGGAAGAACCGGAAGAACCCACTGAACCCACTCCTCCGGTCGAAGAACCAGAAGAGCCCACTCCTCCGGTTGAAGAACCCGAAGAACCCACTCCTCCGGTTGAAGAACCCGAAGAACCCACTCCTCCGGTTGAAGAACCTGAAGAACCGACCCCTCCGGTCGAAGAACCCACCGAACCTCCGACTCCACCCCCAACCGGCACCTGCAACCAGACCCTCTCTGCCGGCGCCAACCTCTCCAACGCTCTTTCCTCGGCGGCGAGCGGCTCGATCATCTGCCTTCACGGTGGTACCTACTCCGGTGGGCGGATTGCGGCCTCCGCGACCAACAAGAGCAACTACGTGACGCTTCAGTCGGTGCATGGTGAGACCGCCTCGATCGGCAGCGTGCTCTTCGACGACGCCCGCTTCCTGCGCTTCGCGGGACTGAAGTTCACCGGCGGAATCGAGTTCGTCCCCAACGCATCGCACGTCCAGCTGATCGGCAACGAGATCACCGGCCGCGAGGGCATCTACTTCTTTGGCGACCAACGCATCGACAGCAGCGTCGACTCGATCCTGATCGAAGGCAACAACATCCACGACATCGACTACACCGGCTCCCAGGGCCCCGCCGACGGCTACGGGATCAAGGGCATCGGCGACGCCCACGCGATCACGATCACCGGTAACACGATCAAGAGCGTCGCCGGCGATTACATCCAGGCCGGCAGCGCCGAGAGCTGGACCGTGGACCGCAACACCTTCCTCGGACCGACCCTGGTCGGCACCCACCCCCAGGAGCACCAGGACCTCTGGCAGATCTACAGCGGCGGCGACGGCGTCACCTTCACCAACAACGTCGCCCGCAACACCGGCACCGCCGAGTCGCTGCTCTTCCAGACCGGCTCTTACAGAGACGTCGAAGTGGTCAACAACCTCTTCGTCAACGACTCCGACGGCTACACCTGCCAGATCTACCAGGCGAGCGGCCTGATCTTCCGCAACAACACGATCGTCGACAGCCACTGGGGCTGCCTCTTCCGCGACGAATCCTCCAGGGCGGCGGGCTCGGGCTACCAGATCGACCACAACGTCTTCACCGACACCGAGGCCGCCCCTGACATAGCGCTGGAGGGCCGCTCGGACTCCTGGGGCAGCTACGACTACAACGTCTCCAGCGACGGCTCCGCCGGCGGCACGCACTCGCTGCGCAACTGGTCGCCCTCCTGGGTCGACACGGTCGACTACCTGCCGCAGGGCCTGCCCTTCGCGGCGGGCTATCGCAAGCCCTGAGGCTCAGGCCGCGGTCAGCGCCGCCGTCGAGGCCGGCCTGCTCTCGACGACCTGCTGCTGCCAGAGCTCGAAGGCGAGGAAGCTCCACAACAGCGCCGAGTTGTCCTCTTCGCGGCTGACGTGGCGCTCGAACAGTCCGCGGACGACGTCCTCGCGCAGGTAGCCCCGCGATCGCGCGTCTTGCCCGAGCAGCGTGTCGCCGGTTATCTCGCGCAGGTCGGTGCGGAACCACTCCGCCATCGGCACCTGAAATCCGTGCTTGGTGCGGTCGATCAGCTCGTCGGGCACCACCCCTCGCAGGGCGGCCTTGAGCGCGATCTTCTTTTGCTGCCCCTGGACCTTGAAACGCGCCGGCAGGGCCGCGGCCAGCTCCAGCAGCTCGTGATCGAGCAGGGGCGAGCGAGCCTCGAGCCCGTGCGCCATGGTCGCGATGTCCATCTTGGTCAGCAGGTCACCCGAGAGGTAGGTCTGCTGGTCGACGTCGAGCATCCGGTCGACCAAGTTGCCGGCCGTCGAGGAGTCCCACGGCGCGGCGATCACCTCGGCCGGCGAGCCGCTGAGCGAGGCCGCGAACTCGGCGGTGTAGACCGTCTCGCGCATTGAGAAGCCAAAGCGCGACATCGCCCTCACGTAACGGTCCTGGGGCGCAAGGGGAAGCAGGGTCGAGGCACGGCGAACGCGATTGCGGATGCTGCCCAGGTCGCCGTTGGCTGGAACGCGGCCGGCGGCGGCGGCCACTGCCCGGCGCAGTCCGGCGGGAATCCGGTCGAGACGCTGAAGCGCCGCCGCGTTCGAGTAGCGGCCGTAGCCTCCAAAGGCCTCGTCCCCCCCGTCTCCATTCAGCGCCACGGTGACGTGGCGGCGGGCCATCTCGGCCAGGTAGAAGCTCGGAATCGCCGAGTGGTCGGCAAAGGGCTCGCCGTAGTGGCGGACCATCTTTGGCAGGAGGTCGACGGCGTCGGGCCGCACCACCAGCTCGTGGTGGTCGGTGCCAAATCGCTCCGCGACCGCGCGCGCAAAGGGAAGCTCGTCGAAGCCTTCGGTCTCGAACCCGATCGAGAACGTCTTCACCGGCTGCGGGGACTGCTCTGCCATCGCCGCCACCACCGCCGTCGAGTCGACTCCGCCCGAGAGGAAGGCGCCGAGGGGCACGTCGGCCACCATGCGGCGCCGGGTGGCGTCGCGAAGGGCGTCGCGCACCAGCTCGCCGGCCTCGGCCTCGCTCCCCACCTCGAGCTTCGCGGCGTAGTCGAGCTTCCAGTAGCGCTCGATCTGCATCTCCCCGGCGCGCCAGCGAAGCAGCGATGCGGGGGGAAGCTTGCGCACGGCGGCAAACGCGCTGTAGGGGCTGGGGACGTAGGTGTAGGTGAAGAAGCGGTCGAGTGCGTCCGGGTCCAGGGCGCGGGGAATCTCGCCATCGCCGAGCAGTGCCCAGAGCTCGGACGCAAACGAGATCGCGCCATCCCGCGCCGCGTAGAACAGCGGCTTCTTGCCGATCCGGTCGCGGGCGACGATCAGCTCCCCGCGCCGCTGGTCCCAGAGCGCGAAGGCAAACATGCCGTTCAGCGACTTGACGCAGTCGGCCCCCTCCTCCTCGTAGAGGTGGGCGATCACCTCGGTGTCGCCGTCGGTGGCGAAGCGGTGACCGTTTGCGACAAGCCTGGCCCGCAGCTCCCGATAGTTGTAGATCTCGCCGTTGAGGACGACCGCGACCGAGCGGTCCTCGTTGTAGAGGGGCTGATCGCCGGTCGCCAGGTCGATGACCCGCAGGCGGCGAATGCCGAGGCCGACCGGGCCGTCGACGTGGAGACCAAGCGAGTCGGGGCCCCTGTGCTCCAGCCGCGCGCACATCGCACCGACCAGGTCCGGGGACACCGCCTCCCCGTCGCAACGCGCTTGCCCGGCGATGCCGCACATTGTCAGGCCGCCTTGCGCAGGACGAACAGCGTGCAGTTGGAGAAGAGCTCCTCCTCGGGCCAGGCGGAGAGCTCCGCCGCGACCTCGGGGGTGAAGTACTCGCGGCCCAGCTCGGGCTGCTTGACCCGCTCTTCGAGCAATTCGAAGTGCTCGCCGAACAGCTCCCGGTACTGGGCGCGGGTGAGGCCGTTGACGTGGGTGTTCGGTTCGAGGCGGTTGCGCCGCAGGTGCTCCCACGGCTCGCTGCGCCGGTTGCGGGGTGGGTTGGCGATCGACCAGCGGCTCCACTCCTGCAGCACGCCCCCGGTGATGCCGGTGAAGACGTTCGGGCGGACCAGGGCCAGCCCCCCCGGCCGCAGCCAGCGCGCCATCGCCGGCACGATCCGCTGCAGCGAGGAGAGCTCGACGCTCTGGAAGACCTCCTCGGAGAGGACCAGATCAAGTGAGCCGTCGGCCAGCTCGACGTCGGCGGCGTCGCTGACGCGCAGGCGCGAGGCCTGGTAGCTCTCGGTCAGCCCTTGCGCCGCCAGCTCACGCCGGAACGCGGCCCGCTCGCGCGGGTCGAAGACCAGCCGCCGGAAGGCGGACTTGATCGCCCGCTCCGGGCCGTTGGTGCGCCAGGCAGCCCGTAGCTCAGCCGGTGTTCCGCGCAGTATCGGCTGCTCGGCATCGACCCCTTCCGCGTCGACCCCCATGCTCTGCAGGGCGATCGAGCGGTAGGGCCGGGCGCCGTAGCCGATCTCGAACACGCGGGCGGAGGTGAGCCCGATCTCGCAGTGCTCGCGCAGCAGCTGGTCGTACTCGGCGATGTCCTTCATCACGTAGCCGAGGCTCGGCTGGGCGCGAGGCGCGCTGCAGGTAGCTGCGCAGGAGCACCCGGTACTCGTTGCCCTTGCCCGCGAGCGAGATCGGGGCGGTGGACGGGGAGAGGCGTCGTTCGCTCATCGGCTCATCGCCTCCTGGCGACTTCCCCGCGTCGGCGGGGATGTTTGATCGGAAACAGGGGCCGCGCTCAGCGGCGGGCCGGAAAGGCCGAGGAGGACCTCGAGGGCGCCGCGGTTGGCGCCGATCTCGCGGCGGGCCTCCGGGCGAAACAGCGCCGGCGGAAGCCTGGCGGCGATGCGGGCGAGGTAGCCGACCGCAAGCGCCCAGCGAATCCCCTCGCGGCCAAGCCGGCCGTGGTGCTTGCGGGCGAAGAGCATGCGCGAGTGCGCCAGCTGTGCCATCAGGTCGCCACCGTCGCGGCGGCCGGCGTGGTGGGTGACGGTCATCAGCGGCAGATGGCGCACGTCCCAGCCCGCCTTGCGCGCCCTCAGGCACCAGTCGATCTCCTCCGAGTAGAGGAAGAAGCGATCGTCCATCGGGCCGATCGCGGCGATCGCCTCCGCCCGGGCGCAGAGGAAGGCCCCCACGACCCAGTCCGGCGAGGCCTCGCCCAGATAGTGCTCAGGGCGTACGTCGAGCTCCTGCAGCGAGCGCATCAGCGGCCAGCGAGCGGCGCCAAGCGACTCGCCCAGGTCACGGGCCGGGGACGGGAAGCGACGCATCGAGAGCTGCAGCTCGCCGCCTGTGCCTCGCTGCAGGACGCTGGCGATGCCGACGTCGGGGCGTTCGTCCAGCGCCGCGATCAGCTCGGCAAAGGTTCCCTCTCGGACCTCGACGTCGGGATTGAGCAGCAGCACGTAGCGGCCGCCGGCCCGGGCGATGCCGGCGTTGTTGCCGGCGGCAAAGCCCCGGTTGGCCACCCGCAGGACCTCGACGTCGGCGAACTCAGCTTCGATCGCGTCAGCTGTGCCGTCGCTCGAGTCGCTGTCGGCGACGATCCACTCGGCCCGGATCGGGCCCAGCGCCGCGCGTCCTGAACGCAGGGTCCGCAGCGCCATCTCGCGGCCGTTGTGGGTGACGACGACGACGCTCAGATCGGGTCGCGACGCGTTCACTGGGTCACCGCCCGCAGGCGCGGCGATATCGCCCGTCGCGCCGAGCGCAGGGCCGGGACCTCAACCGAGGCAGCGCAGGTGCACATCGCCGCCATGAAGAGGAACAGGTACGGCGCCTCGGAGAAGGTGAGGATGTCGTAGAGCGCGCTGGCGACGCCGAAGGCGATGCAGGCGGCGGTGGCGGCCAGCACCGGGGGGCCGCGCACGGGGTCATCCGAGCGCAGCACCGACCTCGAGATCAGCAGCGGCGTCACGATCAGGGCGAGGAAGGCAAAGAGGCCTAGCGCCCCC
Source organism: uncultured Solirubrobacterales bacterium (assembly GCA_963702065.1). Lineage (GTDB taxonomy): Bacteria > Actinomycetota > Thermoleophilia > Solirubrobacterales > 70-9 > VRUE01. Next base: position 1,246,089 of record OY969705.1, read on the forward strand.
ACCTGGAAGACCTGGCCCAGGTACTCGTTGTCGAAGATCCGGTAGGTATCCACCCGGCCGGAGTCGAGGGTGCCGAAGCCACGGCCGAGAAGCGGGTTCGAGAGCAGGTCCGGCACCACGGCCGGATAGTCGGAGGTTCGCCCCTCGGTCGAGTCCTGTTCGGACGTCTGGCCGAGCTCGCGGACGGTGCTGAAGATCCCCGGCGTGATCGTCAGCGCCATCGCCAGCGCGACGATGCCGAAAGGAGCCAGGCGCACCAGCTGACGGGGCCGCAGCACGAACAGCGTCAGCAGGGCGATGGCCGGGACCACCGCCCCCGACTTGCGCTGGGTGATCAGCGCACCGGCGATGATCAGGCAGGAGGCGAGGCCAAAGAAGATTTTTCGCCGGCGAGTCGGCGCCACCGCGGCCAGCACCACCGCAAAGGGGAGCGCCATGCCGAGGATCGACGTCACCGAGAGCGCGTGCCGCGTCGGCCCGGTGATCAGCGGCCGCGACACCGTGCCCGGGGCCGGGTGGGCGTTCGTGTCCGGCGGGTCGACGATTGCTATGGGGGAGAACACGGTCGAGGCGGTTTCGTAGAAGACGTTGTGGCCCGTCTTCTTCTCGTAGATCGTCCCGGTGGCGGTGAACATCGCCAGCACCACGATCAGGACCGAGAAGGCGCGCAGCTCCTTCACTCGCAGGGTGAGCGAGGCCACCGCGAAAACCACCACCAGCGCCAGCAGCACCGCGAATCGCTTCTGGGCCAGCTCCCACTCGCCCAGGTTCGTGATCCGGTCGACGTTGACCGCGATGCTCGCGACCGCGACGAAGACAAAGGCCATCATTCCGGCCGCCCAGCCCTGTGGCCGCAGCCGCATCACGCTCTCGCGGCGGCTCCCCAGCACCGCGCCGCCGATCCAGACGGCGGCGATCAGGATGATCAGGAAGCGATCGAGGCTGGAGCTGACCGGCAGGTTGACCTTGAGCCGAACGGCTTCGAACGGGACCAGGAAGATCATCGCCAGAAACGCGGCCATCAGCCACGGCATGGGGCGCTTGGTTCGCGGCCAGGCGTCGGAGGCGGCGTCCGCGACCGGTTGAGGCAGCGCTGTCGTCTCCATCAGACCGGGTCCCGCTCACGGCGGGGCGCGGCGCTCCCGCCCGGTCCGTGTCCGTTGCCGTTGCCGTTGCCGTTGCCGGCGGTTGGCAGCCCCTCCTTGTCCCCGGCTTCCCGCCAGCCACGCGCGATCGTGTGCGCCGGAACCAGCAGCATGCACCAGCCGGCGAAGACCGCGATGAAGACGAGGGTGGCGATCTGGACGTTCGCCCCTTCGTTGACGACTCCGCCCGTTGCCGTGCCGAGCGTCCTGATCTCCACCCGCAGGCTGTCAGGAGTGTGCTGTTTCGTCTGCAGCCGGTCGACGTAGGTCCGGAGGGCAAGTGGCGCCGCCTCGGCCAGCGCGATCGCCTCCTCTTTGGTCGGAGCCTGGGTGAAGACGGAGACGATCGGCAGCACGGGGTTGTTCTCGAAGCGGAGGCGGTAGACAGCGCCCTCGCCGATGATCTGCGAGCTGCGCTGCTCGGCGGTCGGCTCCTGGTCGATCACCGGCAGGTTGAGGTCGAAGGGGCCCTGCGCCTCGATTGCATCGACGGGAAGTTCGGCCTTGCGAGCGATCAGATTCACCACCGCCGGGCTTGCCATGAAGCGGGCGAAGACGGTCGCTCGGGTGTTGAGCTGGGTCAGGTCAGTCGAGAGGTCGGCAAAAGCCGAGGCGGGCGTGTCGACGAGCATCTCGCTCGATCCGGTCGCAAAGACGTTGGTGCGGCTCGTGAGCGAGGGCGGGAACAAGCCGACCTGGTACACGCTGAGCAGCGAGGCGATCGCGGCGATCAGCGCGCCGAGCGCGACAAGTCGGCGGCGCTGCCAGAGGATCTTCAGGGTTCGTGCGAATTCCATTGGAGGGGGCGACGGGTGTGGTGCCGCTCCCCAGAGAACGCCCGAGGACTAGGCCTTCTTTCAACCTCAGTGGGTTGAAGCAGACCGGCCGATCGGCGGTCTTGCGCGCAGGCGGCCGCGGATCCGGTCGCGCTGCTCGGCGCGCACGAAGCTCCTGTAGCCCTCCACTTCGAGCCGCGGGACCCGGCGGGCCGCGGCCCTGGCGTAGCCATAGAGGTAGGCGGCCCCGGAGGCTCCGCGCGGCTGCTGGCGCGCCACCTTGCCGGCCCGCGCCAGCGTCCAGAGCAGGCCGTGATGGAGTGTCCAGTGGCCTTCGCCCCAGCGAGCGTGACCCCGCAGGCGGCCATCGGCACTGCCGGTCTGGCGGTAGTGAAGGGCCTCTGCCCGGTCAAAGGAAGCCGTTTCGAACCCTCGCATGCGGGCAAGCGTCGAGTCGATCCCGTCCCAGCCAAGCCGCTCGACGATCCCCCCGATCGCCTCGAAGCACTCCCGGGTGTAGAGCTTCAGGGCGCCCCGGACGTGCCGGCGGTCGCCCGCCGTCGGCTGCCACTCCCCGCCGCTGCGCTCGAGGATCACGCCTCCGGCAATCCCCAATCGGGGGTTCCGGGCGAACTCCTCCAGGACGGTCTCGTAGTAGTCGGGCCGCAGCTCGACGTCGCCGTCGAGCTTGCCGATGTGCGTATAGGACGAGGCGTCGACCGAGGCCAGGCCGAAGTTGAAGGCGCGCGGAGCGGCGGCGACCGCCAGGCGGTCGACAGATCCCTGGGTGAATTCCGGCGGGGTCGTGACGACCTGCATGAACTCGAGCTCAGCCGAGAGGCGGCGCAGGATCTCGCCCGTGCCGTCGGTCGAGCCGTCGTCGACCACCACCCAGCACGCGGGAGGGTGGGTCTGCGCCGCGAGGGCGGTGGCGACCTGCTCGATGTGAGCGGCCTCGTCGCGTACCGGCGAGATGATCAGCAAGCGCTCGTCAGCCATCATGCCCTCAGGGCTGCAAGCGAGAGCGTTGACGGGCATCCGCAGACTCCGAGTCGCCGCTCTCGGCGGCCGGGACGCTGAGCAAGGCGGGTGCCTCCACCGGCTCCGCCTCGGCAGCGCCGGGAAGCTGGTTGAGGTCGGCGTTGCGCCAGGCCGTGCGGAAGCGCGGTATGCCCAGGATCAGCAGGATGAAGAAGCCCAGCAGGAAGAGGAAGAGCGGCAGGGCGATCTTGGCACCCAGTGCCGCGGCAACCGGCGCGGCACGGGCAGGGCCCAGGGCCCTGAACTCGACCCGCTGGGCGAGCGGTATCCGGTCCTCCTCCTGGATCGATTCGACCGTCTGGCGGATCGCCTTCGGCGCCGCACCGGCGAGGGCTTCAGCCTCGGGCACGGTGGGGGCCCGGGTGGTGACAGCGACGATCGGCAATTCCCCGCGCTGGGCGATGGATATGCCGTACGGACGCAGCTCGGGCGCCGGTTCCCCCGCGCCGGGCGCCTCGCCGGGAAGGGGGGCCGGACCGGCCACGTCTATCTGGTTGACCGGGATCCCGGTCTCCTTGGAGATCTGGGCGATCACGGTGCCGCCCGCTATATAGCGAGCAAACACGCCGGCGCGGGCGGAAAGGGGCGTCAGGTTGCGGCCGACGTCGGCGATCGGCGAGCGCGAGGAGTCGACGAGGATTTCGATCGAGCCCTGGGCGTTGACCTGGGTGCGCTTGGAGATCGAGGGCGGGGCAGGGCTGACGTCATATATGGCGACGACCGAGATCGTCGCCGCGGCAACGACCGAAAGGGCGACCAGGAGTCGCCGGTGCCACAGCTCTTTGAGGATCAGGATTGAGTTCACGTCGATTGCCAGTTACGCGATAGCTCGCAGTTCAGCCACGCAACACCCCAGAAACGGAGGGGCACTATAAGAACTTCTGGGCGCGAGCATTTTTTGGCAGCGATGAACACAGCGGAGGTGCCTCCGGGGGGCCTCATCCGTTTTTCCACCCCCCTTTCGCCTCCCCCGGCAAAAGTCCGTGATCGGTCGACCGTTGTTCCGGTGATGAACCTCGACCACGCCATAGAGACCCTCGTCGTCGGATACGGCTACTGGGGCCCAAACATCGTCCGTAACATCATCGAGCGGCCCGAGTTCCACCTCGCCGGCCTCTGCGAGCGCGACGAGCGGCGGATCGAGGACTTCTGCGCCGTCAACCCCGGCGCGGCCTTCGAGCGCGACCTCGACGTCGCCCTCGAAGATCCCAGCCTGGAAGCCGTCGCGATCGCGACGCCGCCGCACACTCATTACGAGCTCGTCGGCAAGGCGCTGGAGGCCGGCAAGCACGTGCTGGTCGAGAAGCCGCTGGCCCGCACGGCGACTGAGGCCGCGGAGCTGATGGTCCTGGCCGAAGACCTGGACCTCGTGCTGCTGCCCGGCCACACCTTCCTCTACAGCCCGCCGGTCAGCAAGATCCGCAACCTGATCAGGGACGGCGTGCTGGGCGACATCCACTTCGTCACCTCCTCGCGGATGAACCTCGGCAAATACCAGCCCGACGGCGTCGTGCTCGACCTCGCCCCCCACGACCTCTCGATCCTCCTCCACTGGCTGGACCAGCCGCTGGTCGAGGTCACCGCCAACGGCTGCAGCATCCACCAGGACGGCGTCCACGAGACGGCCTTCCTCACCCTCGCGCTTCGAAGGCGGCACCCAGGCCAACGTTCAGGTCTCCTGGCTGTCGCCGCGCAAGATGCGCCAGATGATCGTCGTCGGCAGCCGCCAGATGGTCCAGTACGAGGACACCGCGGCCGACGACCCGGTGCGGATCTACGATCGCGGCATCGACTTCTCCGAGCCGCCCGAAAACTTCGGCGAGTACCGCCTCACCTACCGTACCGGCGACATCATCGCCCCTCGGATCGAGCCGGCGGAGCCCCTTGGCCTCGAGCTGAAGGACTTCGCCTCGGCGATCCTCGAGGGCACGACGCCGGTCTCCAATGCGCGCCTCGGCCTTGAAGTCGTCTTCGCGCTCGAGGCACTCGAGCGCTCGCTGGACGGCCGCGGAGAGCCGGTCGCGGTTCGCTCAGTTGACGAGGCGCTGCGCAAGCGGCTCCTCGTCAAGCAAGCCGCCTGAGCGCCAGCCCCGCGTACCAGACAGGGTTCGCGCGACTCCTCAGTAGATAGTTGCCCGCGGCTCAGACAGGGCCCGTGGGGGACCTGAGAAAATCGAGCTCGGCCAGGTAGACCAGGACCGAGTGGGCAGCGAGCGCGTCAAGGTCGGTGCCATGCCTGGCGGCCTCGCGCTCGAGCACCGCCTCGATCTCAGGGTCGACGTTCAGCTCCAGCACGTCCTCGTCCCCTTGTGCAGCGGGGTAGGCGAGGAACCGCGGGGGGGCTACAGGAGGCCGACCGGACTCGAGCTTGCTCTTGTAGTGGAACAAGGCTGCCTGCGCAGCGGCTGCGATATCCGGTCCTAGCTCGGATTCGATCCCGCTGCGCGCAAATCTGCCAAGAGTGACTTTCATTGGTCTATCTACCATGACAACCGCTCTGCGTCCCCAGGATTTTCACGTGCAGCGCCGGAATCCTTCTATCTTCAACCTGTGCACTACCCGTGCATTTGCAGCAACTTGAGCCCAAGTATGAGATTTAGACGAATATTGGGCATTGACTTTCGGACGAAGGGCCACTATTTCTTCGGGCCGCGCCTTTACGAAGGTTCTTCTTATTTTTCGGTAGTTGCGAGTAAATCGCAAAAGAAGACATTGCTATTTGGGTGAAATTCCCATTCGCCCAAAAAACAAGCCAAAGGCTCAAGAAATGCAGACAAAAGGTAAATCAACGCGTCGGGAGGACGCTGTGAACAGTCGCGATACGGAGTTGCGCCCCCATAACCTCACGCGCTTCGCCGCCGAGGCTTCTTCTGACCCCGGCAACAGCCGGCTGGTCCGGCAGGCGATCGAGCACGCCCAAGCAGGCGATCAAGAGGGGCTGCACTTCCTCTACGTCCGCTACGCCCCTGACGTGCAGCGCTTTGTCAACAGCCTGGTCAAGGACCAGCACGAGGCTGAAGACATCACCCAGAACATCTTCGCCAAGCTGATGAAGGCGATCAACAAGTACGAGCCCCGCGAGGTCCCCTTCGCCGCCTGGATCATGCGGGTCGCCCGCAACGCGGCGCTGGATCACCTGCGCGCACGGCGAGCCATCCCCACCGAGGAGGTGCGACTCACCGACAGCGGCCAGGCCCAGATGGGCCAGGAGCGTGGCCGCGACCTGCGGCACGCGCTCGAAGAGCTGCCCGAAGACCAGCGCGAGGTGCTGATCCTCAGGCACATCGCCGGTCTCTCGCCGGTTGAAATCGCCTCAACGCTGAAGAAGTCGGAGAGCTCGGTGCACGGACTGCACCACCGCGGCCGCCGCACCCTGCAGGCCAAGCTCACCGAGCTGGGCGCCGCCCCCATAGTGGCGGCGTCCTAGTAACCAAGTCTCACTCCCTAGCTCTCGTCGAGGATGCGCTCGGTGAGGCGGCCCGCATCGAGCTCTGCCGCGTAGTAGAGGGCCGCGTGCTCGAGCAGCTGCGTAATGCTCACGTGCTGCCTCGTTGCCTCGGCCCTCACCTCTCGCCAAAGTGAGTCCTCGATGTCGAGTTCGACCTCTATCTCTTCCTCGGGGCGCCCCTCGCCGAGGAAGCCCGGATAGGACCAGCCCGTCCCGCCCCCGCCTTTTTCCTTCAGGTAGAAGCGGATTACCCTGAGGACATCGTCGGATTTCGGCTCGGTGCCATCGCCCGACCCGGCCCCGCCCGGCTGCTTCCAGGTCAGCATCCCGCCAGCGAACGTGCCCAACCTCACCCTGATCGTCGTCACCGATCCCTTCCCTCCACATTGCCATGCCTAGCTTGGCCCGCCGGCCAATCCTATCCCCTCCCTACCCTGGATCGGCAAGCTTTAGACAAGAACGCTGATCCAACGGGGGGTTGATGACCAGTTTGGCCAAAGACTGGGGCCGCTACTAGGCGGCCGGGGTGATCCGGTAGGCGTCGAAGACCGACTCGACGTTGCGCAGGCGGGCGATGCACTGCTTGAGCTGCTCGGTGTCGCCGACCTCGATCACGAACGTGTTTTTGACCATCGGGTGGTTGGTCGTGCAGCTGGCACCGATGATGTTGATGCCGGCCTCGGAGAAGGTGCGCGAGAGGTCCTCGAGCAGGCGAGTGCGATCGTAGGCGTCGATCTGCAGCTCGACCCGGTAGGAGGACTCGTTCTCACCGTCCCAGCTGACGTCGACGAACCTTTCCGGCGCCCGCTTCAGCGCCTTCATGTTCTTGCAGTCGGTGCGGTGGATGGTGATCCCGCGCCCGAGCGAGACGTAGCCGGCGATCTCGTCGCCGGGCACGGGCCGGCAGCACTTGGCCAGTCGCACGGAGACGTTGGCGGCGCCCTTGACGCTGATCCCGTAGTTGGAGGCGTCCTTGGTGCGGCGCGCCTTGTCCTCGCGGTGCCCGCCGGCGAGGCCGAGCGGGTCGGTGTCCTCGACCGCCTCCCCCGCCTTCAGCCGCTGCATCAGCTTGTTGGCGACCGCCTTGGTCGGGACTTTGCCCTGGCCGAGGGCGATGTAGAACTCGGTCGCCTTGCGGAAGCCCATCTCGCGGATCACGTCGACCAGCAGCGGCGAGGCGGCGACTTTCTGCATCGGCAGGCCGCGCGTGCGCAGCGCTTCCTCGAGCCCTTCGCGACCCTTTTTCTCAGCGTCCTCGCGGCTCTCCTCCTTGAAGAAGGCGCGGATCTTGTTACGGGCACGACTCGTCCGCACCAGCTTCAGCCAGTCGCGCGAGGGTCCGCGCTTCTGCTTTGCGGTCAGCACCTCGACGATGTCGCCCGAGCGCAGTTGGTAGTGCAGCGGCACGATCGACCCGTTGACCTTGGCGCCGACGCAGGCGTGGCCGACGTCGGTGTGGACCGCGTAGGCGAAATCGAGCGGGGTCGAGCCGGCCGAGAGGTTCTTCACTTCGCCCTTCGGCGTGAAGACGAAGACTTCGTCCTCGAAGAGGTCGACCTTGAGCGACTCGAGGAACTCGGCGGGATCCTGCTCGCCCTCGGCCTCGACCAGCTGGCGCAGCCAGGTCATCTTCTCTTTGCGCGGGTCGGTGACGTCGCCCTCCTTGTAGGCGACGTGGGCCGCGATCCCGTACTCGGCGAGGTTGTGCATCTCATCGGTGCGGATCTGGATCTCCAGCGGCTTGCCTTCGGGCCCGATCACCGTCGTGTGCAGCGCCTGGTACATGTTCGCCTTCGGCATCGCGACGAAGTCCTTGAAGCGGCCGGGCAGTGGCTTCCAGAGCGAGTGAATGACACCGATCGCGCCGTAGCAGTCCTTGACCGAGCCGACGATCACCCGCATCGCCGTCAGATCGAAGATCTCGTTGAACTCACGGCCCTTCTTGGTCATCTTCGTGTAGATCGAGTAGAAGTGCTTGGCGCGACCGGAGATGTCGGCCTCGATGCCGACGTCGAGCAGCTCGCCGGAGAGGAACTTGCCGGCATCGGCGACGTAGACCTCACGCTCGTTGCGCTGCTGGGAGACCAGTTGCTTGATCTCGGCGTACTTGCGCGGGTGCAGGGTGGCGAAGGCGAGGTCCTCGAGCTCCCACTTGATCGCGTGGATTCCCAGCCGGTGCGCGAGCGGCGCGTAGATTTCCAGCGTCTCGCGTGACTTCGACATCTGCTTCTGCTTGGGCAGGGCGCCCAGCGTGCGCATGTTGTGCAGGCGATCGGCCAGCTTGATCAGGATCACCCTGACGTCGGTGGCCATCGCCACCATCATCTTGCGGTAGTTCTCGGCTTGGCGCTCGTCGCGACTCTCGAAGGCGATCCCGGTCAGCTTGGTGACGCCGTCGACCAGCTGGGCGATCTCCTCGCCGAACTCGGTGCGGATTTCCTCCAGGCTGGCGCTGGTGTCCTCGACCGTGTCGTGCAGCAGCGCAGCGCAGAGCGTCGCCGTGTCGAGCCGCATTCCGGCGCAGATCTGGGCCACACCCACCGGGTGGGTGATGAACTCGTCGCCGGAGTGGCGCAGTTGATCGGCGTGGCGGTCGCAGGCGAAATCGAAGGCGTGCTTGATCGCGATGCGATCGATCGCGGCAACCGAGACGGCGACGCTGCCGCCATCGCCATTGGCAGCACCATTGGAAGCCGTCGAGGAGTCGAACTCCTCGACGACGGCAAAGAGATCAGCCAGGAGCTCCTGGCTGGCTACGGCTGTCGGTGTGCTTCGAGGTATTGGCGGGCCTCCTCATGGCGAGCGCTGTAGGCGCGATATGACGCCGAGCGCTCCAGATCTGTCCCCTCTGAGGATACGACCCCGACCAACCCGCCGCCCGCGGCGGGCTCTCCCTGGACCAGGCCGAGCTCGGCGAGCACGCGGAAACAGCGCGCGGCAGTCTCGGGGCTGCGCGCCTGGGGCGCACTGCCGGCCAGCGCCTCGCGCAACTCCTCCCCACTCGCCTCACCCGCCTCGCGCAGGTCACGGAAGACCGCGATCAGGGTCGAGCGCTGGGCCAACTGCGCCGCCGCGGCGCTGAGCGCGAAGCGCCACTCAGCCTCGCCCCAGACGCGGTGCAGGTAGCCGCCCTCCGCCTGACAGTGCGACGCCAGCGCCAAGAGATCCGCCCGTCGCCGGCGGGTCGACGAGGACGACGTGGTCGAACTCGCCGCCAAGCTCGGGCTCGCGCTCCAGCTCGGCGTAGTCGGCGAGCCTGGCACCCTCGCGGGCCATCCCCACCCGCAGCGTGGCGTCGGCACTCAGGGCGAGAACCTCGGCACCGCAAGAGACAAGCTCGCTGATCACGGCAGCGGGCGCATTCGTGTTCACGCAGGCATGGCGCTCGTACTCCCCCGCCGCCAACGGGTCTGGCGCTTCCCACTCGGCGGGATCCTGCCCGAGCTCGACCTCGAAGCGCTGCCACCACTCCGCCGCCACGGGGACGTCCTCACCCGAAATCCTCGGGTAGACCTCGCGCAGAATCACCTGGGGCTCGACCGCCCCGTTCCACTGGTTCACCTCGAGCCGCACGGCCACGTCGACCGGGTCGTCCTCGCCCACCCCGAGCGAGGGCCGCCCGAAAGCAACCCCGAGCGCCTTGTGCGACCCGCTGTGCAGGCTGAAACGCGCGTGCTTGCCTTCCCCCATCGTGCGCACGTCCCGCACCCGCGCCGATGGCACAAGTAGCCGCACCCCGGGATTCCCCATCCCAAACGGCGCCAGCTGCTTCAGCTCCTCAGCCAAATCCAACCCCAACGAGGCCCCACCGACAATCGCATCGATCCGCTCCGTCCGCTTCAGGTCCTCGGGCCCCAACACACTCGCCGCATGAGCCGCAAACACCTCACGGAACGCCTCCAGATCCTCTTCCTTCAGCTCCAACCCAGCCGCGGCCTTGTGCCCACCAAAGCCAACGAGATGAGCCGAGCAGGCCTCGAGCCCGGCAAGCAGGTCAAACCCCGGAATGCTCCGCCCCGAGCCACGTCCGGCGCCCTCGCCATCCAGCGAGATCACCACCACCGGCCGGTGATAGCGCTCAACCAGCCGCGAAGCGACGATCCCAATCACTCCGGGATGCCAACCCTGCCCGGCAACCACCAACCCGGGCGCTTCACGCAAGTGCTCCGGCAATTCGCGCACCGCCGCCTCCGCTGCCGTTCGTCACCTCCCGCTCAGTGGCCCGCCGCTCGCCATTGGCCCGGCTCAACTCATTCGCGATCTCCGCTGCCCGCGCCTCATCGTCGGTCAAGAACAACTCGACCCCGGCATCAGCCCGATAGAGCCGACCCGCCGCATTGATCCGCGGCGCCAGCTTGAACGCCAGATCCCCCTCGTCAAGCTGAGTCGGCTCAACCTTCGCCGCCGCGATCAGAGCCCGCAAGCCCAGCCCGCTGCGCTCGCCGCACCTCTTCCAGACCGCGCTTGACCAGCGTCCGGTTCTCCCCCACCAGCGGCACCAAATCAGCCACCGTCGCCAGCGCCACAAGATCGAGATCGTCGTGAGAGGCGGCCGGGGCGGGGTCCCCAAAACACTCAAGCGAGGCTCCCGCCGAGCGTTTTGGGGACCCCGCCCCGGCCGCCCCCCGCAACGCCGTCGCAAGCTTCCAAGCCACCGCGGTCCCGCACAAACCCGAGAATGGGTACGTCTCATCGAGCCCGGGATGAAGAATCGGACAGTCCGGCAGCGATTCGCCGGCCTGGTGATGGTCCGTAACGACGACCTCCATGCCCAGCTCACCCGCCAGGGCCACCTCGTCCACCGCCGTGATCCCGCAATCAGCAGTCAGGATCAGCGAAGTGCCCCGCTCGGCCAACTTGCGCACGTTGTCCGCGCTCAGCCCATACCCATCGGCCAGCCGATCCGGGATCAGCCAGTCGCACTCGGCCCCAAGCTCGACGGAGCGTGCTGATCAGGATCGTCGTCGCGCAGACCCCATCGACGTCGAAGTCCCCGTGGACAGTGATCCGCTGACCCGCCTCGACGGCCGCCAGAACACGCTCAACGATGGGACCCATCGCGGCGAACTCCTCCGGCTCGTGCCACTCATCCGCGGCCAGGAACGCCCGCGCCTCCTCCGGCGTCCGGTAGCCACGCCGCACCAGCGCGATCGCCACCGGCTCGCTCAGCCCCAGCTCGGCCGAGAGCTCCCGCGCCTCTTCATAGGAATACGGCTCAGCCTTGTATGCGTGCAGGGTCTCGGCCACGCAAGCAGGCTAGGAAGCGCTCGGGACGGATTCTCGCCCCGAGCGCTCCCGCAAACTGCGGCAACCGCTAGTAAAGCGGCCGGGCGACGCAGGTCAGGATGGCGGGATCGCGCAGCTTCGCGTAGACGCCGCCGCCGTTGTTCTGCGAACCACCGGAGTCGGGGCTGGTGTTGCCGCCGATATCGTTGAACATGCCGTTCTTTGACGGCCCGACGACGAGCTCGCCGTGATCCGGTTCGGCGCTCCCCTCGAACTGGTACAGGGCTATGTCCCCCGCTTTCGCCTCGGAGGCCGGAACCGCGACCCAGCCGTTCGTGCGCGCCCTCGCCATTCGTTCGATTTCGCCCGCGTGGCAGCAGTTGCCGGAGATCTGAGCACCGCCGATTAACTTCACGCAGTAGCTCGCGAAGCACAGGCACCAGAAGCAGGCATCGAATCCCCAGGCCCCCTCCCAAAAGGTGACGCCTCCCTTCTTGCCCTTGCGCGTTACGTCGGCGCCGACGTTTTCGACGCCCGGATCCTCGGTGACGCCGATCATCGACTTGGCGTAGGCGACGGCGGCCCGCGGGCCCTGTTTGTGGGCTTTGCGCATCTCCTTCAGCCTGGCTTTGCGTTCCTCGGCCCGCTTGCGGTAGTCCTCGCCACGCTTCTCGGGGTTGCGCAGAACCTCCTGGATCGGCTCGGCCAGCACTCCCTTTTTCCTCAGCTTGCGCCTGCTCGCTTCGGTCGTGCCGAGGATCCAGCCGTAGAACGCCGCCGCGTGGATCGTCTGGGAACCGAATTCCCCGTCGGTTTCAAGCGGCAGCCAATCGACTTTGCAGTGGTTCAGGCCACCCTTGACCGCCTCCTGGAGAGCGAGGACGTCGGCGCCTTTCATGAAGGGGGTCGACAATGCCAGCGGGCGGTGAACCGCCTTCCCATTCACGGCCACCGCGGGGCGCTCCTTCGCCGCCTTTCCTTTCACCGTCGCTCTGGCCTTGGACTCGGCCGCCTTGGGCGTGGAGGCCGGCTGGCCGGCGAAGAAATTCCGTGCTGTCTTCGACACGTCGATGTTGCGCCCCGCATATGGGGCGGGAAGCGTGCCACTCGGCGGTGGCGAGCCCCACTGGGTGGCATCCGCTTTGCCCGTGATGCCGAGCCCTTTGCACGCAGGCGAGCAGAGGTGGTCTTTGCCGGTGTAGTGGGCGGTCCAGATGCGAACGTCTTTCCGCGCCACCCCGGCCGCCTTCAGCGACCGCATGATCTCCCCCCAGTGCGAGGCGGAGAAGTAGAGCACCGGTCGGTGGACTCCCGCCTCGAGACGTTCCTTGGCCCAGCTGCCCGCACGCGAGTAGGACATGTCGCCCGGCTCGAAGTCGCCGACGTTGCCGATCCCCTCACCGCTCACGTCGATCTCGAGCACGTGGGCGTCGGGGAACTCTTTCCTGGCCGCCTTGAAGTTCGCGAACTTGCCGTTGCCGTAGGCCGCCACCGCTTCCACTTTGAGGCCCGCAAAGGTCCGTCGCGGATCGTCGACCGTGTCAAACATGGTGCCCATCTCACTACCTCCCAGTTTGGCGCTCAGAGCTTTGGGGGCAGCCTATGCACAAATATATTCGACTATCTAGTTTATTCGGACGAAATTCGTCCTACGTCGAGAAAGAAGTGGCGCGCGGTGCTTTCGCTGCGACTACTCGACTGCTTGCTCTTGGCGAACGCCGATCGCCCAGATCGATCGCCGAGGCCGATGACGACGCCGGGGATCGCGGTCAAGGCGGTGGTGACGTCGGTGTCGCCGAGGCCTTTGCCGCTGACGATCTCGACGATGCCGCCGAAGACGATGGCGCCGATCGTCGCAGCCGAGGAAGGCGCCGACGATGCCCTGCCAGAAGCGCTCGGGCAGGAAGACCGTGAAGTGCCAGAGGGCGATCCCCATCGTGAACCAGACGAGCAGTGCCATCAGCGCTTCCTCCCGTGTTTGCGGCGCTGCTGGCGGCGAGCGCGGCGCTTCTCGTCGCGCTCGTGCCGCGCCTCTGCTGCCGGATCGGTCGCGGGCGGCTCTCCATTGCTGGACGGCTCGCCGCCATCGCCCTCCGCCGGCGGCTCGACGGTCGCCACGGCGCCGGCCTTCGGCTGCGCCTCGCGCTGCTGCCGCGACCTCCTCCTCGAGCTCGACATCGGTCTCGCCGTCGTCGCCGAGCATTGCCAGATCGCCGTCTTCGGCAAATGCCGGCACGCTGCCGTCGATCGCGACAATGCGCTCGCGACGGCGGATGAAGCCCGGCTCGCGTTCCTTCCAGGCGGTCAGCACCGGCGAGGCGATGAAGATCGAGGAGTAGGTACCGGAGATGATCCCGACCATCATCGCGAAGGCGAAGTCCTGCAGGGTGGCGCCACCGAAGATCAGCAGCGCGACCGACCGAGAGCAGGGTGGTGAAGCTGGTCGCCAGCGAACGCGTCAGCACCTCGCTCATCGAGCGGTTGACGATCTGCGAGAAGGCAGCTCGCGGCATGCGCGGCATGTTCTCGCGTATTCGGTCGAAGACGATGATCGTGTCGTAGAGCGAGTAACCAAGGATGGTGAGGAATGCGGCGACCGTTCCGCTGCTCACCTCCCGGCCGGTAAGCGAGTAGATGCCCGCGGTGATCAGGATGTCGTGGAAGATCGCGATCAGCACCGGCACCGCGAATTTCGGATCGAAGCGGAAGGCGATGTAGGCGCAGATGATCAGCAGCGAGAAGATCAGCGCGTTGCGGGCGCTGTTGGCCACGGTGGCGCCGAAGGTGGGCCCGACGCTGGTGCTGTCGAAGCCGTTGGCCTCGATCCCGAACTCACGCTTCGAGTTCCTTCTGCATCTCGTTGATCTGACTCGGTTCCAGCGTGTTGGACTGGATCAGGAAGGCGTTGTCGCCGAGGCCGGGGTTGCTCTCGCGCTGCACCTCGGCCGCGGAGATGTCCGCCGCCGTCGAGCGATTCGCGCACCCTCTCCTCGTCGGTCGGCTTGACCAGCGCCACCTCGACCCGGGTGCCGGACTCGAAGTCGATGCCGAGGTTGAGCTGCTTCGTCGCCAGCGCCAGCGCGCCGACCAGCAGGATCACGCCCGAGATCGAGAAGAACCAGCGGCTCGCGCCCATGAAGTCGAAGTGCCAGCGGATCCCCTCTTTGGCGCCGCCCAGGGCGCTGGGCGAGCGCAGCAGGCGCGAGCGACTCATCGTCGCCCAGCAGCGCCTGGGTGAAGACGACCGCGGTCAGCAGCGAGACGATCGTGCCGACGCCGAGGACGAAGGCGAAGCCCTTGACCCCCGCCGTGGCCAGCACGAAGAGGACGAAGGCGGTGAGCAGGGTGACGACGTTGGCGTCGATGATCGTCGCGATACCGCGCCGGTAGCCGGCCGAGATCGCGCTCGACATCGAGCGCCCTGCCCGCACCTCCTCCTTTATTCGCTCGAAGATGACGATGTTGGAGTCGGCGGTGACGCCGATCGTCAGCACCAGACCCGCGATCCCCGGCAGGGTCAGGGTGATCGGGATCAGTTTGATCAGGGCGAAGAAGATCACCCCGTAGGCGGCCAGGGCCGTGACCGCGACCAGGCCGAGGAAGCGGTAGAAGATCAGCAGGAAGAGGACGGTGAGGATGAGGCCGATCAGGCCCGCCCTGATGCCGTCGTGCAGCGCTTCCGAGCCCAGCGTCGCCGAGACCTGCGACTGGCTGATCAGGTTGAGGTTGATCGGCAGGGCGCCGCGCTGCAGGAAGCTGGCCAGTTCCTGGGCGTCGCCGATGCTGGTGAAGCCGCCGGAGATCTGGGCGCCGGTGCGGCCGTCGATCCCGTCCGGGTTCTGCGCGTAGTTGATGATCGGCCGCGTCTTGACTTCGTTGTCGAGCACGACGGCGAAGTGGCCGGAGGTTGCTTCGGCGGTTTCTTCGCTGCTCGGCCCGATCGCCGAGGCGGCGCCGCGCTGGGCGATCTGGCGGGTCACTTCCTGGAAGTGCCTGGCGGCCGCTGTCGGTGAATTTGAAGGTGACGTTGGGCTGCGCCGGATTCGTCGGTTTCCTGCTTCGGACTGGTGATTTCGGTGCCCGAGAGCGCCGGGTCGTCCTTCAGCGCGAACCAGCCCGGTTCGGCGTTTTCGAGCACCTGGCCGTTGGCGTCGCTGGGCTTTTCGGAGACGACGATCGTGCCCTGCGGGACCTTGATCACGGTGCCTGAGTCCTGCGGAGCGCTTCTTGCCGCTGGGCGAGATGATAGAGGTCTTCTTCGGTGAACTCGGGCCCGTCGATCAGCTTGTGGTCTGTTGTCCTTCTCGAACAGGTAGTAGGTCGTCGGCTGGCTGCATTTCGGGCAGTCGGGCTTTCGGCTTCTGTTCGGAGGCCAGCTTGACCGCGGCGTACTCGGTCGGGAAGGCACCGGCGACGATCAGCTGCTGGTTTTCACGCTTGGTCGGCAGGCGCCCGGCTTCCTGCCATTCTTTGGTCGCTTCCGCGAGCGGCCCTTTCGGCGGTTCCCTGCCGGGGTGACCGCCGATCAGGAACTCGCGGCCGATCAGGTTCGGTTCCCAGTCGAAGAAGAAGAGGCGGGCCGGCTTGGTCGCGCATTCGGTCGCCTTGCCGACGCTGGTCGCGCCCGGGATGCCGACCTGGATCTGGTCGCTGCCGACCCGCGCGACTTCGATCTCGGAGACGCCGAGCTGGTCGCAGCCGGAGCGGATGATGTCGACGGCCCTTTCCATCGAGCCGTTGTCGAGCGTCGGCTGCTGCGGCGTCGGGCGTCCCTGCAGGACCAGCTGCACGCCGCCCTTGAGGTCGAGGCCCAGCTTCGTCGGCTTGTTGGCGATGACGATGCCGGAGACGACGATCAGGCCGAAGACGAAGAGCAGGACGAAGAGGTTGCGGCGCCGTTTGCCCATGCCGCTCTCAACCCTCCGGGGTGAGGACGATCAGCAGTCCCCCGTCGTCGTCGTAGGCCGGGAAGACGTCGGCAACCGCCTCGGCCGGAAGGTCGCCCTCGGCGTTGACCGAGACGCGCTTGCCGAGCGAGCGCACCCCCCACTCCAGCGAGGTGGCGATCGGGTCGGCGACCGTGCCGCCGTTGCCTTCGCGCGGTTCGTCGCCGCTGCCCTCGGCGCGCCATTCGAGGCCGAGGACCTCCTGCACCGGGCGGCCGATCACGTCCTCGTCGGTGAGGCCGGTGAGCTCGAAGCTGCCGCGCCCGGCGTCGATCACCCGCGCCTGCTGGTCGCAGACGAAGAAGGCCGCGTTCGGCGCCGGGTAGTAGTCGTCGAGCAGCTCGAAGACGAAGCCGAAGCCGCATTTCGAGCAGCCCTTTGGGCGCGCGCTGAAACCCGCGGTTCGCTCCGCGCTGACCTCCCTGTGGCCGCAGTTGGGGCAGATGAAGAACGGCATCCCACCGGCAGGTTACTCAGAAGAGGCTGTTCGCTCTTTCGGGCACCGGCAGCCCGAGGTGCTCGTAGGCCCGCGGAGTGATCACCCGACCCCGCGGAGTGCGCTTCAGCAGGCCCTGTTGGAGCAGGTAGGGCTCGAGCACATCCTCGATCGTGTCGGCCTCCTCGCCGATCGCGACGGCGAGCGTCGAGAGCCCGACCGGGCCACCGCCGAACTTGGTCGCGACGACGTCGAGCAGGGCGCGGTCGCTGCGGTCGAGGCCGCCGGCGTCGACCTCGAGCATCGCCAGAGCCGCGTCGGCGACATCGGCGTCGATCGTGCCGCGCTCCTTGACCTGGGCGAAGTCCCGCACCCGCTTGAGCAGCCGGTTGGCGACCCGCGGCGTGCCGCGCGAGCGCTCGGCGATCGTCTGCGCCCCCTCGGCAGTCGATCTCGACCCCGAGGATGCCGGCCGAGCGCACGATGATCTGGGCGAGGTGCTCGGGCAGCGTAGTGCTCGAGCCGGTGCGAGAGGCCGAAGCGATCGCGCAGCGGCGTCGTCAGCAGGCCGGCGCGGGTGGTGGCGCCGATCAGGGTGAAGGGCGGCAGCGGCAGGGTGACGGTGCGGGCGCCGGCGCCCTGGCCGAGCACGACCGGCAGCTCGCCGTCCTCCATCGCCGGGTAGAGCGTCTCCTCGACCGCGCGTCCGAGCCGGTGGATCTCGTCGACGAAGAAGACGCTGCCGGGCTCCAGGGCGGTGAGGAAGGAGGCGACGTCGGCCTTGCGCTCCAGCGCCGGGCCGGCGGTCTGCACCAGCGGCACGCCCATCTCCTCGGCGACGATGTGGGCGAGCGAGGTCTTGCCCAGGCCGGGCGGGCCCGGCAAGCAGCACGTGGTCGAGCGGCTCATCGCGCCCGCGTGCCGCCTCGATGAAGATCGCCAGCTGCTCGGTGACCTGCTCCTGGTTGACGAAGTCGGCCAGGGTGCGTGGCCGCAGCGAGCGGTCGAGGTCCTCGTCCGGGGCATCGGCCCTTGCGTCGTGGACCCGCACGTCGTCGGGCGGCGTCTCCTCGCCGGGCCGGAAGGGACCGTCGATCCCGGGGGTGCGGATCCGCTCGCTCACGCCTTGCTCCGCGAGGCTGCCGGCCTTGCGCAGGGCGGCGGCGAGCAGCTCCTCGGCGTCGTCGCCCTCGATTCCTTCAAGCAGCTGCTCGGCCTCCAGCGGCGCGTAGCCGAGGTTGACGAGGCCGTCGCGGGCGAGGCCGCGGGGATCGGCTGCCGTCGGCGCCGCCAGCGCGGCGACCTCCTCCTCGAGCGCGCCGGCGACCTTCTCGCGCAGCTCGACGATGATCCGCTCCGAGGTCCGTTTGCCGATCCCGGCACGGCCTGGAAGCGTTTGGCGTCGCCGGCGGCGATCGCCCGCAGCAGCTCGCGCGTCGGGCCCGCCGGAGAGCGCCGCCATCGCCACCTTGGGGCCGACGCCGCTGACCGAGATCAGCTCGCCGAAGAGGTCGCGCTCCTCCTCGGAGGCGAAGCCGAAGAGCGCCAGCGAGTCCTCGCGGGAGATCAGCTCGGCGTGGAGGAAGACCTCGCGGCCGGTCGCCGGCACCGCCTTCAGCGTCTCCGCCGAGACGGCGAGCCGGTAGCCGACGCCGCCGGCGTCGACGACGACGTGGTCGGGCCGGCGCACCATCACCTCGCCGCGCACCGCGGCGATCATCCGGCCAGCCTCTGCGAGACGGCTTCTTCGGCGGCCAGCGTCGCCGCTTCCGCGCCCGGTGGCGCCGCCGTGGCAGATCGCCACCGCGAGCGCATCGGCGGCGTGGTCCGGCGTCGGCGGCTCGGGCAGGCCGAGCAGGGTGCCGACCATCCGCTGCACCTGCTCCTTGCCGGCCGCGCCGGAACCGCAGACCGCCTTCTTGATCGCCTGCGGCGTGTAGGTGAAGCAGCGCACGCCGCGCTGGGCCGCGGCCAGCATCGCCGCACCGCTGGCCCGGCCGACGGCCATCGCCGAGTGCACGTTCTTGCCGAAGTAGAGGTCCTCGAGCGCCATCGCCGCCGGCTGGTGCCACTCGATCAGCTCGGCGAGCGAGCTGTGGATCCGCTCCAGGCGCCGCTCCATCGGCATCTCGGACGAGGTTTCGACCACACCGCCGTCGAGGGCAACCATGCGGCTGCCCTCGATCCTGACCACACCGAAGCCGAGATTGGCCGCGCCGGGATCGATCCCCATCACGACTTGCATGGGGAGTGATTCTGGGAGTAGCCCCGGATGCCTTCGTCAGGCGGCTTCCGCAGCCAACTTCTCGATGATCTCCGCCGGCACGTCGAAGTTGGCGTGGACCTCGTTGACGTCGTCGTGCTCCTCGAGCGTGTCGACGAGCCTGAGCAGCCACTCGGCCTCGGTGCCCTTGACCATCGACGGTGCTCTTCGGCTCCATCGTCAGCTCGGCGGACTGCGACCTCGACACCGGCGCCCTCGAGCGCCTCGCGTACCGCGCTGAGATCGGCCGGCTCGCAGATCACGCGCAGCTGCTCGCCGTCCTCGCGCACGTCCTCGGCGCCGGCGTCGATCGCGACGATCAGGTCGTCCTCGCCGTAGCGGTCGGCGTCGACGACGATGACGCCGCGTTTCTCGAAGATCCAGGCGACCGAGCCCGGCTCGCCGAGGCTGCCGTGGTGCTTGGTGAAGGCGTGGCGCACGTCGGCGCTGGTGCGGTTGCGGTTGTCGGTCAGCGCATCGACCAGGATCGCCGCGCCGCCGGGCCCGTAGCCCTCGAAGAGGATCTGCTCGATCGCGTCGGCATCGGTGCCGACGCCGCTGCCGCGGTCGATCGCCCGCTGGATGTTTTCCTTCGGCATCGAGGCGTCGCGGGCCTTCTGCACCGCGGTCGCCAGGGGCGCGTTGGCATCGGGGTCCGGCGCCGCCGTCGCGCGCAGCGACGGTGATCGCCCGCGCCAGCTTGGTGAAGAGCTTGCCGCGCTTGGCGTCGGCGGCGCCCTTCTTGTGCTTAATGGAAGACCACTTCGAGTGTCCAGACATAGCTGGCATTCTATGAATGTGGAAATGGTCACCGAGTCGCACAGAGGTGGCGTGGCCAGGGGACTGGCCGCGAGCCTGATCTTCGTCGCGATGCTGCTGGCCGCGCTCTCGATCTGGACGGCGATCCCGCTGGGCTGGATCTACATCGGCTCCAAGGTCTCCCACACCCAATTCCCCAGCCAGGGCCCCTACTTCGTCGTCGCCGCCGGCATCCTCGTCTCGGTGCTCCTGGTCGCCTGGCTGATCGGCCGGCTCAACCGCCTCTACATCCAGGTCACCGGCACCAACCAGCTCGGCGCCGATGCGCCCCACCTGGCTGAAGAGCATGCGCGACTCCTCACCCCGCGTCGGCGGCGACCACCGTGGTCGAGGCCGTCCTGATGGGCTCCGTCCTGCTCGCCGCCGCTGACCCTGACCGTCTGGTTCTTCCTGCTGGCCGGCTCGCCGATCCCGAACCAGTAACTCGTCGCCTGCGACTCGACGCAGCCGCCCGAGACACGCGACCCGCCGCGCGGGCTGCGCTAGACGACGAACTTGCCGTCTTCCTGCATCACGACCCCGTCCACTTCGATCTTGCCGCCGAGGCGCAGGTCGCAGACCAGGTCGGTGTGGACGGCGGAGTCGTTGACGCCGCCGGACTCGGGGTAGGACTTGCCGACCGCCATGTGGACGGTGCCGCCGATCTTCTCGTCGAGCAGGACCTCGAGCGTGCCGCGGTCGATCGCGTAGTTGGTGCCGATGCCGAGCTCGCCGAGGCGGCGGGCGCCCTCGTCGGTGTCGAGCAGCTGGATCAGGAACTCCTCGCCGCGCTCGGCGCTGGCGTCGACGACCTTGCCGGCCTCGAAGCGCAGCCGCACGCCGGAGACCTCGCGGCCGGCGATCACCGCCGGCAGGTGGAAGGTCACCTCGCCCTCGACCGAGTCCTCGACCGGGCCGGTGAAGAACTCGCCGTCGGGCATGTTGTGATCGCCGACGCAGGGGATGAACGTGCGGCCGGCGATGCCGAGCTTGATGTCGGTGCCGGGCGCGGTGACCCGCACCTCCTCGTGGCCCTCGATCCAGTCGGCCAGGCGCTCGCACTCGGCCGAGGCGCGCTTCCAGGCGGTCAGCGGGTCGGCGTCGTCGGCGAGGCAGGCACCGAAGTAGAAGTCCTCGTAGGCGGCGAGGCTCATCTCCGCCTCGGAGGCGTAGGCGTTGGTCGGGAAGAGCGTGTAGCACCAGCGGAAATCGCCGGCGGCGCTGCGCTCCATCATCCGGTTCAGCACCGGGCCGGTCGCGGTCTGGCGGCGGGTCTGGCGCTCCGGCGGGATCTTCGAGAGTTCGCGCGTGTTGGCGCTGGCGCCGATGCCGATCCGCACGTCGGCGTTGTCGACCGTCCACTCCATCAGCGGCGAGACCCACTCCAGCTGCTCGTCGCTGGCGTGCTCGTAGTAGATCGCCGCCAGGCCGTCGAGGCCGACGTTGAGGATCGGGTGGGCGCCCGCCTTCAGCACCTCCTCGTAGACCGCGCGCAGCAGCGGCTCGGCACCGACCTCGCCGTCGATCGAGACCACCTCGCCCGCCTTCACCTTGGTCGAGTAGCCGACCAGGATCTTCGCCAGGTTCTCCGCTCTGGGGTCTCTCACGTCTCCGCCTCCTCGTGCACGCGCTCGCCTGCGCGCTCGTAGTCATCGCCATGAAAAGTGCGTGCAGTCGCGAGTCGTCGGTCAGCTCGGGGTGAAAGGCGCAGGCGAGCACTCCACCTTCGCGGATCGCCACCGGGTGGCCTTCATAGGAGGCGAGCACCTCGACGCCCGGCGCCGCAGCGCTCGACCCAGGGCGCGCGGATGAAGACCGCGCGCAGCGGCTCGTCGCCGATCCCCTCGACCTCGAGGTCGGCCTCGAAGCTCTGCAGCTGCCGCCCGAAGGCGTTGCGGGCCGCGCTCGCGTCGATCAGGCCGAGGTGGTCGCGATCGCAGACGATCATCCCGGCGCAGGTGCCGAAGATCGTCCCACCCGCGTCGCGCAGGGCGCGGATCGGCTCCCCCAGGTCCGCCGACTCGATCCCCTTCGAGATCGTCGTGCTCTCGCCGCCGGGGATGACCAGCCCGTCGAGGCCCTCCAGGTCGGCCGGCAGGCGCACTTCGCCGACCTCGGCGCCCAGCTCGCGCAGCACTTCGCAGTGCGCTTCGAAACCTCCCTGGATGGCGAGCACGCCGAGGCGCAGCTCAGGCACCGCGGTCCTGCAGGAGCGCGTCGGCCGCCGCGAGGTCGGCGATCTCGAGCCCCGGCATCGCCTCGCCGAGCCCGATCGACGCCGCCGCCACCCGCTCGGGATCGTTGAAGTGCGTGGTCGCCTCGACGATCGCCTTGGCCCGCCGCTCGGGATCGCCGCTCTTGAAGATGCCGGAGCCGACGAAGTTGCCCTCGGCGCCGAGCTGCATCATCAGCGCCGCGTCGGCCGGGGTGGCGATGCCGCCGGCGCAGAAGAGCGGCACGGGCAGGCGACCGCGCTCGGCCACCTCGTGGACGACTTCAAGCGGCGCCTGGTGCTCCTTGGCGGCGCCGGCGAGCTCCTCGCGGCCGAGCTGGGCCAGTCGCTTGATCCCGGAAACGATCTCGCGCATGTGGCGGACCGCCTCGACCACGTTGCCGGTGCCGGCCTCGCCCTTGGAGCGGATCATCGCCGCGCCCTCGCCGATCCGCCGCAGCGCCTCGCCGAGGTTGGTGGCGCCGCAGACGAAGGGCACCTCGAAGGCAAGCTTGTCGATGTGGTGGCGCTCGTCGGCCGGGGTCAGCACCTCGGACTCGTCGATGTAGTCGACCTCGAGCGCCTGCAGGACCTGGGCCTCGGCGAAGTGGCCGATCCGGGCCTTGGCCATCACCGGGATCGTCACCGCCTCCTGGATCCCCTTGATCATCGCCGGGTCCGACATCCGCGCGACGCCACCGTCCCTGCGGATGTCGGCGGGCACCCGCTCCAGCGCCATCACCGCGCAGGCGCCGGCGTCCTCGGCGATCCGCGCCTGCTCAGGCGTGACCACGTCCATGATCACGCCGCCCTTGAGCATCTCGGCGAGGCCGGTCTTGACGCGAAAAGTCGCTCTCTCAGCCATCGGCGCGAATATTACGCATCGCCCCGCACCCCGGTGAGTTCGCCTTTATGCGGATTATTGGAGCTGCTAAAGGCGAACTCAGCGGAGGAGCGCGACTACTTCAGCTTGTAGGCGCGGATGCGGTCTTTGTGCGTGTCTTCGTCGCGGGCGTAGAGGCCGTGGGCCAATGCCTGGACGAGGGCCATCAGCGCCGTGTTGGAGCGTGCGAACGAAGGGCTGTTCGACGAGTAGTAGAGAGTCAGCTCGGCGTGCTCGCCCGACCTCGGACATCGAGGCGTCGGAGACGGCGAGCGTGCGGGCGCCGCGGTGCAGGGCGAGCTTCATCGCCCGCAGCAGCAGCGGATGGGCGCGGCCCGAGGAAAGGACGATGACGAGCGTTTCCTCGTCGATCCGGCCCAGTCGCTGCAGCGACTCGCCGCCGGTGCTGGCGACGATCTCGGCGCGGATGTCGAGCAGGCTGAGGGTGTGACGCAGGTAGCTGGCGAAGAAGGCCATCTGATCGACGCCGACGATCACCACGCGCTGGGCTTCGGCGAGGGCGGCGACGGCGCCGTCGACCTGCTCGCGGGTCAGCTTGCGCGCGGTTTCCTCGAGGTTGGCGTAGTCGGCACCCAGCGAGCCCTCGAGCTCGGAGTGGTCGAAGGAGAAGAGGGCGCCGGAGCTGGCCGCGCTGGCCGCCGCTGCGCCTGCCGTGCGGTACTCCTCGATCGCCGCCTGCTGAAGCTCGGGGTAGCCCTCGAAGCCGAGGGCCTGGGAGAAGCGCACCACCGTCGATGACGAGGTGCTCGCTCTCCTGGCCAGCTCCTCGGCGGTGAGGAAGGCTGCCTCGTCGAGGTGATCGACGATGTAGCGGGCGACGTCTTTCTGCGAGCGCGAGAACTCTTCGAAGCGCTCCTGGATGTACTCGGAAAGGCTCTTGAGGCTGGGGACAGTGCTGGTGGGGGTCTTGGTCGCAGTCTTGGTCACGGCGTCCAATTCGTCGGACCCCGTGCTTTCCCTTCCGGCAATCTGGTTGGATGGGTCCTGCGATGACGCTCGAGCAGGCGCTGCGCCTCACCAACCGCAACATGATCGCCTTCGACCTCGCGCTCGGCAGCGGCGCCCTCTTCGCCCCCGCCGCGACCCTGCGGGTGCTCGGTCACGAGCACCCCTCCCCGGACGCCGAACACCTCTTCCGCCGCTGCGCGCCGATCTGGCTCACCTTCGCCGCCGCCCACGCGATGGCCGAGGTGCGCGGCGAGCAGCGCGACTGGTGGGCGCTGGCCTGGCTGCGCGGCACCGAGATCGCCACCGATGCACTTTGGGCCGAGTCCCCCGCTGTCAGCCGGCCAGGAGCCAAGCTCGGTCTTCGTCTCGCGGGTGTCGCCAATGTGGCGATGGCCGCCGGCTTCGCCTGGCTATCGAGGCGGTAAGCCGTGGCCGACCTCTCCGGGCTGCCAGACAAACGCTGGAGCCTGCGCGGCATCACCGAAGAGGGCGACGAGGCCTGGCTGATCCGCGGCATCTCGCGCAAGCTCTACCGCTGCCCCGCCTGCCACGGTGAGATCGAGATCGGCAGCGAGCACGTCGTCGTCCAGTACGTCTTCCGCCTCGGCGGCACCGAACACCATCACTGGCACCGCGCGCTGCGCCGAAGAGCTGCTGATCGGCGAGCTCAGCGACGTGCGGCGGGTGCCCACCTCCGAGTCGGCGCAGTCGAAGCTCGAGCGGCGCGGCAAGTACCCGTCCGGCCGCCGGCGCCATCGCTGACGTGAGCCGCTCGCGCGAGCTGCTCTCGATCTACGCGCGGATCGGGCGCACCTACTGGCGCTGGGCGCCCTCGCTGCTGCTGCTCGCCGTCGTCGTCTTCGTGCCGCTGGGCGCTGGTCCACGCGCTGACGCTCAACGCCGAACATCGGCTCGTTCGACCTCGAGCGGCGGCGCTGCACCTGCTCGCGATTCGTCGGCGCGGTGCTGGCGCTCGCCGCCACCGGCCTGGTCGGCGAGGTCTTCTACACCGGCGCGGTGGCGATCTCGCTGACCCACCCCCACGACGGGCAGACCGCCGTCGCTGCGCGAAATCGCCGGGATGGTCAACGTACGGCCCGCTGATCGCGATCGACCTGATCTACGGCGGCGCTGGTCGCCGTCGGCCTGATCTTCTTCTTCGTCCCCGGCGTGCTCGTCTTCGTCTGGCTCGGCCTGGCCGCCCCGGTGGTCGAGATCGAGCACCGGGGCATCCGCGCCGCCTTCGGCCGCAGCGTGCGCTGGTGCGGGGCAGATTCTGGATCGTCGCCCTCGTCCTGATCCCGATCGAGATCGTCGGCGACGCGCTGACCAACCTCGCCACCGACCTCACCCACGACATCTTCGGCAGCGAGTTCATCTGCGAGTGGCTCGCCGACGTGCTCTCCAACATCGCCTTCACCCCGTTCTACGCGGTGGCGGCGGTGCTGCTCACCGTCGACCTGATTCGCGAAAAGGGCGGCGGCGTCAAGCTGCACTCGAAGCCGCTGTCGTAGCTCAGGCCGCCGCTCAGCTTTGCGGCGTGCTGCAAACGGAGAATCCGACTTCCCGCGCCAAGCGCTCGCGCAGAGCGTCCTCTGAGTCCCGCCGTTCGCGCGCCGCTTCGACCCCTTCTACATCGCCCTTTCGCGCGGCCGCCAGTGCCTGCTTGTCGGTCGCGTAGACCCTGGCCTGAGCCTCGACATATTCGTCATAGGCAGTGGCAATTGGGGCCGGTGGCGTCAGCGCCCGGAGATCGTGGATGCGCGACTTGGCGATCCGGACCAACGCTTCCGCGTAGGGAACGTCCGTCGACATCTCGCTTCCGAGGTCGCGAACTTCGAGATAGCGATCCTGGCTCTTCGGCAGATCGCGTCGGCCTTCGCGATCAGCTCAGACCTGGTCAGTGTCTTGGGCTTGGGCTCCGGCGCCGGCTCGGTCTTCTCCGACGCGGAGGTCGTCGCGTTGGCATCCGTCTGCCCGGAGCTCCCCGGGCTCGCCCCCCCACCCCCACTGATCAGAATGATCACGACCACCAGCGCGGCCGCGAGCGCGGCACCGCCCGCCAGCGCCCAGCGACGGCGGCTGGGCTGCGTCGTTGCCTTGGATGAGGTGGCCGTATCGTCGGCGAGCCAGCGCGTCGGCCTTGTCGGCGGAGACGAAGCCTGCGCTTCCCCCGTCTTCGAGGCGATCGTCTCGGCGGTCCGCGTCGCCGCGGCGCCGGTGGCGACGGTGCGCTCGGGCACGACCGGCGTCTCACCACGCAGGGCCGCCTGCGCCGCCCGACCGAGGTCGCCGGCCGAGGGGTAGCGATCGTCGGGGCTCTTCGACATCGCCCTGATCACGACGTCGTCGAGCGCCATCGAGACCTCGGGCACGTAGAGCGAGGGCGCCGGCGGCGGGTCGTTGAGGTGGGCGATAGAGGCGCGCCGCCTCGCCGTCCTTGGGGAAGGGCACCTCGCCGGTGAGCAGCT
The DNA here is from genome assembly GCA_963702065.1 of uncultured Solirubrobacterales bacterium. Taxonomy (GTDB): domain Bacteria; phylum Actinomycetota; class Thermoleophilia; order Solirubrobacterales; family 70-9; genus VRUE01. The sequence continues at coordinate 1,272,703 of OY969705.1, forward strand.
TGAAGAGCAGGCAGCCGAGCGCGTAGACGTCGACGCGGGCGTCGATCGCGCCGCCGGAGATCTGCTCGGGCGCGACGTAGTCGAGGGTGCCGACGAAGCGGCCGGTCTGGGTCAGGCCCGACTCGGTGGCGACGTTGCGGGCGACGCCGAAGTCGGTGATGTAGGCGTGGTCGGCGCCGTCGCCGCCGCTGAGCAGGACGTTGGCCGGCTTGACGTCGCGGTGGACCAGGCCGGCGGCGTGGATCGCGTCCAGCCCGTTGCCGATCTGGGCGATCAGCTCGACCGCGACCTGCGGCGCGAGGCGCCCCTCGCGGACGAGCCGGCGGGCGAGGTCGGCGCCGGCGACGTAGCGCATCGCGATGTAGGGCACGCCGGCCTCTTCGCCGGCGGCGTAGATCGGCACCACGTTCGGGTGCTCGATCGAGGCGGCGATCCTCGACTCCTCGGCGAAGCGACGGGCGAAGACCTCGTCGGCGGCGGCCTCGGGCGCGATCAGCTTCAGCGCCACCCGCCGCTCCAGGCCCGGCTCGACCGCCAGGTAGAGGATCCCCATGCCGCCGCGGCCGAGGCGGCGCTCGATCCGGTAGCCGGCGAACTCGTCGCCGTCGGAGAGCTCGATTCCGCGATCCGGCTCAGCCATTCGGCGAACCCTAGCCCGCCACCGCCCGTCGAGCCGTTAACCCGGACGCAATCTGCCCGGCTACCTACACTGGAGGTGACCATGCGACGCCTCGCCATCGCCGCCGTTCTGCTCGCCTGCCTCCCTGCCGGCGTCGCCGCGGCGCGCCAGTTCGTCCAGCAGGGCAACGCTGCGCGTCGCCTTCGAAGCCAAGCTGCGCCCCCACGCCCTGCCGCGCGAACGCGACGCACCGGTGACCGTGCACCTGGCCGGCGCGATCCGCACCACCGACGGCAGCACGCCGCCGCAGCTGCGCGAGATCTCGATCGCGATGAACCGGGCCGGGCGTCGTCTCGGTCGCCGGCCTGCCGAGCTGCCGGGCCCCGGAGCTGCAGCAGACGAGCACCGAAGCGGCCCTGGCAGCTGTGCCGCGGCGCCCTGGTCGGCCGCGGCCACTTCGCCGCCAATGTCGACTTCTCGGGCGCGCCGGTATTCCCGGCCCGCGGCACGGTGCTCGTCTTCAACAGCTCGACCACGAAGCGAGCCGGACTGCTGCTGCACCTCTACGGCTCCAGCCCGGTGCGCGCCGCCTTCGTTCTCCCCTTCAAGATCTCCCGCAACAGCGAAGGGCAAGTTCGGCACGGTGTTCTCGACCCACATCCCCCGGCTCGCCTCCGACCGCGGCTACGTCACCGACATCGACCTGACGATCGGCCGCAAGTACCGCTACCGGGGCAGCGCCGCGCAGCTTCATCAGCGCCAGCTGTGCGGCACCGTGCTGGATTTACCGGCGCGTCTCTACGAACTGGCCAAGGCGACCTTCTCCTTCGCCGACGGCCAGCAGCTGACCAGCAGGCTGCCGGGCGACTGCAAGGTCCGCTAGCCGCCCGGCTCGCTCCGCAAGCGACTAGTTGCCGTATTCCTTCACCTGCTGTTCGGCTTCCTTGATCGCGCTTCGGCTTCTTCCTTGCCCTTTTCGATGCCTTCTTCGGCTTCCTTCTTGGCCTTTTCGATCGTCTTGCTGGTCTGACCCTTGCCGTTTTCGACGCCCTGCTTGGCGGCGTCTTCGGCTTCGTCGAAGCCCTTCTTCACTTCTTCTTTGGCCTTTTCGATGCCCTTCTTCGCTTCTTCGGTGCCCTTTTCGATCCGCTTTTCGGCTTCGGAGGAAATGCTGTCGGTGTTGTCGCTGCCTCCACAGCCGCCGGCGACGGCAGCCGCGATAGCCATCACCAAAACAATCGGCAGCAAACGCGCGATCCGCGCACCCTTCCGACTCAAGCTCTCTGCTGACACATCGGCTCCTCTCAGTCGCAATGAACGCGGCGATCTTTGCATCGTTGGCGGCTCCCGGCTAGCCGGCATCGTTGACTAGGTGTGGCGCCCTGATCACCGGGGCGACCTTCCCACTCGTCTTCTCCGGCCTGATCGTCGAGAAGATCCCTTCTCGGTCTTCAACGTCGCCCTCTACCTCTATCTATTCCTCACCGTCAGCGGCTCCTTCTCGATCAAGCTCGGCTTCCTCGCCGATCACACCGGGCTGGTGTTCATGCTCATCGTCGGCGCGGTCGTCCTCCTCGTCCTGCTCGCCGGCATCTTCTGGGAGCGACTCGCGAAGCTGCGACAGCAGCTGGTCAGCGGCGTCGCGATCCTGCGCTCTCCGCGCCGCGCCGCGACCCGGCTCTTCCTGCCGGTGCTCGGCAGCTACGCCGCCGGCTGCAATCGTCGCCGTCTTCCTCGGTGCCTACTCGATCGGCCAGCAGCTGATCATCTCCGCCTGGGACGTGGTCTTCGCGATCATCCTCGTCTCCTGGGTCTTCGGCTGGACCGGCGGCAAGCAGCTGGTCGAGTCCTCCTATGGCGAGGCGAAGGAGCGCAGCCGCGAGATCAGGAAACGGCGGTCGGGCTCGGAGGTCGATAGCTCGAGCGCCCGCTCGTAGGCGGCGCGGGCCTCGTCGAGGCGGCCGAGCCGCCGCAGCAGGTCGGCCCGGGTTGAGTGCAGGTATGGGTAGGAGTCCAGTGCCAAGCCCTCGATCGCGGCCAGACCGGCCTCGGGGCCCTCGCTTTCCGCCACCGCGACGGCGCGGTTCAACTCGACGACCGGCGATCCCGTCTGGGCCACCAACTCGTCGTAGAGGGCGGCGATCTGCGTCCAGTCGCGCGGCTCTTCGGCGTGCAGAGAGGCGATCGCCGCCTGGATCACGTAGGGGCCGCGGCCACGCAGAGCGAGGGCGCGCTCGAGGACCCGCCTGCCGCTCTCGATCTGCTCCCGGTCCCAGAGCGTGCGGTCCTGGTCGGCGAGCAGGACCATCTCGCCGCCGTCGAAGCGGGCCTCGCGGCGCGCCTCGAGCAGGACCATCATCGCCAGCAGTCCCTGCGCTTCGGGCTCATCGGGCATCAGCTCGGCAAGCGCCTGGGCGAGGCGGATCGCCTCGCCCGCCAGAGCGCCGTCTCCCCCGTAGCCCTCGTTGAAGATCAGGTAGACGACGGCGAGGACCGCGGCGAGGCGGTCAGGAAGCAGGTGCTCGGGGGGTACGCGGAAGGGGATCCCGGCCGCCTTGATCTTCTTCTTGGCCCGGACCAGGCGCTTCGCCATCGTCTCCCTGGGGACGAGGAAGGCACGAGCGATCTCCTCGGTGCCAAGGCCGCCCAGGGTGCGCAGCGTCAGCGCCACCTGGCTCTCGGTGGCGAGCGCCGGGTGGCAGCAGGTGAAGATCAGCTCCAGCCGCTCGTCGGGGAGCTGCCTGTCTTCGGGCTCCTCGAGCATGGCCTCGTGGGTCTCGAGCAGCTTCGTCTTCTCGGCCAGGGTGCGCTCGCGGCGGATGCGGTCGATCGCCCGGTTGCGCCCGGTCGTGATCAGCCAGGCCCGCGGGTTCGCCGGGGTCCCGTCACGCGGCCAGCGCTCCGCCGCGCTTGCGAACGCTTCCTGTGCGGCCTCCTCGGCGAGGTCGAAGTCGCCGAGGAGGCCGATCAGGGTGGCGAGGACGCGACCCCACTCCTCTTCGAAGACGCGCTCGATCAGTACGACTCCACCGGGCGCACCTCGATCGCGCCGCCCAGGCTCGCGGCCGGGATCTTGGCGGCCAGCTCGATTGCCGCATCGAGGTCATCGGCCTCGAAGACCAGGTAGCCGCCAAGCGCCTCCTTGGTCTCGACGAACGGTCCGTCGGTGGTCAGCGTCTTGCCGTCCTGCACCCGCACCGTGGTCGCCGTTTCGGGGTCGCCCATCGGCTCGCCCGGGGTCACGCCCGGCGTTTCGTTGATCTGCCGGTAGGCCCCGTAGACCGCCTTCTGCTCCTCCTCGGAGAGCCTGCCCCAGGCCTCGGGGTCGCGCGGCGTCGGTGTAGTGCCCTGGTGGATCAGCAGCATGTACTTCATCGCTTCCTCCTTTTGAGGGATTGTGATCGCTGCTTAGACGAACGGGGAGCGCCGAAATGGACACCGGGCCTCATAGCCCCAAACCACCAACTCCACCCTCGTCCCAGCCAAGGTGATGGGCGAGCTCGTGGCGCAGGGTCCGCTCGACCTGGCGAGCAAGCAGCTCCCGGTCGTGCCCGAAGTCGCGTTCCAGCGTGTCGCGATAGATGACGATGCGATCCTCGTAGCGCTCCTGCGCCATGCCATCGCCGAAATACTGGCCGTAGGCCTGGACCTCGGTCCCCAGGTCGGAGATCACGACGGCAACGCTTTCCAGCACTTTCTGGAACTGCGCGGGCAGGCCGTCGATCGCGTCTGCGACCAGGGACTCGAAGTCTTCTGACTCGGGGGAGCCGGGCACTCCCGAAACGCTAGGCCACCGGGACGGCCAGCTCGCGATCGATCTCGAGCAGGTAGGGCGCGACCAGGCCCTCGTAGTCCGCTTTGCGCTCGGCGGAGAGATCCTTCCAGCCGGTCACCGAGCCGCGACAGATGTCCGCTCCGCAAAGGCAACCACCCGGGAAATGCTCGACCGAGTAGTTGCGCATCGCGTAGTCGAAGGTGATCTCCTCGCCGCTGGCAATCGCCTGCCGGGCGACGAAGTCGCAGGCGCCCGTCTCGTTCAGCTCAACGCCGCAGTTGGGACTGCAGGAGTGGTTGACCTTGGGCCCGAGGCCACCGTGCCGAGCCCAGCGAGTGCGGCTCACCTGAGTCGCGTGCGAGTCGTTGCGGGAAACCTCACCTTCGAGGAAGCCGATCATCACCGTCTCACCGGCCTCAAAGCCACGAGTCGCGCGAACACCACCGCCCTTGCCGCCTTCGGGAGTACAAAGCTCATATCCGACAGGATCCAAGGGACCGCCTCTCAATTGTTTAGCCGCAACGACGCTGCGCCTCGGACTACCTTAGTCCTCTCCGCCAAATGCCTCGGGCGGTATGGCGTCAGCTGCCGTCAGTGTGCCGAGCAGCGTTCCGAGCAGAAGGTCACGCAGCTCGTCGCGCGAGAGGTCGCGGTGCTCGATCCAGTCGAGGCAGGCTCCATCCATGAACCAGAGCCAGCCGTGCACGGCGGCGCGCGCCTTCGGCGGCGCCCCGTCCGGATAGAGGCCTTCGAGGATCCGGGCCGCCGTTCTCGTTCGAATCTCTTCGACCAGCTCCCGCACCTCGGCGACGCTGCTGACGCTCTGCATCAGCTTGCGGTAGGCAAGCGCGTTGTCGTCGACCAGCTCCAGAAAGGCCTCGAGGCTGCCTCGCAGCTGGTCGAGCGGCGGCAGGTCCGGGTCGGGCTCCGTCCGCGCCCGCAACTCCGCCGCCGCCTGGGCGAGCGTCGCCTCGAAGAACGCGCGCTTGCTCGGGAAGTAGTGGTAGAGCAGCGGCTTGGAGATCCCCACCCTGCGGGCTATCTCGCGCATCGAAAGCTCGTCGTAGGAGTGCTGCGCAAACAACTCGGCGCCGCGCGCGAGCAGCTGCTCGCGCCGTTCCTCGGCCTGAAGCCGTCGATAGGCAGGGCGGGTCATCGGGCTGGATTGTAGCTACTTGTTGACCGACGGTCGACAAGTTTGTTACGTTGTTGACCATCGGTCAGCAAACAGACAGCAAGGAGGAGTCATGAGCGAAGGAGGAGTTGAAAGCCGGCTGAAGTCGAACGAACGACAGCTGGAGGACCTGAGACGCCGTCTCGAGCGAATGGAGCACCGGGTCTTCCCGTCCCCCATCCCGGCGCCACATTCCCAGCCCGCACCCGTCGCGACCACGACGCCCGCCCAAGCCGCATCCCCACCCCGCTCGGAAAGTCCCCAGCGCGGCCTCGAGGAGGTCCTCGGCGGTCGCGTTCTCGCCTGGGTCGGCGGCGTCGCGATCCTGCTCGGAATCATCTTCATGCTCGGGATCGCAATCGATCGCGGCTGGATCGACGAGACGATGCGCACCGTCCTCGGCCTCCTCGGCTCCACCTCTCTCCTGCTAGCCGGCGTCTGGCTCTACGAGCGCAAGGGGCGCACCGAGGCGGCGCTGGCAGCCGTCGCGAGCGCCCTCTCCGGCCTCTACGCAACGCTCCTGGTCGGCACGCAGATATACGACCTGGTCCCTGACGCGGCCGGGCTCGCCTGCGCCGGCCTGGTCGGGATCGTCGGTGCGGCGCTGGCGGTCCGCTGGGAATCGATGACCGTTGCCGCGATCGGGATTCTCGGGGCGCTGCTGGCCCCGGTCCTGGTTGGCAGCGGCACCTCGGACCTCTCCCTGGCCTTCATGGTGATTGCCCTCACGGCCGCGGTCGGGGTTCTGCTTTGGCAGAGGTGGAACGAGCTCTCGCTCGGGGCCTTCGTCATCTCGGCGCCGCAGCTTCTGACCTGGTTCGCCGAGAACTACGACGAACGGCTGCTGGTCTCGCTGGGCGTGCTGGTCGGGTTCTGGGCGCTGTACGTGGTCGCCGCGATCGGCTACGAGCTACGGCCCCGAACTCCAGACGAGCTCCCGGTCGCGTCCTGGCTCCTGCTGTTCGCCAACATCGTCGTAATCGCGGGCGCCGGCTACCTCGGACTCACCGAGACCGATCATCCGAACGCCGCAGTCGCCTGGCTTTTGGGCTTGGCTGCCGGCCACATCCTGCTCGGGGCCTTCGCGCTCCGCCGTGCGATCAACCGCGAGATCGGCCAGCTGCTTCTCGCCACCGGCCTGGGCCTGTCGGCGTTCGCCTTCGCGGATGCCCTCGACGGGACCGCTCTTGTGATCGGCTGGGCCATCCAGGCGGCCGTGCTCGCGTACCTGGCAAGCCGGGCGAGCAAAGAGCCAAATCCTTACGGCTCAAACGCCGAGCGCCTTCTGGTCGCAGCCGGTGCCTATCTCGGCCTCGCCCTCGGGCACGTACTCGCCTTCGAAGCGCCTCCCAGCGCGATCTTCTCGGGGGTGGTCGATCTCGGCGCAGCGCTCACCGGTCTCGGCGTCTGCGCGGCGGTAGCGCTCTACGGCCGGTTCGCCCTGCGCGACTTCGGCCCCCGTGTGACCGAGGCGTGCGAGGTCGTTGGCGCCCTCGCGCTCGTCTACCTCGGGTCGGTGGCGATCATCGACACGTTCGGCGTAACCGACTCCGGGGCCTCGCTGCAAACGGGACAGGTCCTGCTCTCGGCCTTCTGGACATTGACCGGCCTCGGCGCGATCGTCTGCGGACTGCTGCGCGACGCTAAGCGCCTCCGTCTCGGCGGGCTGGCACTGCTCGCGCTCGCCGTCGCCAAGGTCTACACCTACGACTTGGCTGAGCTCGACGAGCTCTCGCGGGTGCTCTCGTTCATCGCGCTTGGCCTGCTCCTGCTTGTGGGCGCTTTCGCCTACCAGCGGATTCAGGTCGACGTGAGCAGCGACGCGGAGGAGGCGGCCCGATGAGGCGCATCGTCCTCTCCATTGCCCTGCTCGCGTCGCTCGCGGCCGGCGTCCAACCGGCCGCCGCGGCCGCGGTCGACCACCCCGACTTTCGCAACGTGCGGCCGCTGGTTGCAAGTCCCGGCGGCATGCCCGTCCTCGTCGAGCCCGACGGAGCGCTTTTCGAGCACTCGCTGCCCGGCTTCGCCGATCTGCGGATCGCCGATGCGCGTGGGCACGAAGTGGCGTGGCGGCAGGCCCGGAGCGAACGAAGCACCGCGCCTGAGGCGGTGCCGGTCCTGAACAGCGGCCGCCAAGGGCGCTTCGCCGTCGCTCTGCTCGACCTCGGAGCGCGGCGGAGGGTCCGGGACCGAGTGATGCTCGAGGTCCCCGACCGGGGCTTCGTCGGTCGCGCCGTGGTCCTCGGAGCCGACGACCGACACGGTCCGTTCACGCGGCTCTCGGCAACGGGGATCTACGACGCTCGCGGAGCACAGGGGGCACGGAGCACGATCGCCGTCTTCCCCCCGAGCGACTTCCGCTACTTGCTCGTCAGAGCCACCGGCATCAACCGCGTCGTCGGCGCGAGCGTGTCCGGGACACGCGAGCGCCCACGGCTCTTGCGACGCCCAGCCAGGTCGGTATCGCTGCGTCAAGACGGGAGGCACACCATCGTCACCCTCGATCTCGGCTTCCGCAACGTCCCGGTCGACGAGCTTCGAATCGCCGCCGAGACCCCGCGCTACGAGCGCCCCATAGCAATCCTTGGCGCGAACTCTCGGCAGCAACAGTTCGAGCCGCTGGCGGCAGCCAGGATCTTCCGTTTCCCCGGCTCCGCTTCAGCGCCGATCTCAATCGGCGCGCACCACCGCTACATCCGGATCGAGGTCGACAACGGCGACGACGCGCCGCTGCGCGGAATTGAGGTCTCGGCGTGGAGCCGCTCGCGCGCCCTCCTGCTCGAGGGCGGGCACCCGTCCCCCTTTACCGTCTACTACGGAAACTCCCGCGCGGACGCTCCCAACTACGACTTTGCTCGCCTGCCGGCGAGCACCCTCGGGATCGAGCGCGCGGCGCACGGTCGACTGGGATCCGAGCGCGAGAACCCAGCCTTCGAACCGCCCCCGGATACGCGCTCGTTCACTGCACGCAATCCGGGACTCGTCACAGGCGCCCTCGCCCTGGCCGCTCTCGCCTTGGGCGCGGTTGCGCTGCTTGCGTTGAGAAGGCGGGTGTGAGTCCGTTGATCGTGTCCCAACGGCCCAAGAAGAGTGGGGCGCGAAGGACTGGAACCTTCGACCGGCGGATGATGAGTCGTAGGGAGGTATAGGAACCATGACCAACCGCTCCCGTGCAGCCATCACCTTGGCGACCGCGCTCGTGCTCGGCGCTTCCACCTACGGATACGCATTCGACATCAGCCTGCCAGGTGTCCTTCAAAACATCTGGGATAACAGCAATTGGGTGATTTACGGGCTTGCCGTCCTCGGTGTGTTCCTGGTCTATCGGTGGTGGGCCCTCCTCCCGGCAATTGCGCCTGCCGCCGTCATCTTCTACCTCCACAACATGACCGACTATGTGTCACCTTGGCGCGTAGAGCCCATCGGCCCGTCCAGCTTCTCCGACCAGCCTGCTCTGTATGTCTTGTTCGTGCTTGTCGGGATCGCGCTGCAGGCGGCGTTCCTTTCCGTCGGCTTGCTGCTGCGCGCAGCATGGGAGTGGGTTCACTCTAGGCGCCGTGAAAGTTCGTTGCCTGACTCTGCATAGCGGGCCGCGCAGCTCGCAAAGAAGCTGTGCTGGTTATGCCCGAATAATCGCCCGCCCCATAGAGGATTGCCTGATCCGCCCTCCCTGCGAGAGGTTCTTAGTGGGGCGGGAAGGACTCGAACCTTCGACCGACGGATTATGAGTCCGCTGCTCTAACCAACTGAGCTACCGCCCCGTTGGCTGAGGAGGGTAGCGCTGAGGCGCTGAAGAGCTGCGCCAGGGAGCGGCCGACGTCGGGGGGCTCTTCTTCGCCTTTGGCGGCGGCTGCGGCGCCCTCGGCTATGGCTTTGGCGGCGTCGGCGATCTGGTGGGTGCGGCCGCCGCGGATCGAGCCGGTTTTCTTCGCTTCGGCGAGGTCGGATTCCATCAGGCCGGCCAGCTCGGCGAGGCGGCGCAGGCCGACGACGCCGGCGGCGCCGCGCAGGGCGTGGGCCTCGATCCGCATCGTCTCGAAGTCGGTGGTCTCGGTCGCCAGGCCGGCCGCGATCACGTCGCAGCGGCGCTTGGCCTCCTCGGCGAAGGAGGCAAGCAGCTCGGCATCGGGGCTCGTCTTCTCACTCATTCTGCGGTCAGTCCCTTCACCACGCGGGTCAGTTCTTCGACGCCGAAGGCGCCCTCGATCACGGCCTCGATCCTTCCATCTCGGTCGATCGCGAACAACCACGGCTCAGCTCGGCAGGTGGAAAGCGCTGCACCTGGGGCCGCACCGGGCTTGCTCGGATCGTTGTCTTTGTAGATCTCCATGTGGATGAACGCGACCTTGTCACCGTAGAGCTGCTTGAGCTGCTCGGCCACGTCGACGACCGGCCCGCAGACGCGACTCTGGCAGAACTGGGGCGTCGCGAACAGCAGGACGATCGGTTCCTTGCCCAGGACGTCCGCGTAGTCGACCTTGTTCTGCGTGTCCGGCGGGATGCGGGTGGTGATCTTGGAGAGGTCGCCGCCGACGTCGGCAGGGGTCGGCGTGTGGATCAGGGGCGCCTTCTGGCCCGACCTGCGGGATCTTCGTGAAGGCGCCGACCACTGCGCTCGGCAGCAGCGTCGCGGTGAGCTCGTCCGTCCTTCTTGATCAGGGCGGCGATGCGCCACTCGCCGTTGCTGGGGAAGTCGACGTCGGTGAGTAGACGACCGTGGCGGCGTCGGGGTCGCTGGTCGTCGTCTGGGCGCGGAAGGCCGGCTGGGTCTGCGATCGATTCGATCCTGGCGGGGAAGGGACCGACCGCTGGCTCGTCGAGCGCCTGTTGCTGCGGCTTCTTTGTCGCTGGTCGAGCCGGTCACGCCCTTGAATTTGTCGCCGCCCTTCGGCTTCTGCCCGGGCACCTTGGCGAAGTAGAGCGCGACGTCGGCGTCGGCGACCTGGGTGCGGTCGCGTTCGAAGACGCCGAACGGGTAGCGGTTCTCGCCCTTGTAGAAGACCAGGGCGGCCGGCGAGACGACGAGTTCGGAGGGGCCGTCGGCCGGCTTCCAGCACCTCGGCGAGCGTCTTGCCCTTGGCGCTGGGAAAGTCGCTCTTCGGCGGCGCCGGGCGGCTTTCGGCCGAGCTCGACGCGGAACCGGTCGTGGCGTCGGAGCCGCCGCCGCAGCCGGCGCAGCGCGATCGCCGCGAGCAGCGAGCAGGCAGGCGAGGACGGCGAGGGCTCGGCGAGAGCGCATCGGCGGCATGTTATTCACGGCGATGCCGCGGCCGTAGCGCGATCCCACGCGCCACGCGAACGCGAGATAGGGTCCGCGGCGAACAGCGGTCGAGCAAAGGAGAGGGACTTGGCGGAGCGAGCGGCACTGATCACCGGAGCATCGAGCGGCATCGGGCTGGCGATCGCCCGCGTGCTCGGCGAAGAGGGCTACGCGCTGACGGTCTCGGCGCGGCGGCCCGACAAGCTCGAGAGCGCCGCCGAGGGCCTGCGCGCCGACGGCATCGAGGTGCAGAGCGTCGCCGCCAACATGACCGACGAGGAGGACGTGGTCGGCGTCTTCGCCAAGCACCGCGAGACCTACGGCCGGCTCGACGTGCTGATGAACAACGCCGGCGTCGGTATCGGCGCGCCGATGGAGGAGATCCAGACCAAGCACCTCGACATGCAGCTCGGGCGTCAACCTGCGGGCCCTGATCATCGGCACCCGCGAGGGCCTGCCGATGCTGAAAGAGGCCGGCGCCGAGCACGGCAAGGCGCTGATCGTCAACACCGCCTCGATCGCCGGCAAGGGCGGCCAGGCCTGGCTCTCGATCTACGCCGCGACCAAGGCCGCGGTGATCAACTTCACCCAGTCGACCCACCGCGAGGTCGGCGGCGCCGGGATCCAGTGCACGGCGCTGGCGCCGGGCTTCGTCGACACGCCGATGACCGAGTTCGCCAAGGGACAGGTGCCGGGCGAGGAAATGATCCGGCCCGAGGACCTCGGCGAGGCGGTTCGCTTCCTGCTGCGGACGTCGCGCAACTGCCACGTGCCCGAGATTGTCTTCACCCGACCCGGCGAGGGTCTCGATACGCCCTGAGGGTTCGTTGCGATTCCTAGTCGCCGCCTTCGGCGACCCCGGCCACGTCTTCCCGGCGATCTCGCTGGGGCGGGCGCTGCGCGGCCGCGGCCACGAGGTCACGATCGAGACCTGGGAGGAGCGGCGCGGGGCGGTCGAGGGCGCCGGGCTCGGCTTCGCCGCCGCCGAGGAATACCGGATGTTCCCGCCGCCGGACCCGGACTCGGCCGAGGGGGAGCACGCGGCGGAGGCGGCGCGGGCGCTGCTGCCGCTGCTGGAGGAGATGCGGCCGCACGTCGTCGTCAGCGACATCCTCACCCTGGCCCCGTCGCTGGCCGCCGAGAAGGCCGGCGTGCCGCTGGCGACCCTGATCCCCCACATCTACCCGTGGTCGAGCCGGGCCTGCCCTTCTTCGCGGTCGGCCTGCAGCCGCCGCGGACGCCGCTCGGGCGGGCGGTCTGGCGCACCGGCCAGCGCGCGCTCGAACATCGGCCTCGAGCACGGCCGGCGCGACCTCAACCGACAGCGTGAGCGCCTCGACCTGCCGCCGGTCGAGCGCTTCCACGGCGGCATCAGCCCCGAGCTGGCCCTGGTCGGGACCTTCCCGCAGCTCGAGTACCCGCGTCAGTGGCCGGCCGGGGTCGAGATCACCGGCCCGATGACCTTCGAGGTGCCGCACCCCGAGATCGAGCTGCCGCCCGGCGAGGAGCCGCTCGTCCTCGTCGCGCCGAGCACGGCGCACGACTCGGGCAACCACCTCGTCCGCACCGCCCTGGCGGCGCTTGCCGAGGAGCCGGTGCGCGTGGTCGCGACCACCAACCGCGTCGTTCCGCAGAGCCCGATCGAGGTTCCCGCCAACGCGGTCCTGGTCGACTGGCTCAGCTACAGCCAGCTGATGCCGCTGGCCTCGCTGGTCATCTCCCACGGCGGCCACGGCACCGTCGCGCGGGCCCTCAGCGCCGGCACCCCGGTGCTGATCTGCCCGATCATCGGCGACATGAGCGAGACCGCGATGCGCGTCTCCTGGGCCGGCTGCGGCCTCTCGCTGCCCTGGCGCCTCTGCCGGCCGACTCCGCTGCGCTGGGCAGCTCGCCGCCTGCTCGAGGAGCCGCTCGTTCGCGCGGCGCGCAGGCGAGCTGGCTGCCTGGGCCGCGGAGCACGACGGCGCCGAGCGCGGCGCCGAGCTGATCGAACAGCTGGCCCGCACCCGCACACCGGCCTAGACTAGAGCTCCGGGGGTGGGACTCGAACCCACAACCCCTCGATTAACAGTCGCGTGCTCTACCGATTGAGCTACCCCGGAATACATGTCCCACCGAACCAACGACGGGACGCAACTCTAACGCGGCGTGGGCAATGCCCGATCCAAGCCTCCGAAGGCCCCGTATGTGCATCGAAGTCAAAGGGGAAGAGCAGGAGCACGCATCATTCTCCGTCTCCTATCGCGAACATTGCCGCGACACGCTGGAGGCTCGCGTCGTGCTCCCGCCTGACGATCCCTTCGCTTTTTTCGGCCTCCGGCGGCACCGGCGACTCAGGCTCTGGGGCCTCTTGGTCGCGAATCTTGGGTGCTTGCGCTCGCGGTGGGACCAGCCCCTGCACTAGATCTCCATAGAAATCGATCGCTTGTCGTCGGGTCTCAGCGACGAACGAACCCTCTTTGCGGCCATCCTTCCTGCCCATTGGCCTTGATAGGGCAACAACAAAGGCACGCGGGTCTCGTTTCAGATCGTCTTTGAGCAAGAGCAACTCAGGAGCCCTTCGACAGTCACGAAGCAACTCAGATCTAGTCGCCCGTACGCGGTTGAAATAGACATCAACGCGAAGATCGTCGGGCGCGTCGGCGAGCTGTCGCAATAGCCAATTGATACGCGTCTTCGGCCTACCTTCCTTTGGCGACTGCACTTCGACGCTTGTCGTCACCTGGCGGGTTCGCAGGTTGGCCTCGATTCCGATTGGGCCAACTGCATTGGGAACTTGAACAGAGGAGGCAAATACCCCGTCACTGGCAAGCCTTTGTGTAGCGGCCAATACTTGCTCTTCCGCAGTCTTTCCACGAGGTCGCAAGTGCTTGACGTCAACCCCAAGTTCCTGGCTCAGGTGGAGACACAGGTACTCGACGAACTGCTCCCACCGCGCGCTGATCGTTTTCGCCTCAGGATCGTCAGCACGAAGAGTTCCATTGCGTGCGCTTTCGCGCACTCGGACCCAAGCCTGGCCCATGCCCTCAAAACCAGCGGCCCCTGACTTTTCATCGTCCAAATAGCGGATCAGCTCGCCGAGGATCCAGGCTTGATCAGGGTCGCTGATCCCCCTGAAGCGATGCTGCACTATCGCCTCGGTGAGCACATGCCACCAGGAGAGGTGACGGACGGTAAGGCCCCGCAGTTTTTGCTTGCGTGCTGAGTAGGGCAGCTCCCCAGAACCCCCGCATATCTGGTTGGAAATCGTCAAGAAGCCATCAAATCCATGCTCCCGAGTGAGGTCCAGGTACCGAGACACTTGATCCTCCTCCAGCACGGCTCCGTCCGTCTTGATCTCGACTAGACAACTCCACTGCTTCTGTCCTCGTTGGATCACGATCGCGCCGTCGGGGATATGAAGGCGCTGCTCGTCGTCTTTGAACCGCAGCTCCGTAAAGGTCGAGATCTTGCCTTTGGGCGCCCTCATCCCGGCAAGCAAGGCATTGCAGAAGTCCGGGACCGCGCTCATCACCGCGAGAAGCGCCGAAGCCGCTCGCTTCTCCTGCTCACCTTGATTGCGGATACCCGCGGTCGGCAACAGTCGCGCCGGCACCCACTCATCTTGGATTTCCAAGGCCGCGTTATTCATAAATCTCCTCCCGTACCGATAAAGGACGGGTGACTATTCGCTGGCCGCTTAGCGGAACCTTCTAACCGCTGACGCGCTCGGTGTGGGCGATGCGCTGGACCAGGGCGGCGCGCTCCATGCTCAGGGCGGCGCGGCGCTCGGGGTCTTCGGCTTCGCCGGCGGCGGCGATCTCGGCCTCGATGCGGCGCTGCTCGAGCAGCAGGTAGTTGAGCTCCATCGCCTCGGGTGAGGCGGGCTCGTCGTGGGCGAGGATGACCAGCTCGGCGATCAGGCCGGAGAGCTCGGCGTCCTCGCGGGGCAGGTTGGAGGCGGGGTCCTGCAGGGTGCTCGCGCAGCCAGGCTTGCCAGCGGTGCCGGAGACGGGAGAGGTGCTCGTCGGTCAGGCGGTCGAGGTAGTCCTTGCCCTCCTCCGGCAGCGCGATGCACATCGCCAGCAGGGCTCGCTCGCGGCGCTCGCGCGAGGTCAGCTCGGCCGTGCTCGCCGCGGCGGCCGAGTGACCGGCTCGACCGCCCCAGTGCCCCGGACCAGTCGGGGCCGCCGCTCAGCGGCTGCGCCGCCACCACTCGCCCCATCACCATCGCCGGCTCCAGGTCGAGCCGCTCGGCGACCCGCCGCACCAGGTCGTCGCGGCTGGCGCTCTCCCCCATCCCGGCCAGGATCGGCGCCACCTCGTCGAGGGCGCGGTCGCGCTCGGCCGGCGAGCGAGCAGTGTCGGTGCGGTCGAGCACAAGCCCGACCTGGAAGGCGGTCAGCTCGATGGCGCCGTCGAGCAGCGCGCGGAAGCGCTCGGCCCCGCCCTCCGCAGCCATCATCTCGGCCGGATCCTCGCCGGCCGGCATCGCCGCCACGCGCAGGCGCATCTTGCGGTCGGCCGCCACGCGCTGCGCCCGCAGCATCGCCTCCTGCCCGGCCGAGTCGGCGTCGAGCGCCAGGATCACCTCGTCGACCATGCCCGAGAGCGAGGCCACCTGCTCCTCGGTGATCGCGGTGCCCATCACCCCGACCGCCTCCTCGATCCCCGCCTGGTGCAGGGCGAGCACGTCGGTGTAGCCCTCGACCACGACCGCCCGCCCCTCCTTGGCGATCGCCGCCTTGGCCAGGTCGATGCCGTAGAGCATGTGGCTCTTGTGGAAGAAGTCGGTCTCGGCGGTGTTGACGTACTTCGCGCCCTGGTCGGAGCGCATCGCCCGGCCGCCGAAGCCGAGCGTGCGGCCGCGGCGGTCGCGGATCGGGAACATGATCCGCGAGCGGAAGCGGTCGTACTCGCCTCCGCCCCGCCCCCTCTGCACCAGGCCGACGCCGCGCATCTCCTCGACCTTGAAGCCGGCGCGCTGGCCGCGCAGCAGCACTTTGTCCCAGGCGCTCGGCGCGTAGCCGACGGCGAAGGCCTGCAGCACCTCCTCGCCGAGGCCGCGCTCGGCCAGGTACTCGCGCGCCTTGCCCGCCTCGTCGGAGTCCCAGAGGTAGGCGGCGTAGAAGCCCGCGGTGCGGTCGAGCAGCTCGCCGAGGCGGCGGCGCTGCTGGCGCTTGGCCTCCGCCCGCGGGTCCTCCGCTCGCGCTCCAGCTCGACCCCGTAGCGGTCGGCGAGCAGCTCGACCGCCTCGGCGAAGCCCAGCCCCTCCTTCTCCTCGATGAACTTGATCGTGTCGCCGCCGACCCCGCAGCCGAAGCAGTGGTAGAGCTTTTCCCCGGCGTCGACCGAGAACGAGGGCGTGCGCTCCTCGTGGAAGGGACAGAGGCCGACCCAGCGCGCGCCCTGGCGGCGCAGGTCGGTGTGGGCCGAGATCACCTCGACGATGTCGACCGCCTGCTTGACCCGCTCCAGGCTCTCGGTGGAGATCAGCGCCACGGCGCTTCCTCGGGGATCGTCAGCTCGGCGTACTTGGCGATGCAGTAGCGGTCGGTCATCCCGGCCAGGTAGTCGGTGACGCGCTGGCAGTCGCTCGCGCCCGGGTTCGATCTCGGGGACCTCGTCGGGATTGCTCCATGTAGTGGTCGAAGAGCGCCCGCATCGCGCGGTGGACCCGCTCGTGCTCGCTGCGCGCCAGCGGGCCCAGGTAGACGCGGTCGAACATGAACTTGCGCAGGCGCAGCATCGCGCCGCCGATCTCCTCGCTCTGGACGATGTCGCCCGCGGCGCGGGAGCGCTCGACGATGTCGCGCACCAGGGTGTCGATCCGGGCCGAGCCGGTCGCGCCGAGCAGCTCGATCTCGGCCGCCGGCAGGTCGTCGGGACGCAGCATCCCGGCCCGCAGGGCGTCGTCGATGTCGTGGTTGATGTAGGCGACGCGGTCGACCAGCTTGACGATCCGCCCCTCCAGCGTCGCCGGCTTGCGCGAGCCGGTGTGGTTGAGGATGCCGTCGCGCACCTGCTCGGTCAGGTTGAGCCCGCGACCGTCGCGCTCCAGCACCTCGACCACCCGCAGCGAGTGCTCGTTGTGCTTGAAGCCGCTGTCGCAGCGCTCGCGCAGCGCCGCGTCGAGCGCCTCCTCGCCGGCGTGGCCGAAGGGCGGGTGGCCGAGGTCGTGGCCGAGCCCGATCGCCTCGGTCAGGTCCTCGTTGAGGCCAAGCGCGCGGGCGACGGTGCGGGCGATCCCGCAGGCCTCCAGCGTGTGGGTGAGGCGGGTCCGGTAGTGATCGCCCTCGGGGGCGACGAAGACCTGCGTCTTGTGCTTGAGCCGGCGGAAGGCCTTGCTGTGCACGATCCGGTCGCGATCGCGCTGGAACGGCGTGCGGACCGGGCTGTCGGGCTCCTCCACCGCGACGCTGCGCCGGATAGGAGCGGGTCGCCTCCGGGAACGAGGAACTCCGCCTCCCAGGCGCAGCACCCGATCCTCAAACGTCACCGTCGCATCCATCCGTCGATCCTAAGGGTCGGTCCTGGCGGGGGTGGAGCGTCTTGTACTTTTTGCGCGCAACGCAGCGGGGCGCCAGCCGCTCGCCTCTCTTCGCAAAAAGTTAAGCGAAACCCCCGCCAGGACCGACCCTCACGCGGCAGATCGAAGCTGCACGTGCGCGTGATGCTCGAGCGTCTCCCGCACGGCCCGCTCGACCTGGCGCAGTGCCTGCTCCTCCGACGCTGGGCGCCTCGGCCAGCGGGCTGCCGATCGCGCCGACCATGAAGCGGTGCGCATCCTCGGAGAGCGGGAAGCCGCCCGCCTTCGCAGCTGGCGCAGACGACGCCGCCGGCGGCGCCGGAGAAGCCGCTCAGGTGCTCGGCCTCGCCGCAGTGGGCGCAGGAGGCGAGCTCGGGCGCGAAGCCGGCCGCCAGGGCCAGCTTGAGCCGGAAGGAGAGCGCCGTCTCGAGGCTCGCCGCCCGCTCCTCGCCCGGGTCGTCGAGCAGCGCCAGGTAGCGGCAGAGCAGGTTGTAGGCGGGCGGGTTGGGCTCGGCCGAGTCGAGCAGGCGCAGCACCGCGTCGCAGGCGCGGGCACCGGCGTTCAGGGCCGGACCGGAGGCGCGCAGGCGCGGGTAGCCGTCGAGGGTGGAGACGTTGGTCACGGTGAGCAGCTCGCCGCGGCCTTCGTGCAGGATCAGGTCGAGGCGGAAGAAGGGCTCGAGGCGACCGCCGAAGCGCGACTTCGGTTTCCGCGCCCCCTTGGCGATCGCGCCGATCCGGCCCCTGCGTCTTCGAGTAGAGGTGGAGGATGCGGTCGGCCTCGCCGTAGCGGATGCTGCGCAGCACCACCGCCTCGGTCTTCAGCGTCTTTCCGGCCATAGCCGATTTACGGTGAACGACGGGCCGGACGGCGGCGAGCCTAGGCGCGCTTGACGCGGCGACGCCGCGGACGCTTGCGCAGGCGCACCTGGCAGCTCGGGCAGTAGTAGGTCGAGCGGCCGGAGACGACGATGCGGACGATCGTGCCGTCGCAGCGCGGGCAGGGCTCGCCCTCGCGGGTGTGGACGAGGAACTCGTCCTGCATCGTGCCCTTCTCGCCGCGACCGTCGCGGTAGTCGTCGATCGAGGCGCCACCGCCGTCGATCCCGGCTTCCAGCGCGGCGACGACGGCGTCGCGCAGCGCCTCCAGGTGCTCGGGCTTCATCGAGCCGGCGGGCGAGAGCGGGTGCAGGCGGGCGCGGAAGAGCGCCTCGTCGGCGTAGATGTTGCCGACGCCGGCGACGCCGGACTGGTCGAGCAGGAAGGACTTCAGCGGCGCCGTGCGGTTCGCCGCCATCTCCCCCAGCGCCTCGGGCGTGAAGTCGGCGGAGAGCGGCTCGACGCCGAGCTTGGCGAAGCGCTCGTCGAGGTCCGCGTCGTCGATCAGGAAGGCCTCGCCGAAGCGGCGCGGGTCGGTGAACCAGACCTCGCGGCCGTCGTCGAGCGTGAAGCGCGCCCGCAGGTGCCGTTCGGAGGTGGAGCGCTCGGCCTCGTACAGCCGCCGCCCCTCGGAGGGATCGAGCTTGCTCTCACCCTCGACCAGGACCAGGTTGCCGGTCATCCGCAGGTGCATGACCAGGGTCCGCGCGCCCTCCAGCGCCAGCAGCAGGTACTTGCCGCGCCGGCCCAGCCCCTCGATCGTCGCCCCCTCGACGGCCGCTTCGAGCGCTTCCGGCGCCATCGGCCGACACCAGCGCGCGTCGAGCACCTCCAGCCGCGTCGATCCGCCGCCCTTCCAGCTCCGGCTCGAGCTGGCGGCAGACGGTCTCGACCTCGGGCAGCTCGGGCATCCGCCGAGTTCTACACGACGTGACTTCGCCTTTAGGTGTCGCATGAGCGACACCTAAAGGCGAAGTCAGCCGGGAGTTATGCGGTGGCGCGCGGGTGAGCTCTTGAAGTAGACGTCCTTGAGCTGTTCGCCGGAGAGGTGGGTGTACATCTGGGTGGTCGAGATGTCGGCGTGGCCGAGCATCTCCTGCACGGCGCGCAGGTCGCAGCCGCCGGCCAGCAGGTGGGTGGCGAAGCTGTGGCGCAGGGTGTGCGGGCTCATCTGGCCGGCGAGGCCGGCGGCGCGGGCGTTGCGCTGGACGATCTTGTAGAGGCCCTGGCGGCTCAGCGGGCCGCCGCGGAAGTTGACGAAGAGCCTCGCCTCGTGGCGCTCGCCGATCAGCTTCGGCCGGCCGCCGCGCAGGTAGGAGGAGATCGCCGCGATCGCCTTGCGACCGAGCGGCACCAGCCGTTCCTTGCTGCCCTTGCCGCGGGCGCGCAGGAAGCCCTCGTGCAGGTCGACGTCGGTCAGCTCGAGCCCGATCGTCTCCGAGGCACGCAGCCCGCAGGCGTACATCACCTCGAGCAGCGCCCGGTCGCGCAGCGCGGTCGGCTCGTCGCCGCTCGGCGCCGCCAGCAGCTTCTGCACCTCGGCGTAGTTGAGCACCTGGGGCAGCTTCTTGGCCCGGCGCGGCGCGCTCAGGGCCGCGGTCGGGTCGTCGCCGATCAGCTCGTCGCGGCGCAGCTGCTTGTAGAAGGAGCGCAGGCAGGCGGCCTTGCGGTGCACGGTCGCCGAGGAGCAGGCCGGTCGGTTCTCGCCGGTCGCCAGCTCGGCCAGGAACTCGCCGATGTCGGCCGGGCCCGGCCGTCAGCGCGTCGATGTGATGGGCCGCGAGGTACTCGCCGTACTGGTGCAGGTCGGTGCGGTAGGCGTCGAGCGTGTTGCGCGAGAGGCCGCGCTCCAGCTCCAGGTAGGAGAGGAAGTCGAGGACGAGCCCCTCGAAGCGGGACTCGGTGCGGACAGGGGGCGCTGCGGCGACTGGCATGGCGGGGGTGTTCTCCCCGCCGCTCCCTCAACCCTTGCGGCGCAAGGCGGCGCCCGCGGCGAGGGCGGCGGCGAAGAAGAGCGGGTCCTCCTCGAGGCTGCGGCCCATCGTCCGCGCCGGCAGGCCGGCTCGCCGCGTAGCCGGCGAGGTCGACCGGGCGCTTCGCGCAGGTGGTGGCGCCAGCCGGCGGCGGTGGCGAGGATCGCGATCGGCACCGGCTCGTCGGTCGGCACCGGGATCTCCACCGCGCCGAGGAGCAGCTCGCAGGACCGTCAGGGTGTGGTGGCTGACCGGCCGGTGGCGCTCGCGCGGGTCGGCGCGGAGAGGCGGGGCGAGAGCAGGGTCGGCAGGCCGAGGGCCAGCGAGGCGTGGGCGGTGTCGAGGGCGGCGATGCCGCCGTGGCCGAGGCGCGTGTCGGAGCCGATGATCCCGGGGCCCGGGCCCGGCGATCACCGCGTCCCAGCCGAGCCCGTTGGCGGCGGCGTCGAGGGCGCCGGCGACCGAGATCGCCTCGTGCTCGCCGCCGTAGGCCGGCGCGGCGGTGATGTGGCCGCAGAGCAGGCCGCGCTCGCGCAGCTCGGCGACGTCGCGGCTGAGCGAACCCGGCAGCGCCCCTCCCCCGGTCTGCACGTAGCCGACCTTCAGCGTCCGGCGATGCCTGCGCCACGGCCCAGGCCGCCGGCGCCAGGTGCCCGTGCAGCGGCAAGACCAAGACCGGCATCGCGCATCCGTCGCTTCGGTGCGCCTTTTCCGGCCATATCCGGCGAAAGGCGCACCGGAAGCTCGACGGGCTCAACCGGGTGCTGGATCGAGGTGTAGTTGAGCTTGATTACGTGCTCGTCGCCCGCTGCGCCGCTCGCCCTCCAGGCCGCGGGTGAGGTTGACGTGGACGACGTCGAAGCCGCCGGAGCCGAGCCCGAGGTCGAGCGCCGCGACGTTGACGACGACCTCGTCGCCCTCGCGCATCTCGCCGAGCAGCGCTGCGTCGGCCCAGGCCGGGCGCCGCTCGCCGTCGATCTCGACCGTCAGCGGCTCCTCGGCGACGACGACGCCGCGGCGCAGCTTCAGCCGGCCGCTCACTCCGGGCCTCGGCGGCCGCGGCGGCCTCGGCGACGATCCCCTCGCAGACCTCGAGCATCGCGTCGAGGTTGCGAGCGCTGACCGCCTCGTCGGGTGTGTGGTTCGCCTCGGTGCCGTTGGCGAGCAGGACGCAGTCGAAGCCGTCGACGATCAGCGCGTTGGCGTCGCTGCCGCCGCCGGTCGCGGTGCGCTCGGGCTCGAAGCCGGCCCGGCGCAGGCCCGCCTCGGCGAGGGCCAGGGCCGGCGAGGAGGGCGGGATCCTGTAGCCGCGGAAGAGCTCTTCGATCCGCACGTCGGCGTCGCAGCCGTGCTCGCTGGCGCCCCAGGCGCAGGCGTCGCTGAGCGCACCGGCGACCTCGGCCGCCCGGTTCGCGTCGAGGCTGCGCGCCTCGGCGACGATCTCGCAGTGGCCGGGGACGACGTTGCCCGAGGTGCCGCCGCGGATCACGCCGACGTTGGCGGTCGTCTCCTCGTCGAGCCGGCCCAGCTCCATGCGCGCGATCGCCGCCGAGGCGGCGGCGATCGCGTTGTTGCCGTCCTCGGGCCGGATGCCGGCATGGGCCTCGACCCCGGTGAAGTCCGCCAGCACGCTCTGCTGGGTCGGCGAGGTGACGATCACCTCGCCGACCGCGCTGGCGTGGTCGAGGACGAAGCCGCACTCGCGAGCGCAGCAGGCTCGGCGTCGAAGGCCTTGGCCCCGCGCAGCCCCTGCTCCTCGGCGACGGTCAGCACCAGCTCGATCCCGACCGGCGGCGGCGTCGCGCCGCGTGCCGCGCGACCAGCTCCATGAAGACCGCCACCGCGGCCTTGTTGTCGGCGCCGAGGATCGTCTCGCCGGCACTGCGGAAGACGCCGTCGGATTCGACCACCTCGATCTGGCCCTTGTGCGGGACGGTGTCGATGTGGGCGCAGAACATCACCCACTCGTCGCTCTGTCCCGGCAGGCGGGCGAGCAGGTTGCCCGGCCCCGGCTTCCGCCGGCCCGGCGGCATCGTCCTCGCTCACCTCGAGCCCGAGCGCCCGCAGCTCGGCGGCGATCGTGTCGGCCACCTCGCGCTCCTCACCCGTGGGGCTGCGGATCTCGCACAGCCGAACGAACGTCTCGTGCAGTCTCTCCACGGCGAGACAGGCTAACCGGGAGCTACGGCCGCGTCAGTGCGACTGGCGGACGCTTGCTTCGCTGCCCTGCGCTTCGGCCTCGGAGAGCTCGGCACCTTCGGCCGGGCTGCTCGCCGGCATGGTGCGCCGCGGCGCCGACGAACTCGCGGAAGAGCGGCTCGGGCCGGTTGGGCCGCGAGTTGAACTCGGGGTGGAACTGCGAGGCGACGAAGAAGGGGTGATCGGGCAGCTCGACCATCTCGACCAGGCGCTCGTCGGGCGAGGTGCCGCCGCAGACCAGGCCCTCGTCCTCGAGCCGGCGCCGCAGCTGGTTGTTGACCTCGTAGCGGTGGCGGTGGCGCTTGTAGATGACCGCCTCGCCGAAGATCTCGCGCGCCCTCGTGCCCTCGTGCAGCTTCACCGGGTCGGCGCCGAGCCGCATCGTGCCGCCCATCTCGGAGACCTCCTTCTGCTCGGGCAGCAGGTCGACCACCGGGAACGGCGTCTCGGGGTCGAACTCGGCCGAGTTGGCGCCGTCCATGCCGGCCACCGTGCGGGCGAACTCGACCACGGCGATCTGCATGCCGAGGCAGATCCCCAGGTAGGGGATCGAGCGCTCGCGGGCGATCCGCGCCGCCGCGACCTTGCCCTCGATGCCGCGCTCGCCGAAGCCGCCGGGGATGAGGATGCCGTCGACGCCCTCGAGCCGCTCCGGGTCGAAGTTCTCGGAGTCGACCAGCTCGACCTCGACGTTGACGCCGTGGTGGATGCCGCCGTGCTCGAGCGCCTCGATCACCGACTTGTAGGCGTCGGCGAGCTGCACGTACTTGCCGACCAGGGCGATCCGCACCTTGCCCTCGGCCTCGTCGGCGCGTTTGACCATCGCCTCCCATTCGGAGAGGTCGGAGCGAGGGCGCCTCCATCTCGAAGTGATCGAGCACCAGGTCGTCGACGCCCTCGGCGCGGAAGACCAGCGGCACCTTGTAGATGTTGTCGACGTCGTTGGCCGAGATCACCGCGTCGACGGGAAGGCTGGCGAAGAGGGCGATCTTCTCGCGGATCTCGCGATCGAGGCGGCCCTCGGAGCGGCAGACCAGGGCGTGCGGCTGGATCCCGATCCGGCGCAGCTCGTTGACCGAGTGCTGGGTCGGCTTCGTCTTCAGCTCGCCGGCGTGGCCGACGTAAGGCACCAGGGTCAGGTGGACGAACATCGAGCGCTTCGGCCCGAGGTCGGTGTAGAGCTGGCGGATCGACTCGAGGAAGGGCAGCGACTCGATGTCGCCGACCGTGCCGCCGATCTCGGTGATCACGAAGTCGACCGACTGCGACTCGGCGACGATCCGGATCCGGTTCTTGATCTCGTTGGTGATGTGGGGGATCACCTGCACCGTGGCGCCGAGGTAGTCGCCGCGGCGCTCGCGGTTGATCACCGAGTTGTAGACGGCGCCGGCGGTGACGTTGGAGGCGCGCGAGGTGTTCTCGTCGGTGAAGCGCTCGTAGTGACCGAGGTCGAGGTCGGTCTCGGCGCCGTCCTCGGTGACGAAGACCTCGCCGTGCTGGAACGGGCTCATCGTCCCCGGGTCGACGTTGATGTAGGGATCGAACTTCTGCAGCTGGACCCGGTAGCCGCGGGAGCGGAGCAGGCGGCCGATCGAGGCCGCGGCGATCCCCTTGCCGAGAGCCGAGACCACGCCGCCGGTGACGAAGATGAAGCGGGTATCTCCTTGGGAAGGTCTGCTCATGCTCTGCCGAGCGAGTCTAGCCATCGCAGTGGCGGAACCGATTCGATCGTCGCCGAGATCGAACGCAACTCTCCGTAAATGGTCAGTCCGGCGACCACGGCGAGGGCGATCAGGCGCGCGTCGGGGCCCAACGTGGTCAGCAGCCAGACCCCGCCGACGGCGCCGAGCAGGTTGGAGCCGGTGTCGCCCAGCATCGCCCGCTCGCGCAGGGTGAAGGCGGCGCCGACCAGGGCCGGGCCGGCGAAGATGCCGAGCAGCTCCAGCGGCGCGAAGGTCCAGGCGCCGAGGCAGAGCCCGGCGCCGAGCAGCGCCAGCCCCTTCTCCGCCCGCCCCGGCCGCAGGTCGAGCAGGTTGAAGAGGTTGGTGGCGAGGATCAGCAGCGCCACGTCGGCGAGGTAGCGCCACGATTCGAGCCCGCGGCCGGAGACGACGTAGGCGGCGAGCGCCAGCGCCCCCAGCGCCTTGACCGCGCCGGTCGAGAGGCTGCCGGCGCGCAGCGCCCGCGCGTGCCCGCGCCAGCCGCGCGGCGCGCCCGCCGCCTCGCCCCGCCCCAGCGAGTCGTCGAGGAAGCCGAGGAAGGCGACCCCGAGCAGGTAGGGCATCCACTGGCGCAGGTCGGGGCTGAGCAGGTCGAGGTCGGCGCGATCGTTGAGGAAGGCCAGCGGCGCCAGCGCGACCAGGGCCGCCGTCGCCAGCACCGCGCCGAGCGGGAAGGCGAGGCTGGCGCCGCGGTAGTTGGTCCGCACCAGGCCGGCGTCGAGCAGCCCGCGCACCCCCGCCGGCACGACCAGCAGGGCGACGGCGATCGCGACCGGGAAGCCGAGCCAGGTCACGTCAGGGCGATTCGGCCGGCGGCAGCAGGTCGGGCAGCAGGCGGTCGGCCGAGCCCTTGACGCCGAAGCTGCCCTCGGCGCCGAGCAGGGCGAAGACCGTCGCCACCCGTGCCCGCGGTGGTCTCGACGTCATCGACGCTGGAGAGGTCGTTGCCGGCGAAGAAGGAGACCGAGGACGGTTCGGCGGTCGAGGTCTCGACCCCGACCGCCGGCGTGCGCGTCCCGGTTATGCCCGCCATCAGCGCCGATTCGAGCGTCGAGGCCTTGGCGCGCTGCACCGCGCCCATCTCTTCCGGCGTCTGGCGGACGACGATGACCCCGTCGAGCGCGCCGAAGTTGCCGCTGGCGCGCGAGAAGAGGTGGCTGCGCACGCGGTCGAGCAGGGTGCCGCCGCGGACCAGCTGGCGGCCGACGCCCGGTGCCGAATTCCGCCAGCGTTTCTTCGTTGCGGCGGATGTTGGCGAAGCGGGTTTTCGCGAGCTCGCCGCCGAGGCCGCTGAGGTCGACCGGCTCGCGCACCACGCCGATGCCGACCAGGCGCGCCCCGGTCGGGCCGAGCGCTTCCTCGATCGCGGTGATCGTGTCGCCCGGCAGGTCGCCGAGCGCGACCACGCCGATCCGCCTGCCCGCCGAGCCGGTCCCGCACCAGCGCCGGGTAGACGCGGCTGGCGAATTCGTCGGAGCGGGCCAGTTTGCCGTTCAGTTCGTCGGCCCGTTCGCGCGCGTCCTGCAGGTTGCCGGTGAGGCTCTGCTCGAGGTTCTTGCGGGTGTTGGTCAGCGCGTCGCCGCCGAACTCGGCGCCGATCAGGATCCCGATCGCGAGGGCGAGGAAGACGGCGATCAGCGAGACCGCGTGGTATCGAGCGCTGTAACCCATCGGCGGCCGGAAGGCTAGATGCTGGGCGCCGCGGCGCTACAGGCCGAGCCAGATCTTGATCTTCAGCCAGACCAGCTGGACCAGGTCGTTGAGCGCCGGCGAGGTGATCACGACGATCGCCAGCAGGACCATGAAGGCGGCGAGGAAGAGGACCACCGGCCCGAACGGGCGAGCTCGGGTTGTAGAGCCGGCTCACCCCCTTGGCGTCGACCAGCTTCTCGCCGATCCGCAGCCGGGTGAGGAAGGTCGAGGACATGCCGCCGCGCTTGCGGTCGAGGAACTCGATCAGGTTGAAGTGGGCGCCGACGCTGACGATCAGCGTCGCCCCCTTCTCGTAGGCCATCAGCATCGCCACGTCCTCGCTGGTGCCGGCGGCGGGCAGCAGCGTGTGGTCGAGGCCCAGGTCGAGCAGGCGCTGGCGGCCGGGCGCGCGGCCGTCGGGGTAGGCGTGGACGATCAGCTCGGCGCCGCAGCGCAGCGCCTCGTCGCCGGCCGAGTCCATGTCGCCGAGGATCACGTCGGGCTTCATCCCGGCCTCGAGCACCCCGTCGGCGCCGCCGTCGACGGCGACGACCAGCGGGCGCACGTCGCGGATGTAGGCGCGCAGGGCCTTGAGGTCGCGGCGGTGGCGGTCGCCGCGGACGACGATCAGCACGTGGCGGTCGCGGAAGGAGGCCCGCGTCGGCGGGAACTCGACGCTGCCGGTGAGCA
The DNA here is from genome assembly GCA_963702065.1 of uncultured Solirubrobacterales bacterium. Lineage (GTDB taxonomy): Bacteria > Actinomycetota > Thermoleophilia > Solirubrobacterales > 70-9 > VRUE01. The sequence goes on from OY969705.1 coordinate 1,299,193, forward strand.
GGTCGGTCTCCTGGCGCACGTGGGCGACGGTGTTCTCGGCGAACTCGGCCAGCGCCTCGTCGACCCGCTCGAGCTGCTCGTCGCGCTGGCGCTCGAGCTCCTCGACGCCGAGCACGCGCCCGCGCAGCAGCTCGCGCCCGCCGCCCAGCACGGCCCCGCCGGCGACCGTCACCCGGTTGCCGTCGGCGAGCAGCTCGAAGGGGTCGACGTCCTCGACGTCGATCAGCCGCACCCCCGCCTGGGCCAGCAGCAGCGGCCCGGCGTTGGGGTAGCGGCCGTTGGAGGAGGGCGAGGCGTTGATCACGACCCGGACGCCGGTCGCGATCAGCTCCTCGGCGGCGATCCGGTCGATGTTGACGTGGTCGATGACGGCGACGTCGCCGGGAACGAGGCGTTTGACCAGGTGCTTGGTGCGGCGGCCGAGCCGCACCCGTGCCCTCGATCGCCTCAACCGGCGCACGCCCCGTTGCGGCGCGAGAGCAGGGCGGGAAAGCGACGGCGACTGGCGGTTGCCACCGGAGCAGGTTATCCGCCCGCGCAAGCGGTCGAAAGCGCTTGCGGAACGCTAGGCGGCGGCGAGCAGCTCGCGGGCGTGCCGCGTCGCCGCCTCGTCGCTGTCGCTCGCCGCCGAGCATGCGGCGGATCTCCTCGACCACGCCCTCGCCGTCGAGCCGGCGCACGGTGGCGCTGGCGCGCTCGCCGCGAGACGTCCTTCTCCAGGGTGAAGTGGGTGTCGGCCAGCGAGGCGACCTGGGGCAGGTGGGTGATGCAGAGCACCTGACGATCCTCGCCGAGGGCGCGCAGCCGCTCGCCGACGGCGCGGGCCGTCTTGCCGCCGACGCCGGCGTCGATCTCGTCGAAGACCAGCGTGCCGGCGCCGACCGCCGCCGGCGAGACTGCTCAGCGCCAGCATCACCCGCGAGAGCTCGCCGCCCGGAGGCGGCGTCGCGCAGCGGCGCCGGCTCGAGGCCCGGGTTCGGCGCCAGGCGCAACTCGACCGTCTCGATGCCGCTGGCGCCGAACCCGTCCGGGTGCGGCTCCAGCACCACCTCGAGCCGGGCGCCCGGCATCGCCAGCCGCTCCAGCTCCGCGGCGACCTCGCGCTGCAGCGGCGCGGCGGCCTTGGCGCGGGCCTTGCCGAGCTTGCGCGCCGAGCTTGGCGCGGCGCGCCTCCGCCTCGGCCAGCGCCGCCTCGGCCTCCGCCCCGCGCTCCTCGGCGCTCTCCAGGCGGGCGATCTCGGCCCGGCAGCGCTCGGCGTGGGCGAGGACCGACTCGACGCTGCCGCCGTGCTTGCGCTGCAGCCGGTCGAGCGCGTCGAGCCGTTCCTCGACCGCGGCGAGGCGGCCCGGATCGGCCTCGAGGCCGTCGAGGTAGTCGCGCAGCTCGCCGGCGACGTCGCCGAGCTCGATCGCCAGGGCGCCGAGCCGCGCCGCGAGCGCGTCGAGACTCGGCGTCGACGCCGCCGACGCCCTGCAGCAGCGCCTCGGCCTGGGCCAGCGCGGCGGCCGCGCCGCCGTCCTCCTCGGCGCCGAGCGCAGCCGCGTGAGCGCCCGCCGCCGCCTCGCGCAGGCCCTCGGCGTGGCGCAGGCGCTCGCGCTCGCCGCCCAGCTCGCGCCTCCTCGGCAGGGTCGGGCGCGACCTCCTCGATCTCGGAGAGCTCGTAGCGGTAGAGGTCGAGATCGCGCTCGCGCGAGCCGTCGCGCTCGCGCAGCTCGGCCAGCTCGGCCGCGAGCCGCAGGCACTCGCGATGCGCCTCGCGGTAGCGCTCGCGCAGCTCCAGCTGATCCGGCGCCGGCGAAGCCGTCGAGCACCTCCATCTGCGCCGAGGAGATCGTCAGCTTGCGGTGCTCGTGCTGGCCGTAGAAGGCGAGCAGCCGCCCGCCCAGCAGTTTCAAATCGGACGCCGAAGCGGCGCGCCCGGCAACAAAGGCACTGGTCCGGCCGCCTGCGCCGAGACCCGTCGACCGAGCACGACCTCATCGGCCCCCTCGGGCAGCCGCTCGGCGATCTCCGCCATCTCGGGCTCCTCGAGCAAGCCCTCCGGGCAGGTCGAAGACCCCCTCGACCCAGGCCTCCTCCGCCCCGGGCCGCACGATCTGCGGCCGCGCCTTGCCACCCATCAGCAGGTCAAGCGAGTGCGCCAGCACGGTCTTCCCCGCTCCGGTCTCCCCGGTGATCGCGTTGAGCCCCTCGCCGAGCCGCAGTTCCGCCCTCTCGATCAGCAGCAGGTTCTCGATTCGCAGCTCACGCAGCATGCCTCTGTATCTAGCACCGGGCGCGGCGGGTCCTGTCCCAAGCGGCTCCTCGCGTGCGGTCGCGCGTCTGGGGGACCGCCCCGAGGCGCTAGCGCCGCGAGGGGCGGCTCAGATCCGTGACAGGCTCGCTGCGCCTAGCCTCAGCCAGCGACCTCCAGGTGCGGCGTGCTGGACGAAGTCCCTGGACCGGACGAGGACGAAGCCCAGCGCCGCGCCGACGAAGGAGAGGATCGCGGCGATCAGGATGATCTCGTTGAAGCCGCTGACGAAGGCGACGTCGGAGGCGTGGACGACCTCGGGGCGGATCCGGGCCGGAGTCACCGCGCCGGCGGCGCGCGAGCCGCCCGAGGCGACGATTTCGCCGAGGCCACTCGGCGCGTGCGGCAGCAATTCGGAGAGCTTCGAGTCGACGCTCGACTGGAAGACCGCGCCGAGCCCGGCGACGCCGGTCGCGATCCCGACCTGGCGGAAGGTGGTGTTGATCCCCGACCCCATGCCGGACTTCTCGACCGGGACGACGGCGATCGCCGCCTGGCCGATGCCGGGGTTGGTGATGCCGATGCCGATGCCGGCGACGAGGAAGCCGACGAGCAGCGTCGTCCAGCCCGAGCTCGGGCGAGACCCCGTGCATCAGCAGCAGGCCGACGCCGACCGTGGCGAGGCCGACGCCGAGCAGGACGCGGATCGGGATCCTGTTCGAGAGCGCGCCGGAGATCGGCGCGACGATGAAGCCGAGCACGGTCAGCGGCAGGAAGCGCAGGCCCGCCTCGAGCGGCGAGAAGTCGAGCACCCCCTGCATGTAGATGGTCAGGTAGAGGAACATCGCGAACATCCCCGCCGAGAGGCCGAAGGCGACGGCCGAGACGCCGTTGAAGGCGGGCTTGCGGAAGAGCGAGAGGTCGAGCATCGGGTACTTGGTGCGCAGCTCGATCGCGACGAAGGCCGCGAGCAGCAGCCGCCGGCGCCGATCAGGCAGGAGAGGATCAGGCGGACTGCCCCAGCCCTCGGGATTGCCCCGGATCAGGCCGAAGATCAGCAGGAACAGGGCCAGCGAGAAGGTGACGAGGCCGGGCACGTCGATCGGTTCCGGGTCTTTGGCGAAGACGTTGACGATCTGGCGCTCGGTCAGGACCATCGCCGTGATCCCGATCGGCACGTTGAGGAAGAAGATCCACTCCCAGCCGAGGCTCTCGGTGACCAGCCCGCCGACCAGCGGCCCGACCGCGACCGCGCCGCCCACCGTCGCCCCCCAGACGCCGAACGCCGTCGCCCGGTCCTTGCCGTGGAACTCCTGGCCGATCAGGGCCAGCGAGGTGGCGAACATCCCCGCCCCGCCGATGCCCTGCAGCCCGCGCGCCAGGTTGAGCAGGGTCGGGTCGTTGGCGATGCCGCAGAGGAACGAGGCGAAGGTGAAGATCCCGAAGCCGATCGTGAAGACCCGCCGGCGCCCCAGCCGGTCGCCCAGCGAGCCGGCCGTGAGCAGGAAGGCGGCCAGCATCAGCGAGTAGGCATCGACGACCCACTGCAGGCTGGAGAGGCTGGCGTGGAGTTCACGCTGGATGTCGGGCAGGGCGACGTTGACGACCGTCACGTCGAGCAGCAGCATGAACGTCGCGATCGAGACGAGGAGGAGGGTCCACCACTTGCGCTCCATGCGGCGAAACCCTAGAGAACCGACTGACCTCGGCTCAGAGGCTTTAGACGGCGAGGTGGCCGAACTTCTCGCGGATGCGGTGGTAGAAGCTCGTGCCGGGCAGCTGGGCTAGGCAGGCGACGGAGTCGGCGAAGCGAACGTCGAGGGCGGCGCCGGGCGCGAGGGTGGCGGCCTGGGCGCCGTCGATCGCGACGTCGACCGGCTCGCGACCGGCGGCGTTGCCGACGGTGAGCACGTCGCCGGGAGCGACGACCAGGGCGCGGGCGGTGAGCGAGTGCGGCGCGATGTAGCTGACCACGTAGCCCTTCACGCCCCAGGCGAGGATCGGGCCCTGGTTGGCGAGGTTGTAGCCGGTCGAGCCGGCCGGGGTGGCGGCGACGAGGCCGTCGCAGCGCACGTTGCCCACCTCCTCGCCGGCGATCCGGTAGCTCAGCTCGGCGACGCGGTCGCGCGGGCCGGCGGCTGAAGCTGACGTCGTTGAGGGCGAAGCGCTGCTCGCCGTCGATCTCGATCGCCAGCGCGGGCAGGTCGATCGTCTCGGTCTCCCCGGCCAAGCGCCCGGCGGATGCCCTGCCGCCGCCTCGTCGCGCTCGACCGCGGCGAGGAAGCCGACGGTGCCGAAGTTGACGCCGAAGACCGGCACTTCGGTGCCGGCGAAGCTGCGCAGCGCGTAGAGGATCGAGCCGTCGCCGCCGAGCACGAGGCAGAGGTCGGGATCGGCGGGCAGCGAGTCGACCTGCTCGACCCCGTCCGCGGCGTGGCTGTGCTTCTCGATCTCCGCCGCGGTGGCAACGAGGCGCCAGCCGGCCTCGCGCGCGACTGCCGTCGCCACCGCGACCGCTTCCGTCGCGGCCGGCGGGTGCGAGTGGGTGATCAGCGCCGCGGTCTTCACGCGTCTGGCTCCACCGCCGCGCGATCGCGGCCTCGAGGTCGGCGACGCTCGTCGCCCTCGCCCCCACACCAGACGAAGGTCTCGCGGTTGCCCTTCGGCCCGGGCAGCCCGGAGGAGGCAAAGCCGCGAACCGGAAGCCCCAGCTCGCTCGCGCGCGCGGGCGACCGCGAGGATCGCCTCGCGCCGGTCGGCGGCGTCGCGGACGACGCCCCTGCCGACCCGCTCGCGGCCCAGCTCGAACTGCGGCTTGACCATCGCCAGGACCTCGCCGCGCAGGCGCAAGGCAGCCGGCCACGGCCGGCAGGATCTTGGTCAGCGAGATGAAGGAGACGTCGATCGTCGCCAGCTCGGGCACGAAGGGCAGGTCGGTCGGCTCCAGCTCGCGGGCGTTGAGCCGCTCGATCACGCTCACCCGCGGGTCTTCGCGCAGGCTGAGGTCGAGCTGTCCGTAGGCGACGTCGACCGCGGCCACCCGCGCGGCGCCGCGCTGCAGCATGCAGTCGCTGAAGCCACCGGTGGAGGCGCCGACGTCGAGGCAGTCGCGACCGGAGACGTCGATCCCGAGCGCGTCGAGGGCGTTTTCGAGCTTGATCCCGCCGCGCGAGACGAAGCGCGGCCCCTCGTCGACGATCAGCGCCGCCTCGGGCTCGACCAGCTGGCTCGGGCCGCAGCGCGACCGGGCCGTCGCGACCGACCCGCACCGACGCCGGCCCGCACCGCGCCGGCAGCCGCCGTGCGCGAGGGAAACAGGCCCCGCTCGGCCAGCACCGCGTCTATCCGCGCCTTCTTCATCGCCGCAACGGTAGCGCCGGCCCGGCCGCCTGGGCTCCGATCGGCGCTCGAGCACAGGTTTTTAACCACGCTTTGCCTTGGCCTGATTCCATGCCTGAAAGCCGGGTAGCAGCCCGTCAGCGAGGCGCTCGGCAGGCGTAGGCGGAGTCTGTGATCGCACTCACACACATACCGCACATACGTTCGTATGCTGTTCAAGGATTCGCAGAGGACAACCGATAAGGGGCAGATAGCAAAAGACTTTTTGGCTGGGTTCAGCGTCGCCCATACGGCTCTCATCGCTTCCCACGATGATCTGCCCGCGACACATCAAAGGGCCCACCTACCTCCCACGGATCCACATATATAGAGATACATATCTCTCCTCCCTGTAGTAACCCCAGAACTCGCCTCGGCTCCCCGCCGGGGCGTTTTCTGTTGTGGGGCTCTAGCAAGCGGAATACGGGGCATCGACCCGAATACGAAAGCGATTCCGGGATCGGCCGCTCATCCAGATAGTCCGCAAAGACAGTGGAAACGACTTCGAAGCGATCAACGACTGGCCAGCGGACCACGATGTTTGCTAGCCCCTATCTGTCGTCGCCCGCTCGGGGACCGAGCGCTACCCTTTGACGCATGACGACCCGTGAGAAGGTCCATCGCCTACTTGACGAGCTTCCGGACTCCGAGGTGGAGCCGGTGCTCGACTTCCTCGTCTCCCGGCGCGAGCACGAGGAGAAGCACGATGCAACTGCACGAGCGGCTTCTCCTCGATTGGGACTGGGTCGCTCGACTGATGGCTTGAGCGCAGCGAAGACCGCGACCGAGCCGATTGCCCGGCCACCCGCGTAGGTGGCGCTGGTCCTCGATACGAGCGCGCTCTTGGCGGCGCTCGATGCCGCCGATCCCGACCACGAGCGATGCGCGACTCTAATTGCGGGCTCAAGCGAGGAACTGGTGGTCCCGGTGCTTGTTCTCGGCGAGCTTGACTACTGGTGCCACGAACGACTCGCCCCAGCGGTCTGGCTCGACTTTCTGCAAGACGTGCTCGACGGCGCATACAGCGTCGAGCACCCTACGCGCGCCGACTTGGAGCGCTGCCGAGAGCTTCAGAGCACTTATGCCGACCTGAAGGTGGGAGTCGTGGACGCAAGCGTTATGGCGACTGTCGAACGACTGGACGAGTCGAAGCTCGCCACGCTTGATCATCGCCACTTCGGCACGATGCGACCCCAGCACGTCGAGGCGCTGGAATTGCTGCCGGAAGGCTCCTGACCCCCGGCGCGGTGCCACACTCGTGTCACAGTCAGGCACGGACTCAGCCGGATCGCGTTCGGTAACCCCAGAACTCGCCTCGGCTCCCCGCCGGGGCGTTTTCTGTTGTGGGGCTCGTTAGGAGCCGAATGCAGCCCAAGCTCGGCTTGCGGAGCAGCCTGGGCTGACGCCGAGTACGGCCATGTCACGGTCAGCCGATTACCGCGAAGGCGGAGCAAAGGTGGGAGCAAAGCCGGCCGGGTCACCTTGAGCTACGGCTTCGGCGTGCGACAGCGGTGGATGGGGTGGCCGGGCGAGGCTCCCAATTCGCGCGCGCTCGTGCCCGGCTGCGTCATAGCCGACAACCTCTATTCGCCCAAGGTGCGGCACCAAGACGACGAAGAATCGTCCCGGCAGGCCCTTCTTGAGTTCTGTGACAGTGCTGATAGGTCGCTTGCCCAGGATGCTGATGCGCTCGATATCGCTCGCCACCAGCCCGTAGATCACTCGCTCGCGAGATTCGTCACCTGGCGATTCAGCGACGGAATCGGCGACGAGCAGTCCAAATGGCCGCGCGGCGGTTGGCTTGTCGCCACAGCCGTAGGAAGTACCACGCTCGTCGTAGCTCAGCTGGAGACAAACAGATCCACGCGAAGGTTCGCCCGGACCAGTCGCGGGCACGGGACGACTTTCGATGCTGAAGGTGCCTTTCGACGTGTCGCCGTCCGCGATGTGGAGCACTCCTGTTGCCGCCACCGCGCCGGCGGCGAGGACAAGAGCGACCGCAGCCGTAGCGAGGATCCATCTGCGCCGGCCGAAGCGCGGCGCGGTCTGGCGTCGCGCGGCTCGAATCAGCAGATACTCAAGCTCCGGCAGGATTGACTGCTGTGCGCCACGGTGGTTGGGTGCGCTCATGATGACTCCTTGTCCATTCCGATTCGAAGGGTCTTGAGCCCTCGGGAGACACGCTGCCGAACGACGGCTTGGGAGCACTGCAAATCGCTTGCTATGTCGTCATAGGCGCGGTCCTCGAGGAGGTGCGATCGCACCGCGTCGTGCTGGTCAGGAGGAAGCTGCGCCAGCAGCTCCGCGATCACCACAGCACTTCTCTCAGCGTCCGCAAGAGCCTCAACACGCTCCAGGGCATCGTCAGTCAGGACCAGCGGTTCAGCCTGGAGATGCTTTCGAGCTCGTTCCTCGACCCGACGGCGCCTGCGGCTGGAGGAAAGCTTGTTGTTGGCAATGGCGTAGAGCCACGCGACCGCCGGTGCCTTCCCAGGCTTGAACCGTCGCGATGAGGAAAGCGCTGCGACAAAGACCTCCGCCGTCAGATCGGCAGCTATCTCAGGGGCCGAGACACGGCGCAAGAAGAAGACGAGCATCCCCCTCTCGTGGCGACGATAGAAGGCGCCAAAGGCCTCTGGCTGCCTTGGGGTCGCCGCCAGAAGCTCCTCGTCATTCATCTGCTCAAAGAGATCCATAGGGCGTTCCTCTCTCGGGGTGGCAATTTGTGACAGAGAGCAACAGGCCCACATGCTCGAATAGATTTCCCGCATGACGCGCCGGCGGGGATTGATCGCATCGGGGATCGCAGTGGTGGTTCTTCTCCTGGCGATGTCGCCGGCCGAGGACCGGATGCAGGAGCACGGGCCGGGGATGGTGACGTTCGAGCTGACCGGCGGGGCCGACCGGGCCGATGAGATCCTCGCCGAATGGGGTGAGGACGGCCAGGACGCGGCACGTGAGCAGCTTTGGATCGATTTCGCCTTCCTGCTCGCCTATGGGTCCTTCCTCACCTTCGCCCTCCTCGCGATTCGCGACCTTGCCCGGAGCCGGGGTTGGCTCCGGCTCGCCGCGATCGGCGGGGTCGTCGTCTACTTCGGCGCGCTATGCGCGGGCTTCGACGCGCTCGAGAACATCTGCCTGCTGCTGACCCTCGGCGGCGCCGGCGCGGCCCTCCCCCTCCTGGCGACGATCTTCGCCGCCTGCAAGTTCATCCTGCTCGCGGTGGCGATCGCCTACCTGGTCGCCGGCCTGACGATGCGGCTGCTCAGCCGCGGTCCGGCCGAGCAGACGTCATAGCGTCGAGTCAACGCTCAGAAGTCGCGCTGCGCACGGTCGACCAGGCGTTGCAACGTGTCCTCGCTTCCCAGGGATGCCATTCCAACGCCGGTCAAGACGCCGGGGTGTTGTTTGGCGAGGTCGGCACACGCCTGCTCGAGCCGCTGCCGAGCGTCCACTTCGGGCTCGTCAAAAAGGGTGCAGAGGAACTCCTGCTCGCTCCAGCGAACGATCGCGTCGAATGGCCGGAGTCGCGCCTGCAGGGCAAGGAAAAGGTGTCGATCCGGTCCAGGGTGTGCCGGGCTGCCGCCGGTAAAGCCTTCGCTCTCCTCGATCCTGATGACGCCGAGCACGAGCGTGCCCCTGGCTCCCTGGGTGCGCGCGATCTCGTGGCTCAAGATGACCTCGCCGAGCTGCCGCCCATAGGCACCGGACCGCTCATCGATCAGGACCTGCTCGATCTCAGCGGCGTTCAGTTCGCGATCACGCGCCGCGAACTCACGGTCGACTCCGGCTCGGTCACGGGCGACCCCCGCTCGGTCACGAGCAACTCCGGCTCGGTCACGAGCAACAGCAGCGCTGAGCCTGATCGCGGCAGCGGCAGGGGTCTCCTCGCTGGGCTCGCCGGCCGGCTCGGCATCTCTCGCAGCCTCATCCGCCTCGTCTCGGCGGGCGGCGGCCTGGTCTCGCTGGCGTGCCGATCCATCGCGGTCCTGTCCTTGCCCGTCGCGCCCAGCCGCGGATTGGGAGCGGAGCGCAGTACTCGCCACCCGGGCCATCGTGGCGTCCAGTCGAGCCGCCGTCGCCTGTTCGTGAGCACGCAGCTGGCCCGCGGTTGGGGACGAAAGGGCGGCGAGCTCGCGATCCGCCGCGGTCTGCTCGCGATCCGCGGCCCTCTGATTGGCGTTTGAGGAGGCCTGATCGGCGTTTGAGGAGGCCTGATCGGCGTTTGAGGAGGCCTGATCGGCGTTTGAGGAGGCCTGATCGGCGTTTGAGGAGGCCTGATCGGACTCCGATTCGGAAGGCTGCCGAGGCTGCGGCTCGCGTCGGTCTATGGCTTCCTTTCTACCGCGTTAACTGCCGTGGGGAACGGGTTTTTGGAACCCGCTGTTTTCCAAATATTACCACCCCATTTCTCGTTCATAAAGGGCACCGCGGCGCGGTGCCCTTGGCACCGGCGCGGTCAACGTTGTAGATCCACGAGGCTCCCTACCTGCGGACCCACATACATAGAGACGTCTCTCCTCCCTCAAGTAACCCCAGAAGAGACGACGGCAGGCTAACCGATTGAGCGATTTGACGCAAGCCCTAATTTTTGGGGCAAATCCCTGACCCGGTAGGGCGGTGAATCAGCTCAGGGCGGGCTCGCCGGCGCGCAGGGTGGCGAGGACCCGCTCGGCGACCGCGTCGCCGGTGAGGCCGACCTCCTCGTGCAGCAGCGCCGGCTTGCCGTGGGTGACGTAGCGGTCGGGGAGGCCGATCCGCAGGACGCGGGCCCGCTCGCCCGACCGCTCGGCGAAGGCGTCCTCGAGGTGCTCGAGCACGGCCGAGCCGAAGCCACCGGGCAGGACGTTCTCCTCGATCGTCACCACCAGGTCGTGACTGAGCGCGAGCCGCTCGAGCAGCTCGCTGTCGAGCGGCTTGGCGAAGCGGGCGTCGGCAACGGTCGCGGTGAGGTCGTGGTCGGCGAGGATCTTGGCCGCATCGAGCGCCACCGAGACGCCGTAGCCGTAGCCGAGCAGCGCCACCCGCTCACCGCTCGCCAGCAGCTCGCCGGTGCCGATCGGCAGCTCCACCGGCTCGGCCGGCAGCGTCGACCCCCTCGGCCGCGCCGCGCGGATAGCGCAGCGCCGCCGGGCCGTCGTGGGCGATCGCGGTGCGCAGCATGTGGACCAGCATCGCCTCGTCGCGCGGCGCCATCACGACCACGTTGGGAATCGGGCGGAAGTAGGAGACGTCGAAGGCGCCGTGGTGGGTCGGCCCGTCGTCGCCGACCAGGCCGGCCCGGTCCATCGCGAAGGTGACGTCGAGCTCCTGCAGGCAGACGTCGTGGATGATCTGGTCGTAGGCGCGCTGGAGGAAGGTCGAGTAGATCGCGCAGACCGGCTTCGCCCCCTGGATCGCCAGGCCGGAGGCCATCAGCACCGCGTTCTGCTCGGCGATGCCGACGTCGTAGTACTGCTCGGGCACCTCGTCGGCGAGCTTCTGCAGGCCGGTCCCCCCCGCCATCGCCGCCGTGATCCCGACCACGCGCTTGTCGCGGCGCGCCTCGGCGACGATCGCGTCGCCGAAGACCTGCGTGTACTGCGGCGGCGCGCCGGCAGCGGGCGGCTTCTCCAGCCGCTCCGGGCGCGATCGCCGCGGGCGAGTCGGACTCCTGCACCGCCACGGGCTTCGGAGCGGGAGCGCCGTTGACGATCGATTTCGGCTTGGCGGCGTGCCATTTCTCCATCCCCTCGAGGCCGCCCTCCTCGGCCGGGGAGAAGCCCTTGCCCTTGACCGTGTGGATGTGGACGATCACCGGGCGGTCGGCCTCGAAGGCCTCGCGCAGGGCCTCGCGCAGGGCGTGCACGTCGTGGCCGTCGATCACGCCCATGTAGGCGAGGTCGAGCTCCTCGAAGAAGAGGCCGGGCGCCCAGTAGGCCTTGATCGCCGACTTGATCTCCGGGCCCAGCCGTTCGATCCGCTTGCCGAGCCCGAGCGGCAGCTTGGTCAGCCGGTCCTCGACCCCCTCGCGGGCGTGGAAGAGGCGCGGGTTGAGACGCACCCGGTTGAAGTAGCGCGAGAGCGCGCCGACGTTGGGTGAGATCGACATGCCGTTGTCGTTGAGCACGATCACCATCGGCGTCTGCAGGCCACCGGCCGCGTGCAGGGCCTCGTAGGCGACGCCGCCGGTGAGCGCGCCGTCGCCGATCACGGCGGCGACGCTGCCGTCCTCGCCGATCCCGTGGCGCATCGCCTCCTTCAGCCCGACCCCGTAGCCGATCGAGGTCGAGGCGTGGCCGGCGCCCATGATGTCGTGCTCGGACTCGAAGACCGAGCAGAACGGCGCGAGGCCGTCGTACTGGCGAATCGTCGGCAGGCCCTCGCGGCGGCCGGTGAGGATCTTGTGCGGGTAGGCCTGGTGGCCGACGTCCCAGAGCACCTTGTCGCGCGGCGAGTCGAGCAGGCTGTGCAGCGCCACCGCCAGCTCGCAGGTGCCGAGGTTGGCGCCGAAGTGCCCGCCGATCTCGCCGATCGTGTCGATGATGTAGGTGCGCATCTCCTGCGCCACCTGCTGCAGCTGCTCGTCGTTGAGATCGTGCAGGTCGGCGGGGGCGTGGATGCCGTCGAGCAGGGGCGTCCCGCCCTCCTGCCCCGCCGCTCCGTTTCCGTTCTCGCTCATTCGTCCCTGGTGAAGATGTAGTCGGCCACGCGCCTCAGGTCGTCGGTCTCGCCATCGGCCTCGGCCAGCGCCGCGGTCGCCTTGGCGTGCGACTCGGCCGCGAGCTCACGCGCCCGCTCGAGGCCAAAGAGGCTGACGTAGGTGAGTTTTCCATGTCGCTCGTCGCTTCCATGGGGCTTGCCGAGGCGCTCGGCACTTCCGGTCACGTCGAGGATGTCGTCGACGATCTGGAAGAGCACGCCCAGCTCGCTGGCGAATCGGCGAAAGGGGATTGTCTCAGGTTCGGCCAGTCCTTCGAGGGTCAGCACGACGCCGACGCTGGCGGCGATCAGGCGGCCGGTCTTCAGCGTGTGCAGGGAGCGCAGCCCCTCGGCGTCGCGCTCGGAGACCGCGACGTCGACGTACTGGCCGCCGACCATGCCGTCGACGCCGGTCGCCGCGCTCAGCTCGCGCAGCGCCGCCAGCACGCGGGCCGGCTCGCCCGGCTGCTCGCAGGCGAGGCGCACCGCCTCGGCGAAGAGACCGTCGCCGGCGAGGATCGCCACGTCCTCGCCGTACTTGACGTGGGACGTGGGCTGGCCGCGGCGCAGCTCGATCGTCGTCCATCGCCGGCAGGTCGTCGTGGATCAGCGAGTAGGTATGGATCAGCTCGATCGCGCAGGCGACCGGCAGGAAGCGCTCGGGCTCGGCGCCGAGGGCGCGGGCGGTCGCCAGGGCGAGCACCGGTCGCACCCGCTTGCCGCCGGCGAGCAGCGAGTAGCGCATCGCCTCCTGCAGGCCGGCGGTCGGCTCAGGCGCCGGAAAGCGCAGCCGCTCCAGCTCGGCATCGACGAGCTCGCGCAGCTCCTCGGGGTAGCTCACAACCGTCACTGCGAGGCGGCCTCGCCCTCGCGGATGCGGCGGTTGGCCTCCTCGACCGCCTCGGCCGAGAGCTCGGCGGCCTCCTGGGCGAGCGCCGCGGCGCGGGCGTCGTCGGCCTCCTCGCCCTCGAGCTCGCGGGCGATCGCGCCCAGCCGCTCGGAGATCTCACGCAGCCGGTTCACCGCACGCCCTCGCGCTCGCGGGCGATCGCGCCGAGGACACCGTTGACGAAGCCCGGTGCGTCGGCGCCGCAGTACTCCTTGGCGATCTCAACCGCCTCGTCGATCGCGACCTCGGTCGGCACGTCGTCGCTGTGCTCGATCTCGTAGAGGGCGACCCGCATCACGTTGCGCTCCAGCGGCGCGATCCGCTCCAGCTCCCAGCCCTTGGCGTGGCTGGCGATCGCCACGTCGAGCTCGTCGCGATGCGCCTCGACCCCGGCCGCCAGCTCACGCGTGAAGGGGCGCGACTCGGCGACCAGCTCCTCGAGCGGACGGCCGGTGACGTCGCGCTGGTAGCAGGCGAAGACGGCGTCGCGGCGCTGGTCTGATCTGCGCATCCAGCCATTCTCTCGCTTTGAGCGGCCGGACGATTCGAGTCATGCAACCGGGCCGGAAAAACCCCCCGCAAATGGTGCCCGCAAGCGCCGCAACAGCGAGCGCCAGGGAGATCCTGGCGCTCGCCGTTGCCGCGGGCTTCGTCATGAGGCGGTTATCGATTCCCCCCTGTGCGTTTCGAATGCTTCGGCCGGGAAGTAGCCGTTCCATTCGACCCCTGAGCCGAGCGCTTCCAGTTTGGAGCCAGTCGCAGTGAAGCTAGACGGGCTGAACGTGGCGCTTTCGGTCGTGTTGTTGAGCAGGCCGCCGGCAGATCCGGTGACGTGTGCCCAGACGCCCCACAGCGGGCAGAACCAGCCGCCGTAGAGGATCCAGACGTCCACCCCTTTGACCTTCATGTAGTTGTTGGCGCCGACCGTGACCAGTTCGGCGGGCCAGGGGAACGATTCGGCTTCGATCGCTTCCACCGTGCAGAACGAGCTGGTGTAGCAGTTGAACAGGGGCAGGTCGGTGACATTCCCTTTGCCCGTCCCCCCGCTGTTCCAGATTTCCACTTCGTAGAGGAAGTTGTCGCAGGTGGTTGTGAACCCCCACGCGGTGAGGCCGCTTTTTTCAGCCCCCCCGAGGATCGTCTCCGTGCCTTCCAGGGCTTTGCCGTTGAACTTCCAAGCCGGAGCGGCCCCGGCGCTGGCGGCAAATACGGCGCACAGCATCAGCGCCGCAAGCAGCCCCCCCAAGGCGACCCGTGTTTTCGCAAGGAGCGCCGAGCGCTTCTGCTTTTGCATGACTGATATCTCCTGTCTATTTGCTCGATGGACTGGAAACAGCTACTACCGATAAAGCTTTTGAGAAGGGGTCAGCGCCGCCGCCGGTATCCCTGCGTACCCTGAAACCCTCCAAGAAGTACCACATCTGGGCACAGCTCGCCACCCCTCGCGGCAATTCGCCGCAGCCCAGGCCTCAGGCGCGGGAGACGTACTCGCCGCTGCGGGTGTCGACGCGGATCGTCTCGCCCTCCTCGATGAAGAGCGGCACCTGCACGATGACGCCGGACTCGAGGGTCGCCGCCTTGCTGCCGCCGCCGGAGGCGGTGTCGCCCTTCACCCCGGGCTCGGTCTGCGTCACCTTCATCTCGATCGCACTGGCGACCTGCACGTCGCTGGCCCGCTCGTCGACGAAGAGCACGTCGACCTCGGCGTTGGGCAGCAGCCACTGCATCGCCTCGCCGGCCAGCTCACGCGGGATCTCGATCTGCTCGTAGTCGCGCGTGTCCATGAAGACCGCTGCCTCGCCGGAGTCGTAGAGGTACTGCATCTTGCGCGACTCGGTGCGCACCGGCCGGAACTTCTCGCCGGCGCGGAAGGTCTTGTCCTGAACCGAGCCGTCCTCGATCCGGCGCAGCTTGGTGCGCACGAACGCCCCGCCCTTGCCGGGCTTGACGTGCTGGAACTCGATGATCCGGAAGATCTTCCCGTCGATCTCGATATGCGAGCCATTGCGAAATTCGTTGGTGCTGATCACGGCGGCGAATCCTAGAGAAGCGAGCGCCGGGTGCGATTTCTCCGGAGCTCAACATTGTGCCGGGGGGCCGATCGTCTAACGTGGCGGGCAGGGAATGAAGGGGGTCCTCACAGCTGCCATATCCGTCGCCGCGATGGCGTTGATGCCTGCGGCAGTCGCCGCGGCAGAAGAAGGGCCGACCCGCGCCCAGTACGTCGAACAGGTCGAGCCGATCTGCCAGGCGAACACCGAAGCCAACAAACGCATTCTCAAGAACGTCAAAACGAAGGCGAAGAGCCGCGTCCCGGCCAAGCTGAAGGAGGCCGGCGCGCAGTTCATCCACGCCTCGGCCGTCTTCGGCAAGACGGTGGAAAAACTCAGCGCTGTGCCGCGCCCCGTCGCCGACGACGCGCGGTTGCTCAAGTGGTTCACGCAGCTGGGAGTCGTGCAGGCGAAGCTGCGCGCGCTTGGCGTCGCCCTGAAGGCAAACGAAGAAATCAAGGCCGCCCACGAACAGATCCGGGTCGAACGGGCCAGCAACGCGGCCAACAACTTCAGCTTCGTCTTCGGATTCCACTACTGCCACCTGACCCCCTCGCGCTTCACCTGAGCCGCCGAGGACGTAACGCGGCATCGGGGGACGGCCCCAAGGCCGAGGCCGGGCTACTCGCTTTCGGCGGCCGTGCTGGTGGTGAGTGCGCCGGCCGCCCCGCCGGAGAGAACCCGGCGGATCAAGCCTGGCATCGAGGATCCGCGCCACGGCGGCGAGCGCGTAGGGGCGCGGCACGTAGCGCTCGGCCTTGCCGCCCGGGTCCGGCCTCGAAGATCGCCTCGGCGACCTTCTCCGGCTTCGAGACGACCCAGCGGGTCAGCGCTCTCTCGCGCAGCTCCGTCGCCGGGAAGCCCTCGGTGGCGATGAAGCCGGGCAGGACCAGGCCGACGTGAACTCCGTGCGGTCGCTCCTCCGCGTAGAGCGCGTCGGTCCAGCCGATCAGGGCGAACTTACTGGCCGAGTAGGAGCCGGTGCGGGCGCGGGCCACGCGTCCCGCAGTGCTGGCGACGTTGACGATCGCGCTTGGCGCCGAAGCGCGCAGAGTCGGCAGCAGCGCCTCGGTGAGACGGACCACGGCGTCGAAGTTGAGCTGCATATGGCGATGGACGTTGGCGTAGCCGCCCTCGGCGAAGCCGCCGCGCCAGGAGCCACCGGCGTTGTTGACCAGCAGGGTCAGGCGGTCGCCGCGCTCGGCGACGTGGGCGCGGACTCGCTCGGGCGCATCGTCATCGGTCAGGTCGGCGGCGACGTAGCTCGACCTTGCAGGGCAGCGACTCGGCGAGCGCCCGCAGGCGGTCCTCGCGGCGGGCGACGAGGATCAGCTCGGCGCCGGGCTCACGGGCAAGCCGCCGAGCGGTCGCCTCGCCAATCCCGCTCGAGGCGCCGGTGATCAGTGCAGTGATCGGCTCGGAGGTCACGCGCGTAACGCTATTGGAATCGCCACACTGCGGAGGCTTGTTCGAATCGACATACTGCCGCCCTTGAGATGAGCGAAACCCCTGGACTACTCGACAAGCTCCTGCGCGCTCCGGGCCCCTCCGGCTACGAGGCGCAGGCGGCGGCGGTCTGGCGCGAGGCGGCCTCCTTCGCCTCCCTCTCCGCCGACGGGATCGGCTCCTCGGTCGCCCGCATCGGCGACGCCGCACCGCTGCTCTCTGTCGTCGGACACATCGACGAGATCGGCTTGGTGATTCGCCATATCGACGAGAAGGGCTTCCTCTGGTTCGCCCCGATCGGAGGTTGGGACCCGCAGATCCTGGTCGGCCAGCGAGTCGAGGTCGCAGGGCCCCAACGGACCGGTGCTCGGCGTGGTCGGCCGCAAGCCCCTTCACCTGCTCGATGCCGACCGCGCAAGAAGGTCGTCGAGATGAAGTCGCTGCACATCGACGTCGGCGCCGTAGATCGCGAAGAGGCCGAGCGAGCTGGTGCGGGTCGGCGACCCGGTCGTGATCGCCAGCGAGCCGCTGCGGCCTGGTCGGCGATCGCCTGGTCTCGCGCTCGATGGACAACCGCCTCGGCGCCTACGTCGCGCTCGAGGCGCTGCGGCGCTGCCACGAGAGCGACTCGCTCAAAGTCAAGCTTCGCGGCAATCGCCGCGGTGCAGGAGGAGATCGGGCTCTTCGGCGCCCGCACCTCCGCCTTCGCCGTCGCAGCCGGACCTGGCGATCGTCGTCGACGTCACCCACGCCACCGACGCCCCCGGCATCGACGAGAAGGAGCTCGGCAGCCACACGCTCGGCTCGGGCCCGGTGATCTACCGCGGCGCGACCCTCTCGCCCAAGGTCTTCGAGCTGCTGGTCGAGGCCGCCGAGGAGGCGGGGATCGAGCACACGGTCGGCGCCACCGGCAACTCGACCAGCACCGATGCCGACGGGGTCCAGTTCGCCCGCTCGGGCATTCCCACCGGCCTGGTCTCGATCCCCCTGCGCTACATGCACTCGCCGGTCGAGATGGTCGACCTCGCCGACGTCGAGGCAACCGTCGCCCTGATCGCCGCCTTCGCCGAGCGCCTCGACGACAGCGTCGACCTCAGCCGCTAAGTCGTTAGTTGGCTACGAAGACCGCATCGCGGCCGTTGGCCTTCGCCGAGTAGAGCGCGGCATCGGCACGGGCGACGAGGTCATCGGTGTTGACCGTGTCGGGCTTGGTCACCGCGGCGCCGATGCTGATCGTCACTCCCACGCCGGCCGGGCGTCGCTTGCGCACCGCCTGGCGCAGGCGCTCGGCGATCGCCACCGCGTCCGTCTCGCTGGCCCCGGGAAGGACGACGAGGATCTCCTCGCCGCCGATCCGGTAGATCGAGTCGCCGGCGCGCAGCACCGACCGCATCGTGTAGGCGACGTCCTGCAGGACCGCGTCGCCGGCCGCGTGGCCGAGCTGGTCGTTGACCCGCTTGAAGTGATCGAGGTCGCAGAGCAGCAGGGCGTGTGACTGGCCGCCTTTCTTGCCGTCACAGGGGGCACCGTCGAGCTCGGCCAGGCGCTGCTCGAGCGCGTTGCGGTTGAAGAGGCCGGTGAGCGGGTCGAGGGTCGAGCGTCGCCGGTGGGCGCGATCGGACTCGACCAGGGCGCCGGAGAGGATCACGGTGCTGAGGACCAGGGCGACGGTGGCGACCAGGGCCTGGCTGTGCGCGGCGGCGCCGGCGGGGTCGACGGCGACGGTGCTGACCAGGAAGACGGCGAGGAGGTAGATCGTGCCGACGACCATGCCCCAGGGGTCGAAGCGGGCTCCCAAGGTGACGGCGGGCAGCGCGAACCACATCAGCACCGGGCTGGTCGGGCCGCCGCTGGCGATCACGGCACCGCCCAGCAGCAACGGCAGCGCCCCCCACGCCGCTGCGACCCAGAGCCAGGGTCGCTCGCTGGCCTGCATGAAGCGGTCGGCGATCGGCGAAGCCGGCAAAGCCCGCCGCCAGCGGCGCCAGCCAAAGCCAGCCGATCTCGGGCCCGGCGGAGGCGAGAGCCAGGGCGAGGATCGCGAAGCAGGCGGCGCGGTAGCGGCGGACGCGCTGCTCCATGTCGAGCAGGCGCTCGCGGCGGGCGTCCTTGCGGGCGGCCGCCAGCGACTCCGGGATTGGCATCGCGGTCGCGTTCACCTTGCGCTGATCGGCTGCCGCGGCCGGCGCAATGAGAATTGCAGGAGACCTGCCGGGGCTACTCGACCAGCTGCATCTGCTTGGGCAGGCCGCTGAGATTGCGATAGCCCGTCCGCGGTGACGACGACCAGGTCCTCGATCCGCACGCCCAACTCGCCGGGCAGGTAGACCCCCGGCTCGATCGTCACCACTTCGCCCGGCTCGAGCACGTCCTCCGAGCGCGGCGAGACGCGCGGCTCCTCGTGCACCTCGATGCCGACGCCGTGGCCGAGCCCGTGGCCGAAGCGCTCGCCGTGCCCGGCGGCCGCGATCAGCTCGCGGGCGACGCCGTCGACCTCCTCTGCCTTGACGCCGGCTTTGACCGCGCCCAGCGCCGCCTCCTGCGCCTCGCGCACCGTCTCGTAGACCGCCCGGGCGGCCTCTCCGGGCTCGCCGGTGGCGAAGGTGCGGGTGCCGTCGGAGCAGTAGCCGTCCAGCTTCGCCCCCATGTCGAAGACGACCAGCTCGCCGCGCCCGATCTCGCGCTCGCCCGGCTCGGCGTGCGGCAGAGCCCCGTTGGGCCCGGCGGCGACGATGGTCGGGAACGAGGGCTCGGCGCCCTGCTCGCGCATGCGCGCCTCGGCGGCGCGGGCGACGTCGAGCTCGCTGCGCCCGGCGAGGCCGCGCTCCAGCGACCAGCGCCAGATCTCGTCGGCGAGCTCGGCGGCGGCGGCGATCGCCGCCAGCTCGGCCTCGTCCTTGACCCGGCGCAGCTTCTCGACGGTCCCGGCGGCGCCCTCCAGAGTGACCCCCTCCGGCAGTTTCTCCTCCAGGCGCTTGAGCGTGCGCACGGCCGTGTGATGGTCTTCGAAACCCGTCTTGCCGCTGAGGCGAGCGGCGATCCCAGCCAGCCAGTCGTCGGCGACGGTGACGATGTCCCAGCCGTC
Organism: uncultured Solirubrobacterales bacterium; assembly: GCA_963702065.1. GTDB lineage: Bacteria > Actinomycetota > Thermoleophilia > Solirubrobacterales > 70-9 > VRUE01. Next base: position 1,318,957 of record OY969705.1, read on the forward strand.
GACCTCGGCCTCGGCCCGCTCGGTGTAGCGAAAGTCGGTGAGGAAGACGCGCCGCTCGGCGCCGCAGATACAGGCGCCGTTGGTGCCGCCGAAGCCGGTCAGGTAACCGACGTTGACCAGGTCGGTGACGAGCAGGCAGTCGAGCTCACGCTCGGCGACCAGCGCCGCGAGGCGATCGGCGCGGCTCGGCATCAGCTCGGTCCGGCGCCGAGCTCGCCGGCGAGCAGCTCCAGCGCCTCGCGGTAGCCGTCGGGCCCCTTGCCGGAGATCTTGGCCAGGACCAGGCCGTCGAAGACCGAGAGCCTGCGCCACTCGTCGCGGGACTCGACGTCGGAGAGGTGCACCTCGACCGACGGCAGGCTGGGCGACGTCGAGCGCGTCGGCGATCGCGCGGCTGTAGTGGGACCAGGCACCGGCGTTGACAAGCGAGGCGTCGGCCATCTCCGGCAAGCGGTGCAGGTACTCGACGAACTCGCCCTCGGAGTTGGTCTGGAAGAAGATCGTCTCCAGGCCCAGCTCACGCGCCCAGCGTTCGACCTTGGTCTCCAGGTCACGCAGCGAGAGGCCGCCGTAGACCTCGGGGTCGCGGCGATCGAGGATGTCGAAGTTGACGCCATGCAGGACGGCGACGCGGTTGTGGGCGGTGGTCATCGGTACAGCTCCTCCACGGCGGCGCGGACCTTAGCCGGATCGACCAGCTGGCCGGCCCGGGGCGCGCCCGGCTCGGCGAGCAGGACGAAGCCGACGCCCTCGGCAGTGCGCTTCTTGTCGCGCTGCAGCGCAGCGAGCGTCTGGTCGAGGTCGATCGACGGGTCGAGCGCTGACCGGCAGCCCGTGTCGACCGAGGATCGCCTCGACCTCGTCGCGCAGCCCCGGCGCCGTCGGAGAGCCGCAGGGCCGCCAGCAGGCCGAGCCCGACCGCCTCGCCGTGGCGGTAGCGCTCGTAGCCGCTCGCCGCCTCGATCGCGTGCCCGACCGTGTGGCCGAGGTTGAGCACGGCGCGCAGGCCGGCGTCGCGCTCGTCGGCGGCGACGACCTCGCACTTGTAGCGAGCGCAGGCGAAGACGAGCTCGGCAAGCTGCTCGGGATCGAGCGCCTCGAGCGCACGCGTGCGCTCCCAAAGGTCGCCGCCCGCCAGCAGGCCGGTCTTGAGCAGCTCGACGAATCCCGCCGCCAGCTCCTCCGCGGGCAGGCTGGCGAGCGTCGCCGTGTCGGCGAGGACGGCGGCCGGCAGGTGGTAGGCGCCGGCGTAGTTCTTGCCCTCGGGCAGGTCGACCCCGGTCTTGCCGCCGTAGGCCGAGTCGACCTGGGCGACCAGCGTGGTCGGCACCTGCACGACCGGGACGCCGCGCTGGTAGAGGTGGGCGCAGAAGCCGGCCAGGTCGCCGACGACACCGCCGCCGAGGGCGACCACGTGGTCCTCGCGCGTCATCCCGGCGCGAGCCAGCTCGCGCAGCACCCGCTCGGCCTCGGCCATCGTCTTCGCCGTCTCGCCCGGCTGCGACCTCGACCCGGCCGGCGAGCGGCTCGAGTCGCTCGGCGTAGAGCGGGCCGACCGCCGCGTCGGTGACGCAGAAGCGCCGCTCCGGGCAGCGGCCAGGGAGCCGCCGCCGAGCAGACCGGGCCCGACGAAGACCGGGTACTCGCCCGAGTCGCTGCTCGCCCAGAGCATCTTCGTTCCCGGCCGGCAGCTCGGTCAGCGCGATCAGCGAGGGCATCGCGCGGGACGACCAGGCCGCGATCCCCCGGCGGCAGGATCGCGTCGGCGAGCGGCTCGTAGAAGGGCAGCCGCTCCTCCAGCAGGCGCTCGACGTCCTCGGCGTTGCTGGCCAAGCGGCCGGTCGCTGCGGGCGATCCGCCGCCAGGCCTCGCGCGCGTCGACCTGCAGCCAGACGACGATGTGGCGAGCAGAGCGCCTCGCGCACTCGCTCGGAGAGGACGCTGCCGCCGCCGAGCGCGATCGCGCCGCCGTCGGCCTCCTCCAGCAGCGAGCCGACGACCTCGGCCTCGCGGGCGCGGAATGCGTCCTCGCCGTCCTCCTCGAAGGCCGGCCGGATCGGCTTGCCGAACGCCTCTTCCATCAGCTCGTCGATCTCGGTCGTCTGCAGGCCGGCGTCACGAGCCGCCGGCGAGCGCCGTCGACTTGCCGGCTCCCATGAAGCCGATGAAGACGAGCGCCGGCTTCATCGGCGAACGAAACGCGTCTTTTCCATGTATGGCATGGAAAATCGCGAACTCATCCGCGGAAGTCGATGCGCTTCTTGTAGGCGTCGACCGCGGCGAGGACGTCGTCGATGTGGTCGCCGCCGAACTTCTCGCGGTAGGTGCGGGCGAGGACGAGGCAGACCATCGCCTCGGCGACGACGGCCGCGGCGGGGACGACGGTCGAGTCGGTGCGCTCGCGCAGCGCCTGCGCCGGCTCCTTGGTCTCGGTGTCGACCGAGCGCAGCGGCTTGGTCAGGGTCGAGATCGGCTTGATCGCGGCGCGCACCGAGAGCGGCAGGCCGTTGGTCATGCCGCCCTCGAGCCCGCCGGCGTGGTTGGTCTCGCGGAAGTAACCGCGCTCCTGCGACCAGAAGATCTCGTCGTGGGCCTCCGAGCCAGGTCGGCCGGCGACGTCCCAGGCTTCGCCGATCGCGACGCCCTTGACCGACTGGATCGAGGCGACGGCGCCGGCGAGGCGACCGTCGAGGCGGTCTTCCCAGGAGATGTGAGAGCCGAGACCCGGGACGAGGCCGAAGGCGCGCACCTCGAAGGTGCCGCCGAGGCTCTCGTTGGCCTTGCGCAGGCGGTTGATCTCGGCGACCATCGCGGCGCTCGCCTCGGCGTCGAGGCAGCGCACCGGGTCCTCGTCGACGGCGGCGAAGTCGTCGGGCCCGAGGTCGTCGCGCTCGGGAGCGATGACCGAGGCGATCTGGGTGACGTGACTGTGCACGCTGACGCCAAGCGCGGTGAGGAAGCCGCGGGCGATCGAACCGGCGGCGACGCGGGCTGCGGTCTCGCGCGCGCTGGCCCGCTCGAGCACGTTGCGGATGTCGTCGTGGCCGTACTTCTGGGCGCCGACGAGGTCGGCGTGCCCGGGGCGCGGCAGGTGGACCTCGTCGACGCTCGGCGTCGACCGGCCACGGGTTCATCCGCTCCTCCCAGTTGGCGTAGTCGCGGTTGGCGACGAGAACGGCAATCGGGCTGCCCAGCGTGCGCCCGTGGCGCAGGCCGGAGCGGATCTCGACCGTGTCGGTCTCGATTTTCATCCGACCGCCGCGCCCGTGGCCGAGCTGACGGCGCGCCATGTCGCGGTCGAGCGCCTCGCGGTCGAGCTCCAGCCCTGCCGGCATGCCCTCGACGATCGCGACGAGCCCCGGCCCGTGCGACTCGCCCGCTGTCGTAAATCGAAACGTCCCATACCACGAGCAAGGCTATAGGCGGGGGGGCCCGCTCGCTCTTAGCTCAAATTCGCCGACAAACAGGGACGTTCACGGACCATCAAGCCCGGGCGGCGACGCGCATCGTGTCGAGCGGCGCGGGGCGCGTCGGTCCAGGTTTCGAGCGAGAGGGCACCCTGCTGGACGAGGATCTCGATGCCGTCGACCGTGGCGGCGCCGGCCGCATCGGCGGCGCGGAGCAAGGCGGTGGGCTCACCGCCGTAGACCATGTCGACCACGGTCTGACTCGGGCGCGAAGCGCGGCGGCCTCGAGCGGCAGCTCGGCGAACGGGTCCTCACCGCCGAGGCCCACCGCGGTCGTGTTGACGATCAGCTCGTAGGCCACCTGATCGGGTGCGTCGACGGTCTCGCCGCCGAGTTCCTCGCAGAGGTGCTGCGAGCGCAGCTCGGTGCGGTTCCACACTTCCACCTCGGCGCCCTCGCGCAGCAGTGCCCAGACGACGGCGCGCGCGGCTCCCCCGGCACCGAGCACCAGGGCCCGCTTGCCCTGCGGCGAGCCGGCGAGCGAGCGCAGGAAGCCCTCGGCGTCGGTGTTCTCGGCTCGCATCTCGCCGTCGGCGAAGACCAGCGTGTTGGCGGCGCCGATCTCGCGCGCCGTCTCGGAGAGCTCGTCGGCCAGCGACGAGCGCGGCGCCCTTGTGCGGCACGGTGACGTTGGCTCCGGCGAAGCCCTTCGTCGGGCATCGCCCGCACCCGCGCCTCGAAAGCGTCGGGAGCGACCTCGATCGCCTCGTAGCTCCACTCCTCCCCCAGGCCGAGCTCAGCCAGCGCGGCGTGTGCATCGCCGGCGAGCGCGAGTGGCCGACCGGGTACCCGAGGACGGCGAGCCGCGGCACGCCTATTCCCCACAGCTGTCCGGCGAGTTGCCGCCGGCCGCTTCGCGGGCCGAGTTGTAGCGTTCGACGTCGGCGTTGAATTCGGCTTCGGTCGAGGAGAAGGCGAGCTTGTTGCAGGCGCCGGGTTCGACCACGTAAAAGAGGTAGTCGGCCTTCGCCGGGTGGGCGGCGGCTTCGATCGAGGCGAGGCCGGGGCTGTCGATCGGGCCCGGCGGCAGGCCGGTGTGCGTGCGCGTGTTGTAGGGGGAGTCGACCGCCAGTTCCGATTCGGTCAGCGGCTGGGTGTAGTTGCCGGTGGCGAAGCGGGTGGTCGCGTCGATGCCCAGCGGCATCCCTTCGTGCAGGCGGTTGTAGATCACCGCGGCGACCAGCTTGCGCTGGCTTTCCAGACCGGCCTCGCGCTCGATCATCGAGGCGATCGTGACCACGTCGTAGACCGTCAGGTTCTTCGAGCGGGCGTAGCTCATGTTGACTCCGGCGATGCGGCGCTTGAAGTCTTCGAGCTGCAGCTGCACCAGGTTGGCGGCGCTGGCGTGCTTCTCCAGTTCGAAGGTGTCGGGGAAGAGAAAGCCCTCGAGGTCCTTGGCGTTCTTGCCGCCGTACTTGGCCGGGTTGAGGTACTTGGAGCGCACGCTTGCCTTCTCGTAGCTGCCGCGCAGGCCTTCCTGCTTGGCAACTTCGGCGGTCTGAGCGCGGCTGTAGCCCTCGGGGATCGTCACCGTGATCGTCCGCACGACCACGGGCGGCGGCGGATCGCTGTGGTGGAAGTGCTTGTAGGCCAGCGCGGCGATCGCGAGCGATGCCGAGAAAGACGAGGGCCAGCGCCGCGGCGACGCCGAGACGGCGCCGGCCCGAGCGTGGCGGCTTGGGCGGCCTTGGGGCTTTCGCGGCCTTGACCTTCTGTGCGGCTTGGGCGGCTTTGGCTCCGGCTGCGGCTTCGCGCGCGGCGTGCTTCGCGTTCGCGGCGGCGCTCGCTCGCGCTCGGCCGCCTGCGCGGCTCCTCACTCATCGCCGCTCTCTTCGATCGCCGCCGACCGGCGAGATAGGCCTGCAGCAGGTGCGCGGCAGCGAGCGAGTCGGGCGCCGCTGCGGCGCCTTCGCGCTTGCTCGCCTCGGCCATGCGAGTGGTCAGCCGCTCGTCGTAGGTCTCGACCGGGACCTCGAGGATCGCTTCCAGTTCGTTGCAGAAGGTCCGTGTCAGCGCCGCCTGGCTGCCTTCCTCGCCGCTGAGGTGCAGCGGCAGGCCGACGACCACGCGCTCGACCTCGTACTTGGCGACCAGGTCGGCGACCGAGCGTGCCTCGGATGGCTCGATCACCGGCAGCGGTGTCGCCAGAGTGCCGCTCGGGTCGGAGATCGCGCAGCCGGTGCGGGCGGTGCCGTAGTCGAGGGCGAGGATCGCGCATCGCTCAGCCGGCCGCCTGTTCGAGCGCCGCACGCGCAGCCGCCAGCGCCTCATCGAGCTTGCCGGCGTCCTTGCCGCCGGCCTGGGCCATGTCGTCGCGGCCGCCGCCTCCTCCGCCGACGATCGGCGCCGCCTCGCGCACGACCGCGGCCGCGGAGAGCCCACGCTCTACCGCGCCCTTGGAGACGAGGACGACGAGGGCGACCTTGCTGCCCTCGGCTCCACCGAGGGCGACGGCGGCGTCGCCGCCGAGCTTCGACTGCACGCGGTTGGCCAGCTCGAGCAGCTGCTTCTGGTCGGCGAGCGGCGCCCGCGCGACGACCAGCTTGACGCCGTTTGCGTCGGTCGCCTCGGCGACCAGCCGCTCCGCCTCCTCGCCGAGCAGCTGCTTCTGCGCCTGCTCGGCGCCCTTGCCGGCCTCGCGCAGGCGCTCGGCAGCGCGGCGGGCGCCGGCGATCGGGTCCTGCGGCGAGCCGAGCAGCTCGCCGACCTCGTGCAGCCGCTGCTCGCGCTCGCGGAACCAGTCGATCGCCGCCGGGCCGCTGAGCGCCTCGATCCGGCGCACGTTGGCGGCGCTGGAGCCCTCCGAGGCGATCTTGAAGATGCCGATCTCGGCCGTGTTGGCGACGTGGGTGCCGCCGCAGAGCTCGCGCGAGACCCCGTCGACCTCGACCACCCGCACCCACTCGCCGTACTTCTCGCCGAACAGCGCCATCGCGCCCAGACGCTCGGCCTCGGCGCGCTCCATCTCGATCCAGCGCACCGGCCGGCTCGCCTTGATCCACTCGTTGACCCGGTCCTCGACCGCCCGCAGGTCCTCGGCGCCGAGGCCCTGGCCGTGGGTGAAGTCGAAGCGCAGCTTGTCGGGACGCACCGCCGAGCCGGCCTGGCGCACGTGGGTGCCGAGCCGCTCGCGCAGCGCCGCGTGCAGCAGGTGCGTGGCGGTGTGGTTGCGCATCGTCGCGTGGCGGGTCTCGCGGTCGACCTCGGCAACCACCGCGGCGCTGGGGTCGATCTCCCCCGAGGACTCGACCTCTAGGGCCTGATCTTCGCCGACGCGGTAGACGTCGACTACCCGCGCCTCGCCACCCTCCCAGCTGAGCGTTCCCGAGTCGGCGACCTGTCCGCCGCCCTCGGCGTAGAAGGGGCTCTCCTCGAGCTTGACCAGGGCGCGGCCGTTCTCGCTCTCGACCGCGGCCAGGCCGGTGGTCGAGCGCAGCATCTCGTAGCCGACGAAGCGGGTCGGCGCGGCCGCCCCGGCAAAGGCGATCACCCGCTCGTGGCGGTCCTCGGAGCCGTGGGCGGTGGCCGAGCCGCCGCGCGAGCGCTGGCGCTGCTCCTCCATCAGCTCCTCGAAGCCGCCGTCGTCGACCGAGAGCCCCTGCTCGGCGAGCAGCTCCTTGGTCAGGTCGTAGGGAAAGCCGTAGGTGTCGTGGAGCTCGAAGGCGTCGGCGGCCTCGATCCAGGAGGTCTCCGACTCCTTTGCCTCGGCGATCAGCCGTTCGAGCAGCTCGGTGCCGCGCTCCAGGGTGCGGCCGAAGCTCTCCTCCTCGTCGCCGACCCAGCGGGCGATCGTCTCGCGCTCGGCGACCAGCTCCGGGTAGGCCTCCGCCCATCGATCTCGATCGCGCGCTCGGCGAAGCGGCCCAGCCAGGGCGCCTCGAGGCCGAGCGTGCGGCCCTGCTGGATCGCCCGGCGCATGATCCGGCGCAGGATGTAGCCGCGGTCCTCGTTGGAGGGGACGACGCCGTCGGCGATCAGGAAGGCCGCGCCGCGGGAGTGGTCGGCGACGATCCGCATCGCCCGGGTCACCGCGCCGCCCTCGTCGTAGGAGCGTCCGGACATCTCCTCGGCGAGGTCGATCAGCGGCCGGACCAGGTCGGTCTCGTAGACCGAGGGGACGTCCTGCAGGATCGCCGCCATGCGGTCGAGGCCCATGCCGGTGTCGATGTTGCGCATCGGCAGCGGCGTCAGCGAGCCGTCGGCGCCGAGGTCGTAGGTCATGAAGACGTGGTTCCAGAACTCGAGGAAGCGGTCGGTGTCGTCGCCCGGTCGCTCACCGTCGGCGCCGAACTCGGGGCCGCGGTCGAGGTAGAGCTCCGAGCAAGGGCCGCAGGGGCCGGTCGGCCCGCCCTGCCAGAAGTTGTCCTCGCGGCCGAGGCGGACGATGCGCTCGTCGGGGACGCCGACCAGCCGCCAGACCTCGATCGCCTCCTCGTCGGGCCCGAGCCCGAGCTCCTCGTCGCCGCCGAAGACGGTGACCCAGATCCGCTCCGGGTCCATGCCGAAGCCCTGGGTCGAGAGCTCCCAGCCCCAGGGGATCGACTCCTCCTTGAAGTAGTCGCCGAAGCTCCAGTTGCCGAGCATCTCGAAGAAGGTGAGGTGGCGGGCGGTGTTGCCGACCTCCTCGATGTCGGTGGTGCGGAAGCACTTCTGCACGTCGGCGAGGCGCGGCGCCGGCGGCTTCTCGCGACCGAGGAAGTAGGGCTTGAACGGCTGCATGCCGGCCGTGGTCAGCAGCACCGAGGGATCGTGCGCCGAGGGCACCAGCGAGGCCGAGGGCACGATCTTGTGCCCTCGCTCCTCGAAGAAGGAGAGGTAGGTCTGGCGGATGTCGCTGGCCTTCATGGTCGAGAGCCTAAGGTCTACGCGCGCCGTCAGGACGCCGCGGCGATGGTGCCGTGGCCGACGATCGCCTCGCCGGCCAGCAGCACGGCGGTCTGGCCCGGCGAGACACCGGCAAAGTCCTCGCCCAGGGCGACCTCGAGCTGCGGGTGGGGGCCGGCATCGCCGACCGCGAGCGCGGCCGGGACGGGCTGCGAGCGGTAGCGCAGGCGGACCGCGTCGACGCTGCCTCCGGCCGCGGTGCAGAACGGCGTTGCGAAGCTGGACCGTGCGCGCCATCAGGTCGCGCCGCGGGCCGACCGTGACCGTGTTGGCGGCGGCGTCGGTGGCGAGGACGTAGAGCGGCTCCTCGGCGCCGCCGCCGATGCCGCGCCGCTGGCCGACGGTGAAGTTGTGGTGACCGCGGTGGCGGCCGATCGCCTTGCCGGAGCGATCGAGCAGGTCGCCCTCGCGCTCGCGCAGGCCGCCGTGGCGGCGCAGGAAGTCCGCCCTTGCCCTGACCGGAGAGAAAGCAGAGGTCCTGGCTCTCGGGCTTCTTCGCCACCGCCAGATCGTGGCGGGCGGCAATCTCGCGCACCTCGGGCTTGGTCAGCTCGGTGAGCGGGAAGCGGACTCGCCGCAGCAGCCGGGCGGCAGGGCGGCGAGCATGTAGCTCTGGTCCTTGTTGGCGTCGGAAGCGGCGGCGAGCAGCGGGCCCTCGGCGTCCTCGACGATGCGCGCGTAGTGGCCGGTGACGAGGTAGGTCGGCACCGAGGCGCCCGGCGAGGTCGACCATCGCCGCGATCCGCACCTCGCCGTTGCAGGCGATGCAGGGGTTGGGCGTGCTGCCCTCCGCGTAGCCAGAGATGAACTCGGCGACGACGCGGCGGCGAAACTCCTCCTCGAGGTCGAGCGTCAGATGGGGGATGCCGAGCGAGTGGGCCAGCGAGCGCGCCCCGAGCACGGCCTCGGGTGAGCAGCAGGCCTTGGCGCCGTCGGTCTCCGGGTCGGCCCAGAGCTTCAGGGTCACGCCGACGACCTCGGCCCCCCGCTCCTGCTCCAGCAGCGCCGCGACGGCGCTGTCGACGCCGCCGGACATGGCAACGAGCACTCGCTCAGGGTCACCGCCAGCGGTTGGCCGCTGCTCCCCTCGCGGCGCTCTCGCCAGGGTCTGATCCGATGCCGCCGCCTGAGCCAGGGCGCGGTGCAGCGCATCGGCCGCGAGTTGCGCCGCATGGCGCTTTGCCGGCGTCAATCCGCCGAGCGCCTCGTCGACCTCGTCGATCGCCAATCCGGGCGACGTCGAGTACAGCGGCGCCCTCGACCATCTCCGCAACCGCGGCGGTCGCCGCCCGAGTCGCACCACAGCCCTCGGCGTCGAAGCTGACCCGCACGACCGCACCATCCTCGATCGCGAGCGAAAGCGCGAGAGATCGCCGCAGGCTGCGCCACCGGCGGCACCGGTGAAGGCGCCGTCCTCGGCCGGACCGAGGCGGCTGCGGTCATGCAGGTAGGCGTCGAAGAGCTCCCGGTCCATCGCTACAGGGTAGGAGCCCCGGCCCGTTGCCGCAGCAGCCTGCGCAAATCAGCGACAACGGCAGGCGCGTCGTCGCGCAACTGACGCCAGGTGATCCGCACCACGTGCCATCCCTCGACCAAGAGGAGCCGGTCCTTTTCCCGATCTCGTTCCGAGGTTCGCCACGTCCCATGCACGAAACGACCATCAAGCTCGACGACCAACCGCTGCCCGCGCCAAAGGCAGTCGATCTCGAAGAAGCGGCCGCCAATCGCGAGGTCGACGTTGCGCTGCGGCTGCGGCAGATCGGTACCCGCGAGCATCACTGCGAACCGTGCCTCGAGCTCTTTCTTGGTGACTCCTCGGACCTTCTTCTCATCCTCAATGATCGCCCGCAGTGCAGCCGACCCACGACGCCCGGGGTATCGCTCCAGCAGGTCATGGACCGAGAGCTTGTCCGTGAGCCCACGAACTTCGACCTCGTTGAATGCCGTTCTCAAGCTGATGCCTGGTCAGCGATGGCCGCGAGGTCAAGCAGCGTTCGAGACACCGACGTCACCGGAATTCCGTCGACCGACACAACCTCGTCGGGCCCGATGGTTGAGCAATGCGCCCGCAGCCCAGGCCGCGACCGCAACTTCCTCGGTCTCGTTACTTCGATTGCGATCGAAGTTGGCGGCAACAGCCCCCAGAGAGCCGCAGCCGAACGATGACTCAACACCGCGCCGGGCCCAGCGCTGAGTACGGCGACCATCCAGCGAGTCCGCTGACTTTGGCGGATATGACCGACGCCGTAGACGCCCTGTTGAATGCGACGCAGCTGTCCTCGTGCAATCCGGTCCTCGAGAGCCCCTCGGCTCATCCCGATGGCCAAGAGCTGCCGCCGGCTGACAACACCGTGCTGAGCTTCCGCCAAATCCCCAACTCGACCGTCCAGCGAACGAGAACGAACTTTTTCCATGTCTGACATGGGAAATGTTCGCTCTCATCCGGACACAGCGTCGATCCTGGCCAGCGGCGGCGCGTCCGTGGCGCGCCAAATAGCGCAAAAGGCGCACGCAAAAGAGGCTCCAGCCCGCCGGTACCGCCTCTGGCTTTGATCCCTTGAAGTAAAGGGTGGGCGCCTCCTCGCAGTCCCACAGGACCGAGAGAGATCAGCTCCCGCGCCGTTTGTGTTGGGTCAAACGGTGAGGCGGCTCTCGTACGGGCTCGAGCCTCTGGGCGCAACCGTAGCACCGCGCAGGCGTGCTGACGAGGGTCAATCGTCCAGATTGGAGAGCAGCAGCTCGGCCTCGCTCCAGTCCTCCGGCTGGACCCGCAGGGCGATGTCGCCGCGGCCGTAGCGGTCGAGTGGCCAGTCGACCGTGAGCACCGCCTCGATGCCGGCGTCTTTGAGCGCCTGGTGCCAGGCGCGGGCGGTCTTGACGTCGGCGAAGTCGCGCACCACCTCCCAGCTGTCGAAGCGAGGATCGTCGACGTGGATCGGCGTGACGCCGGGCCCGGGCGAGCGGCCCCCGAACACCGTCCGGATCCGCCCGAAGAGGCTCATCCCCCGGCGGGAGGCAGTTTGGCGCGAAGCTGCAGCCCCACCTCGCGCAGCTGCGGCTCGTCGACCGGGGCGGGCGCGCCGGTGAGGGCGTCGGCGCCGGAGGCGGTCTTGGGGAAGGCGATCACGTCGCGAATCGAGTCGGCGCCGGCGAGGCGCTGGACGAGGCGGTCGAGGCCGTAGGCGATGCCACCGTGCGGCGGCGCGCCGTAGCGCAGCGCCTCGAGCAGGAAGCCGAAACGGGCCTCCGCTTCGGCCTCGTCGATCCCCAGTGCCGCGAAGACCTTCTCCTGCAGGGCGGCGTCGCTGATACGGATCGAGCCGCCACCCATCTCCTGGCCGTTCCAGACCAGGTCGTAGGCCTGCGCTCGCGCGCCGCCCGGGATCGGCCGGGTCGAAGTCGGCGGCGGGGGCGGTGAAGGGATGGTGCAGCGGGTCCCAGCCACCCTCCTCGTTTGCCTCCATCAGCGGCCAGTCGACGATCCAGAGCAGATCGTCGCTGCCCTCGGGGATCGAGGTCGAACTCGGCGGCAAGGTCGAGGCGAAGCTGGGCGAGCACGGCGTTGGCGACCTTGGGCTTGTCGGCGACGACGAGCAGCAGGTCGCCCTCCTCGGCGCCGAGACGCTCGTTGAGGGCGCTCAGCTCCTCCGCGGAGAGGAACTTCGCCGTCGGCGAGCGCCAGCCGTCGCCCTCGCGGAAGGCCCAGACCAGACCCTTGGCACCGAGCTCCTGGGCGCGGGAGATCAGACCGTCGAGGGCCGAGCGCGGCATCTCGCGCCGGCCGGCGTTGATGCCACGCACCGTGCCGCCACCGCCGATCACCGAGGCGAAGACCTTGAACTCGGTCGCCGCGAGGATGTCGTCGAGGTCGACCAGCTCGATGCCGAAGCGGGTGTCGGGACGGTCGGTGCCGTAGCGCGAGATCGCCTCGTCGTAGGGCAGGCGGCGCAGCGGCAGCTGCAAGCGAGGGGCCGCCGACGCGCTCGAAGACGTGGGTCAGCAAGCCGCTCGTTGACCTCGATCACGTCGTCGACCTCGACGAAGGACATCTCGATGTCGAGCTGGGTGAAGTCGGGCTGGCGGTCGGCGCGCAGGTCCTCGTCGCGGAAGCAGCGTGCCACCTGGTAGTAGCGCTCGAAGCCGGCGACCATCAGCAGCTGCTTGAAGAGCTGCGGCGACTGCGGCAGCGCGTAGAAGGAGCCCTGCTGCATGCGGCTGGGAACGAGGAAGTCGCGGGCGCCCTCGGGTGTCGAGCGGGTCAGCACCGGGGTCTCGATGTCGAGGAAGCCCTCGCGGTCGAGGAACTCGCGCATCGCGGCGGTGACCCGGTGGCGAAGGATCAGCGCCTCGCGCATCTGCTCGCGGCGCAGGTCGAGGTAGCGATGGCGCAGCCGCGCGTCCTCGCCGACCTCGCCGGCGAATCCCTCGATCTGGAAAGGCGGCGTCTCGGCGTCGGCGAGCAGCTCGGCGCTGCTCACCTTCAGCTCCACCGCGCCGGTCGGCAGGTCGGGGTTGACCGTCTCCGCCGAGCGCTCGACGACCGCTGCCGCTGACGCTGAGCACGTCCTCGGCGCGCAGCTTGTGACCGAGCTCGAAGGCCCCGCCCGCCTCGTCGGGATGGAAGACGAGCTGGACGATGCCGGTGCGGTCGCGCAGGTCGATGAAGATCAGCCCGCCGTGGTCGCGACGACGGTGCACCCAGCCGGCGACGCGCGCCTCGCCGCCGACACGGTCGCCGAGCACCTGGCCGCACCAGGTGTCGCGATAGCCGTTTGCCTTCAGGGCGGGAAACTCGCTCGTGCTCTCTGCTCCTGCGCTCATGCCTCTCCCCCGGTTATCTCGGCGATCAGGCTGCCGGCCTCGACCGGACGCTGCTCGCCGCTTGACATGTCGCGCAGCTGGGCACCCTCGGCCTCGACGATCAACACCTGGCGGGCGCCGATCCGGTCGGCGTGCTTGAGCTGACCCTTGAGGCCGCGGCCGCCGAGGTCCACCTCGGCCGAGAGTCCGGCCTTGCGCAGCTCGCCGGCCCAGACCATCGCCCGCGCTCGCTGCTCGTGCTCCTCCTCGGCAACGGCGATGAAGACATCGCGGCCCGGCGCAGGCTCCTCTTCGTCGAGTGCCAGCATGATCCGCTCGATGCCCGCCGCCCAGCCCACCGCCGGCGTCGGCCGTCCGCCCAGCTGCTCGACCAGGCCGTCGTAGCGCCCGCCGCCGCCGATCTCCGACTGGGCACCGAGGCGGTCGCAGACGAAGGAGAAGATCGTGCGCGTGTAGTAGTCGAGGCCGCGGACCAGGGTCGGGTCGATCGTGTAGGCGACGCCGGCGGCGTCGAGCAGCGACCGCACCGCCTCGAAGTGCTCGGCGTCCTCACCCTCGAGGCGCTCGACCAGCTTCGGCGCCGCCTCCATCACCGCCCGCGTGCCCTCGTCGTCGGAGTCGAAGGCGCGCAGCGGGTTGGCGTCGATGCGCTCCCGCACCTCTTTGGCGAGCTCGTCCTCGTGGGAGTGCAGGTGAGCCTTCAGCTCCTCGAGGTAGGCCTGGCGCGTATCGAGCGAGCCGAGGCTGCCGAGCCGCAGCTCGACCCCCGGCACCCCGAGCTCGGCGAGCAGCTCCGCCAGCAGCCCGATCAGCTCGGCGTCGGCCAGCGGCGAGTCGGTGCCGATCGCCTCGGCGCCGAGCTGGTGGAACTGGCGGTAGCGGCCGGCCTGCGGGCGCTCGTGGCGAAAGAAGGGACCGAGGTAGGAGAGCTTGACCGGCTGCGCCAGCGCCTGCATGCCGTGCTCGACGTAGGCGCGGCAGATCGGCGCCGTGCCCTCCGGGCGCAGGGTGAGGCTGCGGCCACCCTTGTCCTCGAAGGTGAACATCTCCTTGCGGACGATGTCGGTCGAGTGGCCGACGCCGCGCTCGAACAGCTCGGTGTCCTCGAAGCTGGGCGTGGCGATCGGCTCATAGCCGGCCCGGGCGAAGATCGCCGCCGCGGTGCGCTCGATCCGGCCGCGCAGGCGCGCCGCCTCGGGGAGGACGTCGAAGGTCCCGCGTGGAGCTTGGTACTTGTGTCCCGCCACAGTGCCGCGACCTTACCTGCGCCGGCCGCCCCGCCGCCTAGCGCGCGAGCTCTGCGAGGAAGGGATTTGTCGCGCGCTCAGCGCCCAGGGTCGTGACGCCCATGTGGCCGGGGTAGACCGTCGTCTCCGCCGAGTGCGAATCGAGCAGTGCCTGGATCGACTGGATCAGGGTCGGGCCGTCACCGCCGGGCAGGTCGACCCGGCCGACCGAGCCCTGGAAGAGCACGTCGCCGGAGAAGATCGCCTCCTCGTCGCGGACCGCGTAGGTGACGTGCCCGGGGCTGTGGCCGGGAGTGAAGAGCACGTCGAGGGTGAGTCCGGCCAGCTCCAGCGCCTCGCCGCCCTTTGACCACCTCGTCGGCCTCATAGCTCTCGTACGGTCCGAAGCCGGGCATGGTGAAGGACATGAGATCGGCCAGGATCGGGACCTCGATCTCGGGGACGTAGACGGGCGCGCCGGTCGCCCGTGCGAGCGGGGCGACAGCGCCGACGTGATCGAAATGGCAGTGGGTGATCAGGATCGCCTCGATCTCGGCACCCGTCTGCTCGATCTCGGCGAGGATCCGCTCCGGCTCCTCGCCCGGGTCGATCAGCAGCGCCCTGTCTCCACCCTCCTCGCGGACGACGAAGCAGTTCTCGGCAATCGGTCCGACGGTGAGCTGGCGTACCTCGAGGCTCACGGTGAGCCCGTCACTTGCCGTCCGGCGAGCGCATCTTCGCGCGCTCCCGCCGCCGCCACATCATCAGGTCGATGTAGTAGCCGGCGGGGATGTAGAAGACCAGCATGAAGGCGCCGAGGCCGAGCGCCGAAGCCGGCGAGCGTTTGAAGATCAGCAGCAGCAGGACGGTGAAGATGACGGCGGCGACCGAGGCCGCGGACGATCGAGCTGCGCCAGGTCGGCGGCTGGTCGCCGCGCGGGGCGCGTTTGGTGGTGGAGCGGGCGCGGGCTTTCGCCTCGGCGCGGCTGCGCGGACGGGATGGCTGGCGGTTGGCATCGACGCGGCCACCCTGGGTGCCGCGGTGCTTGCGGCGGCGCTTCTTCTTGGTCTGGGCCATGGTGTGAATCTAGCGAGCGGCGTCAGGAGAAGGCCGAGAGACGGGCCTCGATCGTCTGCCCGGCGGGGTCGAAGTCGCGGATCGGCACATCGCCCGGATAGCCGACGAGAGCGGCCTCCGGCACGAGGCCGACGACCTCGGCCTCGAGCGGCTGCGCCCCGAGCGGCCCGGCAAGAGCGCGGACCCGCTCGACCACCGTCGCCCAGCGAGACGGCAGAAGGGGTCGTGGACGTTGGTCGAGACCTGTGTGCGTCCACTGCGAGAGCGACAGCCCGATCGCCCGCACGCCGGGCAGGCCGCCGCCCGACTCGCGCAGGCCGGCGGCGACGGCGCGGGCAAGCTCGACGTCCGCGCTGTCGAGCTCGACGTTGAAGGCGGCCAGCGGTGGTCGAGCCGTGACCAGGGTCACGCCGGCGGTGCGGATGGGGCAGCCCAGGGCCGAAGTCGGGGCGCAGCCCCCCGCCCTCCATGCGCAGCCAGAGCTCGGCCAGGCCGCCGTTGCGAAAGTAGGCGCGCTCGGCGTGCTCGGGCCGGCTGGCCAGCTCGCCGTAGAGGAAGACGGGGACGCCGAGGCCGCCGATCTGCGCCGCAAGCTCGACCGCCTCGGTACGGGCCGCCTCGCGCTGGTCGGGGTCGAGCCAGACCAGCGGGCAGACGTCGAGCGCGCCGATTGCCGGGTGCAGGCCGTCGTAGGCGGTCATGTCGATCGTCTCGAGCGCCTGCTCGGCCCCGGTGAGCAGGGCGTCGCGCAGCGGCGCAGCAGCTGCCGACGAGGGTGAAGACCGTGCGATCGTGATCGGCGTCGGAGTGGCGGTCGAGCAGGCCTGCGCCGTGGGTGAAGGCGCTGCTGCAGAGCCTCGATTCGCTGCGCGTCGCGGCCCTCGGAGACGTTGGGGACGGCAAGCAGCGGCGGCGCCACCGTCAGAGGAGCAGCTCGCCGGCGCGGACGATCTCCCTGCCGTCGATTTCGACCGTCGGTTCGAGCACCACGCAGTCGAGGTGCACCGGCACCTGGACTTTGCCGCCGATCGCGGCCGAGGCGCCGAAGGCGACGTGGGCGGTGCCGAGGATCTTCTCGTCCTCGAGGATGTTGCCGGTCAGGGTGGCCTCTTCGTTGGTGCCGATCCCGAGCTCGGCGATGTTGGTGCCGTCCTCGCCGTGCGCGGTCAGCAGTTCCATCAGCGTCGCCCCCTCGGGCCCGGTCGCGTCGGTCAGGTGGCCGTCGCGCACGGTCAGCTCGACCGGCGTCTCGACCTTGCCGACCCCGGCGATCGAGCCGTCGACCACGAGCGTGCCCTCGCCGCTGGCCGGGGGCGACGAAGGCCTCACCGCAGGGCAGGTTGCCGAAGGCACCGGGCGCGTCGAGCACGCCCGCGTCGGCGATCGGGACGCGCTCGGTGAGCCCGAGCCGCAGGTCGCTGCCGTGCCGGCAGGTGATCCGCGCCTCTTCGCCGGCGCGCAGGGCCGCCGCCAGGGCCGCCCCGCGCCGCCGCAGCTCGCGCATGTCGGCGTTCATCAGCCGCGCCAGCATGTCGGACGGTGACCCCGGGCAGCGTTGCGATCCGGGCGCCGGCCTGGTTGGCGGCACGCCGCGCGTAGGTATGGGACAGCGACTGAATCGTCGGCGCCAGTACCACGTGGGAGGCGATCATCGCGGCGGCCACCGGCGTCGGCGGCTCGGCCCCGTTGGAGTCGAGCTCGGAGATCACCGACCAGAGTCGCGTAGGCACCGTCGCCCTCGGCCTCGATCCGCATCAGCGCACCAATGTCCTCGGTCACGGGGTTGCAGATCACCAGCACCTCCTCGGCCGGTTCGACCCGCAGGCAATCCCGAAGCACCGTACGAACCGCCCTGTCCAGTTCCTGCGTCATCAGCACAAGGCTAAGCCCTATCGCGCCAAGCGCGACCCCAGCCCCGCCATCGATACGATCCCAACTCCCCGCCGGAGTAGCTCAGCTGGTTAGAGCAGCGGAATCATAATCCGCGTGTCGGGGGTTCGAGTCCCTCCTCCGGCATCGCATCGCAAGCCCTGAGTTGGCGCTGCATGTCAATGGCGGCGTGGCTTGGCCCTCATTTGGAATTAACACTGCAGACCGGGATCCCGTAGGCGATCGCGAGCCTCGAAGCGTCTTCGAACGTCGAACTGGTCTGTATGAACTCGAGGGGATCATCTTCCGCTTCATCCAGTCCCTGCTGTAGGGCGGCAAGGATCGTGTCGACTTCTTGCTCGTCCTTCTGCGGAGGATTCAGCTCGCCGAGAGCGTCGATCTCCTTTTCGACAGCAGGGCGAAAGACGACGCGAAAGGCGTCAGCGGCTTTCGCAGCGACTCCCGGACCCGAAGTCGGGATCCGATTTTCGTTGATGTATTTGCCGAATTCTTCGGTTGTGCGTTCCTGAGCGGCCTTGCAGACGATTGACGCCTTATTGACGAATTCAGCCTTCGAAAGCTCGACTGTCGATTCCGAGCCCGAGTCGGTCTGAGAGGCAGAGTCACTACCCCCACAGCCCGCAGTGAGGAGAAGAACCACAAGCACTCCGAAAACCGTAACCGCAAGCCGCTGCTTCGATCTAAATAATAAGATCATTCTGAAAAATTATATCAATTTTCCTCACGAAACGGATGGGACCGCACTCCTTGAATGCGGTCCCATCCCTCCCCCAAACTTATCCCGCCATCACAGCCCAAGAGCCAACAGCGGTTCCCTGTTCTTTGAAGACAAACATGACGTTTGCACCGAATTTCGTCGGCACGTCAACCGAGCCAAGCTGGCCTGTGCTGAAGGGGGGTTCACTGCTCCCCCCCTGCAGCGTTTCCTGACTGGTGTACATGCAGAGATTTCCAGCTGTTGCTTTGGGGTCAGCTGCGGTGCCGGGACAAAGTGCGTCCGTTTGGGCTTCGCTCAAAAAGCCGGCGCTTGACGAAGCGCCGCCAATTCCACCCCCTGGGGACTGCTGGAAGACATATACCAGCGTCGGTGCACTCGCCAGAGGAAACGGGAACGAGATCGTGGCCGATGCCCAGGTTTCGGTTACGTTAAAACCACCACCCACGCCCCAGTTGCCCTTCAAGGTTTGGCCTTTGGGGAGGGTTTCAAGCAGTGGGCCCGCCGGACCGGTTGAACCAGCATCGCCCTTCGCTCCCTGAGACCCAGATGGTCCCTGCGGCCCCGGAGGACCGACTGGCCCCGGCGCTGTGTTTTTCTTGATCAGGGCTAGCACCTGGGCTTTGGTCAACCCTTTGCTTTTGGCACCTCCCGCGGCGGCGTATGCTCCGCCACCGAGCGCCGCTACAAGCGCCACAATGGCGACCGCCAGACCGGCGGTGCCGAACTGCCTTTGAATTGCAGAGAACATAAGTTCTTCCTCCCTGGTTGATAGATACGGCTTATCCGCCGCGCTTGGACCGCTTTTCTTTGCCACATCTGGTTTGCAGGACTGGCGCGAAATCACTCACCCTGTCGTTCTGCCCGCCAAAGTGCGCACTAGCCCGATGCTGTGTGCGGCAAATATTGGTGCTGTTTTCGAGCAGCCCCTTTTTGCCCCCCAGCATCGTCAGGACAAAGCTCGTAACCGGTGCGTCCGGCACCGAGTCAAAGGTCGTTCTGATGCCGCCCTTGACCGAGTCGATCCGGCCATCGAGGACGACGTTGATCTGGCCCCGAAGGTCAGCTACGAGATCGGGCAGCTTGTGATTGGACGAGCGAAGGTAGACCGGGCCTCTCAGCGGCTTGTCGAGCAGCGGCGTCTTGGCAATCGCATGTCCATAGATCGCAGCCGCCGGGCAACTACTCGCCGCGAACTGGACCCGAGTGCAGATCGTGCGGATATGGCTTTGATCGAGGAACTCGCTATGTGGCAGCGCTACGGACGCCTCTCGGATGTTGGCGCCGTGCTTCAGCGTTTTCAGCACCGCCCGCAAGCTCGGGTGCCCCCCGCGTCGCGTACCGCCGGACATTTTCAGCGTCAGCTTTGGCTTGAACGGCAATCGGCTGCAGTTAGCAGCCTGGAAGCGATCACGCAACGAGACCGGCAGGTCGTCGGCGAGGCCAAACACATCGTCCCCCGACCCCCAAAGGGTGGCGCGAAGCGCAAAGACATCGCAATTCGTCGGGTTGATGGTGAAGCTCGGCCTATCCACGTCAACCCGCACATCGCGCACGTGCAAGGGGATTCCCTCGAGAATGTGGGGAATCGGGTCGGCCGAACCGTCTACTTCGACTTCCGTTGTCTCGGGATTGACCCGCAGCGGCTCGCGGATGACAACCGTGCCCAGATCAAATGGGCCCGCAACCGCAGGCACAATCGCCGCAACCGACAGCGGTGCACCCCGATAGGCGCCCGAAAGGTAGAGGGAACCCCGAACGTATGTCAGCGAACCCCCTACGCCCGCCCCGGAGAGCAGGCTTCCAATCTTGGAAGATCCCGGGCATGACGGCGAAGCAAGCTCCTCGAGTCCGGTTCTCACTCGCGCCCCTTCGATTGCGAGCCCAGGACACTCGGAAGTACCGGACAGCTTGGCGACCAAGCCGGGCGGCAACTTCGAGGAGAACCGGGTGAGCTCCTGGTCTCCGTCCTCTCTCGTGAGGCGCATTGCCAGAGGGGAGTAGGAGGCTGCATTGTTATTCAACATTCCGCCTGAGAAATGCGGATGAAAGGCAGGAGGCCCACCGTTCGGGCAACTTCCCCCATTCGGACCGCTGGTGACCTCAAAGCTGGGGTGCGTCACGGACGTCTGACCAGCCCACGACGTAAAGGTGGCGGTGCCACCGTAGGTCCCACAGCTGCGAGGCGTCACCAGGGGAGCTCTCGCCCCTTCGCGAAAACGCAGTTCGAAAGAGGAGACTGGGATCTGGGGGAGCTCGTACGGAGCCTCTCCGAAGATTGAGACAAGCTGTCCCGTTTTAGCGTCCGGCTCAACCCTGCCGGCGAGCTTCACGATGACACCCCGCTCAGGAACACGCAGGACCAGATAGAGCGCGACAAGGCTTCCAAACGGATTTGCGTGGGGAGTCGCTACATAGAGGGCCCCTTCCGCCTCCTCTTCCAACAGGGGGCTGCTCGCGACCGCGGTCCCGATCTTTGAGCTCTCGGGACAACCCTGCCCCGGTGGGGACCCCGCAGCCTCTCGCTTGAAGTCGGCTTCCGAGCAAGCGCCGAGCCCATCCGCCTGCGACGGGTTTATCGTCAACCCCTCCGGCAGTGTTACCTCCGCCCTCTTTGGCTGCGCCTCGGCGAGGAGGTGGGGAGTGTCGAGGCCGTTGGTCGGCAGGGTCAGCTTCACGTTAAGGCCAGAACCACTGCTTGCGCTTTTCGTTGATGGCGCAATGGAGAGTTCGGGTTTGAAATCGAGCAGCGAGCACCCGGTGGCAGCGGGCAGCAGGCCAACCCCTTCCGAGATGATTTCGGGCAACTGGTAGCTGTCCGCAGTGGCGCGAATTGGAAGAGGTTCGTTACAGCGGGTTGGATTGAGCATGAACGGAGTCGGCGTCAACCCGCTCTGCCGCGTGCCACTTGGAGTTTCGACGCCACCGCGATTGTGTGCCGACTCAAATGGCGTCATCCGTTCACTGTCGTGACTTTCGTCAGCTGGCACACCCCAAAGAGTCGTTTCCGTCGTATAGAGCGTCGCCAAGGTGTCCGCACCCTTGACCATCGCCGTAACGCCATAGTCGGGGCGCAATTCGGTGTCGATGAGGATGGGGTACTGCAGGGCGATGAAGCCAAGGCGGGCGGGCTCTCCTTTCCGGGGGACGAGATTGAAGACCGGCTCGATGAAATCAGCAGTGCCTTCGTGTTCGTTCGAAAAGATGATGTGGGTAACGCCCACTTGTGAGTTCTGCGGACAGCCGGTGGCATTGGATTTGTCTTCCACGTTGGTTCCGACGAACTGTGATGCGCTGCACCTTGGGGTCGCCGTGGGATTGGCGAGCAGGCCCTGGGGGAGTTCGACCGAGACATTGCGAGTCAGCGCAGGCAGCTCAAAGTTTTCGGTTTTGAGAACGATGCTGCTCGTGAAGTCTGCGTGTGCGCCTGCCTGGCTCGTGCTCAGCGAGGCAGTAACCGAATCGATGCCGTAGTTGGCGGGGTCGGCCTGTGCGACCACGGCACCGGCCAGGGCGACAACGACCACGCAGAGTGCCGCAGCGAAACGCTTCATCGCCCTGCCCCCTGCTTTGAGTGAGCTTGCCCGTGCTTGTGGCGATGGCTCGCTTTTTTACCGTGCTTGGGTTTCTTGGCCGTCTTGCCCGCACAGCGCGCCCCCCTCTTCGCCCGCGCCTTGTGCTTCTTCCTGCCGCATCGCCGCCCGGGCTGATTGCCCGCCCCTTCGAAATTCGAGCTCGCAGGCGCCTTCTCAGCGGGAGCGCCGGTCGGCGACTGGCACGCTTCGCCCTCGCAGGGAAGGGAGGGAGCCGCCTCCGGCGCTTCCCCTCCGCCCTCCCGAGCGTCATAGATCGAAGGCGCCGCTTCCTTATCGCGGGGAACCAGCTGGTCGCCGGTCTCAAAAAATACGTCCCGGCCATCAGGGGTCATGGCATACAGGTAGTCGTCGGACGCGCTCTGCCCTGAGGAGACAAGGTGAATGCAGCCACCCTGGCGGGCGCAGCCACCCTCTCCCGCGGCCTGCCACTCATAGATGTCGAGCTTCCCATCTATGTCACCGAGCACAAGCCGTTCGGAACTTTGAAAGAACACTCGCTTGCCGTTCGAGGTCACGTTGGCGATGCGCGAAAGCGCGTTCACCGGGGGCAGTGAGACGAACTGCGCCGGCGGGTCCGACTCGAGTTGGGCATCGGAACTCGCCTTTATCCCGGTCGGATTGCATGACAGGCAGGACAAGGCATCGGTGGCAACGTCATAGCGATACACCTCCGAGTGCCCATCGCTGTCGTAGTCGGACAAATTGCTACGAGACTCGAAGACGAAAACGGAGCCGTCAACGGTGGTGCGCGATGGATCGCTGGCCGGCCCTTGCCAGGGTTCCGGATTGGGCGCAACTACGTATGGCACCCACAGACCCAGGCCTCCGGCGAGCCTTTCTCCGTGTCCCTGATGCCCGATGATGTCGCTCAAATCAAGTTCGGCGATGAGCTGCGTGCCGGATTCATCCCAGAGAAAAAGGTCGCCATCCTCAGCGAAGTAAATGCGGGAACCTTCTGGCGAGACGTTCACCAAGACCGATTGTGGGCCCGATCCCACTTGAGTGGTGGAGCCACACGAGTCCTCCCGCACTTTGCAGACGAAGATCTCGCCCTGTGGGATGATTGACCCGTCGAGCGCTGGCTCGGTCGGATCTGGCTTCAGATAGACAACCTCGCTGCCATCCTGTGAAAGCCCGCCGAATTTCTGGCCGCCTTCAGCCACCTTGACGGTTTCCTCGTTGTCAAGTCGCACGTACAGGGTGTCTCCCACTTCAAAGGCGACAGCCGTGCCGTCAGTGGAAGCACCGAGATACCTGGCCGATTCACCGGCCTCGAAGGATCCGCCATCGGGTTTCAGAGAAACCACGTGGGTAACCCCGTCGGGAGTGCGATCGTAGACGGCTCCAGTGCTCGTCGGCGGCGCCTGTGGCTCTAGTCTTTGGGCGTCCCTGGCCACCTGATTCAGGGTCGAGAAGATGACGTGCCCCGCGCCAAGCGAGATCCACCCCCCACTTGCATAAGGATCGGTTCCCAGGCTGCCACAGCCAATCAGTTCCAGCCTCCCAGCTGCTTGCGGGGCGCAGGCAGGGTCGAGGATTCCTCCGGAGCGAAGGATGTAATTGCCCTGTTCGGCGACAGCGCCTTCTACAACGGCCCAGAAAGAGAAGTTGTGGTCTGCTGAGAAGCCATTTGGGGTCGGTTCACGCACCTCGTCCCCGCTGATGCCGTTGAAAGTGGTTTCCCAACGGCCATATCCTCCGACCGACTCCCGGTGCGCTTCGTAGGTGTCGTGGAATCCTCCGCCCGCAAGGCCCGGTAGGGAGCCACCCTCGATGCCAAAAAGCAGCCGTTCGCCCCCGGGGGCCGCGAAATCGGTCAAGAATGCCGCCCCAGAGCCAATGTTTGAGAACCCCAATTCATTCATCGTCGGGACATAGCCACCGGTTTCGGGCGGCGTCACCAGCTCATAGCCGCGTTGATCCGGCAGTCCACCGGAAGCCGGTAGATAGGTGGTGAAGACCGCATCGGTGCCTTCTCCGCCCGGATCACCGCTGCCCTCGGTCAGGCAATCGCCAGCGATCGCATTGGGATCCTCACAATTGCTCGCCACCAATCGAACGTGATAGGTAGTCCCAGGTATCAAACCTGCTACAGCAGCAGCGACCGCCACGAAAGAGGCACCGTTGCCAGCCCTGGCATCGGGGGCTGGGGTGCTTCGGGTCCCAACTCCGAATTCGTCACCGTTAGCTTCGAAGTCCGCCTGGGAGATGAAGTCAAAGTGATAGTGAGTCTCCAGGGCGTGAGGATTCACCGACGCACGGAAAATAGCTTCGGTATCGCTGATGTCGCTGATCACCTGTCCCTGGATTTCAGGTGGCCCAGGTTCCTTCAGCGGAAAGGCGAAAAGATGCGAGTCTCCTTCCGATTCCCCAGAGCCCACATAGATGCTTCCCTGAGCATCGATGGGGCTGTGATACCCCCCCACGTCGCAGGATCCTCCGCCGGCTATGCATGGAGCATTGACGGCGAGGCCAGCGCGAAAGTCAGGCTGCTGAAGCTCCGGCGGGTGGTTGGGAAGCTGATCAATGAATTTGCATTCATCGTCAAAGTGATCAATCACCTTGTTGACGTGCGTGTCATCGACATAGAAGCTCCCATCGGATTGATCGACCGCGATGGCAGCATTGCCGTTTATGAAGCTGAACTTTTGAGCCGGAGTTTCACTTCCATCCGTGCTGCATATCGCCTCGTCGGTGGCACTATCGAAAACATAGATTTCTTCCGGCCCACCGAGTTCTTTGACCCCCGGGCTGTATATCTCCTGGGTGGCGCCGGAGATGTCGAGGCCGCCCTGGAGGACGACGCCGGCTATATCGTTTCCTACTCCTTCTTTCAGCGGCTCCCAATCGCCCCCGGGGAGGTTGGCATCCGCCGAGTCGTACTCCAGAATGCCGTTGAAGGAGGTGCGGAGGTAAAGGTGGTCGTTTGACGGATCTACTGCTATTGCGATGGGTCGGGATTGAGGATTCTCATAAACGACTACGGCATCGGCCTGAGGTGGATAGGGGGTGCCGGGCTGCGGCGGGAAGGACGCTGGCGTAAACAGCATGACCCTCTCACCTACCACACCGGGTTCGGATTCGTGCGGCATGTGCTCGAGCACATACAGGTTGCCTTTCGAGTCGACCGCCAGGTCACACGGCCTAAAATCCTCCTCGATCTCCGCTAGGTATTCACCTTTGGAGTTGAAGACATTAATCCTCCCTTTGCGTCCGGCTTCCCCGCTGCCAACGGTCGAGCTGGCTACGTAAATATCACCGTAAGGATCTGTGGCGGCTCCGCATACATTGAAGAAAGGCTTGGGCGGATGCGAACCGCCAGGACAGCCTGGATCCGGTACTGGGTCCACCGCCGAAACGGAGCAATTACCACGCAGGGAAAGACCAGCGTCATAGACGCGAATGGGCGCACCCACTGCCTGGCTGGACACCAGCATCAAAAAGCAGAATGCCGCCATGAGCGCCCAAAGAACCCGGGCCCATAAAAGTGAGTTAGATCGTCTATCCCTGCCCATTAGATCACCCCAGCCGTACTTGTATTCCCCCGTGTATTCCCCTGGCTTCCAGCCCTGCTATCGCCTCAAGCAGGATGTCCCCCAAGGTTAGGGACTTCCCCGTACTTGTCAAGATCCCCACAAGTTTTTATAGCAAATGGCAGGCATCGCCCTGGCCGCCACGGCCTGGCCCTCAAGCGCCCCATCAAAGGAGCCAAAGAGCCAGACGGAGACTCTCCTCCGGCTTACTCACCGAATAGAGCCTAATGCGCCAGGGGACGGACGATGTCCGTCCCCTGGCGCATGTCTACCTACTCAAATGAACTTAGTTCCCTAAACGGTACCTAATAATGTGAGGTACCAGGATTTAGCCGGACTGGCGGTGTAAGTCGCCGTCCAGGTGCCGGTGGATCCGCAGACGAAGGATCCGCTCCCGCTTTTGTAATCCAGCGAAACGCCGGCGGCTTTGAACACGCCGCCTTCGGCGCTGTTTTCGCCTGTGAGCGTGGTGCCGGCGGCCGGCACGCCATATTCACAGGTGGTTCCGAAGGTGCAACCGGAAAGCAGTGCGCCACCTTTTTTGGTGAATAGTTCATAGGTGGTGCCGCCGACCGTCGCCATTTTCAATTCGCCTTCCCACGGAAGGTTGGTGGCTTTGGCCGTTGTGCACGGACCTGTGCAATTGGTGAAGGTAAGCGCAGTGACCGTACCTTTAATCGGGTTTTTGTCGACCGCAGCAGCGGTCAAGGTAACGTCCGATTCACAAGTCTCCGCGGTACTGAAGAATGCATTGTTTTTGAGTTCTGCTTTCGCGGAGTGGGCTTTTAAGGTGCCGGCTCCCAGAAGGTTGCCAGCGGCGCATAATAAGCCTTCATTGGCTTTACAGAATCCAATTTCACTGTGAGGGACAGCACTAGCGGTGGATGCGCCGACGAACGCCGTGACGGCGCACGCTGCGACCATGGCTAGGCCGAGCATCTTGATGAATTTCATTGATTCTCCCAATGTAGTGATGATTTCTTCTCGCCACATGCGGAGTCCACTTTCGAGCGATGACCCCCCTTAGATGGGCGATCTCCCTGCGGACCCCCGCGCACGACGTCGGATGTACCAATACACGGGAAGCTCAGAGCAATCAAGGGCTAATTGCCCAGCGTGCGCTTGGAGTACCAAAGGAGCTAGGCGTTTTCCCTGGTAGCTTCCATAGTCCGAATTTTTGGCCCCAAAAGTACGCACTCAGGGCAGATCGGCAGACTCGAACGACTGTCCAGCTTTGACGCTCGGCATGGAGCCCACCTCGCGCAGGCCATCGATCACTTTTTCGGCCATGGCGGTGTTTCCGCCGAGGTGCAGATTCGGAGAGGAAGCGTCGCTCACGGCATTAAGCCAGGCTAAGGCGGGGCCGCGGGCCCAGGCGTCTGCGTTGAAACCGGGGTCCGTGGCGGGCACCCATGAGGCCGGGCGGCCATCGATCAATCGCACGATGGCCCCGCCCAAGCTCGCCGCTGCAGGAGCGTCGGCGTCGACTAGAAGTGCGCAGGTGCCGTTGAACTCGGCAGATACCTCGATCAGCGGCAATGCAAGCAGCAAACCACCCTCGGCCTCCATCGAGGTGACCAATGCGCTCCGCCTGGGAATCTCGTACCGCTCCCAGCGGATTGCGGCTGCCAGCGGCCCTGCTGCCTCTCGTGCCCAAGGCGTCACCTCGTAGCGGCTGAGCCGGCCCCCGACCGCCACCTGCTCTGCAAGTCCGGCCTTGACCAGGTCCCGAGCGATTCGTTCGAGCTTGCGATAGCCGAGGCCGTGGACCAATTCCGCCAACTCGGGAAGTGAGCGCGGCCGCTCCGCCAGCCAGCGCAACAGCGTCGATCCCCCTGCAACCGCCAGCACTTTGATGACGGCCGCGGCATATGCGTCGCCGAGCCGAAGTGGGCCCTGGGGAGAGCCAGCCAGCCAAGCCTCGAGGAGGTCCGCGACGGGGAGCAGACGCATGCCGGAATCGGTGAGCCGACACTCAGCAATCGGCGGAACATCGGCTCGCCTCTTACGGCTGATCAGAGAAAGCGCTTCAAGGTCGCGCATCCGATCGAAATAGGTGCTCCGCGAGACATGCTCGACCCGGCTGAAGAGATCGCTGTTTTCCAGCGGGCCGGGGGCGAGGTGGCGAAGAATAGAGACGCTCGCGGGGTCGGCGAGCAGAAGCAGCGCATGGCCCCCAGCGCGCTGCCTGTCCGCAATGGAATCCCCCGCACCGGGCATCAGTCAATCTCGACCGCATCGTTTTGGCTCACCCTGCCCATTGCCGTCCAGATAGCTACCCACTCTCAAGTTTGTTCTAACAAGTTTGAGCTAAAATGGGCGGGGGTCGCTTGTTCAGGGTCCGCGAGGCGAGCCAAGGAAGACCGGATACGTGCCCGGCCTCCCTCCTCGCTCGCTCACCGCAGCTAGCTTTCTGTATCAGTCGCTCCTAATAACGTGTAGTACCAAGATTTGGCCGGGCTGGCCGTGTAGGTCCCGGTGAAGGTAAGAGTTGATCCACACACGAAGGAGCCACTCCCGCGCTTGTATTCGAGCGTGACGCCCGCGGCTTTGATCGTTCCGCCTTCAGCGCTATTTTCACCTGACAATGTAATACCAGCAGCTGGGGCCCCGTATTCGCATAAGGTACCGAAGGTACAGCCGTCGAAGAGTACGCTGAATTTTTTCGTGAATAACTCGTAGGTGGTGCCGCCGGGCGTTAACATTTTCAGTTCTGCTTCCCAGGGAAGGTTGGTGGCTTTGGCCGTGGTGCACGGACCGGTGCAGTTCGTGAAGGTGAGGGACGAGGTGGTTAATTTGATCGGGTTTCTCATCACAGCGGCAGCCACCACAGACACGTCCGATTCGCAGATCTCAGGGGTACTGAAGAACGCGTTGTTTTTAAATTCTACTTTTGCGGAGTGGGCTTTTAACGTCCCGGCCGCCAGGAGGTTGCCGGCGGCGCATAATAAACCTTCATTGGCTTTACAGAATCCGATTGATTCGTGGATTCCAGCGCTGGCCGTTCCGGCCCCGATGAATGCCATTACGGCGCACGCTGCGACCATAGATAGGCCGAGCATCTTGATGAGTCTCATTGACTCTCCTTTTGATGGGTTGACGTTCGCCATTTGGCGGCGCTCGTTGCTAGCCTGCCCGTCGGGTCACCCGAAGGACATCAATTACCGGAAATTACATGGTCCGATGCATAGGATGTGAAGAGGGCCGGACATGCCCGGCCCTCTTTCCTACCCTTTATCTAGACTAGCTTTCCGTGTTGGTCGTTCCTAATAATGTGAAGTACCACGATTTGACCGGGCTGGCCGTGTAGGTCGCGGTCCAGGTTCCCGTCGATCCGCATACAAAGGTTCCGCTGCCGTTTTTGTATTCCAGCGAAACTCCATTGGCTTTGATCGTTCCGCCTTCAGCGGTATTTTCACCTGACAGTGTGATACCGGCAGCTGGCACGCCATACTCGCATTCTGTTCCGAAGGTGCAACCTTTAAGGAAGGCCCCACCTTTTTTGGTGATCAGTTCATAAGTTGACCCACCAACCCCCATCATTCTCAATTCGCCTTCCCAGGGGAGGTTTGTGGCTGTGGCTGTCGTGCACGGACCAGTGCAGTTTGAGAAGGTCATGCCACCCACCGGAATGGTGCCTTTGATCGGATTTTTCATCACCGCCGCAGCCGCGACGGACACGTCCGATTCACAGTTCTCCGGAGTGCTGAAGAATGCGTTGTTTTTGAGTTCAGCTTTTGCCGAGTGTGCTTTTAATGTTCCTGCGGCAAGGAGGTTGCCAGCAGCACATAATAAGCTTTCATTGGCTTTACAGAACCCAAGCGATTCATGGATTCCGGCACTGGCAGTAGACGCGCCGACGAACGCCGTTACGGCGCACGCTGCGACCATCGCCAATCCGAGCATCTTGATGAGCCTCAATTGACTTTCCTTTCAGCTTGTCGGCAGCCTTCGCTGCCGAGGTGTTTGAGCTGGCCACAGAAACGAGGTCCCCAAGAGGGGCTGCCATCCATCGCGTGGATAGCAAGTCCTTTGACCCGCTAAGACGGTCTCTCCTGCTGGCGGTTCCCCGCCCACACCACTGCGTTGATCACCGCGCTTGAGGTAATACACCATAATCTCAGAGTAGTCAAGATAATGGGGTACATCATAGTCGGCGCCTTGGGGCGATATGCGCCACTAAGGCGTCGAACCTGGGATCGGAGGGACGGTCTCAGCCCAACGTGGCGCCGACGCCGTGCCGGCAGAACTCCTGGAGCATCTCGTTCATCGCCTCAACCTCGCAGGCGACGCCTTCGGCCCAGGGCTTGTCGGGATGCTCATCAAGCGTCCTGTAGCCATTGCCGCTGACGATCGCGACGACGGTGTCGTCGGGGCCGATCTTGCCTTCCGCGGCGAGCTTCGCCGTACTGGCGATCGTGGTGCCCCCGGCCGGCTCGGTAAGGATGCCCTCGGTAGCGCCGAGCAGGTCGATCGCCTCGAAGATCTCAGCGTCCGTGACCGCCGCGGCCGAGCCGCCGCGCGACATCACTGCGTCGACGACGAGCGCTCCGTCGCCCGGGGCGCCGATCGCGATCGAGTGAGCCGCGGTGTGCGGGGTCTGCGGTTCGATCTCACCCGAGCCGTCGAGGATCGCGGTCGCAATCGGGCTGCAGCCCTCGGCCTGGGCGGCGTTGATCTTGGTGGCGGAAGTCTCCGCCAGGCCGAACATCTCCATCTCGTTAAGCCCCTTGTGGACGCGCGAGGAGAGCGTGCCGCCGGTCGCCGGGGATGACGAAGTGGTCCGGGGCCGCCCAGTCGAGCTGCTCGACCACCTCGTAGGCGACCGTCTTGGCGTCCTCGGCGTAGAACGGCCGCAAAGTGATGTTGGCGAACTGGATGCCGCTGGCCAGGGCCAGCTCACGGCAGGCGCGGTTGGCCTGGTCGTAGTTGCCGTCGAGCTGACAGACCGCGGCCCCGAGCGCCCGGCAGGCACGGGCCTTGCCGCGCTCCATGTTCGATGGGTAGAAGACGTAGGCGGTGATGCCGGCCTTGGCCGCCAGCGAGGCGACTGCGGTGCCAACGTTTCCGGTCGAGAGGCAGCCGATCTCGTCTTTGCCAAGCTCGAGCAGGCGGGCGACCGCCATCGAGACCACCCGGTCCTTGTAGGAGAGGCTGGGGCGGGAGGTGCTGTCGTCCTTGACGTTGACCCCCAACCCACAGCCAGTGCCTTGATCGCGACTGTAGCGTAGGCCTGGCCGAGTTCCAGTGGAGGACCCTGTGGCCCAGCGCTCACCGGGTCAGCCAGTAGGAGCAGCGCACGGCCACCAGCTCGAAGCCGCTCCACGATCGGATCTCCCGCGCCCGGCATCTCTCAGTGATCGTGTCGTCGGTGGCCCACCCCGCCCATCGTGAGTATCTACCCGTTCTATTGAGCCCCTCCGTCACGAGGTTGCCAAACAGCGGGCGAGGAGCTCTAGGTGTTCTGGTAGAGCGGGCCGTCGCCGCCCTCGGGGGTGGTCAGGCGGCCGCCCTTGGCGGTGATTGCGCCGCACTGGACGCAGTTGGTGTAGTTGACGATCACGTCGACGTCGCCGCTCTCGGGAGCGTCGTCGGGGATCTCGTAGACGCCGGCGGGGCACATCCACTTCCAGGTCTCGGCGATCTCGCGGGGGACGCGCTTCTGCACGCGGATGTGGTTGGGGGCGTCGTCGCGGGTGGCGTTGCCGGTGATGAAGACGCTGGAGAGCTTGTCGAAGGTGAGCTCGCCGTCGGGCTGGGGGTAGTCGTCCTTGCTGTCGCCGATGAACATCGGCTGGGCGTCGTTGCGGTGCAGCTTCCAGCGCCCCCCGGGGAAGCGACCCTTGCTGAGGATCATCATGCCCACCAGCGGCATCGCCCTTGAGCAGGCCCTTCTGGAAGGGCTGGCGCGTGTTGCGCTGTTCGTAGAGGTCCTTGCCGACGATCGAGTCGGCGATCGCCTCCTCGTAGCCGGAGAAGTCGTTGCTGTCCGCCTTCAGAGACGCGTAGATCGGCCTCGGCGGCCAGCATTCCGGACTTGATCGCGTAGTGGACGCCCTTCAGCGCGGCCAGGTTCATCATGCCGGCGGCGTCGCCGACCAGCACGGCCCCGGGCGCGGAGAGCTTGGGCATCGCCCAGTAGCCACCGGCGGGCAGCGCCTTGGCGCCCCAGCTGACCCGTTCGCCACCCTCGAGCATCTTGCGCACCATCGGATGGGTCTTGAACTCCTGCAGCAGGTCGTGGGCCGAGGTGGTGGCGTCGGCGTAGTCGAGGTCGACGATGAAGCCGATCGAGACCAGGTCCTCGCCGGTCTTCTCGTCTTTCATCGGGTAGATCCAGGAGCCGCCGATCTGGCCGTACTTGGCCGAGATCTTCAGCGGCCAGCCGCCGACCGTGTGGATGACGCGGTCCAGCGGCTCTTTCACCTTCCAGACCTCCTTGACGCCGAGCTCCCAGACCGCGGCTCGCGCCCCTCGTCGAGCTCGAACTCGCGCACGGCGGCGTCGGTCAGGTGGCCCCAGCAGCCCTCGGCCAGCACGGTCGCCTTGGCGGCGATGTCGGTGCCGGGCTCGAAGTTGCCGAGCTCCTCGCCCTCTTTGCCGCGCCCCTTGTCGCCCGAGCGCACGCCGGCAACCGCGCCGTCCTCGACGATCAGCTGCGTCGCCGCGGTCTCGGTCAGCAGGTAGGCGCCGGCCTCCTCGGCCTGGGCCTGCATGTAGCGACAGAGGGCCGAGACCGAGATCACCTCGTTGCCGTGGTTGCGCAGCGGCGGTGGCGGTGGGATGCGGAGCTTCGACTTGCCGTTGGGCAGGAGGTAGATCGCCTCCTTCTTCACCTCGCCGAAGGCGAAGCCCTCTTGGCGCCACTGCTCGCGGCTGAGGTCGGGGAAGAGCTCACCCAGGGGGCCGGGCCGCATCACCGCGCCGGAGAGGTTGTGACCGCCGCAGGTCTTCGCCTTCTCGATCACCGCGACCGGGACCTCGCCGAGCTTCTCCATCGTCTCGGGATCGTCGGCGAGCAGCTGCAGCAGGCGGTTGGCGCAGGCGAGCCCAGCGGTACCGCCACCGACGATCGCGACGCCGATCTCAATCCGCTCGTCCTCGCCGTCGAGGCCGCGCTTGACGAACTCCTTGGTCGACATCGACCGGAGGCGGGAAATCCGCCGGAACGACCTTGCCGTTGGCGCCTGCCATCGAGAGCCACTATAGCCGTTGACTGACTAGTCAATCAGTGACAAAAGCACAGCAAGGCGCAACGCGCTGTCGGCCGACCGCGACCGACAAAGCGTTACGCAGAGTCCGGGGCCAGGCGCTCAGCTGAGCGTGGCGCCGACGCCGTGCTGGCGAAGCTCGTTGAGAACCTCGCTCATCGCCTCGACCTCGGGGCGACCATTTCGGGCCAGGACTTCTCGGGGTGCTCGTCGAGCGTCTTGTAGCCGTTGCCGCTGACTGATCGCGACGACGGTGTCGTCGGGTCCAAGCTTGCCTTCGTTGGCGAGCTTGGCCGTGCAGGCGATCGTGGTGCCGCCGGCGGGCTCGGTGAGGATGCCCTCGGTGGCGCCGAGCAGGTCGATCCCCTCGAAGATCTCCGTGTCGGTGACGGAGGCGGCCGAGCCGCCCCGCGACTTCACCGCGTCGACGACCAGCGCGCCGTCGCCCGGGAGCGCCGATCGCGATCGAGTGCGCCGCGGTGTGCGGCGACTGCGGCTCGATCTCACCCGAGCCGTCGAGGATCGCGGTCGCGATCGGGTCGCACCCGCTCGCCTGGGCGACGTTGATCTTGGTGGCGGAGGTCTCGGCCAGGCCGACCATCTCCAGCTCGTTCAGGCCCTTGTGCACGCGCGAGGAGAGCGTGCCTCCGGCCGCGGGGATGACGAAGTGGTCGGGCGCCTCCCAGCTCGAGCTGCTCGACCACCTCGTAGGCCGTCGGTCTTCGCTCCCTCGGCGTAGAACGGCCGCAGGGTGATGTTGGTGAACTGCATGCCGCTGGCCAGGGCCAGCTCGCGGCAGGCGCGGTTGGCCTGGTCGTAGTTGCCGTCGAGCTGGATCACCGCGGCACCGAGGGCACGGCAGGCGCGCGCCTTGCCCCTCTCCATGTTGGAGGGGTAGAAGACGTAGGCGGCGACGCCAGCCTTGGCGGCAAGCGAGGAGACAGAGGTGCCGACGTTGCCGGTCGAGACACAGCCGATCTCGTCCTTGCCCAGCTCGAGCAGGCGGGCGACGGCCATCGAGACGACCCGGTCCTTGTAGGAGAGGCTGGGACGCTGGGTGCTGTCGTCCTTGAGGTAGAGCTTCTTGAGGCCGAGCTCGGCGCCGAGCCGGTCGGCGTGGATCAGCGGCGTGCGACCGCTGTAGCGGCCGACCCGGGCCTGGGCACGCGCGTCGACGATCGGCAGCAGCTCCTCGAAGCGCCAGATGTTGATCTCGCGCTCCGCCGGCGGGATCTCGGCCAAGCGCTCTTTCGCCAGCTCGTAGTCGTAGTCGATGTCGAGGCCGTTGCCGCAGCCGTGGCACCTGAAGGCCGTGTCGAGCAGCGGGTAGGCGCCGACCGCAATCGCGGCAGACCAGTTCGGTCGCGCAGGAGCGGGTGCGGTCCTCGGCGTTCAGCATGCGAAATCTCCTCCGAGCAGGGTACTGGGCGCCCTACGGCACCGTCGCTCGACCCTCCTTCAACTACGCCTCCCATAGGCAGGTGGGTATAGCAGGCGCGACGGCCATCGATCAAGCATCTTTGTGCATTCGACTCCCCGGCCGTCCGAAGCGGGCGCACAAAAAGAAGTGGGCCCGCCCCGGCGGTGTCAGCTTCCGCGGGGCGGGCCCAACCTCCGACCAGCGCTGTCTGGGCTCTGGCCTGAGCTACGGCTGCGTCGGGGCCTTTGACTGCGCTCCCCGGCGCGACTGTCCGGCGTGACCGGTTTCCCAACGTCACGCCTCACGAGCGCCATGGCCCATTTACATGGCCGCCCCCCCTCTCCGGGGGCCAGGCTGCCAGAGGTGGGAGGGCGATGTGGCGCGTGGCACCGGGCAGCGTCG
This sequence comes from uncultured Solirubrobacterales bacterium, assembly GCA_963702065.1. Taxonomy (GTDB): domain Bacteria; phylum Actinomycetota; class Thermoleophilia; order Solirubrobacterales; family 70-9; genus VRUE01. The sequence continues at coordinate 1,353,200 of OY969705.1, forward strand.
CGAGCTGGAGGTGGGGCAATGCCCACGACACCGTCGCCTCCCTGATGCTCTTGATCCGACCAACAACTCGACTCATGACTGGTCACTCCTTTTGCCATCGCAAGGCGAGTCGCCCTGACTGGGTCCCCACCTCTCCACTTGGCGCTTGGTCGTCAGCAGAAATACGTATAACAGATTTACCATGCACTGGTCAAGTCTTTTTGATGTAAACGTCCAGAAGCGCTGCGAAATTCACTGCTACTACATCGGCACGCGGGCACGCGGCTGCCAGGTGAAGGTGCGAACGGCGTCCTCGAAGCCGGCCCGAACGAGGCTCTCGCGGTCGGCCACGGCGGGCGCACAGCCTGCCTCGGCGACCGCCATCGTCGCGGCAGCCGGCAGCTGCGGCGTCGGCTGATGCAGCGGTGCAGGACGGCGCGCTGGCCGAGGCCGTCGCCTTCGATGACCAGGCACGAGGCGAGCGCCAGCACGGCGACGCCGTCGTGCATGTGCATCGCCACGTAGGCCAGCGGCTCGTCGCCATCGACGGCGCAGTAGCAGCGCCAGCCGGACGTTCCCGGCAGGTCGAGGAAGAAGGTCGCCGCCCAGCTGGCGAAGCCGAGGCTCTCGGCCAGCGGATCGCCAAAGCCTTCGTCTTCCCAGGGGTCAACCCGCTCGTAGATGTCGATCCCGGGCGGCGGCTCAAAACGCGGCGGCGAGCCGTCGCGCAGCAGCTTCATCGGCCCGTCGAGGAGGCGGTAGCGGTGGCTGCTGCAGCCACTCTTCGGCCGCCTCGTGCTCCGGCAGACCGGGCGTCAAGCGAGCACGCGGAAGTCGACGTCGTGGCGCTCCATCCACTTCACCGCGGCCGGCAGATAGCCGTCCTCGATCGCCCCGGGCGCGCCGGCGCCGAGGATGAAGTTGAGCGCCGGCTCGGCCGCTTCCTCGGCAACGACGGCAGCGGCAACCGGACCGAATCGCACCATGTCGATCCCCAGATCGACGACGGCATCCTCGCAGGCCGTGTCCCAAAGTCCCCTCCAGAACTGCTTCTCGGCCTCGTCGAGGGCGACCGCGTCAAACGGCAAGCTGCCTTCCGCTGCCACACGGAAACTATATGGGTCTTAGACTGGAACAGTCAAGTTTTCCTGGATAATTTTAGGTATCCAGGAAAGTCAGCTTCGCGCCGGCGGCCCCGCTCGGGGCCTCGGCCAGGACAAGACGCTCCGGCCAGGCGCCCGGCAGATCCTCGCCGTCCTCCGCTCCAGCGGCCAGCAACAGCGCCTCGGCCACGTGCGGGGCGAACGGCGCCAGGGTCTGCGCCAGCAGCTTCAGCGCCGCCACCTGGGCCTCGGCGTCGGCGCGGCATAGCTGGGCGCCGCGGCGCTGGATCACGCGCTTCTCGAAGTCCTGGATGCGCTCGAAGAGCCGGGTCACGTTGCGCACCGCCTTGTGCATCTGCAGCTCCCCGAGGTCCTCGGTGATGCGGTCGAGGCCGTTGTCGCACCACTTGCAGAGGCGCTCGCGCATGAACTCGGTGTCGGCCGGCCGCCTCGGCGTCCTCGAGCGCTGCCTCGAGGCCGGCGAAGCGCGCCTGGGAGTAGATCCAGACGTTGTGGAGGAAGCGGGAGGCGAAGCGCAGGGCGCCGTCGTTCCAGTTGAGCGTCTTGGCCGGGCCGGCGGCGTAGAGGACGGCGAGGCGGACGGTGTCGGCGCCGTATTGCTCGACCAGCGCGTCGGGATCGACCACGTTGCCGAGGTGCTTGCTCATCTTGCGACCGTCGGCGATCACCATCTCGTGGAAGAGGCAGCCGCTGAACGGCTCGCCGTGCTCGAGGAAGGCGAAGGGGCCGATGTCGCGCAGGGCCTTGGTGACGACGCGCTGGTCGAAGACGAAGCCGCCGGAGTCGGCGCCGGCGACGAGGCGCTCGGAGGGCAGCCAGCGCTGCAGGTCGGGGTGGGTGAACATCTCCTCGGCGCGGGCCTCGGGCGGCACCGCCGAGGGCACCCAGAGCCAGAGCGCGTCGAAGTGGCAGTCGAGCGTGTCGGTCTCGCGCTTGGCCGGCTCGCCGCAGCGCGGGCAGGCGACGTCGACGAACTCGGCGCGCTCGGCCAGCGGGTTGCCCTCCCCGGTCGGCTCGATGTCGCGCGGCAGCACGACCGGCAGGTCCTGCTCGGGCACCGGCACCGGGCCGCAGCTCTCGCAGTTGATGATCGGGATCGGCGTGCCCCAGAAGCGCTGGCGCGAGATCGAGAAGTCGGCGGCGCGGTAGCGGACGGTCGCTCGCGCCTGCGGCTCGGCCGTCGTCGCCGCCGTCGCACGCTCGTCGCCACCATCCAGGCGCGGCACGCGCGCGGCGATCGCCGCGTCGGCCTCGTCGACCGCGGGGATCCCGAGCGCCGCCGTCGGCCCGTAGCGAGCGTCGACCAGCGGCGAGACGATCACCGGCAGCTCCGCGCCGTTCCAGGGCGCTCTCACCGCCGCGCCGGTGTCGACCAGCGGCACCGACTTGGCGTCGCGGGCGCTGCGCTCCCAGCCACCCGAGCGCAGCTCGTCGAGCTGCGTCGGCGACGGCCGGGTCACCTGACCATGCCTCGACCTCGGGGTGGCGCGGCGAGAGCAGGACGAAGCTTGCCTGCGCCGTGCGATCCGGGGTGCGGGGTGAAGGCCGTCAACGAAGCGCCGCCGGCCTCGCCGAGGTCCACCTCCACCCCATCGCTGCGGCCGAGGATGTAGCGCTGGGTGGAGAGCGAGATCTCGTCCCAGTCGGGCTCCAGCTCCGGCAGGCGGGCGTCGTTCTCCTCCAGGTAGGGCGTGATGCGGAGGAACCAGGTCGGGCGGCGGATCAGCCGCACCTCGTTGTGGCAGCGCCAGCAGCGTGCCGTCCTCGACCTGCAGCGCGGCGAGGGTCGTGCGGCAGTGATCGCACCAATCGACCGTGGTGTCGTCGCGGTAGATCAGGCCGGCCTCGAGCAGGGTCACGAAGAGCCATTGCGACCAGCGGTACTGCGCCTCGTCGGAGCTGTAGAAGACGCGCTCGTAGTCGAAGGAGAAGCCGAGCCGCCGCATCTGCTCGAGCATCCGCTCGCCGCAGCTCTCGACCCAGTCCGCCGGCGGGATCTTGCGCTCGATCGCCGCCATCTCGGCGGGCAGGCCGAAGGCATCGAAGCCGAAGCCGAAGAGCACGTCGTCGCCGCGGGCGCGGCGAAAGCGGGCGTAGGCGTCGCCGATCGAGTAGTCGCGAACGTGGCCCATGTGCAGTTTGCCCGAGGTGAACGGGCTCGAGGGCTTGATGTAGATCGAGCGAGCGCCGGGGGTCGGCTCCGGGGTCGCGAAAGCGTCGCGCTCGGCCCAGGCCGCCTGCCGCGCGGTCTCGATCTGAGCCGCATCGTATTTCGCTCTCGTCGTGCTCATCTGACTCGCCTTCTCACCCTGTTCACGAGCCTACCCAGGTCGTGCGCGAGAATATTTGACCAATGAAGAGCTGGGGATTATGGTCTCAACGAACGTCTACACTGATATCTGTAACGCTTGTTCTCGGTACTGACACGAGAACTGGGGGCAGGCAGACCCGAAGAGGGAGGTCCCAGTGACAGAGGGTAGAGAACTCGCCGCGGTCCTCGACGGTGGATTGGACGACCGGACTCGTGGGCGAGGTGGTCGATGCGGCCACCGATGCACCGGCCGGCGATGAGGTTCACGACGCAGTGATGCGGGTCGTAGAGATCGCAGAGCAGGACCCAACCGCAACCCGGGAAGCGCTCTGGGCGCTGCGCGGGGATAGCAGGGGCACTTGAAGGGCTGGAGAACGGCCTGCCCCTCACCCCGCCCAAAGCAACGCTGGCGCTTGGCAGTGCGATCCAGCTTGCCAGCGCAGAGCTGGCCTCGGCGCAGCCGGACCTGCGGGCGCGGCTGCCGGAGCTGATGCGCTGGCTGGAGGGCGACTGGTAGGGCTAGGCGAAGGTCCAGAGCTTGTTGCCGAGGAAGTTGAACGGCATCGCCACGGCGACGGCGATCGCCTGGGCGGCGAGGTCACCCATCGACGTCCCCCCCACCAGCGCCTCGAGCACGACGAGGTTGATCAGCAGGGCGGCGAGGCTGACGGCGAAGAAGCGGGCCGCCTGGAAACCGGCGTGGCCATGCGCCGGCGGCAAAGGTCCAGTGGCGGTTCCAGAAGAAGTTGCTGGAGACGGCGACGACGAAGGCGCCGACCGCGGCGACTAGGTGGTGGACGCCGAGGTTGCCGCTGAGGAAGGCGAAGACGCCGAGGTTGATCAGGTAGCCGGAACCACCGACCAGGCCGAACTTGACCAGCTGCCACCAACTCGCCGGGCGGCGGGCGGCGGCGCTCAAGCGATCGGCGAACTCGGCGGCGCTCACGGCAGCTTCCGTGCCCGCCGTCGACGACCACGGCGTTGAAGCCGAAGCCGGTGTGGACGTGCTTGAGCACGTAGAAGGGGATCTCTTGGATGCGGTTGGCCATGTACCGGGTCAGTGTGAGGCGCTCGAACCTTAGCCGCGCCACTGGGTGGAAAGCACGCGGCACCCCGGTGACTTCACGGCCTTCGAGCGACTTGCTGATCACGTCGATCGTGCGCAGCTGCCAGTCGCCACTGTAGATACGCTGTGACTGATCGCGCAGGTAGAAGCGCACCGGGTCGGCGGCGAGCTTCCAGGTGACGATCGCGCGCGGGCCGCGCGGGGGGCCGAGCTCTTCGGTGATGCCGCGGAAGTCGGGGCGCTGCAGGTTGGGCGTCTGGGTAACGTAGACGCCGAAGGCGATCCAGTAGGCGCAGAGGACAACCGCCAGCAGCAGGCCGAGGCGCCGGGCCCGATCGACGCCGAAGCCGATCGCGGCGGCGACGGCGAGCGGCATCAGCGCTGGCAGCAGGTTGCGCTCGACCACGTAGTCCTTGCCGGCCAGCGCCGCAAGCAGGACGAGGATGACGACGCCCGAGCCCACCGCAGCGCCGAGCAAGGCACCGCGGCGCTCGCGGCGCGTGCCGCGCACGCGGCGACAAGGAGCAGGGCGAGAGCGAAGAGAATCACCGGCAGCAGGGCGTAGCGCTCGCGCGGTGGCTCGGCGATCACGTGGCCGGTCTCGCCGATCAGGAAGCTGACGCCGGTCTCGAGGAAGCGGGTCGAGAGCAGGCCTTCTTCGATCCAGCCGATGTGGGTCGGGTTGACCTGGGCCGAGATCAGCGGCAGCAGGGCAAGGCCGGCCGCGACCACCACCGCGACTGCCGGCAGCGAGCGCTCGCCAGCGGGCGCGCAGGGCGACCAGCAGCCAGAGCGCCTCGATCGCCGACGGCGAAGACGGCGAAGTAGTGGCTGCAGAGGGCCAGCGCCGAGGCAGAGCGCCCAGAGCGCGAGGTCGCGACCGCTGCGGGTGCGCAGTGCGCGGGCGAAGAAGAGCAGCGAGGCGGCGCAGAAGAAGACCAGCAGCGCATAGGAGCGGGCCTCCTGCGAGTACCAGATCAACATCGGGTTGACGGCGACCAGGGCGGCGGCGATCAGGCCGGCGCGCCGGTGCGCCAGCTCGGCGCCGATGCAGTAGGCGAGCGGCACCGTGGCGGTGCCGAGGAGCGCCGAGAGCGAACGCAGGCCGACCTCGTCGGTGCCGAAGGCCTTCGCCCAGCCCCAGGCCAGCACGTAGTAGAGCGGCGGATTCGACTCGCTGCTCTTGACCGCGTGCATCATGTCGCCGAAGCTGCCGGGGATCACCCGCATCGCGGTGATCACCTCGTCGTGATGGAAGCTCTGCACGTCGAGGCTGGCGAAGCGCATCGCGGCGCCGAGCGCGGTGAGGAGTGCCAGCGCCCAGAGGGCGCCGGCGCGGGTCGGAGCGAGCGTCAAGGCGTGCAGGCGTCCTTCGGCATCGGGCTGCCCGGGCCCGAAGGAGGGCGGCGCCGCGGCGGCGGAGCTGCCCCATCGGCGGTTCGGGCGGGGCCCGAGCTGGAAGCCGAGATCGGCGCCATGCGAGAGCGCGCACCAGGTGGTCCAGGGCGGCCGTACGGTGGCCGTCGAGCGGAGGCCCTTATATAGGAGCGCGGCTGGGCTGAGCGCGACGGAGTGCTTTTTCTTCCCTGGCCCGCATCCCGCGCGGCGGCGGAGATCGATCAGATGACGACGATGGGCCAGCGCGACCGACGCGCGTGGGAAAAGTGGGCTGCCGATCGCCAGCAGGCCGACGCCGGGCACCTCGGGGTAGAGGCCGAGGGCGCCGAAGACGTACCAGGAGGAGAGCGTGCCGAGGTCGTCGTTGCCGGGGTAGCCGGCGGGCGCGGGGCTGTAGAGGCGCAGGGCGCGGCGAACCGCCGCCTGGGTGCGGTACGGGCCGGCGCAGCCAGTCGTAGAGCCAGGGCACGTGCAGGGTCGGCTCGTTGCCGAGCAGGGCGTGGTCGGCGTGGGTGCCGCCGGCGCCGGCGTTGAGCTTGCGCAGGAAACGGCCGAGCCGGCCGGCGGCCTTCGCCCGGCCACCCATCGCGCGGAAGAGGCCGGCCGGGTCGTGGGGCACCATCCAGCTGTACTGGGCGGAATTGCCCTCGACGAAACCGCCGCCGCCCAGGTTGTCGTAGTCGGCCGGGAAAGCACCGTTTTCGTAGCGCGGCTCGATCATGCGGCTGCGGCGGTTGAAGAGCTTGCGCCAGTTGCCTGAACGCTGCATAAAGCGCTGGTAGGTGGCCGCGGTCGCCGCAGCGCGCGGGCGGCGAACTGGGCGATCGCGAAGTCGTCGACCGTGTACTCGAGCGAGGTCGCGGCCGAGCCCCAGACGTCGTCGGGGCTGCCGTAGATCGAGTTGGCGTTGCGGACGTTGGTGTCGAGGTCGAAGGGCACGTAGCCGTGGGCGAGGTACGGCGCCAGGCCCTGGCGCTCGAGGTATTCGCCGTTGGCGCTGCGGCACTCGCTCGTCGGCGCCGCGCAGCATCGCGGCGAGCGCCGCTTGGCGGTCGAAGGCGCGTGGCGCCGAAGGCCGCCGCGGAGGCGATCAGCGGGTCGGCCGAATCGCCGACCATGGTCATGCTCTGGCCGTTGGCGTAGGACCAGCGCGGCAGGCAGCCGCTCTCGGCGGCGTCGGCGAGCAGCGAGCGCACCATCTCGCTGGCGCGCTTGGGGGCGAGGATCGAGAGCAGCTGGATCTGGGTGCGGTAGGTGTCCCAGCCGGAGAAGTCGGCGTACTGGGTACGGCCCTCGGCCCGGTGCAGCAGCCCGTCCATGCCGATGTAGGCGCCACCGACGTCGCTGAAGGTGCGCGGCGCCAGAACCGACGTGGTAGAGCGCCGTGTAGAAGGTGTCGAGGAGGCGCGGCGGGCCGCCGCGGACGCGGATCCGGCCCAGCCAGCTGTTCCAGCGCCGCTCGGCTTCGCCTGGCGACCGCGCCGAAGCCGCGGCCCGGATTTTCGGCGGCGAGGTTGGCACGAGCGTCCTCGACGCTGACGAAGGAGACGCCGACGCGGGCGGTGACGGTGCGGTTGCGGCGGGTGTCGAAGCTCGCGTAGGCGCCGGCCTCGGCGCTGGTCGTCGGGTTGGCCGGCGGCGCCTGGCTGTCGCTCGCCGCGGTCCACCCCGGCGTCGAGCTTGCTCCCTTCCCAGGCCCCGTAGGCCTCGAAGGGCGCGGTCGAAGACCGCGGCGATGTAGACCCGGTAGCGCGGCCGCTGACCGCAGAAGAGGCCGCTGGAGGCGGTGCCGTCGATCTCGCGGCGCGCCGGGTCGATGCTGACGGCGGCGAAGTCGTCGGGCTGGGCGCTGCCGCCGGCGTTGATCAGCACGCTGGCGTGCGGGTTGCGGGGAAAGGTGAAGCGCGCCATCCCGGTGCGGGTGGTCGCGGTCAGCTCGGTGTCGATCGCGCCGCCGCGCACGGGGTTGAGGCGCACCGAGTAGTAGCCCGGCCGGCCGCTCTCGTGGGCGTGCGAGAAGCCGGGCTGGAACTGCCCGTCGAGCGAGGAGCCGCCGGCGGCAGGCGAGTCGTCGATCGGCTCGGTCGTCGGCAGGAAGGGAAAGTCGCCGTAGAGCGAGCAGCCGGCGCCGGAGAGGTGGGTGAGGCTGAAGCCCTTGATGTGGGAGTCGCGGTAGTCGTAGCCGCCGCGACCGTTGCGATCGGCCGGGGTCGTGTCGGGGCTCCACTGGACCATGCCGAAGGGCGCGCTCGCGCCGGGGAAGTTGTGGCCGCCGCCGAAGGTGTCGTGACCGGGCCTGGTGCCGGCGAAGACGTGCACGTGGTCGGCCAGGCCGGCGCCGGCGGCGGCCGGAGCCATCGAGCGCGAGCGAGGCGAGCGCTGCGGCGATGGCGATCCCTGCGCGTGCGAGCAAGCCCTCTACGTTACGGCGCTCGCTTAAGGTTCCCGCCAATCGTGAAGACGCGAAGCGCCATTCTCATCGTTGTCGCCGCTGCCGCGGCCGTCGTCGCCGACGTGCTGGCGCTGGGTGGCGGCAAGGACAGCACCCGCGCCCAGGCGGCGCTGACCCGGCGATGCCGGGCGAGCCGACGCGTCGAGCGTGATCTCGCCCCGCAGCGGCGCCCGCCAGACCAGCCACGCGGTCGTGGTCAAGGTCAAGGTCCACAACTTCCAGCTCGCGCCGCGCCACTTCGGCGGCGAACCGCAGCTGCACGAGGGCCACATCCGCTTCGGCCTCAACCGGGTGCCCGACTGCGTCGATCCGGTCAAGCTGCAGCGGGCGATCGACAGCCCCTTCGGCAACGGCCGCCTGGTCGGGCGCTCCTTCGACTTCCCCGAGTACTCCGGCCCCAACGGCGTCCTCGCCGAGCGCATCGGCTCGGCCGGCAGCTACTCGCCCGCGACGCGGCCGGAGATCTACTACCACGACCTCCCCCCCGGCTTCTACCGCCTCGTCATCACCCTCGCCCAGAACGACGGCTCGACCACGCCGTTCCACGCGGTGACCAACTTCCAGATCCTGCCGAAGCCCGGCCACGGGCCGAAGTGCACCAACGGCAAGGTGCCGAGCGCCAAGGCCGCCGCCTTCGACTGAAGCCAATACTTCACTTTGTATAGTGGAGTGCCGTGGCGCACCTACCGTCGTTTGATGGGCTTTTTGCGGCCCTACCGCCGCCAGCTCTGGGGATCCCTGGCCTTTGCCTGGGCGGCGATGGGGATGACGGTGCTGATCCCGTGGCTGATCGGGCGCGCCGTCAACGCGATCCAAGACGGCGACAAGCCTGACCTGCTGCCGCTGGCGCTGGCGATCGTCGGCGCCGGGATCCTGCGCCTGGGACTGACCGTGGTGCGGCGCCTGGTCGCGGGCCGGGTCTCGCTGGCGGTCGAATTCGACCTGCGCCAGCTCTTCTACGCCCACCTGCAGCGGCTCGAGCTCGGCTTCTTCGACGGCCAGCAGACCGGGCAGCTGATGTCGCGGGCGACGGTCGACCTGCAGGCGATCCGCTTCTTCCTCGGCTACGGCCTGATCTTCATCACCCAGAACCTGCTGACGATCACCCTGGTCACGTCGTGATGGTCGCGATCAACCCGGTGCTGGCGCTGATCGCGCTGATCCCGGCGCCGCTGATCGTCTTCACCGCCTCGCGCTACAACCGGGTCTCGCGGCCGGCCCAGCAGGAGGTGCAGCAGCGGATCGCCGAGCTGACCGCGGAGGCCGAGGAGAACATCTCCGGGATCCGCATCGTCAAGGCCTTCGCCCGCGAGGAATACCAGCTGCACCGCTTCCAGCGCGTCGGTCACGCCGGGTCTTCGACCAGAGCATCTACTCGACCAAGCTGCAGGCCTTCTTCTCGCCGCTGATCGGGCTGCTGCCGCAGATCGGGATCGCCCTGGTGCTGCTGGTCGGCGGCCGCGAGGTGATCAACGGCACGCTCAGCCTCGGCGACTTCACCGCCTTCTACACCTACCTGGTGATCCTCGCCGGGCCGATGCGGATGCTCGGCGTGGCGATGGGGATGGCGCAGCGGGCGATCGCCTCCGGCAACCGCCTCTTCGAGATCCTCGACCGCGAGCCGCAGATCGAGAGCCCGCCCGAGCGCGCCGCCGCTGCCGGCCGGCGGTGGCAGCGTGCGGATGGAGGGCGTGACGCTGCGCTACGACGGGGCCCGCGCCAGCGCATCCGACATTGACCACACTGGAGGTGGGTCAAAGTCGGATGCGCTGAGCGAGATCGACTTCGAGGTCGCGGCGGGGAGCACGGTGGCGCTGGTCGGGCCGTCGGGGTCGGGCAAGACCAGCCTCGTCGCCCTGATCGCGCGCCTCTACGACCCGAGCGAGGGCTCGGTGCTGGTCGACGGCGTCGACGTGCGCTCGGTCGAGGTCGAGTCGCTGCGCTCGCGAGATCGCCTTCGTCGGCGACGAGAGCTTCCTCTTCAGCGCCAGCGTCGCCGAGAACATCGCCTACCCGCGCTCCGACGCGCCGCCGCGAGGAGATCGAAGCGGCGGCCCGGCGCGCCCAGGCGGCCGACTTCATCGAGGACCTGCCCGGCGGCTACGACACCGTCGTCGGCGAGCGCGGCCTGACTCTCTCGGGCGGGCAGCGCCAGCGGGTGGCGATCGCCCGGGCGCTGCTGGCCGATCCCCGCATCCTGATCCTCGACGACGCCACCTCCTCGGTCGACGCGACCACCGAGGCGGCGATCAAGTCCGGGCTGCGCGAGGTGATGGACGGGCGGACGACCTTCATCATCGCCCACCGCCTCTCGACCGTCTCGCTCGCCGACGAGGTGATCGTGATGGACGGCGGCCGCATCGTCGACCGCGGCACCCACGCCGAGCTGCTCGAAGGCTGCAGCTTCTACCGCGAGATCGCCGAGCACGGCCTCGCCGACTCGGTCTTCCTCCAGCGCGACCTCGAGCAGCGCGAGGAGGTGGCGCGGCTGTGAGCTTCCGGTGCGCCTTTTACGGCGTATGGCCACATAAAGCGCACCGGAACGATGGGGGGTGCCGGGCGTGAGCCGACTCCGGATATTTGCTGCTCTTCGGCGACGTCTGGAAGCTGATCCGCGGCCAGGACCAGCGCGCCCGCAAGGTGCGCTGGATGATCGGCCTGCTGCGGCCCTACCGCGGCAAGGTGGCGCTGATGTTCGTCGCGCTGCTGGTCGCGACCGGGGCCGGCGCTCGCTCCTCCCTACCTCGCCGGCCAGGCGGTCGACAACGGGATCGTCACCGGCGACGTCTCCGCCCTCGACCGGATCGTCGCCGCCTTCGTCGTCGTCGCCACGCTCTACGCGGCCGCGACCTACCTGCAGACCTACCTGGTCGGCTGGGTCGGCACGCGCGCCCTGCAGGACCTGCGCGAGCGCGTCTTCTCGCACCTGCAGACGATGTCGATCGGCTTCTTCACCCGCCGCAGCCCCGGCGTGCTGATCAGCCGCATGACCAACGACATCGAGGCGCTCAACCAGCTCGTCACCGACGGCGTGGTGACGATGTTCTCCAGCGTGCTGACCCTGGTCGGCGTGGTCGTGATCCTGCTCGTGCTCGACGCCCAGCTGGCCCTGGTCACCTTCATCACCTTTCCGCTGATCGCGGCGGCCAGCATCGTCTTCCGCATCGTCTCCCACGGCGCCTACCGCGAAACGCGGGAGCGGATCGGCGCGATCACCGGCTACCTGCAGGAGACCCTGAGCGGCGTGCGGGTGGTGCGCAGCTTCGGCCAGGAGCCACGGCACGCGGCGGCGATGACCGAGCTCAACGAGGCCAACCGGGCGGCGAACATGCGCACGGTCTTCCTCAACGCCTCCTACTTCCCGGGGGTCGAACTGCTGGCCTCGGTCGGCACCGCGGCGATCCTGCTCTACGGCGGCACCCAGGCGATCGACGACGCGATCCAGATCGGCACGATCATCGCCTTCGTCGGCTACCTGACCGTCTTCTTCGAACCGATCCAGCAGCTCTCCCAGCTCTACACGACCTACCAGCAGGGAATGGCGGCGCTGGACAAGATCTTCGACCTGCTCGACACCGCGCCGGACATGGTCGACGCGCCGGGCGCGATCGACCCCGGAACGCTGCGAGGCGAGATCGAGATGCAGGGCGTCTGGTTCTCCTACGCCGACGACGCGCTCGAGCGGGAGCACGACGCGGCGAGCGGGTCGAGTGGGCGATGCAGGACATCGACCTGCACGTGCCGCCGGGGCAGACGCTGGCACTGGTCGGGACGACGGGCGCCGGCAAGTCGACCTTCGCCAAGCTGGTGGCGCGCTTCTACGACCCGCAGCGGGGCACGGGTGCTGGTCGACGGCCACGACCTGACCGGGCGTGCAGCAGCTGGCGCTGCGGCGCCAGCTCGGGATCGTGCCGCAGGAGGGCTTCCTCTTCTCGGGCAGCGTGCGCGAGAACATCGCCTTCGGCCGACCCGAGGCGACGCTGGAGGAGATCGAAGACGCGGCCGCGGCGGTCGGCGCGACCGAGTTCATCGCCGCCCTGCCGGAAGGAATCGAGACCGAGGTCGGCGAGCGCGGCGTGCAGCTCTCGGCCGGCCAGCGCCAGCTCGTCGCCTTCGCCCGCGCTCTGCTGGCCGAGCCGCGCATCCTGATCCTCGACGAGGCGACCTCGAACGTCGACGTGCGCACCGAGAAAACGATCGAGAAAGGCCTCGAGCGCCTGCTCGCCGGCCGCACCGCGATCGTGATCGCCCACCGCCTCTCGACGATCCGCCGCGCCGGCAAGATCGTCGTCCTCGAACACGGCCGCATCGCCGAGGCCGGCACGCACGACGAGCTGATCGAGGCGGGCGGCCCCTACTCGCGCCTCTACGGGGCCTGGGAAGAGTCCTCAGCGGCCTGAATCGCTAACGAGACGTCGATTTTCCATGCTATGGCATGGAAAGTCCGCGTTCGTTCAGAGCGGGGCCTAGCCGGGGCCGATGCCGCCGGATTGCCGCCGGTCGTCCGCCGCCGCCTTCGGTGCCGCCGCCTGTGCCGCCGCCTTCGACCGCGCCACCGGCGCCGCCCGTTTCGGGGGCGACTTCAGGCGCCGGTTCGGCTTCCGCTTCGGGTTCGACCGCTTCCGGTTCGACCGCTTCGGCTTCTTCGCCGGCTTCGGCTTCGCCGGATTCGGCGCCCGGCGCGGTCGTCACCGGAGCGCTCGGGCCTTCGCTGCAGTCTTCGAAGCCATATTCGCTGGCGGCATTCTGAAAGGAGGTGAGCGCTGAGGAGGCGTTCGATTCGGCGGTTTCGAGGCCCGGCCGTGTCGCCGCGCTCGGAGGCGAGTTTGACTTCGTCCTCGGCGGTGGCAAGTTCGTCGGCGGCGGTCGAGAATTCGTCGTAGCCGTCGGTTTCCTGCGGCGTGCCGAGGTTCTTGCAGGCTGGCAACCATGCCGCTGTAGAGATCGGCGGCCTGTGCCGGCGGGACTGCCGATTTCGGCGCTGCTCGCGCCGACCGTGCCAACCGCGGCGTTGACCTCGGCGCAGATCGCGTCGCCCTGTTCGATCAGCTCGGCCTTGGTCAGCGCCGTCGGCGCCGCCGTGGTCACCGCGGTCGATTCGGTCGAGTCGTCATCGCCACCACCGCCGCAGCCGGCGAGCAGCAGCGCAGCCACGGGCAGCAAGGCGAGATCATGTGCGGCGAGAGGCTCACAGGTAGGGCGAACGACTAGCAGAGCGATTAGACGCCCTTGCAGGGGTATTCCAGACTGCGCCCCAGGGACTCGAACCCCGAAATCCAGCTCCAGAGGCTGGCGTGTTGCCAATTACACCAGGGCGCAACGCGAAGAACTAAGAATACCGACGGGCGCCCTCGGCCGCGGATCAGGCGCCGATCGCCGAAAGATCGCTGTCGGGGTCGGCGATCTGGTCCTTGGCGCCGGAGACATCGACGCCGTCGGCGAGCAGGCGGCGCGCCTCGGCGAGGTCTTCGGAGCGCTCGACGCTGAGGGCGCCGGCGACGCGGCCGTCCTTCAGGTACCAGACGGAGAACTCGCCGCTGTCGCGATCGCCGCGCCAGATCTCCTCGTCCCAGTCCTGGGCCGGGCCGACGTACTCGAGGCTGGCCCAGTCGGCGAGGTCGCTGAAGAAGTAGGGCACGACCTCGTAGTCGGCATCCTCGCCGAGCATGTTGCGGGCGGCGTGCATGCCCTGCTGCATCGCCACGTCCCAGTGCTCGACCCGCAGGCGGCGGCCGTGGATGACGCTGTCGTAGGAGCAGCAGTCGCCGGCGGCGTAGATGCCCTCGACCGAGGTCTGCAGCTTCGAGTCGCAGACGATCCCGTCGTCGACCTCGAGGCCGGCGCGCTGGGCCAGCATCGCGTCGGGGCGCACGCCGGCGCCGACGACGACCGCGTCGCACTCGATCGCCAGGCCGCTCTTGGTCAGCACCGCCTTGACCCGGCCGTCGCCCTCGTAGGCCTCGAGCTCCTCGCCGCCGTGGATGGTCACGCCCTTGGACTCGAGCAGCTGGTGGAACCAGCGGCCGGCGTCCTCGCCGAAGGTGCGCGAGAGCGCGACGTCCTCCATCGTCACGATCGTGCACTTGGTGCCCTTGGCGGTCAGCGAGGCCGCGACCTCGGCGCCGATGTAGCTGCCGCCGATCAGGACGACGTGCTCGGCCGCCTCGGCGTCGGCGCGGATCGCGTCGGAGTTGCCGAAGGCGCGCAGGTAGTGGATGCCCTCGTTCTCGGCGCCCTCGACGCGGAGGATGTTGACCATCGCCCCGGTGGCGATCAGCGCCTTGCCGAAGCTGACCTCGTCGCCGCCCTGCAGCTTCGCCGTGCGCGCCCCGGGATCGAGCGACATCACGTTGGTGCCGCTGAGCAGCTCGACGTCGTTCTCCTCGTACCAGGAGGGCGGGTTGACGTAGGCGTCGGCGCGCTCGGCCTCGCCGCGCAGGTACTCCTTGGAGAGCGGCGGGCGTTCGTAGGGCGGCTCGGGCTCGCGGCCGGCCAGCAGGATCGAGCCCTCCGCCCCGCGCTTGCGCAGCTCGGCCGCGCAGTTGGCGGAGGCCAGGCCGCCGCCGATCGAGAAGGAAGTCGACCTCGCGCTCAGCCACTGCCGTTGCCCGAGCCGTTGCCGCCGGAGGGGCCGAAGAGGTCCTTCAGCTGCTCCTCGTGGCCCGGGTCGAGCACCGCCAGCACCTCGTCGCCGACCTCGAGCACGGTGTCGGCGACCGGGGACGAAGCCCTTGCCGTTGCGCAGGACCGAGATCAAGAGGCTGCCTTCGGGCATTTCGAGGTCGCCGACACGCCTCCCGGTTACCCCGGAGTCCTTGCCCAGCAACATCTCGATGATCTCCAGCTGCTCCTCCTGCAGGTCGAGCAGGTGGACGAGGCCGTACTCGGGCACCTCGTGCTCGAGCAGGCGCAGGATCAGGTCGGTGGCCGAGACCGAGGGCTTGATCCCGAGCAGGTCGAAGTGGGGCTTGTTGCGCGGGTTGTTGACGCGGGCGATGATCCGCTCGACCTCGTACTTCTCGCGCGCGACCTGGCAGATCAGCATGTTGTCCTCGTCGTCGCCGGTGACCGCGATCACCATGTCGGCGCGCTGGATCCCGGCCCGCTCCAGCACCCAGAGCTCGGAGGCGTCGCCGTAGGAGACGTTGTGCTCGAGCTCCTGCTCGACGGTCAGGTAGCGGCGCCGGTTGCTCTCGATCACCGTCACCTCGTGCTCCTTTTCGAGCAGCTCGCGGGCCAGGTTCCAGCCCACCTTGCCGGCGCCGACGACGATGATGTACATGCGCCCGTCCCCCCTACGCGGCTTCCGCCGAGCCGTCGGGGGCCGGCGCCGCGCGGGGCGCCCTCGCGGACGGCGCCCTCCAGCATGTCGATCGCGACCCGGGTCGGGCAGACCGTGTGCATGCCCTGGCGCTCGTACCATTCGGCCCGCAGCGGGTCGAGGATGCGGGCGATCACGGTCGGCACGCTCGTAGCGGCGCTGGGCGATCTGGGCGATGACGATGTTGGTGTTGTCGCCGTCGGTGGAGGCGATGAAGGCATCGGCCTTCTCGATCCCGGCGGCGACCAGGGCGTCGGTCTCCAGGCCGGCGCCGACCGTGAACTGGCCGCCGAGGTCCTCCCAGCCCTTGTCGAGCCCGACCTCGAGCCGCGCGTGCGACTCGGGGTCCTCGTCGAGGCAGGAGACTTCGTGCCCCTCGCTCAGCATCGCGCGGGCGACGGAGGAGCCGACGCGGCCGCAGCCGACGATCAGGATGAACACGGCGTCCGTGAGTCTAGTCCGCGACGGCCGGCTCGGTCACGGCTCGGGGCCGCCTCGGGCGGCGCGGTGAGCAGCACCCGGCAGGGCGCCTTCTTCAGCACGTACTCGGTCGCGGCGCCGATCTCGGCGGGCTTGGCGGCGCCGATGCCGCCGAGCCTGGCGCCGCCCTTGATCTTGGTCGGCGGCTCGCCGCCGATCACGATCGCCTCGGAGCCGTAGCGCCGCGCCGCTTCGACGATGCCGGCGCCGACGCCGCGGGCGCGCACGACCTCGGCCGTCACCTTGACGTCCTCGTACTCCTCGCCCACGTCGCTGGCTCGCTTCAGGGCGCGCTGCGCCTCATCCTCGATCTCGGCCGGCAGCTCGGCGTCGAGCGGCAGGGTCAGCGGCACCTCGATCACGTAGACGAGGTCGAGCCGGGTCTCGTCCTCGTCCCTCGCCGGCCTCCTCCTGCTCGGCCGCGGCGAGCCGGCCGGCGGTGGCGACGATGTCGTCGTCGAGCTTGGTGCCGAAGACGGGCACGAGGATGTTGCGAAAGGCGACTTCGGCCACCTGCTTGGTCAGCGCCTTCTCGCTGACCGAGACGCGCTTGGTCAGCGTCGTCCCCTCGAAGACCTTGCGGTAGATCGACGTAGAAGAGCAGGCCGAAGGTCATCCAGCCGAGGCCGACCCAGCGGGCGGTGTCGTGGTAGGCGAGCACGCTGACGAAGGCGAGGGCGCTGACGACCGCGGCGAAGAGCGCCGGCAGCGGCAGCTGGGCGCCGCGCCACTCGACGTCGAGGGGGACGCGGAAGGGGCGCGGGCGGTCGGGCTGGGTGACGCGCAGGCGCAGGATCGAGAGCTGGGCGATCGTGATCGCCAGCATCGCGCCGAAGGCGTAGAGGCCGGCGAGCAGCTTGACGTCGGTCGGCAGCGACCAGGCCGATCGCGATCACGCCCGAGATCGCGATCGCCACGTGCGGCGTCGCGTGGCGGCTGTTCAGCTTGCCCAGCCAGCTGGGGATCTGGCGGTTGATCGCCAGCGTGTAGATGTGGCGGGAGACGCCGAGCAGGGCCGTCGTCACGGCCCAGAAGAGGACCGGCGTGGCGACGAGGGCGACCAGCCAGCGCATCGCGTCGGAGACCCAGACCGGGTGGTAGGCGGAGACGACGCCGAGCACCGGCGCCTCGACGAATTCGTGGCCGAGGGCGGTTTCCGGGCCGTGCGGGCCGGCGACGACCGGCACCGCCATCAGCGCGATCGCCGCCATGCCGGCGTAGACGAGCGGCACGGCGAGGGCGCCGACCGAGACGATCCGCTTGAGGTCGCGCGGGTCGACGTCGATGTCGGGGGCGAGGTCGGAGGCGGCCTCGATCCCGGCGTAGGCGAGCATCGCCACCACCGCCGCGTAGACGATGTCGTGGAAGTCGGGGCTGGTGAAGAGGTCGATCTGGTCGGTGAGGCGGTCGGGATGGAAGACGGCGAGCACGCCGACGACGATCACCGCCAGCTGCAGGGCGATGTCGGCGAGGGCGAGGATCGCCAGCGGCCGCTCGCGGCTGCGGCCGGTGATGTTGAGCGACGTTGAGCACGCAGGCGGCGACGATCACGGCGCCGGCGATGCCGATCTCCCAGCCCGCCTCGGAGAGGTCGGAGGAGATCGGCTCCAGGTAGTGCGGGACCGAGATCGCCGCCAGCGCGGCGACGATCAGGTAGTCGATCAGGATCGCCCAGCCGGCGATGAAGGCGATCAGCTCGTTGAAGGCGTGGCGGGCGAAGCTGGAGGAGCCGCCGCGCTCGCGCAGCATCGCCCCGCCCTCGACGTAGCTGAGCGTGGTGAGCGACGAAGAGCAGGCCGGCGGCGAGGAAGATCAGCGGCGTCAGGCCGAGGCCGCGGTCGGCGACGACGCCGAGCGAGAAGTAGATCGAGAAGCCGACCGCGGAGTAGACGGCGACGAAGAGGCCCGGCACGCCGAGGCGCGCTGCAGGAGCGGCTCCAGCCGCGGTTTCGAAGGCTGCTCGGCCTGCTCGGACTCGCTCACGTACGAGACGCTATCCAGAGCCGCCCCGCGCCGACGGCAAGGAAGGCGACGCCGAGCAGGGTGCCGACCGAGAGCGGGCCGCCGCCGTTGGCCAGGGTGCTGACGAGGAGCGCCAGGCCGAGGACGACGAAGACGAGCGAGAAGGCGCGGACGGAGCCCGGTAGATCCGCTCGGGAGAGGCCACCGCGGGCGATTCTAGGCGAGCGCGGGCGTTAGCTCGGTGCCCCGCTGCGCACCCTGTTCGGAGACGACGATGACGCGGCAGGGGCGCTCGCCGAGGACGGTCTGCAGGGTCTTGTCGTAGAGCGGGCGACCGTCGCGGTAGCGCAGGCCGACGACCACGGCGGCGGCGTTGATCAGCTTGGCCTCGTCGGCGATCTCATAGCCGGCCTGGCCGGGGCGGACGCGCTCGACGTGGCCGGTCACGCGCTGGCCGCCGATCAGCTTCGCCTGCTCGATCTTGCTCTGCGCCTCGCCTTCCTGACTCGGGCAGCTCGGCGTCGAGCGGCAGGTGTGTGGGCACGGTCAGCATCGAGTGGACGTGGATGCCGCGGCGGCGCTTGGAGGCGAGCTTGACCGCGGTCGCGACCATCTCCTCGGAGAAGGGCTCGTCGTCCTCGAAGGCGACCAGGACGCTGCGGTACTCGATCTCCTCGACCCCGAGCGGCTCCGGCGTCAGCACCTTGACCGTCTCGGTCAGCGGCAGGCTCTGGTTGCGGCGGTAGAGCACGTAGACGACGATGCCCAGCGCCATCCAGCCGATGCCGACGGCGAGTGTGCGCGGGTTGAGCGCCATCACGACGATCCAGGCGGCGAAGGTGCCGAGGCCGCCGAGGACCGCTGTCAGCGGCACCTCGGTGCCGAAGACGCGGAAGTTGAGCGGCGGCTTCCAGGGCCGCTCGACGCCGGACTGGCGGCGGCGCAGCTGGATCACCGCGACGTGGGCGATCGTGAAGGAGAGCATCGCGCCGAACGAGTACATCGTCGCCAGGAAGTCGGTCTTGCCCGGGATCAGGGTGATGATCGCGATCGCGGCGAAGATCAGGATCGCGATGTAGGGCGTGCGGTACTTGGGATGGACCTGGCGCAGGCTCTCGGGCAGCTGGCGGTGCTGGCCCATCGAGTAGGTGAGGCGGGAGACGCCGATCAGGCCGGCGTTGGTGGCGATCAGCAGGATCACCGCCGCCAGCACGCCGACGTAGTAGCGCAGGATTTCGGTCGGGCCCGAGGAGAGGCCGAGGTTCTCGACGATGCCGAGGATCGGGTCGTCGGCGAAGGTCGAGCCGAGCGCGGTCGCGTAGTGCCCGGCGGCGTCCTTGACCACCGGCATCGCCGAGAGGGCGACGATCGGGATCAGCAGGTAGAGGCCGAGCACCGCGATCACGACCAGGCCGACGCTGCGCGGGATCGTCCGGGCCGCGTCCTTGGCCTCCTCGGCCATGTTGGAGATCGTCTCGATCCCGGTGTAGGCGATCATCCCGACCGCGATGCCAAGCGCGAAGTCGCTCCAGGTCGGGGCGACGCCGAGGTGGATGTTGTCGACCAGGACCTGCGGGCTGAAGACGAGGACGAGGCCGATCCCGACCAGGACGACCTGGGTCGCGAGGTCGGCGACGGCGAGGATCAGGTTGAGCTTCGCCGACTCCTCGGTGCCGCGGATGTTGATCAGGGCGAGGGCGAGGATCAGGACCGCGCCGCCGATGATGTCGCCGGGGCTGTCGCCGAGCCAGGGCCAGAACACGGCCAGGTAGTGGGGCACGAAGAAGGCCGAGATCGCGACCGTGATCGTGTAGTTGAGCATCTGCCCCCAGGCGGCGATGAAGCTGACCAGCTCGTTGAAGGCGTGGCGGGCGAAGCTCGAGGAGCCGCCGGCCTCGGGGAACATCACGGTCGCCTCGGCGTAGGTCGCCGCGGTGGCGGCGAAGATCAGGCCCGAGATGACGAAGGCGACCGGCGTCAGGCCGAGCGCAAAGGCCGCGGTGACGCCAAGCGCGTAGTAGATCGAGGAGCCGACGTTGCCGTAGGCGGCGGCAAACAGCGCGCCGACGCCGTGGACGCGACTCAGCGATTCATCGCGGGGAATCCGCTGGGCCATCGGGGAACTCGATAGGACGGGCATCTCAGAGCCCGAATATACGGCGGTAGCGCCTCCGAGGCCCAGAGAGCGACTGAGCGAGCGCCGGGAAATCCCGGCGCTCGCTGTCGCGGTCGTCAGCAAATCGGGTGTTCTAGGGGTTTTCTTCGTCCGTCAGTTTCACGGCGAAGGCCGTCGAGATGTCGATCGTGTTTTTCATGATCGTTGAGTTATGGCCGGCCGTCGCGGGAAGTCCGGAGGCCAGGTTGAGGATCGGGTCGATGATGAAGGAGAATATCCCTCCACAACCTTTGGCACTGGGTGCCGCCCAGGAGTTGTCGACCAGTTTGTTTTCGTTGACATGCAGGATCAAGCCTTCTTCGAGGAAGGAGGCCATGCCGAAGTTACCTTCGATCGATGTGTTCGGTGCGGGCGGAGCGGTGGCGCCTGAGGTCAAGTTCCAGATGACCGGCGAGGTGCTCGAACCCACGTAGCATTCGCTGCCGAGGAACGGATTTTCCAGGTGCACTCTGACCGGCAGTTGCAGGGCCACACCTTCTTTGCGGCTCATGGCGAATTCACTGATCTTGATGTCAGTGGCGGGTTTGGCCAGTTCGAGCACTGTGGTGACGCCGGTGACGCCGTTTTCGAACGTGACTTCGCAGCTGATCCGCAGGAGGAAGTTGCTGATTTCTTTACAGTTGACCAAACCTGCGAGGCCGCCGGGAAGGGGCTGACCGACCGGCTGGAGCGTCGGTTTGCCGCCGGTGGCGCCGAAGAACGCTGATATTTTGGTTTCAGCGTTGGGTTTGCCGAAGCCACCCTGCAGCGTGACCGGGTTGACGATCGGCACTTTCTTCGATCCCATCACGACTTCGCCGCTGTTGGTCACCGAGTAGATGCACTTTTTTACTTCGGCGTTGGTCCAGGGACAGTACTGGAACTTGGTGAATTCTTTGACGAGTTTCGCCTGGGCAGGACCGGCCAAGGCCAGTACCAGCACGATGGCGGATATCGCCATGCCCAGCACCCTCGTCGTATTACGTCGCTTTCGCATTATCTCCCTCTCTGTACTTTTATTTGCTTGCTTGATGGAAAGGTCGGATCGCAGCCGCAATCAGCCGCGGGAATAGTTGACGCTCATCAGGCCCGCGTTGCCCGCGATCGCAAGCACCGATTTGCGGAAGGCCATTGGCTCAAAGCCCTTCTCCGCTCCCAGCGATTCGGGCAGCGCGTAGAGGACGAAGATGTAGGTTTCTTTGTCCTTTGACGACGGGCAGATCGAGTAGTCGTCTTTGCCAAAGCTGTTCCTGCCCGTCACCGCACCCTCGGGCAGCTCGCCTTCCTCCAGACCGCTTAGAGCAGGGTCGATTCCCCCAACCGCCCAGTCGAAGAAGAGTTCTTCATTCACTGGCTGTGAGTTCATCGCCATCAGCACCAGTTCCTCGGTTCCAGCCGGAACTCCCTGCCAATTGATCTTCGGCCAGACGTCCTTGCCGTCGCAGGTGTTGTCACGGCGAAGGGTCGTATAGGGAGTCTTCGGCAGGCCGGGGCTGTAGAGCGACATGTCGACCACCGTGGCTTCAGCGCGCTGCTTGGCCGTCGGACCCTTTTCGGGTTCGCCTTCTGGGACGGTGACCCCGGGAGTACCCTTGCCCGTCTGGGCGCTGCCACCCGTCGCCTCAGTACCGGACTCACCTTCGCCCGCGCTGTCATTGCTCGCGGCGCCCTTGCCTTCGCCTTCTTCGCCTTCGGCCACCTTGGAGCTGCTCGTCGCCTGGGTTGCGGTGGAATCTCCTCCTCCGCAGCCCGAAGCCCAGAGCAAAGCCCCGACCGCAAGGGCCGGGATTATCCCGGCCCTTGCCGCCTTGGCCAAAGACGCTAGGAGACGCTTAGCGTCTGTTCTCTGTGCCATTGGAATGCTTCCGTCGGGAAGACGCCGTTCCATTCGACCGGGCTGCCGAATGAATTCAGCGCCGTGCCCGTCGCTTTGAACGTCGTCGGGCTGAACGTCGCGGTCTGCGTTTCGTTGTTGATGATCCCGCCGGCCGTGCCCGTCACTTCGATTTCGGATTCATACAACGCGCACGCCGGGTTGCCGTAGAGGATGTTGACTTTGACTTTTTCGATCACGATGTAGTTGGAGCCACCCACCGTTTTCAAAGTCGCCGGCCACGGCAGCGATACCGCTTCGATTGCTTCCACCGTGCATTTGGTGTCCGTGTAGCAATTATAAAGCGGCAGTTCCGTGAGACTTCCTTTACCCGTTCCCCCACTGTTGGAGATCGTGATGTTGTAAAGGAAATTGTCACAGGTCGTGGTCATCCCGGTAATTTTCATACCGCTTTTTTCGGCAGCACCGATGACCGTCTCGGTCGTTTTCAGTTCTTCGCCGTTGAACTTCCAAGCGGGACCGGCAAATGCCGAACCGGCAAACACGGCGCTGAGCATCAGTGCCGCGAGCAGTCCCCCTAGGAATATGCGTGTCGATTTGAGATTCATAGTCTCGTCTTTCTCCTTTCGCAGTTCCTCTTAGGGGTTTGCTTTGTCGTTTTCGTCCACCGCAAAGGTTGTTGCGATTTCAACTGTGTTGTTAAGGATCGCCGTGTTGTTGCCGGCGGTCGTCGTGCCGAAGCTGGGAATTGATGATCGGATTGACCAGGAAGCCGAGGATGCCGCCGCAGCCGGAGGCACCCGGTGCCGACCAGTTGTTGTCGACCAGTTTGTTTTCGCTCAGCTTCAGGATCCCGCCTTCTGCCAGGAATTCAGCCATGCCGGCCGAGCCTTCGATTGCCGTGTTAGGTGCTTTGGGTGCGGTGACCCCACTTGTCAGTTCCCACCAGATCGGCGAGCTTTCTGAGCCCACGTAGCATTTGGAACCCAGGAACAGGTTTTCCAGGTGCACCTTGACCGGCATTTTCAGCGCCACTTTTTCTTTGCGGCTCATGTTGAATTCACTGATCTGAATTTCACTTGCCGGCTTGGCCAGCTCAAGCGTCGAGGTCAGGCCGGTGATTTTGTTTTCGAAGAAAAATTTGATCAATTTTTCGACCAAGAACGAGGTGCCTTTTTCCGGCACGATGCCCGCCAGCCCACCCGGGACGTTCTGTTTCACCGGCGAAAGGGTGACTTTGTTGGTGGCTTCAAAAAATTTGGAGATTTTCGTTTCGGCATTGGGTTTGCCCATGCCGCCCTGCAGCACCACTTTGCTTTCGATCGGCACCGACTTTTTACCCAGTTTGACTTCCCCGCCGTTGCTCACCGAGTAGAGGCACTTTCTGACTTCGGCGTTTTTGTAGGGGCAGTACTGGAATTTCAGGAAGGGTTCTACGAGTTTCGCCTGTGCGCTACCGGCGAACCCGAGAGAGGCGAGCGCGACAGCAAAAAGCGCTGTGCACACCGCCCTCGTCGTCTTGCCTTGCTTTCGCATTGCTCATTGCTCCTATGTTTGCTCGATGGACTGGGACATTTACTTGCGGGAAGGTCTTTTGCTGCTTTTGCGGCAGGAGGACGCTTTCATCAGCGGACGGAAGTCGTGAGTCTTGCCGTTCTGACCGTTCAGTTTCACTGTGGCCCTGTTCGTGGTCTTGCAGAGATTGCGACTGTTGATCAACAGGCCCTTCTTGCCCCCCTGCATGGTCAAGACGAACTTGGTGACCGGAGCGTCGGGGGCCGACTCGATCGTCGTGCGAATACCGCCATTGATCGAATCGATTCGGCCGACCACGTCAACCTCGATTGGCCTCGAGGGCGGGCCTTTCAGCACCGCAACGATGTCGGGCAGCTTGTGGCTCGAGGAGCGCAGGTAGACGGGGCCTTCCAAGGCTTCGTCCAGCAGTGGCGTCTTGGCCCTGATGTGGCCATAGACCGAGCCCGCCGGGCACTGGTTGGCCGCAAACTGGACCCTGGTGCACACGGTCCTGATGTGGGCTTGGTCGAGGAACTCCGAGTGAGGGAGGGCGACGGAAGCCTTGGCGAGGTTTGCTTCGCCCTTCTTGGTCGTTCCCACGGCCCGCAGACTCGGGTGGGCCCCTCTTCTCGTTCCTCCCTGAAGCCTCAGAGCCAAGTGGGGTTCAAAGTCGAGTCGACGGCAGCCGCCAACCTGGAAGCGCTCCGAGAGCGGGGCGATCGAGCCGAGCGCGCTGGTGGCCTTTCCGGTGATCGACATCACGTCGCAGCTGGTCGGGTTGAGGGTGAATTGCTTGCGGCTGAGATTGACGGCGACCGAGCGCAGGTCGAGCGGGATGCCCTGGAGGATCGTCGGAAAGGGATCGGAAACGGCTTGGATCTGAGCGGTGACTGGGTCAACCCTGAGGGCCGCGCGGACGACCACGGTGCCGAGGTCGAACGGACCGGCGACAGCAGGGGTGATCGCGACCAAGCTCATGGGCGCGCCCTTGTAGGGACCGGCGACGTAGGCGTGGCCGGTGACATGAAACGGAGTGGCGCCGGCGCCGGCGCCGGCGATCACCGTGCCGAGCTCAGAGGACGCCGGGCAGGAGGGGTTGGCCAGCTCGATCGCACCTTCGTTGGGGTTGCTGCGTGAGATCGCCTGGGCGATCTGGGCCTCGGGGCAGATGCTCGTCCCGGCCAGCTTGCCGGTCAGCCCGGGCGGCAGGATGGATTCGAAGCCGGTGAGGCGCTGGGAGCCGTCTTCGCGGCTCAACTTGAGGACGAAAGGCGAGTAGGCGCCGGCTTTGGGGTTTTCGGTGCCGGCCGAGAAGGAGGGGCTGTTGGGCGCCGCACCCAGGGTGGTCGGGCAGGCGCCGCCGCCAGGAGAACCGGTCAGCTGGAAGGAATCGGACGGATGGACATCGTCGCCTTCGGGTGCCGACCAGGGCGTGAGGTCAGACGTGAAAGCGTGCGGACCTTCTTTGCCTTTGGAGTCGATCGCGCCACAGGTAGGTGGAGTGATAAGCGACGCCCGCGCACCCGAGAAGAGGTGAAGTTTGACGTCTTCGATCGGCAGCTCGGGGTTTTCCTCGAACCTGGTGGTTAGCTGCCCGGTCTGGGGATCCGGAGTGACCTTGCCGGCGAGCTTGGCGACGATGCCGGTCTCGGGATCGTCGATCACCAGGTAGACCGCCAAGAGCGAGTTGAACTCGTTGTCGAACGGCTTGGCGACATACACCGAGCCCTGCAGGGGCTCCGGCAGCGGCCGCCCCGTTTGGGGATCGGCGACGAGCACCGACCCTTCGTCGGTGTACTGGGCGAGCAAAGGCGATGCGGCCGTCACCGTGCCGAGTTTGGAGGCGGCGGGGCAGGAATTGGCGGCCTTGGTGTAGTGGCCTTTGCCCGCGTAGCCGATCTGGGCCTCGCTGCAAGCCTCGAGGCCGTCGGCTTGGGCGGCGTTGACGGCGAGACCGGCGGGGAGGGTGACGGTGGCGTCGCGCAGGTTGGCGGGGGCGACGTGGTCGAGGTGGTCGTCCTGCGGCTGGTGGAGGTTGAAGTCGAGCCCGCTGGCTGAATCGACAAGGTTGGTGGTTGGCTTGGCGGAGATACTCGGTTTGAATTCCTCGGCATTGCAGCCATCGACGCCGACCGTGTGCCCTTCGACATCGGTACTCGGGGCTTCGCGACGGTGGAAGATCGTCGGCTCCTCCCAGCTGGCGACCGAGGCGGCTATCACCAGCGGATCGACCGAGCAGTGGCTCGGCATCGTGACGAAAGCGGAGTCCAGTCGGATCACCGGGCAGAGGAGGAGGTTCGTCGGGGTGCCGAAACGACAGAAGCTGCGAATCTCGTCGTGGCTTTCGGCCGACGGATCGCCCCAGTTCTGTGCCTGCACGGTCATGATCGGGTTATTGGAGCGGGCGAGGAGATCGTCGCCACGCACCGAGACTCCGTAGTCGCCATTGCTGCGGACTTCCCCCGCGAGGTGGACGAAGATGTCGGCGTTAAGCGCGTTGAAGCCGAGCTCTGCCGGCACGCCAGGGGGAGGCACCATGTTGAAGAGGGGGGTGGGGATCAAGGTCGGGTAGCTCTCTGAAGTCATCGCCGTGATGACTCCCACCTGAGACGCCTCCGGGCAACCGCCTTCGATGGCGGTGCCGCCGATCAGCTGCGCCTCCGTGCAGCGCACGGGCGTCGCGGCGGGGTTGCCGATCAGGCCACGGGGAAGCTCTGTGATCACGGTGCGCGGGTGGCCGGCACCGGTGATCAGCCCAGCAACCGGTTCGCGTGTCGGAAAGCCGAGGCCAACCGTGAGCTGATCGGGGTGGCTGCCGGCCTGTGTCGAGGGAGAGCCGTCGGCGTTGGTCATCAGCATGCTGAGGCCGGCCGGGCCGGATAGGAGGCCGAAGACGGGCGGTTCGGTTTCGATTTCGGTCTCGTAGCTCGTCGTCACCGTGGCCGCGCCACCACCGCTAACGCTCGCTGTTGTCACGGGCGCTTCGCCCGGTTCGAGCGAAGACGACACTTCCACGGGGATGCGAGCGCCGACCCAGCGGCCAGGATAGGTGGGTTCGGAAACAGTGCAGATGACCGTCTGGCCGTCCACGTCCACGTTGCATTCGGGATTGATCGGCCCGGGTGCGGTGGGGAACGTGTCCCCTTCGGGACCAACCGGGGTGAGCCCGGGTGGCAAAGCGGCTTCGAGCGTGACTGTGCCGCTGCTCTTTTCGCCGCCAACGTTAGTGGCAACGAGCCGGTACATCGGACCGGTGTTGAGGGTTCCGGTTTCGTTCGGCCCAAAGTGGGTCGGCAGCGGGGTCAGGGAAAGCTGCCAGGCCGCCGCCGGGCCCGCGGCACCTGCCTGGGGGACCGGGATAAGCAGGGCGGCGAAGACGAACAGGACACCGAGAGACCGCTTGGCGCGGCGCATCCCGTTCTCAGTCGATCGGCGGTTCACTTTCCAGCCCTCCGGGTCGTATTGGCGTCTCGGTTGTGACGAGCGTGCTTGCCGTGATGGCGAGCGTGTTTCTTCACGCACTTGCCGTGACGGCGCAGCTTGCCCTTGGGGCATCTCTTGACGGGCGGGTTGCCAGGCCCGGAGAAGTTCGGGGTAGCAGGCGAGCCGGTGAGGGGAGCGGCGAGGGAGACGCCCCTGCATGCTTCTTCGGATTCGCAAGGCACAGGCGGGGGCTGGTTCTGCGAGGCCAGGCCACCGCCGACGCGGGCGTCGTAGACGTCAAACAGGCGGTCGCCGTCCTGGCCGACCAGCTGGGCAGTGGTGAAGATGAAGACGTTGTCGCCTTCTTCGTCGGCATCGGCGAAGAAGGCGGGCTCGAAGCCTTTACCGCTCGAGAGCAGGTAGAGGCAGCCGCCATTCTGGGCCGTGGATTTACAGGAGCCGGTGCCGCTCGCCTCCCACTCGTAGACGTCCTGACAGGTCTTGATGTGCGTTGCCTGCCCTCCGCTGCCCCAACCAGGACAGCCTTCGTCGCCGTTGGTGTCGGCGGCAACGAGGGCATCCCTGGTCTCGAAGAAGACACGGTTGCCGTCGCCCGAGAGGTTGCGCGATACGAGCTCCATCTGGATTTCGGAACCTTTGAAGCCCGGTTCGATCGAGCCAAGCGTGGCAGGGCCCGCCGGCGAGGCGGCGGTCGGGTTGCAGGACACACAGGTGGGGACGGGATCGCCGACCCTGTAGCGATAAAGCTCGTTTTCCCCTTCGTTTTCATAGGCGGTGACCTTGCCCGTTGAGCTGAAGAGAAGGGTGCGACCGTCCCGACTGACCCGCGCCGCCTTCTCGCTGCCGAATTTGTAGCTCGCCGCCCAGTTGGCCGCGTCGCTCCCGTTGAGGCGAGTGACGAGCGCAATCGAGGTGGAATGCGTGTCGGGGTCTTCGTGCCAGAGGTAGAGGCTGCAGCTGCCGGAGGATCCGTGGCAGTTGCCCAGCGAGGCGCCGGGCGCAAGAAGGCCGTTGGCGGCGAAGTAGATATAGGAGCCGTCGGCGGCGGCGCCAAGGACGCCTTGGACTTCGGCGCCAAGCAGGTTGGCTTTATCAGGGGTGAGGTCGGTCAGCTCTCCGCTCCCAACCTGGTAGCGGTAGAGATCCGTGCCGCGGGTGCTCGGCGCCGGGTGCGAACCCCAGTAGACGTGAGAGCCGTCGACGGCGATCCCCCGGGCACTATCAGCGTTGATGATGTCTGCGGCTTCTTCGCCGTTGAGGTTGGCGCGAGCGATGCTGTGCACCTTTGGTCCGCTGTCGATAATCACATGGGGCCAATAGAGGTGACTACCATCGACTGCAATCTGACGGGCCCCTGTAGCCGCCAGGTACGTTGCACCTACGCCAGGGTCGGTCAGGTTGGCTCGAACCAAGTTCAATCCCTCTCCGTTGGCCAGGTACAGCTGGTCGTGCGCCGAGTCGACCGCAACGTCGAACGTGTCGGTTTTCGGAAATTCTTCGAACCAGTCGAATTTTATTTCGGTGGTGCCGTCAAGGGTGGCACGGGAGACCGCCCTGACATCCGGGCCGCGGTTTGCCCAGTAGAGATAGCCGGGACCGGCATCGATGCCAACCGGATAGCTGGCGCCGGTGATGAAGTTCTGTTCGACCTGGCTGGCAGCAGCCTGGCCGTTGAGGGTCGCCCGACCGATCGAGCCGCCTTCGAGATTGTATGGAAAGTTAACCGCGTCAGTTTCGTTGTGCCCGGCATTGGTCCAGTAGATGTGACCGGCAAAGACGACGACGCCCTGTGGGTTGTCCGCACCGGTGATGAAGTCCGGATCGACGTTCGAACCGTCGATGTCGGCCCGGCCGATCTTGCCTTCCCCCGGTTCGCCGGCAGCGGGGTCCACCCAGTAGATGTGTTCCGCATCGACGGCTACGGCGGAGGCATCGGCGTGAGGCGCGAAGCCGGGGAGGACACCGGTGCCGTCCAGGTCTGCACGCGCAATTGCCGTCTGCGCGCTCGTGTGGGCCGTTTCGGTGAGTTCCTCCGGGCTGGTGAAGAAAGCGCTGGAGCCATCGGCAGCAGCGCCGCGGAAGGTAGGTGCGAGTGGGCCGCCGGGATCGGGAGTCGGCGCCTGAGAGGCCGAAACGGCGATCGTGCAGGCAAGAACAGGATCCAGTACGCAGTTGCCGGCGCCATCCGTCGCCGCTGTTTCGGGTTCAGTCGGATGCTGGCGCAGGTAGATCTGAGCAGGACTACCCGCGGCGAAGAACACCGAGCCGTCGCTGGATACGGCCCGCTTCTCCGCGGCGTATCCCCCAATTGGTGAGCTGCCTTCGACAGGGACACTGCCGTCGGGGAGAACGCCGACGAGGCTGAACTGGTCAGAGCCGCGATCCCAGGTGTAGAGGTTCGGTTCGCCGACAGCGGGCGCCGGATCGCCAGACTTGACGGGAAGGACACCCTGCGCCGCGAACACGACCTCTGAGTTATCGGCGGAGAAGCCAGTGATGGCATAGCCCGGGCCCGGATCCGTATAGGGGACGACTTCCTCGACCGGGTTGCCGCCGCGGGGACGCGCGAGCAAGGCCTGAGGACCGGCGGCGGTTGGTCGGACCTTGTCGAAGGCCAGCTCGAAGTCCGGCGTCCAGCCGAGTACCTGGGCCGTTTCACCGGTGCTCGCGGGGGGCAGCAGCCCGTTCGTGGACCAGCCGCTCCCACTGCGGCTCGCCATGTAGATGGGGAATTCCTGGGCGCCATCGCCGTTTGGTATGCCGGCACCGCTTTCGAAAGTGACGCCGTCTCCCCCTACCGCGGCCTTCACCAGCGGAATGGAGCCCTGAAGAGAGCCGCCGTTCTTCTTGACTGGCGAGGCCTGCTCGTAGGCGCGGCAGTCGGGGAGCCCGGCCGAGGGCTTGCTCGCGGGCGCGAGGATGCCATTGCGGAATTCCTGGTTGGGGCAGGTTTCAAAAAGAGGCCCGGAGGCAAAGGTCGAGAACGCGAGCGGATCGCCCTGATCTTCTCCGAGCGGGTTGACCGCGACGAGGCGAAAACGATAGGAGGTTGAGGGCACGAGGCCGGTGGCGGTGGCGGTGACTGGGGCCGGCTCGTCGCCGGCCGGCAACGAGCCGACTGGGACGGGGACGCTTTCGGCCCCGACAAAGTTTTCGGCCTGGTAGTGGTCCTCGGTGACGTACTCGAAGCTGTATTCGGTCACTTCGCTTTCGGGATCGATCGCCCCTTCGAAGCGAGCCGACGTGTCGTGGGGGCGGACGCTCTCTTCGGTGACCCTGGGGGCAGTAGCGAAGACCGCATCGACTTCGCGGTCGGCGCTGAGCGTCACTTCGCACTTGTCGGTCTGGACGATCGCGTCGCAGCCCTCCCCCGTTCCACTGCTCGCGAAGGCCCATTCCTTGAAGGCAGAGCCCGCGTCGGGAGTCGGTGTAAGGGTGACCGTGGAGCCGTAATCGAAGAGGGACTCACAGGTGGCGCCGCAGTCGATCCCCGCGGGAAAGCTGGCCACTGAACCTGAGCCACTGGGGGCCTTGGCGACCTCGAGGCTGGGCTTGAAGAAGATCGCCGTAACACTCCTGTCGGCGCTCATGGTCAAGGTGCATTCATTGCCCGTAGCCGTATCGCAGCCTGACCAGCCGGCGAAATGGGAGTCGGCGGTCGCGGTGGCGGTGAGGGTGACAATGGTGCCGTCGACGAAGTTGGCCGCACAGGTGACGCCGCAGTCGATCGCGGCGTCGGCGTCAGGCCCCGTGTTTGGCGTTGCGGTCACCGTGCCTGAACCGGCGCCTTCCTTGGCGACGGTGAGGTGGCGAGCGAGGAAGGTGGCGGTGACGGTGGTATTGGCGTTGATGGTCAACGTGCATTCTGTGCCGTCGACGCTGACGCTTTCGCAACCAGTCCAGCCGTCCGCTACGACCGAGGAGCCGTCGGCGGGTGCGGCGGTGAGGGTGACGACGGCGTTTTCAGGGAAAGCGGCGGTACAGGTGGTGCCGCAGTCGATCGCGCTCGGTTCCGAGGCGCTGCCGCCGCTGATCGTGCCGGTGCCACTGCCCGCCCTAACTACGGTAAGCAGCTTGCCGTAGATCTCCGGCCCATAGACAACCACTCGTTTGCCGCCGGTGTTGCGGCGGTCGGCAACGTAGGCGTTGCCGCCGCGGGCGACCGCGACGCCTACGGAGGTGGCGCCGAAGTCACCGGCGCCGAAGCTGTAGACGGGGGCTCCGGCGGCTGCGGCGCCGGAGTGGTAGACGGCGATGTCACCGCCGTGGTCGGCGTAGACGTCACCGCTCAGCGGTTCGACGGCGACGGCCTTGACGGTGGCCGGGGCACCGGTGTCGATTTCGACGCCGGTGGGCGCAGGCGGAACGCCCGCTTTGAAGTCGGAGGCGCGGAAGCGCACGAGCTTGCCGCCGGCGCCGCCGGCGAGCTGAGTGAGGTAGACGTGGCCGGAGTCCGCCGCTAGCTGGCAACCCTCGAAGCCGGGATCGATGCCGCCGCTGTAGTCAGTCTCGGCGACCGTGGCGCCGGAGGGGGTATAGCGCCAGACGCGACTGACTCCTTCGAGTGGGAAGCGGTCCGCGACGTAGAGCTCGCCGCTGGCCTGGTCGACGGCGACGCCGCAGGGCGCGTTGAAGCTGCCTTTGGCGTCTTCGGTGCCCGCGAGGGTGGCGAGCGGTTCGCCGCTGGAGGAAAAGACCTTGACCACCTGGTTTTCGGTGTCGGTGATGTATACCCGGCCATCGGCGGGGCCGCCGGAGTTATCGACGGCGATCTCACCCGTGCCGAAGACGGCGCTGAAGCCGAACCCGGTGAGGGCGTTGGTGCCGGCGTCGGGGCCGGCCGTGAAGTTGTCGGGCACGCCGGCGGAGGTGAAGCGTTCGACGGCGCTGTTGGTGGTGTTGACCACATACACGTCGCCACTTGACTGGTCGACGGTGAGGGCCCTGGGGTTGGCGGCGCCAAAGACGCCGAAGGAGGAGGAGAGGGAGCGGGAGGGAGCGGGGATCTGGGGCCCATAGACAACCACTCGTTTGCCGCCGGTGTTGCGGCGGTCGGCAACGTAGGCGTTGCCGCCGCGGGCGACCGCGACGCCTACGGAGGTGGCGCCGAAGTCACCGGCGCCGAAGCTGTAGACGGGGGCTCCGGCGGCTGCGGCGCCGGAGTGGTAGACGGCGATGTCACCGCCGTGGTCGGCGTAGACGTCACCGCTCAGCGGTTCGACGGCGACGGCCTTGACGGTGGCCGGGGCACCGGTGTCGATTTCGACGCCGGTGGGCGCAGGCGGAACGCCCGCTTTGAAGTCGGAGGCGCGGAAGCGCACGAGCTTGCCGCCGGCGCCGCCGGCGAGCTGAGTGAGGTAGACGTGGCCGGAGTCCGCCGCTAGCTGGCAACCCTCGAAGCCGGGATCGATGCCGCCGCTGTAGTCAGTCTCGGCGACCGTGGCGCCGGAGGGGGTATAGCGCCAGACGCGACTGACTCCTTCGAGTGGGAAGCGGTCCGCGACGTAGAGCTCGCCGCTGGCCTGGTCGACGGCGACGCCGCAGGGCGCGTTGAAGCTGCCTTTGGCGTCTTCGGTGCCCGCGAGGGTGGCGAGCGGTTCGCCGCTGGAGGAAAAGACCTTGACCACCTGGTTTTCGGTGTCGGTGATGTATACCCGGCCATCGGCGGGGCCGCCGGAGTTATCGACGGCGATCTCACCCGTGCCGAAGACGGCGCTGAAGCCGAACCCGGTGAGGGCGTTGGTGCCGGCGTCGGGGCCGGCCGTGAAGTTGTCGGGCACGCCGGCGGAGGTGAAGCGTTCGACGGCGCTGTTGGTGGTGTTGACCACATACACGTCGCCACTTGACTGGTCGACGGTGAGGGCCCTGGGGTTGGCGGCGCCAAAGACGCCGAAGGAGGAGGAGAGGGAGCGGGATGGGCCGGCGGCCAAGGCGGAAGAAGGGAGGGAGACGACGGCGATCAAGAGTGCCAGGGTCCAGAATCTGCCCCCTGCACGCCAACATCGACGGTGTGTCTTGCTCGAGTTTTCCCTCGCACCAACGCCTCTGAAATTCATTCGCCTCGGTCTCCTCTCCCTGGCGCCCGACTCCCTAAGCCGAGCTACACGACCCAAATATGGCTAGCCACCGACTAGTGCCAGGAGCTTGCGCCGCCACTAGGATCACCGTCGGTCAACCATCAGGCAAGTTTTGAGCCGCCTTGTTTTTCAACCCAAGTCGCCGTGCCACCGACCCCGGCAGCCAAAGCAAGACAGCTACAAACGGCGAACGGCGCATTGAAAGCGCCGTTCGCCGTTTTACTCCTAACGCCAGAGCGATGCTCGACGTCGTACTTACCTAACTATTTGACGTTCCAGACTTCTTTGCTTTCTAGTTCAACCGTCGCCGTGGTGCCGCCTTCGAGGTGCGATTTTTCAGCACCGAGGAAGAGCTGATGGGTCGGGAATAATGCTGCGAGAGTTGCAGGCGCGATGGTCGTAACCGAATGTGTTACCTGCGATGTTAATGCATCGGGCAACGAGAGCACTGTGTTGCCTTTGACAATGTAGTGACCTTCCGGCAGGACACAGCGTTCAAGTAATTCTGGATCTAAAATCAGGAAGTCAGAGAAGGTCTTACTTGCTTCTAAGCCTTCCACTAACAGGTAGTGTTTGCCATCTGTATGAACAAAGAAGGTGCCGTTTCCGGTGGCCGCAATGCTTCCCTGATTGACCATCGGTAATTCCTCGTAGATTTTGCAGAATTTGTCAGCACCTAAGACCGTGCATCCGGTGTATAAAATTTTCGCTTTGGCTTTTCCGACTTTCGATGTATTGAAGACTTCTCCACCGAACGTGCCGGCAGTACAACCGATTTTGACGCCGCCAGCAGTTAAGAGCTCGCCCGCGCCAACTGTTCCTTTAACGGCTTTACTCCCTACCAGCGCTGCACCTTTGACCTGTATTTCCGAGGCCGCCTGAGCCACTCCAGCACTCAAGGCCATCAGGCCGAGAGCGGTGAGCAGCGACAAGCCAAGGACCTTCAGTCCATGCTTTCTCATCATCTTCCTCTCACTTCGTTGGTTACGGTCATGCAAGGCCGTCTACTGACCTATGCAATGCGAGAGCATGGCCTTCGCCGCACGAACGCACAAGTTTTCTAGTTCGTTGTTTTTCAACTCTGGGGTCTAAGCCACAAGTCTAAGGCTCAACCTTAAGTCCAGGGTCGCCCAGTCGAGTCGCTCAAGCGCCGCAATCAAAGCGAGGCGCAGTCCGAGTCCAACTCAAAGAACACGAGCTCACTACCGAGCGGCTCCGCGAGGACACCGCCCGGCAGATCACTCAATGTCAAAACTATGCCCCACGTCGTGCTGACCTAACTATTTGACGTTCCAGAGTTCTTTGCTTTCGAGTTCAACCGTCGCGGTGGTGCCGGCTTCGAGATGTGATTTTTCGGCACCAAGGAAGAGTTGATCTTTCGGGAATAATGCGGCGAGAGTCGCGGGCGCGATGGTGGTAATTGAATGGGCTACTTGCGTTGTTAATGCATCAGGCAGCGCATACACATTACTCCCTTTAACTATATAGTGCCCTTCCGGGAGAACGCAACGTTCAAGTAATTCTGGATCTAAGATGAGGAAGTCGGCTAAAGTCTTACTTTCTCCTAAGCCTTCCAATAACAGGTAATGTTTACCGTCTGTGTGAACGAAGAATGTCCCGACTCCAGTTGTCGCGATACTTCCCTGTCCCACCATCGGTAATTCCTCATAGAATTTGCAGAATGTGTCAGCGCCTAAGACTTTGCAGCCGGTGTATAAGAGTTTTACTTTGATTTTCCCAACCGCTCCTGAGTTGAAGACTTCGCCACCGAACGTTCCAGCGGTGCAGCCGATTTTGACGCCGCCGGCGGTTAACAGCTCGCCCGCGCCGACCGCTCCTTTGACGCCTTTCGTCGTTTTCAGCGCTGCGCCGTTGACTTGTATTTCCGAGCCCGCCTGAGCTGCTGCGGCACTCAGGGCCATCAGGCCTAGAGCGGCGAGCAGCGACATGCCGAGCACCTTCAGTCCGTGTTTTCTCATCTGGTGAACTCCTCTCACTGCGTTGGATACGTTAGATGGAGGACCGTCTCCTGCGTGACGTGCTGGTTCAGCTATTTGACGTTCCAGGTTTCTTTGCTTTCTAGTTCAACTGTCGCGGTGGTGCCGCCTTCGAAGTGCGATTTTTCGGCACCAAGGAAGCTTCCATCGCTCGGAAATAATGCTGCGAGAGTTGCGGGTGCGATGGTCGTAACTGAATGGGTTACCTGCGCTGTTAACGCGTCAGGCAGTGCATACACATTGCTCCCGGATGCTATATAGTGGCCTTCAGGGAGGACACAGCGTTCAAGTAATTCTGGGTCTGAGATGACGAAATCAGATAAGGTCTTGCTTACCCCTAATCCTTCCACTAACAGGTAATGTTTACCGTCTGTATGAACAAAGAACGTGCCGACTCCAGTTGTCGCAATACTTCCCTGCCCAACCATCGGTAATTCCTCGTAGATCTGGCAGAATTTTTCTGCGCCCAAAACTTTGCAGCCGGTGTATAAGAGTTTGGCTTTGGCTTTTCCAACCGCTCCCGAGTTGAAGACTTCGCCAGTAAACGTTCCGGCGGTGCAGGCGATTTTGACCCCGCCACTAGTTAATATTACGCCCGCGCCAATTACTCCTTTAATGGCTTTCGTCGTTTTCAGCGCTGCACCTTTGACCTGTATTTCCGAGCCCGCCTGAGCTGCTGCGGCACTCAGGGCCATCAGGCCTAGAGCGGCGAGCAGCGACATGCCGAGCACCTTCAGTCCGTGTTTTCTCATCTGGTGCACTTCTCCTCATGTCATTCGTTTCCGATATCTACATGGCGGTCACGCCCATGCATCAGGCAACATGATCGGCAGCCCCGGAAGCGCACAAGTTTTCTTGAGCATTGTTTTCTGACTCTGTGTCGACTCCCCAGCCCGCCTCTCACCTGACTGGGAGCTCCCGGTCCGATCACCCCGCCAACGTCGGGAAGAATGTCTTCCGACTCGCGCTACTTGGCGACGGATCCAGCAGTCATCAACGGTGCCACAGCGAGGAGCGAGAGAATGGCGTCGGCCTCAACTGGCCTGCAGTGAGCGTCATCGAGCGCTACGTAGCGGAGGAGGCCCCAGATCGCGGCTGCTGAGGCCTCAACCGATACGTCGTGCGGCGGATTACTGCGGCATGCGGCTGTGACAATCAGATCGTAGATGCCCTCAACGGCTCGATTGCAGGCAACGAGACCGCGTGGGCCTGGATTGAAGAGTTCGACGAAGCCAAGTGTCCTCAAGGCTCCGTCGCTCGCCACTTCCTGGCAGAGGGTTGACATCGTGCTTTGGATTGAGCGTACCCACACTGCGTTCTCCCCGGCCACCGCCGCCCGTGCGAAGGCCTCCGCCACCTGAAGTTCAGCAGCCTCGACGAAGCACTCCTCCACCCCACCGTACTGAAGGTGGAAGCGGCGTCGGGAGACTCCGGCCGCGAGACAGATGGCTGGGACCGTCAGGCCCTCGTAGCATTCGCTGAGAGCGAGCTTGGTAACGGCGGCGAGGATGAGCGGGCGATCGCCGATCTGCCCCCGCGCACCCTCCTCATGTCTACTCGAGGAAGCGTCGGGGACCTTGTCCGCCTGGTTCCGTCGGGCCGACGGGCGATCGAGTTCCCCCTCTTGGACCGAGACCTCGCTGCAGAAAGAGAGGGCCCACTCGGTGAGCGTGGGCGCAAGTCCGGACAACTCGTCCTCCTGGCCGTCGAGAAGACGAGAGCGAGAGAGGCAGATCATGGCCGAGGCGATGCCCTTGGTCACCAGGGGGGACACTTCGATGCTTTCCGGGGCGCTCGCGAAGCAATCGGCAATGCGGGTCTCGAAGGTGCGCTCGGCGCGGCGGACTTGATCGAATGATGCGCTGCCGGCGACATAGGCCTCGTTTAGGAGGAGGCGAGCTGCAGCTGGGTCGCGCTCGAGCTCGCCGAGGAAGGCGGCGAAGGTGGCCCGCAGCTGCTCGCGCCAGTCCGGCTCTGCTGCCTGGGCGGTAACGATGCTTCGTGCCACGCGATGGACGATCAGCTTGTGGACGCCAAGAAAGCAATCCGTCTTGTCGGCGTAGTGCTCGTAGAAGGCGCGGCTGGAGACTTTCGCCAACCTCGTGATCTCCCGCACGGTGAGCGCCTCATAGCCACCCTCCCCAATGATCTCGAGCGTCGCGCTCTGGATCCGCGCGCGCTGGTGATCGGCCACCTCCACAGCCGCCATCCCAGGCCCCGGACTCAACTTTTTGAACAGCGCCTGCGGCGACCCGCTCTGCAGTGCGAGGACAGCAGCGACCTCCCCCCGTTCCGACAAACCACTCTCCCCTCGTTTGAAAACCTCGCCCGTATCTAGAAGTTTTCTAATTCGTACCAGAGTCAGCGTGAGCTTTCAAGTTTTCCTAAGCAAGAAATGGCCCAGCTTTGCGCCGTTAAGCCGTTTGCTCGCTGCGAATCGCAGCCACGGCGGCCCCGGCACCAACCGCGGGTGCAAGGGCGAGATAGGAAAGCGTCGCGGCTATTTGACGCCGCTGGGCCCAGTCCCTGATCGCGTGATGATGAAAGACAGCCCAGACAGCGCCGGCCGATGCTTCGGCCGCGAGAGCACTCGGTCGCGCCTCCCGGGGGGCGCCGTCGCCGAGCTGTTCGGCTACGGCGGTAATCAAACGCTGACGGGTACGAGCCCCTCTCGAACCCGGAGGGAAGTCATCGGCAAGGCAGACACTGGCCAGGAACTGGTCCGCCGCTATGTATTCGCAGAGGGCCGCGATGGCGCGATAGACGCCGCCGGCCCAGCTGCGGCCAGCGGTCTGCGCGCGTGCTGCCTGCGCAAAGGCTTCGGCAGCTTTCTGCTCGAGGGCGGCAAGGAAACAGTCTTCGACACCGTCGAAGTAAGCATTGAATTTACTGCGAGGAACGCTCGCCGTCGCCCGAATACGGGAGGGGGTGAGATTGGCATATCCATCCGCAACCGCAAGCTTGGCGACGGCGTCGAGGATCAGAGCGCGGTCACCGGTAGACGGCCAAGCCTCCCCATCCCCGGAGCCCGGCGACCCCGGCAGCGGCTCGAGCATTGTGTTCCGCCAGACAGTCTGGCCGTTGAGCTCCGCCAAGCTCCCGGCAGCCTCGCTCGGATAGTTCAGAAGCCACTGAACCAGCTCGTCGCCGAGCTCATCCAACTGGGTGATCCGATTGGCCAGCAGGCGAGTGCGGGCGACGCGGGCAACGCCCGCCACCATCCCCTCGACGACCAGCGGGGGGACGACGATGCCGGGGGCGCGAGCAAAGCTCTCAGCAAGCATCCCCTCGAAAGTTCTCTCAGCACGCCAGACCTGTTCCAGGGACGCTGGACCTGCTGCATGTGCCTCGACCAACACCAGACGAGCGCTGTTGGGATCCTTCTCAAGCTGCCCCGCAAACTCCTTGTAAACCAAGCGAGATCGCTCTCTCCAATCGCGCTCGTCTGCCTGAGACCCAATGATCCTCCAAGTAGCGCGCTTCGAGATAAGTTCGTAGGTCCTGAGAAAGCAGTCCTCCTTGCTGCTGAAGTGCTCGTAGAAGGCGCGCGTTGAAACCCCAGCCAATCGCACGAGATCGCGCACTTTCAGGGCCTGATATCCGTGCTCCCCGACGATCTCGATCGTCGCCCTGCGGATCCGGGCACGTTGGTGAGCGGCGACCTGCTCCGGCGCCAGGCCGGGGCCCGGGGGGAGCTTCTCTACGAAAGCATCCCCCCCGCCCTTCTCGACGACTGTTCGCAGCGGTGAGGTCTCGTCGACCATCGCCATACCTCGGTTCTATCGGGACAAGTCGTACCAAACAAGACCGTCAGTTGCAACCTAAAAGCGAGCGCCGGGACAGGGGCCCCGGGCGCTCGCTTGCTAATCAGCGATCCGAAGATACCTCGCTTACGGATTCGCGATGTCGTTGTTGTTGACCGCGGTGGTGGTGGCGGTATTGACCGTGTTTTCGAGAATCGCGGAGTTGACGCCCGCGCCGGCTGGAAGGCCAGCTGCCGCGTTGATGATCGGGTCGAGGATGAACGAGAACAGGCCGCCGCAACCGGAAGCACCGGGCGAGGACCAGTTGTTTTCAACCAACTTGTTGCCGTTCAGCTGCAGGATCCTGCCGCCTTCGAGCGCCTGGATTTTTCCTGCCGAGCCTTCCAGCGGCGTAACACCTTCGGGCGGAGTGGTTTTGCCGCTCTTGAGGTTCCAGATGATCGGATTGCCGTCGGAGGCCACGTAACAGTTGGACCCCAAGAACGGGTTTTCGAGGCGGATCTTGATCGGCAGCTTCAGCGCCGTACCTTCTTTGCGGCTCATGTTGGACTCGCTGATTTCGATCGCACTCGGCGAGCCGGCGAGTTCAAGCGTGGAATTGAGTCCGGTGACGCCGTTTTCGAAAGTCCATTCGCAAGCTGCCTTGAGAATGAAGTTGCTGATTTCTTTGCAGTTGACGAGACCCGCGAGACCACCGGGAACCGGCTGAGCGACAGGTGTGAGAGTGGGTTTGCCTTCGGTCGCTCCGAAGAATTTCGAGAATTTAGTTTCGGTGTTGGCTGCGCCGAAGCCGCCCTGAACGAGGACGTCGTTGACGATCGGCACCGTCTTGGAGCCGAGCTTGACCGAACCACCTTCGGTGTTCGCCCAGAGGCACTTTTTGGCTTCCACGTTGGTCCAGGGACAGTACTGGAATTTCGTGAATTCGCCCGTCAGTTTCGCCGAGGCGGTTCCCGCGATTGCGAGCGAGGCTACCGCTGCGACGGAGAGCCCCGTGAGCAGCATCCTCGTCCTGATGAGGTGCAGGTTCATCTTGTATCCCTCTCTTGGTCGGTTTTTGCTTGCTTTGCTGGTTGTGGAGGAAGATCGGGAGATCCTTTGCGCCTGCTAGCGCGCATAAGTGGCGCCGAGTAGGCCAGCGTTGCCCGATTGGGCAAGCACTTCTTCGCGCAGCTCGCGCGGATCGAAGCCGGGGTCCGGCTCGAGCGCCTCGGGGATTGCGTAGAGAATGAAGATGTAGTTTTCGGGAGCGCCCGCTTCGGGGCAGATCGACCAATCGTCATTGCCGAAGCTGTTTTCGCCTACCACCGCCCCGGAGGGAAGCTTGGCTTCCTCGATTTCACTCAGGCTCGGGTCCAAACCTCCAACGGCCCAATCGAAGAAGAGTTTGCCGTTCACCGGCCGCAAGCTCATCGCCATCAAGACCAGTTCCCCAGCCTCCGCCGGCAGACCTTTCCATTTGAAGGTGGGCCAGGTGTCCTCGCCGTCGCAGGTGTACTTGGCAGGCATCACGGCGCGCGTCCTGAAGGAAGGGCTTTCCAAGGTAATGTCGGCCGTGGTGGCCGTGCTTTGCTGTTCGGGTGTTATGCCCTTCTCGCGCTCGCCTTCGGGCTGAGGCACGTTCGAGTCCTGCTTGGTGCCGGACGAGCCGTCGGCTTGTGAGTCTTGGCCGTTTGACCCGCCTTGCCTGGAGTCGACGTCGTTGCCGGTCTCGGCACCCGCCGTCGCTTCGCTCGCTGTCGTATCGCCAAAGCCCTCCTCCCCGCCGCAACCCGACAGGGCAAGGATCCCGACCAGCGCGAGGACCGGGAGCAAAAAGCTCCCGGTCCTCCTCACCTTAATCAGCCTCGTCAAGAAACTGTCAGTTTTTCTTGACGATGCCACTCGAACGCTTCCGCGGGGAAGAAGCCTTCCCAGCTGACTTCTGTTCCGAATGCCCAAAGTTCGGTTTTCGTCGCCGCAAAGCTCGCGGCGTTGAAGGTCGCACTTTCGGTCGTGTTGTCGAGCAGGCCGCCTGCGCTGCCTTCGACTTCCACTTCGGTTTCATACAGCGCGCATTCGGGATTGCCGTAGACGATTTTCACCAACACACCTTTAATTTCAATGTAGTTTTTGGTGCTGATCGTTTTCAGGCTCGCAGGCCATGGGAAGGCCTTTGGTTCGATCCCTTCGACGGTGCAAACACCGTCGGTGTAGCAGTTGAACAGCGGTAGGTCGGTTACTTCACCTGCACCAGTTCCACCGCTGTTTTTAATGTTGATTTCGTAGAGGAAGTTGTCGCAGGTGGTCGTCATGCCGATGATTTCGAGACCACTTTTTTCGGCCCCGCCTACGATCGTCTCTTCTCCGGTCAACGTCGTTCCGTTGAACTTCCACTGGGGGCCGGCGACTGCCGAGCCCGCAAAGGCGGCAATGACCAGCATCGCTACCACGAAGCCCCCGAGGAAGACGCGTGTCGATTTGAGATTCATCTCATGTCTCCTTTCACGTTCCCTTAGGGATTGGCCAGGTCGTTATTTTTCACCGCGACGGAAGTGGCGGTGTCAACGGTGTTTTCGAGGATCGCCGAGTTGTTGCCCGCGGTCGTCGTGCCCAGCTGAGTGCTGACAATCGGATTGACCAGGAAGGCCAGGAGCCCGCCACAGCCGGTGGCTTTCGGCGCCGACCAATTGTTGTCAACCAGCTTATTGCCGTTCAGCTGCAGGATCCGGCCGCCTTCTTTTGCTTCGATTTTGCCCGCCGAGCCTTCGATCGGTTCGTTGGGTTTGCTCGGAGCGGTTTTGCCCGAAGTCAGGTTCCAGGTGATCGGGCTACCGTCGGAGCCGACGTAGCATTTGGAGCCCAGGAACGGGTTTTCCAGATGCACCTTGACCGGCATTTTCAGCGACACTTTTTCTTTGCGGCTCATGTTTGCCTCGCTGATTTCGATCAGGCTTGCCGAGCCCGCCAGTTCCAGCGTCGAACTGAGGCCAGTCAGGCTGTTTTCGGTGAAGAATTTGATCAATTTTTTGACTAGCCACGGCGAGGATGCGTCGGGCACGATGCCGAGCAGACCGCCGGGGACATTCTGTTTCACCGGTGCCAACGTCGGTTTGCTTTCGGTCGCTGCGTAAAATTTCGACAGTTTGGTTTCCGCGTTCGCCGTCCCGAAGCCGCCTTGCAGTAGGACATCGTTTTCGATCGTCACGGTCTTTTTGCCGAGCTTGACTTGGCCACCTTCGGTGTTGGCCCAAAGGCACTTTTTAACTTCTGCGTTGGTCCAGGGGCAGTACTGGAATTTGGTGAATTCCCCTACGAGTTTCGCCTGCGCGGTGCCAGCGAACCCGATTGCTGCCAACGCCAGCGCGAGCAGTGCCACGGGCACCGCCCTCCTGCGTCGATCTCTCATAACTCGCTACTCCTTGATTTGGTTGACTGGATTGCTTAGCTCGATACTTGCTCGATGAAGTTGGTGTGTAGGAAGCGCGGCCTACCTGTGGCGCACTTTGCTTTTTTTGCCACAGTCGGCCTTCAGCTTCGCCTTGAAGTCATGGGCCTTCCCGTTTTGGCCGTCGAACTTGGCCTTCGCCTCGTAGGTGTGCTTGCAAATGTCTCTCGAGTTGACGATCAGGCCCTTATTGCCGCCCTTCATGTCCAAGATGAACTTGCTCACAGGTTGGTCGGGAACCAAGTCGAAGGTGCTCCTGATCCCGCCGTTAACGGAGTCGATCCTGCCGATCAACTCGACCTCGATCGGGCGCGAGGGTGGCCCCTTCAGCGCCACCACCATGTCGGGCAGTTCGTTGCTGGAGGAGCGCAGGTAGACCGGGCCTTCCAGCGGCTCGTCGAGCAGTGGCGTTATTGCCGTCGCTTTGCCGTAGATAGATCCCCCCGGGCATCGGTCGGCGGCGAACTGCACGCGGGTGCAGACGGTCTGGATGTGAGCGTTCTCGAGGAACTCCGAACGGGGCAGAGCTACCGAAGCCCGCTTCGTGTTCGCTTCCTCTCCCGGCTTCGCCGTCAGGATCGCCCTCAGGCGAGGATGCGCTCCTCTTTTCGTTTTGCCGAAGAGACGGATCGAGAGTTTCGGCGCGTACTCCAAGCCTCTGCATCCACCCACTTGGAATCGCTGGAAGAGAGGCGCGGTGGCACCGAGCAGGGAGATCGCCTCGCCAGTGATCGCCTTCTCCGAGCAACTTGTCGGGTTCAGCGTGAATTGCCTTCTGTCGAGGGCGATCCTCGCGTCGCGAAGCTCCAGCGGTACCCCTTCGAGGATGTGGGGGAATTCTTCACCGTTTTTGACACTGAGGACGGCAGTTACGGGATCGACGTAAGCAGGGACTCGTACGGCCACCGTGCCAAGGTCGAAGGGCCCGGCCACGGCAGGGGTGATCGCCACCGCGGAGAGCGGCGCGCCTTCGAAGGGCCCGGCGATATAGATCGTGCCTTCGGTGTAATAGGGGGTGGGACCGACTCCCGCTCCCACGTTTACTTTGCCGATCAGGGAGTCGGCGGGACATGACGGGAAGGCGAGCTCCTCGGCTCCCGTCTTTGCCTTCGCCGCTACGATCGCGCCGTCTGAGCAGATCCCAACTCCGGCCAGCTTGCCGGTCAGGCCCGCGGGAAGCGTGGAGCTGAAGGACTTCAGCTGCTGCTCGCCGTCTTCCCTTGTCAGGCGGCCGAGGAAGGGCGAGTAGCCCGCCGCGATCGGGGTCACGGTTCCAGCCGAGAAGTCGGGGTTGTGGGGCATCTGCGCTTCATCAGAGATACAGGGCTTGCCGTTGGGTCCTCTGGTCACCTGGAATGAATCCGTGGTGCTCACCGCCGACTGTCCCGACCACGGCGTCTGCACCGAAGTGGTGGTGAAGGTGCCGCATGTCGAGGGTGTCCTCAGGGCG
This sequence comes from uncultured Solirubrobacterales bacterium, assembly GCA_963702065.1. Lineage (GTDB taxonomy): Bacteria > Actinomycetota > Thermoleophilia > Solirubrobacterales > 70-9 > VRUE01. The sequence continues at coordinate 1,396,956 of OY969705.1, forward strand.
GCTCTCGGGCCGCCAAAGAGCTCGACTTTGAAGGAGGCCACCGGCAGCTGCGGGTTTTCGGTGAAGCTAACGGTTAGCTGCCCCGTGTCTGGGTTGGCTTTGGTCTTGCCAGCCAACTTGGCAACGATCCCGTCTTCGGGGCTGTCGATTACCACGTAGGCGCCGAGCAAGGTCTTGAAGGGGTTGTCGTAGGGCTTGGCGACGTAGACGGCGCCGGGGATCGTGTGGCCGAGCAGCGGTGTCTCGACCTCCACGGTGCCGATCTTTGAGGCCTCGGGACACTGCGGGCGCGCCCGACTGAAGTGCGGCGGAGTGATCCCCGGGTCGGTGAGCATCCCGATCTGATCCGAGGAGCACGCCCCGAGGCCGTCCGCGGCCGCGGGGTTCAGCGCCATGCCCGTCGGAAATTTGACGACCACGTCCTTGACGTTGGAGGTGGCGGTTTCGTCTTTCCCTTCGTTCTGGGGGATCTCGAGGTCGACCTTGAAGCCCGAGGGGCTCCCGGCCGCTTGCGTGTCGGGTTTCACCGTCAGGGTCGGGTCGAAGTCGAGCAGAGAGCATTTGCTCACCGCGGTCGGGATCCCCGTCACCGTTGTCGCGTCGGCGCTTGCATGGTGCGTCAGGTCGTTGATCCCCGCCTCGGACTCCTCCCAGCTGCGTGCGTGCGCTTCGGTCGTGAGGCGATCCGAGCAGGCGCTCGGCAGCGTGATCAGGGGAATATCGCGGGGGTCAATCGGGCAGGATTTGGTTGCCTCGATCCGGCATTCATCGCGGATTTGATCGTGGCTCGAGCCGCTCGGCTCGCCCCAGATCTGCGCCTGCACGTGCTCGATCGGGCTCGCCCCCCGCGCCAGCGTATCGGTTGATTCCGCGTAGAGGCCATAGTCTGACTCGCTTCTCACCCCGCCCTGCAGGTGTACGTAGATACCCACGTTTGCCGCGTTGAAGGCGACTTGTGCCGCCGCTCCGGGCGGGGGGACCATGTTGTAGAGGGCGGAGATGTTGGGATGGGGACCCGAGGTCTCCGTCACCACCGCCACCATCCCGATCTGTGCCTCCGCCGGGCAGCCGGGGTTGGAGCCTTCTCCGCTCAAGAGTTCGACCTCGGTGCAGCGTACCGCTGTCGCGTTGGGATTGATCACCACGCCCGCCGGCAAGTCGGTGACGATGTCACGCGGGTGTCCCGCGTTGGTGGTGAGGATGGATCCCGAGGGTTGTTCTACCGGGAAGCCCAACTCGAGTGTCAGTTGTTTCGGATGCGAGCCCGCGTCCAGCGAGGGCGAGCCGTCTTCCTCAGTGAAGAGGGTGGCGAGCCCCGAAGGACCCTCCAGGAAGCCGAAGGGCGGCGGGTTCGTTTCAATCGTCGTCGGCGCCGTTGCCGTCACGGTTGCCGTCCCGGGGCTTTCCACGCTCGCGGTCGCGTCCGCGAGGACGTCCTCGGGTGTGAGCGATCCCGAAACTTCGACGGGAATCTTTACCCCTGTCCAGCGCGATGGGTGAATCGGGCCCGCGGCAGTGCAGGTAACCGTTTGCCCCGGTGCTTTCGAGCAGACCGGGTCGGGTGAACTGGTGTCACCGTCAACAGCCACGGGGGCAGTCGCGTTGAAAATCGGGGTCACGCCCGTTGGCAGAGTCGCTCTCAGCGTCACCGGCCCGGTCGCGTCACCGGCCCCGACATTGGTCGCGACCAACGCGTAGATCGGTGCTTTCGTCGTCGCTCCCGTGCTTCCCGGTGCCAGGTTGGTCGGGAGGACCAGCAGGTTGAGCTGCCATGCGGCCCCGGGCGCCGCTTGCGCCGATCCCGAAACAGGCGCCAACCACGCGCCCAGCGCCAACAGCCCGATTGCCATCTTCCTTGCCTGCCTCATCGACCCGCCCCCCTGCTCTTGCCGGCTGCTCGCTGCTTTTTCTTTGCCTTGTTCTGCTTGGCTTTGGAGCCACGCTTTTTCTTGTGTTTGGCGTGCTTTCGCTTCTTTTTCTTGTGGGCGCGCTTGGGTTCGGGGTCGGATGGTCCCGCGAAGCCCGAGCTGCCCGGTGTCTGTGTGGCGGGTGGCGTGCTCGGCGGGGCTTTGCAGGTCTCGCCGTTGTCGCAGATCTCTTCCGGCGGTTGGTGCTGGAAGGCAGAGCCTCCGCCCACCCTTGCGTCGTAGGCGTCGAGAAGGGCGTCCTTGTCTTGGGGCACCAGTTGCTCGTAGGTGAAGACGAAGACGTTGTCACCGTCGAGGTCGGCGTCGGCGAAGAAGGTCGCCTCTTTGCCCTTGCCTGTCGAGATCAGGTAGATACAGCCCTCGTTGAGGGGCGAATAGGCGGGTGAGTCTTCTTTGCAGGAGCCAGCTTCCGATGCCTCCCACTCGTAGACGTCTTGGCAGGCTCGGCTGCTTTGCTTTTGGTCGCCACCACCCCACGCCGGACAGTTGTCCCCACCATTCGTATCCTCGGCCACCAGAGCGTCCGGCGTCTCGAAGAAAAAGCGATCACCGTCTTGGGAGAGGTTACGGCCCAACGTAGCGGCCCCTGGCAGGGTCCCGATGCTGGGGGGCCGTACGCTCGCTAGTCGTGCCGGGCCCCCCGGCGTCACCCCTCGGGGGTTGCACGTCAAGCAAGTCAAGCCCGCCTTGCCATAGTCGAAGCGGTAGAACTCCAGGCAGGGTCCAGGGGCTCGGGTAAACGCAATGATTCCTTCGACGCACTGTGGCCCTTGGTTGTCATACTCGGTCAACTGGCGCCGAGAGCGGAAGACCAGCACCAGTCCATCCGGACTCACCCGCGCCGACTTGTCTGACTCGAGTTTCGATGCGCTGGATCTGCCAGCGATCCAGTTGATCGCGTCTCCGGCATCTTTTTCCTGGCTCGGTTTCCCTGCATTCAGCCGAGCAACGAAGTCAACCTGGCCCGCGTGAGCAACGTAGAGATTGCAGGTGCCGGTAGCCAGATCCCCGGTGCCTTTGCAATTTCCCGGTTCGGCGTTTTCGTCGTTCTCGTTGGGGCTGCCGCCCAGGCCTTCCGAAACTCCGTTGGCGGCAAAATAAATATAGGAGCCGTCTTTAGATGTGCCGAGCACTCCCTGTACTTCGGCACCATTGGTACGGACGCTATCGGGAGCGAGGTCTGTAAGTTTAGGTTTGTCTCCCCTTAGATCCAATTGATATATGTCGGTACCTGGATTGGGAGCCAGATTCTGATTTGCGGTCCAGTAGAGGTATTCATCTGCACGGGCGAGGTCTTCGATGCGGCCGGCCTGAGTGATGAACTCGGGTTCTTCGCTCGCGTCTGTGCCACCCAGGTCAGAGCGGCCAACTTTTTGTGCCGTCGGATTTGACCAATAGAGATAGGAGTCATCTAGGGCTAGCCCGAGCGGACTTTCTGCTCCGGGAATTTGCACGATTGGATCGTCTCCGGCCCCGCCAGCTCCGGCCTCTGTGCCGTCGAGGTTATAGCGGCGAATAAAACCGTTTACACCGGTGGAGAAAGCGAAATAAATATGACTCGCATCGACGGCGATATCGCCGCTTGCCTCGTTGGTTATCAATATCGTCTTACTAGCTTCATTGCACGTCAAACTGGCTCTAACAACGTTACCGCTGCTATTCAATTTACTTGTTGGCGACGTCCAGTAAATGAAGTCGGGACGGACCGCAATACTGCGCGGGTTGGTAAGACCTGTCAAGCAATCCTGGTTGACATTGGTGCCGTCGAGATCGGCCCGGCCGATCGTTCCCAAGCTGGCCTGCGGTTTGTCGTCCGCGTCAAGCTCGCCCCGCTCGGTCCAGAAAATGTATTTTGCTGTCGGCTCGTCGATCACCCCGATCCCGATCGGTTCGTCGGGATCAATGATGTAGCTGGCGTTGAAATCCGTACCGTCAAGCTTCGCCCTGCCGATCCGCCCGTTCGCAGGGTCCGACCAGTAAACGTATCCCTCAACCTCGTCGATCGCGATCTCCCGTGCGAAAGCCGGAATGAACTCGAGATTCTTTTCGCCACCGTCGCTTGCTTTCGCTCGCGCGATCGCCGGCGCGTCCGGTTCGGGGCCCGTGTTAGCGTCGTTCGTCAGCTTCTCCGAGCTGGTGAAGGTGATCACGGAGCCCTCGGGGTTGGCGGCCATGAAGGAGGCGGCCTGGGGCCCGGCAGAGTCGGTGCCTTCGGGACCGATGCCGTTTTCCTTCTGCGAAGCAGAGATATGGACCGTGCAGGCGAGGGCTTCGTCCGGAACGCAGTTGCCGTCCTCGTCGGTCTCTTCGGTTTCCTCGGCGTCCGGATTCAGCCGCAGGTAAAGCTGGCCGTCTTCGCGATCGTTAAAGAAGACCGAGCCATCCGGGCCGACCAGGTGGGTGTCTTGGTTGTAGCCGCCCGACCCTCCGGCGGCGCGGCTGCCTTCGGGCGGCGTCGTGCCGTCGGGCAGCACGCCGGCCAGCCGCAGCTCGCCAGACTCCGTTCGGTTCCAGGCATAGACATTTGGTTTGCCCGCCGCCGCATCGGGGGTCAGCTGCAGGGTGTTGAGGCCCTGAGGTGAGGCTTCGAAAATGACCGTAGTGCCGTCGGTCGATGTGCCCAGATAGCTGTAAAGCGGGGCCGGCAAGGTGTGGGGGACGATTTGCGTTTGCGCACCACTGCTCGTCTCGCGCGCGAGCATCGAACCTCCCTGGCCCAAAAGGTCGGCCTGGTCGAAGACGGTGGAGAAGTCAGGTGTCCAGCCCAGAACCCTCGCCCGCTGACCGCTGCTTGGGTCAGGCAACAGGCCGGTGGTCGCCCAGGGATCCTCGTCGGGGCTGGAATCGTCGTCTCGCTTGGCCAGATAGGTCGGGAAGTCCTGCGAGCCCGATCCGCCCGAAACGCCCGTGGTGCTTTCGAAGGTGATCGTCGAACCGTCCTCGGTAGTCCGCGAGGAGGGCGCCGTACCTTGGATGCTGCCGCCGTTCTTATCGACCGGACTCGCCTGTTCCCAGGCGCGGCAGTCGGGCAAGTTTTCCGAAGCGCCGGTGCGCAGATCTTCGTTGTCGGGACAATCGTCGGTGAAGATCTCGGGCGAAGCATAGGTCGTGAAGGAGCGTTCGATTTCCTCGTCGGTGCCGGGGTCGCGTTCGCCTTCGGCGGTACCTATGTCGTTAGTCGCCACGGCACGGAAGTGATAAGTCGTGAGCGGCTCGAGGCCATCGACTTTGATCGCCGCCGCCACCGTGGTGGTGCCGGAGCCGATCGCGAGCGGCGATGCTGGCCCTTTGGTCGCAGGCTCGGCGCCGGAGAAGCTTTCTCCGTCGGCCAGCCACGCCTCTTCAGTGAGGTATTCGAAGTTGTAAGTGGTGGCTTTGCCCTTCGGATTGATCTTGGCCTCGAGGCGGGCCGAGGAGTCGGTGATCTGACTCGACGCCTGATCGCTGACCACGGGGCGGGAGTCGAAGCGAACGCTCACCTCCCTGGCGTCGCTCATAGTCACTTCGCATTCCTCGTCCACGACGTTGTCGCAGCCGCTCCACGCGCCGAACGCCGAACCGAAGGCCGGATCGGCACTCAGTTTCACCAGGCTGTCTGCCTCGAATTCAGCCTCACAGGTGGCTCCGCAGGAAATTCCCGCTGGCGTACTGGTGACCGTGCCCGAACCCTGTCCGGTCTTAGTCACCTCGAGCGGGAAGGCGAAGCTGAGCGGGCCGAACGCGAACACGCCCGCATTGGCCAAGGTGCCGAGGTGGGCGCTTAGGTAAATGACCCCTTTATTGGGGCTGGAGGCGCCTCCGTCGACCGTGACTGTGCTCGGCGTTGCGTCTTGGAAGGCGGGACTGTGGGAGATCTGAGAGACGAAGTTCCCCGCCCCGTCAAACTCGCTGACCACGGCATGGTCCCTGATGTCGACGACGAAGGCGTGACCGTTGGATTGATCCACGGCGATATCCGGCAGGGCCGGCCCGGTGAAGGCGAACGCTCCAGCGAGGCTGTCGGAGCCGTTGAAGTCAGCCAAAACGGTGTCACCGGCGTTGTTCAGCACCAGGGCTTTGTTACCGGCCTTGTTGGTCAGGTAGATGTTGCCGTTTTTGCCGTAGACGTCGACGCCCAGATATTCGGCCCCGGCCACACCGCTGCCGATCGTCTTGGATAGCGGGGTTCCGTTGGGGGCGTACTTGACGACGTGGTCCGTGGCGGCGCCCGAGAACATCTCGAAAGTGGGCACATTGCCGCTCGTCTTGACCACGATCACCGCCGGCTGATCGGAGTTGGTGAGTGTGCCCGCGAAGGTGATTCTGATCCGTGTGGCCGGGGTGCCAGCCACGACGTTCACGCAAGCTTCGCCGCCGCAAGCGACAGTCCGCAGAGCTTCACGAATTTCTTCGAGGGTAGAAGTCGGCGTGAGTTCAGCGGTGAGCGTGGAGTTAAATTCAAGTTTGTAGTTTTCGGTGGGGTTGTCGTATTCCTGAACATCGGGACCCGCGTCTGTGGCTAGATAGACGTTGTCGGTGACGGGGTCCACGGCGACAGAGTTGACGTCGAAGGTGCCCCCGAAGGCGAGCTTGCCGTTGCCGTTGATCGTCGGATCGGCGGCGTAAGTCGTAGTGCCCGTAGGCGGATAGGCCGAAGGGACGTACTTGGTCGCTTGAGTGCGCCCAGAGCTGACTACGTAGACGGCACCTGTGGAGTCCACGGCAATATGGCAAGGGTTGGCAGCCAAGTCCGCCGTAGTGGTGAAGGAGGTAATTGGCGTCTGAGAGCCGTCGGGGGCGAAGATGCTCACCGTTTTGGTGGTCTGTTCGGAGACGTAGAGGCGTCCCGCGGGGTCGGTGGCAACACCGCAGGCACGCTGACGTTCTGGGCGGGAGAGGTCGTCTCTAGGGAGGTGGATCGGGGTGCTGAGCGGGCCGAACGCGAACACGCCCGCATTGGCCAAGGTGCCGAGGTGGGCGCTTAGGTAAATGACCCCTTTATTGGGGCTGGAGGCGCCTCCGTCGACCGTGACTGTGCTCGGCGTTGCGTCTTGGAAGGCGGGACTGTGGGAGATCTGAGAGACGAAGTTCCCCGCCCCGTCAAACTCGCTGACCACGGCATGGTCCCTGATGTCGACGACGAAGGCGTGACCGTTGGATTGATCCACGGCGATATCCGGCAGGGCCGGCCCGGTGAAGGCGAACGCTCCAGCGAGGCTGTCGGAGCCGTTGAAGTCAGCCAAAACGGTGTCACCGGCGTTGTTCAGCACCAGGGCTTTGTTACCGGCCTTGTTGGTCAGGTAGATGTTGCCGTTTTTGCCGTAGACGTCGACGCCCAGATATTCGGCCCCGGCCACACCGCTGCCGATCGTCTTGGATAGCGGGGTTCCGTTGGGGGCGTACTTGACGACGTGGTCCGTGGCGGCGCCCGAGAACATCTCGAAAGTGGGCACATTGCCGCTCGTCTTGACCACGATCACCGCCGGCTGATCGGAGTTGGTGAGTGTGCCCGCGAAGGTGATTCTGATCCGTGTGGCCGGGGTGCCAGCCACGACGTTCACGCAAGCTTCGCCGCCGCAAGCGACAGTCCGCAGAGCTTCACGAATTTCTTCGAGGGTAGAAGTCGGCGTGAGTTCAGCGGTGAGCGTGGAGTTAAATTCAAGTTTGTAGTTTTCGGTGGGGTTGTCGTATTCCTGAACATCGGGACCCGCGTCTGTGGCTAGATAGACGTTGTCGGTGACGGGGTCCACGGCGACAGAGTTGACGTCGAAGGTGCCCCCGAAGGCGAGCTTGCCGTTGCCGTTGATCGTCGGATCGGCGGCGTAAGTCGTAGTGCCCGTAGGCGGATAGGCCGAAGGGACGTACTTGGTCGCTTGAGTGCGCCCAGAGCTGACTACGTAGACGGCACCTGTGGAGTCCACGGCAATATGGCAAGGGTTGGCAGCCAAGTCCGCCGTAGTGGTGAAGGAGGTAATTGGCGTCTGAGAGCCGTCGGGGGCGAAGATGCTCACCGTTTTGGTGGTCTGTTCGGAGACGTAGAGGCGTCCCGCGGGGTCGGTGGCAACACCGCAGGCACGCTGACGTTCTGGGCGGGAGAGGTCAGGTAGGGCAGGGTGTGTCGGGGGCGCTGCCCGGGCCATCGGTGTCAGCAATCCCCAGACAAAGAGACCCCCCGCCAACAAAGCCGCAAATCGTGCCATACGTCTGGTGCTTGGCTCTCTTGTATCGCTGTAAAACGCCGCTCGCACCATTATCTGCAATCTAGTAACCCCTGCTGCTTGATTCCCGATCATCTAATTCTCCCCTGTGGCCCCTGGCGCCACACTGCCCTTTGCCGTTACTTGTCTCTTGGATGGGCGGCGCGCGCTTCAAGCGCGCGCCGCCCATACTCGTACTACGTACTGCGACTACCGAGCTATAAACCTGTTAACTGAACAGCCCAGCTGCCGCCGCCTTCCTTTGTCACATGGACCAGGGCGGAGTTACCGGCACCGGGCCCATCAAGAAGCGCTGCTTCTTCACCGAAGAAGAGGCCTTCCTCGTTAATCGTTGCTGTATGCGTCGCTGACACCGTTTCCGGGGTGTTAACAACGAGTCGCACCGAGCCGTTCACAGCCTCTTCGAGACCGATGAACGGGCATTCTTCACCTTCGAATAATATTGTGGAGAAATTCGAATTGGTGAGTTTGGCGAAGGTTTCAGCTTCTTTCGCTTTGCTTGCCATTTTACCTTCTCCAGTACCACTTGCGAAGATCGTGCCGGACGGTTTGCCCGGGCTCATAACCTCGCAGACTTCTTCGAATTCTTCGACATCGCAACCGGTAAATGTTGCTGTCCCGCTACCGGTGAGCACGGTCATTGCCGCATTCGTGATAAGTAAGACGTCAGCCGCGCCTTCGTCGCAGTGAATTTTCAACCCGATACCGGCTACTAACAGTTGGCCTAATAAAATCTGACCTTTAAGTTTAAGGTCTAATACGCCTCCTGTATTTGTACCACCATTCAGGACCCATACCGCTTGAGCCGCCGATGCGTTGACGGCCAAGACGCCGACGAGCGCCAAAAGCGACAGGCCCAAGATCTTCAAGTGCTTCATATCTTGACGTCCTCTCAGTTATTGAGTTCGGTTCATTTGTTGCGATTGCAGAAAGACGTAAAGCCTGTCTCCCTGCGTGCGCCCACCATCTCATCGCCATCCGAGGCCTCCAAGTCATTTTTGGCGAAAGTTTTCTAAGGGTCCCGTCTAGGTACGATCGCGGCTCTTTTCAAGAGCAGTCTTCGTACCCAGAGCCAGTTTCAGATAGAAAACAAAGCGACATACCCCGCCAGCAATTCTGTCCCCAACGCCACGTGGAACGGCAGCGCCGTCCCGGAAACGATTCAAGGAAAGCGATTCACCAAGCTAGACCTCGCGCGACGAGCGCCCCCTCGACATCTACCCGCACCTGCTTGGCGAGCGGATCGTCTTCCTCGGCACGCCGGTGACCGAGGACATCGCCAACCTGATCGTGGCCCAGCTACTTCATCTTGAAAGCGAGGACCCCGACAGGGACATCATCTCTACGTCAACTCGCCCGGCGGTTCCGTCTGCTTATAGATCTTTGATCGATCAACGATCAGGGGTTCGTGGGAAGGTAAGGACTCGGGAAGAATGTTTTCTGGACCCTACGGGGAACTCCGGTCATACTCAAGCTATGCACCTTGGCTTCTTCGGCCCCTTATTGAAGTAAACGCAATCAGGTGTCGTTGGTGACTTCCCGAAGGGCCGGCCCTGGGTCCACCGGCCGGCCATGCACGTGTACCTCGAAGTGGAGATGGCAACCAACGCTGATCGCGTTACCGGTCTTCCCGACTGCGCCAACGCGCTCGCCCGTATAGACGCGCTCCCCGCGGAAAACGAGCGCTGGTCGCGGCATGTGAGCGTAGAAGTAGCCGCGCCTCTCCCCTTCTCCGTGGATCAGCAGGTAGTTGCCATAGAGAACCGGGTCATAGCCGACTCTCAGCACCTTGCCGTTACGGACAGCAACCAAAGGTGTGCCGCAGGCGGCGACTATGTCGAAGCCCTCGTGGGTGCGGCCGCCGCTGCGAGGGGCACCGAACTCGCCTATGTAGCCGCGAGTCCAGTGAGGCCCATGGACCGGGAAGACGTGGTCGTAGTAGGTGACGCCGCCGTTGGATGAAGCGATGCGGGCGGAAGCTGGTGCGGCTAGGGCCGCGAGGAGGAGAAGCGCTAGAGCGAGCGGGCGCTTCAGTGGTGTTCGATGACGCGGTCGACGAGGTTGTACTCCTTGGCCTCCTCGGCGCTCATGAAGTAGTCGCGGTCGGTGTCGTTGGTGACCTTCTCGAAGGGTTGGCCGGTGTGTTTGGCGAGGATCTCGTCGAGACGGCGGCGGACGTCGATGATCTCCTTGGCGTGGATCTCGATGTCGGTCGCCTGGCCTTCGAAGCCGGATGACACCTGGTGGATGAGGATCTTGGAGTTGGGCAGCGACATGCGCTTGCCGGCGGCACCGCCGGCCAGTAGGAGCGCGCCCATGCTCATCGCGATGCCGACGCAGATCGTCTGCACGTCGGGCTTGATGAACTGCATCGTGTCGTAGATCGCCAGGCCGGCGTAGACGGAGCCGCCGGGCGAGTTGACGTAGAGGCTGATGTCCTTGTCGGGGTCCTCGCTCTCGAGGTGCAGGAGCTGGGCCACGATCAGGTTGGCGATGTCCTCGGTTACCGGCGTGCCGAGGAAGACGATCCGCTCGCCAAGCAGGCGCGAGTAGATGTCAAAGGCACGCTCGCCGCGCGAGGTCTGCTCGACAACCATTGGAACCAGAGGACTCATGAGCGGGACTCTATAGAAGCGCCACCGTCGCCTGCTTCTTCTAGCTGGGCCCCGAGGCGAATCAGCGTCGCCTCGTCGAAGGGACCGCCGGTGAGCATCGACACCGACCGGAACCCCCTCGTCGTTCCAGTGCAAGCGGCAGTGAGATCGCCGGCAGGCCGGTGATGTTGCCGAAGGCGGTGAAGCAGACCGATCGCGACCGACGTCGAAGACCGGCTGGTCGGGCGCCGCGTGCTGGGCGGTCAGGACCGCCCCAGTCAGCGGCGGCAGGATCGCCGAGGTCGGCGTCAGCAGCACGTCGAAGTCGCTGCCCCAGCGGGCGACTTCGCGGCGCGAGAGGCGCTCGAGCTTCTGCACGGCGACGACGTACTCGTAGGCGCTGACCCCCTCGCTGGCCGCCTCGTAGGCGTGGCGGTTGTGAGGCTCGACCTTGGACCAGTCGACGCCGTCGTAGTCGGCGACGCCGCCGATCGTCATCGTCGACGAAGGAAGGGATCAACTCCTCGGAGATCGTCGGCACCTCGACCTCGACCACCTCGTGGCCAAGCTCCTCGAGTAGCGCCGCGGCCTCACGAGCGGCCTTGACGCAATCCGGGTCGGTGGGAACGCCGAGCGGCGCCTCGGCCATCAGGCCGATCCGCAGGGTCTCGACCGGCGCGCCGACCTCCTTCGCGAACGGGCGCTGTGGCGCCGGCGCGTTGTACCAGGCGAGCGGATCGGGGCCGGCGGTCACGTCGAGCGAGGCGGCGGCATCGGCCACCGTGCGCGTGATCGCGCCCTCGACCACCGCGCCCATCCAGGTCTGGGCCCGGCGCGGGATCCGCCCGCGGCTGCGTCTTCAGCCCGACCAGGCCGCAGTAGGCGGCGGGGATCCGGATCGAGCCACCGCCGTCGTTGGCGTGGGCGATCGGGAACATGTCGCCGGCGACCGCGGCCGAGGCCCCGCCCGAGGAGCCGCCGGAGGCGCGACTCGTGTCCCAGGGGTTGGGCGTGTTGCCGTAGCGCGAGTTCTCGGCCACGGTGAGCGGGCCGAACTCGGGCGTGTTGGTACGGCCGCAGAGGACGAAGCCGGCGCGCTGCAGGGCCTCGACGACGAGCTCGCTCTCCTCGCTTGGCTCCTCGGAGGCGCCGTTGCGACCCGTAGGTCACCGGCCAGCCCGCCACCGCGGTCAGGTCCTTGATCGGGATCGGCACGCCGAGGAACGGCGCCTCCTCGCCCGCCGCGATCCGCGCGTCGGCGTCACGGGCGGCGGCCCGGGCCGACTCGTCGTCGCGCCAGATCACCGCGTTCAGCTCGGGGTTGCGGGCGTCGACCGCGGCGAGACAGGCATCGAGCAGCTCGACCGCCGAGAGCTCGCGGGCGCGCAGCGCGGCGGCCAGCTCGACTGCGGACGAAGACGGTCCGAGGCTCCCCATGGCGGAGATCGTAACCCTAAACTCGGCACTCCCATGACGACCGCGTCGATCCTCTCCACCTTCTGGGGCAACCTCGAGGAGAACCATGAGCAAGGGGTCTTCCTCGTCCTCGTCGGCTTCATCGGCTCGTTCGCCTTCATCCGCATGAGCACCCGGATCATCCGCAGCGAACGCGTCTCCTGGTGGCCAGGCAGCGTCGAAAGCGAGAGCGGCGTCCACGTCCACCACCTCGTCTTCGGGATCGTGACGATGATGATCGCCGGCACCCTCGCCTTCGCCGCCGACGGCCGCACTCCCTACACCGAGATCTGCGCGCTGGCCTTCGGCGTCGGCGTCGGTTTGACGATCGACGAGTTCGCACTCTGGGTCCACCTCGAGGACGTCTACTGGGCCAAAGAGGGACGCAGCTCGATCGACGCGACCGTGATCGCGGCGGCGGCAATGTTGCTGGTCGTGCTCGGCGCCAACCCGCTGACGATCGATTCCGGCTCCCCCGCAGTGGTGATCTCGAGCATCCTCGCCACCCTCTTCGTCTTCGTCATGGTCGCCTTCTGCTTCCTCAAGGGACGGATCCTGCACGGGGTCGTCGGCTTCTTCGTCTTCCCCGTCGCGATCTACGGCGCAGGCCGCATCGGCAAGCCGAGCTCGAGCTGGGCGCGGCGGCGCTACGGCAAGCGCCGGCCCGCAAAGCAGGCGAGGGCCGAAGACCGCTTCCGGCCCGACCGCCGCACCGAGCGCTTCAAGGAAGCCTTCCGCGACATCGTCGGCGGCAAGCCGAGCGAGGGCCTGTCCGCGGTCGGCGACGAGGCCGTCGCCGCCACCCGCGAGGCCGGGCTCGAAATGCGCGAGGGGGCGGAACGACTGGCCCACGCGGCGGACCCGACCCGCCGCAGCAAGGACGACGAGGGCGAGCGCTAGGCCCTCCTAGGGCTGTGGGTGCTCGGCGGCGCGCTGGCGCACGTCGGACTTCTCGGCCAGCGTCATCGCACCGGGGTGGCCATCGCCGGGCCACGGAGTGAGGATCAAGAGCAGGCGGGCATCTGACCGCGCGGCGATCGTGTGGCGCTCGCCGGGGTCGAACTCGAAGAGGTGACCGGCCGCGGCCGAGACGGTCTCACCGCCGGGCGTGCCAACCTCGACCTCGCCGGCGACGACGACGATCCGCGCCCGCTCGTGGACCTCGTGCTCCTGGAGCTCCTCGCCCGCGGGGAGGTCAAGCACGATCGTCCGCGCATCCTCAGCCGAGGCGAGGATCCGCGGTGCGTGCGGCTCAGTCTCGATGCTCTTCAGGTTCCAGCTCTGCATCTCTTCCAGAAGAAGCTACGCCATGGCAGTGAGCTGGACAATCGGGATCGTCCGATTTGCCTTCGCCGCTTCCCGCCGATATGCCGCGTTAGGGTCGACGTGCGTGAGCCGGGGCCTTGAAGCGGTCGCCTTTGACTGGACCTCGACCTCGGGATCCTCGGAGAGGTTCAGGTACCAGGCCGGCGGCTCGTCGGAGCCGCCCTTTGAGGCAGCGATCGCGTGGGCTCGATTGGGCAGGGACTCATCGCGATCGTCGCCCTGCCGCTCGCCGCCAGCCCTTTGGCTGTCTTCGGCAAAGGCTTGACCGGAAGGCAGTAGAACCCGCTTTTGCCGAGCTCCATCTCCCTATTCGGTAGCTCGCCGGGGGATCGATGCACCACATTGGTGTAGCGATCAACAATCTCTCATACGAAACTCGGATCGTCGGGTACGTCTGGCGAGATCGTGTCGCTGGCAGCCTAAACAGATAACAGGGGGAGCAATCACATGGGTTTCAGGCGGAATCGCGCGCGTTCGGGCGTGTCACCAGTGGCAGATGACTACTACACAGATCGTCGCCATGACATTGCCGTCCAGGGCCGCCAGGCAAGGCGTCGGCAAAACCCGGCCTCGCTGTTCTTCGGCGGCATGCTGGCCAGCATCGTCCTGCTCTTCGCGGCGGCCCCAAACGCCTCGGCCAATCTGGAGTACGGCATCATGGCGGGAGAGACAGACTCCTACGAAACCGAAAGCGGATGGGATGTCATAGACCATTCAGGCAGCACGTTGTTCCGCAAGGCGATAAGTGCCCACCTATACGAAAGTCCCGCGGCGTGGGCCAATCTCGAAACAATGTTCCGCCGTGCGGCTGAACGCGGCGTCACCATCCTCCCCTATCTCTACGGAAGGCCCGAAACCGGCTCGCAGGAATTCCCGACCAAAGCGGAATGGAGTCCAGCGGGAAACAAATGGGAAACCTTCGTCTATGCGGTCGTCCAGACCTTTGGCCACAACGGCACCTTCTGGACTAAAAATCCCTCTGTTCCATACCATCCGGTGACGGCCTGGGAGGTCTGGAACGAGCCAAACTTGAAAGTCAACAACCCTGGCCAAAGCGAAGTACAGCCACAAAACTACGCCGCATTCCTGGTCCGCACCTCGCAAGCGATTCGAGCGGCACAGGCGCTGAAAAGCGCTACTTCACCTGAAGTCTTGTTTGGAGGTTTGCTCTCGACCTACGGGATGAGCGTTGAAAAATTCATGGAAGAAGCCGCCAAAGTGAGTGGAACCGGGGCGGCCTTCGACGGACTTTCCTTCCATCCCTACTCCTTCAACAAAGGCTTGGCCGGCGTCCAAGCCGCTGTGAACACAGCCCGTGCCCAGCTCGATGGTGCGCCATTCGGCAATAAGCCGCTGTGGATCACCGAGCTGGGCTGGAACGTTGAACCCTGGGGAAATGCAGAATTTCCGGCGGTCAGCGAGGGGTGGCAGTCGGTATTCCTGACTGAAAGCTTCACATGGATCAAATCTGTCGCTGCGGAAAAGAACATCCCGGTTCTTATCTGGTACACGATTCGTGATAGCTCCGGAAACGAAGATTGGGCTGCTCACACCGGCCTCCGCAGAGCAGATGGCTCATACCGTAGTTCCTGGACCGCATTCCAGGAACAGACCGGAGCAGCGAAATGGCCGCCCCCTCCACCACCGCCGAGCGCCAAAAAATGGACAACCTGGGCCAACACCTACACGGACAGCTATGCCGATGTCAATGGCGACAAAAAGGCCGACCTGATCGGCCGCAATGGGACCGACCTGCAGGTGGCGCTCTCGAACGGGAGTAAATTCAACGCCGGCAGCACATGGGCAACCTGGGCCAACGGCTACACGCACAACTACGCCGACGTCAACGGCGACGGCAAGGCCGACCTGATCGGCCGCTACGGGACCGACCTGCAGGTGGCGCTCTCGAACGGGAGTAAATTTGTCACTGCCAGCACATGGGCAACCTGGGCCAACGGCTACACCGATAGCTACGCCGACGTCAACGGCGACGGCAAGGCCGACCTGATCGGCCGCTACGGGACCGACGTGCAGGTGGCGCTCTCGAACGGGAGTAAATTTGTCACTGCCAGCACATGGGCAACCTGGGCCAACGGCTACACCGATAGCTACGCCGACGTCAACGGCGACGGCAAGGCCGACCTGATCGGCCGCTACGGGACCGACGTGCAGGTGGCGCTCTCGAACGGGAGTAAATTTGTCACTGCCAGCACCTGGACCAGCTGGGGCAGCTCCTACTCGATGGCCTTCGGCGACGTCAACGGCGACAAAAAGGCCGACTTGATCGGCCGCTCCGGGGCCAACATCCAGGTCGCCTTTTCGACCGGCAGCAAATTCAACGCCGGAGTTACCTGGCTCAACGACTGGACCGCGGAGTACTCCGCGGTCCACGCCGACGTCGATGGCGACGGGCTCACCGATGTCGTCGGCCGCTACGCCGATGACATCGAGGTTTTCGGCAGCGGCTGGCCATCACCGCCGCCGAGCACCAAAAAATGGATCAGTTGGGCCAACGGCTACACCGATCGCTATGCCGACGTCGACGGCGACAAAAAGGCCGACCTGATCGGCCGCTACGTGACCGACCTGCAGGTGGCGCTCTCGACTGGGAGCAAATTCAACGCCGGCAGCACCTGGGCAACCTGGGCCAACGGCTACACCGATAACTATGCCGACGTCAACGGCGACGGCAAGGCCGACCTGATCGGCCGCTACGTGACCGACGTGCAGGTGGCGCTCTCGAACGGGAGTAAATTTGTCACTGCCAGCACCTGGACCTCATGGGCCAACGGCTACACCGATAGCTATGCCGACGTCAACGGCGACGGCAAGGCCGACCTGATCGGCCGCTACGGGACCGACGTGCAGGTGGCGCTCTCGAACGGGAGTAAATTCAACGCCGGCAGCACCTGGGCAACCTGGGCCAACGGCTACACCGATAGCTATGCCGACGTCAACGGCGACGGCAAGGCCGACCTGATCGGCCGCTACGGGACCGACATCCAGGTGGCGCTCTCGAACGGGAGTAAATTTGTCACTGCCAGCAGCTGGATCAGCTGGAGCAGCTCCTACTCGATGGCCTTCGGCGACGTTAACGGCGACAAAAAGGCCGACTTGATCGGCCGCTCCGGGACCGACATCCAGGTGGCGCTCTCGACTGGGAGCAAATTCAACCCCGGCGTCCCCTTGGTCAGCTACTGGACCAACGAGTACTCGGCGAACTACGCCGACGTCACCGGCGACGGCAAAGCCGATGTCATCGGCCGCTATAAAGACGACGTCGAGGTCCTCGCGAGCAGCTAGGACACATTTGCGGCCTGGGCGCACTTGGCGCCTGGGCCGCAAGCAGACCAAGTCGAGAGTCAAACCCGATCGCGCGGATGGAGCTGCTCGGCCGCGAAGAGCTCGTGGACGAGCTTGATCGCGATCGAGCCCTCGCCGACCGCGGAGGCGACGCGGTTCATCGATCCGTGGCGGACGTCTCCCGCGGCGAAGACGCCGGGCATGCTGGTCTCGAGCGAGAACGGGCTCGCGCTCGAGCGGCCAGCTCCCGTCGTTCTCGATATCCGCCCCGGTGCGAATGAAGCCGCCGTCCCCCAGCGCGCAGCTCCGCCGGCAGCCAGTCCGTGTTCGGGCGGGCGCCGATCATCAGGAAGAGCTCGTCGGCTTCGACCGTCTCCGTCGCCCCGTCGGCGCGGGAACGGAGGACCAGATGCTCGAGCCAGCCGTCCCCGCCTCGCCACCGCCGACGACCTCGGTCCCGAGGCGCACATCGATGTTGGGCGTGCCTTCGACCTGTCTCACCAGGTAGTGCGACATCCCCTTCGTCGAGCGAGTCGGCCCGCACCACGAGCGTCACCCGGCGGGCGTATTCGGCCAGGTGCAGCGCCGCCTGGCCGGCGGAGTTGGCGCCGCCGACGACGTAGACCTCCTCGTCGACCGTCGTCGGCGCCTCGGAGGCGGGGCCGCCGTAGAAGACCCCGGCCCCGACCAGGTCCTCGATCTCGGGGACGCCGAGCCGGCGGTAGGTGGCGCCGGTGGCGAGGATGACCGCGCGGGCGCTGACCTCGCCGCCGTCGGAGAGCGCGACGTGGATGCGGTCGCCCTCGCGCCGGATCGCGGTCGCGTCGTGCATGAAGGCGAACTTGGCCCCGAAGACCCAGGCCTGCTCGTAGGCGCTCTCCGCCAGCCGGCGACCGCTGACCCCGCGCGGGAAGCCCAGGTAGTTGCGGATCAGCGAGCTCGAGGTCGCCTGACCGCCGATGCCGCCGTCGTCGACGACCAGCGTGCGGAAGCCCTCCGAGGCGCCGTAGACCGCCGCCGATAGACCGGCCGGCCCGCCGCCGACGATGACGACGTCGTACTCGCGCCGCTCGGGGTCGATGGTGGCGCCCGCGGCGCTCGCCAGCTCCAGGTTGGTCGGGTTCGCGAGCACGGTGCCGTCCGGGAAGACGACGAGGGGAAGCGGCTCCCCGTCGCCCGACTCCGTCCACCAGCGCGCGGCCGTCGGGCGAGTCGGCGAGCAGAAATGCGTGCGGCACCGCGCAGCGGCCGAGGACCTCTTTCAACTCGTAGGCCCTGCCCGTCCACGACTCGCTGACGATGTGGACGGTGTGCGGGGAGACCCGCCGCGCGTGGGCCCACTCGAGCAGGAAGGTCGAGACCGACTGGTGGAACAGCTCGTCCGGCGATCTGCGAGGGCCTGATCACGTAGTACTCGATCTGCCGTCGCGCCATCGCCTCGAAGATCTCCTCGCGCGGTCTGCGCCGTCGCCCCAGCTGCCCCACTCGATCAGCAGCCCGCGCTGGGCGTGCGCGTGGAGGTCGCGCACCCTGCCCAGCAGCTCGCCCCCGGTCGTCTGGCCGAACCGACTGCGCGGCGAGGACGAGCGCGACGTCCTCGCCCGCGGCCGCCAGCGCCTCGAGCTCCACCATCGCCTCCTCCGCCGAGGAGACGCAGACGACGCGGTAGCTGCGCGCGTAGCGGTCGACCAGCTCGCGCTCGACCTCGCGCAGCGAGCGCTCGTCTTCGTCGATGGCGAAAAGAACAGGGAGGGACACGACCACGAAAATTACTGATCGAGAAAGCGTCGCTCGATGCCGTCGAGCACGGTCTGCAGGCCTAGTTCGAAGCGCTCGATCGAGGAGCGGTTGCGGAGGTTGTCGGGCAGGGCGGCGAGCTCGGGGAACTCGACCACGTCGCCGGCCGCGATCGCCGCCTCCATGTCCTCCGGATTCACGGTTCCGACGGTTCGAAACGAGTAGCCGATGACGTAGTCGTTGACGATTCCCTGCACCTGCCAGACCTCGCCATGCTCGAGCGGGAGAGTCGTCAGCGCCCGCGCCATCTGCTTGGCCATTTTGACGCCGTTGGGTCCTGGGCCGACCCGCTCGGCGTGGGCAAAGAGCGCCCAGGGGTGAGAGGCGTAGGCGGCGTACATCGTCCGCGCGGAGACAGCGACCGCCTCGCGCCAGGCCTCCGGCAGGGGTTGGGAGACCAGCATCTCCCCCACCACCTCGTCGGTCATCGAGGCAAGCAGATCGCGCTTGCTGGCGAAATGGTCGTAGAGGCTCATCGCCCGCCCGTCGAGCTCGGCGGCAACGCGCCTGATCGAGACCGCCTCGAGGCCCTCGGCGTCGGCCAAGCGGATCGCTGCCGCGGTGATCGCCTCGGGCGTCAGTCGCTGCCGCTTCTTCGCCTGTCCCTTGGAGGGCTTCGTCTTCTGCAAGCTTGAATCTTAAGCCGCTTCACCGTATCTTTCTTCGACGATACGCTGTAGCGGAACCAGGCCAGGGGAAAGCGAAGGGGGACATCGATGATGCGAGCCGTGGGAACGATCGTGGTTGCTTCGATCTTGGCGCTGGGCGCCTTTCCCGGGACGGCGAGCGCCGAGCCCCTCTCGATGACGTTCACCGAAGGGCGCGCCAACGTTGGGGCCGACCAGCTCACCGACGATCCCCTCTTTGGGCCGCCCAAAACAGCGCCGCTCGACGCCCAGATCGATCCGGGCGGCTCGATCGCGGCAGGTTTCCTGGCGGTTCCTCAGTTCTTCACGTCCATCGATGACCCCGTGGTTGCCGATGTCGCGGTCGACTTCGATATCGAAGTCATCTCGGGAGACTTCAACCAGGCGACCGGCGCGCTCACCCTGCAAACGACAACCGGTGGGACGCTGACAGCCAACGGGAAAGAATGCGCCGTTTCCACGAGCCCGCCGGTCGTCACCTTCTCGACGCTGACCGCAGCGAGCGCTGGAGGCAGTCCGCGCTCTGGAGCGCCGTTCACCCACGGGCTCACCGGCGCTGGGGCGATCGCCGGCCAGTGGAACGACCTGACCGCAACTCCAGTGAATCCGCCAGAAGGAGTCGCTGTTTGCGAAGTCGCCGAGGAAGCGATGGAAGGGCCAGGGGGCTTTTGGTTCGAGCAGGAAGGCGATGTCGTGCCACCGTCGGCACCGCAGCTGACGAGCACCGACCCGGCCTCGCCGAACCCGAGCGGCACCCCGCGGATCCGCGGCGCCGCCGAGGCGGGATCAACGGTGCGCGTCTATGCGGGCGCGGGCTGCACGGGCACGCCGGTCGCCTCTCGTAGTGCCGCCGAGCTTGGCTCGCCCGGAATCCGCGTTGAGGTCGGGGAGGGCGTCACCGCCGCCTTCTCTGCGACCGCCACCGACGCGGCCGGCAACACCTCGGCCTGCTCGGCCTCGATCTCCTACACACATGCGAAAGCGCTGCCCGCCGGATGCATCGTCCCCAAGCTTGTCGGCAAGAAGCTGAAGGCAGCGAAGAAAAGGATTAGAGCGGCGGGCTGCCAGGTCGGCACCATCCAGAAGCCAAACCAGTCGAAAGGCAAAGGCAAAGGGCGCCGGCAGCTCGTCGTCAAGTCGTCGAGCCCCGCGGCTGGAAAGAGATCCGCCAGCGGCAACGTCGACCTCACACTCGGGCCGAAGCCCCGAAAAGCGCACCGCTAAGGACCGCCCGGCTGCCAGCACCCCACGCGCAGGGATAATCGCCCGCTCGCTGCCGAGCACCCTCAAAGCCTCGACCTCGGCTTCGTCAGCCGGATCTCGATCGCCAGCCGCCGCGACAACCTCGAGCTCCGTCTGCTTGGCGTCTCAGGCCGCTGCGTAGAGGGACCAGCGACCCGGAATGCCCTTCAGCTCGTGGTCGCCGCGGTCTGAGAAGGTGAGATCGCTGCCGATCACCAGGTCGCGGACGGTGCCTGAGACGAGGATCTCACTCGCCTCGGCGCGGCTCATGATGCGAGCCGCGAGGTGGACGGCGAGCCCGGCGACATCGTCGGAGCTGCGCTCGACTTCACCGGTGTGCAGGCCGGCGCGGACGTCGAGGCCCATGCCGCGAGCGTCGGCGATCACTTGTTCCGCACAGCGAATGCCCTGACCCGGTCCGGTGAAGAGGGCGAGAACGCCATCGCCGGTGGTCTTGATCGTCTCCCCGCCGAGGGCCGTGACGGCCGCCCTCGTGTCCCGGAAATGGCGGTCAAGCACGCCTGACCAAGCTCGGTCCCCGCTACGCGCCGCATGCCTGGTCGAGTCGACCAGGTCTGTGAACAGAACGGTGGCCAGGATCCGCTTGGTTGCCGAGGCGGGCGCGGTCCCGGTGACGAACTCCTCGATGATGCCCGCGATTTCCTCGGTGTCGAGCGCGAAGGAGTTCGCTGAGTTGCCGGAAACCTCCCGATACCTCGCTCCCGGGATCAGCTCGACGAACTCGCGGACAGAGGCGACAGGGAGCATCCGCAGGGCGGGTGGGTGGAGGACCAGGGTGGGAGCCTGGACGAGCGGCAGGACATCGCGGATGTCGGTGATCAACTGCATTCTCAGAATTCGAGCAGCCTGCCGTGGCGTGGCAGACGTCTGCATGTAGCGTCTGAGGCGGTCCATTCGTATGGGGTCATCCACCCAGTCGGGGGCCCAAAGGCGAAGAAGATCTGCGTTCGGGTAATCGATGAGCTCGGCGAGGGTCTGCTCCAACGACTCGACGACGAACTCCGTGGTGGTGGCGAGGCCTTTCGCCCAGGGGGAAATTGCGATCAGCCCACCCACACGCTGCGGTCGGGTGGCGGCGAGCAACGCGAGCGAGCGGGCGCCGTCGAGGCTCCCCATCAAGACGGGCTGCTCGGAGCCCGCTGCGTCAATTACCGCCAACGCGTCGTCCGCGTGGGCTTCGAGCGTCAGGTCGTCCCGAATCGGATCGGACAGTCCGGTGTCCCGCCGATCAAAACGGATCACCCGCGCGAACCCGCCGAGGCGCTCGAAGAATCGGGCGGCCTCGGGAATGTCCCAAACCGTCTCGAGGTTTGAGGCGACTCCGCTGTTGAACACGAGGTCGCGATCACCCGAACCGTGCACCTGATAGGCGATGGCCAGCTCGCCGCTGCGCGCGTACCGGGTCCGAGGGCGATCCATCAGGCGAATCTATCCAACGCCGGGCAAGGCCCAGACACTTTGAGAATCAGGGAGACAGGAACAAAATCGCTGTTGAAGCGATCTCGGCAACCTTCCATATCACTCGCATATCACGGACTCCGATTGAAGCGACGGTGGGCAACCTCGTAGACGCTCGGCTTCCACTGCTGCGCAGGATGGCGCTCGCCGATGGCGATAAGGACGAGTGCCGGCTTCGCAGCTTCCTCGTCACCGGCCAGGACGGCCCCCACTGTCCGGCCGGGCGAGGAATGTAGAACTTCACGCAGCCGCCGAGACGAGTCCCATCGTGACCCTCCTCTTCGCAGCGGCGCAGCCACTCGAAGGGCACCCCATCGCGCCTGACCTCCGCGACCACCGGCTCGATCGCGGCTCTCGCCGCCCTCGTGCAGCGGGCAAGATCCTCAGCGAGAACCTCACCTACCACGCGGACTTCGAAGCGCGAACCCGCGCCCGCACTCACCGTCGGCTATCCCTCGCCGTCGGTTGGCAACGAGCCGAAGTGCCGGTCGAAATCCTCGCGGCTCATCGGGGTAGTCCCCGTTCGCTTGCGGATCTCCTCAATCGAAGTCGCCTTGGAGGGCCAATCCGGCGCGTAGATGAGCCTCGCCTCCGCCGCTTCCTCCTCGGTCATCGCCTTGACCTGCTCGATTAGCTCAGCCTTGGTCACATAGAGATCGTAACCGGCGCATCAGATCGCCTGTCTCAACTCTCATTTGCCCATAGGTATATAAAGCGGTCAGATGGCGGGAGATCAACTCTTTCAACCTGACCCATCCTTCGCAGCCGGGTGGTACGTCGAAGACCCACTAGCCCAGGGAGCCCTCAAGCACGCCTCGGTTCTGATTTTGGACGCGCTAGACGAGGCACAGCGCGAGATCTCCGAAGCAGACCCAGATCTCGGCGATTTCGGGCCATTGGGACTACTTCCAGCAGCGGTTCGACCCGCAATGACCCCCCTCCTCATTGAGAAGCTCAAGACCGCAGCCACGATCGTTGGATGGAAGCTTGCCCAGCCTGGTGTGCCGATTCGGCCGGGCTGTGTAGCCGAGGAGCTCGCCCTTGAGATGATCCGTCAAGAAGCTGTCGGCGCATTGGAACTGGTCGACGCTCCATCAAGCAGCATTAGCGCGACCCGGGGGGTGTTTGAAGTCTGCCAAGACGACGACGTCCTGGACCTCTTTGCAATGGAAGAGCCTGCCGACGCTGCTGTTGCCTTGTCAGACCCCATCAATATTCAAATGGGAAAGGCCGACATGCGGATCGCGAAATGGTTTGAGCCGTTCTACGGGGGATCTGACGGCTGCGCTCCACACCCGCTGTACCGCGAGAAGCCATCGTCACCGAGCGACCACTTGCCCAGCCTCGAGATCGTCGCGCCCGAGCAAGGCTTCAAAGGGAATGGATCGCCGTACAACGCACGGTTCCGAATCTCATTGAGAATGTGGGATGACCCCGCGCCGGACGAGGATGAAGAAGAAGGTATCCCACCAAATTGGCTTTACTACCTCGACGCCCCCAATGCCGACGCCGCCCGCGCGATGGCGCTTGAATTATTCCCGGAGGGCGCCATCCAAAGCACCGTCTTCGACTCTGCGGACGAGGTCCGAATCGATCGGGACGAGATCGCGCGGCTATCGATTGACGTTCAGCGAATTGGTCTCTCGCAAGCATTGAAGGTCGGCTCTGCATTCCATGTCGTTGGCGATTTGGCCCAGGACGTCCCGGACGATCAGCTGGGTCGCCTCGCAGGGCATTTGACCAACGTCTTTCCCGCAGCGCTAGTCGCCAGGGATGGAAAGCATCGTGTCTTCGCGGTGACCGTCAATGCCGAGTCGTTTGAGGAGGCGGAGGCCGATCTGTTCGACGCCATGGTCGAATTCGGAGCCGCCATCGGCTTGGAGCACGACCTCGCGAACGGACTGAGTTGCGGTCCGGGCAAACGAAACAAAGACGAATTGATCTCCGAGATCTTCGCCTACCGACAGAGCCTGCCCAGATCACATCGTGAGCAGTAGCAACCTCAAGCATCTGTTCATCGAAGGAAGGCGCGTTACCTTTGATCGCCGCGATGACTCCGTGACCCTGTTCCCCGACAAGGACTTCCATTTTATCGCGGCCGAACACATTGGCCATGCGAAGGGCTCAGGCCGATCCTGGACCGCTACAGCCCCAAACGGAACCGCAAGGCGCTGCGATGGGAGAAAAGATGCCGCGCTCTGGTTGATCGATCAAACAAGCGAGAAAAGAGCGAATCGGACGGCCTCCCAATCCGCCCATCGCGTCTCAGAAGCCGGTGCTACTGAAGACGCTATGGCGCTCATCAAGTCGGTTCGACCCGACTACCCACAGCCAAGTCCGCTTGACGATGACCCTAACGGCGCCGTCTATTTCGTCTTCGGCCCGGCAGAACTTCGGGATCTCCTTCTCGACTTCCGTAGAACGCCGACCACGGATAGCTAAGGCCCTCATCACTACTGAGCCTTCGTCGGAGAGCCAGGAACGAAATCGTTTGCTGGAGCGGTTCGCCCGTCGCCCGATATCACCCAGATATCGCGGACTCGGATTGAAGCGACATCGGGCGACTCCTAGAGCTTCCACGGCCGCGACGGTAGCGCTCCAACTGCGAGCATCACTAACACCGCTCCCCAGCGACCGTCGGGCTGCGGCATGTAGTGCTTCGCGCATCCGCCGAGTCGGGTTCCGTCGCGGACTTCGGCTTCACATGGACGTAGCAAGTCGGTCCTACTTGCGGCGCCTACCACGTTGCTGAGTCGGAGGTAAGAACAGACAACCTCGGTCGTTGCATTTCGACCTCAGCGCATCGATAGATGAGTCGAGGCAAGGCCTTATTAAGCCAGGCGCGATCATCGCTTGAGATTTCAGTCGGTCCGCGGCCAGTGACCTTCCGGGCGTGATTTCGGTCAGGCGACGCGGCGAGCTGACCGATGCGGGACAAGAGCCCAGCGCTCACCTGGAGCTGGCTCGTTGCTGAGCTTCGCCCGCCATAGGCCTGCTCAATTGCGGTCAAGCAGAAGTAGGCGCGGTCCAGAAGCTTCGCCTCTCCGTCTCGCACGGTGCGCCACTGATCCCGCAGGAGGCGGACCAGCTCAGGTTCGGCATCCAGCCAGCCAGGAAGAGGCGCTGGCACCTCGCGAAGAGGTCGGTAGACCGTGAAGCTATCCCCGCCCTCAACCCGGTACTTCGTTAGCTCCTCACCGGAGTCCTGCGCGGCCCAAGCTCCGCGAAAGGAAAAACAGATCGCTGTGTTCTCTGTGAGATCGAGATGCGTGGCCCATCCCGCAAGCAACGGCTCGATCATGGACCGCACCCGCGGAACTGACGACTCGTCAAATCGGGGGCGGGCGATGAGCGTGGGCCCTGGCTCATTGTCCGCGACTTGGGAAGCCTCGGGGTCGCCCTCTGGATGCGAGCTGACGGTCGCAATGTACGGCGGCTTATCCTGTCCTATGGAGCACTGAAAGTTGCCCAACTCGCCGGACCAGCTCCAGCTATCGCCCTCGATCCGAATGAATTTCTCATCCGGCAAAATCTCGTACATCAGTTTCGAAACACGGTGCACGACTCCGCCCTCAGAATGCGGCTCGGGCTCGTGTGCCGTCGACATTGACTACGGAGTCTGATCGTCTCGCCGGATGCTGCACCCTTTGGCCATCACGCTTGATAACCCTGGCCAATGCCTTGATTCTGCGACGCTCACAACAGCTTCATGCTTGCCTCCAACTGACTATCTAAGCTTGATCAACCATCCCGGATCGCCGCGAATCCACGCATGGCCTCGCGCGGTAATCCCCATGTTGACGCGTCGGTGGGCGGCTCGTAGACGCTCGGCTTTCCATAGCCGCGACGAGTGGCGCTCTCCAACTGCGAGCAGCACAAGGGGCCGACCGCGTACCACCCGTCCAAGCGGCGACTTGCCGTCCCCCTCAGCCGGCGATCGGCACGTTCGGCGCCAATCTTTGGGTACCCTCTCGATCCCTCTGGCCGATGAAGATCCGCTCGTACGACGACCTCAACTTTCCGCTTGCCTGGAAGCGAATTCTCCGCTGGGTCGGTCAAGGACAGCCCGATGTCCCGGACCGTCTGCCGTTCGAGGTTTTGAAACGTCTCTTCCCCGAGAGAGGCCCGACCCCGTCACGTACGCCGCACCTTCAGCCGGCCACCCTAGTGTTCTCTCCAAAGAAGAGCGCGACATCCCGGCCGCTTGTTCGTTTGAGCCCTAGGGACCTTCTGCTCTACCAGGCACTCGTGGATCGCTTGGCGCCCGACATAGAGGCCGCCCTGCCTTCCAGAGACATCGTGTTTGCGTATCGCCAAACCCTCGGGCGAGAGCACGATGCCTTCGCCGACTCTCCGACGAGAGAGGACTATGCGAGCAAAGCGCAACAGCTACTCGTTGACGAATGGGACGTTAGCTATGCCCTGACTGGAGATGTGGCCGGATTTTTTCTCCATATCGATATTGATGAGCTGGAGCGCCTGCTTCTGTCGGCCTCAGATCAGGTCGCGGTCGTCCGTGATCTCTCCGAACTTCTTCGAGGTTGGGTAGCACTGGGTGTTCGTGGTCTCCCACAGGGGATTCGCTGCTCCTCTCCGCTGGGAAACCTGTATCTCGCTCCACTCGACGAACTACTCCTCAAGGGAGGGGTCCGTTTTGTCCGGTGGATGGACGATTGGATCATCGTCTCGTCTGGATTCCATGAAGCGCGTCGCATTCAGAACGAAATGGAGCGTCGTCTATACGACCTCGGGCTTACTTTGGCGGCGGACAAGACCGGCATCATGGGTTGGATTACGGCCGCACATGAGAGCAAGGATGCTCGCCAGCGACTTGCCGAGTTGAAGGTTGCGCAAAGGGAGGAGGCCAAAGCCTGGATCGAGGAACAAGTCGCAGTTACCGGATACCCCGTGGGCGAGGACCAGATGCCAGACCCCAAAGAACTGGATAGAGCAGTAGTCACCGATAAATTCGATGAGCTTCTCGCCACCGTTGAGGAGGAGCGCGTTCCGAGGGACGCCCACTCAATGGGGGTTGCGGTATTTCGAGACATGCAAGCCCTCGAGGAGTCTCGAAAACTCGACGAGTTGCCCGGTCTCCTGATGCGCGTTCCTTCACTTACGCGCTCGGCCCTCGACTATGTTGCCGCCGTCGCAAAGCAGGATATGCCAACAGCGACGTCGGTCTACCGGGAGCTTCTAGATACCAAAAGGTTTATGTCCGATGTCGAGAAGCTCACGCTATGTGCTTCGATTCTCAGGCTTCCAGAGCGCAAGGCGCAACGACTCGCGGAGTCACTCTCGACGTGGGCGCTTTCGGATGCGAGCGAGCTTGTACGGGCGCGTGCATTGCTCGCTTGGGGTGCGCAAAGTCCCGCAAATCAATTTGACGTCGCCGATAAGTTCTGGAGCCAGGCTGCGGCTCCATGGCAGCCCTACGTGTTGATCGCGATCCAGAATAAGGCCAAACGGTCGCGCGACACGCGGTACCAAAAATGGAGCGGCGAGGGCAAGTTCACCGGAGAACTCGCGGGAGAGATAGAGCAGCGCTCGTTTTCCTGGCGAAAGCTCTAAGTGTCAGCAGGGCCGCAACGCGGTCCAGCGAACGCAGCGTCAACCTCGTCGAGTGCTCCAATGTCGGCGTGTCCGTAGGTCTCCAACATCGCTGTGATCGTGCCGGGTTTCCAGCCGGCAATTGCGGCAATCGCTCGAGGAGAAAGCTTGAGCACGGTCCACATGTAGTGGACCCCGTAGTGCTTGGTCGCATGGTAGAAGTCGAACTCAAGCTCAGCACGCGCCTTGACCTGTGCCCAATAGCCCGAAAGCATCGCCTGGGAGAGCGGCTTCCCGGTCTTCGACATGAAGACGTACTCGCGCCCGGTCGGCCTTCCCGCAATTGCGTTGAGCGCTGGACGGGTGAGCGCAACGGTGACGATGCCGGTCTTCGGCACGTCGTGCTTGCCCTTGTAGATCCGATCCTGCTTCCTAATGCGCATCCCCTTGAAGTCGATATGCGATTCCTTCAGCGCATATAGCTCGCTCGGCCGCATCAACTGGAAGGCAGCGAAGAGCATCAGTTCGCGCATGCGAAGGGCGTACTCGCCCAACGCCGAGCACGCGCTCAACAGTCGCTCGAACTCCGCCTCGGTGGGTGGTGCCAACTGGGATCGTGCGCTCCGAGACCGGCATCCGAGCTTGCGCGCCGGGCTGCGAGCAAGCGGAACGTCGTCCTCGTCAATCGCGTGGTTGTAGAGCGCGACGATCGTAGGGCGATAACCCCTTGGCACTGACGGCTTGTGGGCCCAAATCCCCTCGCCGTTCATCCAGCCCTTGAGCTCGGTCCGGGAGATATCCAGCGAGCGGCCGGCAAAGTCCTCCCGGAAGCGCCTCAAGCCTCTGCTGGCGGCAATGAGGGAGGAATCCTTGTGGAGCTCCGCATACTCGGCCAAGTAGCGATCCACGTATTCGTCGCAAAGAGGGAAAGACGCTCGTATCTTCCCGGCCTCGCGCTCCTCCCTTGCTTTTCGAACCGCTCTGTCGCGATCTCGCTTCCGGTCGTATCTGCCGATGTAGTCAAAGCGCTGTTTGCCGTTCTCGTCCCGGCCAAGGTAGATCCGCGCTTCGTACTGCCTCCTCCGCTTTGCCATGGGGACCAACCCTCAATCCCCGCCATGCTGGTGAGCTCAATGGCCCTAAACCGCTATCGACCTTAGGGTCTCGGTGACAGCGCTGAGGTCGCGAGCGACCAGCGGGGTCTCCCCCAGGCTGACCATGAGGAGGCAAGTGGCATCACGCTCCGGCGCCCCCATGCATCACGCTGGCATCACATTGCCCAGATATAGGCCTCTATCGGGGCCGACAACGTGCGGAGCTATGCGGGCTCATGCGGAGCTATGCGGATCGGGCATCGGGGAGACAGGATTTGAACCTGCGACCGCTCGGCCCCCAGCCGAGTGCGCTACCAGACTGCGCCACTCCCCGTGGCTGTCTGCATTCTGACGTATTGGCAACAACTGGGATTCGACCTGACAGGCGCTGCAAGAGACCTAGGGCGAACGTCTGTTCGTATAGCTAGGCTCGCACGCACGCGGCGGTGCGGGAGATGCGAAACGAACAAGCCACTGGAGGAATTCGCTTGGCGGCGGAAAGCCAAGGGGCAACTCGGAATCGGCAATGGATTCCGGGACCGCAATGGGCAGAGCATCCTCGACGAGATGGCAAAGTGCGAGGTCGTTTGTGCAAACTGTCATCGACGCCGCACCGCGAAGCGGGGCGGTTTCGCTCGTGCGGTGGTAGCTCAACGGTAGAGCCTCGCCCTTCCAAGGCGATGATGCGGGTTCGATTCCCGTCCGCCGCTCTCCCTCCGTCCTGTCGCGCCGCACGCTCAAGGCTGACGCCAAGCGGTCGATGCAGAGCGTCTATGCGCGATCGCCCGGGAAGACTCCTCGCGGTGCTGCTCGCCGTGGCAGCGTGCCTGGCGATCGCCGGCTGCGGCTGTCGACGGCGTCAGACGACCAAGGCTCGTGGCCAGCGCAGGACACCGCGCTCGTGCCCTGGCCGCTCTTCGGCCGCGTGCCCGAGCGCACGCACTACCTGCCGGCCAAAGAGCGCTTTCTCGATCCGCCGCTGAAGGAAGCGTGGTCGATCAACACGCACGCGCTGATCGAGTTCCCGCCGGCGATCGCGGACGGGGTCGCCTACGTGGTCAACAAGTACGGCAACGCCAAGGCGGTGCGGCTCAGCGATCGCAAGATCCTCTGGGAACGGAACACCAATCCGAAGGACGCCGGCAAACCGACCGACGTGACCGGGCCCGTCTACCACGAAGGCAAGGTCTTCTTCGCCTACGTCGACGGCGATCTGGTCGCGGTCGATGCCGAGAGCGGCAAGGAAGTCTGGAAGCGCAAGCTCGTCGGCCACCTCGAATCCTCGCCGATGGCGGTCGGCGGCACGCTCTACCTCGGCACCGACAAGACCAACGTCGTCGCGGTGCGCGCCGCCGACGGCAAGGTGCTCTGGCAGTTCAACTCGCCGGCGGCGATCAAAGCCAGCCCCAGCTTCCACGACGGCCGCCTCTACGTCGCCGACTACGAGAGCGGCATGTTCTGCCTCGACGCCGAGGACGGCAAGCTGATCTGGCGCACCAACACCTCGAAGGTGCCGCCCTTCGGCGAGGGCGGCTTCTACTCCTCGCCGGCGATCGCCTTCGGCCGCGTCTACGCCGCCCGCGACGACGGCACCGTCTTCGCCTTCGACGAAAAGAGCGGCAAGGTCGAGTGGTCCTTCCCGACCAACAACTTCGTCTACGGCTCGCCGGCCGTCGCCCGCGTGCCCGGCACGCCGCCGAGCGTCTACATCGGCTCCTACGACGAGCACTTCTACGCGCTCGACGCGCGCAACGGCAAGCAGCGCTGGCGCTACGACGTCGGCGGGCCGGTGCCCGGCACGGCGACCGTGATCGGCCACACCGTCTACACCTCGAGCTTCAAGACCCGCGAGGCGATCGGGATCGACGCCCGCACCCATCGCAAGACCTTCGAGCTGAACCAGGCCGGCTACACGCCGATGGTCTCCGACGGCCGCCGCCTCTACCTGATCGGCTACTACGAGCTGATCGGCCTGCAGCCGACGCAGCCGCTGAGCCCGCCTCACTAGCTCAGTAGCCGGGCGGGTGGCGGGCGACGAAGCCGGCGGGCGGGGTGCCGGCGACGTGCCAGCGAGGGCCGCTGCCGCGGGCGTCGCCGACGGTGTCCCAGCGCAGGCCGGCGATCACGGCGTAGACGTGGGAGGCGCTGGCGTAGATCGGTGATCCAGCGGCCCGGGCCCGGGCGCGCCCCACGAGGCTCGAGCTGGCCCGAGGCGAGCGGCGTGGAGAGGAAGCCGCCACCGGCGAGGGCGAAGCTGACCGCGCCGGAGCAGTCGTAGCCGCGGTCATACCAGGAGCCGTGTCCGCCGCCCCATACGTAGGGCCGGCCGACGATCGTGTTGGCGGCGTTGATCGCGCCGGCGACCCGTTCGGGCGCCTCCGGCGGCGAGAGGGCGATGCCGCTGACGTAGGTCGCGGTCGGGTCGCCATATGAGTTCGGTGTGGCGGGGATGCGGGCGACCAGCGGTTCGTCGCGACCCCCCGGTGGCGGTGGCACTTGGCGTGCCGTTGGTACCGGCGGACGCCGGCGGCAGCGGCACCTCGCCACTGGTGTACTTCCTCCGAACGTCGCGGCCTGCGGCTCGGTGGACTGCCTGGCCACCTTCTCGGCGGTGGTCGTACCCTCGTACTTGGCGCCGAGGTAGACGAGGCTGCCTTCGATCGCGTCGAGCACGCCGGTCGCCTTCGCCGCCGTCATCAGTGCCTGGCCGAGTGGATCGTGGCCGTCGGGAGTCGCCGCCGCGGCAGCGCTGGCCGGGGCAGGACCCGAGACACCCAGGGTCAGAGCGGCTCCCGAGAGCACGATGCCGACGGCACAAATCACCGCAACCAGCGGCCGCTTCGCAGCGCTCATGCTCACCCTGCCCATGACTCAGGACTGTAGGACAGACCGCCTTTCGGCAGCGCCAACTGCGGTGCCGAGCTGGCCGGCGGGCACGCGATCGCCCCACCCGGCATCAACGGCCCGCGCTGGCACCGCGCCAAAGTCGATCCCCGCCGCTTCGCGGCGCGCCACCCGACCGGCCTCTAGCTACTCGACCAGGAAGCGGGTTGGCACGAAGGTCTGCGTCTCGACCGGCGGGCGCACGTAGGCACGCTCCTGGCGCGGCGGAAGCTCGACCTTCTCGGCCGGCACCGGCTGATAAGGAATCTGTTCGAGCAGGTGGCTGATCAGGTTGAGGCGGGCGGTGCGCTTGTCGTCGGCCTCGACCACGAACCAGGGCGAGTCCTTGGTGTCGGTGTAGGCGAACATCTGGTCCTTGGCCTCGGCGTAGTCGACCCAGCGCGCCCGCGCCTCGAGGTCCATCGGGCTTAGCTTCCACTGCTTGCTCGGGTCCTCGATCCGAGCCTTGAAGCGGCGCTCCTGCTCCTCGTCGGAGATCGAGAGCCAGTACTTGATCAGGATCAGCCCGGAGCGCATCAGGATCCGCTCGAAGCTCGGGGTCGAGCGCATGAACTCCTGGTACTCGTCCTCGGTGCAGAAGCCCATCACCCGCTCGACGCCGGCGCGGTTGTACCAGCTGCGATCGAAGAGGACCATCTCGCCGCCGGCCGGCAGGTGGGCGACGTAGCGCTGGAAGTACCACTCGGCTGCGCTCCCGCTCGGTCGGCTTGCCGAGCGCGACCGTGCGCACCACGCGCGAGTTGGTCCGCTCGGTGATCCGCTTGATCACCCCGCCCTTGCCCGCGGTGTCGCGCCCCTCGAAGAGCACGGCGACCCGCAGCCCGGCGTCGACGATCCACTCCTGCAGCCGCACCAGCTCCTCCTGCAGGCGAGCGAGCTCCTTCTCGTACTGCTTCTTGGAGAGGACCTTGGGCGAGTCGCCGCTGCTCGACATGCGCTCAGCCTAAGCGACGACCCGACGACATTCGGGCTCACAACCAGAGAGGATGCAGCGATGCCCCAACCCCGCCGCCCGAAAAAACGCACCGAACCCGTCGACTACGGCTGGGTGATCTCGTTTGGCTGCAAAACCGCCGGCAAGCTGATGCGGCTCAAGGTCGAGACTGACCCCGCCAGCGACACGCGGCCGATCGAGGTCCCCTGCCCCTGCGGCGAGACCCACCGCGTGATCGTCTCGCCCTACAGGCGCAGGCGCTCCGCCGACGAGGCGTTCGACCTCGAGGTCGTCTCGCTCGACGAGCTGCGGTCCGACTAGCCCGAGCTCAGCCCAAGCCGAGTACCGCCATGGCCTGCGCCGCCATTGCGGACTCGCCGAGGGCGTTGGGATGCACGATGACGGGATTGGTCCCCTGCAGGACCGGCTCGACCCAGCGGACGCCAATCGGCTCGCAGGCATCGTGGCCTTCGGAGACCGCGTTGAGGTCCACGTAGGTCGAACCGGTCGCCGCGGCAGCCCGCCGGACGGCGTCGTTGAGCGTGGCCTGAATCCCCCTCACGTAGGGAACGTCCCCTTTAGCGACCGGCATCTTGGTGAAGCAGCTTCCGCTCGCCGGCATGATCCAGGGGTAGCCGAGGATCGCAACCTGCGCCGTCGGCGCCTTCGCCCTCACCGCATCGAGCGCTTTCACCAGCGCGGGGTAGGTCGTGCTGTTGATCGTGTCTTCGAACGAGGACCCATAGCGGTCCTTGCAGGGGCTGCCCTGGCCGAGCGTCGAGAGCCCGGCTGTGCCACAGGAGAGGATCGCGTTGATGAAGACACCGCTGTCGTTGCCGCCGATCGTCATCGTCACCAGCTGCGTGTCGGACTTCACGGCTTCGAGCTGCGGCGCCGTACCCGGATACTGCGATTCGAAGAAGTCACTCGTCTCCGCCGCCCCGCAGGTGACGTCCTGCAGCTGCGCGCCGGTGGTGCCGGCGATCACGTGGGGGTAGTTGCGAGTCGAGCGCAGGCACTGCGGCGCCGAGAGATCGATCGGCAGCACCCCGGAGGCGGCACTGTAGGAGTCCCCGAGCGCCACGTAACGAAGCGAGCCCGCTGCCTGGGCCGGCGCGGCCAGCGCTAGCGCGAGGATCGCGCCCAGGGCTGAGACCGCTGCATGGCGGATGTGAGTTCGGCGACGTCGCACAGTCATTCTCCTTCTCTCGAGGGCTCTTGGAGAAGTCCTGCCCAGAAGGGACGACGGTGAAACATGCCCCTGAACCGAAGCAGCCTGAGCCAAGGGCCCCTCGTCAATCTTCTGCCGCGCGGTACTCGACTGTCGTTTCGAGTGGCTGTATGACGAGCAGGTACGTCGCCTCGTCTTCGGTCAGCTCCGGGGGCAATGCCCAAGGCCCGTACTCCCAGCCACCGCAGGCGTAGACAACCCCGGATTCGAGCAGTTGGTCATCTGGTCCCGCCAGACTGCCCTTCAAGACGATGTGCAGAGCGTTTTTCGAATGCTTGTGGGCCGGCACCCCGATGCCGGGCGCGAATCGAAGAATCCGCACATCGGCAGCGTCGAACGGTATCCGCGCCACGTCGACGCCCTCGACGGGTCCCGGTTCGTAGTCGAAATCCTCAAAATTCTGAAAGTCGATCGCCACGATGAGCCTCCGTTCAACCTTTGCTGGACGGCGCCATCCTAAACTGATTACTCAAGCATCACAGTCCCACCAACCAGATCCAGAGAGCGGGGCAGCCAGGACTCGAACCTGGAATCGCCGGTTTTGGAGACCGGTGCCTTAGCCAGTTGGGCCACTGCCCCGAGGGGGCCATGCTAGCCGGGCCGGGGCGTGGATCGCGCTCCGGCAAGTCGGCTGGAATCGCTATGCGGGCGGAGGGACTTGAACCCCCACGGGCCGAAGCCCACCAGGACCTAAACCTGGCGCGTATGCCAATTCCGCCACGCCCGCGTGGCCACCCGGCGAGCCGGGCTTAACGCGCGACCAATGCTGCGTCGCTCCTAGATTCTATGATCGTTTGCGTGGCGGTAGGAGAGGTCAGGCCGGGCTACGAACTGTGGCGGCCAAATCGGGAAAAAGCCGAGTCGGTCACGACCAAGTTCGTGCTCGTCTTCCTGCTCGCGGCGACGGCGGCGCTCGTCGGCGCTGATCACGATCACCGGCTTCTCGCTGATGACCGGCGGCGGCGGCATGGGGATCATCTGCGCTGATCTACGCCGCTGCTCTACGCCTTCTTCGCCTTCCTCGTCTTCCGCTGGAGCCGCGGCATCCTGCCGGTCGCCGCCGCGCTCTCGATGATCCTGGCGATCTTCTGCGCGGTCGGCGCCGACAGCTGGTTCGCCCGCGACAAGGCCGGCTTCGACGAGGGGCTGCTCCCCTCCCCGGTGATCGGCCTGCTGGTCGATCATCCTCGCGATCCTGCAGCTGGTCCTGATCGCGGTCGCCCTCTACGGCTTCAACCAGAACTGGCACGTCGAGGAGGAGCGCCCGATCGGCTACGGCGAGGACTACGGCGCCGGCGCCTCACCCGACGACGGCGCCCCGCTGCCGGCCTGAGCGACGCGCGGCGCGCTCGATACCGGAGGCGGGAGTCGAACCCACACGCCCTTACGGGCAATTGATTTTGAGTCAATCGTGTCTACCGTTCCACCACTCCGGCGCGCGCCAAACGATAGACGGAATAGGGGCGAACGTTCCTGAGCATCGCCTGCGCGCCTGCCGGGATAGACTGCCCGCGGCGGCATGCGGATTCACCACCTCAACTGCGGGACGCTCTGCCCCAACGGGGCGCGGCTGATCAACGGCGAGGGCGGGCTGCTTCGAACAGGGCCGGGTCGTCTGCCACTGCCTGCTGATCGAGACCGACGACGGGCTCGTCCTGCTCGACACCGGCTTCGGCACCGAGGACACGCGCAACCCGCGCCAGCTCGGGCCCGTCTTCGCGATCATGCGGCCGCGGGCCGAGCTCGGCGAGACGGCGCTGAAGCAGGTCGAGGGCCTCGGCTTCACGGCGGGCGACGTGCAAGCAGATCGTCACCACCCACCTCGACCCCGATCACTCCGGCGGCCTGCCCGACTTCCCCGAGGCCGAGGTGCACATCTTCGGGCGCGAGCTCGACGCGGCGATGGAACCGCGCCTGCGCGACCGGCCCCGCTACCTCGCCGTGCACTGGAAGCACAACCCGCAAGTGGGTCCGCCACGACGGCGAAGGCGACGAGTGGTTCGGCTTCGGCGGCGTGCGGATCCTGCCCGACCTCGGCAGCGAGGTGCTGCTGATCCCGCTGGCCGGGCACTCGCTGGGCCACAGCGGCGTCGCGATCAAGACCGGCGAGGGCTGGCTGCTGCACTGCGGCGACGCCTACTTCCACCACGACGAGCTCGCCACTCCCCCCTCCTGCCCGCCCGGCCTGCGCTTCTTCCAGAACCTCAACAACGCCGACCGCCGCCAGCGCCTGAGCAACCAGGAGCGGCTGCGCGAGCTGGTCGCCCGCCACGGCGAAGAGGTGCAGCTGCTCTGCTCGCACGACCCGCACGAGCTGGACCTGGCGCAGGCGGCCGCCGGCGCGGCCGCGGCGTGAGCGGCGCGGCGCCCGAGAAGCTCTGGGAGCCGCCCGCCGAGCTGGTCGAGCGCTCGCGCCTGCGCGAGTTCATGCGCTGGCTGGAGGCCGAGCGCGGGCTCGAGCTTCGCCACCTACGACGAGCTCTGGCAGCTGGTCGGTCGACGACCTCGAGGCCTTCTGGTCGGCGATCTGGGACTTCTTCGGGGTGCAGGCCGACGGCGAGCTACGAGCGGGTGCTGGGCAGCCGCGAGATGCCCGGCGCCGAGTGGTTCGCCGGCACCAGCCTCAACTACGCCGAGCACGTCTTCGCCGGCAAGGACGACGCCGAGACGGCGATCCTGCACGCCTCCGAGCTGCGCGAGCTCGGCGAGCTGAGCTGGGGCGAGCTGCGCGCCCAGGTCGCCGCGACCGCCGCCGGCCTGCGCGCGCTCGGGGTCGAGCGCGGCGACCGCGTCGTCGCCTACATGCCGAACATCCCCGAGGCGATCGTCGCCTTCCTCGCCACGCGCCAGCATCGGCGCGATCTGGTCGAGCTGCTCGCCCGACTTCGGCCCGGCCAGCGTGATCGACCGCTTCGCCCAGATCGAGCCCAAGGTGCTCTTCGCGGTCGACGGCTACCGCTACGGCGGCAAGGACTTCGACCGGCGCGAGACCCTCGCCAAGCTGCAGGCCGAGATGCCGAGCCTGGTGCGCACCGTCGTCCTGCCCTACCTCGACCCCGACCCCGACCTCTCCCCGCTGCGCGACGCGATCCGCTGGGACGAGCTGCTCGCCACGGGCGAGGGCGCCGAGCTGAGCTTCGAGCGCGTCCCCTTCGACCACCCGCTCTGGGTCCTCTACTCCTCCGGCACCACCGGCCTGCCGAAGGCGATCGTGCAGTCGCAGGGCGGCATCCTGCTCGAGCACCTGAAGAAGCTCCACCTCCACGTCGACGCCCACCCCGGCGACCGCCTCTTCTGGTTCACCACGACCGGCTGGATGATGTGGAACTTCCTCGTCTCCGGGCTGCTGACCCGGGCCGCGATCGTGCTCTACGACGGCAACCCCGGCCACCCCGACATGGGCGTGCTCTGGGACCTCGCCGAGCGGGCCGGGGTGACGATGTTCGGCACCAGCGCCTCCTACATCGCCGCCTGCATGAAGGCCGGGGTCGAGCCCGGCGCCGGCCGCGACCTCAGCCGCCTCGGGGCGGTCGGCTCGACCGGCTCGCCGCTCTCCCCCGAGGGCTTCGACTGGATCTACGAGCACCTCGGCGCCGACACCTGGCTCTTCTCGACCAGCGGCGGCACCGACCTCTGCACCGCCTTCGTCGGCGGCTCCGCCCTGCTGCCGGTCTACCGCGGCGAGCTGCAGGGGCGCGCGCTCGGCGCCGCGGTCGAGGCCTGGGACGAAGACGGGCAAGCCGGTGATCGACGCGGTCGGCGAGCTGGTCGTCACCGAGCCGATGCCCTCGATGCCGGTCTACTTCTGGGGCGACCCCGACGGCAGCCGCTACCGCGCCAGCTACTTCGAGATCTTCCCCGGCGTCTGGCGCCACGGCGACTGGATCGAAATCACCTCGCGCGGCACGGCGGTGATCTACGGCCGCTCGGACTCGACGATCAACCGCTCCGGCATCCGCATGGGCACCAGCGAGATCTACCGCGCCGTGCTCAGCCTCGACGAGATCGTCGACGCGCTCGTCGTCGACGTGCCCCGCCCCGGCACCGAGGGCTGGATGCCGCTCTTCATCGTCCTGCGCGAGGGCGCCGAGCTCGACGACGAGCTGCGCAAGGAGATCGCCCGGCGGGTGCGCGCCCAGTGCTCGCCGCGCCACGTCCCCGACGAGGTCTTCGCGATCGAGGCGGTGCCGCGCACGCTCAGCGGCAAGGTGCTCGAGGTGCCGGTGAAGCGGATCCTGATGGGCACGCCGGCCGAGCAGGCCGCCAGCCGCGACTCGCTCGCCAACCCGGCGGCGCTCGACTACTTCACCGAGATGGCGGCGCGGCTGCCGAGCTGAAGCGAGCGGCGGCGGGACCCGCCCCGCGTCGCCCGCAGGACCGCCAGCGCCGCGAAGCCCCAGCCGCGCGGCGACGAGGATGCCGCCGAGCACGTCGCTCGGGTAGTGCCAGCCGAGCGCCATCACCGAGCAGCCGACCGCGGCGACCAGGCCGGTCCCGATCAGCGCCACCGCCGGGCGCCACTCGCGCGAGCACGACGAAGGCAAAGGCGATCGCGATCGAGGCGACCGCGGTCGTGTGGCCGCTGGGGAAGGAGTTGGCGCCGATCTGTTCGGCGCCGAGCAGCGCCTGGAAGCGCGGGTGGGCGAGCAGGGCCTTGAAGAGCTGCGTGGTCAGGTTGGCGCCGGCGACGACGACGAGGGCGGCAAGGGCGGCCCGGGGGCGGTGGCGCGCCAGGGCGATCCCACAGGCGATCGCCAGCAGGAGGAGCAAGGCGCCGAGGTCGCCGAGCAGGACGATGCCGGCCGCGACCGAGCCGGTGCGGGAGCCGCGTTCGGCGAAATGGCCGAGCAGGACGGCGTCGAAGCGCTGAACCGAGTCGGCCTTGTGGATCAGGACGAGCGAGGATCGCGAAGGCCGACGGCGCAGGCGAGGCAGCCGGCGAGCGGGGCTCTGACGTTCCGCGCCAAGCCCGAAACGGTAGCGAGGAGCGCGGTCCGGCGACCTCCTAGGCAGGCGTCACCGGATTGCGCCGCTCGGCGAAGGAGCGGTCCTTGCCGCCGCCATCGCGAAGCGCTTGATCAGGTCGGCGCGCAGCTCGGTCGGGTCGACCACCGCGTCGACGACCAGCTCGGAGGCGAGGTGGAGGAGGTCGATGTCCTCGGCGTATTCCTCGCGCTTCTGGGCGACGAACGCCTCGCGCTCGGCCTCGTCGTCGATCGCCTGGATCTGGTTGTAGAAGACGGCGTTGACCGCCGCCTGCGGGCCCATCACGGCGATCGAGGCGCTGGGCAGGGCGATGCAGCAGTCGGGCTCGAAGGCCGGGCCCGGCCATCGCGTAGAGGCCGGCGCCGTAGGCCTTGCGCACCACGACCGAGATCTTCGGCACGGTCGCTTCGGAGACGGCGCTGATCATCTTCGCCCCGTGGCGGATGATCCCCTGGCGCTCGACCGCGGTGCCGATCATGAAGCCGGGCACGTCGGCGAGGAAGAGCAGCGGCACGTTGAAGGCGTTGCAGGTCTGGATGAAGCGGGCCGCCTTGTCGGCCGAGTCGACGAAGAGGACGCCGCCGGTGTAGCTTGGGCTGGTTGGCGACGACGCCGACGACGCGGCCGTCGAGCCGCCCGTAGCCGACGATCAGCTCCTTGGCCCAGCGCTTGTGCACGGGCAGGAAGCTCTCGGCGTCGAGCAGCGAGTCGAGCAGCAGCTGCATGTCGAAGGGCCGGTTCTCGTCCGCGGGCACGATCTCGGCGATCGGCGTCTGCGAGGCGGGCTCGGCCGGCGGCGCCAGCGGCGGCTGCTCGCGCCAGTTGCCCGGCATGAAGGAGAGGTAGCGCTTGGCGAGGTCGATCGCCTCCTCGTCGCTCTTGACCAGGAAGTGGCCGCAGCCGGAGACGCCGGTGTGCATCTTGGCCCCGCCCATCTCCTCCAGGGTCACCGTTTCGCCGATCACCATCTCCGCCATCCGCGGCGAGCCGAGGTACATCGAGGCGTTGCCGTCGCGCATGATCACGACGTCGCAGAAGGCGGGGATGTAGGCGCCGCCGGCGGCGCTCGGCCCGAAGAGCAGGCAGACCTGCGGCACCTGGCCGGAGAGCCGCACCTCGTTGTGGAAGATCCGCCCGGCGCCGCGGCGGCCGGGGAACATCTGCACCTGGTCGGTGATCCGCGCCCCGGCCGAGTCGACCAGGTAGACCATCGGCACCTGCAGGCTCAGCGCCCGTTCCTGGATGCGGAGGATCTTCTCGACCGTCTTC
The DNA here is from genome assembly GCA_963702065.1 of uncultured Solirubrobacterales bacterium. Classification (GTDB taxonomy): domain Bacteria; phylum Actinomycetota; class Thermoleophilia; order Solirubrobacterales; family 70-9; genus VRUE01. The sequence continues at coordinate 1,436,892 of OY969705.1, forward strand.
GGCCCCCAGGAGCCGGCCTTGACCGTGGGGTCGTTGGCCATCAGGGCGACGCGGCGGCCGTCGATCGTGGCCAGGCCGGTGACGACGCCGTCGGCCCCGAGGCCCTCCTTGTCCCAGTTGGCCAGCGCCGCCTCCTCGGCGAAGGAGCCGGCGTCGACCAGCCGCTCGACCCGCTCGCGCACCGGCAGCTTGCCCTGTTCCTCGGTCTTCTCGTGGTGGCGCTGCGGCCCCCCGGCGAGGGCGGCCTCGAGCGCTTGGGCGAAGTCGGTCACGGCCGGAGCCTATTCGCAAGGCCACAGCCGAACTGCATCAACTTCTCCACCTGGCAGATAGAGAAGTTGATGCCAGTGTCGCGCAGCGGTGCCAGTCGACGGGCCGGCGCGGAGCACGTGCGAGCCGAGCGGGCGGCCGAGGGCCTCCTGGGCCTCGCGCGAGGCCGCGACCAGCGCCGGCAGGTCGATCCCGGTCTCGACCCCCATCTCGTGCAGCATCGAGACCACGTCCTCGCTGGCGATGTTGCCGGTCGCGCCCGGCGGCACCGGGCAGCCGCCGAGCTCGCCGAAGCTCGACTCGAAGGAGTCGACGCCCTGCTCCAGCGCCGCCAGCACGTTGGCGAGTCCCTGGCCGCGGGTGTTGTGGAAGTGGGCGGTCAGCTCGACGCCGCCGAGGCGCTCGCGCGCCGCGGCGAAGAACTCGCCGACCTGGCGCGGGTTGGCCATCCCGGTCGTGTCGCCGAAGCCGATCTCGGCGCAGCCGGCCGCGGCGAGCCGCTCGGCGATCGCGAAGACGCGCTCGGGCGGCACCTCGCCCTCGTAGGGACAGCCGAAGGAGGTCGAGATCACGCCCTCGCAGCGCAGCCCGGCCTCGCGGGCGCCCGCCAGCGTCCGCTCCAGCCCGTCCAGCGACTCCTCGATCGTCCGGTTGACGTTCTTGCGGTTGTGGGTCTCCGAGGCGGAGACGAAGACGTTGATCTCGTCGAAGCGCTCGCGCAGCGCCAGCGCCCGCTCCAGCCCGCGCTCGTTGGGGATCAGGACCGAGAAGGCGACGCCCTCGCGCCGCTGCACTCCGGCCAGCACCTCCTCGGCGTCGGCGAGCTGCGGAATCACCTCCGGCCGCACGAACGAGGTCACCTCGATCCGCTTCAGCCCGGTCGCCGAGAGCAGGTCGACCAGGCGGATCTTCTCCGCGGTCGGGATCGTCTCCGGCTCGTTCTGGAAGCCGTCGCGCGGCCCGACCTCGCGGATGCGGACCTTGCTCGGCAGCGTGCTCATCGCGACCGAGGCTACGCGGTCGGCGGACCGGCCTGGCCGACCACGCGCCGCTCGTGGGTGCCGACGCCGATCGTGCGCTCGCCTTCGCTCACCTCGACGTCGAAGCGCAGCTTGCGCCCGTCGACGACCTCGCGCAGGGTGGCGCGCGTGCGGCAGGTCGCCCCCTCCGCGGCTGCCGCGACGTGCTTGACGCAGACCTCGAAGCCGACCGTCGCCTTGCCCTCGGGCAGGTGCTCGTAGGCGAGCACCTGGGCGCTGGCCTCCATCATCCCGATCATGCCCGGGGTCGAGAGCACGCCGGTGCCGATCGTGCCGCCGACGTCGGTGACCAGCGGCGGCGCGACCGTGAACTCGTCGCTGCGCTCGATCCCGGGGACGAGGCCCTGCGTCGGACTCGGCCATCAGACCATGCCCAGGCCGCCGCTGACGCCCGAGGGTCTCGCCGGTGACGTAGGTGGCGTCGTCGGAGACCAGGAAGGCGGCGGCCGCGGCGACCTCGTCGGGCTGGCCGAGGCGGCCCATCTGGGTCGAGGACTTCATCGTCTCGATCACCTTCTCGCCGATCTCGCCGAACTCCTTGGCGCCCATCAGCAGCGGCGTCTCGATCGGGCCGGGGGCGATCGAGTTGGCGGTGATCCCGTAGCGGGCGTTCTCGCGGGCGATCGCCTTCGTGAAGCCGACGATGCCGGCCTTGGCGGCCGAGTAGACGGCCGAGCCCTTGGAGCCGACCCGGCCGGCCTCGGAGGAGATGTTGAGGATGCGGCCGTATTTGGCCTGCTGCATCGCGGGCAGCGCCGCGTGGGTGCAGTTGAGCACGCCGCCGAGGTTGATCGCGAGCACCCGCTGCCACTGCTCGGGCGTCGTGTAGGTGAAGAAGCCGAACTCGTCGGTGCCGGCGTTGTTGACGAGGATGTCGAGCGTGCCGCGCGGCCTCGACCGCGGCCTTGGCGGACTCGAGGTCGGTCACGTCGAGCTCGATCGCGTGGCCGTTGACCTCGCCGGCGACGCGCTGCGGCGCCCTCGGTGTCGATGTCGCCGACCCAGACCTCGGCGCCCTCGGCGGCGAGCCGGGCGGCGATCGCGGCGCCGATCCCGCTGGCGCCACCGGTCACCAGCGCCTTTCGTCCCTCCAGTCTCATCGCGCCGAGCAGCATAGACTGGCGCGCCCGTGGCCGAGCTCCCCACCATCCCGATCGTCGGCGGCACCGGCGCCCTCGGCGCCGGCCTGGCCCTGCGCTGGGCCCAGGCCGGGCGCGCCGATCGTGCTCGGCTCGCGCTCGGCCGAGCGGGCCGAGGAGGCGGCGGCGAAGCTGCGCGAGAAGGTCCCCGGCGCCGCAGGTCGAGGGCCTGCTCAACGAGGAGGCCGCGCAAGCGGGCCGAGATCGTCTTCCTCACCGTCCCCTTCCGCGCCCAGTCGGAGAACCTCAACAACCTGCGCGAGGCGCTGCAGCCGGGCCAGATCCTGGTCGACTGCACGGTGCCGCTCGCCGCCGCGGTCAGCGGCAAGGCGACCCGCTCGCTCGGCGTCTGGCAGGGCTCGGCCGCCCAGCAGGCGCAGGAGATGGTGCCCGAGGGCGTCACCGTCGTCGCCGCCCTGCACACGGTCGGCGCCCCGACCCTCGCCGACGGCGAGGCCGAGCTCGGCGAGGACGTGCTCGTCTGCGGCGACCGCAAGGCCGACAAGGCGCGGGTGGCGCGGCTGATCGAGCTGATCCCCGGCCTGCGCGCGGTCAACGCCGGCGCCGCTGGAGATGGCGCGGATCGTCGAGCAGCTGACGCCGATGCTGATCTCGGTCAACACCCGCTACAAGGCCCACGCCGGGATCCAGCTGACCGGCCTGCCCGACGGCGACCACTGGGCAGTAGGCAGGCTCGCGGTGAGGGTCGCGCTGCTCGCCGGCGGCACCGGCGGCGCCAAGCTCGCCGCCGGGATGCAGGAGGAGATCGGCTCCGACCTCGCGCGTGATCGCCAACACCGGCGACGACATCGAGACGCTCGGCGTCCACGTCTCCCCCGACCCCGACCTCGTCACCTACTGGCTCAGCGGCGAAATCGACGAGGAGCGCGGCTGGGGCCTGCGCGACGACAGCTTCACCGTCTTCGAGCGCCTGACCAAGCTCGGCGCGCCGAGCTGGTTCGGCCTCTCCGACCGCGACCTCGCCGCCTGCCTCTACCGGCGCCAGTTCGTCGAGGAGGGCGGCAGCCTCACCGACGCCCAGGCGCAGATCGCCCGCGCGCTCGGGGTCGAGGCGCGGGTGCTGCCGATGTGCGAGGCGCCGGTGCGGACCAAGGTGCACACCGCCGCCGGCACGCGCGGCCTGCAGGAGTACCTGATCGTCGACCGCGGCGAGCCCGAGGTGCACGGCGTCGAGCTGGACGGGATCGACGAGGCCGAGCCGAGCAAGGAGGTGCTGGAGGCGCTGCGCGGCGCCGAGGCGATCGTGATCGGCCCCTCCAACCCGGTGATCAGCATCGGCCCGATCCTCGCCGTGCCGGGCATGCGCGAGGCGATCGCCGGCCTCGCGCGCGCCGGTCGTCGCGGTCAGCCCCTTCGTCGCCGGCCAGGTGGTCAAGGGACCGACCGAGCGCTTCATGCAGGCGCTCGGCCGCCCCTCGACCGCGGCCGGCGTCGCCTCGCTCTACGCCGGCCTGATCGACGCGATGGTCGTCGACGAGGGCGACCCCGACCCGCCGCCGGCGGAGATCCCGACCCTCGCCACGGCGACCCTGATGGAGGGCGCCGCCGGCCGCGCGCGCCTGGCGCGCATCGTCCTCGACTACGCCGCTAGCCTCGTCGAAGGTGCCTGACTCCCACTCCCGCAGCTTGAAGGCGACCGCCGTCCTGCCGGTCAAGCGCTTCGCCGCCGCCAAGCAGCGGCTCGCGCCCGGCATCGGCGCCACGCACCGCGCCGAGCTGGCGGCGGCGATGCTGGAGGACGTGCTGGAGGCGATCGGCGCGGCGCGCTCGATCGAGCGCACGATCGTCGTCACCAGCGAGCCGCGGGCGATCGAGCTGGCGGCCGCGCGCGGGGCCGAGGTGGTCGCCGACCCGGACGAGGGCGGCCACTCGGGCGCCGCCCTCGCCGGGATCGCCCGCGCCGCAGCAGCTCGGCGCCGAGCTGCGTCGTGCTGCTGCCGATCGACTGCCCGCTGCTGGCGCCGCGCGAGCTCGAGCGCCTGCTGACCGGGATGCCGGAGCGCTACGTCGCGATCGTCCCCGACCGCCACGGCACCGGCACCAACGCGCTGGCGCTGGCGCCGCCCGACGCGATCGAGCCCTCCTTCGGCGAGGGCAGCTGCGCCCGCCACGTCGCCGCCGCGCGCGAGGCCGGCATCCCGTTCGGGGTCGAGGAGCTGCCCTCGCTGGCGCTCGACCTCGACACCCCGGCCGACGTCGTCGCCCTCACCATGGCGCTGGAGCGCGACCGCGGCCGCGCCAGGCGCACGGCGAAGGCGCTCGGCATATGAGCGACGACGGGCGAATTGCGGGTCCTTCGGCGGTCGCGGGCCTGCCGGAGATCGAGGCGGGCGCGAACGCTCGGCGAGCTGATCGCCGCGCGCGCCGAGCTGCGCGACGGCGACGTCGTCGTCATCGCCCAGAAGGTCGTCTCCAAGGCCGAGGGCCAGGTCCGCCGCCTCTCCTCGGTCATCCCCGGCGCCGAGGCGCGCAAGCTCGCCGCCGTGCTCGGCAAGGAGCCGGCCCTGGTCGAGCTGATCCTCGAGGAGAGCACCGAGGTGCTGCGAGCCGAGCGCGGCGTGCTGATCACCGAGACCCACCACGGCTTCGTCTGCGCCAACGCCGGCATCGACAGCTCCAACCTGCCCGAGGACGACACCGTCTGCCTGCTGCCCGAGGACCCCGACGCCTCGGCCCGCCGCATCAGAGCCGAAATCACCGCCGCCGTCGCCGTCGTGATCAGCGACAGCTTCGGCCGCGCCTGGCGCCTCGGCCAGGCCGAGGTGGCGATCGGCTGCGCCGGCCTACAGCCCACTCGACGACTGGCGCGGCCGCGCACGACGCCACGGCCGGGAGCTGGAGGCAACCCTGATCGCCATCGCCGACGAGGCCGCGGCAGCGGCCGACCTGGTCCGCAGCAAGGACAGCGGCGTCCCCGCGGTCGTCGTCCGCGGCCTCGACCGCTTCGTCACCACCGAGGACGGCCCCGGCGCCGCAGCCCTCCGCCGCCCCCGACGGAGGACCTCTTCCGCTGAGAGCGAGTCGGTCCCGGCAGGGGTGAAGCGTCTTGTACTTTTTCGCGCGCCCACCGGGGCGCCAGCCAACCGCCGCTCACGAAAAAGTTAAGCGGAACCCCTGCCGGGACCGATCCGCAGGACGGCGGCGCCGCGCAGGCTGCCGCTGCGGATCGAGTCGAGGGCCTCGTTGGCCTCCTCCAGCGGGATACGACCTCGACCTCGGTCTGTGACCGGCACCTGCGGCGCCAGCGCCATGAACTCCTCGCCGTCCCGCCGGGTCAGGTTGGCGACCGAGCCGAGCATGCGCTCGCCCCAGAGCTGCTCGTAGGGGAAGGCTCGGGATGTCGCTCATGTGGATGCCGGCGCTGATGATCCGCGCGCCCTTGGCGCTGGCCCGCAGCGCCGTCGTCATCAACGAGCCGACCGGGGCGAAGACGATCGCGCCGTCGATCTCCTCCGGCGGCGCCTCCTCCGAGGAGCCCGCCCACTCGGCCCCGAGCTCGCGCGCGAACGCCTGCCTCTCCTCGTCGCCCTCGCGGGTGAAGGCGAAGACGCGCCGGCCCTGGTGCACGGCGACCTGGCAGAGGATGTGGGCCGAGGCGCCGAAGCCGTAGAAGCCGATCCGCTCGGCATCGCCGACCAGGCGCAGCGCCCGGTAGCCGATCAGCCCGGCGCAGAGCAGCGGCGCCGCCTGCTCGTCCGGGTAGCCCTCGGGAATCGGGAAGCAGAAGCGCTCGTCGGCGACCGCCAGCTCGGCGTAGCCGCCGTCGACGTCGTAGCCGGTGAAGCGGGCCCGGTCGCAGAGGTTCTCGCGCCCGCTGCGGCAGTAGCGGCACTCGCCGCAGGTCCAGCCGAGCCAGGGCACGCCGACCCGCTGCCCGACCGCGAAGCGCTCCGCCCCCTCCCCCGCCTCGACCACCGTGCCGACGATCTGGTGCCCGGGCACGAGCGGCAGCTTCGGCTTGTCGAGCTCGCCGTCGACGATGTGCAGGTCGGTGCGACAGACCCCGCAGGCACTGACCGAGATCAGGACCTGCCCGGCGCCCGGCCGCGGGTCCGGCAGCTCGGCGGGCCGCAACGGCTCCCCCGCCCGCTCCAGGACCATCGCCCGCATCGCGACTCAGGGAGAGCGGGACCGGCGATTCGGCGGGCTCGGCGACTTCTTCGCCCGCCTCCGGCACTTCTTCGCTCGTCCCGGCTCTTCCGGACTTCTTCGCGTCTTCGTCGGGCTGCGCGATCTCGACCTGGACGCAGTTCCCTTCGGAGTTCGAGCGTCGAAGCCAGCGCTGCGAGCGTCGCTCGAGATCGCCTTCGAGCTGCAGTTCATCTGTCGCTGCCGTCCTCGTTGAGGCGCTCGAGCACGATCTCGACGGGAGCTTCCTCACCACGCTCGTCGATTCTTCGTCGAGGAAGCGTGACCGTGATCAGGTATTCGTCGCCTTCACAGCTTTCCGGCACGGGCCCACCTCCCGGCAGTCACCGGCCCTCCGGCGGCCCCGCCGCCGGTACCCACCGGAGCCGCGACGGGCGAAGAGGTCCCCTCTGGCGGAGCCTCCACGGCTGTTGCTCCGACAGAGGGGGCCTCTTCGCCCGCCCCCGATTCAGGCGCAGGACCCTGAGGCGACGACGGCACCTCGGCAGCGGCGACGCCACGGCTCGGCGCTACGGCAGACACCGCGGGAGCTCGAAGCTGCGTTTGGCGCCGGCGCTCGACAGGCTCCCCCGCCTGCGCCGACCTCGAGCCGTCGGCCCCGCCGGGCCGCCAGCGACGACCCGCCCCGACGCGACCGCGGCCGTCGACGCCTGAGGGCAACGCCTTCGCCCTCGCCGACCGCCATCTCGATGCCCAGGGGAACCTCGCTGAGGGGCCTCCGAGTCGTCCTCCCAGGGCCTCAGAGCCCCAGAGCACGACCAAGCCAAGCGACCACGGTCAGAGCGGGCAGCGCGAAGACCGCCAGCGCCGGAAACCGTCCCCCCAATGAAAACCACGAAGCGATAGGCCCAAGATAGGCCTTTACCTAGTAGGTCTCAACTATCTCGTAGAGCGTCGTGCGCTGGGCCGGCTCGCGGCCGCCGGCGCGGGCGGCGTCGATCAGCTGCTCGGGCTCGAGCCGGACGCCGTGCTGGGAGCCGGCCATGCGCGAGATGTTCTCCTCCATCAGCGTGCCGCCGAGGTCGTTGACCCCCCAGCGCAGCGCCTCGGTGGCGGCGTCGAGGCCCATCTTCACCCAGCTCGCCTGCAGGTTGGGGATCGTCTTGCCCAGCGCCAGGCGGAAGGCGGCGGTGTGCTTGAGGTTCTCCGCCGTCGGAGATCTCCTCGATCCCGTGGGTGCGGCCGAGCATCGTGTTGAAGGGGATGAAGCTGAGCGGGACGAACTCGGTGATGCCGCCGGTGCGCTCCTGCAGGGCGCGGACCACGCGCATGTGGCGGGCCAGCTCGCGCGGCTCCTCGATGTGGCCGAACATCACGGTCGAGGTCGAGCGCAGGCCGGCCCGGTGCGAGGCCTCGATGATCTCGACCCAGCGCTCCGCCGGCAGCTTGTTGGGCGAGATCCGCTGCCGCACGCCGTCGTCGAGCACCTCGGCCGCGGTCCCCGGCGTCGAGCCCAGCCCGCACTCGATCAGGTACTCGAAGACCTCGTCCGGCCCCTTGCCGGAGCGCTCGCACATGTAGTGGACCTCCATCGGCGAGTAGGCGTGCAGGTGCAGCTGCGGCGCCACGTCCTTGGCCAGCCGCAACCACTTGCCGTACTCCTCCAGGGTCAGATCGGGATGGATCCCCCCCTGCATGCAGAGCTCGGTCGCCCCGAACTCGACCGCTTCGCGCATCCGCGCCGCAAAGTCCTCCTCCGAGACCTCATAGGCATCCGGCGAGCGCTTCCCCTGCCCGAACCCGCAGAAGGCACAGCCGACGACGCAGATGTTGGTGAAGTTGATGTTGCGGTTGACGACGAAGGTGACCCGGTCCCCCGCCAGCTCCGCCCGCAGCTCGTCGGCGGCAACCCGCATCTCCTCGATCACCTCGGGCCGCGTCTCGGAGAACAGGGCCGTCAGCTCATCCTCGGAGAGCTCCTCGCCCTTCGCGACCCTTCTCGATCGCCTTCGGGAGCAAGCGCCGCGTCGATCGACTCTTCGCGTCCGACGCCCAGACCCACTGCGCGGAATGAAGCTCCAGTACTTCAGCTTGATCACGTCGAGAACCCCCTGCTCCATCCACTCGGGGTCCATGTACTGCGGGTAGACGCAGAGCCGCTCGGTCAGCGCAAAGCCCTTCGGGGCCAGCTCCTTCCGCACCTCGTGCGGACTCGGAAACGCGTGCTCGGGAGAGATGTGGTCCCCATTCGCCGACAGCCCACCGAGATCCGTAGCGCCGGCCTCGACCAGCTCGTCCCCAGTCATCCGACAGATTCGGCGGCACCTGAACCCCCACATCCGGCATCAACCGCTTGCACTCCGAGATCAGCCGCTTGATGTCGTCGACGGACACCGCGCTCGCCCAGCCGGGGGCGGAGGGACACCCTCCGCCGGAGCAACACCTGGGAGGCTCCGTCGGAGGGCGTCCTCCGACCTTCGCCGACGCCGAGGGCGCCGGGGACCCGTCCGCCGCGAACTCCCTGGGCGTAAGCCCAGCCCGGCGGAGGGGTCCCCGGCGCCCCCCCACCGCTCGCGCGCAGCCTCATCGGCGATGTCGGCCACTTCCGCCCCGTAGTACCGCGGATGCGGCACGAAGTTCTGGAGGATCACCTCCTGGAGGTGCCCGTAGCGGCCGTGCAGCTCGGCAAGCGCTTCCAGCGATTCGACCTGCTCCTCCTCGGTCTCGCCGATGCCGACCAGGATCCCGCTCGTGAACGGAATCTTCAGCTCACCCGCAGCCTCGATCGTCGCCAGCCGCTGCGCCGGGTGCTTGGTCGGCGACCCGGCGTGGACGGTCTCCATCAGCCGCTCGGAGACCGACTCCAGCATCAGGCCCTGCGACGCCGTGACCTCGCGCAGTCGAGCCAGGTCGTCGTGGTCGAGCACGCCGATGTTCGTGTGCGGCAGCATCCCCCGCTCGAGCGCCCGTTCGCAGCTCCAGACGACGTAAGAGGTGAAGTCGTCGTGGCCCCACTCGGCCAGCTTGGCGGCGACGACGGGGTTGACCTCGGGCCGCTCCCCGGTGAGCACCAGCAGCTCCTTGGCGTTGCGCTTCAGCGCCTCGTCGAGCAGCTTCTCGACCTCTTCAGGCGACGCGGATGTGCGCCTGGTGCGTGGCGAAGGCGCAGTACTTGCAGTAGCACTGGCAGGTGCGCGAGAGGGAGAGCGTGTAGTTCCGCGAGAAGGTGACCCGGCGCACCCGCCAAGCTACTGCAACCGCACGCGCCGGCTAGGTCCGGCGCGGTGCGGTCGAATCGGAGTCCGAGGCCCTGCCCTAGCGAGCGCCCTCGGAGTACTTTCGACGGCGGGCTTGACCCGCTCCGGCGACTCGGTCGGCGGCAGGCCGCCCGGCTCGAGCACGAAGCGGAAGACCGCGGCCGCAAGCAGCGAGCCGACGATCGGGCCGACCAGGTAGGGCCAGACGCCGCCCCACTCGTTGCCGACCAGCGCCGGGCCGAACCAGCGGGCCGGGTTGAAGGAACCGCCGGTCAGCGGACCGCCGACCATGACGATGAAGCCCAGCGTGGTGCCGATCGCCAGCGGCGCCCACTCCTTGAAGCTCTTTTTCGAGTAGACCGCGGCGAGGATCACGAGCACGAGGCAGAAGGTGCCGATCGCCTCGATGATCGCGCCCCGGAAGTTGCCGCCGAGCAGGCCGCTGACGGTCGCCGCGCCGTAGTGGGTCGCGCGACCCTCGTCGAGCAGCAGCCCCTTGCAGAGCAGCGCGCCGAGCACGCCGCCGGAGAGCTGGGCCAGCATGTAGATCAGCGCGTCGATCGACGAGATCCGTTTGATCACCCAGGCGGCCAGCGTCACCGCGGGGTTGAAGTGCCCACCGCTGACCACGCCGAACATGACGATCAGGCCGAAGAGCAGGAAGGCGTGGACGAGTCCGATGACCGCGAAGTCCGACCCGAACTGGGCCTGTTCGCCGGTCGAGACGAAAAGCACGACGACGCTGGTGATGAAGAACACCAGCAAGAAGGTGCCGATCAACTCAGCAAGATATGCCGCAAGTCCTCGTTCCTGCACTCTCTCTCCTCCTAGATCCCTGATTCGACTGGGGCGGCGCCAGTCTACCCATATTGAGCGAATGAAATAGGTTCGCCGGCTCGATGAAGTTGGTTGTCGCGCTGCTGGCGGCCGCCCTGCTGCTCGCCGGCCTCGCCGGCTGCGGCGGGAGCGGCGCTGAACCGGGCGCGCCTAGCGGCGCGACGCTTGTGCTCGACTTCACCCCGAACGCGGTCCACTCCGGCATCTACGCGGCGCAGCACGAGGGCTTCTACCGCGACGACGGCGATCGACCTGACGATCCGCCAGCCCGGCGAATCGACCGACGCGCCGAAGCTGCTCGCGGCCGGCCGCGCCGACTTCGCGATCCTCGACATCCACGACCTCGGCATCGCCCGCGAGCGCGGCCTCGACCTGGTCGGCACGATGCCGCTCGTGCAGCGCCCGCTTGCCGCGGTGATCGCCCGCGGCGGCCGCGGCGTCGCGCGGCCCCGCGACCTCGAAGGCCGCACCGTCGGCGTCACCGGCCTGCCCTCCGACGAAGCGGTGGTCGACTCCGAGGTCAGCGCCGACGGCGGCGACCCGGCCAAGGTGAAGCGGGTGACGATCGGCTTCAACGCGATCTCCTCGCTGGCCGCCGGCAAGGTCGACGCGGCGACCGGCTTCTGGAACGCCGAGGGTGTCGCGCTGCGCCGGCAGGGCGTGCCGATCCGGATCTTCAAGGTCAACCGCTACGGCGCCCCGCCCTACCCGGAGCTGGTCCTCGTCGCCTCGCGGCAGACGATCGAGCGCGATCCCGAGCTGGTCGAATCGGTGGTCGACGGCGACGACGCGCGGCTACGAGTTCACCGTGCACGAACCCGAGCGCGCCCTCGACGACCTGCTCGCCGAAGTGCCCAGCCTCGACCGCGCCGAACAGCAGGCGCAGCTGCAACGCCCTCCTGCCCGACCTGCGGCCCGGAGCCCTTCGATCCCGCCGTGCTGCGCGCCTGGGCCGCCTGGGACCTCGAGCACGGCCTGCTCGAACGCGCCCCTCGATGTGGACGCGGCGTTCGAGCCTGAGCGCAGATTGCAGCCGTGAGCTTGGCCGCCGACTTTCAGCAGGTGCTCGACTCGATGCCGCCCGACTGGACCGACCTCGAGCTCGACCTGCGGATCGAGGACGAGAGCCGGTACGTCGATGCCGCCGTGGCGCTGAGCCAGGTCAACGCGCAGCCCTACTCGCAGGCCGACTGGGACTGGCGCCTGATCGTCGCCCACAGCTTCGGCCACGCCGCCGCCGCGGAGACGGTCAAGGGCGTGCTGGCGAAGCTCGACGCCGACGGCATCGGCGGCGAGATGCAGCTGCGCGAGGTGCGCGAGGGCCGGGCCGAGGTCGTGCAGATGTGGGGCCGGCCCGAGAGCGTTCGCGAGGAGTTCCGCGAACGCCGCTCGCTCTAGTGGCGCCGCGTCGTCGCGATCTCCTCCGACCTCCTGCTCGGCAGCAAGGTCGAGGCAATGCTGAGCGCCGCCGGCCACGAGGTGACGCATCTCGCCCCTCGCTGTCCGCGGCCCAGCTCGAGGGCGTCGAGCTGATCGTCGCCGACCTCGACACCGAGACGTCGCCGAGGTGCTGGTCGGCGCACGGCGCTCCCGGTCCTCGGCTACTACTCGCACGTCGACGTCGAGACCACGCGAGGCAGCCGAAGCGGCCGGCGTCGACCTCGCGGTCCCCCGCTCTCGGATGGCACGAGAACTTCCAGAGCTGGCTACCAAGCTCGATCGCGGCGGGGCGAGCGGGGACCCATCCGCCGGGGCGGAGCTTCGCTCCGCGAGCTCCCGGCGGATGGGCCCCCGGCTCACCCCTCACGCCTCAGCCGAAGAAGACCTGCTGCAGCAGGAAGACGTTGAGGGCGATGATCATCGCCGCCAAGCACCCCGGCGACGCCGGTCAGCCAGCGCGGGTTGACCAGGTCGCCCATCACCTCGCGCTTGCGCGGCGATGCATCAGCAGCGGCACCAGGGCGAAGGGGATGCCGAAGGAGAGAACGACCTGGCTGGCGACCAGGGCGTCGGTCGGGTCGAGCCCGATCGCCGAGCACGACCAGCGCCGGCGCCAGGGTGATCGCGCGGCGCAGGAAGATCGGGATGCGGCGGCGGATGAAGCCCTGCATCACCACCTGGCCGGCCATCGTCCCGACCGAGGAGGAGGCGAAGCCGGAGGCGAGCAGGGCGATGCCGAAGACGGTCGCGGCGTCGATCGGAGACCAGCGACTTGAGCCCTTCGTAGGCGCCGTCGATCGAGTCGACCCCGGTCAGGCCGCTGTCGTGGAAGAGCGCGGCGGCGACGATCATCATCGAGAGGTTGACCACGCCGGCCAGCGAGATCGCGATCACCACGTCGATCTTCTCGAAGCGCGAGGATCCGCTTGCGCTCCTCGGTCGTCGCGGCCGACGATCCGCCGCTGGGTCAGCGCCGAGTGCAGGTAGATCGACGTGCGGCATCACCGTCGCGCCGATGATCCCGGTGGCGAGCAGGATGCTCTCGGTGCCGGCGAAGCCGGGCACGAAGAGGTGCTTGGCCGACTTCGCCCGCCGTCCGGGTTGGCGTCGAAGAGCTCGAAGACGAAGGAGGCGACGACGACGCCGACCAGGACGGTGATCGCCGCCTCGAGCCGGCGGAAGCCCATCTGCTGCAGGGCGAGGATCGCGAAGGCGCCGGCGCCGGCGATCAGCCCGGCCGGGAAGAGCGGGATGCCGAAGAGCAGGTTGAGGCCGAGCGCGGCGCCGACCACCTCGGCGATGTCGGTCGCCATCGCCACCAGCTCGGCCTGCAGCCAGAGGCCGATCGAGGTGCGGCGCGAGAAGCGTCTCGCGGCAGAGCTCGGCGAGGTTCTTGCCGGTCGCGATCCCCAGCTTCGCCGACTGGGTCTGCACCACCATCGCGATCAGGTTGGCCGCGAGGACCACCCAGAGCAGCAGGTAGCCGAACTTGGCGCCGCCGGCGATGTTGGTGGCGAAGTTGCCGGGGTCGATGTAGGCGACGGCGGCGACGAAGGCGGGGCCGAGGAAGGGCCAGAGGCGCGCCGAGGCCGCGGGCGTGGCCGTCGAGCGAGCGGCGCGCGGCGCGGGCGACCGCGGCCTCGCCGGGGAGGACGTCCTCGACCGTGGCCTCGGCGGCAGGGCCTCCTCGACCGGAGCGTCGCTGCCGGGCGGCGGCTTCACCGGCCGTGCTCCCCTCGGCGGCGGCTGCAGGTCGGGGCCCGGGATCGGCGTGCCGTGCGGGTCGTGGCTCGGCTCGCCGAGCTTGGCCGCGATCAGCAGCTCGAGCTCCTCGGAGATGTAGTGCTCGAGCACCTCGGCCTCCTCGTGGACGCGGTCCTCGGGCATCCCCAGCGCCTCGGAGAGGTAGGCCTCGATCAGGCGGTGGTGGCGGATCACCTCGAGCGCGACCTTCTCCCCGGCCGGGGTCAGGCGTCGACGCCCTTGTAGGGCAGGTAGTCGACCAGGCCGAGCTCGGCGAGCCGCTTCAGCATCGAGGTCGCGGTCGCCGGCGTCACGCCGAGCCGCTGCGGCCACCTCGCCGTTGAGGACCGGGCCCGTCGCGCTCGCGCGAGAGCGCGTAGATCGCCTTCGCGTAGTCCTCGATCGCCTCGGTGCCGGGCGCGGCGCGGCGCCCGTCGCCGCTGCCGCGGCCATCAGACCGACGACCAGCAGGCCGGTGAGGTAGAGGACGGCGATGCCGGCGAGCATCCCGGCGACGCTGAGAGCGGGTGGAGCAGGCGCCCGTCGCTGTCGCGCATCGCCGGCGCGATCTGCACGATCACCCTGAGCGATCGCGCCGACGCCGACGCCGAAGAGCAGCGCCGCCAGGCTCGGGTTGAAGGCGGCAGGCGCCGATCCAGGCGCCGAGGATCGCCGGGGCGCCGGCGATCAGGCCGAGGCCGAGCAGGCGGCGCGAGCCCGGCCGCCGCCGTCGCCCCGGCGCCGCTCGCGCAGCGGCGCGACGATCGCCAGGCCCTCGGTGGTGTTGTGGATCGCGAAGCCGACGACCAGGAAGGCGCCGAGCGCGAGCGCCCCGGTCGCGTAGGACGGAGCCGATCGCCAGGCCCTCGCCGAGGTTGTGGAGGCCGATCCCGATCGCGACCAGCAGCGCCAGGTAGAGCGCCGCCCGGTGCGCGGCCGCGCCGGCCGCGTCGCCGAGCCGATCGCGTCGTCGCGCCAGGTAGGCGTCGATCGCCGGCCAGGACCAGGTAGGCGACCAGGGCCCCGGCGAAGACCAGGCTGGAGCCGCCGAAGGCGCCGGCGCCTCGGCGGCGATCTCGAGCCCCTCGAGCGCGGCGTCGATCGCCAGGAAGCGCGAGCAGGCCGACGGTGAAGGCGATCAGGGCGCCGATCCAGCGGCGCGTCGAGGCGGCGCACGAAGGGCAGCCAGAGCATCCCGAGGCTGACCGGGATGACGCCGACGTAGATGCCCAGCAGCGCCATCAGGCCGAAGAAGCCGAGGTCGGCCTCCGGGGTCTCGGTGGCGACCGGGATCGTCGGCGTCGATCGTGCCGCCGGACGAGGTGAGGACGAAGATCTCGTAGGCCTCGCCTCGATCCAGGGGTAGGAGATCGTCGAGCGTGGTCGAGCCGAGCCGGCCGATCTCCTCGCCGTCGCTGGCGACGAACGGCGCGTAGGCGTCGTTGACCGCGACCTGGGCGACCTCGGACCGGGTCGGGGCCGTCGTTGCGCAGGGTCAGCTCGATCTCCCCGGGCCGCAGCGACGGTGCGCTCGACCGCGACTTCCTCGACCGGCGGCCCGGTGCGCTCGCCGAGCCCGGGGCCGCCGAGCAGGGCGAAGGCGCCGATCGCGACCGCGATCAGGGCCAGCGGGATCAGCGCCCAGCGCCCAGGCCGGCAGGCCGCCGCCGGCAGCCGCTCGGCCCGCGCTCCCGGCCTCCATCAGGCCGCCTCGCCCGGCCGCCCCAGGGCAGCTCGCAGTAGGCGGCCGCGGCGGCGGCGGCGGCCAGCCGCGCGGGATCGCCGACGCGGAAGAAGCCGGACCAGCCGAGCTCGGCGAACTCGCTGACGTGGGCGTGGAACATGTAGTCGCCGTCGAAGGGGAACTTCATCTCGAGGATCGCCCGCTGCCCCTGCCCCTGGATGACCGTGTCGGTGTACTCGCTCGGCTGCAGCGAGGTCCCGGTCGGGTAGAGCTGGAAGAAGTTGGCGTGGACGTGGAAGGAGTTGATCGGGTCGTACTCGAGCACGTTGACCAGGTAGATCGCGGACGCAGCTCGTCGCGCTGCGACCTGGATCGGCTCGTTGACGTAGTGGAAGCCGACCGTGTTGACCGCGTAGACCTCGTTGGCGAGGTCGAAGTTGGTGTCGAAGCCGTTCATCACCATCACCATCTCGTCGGCTTCGGGGCGGCCCTGCTTCGGATCGATGATGAAGGCGCCGTAGAGGCCGCGGGCGATGTGGGCGGCGAGCGGCGCGACGTGGCAGTGGTAGAGGTGGAGGCCGAAGGGCTCGGCGTCGAACTCGTAGGTGAAGCTCTCGCCGGGCTCGACCTGCGCCGCCGCCGCGGTTCTCGCCGATCCCCGGCATCCCGTCCATCAGCGCCGGGTGGATGCCGTGGAAGTGCATCGTGTGCGGATGTTCGGAGGCGTTGACGAAGCGGATCCGCAGCCGCTCGCCCTCGCGGGCGCGCAGGGTCGGGCCGGGGACGCGGCCGTTGTAGGTCCAGGCCTCGTACTTGACCCCGGGCGCGACTTCGATCTCGCGGTCCTGGGCGACGATCTCCCATTCGCGCAGGACGCGGCCGCTGGCCAGGCGGCGGGTCTTGCCGTAGTCGAAGTCGCGCAGGATCTCGGTCGGGTCGAAGCCGTTGGCGCCGGTGGTCGACCGGCGCCGGGGCGACCTCGGCGAAGGTCGCGTGCGGCGAAGCCGGCGTGGCCGGCGTCGCGGCCGCCTGGCCGCCGGAGCGGCGCCGTTCCGACGGCCGGCCCCGCTGCCGGCGCCGCCGATCTCGCGCCGCTGAGCAGCCGCCGATCCGATCGCTCGGGCTCGAGGCTAGACACGTCTAAAAATTTTAGACATCTGAAGCCGAAGCTCGACAGCGGAGGCGCCAGCCAGCGGCGATCGCCGCCAGGGGCCGATCCGCGGCGCCGCCGAGCGAGACGCCGGCGGCTGATCCCGTCGGCTGGCTCCCTCGTCTTGGCAGGCACAGCCAGGGGAGATTTCGACACATCTAAACCAGGATTTCGACGCATCTAAATCCGCCCGTGCGAACGCGCCTTCCTAGAATCGAGTGATGACCGAGGCCGTGACAGTCGAGCTCGACGCGCAGTACCGGCAGCTGCGCGAGGAGTGCGGGCTGCTCGATCGCTCGGATCGCGGCAAGCTGCTGGTCACGGGGTCCGAGGCGCGCCGAGTACCTGCAGGGGCAGCTGACCAACGACGTCGAGGCGCTCGAGCCCGGGGAGGGCTGTTACGCGGCGCTGCTCGATCGCAAGGGCCACATGCAGGCCGACATGCGGGTGCTGCGGCCTGGCCGACGAGCGAGATCTGGGTCGACACCGAGCCCGAGGCGCTGGCGGCGGCCCGGCGCCACCTCGAGATGTACAAGATCGGGCGCGAGGTCGAGGTCGAGGACGTCAGCGAGGAGCGGGCGATCCTCTCGCTGATCGGGCCGCGCAGCGCCGAGCTCGCCGGCTCGCCCCCGCTGCCCGAGTACGCCTGCGAGCAGCTCACGATCGACGGCATCGAGTGCCTCGCGGTGGGCACGCGCGCTGGGCATCGACCTGATCGCCGCGGCCGCAGAGCCGCGAGCGGCTGCGCGCCGCTCTGGCGCGAGGCCGGCGCGCTCGAGGTCGCCCCGGCCGCCGTCGAGATCCTCCGCATCGAGGCCGGCGACGCCGCGCTTCGGCGCCGAGATGGACACGGCGACGATGCCCGCCGAGGCCGGCATCGTCGAGCGCCGCCGTCAACTTCGAGAAGGGCTGCTACATCGGCCAGGAGACGGTCGCCCGCCTCCACTACAAGGGCAAGCCGAACCGCCACCTGCGCGGCCTGCGGCTCAGCGCTCCCGCCGGCCCCGGCGCGGCGCTCTGCGCTCGGCGAGAAGGAGGTCGGCAAGCTCGGCGGCAGCTGCGTCTCCCCCGCCCACGGACCGATCGCGCTGGCGATCGTGCGCCGCGAGGCCGAGCCCGGCGCCGAGCTGCCGTAGGTGAAGATGGCGTTACGGCTCGCGTAGTCGACTTGCCCTTCGGCTAGATTCCGCCGCGATGGGTCGTGGGAGAGGCAGAGCCTTCGCCGCGGGCTGCGTCGTCGTCGCGCTGGCGTTGGTCGCGGCCGGCTGCGGCGCCGAGGAACATCCCAACGAACCGCGGCCGCAGCCGCCGACCCGGGTCAGCGTCACGGTCACCCCGAAGGCGATCACCGTGCAGCCGCCGCGGATCGCCATCGGCCCGGAACCGAGCCAGCAGATCCCGCAGAACCAGCACGCGAGCCAGCCCCAGGTGCAGCTCCGACGGCACCGGTCGACGTCGTCTTCGTCACCGCCAACCTGACCGACTTCGACTCGAAACTCGAAGTGCGCGGCCCGAAAGACGTCAAGCTCGGACAACGCTGGTCGCCAACGGCAACAACTCCCTGCTCGCCTCGCTGCCGACCGGCGTCTACGAGGTCAGCGCCGCCGACATCCCCGGCGCCAAGCCGGTCCGCTTCACCGTCGGCCCGTACCGCAGCTCCTCCGAGAACGATCTGCTGCTGCCGTAAATAGCGGCCTTCTGGCGGCGGCGCTACGTCTGCCCCGGTCGTCACCATCGGTGGGGTGACCATCGTTCTCGCCATAGCCGTGCTCGCGCTCGTCGCGGCACTCGTCTACGTCGTCACTCGCCGGCCCGAGGAGCAGGCGCCAGCTCGACCACGGGCCGGCGATCCAGGAGGCGACCTCGAGAGCGATCGCCGACACTGGCAGCGAATCAACGACGAGTCGCGCAAGGTCGACGCCCAGACCGCCGAGGCGACGCTCGACAAGCGCCAGGCGGAGATCAAGGCGCTGGCCGAGCGGATCGCCAAGGGCCAGGAGAAGATCGAGGCCGAGGTGCGCAAGCGCGGCGAAGGCGACCTGCAGACCCGCACCCTGCTCGAGCAGATGGGCCAGACGGTCGGCAACCTCAACACCGAGACGGCCGGGCTCAAGAAGGCGCTGCGCCAGCCGCAGACGCGCGGCCAGTGGGGCGAGCTGCAGCTGCGCCGCTGCGTCGAGATCGCCGGCATGACCGAGCACGTCGACTTCGAGCTGCAGGAGACGCTGCACACCGAAGACGGCCGGCTGCGGCCCGACGCCCGCTTCCTGCTGCCCGAAGGGCGCAGCTTCGTCGCCGACTCGAAGGTCCCGCTCGACGCCTTCCTCGACGCCCAGGAGGCGGAGGTCGAAAGCGAGCGCCGCGTCCACCTGGAGCGCCACGCCCGGCAGGCGCGCGAGCACGTCCGCGCGCTCAGCTCGAAGGACTACCAGGGCCAGTTCAAGGCCGGCGAGACGCCGGACCTGGTGATCTGCTTCATCCCCAACGAGCCGGCGCTGCACGCCGCCTTCACCGCCGACCCCGAGCTCTTCGACTACGCGCTGGAGCTCAACGTGCTGCTGGTCAGCCCGACCTCGCTGATCGGCCTGCTGCGCACGATGGAGCTCGGCTGGCGCCAGGAGCGGATGGTCGCCGAGGCGGCCGAGATCGCCGACGCCGCCGGCACCATGCACGCTCGCTTCGCCAAGTTCCTCAGCGACTTCGACAAGGTCGGCAGGCGGCCTGACCTCGGCGACCAACGCCTACGACTCCGCGGTCGGCTCGATGGAGCGCCGGCTGCTGCCGCAGCTGCGCAAGGTCGAGTAGCTCGGCGTCGCCCCGAGCAAAGCGATCGAGCCGCCGGAACCGGTCGAGATCACGGTGCGCGAGATCACGGCGCCCGAGCTGCGCGAGGCCGACGATGCCTCCAAGGCCGCCTGACCAAGCAGGCCAAGGACGCACCGAGTGCCGCGTGCGGCGCACGCACAGGGAGGACGCAGGCATGCGCCGCGTCAGCGGCCTTGGCTAGGATTCGCCGCCCGTTCACCGACCCCGCGGAGGACCACAGTTGGCCGTTGACACGAGCACAGTCGCGAAGCTGGACGTCGAGCCCGGCACCCTGCCGGAGACGATGGCCGCCTGGGTGATCCGCCAGGAGCGCGAGGGCGAGCCCACCGACGCCTTCCAGCTCGAGCAGATCGAGGTTCCCGAGCCCGGCGCCTTCGAGGTGATCGTCCGCGTGATGGCCGCCGGAGTCAACTTCAACAACGTCTGGGCGGCGCTCGGCAAGCCGGTCTCGGTCTTCCCCTACGGCGACCACCCCGAGTACGGCCACCACATCGGCGGCTCCGACGCCTCCGGGATCGTCTGGAAGGTCGGCGAGGGCGTCACCCGCTGGAAGCCCGGCGACGAGGTCGTCGTCCACTGCAACCAGGCCTCCTACGAGGACGTCGAGGTGCACGGGCTCGACCCGCTCGCCGCGCCGAGCCAGCAGATCTGGGGCTACGAGACGACCTGGGGCTCCTTCGCCCAGTTCACCAAGGTGCAGGCCCAGCAGCTGCTGCCGCGCCCGCAGAACCTCTCCTGGGCCGACTCCTCCTCCTACGGCCTCACCTACTTCACCGCCTACCGGATGCTGATCGACCAGTGCAAGCTGCAGCCCGGCCACAACGTCCTGATCTGGGGCGCGGCCGGCGGCCTCGGCGTCTTCGCCGTGCAGCTCTGCAAGGCGGCCGGCGCCAACGCGGTCGGCGTCGTCTCCTCCGACGAGAAGGGCGAGCTGATCAAGCAGCTCGGCGCGGTCGACTACATCAACCGCAAGCGAGTTCGGCGAGATGATGCGGACGCCGGAGAACCTCGCCGACCCGGCCGCCGACAAGGAGCGCTTCAAGGCCTCGCGCGGCTTCGCCAAGCGGGTCAAGGAGATCCTCGGCGACGCTCCCGACATCGTCTTCGAGCACGTCGGCCAGGCGACCTTCCCGACCTCGGTCTTCGTCGTCAAGCCCTTCGGCAAAGTCGTCATCTGCGGCGCCACCTCGGGCTTCCAGCTCGACTTCGACGTGCGCTACCTGTGGATGCGCCAGAAGCAGATCATCGGCTCGCACTTCGCCAACGCCTACGAGTGCATGAAGGCCAACCAGCTGATGGCCGAGGGCAAGGTCCGCCCGGTGATCTGGCAGACGATGGGCTTCGACGGCGTCGCCGAGGCACACCAGCTGCTGCACGAAAACAAGCACCTCGGCAAGATCGCGATCCTGGTCGGGGCCGAGTCCGAGGACGACGGCAAGAACGAGGACGGCCCGGGCGCGATCCGGGCGGAGGTGGGAGCCTGATGAGCGAGGTTTGCGTACTCGACTGGCACATCGCCCCCTTCCGGGCGGACCGCTGGCTCGACGTCTGGGAGCCGGCGGCGGCGCGGATGCCCGCCTACGGCGCCAAGAGCTGGTCGCTGACCCGCTCGGTCGACGACCCGCTCTCCTTCCGCCAGTCCTCGGTCTGGGAGAGCCGCTCCGACTTCGAGCGCTACTGGTTCTCGGAGGAGATCGAGAAGGCGCGCGCCGCCGTCATCGACCTCTACGACATCCCGCTGCTGCCCAGCTGGCACACCCTGCTCGTCGCCGAGTAGGCATCCCGCCTCAACAGCGTTCCAGCGGGGCCATCGTCAGGCCGGCCGAGTCGAGCTGCTCCCAGTAGTGCTCGGCGAGCTCGCGCGGGCCCGACCAGACGATCGCTTGGCCACTGCTGTGGATGCTGTCGGCGAAGCGGTGCCCCTGCTCGAGCGAGACGCCGGGCAGCACGCGGGCCAGGGTCTGGGCGACGTGATCGAAGGTGTTGTGGTTGTCGTTGCGGACGATCACCCGCCACTCTCCGCCCAGGTCCGAGCCCGGCCCTGAACCGCGCGGCTTCTCCACCGTCGTGGTCGACATCGCACGCATTATGCGGAAGTCCTGCTCATTCGCCCCTTCGTGGCCTCCCTCATACGTCCGTCTGTCAATAAGTTCACTTAACTACTCAAGATAGTTATGCTGTCGAGCGGACACGCAAACCACTCGGGAGGCTGGATCGCGATGGCATCGAATCCCCACTCGCTTGATCCGCGCCTGGCGAAGGCGCTCTCCAACGAAATGCGGGCGCGTGCCCTGGACCTGATCGTCGAAGGCACGAAAAGCCCCAAAGTGATCGCCGCTGAGCTGGGGCTCGACCTGCGCGGGGTCGCCTACCACGTTCGCGTGCTGAAGAAACTCGGCTGCATCGAGCTGGTCGGGACAGAGCCCCGGCGCGGCGCGGTCGAACACGTCTACCGCGCAGCCGACTGGGTGCTGGAAGGCTAGAACGGACTCGGGACGCGCACGACGACGTCGTCGACGCTGGCCTGCGCCCCCTTTGCGACCTTGGCCGAGCCGACCGAGAAGCCGGAGGCCCGCCCGCTCAGTTCACCCGTCGCCTCGTCGGTGACTTCGGCGATCAGTTTGCCGCCGACGAAGGCGAGGAGCTGGCAGGTCCCCTTTTCGTCGCCCGCGGTGATGTTGAAGGCGCGCAGCCGCAGCTGGTTCGCTTTGTCGGAGCCGCCGATACCGGCCACGTCCTTCTCGATGTCGAGGTATTCGATCGCTGCCGTCGGCGAGGATCTTGCGCACCTGCGCCTTGCGCTGCAGCGGGTAGACGGCGAGCTGGTAGCGGGCGCCACCGCCCGCGCGCAGGTCGAGCGGCCAGATAGGCCGAGCGCTGCACCGACTTCGGACGTGCGGTCGGCTGAGCAGGCGCTCGGTGGCGGCGATCTCGAGGTCGCGGCCGAGCACCGGCGTGCGGTAGGAGCACTCCTTGGTCGCTTTGCCGATCGTGATCGTGAAGGCGCCGGCGGAGCCGCCGCGGGCGCAGCGCTCGCCGGAGAGCTTGACTGACCTGGGCCAGCTGGCCCTTGTTCTCCATGCTGTTGCGGTAGATGCCGATCAGGTCCGCCCCCGCGCTCGCGGCGAAGGCCAGCAAGCAGGCGAGCAGCAGGGCAAAAACGGCTGTGCGAAGCAGCTCTCATGGTTCGCAGCCTAAACACAGCCAGGGCGGAAAGATGCGGCCCGGAGGCCGGTGAACGGCGTATTTCGGCGCCGGGCCAAATATCATTGGGCAGGTGAGCGAGCACCGACTTCCCGAGCGCGACCGCCCCTGGGTGATGCGCACCTACGCCGGGCACTCCGATGCCAAGCGCTCCAACGAGCTCTACCGGGGCAACCTCGCCAAGGGCCAGACCGGTCTCTCGGTCGCCTTCGACCTGCCGACCCAGACCGGCTATGACCCCGACCACGTCCTCGCCCGCGGCGAGGTCGGCAAGGTCGGCGTCTCGGTCGCCCACAAGGGCGACATGCACCAGCTCTTCGACGGCATCCCGCTCGACGAGATGAACACCTCGATGACGATCAACGCCACCGCCGCCTGGCTGCTCGGCCTCTACGTCACGGTCGCCGAGGAGAACGGGGTCGAGCGCTCGGCGCTGAAGGGCACGACCCAGAACGACATCATCAAGGAGTACCTCTCGCGCGGCACCTACGCCTTCCCGCCCGAGCCCTCGATGCGGCTGATCGCCGACATGGTCGCCTTCACCGTCAACGAGGTGCCGAGCTGGAACCCGACCAACATCTGCAGCTACCACCTGCAGGAGGCCGGGGCGACGCCGGTGCAGGAGATCGCCTACGCGCTCTCGACCGGGATCGCCGTGCTCGACGAGGTCAAGGCGCGCGGCCAGGTCGCCGACGCGGACTTCCCCAAGGTCTTCGGCCGCATCTCCTTCTTCGTCAACGCCGGCATCCGCCTGGTCGAGGAGATCGCCAAGCTGCGGACGATGGGCCGGCTCTGGAACGAGATCGGCCGCGAGCGCTACGGCGTCACCGACGAGAAGATGCTGCGCTTCCGCTACGGCGTCCAGGTCAACAGCCTCGGCCTGACCGAGGCCCAGCCGGAGAACAACATCCAGCGCATCGTGCTCGAGGCGCTGGCGGTGACGCTGAGCCGCGACGCCCGCGCCCGGGCCCTGCAGCTGCCGGCCTGGAACGAGGCGATGGGCCTCCCCCGCCCCTGGGACCAGCAGTGGAGCCTGCGCATCCAGCAGGTCCTGGCCAACGAGACCGACCTGCTCGAGTACCCCGACATCTTCGAGGGCTCGGTGGTGATGGACGGCCTGGTCGAGGAGCTGATCGAGGGCGCCCGCGCCGAGATGGCGGTGGTCGAGGAGCACGGCGGCGCCGTCGCCGCGGTCCCCTACATGAAGGCCCGCCTGGTCGAGTCCCACCGCGAGCGGGTGGCGCGGATCGAGGCCGGCGAGCAGAAGGTGATCGGCCAGAACAGCTTCACCGAGAGCGAGGACTCGCCGCTGACCGCCGGCGCCGACGGCGGCATCCTCACCCCCGACCCCGAGGTCGAGCGCGAGCGGGTCGAGGCACTGGAGGCCTGGAAGGCCGAGCGCGACGAGGACGCGGTGCAGGCCGCGCTCGACGGAGCTCGGCCGCGTCGCCGCCGACGACGGCCAGAACATCATGCCGGCGACGATCGCCGCCGCCAAGGCCGGCGCGACGACCGGCGAGTGGGCGGAAGTGCTGCGCGAGGCCTTCGGCGCCTACCGCGGCCCGACCGGCGTCAGCGGCGCCGCCCCGGCCGCCGATCGCGAGCAGCTGGAGGCGATCCGCGCCAAGGTCGACGAGGTCTCCGAGCAGATCGGCCACCGGATCAAGATCCTGGTCGGCAAGCCCGGCCTCGACGGCCACTCCAACGGCTCCGAGCAGATCGCTCTGCGCGCCCGCGACGCGGGCATGGAGGTGATCTACCAGGGCATCCGCCTCACCCCCGAGGAGATCGCCGAGTCCGCCCTGCAGGAGGACGTCGACGTGGTCGGCCTCTCGATCCTCTCCGGCTCCCACCTCGAGCTGGTCCCCGAGGTGGTGCGCCGCCTGCGCGACGAGGAGGTCGACGCCCCGGTGGTCGCCGGCGGCATCATCCCCGCCGGCCGACGCCGAGCGCCTGCGCGAGGCCGGCGTCGACGGCGTCTACACGCCCAAGGACTTCGACATCAACAAGATCATGGGCGAGATCGTCGATCTCGTCGCCGAGCGCGCCGGCTCCCCCACTGCCGGCCTGAGACGCAACCGCATCGCGCCGAGGCTGCGACCGCGCGACAATGAGGGCATGAGCGCGCTCAACGGGGACCGCTCGGCCTGGCTGCGCTGCTACCGCTGCTGGTCCCAGAACCTCGAGATCCAGATCCACTACGACGCGATCCGCCGCGTCGATCCCGAGTACCGGCATCCTCGCCGAGGGCATCGACGAGGTCCAGGAGGCGCTGGTCCAGTGCGTCGACTGCATGCACGACCAGCCGCACCTGACCTTCCAGGACAACCAGCGTCGTGCCGATCGAGGACCGCTGGGAACGGATGGTCGCCGGCACCCCCTGGGTCGCCTCCTGCACGGTGCGCGTCGACCAGGACCGGGTCGAGACCTGCTCCGGCCCCGAAGCGACCGAGTTCCTCACCTACGGCGCCTTCGGCGACGCCGGCGTGCGCGAGTTCTTCACCCACGTCCGCTTCCACAAGCACGACGAGGACCAGATCGTCGTCCACATGCTGGTCGAGCTCTACGCCCGCTCGGCCGAAGAGGCCACCGACGTGCTCGAGGACGGCCGCCCACGGCCTCCTCGAGATCACCTCACTCGCCGAGGAGTCACGCCCCCCGGCCCACGCCTCCGACGAGGCCCACTGACCTCCCCCGTCCGAACTGCATCAACTTCTCCACCCAGCAGATAGAGAAGTTGATGCAGTTCGGACGCGGAGAGCGCGGCGGACGTTCCTAAGGAAGGGGCCGGGTCCCGCTCGAGCATCTTGTAGGTCGTGCGGTGGACGTCGTAGCCGGCGGCGATGAGGTCGACGTCGGTCTGGTGGTCGCGCTCGAAGGTAGGGCGATCGCGGTGATGGCTCCAGCTATCGGTTTCGACGACGACCTTCTGTGCGGACCAGAGGAAGTCAACGAGGTGATCCTCGACCAGGACGTTGACCGAGGGAGTCGAAAGGTTCGCCTCGCGGCATAGCGCGAGGAAATCGATCTCGGTTACGGATCTCGTCTCCAGCGCCTGTGGATCGACTTCCTGGGCAATGCGGCGCAGTCTCCCGATGCCCTTGCGCCCACGCCTGCGCTCGAGCACGCGACCCAATCTGGGCCAGGAGAGACGGCCGGTCTTGTAAGCCTGGACAAAGATGCGCTCCAGTTGTTTGCGAGTCCGTCCGTGCCTGCGAGGTCAAGCAGCACGCGCTCGATCGTGGCGACGGGAATTCCCCTCTCGACCGTTACTTCAAATGGCTCCAGGCGCCGGGTCTGGTGCAGCCGCACGCCGCGGTGCCCTTCGTTTTTGACTCCACCCGCCTGCCGAAGCACCTCCACCGGCGCCGCGCGAACCGCACAAGTTCCATAGATGCCCGCCGCTGAAATGCGAGAGAACCGCACCTGGGCCGGCAGCGAGAACCGCAGCCATCCACCTCCCCTCTCTGGTCAAGCGCTGGTGCCCAAGCGCGTATACGCCCTGATGGAGAGGAATCAGCAACCCTCCCTCGCCGTCTACGCAGCGCAAGCCCCTTGCCCCCGCCGAGCTCCAGCAGCTGTCGATGCGCAACGACGCCATGCTGCTTCTCCGCAAGCCGCCGAATCGCGGCCGTCGCCACACGATTCCTCATAGGCGTCCCCGCCCATCCCGAACTGCATCAACTTCTCCACCCGGCAGATCAGAGAAGTTGATGCAGTTCGGGATGGGGATGCGCGGAGTCGGCGGCGAACATCGGTCGACCCTGATGGACTTGGGCGCGCGTGTGGCGCGCGAAAACCGCTGATACAGCGACTGAGCTCGTACGTAAGTGCGAGCTCGGGTTCGGGCTACTCGACGGCGCTCTCGGGAGCGGGCGCCTCGCCGGGGTTCTTGCGCGGCACCAGGACCAGGCGCTTGAACTCGGCGACGAGGACGCCGTCCTGGTTGAGGACGCGGGTGTGGACCTTGACCACGCCGCGGTCGGGCTTCGATTTCGAGGGCTTGACTTCGAGCACCTCGGTCTCGCAGAAGAGGGTGTCGCCGTGGAAGACCGGGTTGGGGTGGCTGAGGTCTTCGGTCGCCAGGTTGGCGATCGCCTTGCCGGAGACGTCGGAGACCGACATGCCGAGCGCCAGCGAGTAGACGAGCGGGCCGACGACGACGTTGCGGCCCTGCTGGGAGCCTGCGGCGTAGACGTCGTTGAGGTGCAGCGGGTGGTGGTTCATCGTGATCAGGCAGAAGAGGTGGTCGTCTGACTCGGTCACCGTCTTGGCCGGCCAGTGCTTGTAGACGGCGCCGACCTCGAACTCCTCGAGGTAGCGGCCGTAGGCGTGCGCGCCGGACGCCTCGCGCTCGGCCTGGTCGGTGGTCAGCTCGTAGCTCTGGTCGCTCATTTCTCGCTTTCGTTCTCCTGTCGGGTTGGCGGCGCGGCATGCTACCGGGCCGCGTCGGTGTAGCCGCCTGTGGCGAAAGCTAGACTCCCGCGCCATGAAGATCGGAATCATCGGGCTCGGCTACGTCGGGCTTCCCCTCGCAGTCGCTTTCGCCGAGAGCGGCCACGATGTCGTCGCCCTCGACGCAGACACGCGCAAGGTCGAGAGCCTCGAACGGGGCGAGAGCTACATCGAGGACATCGCCGACGCCGCCTGGCGCCGCTCGGCGAGCGCCTGCACCCGACCACGCGCCACGCCGACCTCGCCTCCTGCGACGCGGTGATCATCTGCGTGCCGACACCGCTGACCGGCTCGCGCGAGCCCGACCTCAGCTACCTGCTCGAGGCCGGGAGCCGCTCTGGCCCAGGTCCTGCAGCCGGGCCAGCTGGTCGTGCTCGAGTCAACGACCTACCCGGGCACGACGCGCGAGCGGCTGGCGCCGATCCTCGAGGAGTCGGGGCTCGTCCGCCGGCACCGACTTCCACCTCGCCTTCTCGCCAGAGCGAATCGACCCCGGGCGCACCGACTACACCGTGCGCACCACGCCGAAGCTGGTCGGCGGCCTGACCGACGCCTGCACCGAGCGCGCGCGCGAGCTCTACGCGCTGATCTGCGAGCAGGTGGTCGTGCTCTCCGGCCCCGAGGCGGCGGAGCTCTCGAAGCTCCTGGAGAACATCTTCCGCTCGGTCAACATCGCCTTCGTCAACGAGCTGGCCCAGCTCTGCGACCGGCTCAAGATCGACGTCTGGGAGGTGATCGACGCCGCCTCGACCAAGCCCTTCGGCTTCATGCGCTTCGACCCCGGTCCGGGCATGGGCGGCCACTGCCTGCCGATCGACCCCTTCTACCTCGCCTTCAAGGCGCGCGAACACGACTTCTACCCGGAGTTCATCGAGCTGGCGGGGAAGATGAACCAGGCCCAGCCCGCCTTCTGCGCCGAACGGATCGACCGGGCGCTGAACGACGCCGGCAAGCCGGTCAAGGGGTCGAAGATCCTCCTCCTCGGCGTCAGCTACAAGGCCGGAGTCGGCGACACCCGCGAGTCTCCGGCGCTGAAGATCGCCACCCTGCTGCGCGATCTCGGCGGCGACGTCTCCTACCACGACCCGCATGTGCCGGAGCTTTCCCAGCTGGGCCTGAGCTCGGTCGACCTCGACGCGGCGCTGGCCTCAGCCGACGTGACGGCGATCGTCACCGCCCATCCCAGCCTCGACTACGAGGCCGTCGCGGCCGCGACGCCGCTCCTGGTCGACTTCCGCGGCGTCACCCGCGGCATCGACGCGGAGAACCTGGTCCGGCTTTAGGCCGACGGCGCGCTCAGTGGGCCTTTTTGAGCCGGGCGCGTTCCTCGTGGCGTTCGACGACCTGGGCGATCAGCTTCTTCACGTTGGAGTCGCCGGTGGCCTTGATGTGGCCGGTCTCGTAGGCCTTGCGGTAGCTCTTCACGCGTGCCGTTCTCGGCCAGCTCGTTGAACTGGGGCCGGTCGATCTGGACCAGCACCCGCTCGTCCTGGGCGAGGTCCTTCTTGATCATCGGGCCCGGCACCTCGACCCGGTAGAGCTGGATGTCGTGTTTGGCCTTCAGTTCCAGGCCGAAGACCAGTTTCAGCTTCTGCAGCGCCGGGACCTCGGCCTGGAAGCGCTCGACGGCGGTCTTGATCAGGTCCGGCGGTCGACGCCATCTGGTTAGCGGCGCTCCATCTAGATCTTGTGCCTCTGCAGGAGCTTCTTGCCGATCACCATGCGCTGGATCTCCGAGGTGCCCTCGCCGATCAGCAGCAGCGGCGCGTCGCGGTAGAGGCGCTCGATCTCGTACTCCTTCGAGTAGCCGTAGCCGCCGTGGATGCGGAAGCACTCCTCGACGCACTCCTTGCCGGTCTCCGAGGCGAGCAGCTTGGCCATCCCGGCCTCGAGGTCGGAGCGCGCGCCGGCGTCCTTCATCCGCGCCGCCTTGCGGGTGACGAGGCGGGCGGCCTCGATCTTGGTCGCCATGTCGGCGAGCTTGAACTGGATCGCCTGGTGCTGGGCGATCGGCTTGCCGAAGGTCTTGCGCTCCTGGCTGTAGCGCAGGGCGAGCTCGAGCGCGCGCTGGGCGATGCCGACGCCGCGGGCGGCGACGTTGACGCGGCCGACCTCGAGCGCGTCCATCATCTGCACGAAGCCCTCGCCGACGCCCGCCTCCTCGCCGCCGAGCACGCGCTCGGGCGGGCAGCGGTAGCCGTCGTAGACGAGCTCGGTCGACTCGACGCCCTTGTAGCCCATCTTCTTGATCTTGGGCGGCACGTTGAGGCCCTTGAAGTCGCCCTCGTCGATTTCCTCCCAGGGCTCCTTCTCGGTGATGAAGCAGGTCATCCCCTTGTAGGCCGGTTCGGCCTTGGGGTCGGTCTTCATCAGCACGAAGACGACGGAGGAGCCGAGGCCGTTGGTGACCCACATCTTCTGGCCGTTGAGCTCCCAGTTGCCGTCGTCGCCCTTCTTGGCGGTGGACTTGATGCCCTGCACGTCGGAGCCGACCTCGGGCTCGGAGAGCGAGAAGGCGGCGCGGATCTCGCCGGTCGCCATCTTCGGCAGGAAGTACTCCTTCTGCTCGTCGGTGCCGAACTTCATCAAGCAGGTAGGAGCCGATGAAGTGGGTGTTGACGACGCCGGAGATCGAGATCCAGCCGCGCGAGAGCTCTTCGACGATCATCGCGTAGGTGGTCAGGTCGAGGCCCATGCCGCCGTACTCTTCGGGAATCGTCACCCCGAAGAGGCCGAGCTCCTTCATTTCCTCGACGATCGGCTCCGGGAAGGAGTCCTCGTGGTCGTAGTGCTCGGCGTTGGGGATGATCTTCTCGTCGGCGAACTGGCGCACCATTTCGGTGATCGCCTGCTGCTCGTCGGTCTGCTCACGGAAGGCGGCGGTGTCTACGGCCATGGCTCCTAGCTCGGGTCGGGTAAGGACGGGAGCGAAAGGATATCGGCGTCGCACCCCTGGCCGCGCCGGGGCCGCCGCAGGTCCTTGACCGCTCCGACCGGAGCATCTAGTACATACGTCCAGGCTCGACAGATCTCGATCTCCCCCTGGGGCGAGATCTGACGAGAAGGACACGATGGCATCCAAGCTCGCTTATCCGGTCACGATCGCGTTGGCACTCCTCGCCCTGGCCGCGCCGGGCGCGAGCGCGTCGCTGATCGCCCCGGTCGGGTCCTGCCCGAACCAGACGAACGCCGTTTCTCCCGCGGCCCAGGAGCAGGCGATGCGCTGCCTGACTGACTTCGCCCGCGTCCGTGTCGGTCTTGGAGCGCTCGCCGACTCGCCGCAGCTCGACCTCTCCTCCCTGGACAAGGGAACCGATGTCCTGCGCTGCAACAGCTTCAGCCACACCGCCTGCGACCGGGATTTCACCTACTGGATGCGCGAAGCCGGCTACATGTCCGAACCCTGCTGGCACGTGGGCGAGAACCTCGCCTGGGGAGTCGGCACCTTCGGCACTGTGCGCTCGATCTTCCGAGCCTGGATGAGATCGCCAGAGCACCGCCGGAACATCCTCGGCGACTACGAAGCGCTGGGCCTCAGCCGTCAGGTGGGAGAGCTCGAAGGGCAGGCCAACACCGTCGTATGGACCGCGCACTTCGGCTCCCACTGTGGGGCAGCCTCGTGACTCGCACCACGGTCATCGTGGCGATGACGCTGACGCTCGCGCTGTTGTCGGGCTGCGGCGGGTCTGACTCGGAGTCCGACCAGCAGGTGAGCTCGGGTGCGGCCGAAGTCGTCAGCGCGGACTCCCTGCGCGAGACCGCCTCGGATGGGACGACGCCGATCTACTGGGCGGGCGAGCAGGAGGGGACGGAGCTGGAGCTGAGCCGGCCCGACGGGGAACGCACCTACGTGCGATACCTGACCGGGGATGCCGAGGCGGGCGACGAGCGAGCCGAATTCCTCACCGTCAGCACCTACGTGCAGCCAAATGCGGTGGCCGTCCTGCGTCGTCAGAGCAAGCGGTCGGGGGGCACACTCGGGCACGCCCCAGGCAACGCCACCGTCTACTACGACCGGGCGAATCCCAGCAGCGTGTACCTCGCATATCCCGGCTCTTCGATTGAGGTCGAGGTCTACGACCCGAGCTTCGCGCGGGCGCTGCGGCTCGTCGAATCGGGCCAAGTCGTCGCGGTCGACTGAGGTTGACTGCCGAAACACCGCCGCCCATCCGGAGGGATGGGCGGCAGGTGCCACAGCGATGTCCGGCTCGAGCTACGGCTGGTAGTCGAGGCGGAAGAACATCGAGGCCGTGTTCGGGCTCGAGCCCTCTGTTGCCAAGATCGAGATCGCGTCGCCTGCGGCGAACGTCTGCGAGTTGACTTTGTCTTCGCAGCTGGTTGAGCTGCCTTTGATTGTGCAGGTCATGCCTGTGTTGACCGGAGCGCCGGCACCCGCAGGATCCCTGCGCACGGTGAACGTGTAGCTGTCGGAGCCACCGGGGGAGCTGCCCAGGTAGATCCGGAGGTTGCTCACTTTCCCGCCTGATGTCAGCACTTCCTGAATCGCGGTCTCGGTGGCAAAGCCCAGGTCGATGGCAGGACCAAAGAACCGGTCGTTCATGGCGTTGGAAACCGTGGCTCCCGCGCCGCCACCGCGAATCTCGCGGGCGGCCGCCGGGCCGGCAGGACCCTGCGGGCCCTGGTCGCCCTGAAGACCCTTGTCGCCGATCGGGCCCTTGTCACCCGTCAGTCCCTTATCTCCGGTCAGTCCCTTATCTCCGGTCAGGCCCTTGTCCCCGGTGGGACCCTTCTCACCAGGATCGCCCTGGGGGCCCTTGTCCCCAGCGGGACCTTTCTCGCCAACGGGGCCCTGCGGCCCGATCGGACCTTCGGGACCGGCAGGACCGGCCTCACCCTGCGGACCTTTCTCGCCTGCTGAGCCTTTCTCGCCAGCAGGACCCTGCTCGCCGGCCAGACCCTTCTCACCGACGGGACCTTGCTCACCAGTCAAACCCTTCTCGCCAGGCTCGCCCTGGGGACCCTTGTCCCCCGGCTCGCCCTGCGGGCCCTTGTCACCGGTCTCGCCCTGGAGGCCTTTCTCGCCAACGGGGCCTTTCTCACCAGCTGGTCCCTGCTCGCCGGCCAGACCCTTCTCGCCGGCGGGACCCTGCTCCCCAGCGGGGCCCTTGTCGCCGGTCAAACCCTTATCGCCAGGCTCTCCTTGGGAACCCTTGTCGCCGGTCTCACCCTGGAGGCCTTTCTCGCCAACGGGGCCTTTCTCGCCGGCGGGACCCTGCTCACCTGCGGGACCCTTGTCGCCGGTCAGACCCTTGTTCCCGGACTCTCCCTGGGGACCCTTGTCGCCGACTGGGCCTTGCTCACCCGGGAGACCCTTCTCACCAGGCTCGCCCTGCGGGCCCTTGTCGCCGGTCTCTCCTTGGAGGCCTTTCTCGCCAACGGGACCTTTCTCGCCAGCAGGACCCTGCTCACCGGCCAGACCCTTCTCGCCAACTGGACCCTGCTCACCAGCTGGTCCCTTGTCGCCGGTCAGACCCTTGTCGCCGGGCTCTCCTTGGAGACCCTTGTCTCCGGGCTCGCCTTGCGGGCCTTTCGCACCGGTCTCGCCCTTCTCGCCAACAGGACCTTGCTCGCCCTGCGGACCCTTCTCACCGACGGAACCTTGCTCACCAGTCAAACCCTTCTCGCCAGGCTCGCCCTGCGGACCCTTGTCCCCCGGCTCGCCCTGGAGGCCTTTCTCGCCAACGGGGCCTTTCTCACCGGCGGGACCCTGCTCACCCGCGAGACCCTTGTCGCCGGTCAGACCCTTGTTCCCGGACTCTCCCTGGGGACCCTTGTCGCCGACTGGGCCTTGCTCACCCGGGAGACCCTTCTCACCAGGCTCGCCCTGCGGGCCCTTGTCGCCGGTCTCTCCTTGGAGGCCTTTCTCGCCAACGGGACCTTTCTCGCCAACTGGACCCTGCTCACCAGCTGGTCCCTTGTCGCCGGTCAGACCCTTATCGCCAGGCTCTCCTTGGGAACCCTTGTCGCCGGTCTCACCCTGGAGACCCTTGTCGCCGGTTTCGCCCTGCGGACCTTTCTCTCCTACGGAGCCTTTCTCGCCGGCCGGACCCTTTTCACCAGGCTCGCCCTGCGGGCCCTTGTCACCGGTCGGACCCTTATCGCCATCCGGACCCTTCTGACCGGGATCGCCCTGAAGGCCCTTATCCCCGGTTGGACCCTGGTCGCCATTCGGACCCTTGTCGCCATTCGGACCCTTGTCGCCGGCCAAACCCTGGTCGCCCCTCGGGCCTTTTTCGCCCTGGGGGCCCTGGAGCCCAACCGGGCCCTGGGGACCGGTGGCGCCTGTGGCGCCGCTTTCGGCTTGGGCGCCGAGAACGCCCTGGCTGCCCGAGGCGGTCAGGAACGTGGCACCGCGCTCGCTGCCCTTGCAGCTGGCTTTCGCCGAGATCAGGCGGACAGTGCCCTTGTGCACGCCGCTACGCGCGATGCAGAGGTTGAGTGCGGTTGCAGAAGTCGTTTGTGCCGCCTGCGCGGACGTGGATGCCAGCGACAGGCATGCCAGCAGGCAAGCCGCGAGGCAGAGCCCCACGCTGCGCAAGGGAGGACGTGCAGTTGATCGAGCGGTCATATCCGGTGAATCTCCTTACTGGTAGAGAGGGCCCTGGGGGTGCCCTCACGAGGGCGAGTCGGGCCGCGTCACCGGAAAAAACGTACGAATGTCGTACTTCTTCGCCTGGACATTTGTCCAGCTTTGTGAAATGGGCTTAAGTTCGCGCCAAAGCAGGGTCCCGATACTCAAAGGCGGAGATCGATGCCTGCGCCTTCAGCAGCATCTCCTCGAGCTCCTCCTCGGGATCGGAGTCGACGACGATCGCCCCGCCGGCACCAACCGAGGCCAGCCCGCCGTCGATGACGATCGTCCTGATCCCGACGCTGAGATCGCAGGCACCGCCTGCGCCAAACCAGCCGATCGCACCCGAGTAGACCCCGCGCGCCGCGCCCTCGAGCTCGTCGATGATCTCCATCGTGCGTCGCTTCGGCGCCCCGGTCATCGAGCCGGGCGGGAAACAGGCGCGCACGCAGTCGACGGGCCCGAGCTCCGGGCGCAGGCGACCGCGGACAGCGGAGACGAGCTGGTGCACGGTCTCGTAGGTCTCAACCTGCATCAGCTCCGGCACCTCGACGCTGCCGACCCGGCAGACGCGGCCGAGGTCGTTGCGCATCAGATCGACGATCGTCACGTTCTCGGCCTGGGACTTCTCGCCGTCTCGCAGCGCAGCTGCAAGGCGCGGCGTCCGCCGTCGGCGTGACAGCGCGCCGGCTGGTGCCCTTGATCGGCCGCGTTTCGGCGTTGCCGTCGCGATCGACGGCGAGAAAGCGCTCAGGCGAGGAGCTGAGCACGGCGAGGTCGCCGAAGCGCAGGAAGGCGGAGAAGGGAGCGGGGTTGGCGCGACGCAGCGCCCGGTAGAGCTCGAGCGGATCGGCGCCGCTCTCGGCCTCGAGCGTGTTGGTCAGACATATCTCGTAGCTGTGGCCCGCGGTTAAGTAGCGCTTGCAGGCATCGATGTCGTCGCGATAGCGCTGGTGCGAGCGACGCGGGACAAGCGCTACCGGCGCCGCATCTGCCCGCGGCTCCTCGAGCGGTGGCAGCGCCGCAAGCAGTCGTTCGGTCTCCTCGATCCAGGAATCGTCCGCGGTCGAGACTGAGCAGGTAGGTGTGGCGCTCTTGGTGGTCGAAGGCGATCAGGCGGTCGGCGAGGACGAAGGCGGCGTCGGGGGTGGTGGCGCGGTGGGCGGCGGCACCGTCGCACTCGGCCTTGAGCTCGTAGCCGAGGTAGCCGGCGAAACCGCAGTCGAAGTCGAAGGGCAGCTGCGCCGTGAGCGGGCGCAGGCGCTCCAGCTCACGGCCGAGGTAGTCGAAGATCGATTCGGCTCTTGTCTCGACTGTCCCGCCCCGCTCGATCCGGATCTCGCCGGCCTCGACGTCGTAGGTGACGACCGCGGCCAGCGGGCCCTCGCTGTCGCCCATGAAGGAGAAGCGACCGCGCTCGCCCCTGGCGCTGCTGTCCAGCCAGAAGGCGTTCGAGCTCGCCCCATATATATGGACGAAGGCGCGCTCCGGATCGGGCATCGAGTCGAGGTGCCGCAGCGGACCGGGCTGCATCCACAGGCAAGATATCCAGCAATGTCAGCACCTCCCCATGCCGATCCCGGCAGGGGCGTCTTCGAGACCATGCTGGTCCTCGCCGGCCGGCCGGTCGAGCTCGATGCCCATCTCGAGCGCCTCGGCACGAGCGTCGAGGCGCTCTACGGCAGCGCCCTGCCAGGCGAGGCAGGAGCCCTGGTGACCGACTGCGCCCGCGAGGTCGAGCACGGCAAATTGCGCCTCACGGTCGTGCCCGACCGCGAGCGAGCTGCAGCTGGAGGTCGCGGCCGGAGAGATCGATGCGCGCAGCGTCTTTCCCGCCGCCGACCATGGCGCCGCCCTGCGCAGCATCCGCGTCGAGGGCGGCCTCGGCGAGCACAAGTGGGCCGACCGGCGGCTGCTCGACCGAGCCACCGCCGCCGCCCCGGGCGGCGAGCTGCCGCTGCTCCTCGATGCGGACGGAGCCGTGCTCGAGGCATCGCGAGCCAGCGTCTTCGTCGTCCGCGAGGGGCGGCTGGTGACGCCGCCCACGGACGGGCGCATCCTGCCCTCGATCGCCCGCCGGCAGGCGATCGAGGCGGCGGCCG
The DNA here is from genome assembly GCA_963702065.1 of uncultured Solirubrobacterales bacterium. GTDB lineage: Bacteria > Actinomycetota > Thermoleophilia > Solirubrobacterales > 70-9 > VRUE01. The sequence continues at coordinate 1,472,741 of OY969705.1, forward strand.
CGGATGGAATCGAGACGAGCGAAGAGCGCCTGGTCGTTGCCGACCTGCAGGCCGGCGAGGTCTTTCTCACCGGCTCGGTCCGCGGAGTCGAGCCGGCGCTTGCGCTCGACGGCGCAGCGCTGGCACCTGCAGGCGAGATCAGTGAGCGGGTTGCGGCCGGCCTGCGGCATCGCTGGCTGAGGGTGCCGCCAGGGGAACCCGCTGCAGCCGTCGCAGGCGGGCGACGAGCCGGTCGGCCCGGGCGCTGAAGTCGCTGAGGCTGTCGTCCTCTTTCTCTGCGGAGGCGGGTGCCGGCGACGGGACGACCACGACATCGAGGCAACCCGATCCTGCGCCTCGAGCGCCGTGGCGCTTGCCTTCTCCGCCAGCCCGGCGGCGCGCTCGGCCTGCTCGGCGGCGTCGATCGCCGCCGCGCCGATCGTCATCACGGCCGCCTCGGAGGCACGCGCCGTCGCCAGCGCCTCGTCGACCCGCCGCTCCAGCTCGCCGATCAGAGGCGGTCGCGAATGCTCTGGCAGCAGCCAGTCCTGCGTGCTGTCGCCGGTGGCAGCTGCCATCCACTCAAGGTACGGCGGCCATCGCGAAACTCCTCCGCTGGGCACCCGAACGCGCGTTTGGCTTTTGCCTTAGATTTCGGCGCGACAACGAACGAGCGACGAGGAGCAGTGTGAGAAACCCCAGAGACTTCTTCCAGCCCGCAGGCGATCGGCGCGCCCGAGCCGCTGCGCGAGATCCCCGTCAAGCCCTCGCGGATGATCCACTTCCTCGACTTCTCCAACGAGAAGATGGTCGAAAAGGCCGCCGGCATCGCAGAGAAAGACCGACATCCTGCTCGGCAACCTCGAGGACGCGATCCCGGTCGACCGCAAGGAGGCGGCACGCGCGGGCTTGATCAGGGCCGCGAAGGAGTCCGACTTCGGCCAGACCGCGCTCTGGACCCGGGTCAACTCGCTGGAGAGCCCCTGGGTCCTCGACGACCTGACCACGTTGGTGACCGAGATCGGCGACCAGCTCGAGGTCGTGATGGTGCCCAAGGTCGAGGGCGCCTGGGACATCCACTACGTCGACCGGCTGCTGGCCCAGCTCGAGGCCAAGGCCGAGCTCGACCGCCCGATCCTGATCCACGCGATCCTCGAGACCGCCCAGGGCGTCGTCAACCTCGAGGAGATCGCCGCGGCCAGCCCGCGCATGCAGGGGATGAGCTTCGGCCCAGCCGACCTCGCCGCCTCGCGGCGGATGAAGACCACCCGCGTCGGCGGCGGCCACCCCGGCTACCGGGTGATGGAGGACCCGGCCGACCCCGAGAACCCCGAGGCCGACCGGGTCAGCGCCCAGCAGGACCTCTGGCATTACTCGATCGCCCGCATGGTCGATGCCTGCGCGGCGACCGGCATCCTGCCCTTCTACGGCCCCTTCGGCGACATCAAGGACACGGCCGGCTGCGAGACCCAGTTCCGCGCCGCCTTCCTGATGGGCTGCGTCGGCGCCTGGTCGCTGCACCCGGTGCAGATCGACATCGCCAAGAAGGTCTTCAGCCCGCCCGCCGAGGAGGTCAAGTTCGCCAAGAAGGTGCTGGAGGCGATCCCCGACGGCGCCGGCGTCCACATGATCGACGGCAAGATGCAGGACGACGCCACCTGGAAGCAGTGCAAGGTGATGGTCGAGCTGGCCGAGATGCTGGCGGCCAAGGACCCTGAGCTGGCCGAAACGTACGGCTTGTAGCGCTGTTTCTTGGTTTTGTGCCGGGTTCTGACCTGACGGGTGAACCAACTCGCCCGTTTCAAACGTAGTTCCAATTTCCCCCATGCATTTTTCGTTCCGCGCTAACGTGGAAGCGTGACCTTGCCGATAGGGGGGAGGAACCGGAAATCCCCGGTTTTACGCCAAAAAACACGAATAAATCTCCCTAAAAAAAGGTAGCCCTCCCTTCCATGCAAAGCTCGACCGACCTATCCCTCGACAGCACCTTTCCGGCTGCCCCGAGTCGCGCCGCGGTGCCCTTGTCCAGGACCGTCCCACGCTCGGCAGCCTGCCCCGTGCCAGCCGCGGTCTGGGCTGGTGGCTGGCCCCCGCTGTCGATCTCCTCTCCTCGTCGGTCGCGCTGATCGCTGTCGCTCTCGTTGCCGGCGTCGCAGTCTTCCCCGCCTTGCCGGTTGCGCCGCTGCTGCTGATCGTGCTCTACGGCGTGCTCGGCGTCTACGGCACCAACGCCTCCAAGAACGGCCTTGGCGCGGAGGACGGAATGGCCTGGCCGGTGATCCGCCTGCTGATGGCCGCAGTCTTCGCCTGGTCTGCCTCTTTGCTGACGCCGCTCGACGGTGGCGCACAGCTGGCGCTCGTGGCTACCTTCGCCGTGCTCGACACGGCGGGTCGCTCCCTCACAACCCCCCTGCTCGGCCGTCTCGACAGCGTCGAGCGCTGGGTGCTGGTCGGAGACGAAACCACCGCCGAGCGCCTCAAGGCCTTTGCACCGCTGCGCGCCTACGCCACCGTCGTTTGCACCGTCGCCCCCTTCGAGGATCGCTCCAACCCTGCCGATCGTGTCGCCGCACTAGAGATCGTCGATCGCTACACCGCCGACCGCGTCGTGATCGGCTCCCAGCATGCCGACGACGAGAGCCTGCTCGACTTGGTCCGCGCCTTCAAGTCGATCGGCGTCCCGGTCAGCCTGCTGCCACGTCCCCTCGACCTGCTCGAGGCACCCGCCGCGACGCCGAGCCAGGTCGGCGGCGTGCCCCTGATCGAGGTCGAGGCGCTCGCCGCCCGCGACGCCGTCCCCTACGCCGGGCCCGACCGACGCAGCACCCGCAAAACCAAAGTCAGCGTCGTCGTCCCGGCGATGAACGAGGAGCAGAACATCGGCCACGTGCTGAGGGAACTGCCCGAGGGCCTGCACGAGGTGATCCTGGTCGACGGCAACTCGAAAGACGACACGATCGCGCGCTGCCCGCCAGGCCTATCCCGAGATTCGCGTTCTCACCCAGAGTGGCCGCGGCAAGGGCGACGCTTTCCGCACCGGCTTCGCGGCCGTCACCGGCAACCTCGTCGTCATGCTCGACGCCGACGGCTCGGCCGATCCCGTCCGAGATTCCCCGCTTCGTCGAGGCGCTCGAGGCGGGCGCCGACTTCGCCAAGGGCTCGCGCTACCTCGAGGGCGGTGGCAGCGCCGACATCACCGTCCTGCGCAAGCTCGGCAACAGCGTGCTCAGCGGCACCGCCAACCTCCTCCACGGCACCCACTTCACCGACCTCTGCTACGGCTACAACGCCTTCTGGGCCCGTTGCCTGCCTTTCATCTCGCTCGACGTGCCCGGCTTCGAGGTCGAGACCCTGATCAACCTGCGCATCGCCTCGGCCGGGATGAAGATCACCGAGGTGCCGAGCTACGAGGCCGACCGGATCTCGGGGCGAGAGCAACCTGAAGACCTTCCGCGACGGCTTCCGCGTGCTGCGGCACGATTCTCAGCGAGAGCCGGCGCCGCCGCGCGATCCGCCAGCCGCGCACAGTCGATTTCCGCGCAGCGCAAGTAAAAACCTCGCAGGCGGCAGCGGTCTAAGGCCATGCACGCCCCCGCGTCTGCCACCTCGGTGGTCGTCTCGACCTACGACGAAAAGCGCTGGGACGACCTGGCCGCCTGCCTGCGCTCGCTCGAACGGCCAGACTCGGCCGCCCCTGGAGACGATCGTCGTCGTCGACCACAACTCCGACCTGCTCGAGAGGGCGAGGCGAGAGTTCCCGGCGGCCACGGTGATCGCCAACGCGCGGTCCGCGCGGGCTCGCCGGTGCCCGCAACACCGGCATCGCGGCGACCGACGGCGAGATCGTCGCCTTCATCGACGACGACGCGCGTGCCGAGCCCTGCTGGCTGGAGCGAGCTGGAGGGATGCATCTCCGACCCCACCACCGTGGGCGCCGGCGGCGCGCTGCTTCCTCTCTGGCAGGGGCCCGAGCCCGCCTGGTTCCCGACCGAGTTCTACTGGGTCTTCGGCTGCAGCTACACCGGCCTGCCCGACCAGCTGGCGCCGGTGCGCAATCCGATCGGCGCCAACATGGCGGTGCGGAAATCCGCGCTTGGAGAAGTCGGTGGATTTCGCGCAGGGCGAGAGCGAGGACGCACCCCGTGAGATCCGCTCCCGTGGCGTCGTGCGGGCGGGCGGGCAACGTGCCCGACGACACCGACCTGGCGATCCGCATCAAGCAGCACCGGCCCGATGCGATCTGGCTCTATCAGCCGAAGGCGAGGGTCCTGCACACGGTGACCCCCGAGCGCACCTCGCTCGGCTACTTCCTTCGCCGTTGCTTACGAGGAGGGTGCCGGCAAGGCAAACCTCACGCGCTACGTCGGATCAAGCGACGGCCTCAGCTCCGAGCGGCGTCATCTCGCTGACGTCCTTCCCCGCGGCTTCATCAGTGGCCTGCGCGATCTCATCCGCGGAGACGCCAACGGCGGCGCTGCGAGCCGCGGCTATCGTTACCGGAATAGTGTCCAGCGCAGTCGGGTTTCCTGGTCGCGACCGTCACCGGCAGCCTGAAGCGCGGCTGAGGAGGAGTGGAAATGGGACGATCGCGTCAGGCCGAGCCGCAGTCGCCGGAGTTCTCTCCGGTGCGGGTGCACGACATCGAGATCGGAAAGCCACTCGAGCCCCTTTCCCGGGGCGAGACCGAGGAGGGAGCGCCGTTCGGCTCCTGCCTGTGCCTGGTTCGCCTCCACGGTCGCCGCTCGGGACGATCGAGGTCGAGCTGCCGCCCGACGGGAGTCTCGGCCGGGGCGCTCGCGGCGCGCATCAGCGCATGACCTCGGCGAAGGAGATATCGCGGCACCTCAGCGAGGACGGCCTGCCTGACGCCGAGCTGGGCGCCGCCGGTATTCCAGGCCCGGACGTGCCGGCCTGCGCCGCGGCCCGCGAGGAGATGCTCTCACGGGCCCCTACGGTGTCGGTGGTGATCGTCACCCGCGACCGGCCAGAGCGAGTGCTGAGGACGATCCGCTCGATCCTCGCCTGCAGGTACCCCCGCGAGCGCTACGACGTGATCGTCGTCGACACGCCCCGAGGAGGGCGACGCAGCCACTCGACTTCAGCGATGCCGAGCTTCCCGCCGACGCAACCGTCCGGGTCGTGCGTCGAACCGGAGCCAGGGCATCTCGCGACGGCCGCAACCGTGGCCTCTGGGAGGCGAGCGGCGAGATCGTCGTCTTCGCCGACGACGACGTCGACGTCGACGAGAACTGGCTGGCGACGTTGATCGCCGGCTTCGAGCTCGGCGACCGGGTCGATGCCGTCTCCGGCCCGACCCTGCCCGGTGCGATCGAAACCCCGACCGAGCGGTGGTTCGAGGGATTCGGAGGGCTTCAGCGGGGCTTCGAGACCCGCCTCTACAACCTCGACGATCCCCCCGCGGACCAACCGCTCTTCCCCTTCATTCCCGGCGCCTTCGGCAGCGGCCGCGCATGGCTTTCCGCCGCGATCCCTTCCGCCGGCATGGGCGGCTTCGACGTCACGCTCGGCCCCCCCACCCCGACCCTCGCCGGCGAGGACATCGAGGCGCTGTTGCGGGTCGTGCTGGCGGGCAACCAGGTCGTGCACGAGCCGGCAGCGACTCGTCTGGCACGCCCACCCCCGCGAGTACCAGATGCTCGCGCCGGCGGATGTGGGGCTACGGCCTCGGTCTCAGCGCCTGCGTGACCAAGTCGGTGGCCGACAATCCACGCCTCTTCCCCACCCTGCTGCGCAAGCTGCCGAAGGGCGTCGCCTTCGCGCTCTCGCCCCGCTCGGCAAAGAACGAGAAACGCCAGGGCGACTTACCCCAGCGAACTGGTCTGGCTCGAGCTGGCGGGCTGGCCTGCGGGCCCTTCGCTTACGGCAGGAGCCGCTGGCAGCATCGCGGCGAGCAGCGAGCGGCCACGTCGGTCCATTGAGCGCCTCGGACCGGCCGCTGCGGGTGCTGATAGTCACCGACTACTACCGCCCGCTGATCGGCGGTTCGATCCGTAGCGTCGAGCTGTTGGCAAGGCGCCTCAGCGAGGCCGGACACACGGTCGCGATCGCCACCGCTTGGCAACCGGGAGAACCGCCGGCCCGAGGAGCACGAGGGGGTGCGAGTCCACCGCCTGCGCGACCTGAGCAGCCGTATGCGCTGGATCTCCGAGGACCCCTACAAGCACAATCCGCCCCCCTTCGCGGACCCCGAGGCGGCCTGGCGCCTGCGCCGGGTCGTCAAGGACTTCAAGCCCGACCTCGTTCACTCCTACGGCTGGATCTCGCACTCGGTGGCCGTGGGCTTGCTGGGCATGAAGGTGCCGCTTCCTGCTCTCGGCCCGCGACTACGGAAACGTCTGCGCGGTGGGCACTTTGGTCCGCAAGGGCGAGCTCTGCTCGGGCCCGGCGCTTGGCAAGTGCCTCGACTGCGCCCGCGACAGCTACGGAGCGCCGAAGGGCGTGGCCGCGGTGGCCGGCGTCTTCGCGGCCGGGCCGGTGCTGCGCCGCAAGGTCAGCGCCGTCCACGCGGTCAGCCGCTTCGTCGCCCGGATCATGGATCGCTTCCTGCACGTCCCGGGCGCGCCGGCGACGGTGATCCCGAACTTCCACGAGGAGGAGCCGGACGAGCGGCCCGACCCGGAGATCATGAGCGCGGCTGCCGGCGGAGCCCTTCATCCTCTTCGTCGGCGGCTTCCGCGAGATCAAGGGAATCTACGAGCTGTTCGAGGCCTACGAGAGCCTCGACGAGCCGCCCCCGCTGGTCCTGGTCGGGACGATGACGTCCGACTCGCCGAAGGAGTTCCCGGCCGGGCGTCACGGTGATCACCGACGTGCCGCACGCGACCGTGATGGCGATCTGGGAGCGGGCGCTGTTCGGCGTCCTCCCGAGCAAGGCGCCCGAGGCGCTCGGCAACGTCGTCCACGAGGCGATGAGCAAGGGGCGGGCGATGATCGGCACCACGCCCGGGCGGCCACGAGGACATGATCGAGGACGGAGAGACCGGATTGCTCGTCCCGGGCGGCGACGCCGACGGCGCTGGCCGACGGCGATGTCGCGTCTGATCGAGGATCGAGCGCTCCGAGAGCGAATCGAGCAGAGAGCACGCGAGCGAGCGCGTGCTTTCACCCCGGAGGTCGTGATGCCACAGATCGAGATGCTCTACCAGCGTACGGTCGCCCGTTCTTCGAGGGCGCGCAAGTGAGGGGCGGATCCCCCCGCTCGCGAGACCTCCTGGCCGCCTGCCTGATCGCTGCGGTGTGCCTGCCGGTCATGATCGCCGCCCCGGGCGGTTGGGTCCAAGCAATTCCGCTCCTGCTCCTCGTCCTCGCCGTCCGCGGCTACGCGCTCAGCGCCGCGCTCTTCCCGCCCGCTGCAATCAGGCCGGCGAGCGCGTCGTCTACTCGTTCGTGTTCGCGCTCAGCACCGCCGCCCTCGGCGGCCTGCTGATCCAGTTCGTGGTCGATCTCGATCGCTGGGCCTGGTTCGCGCTGCTCGCCGCGATCGTCCTTGCGACAAGCGCGATCGCGCAGCTGCGGCGCTCGGTTCCGATCCAGAGATCCACCGCCCCGCCCGAGCTGCCCACCGGCATCCTCTGGGCGCTTGTGCATTCTCGCCGCGACGACCATTGCGGTCAGCGCGGTCGCGATCGCGGTCCGGGGGGTGCACGAGCAGCAGGGCCGCGCAGCGCTTCGTCTCGCTCTGGGCCGATCCCCGTCGGCGACGGTGTCGAAGTCGGGGTCTGGAACCACGGCACCCCCGCCCGTTACAGGCTCGACGTCAGCAGCGGCGGACGGACGCTAGAACGGCTGAAGATACGTTTGTCTCCGGGGAGGCGCTGGAACCGAATGCTGAGTCCCCCCGTGAGTCGGCCACCTCCAACCTGCTCCTGACCCTGTACCGGAACTCGATTCCCTACCGCAGCGTTGATCTCGACATCGCCGGCTCAAGATGAACGTGCCGTATCCGACCGTGACGCCGTCTCGCTCCCGAGCCCGCTGGAAGGGCCGCACGCGGCAGCGGGCACAAGCCCCGCGGGTGTCGCTCGGCCTGGCGCCCCGATCCTGGCCCTGGTCGCCGCGGCCGGCCTGCTCATGGTCGCCCTCGGCAACAACGCGGCACGACTCGACGAAGGGCAGGCGCAGCCGCTGTTCTGGTGCGGCCTGATCGTGATCTACGCGCCGATCGCCCTGCGCCTCCTCTCCGTCTCGGCGATCCGAGAGGAGCGAATCGCCCTCGCCCTCCTGCTCGGTGGCTCTCTCTTCATGGTCAAGGTCCTCTACAGCCCGACCGGGTTCGCCCTTCACGACGAGCTCGCCACCTGGCGCCAGACCTCCGACCTGCTCCAGAGCGGACACCCGCTCTCCGCCAACCCGCTCGTCAACGGCTACGCCGGCTTCCCGGGGCTCGAGCTCTTCACGGCCGCGCTCGCCCAGCTCGCCGGCCTGCGCATCTTCCTCGCCGGGACGATCGTCATCGGTCTCGCCCGGGTCGCCTTGATGCTCGGCCTCTTCCTCTTCCTGGAGCGGGCCACCCGATCCTCGCGCGCCGCCGGCATCGGCGTCGCCGTCTACGCCTGCAACCCGAGCTTCCTCTACTTCGACTCCCAGTTCGGCTACGAGTCGCTCGCGCTGGTGATCGCCGCGGCGCTGCTGCTGCGTCACGCTGAGGTGGAGCGCGACCGGCGAGCCCGGCGGCGCGGCTGGAACGCCACGGGCCTGATCGCCGCGATGGCGATCCTCGCCGCCACGCTCGCGATCACGCACCACATGACCTCCTACGCGATGGTCGCCTTTCTCGCTCTCTGGGCCGTGATGATCGCCGCTCAGCGGCCGGTCTCGGCGCCCCGCACGCCCGGGTGCGTGCCACTCCGAGCCGCTGGTCGGCGATCGTAGCGGCGCCGTGGATCGCCGGGCCTGGCCTCCCCGCGCTCTTCCTCGCCGTTCGCCGCCGGATCGTGGTTCGTCGTTCGAGGCGAGCCACGTGACGACGGCGGAGCTGGGCAGCGTCTTCAACGGAGGCGATCGAATCGGTGGTCCACCTGATCACCGGCGAGCTCGGGCTCGAAGACCCTCTTCCAGTCGGCCGGCCAGACGCAACACCACCGCGGCCCGCATCCTCGGCGTCGCCTCGATCGTGCCACTGCTCGCGGTCGATCCCGCTCGGGCTGCTGGCGGACCTGGCGGGGCACGGACGACCCGAACCCCCTCTGGCGGGCCCTCTCGATCGTCGCCCTCTTCTACCCGCTGACCCTGCTGCTGCGCCTCACCCAGGCCGGCACGGAGACGTCCCAGCGTGCCTCGGAGTTCGTCTTCGTCGGGCTCGCCTTCGTCGGCGGCCTGCTGCTCGACGAGCTGCCCTGGCGCGGGCGACAGGTTGCGGCGCATACGCCGTCGGCCTCGGCTGCACGGCGCTGGCGACGGTGATCTTCCTCGGCGGCTTCATCGTCGGCGAGTCACCCGGTGACGCGCCAGCCGGGCCCCTTCCTGGTCGGCGGGGAGGCTCGCTCGATCACGCCCCAGGGAATCGCGGCGGCGCAGTTCGCAGCCAGCCGACCTGCCCCCGGCAGCCGCGTGATCGTCGACCGTCCCAACTCGACCCTGCGTCGCCTCCTACGGCGACCTCGACCGGGTCTCGGGCAGCATCGAAGGGATCCCGGTCACGCGGGTCTTCTTCAGCAAGCGCTTCGACGCGATCGACCAGCGGGTGATCAGCAACGACGCGATCGACTACATCGTCGTCGATCGCCGCCTGACCCACGAACGCCGGCGGGGGGCTATTACTTCGAGTCGACGAACCGCACGCCAACCATACGCAGGAGCCGCTCGCCGCTGGCGTCCCTGCGCAAGTTCAACCACGTTCGCGGCCTGAGCAGGATCTTCGACAACGGCGCGATCGCGATCTACGACACCAGCGGACTGCGATCCGAATGAGCGCAGCCGGAGCCCGCCGGCCTGGTGCCGAAGATCCGCGCCCAGATCGCTGCACAACCGGACAGTCCTCACTCAACGCCGGATCGATGATGGGCACGATGGTGGTCACCGCGCTGCTCGGCGCCGGCTTCTGGCTGCGTCGCCGCGCGTCAGTTCAGCCCCAACGCGGTCGGCGTCGCCAGCGCCGCGGTGGCGGCGATGACCCTGCTCGGCTACCTGGCGACGGTCGGCCTCGGGACCCTGCTGATGGGCGAGCTGCCCCGTCGGCGATCGCCACCATCGCGGCCTGCTCAACGCGGCGCTGCTGGTCAGCGGGGTGATCGGGGCTCTGCTCGGGCTCGGCTTCGCGTTCGTCGCTCCGCTCGTCTCGGCCGACCTCGGCGCCACTCAGCGAAACCTGGGTCGCGGCAGTCGTCTTCGCCGTCGGCGTCGGTCTCACCGGCCTCGCCGGGGTTCTCGACCAGGCCCTGATCGGCCTGATGCGGGGGGCCTGCAACTGACCCGCAACGTCGTCTTCTCGCTGGTCAAGCTGGTCGCCCTGGTGCTGGTCGCCTACCTCGTCGACCGATGCGGGCGGCGCCTGGATCTACGCCGCCTGGACGCTGGGCATCGCCGTCTCCCTGCTGGTCCTCGTGCGCTTCTACCGCGCGCCGTGACGGCGATGGCGCTGCGGCCTCGTTTCGCCCTGCTCAGCGAGATGCGGGTCGACGCCGCCACCCACCACGTCTACAACCTCTCGATCCGCGCCCCCGACCTGGTCCTGCCCCTGATCGTCGTGTCGCTGCTCTCGGCCACGGCCAACGCGAACTTCTACATCGCCTGGATGATCGCCAGCTTCGGCTTCATGGTCCCGGTCTCGCTCAGCACGGTCCTCTACGCGGTCGGGCTCGGGCGACTCGGCCGACCTGCACGAGCGCTACCGGCTCAGCGTCGGGCTCTCGCTGGACTCGGCCTGGCCGCCAACCTGGTGCTGCTCTTCGCCGGCGCTCCGATCCTCGCTCTCTTCGGCGCCAGCTACGAGGCGCAGGCGCTGACGACGCTGCACATCCTCGCCCTCGGCGTCTTTCCCGAGACGATCAAAGCCCACTTCCTCTCGATCAGCCGGGTCGAACGGCGCATCTCCCAGACGATCCCGCTCGTCGTCGGCGGCACGGTCCTGGAGCTCGCCGGGGCGGTGGCCGGGGGCATCGCCGGCAGTCTCTCGCTCGTCGCCGCGGGCTGGCTTGCCGCTGTCTGCGTCGAGGCTGCCGTGATGAGCCGCACCGTCGTCCGTTTCCTACGCCGGGGACCGCTCGGCGGCTGAAGCCAACCCTCAGAGCACGCGGAAACGAGTCTTGTGGCGGCGCGAGCTGCCTTCGTCGTTGCGGGCGACCACGAACACGCGGTAGGAGCCCTCGCGGAGATGGCGCCTGCGCACGAGCCGCTGAAGCGCGACGCGATTGCGGCCCTTGTGACTGTGGCGCACGACCTTGGAGCGCCGGCCGGGATGGGCCTTCGGGACGATTTCGATTTTCACCCGAGCCGAATCGGAGAGGCCGAAGGAGATGACGCCACTAACCTGCGGGCTGACCGTCTGGGTGACGTGGACCGAGCGAACGGCGATCTTGCCATGCTTCTTCTTCTTCGGCGGAGGCGGCGTCGTCGTGGTCCCGTCGCAGGGCCCGGTCCCGCCGTAGATCGAGCAGTTGACGACCGCTCGGTAGGCGTCCAGCGAGCTCTGGCGAGGAGTTGATGCGCCAGTCGTCCTCCTGGCTGCGGTTGAACCAGACGACGGCGGTCACACGGGGGAAGTCCTGCGGGATCGAGTTCATGAAGGCGCTGCGGATCCAGGCGGCCTTGTCTCCGCCCGCCTCACTGGAGGCGGTCTCGGTGATGACCACCGGCTTCGTGCTCATCTGGGTCACCGTGCGAGTAGGAGGCGGCGAAGACGTCCTGCGCGCTCTGCCAGGTGCCCTGGTTGTTGGTGCCCCAGTTGTAGCCGTCGAGGCCGACGTAGTCGATCCATTCGTCGCCGGGGAAGTAGGGCGAGATCGGGTACTTGCTGCCCTCCTGGACGTTCGGCGACCAGACCCACTGGACGTTGGTGACGCCGTCGGCGCGAAAGAGCGAGACGATGTGGCGCCAGGCGGCGACATAAGTGCTCGCGGTTGCGGAACCGGACCATGGGTACCAGGTGCCGTTCATCTCGTGGGCGAAGCGGATCATCAGGTTCTTGCCCCAGCTCTTCGCGATCTTCGCCGATTCGTGCAGAGTAGGAATCGTAGGCGCCCGAGGCGATCTGGCTGAGCGACTGGTCGTATGGCTCCCAGGTGACCATCGGGGTCTGGCCGGTGCCACCGAGGTTCTTGATTTCGTCCGAGTACATCAGCGGCAGGCCGAAGTCGCGGTACCAGAGGACGATGTCCGGCTGGCGGCCGACCATCGAGGTGTAATCGGAAAGTGCCGAAGCTTGGGACGGCGCGCCGGGGGTGTAGACACCGAGCTGGATCGTGGCTGCTGCCGAGGCGGGAACCGCCAGCGCGGCCACGATCGAGGCAGTGGTGAGGAAGAGGGCGAGCTTGCTTTTGATTGAGGTCTTCACCCCCACTGGGTCGGCCCAGTTGGGGTGGTCCCTCAGTCCTGTCTAGGGGGCTGGACGGATGTTCGAGCAGGCCCCGGCCAGACTGGGAAAACGCCTGCGAAAACCCGCATCCGGGTGCGGTTCAACCCGAGATGACGCGGCCATAGATCTCCGCGACGCGGAGCCGACCGAGGGCGGGCGAAGTGGCAAGCCGGAAGTGCCCCCAGCCGGTGCCGCGATAGATCCCCTCGCGGGACAGCTCCAGCGCCCGTTGCCGTCGGCGGACGCCGAGCAGGCGCTCGCCGAGGGTGACGGCGGCCTCGTAGCCGGCGTCCGCGGCCAGATCGCATGGTGCCCGTCGTCGTAGAGACCGAAGGGGTATGCGAGCGAGGGGCACGGCAGTTGCAGCTGCTCCTCGCAAATCTGCTTCGAGCGAGCGAGCTCGGCTCTCGCCTCCAGCCGGCCGAGCGCGGTCAGCTTCGGATGCGAGCAGGTGTGCGAGCCGATCTCCCATCCCGCCGCGGCTATCTGCCTCACCTCGTTGCCAGGACATGCAACGCAGCTCCTCGCTCGTGCTCGGTGCCCAGCCAGCGGCCCAGGGTCGACCAGGTCATCGGAGCCGCTTCGGCGGCAAAGTCGGTGGGGACGAAGAGCGTCGCCGGAACGCCGAGCCGCCGCAGAAGCGGCAGGCCGTGCTCGAGCACGGAACGGAAGGCGTCGTCGAAGGTAACGACGAGCGACGGCTCCCCGTGCTCGGCGGCGAGGGCGGCGGAAAGCGTCTCGGGCCGGTAGCCACGGCGGATCAGATAGGCGACCTGCCGCTCCAGGACAGCCGGGTCGATCGCGCCGACGTTCGGCCAGGCCTCGCTCACGGCGTGGTAGCAGAGGATGAGGAGGTCCCGCGGGGGTCCGCTCATCGCGGGGCGGTGTCGAGCCTGCGCCGCGAGCGGCGGCGCAGGAGGAGGAAGAAGACCGCGGCCACGAGGAGCAGGGCAGCGAGGATTGCGGCCATGGCGGCCGCACGATGCTCGCGGAGCTCGAGGCGGATGCGTTCCAGGAGCGAGGGGGCGCCGTAGCCGCTCTCGGGCTCTCCGGGAGCGACCGATCCGCCGCTGAGCCTGGCCGGGGTGGAGAGCAGCGTGCGGCGGGTCGCCGAGTACACGGGCGAGGCAAGTGCCTGCCGCAGGGCTCTCGCGGAGGACTCTGAGCTGTCGACGCGGAAGTCGGCGTTGGGAACTTCTTCGTCGAACCAGACGACGGCCCGCAGGCGCGGGAAGCGCGGCAGCCTCCCGGCCCAGCGCGCTGGCGATCCAGGCCGCCTTGTCACCGCCGTCCTCGCCGGCGGCGGTCTCGGCGATCATCATCGGCCGGTCGCGTCAGCTCCGCCATCCGTTCGTAGGTGCTGCCGAAGATCGCCGTGAAGGACGGCCAGCCGATCGTGCCGCCGAAGTCGAAGCCGTCCATCGCGACCCAGTCGACCCATTTGTCGCCCGGATAGAGGGGCGCGAACTGGAAGCTGCCGCCGGAGTCCTCGTTCGGCGACCAGACCCATCTCACGTTGGTCGCCCCGTGAAAGCGGAAGAGGTCGACGACGTGCTTCCACGCCTTCCTGAAGTCGCGCGCGGTGTTGCCGTCGACCCCCCGCCCCCACGGGTACCAGGTCGCCGTTCATCTCGTGGGCGAAGCGGACGAAGCAGCGGCTTGCCCCACAGCCGCGCCGATCCCGGCGGCGCGGCGCAGATAGCGATCGAAGCGCCCGGCGGCGATCTCGCGCAGCGGAAAGCCGCGGCCGCTCCGCCGCCCGCGGTTCCCAGGTGATCATCGGCACCGCGCCCCGGCGCCAGATCGAGTCGAGCTCGTCGCGGTCGAAGGGGATGCTGCGCCAGTCCTTGTAGGAGAGCACGATCACCGGGGAGCGCCCAGCCTGACGGGCGAAAGCGTCGATCCGGCCGGGATCGTCGTCAGCGCCGGGGACATAGGCGCCGAAGGCGACCGGCGTCGCGGGGGCGGCCGAGGTGGCCGGCGAGCAGACCATCACCACCGCGAGGACAAGGAGCAGTGGGGCCCCGAAGCGCGCCAGGCGCATCGCCTAGCGCCCGAGCCGGGCGGGGGTCCGCAGCAGGCGCCACCGCGAGGACTCGTAGAGCGGCTCGCTGAGCCCACGCCGCACGGCCGCCAGCGAGGCCGGTGAGCTGTCGACGCGGAGGTCGCCCCGTGGGTCGGCGGCACTCCAAAACGCGACGGCGCGCACGTGCCGCATACCCGGGATGTTCCGCCGCAGCATCGTCGACAGCCACTGCGCCTTGCTGCCTCCCTGCTCTCCCGACCCGGTCTCGGCGATGATGACCGGCTTGGAGCTGAGCTTGATCAGGTCGCGGTAGGAGCGGCCCAGGATCTGGCCAAACGTTCGCCAAGGGTGCGGCCCTCCCCAGTTGATCACGTCGAGGCCGACCCAGTCGACCCATTTGTTGCCCGGGAAGAACGGCGCGAAGGGGAGTCGGCCATCACGGCTGTTGACGTACGGGTTCCAGACCCAGCGAACCTTGTCGGCGCCGGCTGCCCGGAAAATCCTGACGAGGTGCCGCCAGGCTGCCTTGAAGGCATTGGGATGGCCGCCCCAGGCGAACCAATCGCCGTTCATCTCCTGGCCGAAGCGGATCATCAGCGGCTTGTCCCAGGAGGCAGCCGCCAGCGCTGCGTCCCACAAGTATCCATCGTAATCACCATGGGCAATGCCGCTGAGCGACTGTTCCCACGGCTCCCAGGTGATCATCGGAATCGCGCCGTGTTCCCAGATTCCGTCGAGCTGATCGTGGACGAAGGGGACTTGGCTCCAGGCTTTGTAGGAGATCAGGAAGGAGACCGGGCGCCCCACCTCGGCGGAAAAGCCATCGATTAGCGAGGGGTTCTGGTCGGCACCGGAGATATAGGCCCCAACCCCCACCTCGGGCGCGGCATCGGCACGCTCGGCCGCAAACACGGACGCGCCGACCGTGAGCGTCAGGGCCACCGCAGCGACCGCGGCAACGCGCCCGGCGGCGAGGGCGTGGCGAGGCAGCGCGATCGCCCCCACTGCCAGGGCGAGGAAGGCCACGAAGAAGGCGTACGGGATGGCGACGACGGAATCCGACACTGGCCAGAACATCGGCACGCCGGGGCCGGTTGCCAAGTCCCGCAAGAGGTGGGCCGAGACGCCGAACGCCGCTCCCAGCGTTATCTGGCGCCCCGGGCCACGTCTCAGCGCCCCCGCGAGTCCCAGCAGCGCCAGCACCAAGAGGAGGCCATGGGTTCCGGGCCTTGGTAGGTCGCCGCCGAAGAGATGCGATCCCAGGTATGCCGGCACATGGTCCAGGTCGATCGCGACGCTGGCGATCAGCGCCGCGACGACGAAGCGCAGCGGCGGACGCACGCCGGTGACCGTGGCGACCAGCGAGGACCGCCAATCGCACAGGTCGCGAGATGCGCGGGCTCGTCGACGATCCCGTAGGCGAGGCTGCCTGTCGACCCCACGAGCAGGCCCCAGAGCAGGTCGAGGGCGACGACCATCCCGACGAGGACGGCCGCCACGGTTACGTCGGTACGCCGTGAAGCCAAGCGAAGGAAGATAGCGAGAGCTTCTACGCCGGCTTAAGGCCTCCTTGCAAGCGCTCCGCTCGAGAGCCGCCAGCTGCTGGTGCAGCTCGGCCGGCAGCTTGTCGCCGAACTGGGCGAGGTGCTCCTTGACCTGCGGCAGCTGCTGCGCGCACGAGGCTCGTCGTCGACGGAGAGCAGCTCGCGCATCGCCTCGGCGTCGATGTTGAGGCCCTCGGTGTTGATCGCGCCCTCGCCGGGGAGCAGGCCGATCGGGGTCTCGACCGCCTCGGCGCTGCCCTCGCAGCGGCGGAAGACCCACTCGAGCACGCGGCTGTTCTCGCCGAAGCCGGGCCAGAGGAACTTGCCGTCGGCGTCCTTGCGGAACCAGTTGACGTAGAAGATCCGCGGCAGCTGGGCGCCCTCGCGCTCGCCGGCCTCGAGCCAGTGGGCGAAGTAGTCGGCCATGTTGTAGCCGCAGAAGGGCAGCATCGCCATCGGGTCGAAGCGCAGCTCGCCGACGTTGCCGGCGGCGGCGGCGGTCGTCTCCGAGGACATCGTCGCGCCGAGGAAGACGCCGTGCTCCCAGTCGAAGGCCTCGTGGACCAGCGGCACGACGGTGGCGCGGCGGCCGCCGAAGAGGAAGGCGTCGATCGGCACGCCGGCCGGGTCTTCCCACTCGGGCGCGATCGTCGGGCACTGCGACGCCGGCGTGGTGAAGCGGGCGTTGGGATGCGGCGGCGGGCGTCTCGGAGTCCGGCGTCCAGTCGTTGCCGTGCCAGTCGATCAGGTGCTCGGGCGGCTCGCTCGGTCATCCCCTCCCACCAGACGTCGCCGTCGTCGGTCTTGGCGCAGTTGGTGAAGATCGAGTTGCTCTCGATCGTCTCCATCGCGTTCGGGTTGGTGCTCTCGCCGGTGCCCGGCGCGACGCCGAAGAAGCCGGCCTCGGGGTTGACCGCGTAGAGGCGGCCGTCCTCGCCGAACTTCATCCAGGCGATGTCGTCGCCGACCGTCTCGACCTTCCAGCCGGGCAGGGTCGGGATCAGCATCGCCAGGTTGGTCTTGCCGCAGGCCGAGGGGAAGGCGCCGGTGACGTACTTGACGCTCGCCCTCGGGCGAGGTCAGCTTGAGGATCAGCATGTGCTCGGCCAGCCAGCCCTCGTCGCGGGCCATCGCCGAGGCGATCCGCAGCGCGAAGCACTTCTTGCCGAGCAGGGCGTTGCCGCCGTAGCCGGAGCCGAAGGACCAGATCTCGCGCGTCTCGGGGTAGTGGACGATGTACTTGTTGTCCTCGTTGCAGGGCCAGGGGACGTCTTCGACGCCCTCGGCCAGCGGCATGCCGACCGAGTGCACGCAGGGGACGAACTCGCCGTCGGTGCCGAGCACGTCGAGCGCCGCGGCGCCCATCCGGGTCATGATCCGCATCGAGACGGCGACGTAGGGCGAGTCGGTGAGCTGCACGCCGATGTGGGCGATCGGCGAGCCGAGCGGGCCCATCGAGAAGGGCACGACGTACATCGTGCGGCCGACCATGCAGCCCTCGAAGAGGCCGTTCAGGGTCTCGCGCATCTCGGCCGGGTCGCGCCAG
This sequence comes from uncultured Solirubrobacterales bacterium, assembly GCA_963702065.1. Classification (GTDB taxonomy): domain Bacteria; phylum Actinomycetota; class Thermoleophilia; order Solirubrobacterales; family 70-9; genus VRUE01. Next base: position 1,490,368 of record OY969705.1, read on the forward strand.
TTGTTGGTCGGGCCGGCGTCGTCCTCGTCGCTCGGAGCAGATGAAGGTGCGGTCTTCGACCCGGGCCACGTCGGCGGGGTCGGAGAGGGCGAGGTAGGAGTTGGGGCGCTTGGCGTCGGAGAGGCGCTCGAAGGTGCCGGCGTCGATCAGGGTCTGGGCGAGGGAGTCGTACTCCTCGGCCGAGCCGTCGCACCAGTGGATGGCGTCGGGCTGGGTCAGATCGGCGATCTCCCCGACCCAGTCGAGGAGCTTTGCGTGCGTGGTCGGCGCTGCGGCCGCGATGGTTTGGCTCATTCGCGGGACTCTATTCATTGGATCCGCTGATATTGATCACGCTGATGTCCGCATCCTTGTTGCGGATCTTCAGGGTCACCGTCTGCTTCTTCGCCCTTTTGCAGCTTCACGCTGCAATTGAAGGTCGCACCGTTTCAACCTTCTGATCGGACGGGCAGTCGACCGAGGAGACCTTTTCGTCCAGCGACTTCGAGAGGCTGGCCTTGCAGCTGTTCCTCCGTCTTGGTCGCGTCGATCACCGTTTCGCCGCAGCCGACGACAAGCGCCGCGGCCGCAATCAACCCGAGCAGAACGCCCGAGAACTTGAGCAAGCTCATCCCTCTCCCATCTGGCGGGGTCACCGGGCTGAAGTATCCCAGGCCCTAGGCCCCAGGCCTGCCCTCATTGACCCAAGCGGCAAGCAGGGGGTCGACGAGGCGCCAGCCGCTAGCCGCGCCTTGGGCCTCGACGATGTCGCCACGATCGCGCAGCGCCTCTGCTGCGCTGAGGACCGCTCCGCCTCGCGAGCCGCCCTGGCGGCGTCCAGCTGCGTAGAGGCCCTCGCGGTTCTCGGCGATCGCAGTCAGGACTCGCCGCTGGGACGTTGGCAACGCCGACCACGCTGCCCGCAGCTCATCGCGAATGTGGTGCATTACCTCGTCGTATGCGGAGAGCCAAATTTCCTCCGAGGCACCGCCATCGGTGGGCGTCAGCTCCCAGAGCATGTGCGCGAGCAGCATCGTGCGCTGGGGGTGCCCCTGGGAGGCCTCAAGCAGGGGCTCGAGTGCCGGGCCGAGCCGCTTGCCCGTCGCCTCGAATCGAGACGAGACATATTCCGGCAACGTCATCGGGCGGCAGCGGCGGCAGGTCGATCGGGGCAGCCTGGCCGTAGAAAGCGCGGCGGCGATCAGAGAACAGCTCGCGCATCATCCCCACGTGGGAGCCGGCGAAGACGTAGCTGGCGGCATCGCCGTGGTGCTGAATCTCAGAGCGGATCACGGCGTCGGCGCGCTCCTTCGTGGCGAGAATGTCCTGAAACTCGTCGAAGACGACGAGCGTGCGAGTGCCGTAGCGCTCGTATAGCTGAGCGGGAAGGGCGAGCCGCTCGAGCAAGGGAGGCTCGGCCTGAGGGTCCACCGCGACTTCCACGCCGGCGGGAATCGGCCCGCCGCCGACGCGCAAGGTCGGACGCAGCATTCGCCGCACGCCGGCGAACCACGTGCGGACCGACCCTGGAGTTCCGCCGCGTAGGCGCGCTCGATCCGCCGCGCAATGTCGTCGAGTGTCAGCACGCCGAAGAAGTCGACGTAGACAGCGGCCCATCCAGCCCGGCGTGCATCCTCGACCAGGCGCGCTAGCAGAGATGTCTTGCCGTAGCGGCGAGGTGCCACGAGTCGGCTGTTGTTGCCGCTCTGAGCCCGCTCCAGCAGGATGCGCGCCTCGTCTGTCGCGATCGAGCAGCTCAGCGGCGGGAACCGGCTCGCTGAAGCGGAATGGATTTCTGCTCTCTTTCATAGAGCAATTCTGCTCTAAAGCATAGAGCAAGCCACACTCAACGAGAGACCCACACACCGCCCGTCCAGGACCCGGTTTGGGATAGGGTTCCGCGCCGCGATGAGGTTCTTCGAGTTCGAGGCACGGAAGATCGTCGAGCTGGCGGGGATTCCCGTCACCAAGTACGGCTTCTGCACGACCGCCGAGCGAGGCACGCAAGGCCGCCGAGGAGATCGGCGGCCCGGTCGTGATCAAGTCGCAGGTGCTGAGCGGCGGCCGGATGAAGGCCGGCGGCGTCAAGTTCGCCGACACGCCCGACGAGGCCGCCGCCCACGCCGAGGACATCCTCAAGCTCGAGATCAACGGCCACATGCCGCGCGGCGTCCTCGTCGACCCCAAAGCCGAGGTCAAGCAGGAGTACTACGCCAGCGTCGTCTGGGACGGCACCGCGAAGAAACCGCTGATGCTGTTCAGCGACATGGGCGGGATCGACATCGAGGAGGTCGCCGAGACCCACCCCGACCACGTCGGCCGCGGCCACGTCTCCAACCTGATGCCGATCCCCGACTTCGAGGCCAAGCAGGTGATCGCCGCGACCGGCGTCACCGGCTCGCAGCTCAACCGGGCGACGCCGATCCTCGCCAAGCTCGCCCGCCTCTTCCGCGACAACGACATGACCCTGGCCGAGATCAACCCGCTGGCCGAGCTCACCGACGGCAGCTTCGTCGCCCTCGACGCCCACATGGAGATGGAGAACGAGGCGGTCGGCCGCCAGAAGGGCCTGCTGCGCAAGCGGCTCGAGATCGCCGAGGACGACACCCGCGAGACCTACGAGCCCTCCGACTTCGAGCGCAACGTCGCCGCGATCGACGCCGCCGACCACCGCGGCGTGATCCAGGGCAAGGACCACGGCTTCGAGGGCAACCTCGGCCTCGTGATCGGCGCCGGCGGCGGCTCGCTGACCCTGACCGACGCGGTCCGCAGCCAGGGCGGCAAGCCGGCCAACTACTCCGAGATCGGCGGCAACCCCTCGGTCGCCAAGGCCTGCGGCCTGGCCAAGGAGGTGCTGGAAAAGGACGGCGTCGAGAAGATCGCGGTGATGATGTCGATCGTCTCCAACACCCGCGTCGACATCGTCGCCCGCGGCGTGATCAAGGCCTGCCTCGAGCTCGGCAAGGACCCCGGCGAGACGATCGCGATCTTCCGCATCCCCGGCGCCTGGGAGGACGAGGGCTTCAAGATCCTCGAGCGCTACGGGGTCGAGTACTGCGACCGCTCGGTCTCGATGTGGGAGGCCGCCGGCCGCGCCGTCGCCAAGATCCAGGGAGCCCCCGCATGAGCATCCTGCTGAACAAGGAGACGACCTTCATCGTCCAGGGGATCACCGGCCGCGAGGCGGTCAACCTGACCCGCGAGTGCCTCGACTACGGCTCCAAGGTCGTCGGCGGCGTCACCCCCGGCCGCAAGGGCCGCGAGGTCCACGGCGTGCCGGTCTTCGACACCGTCGCCCAGGCGGTCGAGAACCACGGCGGCCCGATCGACGGCTCGGTCGTCACCGTCCCCCCCGCCTTCACCAAGGACGCCGTCTTCGAGGCGATCCTCAACGGGATCAAGCTGATCGTGATCGTCACCGAGCGGATCCCGCGCCGCGACGTCGCCCAGATGGTCGAGCTGGCCAACATGCGAGGGCGCCCGCATCATCGGCCCCAACTGCCTCGGCCTGATCGTCCCCGAGGTCTGCAAGATGGGCGGCATCGGCGGCCCGGCCAAGGACGCGGCCAAGGCCTACGCGCCCGGCCCGGTCGGCGTGATGAGCCGCTCCGGCGGGATGACCACCGAGATCTCCTCCTCGCTGACCCAGGCCGGCCTCGGCGTCTCCACCGCCGTCTCGATCGGCGGCGACGCGATCATCGGCTCCACCTACGCCGAGCTGATGCCCTACTTCGAGGCCGACGAGCAGACCCAGGCGATCGTCATCTACACCGAGCCCGGCGGCCGCATGGAGGCGCAGCTCTCCGAGTGGGTCAACGAGAACGACTCGCGCCTGCCGATCGTCGCCTTCATGGCCGGCAAGTTCATGGACGACGAGGAGATGAAGGGGATGAGCTTCGGCCACGCCGGCACGATCGTCGAGGGCAAGGAGGACACCGCGACCGAGAAGATCGCCCGCCTCGAAGCCGCCGGCATCCGCGTCGTCGAGCGGATCGACGAGATCCCCGACGCGGTCAAGCAGAAGCTGGGGGTGACCGCCTGATGGCCGAGACGCTGAACAAGGTCTTCATCGACGTCGAGGTCGACGCCTCGGTCGCCGGCGACGCCGAGCTCGCCGCGAAGCTGGAGGAAGTCTGCCCGGTCGACATCTTCAAGGCGACCGACTCCGGGGTCGAGGTCGTCGAGGAGAACCTCGACGAGTGCGTCCTCTGCAAGCTCTGCATCGAAGCCGCGCCCGCGGGCACCGTGCGCGTCAAGAAGCTCTACGAGCAGTAGCGAGCCGCAGCCGCCGCCGCCGCACCGCCGCCAGCGCTTCCTCGCGCAGGCGCTCGGGGATGACGACCATCGAGCGCAGCTCGCTCGAGCAGCTCGCGGTCGCCGTCGATCTCGACGCCCGCCTCGCCGGCCTCGCCGACGACCAGCGCGGCGATGACGTCGATCGGCGTGCCGGACAGGGTCAGGTCGGGTTCGCGCGCGTCGCCGCGCGAGGCCGTCGATCCAGCCGTCGCGCGATGCGCAGCTCGTAGGACTGGCCGCCGCTGCGCAGGCCGAGCGTCGACCGCAGCGTCGGCGGGCGGGCGCAGGATCACCCGCAGCGCGTTGGGCAGCGAGGACGGCGCCAGGTCGATCACGTCCTCGAGCTTCTGCAGGTCCATCCCCCAGCGGGCCAGCTCGATCATCGGCCGCTCCAGGCCGCGGCCGAGCTCGGTCAGCTCGTAGACGGTCGCCGAGGCTGGGCGGGTCGAGCTCGCGGCGGTCGACGATGCCGTGCTGCTCGAGGTCGCGCAGGCGCTTGGTGAGGACGTCGGTCGGGGCGCCGCCGACGGCGCGGGCCAGGTCGCGAGAAGCGCAGCGGCCCGAGCGAGAGCTCGCGCACGATCAGCAGCGACCAGCGCTCGCCGATGCGGTCGAGGGCGCAGGCGAGGCTGCAGGCCTGGCCGTATTCGCGCGGCGTCATCAGCACGATTCTAACAGCGTAATTTGGAATTTCAAAGCGACTACTTTGAATTCTGGTACAGTCCCGCCGCCGTGACCCGGATCGCCGAACCTCACCTGGAAGCACCCGAAGCTCGTCCTCGCCGTCGTCGGCGTCTTCGCCCTCCTCGCGGTCGCGATCGGCCACGACGTCGAGCACCACCTCAAGGCGGCCGGCTTCACCGACCCCGCCTCCGAGAGCGAGCAGGCGACCGACCTGCTGCGCAACTCGCTCGGCTACGACCCCAACCCGGCGATCGTCCTCGTCGTCCGCGCCCCCGGCGGCGGCCCGCTCGAACCTGACGAGCCCGTCGCGTGCGCCGCGAGGTCGACCGGCTCAGCGGCGAGGTGGCCAAGGTCAAGTACGTCGGCCGCGTCGTCAACCCGCTGCGCGACCCGCGCGCCGGCGCCGAGCTGATCGCCCGCGACGGCCAGCTCGCTGGCGATCGCCGGCTACCTCTCGACCAACGACATCGAGGACGCCGGCGGGATCGCCGCCGAAGAGGTCGAAGCCGCTGGCCGCCGCGAGCCCGCTCGACGTCGCCGATGGGCGGCTTCGCGCCAGGGCTTCAACGAGATCAACGACCAGACCCGCACCGACCTGACCAAGGCCGAGCTGATCGCCTTCCCGGTGCTGGCGCTGCTGCTGCTCTTCGTCTTCCGCGGCGTCGTCGCCGCCGCGATCCCGCTGCTGATCGGCGGCATCTCGATCGTCGGCACGCTGTTCGTGCTGCGGATCATGTCGAGCTTCGTCGACACCTCGCTGTTCGCGCTCAACATCGCCACCGGGCTCAGCCTCGGCCTCGCGGTCGACTACGCGCTGCTGATGGTCTCGCGCTACCGCGAGGAGATCGCCGCGCGACGGCGCCACGCGCGAGGCGCACCGCCGCACGGTGCTGACCGCCGGCCGCACCGCGCTCTTCTCCGGCCTCACCGTCGCCGCCGCGATGGCGGCGCTGATCTTCATGCCGCAGCGCTTCCTCTACTCGATGGCCGTCGCCGGCGCCTCGGTCGCGGTGCTCTCGTCGGTGATCGCGATCCTCGTCGTGCCCTCGCTGCTGCGGCTGCTGGGCACGCGGATCGACGCGCTCTCGATCCGCCGCGGCCCGGCCGTCTCCGACGACTCCGACGGCTGGTACCGGCTGGCGCGCGGCGTGATGCGGCGCCCGGTCGCGGTCGCCCTCGGCCAGCTCGGCGCCCTGCTGCTGGCCGCCGCGGCGCCGCTGCTCTGGACGACCCTGACCGGGCCCAGCGCCGAAGCGGTGCCGCCGGGCCAGCCCTCCTACGACGCCTACAGCTACCTCGAAGCCCACTACCCGCGCGACGTCACCGAGGCGGTCACGGTCGCCGTCGACGGCGCGCGCCGGCAACGCGCCAGCTGGCCGCCTTCCAGCGGCGGATCGAAGCGGTCGACGACGTCGTCCGCGGCACCCCGTTCGTCCCGCGCCTCCGACGACGTCGCCTACGCCAACTTCGCCCTCGCCGAGCCGGCGCTCTCCGGCGCCTCGCAGGACGCGGTGCAGGGCGATCCGCGACCTCAGCCCACCCGGCGCGAGCGACCGTCCTGCGTCTCCGGCAACACGGCCCGCTTCATCGACCAGAAGCAGAGCCTGATCGAACACGCTGCCGCTGGTGGTGGCGATCATCTGCCTCACCACCCTGATCCTGCTCTTCCTGCTCACCGGCTCGGTGCTGCTGCCGCTGAAGACGCTGCTGATGAACGCGCTGACGCTGGGCGCGACGCTCGGCATCCTCGTCCTCGCCTTCCAGGACGGCTGGCTCGACGGCCCGCTCGACTACACCGGCCCGGCGGCGATCGAGGTGACCAGCCTGGTCTTCCTCTTCGCCGTGATCTTCGGCCTCGCCACCGACTACGCGGTGCTGGTGATGGCGCGGATCAAGGAGCAGCACGACCTCGGCGAGAGCAACGAGGAGGCGGTCGCGATCGGCATCGCCCGCACCGGCCGCGTGATCACCGCCGCCGCGGTGGCGATCGCCGTCGTCTTCCTCGCCTTCGGCGTCAGCTCGCGTCTTCTTCGTCAAGCAGATCGCGATCGGCATGGCCGTCGGCGTGATGATCGACGCCACGATCGTCCGCGCCCTGCTCGTCCCCTCCCTGATGCGCCTGCTCGGCGAGTGGAACTGGTGGGCACCGAAACCCCTGCGCCGCATCTACCTGCGTTTCGGTTTCTCCGAGGCCTGAGCTCCCGCACCCCATCGGGTGCAACGTCTTTCGGCCCATGCGCCGGAGCCGCAGCGTTGCACCGGGCTGACGTGCGAGTCGGTCACATTACGCATATATAAATTTATATCCGGGTAACGTGTGTCATCGATGGCTGCAACACCGACCCGATCCCGCCTCTCCAAGGCCGACCGGATGGAGCAGGCGCTGCTCGCGGCGCACGCGCTCTTCGCCGAGCGCGGCTACGCGGCGGTGACGATGGACGAGGTCGCCGCGGCGGTCGGCGTCACCAAGCCGCTGCTCTACAACTACTTCGGCAACAAGGAGCGGCTCTACATCGCCTGCATGAAGCGCGCCGGCGACGCCCTGGTGGCGACGATCCTGGAGACGGTCGGCGACACGACCAACCCCGGCGACGCGCTCAACGACGGCCTGCGCGCCTTCTTCGCCTTCCTCGACGCCGACCGCGCCGCCTGGGCGGTGCTCTTCGACGAGACCCTGCCGCACAGCGGCGAGCTCGCCGACGGCGTCGCCGCCTACCGCGGCCGCCTCATCGAGCTGGTCTCCGAATCGCTGCTGGCGCAGCTGCCGGCCAAGCGCCGCGCCGCCGCGCGGATCGAAGTCGAGGCGCTCTCCACCGCCCTGCTCGGCGCCGCCGAGGCGCTGGCGCGCTGGTGGCTGCGGACCGAGGCGACCACCGCCGGCGAGGCCGCCGAGCTCTTGATCGCAACCGTCGAGCCGGGCCTGCGCCTGCGCTCCACCCCATCTGCCAAGTCCTCACGACCGAAACCGAAAGGTGAAAGCAGTTGACCGATAAACCACGCCGCGTCGCCGTCGATCGGCGGCAACCGGATCCCCTTCGCGCGCTCCAACTCCGTCTACTCGCGCGCGTCGAACCAGGACATGCTCACCGCCGCCCTCGACGGGCTGATCGCCCGCTTCTCGCTCGAGGGCGAGACGCTCGGCGAGGTCGCCGGCGGCGCCGTGCTCAAGCACTCGCGCGACCGCGACCTCACCCGCGAGAGCGTGCTCGGCACCCGCCTCGCCGCCGAGACGCCCGCCTACGACGTGCAGCAGGCCTGCGGCACCGGCCTGGAGACGACGATCCTGGTCGCCAACAAGATCGCCCTCGGCCAGATCGACGCCGGCATCGCCTGCGGCGCCGACACCACCTCCGACGCGCCGATCGGCCTCAACGAGGACCTGCGCGAAGTCCTGCTCGACGCCAACCGCGAGAAGTCGACCTTCGGCCGGGTCAAGCAGCTGACCCGGGTGCGCCCCAGCCACATCGTGCCGGCGATCCCCCGCAACGAGGAGCCGCGCACCGGCCTCTCGATGGGCGAGCACTGCGCGATCATGGCCGCCGAGTGGGAGGTCGGCCGCGCCGAGCAGGACGAGCTCGCGGTCAACAGCCACCACCACCTCGCCGCCGCCTACGAGCGCGGCTTCATGGACGACCTGGTCAGCCCCTACCTCGGCCTCGAGCGCGACCAGAACCTGCGCCCCGACTCCTCGCTGGAGAAGCTGGCCAAGCTCGGCCCGGTCTTCGGCGGCCCGGAGGGCACGATGACCGCCGCCAACTCGACCCCGCTCTCCGACGGCGCCTCGGCGGTGCTGCTGGCCAGCGAGGAGTGGGCGAAGGAGCGCGACCTGCCGGTCCTCGCCTACTTCGTCGACGGCCAGACCGCGGCGGTCGACCACGTGCACAAGCGCGAGGGGCTGCTGATGGCGCCCGCCTACGCGATGCCGCGCATGCTCGACCGCATGGGCAGCTGGCCTCGGCGATTTCGACTTCTACGAGATCCACGAGGCCTTCGCCGCCCAGGTGCTCTGCACGCTGAAGGCCTGGGAGGACCCGGACTTCTGCCGCGACCGGCTCGGCCGCGAGAAGCCGCTCGGCTCGATCGACCGCGAGAAGCTCAACGTCAACGGCGGCTCGCTGGCCGCCGGCCACCCCTTCGCCGCGACCGGCGGGCGGATCGTCGCCAGCCTCGCCAAGGCACTGCACGAGCAGCGGCTCGGGCCGCGGCCTGATCAGCATCTGCGCGGCCGGCGGCCAGGGCGTCGTCGCCGCGCTCGAAAGCACAGGAGGAAAGGACTGATGAGCGACCTCTACTCGCAGGTCGTCAACTCGCCCCCGGGCCGGATGATCGCCGGCCGGGTCGGCCTGCCGCAGCCGACCCAGCTGGAGCGCTACGAGCCGGGCGCGCCGGTCGTCTCCGGCGCCGTGCTCAGCGGCGGCGCCCCGCGCGGCCGGCTCGGCAAGCGGCTCGAGCAGGTGCTGGGCGACGTCGGCGCGGCGCAAACCGGAGACCTCCGACTCGCCCGGTCAAGGCGCTCGTCTTCGACGCCACCGGCATCACCGACTCGACCGAGCTGGTCGAGCTGCAGCGCTTCTTCCACCCCAACGTGAAGCGGGTGCAGCGCTCCGGCCGCGTCGTCGTGCTCGGCACGCCCCCCGCCGGACTGCCGCCGCGCGCGGCGACCGCGCAGCGGGCGCTGGAGGGCTTCACCCGCTCGCTCGGCAAGGAGATCGGCCGCGGCATCGCCGTGCAGCTGGTCTACGTCGCCGAGGGCGCCGAGGAGGAGATCGACTCGACCCTGCGCTTCCTGCTCTCGCCCCGCTCCGCCTACGTCTCCGGCCAGGTGGTCGAGGTCGGCAAGGCGGTGACGAAGACGCCCGAGATCGACTGGGACCGCCCGCTCGACGGCAAGGTGGCGCTGGTCACCGGCGCCTCGCGCGGCATCGGCGAGGCGATCGCCACCACCCTGCACCGCGACGGCGCCGAGCTCGTCCTGCTCGACGTGCCCGCGCTCTCCGCCGACCTCGCAAGCGGTCGCCGCGCGGCTCGGCGCCGAGACGATCGAGCTCGACATCACCGACCCCGACGCGCCGCAGCAGATCGCCGACGGCGATCCCCGACGGCGTCGACGTCGTCGTCCACAACGCCGGCGTCACCCGCGACCGCACGATCGCCAAGATGCCGGAGGACCGCTGGAGCTCGCTGATGGAGATCAACCTCTCCAGCGAGGAGCGGATCAACGACGAGCTGCTCGAGCGCAAGCTGCTGCGGCCCGAACGGCCGCATCGTCTGCGTCTCCTCGATGAGCGGCGTCGCCGGCAACTCCGGCCAGACCAACTACGCGACCTCGAAGGCCGGCGTGATCGGCATGGTCGAAGCGCTGGCCCCCGAGCTGGCCAAGCGCAAGGCGACGATCAACGCGGTCGCCCCCGGCTTCATCGAGACCCAGATGACGGCGAAGATGCCGATCGCGATCCGCGAAGCGGGCCGGCGGATGAACAGCATGTCGCAGGGCGGCCTGCCGGTCGACGTCGCCGAGACGATCGCCTGGTTCGCCAGCCCGGCCTCGACCGGCGTCAACGGCAACATCGTCCGCGTCTGCGGCCAGAGCCTGCTGGGGGCCTGATGAGCGCCCGCACGCTCGAGAGCTCGCCCAGCATCCTGCCGCTCTACGCCCGCGCCGCGGCGCCGATGGTGCCCGGCGCCTCGCTGCTGCCCTTCGTCCCGGGCGGCGGCAAGGAGATCCCCGAGATCGAGCTGACCCTGCCGCGACGTCCAGGCCGACCCCGAGCAGGTCGCCGCCTACGCCCGGGTCTGCGGCTTCGCCCTGCGCGACCACCTGCCCCCCACCTACCCGCACGTGCTCGCCTTCCCGCTGCACATGGCGGTGATGGCCGACGGCAGCTTCCCCTTCGGCGCCGTCGGCCTCGTCCACGTCGAGAACCGGATCGTCCAGCACCGGCGCATCGGCCTCGACGAGGAGCTGACGATCAACGTCAAGCCGACCAAGCTGCGAGCCGCACCCCAAGGGCCGCACCTTCTGCCTGCAGACCAAGGTCAAGGCGCGGCAACCGGATCGTCTGGGAGAGCGACCAGCACGATGCTCCGCCGCGGCGGGGACAGCAGCGACGCCGCCGCCAAGAGCAGCGAGTCCGAACTGCATCAACTTTCCACCCAGCAGATAGAGAAGTTGATGCAGTTCGCAGGAGGCGAGCGCCGAGTGGAAGCTCGGCGGCGACCTGGGGCGGCGCTACGCGGCCGTCTCCGGCGATCGCAACCCGATCCACATGCACGCCTGGACGGCGAAGCCGCTCGGCTTCCCGCGGGCGATCGCGCACGGGATGTGGACCAAGGCGCGCTGCCTGGCGGCGCTCGAGTCCCGCCTGCCCGACGCCTTCCAGGTTGACGTTCGCTTCCGCAAGCCGATCCTGCTGCCCGGCCGGGTCGAGTTCGCCAGCAGCTTCGCAGGGAGAGGAGATCGACATTCGCGGTGCGCGACGCAAAGCGCGGCACACCGCACCTCGACGGCCGCGTTGAGCCGCTCGAGGCCAAATCCAAAGACGGGAGGAAGTAGAGATGCCCACCGCCACCGAGGACAAGGGCGTGGCCGAGCGCAGCATGGGCCTCGGCCTGCGCTGGCTCAACAAGCTGGCCGGCTCGGACCTGCTCGACCGCATCCGCATCCGCAAGCAGGTCGAGCGGGCGCTGTTCACCGGCACCAAGAACGGCTTCCGCTCGGCGACCGCCGCCGGGCGCACCTTCAAGGCCGCCCAGAACCTGACCGGCCCGGCCCGGCAGAAGCCGAGCAAGCCGCGGGCGCTCTTCGACATCAGCCCCGACGACGAGCAGCAGATGCTGCAGGAAGGCGTGCGCGACTTCGCCGAGGCGAAGGTGCGCCCGGTCGCCAAGCAGGCCGACTTCGACAAGTCCACGCCGGACGAGCTGCTCGACCCAGGCCAACGAGCTCGGCGTCAACATGCTCGGCGTCCCCGAGGAGCTCGGCGGCGTCATGCACGAGCAGGCCGCGGTGACCAGCGTCCTGATCGGCGAGGCGCTCGCCCACGGCGACATGGGCATCGCCTACGCGGCGCTCGCCCCCGGCGCCGTCGCCACCGCGATCGGCCACTGGGGCACGCCCGAGCAGGAGGCGACCTACCTGCCCGCCTTCACCGGCGAGGACACGCCGGCGGCGGCGCTGGCGATCCTCGAGCCGCGGCCGCTGTTCGATCCGCTGAAGCTGGAGACGACGGCGACCAAGAAGGGCGGCGACTGGGTGCTCGAGCGGCACCAAGTCGCTGCTCGCCCGCCCCAGCGACTGCGAGCTCTTCATCGTCGCCGCCGAGGCCGAGGGCATCGGCCCGGCGCTCTTCGTGATCGAGTCCGGCACCTCCGGGCTCACGGTCGAGGAGGAGCCGGCGATGGGGCTGCGCCCCGCCGCCACCGGCCGCCTCCTGCTCGAGGACGTGACGCTGCCCGCCGCGCGCCCTGCTCGGCGAGGGCAAGCGCGAGGACTACGTCGAGTGCGTGCAGCGCGCCCGCATCGCCTGGTGCTCGCTCGCCGTCGGCGCCGCCGCAGGCGACGCTCGACTACGTCAAGCAGTACGTCAACGAGCGCATCGCCTTCGGCGAACCGATCTCCAACCGCCAGGGCGTCGCCTTCGCGGTCTCCGACATCGGCATCGAGAGCGAAGGCATGCGGCTCGCCACCTACCGCGCCGCCAGCCGCGCCGACCAGGGCCAGGACTTCGCCCGCGAGGCGGCGATGGCCCGCCGGCTCTGCGCCCAGAAGGGGATGCAGATCGGCTCCGAAGGAGTGCAGCTGCTCGGCGGCCACGGCTTCGTCAAGGAGCACCCGGTCGAGCGCTGGTACCGCGACCTCCGCGCAGCGGGCGTCATGGAGGGCGCCCTGCTCGTCTAGCGCCAAGCGCTGAGAGCGAAAGGAAGCCATGATCAATCTCGAGATACCGAAGAAGTTCAAGCCCCTCGCCAGCCAGGCGAACCAGGTCGCGACCGAGGTCTTCCGACCGATCTCGCGCAAGTACGACGAGGCCGAGCACTCCTACCCCAAGGAGCTCGACATGCTCGCCTCGCTGATCGACGGCATGAACGAGGGCTCCGACATCGGCGGCGCCGGTGCCGCCGGCGTGCGCCGCGAGTCAAACGGCGACGGCGACAGCGGCAACCGCAACGGCTCCAACCTCTCCACCGTGCTCGGCATCATCGAGCTCTGCTGGGGCGACGTCGGCCTGCTGCTCTCGATGCCGCGCCAGGGCCTCGGCAACTCGGCGATCGCCTCGGTGGCGAGCGACGAGCAGCTCGAGCAGCTACGGCGGCAAGTGGGCGGCGATGGCGATCACCGAGCCCGAGGCGGGCTCCGACTCGGCCGCGATCCGCACCACGGCCGACCTCGACGGCGACGAGTACGTGCTCAACGGCGAGAAGATCTTCGTCACCTCGGGCGACCGCGCCGACCTGATCGTGGTCTGGGCGACGCTCGACCGCAAAGTCGGACGGGCGGCGATCAAGTCGTTCATCGTCGAGCGCGACAACCCCGGCCTGAAGCTGGACCGGCTCGAGCACAAGCTCGGCATCCGCGCCTCCGACACCGCCAACTTCACCCTGCAGGACTGCCGGGTGCCGAAGGAGGCGCTGCTCGGCGACCCGGAGGTCAACGACCAAGCAGGGCTTCGGCGGTGCGATGCAGACGTTCGACAACACGCGGCCGCTGGTCGCGGCGATGGCGGTCGGCGTCGCCCGCGCCTCGCTGGAGGAGACGCGCAAGCGGCTCGAGGAGGCCGGCGTCGAGATCGACTACGACACGCCGGCGCTGAGCCAGTCCGCGGCCGCGGCCCGCTACCTCGAAATGGAGTCCGACTACGAGGCGGCGCACCTGCTGACCCTGCAGGCGGCCTGGATGGCCGACAACGGCAAGCCGAACTCGCTGCAGGCCTCGATGGCCAAGGCCAAGGCGGGGCGCACCTGCGTCGACGTGGCGCTTGGCTGCGTCGAGCTGTGTGGCTCGCGTCGGCTATGGCGAGAACGAGCTGCTCGAGAAGTGGGCTCGGGACGCGAAGATCCTCGACATCTTCGAGGGGACTCAGCAGATCCAGCTGCTGATCGTGGCCCGGCAGTTGCTGGGCAAGAGCTCTAGCGAACTGCGGTAGCAGCAGCGAGGGGTCGGACGCCCCTCCCCCGGAGGCCGTCGCGCAGCTGGGTCGGCTTCAAGGGTTCAAGCCGTGGAGCTTGAGCCTCCGGGGGAGGGGCGTCCGACCCCTTCCACGTTTAGCTGCAACCACTCGGCCAGGAAGGGCTCCGAGATCCGGTAAGCACCGGCTTCGCCGCGGACGAGTTCGCGCTGGGTTAGGGCGCGGAGGGCCTTCTGCACATTTGTCGCCGGGGGGAGGTTGTGGTCGGTGCGGTAAGCGGCGCTGAAAGGGTGGCCGGGTTCGCGGCCGAGAGCTTGGAGGACCTGCTTCTGGACGGCTGAGGCGCCGCCCCAGAGCAGGCTGAAGTGGGCGTGCTCGGAGCGCAGCACTGCGGCCAGGGCCCGCTCCAGCTCGGCCGAGCCCGCCGGCGTCTCCGTGCCGGTCTGCTCCCAGAGGAAATAGCAGAGCTCTTGGGTTGCGTAGGGATGGCCGCCGGTGCGGGCCAGAACGTCGGCGACGACATCGTCCTCCACCTCGCGCCCGCCGGCGTGGAAGCGCTCGACGAGGAAGGCGGCGAACGGCTCGACCGGGATGTTCCCCAGCTCCATCGACTTGGCGCTGCGCCAGAACGGCTCGTTGGCGTCGTTGAATATGCGCTCCATGATGTGGTGCTTGCTGCCCAGATACACGTGGGCAACCTCCGGCTGGCGCTGGAATACCGAGCGCAGGAGCTTGGGCAAGCCGGGGTCGATGTCGACGATCTCCTGGAACTCGTCCATGACGAGCGCGGCCCGTCGACCCCGGGCGCTGCCGAGCTCGGCCGGAAGCTCCAGCAGCCTTTCCAAGGTGGCGTCGATCTCGGCCGGTTGCTGAGCGATGCCGAAGCTGAAGGCGAAGCTGCCGTCGTCGGGGTTGACGTTGATCGTGGGTTGCACCCTGAGGCCGCGAAAGGGGGCGAGGGCCTTCTCCCGCACTCGCTCGAGGGGGGAGGCGATCTGCTCGTAGATCGACTTCGCCAGCGCCGCGGCCAGGCCCTCCTTGGTCGGCGTGGTCATCAAGTCGATCTGCGCCACCAGCACCTGCTCCCCGGCGAGGACGTGGGCGGCGCGCCAAACCAGCGAGGACTTGCCGCAGCGCCGAGGGGCAAAGACGACGACGTCCTGGCCGTTGCGGATGTCGCTGGTTAGCTCGGCAAGCTCGGCTTGCCGATCGGCAAAAGACTCGTCGAGCGCGAGGGCCCCAAAGCTGAAGGGATTTGTCAATTAAACACCTTTATACCTATAGGTATTATACCGCGAAATATACGTCCAAATCAGGAGAGCCAGCATCTGCATACCTCTAAGTATTATACTTATGAGTATAGGCAATCGTAGACCCGGGCTTCCTCCATTTCTCTATAAGTCCGTTTCGGCCATGGAGATCCCCCGCCCGTGAACTTCATCGAGGACGTGATGGAGCGATCCCCCGCCTCGCGGCTTGGGATCGTCGCCGTCGATGGAAAGGGAAATCGGCGGGACTGGTATTTCGGGGAACTGATCGCTTGCTCGGCGGGGCTCTCCGGCGCGTTCGCCGCTCGTGGGGTAAAGCGCGGGAGACGTGGTGATGACGCTGGTCGGGAATCGGATCGAGTGGGTGCTCTCGCTGCTGGCCTGCTGGCGGATGGGGGCGGTGGCACTGCCCTGCAGCACGATGTTGCGACGACAGGATCTGGCGCTGCGGGTGGCCGCCGCTGAGCCGAGGCTCTGCGTCGGCGAGGACGCGCTGCTGGCCGAGCTGCCGGACGGGGTGGCGACGATGACCATGGATGAGGTCGCGGCGGCGCTCGACGAGGATCTGCCGCAGGAGACGCCGGCGCCGGTCGAAGAGATGGACGCCGAGGATCCGGCGTTGATCGTCTTCACCTCCGGCACGACGGGTGAGCCGCGGGGAGTGGTGCACGCCTACCGCTACCTGCTCGGCCAGCAGGGGCAGGCCGAGCACTGGTTCGGGGCGCGCAAGGGCGAGCTGGCCTGGTGCACGACCGCGACCGGCTGGTCGAAGTCGGCCCGCAACGTCTTCCTCGCGCCCTGGCTGACCGGCGCGGCGGCGGTGATCCACGACGGGCGCTTCGACCCGGCCGAGCGGCTCGACTTCGCCGAGGCGCTCGGCGTCAACGTGCTCTGCCAGGCGCCGACCGAGTACCGGATGATCGCCAAGCGCACCGCCCTGCGCCCCCTCCCCACCCTGCGCCGCATGGTCTCGGCCGGCGAGCCGCTGGAGGCGGAGACGATCGCCGCCTGGCGCGCGGCGACCGGGCTCGAGCCCGCCGACGGCTACGGCCAGACCGAGACCGGCCACATCAGCGGCAACCACGTCGGCGTAGCCGGTCCGCGAGGGCTCGATGGGCAAGCCGCTGCCCGGCGCATGCGAGACGCCGGACTCGTCGAGGGCGAACTGCAGCTGCGCGCCGCCTCCTCCCCCACCTTCTTCTCGCGCTACCTCGACGGCGAGCGCTTCGAGGGCGAGTGGTGGCCGACCGGCGACCTGGTCCGCGAAGACGAGGACGGCTACCTCTACTTCGAGGGCCGCGACGACGACATCATCCTCTCCTCCGGCTACCGGATCGGCCCCTTCGAGGTGGAGTCGGCGCTGCTCTCGCACCCGGCCGTCGCCGAAGCGGCGGCGGTCGCCGCGCCGGACCCCGAGCGCGGCGCCGTCGTGCGGGCGATCGTCGTGCCCAACGATCGCGAGCCGAGCGAGGAGCTGGCCCGCGAGCTGCAGGAGCACTGCAAGCGCGAGACCGCCCCCTACAAGTTCCCCCGCATCGTCGAGTTCGCCGCCGAGCTGCCGAAGACGAGCAGCGGCAAGATCAAGCGGGCGCAGCTGCGGGAGGGGTAACCTGAGCCGATGGAGGCGATCAACAGCGAGTCGACCGACGCGGCGACCGTCGCCCGCGCCTACTTCGAAGCGGTCGGCAGCGCGACCTCGACGCGATGACCGCGCTTCTACGAGCCGGGCGGCGCCGGCGAGATCGACGGCCTGGTCGAGCTGCGCGTGCCCGGGCACCTACCGGGCCTGGTTCGGCGACCTCTTCGCGCGCCTTCCCCGACTTCGAGCTGGAGATCGTCGAGATCGTCGCCGACGGCGAGAAAGGCGGCCGTGCGCTGGCGCGCCACCGGCACCTTCAACGGCTCGGCGCCGCTTCGAAGGGCTCGACCCCAACGGCGCCAGCGTCGACGATCGAGGGCTGCGACGTGCTCACCGTCCGCGACGGCCGCATCCAGCGCAACGACGCCTACATGAACGGCGCCGAAATGGCTCGCCAGCTCGGCGCCCTGCCGCCGCGCCGGCTCGGCCGCCGAGCGGGCGATGACCGCCGCGCTCAACCTGAAGACGCGCCTCGGCGCCTGCGGTCGCGCCGCGGCTAGCGCGACCTCGACACCGCGTCGCGCGCTAGACGACCTCGGGCTAGAGCGCCTCGGCGACGTCGACCGGGCGGCCGAGGTGGTAGCCCTGGGCCATGTCGACGCCGTATTCGCGCAGCATCCGCGTCGTGACGTCGTCCTGGACGTACTCGGCGATCGTCGTCTTGCCGAGCCCGCGGGCGATCTGCGACGATCGCCTGGACGGTCAGCTGGTCGGCGTCGCTGTTGGGCATGTCGCGGATGAAGGAGCCGTCGATCTTGATCAGGTCGAAGGGGATGCTCTTCAGGTAGTGGAAGGGGCCGAAGCCGGCGCCGTAGTCGTCGATCGCGACCTGGCAGCCGAACTCGGTGAGGCGGTCGGCGAAGCCGGCCGCGGCTTCGTAGTCGTCGACCCGGCGCCGTCTCGGTGATCTCGAAGGTGCAGCGCGCCGGATCGGCCTCGCCTTCGTCGAGTCGGCGCTCGATGAATTCGAGCACCGAGAGGTCGGCGACCGAGGCGCCGGAGAGGTTGACGTGGAGCGAGACCGGGCCGCCGTCCCGCTCGCGCTGGGCGAGCAGCTCGAGTGCCTGGGCGACGACCCAGCGGTCGAGCTCCTGCACCATGCCGGAGCGCTCGGCAGCCTCGATGAAGGAGGCGGCCGGCAGCAGCTCGCCGTTCTCGCCGGTCATCCGCAGCAGCAGCTCGTAGCGCTCGATCCCGCCCGAGGCGAGGCTGCGGATCGGCTGGGTGTGCAGGCTGAGCCGGTCCTGGGTGAGCGCGTCGCGGATCCGGGCACTGGTCGTCTGCCGGCGGTGCTGCCCGCTGCCGCGGCTCGGTCGGGTCCTGGAAGAGGGCGATCTGGTTGCGGCCGTCCTCCTTGGCCCGGTACATCGCCTGGTCGGCGGCAACCAGGACCGCCTCGGCGCCGACCCCGCGCTCGCCGCCGAACATCGTGATGCCGACGCTGATCGTCGCCTCCTCCAGATCGAGCCCGGCGGCGGCGTTCTCGGCGACCTGGGCGCGCAGGTCCTCGCCCAGCTGCAGGGCGCCGGCGGTGTCGGTCTGCGGCATCAGCACCGCGAACTCGTCGCCGGAGAGTCGGGCGACGATGTCGGTGGTCGCGCACCCGCTCGCGCATGATCGCGGCGACGTGGCGGATCAGGTTGTCGCCGGCGTGGTGACCGAGCGAGTCGTTGATCGCCTTGAGGCCGTCGATGTCGATGATCATCACCGCGCCCTGGCCGCCGTAGCGGGCGCTGAAGGAGACGTACTGGTCGAGCTCGGCGCGGAAGCGACGGCGGTCGAGCAGGCCGGTGAGCGAGTCGTGATCGGCGAGGTAGCGCAGCTCGGCCTCGGTCTTCTCGGCCTGCGCAAGCGCCCCGGAGATGATCTCGCGGTCCTCGGGATCGAGCTTGGCGAGCACCGAATCGATCGCCGGATCGCTTTGGATTGGGAGCTTTTCGCGGGTCAACTCAAGGAAGGTAGAACTTTCCGCGGCGGTTCGGATCGGGGCCCAGGCATGGACCCCAATAATGGATACGAATTTCATCTACGCAGTAATGCCAATAGTCAAAGGCCATGTCCAAGATCAGGCCGCGGCACGCGGGTAGTGTGGGCCCATGGCCAACCGCTTGGCAGCAGGAGACCAGCCCCTACCTGCTCCAGCACCGTGAGAACCCGGTCGACTGGTACCCGTGGGGCGAGGAGGCGCTGGCGCGGGCGCGCGAGCGAGGATCGCCCGATCCTGCTCTCGGTCGGCTACTCGGCCTGCCACTGGTGCCACGTGATGGCGCACGAGTCCTTCGAGGACGCCGAGACGGCCGCCTACATGAACGAGCACTTCGTCAACGTCAAGGTCGACCGCGAGGAGCGCCCCGACGTCGACGCCCTCTACATGGAGGCGGTGCAGGCGATCAGCGGACAGGGCGGCTGGCCGATGACCGTCTTCCTCGACCCCGAGGGCGTGCCCTTCTACGGCGGCACCTACTTCCCGCCTGACGAGGGCCGCGGGATGCCGAGCTTCCGCATGGTGATGGAAGCGGTCGTCGACGCCTTCGAGCGCAAACGCGACGAGATCGAGCAGCGGGCGCCGCGAGATGCGCGCCCGCCTCGGCGCGATCGGCCGATCGAGCCGGCCGGCGAGCCGCCCGAGGCGGCGATGCTGGAGGAGGCGATCGAACGCCTGCAAGCCGCCGCCGACCGGGCACGCGGCGGCTTCGGCGGCGCGCCCAAGTTCCCGCCCGCCTCGGCGCTCGAGCTGCTGCTCGCCCGCGGCGAGCGGGAGATCCCGGAGCTGACCCTCGACGCGATGCTGGCCGGCGGCATCTACGACCAGCTCGGCGGCGGCTTCGCCCGCTACTCGGTCGACGCCGCCTGGCTCGTCCCCCACTTCGAGAAGATGCTCTACGACAACGCCCTGCTCGCCCGCGCCTACCTGCACGGCTGGCAGGCAGCTCGGCCACGAGCGCTACCGGCGGATCTGCGAAGAGACGCTCGACTGGGCGCTGCGCGAGATGCGCGGCCCCGAGGGCGGCTTCTACTCGGCCCTCGACGCCGACTCCGAGGGCGAGGAGGGCCGCTTCTACGTCTGGACGCCCGAGGAGATCCGGGCGGTCCTCGGCGATCGCCGCGCGACGACGCGAACTGCATCAACTTCTCCGCCCAGCAGGTGGAGAAGTTGATGCAGTTCTACGGGGTCAGCGAGGGCGGGAACTTCGAGGGGCGGAACATCCTGCACCTCGCCGGAGGTGCCGACGCGGCCGAGCCGGAGGGACTCGCCGAGATGCGCCGCGCCCTCTACGAGGCTCGCGCCAAGCGCGTCTGGCCAGGGCTCGACGACAAGCGCCTCACCGCCTGGAACGCGCTGATGATCGCCGCCCTGGCCGAGGCCGGCGCCGTGCTCGAGCGCGAGGACTACCTCGACGCCGCCCGCGCCTGCGCGGACTTCGTCTGGAGCGAGCTGCGCGACGCCGACGGCCAACCTGCTGCGCACCTACAAGGACGGCCACGCCCACCTCAACGCCTACCTCGAGGACCACGCCTTCCTGCTCGAGGCGCTGCTCACCCTCTACGAAGCGAGCTTCGAGACCGCTGGTTCGAGCGCGCCCGCGACCTCGCCGACGACCATGCTCGCCCGCTTCGCCGACGCCGAGCGCGGCGGCTTCTTCTCCACCTCCGACGACCACGAATCGCTGATCGCCCGCCGCAAGGAGATCGGCGACCACCCGATCCCCTCCGGCAACTCGGCCGCCGCCTTCGGCCTGCTCCGCCTCGCCGCCCTGACCGGCGAGCGCAGCTACGAGCAGCGCGGCCGAGGGCGTCTTCCGCCTCTTCGCCGACCCGGCCAGCCAGCACCCCGAGGCCTTCGCCCACCTGCTCAGGGCGATCGACTTCCACCTCTCCCCGACCAAGGAGGTGGCGCTGATCGGCGACGACCTCGCCGAGCTTGCCGGCGACGGTCCGCGCCGACCTTCCGCCCCCACCTGGTCCTCGCCGGCGGTCCCGAGGGCAGCGAGACGCCGCGAGCTGCTCGCGGACCGCCCGACGGTCGACGGCCAGCCCGCCGCCTACGTCTGCGAGAGCTTCACCTGCAAGCAGCCGGTCACCGACTGCCGTCTCACTCAGCGCCCTGCTCTGATAGAGATGCAGGACCAGTGCGAGGCTCCCTCTTCACCTTCGCCGCCGGTCGCCGCTCGAAGTGGATCGTCTTCGCGATCTGGTTCGCGGCGATCTTCATCGCCGCCGGCCCGGCCAACCTGCCGGACAAGTTCGAAGACGCCGAAAGCAACGAGGCGACCTCCTACCTGCCCGGCAGCGCCGAATCGACCGCGCGCCCTGAAGGCCACCGAGTCCCTGCAGAAAGGCGAAATCGCCCCCGCCGTGATCGTCTACCGGCGCGACTCCGGCCTCACCGCCGCCGACCAGCAGACGATCGACGCAGACGTCGGCAAGATGACCGACAAAGCGCTTCCCGGGCGTGATCCCCGACGGCGCCACGGCAGCCGCCGGCGGTGGCAAGCCCGAACCCAGGACAAGGCCCCTGACTCGCCGCCCAAGGGCCTGCCACCCAGGGCTGCGGGACGCCGACCAGCACGGTCCCGGGCCAGCCCGCCGACTACGCCCCCTTCGTCGGCCCGATCTGCTCGCCGGACGGCAAGGCGGCGATCGTCACCGCCTACATCAAGGGCAACGGCGAGGGCGAACGGATCGTCGACCCGGTCAAGTACTGGCGCGACCAGATCTCCGACGAACGAGCGGCGGTCTGGAAGCCAAGATCACCGGCGGCGCCGGCTTCTCGGCCGACGCGATCGAAGTCTTCGAAGGCATCAACGGCACGCTGCTGCTGGCCGCGCTCAGCCTGGTGATCTTCCTGCTGATCGTGATCTACCGCTCGCCGATGTTCTTCCTGATCCCGCTGATCGGCGGTGGTCTGTTCGCGGAGACGCTCTCGCGCTCGCTCGGCTACGGGCTGACCGAGCTCGGGCGTGACGGTCAACGGCCAGTCGAGCTCGATCATGTCGGTCCTCGTGCTCGGCGCCGGCACCGACTACGCGCTGCTGCTCGTCTCCCGCTACCGCGAGGAGCTGCACCACACCGTCGACAAGCACGAGGCGATGCGGACGGCGCTCGCCTCGGCCGGCCCGGCGATCTTCGCCTCGGCGGCGACCGTGATCGCGGCCCTGCTTCTGCCTGACGCTGGCCAAGGTCAACGGCACCGCCGGCCTCGGCCCGATCGCGGCGATGGGCATCGCCTGCGCCGCGCTCTCGATGCTGACCCTGCTGCCGGCGCTGCTGACGATCTTCGGCCGCCGCGCCTTCTGGCCCTTCGTCCCGCACACGCCGGAGACCGCACCCAGGGCCGACGAGCGTGTCCGAGCGGGCACGGGCGAAGATCGTCGAAGGCTGGCGGCTTCGGCGCGATCGTCCAGGGTCATCCTCGCCTGCCTGCTGTCGCCTGGTCCTGCTTGCCCCTGGTCCTGCTCAACTGGCTGCTGCGCATCCTCAGCGGCCGCCGCATCCCTTCGCTGATCGTCGGCCCGCTCGACCGGGCCATCTTCACCCCCTACGAGATGCGCCGGCACAGGCTCGAGCACGCGGCCGACGCCACCCACGGCTTCTGGGCGAGGCTCGGCAATCGCATCGCGATCTCGCCGCGCCGCGTCGTCGCTCGGCTCGATCGCCGTGCTGCTCGTCCTCTGCGCGCGGCTTCGCCTTCTTCTCGACCGACCTGACCAGCGAAGACACCTACCGCACCGAAGTCGAATCGGTCGAAGGCCAGCACCTGCTCGACAAGAGCTTCCCCGCGGGGACGACCGCGCTCACCGACATCGTCGTGCCGCAACCGCGGCCGAAGTGCGAGCCCGTGCGTGCCGCAGTGGAAGGGTCGACGGCGTCGAGGCGGTCTCCCAGCCGGTCGCCGAGGGGGCGCCGAGGGACCCTGGTCCAGGCGACGCTCGAACCCAACCCCTACTCGACCGAGGCCTTCGACCTGGTCGAACCGATCCGCGAGGCGGCCCATGAGCGTCGACACCGGAGGCCCTGGTCGGCGGACCGACCGCGGTCGAATTCGACGTCCGCGACGCGGCCGGCTGGGACTCGATCGTGATCCCGCCGATCATCCTGCTCGTCGTCTTCCTGATCCTGATCGGCCTGCTGCGCGCCGTGGTCGCGCCGCTGGTCCTGATCGGCACCGTGATCCTCAGCTTCCTGGCCGCGCTCGGCGTCGGCTACTTCGTCTTCGACGTCATCTTCGGCTTCCCCGGCTCCGACCCCTCGCTGCCGCTCTTCGCCTTCGTCTTCCTGGTCGCCCTGGGGGTCGACTACAACATCTTCCTGATCGCCCGCGCCCGCGAGGAGACGATCAAGCACGGCTCCGAAGCAGGGCATCCTGCGCGCCCTCGCCGTCACCGGCGCGGTCATCACCAGCGCCGGCATCGTCCTCGCCGGCACCTTCTCGGTGCTCGCCGTCCTCCCCCTCACCTTCCTCACCGAGCTCGGCTTCGTCGTCGCCTTCGGCGTCCTGCTCGACACCTTCCTGGTCCGCAGCGTCCTCGTCCCCGCGCTCGCCCTCGACCTCGGCGACAAGTTCTGGTGGCCCTCGGCGCTATCGCGCGGCAGAGGCGGCGCGCCGGCCTAGAGAACCGGCAGGAACTGTTCGATCTCGAACGGGGTGACCTGGACGCGGTAGTCGTCCCACTCCTGCCGCTTGATCTCGACGAAGCGGCGGAAGGTGTGCTCGCCCAGCGTGCGCAGCACCAGCTCGGAGTCGGCGGCGACCTCGATCGCCTCGCCCAGCGTCGCCGGCAGCTGCTCGATCCCCTGGTGGGAGAGCTCCTCGGGCGAGAGGTGGTAGAGGTTCTGCTCCATCGGCTCGGGCAGCTCGTAGCCCTTCTCGATCCCTTCCAGGCCCGCCTGCAGCATGCCGGCGAAGCAGAGGTAGGGGTTGCAGGCGGGGTCGGGGCAGCGCAGCTCGGCCCGGGTCGCGCTCTCCTTGCCGGGGTGGTAGAGCGGCACCCGGATCAGGGCCGAGCGGTTGCGGCGCGACCAGGCGAGGTAGACCGGCGCCTCGTAGCCGGGGACGAGCCGCTTGTAGGAGTTGACCCACTGGGCGAAGAGCGGTGAGATCTCGCGCGCGTGCTTGAGCTGGCCGGCGATGAAGGCCTTCGCCGTCGGCGAGAGGAAGTACTGGTCGTCGGCGTCGAAGAAGGCGTTCTTGCCGTCTTTGGTCAGCGACTGGTGGACGTGCATGCCGGAGCCGTTCTCGCCGAAGAGCGGCTTCGGCATGAAGGTCGCGTGCCAGCCGTACTTCATCGCGTACTCCTTGACGACGATGCGGTAGGTCATGCAGTCGTCGGCCATCGCCAGCGCGTCCTTGTAGCGCATGTCGACCTCGTGCTGGGAGGGGCCGACCTCGTGGTGGGTGTACTCGACGTGGATGCCCATCTTCTCCAGGGCCAGGACGGTGTCGCGGCGCACGTCGGAGCCGGCGTCGAGCGTGGTCAGGTCGAAGTAGCCGCCCTCGTCGAGCACTTCCGGCACGCCGCCCTCGGGCTTGGCCGAGCGGAAGTAGAAGAACTCGAGCTCGGGGCCGATGTTGAAGGCGTCGAAGCCCATCTCCTCGGCCCGTTTGAGGGCCCGCTTCATGATCCAGCGCGGATCGCCCTCGTAGGGTTCGCCGCCGGGCACCTGGACGTCGCAGAACATCCGCGCGACGGCGTTCTCGCCCTCCGGCCGCCAGGGGATCAGGGCGAAGGTCGAGGGATCGGGCATCGCGATCATGTCCGACTCCTCGATCGGGTTGAAGCCGGTGATCGAGGAGCCGTCGAAGCCCATGCCGCCGTCGAAGGCGTCCTCGAGCTCGGCGGCGTTGATCGAGAAGCTCTTCAGCTGGCCCGAGCACGTCGGTGAACCAGAGGCGGACGAAGCGGACGTCGCTTTCCTTGACGATCTGGGCGACGTCAGCGGCACTCTTGGGTTGGTCTGCCATGTTCGGGCCTCCTGGGCTCGCGCTTGTCCGCTTCGGAGCGCGCAACGATAGGCGAAGGTGAACCGCTCGCGCGTCGGGCAGTGAACCGGTATGGGTAGAAGCGCTCGTATTCGGGTAGAGAGCGATTGCTTTCAGGGCGGCTTGCAGGACGACCGAAAAGCAGGTATAACTTACCGAGACGTAAGTAAACGGCTGAAAGTAAAGTAAAGGCCAATTAAAGGCTCTGTAAAGCGGAATTCCCCCAATCAGAGCCGGAGGCGGATGCAAGTGACAGTTAAAACAGACGTGAGCAGGTTCCAGATCCACGACGAGTTGACGGCACCTGACGAGAGCGCCCCCCTGATCAAAACGATCCAGGCCACGGGTGGCGCGGTGACCAAGTTCGTCGGCGTGCTCGCCGGCGCCCCCGCCGTGCTGCGCGCCTACACGCGGATGCGCTCGGAGCTTCGCGGCGGCGTCCTGCCGCGCGCGACCCGCGAGCGGATCGCCCTGGCGGTCGCCGAGTACCGCGAGGACAACTACAGCATCGCCCAGCACGCCAAGTCGGCGCGCAGCGCCGGCCTCGGCCTCGACGAGGTCTCGCGAGCCCGCAGCTTCAACTCGACCGACCCCAAGGAGGCGGCGCTGCTCGAGTACCTGCACGGAGCGCTCGAGGCCAACGGCCACCCCCCGCTCCACCTCCACGAGGAGGCGCGTGAGATCGGCTGGACCGACGAGGAGCTGCTCGAGGCGGTCGCGCACCTGGTCCTGAACGAGTTCCAGAGCCTGATCGCCGGGCGCGGCTGAGCTGCCGAAAGACCAGAGCGGTCCCCGGGTTCTCCCCTCAGTCGCGTAGAAGCGGTTAGGGGGCGACGCCCTCCTCAAAACGCTCGGCAGGAGCCGCGCTTGAGTGTTTTGAGGACGGGCAGGCGCCCCGCTCCTTCAAGCTCTAGGCCATGAGCTGAGGGGCCGGATACCTCCTCCCAAAACACTCAAGAGCGGCGCCAGGCCGCGCGTTTTGGGAGGAGGGTCCGGCCCCTCCCGCGCGCTTGGCTAGTCCTCGACGACGGTGACCGTGTAGAGCAGCCGGGCCGTGCGTAGCGGCAGCCGTAGGTGGCGCGGGTGCCGACCTTCTGCTGCGGTTCGCCCTGGCGGACGTCGGTGGAGTTGATGCATTTGCCGGGTTCGCGGCTGGCGCGCCAGGCGTTGTTCGAGGGCAGGCCCTGGGCGAAGGCTGGGGCCCAGGTCGGCACGGTGAGGCCGACGATGTCGTCCTTCTTGACCCGCAGCGAGGCGCCGAATTTGACCGTCTGGCCCAGGTAGGGGCTGAGCACGTGGATCGAGCCCTGGGCGCGCAGGTTGTAGCGGGGCGGGTTGGTGCCGGCGACGCGGCGCAGGATCGCCAGGCGCGCCTCGGGCGGGGTGCCGAAGAAGCCGTTGAAGAAGGAGCGCTGGCTGCTGGTCGGCTGCGAGAGGGTCAGGGTCCAGGACTTGATCTTGCCGTCCTTGCGCACGCGGAAGGGCAGCGAGCCCTGGCTGGTGCTGACCTGGAAGCCGGTGACGCTGCCGATCGCCTGGCAGGGCGACTCGGGGCAGGAGGGTCCGGCATCGTCGCGGTGTTGCCGAGGACGACCGTCGTCTTCGACGTGGTCGCGGCGCCGGCGTTCGCCGCCAGCGCGACGAGGAGCGCGAGGCAGCCCGCCAGCCCGATGACCAGCGCCAGGCGACCGCGACTCCAGCCGAGCCCGGCGTTGACAGCTGCTTGCGAAGACCTCGACATGCCCATGCTCCTCTCGTTGGAAACCTGCCCGTTCCGGGGCAGATTAACCATCAGAGCGGAAATCCTGCTTACGCTCGCGCTAGTCGGCGGGGACCGACGGCGACCGCGTAGCGGACCTGCCCGACCCCTTCGAAGTCGAGCGCGAGGCGGGCGCCGTTGGTGAGGTCGAAGTCGTTGCCGGGCGTGTAGGGGCCGCGGTCGATCACCCGCGTGACCAGGGAGTGGCCGTGGTAGACGAACTTGACCGTCGTCCCGCAGGGCAGCGTGCGGTGGGCGACGCCGATCGTCCCCGGCCGCAGGGTCTGCGCCGCAGGCGGTGTCGTTGCCGTAGAGGCCGGGTCCGTACCAGGTGGCGCCGGCCGAGCGCATCGGGCTGCTGAAGACGAGGCTCGCGCCGCCCGGGGTGGTGCCTTCGGGGGCCGGCGCCGGCGCCGCCGGTCTGCGCCTCGGCGGCCAGGGGCGCCAGAGCCAGGGAGAGCAGCGCCGTCGCCAGGGAGATTCGGCGCAGCCGTCGGCCGAGGTGCGCACGCGCAGCGTGCCCTTGCCTTGATTGATCTTTCCGCCCGTGGCGGTTTCTGCCTGTCTTCATAGCTCTTTACGACGCTTACGGGGTTAGCTGACGGGCTCGCGCTGAAAGAGCTGCGCTACGCGGCAGATGCCGACGATTCGCCCCAACAATTGGGTCCCCCGCTCTCCGCGATATGTAGGCGAAGATTCAGCGGAAGTTGGCGGCAGGTTAGCAAACGCTAAGACAGAAACCTTGCAGGCATGGAAAAGGCCCCCTTTCGGGGGCCTTTTCGTTAGCGGGCCTGTAAGCCGGATCCTGTCGTGAGCGACTATCTGTCTCACCGGGACCGGAGCCCCGGGGGCCGCCGAAGCGGCCTGCGGCCTACCTGGACCTCGCCGGGCAGGGTCGACGGTCCTGCTTGGCCTTGCACCGGGCGGGGTTTGCCTGGCCGCCGCGTCACCGCGACGCCGGTGCGCTCTTACCGCACCATTTCACCTTTGCCTGTTCGCGACTCACGTGTGGTCGCGCCATCGGCCGTGTATTTCTGTGGCACTGTCCCGCGGGTTTCCCCGGGTGGGCGTTACCCACCGCCTTGCCCTCTGGTGTCCGGACTTTCCTCGAGGGGTTTTCTCTCCCCCCGCAGTCGCTCGGCCCGCCCAGCGATGGTAGCGCGGCGCAGCGGGGCTTGAGGCAAATGCATCGAATAACCTGACCACCGATGCCGGTAGCCGTCGTCACCGGAGCAGGCGGTGGCCTCGGCCGCGCGATCGCCCTCGAGCTGGGCAGGACGCGGCTTCCTCGTCCACGTCACCGACCTCGACCCGGACGCCGCCGCCCGTACGGCCGCCGAGATCGGCACCGGGGCGCGATCGGCGGCGCTCGACGTCCGCGACGAGGCGGCCTGCCGGGCGCTTGCCGCCGAAGCCGCGACGCGGGGCGGCACGCTCGACGTCTGGGTCAACAACGCCGGCGTGCTCGTCACCGGCCTCTCCTGGGAGCAGGACGAGGCGACGCGGCGGACGATGCTCGAGGTCAACGCGCTGGGAACGATGAACGGCACCGTCGCCGCCCTGGAGCCGATGATCGCCGCCGGTCGCGGTCACGTGATCAACGTGATCTCGCTGGCCGGCATCGTCGCCGCGCCGGGCGAGGTCAACTACTCGGCGAGCAAGCACGCGGCGATGGCCTTCACCCTCGGCACCCTCTTCGACCTGCGCCGCGCCGGCATCAAGGGGGTCGAGCTCTCGGCCGTCTGCCCCGACGGCATCTGGACGCCGATGCTCGAGGACAAGCTCGACGACCCCGATGCCGCCGGGCTCCTTCTCCGGCCACCTGCTGACGTCGGAGCGAGGTCGCGACGGAGGTCGGCAAGCTGACCGAACGCCCGCGCCCGATCCTCATCCTGCCCCGCTGGCGCGGCCCCCTGCTGCGCCTCTTCGACCTCTTCCCCCGCCTCACCCTGCGCCTGCTGCCCTGGGTGATGCGCGACGCCCGCCGCAAGCAGCGCCGCTACAAGAAGCTGATCGAGTCCGGCCGCTGGCCGAAGACGCTTAAACCTTGCGGAAAACGCCGACTACCTTGCCGAGAACGGTGGCCTCGGTGGTCCGGATCGGCTCCATCGTCCTCGTTCTCGGGCTGCAGGCGGATGTGGTCCGTTTCGCGGAAGAAGCGCTTGACCGTCGCCTCGTCGCCGATCAGGGCGACGACGATCTCGCCGTTGGCCGCGTCGTCTGCCGGGCGCACGACGACGTAGTCGTCCTCGAAGATGCCGGCGTCGATCATCGACTCGCCGCGCACGTTGAGGATGTAGTCGCCGTCCTCGCCGCCGATCACGTCGGGCACTTCGATGTACTCCTCGACGTTCTCTTCGGCGACGATCGGCTCGCCGGCGGCGACCTGGCCGACCAGCGGCAGACCGTTGCCCGGCATGATCGTCTTCTTCGCCTTGTCGAAGAGCAGCTCGATCGCCCGCGGCTTCGAGGGATCGCGTTTGAGCAGGCCGATTTTCTCCAGGTTGGCGAGGTGCGCGTGCACGGTCGAGGACGAGTGCAGGCCGACGGCTTTGCCGATCTCCCGCACCGTCGGGGGGTAGCCCGTCTTTGCCGCATAGCGGCGGATGAAGTCGAAG
This sequence comes from uncultured Solirubrobacterales bacterium, assembly GCA_963702065.1. GTDB lineage: Bacteria > Actinomycetota > Thermoleophilia > Solirubrobacterales > 70-9 > VRUE01. The sequence continues at coordinate 1,519,717 of OY969705.1, forward strand.
ATCTCTTTCTGCCGCTTGGTCAGATCCAGCTCCACGCCTAACTCCCCTCCCAACTCGCCGGGTATCAAATCGCTCGAACACTTGTTCGCAACTGTACCGCCCCGCCCGGATGCCCGCAACCAAAAGCCCCGGAATCCCCAAACATCTAGAATCGTCGCCCCTCGAGCGGCTGTGGCGGAACTGGTAGACGCGCAAGGTTGAGGGCCTTGTGCCCCTTACGGGGCGTGATGGTTCGACTCCATTCAGCCGCATGAGAAAGCCCCCGCAAGTCGGGGGTTTTCGAGTTTTTAGAGTCAGGGACTCGGTGCCGCAACCCAGTCGGCAAGCACGCTTAATCAGACGTCGTTTTGCAAGGCTCCGGGAGAGCCCCTAACGCTCGGTGCATGCCCGGTCTGCACCAGGGAGGCTGGAAATCCAAGGCCGCGAGAATGTCCGTCATCGACACAACGAATGCTGGATCATCCGGCTCGGGGGTCCACGAGGCGGGAGAAGACAGTTTCACGGCCACGATCATTCCCACGATGCAGTCGTCGTCGTCCACCACGATCGCTCCTGAGTCCCCCGGCTTGGCGAAGGGAGTCTCGTCGGTGCCGTAGACGTAGTACCCGCGGACATATTCCCGATGATGTCCGGTGTCTGCCATGGGGATTACCAGGGATCGCACATCGGGATCCAGCACCCCCGAGGTGAGGTGAGGGTTCGTCATGCCTCGCTTATGGACGACTATCTCTTCAGAAAGCTCGCCTAGATCGAGCGGCCGGGCCGAAGTCTGATTCTCTCTCAGAATGTGGCCAGCCTCGACGTCCTGCTCAAGCTCAATAAGGCTTGCGTCGATCTCGATGTCCTCGCAGGGCTCAGGAGGATGGCTCGTGCGAACAAAGCCAAGTCGGGGGTCCCCTGACCCCGGCGCTACCCCGCGAGTCAATAGAACCTCCGTCGGGACGTCTCCATGAGCGGCCGACAAGCTGCCGACCACGTGCGCAGCGGTCAATGCGAGTGGCTCGCCGCTGGGCCCGAGAACGCCCAAGCCAAGCGTGCCAGCATCGTGGAAACTGCCGTTCTCACCCAGGCCCCCCGGGTAGATACAGGCGCCAGGCGCCACCTTCAACGGCGCTCTTCTCAGGAGTTAGGGCCGCTCAGAAATCGGGAGGACTGCGTTAACAAAGGGGGTCGTCAAGGTCATTCGCACTGGGATGCCCTCGAAAAATCTCTCCAAAGAGAGCTTCTCGGTTACCTCGACATCGATGTAGACCTCGCCTGCTGGCTGCTCGCGCACGCAGACAGATGAGAAGCCCGGATCTCGCCGATGCTTCTGAAAGAAACCGATTCTGATGTCTTCTTTTCTTTGTCTAGTCATTGACTACCACCTTGTAACCACCGCGAAAGCCTAGGCGTTTCGAGACTCAAAGGCAAGACCAGACCGGGCATGCACGGCTTTATATGCCGATGGATCTACCCTCGTTTCGCCACTTTGCACGCATACCTTGATTCTTAGCTCTACTCGGCAATCAACCAATTGATGAGCAGTCCAGTCCGGAGAGGCCCAAGCCAACCCGCTCAGCCGCCCGAGCGAGCTCTCAGGCTGATGTGGCGTCATGAATAGTCATAGCAGCTACATGAGCGGACAAGGCTAGGTGATTGGCTCCCCTCGGCCGCATAGCTTGCATCGACCTGACCGGTCGATGAGAATGGGGCGCGGATGCGAGCGGTGGTGACTCCGAATAGGCGGTGGGCGAGCATCTTGGCTTGCCTGGTGTCGACTGCCGTCCTCATGCTCGTGATCGCAGCGACCGCTGCTGCGGCACCTTCGCGTACCGATTTTCAGAAGTGTGGCGATATCCCGACCCTGACCAGCTGGGACATCAGGGCGAAGCGAGTCGGGTGCCACAAGGCCAAGCAAGTCGTTCGGGCCTACAGCTCAGCGATCGCGGAGGGGGGCGGCTCAACCCAAGAAGCTCTCGGCTTCCTTTGCAAGACCGTCGGCAACTACGGCGACGGGGCGAACTATCGCTGCACCGCCAAGGGGCAGCGGGTCGTCCGGTTCAGCAGGGGCGGATGAAGCAGGCTCCGGCGTCCTGCAGCATGGTCCTCACCGGAAATCGGGGGTTTCTGCGTTACGGGCCATTCACGCTCTAACCACGTTGGCCAGCGGCTCGCCTCGCACATAGCGCGCCACCTGTTCGCCGACGAGGCGGTAGACGCGCCGCTCGGCGGCCTCGCTGTCGCCGGCGAGGTGAGGCGTGAGCAGGACTCCGGGAAGGTTCCACAGAGGGTGGTCCCGGGGGAGCGGCTCTGGATCCGTAACGTCGAGCGCGGCGCGGATTCTCCCTTGCCCCACCGCACCGACAAGGGCCTCAGTGTCGACGGCCGTTCCGCGGCCAGCATTGACCAGCAGGGCGCCGGGCTTCATCCGCTCGAGCGTGGCCTTGTCGAAGATGCCGTCGGTGGCCGGCGTCGACGGCAGCAGCAAGATGACGACGTCGGCCAGCGGCAGCCGCTCGGCCAACCGATCGATGCCGTGGACGCCCGGCCTGGCGCGACTCGCGATTCGCTCCACGGACACGCCGAAGGGCGTGAGGCGGTCCTCGACCGCACGGCCGATCGAGCCGTAGCCGACGATGAGGGCCTGCGAGCCGGCCAACTCATTGAGCAGGGTCGGTTGCCAAGCCCCCGCTTCCTGCTGGCGCTGCCAGTGCGCGAGGTCCTTGGTCATCGCGAGGATCGTCGCGATGACCCACTCGGAGACGACGATGTCCCGTGTTCCCTTTGCGTTGCAGACGGTGACGCCGGCCGGCACGTGGGGCAACAGCCACTCCACTCCCGATGAGTTCGCCTGGATGACGCGCAGCTGCCGCATCCTCGGCAGCGCCTCCAAAACCCGGCGCGAGCCGTAGGGCGGGACGAGAAACTCGGCCTCGTAGAACTCGGGCGGCAGCGGGCCGTCTTTGGGGACGAGGTGCAGCTCGACGCCCGCCGGCAATGGGTGAGCTGCCTCCCGACCCAGACCGTCTCGAAGCCAAAGGTGCACTTACTCAACCCATCCCGGATTCAGCGGGCCGGACCGCGACCTCGTTGCCCGGCGCGACGCTCACGAAACCTGTGCGACCTCGACCCGGCCATCCGCCGCTGCTGCCTTCAGCGCCGCGTAGTCGCGCTCGTTCTGGTCGGCGTAGCTCTCCGCGAACGCCGCGATCGCTTTGTCGAAGGTGTCGCTCTTGCCTAGATATCCGGCGATCGCGATGCGGTCGCCGCTGCGGGCGTGAGCGTGGGCAAGGGTGGTGCCGCAGATCTGGGCGTAGGCGGTGAGGGCGCGGGGGTCCATGTTCTCGATGCGGGCGGAGCCCTTCTGGTCCCAGAGCTGGCGCACGTAGAAGTCGCGCTGCTTGTCGTCGAGGCCCTTTGCCCTGACCCAGCCGAGCAGGACGTCGCTGGCGGCTTGGATCAGGCGCTGGCCGTGGACGACGCGCTCGCCCTGCTGGTCGTAGACAGTCGGCTCGGCGTAGGGCTCGAGCACGGAGGGCTGGGCTTCCTTGACCTGGAGGAAGAGCGGGTCGCCGTCGTCACGGCCCAGCAGCAAGACGATCCAGGCGCGGGTGCCGACGCTGCCGACGCCGACGACCTTCATCGCGGCGTCGACGTAGCGGTAGCTGTCGAGCAGGACGCGGCGGTCCTCGGCCAGGGTCTCGCGGTAGTCGGCGAGGATCTCCCGCACCCGCGTCTCGACCTCGCCGGGATCGACATCGACCAGCTCGCGCAGCGGCACGATCAGCGGCGGTTCGCTGACGATGCGCAGCTGCCCGTCGACTTCGTGGGTCAGCTTGGAGAGCGCGCGCATCCGGTCCTTGGCGCGCGTCTTGGCGAGGTTGCGCCGGAACGCCCTGACCTCTTTCTCACCCGCCGCGGTGGCCCAGCGCTCGGCGACCGTCTGCACGTCGATCTTCGTGTACCAGACCTCGAGGTTGCCGAGCGCGGCCAGGCGGCGCATCGCGGCGCGGTACTCCGCCGCCATCGCGGCGACGATCCGGAGCCGCTCGCGAGCCTGAAAGCCACGGTCGCGGCCGGCCACGGAGAAGCTCGCCGCAAGTCTCTTCACGTCCCACTCCCACGGCCCGGGCAGGGTCTCGTCGAAGTCGTTGACGTCGAAGACCAGCTCGCGGTCGGGCGAGGCGAAGGCGCCGAAGTTGGAGAGGTGGGCGTCGCCGCAGAGCTGCACGGTCAGGCCACTGGCGGGAGTGCCGGCTAGGTCCGCCGCCATCACCGCCGCGGCGCCGCGGTAGAAGGTGAAGGGAGAGACCAGCATGCGCCCGTAGCGCAGCGGCACGCAGCTGGCCGACCCGCGAGGTGGCCTGCTGCTCGAGCATCTCGACCGGGTCGGCTCGGTCGCTCGCCGGCTTCCACTCGCCGTGGCTCGAGCGCGGCGCCGTATCGCGGGCCGCCTTGCCGGCGGCGGCGCGCTCGTCCGGGGTGCGATCGTCTTCCCGGCGGTCGAGCATCCTTAGACCGTAGCCGGCTCGGGGTCGAGCCCGGGCGGGTCCGGCCCCGACTCCAGCTCGTCGAAGCGCTGCTCGGGCAGGCGGCGGGTCGTCCAGAAGGAAGCCAGGGTGAGGAAGGCGGCGAAGAGGAAGGCGGTCTTCAGCGCTTTCAGCTGCGCGTCTTCGTAGTTCTCGACCAGCGCCTCGGTGGTGGCGACGTCGAGGCCGGCGGCCTCCGCCCCGGCCCGCACCTCATCGGCGGCGACGAAGCTGCCGCCGGCGCTCAGCTGCACCTCGAGCTGCTTGCTGACGTCGGCGGAGATGCGCGCGTCGTCGGCGACGTTGGCGGTGAAGGCGGCGATCAGGCCGGTGATCACGATCGCGCCGAGCAGCGCGGTGCCGAGCGAGGAGCCGAGCTGCTGGGCGGTGCTCTGCAGGCCGCCGGCCTCGCTGCGGTCGTCGTCGCCGACCGCCGACTGGACGACGTTGCCGAGCTGGGAGACGATCAGCCCCATCCCGACTCCCGAGCACGCCCATCGCGATCAGGAAGGAGCCGTTGTCGAGTTCGGGCTCGATCGTCGCCAGCAGCAGCAGGATCGCGACGAAGACGATCGCCAGCCCGATGCGGACCAGCGGCCGCGGGGCAAAGCGCTTGGCCAGCGCCGAGCCGGCGATCGCGGCGAAGAAGAGACCGGCCGAGGCGGGCAGCATGCGCACGCCGGTTTCGAGCGCGTCGAGGCCCTGGACCACCTGCAGGAAGAGCGGGATGGTGAAGAAGACGCCCATCAGGATCAGGTTCTGGGCGAGGAACATGGCGACGCCGCCGCGCAGCGGCGGGATCCGCAGCAGCGGCAGGTGGACCAGCGGGTCCTGCCCCAGCCCTTCGCGGCGGCGCTCCCAGGCGACGAACCCGGCCAGCACCAAGCGCGCCGGCGGCGATCACGAACGGGGTCAGCGAGAAGCCGAAGGGCTCGATCGGCGAGCTGCGCGGCGCCAGCCAGCCCCAGTTGCTCGCCTGCAGGACGCCGAAGACGACCAGGGCCAGGCCGGCGGCGGAGAGCACGCTGCCGACCCAGTCGAGCGCCGGCGCCGGTCCCTCCCGCTCCGGCTCGCGGATCAGCCGCGTGCCGAGCAGGATCCCGATCGCGACGACGACCTCGCCGACGAAGACGACCCGCCAGCTCAGCTCGGTCGTCGCCCAGCCGCCGAGGATCGGGCCGACCGCGATGCCGGCGCCGGCGACGCCGCCGAGCACGCCGTAGGCGATCGCCCGGTCGGCTGCCCTTGTAGTTGCCGGCGACGAGGGCGATCAGGGCCGGGATCACCAGCGCCGCGCCGATCCCCTCGAGGATCGACCAGCCGAACATCAGCGAGGGCACGTTCCAGGACGCCGCGGTCAGCGCCCGAGCCGACGCCGTAGATGCAGAGGCCGATCGTGAAGGCGCGGCGCCGTCCCCAGATGTCGCCGAGCTTGCCGCCGGTCAGCATCAGCCCGGCCATCACCAGCGCGTAGAAGGCGATCACCATCTGGATCGTGGTCACGGTGGTGTCGAAGTCTTCGACCAGCTGCGAGATCGCGACGTTCATCACCGCCTGGTCGAGCACCATCAGGAACTGGGCGGCGCCGAGCACGACGAGGACTCCCCACTTGGCCATCGGTCAGCTCACCAGCCCGGCGATTCCACGGATGAGGACGAGAGCGCCAAGCACGGCGGCGACGATTATCCCCGCCTGGCGCCCGTTGCGGGCGAGCCAGGCACGGAAGCCCTTGACCCTCTCGGCGGTCTTCTCCGGCGCGACGAAGTAACCGGCAAGCGGCACCTCGAGCAGCAGCTGCTGGACCAGGCAGAAGGCGATCACGAGCAGCGCGGTCGGCGCGGCGCCAGCGTCGAGCTTGTGGATGTGGTTGAGACCGGTCAGGTAGGAGACGCCCGGAAAGCTGAGCAGCAGGCCGACGACGAAGGCGACGCGCGGCGAGCCGCGGCCGAGCAGGCGCATCGGCAGCGGTTCCTTTTCCTCGCCCCCGCTCTTCGCCTGCTTCTTGTCCTTGCGCCGCTCCCGGCGCTCGCGCAGGCGGCCGGTCGCGATCGGTGGCGAGGACGAGGGCGACGAGCAGCAGCAGCGAGCCGACGACGACGTCCTCGACCGGGCTGAGCGTGCTCTTGCTGGTGCTGGTCGCGCTCGAGTCGTGCAGGGCGAAGACGATCACCAGGCCGACGCTGATGCTGGCCGTGTAGGCACCGAGCAGGTAGCCGAGCATCAGCCGCTTCGGGTTCGGCAGCAGCAGCATCAGGGTGACGGCGGCGAGCAGGGTCGGGTTGAACATCGCCAGCAGCGAGAGCAGGAAGATCTCGACCGAGGTCGCTCACTCCGCGAGCATTCTCTCCGTGACATCAGCTTGCGCAGCGTTCGCAGAGGCCGCGCAGGACCACGTCGTGGTCGGTGACCTCGAAGCTGATCTCGTCGGAGAGCTTGGCGATCGCCCGCTCCAGCGAGGGGTCCTCGAAGGGGACCATGCGACCGCAGCGGCGGCAGATCGCGTGGTGGTGGTGCTCGCCGTCGGGCTCGACCCGCTCGTAGCCGGCGGTGCCGCGGGTCACCTCGAGGCGCTGGACGAGGCCGAGCTGCTCGAGCTGCTCGAGCGCCCGGTAGACGCTGGCGCGGCCGACCGCCGGCTTGCGGCGGCGCAGCTCCTCGTCGAGGTCGAGCGCGGTGACGGCGCAGCTGTGCCCGGCCAGGGCCTCGACCACGGCGGTGCGGGCGCCGCCGCGCTGGTAGCCCGCCTCCTGCAGGGCGGCGAGGGCGTGCTCGGCCCAGGCCTTGTCGGTCTTCGGTCGGCCATCAGCCGATCGTAGCCTCCGCTCGGAAGCGGCACCGGGCGGCGCGCCGGCCCGCAGCCGGCCCAGCGGCAGCGAGAGCAGGTAGACGGCGACGATCGCCAGCGCCACCGAGGCGCCACCCGCCGTGCCCGCGTAATAGGAGAGGTAGAGACCGGCGACACCGGCGAGCACGGCGAGGCCGGCGGCGAGCAGCATCATCGGCAGCATGCGGTCGCTGAGCCGGCGCGCCGCCGCCGCCGGGCCGACGAAGACGGCGACGACGAGCAGGTTGCCGAGGCCCTGCACGGCGACGACGATGCCGGCGCCGAGCAGGACCAGCAGGGCGGCGTCGACGAGCGCCGGCGAGACGCCGAGCGAGCGAGCGGTGCCGCGGTCGAAGCCGGCGACGAGGAGGCGGCCGTGCAGCAGGCGCAGCGCCACGGCGACGAGCACGACCAGGATCGCGGCGGTCGCCAGGTCGCCGTCGGTGACGCCGAAGACGTCGCCGAAGAGCAGCGACTCGATCCCCGGCGGCGAGGCGCGGCGCGAGCGCCAGCAGGGCGCCGAGGCCGAACATCGTCGTCACGACGACGGCGACCGCGGCGTCGCGGCTGACCCCGGCGACCCGCGCCGCGAGCGCGATCGCGAGCGCGGCGAGGACGATCGCCGGGGCGGCGCCGAGCAGCAGCGGGACGCCGGCGATCGCGGCCAGGACCAGGCCCGGGAAAGAGCGAGTGGGAGAGCGACTCGGCCGCGTAGGAGAGGCCGTAGAAGACGACCCAGCAGCCGAGCGCGCCGCCGGCGACGCCGAGCAGGACGACCTCGGCGAGGGCGCGCTGCATGAACGGTTCTTGCAGGGGCTCGAGCACGGTCAGTGGTGGTGATGGTGTGGGGGCAGGATCGCGCGGCCGCCGCCGCCGGGGATCTCGACGATGGCGCCGCCGTAGGTCGCTTCCAGCACGCCGAGGTCCTCGAGCACCTGGTCGGGCGGCCCGCAGGCGACCTGGCGCTTGTTGATGCAGAGGACGAGGTCGCAGGCCGCGCGCCTGCTCGAGGTCGTGGGTGGCGATGACGATCGCCGCGCCCCTCCCCCGCCAGCTCGGCGATCAGCGCTTCCAGGCCCTCGGCGCTGGGCCGGTCGAGGCCGGAGAAGGGCTCGTCGAGCAGCAGCACGCCGGCGTCCTGGACCAGGGCCCGGGCGATCAGGACGCGCTGGCGCTGGCCGCCGGAGAGGCGGCCGAAGGTCTGCTCGGCGAGCGCCCGCAGGCCGACGCGGTCGAGCGCCGCGCGCCGCCGCCTCGCGCTCGCGCCGGCCCGGGCGCCGCCACCAGGGCAGCCGCGGCAGCGTCCCCATCGTCGCCACGTCGAGCGCCGAGACCGGATAGTCGAGCCGCGAGCGCTCGGTCTGGGGCACGGTGCCGCAGGTCGCCGCGACGCGGAGCGTCCCCGCCAGCGGCGGCAGCTCGCCGAGCAGCGCCCGCAGCAGCGTCGTCTTGCCGCCGCCGTTGGGGCCGAGCAGGGCCAGCGTCTGCCCCGCGCGCAGGGAGAACTCGACGCCGGAGATCGCCAGCGCGCCGTCGTAGCCGGCGGCGAGCCCCTCGGCCTCGATCAGCGCAGCGGCCGGCATCCCCGCCTCCCGCCGGTGAAGCCGCGCACCATCGCGTTCGCGTTGGCCGCCTCCATCGCAGGTAGGTGGCGCCGCGGATCCTTCCGGGCCGAGCGTGTCGCCGTAGAGGGTGTAGTCGGCCGAGGCGCCGGTCTGGCTCGGCGATCGCCTCGGCGACCTTGGGGCTGAGCGAGCTCTCGGGGAAGATCGCCTCGACGTGCTCGCGTTCGATCAGCTTGGCGAGCGCGCTGAGGTCCTTGGCCGAGGGCTGCGCCTGGGTGGTCTGCGAGGGGATGACGGCGCCGACGACGTCGATCCCGTAGCGGTCGGCGAAGTAGCCGAAGGCGTCGTGGTCGGTGACCAGCTTGCGGCGGGCGGCCGGCACCGCGCTCCATGCAGCGGGCGATGCCGGCGTCGAGCGCGCGCAGCTTCGCCAGGTAGGCGCGGGCGTTGCGCTCGAACTCGCGCCGGTGGCTCGGATCGGCGGCGGCGAGGCGGCGCTCGATCTCGGCGCACGGCCGCCTCGGCGTTGCGCGGGTCGTGCCACCAGTGCGGGTCATAGCGCGACGCCTCGGCGCCACTCGACTCGCCGGGCAGCCGCTCGGGCACGATCGCGCCGAGGTCGACGACCTCGGCGTCGCTGCCGCTGTCGGAGACGACCTGGTCGATCCAGGCGTCGAGCTCGTCGCCGTTGGCGAAGACGAGCTTCGCTTCCGCCGCGCCGGCGACGTCGCTCGGCCGCGGCTCGTACTCGTGCGGGTCGGTGTTGGGCTGCAGGATCTGGTCGACGGCGACCGCGTTGCCACCGACCTCGCGGACGAAGTCGCCGATCTGGGTGGTCGTCGCAACCACCTGCAGCTGCCCGCTGCCGGAGCCGGAGCTGCCGCAACCGGCGACCAGCAGAGCAGCCACGACCAGGCGCCGCGACGGCGAGAGCGGGCGCCCCGCGGCGAGCGCGCGCCAGCGCCCGCGCGCCGGCCGCGATCGCGAAGACGGCCCCGGCGACGACCGCGATCGTCGCCCCCGGCGGCGCGTCGGTCTTGACCGAGAGCCAGAGCCCGACCGTGCCCTCGAGCGCGACCAGGGCGACGCTGGCCAGCTGCCAGCTCAGCATCCGCTCGGCGAAGAGGCGCACGGTCAGCGCCGGCACGACGAAGAGCGCGGTCACCAGCAGGGCGCCGACGACCGAGAGCGCCGCGGTGATCGCCAGCGCGATCAGGCCGAAGAGCGCCAGGTCGAGCCAGCCGCCCGCCGCCCGGCGCCGCCGCGGCCGGGTCGAAGCCGAGCCGCGAGCCAGCGCTGGCCGAGCAGCAGCGAGACGACCAAGCGTCAGCCCCGCCGCCACCCCGGCCAGGACCAGGTCGCCGCCGTCGATCAGCAGCAGGCTGCCGAAGAGCAGCGTCTCGATGTTGGCGCCGGAGCCGAAGACGTCGCTGGCGAGGATCGTGCCGGCGGCGAGGCAGCCGACCAGGACGATCGCCACGGCGCTGTCGGTCGCCTCCTCCTCGCGGCGGCCGAGCAGCGGCGCTGCCGGCGCTGAAGACGACCGCGGCGCCGAAGGCGCCCAGCGGCGCGGCGAAGCCGAGCCCGTCGGCGAGGACCAGGCCGGGAAAGGCGGCGGTGCCGACCGCGTGGGAGAAGAAGGCGAGCCCGCGCAGGACGATCCAGGTGCCGAGCAGCCCGGCGGGCACGGCGAGGATCAGGATCTCGAACAGCCCACGCTGGACGAAGGGCAGCTGGAAGGGCTCGAGCACGAGACGATTAAATCAAAATGAGACTCATTTTCATAAGGAGGACAGAGATGAGAGCACTGGTCCAGCGGGTCAGCCAGGCCGCGGTCGACGTCGAGGGCGAGCGCGTCGCCCAGATCGGGCCGGGAATGCTGGTCCTGCTCGGGGTGCGGCGCGGCGACACGGCCGAGCAGGCGGACCGGCTCGCCGACAAGGTGCGGGCGCTGCGGATCTTCGACGACGCCGAGGGGCGGATGAACGAGCCGCTGGGCGAGCGCGAGATCCTCTGCGTCAGCCAGTTCACCCTCTACGGCGACACCCGCAAGGGCAACCGGCCCAGCTACATCGAGGCGGCGCCGGGGACCGAGGCCGAGCCGCTCTACGACCGCTTCTGCGAGCGCCTCGGTGCCGCCAAGGGCGTCTTCGGCGCCTGCATGGGCGTGGCCTTGGTCAACGACGGCCCGGTGACGCTGATGCTGGAGGCCTGAGCTCCGTTCCGGTGCGCCTTATGCGGTCTATAGCCACATAAAGCGCACCGGAAGCGAATTACTAGGGGCTAGCAGCGAGCCAGCGTCCCAGCCGCTCGAGCGGCCCACCCATCGCTGTGCTCGGTCCGGCCATATTAAATTGGTATCACAATTCAAGTTATACTTACAATCTGAATGTCCGAGACGACGAAACGCGAGACACGGGCGGAGAAGCAGGCGCGCACCCGGGCCGAGCTGATCGCCACCGCCGCCGGCGTCTTCGCCCGGCGCGGCTACGAGGGCGCCTCGGTCGAGGAGATCGCCGAGCAGGCCGGCTACTCGCACGGCGCCGTCTACTCCAACTTCGCCGGCAAGTCCGACCTCTTCCTCGCCGTCTTCGAGCAGTACATGGCGGACCGGGCACAGGAGCTGGCGGCGACGCAGGCCGGGATCGACGACGAGGCGCCGCTCGAGACCCGCGCCCGCGCCCTCGCCGACCAGTGGATGGAGCGCTTCGCCGCCGACCGCGAGTCCTTCCTCCTCCACCTCGAGTTCCTCGCCGCCAGCCGGCGCGAGCCCGAGCTGGCCAAGCGCTTCGGCACCCGCTCGGCCGCGCTGCGCGAGACGATCGCCGCCTTCATCGCCCACCACCAGGAGGAGGAAGGGGCCGAGGTCCCCCTCCCCCCGCCGAGCTGGCGCTGGTCCTGCGGGCGCTGGGGATCGGCCTCGCGATCGAAGCGCTGGTCAGCCCCGACGCCGTGCGCGACGACCTCTACGGCGACTTCGTCGAGCTGCTGGTCTCGATGCTGCGCGAGCGGGCCGCGCGATGAGCCGCGCCGCCTACGACGAGATCGGCGTCAACTACACCGACTTCCGGCGCGCCGACCCGCGCATCGAGGCGAGGATCTGGGCAGCGCTGGGGGACGCACGCAGCGTCGTCAACGTCGGCGCCGGCACCGGCTCCTACGAGCCAGGCGACCGCGAGGTGATCGCGGTCGAGCCCTCGCCGCTGATGATCGCCAAGCGGCCCGAGGGCGCGGCACCCGCGCCGTCAAGGCGTCGCCGAGGCACTCCCGCTCGAGGACCGGAGCGTCGACGCAGCGATGGGCATCGTTCACCATCCACCACTGGAGCGACCTCGACGCCGGCCTCGCCGAGATGCGCCGCGTCGCCCGCAAGCGGATCGTGCTGTTGACGATCGACGCCGAGAAGAACGCCGAGATCTGGACGCTCGCCGAGTACTTCCCGGCGGCGATGGCGGCCGAGCGCGAGAAGATGCCGTCGATGCGGGCCGCTGGAAGCCAAGCTCCCGCAGGCGACGATCGACGCGTTCCCGACGCCAAGCCGCTGCCGGGACGAATTCACCAGCGCCCTCTGGGACCGGCCCGAGCTCTTCCTCGAGCCCGCAACCCTGCGCGCCAGCTCGCTCTGGCACCAGCTACCCGCGGAGGTGATCCAGGCGCGGACAGGACCACCTGCGCGCTGACCTCGAGAGCGGTCGACTGGGACGAGAAGCACGGCCACCTCCGCACCCTGCCCGAGCTCGACATCGGCCTGCGTTTGATCTGCGAAGAGCTGTGAACGAAGGTAGGCAGGCGACGATCCGCATCGCGAACACAACGGACGCCGAGGCGAGTCGTCGCACTCTGGACCGAGGCCTACTTCAGCGAAGGCGAGGGCGGCCGCGACACTCCCTACGCACCGCTCTGACTTCGAGGCACACGGCGGCAGCCGCGGCGCACCTCCTCGTCGCCGAGCTCGACGGCGCCGTGGTCGGCGTCGTCGCCCTGCTCGCCCCCGAGCGAGCCCACCCGCGCCGTCGCGCATTGACGGACGAGGCCGAACTGGCGCGCCTCGTCGTCAGCGCCGCGGCCCGCCGGCAGGGCATCGGCCGCGCCTTGGCCGACTCGCTGCGCCGAGCTGGCCCACAGCGAGGACTGGCCAGCGATCGCCCTCTGGAGCCGCCCCTACCAGCGAGCCGGCCACCGCCTCTACGAGTCGCTCGGCTACCAGCGCCAACCCGAGCGCGACTCGCGTCGACGAGACCGGCGGCGAGCCGGTCGGCTCCGCCTCGTCACGATCGGCCTGCCTGATGCCGGCTGGGCGACGGGAGATCGCCTGGCCGAGCTGGAGACGCTCTCGGTCCTGGCCGAGCGCCGCGGCGAAGGGCATCGGAGCGGCCCTGTCTCGGCGCGGCCTGGAAGCGCCTCGCCGAGCTCGGCGTCGACGGACATGGCGATCACCACCACCGTCGACCAACGTCGAAGCCCAGCGCTTCAGCGAGCGCGAGGGCTTCAGCCGCCGCTTCGCCGTCTACTACCAGGCAAATCGCCGGGATAGACGCGACTGGCCAGCGGTCGCGCTTTCCCATCCACGACACGGCCAAAGGTATTGCGAGCTCGGGCTCGAGGGCTAGCTACCGACCGAGCCCAGCGCCTCGTCGATGAACGGGCCGAGCAGCTCGCCGGCCTGGGTGGCGGTCGTCTCGGGCGTCTCGCTGGGGGCCGTGATGTAGCTGATCGCGAGGCGGACGAGGGACTCGGCGAGCAGCTCGACCTTGGCGGCGGGCGCCTGGGGCCAGCCCTCTTCGATCGTCGCCGTCAGGCGGGCGGTCGCCCACTGGACGACCGGCATGCCCTGGGTGGTGACGAAGGGCAGCATGCCGCCGGTGCCGTCGTCGCTGAGCAGGATGCGGACGAGCGGGTCCTCGCCGGCGGCGCGGAGGAAGGGTTCGAGCGCGGCGCCGACGGCGGCGCGCGGGTCGTCGAGGTGCTCGCGCACGGCCGCGTCGACGTCGTCGAGGAAGCGTTCGCCCTCGTGGATGACGAAGGCCTGGCCGAACTCGTCGCGGCTGCCGAACTCCTTGTAGAGGGTCTGGCGGCTGACGCCGGCGACGCTCGGCGATGTCCGACATCGTGATCTCCGACCAGGCGCTGCTCTGCAGCTGGTCGCGGGCGGCGCCGAAGAGGGTCTCGCGCAGCAGCTGCCGCGCGGCCTCGGGGTAGGGCGTGCGGGTGGCCACCGCCGGAATCGTGCCAGCGGCGGCGGTCACTCGCCGCTCACCGTCGTCGGGCTCGAAGTCGACCTTGTCGCGCACGCCGCAGTCGGGGCAGGCCCAGTCGTCGGGAACCTCGCTCCAGGGCGTGCCGGCGGGAAAGCCCTCGCGCGGGTGGCCCTGCCTCCTCGTCGTAGACGTAGCCGCAGCCCGGGCAGCGCCAGCGGCTCACGCGGCCGCTCCCGTAGCGGGCGAGGATGCGCTTGCGCGCTCGCGGCTGGATGTTGGCGCGGGTGAGGTCGCCGCCGTAGTGCTCGACCAGGCGCGGGTCCATCACCCGCCGCCACAGCGGCGGGAACCAGGCGAGCACGATCATCCCGGCGTAGCCGGTGGGCAGCTGCGGCGCCTCGTCGACGTGGCGCAGCGCCTGGTAGCGGCGGGTCGGGTTGGCGTGGTGGTCGCTGTGGCGCTGCAGGTGGTAGAGCAGGACGTTGGAGGCGACGTTGTTGCTGTTCCAGCTGTGCTCGGGACGGCAGCGCTCGTAGCGGCCGTCCTCCCGTCTTCTGCCGCAGCAGGCCGTAGTGCTCGAGGTAGTTGACGACCTCCAGCAGCGAGAAGCCGAGCACCGCCTGCAGCAGCAGGTAGGGCAGGACGACCGGGCCGAAGACGATCGCCAGCACGGCGAAGAGGCCGACCGTCATCGCCCAGGCGCCGAGGATGTCGTTGCTGCAGGCTCCAGTGCGACTTGCCGAGGCGGTCGAGGCGGGCGCACTCGATCCCCCAGGCCGAGCGCAGGCTGCCGGCGACGGTGCGCGGCAGGAAGGCCCAGAAGCTCTCCCCCAGCCGCGAGCTGGCCGGGTCCTCGGGGGTGGCGACGCGGACGTGGTGGCCGCGGTTGTGCTCGATGAAGAAGTGGCCGTAGCCGGTCTGCGCCAGGGCGACGCGGCTGAGCCAGCGCTCCGATGTTGTCGCGCTTGTGGCCGAGCTCGTGGGCGGTGTTGATCGCGATCCCGCCGACGACCCCCATCGTCAGCGCCAGGCCGATGCTCTCCAGGACCGAGAGGTCGCCGCTGGACCAGAGCCAGCAGGCGAAGACGAGCCCGGCGTACTGGACCGGGATGAAGAGGTAGGTGCACCAGCGGTAGTAGCGATCCTGCTCGAGCCACTTGAGCACGCTGTCGGGCGGGTTGGTCGGGTCGACCCCGATCGCGATGTCGAGCAGCGGGAAGGCGCCGAAGACGAGCAGCGGGCCGAAGAACCAGAAGAACTCGAAGCCGGTCACCTCGACGCTGGCCCAGGCGATGAAGGGGGCAAAGGGCACGACCAGGCCGAGCAGCCAGGCGTAGCGCTTGGCGTCGCGCCAGGTCGCCGGATTGAGCTCGATCTCCGGCCCGTGATCGTGGCTGTGCGTCGCTGCCTCCATCGCCATCCTCCTTGTCAAATTCCCAGAAAGCGTCCTCTTGGTTTACAAGATAGCGATCTTTGTAAACCAGCGCAACAATTTCGCGTGCCATGTCTTCGGAGGTGCGACGCCTTGCGGTCCCAGGAGCGCCGGAAAACGTTGCACCGACCGCGAGGCGCTTCCTCGCTACCATCCCACCCGTGTACACGTTCCTGGGATTCCTCCAGGTGATCATCAGCGGCGTGCTGATCTTCCTGATCCTGCTGCACTCCGGCAAAGACACCGGCCTCTCCGGCGCCTTCGGCATCGGCGGCGGCGGCAGCGCCTTCGGCGGCGGCTCGATGGTCGAGCGCAACCTCGACCGGGCGACGATCTTCTTCGCCGATCCTCTTCGTCGTCAACACGCTCGTCCTGCTGAAGATCTAGACCGACTGCGTCGGCCTCAGCCGGCGCCTCGCTCTCGTCGACGCCGCTTGCGGCGGCGCCATTGCCGTTGGCGCCGTTGCCGAGTCGAGGATCTCGACCGCCTCGTTGCGCAGCTCGGCGTCGAGCAGGGCGAAGTCCTCGTCGGAGAGCTTGCCGGCCGCGTGGTCGAGTTCGGCGTCGCGGATCTCGCGGTACTTGGCTTCCTTCAGCGCCTCCAGCTCGGTGTCGGCGACGAGCGCCGCGGCGGCTGCGGCGGGTCGGCCAGAGCCCGATCAGCGCCCCGGCCAGGGCGATCAGGCCGCCGATCCACATCCAGGTGACCAGCGGGTTGACGATGACGCGGAAGGTCGCCGGCGCGTCTTCGGCGAGGTAGCTGCGCGGCGATCTGCTTCGCCGTCGCCACCTGCAGCTGCTCGATCGTCGCCAGCGCCGGCCGGGCGCAAGGCGGGGTTGGCGCGCGCGGCCTGCATCAGCGCCGCCGACCGCCCGGCACTGCGGCGGCGCCCCCGGGCCGCCGCGGACGCACGCTGCGGAAGCCCTCGTCGGCGGCGCGGGCGCGGCGCTGCACGCCGGTGATGCTCGGGCTGCGATCGCGGTCCAGAAGTCGCTGCCGAAGCCCCGCCTTGAGGCCGATTTCGCTGTCGCGATTCGCCGTCGAAGTAGTTGGAGATCGTGCCGCCCGCTGCACCCCGGTCGGCCGGTAGAAGCGCCGGCTCGGGTGCAGGGTGAAGGCTTCGCCGCCCTTGCTGCACCCGCAGCACCGCGCCGACGGTGAAGGCGAGCTCGTCGACGCTCGACGGTCGGGCGCACGTAGGTGACCTTGCGGCCGTCGACCACGGCGCTCTCCCCCGGCCTCAGGTCGACGTCGCGCTTGGTCTGGAAGCTGGAGGAGGCGGCGATGCCGATCAGCAGCACGGCGATGCCGATGTGGACGATGTAGCCGCCGTAGCGGCGCCGGTTGCGCGAGACGACGCCGACCAGCGCCGACGGCCATCGAGCCGCCCTTGAGCGAGCGCCGCGCCGCCGCGCCGCGCCAGAACTCCTGCGCCGAGGCCGACCAGGGCGAAGGTGGCGAAGACGAAGAGGGCGAAGGCCCAGGGCTTGTGAGCCGGCGTCGGTGAAGAGCGCCAGCGCCGACGCCGACGACCGCGGCGGCGACCACGAGGGCACGAGGAAGACCCGTTTGGCCGTCGCCCAGCTGACCCGGCGCCAGGCGAGCAGCGGCCCGATCCCGGTGAAGAGGACGAGCAGGATCGCCAGCGGCGTCGTGTAGCGGTCGAACCAGGGCGCCGCCAGCGAGGACTTGGTGCCGGTGAAGAGTTCCGAGATCAGCGGGAAGAAGGTGCCCCAGAAGATCGTCGCGCAGAGCGCCACCAGCAGCAGGTTGTTGACGACGAAGACGGCCTCGCGCGAGGCCAGCGAGTCGATCCGCTTCTCCGAGCGCAGGTCGTCGAGGCGGGAGACGATCAGCGCCGTCGAGCCGATCAGCACCACCGCGATCAGGCCGAGGATGTAGGGGCCGACGGTGCTGTCGCCGAAGGCGTGGATCGACTGCAGCACGCCGGAGCGGACGAGGAAGGTGCCGAGCAGCGCCAGCGAGAAGGTGGCGACGATCAGGCAGGCGTTCCAGACCTTCAGCATGCCGCGCTTCTCCTGGACCATGATCGAGTGCAGGAAGGCGGTGCCGATCAGCCACGGCATCAGCGCCGCGTTCTCGACCGGGTCCCAGGCCCAGTAGCCGCCCCAGCCGAGCTCGGTGTAGGACCAGCGGGCGCCGAGCAGCAGGCCGAAGCCGAGGAAGGCCCAGGCGATCAGGGCGAAGCGGCGGGTGGCGCGGATCCAGGAGGCGTCGAGGCGGCGGGTGATCAGGGCGCCGATCGCGAAGGCGAAGGGGATCGTGAAGGCGACGTACCCCGAGTAGAGCATCGGCGGGTGGATCATCATGCTCGGGTGCTGCAGCAGCGGGTTGAGGCCGATCCCGTCGGCCGGCGCCGGGCTCAGCTTGGCGAAGGGGTTGACGCCGCCGGCGAAGAGCATCAGGCCGGTGAAGAAGCTGGCGATCCCGGCCATCACCGCGGTCGCGTAGGGGACGATCTCGCGCAGCTTGTTGCGGGTCGCGTAGAGGGCCAGCGAGGAGGCGATCGAGAGCACCCAGGCCCAGAGCAGCAGCGAGCCTTCCTGGCTCGACCACATCGCCGCCAGCTTGTAGAAGGTCGGCGTCTCGATCGAGGAGTGCTGCTGGACGATGTTGAAGGAGAAGTCGTCGCGGGCGAAGGCGATCTCGATCAGGACGACGCAGAGGGTGAGCAGGGCGCAGGCGCCGTAGACGGCCCGGCGCGAGGCGAGCACCCAGCGCTCGTCGCCCTTGCGGCCGACCAGCGCCGCGACCACGGCGAAGAGCATCGTCGCAGAAGGCAAGCGCCAGCGACGGCGCTGCCGAAGCTAGCTGTCATTCGAGGTCGTGAACTTCGACGGGCACTTGGTCACCAGGGTGTCGGGTTCGCCGATGAAGATGCCGTTCTCGACTTCGCCGGTGAGGACGATCTCGCGGCCGCCGCGGAAGGGATCGGGGACGGTGCCGCTGTAGGTGACCGGAATGCTCTCGCCGCCGCCTTCGCGATCGACGACGCGGAAGAGCAGCGCTTCGCCGTCGTGGCGGATCGACCCTGGCACGACCTTGCCGGTCATGTCGTAGCTGGTTCCGGGCGCGGCGCTGAGCAGCTGCGAGGGCTCCTTGGCGTCCGTGGCGGCGCTGAAGGAGGTGTAGACGAGCGCCACCGCCAGGAGGACGGCGACGCTTAGGGCGACTACGAGCCGGATCTTCCGCTTGCGCTGGGGATCCACGGGGCGGGATTATCGCAAGCTCAGTTGGGGAGCGAGCGTGAGGGGGTCTGCGGACGCGCTTCGCGCTGAGTGTCCGCCGACCCCCGCACGCTCGCTCTCGGCACCAGCGAGCTGCGAGAATCGGCCGATGGACGGCAGCGCAAGCGATCCAGTTCTGCTGATTACGGGAGCTTCGAGCGGGATTGGGGCTGCGACGGCGCGGGCGGCCGCGTCGACGTATCGGCTGGTGCTGGCGGCGCGGCGGTTGGAGCCGTTGGAGGAGCTGGTCGCGGAGCTTGGGGGTGCCGAGCGGGCGCTGGCGGTGCGGTGCGACGTCACTGAGTGGGATCAGGTTGAGGCGATGGCGGCGGCGGCGCTCGAGCGCTTTGGGCGGATCGACGCGGTCTTTGCCAATGCCGGCTTCGGCGCCACGCGGGGGTTCCTCGAGGAGTCGCCCGAGCACTGGCGCTCGATGGTGCTGACCAACGTCTACGGCGTGGCGCTGACGATCCGCGCCACCCTCCCCCACCTGCTCGAGCGCGGCGACGGTCACTTCCTCGTCACCAGCTCGGTCGCCGGGCGGCGCGCCCTGCCCGGCTCGCTCTACTCGGCGACCAAGTGGGCGGCGACGGCGATCGGCGAGTCGCTGCGCGCCGAGCTGCGCCAGATGCACGACAACCACGACATCCGCGTCACCCTGATCGAGCCGGGCATGATCGACACCCCCTTCTTCGACAACCGCCCCGGCGAGTGGGCGCTGCAGGACGACGACATCGCCAAAGCCGTCATCTACGCCCTCGAGCAGCGCCCCGGCGTCGACGTCAACGAGATCCTGATCCGCCCCACCAGCCAGCCGATCTAGCGCTTTCCGCCTTTGCCTTGTTCTGCCGTGCTTCTTGCACGGCGTGCGCAGCTTCGGCTTCTGGTTGGCCTTCTTGCCGTTCTGGCCGGTGAAGCGGGCGATGACCTTGTACTTGCTGTCGCGCAGAGGTTGGATGAGTTGACCAGCAGGCCGCGTTTCTTGCCGCCTTTGACGGTGAGCACGAACTTCGAGACCGGCACGTCGGGCACGGTGTCGAAGGTGGTGCGCAGGCGGCCCTTGATGCTGTCGATGCGCCCGTCGAGGACGACGTCGACCTGGCCGTTCAGGGCGGCGACCATGTCGGGCAGTTCGTGGCTCGAGGAGCGCAGGTAGACCGGGCCTTTCAGCGGCCCGTCGAGCAGCGGCGTGGTCGCTTCGGCGAAGCCGTAGATCGAGTCCTTCGGGCAGTCGTGGGCGGCGAACTGCACGCGCGTGCAGACGTTGGCCAGGCTGGCCTGTTCGAGGATCAGCGGCTTCGGCAGCTTGACCGAGGCACGGCCGATGTTGGCGTCGCCGTCGCGGGCGACCAGGACGGCGCGCAGCTTCGGGCTCTTCGCCCGCCGCGTGCCGCCGAAGATCCGCATGAACAGCTTCGGCTTGAAGTCGAGGTTCTCGCAGCCGTTGACCTTGAACGGCGAGGAGACCGGCGAAGGAGCTGAAGGCCGCCGGATCGAGCGGGTTGGAGCCACCGCCGCGCAGCGCACCGCTCGTCTCGAAGGCCGAGCAGTTGGTCGGGTTGAGGCGAGAACTTCGGCCGGTCGAGCTTGACCGCGATCGAGCGGATGTCGAGCAGGGCGCCGCCGAAGACGTGCGGGATCGGATCGGAGACCGCGTGCACCTGCGCCGTTTCGGGATCGACGAACAGCGCCACCCTCACCACGACCGCGCCGAGATCGAACGGCCCGGCCGTGGCGGGGGTGATCACTGCCAGGGAGAGGGGGGCCCCGTGATAGGGCCCTGAGAGGAAGACCTTGCCGGTCGTGCGGTAGCGGGTTGGACCCGCTGCCGGCGCTGACCGCGGCGCTGCCGATCAGGCTCGAGTCCGGGCAGCTCGAGTCGGCCGCCTCGGCGGCACCGCTGTTCGCCGCCGCGGCGGCGATCGCCGACGCCGGGCAGTAGCGGACGCCCGCCAGCTTGGCGGTCAGGCCCGGAGGCAGCGTCGACGTCGACGCCCTTCAGCTCCTGGTTGCCGTCGTTGCGGCCGGCGTTGATCGCGAACTGGGTGAAGGCACCGCCCTTGGGGTTGCTGTCGTGTGGTGCCGAAGCTCGGGCCCGAACGGCCGCTCGCCGAGCGTTTTCGCGCAGGGGCCGCCGCCGGGGGCGCTGGTGAGGGTGAAGCCGTCGCTGGGAGACGCCGCGGCGTTGCCCGACCACGGGGTCATCTGCGAGCTCGTTTTGTTCGGACCGCAGGTGGGCGGGCTGGTCAACGGCGCCTGCGGCCCGCCGTCGAAGCTGAAGGCGGACCGAGCTGAACGGAACCTGGGGGTTCTCGGCGAAGGTCGTGGTCAGCTGGCCGGTCTGGGGATTGGCGCTGACGTTGCCGATCAGGCGGACGAGATTCCGTAGCTGTCGGACTCGGCTTCGACGAAGATCCGGTACTCGTTGCCGGAGGCCGGGTCGCGGCTCAGCTGCTGGCCGAGGTAGACGTTGCCGTTGAGCGAGCCGTCGGGCAGCGGCGGCGTGTCGATCGCGACGGTGCCGATCTTCGACGCCGGCGGGGCAGCGTTGGCAAGGTTCCTGGTGCCCTTGCCGAACTGGCTGTTCGTGCAAGCCGCGAGGCCGTTGGCCGCCGACGGGTTGAGGCCCATGCCCTGCGGCAGGGTCGAGCTTCGCGGTCCGCAGATTGGGACTGGCCTGTTTGGTCAGTGGCTGGCTGTTCCCCGCTGAGGGCACGTTCGAACGGCACCGCAACCTGGACTTCGGCTGCGGCGGAGAATCGGTCTGAGTGGTCCCTGGCGAGACTGCGGTCGTCGGCGTGAAGGGGATCGAGCCGCATTCCTTCGGGCATCGTGTTCGGGGGCAGCTGGCGACTCGATGAAGGGCGAGCCGGCGGGGAAGTTCGGATCTTCCAGATCCTCGGGCCGAGACCGTCGGCGCGCAGATAGGTGGAGTAGACGTGCTGCGAAGGCCGGCTGGGTCCGGGTCGAAGCAGGTGCGTCGGCGTGGTGATGAAGGTGCCGTTGCCGGCGCGGCCTTCGAAGACGAGGCGGTTCTTGAGCACGTGGCCGACCGGCGAGCCGGCACGTGGATCGTGAAGTACTCGTGGTAGTCGCCGTCCCAGGCGACCCCGGCCTCGAGGTAGACGTTGTTGCCGAGCAGGTTGAAGCCGAAGCGCGCCGGTTCGCCTGGCCGGGGGTTCGAGGTTGTAGACGGTCGCCGGAAGCTGGGGCGATGTGACTCCCAGCACGGCGGCCACGTGACGTAGCTGTCGCCGACCTTGGAGCCGGCCGGGCAGCTCAGGGGGGTGGTCTCGAAGGTCGTCCTGCGGCACATTGCGGTGTCGCCTGCGGATTGACGCTGAGCCCGGCAGGGAGGTCGACGCGCACGGTCTTGATGTCGCCGACGGGTTCTTCGAGTTTGATCGGCGGGACCGGTTCGGTCGTCGTGTGCTTGACGATGATCTGGGTGAAGCCGATCTGGGGATGCCCGGCGGCCTGTTCGAAGAACTGAGGCTAGGCGTGTCGACCGAGCATTCCGTCGCGGCGAATCCGCAAAGTGCAGGTGCCGGCCTGCCAGCCATCATCGACCTGCGGTGGCCTGTGCTGCGGCGCGATGATGTCGGACTGGTCGATGGTCTCCGCAAGCCCGGAACCGCTCCAAAGCTCATTCCCAACATCAGAAGGACGGCCGATACCCCAGTCCCAAGCCAAATACGCGCGTCCTTCCGCATCCGAAATCTCCTCCCGTAGTCAGCCATTTGCCTATCCCTACCCGATTTTAATGATTTACATCATCATTTTTTGGTATCAATATACCTAGAAGTTGGTAAACCAATCGAAAATCGGAGGAAGCCATGAACTGGCAGCTCCTGGCCCGGGCCAATACCCACCCCCTGCGGATCTCAATCCTGGAAGTGCTGGGGATGGACGGAGGCCGCACCCTCTCCCCCAGCGACCTCAGCTACGAGCTGCGTACACCGCTCAGCAACGTCAACTACCACGTCACCGAGCTGCGCCGCACGGGCCTGGTCGAGCTGGCCGGCGAACGCCCGGTGCGCGGCGCAACCGAGCACTTCTACCGCGAGGCGAAGATCAGCAGCGCCAATGGCAACGGCAACGGCCGCTCCGCCAACGGCAGCGCGCGGAAGCGAAAGGCGGCCGTCGCCTGATCTCCACAGGCTCTTTCTCCCAACACATGGAGACGGCCTGAGAAGCCAAAGTTCAGGGACGCTCCCTGATGCGAAGCAGAGTCCTGGAGCCGAGTATTGCTCCATGAGACTCTTCGGATCGCAGATCAAGCGCCCACGCTTGGGCGGCACCGGCATGGAGCTGGCCGGCGCCCTGTCAATCGCCTCGCAGATGGCCCTGCTTGCCCCCCCGGGCTTCGACGAGCTGGTCCGTCGCGAGCTGACCGGCGAGGCGGAGGGAATCCGCGAGGAAACCCGGCGGCCCAAGCGCCTCAATTGAGCCTGCACGCGGTCATCGACGCCGAGCTCGCCGCACTCGACGGCGTCGCGCCGTTCGACTGCCACGCGCACACCGGTGCGGATATCGACGGCAGCGCGCGCAGCTGCGGGGAACACCTGGACAGCCTCGCGCCCCTTGGCGGCCGCTCGGTGATCTTCCCCTTCTGCGTCGCGGGCGGCTACGAGCCCGAGAACCGGCGCGTGATCGAGGAGTGCCGGCGCCACCCGGCGCAGCTCGTGCCCTTCGCCCGCATGGATCCTCGGGTGACCGCTCCGCGCGACGCGGCCGACGCGCTCGCCGCCGGGGCGAGGGGCTTCAAGCTCCATCCCCGCGCCGAGGACTTCAGGCTCGACGATCCCGGCGTCGAGGCAATCTGCTTGGTGGCCGCCGAAGCGCGGGCACCGGTGCTGATCCACGCCGGGGCCGGGGTCGGCTCCTTCGGCGAGACCGTGACCGACCTCGCCGCGCGCCATCCCGATTGCCCGCTGATTCTCGCCCACGCCGCCGTCTCCGACCTCGCCTGGCTCTGGCGGGTGGCACCGGATCATCCGAACTTCTTCTTCGACACCTCCTGGTGGAACCCGAGCGACCTGATCGCCCTCTTCACCCTGATCCCGCCCGGCCAGATCCTCTTCGGCAGCGACGAGCCCTATATGGACTTCGGCACGGTGCTGGCGATCACGCTGCGCTGCGCCCGCTTCGCCGGCCTGCCGGCAGATGCGATCGAGCTGGTCGCGGGAGGCCAGCTCGAACGCCTGCTCGCCGGCGAAGCGGCGGCCGACGTCGGGCCCGCTCCCGGCCCGCCCGCGACCCAGCCCTCGCCCACCGAATCACGACTCGCAACCCTGCTCGCCGCGGCCGGCGGCTGCATGCTCGGCGGTGGCGATCCGGCGCGGATGTTCGAGCTCGCCCGCGCCGCGATCGGCGTCGACGGCTCGGCGATCCCGGCCGGAACCGAGCCGCTTATCGCCGCGCTGATCGAAGAGGCGAGCAGCGGTGAGGCCCCGTGGGCAGTCGCGATGGCCCTGA
Organism: uncultured Solirubrobacterales bacterium; assembly: GCA_963702065.1. GTDB lineage: Bacteria > Actinomycetota > Thermoleophilia > Solirubrobacterales > 70-9 > VRUE01. The sequence goes on from OY969705.1 coordinate 1,543,974, forward strand.
CTCTCCTCGTCACCCCAGGCGTTGAGAGCGCCGCGCTCATCGGTTGAGCATCCCGTCGCGGTTTACGATCGCCGGGGAAGAAATGCCGGCGACGACCGCACTGCTGGAGAGGAACGCCGAGCTCGCCACGGTCGAGTCGCTCGTGCTTGCGGCCGGCGAGGGCACCGGGCAGCTGCTGATGGTGGAGGGGCAGGCAGGCGCTGGCAAGAGCACTGTCCTCGCCGCCACCGCCGGCCTCGGCGCTGAGCGGGACATGCGCGTCCTGCGGGCTCGCGGGGGCGAGTACGAGCGTGACTTCCCCTACGGCGTGGTGCGACAGCTGTTCGAGGTCTTGCTCAGCGATGAGTCCCACCGCGCCAGGCTCTTGACCGGAAGCGCGGCGCTCGCATCCCCGGTCTTCGCCTTCGAGACCGCCTCTCCCGAGAGCGGCGACCCCTTCGCTATCCAGCACGGCCTTTATTGGCTGGTGGCGGATCTGGCCGCGGGCTCGCCGGTCCTCCTCATCGTCGACGATGCTCAATGGGCCGACCTCGCCTCGTTGCGCGCCCTTGTCTACATCGGCCGCCGCCTTGCGGAGCTGCCGGTGGTCCTTGCCCTGGGTGTGAGGAGCGGTGAACCTGGCGCGCACGAGAGGCTGCTCGCTGAGCTCCGCGGCGAGCCCGCCGCAAAATCGATCGTGCCGGCCCCACTGTCGGAGCAGGCCGCCGCCACGCTGATCGCCGCCGAGCTGGGACGACGGCCCAGTGGCCGCTTCGCCTCCGCCTGCCAGCAGACCACCGCGGGTAATCCCTTCCTGCTCGTCGAGCTGCTCAGGTCGCTCGAGAGCCAACAGGTCGAGCCGGTCGATGGCCATGCCGACGGCCTGGCCGAGATCGCCGCGGCCGGTGTCTCCCGCTCGATCCTCACCCGCCTGGACAAGCTCGGCAAGCACTCGACCGCGGTTGCCCGAGCGGTCGCGGTCCTCGAACCAAACGCCGACGCCCGCCTCGTCGGGGATCTCTGCGGGCTGCCGGCCGAGACGGTCGCCGATTCAACCGAGCGGTTGGTCCAGGTGAACCTCCTCTCCGACTCACGTCCGCCGGCGTTCGCCCACCCGCTGGTTCGCGAGGCGGTGCTGAGCGCGGTGCCGGCGCCGCGCCGCGCCGCGAATCACTCGCGCGCTGCCCGTCTCCTCGATCGAGACGGGGCCGCCGTGGACTCGGTTGCCGCACACCTGCTGCTGGCCGAGCATGGCGGTGATCGGTGGGCGGTTACCCAACTGCGCGCGGCGGCGGCTGGGGCGCTCGGGCGCGGCGCTCCCGACGCGGCAGCCCGCTATCTGCGGCGAGCATTGCGCGAGCCTCCCGACAGGAACGAACGGCAGGCCGTCAGTCACGAGCTCGGGCGTGCCCTGCTCCGCGCCAGCGATCCGGAGGGAATCGAGGTGCTTCGTACTGTGCGGGCGGCAGCCGAGGATCCTATGTCGCGAGCCGAACTCGCGACCGAGCTTGCCGATGCGCTTGGCCTGCGAGGGGGCGGAGACGAGGCTGCCGCGCTCCTCGAAGAGTCGCTTGCGGAGACCGGGGACCATGACGGTGAGCTTGGCCTCCTGCTGCGCGGATGGCTGGGCCTGTTGACGGCTTGGGGACGTGAGCGAGTGCCCGATGACGCTCTGCCCAAACTGGGAACAGAGCCATCCAACGAGACCCGGTCGGGCCGCCTGCTCATAGCCCAGGCCTCGTTCCTCACAACGGTCGGTCTCGGCACAATCGAACGCGGATTGGAGCTGGCCGAGCTGGCGGTTCCCAATGCCGAGGTGCTCGCCGAAGACGCAATGGCAGGACTGCCGCCTTATGGGCCGCTGGCGGCAATGACTCTCGCCGATCGGGGGGAAGACCTCGGAGACCTGCCTTCTGCCTCGATCGAGGCGGCGAGGCGGCGTGGGTCGGCGCCCGGCGTCAGCGGCGGACATGGCGTGCGTGCCTTCCTGCAGTTCCTCGATGGGAACCTGCCTGACGCACAGGCCGACGCAGACGTTGCCATCAACGTGGCGCGGGGACCGGGGCTCCCCGCCCCGCTGGCGATCTGGTCCGCGGCCCGCGATAAGGATCTCCGCGGCCCGTGGCGACTTCGTCGCAGCCGAAGACCTCTTGGCGGAGCTCTGGAGCAAGCGAACGCCCATATCGGGCATTCCCAGCGGAATTCTGCTCTGCGCCCGGGGGAGCTGCGACGGGCAGCCGGGCGATACGCCGAGGCGCGACACGACTACCTCGCGGCCGCAGAACGAGTGAAATTCCTGCCACTTGCCAACCAGGAGATGTTGCCCTGGCGAATCGGCCTCGTGCGCTGCGAAGCGATGCTGGGAAACGATGAGCAAGCCCGGCAGCTGGCGATCGAGACGATCGCATTGGCAAGACGGGCGGGCGGACAACGGGGAATCGGGATCGCCCTGGGCGCTCAGGGCGCGACCAGTGGAGGCGACGAGGGGATCGCCCTGCTGCAAGAAGCCGTGGGCACTCTCGCCGCCACCCGCGCCCGCCTCCAGCACGCGCGTTCCCTGGTCGACCTCGGCGCCGCCCTGCGGCGGGCCAACCGCCGCAAGGAGGCCCGCGAGCCTCTGCGAGAAGGGCTCGACCTCGCCCACCGCTGTGGCGCCGCGCCGCTCGAGGAGCAGGCACGCGCCGAGCTGGAGGCGACCGGCGCCCGCCCCCGCAAGGCCGTCTACAGCGGCGTAGAAGCCCTCACCCCCAGCGAGCTGCGCGTCGCCCGCATCGCCGCCGAGGGCAAGACCAACCGCGAGATCGCCCAGGCCCTCACGGTCAGCGAGAAGACGATCGAGACCCACATGCGCCACGTCTTCCAGAAGCTCGACGTGGGACGCCGGACCGAGCTCTCAGACGCGCTCGAGGCAAGCTGAGAACCAACGAAAGCGGACGACGAGGTTCGAACTCGCGACCTCGAGCTTGGGAAGCTCGCGCTCTACCAACTGAGCTACGTCCGCGTCGGCGGCTGATTCTAGGGCGGGCGCGGGGTTGCCGGGGGCGAGCGCGATCTAGAGTTCGGCGCCCGTGAGCACCCGCTCCTTCCTCGCCTTCCTCGCCGTGCTGGCCGTCGTCGGCCTGCTCGCCTTCGGCCTGCTCAGCAAGGGGGCGACGAAGATCGCGGTCGGCGAGCCGGTGCCGGACAAGGTCCTGCCGGCCCTGCCGGGGCCCGGCCAGGGCTCGATCGCCGACTACCGCGGCGAGTGGGTGCTGGTCAACCTCTGGGCCTCCTGGTGCATCCCCTGCCGCGAGGAGGCGCCGGTGCTGGAGCACTTCTACGAGCGCAACCGCGCGCGACGACACGACCGTGGTCGGCATCAACGTGCAGGACAACGAAGACGACGCCGTCGCCTTCCTGCGCGAGCACCCGACCGCCTACCCGCAGCTGCGCTCGGTCGGCGACGAGCGCAGCGCCGCCTTCGGCTCGACCGGGGTGCCGGAGAACTTCCTGGTCGAACCCGACGGCGACCTGGCGCTGATCTGGCGCGGCCCGGTCGACGACCAGCTTCCTGCGCGAACGCGTCGTGCCGCTGATCGAAGGCTCGACGATGAGGCGCGCGGCTGCTGATCGCTCGTAGCTGCTGCTCGCCTTGCTGGCCGTGCCGACGCTGGCGCCGCCGTCGCCGCCGCGCCCGGCGCCGCAGACGACGGTCAACGACATCGAAGACGAAGTGATGTGCCCGATCTGCGGCACCCTGCTCGAGCTGGCCGACTCGCCGCAGGCGCAGCGCGAGAAGGTCTTCGTCGCCAAGCTCGTCGCCGAGGGCAAGAGCAAGGCCGAGGTCAAGGACGCCCTGGTCGCCCAGTACGGCCCCGCGGTCCTCGCCCTGCCGAAGGCCTCGGGGTTCGACCTCTCCGCCTACCTGGTGCCGATCCTGGCGCTCGCTGGTCGCGGCGGTCGCGCTCGCCTTCAGCGTCCTGCGCTGGCGCCGCAGCGGCCGAGAGCGCGATCCAGCGGGCGAGGCCGACGCCGACGCCGCCCCGCAGGGCGAGGACGCCGAGCGGCTCGAGGCCGACCTCTCGCGCTACGACCTCTAGGAGCTCAGCCGAAGAGGACGAGGCCGGTGACCGGCACCGGCATCCGCTTCGGCAGCTGCCGCGCCTCGCCGCAGGCGATGGTCGACCGCGGTGTGTTCGGTCAGGGCTCGCAGCGCGTCCGCGTCTTCGCTCAGCGGCGGCCCGTCGATCGATGAGCAGGTCATAGGCACGGCGCAGCCGCTCGATCGCGTGATCGCAGCGCTCGGAGTCGAGCAGCGCCACCGGCTCCGGCTCGGGCGCACCGGCGACGATGCAGGCGAGCGGCTCGGTCGCCCGGCCCGAGGCGGGACCGGCGAGGACCAGCGGCTGCAGGATCTCGCCGCCTCGGCCTCGCTCGAGCAGGTACTCGTGCAAGCCCGGGACTGGCGGCAAGGCCGAGTCTGCTCGGCCAGGGCCGGCCCGGCGAGATCGCACTCCAGCAGAGCCACCCGGCGGCCTTCGGCGGTCGCGGCGGCGGCGAGGCCCAGCGCCACCTCCGCCCTTCGCCGGCCCGGTCGCGAACACGGACCCGCGTCTTCGCCAGCTTCGTCGCCAGCTCGGCGTAGGCCTGCAGCTCGATCGCGGCCAAGCGCGCCCGGCCGGGTCGAGCTGCCCGGTCGAGCGCCGGGACCTCGGCCAGCACCGGCTGCTTGCTGCGGCGGCCCAGCATCACATCCGCTCCGGGGCGGAGATGCCGAGCAGGCCGAGTGAACCGGCGATCGTGCGCATCGTGAGCAGGGAGAGTGCCAGCCGCGAGCGCTCGACGCCCTCGCCCTCGGCGCCGACGACCTGGCAGTCGCGGTAGAAGCCGTGGAAGTCGGCGGCGACGGCGGTCGAGTAGGTGCAGATCCGGTGCGGCGCCCGGCGCGCCGCCGCCTCGCGCACCTCGCCGGGGAACTCGAGCAGGCGCTTGATCAGCTCGCGCTCGGTCGGCTCGAGCGCCGTGCCCGGCGTCTCCGCACCCGGCTCCGCCGGCGACCTGCATCGAGCTCCCGCTCGGCTTTGCGCAGGATGCTGGCGATGCGGGCGTGGGCGTACTGGACGTAGTAGACCGGGTTGTCGTTGGACTGGCGACGAGCGAGCTCGAGGTCGAGGTCGACCGTGGTGTCGTGGCTGCGCCAGAGCATGAACCAGCGGGTCGCGTCGACGCCGATGTCGTCGAGCAGCTCGTCGAGGGCGACGAAGTCGCCGCTGCGCTTCGACATCTGCGCCCGCTCGCCGCTTTCGACGATGTGGACGAGGCGCATGATCAGCGCCTCGAAGCGCTCCGGGTCGGCGCCGAGGGCCTCGATCGCGGCGCGCACGCGGGGGACGTAGCCGTGGTGATCGGCACCGAGGATGTTGATCAGGCGGCCGAAGCCGCGCTCGAGCTTGTCCCAGTGGTAGGCGACGTCGGCGGCGAGGTAGGTCGGTTCGCCGTTGGCGCGGATCAGGACCCGGTCCTTGTCGTCGCCGAAGGTCGTCGTGCGCAGCCAGAGCGCCTCGTCGCTGCGGTAGGTGTGGCCCGGCCGCGTCGAGCTGGGCGAGGGCGGCGTCGACCTCGCCGCGGCTGTAGAGGTCGCGCTCGGAGAACCAGGTGTCGAAGCGGACGCCGAAGCGGTCGAGCGTGCCGCGCACGTTCTCGAGGATCAGCTCGACGCCGCGACTGCCGATCGCCTCGAGGTCGTCGGGCGTCGATCCCCTCGCCGGCGATCCGCTCGCCCAGCTCGATCACGTAGTCGCCGTCGTAGCCGTCCTCGGGCGGCTCCTCGCCGCGCATGCGGGCGGCGATCGAGGCGGCGAAGCGGTCGATCTGGCCACCGGCGTCGTTGACGTAGAACTCGCGCTGCACCTCGTGCCCGGCCGCCTCCAGCAGGCGGACCAGGGCGTCGCCGTAGGCGGCGTGGCGGCCGCCGCCGACGTGCAGCGGCCCGGTCGGGTTGGCGGAGACGAACTCGACCAGGATGCGCTCGGGCGAGTCGGTCGGCGCCGGGCCGAGCCGCTCGCCGGCGGCGGCGAGGCTGACCATCGCCCGCCGGTACCACTCGTCGGCGAGGAAGAAGTTGACGAAGCCGGGGCCGGCGACCTCGATCCGCTCGACCGTCTCCTCGCCCAGCTGCGGCGCCCAGCTCGCTCGGCCAGGCGGGCGGCGACGTCGCGCGGGTTTTCGCCCAGCGGCGCGGCCAGCAGCATCGCCGCGTTGGAGCTGTAGTCGCCCAGCTCGGCCTTGGGCGGGCGCTCCAGGGTCGGCTCGGGCCCGGTCGGCTCGCCATCGCGCAGGGCGCGCGAGGCGGCGTCGACTGCGCGGCGCAGCTCGGCGATCGGGTCGGCGGTCGCCATCGTCGCGCCCATCGTATGGAGGGGCGGGCGCCGAAGTACGCTGGCCGGCGTGCGGATCGCCGCGATCACCGACATCCACGCCAACCTGCCCGCGCTCGAGGCGGTGCTCGAGGCGATCGAGGCGGCCGGCGTCGAGGAGATCTGGTGCCTCGGCGACGTGCTCGGCTACGGGGTCGAGCCCGACGCCTGCGCCGACCTGGTGCGCGAGCGCTGCGACGTCTGCCTGGTCGGCAACCACGACCTCGCGGTGCTGGGCGCGCTCGACATCGCCTCCTTCTCCGAGGCGGCCGCCGTGGCGGTCGAGTGGACGCGCGCCAACGTCAGCGAGCGCACGCTCGAGTTCCTGCGCGAGCTCGAGCCGCAGCGGCGAGCGCGAGGGCATCGGCCTCTTCCACGCCTCGCCGCGCGATCCGGTCTGGGAGTACGTGCTCTCCAGCGAGCAGGCCGACGCCGGCATGGACGCCAACCCGCAGCGGATCGGCCTGATCGGCCACTCCCACGTCGCCCTCTTCTTCAACCGGCCCGATGGCGGCGCGGCGGACGAGACCCGCGGCGCCCAGGCCAGCGACGGCGCCCTGCTCGAGCTCGGCCGCGGCGGCTGGCTGGTCAACCCCGGCAGCGTCGGCCAGCCGCGCGACGGCGACCCGCGCGCCGCCTGGCTGGAGCTCGACACCGAGGCCGAGACCGCCCGCTTCCACCGCGTCGCCCTACGAGATCGAGCGCGCCGCCGCGCCGATCGCCGCGGCCGGCCTGCCGAGCCGCCTCGCCGACCGCCTCTACACCGGCCAGTGACGCTCAAATGCAGGGAAAATATGCGCCAGAGGTCGTTCTCTAGACTCGCAACGGTGCGTCAGCTGGCCATATCCACGCTCGCCCTCGCCCTCGGCGCCGCGGCGGCGCTCGCGCTCGTCTCCTGCGGCGGCGGCGAAGACGCCAAGCTGCTGCCCGGCAACACCGCCGCCGGAAATCACCGAAAACCTCGACCGCGTCAAGCAGTACGCCGAAGAAGGCGAATGCGTCGGTGCCGAAGACGCGGCGCAGCGAAGTCAACGCCCAGGTCGAAGGGCTGGCCGGGGTCGACCCCAAGCTGAAGGAGGCGCTGCAGCGCGGCGCGGCCCGGCTGAGCGAAGTGGTCGCCAGCTGCGAAGAAGAAGAGACCGAAGCGGTCGCGCCCGTCGAGCGAAGCGACGACCACCGAAGAAACCGAAAAAGTGCCGCCGGGCCTGGAAAAGAAGGAAGAAAAGGAACGGGAAAAGGAAGAAAAGGAGCTCGAAAAGGAAGAAGAGAAGGCGGAAAAGAGAAGAACCGCCGGCAGCTGAAACGACGCCCGAAGAAACGCCGACCACGCCCACGCCGCCGCCGACCGAAGGCGGCGGCACCGATGCGCCTGGCGGCGTCAGCCCTGGCGCTCCAGCAGCGCCGAAGAGGGCGGCGAATAGTGGCCTCGGGAATCCTCTCCGGGCGCTACGAGATCGGCGACCGGCTCGGCTCGGGCGGCATGTCGAGCGTGCATCAGGCGACCGACCTGATCCTCGAGCGCACGGTCGCGGTCAAGATCCTCGCCGAGCACCTCTCCGACGACGAGCGCTTCGTCGCCCGCTTCCGCCGCGAGGCGCTGGCGGTGGCGAAGCTGATCCACCCCAACATCGTCCAGGTCTACGACACCGGCATCGACGACGGGCGCCACTACATCGTCATGGAGTACGTGCAGGGACGCTCGGGGGCGCAGATCCTGCAGCGCCAGGGCCCGCTCGACGGCGAGACCACGGCCGAGATCGGCGCCCAGGCCTGCGCCGGCCTCGACTACGCCCACCGGCGCGGGATCATCCACCGCGACGTCAAGCCGGGCAACCTGATGGTCGTCGGCGGCCCGGTCGGCGGCGGCGAGATGACGATCAAGCTGACCGACTTCGGCATCGCCCGCGCGGTCGAACAGACCCGGATCACCCAGGTCGGCTCGGTCGTCGGCACCGCCGCCTACCTCTCGCCCGAGCAGGTGCGCGGCGAGGAGGCGACCCCGGCCACCGACGTCTACGCGCTCGGCGTCGTCCTCTACCAGTTCCTCACCGGGCGGCTGCCGTACGAGGGCTCGACCCTGGCCGAGCTGGCGGTGCGCCAGCAAAACGAGAAGCCGCTGCCGCCGAGCACCTACAACGACGAGGTGCCGGAGACGCTCGGCGCGGCGGTGCTGCGCGCGCTCGAGGGCGACCCCAATCGCCGCTACGCCAGCGCCAGCGAGCTCGCCGGCGGCCTCGCGCTCGGCCTGCAGGGCGAGGACGTGACCCTGCCGCTGGAAGAGGGCACGGCCGCGACCAACGTGCTCGGCGGCGAGACCGGCGACCCGCCGCCTCGACCAGACCGCCCAGACCGAGTACCGCCCGGCGCAGCCGTCGCCGACCCGGCGCCCGGCGCCACGCGCGCCGCAGCAGCAGCCCGCCGCTCCGCCGATGCCGGTCCCGATCCAGGCCAAGCGCAAGCGCAGCGCCTTCTCCCGCTTCGCCCGCTTCGTCATGGCCCTCGTCGCCCTCGTCCTGATCGCCGCCGCCGTCGCGGCCGCCGTGATCTACACGACCGACAAGGCGACCGGGGTCAAGGCAACCGAAGTCGCCGGCAACACGGTCGACAAGGTCGTCGAAGAATTCAAGGACCTGGTCAAGAAGAACACCGAATAGACGGCCTCAGAGCGGCTGGGCCGACTCGACTCCAGCGTCGATCGAGTAGTCGCAAGTCTGACGAGCCGCCGAAGCAGTAGTAGCCGCGGTGCCCTGGCGCGGCGTGTCCGCACCAGCATCGGGCACCACCGAATCGCTGCCGTAGCTCGAGCTCGACGCCCCATTCGAGGACCCCCGGCCGCCTCAGGCGGCAGCCAGGGCGATTCCCCGGCAGAGGACCGCCGGCTTGAGTAGGCGTCGAAGGCTGCCGGCCTCGATCGCGGCGCGGGCGTGCGTCATCAGCTCCTGCAGGTAGGTCAGGTTGTGGAGGCAGAGGAGGCGGACGGCGGTCAGCTCCTCGGCGCGCGAGAGGTAGCTGATGTAGTCGCGGTCGTGGTTCTGGCAGGCCGGGCAGGGGCAGCCCTCGGCGATCGGGTTGCGATCGCCCTCGTGGCCCGACTTGCGCAGGTCGAGGCGGAAGCGGTTGTCGGGGTCGGGGACGAGGGCGACGCCGTGGCGGGCGAGGCGGGTCGGGACGGCGCAGTCGAAGACATCGAGGCCGAGGGCGATGCCGGCGAGCAGGTCGTCGACCTCGCCGATGCCGAGCAGGTGCTTGGGCGCCTCCTCGGGCAGCAGCGGCGCGGTCATCGCCAGCACCTCGCGCATCTCGGCCTTGTCGCGGCCGAGGGTGCCGCCGATCGCGAGGCCGTCGACGCCGGCGGACGAGACCGCCTCGGCCGATTCGCGGCGCAGGTCCTCGTGGACGCCGCCCTGGACGATGCCGAAGACCGCCTGCCGCGCCGGCCCGTCGCGCTCGTGCCACTCGAGGCAGCGGTCGAGCCAGCGGTGGGTGCGCTCGGTCGAGCGGGCGGTGTAGTCGCGGTCGGCGTGGAAGGGCGTGCACTCGTCGAAGACCAGGGCGATGTCGGAGCCAAGCGCCGCCTGCACCTGCATCGAGACCTCCGGCGAGATGAACAGCTCGGCGCCGTCGCGGTAGGAGCGGAAGTGCACCCCCTCCTCCTCGATCGAGACCACCGAGCCCTGGTCGCCGCCCTGCCGCCCGCTCCCCTTGACCTCGTTGGCGACGCCGCCGTGGGCCAGCGAGAAGACCTGGAAGCCGCCGGAATCGGTGATCAGCGCCCGCTCCCAGCCCATGAAGCCGTGCAGGCCGCCCGCGTTGGCAATCCGCTCCGGGCCCGGCGAGACGAACAGGTGGTAGGTGTTGCCGAGCACCATCTCGTAGCCGAGCTCGGCTACCTCGTGCGATTCGAGCCCGCGCACCGTTCCCTTGGTCGCCAGTGGGATGAAGGCCGGCGTCTTCACCGGCCCGTGCGGCGTGTGCAGCACCCCGGTGCGCGCGGCACCGTCCCGCGCCCCGATCTCGAACTAGCCTCCGGCTCAGCCGCGCGTCGACGTTGACCCTACGGTGGTCAATCTCACGCGATCAGCGAGCGGCCGGTCATCGCCGCGGGCTGGGGGATGCCGAGCAGCTCGAGCGCGGTCGGGGCGACGTCGGCGAGGATGCCGTGGTCGCGCAGCGTCAGGCCCTCCGCGGTGACGATCAGCGGCACCGGGTTGAGCGAGTGGGCGGTGTTGGGCGAGCCGTCGGGCTCGAGCATGTGGTCGCAGTTGCCGTGGTCGGCGGTGACGATGCAGGCGCCGCCCTTGGCGGTAACCGCCTCGATCACGTCGCCGAGGCAGCCGTCGACCTCCTCGACCGCCGCGACCGCGGCCGGGATCACGCCGGTGTGGCCGACCATGTCGGGGTTGGCGAAGTTGATGATGCCGAAGCGGTAGTCGTCGGCGGCCCAGTGGCCGACGAAGGTGTCGGCGGCGGCGCGGGCGCTCATCTCGGGCTTGTGGTCGTAGGTCGGCACGTCGCGCGGCGAGTCGACCAGGTGGCGCTCCTCCCCCTCCCACTCCTGCTCGCGGCCGCCGTTGAAGAAGTAGGTGACGTGGGCGTACTTCTCGGTCTCGGCGACGTGCAGCTGGCGCCCGCCCGCCTCGGAGATCGTCTCGGCCAGCGTCGTCTTGCGGCCGCGCCTCGGGGAAGGCGACCGGGTAGGGCCAGCCCTTGCGGTAGGAGGTCATCGTGGTCAGGTCGAGCAGCGGCCCGCCGGCGCGCGGGAACTCCTCGAAGCCGGGCTCGGCCAGGGCGCGGGTCATCTCGCGCGCCCGGTCGGGGCGGAAGTTGATGAAGATCCCGACGTCGCCCTCGGCGACGCCGTCGTAGTCGCCGATCACGGTCGGCTTGACGAACTCGTCGGTCTCCTCGCGCTCGTAGGAGGCGGCGATCGCCTCCTCGGAGCTGGCCGCGCGCAGGCCCTCGGCGTGGACGATCGCGTCGTAGGCGAGCTTGATCCGCTCCCAGCGCGTGTCGCGGTCCATCGCGTAGTAGCGGCCGCTGACCGTGGCGACGCGGCCGGCCTGGCGCAGCCAGCGCTCGAGCTCGTCGCACGTAGCCGCGGCCGCCGTGCGGCAGCGTGTCGCGGCCGTCGGTGAAGGCGTGGAAGACGACGTCGGGGACGCCCTCCTGCGAGGCGAGCTCGATCGTCGCCTCGATGTGCTCCCAGCCGGAGTGCACGCCGCCGTCGGAGACGAGGCCGAGCAGGTGCAGGCGCCCGCGCGGGCTGTCGCGGGCCCGCTCGCAGGCGGCGAGCAGCGCCTCGTTCTCGAAGAAGCTGCCGTCGGCGATCGCGTCGTCGATCCGGGCCAGGTCCTGCTTGACGATCGCGCCGGCGCCGAGGTTGAGGTGGCCGACCTCGGAGTTGCCCATCTGGCCGTCGGGCAGGCCGACGTCGCGGCCCTGGGCGGAGAGCTGCGTGTGGGGAAACCGTCCCAGAGCCGGTCGAAGACCGGCGTCTCGGCGAGCGAGATCGCGTTGCCGGGCCCGGGCTCGGCCAGCCCCCAGCCGTCGAGAATGACCAGCGCCAGCGAGGGAACCGTCACGACAACCCCTTCCGGTGCGCTTTATGCGGGCATGTGGGCCGTAAAAGGCGCACCGGAAGCTCATGCGGCCTTGACTATCGCGGCGAAGTCGGCCGGGTCGAGGCTGGCGCCGCCGACCAGGGCGCCGTCGATGTCGGGCTGGCCGAGCAGCTCGGCGGCGTTGCCGGGCTTGACCGAGCCGCCGTAGAGGATCCGCACCTCGTCGGCGGCGCCGCCGCGCTCGCGCAGCACGTCGCGGATGAAGGCGCAGGCCTCCTGCGCCTGCTCGGGCGTCGCGGTGCGGCCGGTGCCGATCGCCCAGATCGGCTCGTAGGCGATCACCACCTCGCCCAGCTTGGTGCCCTCGACCTCGGCCAGGTCGGCCTGCAGCTGGCGCTCCAGCACCGCCTCGGTCTGTTCGGCGTCGCGCGCCTCCTCGCTCTCGCCGACGCAGAGGATCGGCTCGAGGCCGGCGGCGAGCGCGGCCGGCACCTTGCGGGCCAGCGCCTCGTCGGTCTCGCCGAAGAACTGGCGGCGCTCGGAGTGGCCGAGGACGACCGCCTCGACGTCGAGCTCGACCAGCATCGGCGCCGAGACCTCGCCGGTGAAGGCACCCGAGTCCTCCTCGTGCATGTTCTGCGCGGCGACCTTGACCGCGGTGCCGTAGCGGCGCTCGACCACGGCGGTCAGGGCCGTGAACGGCGGGCAGATCACCACGTCGCTCTGCGTCGCCGCGATCTGCGGCAGCAGCGCGTCGACGAACTCGCCCGCCTCGGCGACGGTCTTGTGCATCTTCCAGTTGGCGGCGATGTACGGGGTCCGGTCAGGCATCGCGCAGCGCCTCCACTCCGGGCAGCTTCTTTCCCTCCAAGAGCTCCAAGGATGCTCCTCCTCCGGTCGAGAGCCAGTCAACTTTGTCGGCAAGTCCGAACTGCTGCAGGGCGGCAACCGAGTCGCCGCCGCCGATCACGGTCGTCCCCGGCGCACTCGGCGACCGCCTCGGCGACCGCGCGGGTGCCGGCGGCGAACGGCGCCAGCTCGAAGGCGCCCATCGGGCCGTTCCAGAGCACCGTGCCGGCGGCGGCGATCCGCTCGGCGTAGGCGGCGGCGCTGCGCGGGCCGATGTCGAGGCCCATCCAGCCGTCGGGCACCTCGACGCCGTCGCTCTCGCGCACCTCGGTCGCGGCGTCGAACGCTTCGCCCAGCACCAGGTCGACCGGCAGGCGCAGCTCGCAGTCGGAGCTCTCGGCCTGCTCCAGCGCCTCGCCGGCCAGCTCCACGCCCTCCTCCTCGACCAGCGAGTTGCCGGTGGCGATGCCCTGGGCGCGGAAGAAGCTGAAGCACATCGCGCCGCCGATCAGGATCTCGTCGGCGATCTCGAGGAAGCGGTCGATCACGCCGACCTTGTCGGTCACCTTGGCGCCGCCGAGGACGACGACCAGCGGCCGCGCCGGCGACTCGACCACGCGGGTCAGCTCGGTCACCTCCCGCTCGAGCAGCAGGCCCGGCGTAGCCCGGCAGCAGCGCGGCCACGCCGGCGGTGCTGGCGTGGGCGCGGTGGGCGGCGCCGAAGGCGTCGTTGACGTAGAGGTCGGCGAGCTCGGCGAGGTCGGCGGCGAGGGCCGGGATCGTTCTCGGTCTCCCCCGGCTCGAAGCGCACGTTCTCGAGCAGCAGCACGTCGCCGGAGCCGAGCCCCTCCGCCAATCGCCTTGACCTCCTCGCCGACCACGGCGGGCGCCTGCTGCACCGGGGCACCGAGCAGCTCGGCCAGGTGCTCGCCGACCGGCCTCATCGAGAGCTCCGGGACGACCTTGCCCTTCGGCCGCCCCAGGTGCGAGACCAGCACCAGCGAGGCGCCGCGCTCGCGCAGCGACTCGATCGTCGGCAGCGCCGCGCGGATGCGGGTGTCGTCGGCGACCCGGCCGCCGTCGAGCGGCACGTTGAAGTCGACCCGGACCAGCACCCGCTTGCCCGCGACGTCGGCGTCGCGGACGCTGGCCTTGGCGAAGCTCACAGCGCCGTCCGCGGCGCGGATCAGAGGACCTTGCCGGCCAGCTCGACGCAGCGGTTGGAGTAGCCCCACTCGTTGTCGTACCAGGAGACCGCCTTGATCAGCTTGCCGTCGCCGATCGCCATCGTCTGGCCGGCGTCGAAGATCGAGGAGTGCGGGTCGCCGACGATGTCGGTGGAGACGATCTCGTCCTCGGTGTAGCTGAGGATGCCCTTCAGCGGGCCCTCGGCCGCCTCCTTGATCGCGGCGTTGACGGCGGCCGGCGTCGGTCGGCTGCGAGGGCGTGAAGACGAGGTCGACGACCGAGCCGGTGATCACCGGGGCCCGCACCGCGAGGCCGTTCAGCTTGCCGTTCAGCTCCGGCAGCACCAGCCCGACCGCCTTGGCGGCGCCGGTCGTGGTCGGGATCAGGTTGACGGCGGCGGCGCGCGCCCGGCGCAGGTCCTTGTGCGGCATGTCCTGCAGGCGCTGGTCGGAGGTGTAGGCGTGGATCGTCGTCATCAGGCCGTGCTCGATGCCGAAGGAGTCGTTCAGCACCTTCGCGAACGGGGCCAGGCAGTTGGTCGTGCAGGAGGCGTTGGAGATGACGTGGTGGTTGTCGCGGTCGTAGTCGCTGTCGAAGTTGACGCCGAGGGCGACGGTCACGTCCGGCTCCTTGGCCGGGGCGGAGATGATCACCTTCTTGGCGCCGGCCGAGAGGTGCTTGGCGGCGTCGTCGCGGGCGGTGAAGAAGCCGGTCGACTCGATCACGACGTCGACGCCGAGGTCGCCCCAGGGCAGCGCCGCCGGATCGCGCTCGGAGAGCACCTTGAGCGGCGTGCCGTCGACCGAGATCGTGTCCCCGTCGACGCCGACCTCGCCCGGGAAGCGGCCCAGGATCGAGTCGTACTTGAGCAGGTGGGCGAGCGTCGCCGGGTCGGTCGAGGTCGTTGACCGCGACGAACTCGAGGTCGGCCCCGGCCGCGTGCGCCGCCCGGAAGACGTTGCGCCCGATCCGCCCGAAACCGTTGATGCCGACCTTCACAGCCATTGAGTCAAACCCTCCTGGAGTCGTTGTGGGAGATGTGTCGATGTTATGGACCGGCGCTCGCCGGCCGCAGTGCGTCTGTCTAGTCGGACCCGATCGTGATCTCGATCTCGTACCCGTCCGGGTCCTTGAGAAAGGCCGAGTAGGAGCCGGAGCCGTAGGAGCGACGCTCGCCCGGCTCGGAGACCTTGACGCCGCCGGCGTTCATGCCGCCTTCCCAGGCCGCCTTGACGGCGACGATCCCGAGCGCCGGAGAAGCTGAGCAGGCCGAAGCCCGCCTTGGGCTCGTGGTGGGAGGCGATGAAGAAGACCGGTTTGGCGATGCCCCAGCCGATCGTTTCGTCCTCCTCGAAGTGGCGCCGCCAGCCAAGGGGCGCGAGCAGCGAGTCGTAGAACGACGCGCTCCGCTCGAGGTCGGAGACCTCCAGTAGAACGTGGTGCAGCATTCGGACCGGGAGGCTATACGGGCGGGCGGATCAGCCGCCGCGCGGTGTCCAGCGGAAGAAGCGGATTGCCAGCAGCAGGCCGGCCACGCCCCAGATCGCGACGACCGCGAGGTTGCCCCACTGCAGGCCGGCGCCGCCGCTGCCCGGGTCAGTAGACGTCGAAGAAGGCCTCGAAGAAGTGGCGGATCGGGAAGAGGTCGGCGAAATGGATGACGCCGCTGGGCAGCTGGTCGTCGGGGATGAAGACGCCGGAGAGGAAGTAGAGCGGCAGCAGCAGGGCGTTGACGATCGGCGCGGCGGCGTCCTGCGAGGGAATCGCCGCGGTGAGGGCGATGCCGAGGCAGCAGAAGGCGGCGGCGCCGATCAGCAGCGTGACGACGATCTGCGGCAGCTGGCCCCAGGGAATCGCGACGCCGTAGAGGACGCGGCCGATCGCCGCGATCAGCGCCAGCATCAGCAGCGCCACCACGGCCGAGTTGCCGATCCGCCCGGCGATGAAGACCCAGGCCGGCATCGGCGTGCCGCGGCCGCGCTTCAGCCGGCCGTCCTCGCGGGCGATCACCAGCGACATCGCCAGCGACTGCATCGTCGCCGAGATCACCGCCAGGGTGATGATCGCCGGCACGTAGTAGGCGGTGGTCTTGATCCCGCCGCGCACGTCGACCGTCTGGCCGCCGAAGACGGTGGCGAAGATCAGCAGCAGGATCACCGGGAACATCACGGTGAAGAAGACCGAGGCCGGGTTGCGCCAGAAGGCCTTCTGGTCGTAGCGGAACTGGTGGGCGAAGAGGCGCGAAGCCGCTCATCGGTCGTGCCTCCCCGTCCTCTGCGGTCAGCGAGAGGTAGACGTCCTCGAGGTTGGGCCGGGTCACTTCCAGGCCCTCCAGCTCGAGGCCCTGCTCGATCGCCCGCTCGGTCAGCTGGTGCAGATCGGCGACCGGCGTCGTCGTCTCGACCGAGATCTCCTCGCCGCCGAGCCGGTAGCTGATCGTCGTCGGCAGGCTCTCGCGGTCGCCGAGGTCCTCGGGCGTGCCGCTCGCGACCATCTCGCCGCGCGAGATGATCGTCACCCGGTCGGCGAGCCGCTGCGCCTCGTCCATGTAGTGGGTGGTGAGGAAGACGGTCTTGCCGAGGTCGCGCAGGCCGGCGATCGTCTCCCAGGCCTGGCGCCGGGCCGAGGGGTCGAAGCCGGTGGTCGGCTCGTCGAGGAAGAGCAGCTCGGGGTCGCCGATCAGGGCCATGCCGACGTCGAGGCGGCGCTGCTGGCCGCCGGAGAGGCCGCGGGCCCGCACGTCGGCCTTGCCGCCGAGGCCGACCAGCTCGATCACCTCGTCGACCGGCCGCGGCGCCCGGTAGTAGCCGGCGTAGAGGCCGAGTGACTCGCGCACGGTCAGGTAGGGATCGAGCCGGCAGCTCTGCAGGACGATGCCGATCCGCTCGCGCCAGGCGCGATCGCCGTGCTGCGGGTCCTCGCCCAGCACCGAGACCTCCCCCCCGCTGCGCTTGCGGTAGCCCTCGAGGATCTCGACCGTCGTCGTCTTGCCGGCCCCGTTGGGCCCGAGGAAGGCAAAGACCTCGCCGCGCCTGCACCTCGAGGTCGATCCCGCGCACCGCCTCGAACTCGCCATAGCTCTTGCGCAGCCCGCGAATGGAGATGACGGGATCGGCCAAAGCCGGGCGATTCTATGGGCCGACGGGACCTGAAAGGTCCAGAAGTCGCTACAGGTCCGATTTGACGGCGCCGTGGCGGCCGTCAGGCAGTTCAGTCCACCTCGGTGTCGCGGTGCTTGAGGTGGACCACCACGTCGTCGCGGGCCTCCAGCTCGCGGCGGATGCGGTCGGCCACCGTGATCGAGCGGTGGCGGCCGCCGGTGCAGCCGACCGCGATCGTCAGGTGGCTCTTGCCCTCGGCCACGTAGGCGGGGACGAGGAAGTCGAGCAGCGGCAGCAGCCGCCCGTAGAACTCGCCCGCCTGGGTTCCCGCCTCGACGTACTCGCGCACCCGTTTGTCGAGCCCGGTCAGCGGGCGCAGGTCGTCGACGTAGTGCGGGTTGGGCAGGAAGCGGACGTCGAGGGTGAGGTCGGCGTCGTGCGGCGGCCCGTTCTTGAAGCCGAAGGTGAGCAGGGTCAGCGCCATCTTGCCGGTCTCGTGGTGGTCGAGCATGTCCTCGGCGATCCGCCGCCGCAGCATCGCCCCGGTCAGGTTGCCGGTGTCCATCACCACGTCGGCGCGCTCGCGCAGCGGCGCCAGCAGCTCGCGCTCGGCGCGGATGCCGTCGACGATCCGCCCTTCCGGCGCCAGCGGGTGACGGCGGCGGGTCTCCTTGTAGCGGTCGACCAGCGTCTCCTCGTCGGCCTCGAGGAAGAGCACGGTCGGCTTGAGGCCGTCGGCCTCGAGGTCGTCGAGCACCTGCAGCAGGTCGTCGAAGTAGTCGCCGCCGCGCACGTCGGAGACGACCGCGGCGCACTCGACCCCGCTGCCCTCGTGGCGGAAGAGCTCGCCGAGGCTGCCGATCATCCGCGGCGGCAGGTTGTCGACGCAGAAGTAGCCGCCGTCCTCGAAGGCGGCGATCGCTTCCGACTTGCCGGCGCCGGAGTGGCCGGTGATCACGACCAGCTCGACCTCGCGGCCGGGACCCGCGCCGTCGCGCTCGGCGTCCAGTTTCGGTGCTTCTCCAGTACTCGCCATCAGCCGGTCCTGTTCAGTTGCTCGTGGATCTCACGGGCTACCTTGCCAGGCACGCCGGGCACCATTTCGAGTTCCTCGCGGGTGGCGGCGACGAAGCGCTCTGGAGAGCCGAAATGCTGGAGCAGAGCGCGCTTGCGGACCGGCCCGATGCCCTTCAGCTCGTCGAGCACCGAGCCGGTCATCGCCCGGTCGCGGCGGCCGCGGTGGTGGTCGATCGCGAAGCGGTGCGCCTCGTCGCGGACGCGCTGCAGCAGCTTCGAGGCCTCCGAGTCGGCCGCCAGGTCGATCGGCGCGGCGCGGCCGGGCACGTAGACCTCCTCCAGCCGCTTGGCGAGGCCGATCACGGTGACGCCGCGGTCGATGAACGGCTTCAGCGCCCGCATCCCGGCCGCGAGCTGGCCCTTGCCGCCGTCGATCACGATCAGCGAGGGCAGCGAGGCGAAGCTCGCGTCGCGCTTGCCGTCGTGCGGCGAGAGGTCGACCTGTTCGAGGTAGCGGTTCATCCGCCGGCCCAGGACCTCTTCCATCGAGGCGAAGTCGTCCGGCCGGAGACCCGGCCGTTGCCGTTCTCGCCCCGCACCCGGAAGCGCCGGTAGTCGGACTTCTTGGTCGCACCCCCCTCGAACACCACCATCGAGGCAACGGTGTGCTCGCCGCCGAGGTTGGAGATGTCGAAGCCCTCGATCCGCACCGGCAGCTCCTGCATGCCGAGCGCCTCGCGCAGGCTGGCGAGCGACTCGACCCGGCGCTGGCGGCGGTGCTCGCGGCGCAGCCGGTCCTGGTCGAGGGCGAGGCGGGCGTTGCGCTCGGCCAGCTCGCGCAGGCGGCGCTTGTCGCCGCGCTCGGCGACCCGCACCTCGACCGCGCTGCCGCGCCGCTCGCTCAGCGCCGCTTCGAGCAGCTCGACCCGCTCGCTCAGGTAGGGCCCGACGATGACCGTGCGCGGCATCGCCGGCGAGGCCGAGTAGTACTGGCCGACGAACTCCTCGGCCACCTCGGCGAGGTCGCGTTCGGCCTGGTTGTCGAGGTAGAAGCTCTGGCGCTCGGCGAGGATCCCGTCGCGCACCTGGAAGACCTGGGCGTTGGCGTCCTGCCCCTCGGCGGCGACGCCGATCAGGTCGGCGGTGCCGACCGTGCCGCCGGCGACGCGCTGGCGCTCGAACAGCGACTGGATCGCCTTCAGGCGGTCGCGGTGCAGGGCGGCGCGCTCGAACTCGCGGGCCGCCGCCGCATCCTCCATCTTCTCCTGCTCGTCGGCCTCGACCTGGCGGTAGCGGCCGGAGAGGAAGTCGACGATCGCGTCGATGTTGTGGCGGTACTCCTCGCGGCTGACGTAGCCGACGCAGGGCGCCCCGCAGCGCTTGATGAAGTAGTCGAGGCAGGGGCTGCCGGAGCGGCGGCCGGGCTCGGCCCCCTCGCAGGTGCGGAACTGGAAGAGCTTGCCGAGCAGGTCGAGCGTCTCGCGCACCCGCTTGGCGCTGGAGAAGGGGCCGAAGTAGGCGCGGCCGGGACGGTGCTTCTCGCGGGTGAAGTAGACCCGCGGGTAGTCCTCGTCGAGGCTGACGCAGACGTAGGGGTAGGACTTGTCGTCGCGCAGGCGGATGTTGAAGCGCGGCCGGTGGCGCTTGATGAAGGTCTGCTCGGTCAGCAGCGCCTCGGCCTCGGTCGAGGTGACCAGGCACTCGATGTGGTCGACCCGCGAGGTCAGCCGGCTCTCGCCGCCGGCCGAGAAGTGCGAGGCGACCCGCTTGCGGATCGAGCGCGCCTTGCCGACGTAGAGGGTCTCGCCGTCGGCCGTCGTGGAAGAGGTAGACGCCGGGCGAATCGGGCAGCTCGCGGCGCTGCTGGGCGATCCGTTCCGCCCGTGAGAGCTCGCTGTTGTCGTTGCCTTCGCTCACCGGTCAAAGAGTAGGCTCCTGGCCACCCGGCCAAAGTCACCCGCCGGTGAAGACTTCCCCAGACACGGAGAGCGAGATGACCCCCGAGACCCTGACCAGCGCCCCGCCCGAGCTGAACACGCTGCGGATCGAGATCGACGGTGAGATCGGCACCCTCACCCTCGACCGTCCCGACGCCTTCAACGCGATGAGCCCGGAGATGATCGGCGAGATGACCGTCGCCTTCGCCTGGCTCGCCGACCGGGCGCCGATCCGGGCGCTGATCGTCACCGGCTCCGGCAAGGCCTTCTGCGCCGGCGGCGACGTCACCTGGTTCCAGAGCGGGGTCGAGAGCGACGAGATCGACCTGCCCTCGGAAGTGCGCCGCGGCGCCGAGGCGCTGCACGCGGCGATCGTCGACCTGCGCCGGATCCCCTACCCGGTGATCTGCGCGGTCAACGGCCCGGCCGCCGGCGCCGGCTTCTCGCTGGCGCTCGCCTGCGACATCCGCATCGCCTCCGAGGCCGCCTTCTTCGCCCCCGCCTACGGCCGCATCGGCGCCTCTCCCGACGGCGGCATGACCTACTTCCTGCCCCGCGTGGTCGGACCGAGCCGAGCGCTGGAACTGCTGCTCGAGGACCCCAACATGAAGGCCGAGGACGCGCTCGCCGAGCGGATCGTGGCCGAGGTCGTCGCGCCCGACGAGCTGATGGCGGCGGCGCGGGCCAAGGCCGAGAAGCTGGCGGCCAAGGCGCCGCACTACGTGCGCATGGCGAAGATCCTGGCCAACAGCAGCATCGAGCACACCCTGACCGAGCACCTGCAGCTGGAGCGCCACGGCATCGCCGACAGCATGGCGACCGAGGACCTGCGCAACGGCGTCGAGGCCTTCTTCGGCGGCGGCACGCCCGAGTTCCACGGCCGCTGAACCAGGCCGGCGGCCGCCCCGTATGCAGTTACAGTCTGCCTGAGCATTCGTCCCCCAGGAAAGGACTCCCAGCCATGAAGAAGGTCGTCGCGTTTCTAGTCCTGGCCCTCGCAGCGCTGGCCCTCGTCGCCTGCGGCAGCAGCAGCGACAACAGCTCCAGCACGACGGAAACCAGCGGGGGCGAAATCCACGACCGACGCCGGCGGCGCGGCCAAGGAAGAAGGCGGCAGCGGGGGCGGTGGCTCGGCCTCGACGCTCAAGTTCGAAGCCGACCCGGACGGCGAACTCGCCTACACGACCACCAGCGCCACCGCCAAAGCCGGCAAGGTGACGGTCGACTTCAACAACCCCCAGGCGCTCACCCACGACGTCGCGATCGAAGACTCCAGCGGCAAGGAAGTCGGCGGCACCGAACTGATCGCCAGCGGCGAAGACTCGACCACGGTCGACCTCAAACCCGGCACCTACACCTTCTACTGCACCGTCCCCGGCCACCGCGAAGCCGGCATGGAAGGCACGCTGACCGTCAAGTAGCGACGTGAGTCGCTGGGAGACGACGAGCACGCTGGAGGCCGGGGTCACCCCGGCCTCCATCTGGGAGAAGGCCTACGCGGACGCCACCGCCTGGCCCAGGTGGAACGCCGAGATCAAGCGCGCCGAGCTCGACGGCCCGCTCGCCCTCGGCGCGACGGCGAAGATCGTCTTCGGCACCGGCCTGCGCCTGCGCTTCCGCGTAGTCGAGTTCGAGGACGGCCGCCTCTTCACCGACGAGTCCCGCCTCCCCGGCGCCCGCATGGGCCACCGCCACCTCGTCGAGCCGACCGAGACCGGCAGCCGCCTCACCAACACCATCTACATCGAGGGCCCGCTGGCACCCCTGTGGCGCCGGATCATGGGGCCGGCCGCGGCGCGAACCCTGCCAGGCGCGCAGCAGGCGATCGTCGAGTTTGGCACCCCGGGTACGCCGTAGGCCTAGCTAGGGTCTCGATATGCCGAATATCTACAAACCGGTCTTCGAGGAGGGAGAACGACCCGAAGGATTTCGCTCGCGACGAGCCCGCATCGGGTACGAACTCGGGACCGAGCTAGTCGGCTGCAGTCTCTGGGAGCTGCCAGCAGGCGAGGCCGCCTACCCGTACCACTTCCACTACGCCGATGAGGAGCTTGTGATCGTCCTCTCGGGTCAGCCCAGTCTGCGGACGCCGGAGGGAACCCGCGAGCTCGAAGAAGGCGAGGCAATCCGCTTTCAGCTTGGCGAGGAGGGGGCCCACCAGCTCTTCAACCCCACCGATCAACCGGCAACCTTCTTGGCCGTCTCGAGCCACGGCCGACCCGATGTGGTGGTCTACCCCGACGCCGACAAGATCGGCGTCGGCGAGCGGCTTCCGGAGGGCGGCGGACTGAGGGCCTTCTTCAAACGCGCCGACGCCGTCGACTACTTCGAGGGAGAGTCCCCGCCCCGCGATTGATGGATGCTGCTTGGCCCGCGGGCCCATCACGTGGGCAACGGAATCATTCCACGAAGTGAGGCTTCTGAATAGCGTCCGAGAATCCCCTATCGATGATTCAGGGTCAGCGGTACTCGTCAAAATCATCAATTCGCATGCGAGCGAGATCCCCGTCTTGAAGTCCCCAGTTACTGATACCCAGGTCCTTTCGCATAGCCTTGACAAAGGCTTCGTAGCGAAGCGCATTTGGACGAAATGCCTCTGTCGGCCACTCCTCCTCCACAGGGAGTCGCGTAAACCACTCTCGGTAGGTCTTGAGAGTGTTGGGGCTCGCATACATCAGCGACTTCTTTAGGAAATCGTCGACGAGTTTTACGCGTCTTTTTTGAGGCATTTCCTGACCATGAAGCACCTGTGCCATCTGGTTATAGGTCGCTCCGAGCTGCTCTCGGCGAATGGTCTCCATTACTCGCCGCCGCTCAAAATCTCGAACTAGCACCGCTGCTCCAACGGTGGCCAAGGCGGCAAGCAAGGCCGCCCCGAAAGCAGAGCCCGCTCGAATCGCAAGGACAAATAGAAGTCCTACGACAGCCATTGCCAATACCACTAGTCCAAGGCCCACGAGGGCCCAGGCAATTTGACCGATTCGGCGCAATCTCATGGCCGATATGGGTACCCAAACTACCGGACGGCTTTTTGCAGCGGGAATTGGCGCCAGACAAACCGTCAGCTAACGGGAGCCATCACGCGGGTGACGCTGTCACCGACGAAACAGGGCTTCTCGTTGCCCTCGACCTCGAGGGTGAAGCGAGTGACGACCTCATACCAACCGCCGCCCTTCTCGTCGACCGAGACGACCTCGGCGCGACCGCGCACCCGGGCGTCGACGGGCACCGGGGCGGGGAAACGAATCTTGTTCCAGCCGTAGTTGACGCCGAGGGCGAATCCCGTGGCGGAGATCAGCTCCTTGCGGAAGCCGTCGACCAGCGAGAGGGTGAGGTTGCCGTGGGCGATCGTGGTGCCGAAGGGGCTCTCGGCCTTGGCCCGCTCGACGTCGACGTGGATCCACTGGTCATCACCCGAGAGGTCGGCAAAGGTGTTGATGTCCTCCTGGGTGACGGTGCGCCACTCGCTCGGACCGATCTCCTGCCCGAGCAGAGCCTGCATGCCCTCGACACCCTGTACATCGACGCTCGACATTGGCGCCAGTCTAGTCGGAAGGCACGGCCAGTCGCAGCGGAGAGTGGCGGGCAATCGCGAGAAAGTCACTGTCCTCGCAGAGCAGCGCGGCGTCGTTGCGGATCGCCACGGCAGCGATCAGGCAATCGGTTAGCTTGCGCGGCGTCTCGCCCCCGGCCCGGCAGGCGCGATACAGCTCGGCGGCCCGTTCGTAGTCCGCTGGGCCTTCCACGCCAAGGAACTCAAGTCCATAGAGCAGGCGCCGCAAGCGATCACGATCGGCGTCGTCGCGGGCGCCGGCGAGGATCTCCATCACGATCACGTCCGTGCCGGCCAGATCGGCCCCCTGTTGCAGGGATGAACGCAGGTGCATGTGCGCGGCACTTCCAGTAGCACGCAGGAACTCGATCCAGGCAGAGCTGTCGACGAGGATCACGGCTCGCGGATCTCGTCTCGCGAACGAATCTCGATGAGGTCGCCGGCCCAGCCGGTTCCCTCGGTTGCCAGCGCCTCCTCGCGGCTCATCGGCTCCCCAACGAGCCGGCGCAGGGCCAGGTCGACAGCCTCCCGCTTGCTGCGCAACCGGTAGAGACGCATCGCGCGATCGACGAGTGCGTCGTCGATGTCGATGTTCGTTCGCGTCATTCCACCTTTATACACCTTGCGGTGTATGGATGGCTCGAAAGCGGGGGGATTTCGCTCCAGCAGTGCGATTGAAGGACTCATGACACCAGCCTCACCTCGAATCCGGGGACGACCAGGGCGCCGGACCCGCCGAGCAGGGCGAGGATCCGGCTGACGTAGGCGGTGGTCTCCGGAATCGCCGGGACACAGCCGCAGGCTTCGACTGGGGCGGGACCGGCGTTGTAGGCGGCAAGGGCGAGCTGGGGCGAACCGAGCTGGCGAAGCAGGTCGGACATGAGGTGGGCCTCGGCGTCGATGGCAGCAGCCGGATCGAAGGGGTCGTCGAGGCCATAGGCGGCAGCAGTGGAGGGAATGAACTGGGCGATGCCCTGGGCCCCAGCCGGCGAGCTGGCGTAAGGGTTGAAGTTCGACTCCGCCATCAGCTGCGCCGCGAGCAGGGCGGCGGAGACGTTCCAGTGGGTCGCAGCCCGCAGCAGTGGCGCGTGAAAGCGGGCCGGGACGAAGGCGGGCAAGCCTTCACCGCCGGAGAAGGAGCCGTCGCCCCCACTCCCGGCAGAGAAGCCACCGCCGGCGGAGACCGTGTTCCCCGCCGGGGAGCACGGCGGCGGGCCGGCGTCGTAGCCGTAGTGCCAGCTCTCCCAGCTGTAGCGCTGCACGAAGCCGAAGTGCCCCGCGTTGGCAGCCAGCCAGCCGTAGGCGGTTTCCGGGCCGAGGTCGAGCTCGGTGGCGCAGCGATGCAGCGAGTGCCCCGGCGGCGCCACCCATGTGGGGTCGGGGTGAGCGGCGAACAGCGCCGCCTGTTCGGCGTCGGAGCGGAAGGCCGAGTTGACGATCAGGGCGAGGCCGGCCTGGCCGGCAGCCGCGGCCATGCGATCGAAGGCAGCCGCAACGTCCGGCCTCATTCCGTGGCCCTGTCGATCGACAAGCGGTCCGCTGTAGCCACCGCCGGTCGCCATCGCAGTGGGCGCTCCATACGACGGACTGGACGGCGCACCGGCTTCCGCCACCGCGGAGACCTGCGTACGCGCGCCTCCGCTTCCGAGCTCGAGCCTGGCGAGGACCACCGCCTTGGCCCGCACTGGCGCAAAGGAGTCCCGGTCGGGAAAGGAGGTCCGCAGCTGCGCTGCCGACACGCCGTTCTCCCTCGCGGCGTCAACCGCCGCCGAGTGCGCCCGGGCAAGGTAAGCGGCCTTCTCGAGGTGTCGCGGGTTGGGGATGCCGTTTGGCAGGCGTGCCGGCGAGAGCAGCCGGGGAAGGTCGTCCCGCATCGATCGCGCCGCCGAGATCGCCGCCAGGTCAGCCGCTCGCTGGACTCGCCCCTTGCCGGTGATCGCACCCGCAATCGCAACCAATGCCAGTGCCGTGGCGATGAGGGCAAAAGCACCGCCCAGGGCAAGCGGCAGCGCCTGGCCGTCTTCTCTTCTCGACTGCATGCGGTCAGGCTGGCGGGTGCGGACGCGCGTGTGGTGCGCTCAGGCAGACGAATTTCCGCCATCCCACAAACCGAACGGGGGCTGCTAGCGCGAGCGAACGGCGGCGATCGTCTGCCTCAGGGTCTCGCGGGCGTCGTGGTGAGGCATCCAGTGCAGCTTGCGCCGGGCCCGGGTCGTGTCCATCAGGACGGGGCGCCGCACCGCCTCGATCCAGGCCGCCTCATCGGGCAGAAACGGCATCAGCGAGACCGCCTCGGCCGCGACGCCGACCGCCAGGTGCGGGGCCGGCACCGCGTGCCAACCCAGGGCATGCGCCAGGTCGCTGATCGTCAGCTGACCGGGTCCGGCGAGGTTGTAGACGCCGGGCGGGCCGTGGCCGAGGACGGCCGCGGTGAGCGCGGCGGCGACGTCGTCGTGGTGGACGAGCTGGAAGGGCACGCCAGGATCGGGTAGGACTGGCCGCAGCTCGGGCACCTTGCCCAAGGCCCAGCGCAGCGGCCCCGGGATCCTCTGCCCCATCGCCAGCAGCGGGACCAGGTCGAGCAGCAGCGTCGCTTCGGGCCCGGCGACGATGCAGGGACGGAAGACGAAGGACTCGGTGCGGGAGTCGAGCAGCGCCTCGTCGAGCTCGGCCTCGACCGCGGCCTTGTGCGCCGAGTAGGGATGGCGGGAGGTGCCGCGAACCGGCTCTTCCTCGTCGAGCAGGGCGGGCATGCCGCGATGGAAGCCGTAGGCCGCTACCGAGGAGGTGTAGACGAGCCGTTTGGCGCCGGCCGCGGCGGTCGCCTCGAAGACGTTGCGCGAGCCGTTCAGGTTGACCTCGCGGCTGGCGCTGTCGCCGGCGACGATCGCGAAGGCGAGGTGGACGACGACGTCGGCGTCCTCAACCAGCGAATCGACCGCCTCGCGGTCGAGCACGTCGCCGCGCCGGTATTCGGTCTTCTCCCAGCCATGGCCGGCGAGATCGAACGGCCGCCGCGCCATGCCGATGA
Source organism: uncultured Solirubrobacterales bacterium (assembly GCA_963702065.1). Lineage (GTDB taxonomy): Bacteria > Actinomycetota > Thermoleophilia > Solirubrobacterales > 70-9 > VRUE01. The sequence continues at coordinate 1,570,585 of OY969705.1, forward strand.
TCCGGTCCACCTCGGGAACCCGCTCGAGCGAGGAGATGAAGGCGCGGCCGATCTCCCCGGTCGGCCCTGTGACTGCGACGGTCAGCATGCGGCGATTCTGGCGAAATGCGGACGGGCGCGGCGGTAAGCGCCGGCCGCTTGCAGTCAGCCGCTCACGTCGACGATCTTGAGCAAGCCTTCCAAGCCTCGAAGATCCTTCGCATTGAGGGTATAGAGCGGGAGATCGTGGGCGAGCGCAGTCGCGGCGATCATCAGGTCGACAGCCCGGGCGCCCCTGGGCTTGCGGCCACTGGCAAGTGCGGCGGCATAGATGTGGCCGTACGCCCGCGCACAACCCGGACTGAAGGCCAACGATTCGACTCCAGCCTCGAACCGCTGGAGCCGTTCCTGGCGCCGTGCACGCTCAAGCTGATCGGCGGTAGCCAGTGGACCGGCAGTCAACTCCGCGAGCGTCAGCGTTGAAATTGCCATCTCGGCCGGAAGCCGCTTTGGCTCCACCTCGGAATAGCGGACTACAACTGAGGTGTCGATCACGCCGCGCCCCTCGGGGGACTCAACCACGGGGCGTAGGATCCTGATCGGCATAGGCGTCGATATCAGCCTTGAACCGCTCGTGGTCGATCGGCGGCGAACCGGCAAAGAGCTCAACGAATGCCCGCCTGGAGATGAACTTGCGTGGCTGATACGGCCGAAGCTCACCCACCGGCCTGCCATTTCTGGTCACGATGAAGTCGTCGCCCGCGTCCAGTGCTCGCATGATCTCGCCGCTGTTGTTGCGCAGCTCCCTCTGGGTCAGTTTCCGCGTCATCCGGGCCAGCGTAGCACGCGTGCGCCGCTGAAATTTCGCTTTCCAAAAGGGTTTTGCGAAGGGGCGCCGGCAATCCGCCGGGAGCCTCGGGTGGCAGGACGCCAAACAGCGCACGCCGCGCCGGCACCCAGGCGAGTGGCCGCTTGAGGACCCGAACCGCGAGGTCGCGCTCGCGCAGGTCGCGCACCGTGAGGGCGAGGAGCGGGCGATCCGCGGCGAGATCGGCGCAGAGCAGGACGCCGCTGGGCTCGACGCCCGAGACCCGCAGAACCTCCTGGAAGAGACCCCGGGGCACGTGCACCACGGCGACTGCCTCGCGCACCAGCGGCAGCACCGCGGGCAGCTGCTCGAGCGCTTCGGCTTCACCGGGGAGCACCAGGTGACACGTCCCGCCCCGGGAGGCCACGCGAAGCTCCGGCAGGTGGACGGTCAGTCGCTCCTCCAGCTCGCGGGCGCCGCTCGAAGCGACCAGGGTCGGGCGCGGCGGCCGGCCACCGATGTCGATCAGCAGACCGGGACGGTCCGGCTCCGACCCGGCGCAGGCGAGTGCCGCGGCAGCCGCCCTCGATCCACCCACGCCACCAACCGCCGCGACGAGAATGACGCGCCCCCTCATCGGCCGGCCGGCCTCGCGTAGCTGCTGCTGCTCACGGCCAGGCGGTCGGCGACAGCCGCGAGCAACGATGGCGGCACCAACCGAACGCTCACCTCGCCCCCGCGCACCGCTACCTCGACCCCACCCTTCGCCCACGCAGGCAGCGATCCCTCGGCCGCCCTCTTTGCCGGCCGCCCCGCGGCGAGCGCCAGCGCGCCGGCCTCGGCCGCGCCGTCAGCAAGGGTCAACGCGTAGCCGACGAGCAGCAGCTGCAGGGCGATTGCGCCGGCTATCAGCAGCAGTGGGATTGCCGCCAGCAGCTCCACCGTCGCCTGGCCCCGCTCCCTAGCCATCATCCAACCCGCTCTCCGAGCCGACGGTCAAGCGGGGCAGCGCCGGCAGCAGGCGCGGAATCGCCACCTTCACGGTGACCCCACCGGCATCGCTCACCTGCGCCCCGCGACGCAGCGAGGGCGGCAACGCCCGCCGCGCCGCCACCGTCGCGTCGCCACCCACCAGCGCCGCCCTCGCCCCTGCCCGCGCCGCCACTCCAGCTGACCAGAGCGCCTGCCCGGCAAGCGCCAGCTGTGCCGCCACCAGGATCGCCAGCAGCAGGAATGGGACCACCGCGACCAGCTCGACCGAGGCGGTCCCTTCCTCCCTGTGGCCTGCGCTGCTGACGATCTGGGGCGGCACGCCACGACCGTCGCAGGCCCGAACGCGCGCGTGGCGCGCTCAGGCGCGCGGTTCAGTCACGCAATCGACAGAAGGGTCTGGCGAAACCCGGGTGCGTGGCTGGCGAGCGCCGGACCAAGCGGGGCAAGGACGCAGGGAGGCCGCATAGCAGCGCTATTTGGCCGACCGAGGACGCCGCACCGCGCAGCGTCCGCCGCCGCCAGGCGTGTGCCTGGGTTTCGCTAGACCCTTCTAGTAAGTGTTGGCGTCGATCCAGACTCGCCAAATCGCCGCCACCGAGGCGCCAAGCAGGACGATCCAGACCAAGGTGCCACCGCCGCTGGAGAAGAGCTCGTCGCTGCCTGCGATCAGCAGGGCGAGCATGCCCAGGGCCGCGTAGAGGATCGCCCGCCGGGCGTCGGTCAGCGTCGCCAGGGTCAGCTGGTTCTGACGACCGAGCACGAAGACCATCCAGGCCAGGGCGGCAAGAAAGCCCATCGTAATCGCGGTCAGGATCGCTTCGGCGACGTTGCCGCCGTTGGGTGCAAAGGCGACGACCAGCGCCAGGACCATGATGATCGCGACATCGCGCAGGGTACGCACGTGAGAAGTGTAGTCCCGGGAAGCACCCGCAGGCGGGCGGAATCGCCTACTTGCTCGACATGATCACGATGCCGAAGGCAACCGCGGCCAGGGTGGCCAATCCGGCGAGGGCGGCCAGGGTCGCTGCGGCTCCCGCCGCGATCGGGCGATCGTTGCGACTGAGGTCGGCAAAGCGGGCGACGCCCCAGATCGCGACCGAGAAGATGACGGTGATGCCGACGCCGGCAACCACCGATGCAACGACCGTCTCCAGCAGCTCCTTGGTCTCGACCACGACCGCCATCGCTCAGCTCGCCGGAACCGGGCCGCCCTCGCGCGAGCGCCGGGCAAAGACGGCGGCGATCAGCGCAAGCGACATCAGGGTGACGAGGACGGGACCGAGCGCGCCATCGCCGAAGATCGCGGTCAAGCCATAAGCGAGGGCACCGATCGCGGCCGCGGCCGGCAGGGTCAGCAGCCAGGCGGTGACGATGTTGCCCGCCACTCCCCAGCGCACCGCCGAGACGCGCTTGCCGGCTCCGGCTCCCATGATGCCGCCGTTGATCACGTGTGTGGTCGAGAGCGGGAAGCCGAAGTGGGTCGAGGCGAGGATCACGGCCGAACCCGCACCCTGTGAGGCGAAGCCCTGGGCGGCGTCCATCTTGATGATCCGCGTGCCGGTCGTGCGGATGATCCGCCAGCCACCGCTGTAGGTACCCAGCGCGATCGCCAGCGCCGAGGTGACGATCACCCAGAGCGGCGGATCGGCGTTGGCCCCAAGGGTTCCGTTGGCAACCAGCGCCAGCGTGATGATGCCCATCGTCTTCTGCGCGTCGTTGGTGCCGTGGGCGAGTGCCAGCATGCTGCTGGAGATGATCTGGCCGTAGCGGAAGCCCCGGGTCACGGTGCCGGGGCGCTGCTTGCCGACGATCCGGTAGACGAGCCCGATCGCGACGCCGGCGACCACGAAGGCGAGGATCGGCGCGATCACGGCCGGGATCAGCACCTTGCCGATCAGGCCGTCGGCCAGCACGGCGTCGAAGCCGGCGGCGGCGACGGCGGAGCCGACCACGCCCCCGATCAGCGCGTGCGAGGAGCTCGAGGGCAGGCCGAAGGACCAGGTGATGAGGTTCCAGGCGATCGCCCCGATCAGACCGGCGAAGACCACGGTCGGCGTCACCACGGCCGCATTGACGACGTCGTTGGCGACCGTTGCCGCAACCGAGATCGAGATGAACGCGCCGACGAAGTTGAGCAGCGAGGCGAACCCGATCGCGACCTGTGGCCGCGCCGCCCCGGTCGAGATCGAGGTGGCGACGACGTTGGCCGTGTCATGGAAGCCGTTGGTGAAGTCGAAGGCGAGCGCGGTGCCGACGACGATGACGAGAATGACGTCAGAGCTCATGGTGACGGACTCCAGGCGTTGCCAGACAAGGACGCAGGGAGCGTGGCGTGCTCCGCACGCGAGCGACCGAGGACGCAGTATGGCGGCGCCTGGAGCCCGTCACGAGTTCTTGATGACGATGCCCTCGAGAATCTGCGCCGCGGTCTCGGTCGCGTCGATCGCGTTCTCGAGCACGGCGAACATGTCCTTCCAGCGGATCACGACCATCGGGTCGATCCCGTTCGAGAAGAGCGAGGCGACCGCGTTGCGGGAGATCCTGTCCCCGTCGTTCTCGAGCCGGTGGATCTCGATCCAGTACTTGTCGAGATCCTTGAAGTCACGCAGGTGCTCGAGCCCGGCGGCGAGCTGCTCACAGGCGGCGACCAGCACTTTGGTCAGGTCCTGGGCCTGGGACATCGGTGCCTCGATCTTGTAGAGGCCGAGGAAGTCGGCGGCCTCCTCGGTGTAATCGACGATGTCGTCCATCTGGGTCGCGAGGCCGTAGATGTCCTCGCGGTCGATCGGCGTGACGAAGGTCGAGTTGAGCCGTTTGATGATCGCGTGGGTGATCCGGTCGCCCTCCTGCTCAGCGTCAAAGATCTGCTTGGAGAGCTCACCGGAGTCCGGCCAGGTGCCCATCATCCGATCCAGCAGCCGCGATGCCTCCAGCGTGTTCTTGCCGGCCTCAATGAAGAGATCGAAGAAGGTCCGATCGCGGGGCAGGAGAGAGAGGCGCGCCACTGGGCCCATCCTATTGATCGAGGCCGCCGGTGATCGGAGCGCAGGAGCTGCTCAGCCGGAGATTGCGGCGAGCTGCTCCGCGGCGCGGGCGGCGTGGCGCTCGCGCATCTCCTCCTGGACGCTGCGGCGCTGACCGTTGGCCGGCGTCAAGCGCGTCCACTCGCCCTCGGAATCGAGCTCCCAGGCGTTGGCGTTGTCGGCGAAGCAGCGCTCGAGCACGTCGAGCATCTCGGCGCGCAGGGCCGGGTCTTCGATCGGCGTGACCAGCTCGACCCGGCTGTCCAGGTTGCGCGGCATCAGGTCGGCGGAGCCGGTCAGCACTCGCGTCTGCTCACCGCGCTGGAAGGCGTAGACGCGCGAGTGCTCGAGGAAGCGACCGACGATCGAGACGACGCGAACGTTCTCGGAGACGTCCGGCACGCCGGGCCGCAGGCAGCAGATCCCGCGCACGTTGAGGTCGACCCGCACACCGGCCCGCGAGGCCTCGTACAGCGCCTGGATACAGGTGGCGTCGACCAGCGAGTTCATCTTCAGGGTGATCCGCGCCTCTTCGCCGGCTTCGTGCGCGGCCACGGTCGAGCTGATCTCCGCGAGGATCTGGTCGCGCATCGTCGTCGGCGAGACCAGCACCTTGCGGTACTCGGCCGGGCGGCCGTAGCCGGTGAGGAAGTTGAACATCTCGGCGACGTCGGCGCCGATCTCCGGGTCGGCCGTGAAGAGTCCGAAGTCGGTGTAGAGGCGGGCCGTCTTGGGGTGGTAGTTGCCGGTGCCGATGTGGACGTACTCGCGCACCCTGTCGCCCTCGCGACGGGCGACCAGGATCGCCTTTACATGCGTCTTCAAACCGGGGATGCCGTAGACGACGTGGACCCCGGACTCCTCCATCGACTTGGCCCAGTGGATGTTGGCCTCCTCGTCGAAGCGGGCCTTCAGCTCGACCATGCAGACCGCCTGCTTGCCGCGTTCGGAGGCACGGATCAGCGAGGGCACCAGGGGCGAGTCGTCGCTGGTCCGATACACCGTCTGCTTGATCGCCAGCACGTCGGGATCGGCCACCGCCTGCTCGACGAAGCGCTCGACCGAGGTGGCGAAGGAGTCGTAGGGATGGTGGACGAGCAGGTCTTCCTGGCGGATCATGGCGAACATGTCGCAGGGCTCGTCGTCCTCGCCGAGCAGGCGCGGCTGCGTGACCGGCGTCCACGGCGGGTAGCGCAGCTCGGCGTGGCCGGGGACGTCGGCGACCGCGGTCAGGTCGGCGAGGTCGATCAGGCCGTTGACGTCGTAGACCTCGCGTTCCTCGAGCCGCAGGGCGTCGATCAGCTGCTGGCGCAGCTTCGGGTTCATTCCGGCGGCGATCTCCAGCCGCACGACCTCGCCGAAGCGCCGGCGGCGAATCTCGTCCTGGACCGCCTGCAGCAGGTCGTCGGCCTCGTCGGAGACGGTGAAGTCGGCATCGCGGGTAACCCGGAAGTAGCCGTAGTCGACCACCTCGGTACCGGGGAAGAGGGCGTCGAGGTTGGCGGCGATCACCTCCTCCAGGGGGACGAAGGTCTTGCCGCCCTCGCCGACCGGCAGGAAGCGCCCGAGCAGCTCCTTCGGCACCTTGACCCGGGCGATGATCTCGCCGCGGCTCTCGGGATCGCGCAGCAGCACGCCGAGGCTGAGCGAGAGGTTGGAGATGTACGGGAAGGGACGACCCATCCCGATCACCAGCGGGGTCAGCGCCGGGAAGACCTGCTCGTGGAAGCGGACGTCGATCTCGCGCCGCTCCTCCTCGCTGGCCGAGTCGAGCGAGACGATGCGGATCCCCTCCCCCTCGAGGGCGGGGCGCAGCTTGCCCTCGAAGCGGGCATGAAGGCGCTTGTCGAGCTCCAGCACGCGCGCCTGGATCGCGTCGATCTGCTCGCCGGGCCGCAGCCCGTCGGGGCCGCGAGCGTCGATCCCGGCGTCGAGCTGCTCGAACAGCCCCGCCACCCTGACCATGTAGAACTCGTCGAGGTTGGAGGCGTAGATCGCGCAGAAGCGGATCTGCTCGAGCAGCGGCACGGCCGGGTCCTCAGCGAGTTCCAGCACCCGTTGGTTGAAGTCGAGCCAGGAGAGCTCGCGGTTGAAATAGAGAGCGGGATCGTCGATCCGCTCATCGTACCCCGGCGGCACAGTGATCCCGCCTGCCTCAGGCGGCGTGCACGGAGGCGCCGGCGCTTCCGACTTTCACCACACCAGAGGTGGGTGAAAGTCGGTTGCGTGAATCGATGCCGAGGGCGCGGCGGTAACCGGCGGCTAGCTGCTCCATCGCGCGGGGCCAGGAGCGCTCGCGGGCGGCGCGCACGGCGGAGGCGCCGAGGTGGCGACGCAGCAGCGGCGATGCCGCCAGCTGCAGGACCGTGCCGGCGATGTGGTCGGCATCGGCCTGGCAGAGCATGCCGGTGTGACGATTCTCGACCAGCGATGCGGGGCCGCCCTCGGCGACGGCGACGACCGGCACGCCGCTGGCGCCCGCCTCGAGCACCACCTGTCCGTATGTGTCGGTGGTCGAGCAGAAGAGGAAGACGTCGGCGCTGGCATAGGCCCGTGCCAGGTCCTCGCCCTCGAGCCAGCCGAGGAAGGTCGCGTGCTCGCCGAGGCAGGCACGAAGCTCGCCCTCCTCCGGGCCACCACCCGCCAACAGCAGGTGCAGTCGCGGGTCGGCCTCGCGGGCGCGCAGGAAGCTCTCAGCGAGCAGATCGACCCCCTTCTCACGGGTGAGACGGCCGGCGTAGAGGACCTTGATCTCGCCGGGGAAGTCCGCGCGGGCGGCCTTGCCGGGATCGAAGCGGCCCACATCGACGCCGCGCTCCCAACGGCCGAGGCGATCCGGCTCGATGCCGAGCGCGAGCAACGAGCGATCCGCCGCCGGGCTCGGCGAGAGGACCAGCGAAGGGGCGCCGTAGAAGGAGCCGAGCGCTCCTTTGGCCATCGCCTCCACCGCGCCGTCGCCGCTGCGCAAGCCGGCATAGGTGGCCAGCTCGGTGTGGTAGCTGGCGATCAGCGGCGTGCCGGCGATCCGGTTGAGCAGCGTCGCCGCAATGCCGGCGGGACCGGGAGCCGTGACATGGACCGCGTCGTAGCGACCTTCGGCCAGCGTCTCGGCCAAGCCGGGCAGGCCGGGGACACCGAGGCTCATGCCGGCGTAGAAGGGAACCTCGAGCTCGGCAGCGGCCGGCAGCCGGCGGTCCACGCCGGCATCGGTGCCGACCACCTCGATCTCGAAGCCCGGCACGCCGAGCTCGCGGATCTTCTCGACCGTCGCCGTGACCCCGTGGGTGGCGCCGATGCCGTCGGCGATCAGGGCGATCCGGGGCCGGTCCCCCGTGCGGCTCGCCAGCTTCGCCTTCTCGGCACCGAGGAAGGTGATCGCCGGGGCGTAGGGCACCGCTGGGATCACCGCCTCGAAGAGGCCGCCGAAGGCCGCTGCCAGATTGCCCTCTGCCACAGCCTCGGCACCACTGGAGATAGCCCCGCGCAGGCGTCGCTCGTGGGTGCGCCGGGCGCGCCGGTAGAGATCGGCATGCGAGAAATCCTCGGCCTGCAGGTAGGCGAGCAGCTCCGGCCCGCGCAGGTCGAGCTCGATCGAGCGCAGCCACGCCTCGAGCAGCGCACGCGCATCGTCGGGCCCGATGTCCGCCGCGACCTTGCCCTCGCGCGCGGCGCCCTCGCTGATCGTGCGCTGGGCGATCTTCAGCACGGCGGCGGGATCGGGTGCCCTCTCCGCACCCGACCCGCCGAGAGCGCGCGTCGCCAACGCCATTGCCGCGTGAGCCCACTTGGCCGCGCTGCCCTGCTGGCCGCCCGCCTGGGCATCGCCAACCCGCATCTGGCGCAGAAACTCTTCCGGCGTGGCGGCCGCGGACACCTCGGTGAAGGTGCGGCCGATATCCACGCCGGCGTGATCGTCGGAGCCGCCGATTCCGGTCCCCCCGTGGGTCTCGATGTAGATCGCGGCCGGCATGTTGAGCTCGGGTGCACGCGAGCCGTTGCGAACCTCCCAGATTAGGAAGAGCTCGGCGAGGCGGCGGCGATGCCGCGGGGTCAGCGGCGCGTCGACGTTGAAGAACGGGTGCGCAAGCGCGCAGGCGATCTCGTTCTCGGCAAGGTATGCGGCGCAGGCCTCGACATCGCCGGCGTGCGCCTGCAGCCACTCGTGGTCTCCGGGAGTGATCCCGTAACAGAGGACGTGAACCGCCTGTGGCTCGCCGGCAAAGCGGGCGGTCAGCTCCTCGGAGACGAAGCAGTCGGAACGATCGGCGAGCTCGAGACAGCCGTCGATCGTGTCGTGGTCGGTGATCGTGACGAAGTCCATCCCCCGCCGCTTGGCCAGCTCGTAGACCTCGTCCGGCGGCGTCGCGCACTCGGGCAACCCCAGCGAACGCTGAACTCCGAGCCGCGAGAGCTGCGAGGCGGTGGAGTGGCAATGCATGTCAACACGGGAAGCCATCGGTGTCTCCCTACTTAGTCGTTTCTGTCACCTCCAGGGTTCGTCATGTACTGGGGTCACTTGTGAACGACCCGAAATCGCCGAGTGAACATCCCGTGATCGCCCCACAAAACGCGGATTTTCCAGGTCAGACATGGAAAATCCGCGTTTCGTCCTAGAGGCAGCGTTCGAGCGCCGCCCAGGTGCCCTTGCTGGCCTCGGATTGCCAGAGGGCGACGAACTCGTGGAAGAGGCGCTCGCGCCGTTCCCGCAGCGCTGCGGCGACGGAGCCGATTTGCTCGACCTTGGTCAGCATCAGGTCGCAGTCGTGGAGGTCGCCGAGGACGGACTGCAGGCGCTTTGCCGCGCGGCGCGCCTCATCGGCCTCCTCACCGAGGCAGGAGGCGAAGATCTCGAGCACGTAGCGCAACCGCTTGGCGGCGATTCGCATGTCGTGCTGTGCGTCGCCTGCCTCGGGGGCGAGGGCGTCGTCGGCAAAGCCGCGCAGCTCGTCGAGCCGTACCGAGACGATCCGGGCCATATTGGGCCGCAGCGGCCCGGCCGGGTCCAACCCCTCTATCGCTCGCGCCTTCATCGGCTGTCGCCCCCCGCGTCGCCCCTCACGAGTCCACCTTCCTGGTGAGCTTCTTCAGCCGCCGGCGCAGCTTCTTCAGGCGCTTCGACGCGACCTGGGGAGCGAGCGCCTCGTTGGCATCCCCCTGGCGCACCCGCAGCTCCTCGATCAGGGCCAGAAGCGCGCCTCGATCGGGCTCCGCCGCCCGATCGAGGAGGCCTTCGAGCAGGACGATCTCGACGTCGGCGTCGCGACGCTCGCCCAGGGCGTCGGCAAGCACCTTCACCTTCTTCAGCGCCTTGCGATGGCGCTTCCTGGGAAAGCAGGACTCGAAGACCTCCAGCGCCGCGCGCAGGCGGCGCGTCGCCACCCGCATGTCATGAACGCGCTCCACATCACCTAGGTCGAGGACACCCTCGGAATGCTCGAAGACCTCCTTCGAGCGGACCTTGATCACCCGAACAGCTGCCTGCGCGAACGACTTCTCGCAGGGGAGCTTCACCTTGCGCGCACTCGCCACGCAATGAGGCTAGAGGACGCGCGTCTTCGCTAGGCGACGAGGCGGAGCTTGGAGCCGTTGGCGCTGCCGTTGAGCAGGTCGAGGATGACTCCCTCGCGCAGGCCACCCTTGCCGATCTGCAGCGGCTGGCCGAGCAGCTCGGAGACCTTCTCCAGCAGCAGCACCCCGGTGGTGAGGATGCGGACCCGTTCGGGGTCGAGCTCGAAGCGGCGGGCGACGTCGGCCGCCGGGTCTCCGCAGAGCACCCGGATCCCCCGCTCCAGGGTCTCGTACTCGAGCACTGCGCCGACCAAGCGCCGTAGTGAGGTGGCACTGCCACCGACCGCCACGGCCTGGGCCGGGTGCTCGATCTCCACCCCGTCGAAGATGTCGTCGATGCGGTCGCGCACCTTGCGGATCTCGGCCGCGGAAGGGGGATCCGAGGAGATCAGCTCGTTGGCGAGGACACCCGAGCCCACTCGCCAGGAGCGCACCTCGCCGGCACCGCCGGGCACGGTGCCGAGAATCACCTCGGTCGAGCCGCCGCCGACGTCGACGACGCCGACCTTGCCCTCAACCGGATGGCCGAGCGTCTTGGTCGCGCCGATGAAGGAGAGCCTCCCCTCCTCCTCGTCGCTCAGCACCTCGACTCGGACACCGGCGGCGTCGCCTATCGCCGCCGCCACCTCATCGCTGTTGGAGGCCTCGCGAACGGCAGCGGTAGCGACCGCTCGGATCTCCTCGGCCCCCAGCTCTTTGGCGAGGCGGACCTGGGTCGCAACCACCTCACAGACCTCATCGACCTTCGCGCCCAAGATCGCGCCATCACCATCCAAGGCCTTGTTGATCCGCGTATAGGCCCGCTGCTCCATCACCTTCTTCAACTGCCCCTCAACGGGCTCGGCAACGAGCACACGAGTCGTATTCGACCCAATATCTATGGCGGCACAGAGCGTCACGGCTTCGCTTCGCATGTTCCCAGAATCATCGGATCTCAAGCCCAAACAGGGGGTGGCGGTGCTTCGCTGGACACTCAACACAGCCGCAGGCTGTGTGTCCAGCGAAGCACCGCCACCCCCTGTTCAGACACTGGGATGCGAGGCGTCCTCGAACTCCCGAAAAAGCCCGGTGACGACAAAGGCGACCTGCTCACCGATGTCGACCGCGTTGTCGGCGATCCGCTCGATCGCCCGCGCACTGAGCAGCATGGTCATCGCCCACTCGCGCTTGTCGGCGTCGTCGCCGATCTCGAGGGCAAGCCGGAAGCAATCGCGGTTGAGGTTGTCGACGACGTCGTCCTGGCGGACCAGGTCATGGGCGAGTTCGATGTCACGCTCCGCGAAGGCCCGCTTGGCCTGGCTGAGCAGCGTCTTCGTCTGCCCGCCCATGGTCAGGATCAGCTTCACCATCTCCCGGTCAGACGGCGGCTTGTTGCCGGTCAGCGGGATCATCTTGCAGATGTTCACGCACTGATCGCCCATCCGCTCGACGTTCTTCAGCACGTGCAGAAGGGCCGAGATCAGCCGCAGATCGGTCGCCACCGGCGACTGCGTGGCGAGCAGCGTGATCAGCGCCTGGTGGACCTCGAGGTAGCGGCCGTCAATGCGGTCGTCGTCGGCGACGACGATCTGGGCCAGCTCGACGTCCTGGTGCTCGATCGCCTCCAGGGTGCGGGTCAGCGCGGCGCTGGCCAGGTCGATGCCGCCGAGCGCGCTGGCCTCGAGGCGTTCGAGTTCCTCCTGGTATTCGACCCTGATCCCGCCCGGCATCAGTGCCCCTCCGGGAACTCGCGCGTGCGGCTGGCGAGGGCCGGACCAAGCGGGGGTAGGACGCAGGGAGGTCGAATGGCAGCGCCATTTGGCCGACCGAGGACGCCGCCCCGCGAAGTGTGTCCGGCGCCGCCAGGCGAGCGTGGGGGTTCCCGGAGGGGCACTAGCCGAACCGCCCGCTGACGTAGTCCTCAGTCGCCTGCTGGGCGGGGCTGGTGAAGATCTTCTCGGTCGGTCCGATCTCGATCAGGCGACCGGGCTTGCCGGTCTCTTCGAGGTTGAAGAAGGCGGTGATGTCACTGGCCCGCGAAGCCTGCTGCATGTTGTGGGTGACGATCGCGATCGTGTACTTGCTCTTCAGCTCGCCGATCAGGTCCTCGATCGCCAGCGTGGCGACCGGGTCGAGGGCCGAGCAGGGCTCATCCATCAACAGCACCTCGGGCTCGACCGCGATCGCGCGGGCGATGCAGAGCCGCTGCTGCTGGCCGCCGGAGAGTCCGGAGCCGGGCTTGTCGAGCCGGTCCTTGACCTCGTTCCAGAGGTGGGCGCCGCGCAGCGAACGCTCGACCACCGCGTCCTTCTCGGTCTTCTTCACCCGGCCGGCGTTGAGGTTGAGGCCGGCGGCGACGTTGTCGTAGACCGACATCGTCGGGAAGGGGTTCGGCTGCTGGAAGACCATGCCGACCAGCCGGCGCACCTGCACCGGGTCGACCCTGGACCCGTAGATGTCCTGGCCGTCGAGGGTGATCTCGCCGTCGACTCGCGCGCCGACCGTGAGCTCGTGCATGCGGTTGAGCGAGCGCAGAAAGGTCGTCTTGCCGCAGCCCGAAGACCCGATCAGCGCCGTCACCTTGTTTGGCTCGACCGTCATCGTCACGTTCTCGACCGCCTGGAAATCGCCGTAGTACAGGCTCACCCCCTTCGCCTCGAGCGTCTTCGCCGGTCGGCCCTGCGCGGCGGCGACCGACCCGGGGGTGGCCTGCGTGCCTGTAATCGGAGGCTTCATCTCAGCTTTGCCGACCTCGGTCTCGGCTCGGGTTGTTGCGCCCGCTGCTCCCATCGGTCGTGCTCTCCTTCCATCCACTTAGCGGATCTCGGTTCTGTACCGGCGGTAGATCAGGCGAGCCACGAGGTTGAGGACCATGACGATAACGATCAGGGTCAGCGCGGCTGCCCAGGCCCTGTCGTAGGAGGCCTGCTTGAACACACCGGGTGTTCGGTACTCGCTGTAGGCGTAGACCGCGAGGTTCTGCATGCGGCCGGAAAGGGGGTTGCTGTTGATCGAGTCGACCACGCCGGTGGTGACCAGCAGTGGCGCTGTCTCGCCGATGATCCGCGCGACGGCGATCATCATCCCGGTGATTAGGCCGGCGAAGGCGGTGGGCAGGACGACCTTGACGATCGTCCGCCACTTCGGCGTGCCCAATGCGTACGAAGCTTCGCGCAGGTGGTTGGGGACGATCTTCAGCACCTCCTCGGAGGTGCGAATCACGATCGGGATCATCAGCACCGAGAGCGCGATCGAGCCCATCACGCCGAGCCGGATTCCCGGACCGAGGATCAGCGCGAAGAGGGCGTAGGCGAAGAGGCCGGCGACGATCGAGGGGATGCCGGTCATCACGTCGACGAAGAAGGTCAGGGCCCGGCCCAAGCGGCCCTTGGCGCCGTACTCGGTGAGGTAGATCGCCGCCATCAGACCGACCGGGATCGAGATCAGCGCGGCAACGCCGGTGATCACCAGCGTGCCGACCAGGGCGTGGGCGGCGCCGCCGCCGCCGATGTGGCCGCGCGCGTCCTCGGTGAGGAATTCGAGGCTGAGGCCGGGGATGCCGCGCTTGGCGACCTCGAAGACGAGCGAGAGCAGCGGGATCAGGGCGAGCCCGAAGGCGGCGACGATGATCAGGGTGACGAGTCGGTCCATGGCCCGGCGAGGTCCCTCGACCCGGCGCGACCAGGTGTAGGTGACGATCGCGGCGACGAAGACCGTGAGCACGAGTAGCAGGGCAACGCTGAAGGCACCGGTGGCGAGCAGCAGCGCCGCCGCGAGCAGTGCCGAGCCGGCCACAGCCCCGTAGGACGCCCAACTGGGCAGGACGCCGGTTTCGAGCGTGGCGTTCACTGGATGTTCTGGCGGGCGATGATCGCCCGCGCTGCCAAGTTGGTTACCAGGGTGATCGCGAAGAGGACGAGGCCGGAGGCGATCAGGGTGTTGATCGCGAGGCCGGTCGATTCGGGGAAGTCGAGGGCGATGTTGGCGGCGATCGTCGAGGGGTTCGCCTGACTGATCAGGTTGAAGGTGACGATGCCCGAGACCGAGAGGATGATCGTCACCGCCATCGTCTCGCCCAGCGCCCGGCCGAGGCCGAGCATGGCGCCGCTGATGATCGATGACTTGCCGAAGGGCAGGACCGTCATCCGGATCATCTCCCAGCGGGTCGCGCCCAGCGCCAGCGCGCCTTCCTGCAGCTTGCGCGGCGTCTGCGAGAAGACCTCGCGGGCGACGGCGGAGACGATCGGCAGGATCATCACGGTCAGGACCAGGCCGGCGACCAGCATCGTGCGCCCGGTCACCGAGGCCGGCCCGTGGAAGAAAGGGATGAAGCCGAGCTTCTGTTCGAGCCACTCCATCGGCCCGACCGCAGCGGGGCCGAGCACGAAGATGCCCCAGAGGCCGTAGACGATGCTCGGTATGGCGGCGAGCAGGTCGACCATGTAGCCGAGCGGGAGCAGCAGCCGCCGGGGCGCGACGTGGCTGATGAAGAGCGCAACCGCGACGGCAAGGGGAACGGCGAGGACCACGGCGATCGTCGCCGCCAGCACGGTGCCGAAGGCGAGCGGCGCGATGTAGTCGATCAGACTCTTGCCCCCCGGCAGCTCCGACGAGGCGGCGGTCACCGCCGGCGCCGCCTGGATCAGCAGGAAGGCCGCAACCCCGCCGAGCAGGGCGAGGATCGTGACCGCCGCCGCGACGGAGAGGTTGGAGAAGATCCGGTCGCCCCATCGCCGCCGCCCTCCTGAGGCGGCGGCGAGCAGCTGACCGGCATTGGTCGTGGTGTCGGCGTGCGCCTCCACCTACGGGTCTAGCCTTCGATCGCTTCGACGGCCGGGGTGATCTTCTTGGTCAGCGAGGCCGACAGCGGGGCGGAACCGGCGTTTTCGGCGGCGATTTCCTGTCCTTCGCTGCTGACCACGTATTCGAAGAAGCCCTTGACGAGAGCGGCTTCGTCAGCCGAGTCGTACTGCGTGCAGCCGATCAGGTAGGAGACCAGCACGATCGGGTAGGTGCCCTGCGATTCGGTCTTGCGATCGAGTTCGAAGGGGAACATGTAGGGGGTCTTAGCCAGATCCGTGGCTGCGGGCGACTCCTCGAGGATCTTCGCGGCGGCCTCCGGAGTCGGTTCGACGTACTCGTTGCCGACCTTGATCGTGGCGGTGCCGAGTTCGCCTGCCTGGCTCGCGTCGGCGTAGCCGATCGCGCCGTCACCGGCCGTGACCGCTTCAACGACACCGGAGGTGCCCTGCGCGGCCTCGCCGCCCTTGACCGGCCAGTCGCCGCTGACTTCGTAGGACCAGACGCTGGGGACGACCTGCGAGAGGTAGTCGGTGAAGTTCTCGGTCGTGCCCGACTCGTCGGAGCGGTTGACCGGGGTGATCCGGGTGTCAGGCAGCTCGACACCGGGGTTGTCCTTGGCGATTGCCGGGTCGTCCCAGCTGGTGATTTCCTGGTTGAAGATCTTCGCCAGCGTCTCCGGGTCGAGCTGCAGCCCTTCGACGCCTTCGAGGTTGTAGATGATCGCGATCGGCGAGACGTAGGCCGGGATCTCGATCAGCTTGCCCGGATTGCAGCGATCGGCGGCTTTTTTCAGCTCGCCTTCTTCTTCTTCGAGCGCGGCGTCGCTGCCGGCGTAGGCAACGCCGCCGGCGATGAGCTGTTCGCGCCCGCCACCCGAGCCGACGGCGTCATAGGTGACCGTCGCGCCGGAGTTGGCGTTCTCGAATTCGGCGATCCAGGCTTCCTGTGCAGCCTCCTGCGAGGTGGCGCCGGCGCCTGCGATCTGGCCGGAGAGGTCACTGCCGGAAGAGGCACTGCTGCTGTCGTCGCTGCTGCCACAGGCAGAAACGCCGATCGCGAGGACGGCCAGGGAGGCGAGAATGGCCAACCATCTAGAGGGACTCACACGAACTCCTTTTCGTCGTTGGGCACGAAAGCGGCCAGATCGGCCAGCTCGCCGCCACACTCTCAGCGCGCCTCCGACAGCTTGTTACCTGGCTGTATCGGGGTTGTGAAAAAGATGTAAAAGACACCTGCACCGGCTAACCGTCCGGGGAGAAGCGGTAGCCGACGCCGCTGTGCGTGTGAATCAGGCTCTGGCCCGGCAGCGCCTCCCCCAGCTTCGAGCGCAGTCGGCTGACGTAGACGTCGACCGAACGGTCGTCGTGGCGCGGTTCGCGGCCCCAGACCTCGGCGTAGAGCTCCTCGCGGGTGAGGATGCGCTGCGGGTGGGCGGCCAGCGTGGTCAGCAGCTGAAGCTCGCGCACGGTCAAGCTGAGCGGGCGGCCGTCGACCAGGGCGGCATGCTCCTCGGGCCGAATCTCCAACATGGCTCGCGAGGATGGCCGGGTGAGGCGGGGGCGCGGTTACGCGACCGTAAAGCTGTTGTGAACTACTTGTGAATCTCCGGCCGGCGAATCGGTGCCGGCGGCCTCGTCAACCAGCTCGGGCGCCACGCCGCCGACTGCCTCGGGGTCGAAGCGGTAGCCGACGCCGAAGTGGGTGTGGATGTAGCGCCAGCCGGGTGAGCACTTCTCCAGCTTCTGGCGCAGCTTGCGGATGAAGACGTCGACCGAGCGATCGCCGTGGGCCATCGCGTAGCCCCAGACCCGTTGGTAGATCGCCTCGCGCTCGAGCACCTGGCCCTTGGTGTCGGCGAGTAGCTGCAGCAGCTCGAACTCGCGGCGGGTGAGGTCAAGGCTGTCGTCGCCGGCGAAGGCCTGGAACTGGTCGGCGC
Source organism: uncultured Solirubrobacterales bacterium (assembly GCA_963702065.1). Classification (GTDB taxonomy): domain Bacteria; phylum Actinomycetota; class Thermoleophilia; order Solirubrobacterales; family 70-9; genus VRUE01. Next base: position 1,587,674 of record OY969705.1, read on the forward strand.
GAATCTCGAGCTCACCGACGACCAGCGGCCCGGCGTCGACGTCGGCGCGACCGCGGCGACGGCGGCGGGAGACAGCTTCGATCCGCGCCATCACCTCCTCGGGGTGACAGGGCTTGCCGATCCAGTCGTCGACCCCCAGTCGCAGGGCGCGCACCCGCTGGGCAACTGTCGAGCGGCCGGAGCAGACGACCACGCCGAGTTCCGGCAACAGCTCGCAGACCCGCGCCAGGTAATCCCAGGCGTCGTCGCCGAGGACCGTGAGGTCAACCAGCAGGGCGTTCAGCTTCATCGCCACCAGCTCCTCGGGCGGAATCGCGCTGCTCAGCACGCGCTGCTGCCAGCCGGCGGCCTCGGTGCGCTTGGAGAGCACGGTGACGAAACCGCTGTCGTCATCGATGACCGCAAGCCGAGTGGTCTGCTGCGAGGTCAAGACGGACGGGATTGTATGCAGGAGCGAAGACGGGCGCTGGAATAAAACCCCTGCGTTCACAGGATTTTCACAGCCGAAAAGTCCTAATTTGCGGGAAAGTCACCCTGCCCGCCGCCTCCGAGTTGTTACCCGACCTTCTCGGGAGATTCTCCGAATGTTCACGGCAGGCGGTCCGACCGAGGCCAAGCTTCACCTAACGAGACTCCTCTCTCGTCACCGCGAACGGCCCACTGCCCCGGGCCGTTCGCCATTTGTGGGCCCAACTAGCTGATCGCGCCGGTCGCCGCCAGCACTAGGACCAAGGCGCCGAGGGCGATCCGGTAGACGACGAAGATCTCCAGCGTGTGGGTGTTGAGGTAGCGCAGCAGCCAGGCGATCGCCAGGTAGCCGGTGACGAAGGCGACCAGCGTGGCGATCACCGTTGCCGCTGCCGAGGGGCTGCCGTTTTCGCCGACCTTGCGCAGCTCGAAGAGACCGCTGAGGACCACGGCCGGAACCGAGAGCAGGAACGAGTAGCGAGCGGCGGCAACCCGGTCGAAGCCGCGGAAGAGCCCGGCCGAGATCGTCGCGCCGGAGCGCGAGACGCCCGGAATCAGCGCCAGCGCCTGGGCGACGCCGATGAAGAGGCCGTCGCGGCCGTTCATTCCATCGAGGCCCCGTTGCCGGGTGCCAACCCGCTCGGCCGCGACCATGACGAAGGAGAAGAGGATCAGCGCTGAGCCGATCAGGTAGAGGCTGCGCGCGCCCGACTCGATCTGGTCCTTGAAGATGAAGCCGAAGATCGAGATCGGGATCGTGCCGAGGACGATGAACCAGCCGAGCTTCGCCTCTTGGCTCGCCTGTCGAATCGGCACCCGCAGCTCCCTCAGCCAGGCGGCGGCGATGCGCCAGAGGTCGGCGCGGAAGTAGATCAGCACCGCAGCCATCGTCCCGAGCTGGATCACGGCGGTGAAGCCGGCGCCTGGATCGGACCAGCCGAGCAGCGCCGGCACGATCCGCAAATGCCCGCTCGAGGAGATCGGCAGGAACTCGGTCAATCCCTGGACGAGGCCGAGGACGATGGCTTCGAGGGTGTTCAAGGCACGGCAAGTTCTGGCATGGGCATCGGCGGCGCATCCTATGCCGTCCCCTAAAGGGGAGATGAGCGGTGGCGCCGCCGCTGTGCGCTAGATTTCCGGACGTGAAGGTCCCCTCGCGACGAGCCAACCTCGCAATAGCAATCGGCACTGCGTTGCTCTCATTGCTGCTCGCAGCGCCGCTTGCCCTGGCCGACAACGGCGTCGGCCTTGCCGGCCCGACCACCGACAAGACGGTCACCTTCTTCTGCTTCGGCGTGATCGCCTTCTTCGCGATCCTCGTGATCGTGCTCTCGATCGTGCAAGGCCGCCTCGAGGCCCGCAAAGATCGGCGCCGCCAAGACCTCCAGCGCTACGGCTAGTCCAGCCGGAAGCCGCTGAGCAGGCGCTTCTCGGTCTCGCCCTCGATCTCGGCGACGACCTCGACCTTGCCCTCGAGCGGGGTGCCGCGGATCTTCGTCGCCAGCAGATCGTCGACCTGAAAGATCCCCGCCGAGTTGTTGAGCTCGATCTGGATCCGCACCGGCCGCGTCTCCCCCGCCTCGATCCGCACCTCGTCGACGGCCGCGGCGGAAATCGAGTGAATACCTTCCTGTCCCGCTTCGATCGGGATCCGCGTCCGCCCCTGCGCCATATCCAGCGCATCCGCGACCCGCACCACCCCAGCCTCGAGCGTGTACGGCTCCCCCCTGCGCCGGTGGCCGATGATCGCGTGCAGGATCTCCGAAGCGACGATCGTTCTCTCCGGCTGCTTGTAGGAGTCCTCCAAGAGGCGCTCGAGCGCTCCGTTGGCCAGGAACAAGCTGTAAGCCTCGTGGTCCTGGCGGTGGATCGACATGCCGACGTCGTGCAGCAGCGCTCCCCCGGCGACCACGACCTCCGCGTCGCGCGGCGACATCCCGTGATCGGCAACCACGGCAGGCTCGACCCCCGCCTTGACCAGCAACCGCAGCAGCCGCAGCGCGATGTTCAAGACGATCTGCATGTGGACCCAGGAGTGATCGGACATGCCGAGCCTCTCCGCGTGAACCTGCGTCATGTACCACCAGGCGCGCACCTGGTCGTCGGTGTTGACCGCCTCCAGGAACGACTCCAGCTTGCGGTTCCCGCGACTCGGGGCCCGCACCCGAGCCTCGGCAACCGCTTCCTTGGGCGGCTTGCGCGCCGGCCCCTTCGGATCCGGCGTGGGAACGGCCTCGCTCACTCATCTGATCCTGCCAGGCGAACCGGCGGGCCCTTCAACTACGGACGGTCAGCCGCAGACAGGCCAAGGGCTGGAACCGGACTGCGCGTAGAGAAGCGCGGCGCGGTAGTCCTGCTCTTGCTCAGGGGCCGCAGCGGGGTCGCCGGAGCCGCCGACCGATTCCCAGGTGCCGAAGTCGAATTGGTACTTGCCCCGGTAGCTGCCGTCGGAGGAGACGGCGGTCGGATCGCCACCGGACTCGCAGGCGCCGATCGCGTCAAGCGTTTCCTGGGACACGCCGCCGGGCAGGCTGGCGAAGAGCTCGCGGCGTTCGCGGCGGATGCGATCGCGACGAACCTCTTCGAGGTGAGCGACCGTGACGCGGATGGTGCGGTGGAAGCGCGCGGTCGAACGCCTCAGGACCGAGAGCTTCGCGGGCACCGCGTCAGCAACGCCGGTCCGCGGAGACGACCCTCCGCCGCTGCCGGCCGCGAGAGCCGCAGCGGGAAAAGCGACGCAGAGGGCGAGGACGGGAATGAAGTATGTGCGTTTTGTGAGCAAGCGGAGGACCGTGCCGGTATTTGCGGCATCGGAACGTGATCGCGCTCACACTGCTCACATAGTGCGTGCCATTTGAGACGAAGTCAGGCACGATGTGCGATCTGCCACTTCAGTGCCTGGAAGAGATCGTGCAGGAAAAGGTGAAGCTCGACCGGCCTAGGTGTAGTTCCTAAGCACGTTGTTCATCCGGACCTCCTTGGAGGCTGGCGGTGTCGAAGCCCCAGCAACAAGGAGGAACCGGATGAAGCTCCACGCTAACGCGCCCCTCGGCCCGAAGGGCAGGGCGATCATGGTCAGGCGAGTGCTCGAGGAGGGGATCGCGCTCGCGGAGGCGGCCGAGGCCGCCGGAGTGAGCGCGAGGACGGCCGGCAAATGGGTGCGCCGCTACCGGGCCGAAGGAGAGGCCGGCCTGCTCGACCGCAGCTCCGCGCCGAAGCACGTCCACAACGCCACCCCAGCCGATCGGGTCGAGGCGATAGCCGCCCTGCGCCGCCTGCGCCTGACCGGACCGGAGATCGCCGAGACCCTGGAGATGGCCACCTCCACCGTCTCGGCGGTACTGAAGAGGATCGGCTTGGGCAAGCTCTCCCGCCTGGAGCCCGAAGAGCCGATCCGCCGCTATGAGCGCTCCCGGCCCGGTGAGCTGATCCATATCGACGTCAAGAAGCTGGGGCGGATCGGCCCTCACGGGGCCGGCCATCGCATGCTCGGGCGCAGCTGGGCAAAGGAAGGACACACCCGCACCGACGCCGAGGGGGTGCGGCGGCTGCAGACAGGCTGGGAGCGGGTGCATGTCTGCGTCGATGACGCCACCCGCCTCGCCTACGTCGAGGTTCTGCCGGACGAGAAGGCAAAGACCGCGATCGCCTTCCTGAGGCGAGCCCTCGCCTTCTACCGATCTCACGGCATCACGGTGGAGGGGCTGATGACAGACAACGGCTCCGCTTACCGTTCCGCCGCCCACGCCCTGGCCTGCCGAGCGATGGGGGTCAAGCACATCCGCACCCGGCCCTACCGGCCCCAGACCAACGGCAAGGCCGAGCGCTTCATCCGCACGATGCTGCGCGAGTGGGCATACGCCGCCGTCTACGGCTCATCGCCAGAGAGGGCCGCGGCCCTCTCTGGCTGGATCGAGCGCTACAACTACCGCAGAAGACACGGCGCCCTCGGCCACCGCCCGCCTATTCAGCGGCTACGGGAGCTCAGCCGGAACAACGTGGCTGGCATCTACACCTAGGCGGCCTTGGCGGAGACCATCGCCAGGCTCGGCAAGGTGCGGAACGTCTTCTTCTCAGCGGGCCCGAAACCGGAGTCGGCGAGCCAGCCGGAGACCTGCTCGACCGTATAGGTGTCGGCGCCAGAGGTGAGGTGGAAGAAGAGGCCGAGGATCGAGCCCGAGTCCGGCTTCTGGCCCTCCGGGCGGTCGTAGAGCTCGAGCACGCAGAGCGGTGCGCCGGGGCGCAGCACGGCGCGGATGCGGGCGAACAGCGCTTTCGCCTGCTCCGGCGTCAGGTGGTGGACGATGTTGAAGCAGAGGGCGCCGTCGTGGGGGCCGCCGAAATCAGCCTCGAACATGTTGCCCTCGACGTGGTGGACGCGGTCTTCCATGCCGGCCCCGGAGACGATCTCGCGGCCGATGCGGGCGCTGCCGGGCAGGTCGACGATCGTCGCCTTAAGGCCAGGGTGGTGGCGACAGAGCGCCATCGAGTACTCGCCGTGGGCACCGGCGACGTCGAGCAGCGAGTGCGCGCCCTGCTGCAGCGGCACCGCCTTGGCGACCTCGTCAGAGCTGAGCTTGGCGAGCTGGTACTGACCGCGGATGTAGGAGCGCCAGTAAGGATCGTCGGGTGGCTTGTCGTGCAGCTCGACGTGGCCACCGTCGCGGACGAGGTCCTCGAGGTCTCCCCACCACTGCCAGTACTCGGCGGTGTCGGCAAGGAAGTCGCCGAGGTAATGGTCCGAGCGCGGGTCGAGCCAGCGCCGGGCGCGCTCGGTCATCTCGTAACTGCCGTCCGGTTTCCGCTCGACGTGGCCGAGTGAGGCGATCACGTCGAGGACCAGCTCGGTGCCGGCCGGGCGCAGGCCGAGGTGCTCGGCCAGCTCGTCGGGCTGTCGCGGCCCCTCCGCCAGGGCGGCCAGCATCCCGGTGCGCTGCGCGACCTGCAGCGCCCGCGCCACCGGCATCGCGAACATCGCCTCGCCGATCGGCGTCGGCAAGCGGTTGAGCATCAACCCAAGCCGCTCGGTGATCCCGTCCGGTGCCGCGGTAATCCGCACAGGGTCACCCTACCCAGTCGAACTGCATCAAATTCTCCTCCCAGCAGGTAGAGAATTTGATGCAGTTCGACTGGAACGGCGAAGATGTGCGAGTGGAAGAGACACCGACAACCCGCCTGCTGCTCGCCTGCCCCGACCGGCCTGGGCTGATCGCCGCCGTCAGCGGCTTCCTCGCCGAGGCGGGCCTCAACATCATCGACGCCGACCAGCACTCGAGCAACGAGGGTCGTTTCTTCATGCGCATGGCCTTCGACACCGTCCCGGCCGGGGAGCGGGACGAGGTCTACGGCCGCTTCGAGAGCGAGATCGCCAAGCGCTTCGAGATGGACTTCCGCTTTGCCGAGTCGAGCGAGCCCAAGCGGCTGGCGATCATGGTCTCGCGCGAAGACCACTGCCTCTCCGACCTGCTCTGGCGCTGGCGCAGCGGCGAGCTCGGCGCCGATGTCGTCGCCGTCGTCTCCAACCATGCAGAGCACGAGCAGCAGGTCAGCTCGCTCGGTCTGCCCTTCCACCACGTGCCGATCGAGGCCGGCGGCAAGGCAGAGGCCGAGGCGCGCGCCCTGGAGCTGCTCGGCGAGGTCGACCTGCTCGTCCTCGCTCGCTACATGCAGGTCCTCTCCGCCGACTTCCTCGGCCGGCTCGGCGCCCCGGCGATCAACATCCACCACAGCTTCCTGCCTGCCTTCGTCGGTGCCGACCCCTACCGCCGCGCCCACGAGCGCGGCGTCAAGCTGATCGGCGCCACCGCCCACTACGTCACCGAGGAGCTCGACGCCGGCCCGATCATCGACCAGGACGTGACCCGGGTCAGCCACCGCGACGAGGTGATCGACCTGGAGCGGATCGGCCGCGACATCGAGCGCCTCGTCCTCGCCCGCGCCGTCAAGGCCCACATCGACGACCGAGTTCTCTTGGACGGCGCCCGCACCATCGTCTTCTAACTGCTGACTTCGTCTTTTGTAGTCCGTATGGACGCATAAAGGCGAAGTCACCACTGAGGCCCGGACTGGCTGGTCAGCCAGTCGATGTTCTATGGTGCGTGTGGATGGAGCAGGCAACGATTCCGCACGTCCCGGCTGCCGCGACCGCCCACACCGGTCCTCCGCCCGGCTCCAAAGCACCATCGCTGCTCCAAGCGCTGCGTTACGCGCGCGACCCGCTTGGGTTCCTGGTCAAGCTGCAGCGCCGCTACGGCGACATCTTCAGCCTCTCCTTCCCCTTCTTCGGCCGGCTCGTCTACGTTGCCGACCCGGCCTTGGTCAAGGAGCTCTTCACCGGCTCGCCGGCCCAGCTCCACGCCGGCGAGGCCAACGCGACGGTGCTCGAGCCGGCGCTCGGGCCCAACTCGGTGTTGACCCTCGACGACGCCCCGCACATGCAGCAGCGCAAGCTGCTGCTGCCGCCCTTCCACGGCGAGCGCATCCGCGGCTACGGCGAGCTGATTCGCGAGACAACGCTGAAGGAGATGGAGAAGCTGGCCGGTCGGCGAGCCCTTCGCGTTGCGCCCCCACACCCAGCGGATCACCCTGGCGGTGATCATGCGCGCCGTCTTCGGCGTCCACGACGAGCAGCGACTGGCTCGTTTCGAGGTCCTGATCGACGACTTCAGCAAGCGGGTCAGCCTGGTCACCACGATTCCCGCCCTGCGCCGCAAGCTCGGGCCCTGGAGCCCCTGGTCACGCTTTCTGCGCTCGCGCGCCGCGCTCGACGAGTTCATCTACGAGGAGATCGGCCTGCGCCGCAAGGAGGTCGAAGCGGGCGAGGAGGGCCACGACGACGTGCTCTCGCTGCTCTTGCAGGCGCGCCACGACGACGGCAGCCCGATGAGCGACGAAGAGCTGCGCGACGAGCTCGTCACCGTGCTCGGCGCCGGCCACGAGACGACCGCGACCGGGCTCGCCTGGGCGATGGAGCGGTTGCTGCGCGCGCCCCGCGTCCTCGACAAGCTGCGCGACTCGATCGCCGCCGGCGAGGATGACTACCTCGAGGCCACGGTCAAAGAGACGCTGCGGGCGCGGCCGGTGATCGTCGACGTCGCCCGGCGGCTGACCGCCCCGGCCCGGATCGGCGGCTACGAGCTGCCCAAGGGCAGCTTCGTGATGGCGGCGATCGCCGCCCTGCACTATCGCGATGACCTCTTCCCCGACCCGGAGGAGTTCCGGCCCGAGCGCTTCCTCACCGAAAAGGCCGACAACTACGCCTGGATCCCCTTCGGCGGCGGCGTGCGGCGCTGCATCGGCGCCGCCTTCGCCGAATACGAGATGCGGATCATCCTGCGCGAGTTCGTCCAGCACGCCGATCTCAGTGCTCCCGACCCCAAGCCGGAGGCGGTCAAGGTCCGCAACATCACCCTGGCCCCCGGCAGGGGCACCCGGGTCAGGCTGGATCGCCCGCTGCACTGACCGTTCGCTCGGCCTCCTCCCACTGCTCATAGAGCTCGGCGACCTTGCGCTTGGCGGCGTCGTGGCGCTCGTTCGCCCGCTCGTGCTTGGCCGGCGTCGACCAGGCGGCGGGGTCGGCCAGCTCCTCCTCGACCGCGCGCAGCTCCGCTTCGGCCGCCTCGATCTTCTCGGTTAGACGACTCGCCTTGCGGGCGGCCCGCTGGGCGATGGTGCGGGGGCTCTGGCGCTTGCCGCCCTTGGCCGAGCGCTTCGCGGCAGCGGCGGCTGCCGAGGCCGCTTCCTCGTCTTCCTCGCGGCGGCGCTGGTAAGCCGCCCAGCCACTCGGGTGACTGCGCAGCTCGCCGTCTTCGCAGACGATCGTGCGGCTGCCGACCGCCTCGAGCAGGGCGCGATCGTGGGAGACCAGGATGACAGCGCCCTCGAAGGCCGAGAGGGCGTCCTCGAGCGCCTCGCGGCTCTCGATGTCGAGGTGGTTGGTCGGCTCGTCGAGGATCAGCACGTTGGCGCCGGAGGCGACCAGGATCGCCAGCGAGAGCCGGCGCTGCTCGCCGCCGGAGATGTCGTCGAGCGCCTTCTCCACGTCGGAGCCGGAGAAGAGAAAGCCGCCGAGCAGGTCACGGGCCTTCTGGCCGCTGAGGCCGGTCTCGCGCTGGGCCGCGTCGAGCACGGTGCCGGTGCCCGCAGCCGTCTCGGCGTGCTGGGAGAGGTAGCCGACCTTGACGTTGTGCCCGGTGCGCACCGAGCCTGCGGCGGCCTCGCGCTGCTCGGCGAGGGTCTCGATCAGGGTCGTCTTACCGGCCCCGTTGGGGCCGACGAGGACGGCGTGCTCGCCGCGTTCGAGTTCGAGCTCGGCTCCGGCCAGCAGCGTTCGCCCCGGGACCTCGATCGTCGCGTTGACCAGTTTCAGCACAATCCGCCCGGGTCGCTCCGGTTTGACGAAGGAGAAGCGCAGGTTGCGGCGATCGCGCGCCTCGGCGGTGACCCCGTCGCGCTTGATCTTGTCGATCTGCTTCAGCCGCGACTGCGCCTGTTTGGCCTTGGTCGCCTTGTAGCGGAAGCGCTCGACAAAGCGCTCCATCCGCTCGATCTCCGCCTCCTGGCGCTCGATCGCCTTGCCGCGGGCGATCTCGCGCGCCGCCTGTTCCTTGCGCCAGGCGTGCCAGGGGCCGGCGAAGAAGCGGCCCCGCTGGGCCTCCAGCTCCAGCACCGATGTCCCCACCGCCTCGAGGAACCAGCGGTCGTGGGCGACGAGGACAACCGCGGCGTCGAGGTCGACGAGGTAGCGCTCGAGCCATTCGAGCGAGGGGATGTCGAGGTGGTTCGTCGGCTCGTCGAGCAGCAGCAGGTCGGGGCGGGTGGCGAGGGCGCGAGCGAGCGAGGCGCGGGTCAGCTCGCCGCCGGAGAAGGTGGAGAGCCGGCGGCCAGCGGCCTCCTCACCGAAGCCGAGGCCACCGAGCACGGAGAGGACGTCGTCGCGCCAGCGGTAGCCACCGCCCGCTTCGAGCCGTTGCTGCGCCGTCGAGTAGGCCCGCATCGTCTCCTCGTCGGGCTCACCGACCCCCATCGCCGCCTCCAACCGCGCCAGCTCGGCCTCGGTCTCCTCCATGTCGGCGCGACCGGAGAAGACGTAGTCGCCGAGCGAGATCGCGGCGTCGCGGGGCGGGCGCTGGTCGTGCAGCGCCACCCGCGCCCCTTTCTGCAGGGCGAGGCTGCCCGAGTCGGGCGGCCGCTCGCCGGCCAGCACCCGCAGCAGCGTCGACTTGCCGACGCCGTTGCGACCGGAGAGCGTCATCCGCTCACGCGGCTCGAGCTTGAAGGAGACGTCGGCGAAGAGCAGCTTGCCGCCGGCGTAGAGGTCGATCGTGGTCGCTGTGGCGATTGCCATCGTGGAGGTGACATTACGCGGCTCGCTGCCGACCGGCGGCGTAGTCTCGCCACACATGGCGGGCCCCCTCCGACACCTCGGCGACCTCGCCAGGGCGCAGCTGAACAGGCGCTCGGCCCAGTGTGAAGACGGACAGGCGCTCGGCGAGCTCGAGGCCCAAGCGCTGCAGCTGCCCGACGGGCTCGAGGTCGAATGGCTCGGCGTTTCCGGCTACCGGATCAGCGCCGCGGGCAAGACGCTGTTCGTCGACCCCTACCTCTCCCGGGTCCCCTTCAGCGAGCTGCTGCTGCGGCGAGCGGCCCTGCCCGATCCGGCGGCGCTCGATCGCTTTGTCCACGCCCCCGGCGAGGTGGTTGGAGTCCTCGTCGGCCACACCCACTTCGACCACGCGGTCGACGCGCCCGCGATCGCCCGTCGCTTTGGCTGCAAGGCCTACGGCTCGGACTCGCTGGTGACCTTGATGGGGCTGCACGGTCTCGCCGAGCAAACGGTCGAGGTGGAGCCCTACCGCAGCTACGAGCTGGGGCCGTTCGAGGTCAGCTTCACGCCCAGCGTCCATTCCAAGCTGCTGCTCGGCCTCGCGGTGCCCTACGACGGCGACCTCACCTGCGAGCACCTCGACGCGCTCTCGCCGGCCGCCTACCGCTGCGGCCAGGTCTGGGGAATCACGATCAAGGTCGCCGGGGTCAGCTTCTACCACCAGGGCAGCGCCAACCTGATCGACGACGCGGTCCGCGAGCGCGGCGTCGACGTCTTCCTCGCCGGCATCGCCGGCCGCAGCTTCACCGACGACTACTGGCGCCGGATCATCCCCCGCCTCGACCCCAAGGTCGTCGTCCCCACCCACTACGACAACTTCTTCCGCCCGCTCGGCCAGCGGCTGGAGTTCGTCTCCGACGTGAGGCTCTCGGCCCTGCCGGAGGAGATCGGCGCCGTCAGCGGCGACCTAGAGATCGCGGCGATCCCCCGCGCCGACCTCTAGGAGAAGTACTTGGCGACGATCTGCTCGACCGTGCCCATGGTGCGCATCGTCCACGGGCCAACCGCAGCCTCGATCGCCTTCAGGTTGAGGTCGGATTCGGAAATACCGCCGCTGGGCAACCAGTAGAGCTCGCGACCTTCGAGCGCCAGCCGGTCCTCGTCAGTGGCCTCAGCTAGCGCCGCCTTGCGCGCCTTCGCCGCCGGCTTCTTTGGCAGCAGCGCCACCTGGAGCTTGCCCTTGGAGGCCTTCACCGCAGCGGCATCAAACGGCTCATGCGCGGCGAGCGCGCTGAGCTCGGTGGCGCTACGCAGGAAGACCGGCACCTCGTAGCCGAGCGCCTCCCCCAGCCCGGCTTCGATCTGCTCTGCCAACTTCGCCTCGCTGCCGCCCTCGGCGACAAAGACGACGTTGCCACTGGCCCGGAAGCAGGCTACGTCAGCGAAGCCCAGCCCCTCGAACTCCTCGCGCAACTCCGTGTTCTTGATCCGGCGCCCGCCGAGGTTCATCCCCCGCAGGAACGCGACGTAACGACTCATCCGAGCCACCATACGATGCCCGGATGACCGCCGACTTCGCAGAGCTCCCACCCGACCTGCCGGTCCCCGAGGACGACGGGGGCGAGGTCCTCACCTGGCTCCGCAGTCGCAAGTGCTGAACCGCGCTATTCGATCGCGAGTTCTTTGAAGTTTTCCGCATTAGCAGCCAGAACGACCCGGTCTTCGCTCTCCAGCGTGACTTCTAAGTTGCCAAGCAATTTTGAGAAGAGCTTGGCTTCTCGCACGGTGCCAGTGCCGTTTTCGTTGTACAGGCACATGCTGGTGTTGCAGGACTGAAAGAGCATCTGTTCCCCGAAGATTTTGTAGAGAGAGGCTTGCCACGTCGATTTCCCGGTGATCGTCTCTTCCATTTCTGAAAGGGGACATTCCGCGCCTTCGTAAAACACTTCGAGGATCAAAGGTTCTTTGCTGTTGCTCTTGTTCAAGAGGATTTCCACGCCGGCTCCGCCGTTGAAGTAGACGAGCTCCCCGCTGATTTTTTTGCCGCTGATGAACGGAAAACAGCCCGAGAAGGTCAGGTCTTCGCATTTCGCGAAGGTCAATTTTTCGATTTTGATCAGCCCCGGCGAGCCTCCGGTGATCGTCTCGCCTTCGTATTCGGTCGTGGGGCAATGGATTTTGTGCTTCAGGGGATGGCTTTTGCTGATTTCCCAGAAATAGACATTTATGGCCCCGCCTGTCGGGAAGAACTGTTTGAGATTCAGGGTCGTTCCCGAACCGAGAAACCCTTCTTTTTTCCCCATCGCTTCCCGGACCTTCCAGTTGGGCCCAGCTGCCTGTGCCTGTCCAAGCGGAAACAGCAGGCCAGCAACGAGAGCCATGCAGACGAAGACGAGCATGGGCGCCAAGCCTTTGCGACCGATCATCGTTCCTCGTCATCTCCTTCGAGGGGTCGGCGATGGGCCAGCCATTAGCCCAAAGTGATTAGTCGAGATTTATTACATAAAAACGACGGCCTGGCAAGGCGTCATGCGGAGACATCCTCTTCGCCACGCGAATCGGGTCTAGTAGTGGAGGCGGCCGGAATTGAACCGGCGTCCGAGGTCGTAGCGCGAAGGCATCTACAGGTATAGCCGGCGCTTGATTCTCGTCTCCCGGGGTCCGCGCCGGCGGGCACTGCGGGAGATAAAGCCCTCTGAATTGTCCCCTGGCAGACGGGGCGATCCGCCTGGGTAAGCCCGCATTCTGAAGCCGGCTGCCCTCCCCGCGGGCGGGAGAGGACCGACTCTCATCGCCTAGGTTCTAGCTAGGCAGCGAGGGCGAACTCATGGTCCGCACGTATTGGTTTTTGCCGGGGTTTAACGAGGCCTCCGGCAACCTCGACCTGCAACCATTCGCACGGACCGACCACGTCGAAGCCTGTCGCCCCCGTGCTATGTGCAGCGATTGTACGGAGTCGGGTAGGAATACACGGTGGCCGAGAAGCAGTTCGACGCGATCGTGCTTGGCGCCGGGGCCCCGGGCGAGGTCTGCGCCGGCCGGCTCGCCGACGGCGGGCTCTCGGTCGCGATCGTCGAGCAGCACCTGGTCGGTGGCGAGTGCTCCTACTACGCCTGCATGCCCTCGAAGGCGCTGCTGCGTCCTTCCGACCTGCTGGCCGAGGCGGAGCGCGTGCCGGGGATCGCCGTTGAGCGAGCGTCTCGATCCGCGGGCCGTGCTCGACCGCCGCGACGAGGTGATCCACGATCTCGATGACTCCGGGCAGCTTCCCTGGCTGGAGGAACACGGCATCGAGCTCTTCCGTGGCAGCGGCGCGCTCGACGGCGAGCGCCGGGTCCGCGTCGGCGACGACCTGCTCAGCGCCCGCCAGGCGATCGTCGTCGCCACCGGCAGCGGCGCCGCGATGCCGCCGATCGACGGTCTCGACTCGGCGCGCGCCTGGAACAACCGCGAGGCGACCACGGCCAAGCACGTCCCCGAGAGCATGGTCGTGCTCGGCGGCGGCCCGGTCGGCAGCGAGCTCTCCCAGGCCTGGTCCATCGCTCGGCGCCGCGGTGACCCTGGTCGAGGGCGGCCCGCAGCTGCTCTCACGCGAGGAGCCCTTCGCCGGTGAGGAAGTCGACGAAGGCGCTGCGCGAGAACCACGGCGTCGACGTGCGCACCGGAACGCAAGCCACAGCGGATCAGCCGGGACGGCGACATCGTCACCGTCGAGCTCGACGATGGCAGCGAGGTCGCTGCCGCCGAGATCCTCGTCGCCGTCGGCCGCAAGCCGCGCACCGGCGAGCATCGGCCTCGAGACCGTCGGCGTCGAGCCCGGCAAGGGCGGCTTCCTCGACACCGACGACGGGCTCCGCGTCGGCGGCCGCGAGTGGCTCTACGCGGTCGGCGACGTCAACGGCCGCGCCCTCTTCACCCACATGGGCAAGTACCAGGCCTGGGTCGCCGCCGAGAACGCCTCGGTCGCGAGGTCGAAGCGGTCGCCGAAGACATCGGCTCACCTCGGGTCACCTTCACCGACCCCCAGGTCGCCGCCGCCGGCAAGACGCTCGAGCAAGCTCGCGAAGCCGGCATCGATGCCAAAGCAGTCGACGTCCCCACCGACGGCACCGCCGGCGCCAGCTTCCAGGGCAAGGAAACCGGCGGCACCTCCCGCCTCGTCGTCGACGAGTCTCGCAACGTCATCGTCGGCGCCACCTTCACCGGCTTCGAGACCGCCGACTTCCTCCACGCCGCAACAGTCGCAATCGTCGGCGAAGTCCCCCTCCCCAAGCTCCGCCACGCCGTAGCTGCTTACCCGACCCGCAGCGAGATCTGGCTCAAGCTGCTGGAGGCAGCCGGCCTGTAGCGGTTCCAGCGCAAACGAGCGGTCCGGCAGGGGTTCCGCTGTAACTTTTTCGAGGAGCGTCGTGGGGCTATCGCCGCGGGCGAGCGGCCGCGAAAAAGTGCAAGACGCTCCACCCCTGCCGGGACCGCTCGTCAGACGGTCGAACGCCGCTTCAGGTCTTCCAGGACGTCCTGGGGAAAGCCCGGCACCTCATCGAGCTCGTCGACTGAGCCGAAGCGACCCAGACGCTCGCGGTGGGCCAGCAGGCGGGTCGCCTGGGTGACCGAGAGGTTTTCGGCGCGGAGCTGCTCGAAGGTGACCGAGTTGAGGTCGATCGTGCCGCCCGTTGAGCGCACGGCAGCCGGCGGCATGGGCTCGGCGCGGGCGGCACGGGGCCCGGCTGCGGTGCCGGTGTCGGCGGCTCGGGGGCCGGAGGAGGCGGCATCGGCGCGGGTGGCTCGGGAGCGGGCGGCGAGGGTGTGGGCGAAGGAGCCGGTGTGGGTGGCTCCGGAGTCGGCGATGGTGGCGTGTGCTCTGGTGCCGGGGGCACCGGTCCAGGCGGTTGCGGGCGTAGCGTAAGCAGCGGTCGGCTGCGACTGGGAGGGGGTGGCAGCCTGGCCCTGGACCGACTGAATCACGGCCTGCTCGGCCTCTTCGGCGCGGCGCTCAGCTTCGCGGGCGCGCTCCTCGGCCTGGGCGACGCTGTCGCGAATCTCCTGCAGGCGCCGCTCGCGCTCGTCCTCTTCGGACTTCAGCTTGGCCAGACGCTCCGCCTCGGCGGCGCGGCGCTCGGCCTCCTTGGTGCGCTCTTCGATCTGGCGCAGGCGCTCCTGCGCCTCGACCATCGCCTGCTCCTGCGCTTCGCGCTCCTGCTGGAGGCGCTGCTCGGCGGTCTGGAGCCCGCCCGAAGCGGCGGCGGCGAGTGGGGCAACGGCGCGGCCATGCTCTGCGTCACCTGGCCCGCCTGAGCGCGAGCGGTACGCTCTTCGGCCTCGCGCTGCAAACGCTCGGCCTCCTGAATCCGGCGATCGGCCTCGGCCCGGATCCGCTCCTCCTCGCGCTGGATCTCCTCCACCTTGGCCTGAACCCGCTGTTCGGCGACGGCCGGGTCGTCGTAGCCGACCGGGGCACCGGGGATCGGCGGCACTCGGCGGCGCGACCGGGTGGCTGAGCCGGCGGAGGCGCGGGCATCGGGGGCTGCGGGAGCGGCAGGCGGCGGAGGAGCCAGTGGCTGGACCGGTGGCTGCGGCGCAGACCGGGCGCCGAGCCGACGGCACCCTGCTGCAGCTGTTCACGCTCGTGGGCGGCGCGAGCCTCGGCCAGCTGGCGCTCGGCCTTCGCCGCTTCCTTGCGGGCCTTGCGGCTGCCCACGCGAGCACCCCCGGCGCCGGGCTTGCCGCGGCGTTCGGCGCGCTTTGCGACGCGTTCTTCCTTGCGCCGTTTCGCCTCCTCCTGGCGCTGCTTGCGGTGCTCGAGACGAGCCGCTCGCTGCTGCTCGCGGGCCTGTTTGCGCTTGTCCTTGGCGTTCAGCGGCTCGGCCCCGGCAGTGGGGGCAGCTGGCGCGCCCGGGGGCGCCGGCGGCGGCGGCGTCCGCGGAAGCTCGGCCGTCTGGGCCTGCGCAGCGGCGGGCGGCGGCATCGGCGTCACCGGCCCCTTACCCGGTGGCAGAGGCGCTGCCTTGCCAGGCGGAGGCGGCGGCGTCGCGCCCTCCGGCTGCTTCGCGGCTTTTTCCTTGTTGCGCCGCTGGGTCACGCTGACCACGAGCAGGAGCAGCAGGATCGCCAGAACGAGGCCGCCGACGAAGTACTGGATGTTGTCGCTGACGAAGTCGCCGGCTTTGCTCGGAAAGGATTCGCTGGCCTGGCGGGGCGATCACGGCCACGGCGAGCGCCAGCACCGGCAGGACCAAGGCAGAACGGGAACGCATAGGTCCCGAAGCTACCTCATCCGGCCCTTGAATTCGCGCTCGACTTCGCGGCGCACGTCGCGGTCCGCGATGTCGCGGCGCCGGTCGCGCCCCTCCTTGCCCCGTGCCAGGGCCAGCTCGACCTTCGCCCGGGGCCCTTTGAAGTAGATCCGCAGCGGGATCAGCGTCAGGCCTTTCTCCGCCGTCTTGCCGATCAGCCGTTCGATCTCGCCCTTGTGCAGCAGCAGCTTGCGCGGCCGTTCCGGCTCGTGGTTCTCGCGGCTGGCCGGTTCGTAGGGCGGGATGTGCAGGTTGCGAAGCCAGACCTCGCCCTTTTCGACCACGGCGTAGGCAGTCGGTCATCTGCGCCTTGCCGTTGCGCAGCGACTTCACCTCGGAGCCCAGCAGGACGATCCCCGCCTCCATTTTCTCGACCGGTTCGAATTTGTGGCGGGCGCGGCGGTTGGTGGCAACGTCGCCCGAGGCGGGCTCGCGCTTGGCTTCTTCGACTTCTTAGCCATCGACGCGCTCCAGATCGACCCGACCACGGCCGGCGCTCGACGCCGCTGACCCGGACGGATATCGGATCGCCGAGGCGCAGCGCTGGCGCCCGACTCGCGCCCGACCAGGGCGGTCTCGGTCTCGTTCAGCTCGAAGCGCTCGACCGCCGATCGTTCGGGCGGGCACGAATCCCTCGTAGACGTCGCCCAGCTCACCGCCGAAGGCGACAAAGGCGCCGCTGCGGATCACCCCCGAGATCTCGCCCTCGAACTCGGTCTCCGCACCGCGCTCGTCCAGCTCGCGCTCGAGCAGGTAGGCAGCGCAGACGTCGTCGGCGTCGCGCTCGATCCGCGCCGACTCGCGCTCGCACTCGCTGCAGTGCCAGGCCACCTCGCGCGCCTCCGCCGCCCGCGGCGCCTCCTCTCCCTCGCCCAGGGTCGCCAGCAGCGCCCGGTGCACGAGCAGGTCGGGATAGCGCCGGATCGGCGAGGTGAAGTGGCAGTAGGCGGGGCTGCCGAGACCGGCGTGGCCGCTGTTGCGATCGCTGTAGGAGGCCTGCATCAGGGAACGGAGCACGAGCGATGTATACGCCTCGCGGCCGTGCCCGCGCCGCGCCGCCTCGGCGATCACCAGCCGGCTCGCCTGCGCCGCCACCTCGCCGGCCTGTGCCGGGGCGAGACCCGGCGCAGCGGCGGCGTCGGCACGCCGAGCGCGTGCAGCTGCTCGACCAGGCGCTCGATCCGCGCCGGATCGGGCTGGGCGTGCACCCGGTAGACGGCCGGCACCCGCTTGCGCTCGAGCAGCTGGGCCACCTGTTCGTTGGCGAGGATCATCAGCCGCTCGATCAGGCGGTGGGACTCGGTCTGCGCGACCGAGCGGGCGCCGACGACGTCGCCGGCGCGGTCGAAGCGGAACTCGGGCTCGCTCGACTCGACGTCGAGGCTGGTCGGCGCCGCGCTGCTCGCCCAGCGACGCGGCCGCCTCGCGGGCTACCGCCAGCGGCTCGGCGACGCCCTCGGGCGCACTGCCCGCGCCGGCAAAGACCAGGTCGAGCTGGTCGTAGTCGAGGCGAGCCCGCGAGCGGATGCGACTGCGGTAGAAGCTCGACGAGCGGGGCGCGCCGCTCGGGCCCAGCTCGATCTCGGCGGTCACCGCCAGACGCTCGACGTCCGGCGCCAGGCTGCAGGCGTCCTCGCTCAGCGCCCGCGGCAGCATCGGCTCGACCGCGCCCGGCACGTAGGTGCTGTTGGCGCGCCGCCGCGCCTCGAGATCGAGCGGCGTGCCCGGCCGCACGTGGGCGGCGACGTCGGCGATGTGGATCCAGAGCGCGGGCGCCGTCGTCCTCGCGCTGCGCCGAGATCGCGTCGTCGAAGTCGCGCGCCGTCGCCGGGTCGACGGTGAAGGTGGGCAGCTCGGTGAGGTCGCGGCGGCGGACCTCGCTCGTCTCGGCCGCGTCGGCCGCACGCCCGGCTTCGACCTCCAGCGCGGCGGCAAAGCCGCGCCTGCCCAGCCGCTCCTCGAGCAGCGCGTCGACCGCCTCACGGGCGTTCGCGGCGCGATCCGGCCGCCGCCGCCCCTGCGACCGCGCTGCCGCTCCCGGTAGTAGCGCCAGTCCCGCTTGCTCACGGCCCCTTCCGGTGCGCTTATGACGCATGGGGCAAAGGCGCACCGGAAGCTCATCGCTCGGCGCCAGCACCCCGAGCGCGTTCGAGGCCTCGTCGCGCGGAGTCCGGAGGTCGTCGCGCGCTTTCACGTCGGGGTGGATGCCGTGGCTCTTGGCGAGGTTGACGCCGTCGGGGGTGAAGTACTCGCCGATCGTCAGCTTCAGCGCGCCGCCGTTGGAGAGCCCGATCTCCTGCTGGAAGACGCCCTTGCCGTAGGAGCGGGTGCCGACCACCTTGGCGCCGGCGTCGTCGGCCAGCGCCGCGGTGAGGATCTCCGCCGCCGAGGCGGTGTTGCGGTCGATCAGGACGACCATCGGCACCGCCGGCAGGTTGTCGCCGACGGTCTTGTAGACGGTGTGGCCCTGGGTGCGCGAGTCCGTCGTGACCACGACTTCGTCCTCGGGCAGGAAGATGCTGGCGGTCAGAACCGCCTCCTCGAGCAGGCCGCCGCCGTTGTCGCGCAGGTCGAGCACGATCCCTTCGGCGCCTTCGTCCTCGACCTTCTCGACGGCTTTGCGCAGCAGCGCGTGGGCGCCTTCGCTGAAGGAGATCAGGCGCACGTAGCCAAGCTTGCGACCGTCGACCTGCTTGACTTTGCTGGTCACCACGGGCAGGGCGATCTGGGCGCGGGTCGACCTCGAGCTCGCGGACCTTGCCGCCGGAGCCGCGGACGCCGATCGTCACCTCGGTCCCTTCCGGGCCTTTGATCTTCTCGGTCGAGACCTGGCTGCTCTCGCCGGCGATCGAGCGGCCGTCGACGGAGACGATCAGCTCGCCGGGCTCGATCCCGGCCTCCTGTGCCGGCGAGTGCGGGAAGACCCGGTCGACCCGCAGGCCCTGCTTGACTTCGGAGACGGAGAGGCCGACGCCGGAGAAGCGCCCGGAGATCGCCTCGTTGAAGCGGGCCAGGGCTTCCGGCGAGAAGTAATCGGAGAAGCGATCGCGGTGGCGGCGGCGCAGCTCGCGGACCATGCCCTGCAGCGAGGCGTTGGTCAGCTCGGCCGAGCCGACCGAGCGGAAGTAGTTGTCCTCGATCAGCTCGGTCGCTTCCAGGTTGAGCCCGGCGGAGTCGTCGACGAAGCGGTCGCGGAGAAATTCGGGCAGCTTGCCCGGGTGCCCGCCGAGCCAGATGCCGGCGCAGAGAACGACGATCAAGCGCGGCCGCGAGGGCCACGACCCTCCCTGCCCTCACGCGGCGCTCAGACCTTCAGGAAGCGGCGCAGGGTGACGCCGGAGCCGACCGCGGAGACGAGCACCGCGGCGCCGAAGAGGATCGCCACCAGGGCGGGAAAGGAGAGGGTGCTGTTGTTCTGCGCCGCGAGGAAGGAGAAGGTGTCGCTCAGCGGGTCGACGATCGTGATCTTGCCCAGCCACAGGATCAGTATGGCGATCAGCCCGCCCGCGAAGCCGACGACGACGCCCTCGATCATGAAGGGCCAGCGGATGAACCAGCGGGTCGCGCCGACCAGCCGCATCACCTCGACCTCGCGGCGGCGGGTGTAGATCGAGAGCCGGATCGTGTTGCCGACCAGCATCAGCGAGGCGAGGATCAGCAGCGCCGTGATCACGGTCAGGACGATCTTCAGCGCGCTGGTCACCTGCTCGATCTGCTGGGACTCCTGCTGGCGGTCGAAGACGTCCTGGATGATCGGCGAGATCGGCTGCGGCTTGCCGTTCGGGCCGACCGGCGTTACCGCGGCGCGCACGGCGTCGAGGTTGCTCGCGTCGTCGGCCTTGATCTGGAAGTTGGCGGGCAGCGGGTTGTCGTGCAGCTGGGCGAGCAGGTCTTCGCTCTTGCTCTTGCCGAGGTCCTTTTCGAGTTCGCGCAGGGCCTCGCCCTTGCTGATGAAGGTGACCGAGGCGACGTGCGGGATCGCTTCCAGCTTGCGCTGCAGTGCCGAGATTTCCGCCGGCGTCGCGTCGTCGTAGATCGCCGTCCGGAACTCGAGGCTGTCGCGCACCGATTCGCTCTTTGCCTGCGTCGTCTGGAAGACCGGGATCAGGACGCCGAGCAGGATCACCGTCGTCACCGTGGTGACGATCGCCGCCATGCTCGGGGCGCCGTTGCGGCGCAGGGCGCGGAAAGCCTCCTGGGTGAAGAAGAAGAATCGCGACATCTAGATCAGCGCGTCGTGTCCGTTGGTCTGGCCCTCGGGGGCGACGCCCATCTCGGCCCGCATGCGCACGCCGAACTCGGTCGTCGACTCCTCGGTGTAGCCGCCGCTGACCTCGTCGCGGACGACGCGGCCCTCGTAGAGCTCGATCACGCGGCGCTGCATGTTGTCGACCATCTCGCGGTCGTGGGTGACGACGACGACGGTCGTGCCGGTCTTGTTGATCCGGTAGAGCAGCTGCATCACCCCGATCGAGGTGACCGGGTCGAGGTTGCCGCTGGGCTCGTCGGCGAGCAGCAGCGGCGGGTGGTTGACGAAGGCGCGGGCAATCGAGACGCGCTGTTGCTCACCACCGGAGAGCTGGTCGGGATAGCTGTGCAGCTTGGTCGAGAGGCCGACGAGGCGCAGCGTCTCCGGCACCTGGGTGCGGATCTGGGCGCGGCTGGCGCCGATCACCTGCAGCGCGTAGGCGACGTTGTCGTAGACGGTGCGGTCGGGCAGCAGCTTGAAGTCCTGGAAGACGGTGCCGATGTTGCGCCGCAGCTGCGGGATTTTCTTCTCCGGCAGGGCGCCGATGTCGCGGCCGGCGATGCGCACCGCACCGTCCGTAGCCGCCTCGTCGCGGATCAGCGTCTTGATCAGAGTCGACTTGCCGCAGCCGGTCGGGCCGACGAGGAAGACGAACTCGCCGCGGTCGACGGCCAGCGAGACCCGGTCGAGCGCCATGTGGCCGCCCGGGTAGACCTTGGTCACGTCGCGTAGCTCGATGATCGGCTTGCCTCCCGGCCGCCGTCGCTGCGGCTCCTCGCCGCCGGTCTTTCGCTTTCGCAATCTGGCCATGCCCGCGCTCCCTTCTGCGGACACAGGGTGACTCCTGCGCCCCGCCGGGCGCGCAATTACGCGCCCAGGTTGAGTGAGCGACAGACTAGCGGATTGTTAGCGATACCTCACAAATAAGCTGGTCGCCCGCCAATCCGCTCAATCCTTCGCCTTGCAGGTGCGGCTGAGCACCGAGACGAGCTCCATGCCCCCCGCAAAGGAGAAGCTGGTGCGGGCCAGGGGAAAGACCGCGGAGGGAAAGCCGGCCGGCGCCGGACAGCCGGCGCTGAGGTAGCTGCGCGTCCTGCCCCGATATCGAAAGCTGCGCCTCAGCTTCATCCGCAGCCCGGTCACGTAGCCCCAGTCGCCGGTCGCCTGCGGCAACGAGGCTTCCAGCACGCTTCCGTAGGTACCGCGCGAGCGACCGATCAGGAAGGGCAGCACGTAGGAGGTGGGGGCGGGTTGGGTTCCGTAGATATGGGCGAGGATCGCCGGCTTCCCCCGCACGCGGCCGTTGAAGGCGAGGACCTTGCCCTCGGAGGGAAACGGCGATTGCCTGGGCAGCTTGACGTTGGCCGAGAAGTGTCCTTCGCCGACCAGCGCGTCGCCGCAGGCGGCCAGGGCGCCTCCCGTGGTCGAGGGCTGGATCTCCTGCACGCGGCAGACCGGCAGGCCGTCGGCGCTGAAGTGGCCGTGGCGGTTGATCGCGATCGCCAGCTTGCGCAGCTGCGGCGGGGCATCGCCGCCGGTGCCGGCGATCTCGGCGTCGACGGCGATCCCAACCGGTGCCTGGCCGTGCCGGGGCAGGGCGTTTGGAGTCAGCTCGACCGTCGAAGCGGACCTGGACCGGCCGCCCGCCGGACGACCACCGATGCCGAGGCCGGAGGCGAGCCACGATCCCCATCCACCGACGGCTGTGCCGTCGAGGCGGTCGGCGAGTCCGAGGCCAAGGCGCCGCCTGGCGGCGCCGCCACAGGGGCCGAATCGACGTATGGCCCGTATGCGAAGACGTTCGAGAGTTCGCCGTTGCCGTCGGTGACGAAGACTTTGCCGTTGTTCGGGTCGACAACGATCCCCGAGGGTTCGCCGTCCACCGGTCCGGTCGGCTGGCCACCGGCTTCGGGCCGCGGCAACAACCCGAGGAAGGCTCCAGAGGAGTCGAACTCGTGGACGGCGGCCACGGGGTGCTTCGTAACCCGGCTGCATGTTGTCGACAACCAGCAGGTGCCCGTTGGTCGGGTCGACCGCGAGGGCGCCGTCGACCAGCGAGACGAAGCCGTGGGCGATCGTCGCAATCGGATTGAGCAGGTCGATCGCGGGTTCGTAGACCTTGACCGCGTTGGCGGCCGCGTCGGCGACGTAGACCTTGCCGCCGAAGACCGCGAGGCCGTAGCCGTCGCCGAGGCTGCCGAGACCGATCTTCTTCACCGGTTCATCCCCTGCGATCGACCGGGGCCGCGTACTCGGCGACATAGGTACGGTCGTTGACGTAGACGTTGCCGGCGCCGTCGACCGCCACCCCGGTCGATTCGCCGGCGTCGATGGCCTGAACGCTCGGTTTAAGGCGCAGCACGCCCTCGTGCTATTCGTTGGCGTAGAGGTTGCCGGAGGAGTCGAAGGCGAGCCCGCAGACGCGCGTCGAGGGTGTTGACGCCGAAGACCGGGTTTCTCCCGGCGAGGCCGAATTGGCTCTGGTAGCTGCCGCCGATCGCGTACGACGTCGACCACGCGGTGGTAGTAGTCGGCGACGTAAAGACTTCCGCTCGGGGAGACCGCGAGCCCACAGGCGCCTTCGATCTGGCCTTCGAGCGGCGGCACGGGTTTAAGGCTTCGCCATGGATGGGAGCCGGACAGCTGCTGCAGAACGTGGTCTTCACCGCGATCTTGGTCAGCAGCGTGCGGTTGGCCCGGGAGGGCGTGGCCCCGACCGCCAGCAGTGCGCAGGCCAGGAATGCGACGACCAGCTTTGCCTTCATCGACCCTCTCCCCTCTCGATCTTGCGATTGGCCCCCCGTGCGATTGCCGCCGCTGCCCTTCGTGCCCGCACTTCGCTTTCAGCAGGGGGCGAGTCACCCAGCCGCGATTCGCGTGGCCGACGAATCGGGCCAGGCCGCGCTGTGCCTTGGCGCAGAGGTTGGCGGCGCTGACCAGGACGCCGCGCCGACCCGCGGCCATGGTCAAGACGAACTTGCTCACCGGTGCATCGGGAATCGCCGGGAAGGTGCCGCGGATGCCACCCTGGTAGGAGTCGATTCGCCCGGCGACGTCGACCTCGATCCCCTGCCCGCGCAGGGCGAAGACGAGGTCGGGCAGCGTGTTGTCGGAGGAGCGCAGGTAGGCGGGGCCTTCCATTGGCTCGGCCAGCAACGGCGTGAAGGCTCGGACATGGCCGTAGATCGAGCCCGCGGGGCAGTTGCCGGCGGCGAACTGCCTCTTGGTGCAGATCGTCCTGATATGCGACCTGGTCAAGAAAGAGCAGGTTGGGCAAGGTCACCTGGCGAAGCCGCGATGTTGGCGTCGCCGGGCCGCGGCCGGACGTCGACCCGCAGCGACGGGTAGGCCCCGCGCCTGGACCCTGCCCCTGCAGCTGCAGCGAGATCCTCGGCTTGAACCCGAGCGAGGAGCAGTCGAAGGCCTGAAAGGGCGCGGTGGCGATGGCGAGCGTGTCGTCGCTGCGATCGCCGAAGCGCCGGCCGGCCCCGTTGAGGGCCGAGGCGATCGCGAAGGGGTCGCAGCTGGTCGGGTTGACGGTGAAGCTCGGTCGGTCGATGTAGACGCGGACGTCGCGCAGGTGGATCGGGATGCCGTCGACGATGTGGGGGATCGGGTCGGTGCCGGTGGCGTCGATCGAGGCCTGCGCGGTGTGCGGGTCGATCCGGATCGCCGAGCGCACGATCACGACGCCGAGGTCGAACGGCCCGACCAGGGCGGAGTCGATCGCCACCACCGAGAAGGAGGAGCCGCGGTAGGGCCCGGCGAGGTAGAGGTTGCCGGGCGCGTAGGCGAGCACCGAGCCGACGCCGTAGCCGGAGTAGGTGCGACCGATCAGGCTCGCCGCGGGGCAGGATGGATGGTCTCGCTCCTCGACCCCGGTGCGCTGGCGAGCCGCTTCGATCGCTGCCTCGGGGCAGTAGGGGACACCGGCGATCTTGCCCAGCAGGCCGGGCGGGAAGGTCGGCCGAGTAGGAGACGATCTCCTGTTCGGTCACCTGTCCGCGTCAGGTGCAGGTAGAAGGGGGCGTAGGCGCCGGCGCGGGAGTTGAGCGTGCCGCCCTTCGCCTGCGGCGCGAAGGGGGCGAGCGCCGCTGGGACAGGGACCGCCGCCGACGCCGGCGGCGATCGCGGCGGCAGCGAGAAGTGCGTTGCCAGGTTTGGGTCGCGCCACGGCGTCAGGTCGGCCTCGGTGGAGATCGGTGCCGCAGGCAGCCGGGGTCGCCAGCGGGCTGCGCTGGCCTTCGCGGAAGTGGATTTCCAGGTCCGAGTAGGGCAGCTGCGGCAGGCGGTCGAAGGTCGCGGTGAGGCGCGCCGGTGACGGGATCGGCCTCCAGCTTGCCGGCGACCTTGACCAGGAAGCCGCGATCGATCGACTTCGCCACCAGGTAGACGGCGATCAGGCCGCCGAACGGGTTCTGGTGGGGAGCGGCGAGGAAGATCGCGCCTTCGAAGGCGCCCGAGACGATCGGGCTCGTGACCCTGAAGTCGCCGATCTTCGATTCGTTGGGACAACCAGCCCCGGGTGAGGAGGTCGGCGTCTCCGCCGCGTACTGCGCCGTCGTGCAGACCCCCAGCCCAGCCCCCACCGAGGGGTTGATCGGTCACGCCTTCGGGCAAGGTGACCACGGCCTCTGCGCACCGGCGAGGGGGCGCGCCTCTCCGGTTCGGTCACCCCACGCGTGTCGACCTCGATGTCGAACACATAGCCCGAAGGCGAGGAGGCGCGTGGGTTGGCGAGCTGTGCGACGGCGTCGGGTTCGAAGGCAAGCGATTGGCATTCTTTCAGCGGCTCGCCTCCGCTTGGCCGCACGGCCTCGCCGGGCTCGCTGCCAGGAACCGGCGCGGGCGGTGAACGCGATCGGCTCTTCGCAGGAGGTCGGCAGGGTGAGGTAGGCGTGGGGTGCGCTTTCGGCTTTCGCGGGTCTGCCGACGGAGCATTTGGCCCAGCCGAAGCTCGGTTCGACCTCGTTGAGGCAGTTGCCACGCTGGCCGTTGTGCAGAATCGACCAAGGCGTGCCCCAGATCGTCAGGGTGAGGCCGGTGAGGCCGACCAGCTGCGGCACGTTCGTCGCCTTCAGGGTGGTGCCGTATTCGCCATCGGCCTGGCGGATGGAGGGAACGAAGACGATCGGTGCGCCGAAGGGATTGATGCCCAGCTCCGAGGGAGCCCCGGGAGGGGGCGCGAGATTGAAGACGCCAAAGGTGCGGGTCGTGCCGCCCCCGAACGAGGAGCGCACGGTGGCTATCCCGACCTGGCTGCGATCCTGGCAGCTCTCCCCGGAGAGGCTTCCTTCCCAGGGCGAGACGCGCGTCGAGTGGAAATCGGCCTGGCTGCAAAGGCCCGGCTGCCGAGCGCGGTGGGATTTTCAATCAGCCCCGGCGGCAGCTCCAAGCTGAGGTCGCGCAGGTCCCCTTCGCCGAAGGGCCCGCCGCCCTCCTTCTGAAAGCCGAAATCGGCGGTGAGAGCAACTGGGTGCGAGCCGGCCTGGGTGGCCGGCTGTCCACCCTCGGCGTAGAGCCGGGCTTCGAACCCCGCCGCGCCCGGGAGGAACGCCACGGCCGCCGCAGCGGACGACTGGGAGAGAAGGATCCCGGCCAGCAGAGCGCAGCCGGCGATGGCTGCTCGCAAGCTCACCGACCGGACCTCGGGCCGTGCCCGCGCTTGCGATGCACACCGTGATGGTGGCGCTTGCCGTGGCGACGTCGCTCCCCCGACCGCCGGCGCCGCCTTTCCCTGGCGATCTGCAACGGCGGGTTGCCGGAGCTCGGGAGCAGCGTTCCGGGAGTCGGGTCATCGGGTTCTCCGGGCAGGCTCTGGCAGGCGTCGTTGATACAGGGAATCGGTTTCGGCGCTTCGGCGAAACCCCCGCCTACACGGGCGTCGTAGAGATCGATCGAGCCAGGGTCGGCGCCAACCAGCGACTCATCGGTGATGAAGAAGACGTCGTCGCCGGCGGCAGAGGCATCGACGAAGCTGGCGCCGCCGACGCTGCGCCCGGTGGAGATCAGGCTCACGCAACCGGGGGAGCGGCCGCATGAACCGGCGCCCTGCGCCTCCCACTCGTAGACGTCGGGGGCGGCGTTGGTGTCCTGCACGACCAGGGCGTCGGCGGAATCGAAGAAGAGCCGCAAGCCGTCGGCCGAGAGGGCCCGGGGCATGTAGGCACGGGTGGATCCGTTTGCCAGGGACCCGGGTATCGAGGAGGAGCCCTGCGGGCGTTCGCCGGTCGGGTTGCACGAGGCGCAGATCAGCACCGCTGCGCCGCCGCCGGCCGGAGGGCCGTAGACGTAGAGCTCGGCGTCGGGGTTTCCCGAGGTGGCATCGACATTGTCATAGCCATTCAGCTCCGCGAAGGAGAGGAAGGCCAGACGGGTGCCCCCGTCGCTGACCCGCGCCGTCGCCGTGGCGGGCGGGTAATCGCTCGGCGCCGCCACCCCGGCGCCCGCAGCGATCGTCGTGGTCGTACCGCCGTGCCAGGCCTCGAGCCCGGTCGAGTCCTGAAAGTAGACGTAGCCGCCATCGGGCGAGACGCCCAGCACGCCGCTCACCCCACCGGCCGGCGTCAGGTCTGTCGCAGCTCCGGTCGCCGCCGAGAACCGGTGCAGGTGATCGTCGGCGGTGGTGAAGAAGGCGAACGAGCCGTCGAGTGCGGCGGCTTGGAACTCGGCACCCCCCGACTCGTCGACCGCGACGGTCTGGGTGCCTTTGCGCAGGTAGAGGTCACCGCCGATGCTCCAGTAGATCCGCGAGCCGTCCTCCGCCACGGCACCGATCGACGCCCCCAGCGCGGCGCCCGGCGTGGCGATCGCTTGGCCTGGCAGCACGTTGACCGCCCGCAATCCGGCTGCCGACCAGGCGTAGAGATTCGGCGCGCTCTGGTCGCAGCGCCCTGGCCCACTCGGCACCTCAACCGCGTCGGCGGTCAGCTTCGCGCAGCTGGAGAGCACGACGTGGGAGAGATCGGGGCTGGCGCCGGCGAAGGCCGCTGCGAACGCCTGCGGCGAGACGGCGCTGTGCGCGACGTCAGCCGCGTGCAGCAGCGAAAGCAGCGCTCCCGTGGAGTCGTCGCGCAGGTAATAGGCCATGTACCCCGCCGGCGCCCCGCTGTTTGGCAGCGGCGGGTTGGGCGCCGGGCATCCTTCCAGGCCGCCGCGACATGGCAAGCCGCCGAAGAGCAGCGCCCTGGAGAGGCTCGCGGAGAAGACCCGGTAAGGAGCGCCGTCGGGCTCGTCGCCGTAGGCACCTGAATCGAGCGGAGTCGAGACGTTCTCAGTGCTCCATCCCGATGCCGTTCGGTGCGAGAGGTACTGGCTCGAGGGCGGTGCCCCCGCGGCGTTGCCGAAGGCGGTGACGGAGCCGTAGGTGACCGCCGGCGTCGCCGCCGCCGCCTGGAAGTCGCCACCGCCAAAGATCGCACCGGGGGCGGCGATCGCGCCACCCCCCTTGTCGACTGGAGAGACCATCTCCCAGCCGCGCTCGTCGGGCAGGCGGAAGGCGAGCGAGGTTTCCTGGGTCGCAAGGACGTGTTCGGGACCGATACTCGTACCGGCGGAATTGGTCGCCACCGGTCGGTAGCGATACGCGGTTACCGGGGTGAGGCCGCCCACATGCTGAATCACCGGCAGAAGGCTCGTGCCGGAGCCGATCCCCGTTTCCAGGCCGGATGGGACCTTTGCCGCACCGACAAACCCTTCGCGCGGCGGAACCGCCGAGAGGTTTGCGTCGTAGGCCGCCTGGGTGATGTACTCGAAGCGATACTTGGTGGTGAGCCCGTTGGCGTTGATCGTGGCTCGCAGGTTGGCCCCGGTCGCCGTCACGTCGGTCACCCAAGCTGTTCCGATCGCGGGTGGGCCGGCCGCCTCGGCGAGCGGCGCGACAAGCAAAACGATGCAGCCGACGAGGGCGACTGCAGCCGTGGTCTCCCTGCGTAGAACCACCCCAACATCTCTACGGCACGACTACGCCTTTTTCAAGGAATTGCGGCTTGGCGTTTTTAGGCGCGAGCCGGGTCGGCAACGCGCTCGGCGGCCGCCACGACGTGCGCCGCGTCAATCCCCGCGGCGGACAGCAGCGCCTCCGGTGGCCCACTACCGGGACGCTCGCTGACGGCGAGGCGGGTAAGGCGGGTGTCGGATCCTGCTTCGGCCAGCACGCCGGCGACGGTCTCGCCGATGCCGCCCTCAGCCCAGTGGTCCTCGACGGTGAGGATCGCGCCGGTCTCGCCGGCTGCCTTGAGGATGGTTTCGACATCCACTGGCTTGACCGAGTAGAGGTCGATCACGCGGGCGGCGATGCCCTTGCCGGCGAGCTCCTCGGCGGCGGTGATGCATTCGCGCAGGGTGATGCCGGCGCCGATCAGGGTCAGTGCGTCATCGTCGCTGGAGCGGACCGTGCGGCTGCCGCCGATCTCGAAGGTCTCCTCTGGGCCGTAGAGGACCGGGGTCGCCTCGCGGGTCGTGCGCAGGTAGCTGACCCCGCGGTGCCGGCGCATCGCGTCGAGCAGCTGCACGGCCTGGTTGGCGTCGCTGGGGTAGAGCACGACGCTGCCGAGCACAGCGCGCAGCGAGGCGATGTCTTCAAGCGCCATCTGCGAGGGGCCGTCGGGACCGATCGAGACGCCGACGTGGGAGCCGCAGAGCTTCAGGTCGGCGTCGGATATCGCCGCCATGCGAACGAAGTCGTAGGCGCGGCTGAGGAAGGCGCCGAAGGAGGAGGCGAAGGGCTTCCAGCCGCGGGTCTGCATGCCGACGGCGGCGGCGACCATCTGCTGCTCGGCGATGTACATCTCGAAGAAGCGGTCCGGGTGCTTGGCGGCGAAGCGTTCGGCGTAGGTCGAGTTGCCGACCTCGCCGTCGAGGGCGACGACCTTCTCGTCGATCGAGCCGAGCCAGGCGAGGGCGTCGCCGTAGGCAGCGCGGGTCGCGACCTTCTCGCCGACCTCGTAGCTGGGACACTCGACCGCGGCAGTCTCGATCTCGAACGACTTCGGTGCCGGCGGCGAGGAGACCTCGACGCTGACGTCGCGGATCCCGCCCAGCTCCTCGACCGCGGCCTCGGGATCGGCCAGCGGCTTGCCGTGCTGGTTCTCCTGGTCCTCGACTGCGGCGACGCCGGAGCCCTTCTTGGTGCGGGCGAAGATCACCGCGGGGCGGTCGGCCTCCTGGGCGCGCGCATAGGCGGCCTCGATCGCCTCGAGGTCGTGCCCGTCGATCTCCTGCACGTCCCAGCCGCAGGCACTCGCGCGGGCGGCCAGAGAGGAGGTGTCCCAGCCGTGCATGGTCGGACCGCGCTGGCCGAGCCGGTTGACGTCGACGACCGCGATCAGGTTGCTGAGCTGCGCGTAGCCGGCGTGCTCGAAGGCCTCCCACATCGATCCCTCGGCAAGCTCGGAGTCGCCGCAGAGGACCCAGACCCGCAGGTCGGAGTGCTCGAGCCGGTCGGCGGCGAGCGCGATGCCGACCGAGATCGGCAGGCCCTGGCCGAGCGAGCCGGTGGCGACGTCGACCCAGGGAAGTTCCGGCGTCGGGTGGCCCTGCAGGCGCGAGCCGAACTCGCGGAAGGTGAGCAGCTCCTCGTCATCGATCGCCCCGGCGGCCTTGTAGAGCGCGTAAAGCAGCGGCGAGGCGTGGCCCTTGGAGAAGACGAGGTGGTCGTTGGCCGTGTTCTCGGGCGCGTCGAAGTCGTAGCGCAGGTACTTCGTGAAGAGCACCGCCATCAGGTCGGCTGCCGACATCGAGGAGGTCGGGTGACCGGAGTTGGCCGCGGCGGCGGCGCGGACCGAGTCGACTCGCAGCTGCTGGGCTAGCTCGTGCACGGCGGGGGACAATATCTGTCGCTAGCCGATCGCGACCATGCGCTCGATCGGCAGCTTCGCCCGCTCCGCAACGTCGGCCGCAACGCTGACCTCGAACTTCATGTCGCGCAGGCTGTCGCGCAGCTTCGGCAGCGTGATCATCTTCATGTATTTGCAGGTGGCCATCCGGTTGGCCTCGATCAGGTTGGCCTGCGGGGCGGCCTGCTGCAGCGGGTAGAGCATGCCGTTCTCGGTGGCGACGATGAAGCTGCCGTCGGGATGGCCTTCGACGTGCTCGAGCATCCCCGAGGTGGAGAGCATGTGCACGCCCTCGGGCTCGATCTCGCCGGAGGCGACGTACTCCATCGCCTGCGTGGCGCAGCCGCACTCGGGGTGGATGAGGAACTCCGCCTCGGGGTTTTCGGCGCGCGTCTGGACGATGTCGTCGGGCCGGATGCCGGCGTGGACGTGGCACTCGCCGTCCCAGATGTGGAAGCGGGCGCGGCGCTCGGGGTCCGCGTGCAGGCCGGTCTCACGCTCGACGAAGGCGCCCAGCCACATGTCGGGGCCGAAGAGGATCTCGGTGTCGGCGCCGTGCTCGGCCCAGATGTGCTCGACCACCTTGACCGCGTTGGAGGAAGTGCAGCAGTAGTCGGTCTCGGCCTTCACCTCGGCCGAGGTGTTGACGTACATGACGACGAGCGCACCGGGATGCTCGGCCTTCCAGGCGCGCAGCTGGTCGGCGTCGATCGAGTCGGCGAGCGAGCAGCCGGCGTCGAGGTCGGGGATCAGCACTGTCTTCTCGGGCGAGAGGATCGAGGCGGTCTCGGCCATGAAGTGGACACCGCAGAAGGCGATCGCGTCGGCGTCGGTGGCGGCGGCCTCGCGCGAGAGGCCGAGCGAGTCGCCCATGTGATCGGCGACGTCCTGGACCTCGGGCAGCTGGTAGTTGTGGGCGAGGATCACGGCGTTGCGCTCGGCGGCGAGCGCACGCACTTCCTCGCTCAGGGCAGCGATCTCTGCGGGCGAAAGAGCGTCCGGTGAAATGGGTTGGATCGTCGGGAGCTCTTGCATGAGCCCTTCCTTTCCTGATGTTCGCTGGCCCGGCACCTCGTGCCTTGAACCAGTCGAATGAACGTTGTTCAAGTCTAACCTCTCGGCATGCCCGAGCTGCCCGAGGTCGAGATCACCGCCCGCCGCCTCGACACCGCGACGCGCGGAACCACGGTCGAATCGGCGCTGGCACCGGGGATGAACGTGATGAAGACCTTCGACCCGCCGCTGGAAGCGCTTGCCGGGCGAGAGATCACCGCGGTCAGGCGAGTGGGCAAGATGCCCGTGGTCGAGTTCGGCGACCTGGCCCTGCTGATCCACTTGATGTCGGCGGGGCGGATTCGCGTCTTCGACAAACGGGCCTCGCTCAAAGACCGCGCGTCTCGGGTGCTCATACGGCTAGAGGATGGCCGCGAGCTGCGGCTGCGCGAGTTCGGGACGAAGCAGCGCGCCTGGGCGAAGCTGCTGCCCGGTGGCACCATCAACGAAGACGAGGCCGTCGCCCGGCTCGGGCCAGAAGCCTGGCCCCCACCCCCGCTGGAGCAGTTCGCCACCCTGATCGACCAGCCCCGCCACCTCCACCCCCTGCTCCGCCACCAGGGCGACATCTCGGGCATCGGACGCTCCTGGGTAGACGAGATCCTCTGGGAGGCTCGCCTCTCGCCGTTCAAGAAGGGCTCGGAGCTGGACGAGGCTGAGGTTAAGCAGCTGCACGACGCCCTCCACGTGCTCGGCGACGCGATCGACCACTACGAGAAGACGATCGGCGAGCAGCTACCCGACAAGGTGCCGATGCCACTCAAAGTCCACAAGCGCGAGGGCGAGCCCTGCCCGCGCTGCGGCACCACAATCGAGGCGGTCTTCTTCTCGGAGCACCAAACCAACTACTGCCCAAAAGAGCAAACTGGCGGCCGCGTACTCAAGGACCGTCGCCTCTCTCGCCTGCTGAAGTGAGCTCCGGGAAGGAGGACGGGTGCCCCTCCCCCGGAGACTCCGGAACCACGTTCCGAAGCACCAAAAACGATCTGCTGCGCGACGGTCTCCGGGGGAGGGGCACCCGTCCTCCCTACGCCAACTCGATCAGCATGCTGAAGTCGAGCGTCGGGGCTGAATGAGTGAGGGCCCCGACGGAGATCAGGTCCACGCCGGTTTCAGCGATGCCCCGGACGGTTTCCAGATTGACCCCGCCGGATGCCTCCAGTGAGGGGCCTTTGCCGGAACCGGCGTTTTCATCTCGTAGCCGGACTGCTCCGCGAAGCGTCTCCAGGTCCATGTTGTCGAGCAGGAGGATGTCGGCGCCGGTGCCGAGGGCGTAGGCGACCTCATCGAGGTTGCGAGTCTCGACCTCGACGGCAAGATCCGGGTGCTTGGTGCGGGCGGCGTGGACGGCCTTGGCCAAGCTGCCAGCGACGGCAATGTGGTTCTCCTTGATCAGGATCGCGTCGTAGAGGCCCATGCGGTGGTTGCGGCCACCGCCGGCCAGAACGGCTGCCTTCTCAAGCTCGCGCAGTCCCGGGGTGGTCTTGCGGGTATCGAGGATCGCCGCCCCGGTCCCCGCAATCGCCTCGACGTAACGAGCGGTCAGGGTCGCCACGCCGGAGAGGTGTCCGAGAAAGTTGAGCGCGGTGCGCTCGGCTGCCAGAAGCGCTGCCGCGGACCCGCTGGCAAAGAGGACATCGGCCGGAACCCCGTCCCGCCACTGACCCTCAACCACGAGGTTGTCAACGTCCTCAACCCCACACTGCCGCATCGTCTCGGCAACCACCCCCAGCCCAAAGACCACGCCCGGCTGCTTCTGCACGATCCGAGCCCGTCCTCTCGCGTCCGCCGGAACCGTCGCCTCCGAAGTCACGTCCCCGGTGCCGAGATCCTCGGCCAGAGCATTGGCCACGACCGCCTTCATCTCCAAGCCATCCAATCTGTCTCGTTTCAAGTAAAAAGCTGCTTTTTGCAGGGATATCTCTGGTCGTATTTCAAGTAATTGCAAGTAGCGCGCAAGTAGCTATTTCGTCTTCAGTCGCCAGTATGCGCGTGGATCTCTTTGGGATTTGCCAACCCACTCGACGATCCCGGCGTCTCTGAGCATGCCGAGTTCTCGCTGCACCACGGGCCTCGAGACTCCCAAGGCATTGGTCAGGTCTCCGGTGCTCATTCGTCCCTCCAAGCGCAGCGTCCTGCTGATCACCCGCGCTTGCTCAGGCAATCGCTCCTCCAGTTTTCGATCGACCGGCTCGGCCAGGAGCTGCAGCTCAACGCTTCCCGAGGTCTGCCTGTACACGGGATCGGTCAGGCCCGCGTGTCGCATCTCTTCGAACATGCGGCGTATCCCCTCCCCAAGCTCCTGCCCCAAGCTGAGGTCAGAGCAAACCCGGGCGATGCGCGGATTGCGAGCGAAACGCGTGGCCTGGAGAGGGTTGCTGAGATCGACCAGACCAGGGAAGCGGCCCGGGCTCGATATCTCGATCCGGTCGTCGAAGATCTCGACTCGAATGTGGTCGCCGGCCATGCTGTAGGAACGATGCACGGCAGCATTGACGACCCCCTCCAGCCACGCATCCTCGGGCACAAGCGGCACGTCTTCGAAAGTCCCGTCTGCGCCCAATGCCCTTCTGTTCGGTTGCAGGCGCTTGACCTCCGCCCTCGCATCGGCCAATTGCTTCGGGAGCGGCCCCTCGAGCCTGACGTCGTCGACGAGCTGCTGGCGGGAACCCGCTCCGCGCTCGTGGCCTCGGTATCGCAACACCCTGATCATCGCCTCAGGGAAAAAGGCCTGCGGCATTTCGGCGAAAAGCAAGCAGCCGGCGATTGTAAGTTCGCCCTCCACGGCCAATCCGCGCGCCCACAGCAGGCGCTTTGGATCACTCGCACCGACAGCGACCGCGTAGTTCTCCAGGAGACCCTCGGCGACTGAATCCAGCGACGCCCTCGACGGGCCCGCCTCGTAACTGGACTGTCCCTTGTCATAGAGAAGCTCGTGTCGCTGGAGAAAATTGAGCCTGCGATTCTCGTCGCCCACCCTGAGGAAAACCTCGTCCCTCTGGTTCGCATGAACGGTGTCACCGGGCTCGACCTCGAAGACCAGGAGCTCATTGGGCTCCCCCCCGCGATCGACGCAACGGACCAGCTGCGGCTTCGCCCGTACCGGCGGAGAGCAGAAGTCGACATTGGCCTGAAATTGGGCGTTTCTCCTCTCCAGATTTCCATTTGTGCCCTCGACCTCCCCGCTGGAAAGGCCGACGACCACAATTCCGCCATCCGCGTTGGCAAATCCGATCAATGTGTTGGCCAGGTCGCGGGGGGCAATCCTCACGGACTTGCGCTCCAGCCACTGGTCCTCGGCGATTCCCGCCAAGGCCTGACCGACTTCCTCGGGTGGGGCGTTGAGAGCGTTTTCGACGGCAATCGTTCCCATGTTCTCTACTTGCAATTATTGCATGTACCATTTAAGTAGTTTGGCTCGTCCAGCCCGGCCTCTCACGTTCAACGACCCTTCCGCGTTTAATCCAGTGAGTGAGCAAATTGCCGCCCTTCCAGACATTGCTGGACGAGCACGCCGCCGATGTGATGGGTGTGCTGCGCGGCGCAGTTGGGCGCACAGATGCGGACGACTGCTTCCAAGAGACTTTTCTCGCAGCCCTGCGCGCCTATCCAAAGCTGAACCACACCGATAACTTGCGCGGCTGGCTGCTGACGATCGCCCACCGCAAGGCGATCGACCACCACCGGGCCAACGGCCGCAAACCGCCGTCAGTGGCCGAGCCGGACGAGATCGGGGTCAGTGACCCGGATCCCGGCGAGGGCATCTGGCCCCTGGTCGGCGGCCTGCCGCCGAAGCAGCGAGCCGCCGTGGCGCTGCGCTACGCCTGCGACATGCCCCACGCCGAGATCGCCGCCGCGCTGGGCTGCTCGCCCGAGGCGGCGCGCCGCAGCCTGCACGAGGGAATCAAGCGACTGAGAGAGGAGCTGGCATGAAGGCATCGCTGCAACGCCTCGCCGAGCGCGCCGAGGCCGAGGGCCTGCTCGACGTCGCCTACGCCAACGTCGACTCGCCCTTCGGGCCGCTGCTGCTCGCCGCCACGCCACGCGGCCTGGTGCGCGTCAACCTGCCCAACTACGACCCCGAGGAGACCCTCGAGGAGCTGGCGGCAAAGGTCTCTCCGCGAGTGCTCGAGGCACCCGCCAAGTTCGAGCGGGCGCGCCGCGAGCTCGACCTCTACTTCGAGGGCAAGCTGACCGAGTTCGACCTGCCGATCGACTGGCAGCTGACCCAAGGCTTCCGCGGCAAAGTGCAACGGGCGATCGGGCGGATCCCCTACGGCCAGACCCGCACCTACACGGAGATGGCGCGCAGCGCCGGCAACGAGCGGGCGGTGCGGGCGGCCGGCACCGCCTGCGGACACAACCCGATCCCGATCTTCGTCCCCTGCCACCGCGTGCTGCGCAGCGGCGGCGGGCTCGGCGGCTACGGCGGCGGCCTGCCGATGAAGGAAGCGCTGCTGAAGCTCGAGGGCGTGCTCTAGGCGGCGCTGACGCCGGTGCCGAAGAGCTCGCGGGCCCGCTCGATCACGAGCTCGGGTTTCTCCTCGGCGATGAAGTGCCCACAGCCCGCGACTTCCTCGACGCTCATGTCGTCGGCGTAGGGCTCGAAGCCGGCGAGGATGTCCGCCCTGATCACCGGATCGGCCTCGCCGGCGAGGATCCGGGTAGGCACCGAGCTGCGCTGCGAGCGGTAGTGGCCCTTTTTCAGCCGTGGCAGCTCACGCAGCAGGAAGCTGCGGTAGACGTGGGAGGCGGCGAGCGCGTGGTCGCGGGAGCGGAGGCTCTGGGCGTAGCAGTCGAGCTCCTCCCTGCTCCAGCGCGCATCGGGGTGCGACCCCTTGCTGATCGCCAAGCGGACGAAGCCCGGCAGGAAGCGATGTACCCCGGAGCCGAGGAAGGGAGTGGCGAGGATGAACTGATAGGCGGTTCGCTGCAGGGCCGCCGGCGAAGGTTTCGGCGGCTCGAACCAGGGGTGGACGATGCCGAGGGCGAGGTAGTTGCGAATCCGCTCGGGTGTGTTGAGGCAGAGCAGGAAGCCGGCGTAGCCACCCCAGTCATGGGCGATCAGATCGACCTGATCGAGGCCCAGCTCGTCGAGCAGGGCGACGATGTCGTCGGCGAGTTCTGAGATTTCGTAGGGACCTGCCGGGGCCTCGCTCCAGCCGAAGCCGCGCAGGTCGGGGCAGATCACGCGGTGGTTCTCGGCCAGCGCCGGGATCACCTTGCGCCAGATCCACCAGTGCTGCGGCCAGCCGTGGAGGAGCAGGACCGGCGGCCCCTCCCCTGCTTCGGCGACGTGCAGGCGAACACCGGGGACGTCGACGTAGCGGTGCGTTACTCCGTCGATCTCCGGCGGCGATCCGTGCATTGCCAAGAATCTACGGGGAAACATGCAGGCCTGCGCCGCCCCAACTCCCAGCACTAAAGGGATTGCGGCCGACAACCGATTACGGGGCAATGGCTCGCATCCGCCTCGCCCTACCGCTCGCCCTGCTCACGATCCTTGCCGCCTCCCAACCGGCTCACGCCATCGGCGATATCGAAACGGCCGCTTCGCCTCCCGATCTCGGCGCCTCGCTGAGTGAAGAAATCGAACTCGAAGACGAATGCGTCGAAGGCGGCGAGGACGAAGAGGGCGAGAATTCCGAAGAAGCCGACGAAGAATGCGAAGCCGAAGCCGAAGACGCCGGCTTCTCGCCGGCCGAAGACTGTTACCTGCGCACCGCGCGAGCGCGTGTGGTCGCCTTCCCGGACCGCAGCACGATGCGCCTCACCCTCGGCTACACGACCTACGCCCCGGCCGAGGCGACGGTCGAATACGGCGCCAAGGGCGATCCCCACCTCGGCACCGTGCGCCGCCGGCTCGGGCGCAGCGGCGTGGTTCGGCTGAGCAAGCACCTCGGCAGCAGGGAGATGGAGCAGGTGCAGGCCTCGCGGCGCTTCACGGTCACCGTGCACGTGCCAGAAGCGCCCCGTGAGTGCCAGCGCTTCGAGGTCCAGCGATTGCAGGTCGAGCGCAGCAGCGACGCCAGGGTCACCTGGTCGGAGACCGCCAACTAGGCCGGGGGCAGTACCTCGTCCAACCAGCCGGCCGCCGCCGACAGCTGCGCCGGGTCGATCTGGTGCCCGAGCTCGGACTCGTGGTACTCAACCGCCAGCCCACCCGCCTCGAGCAGCTCACGGGCACGCCGGGCGAACTCGATCCCGATGATCGGGTCCCGGCTCCCATGGGCGACGAAGGCCCTGGTCCCGAGGCGATCGTCGAAGCGGGGCTCCCAGTCCTCCACCGTGGGAACGAAGCCGCTGAAGGCGAGAATCCCGGCAACGGGCGGCCTTCCCCCGCTCAGCGCCATCGCGTAGCTCATCACCGCGCCCATCGAGAAGCCGCCCAGCACCGTCCGCTCCGGCCCGATGCCAGTCTGCTCCCAGAGCCCGTCGTGCAGCCCGGCCAGCGCCTCGCGCGCGGCATTGAAAGTGGCGGGGTCGGGATAGCCGACCCGCGGCACCAGGTACCAGTGGTAGCCGGGCGAGCCTTCGAGGACAAGCGGCGCACGGGGAGTGACCACGTGCAGCCGCTGCCGCGGATCGAGCAGGTCGGCGAGCCCGAGCAGGTCGCGCTCTTCGGTGCCGCGCCCGTGGTGGAGGACCAGCAGTCCCTCCGGCTCGGCGGCGGCTGGACGCTCCAGGAAGACAAGCGCGGCGGCCACGCCGTTCCCTAGCTCGCCGCCGAGGCGGCGGTCTTGTTGAGGAAGTCGCGGATGAAGTCGTCGAGATCGCCGTCGAGGACGCGCTGGGCATCGCCGACCTCGTGACCGGTGCGGTGGTCCTTGACCCGCTGGTCCGGGTGGAGGAAGTAGCTGCGGATCTGCGAGCCCCAGGCGACATCCTTGACCTCACCGCGGACCTTGGCCAGCTCCTCGGCCCGTTTGCGCTCCTCAAGCTCGATCAGCTTCGAGCGCAGGAACTGCATCGCCACCGCCTTGTTCTGCGTCTGCGAGCGCTCGTTCTGGCACTGCACGACGACGCCGGTGGGGATGTGGGTGATGCGCACCGCCGAGTCGGTCTTGTTGACGTGCTGGCCGCCGGCGCCGGAGGCGCGGTAGGTGTCGATCCGCAGGTCGTCCTCGACGATCTCGACCTCGACGCCCTCGTCGACCAGCGGGCCGACGTCGAGCTGAGCGAAGCTGGTGTGGCGGCGCGCGGAGGAATCGAAGGGAGAGATCCGCACCAGCCGGTGCACACCGCGCTCGGCGGCAAAGAGGCCGTAGGCGTTCTCGCCGCGGGCGATGAAGGTCGCCGACTTGAGGCCGGCCTCCTCCCCCGCCGAGGCCTCCTTCATCTCGACCTCGAAACCGCGGCGCTCGGCCCAGCGCAGGTACATGCGCAGCAGCATCTCGGCCCAGTCCTGGGAGTCGGTGCCGCCGGCGCCGGCATGGACGGTGACGACGGCGTCGCCGGCGTCGTAGGAACCGCTGAACAGGCGCGCCTCTTCGAGCTCGCCGAGCCGCCGCTCGACCGAGGCGAGCTGCGTCGCCAGCTCGCCGGCCATCTCCTCGTCCTCGACCGCCATCTCGGCCAGCTCGTCGAGGTCACCGGCCTCGGTCTCGAAGCTCGCGGAACGTCGTCAGCTTGCGCTGCGCGCGAGCGTGCGCTGCGGCGGTCTTGGCCGCGGAGTCCTGGTCGTCCCAGAAGCCAGGACGCTGCATCTCCTCCTCCAGCCGCTCGACCTCTGCTTCAAGCGAAGCGGGGTCAAAGGTAGTCCGAGAGCAGGGACAGCTGCTCACGGATCTCGGCCAGGCGCGCGGGTACCGACTCGGTTTGCGCGGCCTCAGCCATGCCCACAGCCTATCCAGCTGGACTGCATCAACTTTTCCACCTGCCAGATAGAAAAGTTGATGCAGTTCGAATCAGGCGGGGGCTTTGGCGCTGATGATCCAGGTCGAGGCCGGGGCGAAGACCCCGTCGGGGCCCTCGAGGTCGGCGAGCGCCTCGCGCAGCTCGGCGGCGATCTTGGGGCGGATCTCGTCAATGCGGTCTTCCCAGAGGCGCAGCACCTCGCCGGCAGGACCGAGCGCCATGTTGAACTCGACCGCGTGGTCGAGGTCGTTGCCGATCTTCAGCGGCAGGTCGCAGCGCTGCAGGCTGATCTGCTCAAAGCCGGCGATCTTGAGCTGCTCGCTGACCGTGTCGGCGTTGGCCATCGAGAAGGGGCCGGGGCCGCAGGTCGGCTGGTCGGTCTCCTCGGGGTGATCGAGGTATTGGTCGACGACGCAGCTCGGCGCGGCGGACCCATTCGTTGTCGAGCTTGCGCCGCCAGACGACCGCGCAGATCTGTCCTCCCGGCGTGAGTGCCTTGCAGACGTTGCGCAACGCCTGCACCGGGTTGGCGCAGAACATGAGTCCCATCCGCGAGAAGGCGTAGTCGAAGCTCTCCTCGAACTCGGTGATCTGCACGTCGCCGACGGCGAAGCGCACGTTCGCGGCATCGGCCTCCTCGGCCTCCTTGCGGGCCAGCTCGATGAACGGCTCGGAGACGTCGATGCCGAGCGCATCACCATCGGCGCCGACCAGCTCAGCCAGCCGTTGAGTCGTATCGCCGAAGCCACAGCCAAGATCGACGACTCGGTCGCCCCGCCGCGGCGGATGCGCCGCCATCGCGGCCTCCCCGTGTGCGCCCAGACCACCCGCAACGAGATCGCGGTACTGCACGAAGCACTCGAACAGCGGCCCACTCCAGGCCTCAGTCGCCTCGCGATTCTCTGCGGCCGGGGCTCCCATCTCCACCATGGTACGCCCGCCAAGCAACCTCGCGGTCATCGAAGGGTCGCCAGCTGCGAACTCGGTGCTCGTGCAGCTCGAACAGCCAAGCCATCTCGTCCTCCCCCGCCGCCGACCCGTCCTCTTCCCAATGCCAAGCCCGCTTGATCAGCGCCAGGGCTCGTCCTCCCCCTGACTCAGTGTCGTCCTCAAACAGCTCCTCGACCGTGATCGTCTGCTGCACCCCCCCAGGCGCCCGCGTCGCCCAGACCCTTGCTGCCTCCCGACCCTTTCGCACTCCCTTCATCGAGTGCAGCTCAACCTCCGGATCGAGGGTGCTTACAAACGCATCAAGATCCCGCTCGTTGAAGCTGCGAATGAACTCGCGAACCGAATCGCGGCTCACGGGACAGCCACCGCTTGAAGGCCATCCCGGTAGGGGTGGAACGTCTTGCACTTTTTCGCGAGCTTGGCCCGAGGCGCCAGCAGCCGGCAATTCTCGAAAAAGTTAAGTGGAACCCCTACCGGGATGGCCTTCACCCGCCGGAATGCCGCTCAAGCTCCGTGGCACTTCTTGTACTTCTTGCCGCTGCCACACCAACAGGGATCGTTGCGACCGATGTTGTCGTGCTCATCCTTGACCACGGTCTCGATCACCTCGGTCCCGCCATTGCCCGCGGTCCCGGCCATTGCTTCGATCGGCCCGGCCCCGGCCGCCACCTGCTGCAGCGCCGAGGGCTGGCCGTCGGGGGTGCCGCCGGAGTAGTTCAGCGCCGCCGGCGCGTTGCCGCCGTTGGGACCGAAGGCCCGCTGCGCCTGATTCGGGTCGACCTCGACCTCGACGTGGAAGATCAGCTTGCTGAACTCCTCCCAGATCGAGTGCATCAGCTCCTCGAACATGCCGAAGCCCTCGTTCTTGTAGGCGACCAGCGGGTCGATCTGGGCGAAGCCCCGCAGGTGGATGCCCTCGCGCAGGTAGTCCATGTCGTAGAGGTGCTCGCGCCAGCGGTTGTCGATCACCTGCAGCAGGATCGAGCGCTCCAGGTAGCGCATCAGCTCCTCGCCGAAGACCCCCTCGCGCTCGTCGTAGGCGCTCATCGCGTCGTCGTCGAGCTCGTCCTTGAGCTTCTCGCGGTCGACCGCCTCCGGCGCCAGCGAGCCGACCTCGACGCTGAGCGGCCAGATCTGGCGCAGCTGCGTCTCCATCTCCCCCATGTCCCATTCCTCGAGCACGTCGCCGGGGGTGTACTCATCGACGAGGCGCTCGATCACGCCCTCCATCTCGTCGCGGGCGATCTCCGACATGTCGCGGCCTTCGAGGATCTCGCGGCGGTATTTGTAGACGATGCGGCGCTGCTCGTTCATCACGTCGTCGTACTCGAGCACGCGTTTGCGGATCAGGAAGTTCTGCTCCTCGACCTTCTTCTGGGCGTTCTCGACGGTCTTGGTCAGCATGCCCGCTTCAAGCGGCATTTCTTCGCCCTCGTCGTCGACGGGGCCGAGCCGGTCGAGGATCTTGTAGATGCGGTCGCCGGCGAAGAGGCGGATCACGTCGTCTTCGGCGGAGAGGAAGAAGCGCGTTTCGCCGGGGTCGCCCTGGCGTCCCGAGCGCCCGCGCAGCTGGTTGTCGATGCGGCGTGACTCGTGCCGCTCGGTGCCGCAGATGTAGAGCCCGCCGAGGTCGCGAACCTCCTCGGCCTCGGCGGCGCAAAGCGGTTCCAGCTCGGCGACCTTGGCGGCCAGCGCCTCCTCGTAGGTCTCATCGCCCGGCGTGATCCCCTTCTTCTTCAGCTCGTGGATCGCCGACTGCTCCGGGTCGCCGCCGAGCTTGATGTCGACGCCGCGGCCGGCCATGTTGGTCGCGATCATCACCGCGCCCTTGCGGCCCGCCTGGGCGATCCGCTCGCCCTCTCGCTCGGCGTGCTCGGGCTTGGCGTTGAGCACGGCGTGCTCGATCCCCTGTCGCTTCAGCTCGCCCGAGATCATCTCCGAGACCTCGACCGAGACCGTCCCGACCAGGATCGGCTGGCCCTTCTCGTGGCGTGCTGCGATCTCGCCCAAGACCGCTTTCCACTTGCCGTCCTTGGTCTTGAAGATCTGGTCGTTCTGATCGGCCCGGACCATCTGGCGGTGGGTCGGGATCTCGACCACGGGCACTTTGTAGATCTTCATGAACTCGGTGGCCTCGGTCAGCGCCGTGCCGGTCATGCCGGAGAGCTTGTCGTAGAGGCGGAAGTAGTTCTGCAGGGTGATCGTCGCCAGCGTCTGGTTCTCCTCGCCGATCGCGACGCCCTCCTTGGCCTCGACCGCCTGGTGCAGTCCCTCCGACCAGCGCCGGCCCTCGAGGATGCGGCCGGTGAACTCGTCGATGATCATCACCTGGCCGTCGACCACGGCGTAGTCCTTGTCCTTCTTGTAGAGCGCCTCGGCCTTGAGCGACTGGACCAGGTGGTTGACGAGGCTGCCGTGCTCGCCGAGGTAGAGGTTGTCGACGCCGAGGAACTCCTCGGCCCGTTTCACCCCGCGCTCGGTCGGCGCCACGGTCTTGTGCTTCTCGTCGAACTCGTAGTCGTGCTCGGCCTCGGAGGTGTCCTTGGACTCACCCATCGAGCGCAGCTTGTCCTTGGCCTGGACGCCGTCCATCTGCTTGGCGAGGCGGGCGAAGGTGTAGTAGGTCTGGGCGGCCTGTTCGGGCTGGCCGGAGATGATCAGCGGCGTGCGCGCCTCGTCGATCAGGATGTTGTCGACCTCGTCGACGATCGCGAAGGGGTGGCCGGGCTGGACGCAGTGCTCGAGCGCGTCGGCCATGTTGTCGCGCAGGTAGTCGAAGCCGAACTCCGAGTTGGTGCCGTAGACGACGTCGCAGGAGTACTTGCGCTGGCGCGTCGCGTGGTCGTCGCCCTCCTGGACCGCTGCAACGCTGACCCCCAATGCGTCGTAGATGGGTTGCATCCATTCGGAGTCGCGGCGGGCGAGGTAGTCGTTGACGGTGACGAGGTGGACGCTGTCGCCGGCCAATGTGTTGAGGAAGACGGCGAGGGTTGCGGTCAGGGTCTTGCCCTCGCCC
Organism: uncultured Solirubrobacterales bacterium; assembly: GCA_963702065.1. GTDB lineage: Bacteria > Actinomycetota > Thermoleophilia > Solirubrobacterales > 70-9 > VRUE01. The sequence goes on from OY969705.1 coordinate 1,630,722, forward strand.
GTCTTCATCTCGGCGATCGCGCCCTCGTGCAGAACCATGCCGCCGATCAGCTGCACGTCGTAGTGGCGCTGGCCGATCGAGCGCCGGGCCGCCTCGCGGGTCAGGGCGAAGGCCTCGGGAAGCAGGTCGTCAAGCGACTCGCCGTCGGCGGCCCGCTTGCGCAGGTCATCGGCCTCCTGGCGCAGCCCGGCGTCATCGAGCAGCTCCATCTCCGGCTCGATCCGGTTAATCGCCTCGGCGCGCTTCTCGTAGCCCTTGAACTTGCGCCCCTCGCCGACGCGCAGCGCGCGCGTGACCATGTCCCTTGCAGCAGGCATTGCTCAAGGGTAGCGAGGGTGATCGTGGCGGGAGTCGAGGTGATTTCGGGGCGACTCAGAGAAAGATCGGGCGAGGGTGGGTGGAGTGGCGGGTGTGCCTCTGCGGGAATTGATGTCGCACGCGAGCTGCGCTCGCTTAGCGACTATGTCTGAGCGCGGCTGCGCCGCGCTTCGAACCACGAGTGCAGCGGCCGCCTGCGGCGACATTCCCGCAGAGGCACACCCGCCACCCCATCGGCACTCACTCGAACTCCGGAAGCTTTCGCCTCGATCGAAGCACCAACTCGGCTCCGGAGCTCTGGCAGCTTGGGGGAGCTTCGTGACCGACTGCGTAGCTCGGCTCGTCCCATGATGGCGTGGCGAGGGAGGCGTCCCTTCTCCTAGGCAGTCCGGCCGCGCATGCGGGCGACGGCCTTGCGCGTCTGGGTGCGCTTGCGGCGCAGCTCGCGGTGCTTCTTGACCTGGCGGCGGATGTCCTCGGCCAGGGCGTGGATCGTGTGGACCATCTCGGGCGAGGCCTCGCGGGCTCGCAGGGTGACGCCCTTCAGCCGCAGCGTCGCCTCGGCGACATGGCTGTCGGCGATCGAGGGGTTGCGCTCTTCGTAGATCTCGACGTCGAGCGTCGCCAGCTCCGACACCTGCCTGCCAACCCGGCGGAATCGCTTTGTCACATGACCTCGCAGCTCGTCAGTGACCTCGACGTTGCGCCCACGTATCTCGATCCGCATTTTTCCTCCTTGGGTGTCGGTCGTTCGATGCTACGCCCCTACGGCCGCCGCGTAAAGGTGATTGCAGCTACCCGGATCGAACCGCCCTCACGCAGCGCCCGGGCACAGGCGGCCAGCGTCGCCCCGGTGGTCAGCACGTCGTCGATCAGCAGGACGCTGCGCGGTGCCTCGCCGCGCAGGTTGACGTGAGGAGGCTGGCCAACCCGCTGCGCCCGCCGTCCGCCCAGCTGGCGCCCGAGGTCGCTGCGCGCGAGGCAGGGACACAGGGGTGCCTCGATCCGCCTGGCGAGCGCCGCCGCGATCTCAGCGGCGGGGTCGAAGCCCCGATCGAAAGAGCGCAGGCGGCTGCTCGGCACCGGCACGATCTCGCCGCTGAGCAGGCTCGCCGGCGCCAGCCACTCGATCCGCTCAGCCATCGTCCCGGCCACAGGCAGCAGGCGGCGGAACTTCAGCGCCGTGACCAGGCCCCGGGCGACGCCTTCGTGCGGAGCCGACGACCAGGCCCGGTCGAGCCCAGGCGCACCGTGACCGGCAAGCGGCTCCGCCTCGGCAAGGCGGCGGGTGCAGCGCGTGCAGAGGACCGCGTCCGCTCGGCAGGACCGCCCGCAGGCGGCGCAGAGCGCCGGGACGAGAGCGGAGCAGACAGCCTGGAGCGGGCCCATGGCCCCGATCGTGCGAGTTCTCGGCGCACCCGTGGTGCGCAAGCAGTCAAGAAAGCGTCAGGGCTTGGCGACGCGACCCGCGATGGCGCCGACCAGCATCCCCTCGGCGGGCAGCTCGGCGCCGGCAAGCAGGATCGAGTCGCGCACCCAGGCCCCGGCCCCGATCTCACAGCCATCGCCGACGATCGCCGGGCCCTGGATGCGAGCGCCACTGCCGAGCCGCACGCCGGAGCCGATCAGCGCCGGGCCCTCGACCTCGATGCCCTCGATCGGGCTCGCCGAGCGGATGCCGTCGGCCACCTCCGGCACGTCGGACTCGATCTCCACCGCGCCGTGCAGGGCGTCGAGGTTTCCCCCGCGCAGCTCGTCGAGGTTGCCGATGTCGTTCCAGTAGGCGTCGATCTCATGTGAGTAGAAGGGCACGTCGTTCTCCAGCAGCGCCGGGAAGACGTCCATCGCCCAGTCGGCGAAGCCATCCGGATCGCCGGGCCCGGCCGCCTTGCTCGTGCCGGGCTCGGGGAAGTAGTCGAAGATCTCGGCGCGGAACATGTAGATGCCGCAGTTGGCGAGGTCGGAGAGCGCTTCGGCCGGCTCCGGCTTCTCCTGGAAGCCCTGGATACGACCGTCGGCGCCGGTGATCGCGACGCCGAACTGGGTGGTGTCGCGTACCCGCTTGGTCGCCAGGGTGGCGATCCCGTCATGGGACTCGTGGAACTCGCGCATCGCCGCGAGGTCGATGTCGGTGAGCGCATCGCCCGAGATCACAACAAAGGAGTCGCCGAGGAAGCCGGCGGCGTTGCGCACGCCGCCCGAGGTGCCGAGCAGCTGCTGCTCGCGGCTGTAGGAGAGCCCGATCCCGAACCCCGAGCCGTCGCCGAAGTGGCCCTCGATCGTCTCCGGGAACCAGTGCAGGTTGGCGATTGCCTCGCCGAAGCCGTTGCGAGCCAGCAGGCGCACGATGTGCTCCATCACCGGCCGGTTCAGCACAGGCACCATCGGCTTCGGCATCGCGTAGGTGATCGGGCGCAGCCGGGTGCCCAGCCCCGCGGCCAGAACCATCGCCCTCATTGGCTCGACAGCCCCTTGTCCCAGCCCGGAAGGCGCTCCGCTCGAATCTCGATCAGCATCTGGCGAGAAGCATATGTCGATCGGGCGTCGGCGCTGTCAGCTTCCACGTGGCCGACCGGCCTGCCGGAAGACAAATGTGCGCGTTGCTGCGTCCTGGTGCGCGCCCGGGGCCACATCGCGAACCGAAACCGATCGATAGTCCTCGACCCACCGCCTCATCGTCTCCCCGCTCGGCGTCGCCGAGACCAGCCAGGCAGCTATCAGCTCCACCCTCGTCGTCGAGGCACCCACGCCGTTGGCACGCTCAATCAGCTCGTCGAGCCGCGCCCAGAGAGGAACCGGGAGCGCGGGAGCCCCGGCACGCGGTACCGCATCGCGATCTGCGAGCCGAGCATCGAGCGCTACGCGGCAGCGGCGGTGCGATTTCGCGTCCGACATAATATCTAGATTAAATCAAGATATGGCAAACCTAGAGTTGCTGGTCAGAAGAAGCAGCCCGAACCGCCTCGCCCGCACCACGCCGCAGCCTCGCCCTCGCGTCCGGCCCGGCGAGTCAGCCCGCTATGTCACGCTCAGCCTCACCGGGCCAGCCGAGACGACCCTGCGCGACGAGGCGACCCGCCTGGAGATGTCAGTCGACGCAGTCGTCGCAACGGTCCTCGAGCTGCTCTCCGCGCGCGACCTGCTCGGGTCACTTGGAGCGGTCGTCGACCGCGCGCCCCTCAGCCCGAGGTCTCGGGATCGACCCGAGGCAATTCCACCAACTGCCGCGCTTCAGGAGTGGGTCGGCTGGCTCGAGGAAGCCCGGCTGACCACCCCGTCGGCCCGCCACGACGATGAGCTGCCGGAGGTGCTCCTGCCAGAGCGCCTCGAGCCCCGTCTTCGCCACATCGGCATCGACGCCGTCGTGCAGGCGATTGGCAGCGACGATGCCGCGCTCGCCAAGCGATGTGACGTCCAAGCAGCCCGAGAGGGCTTGACCTTGACGGAGTGGATGCTCGTGTCCGCGCTTGCGGCTAGCCGGCCTGGCGGAGGCGCTGGCTGATTTGAGGCCTGAGCAGTCCCGCCCCTGAGACTTCGTCGAGCGCGGCGCGAAGACGCGCCGCCACCGGTGGCAGATCGTCGATGGCGCCTCCCACCACCAGCTCCCGACCGAGGTGCTCAGCCCTCTGCAGCTGCTCGCGCAGCCAGCACTCGCGCTCTGGAGCCGTAAGCGCCTTGAGCATCCGTGCAGTCGCGACCTCGGCCATGACGTTGTGGGCGGCCGGACGCCTGACACGGAGAGCGGCAGGCAGACCGCCGCAGCCCGCGCAATCGCAGTCCGACTCGGGAACCATGCCGCTCTCGAGCACGGCGATGGCATCACCCGTGGACAGCGATGCTCTCAATGAGCCAAGCTCAAAGCGGGGCGCCGGCTTGCGGGGCTCGCCATCTCTGCTCGCAGGCCCTGGCAGCGCCTGCTGCCTACGACCCCCCGGTATCCCCTCTGCACCCGCGACTCCGGCAACCCAGAACAGCTCTCTGAGGGAATTCGATACCAGCACATATACCGGCACCCCGCTGTCCTGAAGAAGCAGGGCCAGGTCGATCGCGGCCGTAATCTGCCGGGGGGGCGAGCTCCAGCCGAGGCCTTGGAGGGCCAGTCGAACGGCATCGAACGGATACCCGGCGAGGGCGTTGGCGATTCGAACTCGAGCGGAGGCCTCGGTGATCGCGCTCACCGGCAGAGCCACCGTCGCGATCACCGGCATGCTGGCCGTTGCCGGCGTCTCGTCACGCGCGTTCAAGGTGTCCCCGAGCATCCGCAGGCTGACCAGCATCTGGAGGTCTACTGCCTCGCTCGCCACGGTCCAAGGAGCGAGAAGCCGATCCGCGCCGTTTCGGGCGGCTTCCGCGACCGCTGAACGAGCAACATCACGCAGGCGTTCGGGGTCGTCGAGCAGCCTCTCGTCATAGAGCTCGCCAGGATCTGGGCGATAGGGCAGCTCCGCCAGGGTCTTCCTCGCCTCCCAGTCCGGAAAGGCAAACGGGGCAACGGCCGGCTCTACCGAGATCGGGATGTCGTAGCCACCCAGCTGTTCACGTGCCGCCTGGAGCGGGGCCGCGCGATTGGCGGGCACGACGACCGAGTCCGGCGCATGCCCGGCGAGCGCGGCGGACACCACCGCTTCGACGTCAACGCGTGTTTCAGCGTTGACCAAGACTTGGGGCGTCGAGGTGCGCGGCCAGGAGCTGTGTGCGCCGAGGCCATTCTCGGCCTCACCCCTGGCGATAACGCGTCCTCGGCGCCAGGCGATCTTCTCCAGCAACCGCAGCACCAGCTCGTCCTCTCGTGGGGACAGGCCTGGACGCCATCGACTCGGCGGCTCGGGGGTGTCATCACGGATCGCCCGCTTCAAGCTCTCTTCAGGCATGCCCTGTCGGGCAAATGGGTGGCGACCGGCGTACATCTCGTAGGCGATGACGCCCAGGGCCCACAGGTCACTGCCATGGCAGCACTCGCCGTCGAGCTGCTCCGGCGCTCGATAGAGGGGCGTGCCAAAGGGCCGACCAAGGGGAGTAGCGCGATCTGTGTCAGACAGGCAGGCCACATCGAAATCGATGATCAGGACCCTGTCGCCGGGCAGGATGAGGACGTTCTCAGGCGTGAGGTCACGGTGAACGATCTGGTTCGCGTGGAGGACGTGCAGGCCGGCGGCGAGGCTGGCGATGACTTTGCGGGTCCAAGCGGTGCTCGGCGGCGAGCCGAGCGCGTTCAGGCGGTGCTGAAGGGTGACGGACATCTCGACATAAGGCATCGCAATCCAAAGAAGGTGATGACCGCTCTGCACCCTGGAGTACCCCGCGTCGAGCACCTCGACCAGACTTGGGTGTCTGCCCAGTGCCATCAGCCTTTGGGTGATGCGCTGGAACCGCTCCCGGTCCCTGTCGTCGGGGTCGGGATGGCTGTCGATCACCTTGACGGCAAGCGCAGAGCCATCCGCCGCAGTCGCGCGGAAGACGGTCCCCCACCCGCCAACCCCCACTATCTCCTCACAGCGGTGCGGACCGACTGAAAAAGGCGGGTTCAATGGCAATCGTGCCACAGGACCGAAGAGTCGCATTTGACCCCGACGGAACGCCGGCGTCGAGCCGGAGGCGCCGAGAGGAACAGCTAAACGTGATGCGCGGCCGAGGCAGCCTGCTCCTGCCGGGCCTCCTCAATGGCGACGGGAGCTTGCCCTGGGGGAGGCAGCGCAGCGGTGCCAGGAGGAGCAGAGCGCTGTAGGCCCGGGGTCGATGGGGTACCCAAGGGACAGAAGAGCAGCTCCCCGCGCGGCAGTGCCTCGCCTCCTGAGAATGAGAACTCGACCACTGACACGAAGTAAGGACGGGTAAACGGATTGATCCGCTTCCACCCCAGTGAGCGCTTCCGCCCCTCGCGGCTTAGATCCGCAAGCAGATAATCCGTCGCCGCTGCGGTGCCGGCGGCGGTGAAGCCTGCGCAGTAGAAGCCCCGCCGGTGCTTGGCGGCAAACGGATTGTGCCAAGCGACTATCACGGCTAGATCTCTGTCGATCGCGTCTTCGTCTTCAGACCACCCATCCCACTCCCACTCCTTGCTTCCAACGACGAGCTTGCGAGATGTCTTACTCGGGCGAGGCCGAGAGATCTGAAGCCCAGGATGTGCCTCGTTGAACTCATCGAGAAACGCCCTTGCCACTCGATTCTTGGGGGCGTCACTGCCGCCCAGCACCATCAAGTCCCTCGCCGGCGTGCTGTCCAACCGCTCGCTTACGCGCAGATTGATGGTCTTGCCGAGGCGGAGCTCACCAATGCGCTCGGCGACACGGGTAGAAGCTCGGAGCGTGTCATAGCTGGTCAGGTGACGACGATAGTTATCGCCCTGCTGGTTGTCGGACGTCACCAGAATCAGGTCGATTGCCTCACGCCGCTTGAGGCCGAAAAAGCGGGCGCCCTTGCTGATGCTTGCGAAGTAACCCAGCCACCTGCCGATATTGGTGGCAGTGATGCCGGATAGCCCGACGATCGCGATTATCAGTTCAGCGCTCATTGCCCTCGAACATTGTTTGACGGAATTTCCCAGCGTAGCGAACGGTAATCCTGGTGCCTAGAGCAAGCCGGCAAACCAGCCGCTCGCCCTATGCGGCCGCATCCGGACGCCCGAGCGCCGCCTTGAAGCCCTCGATCGCCTCGACCGGCAGCGGGTCGACGCCGCGGGCGTCGGCGAGGGCGAGCGAGACCAGGTCACCCAGCATCGTCGCCCAGAGCAGGCGTGCGGCGCGGGTCTCGCCCTCGGTCTCCAGCCGCACGACGCCGGCGCCGGCGGCGGAGATCGCCTCGCCGGTCAGCTCGAAGCGACGGCGCTCGCGCGGGTGCTGGTCGCAGTCTTCGAGCAGGACGGCGGCGAAGGTGTCTCCCGACCAGCCGCAGAGCTCGTTGTGGTTGGCCTCGGGCAGCTCGGAGAAGAACGCCGGCAGCTTCGCGTTCTCGTTGACCTGAGCCTTCCAGCGCCGCGCCACCGGCGCGGTCAGGTCGGCGCCGAGCACCACCGGGACGCTGCCCTCGAGCTGCGCCGCGATCTCGGCGGCACGGGCCTGCAGCTCCTCGCTGTGCTCGCCGAGGAAGGTCGCGGCGGCGTCGATCTCGGTGTGGATGCGGGGAGCGACGCCGGCGAGCGCGGCGACCTCGGCGGCGATCGTCAGCATGTAAGCGACGGCGGCCCGCGGCTGCAGGATCCCGGGCAGGCCGATCACCGGCACGCCGGCTCCGCGAGCGTCGTCGACCAGCTCACCGCCGGTACTGGCGACAAGCCGGCGGGCGCCCAGCGCCTCGGCGGCGGCAAAGCAGGCCAGCGTCTCCTCGGTGTTGCCGGAGTAGCTGGAGCAGAGCACGGTCCACTCGGGAGTGAGCCAGCTCGGGAGGCCGTAGCCGCGGACGGTCAGAAGAGGCTTGGTCAGGCGATCGCCGAGGGCCGCGGCGGCAAGGTCGGCGCCGATCGCCGAGCCGCCCATGCCGCAAATCGCAAGGCCGGCCGCCTCGGCCGGCTCGAGCCGCGCCGATTCGACCCGCCAGAGGGCGTCGCGCAGGTGATCCGGGATCGCGAGTACGTCGTCGAGCATCAGGCGGGGACACTTTCGCCACTGCCCACCACGGCTCCTTCGAGCTGAGCATGGTCGGCAACCGCCACCCCGGCGGAGAGGATCGAGCCGCTGACCCGGGCGCCCTCGCCGATGACGCAGCCGTCGAGCAGGACCGAGTCGCGCACCTCGGCGCCCGCCTCGACGCGAGCGCCGCGGCCGAGCACGACCCGGGGACCGACCCTGGCCCCGTCGGAGACCTGCGCACCCGGCCCCATCAGCATTCCGGGCGCGGTCGGCTGCACCCGCGTGTCCACCCGCTGCTCGAGGATGTCCCAGGTCGCTTCCAGGTATCGCTCCGGGGTGCCGATGTCCATCCAGTACCCGTCGAGGCGCAAGCCGTGCAGGCCCTCGCCAACCAAGCGGGGAAAGACGTCGCGCTCGATCGAGACCTCCTCGCCGGGCGGGATCAAGGCGAGGACCGAGCGCTCGAGCACGTACATGCCGGCGTTGATCTCGCCGGGCACGGCCTCGCCCGTCTTCTCGGTGAAGGCGAGCACCTCGCCGCTCGGGTCGGTGCTGACCAGGCCGTAGGCGGAGGAGTCCTCGACCGGATGCAGGGCGATCGTCGCCCGCGCGCCCGAATCCGCGTGGGTTCCCAGCAGCGCGGTCAGGTCGAGGTCGGTGAGCACGTCGCCGTTGAGGGCGAGGAAGCGATCCTCGAGTCGGTCGCCGAGCTCGTCGGCGGCGAAGCGAATCGCGCCCGCGGTGCCGCGCCGCTCCGGCTCGACCACGTAGGAGATCGCGACCCCGGCGCGCTCCTCCTCCCCCGCCAGTGCCTCGCGCAGGACGTCGGGCAGGAAGCCGCAGGCGAGCACGACCTCGTCGACCCCGTGCCCCGCCAGCCACTCGATCATGTAGGCGAGGAAGGGCCGGTCGACCAGGGTCAGGGCAGGCTTGGGCACGGTCTCGGTCAGCGGCCGCAGCCGCGTGCCCTCCCCGCCTACGAGGACGATCGCCTGCACTACTCGGCTCTGCCCGCGGCTATGGAGCTGTCGATCGCCCTGCCGATGCCCTCGTACTCGAAGCCGGCGCCGCGCAGCAACGCCGGGTCGAGGAAGTTGCGCCCGTCGATCAGCAGCGGTCGCGCCATCCGCTCGGCGGCGGCGCTCCAGTCGAGCTCGGCGAACTCGGGCCACTCGGTGACCAGGATCGCCGCGTCGGCCCCCTCCAGCACCGCCGCCGCCGAGTCGTGGAACTCGACCGAGCCGAGCATGTCGCGGGCGGCGTCGGCAGCCACCGGGTCATAGGCGGCCACCTCGGCCCCCTCCCCTTCCAGCCGCGCCGCGAGCACCAGGCTCGAGGCCTCGCGCATGTCGTCGGTGTGGGGCTTGAAGGCGAGGCCGAGCAGCGCCACGCGCTTGCCGACCAGCGAGCCGAGGTGCTTCTGCAGCTTCTGCACCACGCGGCGCTTCTGCAGCTCGTTGACCTCGATCACCGCCCCCAGCAATTGGAAGTGGTAACCGCTGTTGCCGGCCAGCATCTTCAGGGCGCTGACGTCCTTTGGAAAGCAACTACCCCCATAGCCGATCCCGGGCCGCAGGAAGGACGGCCCGATCCGCTGGTCGAGCCCCATCCCGCGGGCGACTTCGGCGACGTCGGCGCCGACCTCCTCGCAGACGTTGGCGATCTCGTTGACGAAGGAGATCTTGGTGGCAAGGAAGGCGTTGGAGGCGAGCTTGATCATCTCGGCGCTGGCGACGTCGGTGCGGACGATCTCACCGAGCGGCTCGTAGAGCCGGGCGACCGCGTCTCCCGCCGCCTCGTCGCCGGGATCGGCGCCGATCACCACGCGGTCCGGGTGGAGGAAGTCCTCGACGGCCGAGCCCTCCTTGAGGAACTCGGGGCAGGACACGTAGGCGAGGCCGGGACGGTCGCGGCGAATCGACTGGCCGGTCCCCGCGGGCACCGTGCTCTTCATCACCAGCACGTGCTCGCTATCGGCGGGCAGATCCTCGACCACGGAGCGGACGCGGGAGAGGTCGGCGTCGCCGGAGCGCGTCGGCGGCGTGTCGACGCAGACGAAGAGCAGGCGGGCGCCGTCGAGCAGCGCCGACATCTCGGTGGTGAAGGTGAGCCGCTCGGCGTTGCGCTTCAGCAGCTCCTCGAGGCCGGGCTCGTGGATCGTGATCTCGCCGCGGGAGAGCGCCTCGACCTTCTCGGCGAGGATGTCGCGGGCGATCACCGGGTGACCGACCTCGGCGAAGCAGGCGGCGGTGACGAGACCGACCCAGCCGACCCCGATTACGCCAATCGGTTCTTTCTCTGGGCTCATCGGTTTGCCTTGCCTCCTCTTCGCTTTGGATTGGGGATCTTCACGTCAGCCGAGCGGGCGATGCCGATCATCTGATCGTTGGTCAGCGTGTTCAGCAGGTCATTCGCGACCCAGTAGGAATTGTCCCCCCGGTGCCAGGCGACGATCGGTATCCGGTCGCCGTCGACGTAGATGTCGTATTCGCGGCCGTTGATCGTCTTGGTCAGGCTCGGGCTGTCGAGGATCGGCGGGTCCGACCAGCCCTGGACGCCCTGCAGGCCGAAGTAGTGGATGCCGTCTGACTGCGGCCACTCGGCAACCATCCGATAGGCACCGTGCCGCTTGCCGTCGGGGTCCTTGAAGTGGTAGACGCGGGGGTCCTGGATGTGTTCGTAGGAGTTGCTTTCGACGTAGAAGGCGCCGGAGGGCAGCCGGGCCGGGTAGAAGACGGGAAAGCCGGCGGAGACCTTGCGCGCCACCGACTTGGCCTCGAGTTCGCCGGCTTCGCGCGCCGGCATGAGGCCGTCGCTGCCGGGCGGCTTGGTCGGCCCGAGGTGGGGCTTCTGCGGCTGGGCCTTCTTCTTGTTCTTGTTCTTGTTCTTGCCCTTCTTCTTCGGTTCACCTTCTTCCAACGAGCCGCGCGGCCCGCTGCTGGCTTCGATGCCGAGGAACTGGTTGGTGGCGTCTTCGATCATTTCCGGCGAGGCGTAGACGTAGCTCGGCCCGAGTTCGGCGGGGAAGTGGACCTCCTTGATCGCGGCGTTGCGCGAGGAGACGAAGAGCTTCAGCACCTCGAGCATCGTCTCCTTGTCGTTGATGTCGGAGGTCGTGTATTCGGTGAAGATGTCGATCAGGTCATTGCGATCGAGCACCAGGTCGTCGATCGGCACGCGCTCGCGGGCGGCGCTGAGGAAGTCCTGCTGGCGCGCGGCGCGGACCAGATCGGTGTCGGTGTGGCGGTAGCGCACGTACTGCAGCGCCTTCTTGCCGCAGAGCAGCTGATAGCCGGGCTGGACGTTGATTTCCGAATACTGTTCTGAGGGCGGCAGGCCGACGTTGGAGTGGAAGTAGCGCCGGTCGACGTCGACGTAGACGCAGTTGATCGCGTCGACCGCCCGCACGAAGCCGAGGTAGTCGACGTTGACGACGTGGTTGATCGGCAGGCCGGTCAGTTCCTTGACCACGCGCAGGGTCAGTTTCGGGCCCCCGTAGGCGAAGGCGGCGTTGAACTTGTCGGTGCCGAAGCCGGGGATTTCGACCTTGAGGTCGCGCGGGATCGACATCAGCGCGATCGCGTTCTGGTCTGGGTCGAGGCGAAGCAGGATCGTCGTGTCCGAGCGACCGGGGTCGCCGGGTTCGCTGGCGCGCTTGTCGGAGCCGAGGATGAGGATGTTCTCCGGCTCGCCGCCGTCGGTCTGGGAGAGGAATTTCTCGACTTTGTTCTGCAGGACGTTGTTGTGCGAGAGCGCCTTGGCGATGCTGTCGACGTAGCGCAGGATCACCGTCGCGGTCACCGCCGAAGTGACGAGGACGATGATCAGCGAGCCGAGCGTGAAGCGCCACCAGAAGCGCTTCGGCTTCGGCGCCGGCTCGTGATCGCCCGAGGGCGGCGGCTTGCTTAGCCCGGACTCAGCCACGGTCGCTCAAGCGTCGAGATGGGTGGGCAGCGAGCGCAGAAAGGTGTCGAGCGTCTGCCGGTAGGTGTGCAGCGAGGAGATCGAGACCCACTCCTCGGGCCCGTGGTGCCCTTCGCCCGCCGGCCCGAACTCGACCGCCGGAACGCCGACCCGCAGAAACGAGACAGCGTCCGAAGCTCCGTCCCGTCCCACGCTCATCGGCTCGCCGTCGTGGTGGGCGGTGGTCGCCTCGCGCAGGGCGAGCACGTAGGGAAGATTGCGGTCGACCACGGCCGGCGGCCGGGTGAAGAGCTGCTCCACCTCGGCAGCGGCGATCCCCTCCACCTGCTCCAAGAGCACGGCGGGATCCTGATCGGGCAGGTAGCGGATGTCGACGTCGATGGCGCATCGGTCGGGCACCTTGTTGAGCGCGTCGCCGCCCAGGATCCGACCGAGGTTGATCGAGGGGCGATCGAACAGCTCCGAGGAGTGCCGTGCGAACGGTAGCGACTCGATACTGCGGAAAACGTCAATCGCCCTCAGAACCGCGTTTTCGCCCAGCCACGGCGTCGCTCCGTGGGCGGCAGTGCCGTCGACATGAACCCGCAGCGCCAGCACCCCCTTGGCCTCGACCCCGATGTGCAGATCGGTCGGCTCGCCGGTGATCGCGAAGTCGCCAAGAAAGCCGCTGTCGACCAGATGATCGCTCCCCCGTTCGACTTCCTCCTCCGACTCCTCGTCGCCGACGATCCCCAACCGCACCCGCACCGCGTCCTGATCCCGCATCGCCGCCGTGACCAGCAGCATCGCCGCCAGCGCCCCCTTCATGTCATAGGTGCCCCGCCCATAAAGCCGGTCCCCATCGACCCGCGGCTCGAACTGCCCCGCCTGGGCAGGGACGACGTCGATGTGTCCGTGCAGGACGACCGTGGGCGCGCTCTCGGGACCGACCTCGGCCTTGAGCACAGGGAGCCCCCGCACCTCATCGCTCTCCACATCGATCCCACGCGAGTCCATCCACCCTTCGATGAACCCGGCCGCTTCCAGGACCCCATCGGCCTCGGCGCTGTCGTAGCTCACCAATCGCGAGACGAGCGCAACAAGCTCGTCACTCATCCGCGGCCCCCACCCGGCCATTGGCTTCGAACGTCCATGTCCGGACGGTATTTGAACAACGAAATTGCCGCAGCTTTGGGCGCAACCTTTGACGACAACCGTGTCCTCTACCTTGACCGCCGTCAAGGGAGAGGACGAGGTAGATGAAATTCGCAGGGGGACGAGACTCAAGGCGGCTACTGTGCATCTGCAGCGCAGTCGCCGCGATTGGGGCTGGCGTTGGCCCGGCCGGAGCGAGCGTCTCCAGCGCGAGCAGCTCGTCGGCTGGACTTCTGCAAAGCCCTGGACCGGCGCAAATCAAGAACTTCGGCTTCTTCCGCTCCAAGCCTGAGCCTTTGCCCAGGAGGCTAAGAAGGGCAATGGGACCGAACCTTCACGCTCCCTACGGAGCGAGGTGGATTCATGGCGAGCGACGGCAGATGGACCCTGGTCTCAATCCTGATCTCGCGCAGAGGATCGCTGCTCTGCCAAAGGTGAAGACCACGTTGTGGGCGGTGCCGGGGCGGGGGAGCATCTTGATCTTCCAAGCCAACATGGAACTGGGCAAGTTTGGAACCACCCGCAGCGCGGTCCTCCATGGCCTTGGAGCTCATTGGCAAAGCGGATATTGGCCAGGACAAAATGAAGCCGTAGGGATCGTTCCCGATGGGGTCGCCGCAGTGAAGGTCAGCAGCACGGTTGAAGTCCAAGCCAAGAGAAACGCCTACTCGGCATATGGTGATCTGGGTGAAATATGGGACTACCCGAAGCTGATTCGAGGAGAAGACCAATAGTGGCCCTTCGGCCTCCTAGGTCGAGCGAGCCTTCGCAGGAAAGACCGCGAGGCCTTTTGAAACCAGATCGCGCTCGTCGCAACTGACGAGCCGGCGATCGGCTTCGTCGGCGGCAGCGACGTAGGCGGCGTCGTAGACGGAAATCGTGTGCAGCTCGGCAAGCTCAGCCGCCCGGGTCAAGAGCGCGCTTGTCGAAACGAGGACGCCACCATCGTCGGCGACTTGCTCAATGGTGGCCAGTAGCGGAGCTACCGTCTCCGGCGCGCGCCAGGCTCGAACAGAGACGTTGGCTACCTCGTAGCGAGCGAGGTCAAGTGTCGCGAGCGTGGTCTCTGGGTCGACCAGCAAAGCGCTCGCCGGCTCATAGTGATCGTCCTCAGGATCGAAGGCGGCGAGCAGGACGCTGGCGTCGAGGAGCAGCGTCGTCACGGCCCGGGGCGGGTTGCCTTCACCCGCTCGGCGGCACCACCGCCGTGGGGAGAAGCGTCGCGCAGCAAACTCCGCATTGCCGCAGCGCGATCGGTTCGGCGGCGTCGTAGAGCAGCGTCGGCAAAGTCACGCATGACGGCACTGCGGCTGGTGCCCGCGCGGCTGGCCTCCGCATCCACCTCGGCCAAGAGATCGTCGGGCATGGAGACCATAACTTTTGCCATAGCGATCAGTATACCTGGGTATACCACCCGGCTTTCAAGGTGGCGGTCCTTGCGAGCCAAGCCAAATGTGTTTTGGCCTGTCAGCCTTGGGCGATGGCCAGAAATGCTTCGGCCCGGTCGCGGTCCTTCTCCGCCCGGGCATAAGCCCCACTGCCATCCTCGGACTCCTTGAGCCGCTGCTCAGCATCCGCAAGCTGCTCTTCAAGCGTCCCAGCGTCCAGATCCTCCGGGGCCAGCACCTCCTCGACCAGGAGCTTGGCGTGGTTGCCGAAGACCTGCAGCCAGCCGTGGGACTGGGCGTAGCGCTTGGTCTCGGAATCGCTGACGTGGAGGCGCAGCTCGGTGGGCTGGAGCGCCGCCAGTAGCGGCGTGTGGTTGGCGAGGATGCCGAGCTCGCCGACCGCGGTGCGGGTCGAGACCTGGTGGACTTCGCCGTTGAAGACCTCACCCTCGGGGGTGAGGACTTCGACGTCGACCATGTGCTCGGCTGCCATGGGTCTTGCCTAGGCCGCGGCCGCCGCGGCGCCCTCGGTCACCTGGTCGATGCCGCCCTTCATGTAGAAGGCGCCCTCAGAGAGGTCGTCGTGCTCGCCGTCGAGGATCTCGCGGAAGCCGCGGACCGTCTCCCCCACCGGCACGTACTCGCCACTGCGGCCGGTGAACTGCTCGGCGACGAAGAACGGCTGCGAGAGGAAGCGCTCGATCTTGCGGGCGCGCGAGACCGTCTGCTTGTCCTCGTCGGAGAGCTCGTCGATGCCGAGGATGGCGATGATGTCCTGCAGCTCCTTGTAGCGCTGCAGCACCTCCTGGACTTCGGTCGCGGTGCGGTAGTGCTCCTCGCCGACGATGTCGGGCTTGAGGATCGTCGAGGTCGAGTCGAGCGGGTCGACCGCCGGGTAGATCCCCTTCTCGGAGATCGACCGCGAGAGCGTCGTGGTTGCGTTGAGGTGGGCGAAGACCGAGGCCGGAGCCGGGTCGGTGAGGTCGTCGGCGGGGACGTAGATCGCCTGCACCGAGGTGACCGAGCCGCGCTCGGTCGAGGTAATCCGCTCCTGCAGTTCGCCCATCTCGGTCTCCAGCGTCGGCTGGTAGCCGACGGCGGAAGGCATGCGGCCGAGCAGGGCCGAGACCTCGGAGCCCGCCTGGACGAAGCGGAAGATGTTGTCGATGAAGAGCAGCACGTCCTGGCCACCCTGCTCGCGGAAGTATTCGGCCATCGTCAGGCCGGAGAGAGCGACGCGGAGGCGGGCTCCGGGGGGCTCGTTCATCTGGCCGAAGACCAGCATCGTCTTGTCGATGACGCCGGACTCCTTCATCTCGAGCCAGAGGTCATTGCCCTCGCGCGAGCGCTCGCCGACGCCGCAGAAGGCCGAGAGGCCTTCGTGCTCTTCGCCGATCGAGCGGATCAACTCCTGGATCAGCACGGTCTTGCCGACGCCGGCACCGCCGAAGAGCCCAACCTTGCCGCCCTTGGCGTAGGGCGCGAGCAGGTCGATCACCTTGATCCCGGTCTCGAGGATCTCCTGGGTCGGAGCGAGGTCGGAAGCCGCGGGCGCCGAGCGGTGGATCGGCCAGCGCTCCTCGGTCTCAACCGGCTCACCAAGGTCGATCGGCTCGCCGAGCAGGTTGAAGATGCGGCCGAGGGTGGCGTCGCCGACCGGAACCGAGATCGGGCCGCCGGTGTCGATCACCTTGTCGCCGCGCTGCAGGCCGTCGGTGGCGTCCATCGCCACGGTGCGAACCCGGTCGTCGCCGAGGTGCTGCTGCACCTCGCAGACCAGTTCGCTCGCCTCGTTGTCGGCGTCGCCGGCCATCTGGATCTTCACCGCCGAGTAGATCTCCGGCAGCTTGTCCGGGAAGACCGCATCGACGACGACGCCGGTCACCTGCTCGACTCGCCCTACGTTTGCTCCGTTGCTCTCAGACATTGGTTCCTTTTCTCGATTCTCAGCTTTATCCAAGCGCCTCGGCGCCGGCGACGACCTCGAGGATCTCCTGGGTGATCTCGGCCTGCCTGACCCGGTTCATCTCCAGGGTCAAATCGCCCATCATTTCTTCAGCGTTCTCCGCGGCGCTGCGCATCGCGGTCATCCGCGCTCCCAGCTCCGAGGCGGCGGACTCGAGCAGGGCTCGGTACACCGAGATGTTCACGTACTCCGGGATCAGCTGTCCCAGCAGCTCCTCGGCCTCGGGCTCGTACTCCCAGATCGAGCGGCTGTGCGCCTTCTCGATCTCGCTTTCCTCACCCTCCTCTTCCTCCTCGGCAACGCCCTCGCCGATCACGTCGGCCTGTTGCAGGGGAAGCAGGGTCTGCCGCCAGACGTGCTGGGTGAGCGGTGAGACGTAGCGGTTGTAGACCAGCTCGACCCGGTCGAGCTCACCGTCGACGTAGCTGGAGGTCAGCTCCTCGCCGATCTCGCGGGCGTTGGCGAAGCCGGGCCGGTCGGTGAAGCCGACGTATGAAGTGCGGGGGTCCTCCTTGCGGAAGGTCAGCGCCGAGACGCCCTTGCGGCCGACGGCGGAGAAGACCGCCTCCTTGCTCTGCTCGCGCAGCTCGCCCTTGAGGCGCAGGCCGTCGCGGATGATGTTGGTGTTGAAGGCGCCGGCCAAACCGCGGTCGCCGGTGATCAAAACGACGCCAACCCGCTTCTCGTCCTCGCGCTCTTCCAGCACCGGCACGCGCGGGATCCCGCCGGCCTGTTCCGAAGCGCGGCGAGTGAGTTTGCGCATCGACTGGGCGTAGGGCCGCAGCTGCTCGATCCGCTGTTCGGCCCGGCGCAGGCGCGCCGCGGCAACCATCTCCATGGCCCGCGTGATCTTGTTGATGTTCTTGATCGACGCGATGCGATTCTTGACGTCCTTCTGAGTGGCCATGGTGATTCGGTCAGTAGCCGAGGGCGCCCCGATGAGGGGTACCTGCGGGCGAGGTTTTCGTTCTCGGCACCCCTCATCGGGGCGCTACGAACGGTTGCCTAGACCGTCACCTCCTCGGCGGGCACGCGAGCAGGAGCGCTGCGCTCCTCAGCTGACTTGATTCGATCCGATTCGCCCTTCTCGAGCGGGTCGCCGTGCTCGTCGAAGTCGGGGCCGAAGTCGTCGACGAACTCGGCGATCGCCTTGCCCAGCTCCTCCTCGTCGGCCTCCTCGAGCTTGCCGGTATCGGCGATCCGCGCCAGCAACTCGGCCTTCTCGGAATGCAGGCGGATCTTCAGGTCGCCGAGGAACTCGCCGACCCGATCGGTGTTGATCCGGTCGAGGTAGCCACCGGTGCCGGAGTAGATCGCCGCCACCTGGTCGGCGACGCCGAGTGGCTCGCGCTCCTTCTGCTTGAGCAGCTCGACCAGCCGTTCGCCGCGGTTCAGCGTCTTCTGGGTCTCGGGATCGAGCTCGGAGCCGAACTGGGCGAATGCCTCGAGGTCGCGGTACTGGGAGAGGTCGAGGCGCAGCTTGCCGGCGACCTTCTTCATTGCCTTGGTCTGCGCGTTGCCACCCACCCGCGAGACCGAGATGCCGACGTTGATAGCCGGGCGGACGCCCGAGTAGAAGAGGTCGGACTCGAGGAAGATCTGACCGTCGGTGATCGAGATCACGTTGGTCGGGATGTAGGCGGAGACGTCGGAGGCCTGGGTCTCGATGATCGGCAGCGCCGTCAGCGAGCCGCCGCCGAGATCGTCGTTGAGCTTGACCGCCCGCTCCAGGAGGCGCGAGTGCAGGTAGAAGACGTCACCCGGGTAGGCCTCGCGTCCCGGCGGGCGCCGCAGCAGCAGCGACATCTGACGGTAGGCGTAGGCGTGCTTGGTGAGGTCGTCGTAGACGCAGAGGGCGGCTTTGCCGTTGTAGAGGAAGTGCTCGCCCATCGCGCAGCCCGCGTAGGGGGCGATGAACTTGATCGGGGCGGCCTCGTCGGCGGGGGCGGCGACGATGATCGTGTTCTCCATCGCGCCGTTCTCCTCCAGCACCTGCTTGAGCTGGACGACGGTGGACATCTTCTGCCCGATCGCGACGTAGATGCAGACCATGTCCTTGTCGCGGTTGTTGATGATCGTGTCGATCGCGATCGCCGTCTTGCCGGTCTGGCGGTCGCCGATGATCAGCTCTCGCTGGCCGCGGCCGATCGGGATCATGCCGTCGATCGACATCAAGCCGGTCTGCACCGGTTCGGTGACCGGCTGGCGCTGAACCACGCCCGGAGCCTTGAACTCCGCCGGGCGGGTCTGCGTCGTCGCCACCTCGCCGGCGTCGTCGAGCGGGCGGCCGAGCGGGTCGACCATGCGGCCGAGCAGCTCGTCGCCGACCGGGATCCGCAGCAGGTGGCCGGTGCGCTTGACCGTGTCGCCCTCGACGACCTTGTCCCACTCGCCGAAGAGCACCGCGCCGACGTTGTCCTCCTCGAGGTTCAGCGCCAGGCCGGTGACCCCGTGCGGCAGGTCGAGCATCTCCAGCGCCATGCAGTTGTCGAGGCCGTGGATGCGAGCGATCCCGTCAGCGACGGAGAGCACGGTGCCGACCTCTGCAAGGTCAGCGGATTCCGTGTCCAGTCCCTCGATCCTCTCGCGGAGGATGCTTGCGATCTCGTCGGGCTTGATGTCCATGGGGGTGCTCTACGCCTCCTTACGCCGCTTGAGCGACGCTCTTTCGAAGTTTCTCCAAGCGACTGCGGATGCTCGCGTCGAGCACCTTGTTGCCGACCTGCAAGACGATGCCACCGAGGATCTCGGCATCGACGCGGCTGGACAGATCGACCTTCTGGCCCGTCTGCCGCTCAATCTCCTCACCGACCTTCTCGACCACCGCCGGCTCCAGCGTGACCGCACTGGTCACGGTCACGTCGATGCGCCGGTTTTCCTGCTTCCAGAGCTCGTCGAAGCTGGCGGCGGATGCGGAAGATCTCCGGCATCCGCTGCTTCTCGATCAGCAGCTCGAGGAAGTTGAGCAGCTCCGCATCGGCGTCGCTGACGGCGCGCTCCAGGCCCGCCACCTTCTCCGCTGAGGAGAAATAGGGACTGAAGAAGAAGACCTGCAGCTCGCGGTTGCCGTCGACGGCGTCGACGAACTGGGCCAACTCGCCGCGAATCGCGTCGAGCTTGCCCTTGTCCTTGGCCACATCGAAGAGGGCCTCGGCGTATACGCGAGCTGCTTCCTGCATTAGTTCTGCGACTCCTCCGCCCCGGAAAGCGCGGTGAAGTCGACCTCGCTGAGCGCCTCCTCGACGAGGCGGCGCTGGTCGGACTCGCTGAGCGACTTGCGGGTGACCTTCTCGGTCGCCAGCACGGTGAGGTCGGCGACCTCCTTGCGGATCTGGTCGAGCGAGCGCCGGGTCGCCGCGTCGATTTCGCGCTGTGCGGCCGCGACGAGCTCCTCGCCGCGCTCCTTGCCGGCGGTTTTCGCCTCGTTCTCGGCGGTTTCCGCCGCTTTGCGGGCGCGGGCCATGATGTCGTCGGCCTGCTCGCGGGCCTCCTCGAGGCGCCCGCGGTACTCGGCGAGCAGCTCGTCGGACTCCTTGCGCTGGCGTTCCGCCGCCTCGATCGACTCGCTGATCGTCCTGGCGCGCTTGTCGAGCGCCTCCTGGATCTTCGGGAAGGCGACCTTGCTTAGCACCCACATCGTGAAGAGGAAGAGCACCAGCGTCCAGATCATCAGGCCGAGGCCCGGTGAGACCAGGAAGCTGCCGCCCTCTTCGGAGCCGTGGGCGGCCTCTGCCGCGAGCGGAACCAGACCCGCTATGTCAGCGATGATCTCCACGCGATCGGCCTAGAGGAAGAAGGCGATCAGGCCGAAGATGAAGGTGTAGAAGGCCACGGCCTCAGTAAGCGCGAAGCCGAGCCAGCGGATGCTCTGCAGCTCGTCTTTCATCTCGGGCTGGCGGGCGACCGACTCGATCTCCTTGCCGAAGATGATGCCGATGCCAATACCTGCGCCGATTGAGCCAAGGCCGGCACCTACGCCGAGGGCGATCGCCTTACCGGCCGATTCGATCCCTTCGTCGGAAATCGCGGCGGCAACTGGGGACAGATCCATTTGAGGTAGCGCTCCTTTTCTAATGGCTGGCGGAGGTGGCTCCGCCGAGGTAGATAGCGGTAAGAGTCGAGAAGATGAAGGCCTGCAGGGTGGCGATAAGGCCGACCTCGAGGATGAAGAAGAAGAAGGCCAGGGGGAAGGTGAGGGCGCCGAGCGCGGCGATGCCGAGCAGCACCGCGAGCCCGCCACCCATGAAGAGCAGCAGCAGGTGGCCGGCGAGGATGTTGGCGAAGAGTCGCACGGAGAGCGAGATCAGGCGGGCGAAGTGCGAGATCGCCTCGATCACGAAGATGAAGCCCTTGGCCAGCGGGTTCATGTCCTCGAGGCCGGGCGGCAGCCAGCTGGCCAGGTACTTGAAGAGGCCCTTCGAGCGCACGCCTTCGACGTGGTAGGAGATCCAGACGACGAGGGTCAGGACCAGCGGGATCGAGAGGTTGGCGGTCGCCGCGTAGATCGCGAAGGAGGGGACTTCGAGGCCAAAGATGTTGACCGCGTGCTCGGTATTGGTCGGCAGCGGCAGGAAGCCGATCATGTTCGAGAACCAGATCCAGAAGAAGAGGGCGGCGAGAAAGGGGAACCAGCGGGTCGCCGTCTTGGTGTCCAGGTTGCCGCCGGTGATGTTGTTCTTGGTCAGGTCGTAGGCGACCTCGATCGCGGTCTGCACCCGGTTCGGTTTCTGCTGCATGCGGCGCGAGATCCAGACCATGACGAAGATCGTCAGAGCGCTGGCCAGGACCAGATAGAGCACCGCCTTGTTGATGCTGAGGTCGATGCCGGCGAGTTCGAGCGTGATCCACGGTTCGAGCTTGAACTCGTTCTGGGGCTGGAAGGCTTCGTTTTTGCCACTGCTGCCGAAGATCAAGAACATCAGGATCGCGATCGCGAAATAGACCCCGAGACCGATGAAGACCTTGGTCTTGGTCTTCATGCCTTGCCCACTTCCGGTCCACCGTTGAAGAGATGTGCGATGCCCTGGGCAGCGAAGGAGACGGTGAAGAGGACCAGGACCAGGATCGCGGAGGTGAGGCCGGCCTCGCGTTCGACGATTCCCGCGGCCAGGACCGCGGCTGCCATCAGCCCGACGCGACCCAGCGTGGAGATCCCGACCGTCGCCATCGCCCGCTGACGGTTACCGGCGGCCAGCTCCCTGTTGGCGAAGCGCTCGGCAAAGATCTGGATACCGCGCTGAACGAGCCAGACGCCGGCGCCGGCGGCGAATCCGAGCATCGGCAAGCCGCCGAGCAAGAACACGGCGAGTGCGGCGGCGATGACCAGAAGGTCGACGTACTTGGGAGGAGACATAAAATTCGCCCGTCTTTGAAAGGGCGGGCGGACGAGCGACTATATCCGAAAGGGCCGACGATCCGCTTTCTAGAGCCAGTTCGTGAGGCTTGTTACAACCTGTTACTAAGTCTCCCCGCTACTTGCGGGCGATTATTCCTCCAGCTCGATCGCTTCGATCTCACCGGTTTCGGGATTGAGCTCACCGCGGCGCAGCTTGAGGATCTCGAGCACGTAGACGAGGTAGACGCTGGTCGCCAGGGCGAGCAGGCCGAAGGCGACGATCACCGCGGTCCAGAGCGCGTCGAAGTGGCCGCGATCGTCGCTGTAGGGGACGAAGCGCAGGGCTAGGGCCAGGGCTGCCAGGGCGAGGGTCCAGCCGTAGAGATAGGCCAGGGTGCGCCGCTGCGAGAAGCCGATGTTGGCCATGCGGTGGTGGAAGTGCCAGGTGTCGGCCTGGTAGATCGGCTGGCGGTACTTGAGTCGCTTGGCGACGACGAAGCCGGTGTCGAGGATCGGCACCGCGAGCACGACGAGGGGCAAGACCAAGGCGACTACCGCATTGGTCTTCAGCGACCCCTGCACGGAGGCGACCGCAAGGAGGTAGCCGAGCAGGTTGGAACCGGTGTCGCCCATGAAGCTGGAGGCGGGCGGGAAGCCGTGGCGGAGAAAGCCCAGCGCCCCGCCGGCGGTAAGGGCGGCGAGGACGCCGGCGGCGTTGCGGTCGAGCGAGAGGGCGATCACGGCCAGCGCGATCGCGGCGATTACACAGACCCCAGCGGCAAGGCCGTCTACCCCGTCGATGAAGTTGATCACGTTGACCACGGCGACGATGCCGAGCACGGTCAGCGGCCAGGCGACCCAGCCGAGCTCAAAGCCGCCGACGAAGGGCAGGGTGAGGACGTCGACCCGAACGCCGCCAGCGACCGGGATCAGCGCCGCGCCGACCTGACCGAGCAACTTGGGAAAGGCGGGCAGGCCGCGCACATCGTCGAGCACGCCGACCGCGGCGATCGCGGCGGCGCCAAGCAGGATCGAGCGCGTCTCGCCGTCGCCCGGCAGCCAGATCCAGCCGGCGACCTCGATCCCGGCGAAGATCGCCAGGCCCGAAAGCCGCGGCATCGGCGTGTCGTGCAGGCCGCGCTCCTTGGGCTGGTCGATCGCGCCGATCCGGAAGGCCAGCCGCTCGGCGTAGGGAACCAGCAGCCAGGCGATCGCGGCGGCGAGAAGGAAAGCGAGGACGGCGTCAGTTGTCGATGCCATTCGCGGGAGGCCCGGGAGATACGGGCCGGATCAGGCTACTCGACGCTCTCGACAGCGCCGAGCACGCCCGCGACCAGGAGCCCGGGATCGCGTGGGTTCAGCACTCCGACCGGCGTCTCGCGCTTGCGCAGGGGCAGCTGCTCGACGTCGTCGAGCACGCGCAGCCGACCTTCGGCAATCAGCGCCTCATCGACGCCGCCCATGCGGCCGGCGAAGGTGGTGAAGACCGGGGTGCCGAGGGCAACCGCCTCGCGGTTCATCGTCCCCCCCGCGCTGAGGACCAAGTCGGCATAGGCGATCAGGCTCTGCGCGTCGATCGCCCGCTCGGGCACGATCAGGTTGTCCGCCCGCATCGCTCGCACCTCGTCACCCTGTCGCTCGGTGCGCGGGATCACCACCGCCTGCACGTCGACCGCAGCGGCAAGGTGGCGGATCGCTTCGCCGTAGACGTCGTTGCGGGCGTGGTACTCGGAGGTCTCCGGCGGCGGCCTGACGACGACGAGGACCTTCTCGCGATCGAGCCCGAGCTCGTCGAGCACGGCGGCATCGGGCTCGAAGTCGGCCAAGTAGTACTCCTCCTTCAGGCCCGGATAACTGACCAGCTTGCGCTCCTTGGCGCCAATCTTCTTCAGCCGGTCGAGTGGGATCGAATCGGGCATCAGCACCTTTCGCGCCGCGCGAAAGGCGATCTGCCGCTGCCAGCCGGCGAACTCGTAGTCCTGCATCTGCGCCGAAGGGATGCGGAAGAGCGAGGAGACGACGGCGAGGTCAACCGAGCCGTGCGCGATTGCCAGATCGGGTCGCCGCTCCCAGGCCAGACGTGCCAGCCGCGCCGAGCGCCCGGCAAGCGCCCGCCCCTTGCCGAAGGCGGAGGCGCCGCCATGGCTGCCGACCGCGGTGTACGGGATGCCAAGGCGATCGAGGATGCCCAGCGTCTGCCCGTACTCGCGGGCGGTGACGAGGACCTCGTCCCCCCTTGCCTCGAGCCGCTCGACCAGCGGGCGCAGGACAAGCGGGTGCGCGGCAGCCGTGCAATCGACCCAGACCAGCATGCGGCGACCCTATTGCTCAGACCGAGGCGGGCGAGAGCTGCGGGTACAGCGGGTAGCGCTCCATCAGGGCGCGGGTGCGCTCCCCCAGAGCGTCCTTCTGGGACTCGAAGTCATCCGAGAGCGCCGTCGCGATGACGCCGGCAATCTCGGTCATGTCCTCCTCGACCAGGCCGCGGGTGGTCAGCGCCGGGGTGCCGATCCGCAGGCCCGAGGGGTTCATCGGCGGCCGCGGGTCGAAGGGGATCGCGTTGCGGTTGACGGTGATGCCGACCGCGTCGAGGCGGTCCTCAGCGGTCTGTCCGTCGAGGCCGCTGGGCGTGAGGTCGACGAGGACGAGGTGGACGTCGGTGCCGCCGGTGAGGACCGGGATGCCATCGGCTTCGAGACCGGTGGCAAAGGCCTGGGCGTTGGCGATCGTCTGGCGCTGGCGGGCGCGGAAAGGCTCGCTCGCAGCGATGTGCAGGGCAACCGCCTTGGCCGCGATCGTGTGCATCAGCGGCCCGCCCTGCTGGCCGGGGAAGACGCCTTTGTCGATTGCCTTCGCGTGGTCCTCTTTGCAGAGGATCATGCCGCTGCGCGGGCCGCAGAGGGTCTTGTGGATCGTCGTCGTGACGACGTCGGCGTGCGGCACCGGGTTGGGGTGCTCGCCGGCGGCGACGAGGCCGGCGAAGTGGGCCATGTCGACCATCAGCTTGGCCCCGACCGAGTCGGCGATCTGGCGGAAGGCGGCGAAATCGAGCCGGCGCGGGTAGGCCGACCAGCCGGCGACGATCAGCTTCGGCTTGTGCTCCTCGGCAAGCGCGGCGACCTCGTCCATGTCGACCAGCAGATCGTCTTTGCGGACGTGGTACGGGACCGGGTTGTAGAGCGTGCCGGAGACGTTGATCTTCATCCCGTGGCTGAGGTGGCCGCCGTGGTCGAGAGCGAGGCCGAGGAAGGTGTCCCCTGGTTCGAGCAGCGCCATGTAGACGGCGTTGTTGGCCTGCGCTCCGGAGTGGGCCTGGACGTTGGCGTGCTCGGCGTCGAACAGCGCCTTGGCCCGGTCGATCGCCAGCTGCTCGGCGACGTCGACCTCCTCGCAACCGCCGTAGTAGCGGCGACCGGGGTAGCCCTCGGCGTACTTGTTGGTCAGCACCGAGCCGACCGCGTCGAGCACCGCCTGCGGCACGAAGTTCTCCGAGGCGATCATCTCCAGTGTGCCCTGCTGGCGGCGCAGCTCAGCCTCGAGCACGGCGGCGATGTCGGGGTCGACCTCGCTCAGCGGGGCGGTCTGGAAGTTCTCCGGCAAATCGGCCATCGGACGAGCGACCATAGCAACGCGCCGGGATAGCCGAAGCGGCTATAGATGTGCGCCACGTGAAGCTGAAGCGGACTCGTCTTGCCCTCTCCCTCTCTCTCCTGCCGGCCCTCCTCGGAGTTGCGCCCGCACAGGCGATCACAGCGATTGGCGAGAACCCCTGCGAGGGCCCCGAAGCAAAGGTCCTGCTCTGCCCCAACCTGCGCATCGGCCCGGCCACCGACCTCTACATCCAGCGCGCCGGCGACCAGGTCCGCTTGCGGGCCACAAGCGACGTTCGCAGCCGCGGCCGCGGCCCGATCGAGGTACGCGGTACCCGCAGCGGCTGGCGCACGATGCGCACCCGGCAGCGGATCTACCGCACCGGCGGCGGCCACATCGACGTGCCGACCCTGGCGACGCTGCGCTTCACCACGGTCGGCGCCTACTTCGGCGGCTCCTACTGGAAGGTCCACCAGCTCGCCCGCTTCGAGCTCTGGTCGGTCGACGGCCAGCACCGTCCCCTGCACCGAGTGCGGGTCGGCCCCAAGCTCAACTACTGCCTGCGCGACCTCGAGCGCACCCGTCCCGGGAAACGCTCGCCGGCGACCTGGCACTACCCGGGCTGCGACCAGGACCCCTACGACGATCACGTCACCCTGGGCACCTCGGTCGGCTGGTCGGACATCTACCCGGCCGACTACGACAAGCAGTGGATCAGCGTCGGCGGCCTGCGCGGCTGCTTCGCCTTCGTGATGACGGTCGACCCCGAGGGCCTGCTCTTCGAGTCCGACGAGGAAGACAACAGCTCCCGCCGCCTCGTTCACCTGCCCTCGGGCAGGGGCAGCTGTTAGACCCCCTAACCGCCGATCGGCGCTCGTGGGGTCGAACCCCAGAAGACCACGGTGCCGAGCATGCCGATGATGTGGACGATGATGATGTTGACCACCATCGACTGGGCGGTCGCTGTTCCCACCCCGACCGGGCCGCCCGAGGCGGTATAGCCGTAGTAACAGCCGACCAGCACGATCGCGGTCGCCATCACCATCCCCTTGGTCAGGCTGAAGAAGAGGTCGAGGGGGTCCTGGAACATCCAGAAGATCAGCAGGTAGCCGCCCGAGGAGACGTCGCCGACCTGCTGGACCACGGCGAGGTAGCTGGCGAAGTAGGCGACCCCGATCCCGACCAGGTAGAGGAAGGGGATCGCGATCCAGGCGCCGAGCAGGCGGGTCGCGGCGAGGAAGGTGACCGGCTGGATCCCCATCACCTCGAGTGCGTCGATCTCGTCGGAGATCCGCATCGCGCCGAGCTCGGCGACGATGCCGGTGCCGACCTTGGCCGAGAGGATGTAGCCGAAGGCGTAAGGCAAACCCTCGCGCAGGTCGCAGTAGGCCGAGAAGAGCCCGGCCAGCGAGGGGGCGCCGATCGAGCGGTTGAAGTAGGCGCCCTGCAGGCCGCACTGCAGGCCAAGGATGAAGACGAAGGCCCAGATGATCACCGCCGAGCCGAGGATCAGGATCCCGGCCTGGCGCAGGCTCTCGCCGGAGTAGCGCAGCACCCGGCCGCTGTAGACGAGGCCGGCGACGCGCGAGCCGAAGCGGGCGATCTCGCCGAAGGAGTCGAGCCAGCCGCGCGGGACGTCGAGCCAGCCGATCACCGGATCGCCTGCAGTTCGGGATTGGTGGCGAGCAGGATCGCGGTGAAGACGTAGTTGAAGAAGAAGACCGCGACCAGGGCGATGACGACGGCCTGGTTGACGGCGCGGCCGACCCCCTCGGCACCTCCGGACGCAGTCATCCCCTTGAACGAGCAGACGACGGAGATGATCGCGCCGAAGATCGTGCACATCAGCACCGAGCCCCAGATGTCGGTAACCGAGGCGTTGGAGAACAGCGTGGCGAAGAAACCGCCGAGCGGCTGGTGGTAGAGCAGCTCGGCGGCGATGCCGGCGCTGAGGCCGAAGATGATCGCGAAGATGTCGAGCAGCGCCGTCACCACCATCAGGGCCAGGAAGCGCGGCACGACCAGGTTCTTGACCGGGTCCACGCCCAGCACCTGCAGGGCGTCGAGCTCCTCGCGGATCTTGCGAGCGCCGAGATCGGCGGTGATCGCGGTGCCGGCGACGCCGGCTACGACCACGGCCGTGACCAGCGGGCCGATCCAGCGAATCGCGGTGAGGACGAAGAAGCCGCCGAGCCGGTCGAGCGCCCCGAACAGCGAGAGCACGCCCGCCGCCTGCAGGCCCGGAGCGCCGAGGCAGAGCGCGAAGGTCGAGATCAGCAGCGGAAACCAGGAAAGCTTGAGCACGAAGAGGAACTGCCAGACCAGCTCCTCGCCGTAGGGGTACGGGGGTCGGATCGCCGAGACGATCGTCTTCGCGGTGAGGATCATCATCTCCCCCACCTGCTCGAAGGCGGACTTGGCGGGCGTGTAGGCCCGGCTCAGGATTTCGCCTGCCACCAGCTCATCGCCCTGCCAAGAGGGCCCCCGCCCGATCGTGCCGGCGTACCGCCTTGCTTGTTCTCCAGCTGCGCTTTGCGCCGCGCCCGCGCCTCGCCGACCTGCCTTGCTCGCAGCTCGGCCGCCCGCTGGGCCTCGGAGAGCTGGGCGATCAGGGTGTCGCGCGTCTGCTCGAGCTCCTCGACGCCGGCCACGTGCGCTTTGGTGAAGCGGGCCGCGGTAGGCATGTCGTCGGGCAGATCGCGGGTGTAGGCGGCAAGCTCGATCTCGAGGCGGGCGATCTGTCGGCGCAGCTCGTGGCGGACCTCGATCGCCTCGCTCTCCTCGGCCAGGTCGGGGAGCTCGCCGGTGACCTCCCCGGCTTCACCCGCCTCGCTCATGCTCGCGCAGGCAGCGGTGACCACGACCAGATCGCTGGGGTCCAGCCCCGACTCGAGCGTCCGGCGCAGGGCCTCAGCGGCGATCTCCTCCAGCTCGGGAGAGGCCTCGATCTGCTCGCCGACGAAGGTGCCCTGCCCCTGACGGCTGACCACCAGCCCGGCCTCCTCCAGCCCGGCGTAGACGGCGCGCACGGTGTTGACGTTGACGCCGCCCCACTCGGCGAGACGGCGAAAGCTCGGCAGCCGCTCCCCCGCCGCCAGGCGACCGGTGGCGATCAGCGCCCGCAGGCGCCAGGAGAGCTGAACACCGACCGGCAGCTCGGCTGCGGGATCGGTGGAAAAGGGGGTGGCCTCGCGACCAGCGGTCTGCTGTGCCATCAGACCACACAGTATGAGATCAGGCTGTTCTAGTCAACTAGGACAGCGATCCTCGCTGCGTGCCAACGAGCCGTTCGCGCAGCTCCTCCATCGACATCCCGCCCTCGCGCAAGACCGTCCACTCGCCGCCCGCATCCAACCCGGTGAGGTCGACGACCGTCGAGGGCAATCCGGTCAGGGCGCCGCCGTCGATCGCGACGTCGACGGCGGCGATGATGCTGCGCGGGACGTCGGCAAAGAGGGCCGGCGCCGGCTCGCCGCTGCGATTCGCCGAGGTTTGGAAGAGCGGACACATCGCGCCCGCCAGCGGCCCCTCGATCAGTCGCACCCCGAGCCGCTCCGGGTCCTCGCGGCAGGCAAGCGGATAGCGATGCTCGGGATTGGCGACGACCAGGGTCACCGGCCCGGGGAGCAGCGCCCCGACCGCGGTCCTGGTGCGCTCCCCCACGCTCTCGACCAGCTCGCGCATCGCCAGCGGCGAGAAGTAGAGGACGGCGGAGGACTTGCCGTCGTCCCGGCCCTTGATCCGGTGGATGCGCTCGATCGCCTCCTGGTTGAGCGGATCGCAGGCCAGGCCGTAGAGGCCGTCGGCGGGAAAGACCGCGACCCCGCCGGCCGCTATGCAGAGCTCCAGGCCCGTGCGCGCGCGTTCGGCGCCATCGCGCTCGATCGAGACCGTGACGGTCATGGCGCGATCCCCTTGCGACCGATCACAAGGCGCGCGATACCGGCCAGATCGGGGCGAGACTCAGTCGCGCCGAAACCCGCCGCACCGAGGATCTCCGCAACGGCAGCGGCCTGGCCCTCGCCGATCTCGAGTGCCAGGGTGGCTGTGACGCCGGCGAGGGCCGGGACCGTGGCGCGCACCGCGTCAAGCCCATCCGGACCCGCAAGCAGGGCCTCACGCGGCTCCCACTCGGTCACCTCACGCTGCAGCTTTCCCCAGTCCCCCTCCGCCACATAGGGAAGGTTCGCGACGACGAGGTCGAATTCCTCGGAAGGCGGCAACGTCCCCTGGTGGAACTCGACCCGCGCGGCGAGGCCGAGGCGCTCGGCGTTGTCGCGGGCTACGGCAAGCGCCGGCAGCGAGGTGTCGGTGGCGCTGACCGCACAGTCGGGCAGCTCGGCGGCAATCGCAAGGGCAACGGCACCCGAGCCGGTGCCGACGTCGAGGACCGAGCGCGGCCGCAGCTCGAGCGCGAGCTCGACCAGCAGCTCGGTCTCCGGGCGCGGAATCAGCACGCGGGGGTCGACGGCGAGCTCGAGGTGGCGGAAGCCGCGCCGGCCGAGGATGTAGGCGACGGGCTCGCGGCGCAGGCGGCGGCGCACCATCTCGGCAAAGCGCCGCGTGGCGGCGGGCGGGACCTCCTCCTCGGGGTTCGCTGCCATGCGAGCCCGCTCCCACCCCGTTGCCTCGGCGAGCAGCAGCTCGGCGTCGAGGCGCGGCTCGTCGACCCCGGCGGCGCGCAGCGCGTCGACCGACGCGGTCAGAGCTTCGCGCGTCATCCGACCGTGGCGGTCTCGAGGCGCTGCCTCTTCTCCTCTGCGGCGAGCGCCTCGGTGAACTCGGCCAGCTCGCCACCGAGCACGCCATCGAGGTTGTGCGAGGTGTGCTTGATCCGGTGATCGGTCACCCGGCCCTGCGGGAAGTTGTAGGTGCGGACCTTCTCGGAGCGCTCGCCGCTGCCGACCTGCGCCTTGCGCTCGGAGGCGATCTTCGCGTGCTGCTCCGCGAGCTCGCGCTCGTAGATGCGGGCACGCAGCACGCGCATCGCCCGCTCCTTGTTCTGAAGCTGGGACTTCTCGTCCTGCATCGAGACGACGATCCCGCTCGGTTTGTGGGTGATCCGCACCGCCGAGTCGGTCGTGTTGACCGACTGGCCGCCGGGGCCCGAGGAGCGATAGACGTCGATCTGCAGGTCGTTGAGATCGATCTGGACCTCGACCTCCTCGGCCTCGGGCAGCACGGCCACGGTCGCGGTCGAGGTGTGGATACGGCCCTGGGACTCGGTCTCCGGCACCCGCTGCACGCGGTGCGTGCCCCCCTCGTACTTGAAGATCGAGTAGGCGCCCTCGCCCTTGATCGCGAAGGTGACCTCCTTGAAGCCCCCAACCTCGGCGCTGGACTGCGAGAGCGGCTCGGTGGTGAAGCCGCGCTCCTCGGCGTAGCGGGTGAGCATCTTGTAGAGGTCGCCGGCGAAGAGTGCCGCCTCGTCGCCGCCGGTCCCGGCGCGGATCTCGACCAGGACGTTCTTGGCGTCGTTGGGGTCGCGCTCGACCATCGCCAGGCGGATCTCCTCTTCGAGCGCCTCGAGCCGCGGCGGCGCGTCTTCGACCATCTTCTGCAGCTCCTGGTCTTCGCCATCCTCGGCGAGCAGCTCCCGCGCACCCTCGAGGTCGTCCTTCAGCTTGCGGTACTCGACCGCCAGCGCCTGCGCCGGCTGCAGCTCGCGATACTCGCGGCCGACGTCCGCATAGCGCTCCCGGTCCCCGATCACGGCGGGGTCCGACATCTGCTTCTCCAACTCGGCGAAGCGCGCCTCGATCTGTTCGACCAGGGAATCGATCACGGCTCACAACATAGACGGGCATCACCCTTTGCGAATCCGCCATGCCCAGCCCCTCAGACGCTGTGATAGTTGACTAGCACAGCAAGCCAGGTTACTGTGATAGCTAGCTAGTTCATAGGCAAAAACGCGTCGCGGATTTCGTACTGGAGGCATCGAGATGAAAACGGACACACTCGTCGCCGCAGCACCCGATCGCATGGCCTGTCTCGCGCTGCCCAAGCTGATCGGTGCCGGCAACCTCGGGGCGGCTACGGGCTGCTTCGCGCGCGACGCCTGCCTGCTGACCCCCGACGCGACGGCGATCCATACCCGGGAGCACATCCGGCCACTGCTCGCCCAGTTGATCGCCCGCCACATCCGCATCGAGGTCGAGCACAGCAACGTGCTCGTCGCCGGCGACGTCGCCTTCGTCCGCGAGCATTGGCAGGTCACCGCCCACGACGCGACGGGGTCCCACTACGAGCAGTCGTGCAGTCCCACCATGGTCCTCAAGCGGATCGAAGACAGCTGGAAGGTGTCAATCGCGGCGCTTTGGGGCTGGGGCGACGCTTAAGCGACGATCTCGATGTGCTGCTGTTTGGCCGCCTGCTCGGGCGACTCCCGGGCAAGAACGGCCTCCAGCGAGGCGATCGCGACCTCGAGCTCTTCTTCGTCGGGCTCGCGCGTAGTCAGGTTCTGCAGCATCAGGCCCGGCCACATCACCGCCCGCACCCAGCGCTTGCGCCGGTTTTTACCGGCCCACTTGATCACCTCGTAGGAGAGACCGGCGATCAGCGGGATGCCGACGATCCGCGAGAGGACCAGCCAGTACCAGGCGGGCAGCCCGATCGGGGCGAAGACGAAGATCGCCAGCACCATCACGATCAGCAGGAAGCTGGTGCCGCAACGCGGGTGCAGTCGCGAGTAGAGCTTGGCGCGAGCGGGCGTCAGCTCGTCTTCGGCCTCGTAGCAGGAGATCGTCTTGTGCTCGGCACCGTGGTACTCGAAGACGCGGCGCAGATCCTTCAAGCGGCTGATCGCGGCGATGTAGGCGATGAAGATGCCGGTGCGCAACACCCCCTCGACCAACCAGAAGAGGAAGGGGGATCCGAGCTGGTCCTTGATCAGGCTGGTCAGTCCGACCGGGATGACGAAGAAGAGGCCAACCGCCAGCAGCATCGAGAAGGCGATCGTCAACCCCCACATCCAGCCGCCGATCTCTTCCCTCTCCCCCTCCTCGTCCTCCTCGAGCTGGGCGTTGGCGGAGATACCGAGCGCTTTGAAGCCGATCTTCAGCGACTCGCCGAGGGCGATGACGCCACGCAGGATCGGCAGGCGCCAGAGGCGGTGCCGGGAGGCCCAGGGCCTGATCGACTCGGAGCTGATCTCGATCTCGCCGTCGGGACGGCGCACGGCCACGGCCCAGACCGAGATACCGCGCATCATCACGCCCTCGAGCACCGCCTGGCCGCCAACCGGCGCGTCGCGCTTGGCGACGAGGGCGCCGTCGGGCATGCGCAGCGGGTCAGCGCCGTTGCCGGACGAGACCGCAGCCTCGGATTGCGGTGAGCCCAGCTCTGGGCTCACGGCTTACCTTCCGGCCTTGGCGTGCTTTGCAGCGCGGCGCTGGAAGCGCTCGACCCTGCCGCCCGTGTCAACGAGCTTCTGTTTGCCGGTGTAGAACGGGTGGCACTCGGAGCAGAGCTCGACGTGCAGGTCGGCCTCCGTGGAGCGCGTGTAGAACTGGTTCCCGCAGGAGCAGTGCACGTTCGCCAGCGTGTACTCAGGATGAATTCCGCTTTTCACGCCCTTCAGTCTAGATGACGCGCGCAATCGGCTCCGTCAGGGGTTGTGAATCGGCCGCCGCGTGCCGATAGCTCCATCAGTGGAAAGCACGGAGACCGCCACAGCCAGGTCGAATGCTGCGCGTCATCTTCGCCGCGGCCTCGCGGTGCTGCTGCTTGGCGGCACCGCGGTAGTCGCTCTGCACGACTGGCTCGGCATCGGCGCCGGCCTCGACTTCGCAGTCAGTGAAGCGCTCTACGACGCCGTTGTGCTCGGCGCCGGCATCGCCTGCCTGATCAGGGCCTCCGACTATCCGCGCGAGAAAGCGGCCTGGCTCTTGATCGGCGCCGCGATCCTCTGCTGGGGCGCGGCCGAGATCTACTGGACCGCCTTCATCGAAGGCAACGCCTCGGCTCCGTATCCGTCCCCGGCGGACGTCGGCTACCTCGTCTTCTACCCCCTCGCCTACGCCGGCCTGGCGATGCTGGTGCGAGCGCGGGTCCACGAGATCAAGTGGCGACTTTGGATGGACGGACTGATCGCAGCGCTCGGCACGGCGGCCCTGGGCACTGCCTTCGTCTTCGACTTCGTCGCCGAGAAGGCAAGCGGCACGACGCTGGAAAAGCTGACGACCCTGTCCTATCCGCTGGGCGATATCGCGATGCTCTCGATGGTCATCGGCGTGATCGCCCTGACCGGCTGGCGGCCGGGGCGAACCTGGTCGCTGCTGCTCGCCGGCCTCTCCGCTCTGGTGATCGCCGACATCGCCTTCACCCTGCAGTCGACCGAAGCGGCGCTGCCGGGCGGCGAATGGATCAACCCGATCTACCTGATCGCGGCCGTCTGTCTCGGCGCCGCGGTGTGGCAGCCGTCGGAAGCCGCCGAGATCACCTCCTCGCACGACGACGACCGTCGCGAGATCGTCGTTCCCGCCGTCTTCGCCGCGGTGATGATCGGCCTCTTCGCGATGCAGTACTACAGCGCCACGGGTGGCCTCTCGACCGTGCTCTGGGCGGCGACGATGACGGCCGTGATCGTTCGCCTGACGATGAGCGACCGCGAGAACCACAAGCTGCTCGAGGAAGTGCGGACCGACTCGCTGACGGGCCTGGGCAACCGCGGTCGCATGGAGGTCGAGCTGGCGGTGACCTGCGAGCGAGCCGGCGACGAGCAACCGGCGATGCTCTACCTCTTCGACCTCAACGGCTTCAAGCGCTACAACGACACCTTCGGCCACCCCGCCGGCGACAGGTTGCTGAACCGCCTCGGCGCCGCCCTGAAAACGGCGGTCGGGGACGACGGCTCGGCCTACCGAATCGGCGGCGACGAGTTCTGCCTGCTGCTCACCTGCGCCAAGGATCGCTTCGAGGAGGTCGCCCGCGCCGCAACCGAAGCCCTGACCATGAGTGACCGCGGCGTCGAGGTCGGCTCGTCCTGGGGCGCGGCGACGATCCCGGCCGAGGCCGGCGATCCCTCGGCGGCGCTGCAGCTTGCCGACGTGCGCATGTACGCGCAGAAGGAGTCGCGCCGCGCCGCCCACCCGGGCGTCGAGCTGGCCGGCCCCGGGCCCACCGCGGCCGAGCCGACGATCAGGGCTACTCGCGGCTGAGTCCGTTTAGCAGGGCAGCGAGGGTCTGCCCGACCTCTGCCCGCATCTGCTCGGGGTCCTCGGCCCGCGCCACCAGCATCGCCGCCTCGTCGAGGGCGCCCATCAGGACGTGGGCGAGCGGGCGCACGGGCTGGGGATCGATCGCTCCTGCCTCGATCGCCGCCTGCAGCGTCGCTTCGATCAGGCCGAGCCCGTGCGCGGCGGCGATCTCGCGCCAGCGGTCCCAGCCCAGCACCGAGGGCCCGTCGAGCAGCACGATCTGCTGCGCCTCGGGCTCGGTGCTGACGCGAAGGAACATCTCCGCCCCGGCCTGCATCGCCTCCAGCGGCGAAGCGGCATTGGCCTGCAGTGCACCTGCGGCGATCCGCTCCGCCAGCTCGACCTCGATCTGCTCGTAGACCGCCTCGAAGAGCTCGCGCTTGCCGTCGAAGTGGTGGTAGAGCGCCCCGCGGGTCACCCCCGCTGCCCGCACGATCTCCTCCGTGCCAACCCCGGCATAGCCGCGATCGGCAAATAACGGCCGCGCCGCGGCGATCAGCGCCGCCCGGGTCGCCTCGGTCCTCTCGGCTTGTGTACGCTTGACATTCATACTGTATGTATGTGACTATACCCACCCTGGACCCACCACCACGGAACTGCATCAATTTCTACCCCCAGCAGATAGAGAAGTTGATGCAGTTCGCTGTCAAGGAGGATTGCCGATGACCCAGTCAGACCAGCGTCACGAGATCGAGCTGCCCGCGGGCCGCATCCGCTACCGCGAGGCCGGCGAGGGCAAGCCGGTTGTCTTCGTCCACGGCTACCTGGTTGACGGTCGTCTCTGGGATGGCGTCGTCGACAGCCTCTCCGACCGCTGCCGCTGCATCGCGCCGGACTGGCCAATCGGCGCCCAGCAGATCGCGATGAAGCCCGATGCGGACCTGACGCCGTACGGAATCGCCGCAACCATCAACAGCTTGCTCGAGGCGCTGGACCTGGAGGACGTGACGATTGTCGGCAACGACTCCGGCGGCGCGATGTCACAGGTGCTCGTCACCCGCCACCCGCAGCGGATCGGCCGGCTCGTCCTGACCAACTGTGACACCCACGAGAACTTCCCGCCGGGGATCTTCAAGGCGATGCCACCGATCGCCAAGCTTCCCGGCGGCATGGCCCTGCTCGCTGCCCCATTCAGGATCCCCGCCCTCGCCCGTGCCGCTTTCAAACCCTTCACGCACACGAAGATCCCCGATCAGCTCGTAGCCTCCTGGATGCGACCGGGGCTGAACGATCCCGCCGTCAAGCACGACGTCAAGAAGGTCACCGTGGGGATGAACAAGCGCTACACGCTGGAGGCGGCCGAGAAGCTGCGCAGCTTGGACCTGCCCATCCTGCTCACCTGGGCACCCGGCGACAAGCTCTTCCCGATCTCCTACGCCGAACGGCTGGCGAGGGAGACGCCGAACGCCCGCATCGTCGAGATCGCCGACGCGCGGACGTTCGTCCCCCTCGACCAGCCGCAGCGACTGGCCGAGGAGATCGCCGCCTTCCTCAGTTGACCCCCTGGAAGGACCACTGCTGCTGGCCGCCCCAGTTGCAGTACCACTGGACCACGTTGGCGCCGTTGGCGGTGCTGGAGGCATAGACGTCGGCGCACTGGCCGGAGTGTTTGACCATGAAGGCGTTCCAGGGGCTCTGGCCGGCGATCGGCACCACCTGCCATAGCTGGTTGGACTGTTCGGGGCCCCAGCAGTCGTATTGGCGCAGCCAGGTGCCCGGGCTCTGGCTCCATTCTTTGACGTCCAAGCACCGGCCCGAGGAGTTGACCTTGACCTCGAAGTAGCCGTTGCCCATCGGGACCAGGGTGAACACCTGGCCGTCGCCCGGGCTCGCGCTGGCGTTGCAGGCCCACTGGACGATCGGGGTCCCCGCCGCGGGATTGTTGCCGGAGAGGGTCAGGCACTTGCCCGAGTGGCGGAAGACGAAGCGGTAGCCGCTGTTGATCTGAACGCTGACTTTTGGCGACTGGGAGGCGGCCAGGGCGGGGCTCGCCGCGGTCGAGCCCTGAAAGCCCGTCCAGATCCTCCAGTTGCCGGCCGCCAGGCCTTCGTATTGGACTTCGTAGAAGCCTTCGCTGTTGAGCGTCGGGTGGTTGGTCTTGATCAGGCTGAAGTTGCCCGGCGAGACTTCCTTTTCGTAGTTGAGGTTGACCCAGTTGTCCCCGGCGGGGATCCCGTAGTAGCCGGTCTTGACCCAGCCGCGCACGGTGGCGTAGCCGGGCTGGCCGTTCAGCCGTTCGTATTCGGGTGCGGTGGCGAACGTTTCGGTCGCGACCGGCGCCGAGTCGACCGACTGCAGGCTCCACTTCTGCTGCGCGGTGGTGTTGCATTCCCACTGCCCGACCGAGGCCCCGTCGGCTTTGCTGCCGGCGAGCACGTCCAGGCACTTGCCGGAGTGTTTGGCGATCAGGCGGATGTACTGGGTCCCGCCGACGGTTTCGAGCGTCACCGGCTGCCAGCTCTGCTGGGCTGAGCCGTTGCAGGCCCACTGCTGCAGCAGCGCCGTGTTTTCCTGGCTTGCGCCGGCGATCTCAAGGCAGCCGCCCGAGTGGCGGGGCTTCAGCCGCAGGTAGCCGTTTCCTTCGGGGGCCAGGGTGAAGACCTGGTTCTCGAAGACGGTCGGGTCGGCGCAGTACTGCTGCTTGGTCGAGGCGCCGTTTTCTTTGCTGGCGTAGTAGACGTCCAGGCACTTGCCCGAGTTCTTGTTGACGATGCGGTAGCCGTCCTTGACGGTGAAGGAGCCTTCGTGGGTTTCATCGGACGTCGATTCGCCCAGCCCACCCTGAGCGGGGAAGACGGCTTTGGCCAGCCACTGGCCCGGCCCGACGCCGTTCCAGTCCTTGATTTCGTAGTTGTTGTTGTTGACCGTCGTCGGCAGGGTCGCCTTCAGCGACCAGGCGTTGCTCTCCCACTTGAAGAGCTTGACGTTGATGGTTTTGCCGTTGACGACTATGCCGTTGGTGGTCTGCACTCCACCTTTCACCGTCGCCCAGCCGGGGTTTCCGTTCAGCGCGGTGGCGCTGATCGTCACGTGGGGAGCGGGAGGAGCGATCGATACTTTAAGTGCAGCAGTGGCTTTGAGGATGTCGGAATAAAAAAGGCTTTTCCCACAGAAGCCACTGCCTTCAGAATATACGTGCAACCCCAGCGCACTGTGTCCAATGAAGTACGGACCACCGCTGTCACCGGGGATGCTGCAAGCGTTCTCCAGTCTGTTGAGACCATACTCAATGAGGCCTCCCGCCGTGATGGTGACGTTCAACGCCGAGATGAATCCGCAGCTCGTCCCCGTCATGATCCCGGAATGGCAGGCGTAGTCGCCAACCACATTGGCGGCTTCTCCCGTGATCGGGTAGTCCAAGTTGACCGGCGCGGTTTTCCCTTCCACTCCTTTTTCGCCAATGATCGGCGTTCCCCAATAGGCTATCTCCGAGGTCCAGGAGCCCGTGTCCCAAAACGATCCATTGGCTTTGATTTTTGCCCAGTCCCCGACAGAGGGCGGGACCCCGAGGGCATTTTCCCATTGCTCTGCGACTCCAATGAAACGGGCTTGGAGCCCATTGTCCTTGCTCGCCCATTCCAGGTTGAGTGGGGCTTTGGGGTAAAGTTCAACGCAGTGCCCGGCGGTCACCAAGTACCGGTTTCCGTTGGTGCCGATGGCCGGAAAGCCCGCCGTGCAGTAGGTATTCGGGTCAGCTGGTGTGTATATCTTTACACCGCCGCGCAGGGGCGAACCACAAAATGGATCGCTGCACGCCTCAAGCTCGCCTCCGAACCTCTCTGTCTCATCTGTCCGGACATCGACCTCCACCGATGAGGCTGCCGCCAAGCGCTGTACGTCTCGTTGCGCGTCTATCCCGATCCCTCGAGCCTGGGTGATCACCACGGCATTGGTGCGCGGATCCAGGAAGGTCTGTATGAACCCTTCCTTTATCGACTGGA
Organism: uncultured Solirubrobacterales bacterium; assembly: GCA_963702065.1. Taxonomy (GTDB): domain Bacteria; phylum Actinomycetota; class Thermoleophilia; order Solirubrobacterales; family 70-9; genus VRUE01. Next base: position 1,669,081 of record OY969705.1, read on the forward strand.
AGAGTCCCTGGTCTAGTTGGCGCTGCGCCGCTTCCAGCTCTTCCCAGCTCGACTGCGCTGGAGAAGTGCGGAACTCGCTCGTGCCGAGATCGGCCTGGTCGAACTCTGGGGCCAATGCCTGTTCGCCCGTGCCGGCAAGCACCGGTACGACGAATTCGCCCTTCTCGTTGTCAAACCAGATGCCGGCATAGCGTGAATCAAGCCGGTCTTCCAGCCCACCAACGACATCGGCCTTGGCCGCGCTGTTCTGTACTTCCAGCACTTCTTCGGCCTGCGGCCTGGAAACGTCGAAATCCTTGCGGTATTCCTCAATTGCGAGCGAGCCCACTTTGGCGGAGGCAGAGGCGCTGCCGGCCGGGGCCAACACGGCCCCGAGGATTGCCACGAGAACGCCTAGAACAAATACCTTCACGCTCTTCAGTCCTGCTTTCCGATTCACTGATCTCTCCCCGTTTCACTCATGGCCTTGCTTGCGCGACGCTCCCTGGGCCGCCTTCCTCAGTTGACCCCCTGGAAGGACCACTGCTGCTGGCCGCCCCAGTTGCAGTACCACTGGACCACGTTGGCGCCGTTGGCGGTGCTGGAGGCATAGACGTCGGCGCACTGGCCGGAGTGTTTGACCATGAAGGCGTTCCAGGGGCTCTGGCCGGCGATCGGCACCACCTGCCATAGCTGGTTGGACTGTTCGGGGCCCCAGCAGTCGTATTGGCGCAGCCAGGTGCCCGGGCTCTGGCTCCATTCTTTGACGTCCAAGCACCGGCCCGAGGAGTTGACCTTGACCTCGAAGTAGCCGTTGCCCATCGGGACCAGGGTGAACACCTGGCCGTCGCCCGGGCTCGCGCTGGCGTTGCAGGCCCACTGGACGATCGGGGTCCCCGCCGCGGGATTGTTGCCGGAGAGGGTCAGGCACTTGCCCGAGTGGCGGAAGACGAAGCGGTAGCCGCTGTTGATCTGAACGCTGACTTTTGGCGACTGGGAGGCGGCCAGGGCGGGGCTCGCCGCGGTCGAGCCCTGAAAGCCCGTCCAGATCCTCCAGTTGCCGGCCGCCAGGCCTTCGTATTGGACTTCGTAGAAGCCTTCGCTGTTGAGCGTCGGGTGGTTGGTCTTGATCAGGCTGAAGTTGCCCGGCGAGACTTCCTTTTCGTAGTTGAGGTTGACCCAGTTGTCCCCGGCGGGGATCCCGTAGTAGCCGGTCTTGACCCAGCCGCGCACGGTGGCGTAGCCGGGCTGGCCGTTCAGCCGTTCGTATTCGGGTGCGGTGGCGAACGTTTCGGTCGCGACCGGCGCCGAGTCGACCGACTGCAGGCTCCACTTCTGCTGCGCGGTGGTGTTGCATTCCCACTGCCCGACCGAGGCCCCGTCGGCTTTGCTGCCGGCGAGCACGTCCAGGCACTTGCCGGAGTGTTTGGCGATCAGGCGGATGTACTGGGTCCCGCCGACGGTTTCGAGCGTCACCGGCTGCCAGCTCTGCTGGGCTGAGCCGTTGCAGGCCCACTGCTGCAGCAGCGCCGTGTTTTCCTGGCTTGCGCCGGCGATCTCAAGGCAGCCGCCCGAGTGGCGGGGCTTCAGCCGCAGGTAGCCGTTTCCTTCGGGGGCCAGGGTGAAGACCTGGTTCTCGAAGACGGTCGGGTCGGCGCAGTACTGCTGCTTGGTCGAGGCGCCGTTTTCTTTGCTGGCGTAGTAGACGTCCAGGCACTTGCCCGAGTTCTTGTTGACGATGCGGTAGCCGTCCTTGACCAGAAAGTGGCCTTCGGTAGCTTCGATCGAACTCGATTCCCCGTAGGGAGCCTGAGCGGGAAAGACAACCTTTGCGACCCATTCGCCCGGCCCGACGCCGTTCCAGTCCTTCAGTTCGTAGGAATTGTTGTTGACCGGCACCTGGATCGAGGATTTGAAGACGTAACTGCCGCCTTCTTTCTTCTTCAGGTTGATGTTGACGACCTTGTTATTGACGGTGACACCCGAGAACACATGCCCCTTGACGGTCGCCCAGCCGGGGTTGCCGTTGAGAGCGGATGCTTCAACTTCCGTCTGGGTTCCGCTCAGCGGCGAGGGGTCGGAGAGGGAGCATTTGTTTTGATAGTTGTCCCACAGCGCGGTGACGTAGTAGCCACCGGCCATCTGACCGCCTCCGGTCGGGCATAGGTCGGCAATCTCACCGGCAGCACCCAACGCCGGCTGAACCCAACCGGTGAGCTGACCGGCGTATTCCGGAGTAACCGGGTCCGTAACGGCCTCGGAGTACTCATGCGATGCGTGCTCGGTCAGCGCTCGGGCGAGCAATTTGTTGCCGCTTGGATCGGCGGAGCGACAATCAATAGATCCGTCTTCCGCCCAGCCCGCGTAGCCCCAGGGCGCGCCGAGCGTACCGGAGTAGTGGTGGACAGCGCAGATGTTTTTGATGTATGTCGTTCCCGGTGCCGGCAGGACGAAGTAGAAGTTGTTGATGCCCGCCCCCGGCCATCCACGCTGGGCTTGCGCGTATTGAATCTCCTGCACGAGCGCCGCGTCATTGACATTGCTGGCCGCGGAAATCGTTTCATCCGTCCACGAATCGGAGATGACTTCGCTGGAGACAAAGCCGGCCTGGCCAAAGTACTGGGTCAGGATTCCCTGCCAGGCCGAACCTGAAAGATGGGCGAACATTTCCCGTACTTCCGTGCGCGCAGCGGAATATTCGTTCCATTTTTTTCCCCAAAAGGTGAGGTAGACGTGAGGTTTTGCAATGACTTCGCCGCCGTAGTAGTGCAGCGGTTCAGTCGCAGCCGCGTTGCTCACCGGCCCCAGCAGAATTCCCATCAGTGTTACCAGCGAACTCAAGACCAGCAGCTTCGCGCCTCTGACTCGTGCCCTGCCCTTCATATGCTTCTCCCCTCGTATCATGGCCTTGCTTGCGCGACGCTCCCTGGGCCGCCTTCCTCAGTTGACCCCCTGGAAGGACCACTGCTGCTGGCCGCCCCAGTTGCAGTACCACTGGACCACGTTGGCGCCGTTGGCGGTGCTGGAGGCATAGACGTCGGCGCACTGGCCGGAGTGTTTGACCATGAAGGCGTTCCAGGGGCTCTGGCCGGCGATCGGCACCACCTGCCATAGCTGGTTGGACTGTTCGGGGCCCCAGCAGTCGTATTGGCGCAGCCAGGTGCCCGGGCTCTGGCTCCATTCTTTGACGTCCAAGCACCGGCCCGAGGAGTTGACCTTGACCTCGAAGTAGCCGTTGCCCATCGGGACCAGGGTGAACACCTGGCCGTCGCCCGGGCTCGCGCTGGCGTTGCAGGCCCACTGGACGATCGGGGTCCCCGCCGCGGGATTGTTGCCGGAGAGGGTCAGGCACTTGCCCGAGTGGCGGAAGACGAAGCGGTAGCCGCTGTTGATCTGAACGCTGACTTTTGGCGACTGGGAGGCGGCCAGGGCGGGGCTCGCCGCGGTCGAGCCCTGAAAGCCCGTCCAGATCCTCCAGTTGCCGGCCGCCAGGCCTTCGTATTGGACTTCGTAGAAGCCTTCGCTGTTGAGCGTCGGGTGGTTGGTCTTGATCAGGCTGAAGTTGCCCGGCGAGACTTCCTTTTCGTAGTTGAGGTTGACCCAGTTGTCCCCGGCGGGGATCCCGTAGTAGCCGGTCTTGACCCAGCCGCGCACGGTGGCGTAGCCGGGCTGGCCGTTCAGCCGTTCGTATTCGGGTGCGGTGGCGAACGTTTCGGTCGCGACCGGCGCCGAGTCGACCGACTGCAGGCTCCACTTCTGCTGCGCGGTGGTGTTGCATTCCCACTGCCCGACCGAGGCCCCGTCGGCTTTGCTGCCGGCGAGCACGTCCAGGCACTTGCCGGAGTGTTTGGCGATCAGGCGGATGTACTGGGTCCCGCCGACGGTTTCGAGCGTCACCGGCTGCCAGCTCTGCTGGGCTGAGCCGTTGCAGGCCCACTGCTGCAGCAGCGCCGTGTTTTCCTGGCTTGCGCCGGCGATCTCAAGGCAGCCGCCCGAGTGGCGGGGCTTCAGCCGCAGGTAGCCGTTTCCTTCGGGGGCCAGGGTGAAGACCTGGTTCTCGAAGACGGTCGGGTCGGCGCAGTACTGCTGCTTGGTCGAGGCGCCGTTTTCTTTGCTGGCGTAGTAGACGTCCAGGCACTTGCCCGAGTTCTTGTTGACGATGCGGTAGCCGTCCTTGACGGTGAAGGAGCCTTCTTTGGCTTCGTTGGATTCCGAGGCGCCGTATGGCGACTGCGCCGGGAAGACCGCCTTGGCCAGCCAGGAGCCCGGGCCCACCCCGTTCCAGTTGCTGATTTCGAAGTTGCCGTTGTTGACCGTCGTCGGCAGGGTCGCCTTCAGCGACCAGGCGTTGCTCTCCCACTTGAAGAGCTTGACGTTGATGGTTTTGTTCGACGGAGGCGGACCCGGGACCGTGACGTGACCTTTGATGCTTGCCCAGCCCGGATTGCCGTTGAGGGCGGTGGCGCTGTCGATGTAGGTCTGGGAATTGGTGCGCGGGGCCACCGTCACGCCAAGGTAATCGGCGTCTTCGGTGATCTCGGAGTAGAGGACGAGGTTTTTCCTCGGTGGCAGCGCGGGGTCGTAGAAGGAGTTGAGGCCAAGCGCGGTGTTGCCGGAGAACACCGGCCCGCCGCTGTTTCCTCCCCAGTTGGCGATGGGCTCCGCCCTGGAGAGATGATTGACGACAAAGGATGTTCCTTCGTGTACCCCACTGAGGGATTCGGTCCCGGCGACAGTGACGAAACCGCAGCCGGTTCCGGTGACGTTGCCGGTCAGGCAGACGTACTCCCCCACATAGCTGTTCGATTCGGCGGTGATCGGCTTTGCCGAGTTGGTCATCGTCTGGCTCGGTTCGTCCCATTCGATGACCTGCGTGGGCCAAGGCGATATATCCCAGTATTTCGACCCGTTGGCCCTGATTTTGACCAGGTCGTGACCGCCGGTTCCCCAGAAGGCCTGCTCGGTCACCCCCAGGGATTTTTCGTTTTCGGCACCGCTGCTAGTGAAAGCGGCCCAGTTAGTGACTTCGTCGGCGCAATGGCCCGCCGAGAGCACGTACCTGTTGCCGGTGGCTATTCCCGTTGCCTTGAAGCCAACCGAACAGTGGGGGCTGCCACTGCCTTCCTTGCCGAGGCCGACCCCTCCGCGCAACGGCGCGTCGCAATTGAAGCTATATCCGAATCCCACGCCACAGGCCGCCGGCATAGCGCTGAACCGCTCGACGTCCTCCGTCTTCACTTCGACGCTGACCGCAGACTCGCGTGCCAGGTCCCGCGCAGCGTGCTCTGCCGCTGGTCCGATGCCTTCGGAAATCCTGACCACAACCGAGTTCGTGCGGGGATCGATCGAGGTCTGGATGTCGCTTTCGAGCATTGGCTGGGCAAGGGCGTGGTTGATCTGCTCCTGAACAGCTTCGAGCTTTGCCCAGCTCGACTGGGCGGGTACGGTGCGGTAGTCGCCGCTCAGATCCGCCTGCGCGAACTCGCCGCCTGCCTGCGCGCGACTGGTGGCGCCGAGCACCGGAACGACGAATTCGCCGGCCTGGTTGTCGAACCAAAGGCCGGCGTAGCGAGAGCCGAGGCGGTCCTCGAGCCGGCCGACGATGTCTTCTTCGGCGCCGCTGGCCTGAGTTTCGAGCGTTTCTTCGGCCTGTTGGACAGGGACGTCGAAGTCCTTGCGATATTCGCGAGTTTCGAAGGGCTGAACGTCGGCAACGGCCGGAGCAACACCCAGGACCGCCATGGCAAACGCTGTGAGCAGTACCACCCAACTCAAAATGCCGCCATGCCTCGCTGGCGTCGTCCCCATTCGCTCTCTCCCCTTAATTTGCGATTAGTGCCGAGGCAGCTCGACTGGAGCTCCAATGCCGAGGCCATGCCGAAGGCGACTTGAGTGACGAACTCGGCGGACCTGGGAACCCAGTTGCTGCGAGGCCCTACAAAATCATGCTTGCGCCGAATAGCAAGGCGCCATTTGGTGCAATTTCGCCGACGAATGCACCATTTCGCGCGTCGGAGACTTTTTCGTCCGACCTTGGAGGGAAAGTTCCACAACGCCCCCTACAGGACGGAGAGTCATGCCTAGGGAAATCTTCGACCAGGATCGGCCTCGGAGCACGATGGCGCGACGCCTCGACGAAGCGTTTGTCGGCTGCGACCAGTGGACCCTCGCCCCGCCTGCTCAGCGGCGCAGCGAGGTCGCCTTCAGCCCACAGGCCTCGATCTCATCGAGGATCAGCGGCAGCGCCGCCGCCGTGCGCACCCAGGAGCCGCGGGCGCTGTAGTAGTCGGCATCGTGCAGGAGGACGATGTCGCCGGCGGCGATTCCGGTGCCGGCGCGGCGCGCGATTGACTCGGCGGTCGCGCCTCGGTCCCAGTCCCGCCCCCAGCGCGACCACAGCACCGGCCGCCAGTGGCGGCGCGCGGCGCGCAGGGTTGCGGCGCTGAAAATTCCGTAGGGGGGTCGGTAATCGGCGACGGCCTGGCCGCCTGCGTCCTCGATCGCCGCCCGGCCCCTTTCGGCGTCTTCGAGGAAGGCGCGCGGGCTGAGTCGCAGGAGGTTGCGGTGCTGATGGCAATGCAGCTCGACCCGGTGCCCCGCCGCGACGATCTCAGCGACGAGCGCGGGTCGCCGCACCACCTGCTCACCGGCGAGGAAGAAAGTTGCCGTCGCGCCGCGTTCGCGCAGGACCTCGAGGATGGCCGGCGTCCCCTGCGGATGCGGCCCATCGTCGAAGGTCAGGGCCACGCCGGCCCCCTCCCCGCCCTGCCTCATCGCGATCCCGAGCGCCGGCCCCAAGCCGGGCACGACCGGTGCCAGGGCCGGGCCGGCGTGGACTACGGCCGCGGCCGACGCGGCGGCGCCGAGCAGCGCTCCGGTCAAGGAGCTGCTTGGGAGGCGGCCTGGCTGGTCGGCTTGGCCTGAGGAGAGGGCTGCGCTTCGGAGACGGCCGGCTGGGACGTCTCGGCTTCCTTGCCGAGGTGAATGCGCCCCTCCAGCGGTTTGGCGATCACCTTGTAGGGGGCTTCCCGGTCGATCACCGTGAAGAACAACACGACCGCGATCGCGGCCAGGCTGACCGCGGTGGCGACCCGCTCCATGCGCAGGCGCCAGACGGGCTGAGGCTTGACCCGCGGACGCACGGTCAGCGCCCGGGAGGCAATCGAGGGAAGCGAGGCGAAGGACGAGTCAGGCGAACGACGCTCGCGACTGAGGTGTCGCAGCACCGCCTCGAGCTCGTGCTCGTCGCGCGCCACCTCGGCGAGGCCGAAGCGCTCGAAGGCGGCATTGTTGGCGCGCAGGTGACCGGCCGAGAAGCCGTAGGACACCACCGGGCAGCCGCGGATGTGCGCCTCCAGGACGGTGAGCCCAGCGGTCGAGTGGATCATCACGTCGGCGGCCGCCATCCAGTCGCTCATCTGCTCGGTGAAGCCGAGGACGCGGACGCGCTCGTTGCCGCCGAAGCGCTGCTCCAGCTTCTCGCGGGCGATCTCGTTGCGCCCGGTGATGCAGGCGACGGTCGCGTCCTCCCCCCTCAACGCTGACTCGATCGCCCCCTCAAGGTCGCCGATGCCCCAACCGCCGCCGGAGACGAGCACGAGCCGGTCGTGAACGGGAACGTCGAGGGCCTTGCGCGCATCGAGACGCGTGCGCGGCATCAGGAAGTCGGATGAGATCGGTGGCCGCATCCACTCGACGGTGCCGGGCCCGGCGAGCCGCTCGACTTCCTCGATCGACTCGGGGTGGGTGACGAAATGCAGGTCGACCCCCGGGTGCACCCAGTAGCGCAGGCCGGCCAAATCGGTGATCGCCGACTGCACCGGCACCAGCAGGCGGCGGTTCTCGCGCAGCATCCCGAGCACGGCCGTAACCCCCGGATAGGTGGAGATGACCACGTCGGGCTGGTGCTTGTCGATCAAGCGCATCAATCCGCGACTGCCGAGCGCGTAGCTGAGGTGGTGCATGAGCCAGCGGGTCGGCGCGAATTTCGTGATCAGCCAGTACTGGATGTCGAACATCCAAGGCATCCAGCGGAAGGTGAAGCGGGAGCCGTCGCGGGCGACCGATGAGGAGATCCGGCCCATCGCCTGCAGGCCGTTGGCGATCTCGACCTCGGCGCTGGGAACCTCGGCTTCCAGATCGGCCTTGATGATCCGGGCCGGCAGGTCGTGCCCCTCGCCGATGTCCGCGGTGAGGACGAGAACCCGGGGGTCGCGCTCTTCAAAGCGCGTGGCGCCCGCCAGCAGCGCGCCGGCCGCGTGTTCGTTGCCGTTCATCGAGGGCTGCTTGCCGGGGACCGGGTCGGGCGGGCGGGCGGTGTTGCGAACCCATTCGACGTACTTGCGGACCCCTTCCTTGAAGCTCGTCGCGGCCTTCCAGCCGAGCTCGGAGAGCGCTCGCTCGTTGGAGATCGCCTTGCCGGGGAAGTCACCCGGACGCGGCGGCGTGTGGACGATCTCGCAGTTGTCGGTGTTTTCCTGCACCCGCTCGGCGATTTCGAGGATCGTCACCACCTCGTCGCCGGAGAGGTTGTAGGTGCGGCCGGCTGCCTCGGGGGCGAGGGCGGCGACGATCCCGTCGGCGAGGTCCTCGACGTAGATGAAGCTGCGGGTCGTGCTGCCGTCGCCGGCGATCGTCAGCGCCTTGCCTTCGAAGGCGAGGTCGGTGAACTTGGCGACAACGCCGGCGGCCCGGGCGCGGGGGCCGTAGGGAATGCCAAAACGCAGGATCGTGCTCTCCAGGTCGTAGAGCTCCGCATAGCCGGCGCAGTAGGTCTCGCCCGCAAGCTTGGTCGCGGTATAGAGGTGGCGCGGGGCCGGGATCGGCGTTTCCTCGTCGACGTCCTGCTCGACGCAGTCGCTGTAGACCCAGGTGGTCGAGCCGTAGACGACGCGCCCCACCTTCGCCCGGCAGGCGGCCTCGAGCACGTTGAGCGTGCCGCGGGTGTTGACCTCCTCGGCCAGGACCGGGTCGGCGAGGACGTGGCCGACGTCGGCGACCGCGGCGAGGTGGATCACCGAGTCGCAGTCGCGCATCGCCAGGTCGAGGTTGGCGGGGTCGGTGATGCTGCCGGTGAAGGTCTCGACTTCGCGCGGCGAGTGGTAGGGGGAGGCGCTGAGGTCGAAGATCCGCGGCGTCAGGCCGCGCTCGATCAAGCGGTCGACCACGTGGGAGCCGATGAAGCCGCCACCGCCGGTTACCAGGACCCTCATGGTTCCTCCTTATTGAGCGCAGCCTCGCGGCTCTCGGGCCGGTAGTAGAGCGGCACGCACCAGTGGTTCTCGGCCACCCAGTCGGTGTTGGGCAGCTCGTCGGGGCGCCCCATGATGCGGTGGCAGGGCTCTTCGTAGACCCGTCCCGTCGACTTCTCGATCGGGTCGAAGACGATGTACTTGTAGAAGCCCGAGGTCATTCCCCCGGGCAATTCGAGCCGGGCCGGGTGCAGCGGGTCGAGGTGCTCTGCTGCGTACTCGTTCTTCCAGGCGACGATCTCCTCCATGCGGTCCGCCTGGACCAGGCCGAGCGCCGCGGTGAACTCGCTCATGCGGAAGTTGAGCCCGTCGACCTCGTGCTCGAACTTGCCGTAGTTGCGGAACTTGCGGGCGAACTCGATCAACTCGTCGTTGGCCGAGACGAGCACGCCCCCCTCCCCCGTCGAGACCGTCTTGGTCGCGTAGAGCGAGTAGACGCCCGCGTCGCCGAACGACCCCGGCTTGCCGCCGTCCCACTCGGCGCCGTGGGCGTGGGCGCAGTCCTCGAGCAGGAAGATCCCGTTGGCGCGACAGTACTCGGCAATTCGGGCGGAATCGAAGGCGATGTGACCGCCGATGTGGACGAGGATCGCCGCCTTCGGCTTGTGTCGCTCCGCCTTGGCCTCGAAGTCGGCGAAGGACATACAGAGGTCGCTGCGGTTGCAGTCGACGAACTCGACCGTGGCCCCGGCGTTGACCGCCGCCAACGGCGTCGCCATGAAGGTGTTGGACGGGCAGAGGACCGTCTTCCCCTTTACGCCGGCGAACTCCAGCGCCGCCAGCGCGCCGCCGGCCCAGCTCGAGAGGCCGAGGCTGGACAGCCCGTTCCAATCGGCCCAGCGCTGCTCGAACGCCTCGAGCATCTTGCCCTCCGACCACTGCTCGGAGTCGAGCACAGCCGTCCAGAGCTCGAAGAGCCTGGCGCGGTCACGATGGTCGAACCCGATCGCGAACTTGCTCGCGTCCGAGACTGGAGAGGTCGAGGTCAAAGGCGCCGCCAGGCTACCAGCGAGAGCAGACCTGACGCTTCGCATATCCGCGCGCTCAGGTCTGCTCTCGGGACTTTTCGATTACGGCGCCAACCGCGCTTGAACCCGCGAGCAAAATGGTTCCGCCAACCGCAATCGCCATCGAGGCAACCAGCATGGCTCCGCCGAGCGGCGTGTCCCCCCATGACTCGCCGAAGATCAGCGGGGCCAAAACGACCGGAACGAGGATCTGGACCGCGAACATGACCGGGGCCACGTGCGTCGCCGGACGGCGCTGCAGAGCGCTCATCTCGCTGAGCAAGGCCAGTCCCTCAGACGCCGCTGCGGTTGCAAGCCAGGCGATCGCGATCAGCAGGGCGCCGGCCGCCAGCTCATCCGTGAGCAGCTTGCTCGCGATCGCAGTCCAGGCGTAGCCGCAACCGGCGCTGATAATCGCCAACGTGGCGATCGCGCCACCGCTTCCGACTTTGACCACACCAGAGTGGGGTGAATGTCGGAAGCGCAAAACGTAAGGGGAGGCGATCGGTATGGCGACGAGCCCGAGCGCCAGGGCGATCGCCGCCGTCCCGGCGTGATCCGTAGTCCGCTCAGGCGCCGCAAGAGCCACCCCAACCACCCCCGCCACGATCGCCGCAACCGCCCCCCACTCCCGCAGCCCAGGTGCCTCCCCCAACCGCTTCGCCCCCAGCCATAGCAACAAGATCAACCCGCTGGCCAAACAGGGCTGAACGACAGTCAACGGGGCCAACAACAACGCCACGATCTCCAAGGGCCACCCAGCCAACCCAAGCGCCGTGGCTCCCAACCAACGCCGATTCCGCACCAGCTTCCCCAGCAGCGAAGGCTTCAGCGAGTGCTCCCCACCAACCTCCCGCGCCTCCAATGCCTGCAGCGCGATCGAGGCGTTGTAGAGCAGCGAGGCCCCGACCGCTGCGACTATCCCAAGCGCCAGCACCGCGCGAGGTTAGTCGCTGCGGGCAGACCTATTTGCCGCTGTGCCGCTTTTTCTTTGCTTTGGCGGGAATCAGGGTCGATTTCAGCTTCAGCACTTTCTTGCCGAGCGCGTCCTTGACTCGGACCCTCGTCGACAACTTGCCTTTCCCTGCCTTTTCCAGGGAGGCGAGGCAGCTGCCGAAGACCTTTATCCCAAGCCTGGCGCGTTTCCCGGGAGCGAGCTTCCTCGCCAACCTCGTTCTCACCGAACAGGGCTTCCCCCCATCGGCTTTCAATCTCGCCGAGAGGACCTTGGTCGTGCACGGAGTACCGCCGCAGACGATCGTCCCGATCATCGCCCTGCCCTTTTTATTGAGCTTGACCTTGCCCTTCCTCACCTTCGCAATGGGACGTTTTCCAGGGGGTGGCGGGGGCGGCAGCGGTTGCCAACTGGGGTCGTATCCGTCGGCGGCGATACGGGTGAAGCCCGAGCCGTCGAGGGCCATGGTGAAGAGACCACTCGCATCTTTCCCCGCGGGGCCATAGACACCCCGCCGGAGAGCGATGCGCGACCCGTCCGCGGAGAAGACCGGGGAGTTCACGTAGCCGCCCGAGCCTTCCGGTGGGCCAGGCACGGGGAGGAGCTGAACGGCGCCTCCCCCAACGCCCACCAGCCCGATGTCGGCGTACCCGTGGCTGAAGACGATCTTCGTCGAGTCGGGCGAAAAGTCGGGTGTGCGATCGGACTGGCCGTTGGTCACCCGTCGTGGCGCGGCTCCCGGTGCGTCGAGAACGAAGATCGATGACCCGCCTTGGCCCGCTCTCGCGAAGGCGATCTTCCCGTCGGCGGAGTAGGCCGGCTTGGTATCCCGACGATCGGCGACCAGCGCTGTCAACGCTTCGATTGGTGCGCCCGTCGATGAATTGATCGAGATCAAGCGTGAGCCACAGGAATTGCAGCTGTATTCGTAGTTGAAGTACGAGTCCGAGTCAGGGAAGAGGATGCACTGCTGTTGATTGGGGGCTTCGACGGCGCAGATGCTGCTGTTGGTGCGCCTGCCGCTCGCTTCGCTGACCGCCAGCCGCGAGCCGTCGGGGGAAAACGAAGGGTGATCGAATGTCTGCCATTCGTCGACGAAGGATTGAACCCTGACGACTGGGATGGTTTTGCCCGAGTGGGGGTCGACGTAGTCCTGTTTCCATTCGGTGTGCGACGACTGCGAGTTACTGCCGGTCAGGAGCTGAACGAGCCCCGTGCCCGTGGCGCTCATCACGGCGATGCCGCCGTCCCTGTCGAAGGCAATCCGGCTGCCGTCCGCCGAATAGGAAGGAGCCGCAACCCCGGGGCCATCGGCCAGCAGCGAAGGCGAGCCCCCGTCGGCATTGGCGGTCCAGATCGCCGCGCTCGAGTAAGAGTATGAGTCTCCGGAGGAATAGGCGATCCTGCCGTTGGCACCGGGGAATGCCGCATCGCCACTTTCACTCATCGAGATCGCCAATACCGCAACGCCGGCGACTACGGCGAGGGCGACGAGCGCAAGCGTCACTCGCAGACTTCGAACTGCACGAGACTCGGTTACCAATGCCCCCAACCTTTCATGCGAGATTCACCGGCAACCGCTTCTCAAATAGCGTTGCCCGACTTTGACCCAGCCCCGAACGGGGCTTTTATATCAGTTGCATCTGCATGAACGCCACCGACTACTTGAGCGGAATTTTCCAACTTGGGGTATTGGTTGCCGCGTTCTCCTTCAGTGCACACCGCCTGCGCCTGGTTGTACTGCCGGCCTGGCACGGGGCCCCGGTGGTCCTGGGGACGACGATTCTCGGTCTTGCGCTCGCAGTAATAACCGCTGAGCTCCTCGGCCTCCTTGGCCTACTCACCGCCCCGGCGCTGATAGTCGCCGCCGTCTCCACCGCGCTGGTGCTTCGCCTTGTGCGCTTGGCCCCCGGCGCCGGCCCACCAGTCGCAAGCTCGGGGGTCGGCCGCCTCGGGATGAGCGTGGCGGTGCTCGCCGCCTTGCTGACCGCGGTGCATTGGGCCGGACCCGTACTACACAGTCTCGACCTTGGCATCTACAGGCAGGACAGCACCTGGTACCACCTTCCCTTCGCCGCCCGGTTCGCCCAATCAGGTTCGATCACCGGCCTGCTGCAAACCGATCCCCTGAAGTTGGCGGTTTGGTACTACCCGCTCAACTCCGAGCTCCTGCACTCAATTGGAATGGTCGTGCTCGGCAACGACCTGACCTCTCCGCTGCTCAACTTCGGCTGGATGGGCGTGGCGCTGCTCGCGGCCTGGTGCATCGGCCGGCCCCTTGGCCTCGCCGCGGCGACCCTGCTGGGGGCCGTCGTCGTCGTCGGCTCGGACATGATGCTCGTCCAGGCCGGCAACGCGCCGAGTGACATCGTCGCCCTCGCCTGCCTGCTCGCGGCGATCGCGATCCTCTTCAACGGACTGCTCCCCGACGGAGGCGAAAGCGGGTCCTCACGGCCGAGGAGGCTCGTCGTCGCCGGGGGGCCGCTGGCGGTCGCGGCCCTGGCCGCGGGATTGGCAGTCGGCACCAAGGTGACGATGCTGGTCCCGGTCGGGACGATCACCGTCGGCCTCATCCTCCTCGGCGAGCGGAACGGCGCCGGTCGGCGAGCGGCCATCTGGCTCGGCGGCCTGGCGGCGACCGGTGGCTTCTGGTACCTGCGCAACCTCGTCCACGCCGGCAACCCGCTGCCCTGGCTCAACGCCGGGCCTCTGCCGGGCCCCGACCAGGAAGCGATCTACCCGCGTCCGGCCCACTCGATCGCCGAGTACCTCGCAAACCGGCACGCCTGGACCGACTTCTTCTTCCCCGGCTTCGCCGAAACCCTCGGCCCGCTCTGGTTCGTCGCCCTCTTCGCTGCCATGGCGGGCATCGTGCTCGGCCTGCGTCGCCGCCACGATCCCATGATTCGCCTCGTCGCCCTGGCCGGCGCGGCGACGCTGATCGCCCACGTCTTCAACCCGATCTCGGCCTCCGGCCCGGATGGGGGGCCGTTCGGCTTCGCCTCCAACCTGCGCTATGCCGCACCGGGCATCGCGATCGGCCTGATCCTGCTGCCGCTCTGCGAGACCCGCTGGATGGCCCGCCGGGTGATCGTTCCCCTCTACGCGCTGCTGATCGGGGTCGCCTCGATCGCTTCGAACGAGTGGATCCAGACCCAGCCCCTGGCGGCGATCGCGATCGGTGCCCTGGCCGTTCTGGCGCCAATCTGGCTCGTCGGCGCGCCTCGCGGCGGGCTGCGCGCGCTGGTGGTCGGAGCGCTGCTGGCGGCCGTTTTCGTCGTCGGGTATCCGCTGCAGCGCCACTACTTCGACGACCGCTACCGAGCCGACCTGGCTCCAGCGCTCGACAACCCCGGCTTCCGCGCCTCCAACCAGTGGAAGCTGATCCAAACCTGGGCCCGCGACCAACGCGGAATGCGGATCGGGATCGTCGGCACTCCGGCGGCCTACGGCCAGTACGTCTTCTACGGCGAGGACCTCAGCAACGAGGTGCGCTACCTGGGCGAACCCGGCCCAAGCGGCGCACTGACGCAGATCGAAACCTGCCGCCGCTGGCGCGAACGAATAGACGCCGGTCGCTTCGACGCCATCGTGATCACCCCCGAAGACCCGGGCTCCCCACTCCCACCCGCACAGATCGACTGGACTGCTACCGATCGGGCGGCCGTCCCGGTCCTGCGGGTCAACCCAGCCGCCGTATTCGTCCTGGCCGGCCCCTTGAACCCGGCGTCCTGCCCAGCAGCCTGAGGCTGATCGGCGTCGGGGTCACCCCTCGACGGACACTCAAGAGCGGCCTCCGGCCGCTCGTCCGGCGAGGGGTGACCCCGACGCCGGACCCCCCTAGCCCCTCAGGTCTCCTGGTAAAGCGGCCCGTCCCCACCCTCGGGCAGCGTCAGACGCCCACCCTTGGCAGTGATCGCCCCGCACTGCACGCAGTTCGAAGCGGTGACGTGCACATCGACCTCGGCGGCCCCGTTCTCGAGCTGCTCGTCGGGGATCTCGTAGACCTGGGCGGGACACATCGAGACCCAGGTCTGGGCGATCTCGCGCGGCACCTTGGTCTGGATGCGAACGTGGTTGGGCGCGTCGTCGCGGGTCGCGTTGCCGGAGAGGAAGACCGAGTCGAGCTTGGCGAAGGTGAGCTCGTTGTCGGGCTTGACGTACATGTCGCCCGCCTTGCCCAGTTCCATCTCGACCTCGGAGTCGTGCTCCTGCTTCCAGTGCCCGCCGGGGAAGTTGCCTTTGGTGACGGTCATCGCCGAGGCCATGGCGCCACCGAGGAAGAACCCTTTCGAGAAGGGCTGGCGCATGTTGCGCGATTCGTAGAGGTCCTTCTCGATCAGCGACTTGTGGACCTTCTCGTCGTAGGCCTCGAAGTTGACCGAGTCCTGCTTGAGCGACTCGACGATCGTCTCCGCCGCGTACATCCCGGCGTGCATCGCGTAGTGGACGCCCTTCAGGGTCGGCACGTTGACCATGCTGGCGGCGTCGCCTGCAACCACCATGCCGGGGACCGCGAGGCGCTTGGGCATCGCGAAGTAGCCGCCGGAGGGGATCGTCTTCGCTCCCCAGGCGACGCGTTTGCCGCCCTCGAGCAGGTCCTTGATGAAGGGGTGGGTCTTGATCAGCTGCAGGGCGTCGTGGACCGAGAAGGTCGCGTCGGTGTAGTCGAGGCCGGCGACGAGGCCGATGCAGAGCTTGTCCTCGCCCATCGGGTAGATGAAGGTGCCGCCGAACTCGTTGTAGCGGGGCGACTTGCGCAGTGGCCAGCCCATCGTGTGGATCACGCGGTCGAGCGGCTTGGGAACCTCCCAGACCTCCTTGACCCCGAGCTCCCAGCGCATCGGGTCGGCGCCGTGCATGTCGAAGTAGTCGTAGGCGGCGTAGGTGAGGTGGCCGACCGTGCCCTCGGCGAGGACCGTCGCCTTGGCGACGACGTCGGAGCCGGGCTCGAAGTTGCCCAGCTCTTCGCCCTCTTTGCCGCGGCCGCGGTCGCCGGAGCGGATGCCCCTGAACCACGCGATCTTCGACGAGCAGCTTGGTCGCAGCGGTCTCGGAGAGGATGTAGACGCCGGCTTCCTCGGCTTTGTCGGAGAGGAAGCGGCCCAGCTTCGAGACCGAGGTGACGTAGTTGCCGTGGTTGCGGAAGTTCGGCGGCATCGGCTTCAGCGGCAGCGCCGCCTTCGAGGTCAGCAGGTAGACCGCGTCCTTGGTCACCTCCTGGAAGACCGGCCACTCCTCCTTGGGCAGGTCGGGGAAGAGCTCTTCCATCGCCGAGGGCTTCATGTTGGCCCCGGAGAGCAGGTGCGCTCCGGCGACCTTGCCCTTCTCGATCACGGCGACCGGGACTTCGCCGAGCTTCTCGGTCAGCTCCGGCTCGTGCTCGAGCAGCTGCATGATCTTGTTGGCGCAGGCGAGCCCGGCGGGCCCACCCCCGACGATCGCGATGCCGACCTCGATGCGCTCGTCCTCGGCATCGGTCGGCGGGCCGATCACGTCGGCCGGGTCGAACGGCGGCGGGAACTCACTTGGTGCTACAGCCGGCATCGCATGCTCCAATCGTCGTCAGGTGAACGAACGGCACCCGGGGAGCCGAAGCCCCCCGGGAAAACGTCAGCCGCCCTTCTTGGCCTTGATCGCCTCGGTCAGCTTGGGGACGATCTTGTGCAGGTCGCCCACCACGCCGAGATCCGAGAACTCGAAGATCGGCGCGTTCTGGTCCTTGTTGATCGCGAGGATGTTCTCCGAGCTCTGCATCCCGACCTTGTGCTGGATCGCGCCGGAGATGCCGGCGGCCAGGTAGAGCTTCGGCGCGACCGTCTTGCCGGTCTGGCCGATCTGGGCCGCGTAGGGGTACCAGCCGGCGTCGACCACGGCGCGGGTGGCGGCAACCGCCCCGCCCATCGCCTCTGCCAGTTCCTCGCACTGCTTGAAGCCCTCAGCGGCACCGAGGCCGCGACCGCCACCGACGAGGATCTCTGCGTCCTCGATGTTGACGTCGGCGCCGCGCTGCTCGCCGCGCTGGACCAGCTTGGCCTTGGAAGACCAGGGCGAGAGCTCGACCTGGACGTCGACGACCTCGGCCGTGCCGCCGCTCTCCTTGGCGTCGAAGGCGTTGAGGCGGCCGATGATGATGCCGGGCTCCGAGACGTAGCCGACGTCGGCGATCTGAGAGTCCTGCAGGATCGGCCGCTCGACCACGAGCTTGCCGTCCTGCACCTTGACCTCGGTGACCTCCATCGTCACGCCGGCATTGAGGCGAGCGGTGAGGCCGGCGCCGATCTCGAAGCCGAGCAGGCCGCCGCCGAAGAGGGCGTAGCTGATGCCCTCGTCCTGGATCACCTTGGCCATCGCGTCGATGATCGGCTGGGCGAGGCCCTCGGGCACGTCCTTGGCCCGGTAGACCTTGGCCGCACCCCAGTTGCCGAGCGAAGCGCAGGCGTCGTCGGCGATGTCGCCGACGACCAGCGCGGCAGCCTCGCCACCGATTTCGCCGGCCAGCTTGGCCGCCTCGGAGATCGCTCCGAGCGAGTTCTTGTTGAAGTTGCCCTCGTCGTCGTGGAGGGCGTAGATCAGGATGCCTGCCATCTAGATCAGCTTCCTCTCGTCGAGCCAAGCGACGATCTTTTCGACCGTCTCGTTGGTGTCCTCGTCCTCGATGATCTCGCCGGCCTGCTTTGCGGGCGGCGGGTTGAGAGCCAGGACCGATGTCTTGGAGCCGCCGGTCGCCGACCATGCCGGCTTCGATGCCGACGTCGCCGGTTGCCTTGGCGTCGAGGGGCTTCTTCTTGGCGCCCATGATCGCCTTCAGGCTCGGGTAGCGGGGCTCGTTGATCGCGTCGCCGACGCTGATCACGGCGGGCAGCTCGATCTCGACCGTGTCGTAGCCGTACTCGGCCTGGCGCTCGCAGCGCAGCTTGCCGTCGGTGACGTCGATCTTGATCACCTGGGTCAGCGAGGGCATCTTCAGGTGGTCGGCGACGACGGCGCCGATCGTGTAGCACTCGCCGTCATCGGACTGCTGGCCGAGCAGGACCAGGTCCGGGCTCTCGGACTCGAGCACCTTGGCCAGCGAGTAGCCGGTGGCGCAGACGTCGGAGCCGGCTGAGCGCGTCGTCGGAGAGGTGCACGGAGCGATCCGCTCCGAGCGCGACCGCCTTGTGCAGGGCGCGGACGGCGGAGTCGGGGCCCATCGTCACCGCGACGACCTCCTCGACCGGGATCGCGCCGCCCTCCTTGATCTGCATGGCGGCCTCGATGGCATGTGTGTCGAAGGGGTTCAGGTTCTTCTCGCCGCTGCGGTCCAGGCGCATCGTGTTGGAGTCGATGCGCTTCTGAACGGCGGCGTCCGGAACCTCCTTGACCAGGACGCAGATCTTCAAGTTCAAGCCTCCTTGGCTGTGTTCTGCTGTGTTCTCAAGTTGGTTGACTGACCAGTCAATCAGTCTATCTATACGTAGCGCGGCGGGAGGTTAGCGGGCGCGGCGCCAAGCCGTTTCCCGGCCTGCAGCCGACTATTAGACGTCGTCGCGCTCGGAAGCGTTGTCGCGAATGAAGTCGACGATGTCGTCGGTTCCGGCCCCGGGCGTGAAGACCTCGGCAACGCCGAGCTTCTTCAGCTCGGGGATGTCCTCGGCCGGGATCGTGCCGCCGACCGTGACCAGGACGTCATCGACACCCTGCGCGGCAAGCAGCTCGACCACCTTCGGCACCAGCGTCATGTGGGCGCCGGAGAGGATCGAGAGGCCGACCGCGTCGGCGTCCTCCTGGATCACCGTCTCGGCGATCTGCTCCGGCGTCTGGTGCAACCCGGTGTAGATCACCTCCATGCCGGCGTCGCGCAGGGCGCGGGCGATGATCTTGGCGCCGCGGTCGTGGCCGTCCAAGCCGGGCTTGGCGACGACGACGCGGATCTTGCGGGCGGTTGCGGCCTCCATTGCGCCGGGAACACTAGCGCTGAGCCCAAACCAGCGGTCCCCGCGGTTACTCGAATTCAGGCAGCCGCGGCACCATTCGGGCATGGAAGCCCGGGCCGGCAAGATGGACGCGGCCGAGACCCAGCAGCGGCACCGTCAGGGGGCCCTTCCAGGAATCGGCGGCGTCGGGTCGACGCAAATAGCGGGCAAAGCCGGCGAAAGGCGCGGCTGGGTCAACGAAGGCGGAACCGCGACGGTTGTCGAACTTGAAGCCGGCGGTGCGGGTGCCGGTGTAGGCGAAGCGGGTGATGGCGACCTTTTCCCGGACCTCCTGATTGACGGCGAAAAAGAAGGCCTGGGGACGTTCGTCTTCTCCCCGTGAGCCGAACACTCCGAATCGGATCGCATCGCGGCGTGAGTATGCGCCCAGGGTCGCTTCCTGGCTCGCCGTTCTCGCAAGCATCCGGCTCGCCCTGGCCCTACCGTAGTCGCAGCTCCATTCGGGATGGAGGACCAGCGTCCCCTTCACCCTGCTGGCCTCGATCCGGACCTAACCGCCTTCGCCGCGAAAGCGCATCGTGCCTCGAAAGTAGCCTTCCGTCGTCGTCGCGGGTTCCCCTTCACAATGGCGATTCGGTCCGTGCGTCTCAAGCGTGCGAAATGGCTGATAATTGACGACGAATTCGCCAAGGCCGCCAATATTTCACCGTGATCCCCTCTGGGCTCACCTTTCCCGGTGCGGCATAGACGGCTTGCTGCCCTTTCCTGCTCACCGTCAACTCGATTTCGTCGTCGTCGGCTTCGAGCTTGGCGGAGAGGCCGTGGTTGGCCTGAAGAGGGACCGTGAACGTCGTTTCTCCGTCGCCGTCCACGCCGAGCGCTGTCGCCGACTGGAAGACCAGGGCCGTGAGCATGAGCAGCATCGTTTTCCCCGCGCGTCCCATCGCAGTGATTAGACACCAGCGACTCGTGTAGGTGCCGAAGACCTCCTGCATCGCCGCGATCATCTCGCCCTCGCTGGCGGGGGCGGGGGCGGGGGCGGGGGCGGGGGCGATGATCGGCGGCATCAGGTTCTCCTCCGCTGCGGGCGCCCGCTTCAGCTCGGTGAGGGCGCTGGCGACGGCCGCAGAGTCGCGCTTTGCCTTCGTCGCGGCGAGGCGATCGGTCTACTTGCGTTCGAGCGCCGGGTCGATGCGCAGGATCGGGGTCGGCTCTTCGTCCTCCTGGATGAAGCAGGAGAAGTGAGAGACGCCTACCCCATCTGAATCTGGCGTCCCACTGGGAAGGAAGAAGACACCTCGCAGAAACAGCCCCGCCAGATCGACCCCGTAAGCGCGTCGTCTTCAACATTCCTCACGAAGCACCGTCCGCACACACTCTGCCCAATCCGCTAGCACAGCGGGATCGTTAGACATTTTGTCTGAGCGAACCTGCACATCCGTACAAAGCAACGCAAGTGCGGGTTCGAGAGCGACACGCTCAGCATATCGTTTCAAAAACATCCCGAGCGCCAAGAAGGCCTCTCCAGCATTGAGCTCGACAGCTTCAAGATCTTCCAATTTCATTGGTTCCCGCGAGTGTTCTGGCATGCGCTAAGTCTACCTTGGAATGAGGTTTACGCCTCCATTTCTAATTTGCCCATTGAGCACATTTATCCACGCCTGCGTACCGTCCGGCAGCATTCTTTGAAAGGTCTCAACCCCCCACTCATTCGTTCCAACGCTGAACTCACGCCTAAAAGTTGCTTGCAAGAGCGCTCGATTCCCCGGGGTATCAATAATATGGCCCTCCCGAGCCTCAAATATGTGCTTCAGGTTCTGCTCGAAAAACGAGATCTCCTCCGCCTCTCCAACTCCCTCCATGGCTCCAAGGAGAGGCGCAGTCTCTCCACCATCTAGAATGGTCATTAGAATTAGTGCATAGCCGCTCCACTCGTGAAGAGCCTTTTGGATCTTTTGGGCGGTACTAGGCTCTGGAGGCGCAGGACCGATGGTCCATCGCTCCTCCAGTGGGTTCTTTGCTGCTGGGGCAGTCGTGTGGTCTGTAGGCTCTGGCTGTATTGGATTGTCAGGACATGGCGGGACCGGACAGCCGCATCCATCGGCATAAAGGCCCGTAGCATCCGTGATGTTGACCGGATTCCCGGCCGCATACGCATACGTTTCCCCTGAAAGACCGGCCAGCGGATCAGGAGTAAGGAACTGCGCCGTCACCGGATCGTAGGTACGAGCCCGAAGGTAGATCAGCTGGTTGCCGGTGTGCATGCGATACTGGCCGGCAAAGCCCATTAGAGTTCCCGCTGTTCCGGTGTGTTCCCAGAACGCGCCGTTGGGGCCATATCTATATGTCCCGCCGACTTCCCCTTTTGAATTGGTCAGAACGCGGGTTGACCCGAGTTGGTCGTGGTGTAGATAGGTCCCTGAGCCCGCGGTGATCTGCTCGAACGGCAGGCCGTCAGGACCGTAGACGAAGTAGTCCTGCCCGCCGCGAAGCAACAGAGGCAGCCCCGCCATGGAGTCCCAGACCATCGGATAGGTTGAGCCACCCTTGGTTTCGGTGCTCCGCAGGCCGGTCCCGTCGTATTTGAAGGTGTTTTCGACTTCCGGGCTTTTGCTTGTGACCAGGTTCCCCGCTTGATCATATGAATAGGTGGTGGCCGATCCGCCCGTGGGCGTTTCTTTGACCCGCTGACCAACTTTGTTGAATTCGAAGGTCGCGTTGCTAGCCGTCGCGATCTGGCTGGCTTTGTCATACGTGTAGGTCGTTGGGGAAATTTTCTTGATGTTGTTGGCGGCGTCGTATTCGAAAAGCGTGCCGTTGCTTTTGGTCAGCCGGTTGGCGGCGTCGTATTCGTATTTGTATTCGGGAACTGCGGGAAAGCCTTTCTCGACAGCTTTTTCGATCTGCCCGATTTTGTCGCGCGTATAGGTCATCGACGCCAGGACTTCGGCTTTCTTCTTCATCGATACTTCGGTCAGCTGGCCCGCTTTGTCGTAGGCGTATTCGTCGACGTTGGTGGTTTCGGCGGGGAAGGTCGTCGCTTTGACCTGTGAGTCGCGGTTGTAGACGAAGGTGGTTTCTTTGCCGAGCCAGTCGGTGACCTTTTCCAAGCGCCCGGCTTTATCGAAGACGCGTTTGACTGTTTCGCCGTTGGGATAGACGAGTTCGGTCTGCTGGTTTCCGAGGTCGTATTTGTATTTGACGACTTCTTTTTTGCCATTGACCACTTCGGTCAGACGGCTGAGCTGGTCGTAGGTCTTTTTCGTCGTTCCCGTGCCGTCGGTCATTTCGACGATGTTGCCGTCTTTGTCGTATTTGTAGGTGATGTCGGCGGTGGCGGCTTCGGAGTAGTTGACTTCATTGAGCCGGTCGGCGGTGGTGTAGGCGTAGGCGATCGTGCGGCCGAGGGCGTCCTCGCTTTTTTTCAGGTTGCCGGCGGCGTCGTATTCCTGTTTCGTTTTGCGTTCCAGCGGGTCGATCGTTTCGGTCAGCTGCCCGAGCGCGTCGTGTTCATATTTGGTCGTGTAGCCGTTGCCGTCGGTGCGGCTTTTGACCTGGCCCATGCTGTCGTAGGCGATTTTGCTCGTATCGCCGTTGCCTGCTTTGACTTCGGTGCGCTCGTCGTTGGCGTCATAGACGTATTTGGTGGTCTGGCTCAGAGCGTTGGTCAGCGATTCGAGGTTGCCGTTTTTGTCGTAGGCGAATTTGGTTTCGCGGCCGAGCGGGTCGGTGACCTTGATCGGGCGGCCTTGAGCATCGCGTTCGGTTTTCATTTCGAATTCGGAGGCTTTGGCGCCTTCTTCGTTGCCGCGGGGGCTGACGGCGGTCAGCTGCCGGCCGTCTTCGTTGAAGGTCGAGGTCGTCTTGTCGCCTGCGGGGTTGATATCGGCTTTGAGGTTGCCGTAGGCGTCGTATTCGAATTTGGTTTCGCGCCCGAGCGGGTCGGTCGCGGACGTCAGGTCGCCGAATTCGTTGTGTTTGAAGGTCGTTTTCTGGGTCGTTTCGCCGGGCGCGGGGCGTTCGATCGCTTCCACATTGCCGCTGCCGTCGCGTTTGTAGGTCGTTTTCTCGCCCAAGGGCGTGGTTTCGGTCAAGACGTCGTGGGTCGAGTTGTAGGTCCATTTCGTTTCGTTGCCTTCGGCGTCTTTTTCCAGCGTGAGGTCGCCAGCGATGCTGTATTCATAGGTCGTCGAGTGGCCGAGGGCGTCGGTGGCTTTCTTGCGCTGATAGGCGGCGGTGTATTCATAGGTCGTTTTCCGTTTGAGCCCCGTGCTGTCCTTGATCACTTCCAGCGGCTCGCCGGCCTCATTGAATTTCTCGAAGGTGGTCGATCCGTTTGGCTCGGTGATCGTCGTCGTCTTGAAGCCGCCGGATTCGCCGTAGGCGAATTTGAGCACCCGTTCCATCGGGTCGGTCTGTTTTTTGACCCGGCGTTTTTCGTCGTATTCGGTTTTGGTGATGCCGCCGCGTCCATCGGTCATTTCGGTCATCTGGTGGGAGGCGTCGTATTTGAATTTCCAGCGCGCGCTTTCTTCCCCCGGCAGCGTCACCGAGGTGAGGTTGCCCGATTCATAGGCGTATTTGACTTTGTGGCCCATCGGGTCTTCGACGCTGCTCACCTGGCTTCCCGTGTAGCTGAAGCTCAGGAACCGTTCGGCGGCGTCTTCGACCCAGAACAGCTTGCCCCCGAAGTATTCAATGTAGATCGCGTTGCCGTTGCGGTCCGCTTGTTCGATCAGCTTGCCTTCGGAGTTGAACCTGAGTTTTTCCTGGTCGGGCAGGGTGAAGACGTATTCGGTTCCCGATTTGACCAGGGTGGCCTGGATCCAGGCGCTGGGTACGTAATTGCCGCCTTCCAGGGCAAAGAAAGCAGTGGCGCCGTTTTCCTGCACGACGGTAACCGCGCCGGATTCTTTGTTGAATTCCAGGTGGGAGCTGTAGGGACCCGACCAGCCGTAGCCCCAGGGGCCGGCTTCTTTGGCTTCGCTGGCAACCTGGGAGTTGTAGGTGCGGGTGAGGTGCAGGGCGGGGCCGCGGCCGCCAAGGGCGTGATCGGTCTGTTCCTCAGACTGGTTGCCGCTGGCGCAGTCGACCGGCGCGCCTGTTTTGCAGTTAGTCAGACCCGGGGCAGCCTTGTTCCCGCCGCCGAGCGTCTCTTGCTGGCCGATCGGTGGGAAGTACGGACAGGCGAGGGCGTAGGTGGCGGCGAGGGCGAGTGAGGCGAGGAGGGCCAGGAGGCAGACGGCGAGTGCTCTGGCCCACAGGGTCATGGGATCAGCCTGGATCCGTATAAGTAAGAATCCTTGACCATTCGGGCAGTATCGCGGTAGGGTCGGGAAAATGCAAGGGTTTAAGGAAGACAAGTTGAATTACCTACCTTTGGCGCTTGCACTTGTCGTGGTGGGTCTGCTCGTCCTCGTACTCACCAGCTACGACTCACCCACCGGCGGGGCAGACACCTCGCCACAGCAGGCGAGGGCGATCAAGCACACAGAGGCCCTGCTCGCCGGAATCCCACAACACGGCGCCGCCTTGGGGAACCCGAAGGCACCGGTGACGCTCCAGTTCTTCGGCGATCTGCAGTGCAAGATGTCCCGTCAGGTGATGCTTGGAGCTCTGCCCTTCCTGATTCGCCACTGGGTCCGCGACGGCAAGCTGCGCATCCTGTTCCGCTCATTAAAAACCGACACCCCCGACAGCTCCGAATTCCTAGGGCAGCAAATAGCGGCGCTGGCGGCTGGGCGCCAACGGAAGATGTGGACCTTCATCAACCTCTTCTACCGAGAACAACGCCCCGAGTTCACTCGCTACGCGGACGACGACTTCCTCGAAGGGATCGCCAAACAAGCGGGCTTGAGCCTGCTGCTTTGGGCAGAAGATCGCGAAACCGACGGCTGGGCCGGGACGATCGAATCCGACGAAACGATGGCTGCGACCAAGGAAATGCGCAGCACCCCTTCGTTTTTGATCGGACCGACGGGTGGAGAGGCCGACCCCCTTCGCCACTTCTCCCTCGAAGAACCCAATGTCTTTGACGAAGCGATCAGGGGGTTGCTGAGGGCCTAAAGCGATCTCTAGCGCTCGGCTGGATTCGCCAGCGACCTCGACTTAGAAGACCGGCGACTCCGTGTACGTCCCGAAGACCTCCTGCATCGCCGCGATCATCTCGCCCTCGCTGGCGCGGGCGCGGGCGGCGGCGATGATCGGCGGCATCAGGTTCTCCTCGGTCGCGGCCGCCCGCTTCAGCTCGGCGAGCGCGCTCTCGACGGCGGCGGAGTCGCGCTTCGCCCGCGTCGCGGCGAGGCGATCGGTCTGCTTGCGTTCCAGCGCCGGGTCGATGCGCAGGATCGGCGTCGGCTCTTCGTCCTCCTGGATGAAGTCGTTGACGCCGACGACGATGCGCTTGCGCTCGTCCAGCTCGCGCTGGTAGGTGAAGGCGGCGTCGGCGATCTCGCGCTGGGGGAAGTTGCGACGGATCGCCTCGACCATCCCCCCCAGCTCGTCGATGCGGGCGAAGTAGCCGTAGGCGGCCTCCTCCATCTCGTCGGTCAGCTTCTCGACGAACCAGGAGCCACCGAGCGGATCGGGCGTGTTCGGCGCGCCCGACTCGAAGGCGATCACCTGCTGGGTGCGCAGCGCCACCTTCACCGCCTCCTCGGTCGGCAGCGCCAGCGCCTCGTCGAAGGAGTTGGTGTGCAGCGACTGGGTGCCGCCGAGCACCGCGGCCAGCGCCTCCAGCGAGGTGCGGACGACGTTGTTGAGCGGCTGCTGGGCGGTCAGCGAGACGCCGGCGGTCTGGGCGTGGAAGCGCAGCCGCATCGACTCCTCGCGCTTGGCGCCGTAGGTCTCCTTCATCTCGCGGGCCCAGATCCGGCGCGCCGCCCGGTACTTGGCGATCTCCTCGAAGAAGTCGATGTGGGCGTTGAAGAAGAAGGAGAGGCGCGGGGCGAAGTCGTCGACGTCGAGGCCGCGCTCGAGCGCCCGCTCGACGTAGGTGAAGCCGTCCTTGAGCGTGAAGGCGAGCTCCTGCTGCGCGGTCGAACCGGCCTCGCGGATGTGGTAGCCGGAGATCGAGACCGGGTGCCAGCGCGGCATGTTCTCGGTGCACCACTCGATCATGTCGGTGACCAGGCGCATCGCCGGCTCGATCGGGAAGCACCACTCCTTCTGGGCGATGTACTCCTTGAGGATGTCGGTCTGGATCGTGCCGCCGAGCTTCTCCGGCGGCACCCCCTGCTGCTCGCCGACGAGGACGTAGAAGGCGAGCAGGATCGCCGCCGGCGCGTTGATCGTCATCGAGGTGGTGACGCCGCCGAGCGGGATGCCGTCGAAGAGCTGTTCCATGTCGTCGAGGCGTGTCGACGGCGACGCCCTCGCGGCCGACCTCGCCGAGGCTGCGGTGATGGTCGGAGTCGTAGCCCATCAGGGTCGGCATGTCGAAGGCCGTGGAGAGGCCGGTCTGGCCGTGGTCGAGCAGGTAGTGGAAGCGCTCGTTGGTCTCCTCGACCGTGCCGAAGCCGGCGAACTGGCGCATCGTCCAGAGCCGCCCGCGGTACATCGAGGGGTAGGGGCCGCGGGTGAACGGGTACTCGCCCGGCGCCCCGATCGTCTCCTCGGGTTCTCCGGAGCGTGCTCGGGCCCGTAGAGCGGCGCGATCGGCTGCCCCGACATCGTCGAGAACTCCGCCTCGCGCTCCTTGTACTCGGGCTTGTCCCGCGGCTCGATCGCCATCGCGCACAGTCTAGGTGCGGTCAACGTCGTCGGTGGGCGGCTTTTCCGTCAAATACACGGAAAAGTCGCCCCACCCCCTCAGCGACGTGTCGCGAAGCGGCGGGGCGGCTGCTTGCGGCGCGCGGCGATGCGCGAGCCGCCGAAGCCGGCGACGGTCGCCAGCAGGGTGACCGCGATCGCGACCAGGCGCCGGCCGAGGCGCTCGAAGCGCAGCGTCTGCCAACCCTCGTCGCGGGCGATCTCGGCCAGTGGCGGGTCGGGATTGACAACCACCGGGTTGCCGACGGCGCGCAGCATCGGCAGGTCGGAGACCGAGTCGGAGTAGGCGTAGGAGGCGGCGAGGTCGATGTCGTGCTCGGCGGCGTAGGCCTGCATCGCCTCGACCTTGCCCTCGCCGTAGACGAAGGGGCCGTCGAAGCGGCCGGTGAGGGCGCCGTCCTCGCCGACTTCGTAACGGGTGCCCACCCCACCGTCCATGCCGAGCACGGTTGCCAGCGGCTCGACCACGCCGCTGCCGGCGGCGCTGACGATGAAGGTCGGCCGGCCGGCGTCCTGGTGGGCGTAGACCTCGTCGAGCATCTGCGGGTAGACGCGCGGCAGGATCGCCGCCATCACCTCAGGGTTCATCCGCTCGAAGCTGCGCGCCGGCACCCCGGCGATCAGTTCGCGGGCGGCTTTCAACACCTCGCGCGTGCGCTCGTCAGTGGTCCCGCGCAGGCGGTACTGCAGGTGCTCGAAGCCCCAGCTGGCCAGCTGGCGGCGGCTGACCAGCTTGTGACGAGCCGCGACGCGGGCGAACTGCATCCCCGATCGACCCTGCCATCAGGGTCTTGTCCAGGTCGAAGAACGCCGCGGCGCGGCCCACCGGACTACTTGCCGGCGACCTCGATCACGATCGCGTCACCCTGACCGCCGCCGCTGCAGATAGCGGCGACGCCGATGCCGCCGCCGCGCCGTCCCAGCTCGTGGACGAGCGAGCCGACGATGCGGGCGCCGGAGGCGCCGATCGGGTGACCGAGCGCGATCGCGCCGCCGTTGACGTTGACGTTGTCTTCCTCGACGTCGAGCATCCGCATCGAGTTGAGCGCGACCGAGGCGAAGGCCTCGTTGATCTCCCAGAGGTCGACGTCCTCGGGCGCTCTTGCCGATCTTCTCCAGCGCCTGCTTGGCGGCGTTGGCCGGAGTTTTCGCCAGGTAGGGGAAGTCGTCGGCGACGGTGCCGTAGGCGAGCACGCGGGCCAGCGGCGTGCGGCCTTCCTTTTCCGCCCACTCTTCGGAGGCGACGACGATCGCGCCGGCGCCGTCGTTGACGCCGGGGGCGTTGCCGGCGGTGTGGGTGGCGTCATCGCCGCCGATCGCGCGCAGGCCGGCGAGGGTCTCGACCGTGGTCTCGGCGCGAATCGCCTCGTCGGACTCGATCGTGTGCTCGCCCTTGCGCGACTTGACCGTGACGCCGGCGATCTCGTCGGCGAGGCGGCCGGCGTCGGTCGCCTCGGCGGCGAGCCGGTGCGAGCGCTCGGCGAAGCGGTCCATGTCGGCGCGGGTGATCTCCAGCTCGTTGGAG
The DNA here is from genome assembly GCA_963702065.1 of uncultured Solirubrobacterales bacterium. GTDB lineage: Bacteria > Actinomycetota > Thermoleophilia > Solirubrobacterales > 70-9 > VRUE01. Next base: position 1,697,484 of record OY969705.1, read on the forward strand.
ACCTCGCTCGCCTCGTTGATCATCTGCTTTTCGGTGAAGGGGTTGGTGAGGCCGTCGTGGACCATCGCGTCGATCGTCTCGACGTGGCCCATGCGGTAGCCGAAGCGGGCGCCCGGCAGCAGGTGCGGGGCCTGGCTCATCGACTCCATGCCGCCGGTGACGGCGACGTCGGTGTCGCCGGCGCGGATCGCCATGTCGGCGATGCCGAGCGAGCGCATGCCCGAGGCGCAGACCTTGTTGATCGTCTCCGAGGGCACCTCCTTGGGGATGCCGCCCTTGATCTGGGCCTGGCGCGAGGGGATCTGGCCCTGGCCGGCCTGCAGGACCTGGCCGAAGACGACCTGCTGGACCTGCTCGGGGGCGACGCCGGAGCGCTCCAGCGCTGCCGTGATCGCGTGGCCGCCGAGGTCGGTGGCGTCGAGGGAGGAGAGGGTGCCGCCCATCTTGCCGAAGGGCGTGCGTGCAGTACTGAGGATGACTGTGCTGGGCATGGCTGCCTTTCTCTGAGTGTTTATGCCGGGTCTCGGCTCGATCAGGGCCGCCTGGCCCACACCTGGGACGATAGCGGGAGGCTATGTCAGCCGCCGTGCGCAACGTCATAGACTCGCGAGCTCGATGAAGGTCTCCGTCAGCCAGAGCGAGATCGCCGCGGTCGACGCCGACCTCGTCGCGATCGGCCTCTGCGAGGGCGAGGAGCTGCCCGGCGAGCTCGCCTCCGCCCGCGGCGCGGCCGACGCCAAGGGCGGCTTCAAGAAGCTGACGCATGATCCATCCCGAACAGCCGGCCCGCGTGCTGGTTGCCGGCCTGGGCAAGCGCGAGGACCTCGACGCCGAGCGGATGCGCATCGCCGCCGCCCTGGTCGCCAAAGAGGCCGGCGAAGCTAGGTGCGCGCCTCGCTCGCCTGGGCGCTGCCCGAGGACGAGGACGGCGAGGCACTCGCCGAGGGCATCGTCACCGGCACGATCCTCGGCGCCTACCGCTTCGACCGCTTCAAGAGCGCCGACCCCGACGATCCAGAGCCACCGTCGCTCGACTCGCTGACGCTGCTGGGACCCGATGAGGTCGCCGAGGGCGGCGCCGAGGCCGCCCGCGTCTGCGCCGAGGCGCAGAACCGCGCCCGCGACCTGCAGAGCCTGCCGTCCAACGTCGCCACCCCTTCCTATCTGGCCAGCCGCGCCGCGGAGATCGCCGCCGCTCACGGCCGCTCAGCGTCGAGGTGCTTCGGCCGCGAGGAGATCGCCGCCAAGGAGATGGGCGGCCTGGTCGCGGTCAGCCAGGGCAGCGCCGAGGAGCCCAAGCTGATCGTGCTGCGCTACGACGGCGGCGGCTCGGGCGAGACGCTCGGCCTGGTCGGCAAGGGCGTCACCTTCGACACCGGCGGCATCTCGCTGAAGACGCCCGGCGGCATGCACGAGATGAAGATGGACATGTCGGGCGCGGCCGCGGTGCTGGAGACGGTCGGCGCGATCGCCGAGCTGGGCCTGCCGCTCAACCTGATCGCGGTCGATCCCCTCGACCGAGAACATGCCCTCGGGAACCGCGATCAAGCCCGGCGACATCATCACCCAGTACAACGGCAAGACGGTCGAGATCAACAACACCGACGCCGAGGGGCGCCTGATCCTCGCCGACGCGCTCGCCTACGCGATCGAGCAGGGAGCCGACCGCGTCGTCGACATCGCCACCCTGACCGGCGCGGTGATGATCGCCCTGGGTTCGACCTACGCCGCGGTGATCAGCAACGACGACGAGCTGGCCGGCGAGGTCGAGGCAGGTCGGCCGCGAGACCGGCGAGCTGGTCTGGCGACTCCCCCTCCACCCCGAGTACAAGGCGCTGATGAAGGGAACGGTCGCCGACCTCACCAACGCGGCGGCCAAGCGCAAGGCGGGCACGATCTCCGCCGCCGGCTTCCTCGAGGAATTCGTCGGCGAGACACCCTGGGCCCACCTCGACATCGCCGGCACCGCCTGGGACGTCGGCCGCGCCTACACCGGCAACGACGCCAGCGGCTACGGCGTCCGCCTGCTCACCGGCCTCGCTCGCATCGCTACGCCGCCTGATCGCGCCGCGGCTCGTTCAGCCGCTGAGGATCATGCAGGTGGCGATGCCGTGGGCGAGCAGCTTGCCGCTGTCGGCCGCGGTGAGGTTGGCCTCGGCGGTCGCCTGGCGGCGGCCGCGGTAGAGGACGTTGGCCTCGCAGAGGACGCGGCCGGTGTCGCGGGTGATCGGGCGCACGTACTTGGCCTCGAGGCCGAGCGAGGTGTAGCCGACGCCGGCTGGAAGGGTCGTGTGGACGGCACAGCCGAGGGCCGAGTCGAGCAGGGTCGCGGCGTAGCCGCCGTGGACGACGCCGATCGGGTTGTAGTGCTCCTCGCCCGGTTCGCCCTCGAAGACGGCGCGGCCCTCGCCGAGCTCGATCGGGCGCATCCGCATCGTCACCGCGATCGGCGGTGGCGGCATCGTGCCGGCGACGATCGCCGTCCATGTACTCCATGCCGGTCATCGTCGCCCCGGCCGCCGCGGTCGGCACCGGGTCCTGCCAGACGAGCGTGCGCCTGCGCGTGATCTCGGGCTTGACTCGGCGAAGGCGAGCGCCGCCTCGACGCGCGGTCCGCCTCCGGCGCCGGACGACGCCCCTCGGCGCTCAACGGCCCGCCCTGCGGGCGCTGGGCGTGACCGCGCTCGCGGGCCGAGCGCGGGCTCGCCGGGTAGACCAGGTCGGCGGTGATCTCGGCCTGGCTGATCGAGATTCGCGGAGCCTTTGAGCGCTGATGATGCCTATGTCTCGGGATCAACCTCATGGCAGTGCCTCCATTGGGGCTCGTCGTGAGTTGCTTCAAGCAACTCCTGCATCTCCGGACCCTAGACCAGTTAGTTGCTTGACGCAACCCAGTGTGCGAAGATCACTCTGTGCTGCGCAACGACTATCCGGGCCAGATCTGCTCGATCGCCAGGTCGCTGGAAGTCGTCGGCGAGCGCTGGTCGCTGCTGATCGTGCGCGACGTGATGAACGGGCACCGCCGCTTCGACCAGCTGCAGAAGGCCCTCGGCGTCGCCCGCAACGTGCTCTCCGTCCCGCCTGCAGCGCCTGATCGAGGAGGACATCCTCGAGCGCCGTGCCTACCAGCGCAACCCGGAGCGCTACGAGTACTTCCTCACCGAGAAGGGGCTCGACCTCTGGCCGGCCCTGATCGCGCTGCTCAACTGGGGCGACCGCCACTCCCCCGGCCCCGACGGCCCGCCGATGCTGATCGTCCACAAGGAGTGCGGCGGCGCGGTCAGCGACCGCGGCATCTGCGAGAGCTGCGGCAAGGTCCTGCACGCCCGCGACGCCCGCGCCGTCCCCGGCCCGGGCCTCCCCGTGGCACTCGAGTCGGCCGCCTGAACCTCGAACTGCATCAACTTCTCCATCTAGTGGACAGAGAAGTTGATGCAGTTCGTGCTGGGCGGTAGCGTTGGCTGCTCGGCCAGACAGCTAAGGAGAGACGAAATGGCAACGGCGGCGGAGGTTCAGGTGCGCGACAAGGTCTTCATCGGCGGCGAGTGGGTCGAGCCGGAGGCGCTCCGGACTCGCTCGAGGTCGTCAACTCGACCACCGAGGAGACGATGGGGTCGATCCCCGCCTGCACGAGCGCCGACGCCGACCGGGCCGTGGTCGCCGCGCGCGACGCCTTCGAGTCTTGGTCGCAGACCTCGCGCGAGGAGCGCGCCGGCTACATGAGCGCGATCTCCGCCGGCCTCGCCGAGCGCGTGGATGAGATCGCGGCGACGATCTCCCAGGAGCTCGGCATGCCGCTGACGCTGAGCAAGATGATCCAGGCCGGCCTGCCGATCGCCCAGTTCGGGGCGATGCCGAAGCTGATGGAGGAAGTTCGCTGGGAGGAGGAGATCGGCAACTCGCGGGTGCTGCGCGAGCCGGTCGGCGTGCTCGGCGCGATCACGCCCTGGAACTACCCGCTCAACCAGATCGCCTGCAAGGTCGCCCCCGCCCTCGCCGCCGGCTGCACCGTGGTGCTCAAGCCGAGCGAGATCGTGCCGCTCAACGCCTTCATCCTCGCCGAGGTGATCGAGGCCGCCGGCCTCCCCGCCGGCGTCTTCAACCTCGTCACCGGCACCGGCCCGGTCGTCGGCGAGGCGATCGCCGGCCACCCCGGCGTCGACATGGTCTCCTTCACCGGCTCGACCCGGGCCGGCCGCCGCGTCTCCGAGCTCGCCTCGGCGACGGTGAAGCCGGTCGCGATGGAGCTCGGCGGCAAGTCGCCGAACGTGATCCTCGACGACGCCGACCTGAGCAGGGCCGTGCCCGACGGGGTCGGCAAGTGCTACCTCAACTCGGGCCAGACCTGCAGCGCCCTGACCCGGATGCTGGTGCCGCGCGAGAAGCTGGCCGAAGCCGAGCAGATCGCCGCGCAGGCGGCGGAGAGCTTCACCCCCGGCGACCCCTTCGAGGACTCGACCCGGCTCGGCCCGCTGGTCTCCGAGACCCAGCGCGAGCGCGTGCGCGGCTACATCGAGAAGGGCGAGGCCGAGGGAGCGAAGCTGCTCACCGGCGGCGCCGCGGCGCCGGAGGGCCTCGACAAGGGCTACTTCGTCCGCCCCACGGTCTTCTCCGAGGTGACGCCGGAGATGACGATCGCCCAGGAGGAGATCTTCGGCCCGGTGCTGGCGATCCAGCCCTACGACGGCGAGGACGACGCGGTGCGGATCGCCAACGACACCGACTACGGGCTGGCCGGCGGCGTCTGGTCGGCCGATCAGGACCGGGCGATCTCGGTCGCGAAGAAGATCCGCACCGGGCAGATCGAGATCAACGGCGGGGCGTTCAACCCACTGGCGCCGTTCGGTGGCTACAAGCAGTCGGGGCACGGGCGCGAGAACGGGCGCTATGCGATTGAGGAGTTGCTGCAGGTCAAGAGCCTGCAGCTGTAGGCCTGGCGTGGCGTGCGGTGCCCCTCGTCGGACGCAGCCTGCGGCTGCTGAGTGTCCGACGAGGGGGCACCCCACGCCACCCGTGACAACCGCAATAGGCTGCTCGCCCGTGAATTTCGACCTCACTGACGAGCAGAAGCTGCTGCGGGACACGGTGCGGGAGTTCGCGCTGGCGGAGGTCAAGCCCGTGGCGGAGGAGTTGGACCGGACCAAGAGCTTTCCCTACGAGATCGTCGCGAAGCTCGGCGGGCTGGGGCTGATGGGGATTCCGTTTCCGCAGGAGTACGGCGGGGGCGGCGCGGACACGCTCTCTTACGTGCTGGCGGTTGAAGAGCTGGCGCGGATCGATTCTTCGGTTTGCATCACGATGGCGGCGCACACGTCGCTGGGGACGATGCCGATCTACCTCTGGGGGTCGACGAGCAGAAGTCGGAGTGGCTGCCTCGGCTCTGCACCGGGGAACGGCTTGCTTCGTTTGGGCTGACCGAGCCGGAGGCCGGGTCCGATGCGGGGAACGTGCGGACGACCGCCAAGCTCGAGGACGGCGAATGGGTCGTCAACGGGGCCAAGCAGTTCATCACCAACTCGGGGACCGACATCTCCGGCTGCGTCTCGATCACCGCCGTCACCGGCGAGGCGAACGGGCGCAAGGAGATCTCCAATCTGATCGTGCCCAACGGCACGCCCGGCTACGAGGCCGGTGAGCCCTACCGCAAGATGGGCTGGAACGCCTCCGACACGCGGCCGCTCAGCTTCGAGGACTGCCGCCTGCCCGAGAGCAATCTGCTCGGCCGCCGCGGCGACGGCTTCAAGAACTTCCTCCACATCCTCGACGGCGGCCGGATCGGCGTCGCCGCGATGGGCGTCGGCCTCGCCCAGGGCGCCCTCGACGAGGCGATCGCCTACGCCAAGGAGCGCCAGGCGTTCGGCCAGGCGATCTCCAAATTCCAGTCGATCCAGGCCAAGATCGCCGACCTCTCGGCCCAGATCGAGGCCGCCCGCCTGCTCACCTGGCGCGCCGCGCTGGAGAAGGACGCGGGCAAGTCGTTCACCCTCACCGCCGCCCAGGCGAAGCTGATCACCGGCCGCCTCGCGGTGCGCGCCACCGAGGAGGCGGTGCAGATCCACGGCGGCTACGGCTTCATCGAGGAGTACCCGGTCTGCCGCTTCTACCGCGACGCCAAGATCCTCACCATCGGCGAGGGCACCGACGAGGTGCAGCAGATGGTGATCGCGCGCCAGCTCGGCTGTTAGGTCAGATCGGCGGCATCGGGAGTCCCTCCCCAGGCCGCTTCGCGGGAGTTCCTGGGGAGGGACTCCCGATGCCGCCTAGCCGAAGGTGAAGGCATAGCCCGTTACCCCTGCCTCCGGTTCTAGCTGGAGCAGGTGGTTGCCGACGCGGGGCAGGTCGACCAGGTTGTAGAGGCGCTGGGCCTTGACCTCGACGACGCCGTTGTGGACGTCGGAACCAGCGAGGCCGGGCGGAATCGGGCGGCCGTCGAGCAGGACGCGAACGCTGCGGCTCTGCCCGGGAGAGCCAAGCACCAGGTAGACGCGCCGGGCGCCGAAGTTGAGCGCCAGCGAGCCGCCCTTGGAGGTGGCGGAATCGAGCGTGATTCGCCAGCGCCCGTCGATAGGCGAATTCACTCGGACCAGGCGACGGCGGCTCGGCGAAATCGTGCGAGCCCGGCGAGAGCATCGGGTTGGTGAAGCGTTCGGCGCGGGCCGCGCCGAGGTAGGTCTCCGGCGTGGTCACGCCGGCCGCGGCCTCAATGCCACGCGCGCCCGAGTGGTGCTTGGCCACCGGCCGGCCGGCCTCGGCGAGCAGCTCGCGGATGATCTGCTCCTTCTCGTCGTATTCGCCCTCGCCGAAGTGGGCGAAGCGGACCCGCCCCTGGGCGTCGATGAAGTACTCGGAGGGCCAGTACTGGGTGCCGTAGGCGCTCCAGGTAGCCAGATCGTTGTCCTGGGCGACGGGGTAATCGATCCCGTTGCGCTCGATCGCTTCCTCGACGTTGCCGGCGTCCTTCTCGAAGGGAAACTCGGGCGAGTGGACGCCGACGATCGTCAGGCCGTCCTTGCGGTAGGTCCGGTCCCAGGCCGTCAGGTAGGGCAGCGTGCGCAGGCAGTTGATGCAGCTGTAGGTCCAGAAGTCGACGAGGACGACGCGGCCGCGCAGCGAGCGCAGGGTGAGCGGCCTGCCGCCAGGCGTGTTGAACCACGCCTGGTTGCCGATGAATTCGGGGGCCTCGCCGAGCACGGGCAGTTTCGACTGTTCTCCCTGCGAGTCCTGAGCGACGGCTTCGGCGGCGCTCGATGCCTTGGCCCCGACCCCATGGGCCGATCCGCCACGCACGTCGTTGAGCGCGGTCCTCGCCGCCGCGGTGTCCTCGAGCCCTTCGGTCGGGTTGACCAGGAAACCGGGCAGCGAGCCGGCGATCTCGTTCTGGAACCTGACGTCGTAGTCACGAGCCATCGCCAGCGCCACCACGACCATCACCGCTCCCATCGCGATCTGCAGGCCGGCCCCCCGCCGCGCCAGCGGCGCGGTCAGCTGCCTACCGCCCAGCATCAGGAAGTAGAGGACGACTGCCGAGCCGATGCCGTAGCTGAGCGCCACGGCGAGGCGGCCGGCGGTGAACGGCTGCGAGGCGGAAACCGTGATCACGCCGGCCAGGATCGGGCCGGCGCAGGGCGCGTAGACGAGCCCGAGGCTGGCGCCGACGGCGGTCCCCGACCAGAAGCCGTCGCCGCCGCCTCCGGCCACACCGGCGCGACCGGCGAAGCGACTCATCATCGCCTCGACCCGGGCCGCCAGCGGCGGGATCATCAGCGTGATCCCGAAGGCGAGCAGGACGGCGATTGCCAGCTTGCGCAGGAGGTCGTTGGGCAGGCCCAGCGCCGAGATCACGTAGACCAGGGCGACGGTGGCGAAGGTGAACGAAACCGCCAGCCCGACGACGATTCCAAGCGGGCGCCGCCTTCCTCCGGTCGCGCCGGCCGAGAGCGCGATCGGCAGAACCGGCAGCACGCAGGGCGAGAGCGCGGTACCCGCGCCCGCGATGAAGCCGAAGAGGATCAGCAAGACCATCGGTTCAACCTTTCCACTCCCTGCTTACGAGAGATCGACGGCGAACGGTTCAGGCGGGCTGCGAAGTGACAGCGCCCTCGTCGCGGCCCACCACCTCGGCCGCCCGGCCGACACCCTCGCCGACGCCGTAGTGGGCGCAGATCGTCAGCTCGTGCTCGCGCAGCAGCGGCCGGGTCGGGTCGACGACCGGGGCAGCTGCGGATCTTGGCGCGCTCGTGGGCGACCCAGACCCGCCCGGCCCCCGCGGCGCAGTCGCGTAGCGGGACGACGACCAGGGTCGAGCCGAAGCGGCCCTGCTTGACGATCAGCCAGGTTGGGCGCACTGCCCGTCGCATCGACGAAGAGTCCGTGGACCCGGCCCGACAGCGGTGCCGCCGATCGTCATCGACCTGATGGCCGATCCAGCTCCTCGCCTCCTCCAGCGAGGGCAGCGGAGCCGGGGCGTTACTCATCGTCATCGGCCTGCCTCGCGAGCAGCTCGGAGGCGGCGCTGGCCGGGTCGAGCTCACGCCGCACGACCCGCTCGAGCAGCTCCGCGGTCTCCGGGTCGGCGGCGGCGGTCGTCTCCATGCGGCGTCGCATCCGCGAGGTGGCGATGCCGAGCACCTCGTTGCGCAGGTTGCGGGCGCGCCGCTCGTCCAGCGTGCCGGCGGTCTCGATGTGGGCGCGGTGCTCGTCGATCGCCTCCGCCAGCTCGGCCACGCCCTCGCCGCGCGCCGCCTCGGTGCGCAGGATCGGCACCTTCCAGCCTGCGGGATCGTGCGAGAGCGCCAGCACGCCGCGCACCTCGCGCACCATCGTGTCGGTCATCGGGTGGTCGGCCTTGTTGACGACGATCACGTCGGGGATCTCCATCACGCCCGCCTTCAGCGCCTGGATCGAGTCGCCCGAGCCCGGCATCAGCGCGAGCACGATCGTGTCGGCGTGGTCGACGATGTCGATCTCGGCCTGGCCGACGCCGACCGTCTCGATCAGCACGTCGTCCTTGCCGGCGGCGTCCATCGCCAGCGCCACCTGCAGGGCCGCCTCGGAGAGGCCGCCGAGGGCGCCGCGCGAGGCCATCGAGCGGATGAAGACGCCGGGATCGAGGAAGTGGTCGGAGAGGCGGATGCGGTCGCCGAGCAGGGCGCCGTGGGTGAAGGGGCTGGAGGGGTCGATCGAGAGCACCGCGACCTGGCGCTCGGACTTGCGCAGCTCCGCCGGTGAGGGCGCCGATCAGGGTGCTCTTGCCGACGCCGGGCGGGCCGGTGAAGCCGACGATGCGGGCCTTGCCGGTGCGCGGGTAGACCTCGCGGACGAGCTCCCAGCCGGCCGGGTCGTCGGACTCGATCAGGGTGATCGCCCGGGCCAGGGCGCGCTTGTCGCCGGCGACGAGGCGCTCGGCGAGCGGGGCTGTCTTGGCGACGTCGGTCACGGATCGGTGAGTCTAGAGTTCCCGCCGCCGTGATTCGCACGATCCGCTTCCTCTCCCGCAACGGGATGCTGAACCGTAGATACGGGCAGCTGCTCGGCCGCTACCTGCGGCGGCGCTTCTTCACCGCCGCCGGGCGGCGCTGGCGCACCAACGGGCTCGTCTTCTTCGGCCGCGGCCTCGAACTGGAGATCGCCGCCAAGGGCCGGGTCGACTTCGGTCGCTTCGTCTGGATCGGCGACGGGACCAAGATCCGCTGCCACGAGGGCCGGGTCGAGATCGGCGACAAGACGGTGATGGGCCAGGAGTGCACGATCTCCGCCTACCAGCACGTGCGGATCGGCCAGCAGTGCGTGATCGCCGACCGGGCGATGTTCATCGACTTCGATCACGGCGTGGTCGAAGTCGAGCGGCCGATCCGCCAGCAGGGCATCTACAAGCGCGACGTCATCGTCGGCTCCAACGTCTGGATCGGCTACGGCGCCTGCGTCCTGCGCGGCGTCAGCGTCGGCGACAACTCGATCGTCGGCACCAACTCGGTCGTGACCAAGGACGTCCCCGCCAACGCCGTCGTCGCCGGCATCCCCGCCCGGATCATCCGCATGCGCGAGGCGCCGCGAGCAGCTGCGCTGGCCGGACCCGGTCGAGCCTGACCCGAGCGCCTGGACAACGCTGCAGCCACCGAGCTAGCCGACCGGGATCTTCGGTCGCGCTCAGCCGAGCGCGGCGGGCAGGGTCCGCAGGCCATGCTCGCTGGCGGCGCGATGCAGGCGAACGTCCCAGGTCGCGAAGGTCACACTTTCAGTCGGGAGGCTCAACGCCGCCGCAAGATGCAAGGCATCCAAGGTGCGCAGGCCGGTTTCGACGCTCAACCGTGCAGCGTGTTCCGTCACGATCCGATCGGCCTCGATGACGTGAAAGCCGTTCCAGTCGCGTTCCGCCCGCTCCCGATCCTCGGGCTCGCCCCCGCGGGCGACGGCTCGTACTGTCTCGACGAAACCGATGCGACATATGGAGCAGGTGTCCGCCAGGTTCATCGCCGGAACGATGGCGTCGCTTCCCGTCTCGTCCACGTAGCGCTTGACCAGGGCGCTGGCATCCAGATAGAGCCTCAACGGTCTTCTTCTCGTTCGGCGAGGATGACCGCTGACGCGGACCGGCCCGTCTTGCGGGGGGGTGGCGGATTCCGATCGAGCGGCACGGAGGCCGGTGTTACGCGTCCTTCGGCGATCAGCTTCCGCATCTGCGCCTCGGCCGGGTCGGCTTCGGGCGGCAGGAGATCTGCGACGTGGCGGCCACGCCGGGTGATCCTCACCCGCTCTCCCTCCCCGACCTGGCGAAGCACCCTGCTCAGATTCGCCTTCAACTCTCGGACTCCGATCTCTCGCATGTAGTCATGGTAGGCGGCGGTCGCTGCTCGAGACGACCTGCAAGAACCTTATCAGAAATGAAGCTTGTTGTCTGACATCTGATAGATTTCACTGCCGTAGCAACTGTGGACTGGCCTGCGGCGATGCAGCCTCCGCGCGGACGGTGATGATCGCTCCCTGGAAGACAATACGTTTCCATGGACATCGCTGCCCGCTTTCGGGGAAAACCTCAGCCCGCTGCTCGCAAGCGCGCCGACCTCTCACAGGAGGAGCTCAGCGTCCGCGCCTCGCTGCACCGCACCGAGATCAGCCAGCTCGAGCGTGGCCTGCGCGTCGCCCGCGTCGACACGCTGATCAAGCTGACTGGCTCGCTTGAAGTCTCCGCCGAGCGAGCTGCTCGACGGCATGGACTGGGAGCCCGGGCGGCACCCGGATCGGCAAGTTCAAACCGGCGGGACCCCGGCAAGCGGGGCTGGGCGGACTCAGGCGCGGTCGAGCTGGGCGCCGACCAGGTCGGCGTAGACCGCGGCGGTCTGCTCGGCGACGTCGCCCCAGTCGAAGCGGCGCAGGTGCTCGTAGGCTTCGGCGACGAGGCTGCGGCCCAGCTCGTCGTCGGAGAGGACGCGGATCGCCATCTCGGCCAGCGCTTCGGGGTCGTGGGCGCGGAAGCGCAGGCCGGCCTCCTCGTGCGGGACGACCTCGCGCAGGCCACCGGTGTCGGCGACGATGCAGGGGCAGCCTGAGGCCATCGCCTCGAGCGCGACCAAGCCGAAGGGCTCGTAGATCGAGGGGACCACGGTGAGGTCGGCGATCCGGTAGAGCGAGTGCAGCACGTCGTCGCCGATCCAGCCGAGGAAGGTGCCGTGCTCCATCAGGCCCAGCTCCTCGGCCTGCTTGTGCAGCTCGGCCTCGTGGGTGCCGGAGCCGGCGATCAGGAAGCGCGTGCCGGGCACCTCCTCGATCAGGCGCGGCATCGCCTCGAGCGCGAGCTGGAAGCCCTTCTCGTAGACGAGCCGGCCGATCAGCAGGACCAGCTTCTCCTCGGGCGCGGCGAACTCCGCGCGCAGGCGGGTCAGCTCCTCGGGGTCCTGCGGCTGCAGGTCGTCGGGGTCGATCCCGTTGGGGATGACCGAGACCCGCTCCTCGTCGACGCCGAAGATGTCGGCGATCTGCTCGCGCATGTAGTGCGAGCAGGCGATCACGCGGTCGGAGCGGTTGGTGATCCAGCGCTCGACCCCGTGGATGTAGGTCTGCGGGTGCTTGTCGACCCAGCCCTGGTGACGGCCGTGCTCGGTGGCGTGGATCGTCGTCACCAGCGGCGCGTCGAAGCGTTTGGCCAGGTGGTCGCAGGCGTTGGCGACGAGCCAGTCGTGGCCGTGGACGAGGTCGAAGCTGTAGCGGTCGCCGAGCTCGACCCCGGCGGCGAGCATGTCGGAGTTCATCCGCTCGACCCAGGCGACGAACTCGCCGAGGTCGGTCGGGCGCTTGGGCTCGCGGATGCGGTGGATCGTCACTCCCCCGCGCCGCTCCTCCGCCGGTGACTCCTCGCCGCCGCGGGTGAGCACGTGGACCTCGACCTCGCGATCGACCAGCGCCTCGGAGAGCTTGCGCACGTGGCGGGCCAGGCCGCCCTCGATCAGCGGCGGGTACTCCCAGGAGAGGATGAGCACGCGGGTCACGGCTGCAGCAGCGACGAGAGGCTCAGGTCAGGGGCTAGTGCGCGCGTGCGCGGGTCGGCGATGGCCGGAGAGTCTATGGCCTCCAGGGCAGCTTCGGAGTGGGAAATGGCTCGCTGGTAGGCGTAGTCGCCGGCCTGGCGGCGCTGGTCGAGGAAGGCCCAGTCGCTCGACTGGACGGCGAGCAGCTCGCGCGCGGCGCGCTTGGCCGCGTCGCCGCGCAGCCCGCCGCGAGAGCGCGCGCAGCAGGCGCAGCTCCAGCCGCCGCGCGCCCCAGGCGAGGTCGGCGACCGCCGGCGAGTCCCAGGTGCGCAGGTCCTTCTCCTCGCCCCAGGTCGAGGCGTGGAGCGGGCGCTCGACCGGCTCGTGCTCGGCGAGCGCCTCGGGCACGGTGAGCAGGCGCACCCCGGCCGCATCGGCTCCGGCGAGCACGTCGCGCAGCCAGATCGCGCCCTCCGACCACCAGTGGCCGAGCAGCTCGGTGTCGATCGCGAAGACGAGCAGGCCGCGGCGACCGTGCGGCTGGCGCTGTACTCGCGCAGCCGCGCGGCCGCGGCGGCGAGGAACTCGCCGGCCTGGCGACGCGCCGCCGCTGCGGCCGCGGCCGGGTCATAGCCGCCGCCACCGACCTTCCAGATCCGCACGCCGCGCAGCGACTCGCCGGCGAACTGGGCGTGGGCCGGGTCGGAGGGATAGCCGCTCCAGCGACCAGAGCCACTGGATCGCCTCCCAATCGATCGGCAGCGCCACCGGGCCGGCCTCGGTGGCGACCGGCGCCAGCGCGTCGAGCGGACTGCTGGTGGCGACTCTGGTCGACGCAGAACCAGCTCACGCCGTGCTCGGCCAGGCGCCACTCGAGCCCCGGCACGTAGGCGCACTCGGGCAGCCAGAAGCCGCCGTCCCAGCCGAAGCGGCGACGGTGCGAGCGGATGCCGGTATCGAGCTGCAGGCGCAGGCCCTCGCGGGTCGCCAGGAGCGGCAGCACGGCGTGGGTCGCCGCCGAGGTGGCGAGCGCGATCCGCCCCTCCGTCGGCAGCACGCTGGAAGGAGCGCAGCGGGTCCCCCCCGTCCGCGTCGAGCAGCTCCAGCGCGTGGCTGTAGCGCTCGTGCTCGGCGACGCAGGCGTCGCGGCACTCGGCGATCGACATCCTCGACGTCGGCCGCCGCGGCCGCGATCCGCCACTCGGTGAGGAAGCGCCGCAGCCGCTCCTTGCACCCCCGCGTCCTCGAGCTGGTCGGCGAGGACCGGGGTGATCGTCATCGTCAGCCGCTCGGCCACCTCCAGCACCGGCAGGTAGGAGCGGATCACCGCGTCGAACAGCCACTCCTCGCCGAAGGGGTAGGTCCCGAAGCCCTCGACGTAGGGCATGTGGGAGTGCAGGACGATGGCGAGGTCGCCGGCGCTCTCCTCAGGGGCCATGGCAGACAGCGAGGAAGTCGAGCGCGCGGTCGAGATCGCCCTGCCTCAGGCTGCAAAGTCGGAGCTGTCGATCGCGGGCGTGAAGCGGTCGTAGAAGGGCTTGCTCAGGCCCAGCGCCTTGTGGACCCGGTCCCAGCCGAGCTTCAGCGCCAGCTCGTGGGCGCGCAGCTTGCGGGCGTGGAAGAGGCCGTAGATCTCGACCCGCGGGAAGTGGGCCTCGCAGAGCTGGCGGAACTCGGCGGCGCGGTACTCGCGCACGTGCCAGGGGTTGTCTGACTTCTCCGCCCCGGGTGGGGCCAGGGTGAGCAGGTTCGGCGTCGAGACGTAGGCGACGCCGCCCGGCTCGAGCATCGAGCGGAAGTGCTCGAGGATCGCGCCGGCGTCCTGGACGTGCTCGATCGTCTGCAGGAAGACGACGGCGTCGCAGGGCTCGGCGAAGCTTTCGACCAGGTCGCGCTCGAAGCGCAGGTTGGGACGCACGTAGCGCAGGCGGGCGTGCTCGTGGGCCTCGGGGTTGGCGTCGACGCCGACGACGCTCGCCGCGGCAGCCGGCGAGCACGTTCGAGCCGTAGCCCTCGCCGCAGGCCATGTCGACCACGCGCTTGCCGCCGAGCCGCGCCGCGATCCACTCGTAGACGACTAGGTGGCGCCGGTACCAGTAGTTCTCCTCGGGCACGTCGGGCAGGGTGCGCTCGCCGGTCAGCGGCAGCGGCGGCACGCCCTCGGGCTGGTTGTGCTGGACGTATTCGCGGGTCACGCAGCTGAGACCGTATTGAGCCGCCAGCGCGCCGTGCGTTACGCCAATCCGCGTAGAGTTCCGCGCCATGCCAGCCTCCCCCACCGCGACGCGCGGATCACATCAAGGACGTCAATACCCGCTACCACGACGCCGCCGCCCACGAATACGACGCCAAGTGGGGCATCGACTTCGGCGCCACCGGCCAGGAGCAGGTGCGCCAGAAGCTGGTCAAGGCGCTCGGCGGCTCGCAAACGGCGCGAGTTTCGGCGACGGCCTGGAGATCGGCTCGGGCACCGGCTACTTCTCGCTCAACCTGCTGCAGCTCGGCGTGATCGAGAGCCTGACCGCGACCGACATCTCGCCGGGGATGCTGGAGCGGCTCGCCGAACACCGCCGACGAGCTCGGGCTCGAGGTCGAGACGGTCCAGACCGAGGCCGAGGTGCTGCCCTTCGAGGACGAGAGCTTCGACCTCGTCTTCGGCCACGCCGTCCTCCACCACATCCCCGACCTCGACAAGGCCTTCGCCGAATTCCGCCGCGTGCTGCGGCCCGGCGGCGCGATCGCCTTCGCCGGCGAGCCCTCGCGCTACGGCGACCGCCTGGCGGCACTGCCCAAGCGCGTCGGCCTGCTCGTCGCCCCCGCCTGGCGGCGGGTGGTTGGCGCCCAACCGCGTGCCGATCGCCGAGATCGAACAGTCCGATGGCCACGCGCTCGAGGGCGAGGTCGACGTCCACGCCTTCGCCCCCGCCGACCTGCGCCGACTGCTGCGCGACGCCGGCTTCGAGGACCGCCACGTCGGCGGCGAGGAGCTGCTCGCCAACGCCTGGGGCTGGGGACTGCGCACGGTCGAGTCGAGCGCCGAGCCCGAATCGATCTCCTGGGGCTGGCGCCGCTTCGCCTTCAGCAGCTACATGGCGCTGCAGAAGGTCGACAGCCGCCTGCTCGAGCCCCACCTGCCGGCCGAGCTCTTCTACAACCTGCTCGTCTCCGGCCGCAAGCCGGCCTAGTCACCAAGCAGCCGCGACACACGTCTACGACAGACGTCGACGATGGCATCGATCACGGCTCCGTGCCAACCTTCCCTCTCGGCAATGTCCCTCCAGCTCTCAGCTGCGCGCAACACCCATGCTGCCCTTTTCCGAACCAGCGGCGCTATACCCCCTCCAAAACCGCATTCGTCGGCTAGGTGCCTCCAGGCTGCAAGATCAACCCGTTCGGGATCCTCGACCCCTCCGATTGCCATCGCCATCCGTTCTGTGACCTCTGGGTAGATAGCCGTCGACACGATGTCGTAGAGCGGAGCAAGGCGCACGCCTATCCCGGGCTCGTACAGCAGAGCGAAGTTCTTACCGTGAGCATCGCTGTTGCCGAGCAGTTGGTTGACCAAGACGGCATGCACGAAGTCGTTGATGTCCCGAGCCATGTACGGGCCACGCAGTCGTCTCAGCAACTCGACAATCCCGGCGACCGAAGGCCCGCCGTTCTCTTCGTACTTCGCCGCAGGCCTAATGCCCATTGCCTGGCACATGTCCTCCTGGTGCAGTCGGACAATTTGGCCGCGGTCGTTCCGAGTGCGATCAAACCGCTCGACGTAGAGGCACTGATGCGAGCCGACCTCGATGATTTCGGTTGGCGCGACAGTGAGCCCAGCAGTAGTGGCCACTTTCATACAGAACGCCTCGTTCTGGACCAATTCCTCGTATTGGCCGAATTCGGGCTTGAGCAGACAAGTACTCGGAGCTCCTTCCAGCGGCTGACCGAACTGCCCCCCAGAGAGGTCAGTGAGGACCAGCTTGTGCTGGATGCCGCCCAGGCTGAGACGCACCCCCTCCGGCCTCGAGTCGATCCCCAGTGGGTTCCTGGGGAGCTCGTCGACCAAGCGAACGAGCTCTTCGCGGTCAAGCACTTGAATGTGGCCACCCCCCGGCTGAGCGGGCGTTATTCCCGGTGAAAGAACGGCCACCGCTCCCGCGCACTCCGCTCCCAAAGCCTCGAGCAGCCCGAACCCATCTTCCTCGCTTAGACGAAAACGACGCGCAATCGCTTCGCGCACGTTTCCCTCCGGTAGCAGCCCCTCGAAAAAGGGCGCGGCGCGAGCGGGGGCAAAGTCGTCCGCCTGGACCGGCAGCGAGGCCGAGAGGACGATGGCATCGGGCGTGGATCGATCGAGTACCGATCCTGAATACGCAAAGCGATAGCGCGAGGGTCCACGCCTCTCGATCTCACCCACCGCCTCTCCCGACAGAAAAACGCCAAGATGCGCACCGGCACGAGCGCTCATGCTTCAGCCATCGGCGATCGACCCAGGGCTTCAAGTTCGATCCCGAGCGCATCGAGCACCGGAATCAAACTGTCGAGGCGACTCGTAGGCTTGCCGTTCTCGATCTGATGCACCACCCTCGTGCTCACGCCGGCAGCGAGGGCAACCTCGTCTTGCCGGAGACCAAGCCGCTCCCGCTCGCGCAATGCAATTTTTCCAATCCGATTCGCGACTTCGGTCGTGGAATCAAGCTTTGAATGCATGATCGCGCATCATACGCTAGTGAATCCCCTCATCCAGAAGTTTCTGGATAGTGGATGCAGGATCGTGCATTTAACTTCGTCGGACGCGGAAGAGCTTGACGCCCGTGTCGATGCCCTTGAGTTTGCGCTCGCCGGCGAAGGAGTAGGAGAAGCCGTCGCCGGCAGCGTCCTTTGCCGCCGCGTCGACCAGCACGCTGCCCGGCCGGGCGACGGCGGTGAGGCGGCTGGCGAGGTTGACCGCGCGACCGTAGTAGTCGCCGGACTGGGCGAGCGTCGGCCCGACGGCGAGCCCGGCGCGCAGGAAGGGGAACTCCTCGCCTTCGCCCTCGGCGACCTCGATCAGTTCCAGCGCCGCGTCCAGCAGCGGCTCGACCTCGCGGCGAGACGAGCATCGCGGCGTCGCCGATCATCTTCACCAGCCGTACCGGGGGTTCGGCCACGGCGGTCGCCATTTCCTCGAAGCGCCCGGCGACCGAGCCCAGCTCCTCCGGCGCGATCTCCTCGCCGAGGCGGGTGAACTCGACCAGGTCGGCGAAGCAGACCGCCCGGTCGACCGAGCCGCGGATCTCACCCGAGACGAGGTCGGCGGCGCCGATCACGTCGCGGCGGATCTGCTCGAGGGTGTGCGCCCGCAGGGCGTAGAGCAGGGTCGGCTCGAAGACCGGCAGCATGTGCTCGGCCGCGTCGGCGAAGCGCAGGGCCAGGTCGCGCTCGGTGTCGCCTGGCTGCATCAGGGTGCGGATCATCAGCTCGCGGTTGCCCTCGGCGATCCGCGCCGTCGCCATGCCGATCGTCCGCGCCACCTGCAGGATGCCGTCCTCGGGCAGGCCGGCGTCGTAGAAGGCCTTGGTCCGCCGCGCCGCCTCGAGGTCGGAGTCGGTGAGGATCCGCTCGTCGGGGTCCGGATAGGGCAGGCCGAGTGCAGCCGAGGCGCGCTGCAGGAGCTCGAGATCGGCGCCGGAGAGCTCGGCGATTTCGCGCGGCGAGTAGCGCGGGCCGTCACCGGCGATGCGGCGCTCGACCGGCAGCAGGGTCAGGCGCCCGGCGTCCACCGCTTCGCGCAGCTCCTCCAGCGTCACCCCTTCCCCCGCCAGCTGTTCGAGCAGGATGAGGCGGTCGCGGCGAGCGTCGCCTTCGAGCCCGTCGAGCAGTCCCTCGGCTTCGAAGTCGATCATGCGACCGCCACGCTACCGCCACGGCGGGGGTCGCCGCCGCCACTCAGCCGCGCCGCCGGTGCGCTCGCGGGCGACGGCCTGGGTGCCGCCGAAGAAGAGGTTGATCGCCGGCCGGCGCAGGACCGGGATGCCGCGCGCCTCGATTCGGGCCAGCGCCTCCTCGTCGATCCCGGGCTCGGCCTGGACGACGCCGTCCTCGAAGTGCAGCCGCGGCGCCCGCACCGCCTCGTCGGCCCCCATGCCCTGCTCGACCGCCCGCACGATCGTCTGCAGGATCGCCGAGCGGATCCGGTTGGAGCCGGCGCTGCCGAGGCCGAGCTCGATCTCGCCGTCGCGCAGCACCACGGTCGGCGCCATCATCGAGGTCACCCGCCGTCCCGGCGCGATCGAGTGGAAGCCGAGCGGGTTGAGGTCCTCCTCGCCGAGCATGTTGTTGAGGATCACGCCGGTGCCGGGGACGAGCACGCCGGAGCCGGAGCCGTTGGAGCAGGTGACGTTGGCGCACATGCCGTCGCGGTCGAGGGCGGAGATGTGGGTGGTCGAGCCGAGCAGGTCGCCGGCGCGCGGTCGAGCACGGCCGGTCAAGCAGGCTCGCCTCGGCTCGGTTCCGTAGAGCGCCTCGGCGAAGGCCTCGCCGCGGGCAGCGTTGGCGGCGCCCATCGCCGCGACCAGCTGCTCGGGCCCGCTGCTCTCGCCGAGCCGCTCGAGCAGGCCGAGGCAGTAGGCGATCAGGATCCCGCCCGAGGACGGCGGCGGGTTGGTCAGCACCTCGGTGCCGCGGAAGCCGGCGCGGATCGGCTCGCGCTCGATCGGCTCGTAGGCCGGCGAGGTCCCGCCTGGCCCGAGCGTGCCGCCGTGCTCGACCACGTAGTCGCTCAGCGCCGCCGCGACCTCGCCGCGGCAAAAGGGCTCGGCGCCCTCGGCGCCGAAGCGCTCCAGCGCCTCGGCCAGCTCGGCGAAGCGAAAGACCTCGCCCTCGCGCAGGGTGCGTCCGGCCGGGGCGTAGAGCTCCCGCGTGCCCTCGCAGGCGGGCGTGGATCGGCTCGAGGATGTCGAGGATGTAGGCCTGCTCGGCGTTGACCGGCGCCCCCTCGCGGGCAAGGCGAACGCCCGGCTTGACCAGCTCGGCCGAGCGGCATCGTGCCGAAGCGACGCAAGCGCCTGCTCGAGCCCGGCCGCGGTGCCGGGGACGCCGCAGGAGACCGGGCCGACGTAGAACGTCTGCACCGTCTCGGCGTCGAAGTGGACCGGCACCGGCACCAGCTCGGCGCCGCGCTCGATCCCGTCCCGACCCGGCGCGGCGACGAAGAAGTCGAGCAGCATCGTCTCGCCCCCGTCGTGGACCATCATGAAGCCGCCCGCGCCGAAGCCGGTCAGCGGACTCTCGACCGCGAAGGAAGCGAGCACGGCGCAGACCGCGGCATCGACGGCGTTGCCGCCTTCGCGCAGGACCTGCGCCCCCGCCTCGGCGGAGAGTGGATGGCCCGCAGCAACAACCCCGCTCATGGCGCGGGAGCCGCGTTACCCGGGCAGGAACTCTGGGACGTCGATGCCGCCGAGATCGCCGGAGCGCTCGGAGCGGCCGACCGCGGGGCGCCTCTTTGGTGCGCCGGATCGTCGGCTCGGCGACCCGCCGCTGCGGGGCGCGGCGCGGCCGTCGAAGCGGGTCGCGACGACGGTCACCCAGACCTGATCGTTGAGCTCCTCGTCGACGTTGGCGCCGAAGATGATGTTGGCGTCCGGGTGGGCGGCTTCGCCGACCAGTTTGGCCGCCTCGCTGACCTCGACCAGCGAGAGGTCGGCGCCGCCGGTGATCGAGAGCAGGATCGCCCGCGCGCCCTCCATCGAGGTCTCGAGCAGCGGCGAGGAAATCGCTTTTTCGGCCGCCAGGACGGCGCGGTCGTTGCCGTGGCCCATGCCGATGCCGAGCAGCGCCCGGCCGGCCTCCGACATGATCGTGCGCACGTCGGCGAAGTCGAGGTTGATCACGGCGGGCAGCGTGACCAGGTCCGAGATGCCCTGCACGCCCTGGCGCAGCACGTCGTCGGCGACCTGGAAGGCCTCGACCATCGAGGTCTGCTGGTCGAGCACCTCGAGCAGGCGGTCGTTGGGGACGACGATCAGGGTGTCGACCTCGGCGGCGAGTTCCTCGATGCCCTTGTTGGCCTGGTTGCCGCGGCGGCTGCCCTCGAAGCTGAACGGCTTGGTGACGATGCCGACAGTCAGCGCGCCGACCTCGCGGGCGAGGCGGGCGATCACCGGGGCGGCGCCGGTGCCCGTGCCGCCGCCGGCACCGGCGGCGACGAAGACCATGTCGGAGCCCTTGAGCAGGCGCTTGATCTTGTCCTGTTCCTCGAAGGCGGAGCGGTGGCCGAGCTCGGGATCGGCGCCGGCGCCAAGACCGCGCGTCGCCTCCTCGCCGATGTGGACGGTGACGTCGGCCATGCAGAGCTGCAACGACTGAAGATCGGTATTGACGGCCATGAACTCGACCCCAGGAATCCGCGCCTCGACCATGCGATTGACGGCATTGACGCCACCGCCACCCACACCCACGACCCGAATAACAGGCTGATGCGGCTCCCCACTCCCCGGCGGCTCATACTCCGGCTCCTCCCGCCCATACCGAGGCGATTCCACAATCGGCTCAATCTCCCGCCGCGCATGCGAAGGCTCCTCGGAGAAAACACGCTTCAACCGCTCAGGAGGAGTCTCCTGATGCTCTTCGAGAGAGGGCTCCTCCGGCTCCTGGTCGTAGGGCTGCAGACGCATCTCCGGCGGGTGGCGTCGAGGGTGGGACGTCGCCCGCAGCTTGCGAGGACGACGTGTCCCCTCGGCGACAGGACCCGCCGGCCGATCGCCTTCGTCCTCTCGTCGAGTCGACCGAAAGAGGTCCGAGAGAGGCCCCTCACGCATGCTGGCCCGCTTGTCACGCCGACTCATGTGCCAGAACCTCCTTCGCCAGATCTCGGTAGTAGCCCGCGGCGTTGCTCTGCGGATCGTACTTGAGCACACTCGCACCCTTGACGGGAGCCTCGGCGAACTTGATCGCCTTGCGAATGCGGGATTTGAAGACGAGCTCGCCGAAGTTCTCCTCGAGGATCTCCACCGCCTCCTTGGCGTGGACGGTGCGGGTGTCGAGCATGGTCGGCAGGATGCCCTCGATCCGCACGTCCGGGTTGAGGTTCTCCTGGATCATCTTCAGCGTGTTCTGCAGCTGGACCAGGCCGCGCATCGAGAGGTACTCGCACTGCACGGGGACGATCACCTTGTTCGCCGCGGTGAGCGCGTTGATCGTCAGCAGCCCGAGGCTGGGCGGCGTGTCGATGCAGACGAAGTCGTAGTTGGCCGAGACTTCCTTGAGCGACTTCTCGAGCGAGCGCTCGCGGCCGATCTTGGTGCTCATCGCGATCTCGGCACCGGCCAGGTCGATCGAGGCGACGGCGATGTCGATCTCGCGGTGCTGGATGATCTCGGCCATCGGCATGTCGTGCACGAGCACGTCATAAAGGCTCTTCTCGACCTTGTCCGGATCGATCCCCTGACTCATCGTCAGGTTCCCCTGCGGATCCAGGTCCACGCAGAGCACCCGGTACCCGGACTCGGCAAAGGCGACGGCAAGATTCAAAGTGGTGGTCGTCTTAGCGACCCCACCCTTCTGATTCGCAAACGCGATTACGTCGGCGTGCTTCACAGGCGCCTCAGGCTCAGTCTTCTCAACCACGACCTCATGCCTTGAAGGCGCAAGCAGATCCCGCGGCATAAACCGCTCGGGCTCGTCAGCCGGCTTCTCAGCTACAGCTGCCGATACCGTCGGCGTTGCCACCTCAGCTACCTCGGGCGCCGCCGGAGCTGAACGTCGTCAACCTCAACCGCCTCTCCGGCGGGTGGCGTGGCAGGGGGGCTCCTCGCCCGCAGCCTGCGAGGACGAGGAGTCCTCCGCCGCGACAGGACCCGCCGGCCGAGGACGCTCAGGAACGACTTCCTCCATCTCCTCGCAGCTCCTCGACGATCGGATGCCGCTCGTCCTCGACAGGCGGGGACGCGAACTTGTTCTTGCGGCTAAGGAATCCCATTGCGCGGGTATTCGCATAGCCACCCGCTTTTCCTGCCAGCCTCAGAAATTGCTAGGAATCACCCGGTAACCGATCTCCTCGACAAGCGACTGGTCTTCGTCACCGGCAAGGGCGGCGTCGGCAAGACCACGGTCGCGGTGGCGCTCGGCCTGCGCGCCGCGGCCGAAGGCAAGCGGACGATCGTCTGCGAGGTCTCCTCGCAGGAGAACGCCTCGCGGATGTTCGCGCACACCGAGGTCGGCTTCCACGAGGTCGAGATGGAGGAGAACCTCTGGTCGATCTCGATCGACCCCGACGAGTCGATGCGCGAGTACGTGCTGCTGCAGCTGAAGGTGCGGGCGATGCGCGACATGCTCTTCCGCAGCCGCATCTTCAACTACCTCGCCGCCGCGACGCCGGGCCTCAAGGAGCTGGTCACGATCGGCAAGATCTGGGAGCTGGCCCAGCCCGACCGCAAGGTCAAGAGCGGGCGCAAGTACGACCTGGTGATCGTCGACGCCCCCGCCACCGGCCACGGCATCGGCTTCCTGCAGACGCCGCGCACCTTCGCCGCGATCGCCCGGGTCGGCCCGATCCACTCGCAGGCGCAGCAGCTCGACCGCCTGATCACCGACCAGCGAGCACACCGGGGTCGCGATCGTCGCCCTGCCCGAGGAGATGCCGGTCAACGAGTCCGCCACGCTCGAGCGCGACCTGCTCGACGACGTCGGCGTCGCCGTCGACCGCGTCTACATGAACGGCCTCTACCCGGAGCGCTTCTCGGACGAGGAGGCCGAGCAGCTTGCCGGCGCTTGCCGGGCGAGGAGCGACGCCGGTCTGCGGGCGGCGGCGCGGGCCGGACTCTCCGAGCACAACCGGGCCCGCTCGCAGCGCGCCCAGCTGGCCCGCCTGCGGCGGCGGGTCGAGGCACCGGTCAAGACGCTGCCCTTCCTCTTCGAGCCCGAGCTCGGCATCGAGGGCGCGCCGGCAGCTGGCGAGGAAGCTGGGCTGATGCCGGCGGTCGGCGACATCCTCGAGGGCAAGGACATCTGCATCTGCGCCGGCTCGGGCGGGGTCGGCAAGACGACGACCTCGGCGGCGATCGCGACCGGGATGGCGGCGCGCGGGCTCAAGGTCTGCGTGCTGACGATCGACCCGGCCAAGCGCCTCGCCGACTCGCTCGGCCTGAAGGAGCTGGGCAACGAGGCCAAGCAGGTCGACCCGGCGCTGTTCGCGCAGCAGGGGATCGAGATCAAGGGCGAGCTCTGGGCGATGATGCTCGACGCCAAGGCGACCTTCGACGAGCTGGTCGCCCGCCAGGCGCCGGACGAGGAGGCGCGCGACCGCGTCCTCAACAACCGCATCTACCAGCAGATCTCCAACGCCCTCGCCGGCTCGCAGGAGTACATGGCGATGGAGAAGCTCTTCGAGCTGCACAGCGAAGGCCGCTTCGACCTGCTCGTCCTCGACACGCCGCCGAGCCGCAACGCGCTCGACTTCCTCGACGCGCCGAAACGGCTGACCCAGTTCATCGAAGGCCGCTCGCTGCGCGTCTTCATGAAGCCGACCGGCATCGCGGCCAAGGTCGCCGGCCGCGGCGCCTCGGTGGCGCTCTCGGTCTTCAAGCGCATCGTCGGCTTCGACCTGCTCGCCGACCTGGCCGAGTTCTTCAACGCCTTCAGCGGCATGGTCGACGGCTTCCAGGCCCGGGCCAAGCGGGTCAACAGCCTGCTCGGCGACCCCCGCACCTGCTTCCTCGTCGTCTGCGGCCCCCAGGGCGAGCCGGTCGACGAGGCGGTCTACTTCCACCGCAAACTGGTCGAGGCGAAGCTGCCCTTCGGCGGCGTGATCGTCAACAAGGTCCACTACCCGGCCGAGCAGCTGCGCGGAGACGGCGAGCGACCTGGAAGACGGCGCTGCGCAGAGAAGCTGGGCAGACGAGGACCTGGCCAAGCGGGTGGCCGACAACTTCGCCGATTACCAGGCGCTGGCCGAGCGCGACGCCCGCAACATCGAGCGGCTCGCCAAGGAGCTGCGCGCGCAGGGCGTGATCCGCGTCCCCTACCTCGACGAGGACGTCCACGACCTCGCCGGCCTGGCCGAGATCAACCGCTACCTGTTCGCGACGCACGAGGAGCGGATGCGAGATCGCCGCCGGCCGCGCCTAACCCGCGTGGCGGTAGTGGTCGTACTTGAGCTCGCGGACCTCCCAGTCCGCGTCATCGGGCACCGGGAAGAGGTGCCGGACGCGGGGAGTGTCGATCCGCTCGCGGTGTTCGACGTCGCCCTCGATCGCGGGGAAGTCGAGGGTGCTGTGCTCGGGCGCCTCGACCTCCTCCAGCCAGGGCGTGGCGGTGATGCGAATCTCTCCCTCGTCCGGGATCGGCTCGAGGATGCGTGTCTCCTGGTTCATCTGGTGCTCCTCCTCTGGCGGCTCGAAGTGTTGGGCAGCGACTCGTCGATGCGATCGGCCGCCCGCGAGACCGCGATTTCCTCCGCGGCGGGAATCTCCCGCGATACGACGATCTCCTCCGGCTCGGCAATTTGCTCCGCTACCGCGATCTCGGTGTCGCCGGCGCCGAGGCCGCTGGCGATCAGGGTCTCATCGGCGGCAGTGGTGAGGTCGGCGCTGAGCTCACCGAGGGCGGTTGTCGCGCAGGATGCGGCGCACGCCTTCCTCGATCCAGCCGGCGATCGCCAGGCCGGGCAGCGAGGGCGATCCATTCATCAGCGAGCGCTCCAGCTCCAGGGCGCTCTCGATCCGCTCGCGCGCCTCGATCCGGCCGAAGCTCTCGTCGGCGATCAGGGCCGAGGCGCGCATCGGCAGCGAGGCACCGACCGGTCCGTGGCCGTCGAGGACGGCGCGCAGCGCCAGCAGATGGTCGCTGAGACCCTCGAGCGCGGAGTCGCGGCCGCAGCCCAGCTCGAAGCGGCCGACCGCCCAGGCGAGGGCGCCGTCGGGATCGGGGCGCGCCTCCAGGGTGGCGGCGAACTCGGCAAGCTGGATCGCCTCCTCCTCGCTGAGCTCGTAGGAGCCGGGACGGGTCGAGGGCGCTCCGGTGGCGATGCGCGCCCAGCGATCCTCGCCCGTCGGGCGCGAAGGCATAGGGACCGAGGCCGACGCTGCCGGCCTTGAAGAGGTGCATGACGCTGATCAGCTCGCCGAGCTGGGCCAGGGCGTCCGCGGCGCTGTCGGAGCCCTCGCCCTGCTCGGCGAGGGCGAGGAACTGGGGCTGCCAGGCAGCGCGGCCCATGCCCTCGCTGCGCATCGCCTCGATCGGCGCCTCGATCGAGTCGGCGCGGACGATCTGAATGCCGTGGGGAAGCTGCAGGCGCGGCAGCGGCATCCGCAGCCCGACCAGGGGCGCGATCAGCACGTCGGCCTCCTCGGCGCCGCGGGTCTCGGCCTCGAGCACGGCGAGCGCGCTCTGCAGCCGCTCGTGGTCAAGGGAAAGCTCGGTGCATGCCATCCCAGAGCGAGGCGAGGAAGACGGTCAGCATCTGCGCCGCGCGCTCGCCGGGATCGCCGGGGACCTGCTCGCCGCGGGCTTCCAGGTAAGCGGTGGCGATGCCGGCGGCAGCGACCGTGTCGCGGGCGGGGGCGAAGGCGTCGAGGCCGCGCAGCTCGCCCTCGCGTTCACGCACGTATAGCGAGGTCAGCGGCCGGTAGCTGTAGAAGAGCGAGTCGTCGCCGTTCTCGGAATCGACGTCGAAGGGGATCTGATCGCCGCCGGCGACAAGCGCGCTGAGCTTGATCGCCGCCTCGGAGGCAAGGCGGGTCAGCGACTCGTTGAGCAGGCGATCACGCACGCCCCGGAGCTTCCCGCCCGTGCCTGGCGCTCCTGCGCTTGCACGGACGCTTGCAGAGACGTAACTGAGACGGCGGCGGGAGCGGCTTCTGCACGCAGCCGGTGCGTCTTCGAAGAGCCAGCGGGTGCCGTAGCGGCGCATGTCCTCGACCAGCGGCACCAGCGCCTCGCCCTTCTCGGTCAGCGCGTACTCGACCCGCGGCGGCACCTCGGGGAAGGTGTGCCGCTCGACGATCCCCTCCTCTTCCAGCGCCCGCAGGCGCAGCGAGAGTGTGCGCGGGACTGATCCCCTCCAGCGAGCGCTCCAACTCGCAAAAACGACTAGACCCTTCGGCCAGGTCTCGGATGATCGAGAAGGGTCCACTTGCCACAGACGACTTCGGCCGTGCGGCAGACGGGACATTGGGAGTTGGAGGCTGCACTCATGATCGAAACGAGGCGAGTTGTGGCGATTGCCTCGCTTCAGCGAGTGTAGCGACATTGCTTCATTTACTGAAGTTTTGGGCTCTGAAGCAGCTTAGGTGTGACCAACGGGGACGGCTTCGATCTTCAGCACGTTGATCTTGTAGCGAATGTCGTTGGGCCCGTAGACAAAGGTCTCGGGGAAGGTCGTCTCGACTTCGAGCAACTGGCAAGTCTCGGTGCCCGAGAGGCATTCGGCATCGCCGTATATCGACTTGACTTCGTTGGAAACCATCAGCAGCGCGTGGTCGGGCTTCTTGCCCAAGCCCATGTAGGTGATCACCGGGGCCTTTTCACCGGGCAAGGGAGTGGTTGGGAGGACACGTGTTCTGGTCGTCGGCTCTGACATCGTGGTCGTCCCGTCCGCACCTGTTTCGGTATGGGCAATCTTGACGTCGATCGCGAAGCTGAAGATCGTGATCTTCCGCGGCGAGCCACCGGCGTTGCCTCCCCCCGCGCTGCCTTCCCCTGGACTGGCGGCACTGCCGCCTGGCGACACGGTTTCAGGCGATGTCGTCGTACTGGTCGTTTCTGTGCTTGTACTCGATGACGTCGATGTCGCGCTCTGCGACTTCAGCTCGGCACCGCTCAGCACGGGGGCGTTGTAGCGCTGCTTGAAGGGGTCGGTGGGCTCGCGACCGGCAAGCCGCTTGCGGTAGTCGCGGAGGCCGGGCTTGGACCGGACCACGGTGAGCTGCGCCGCCTCGGTGCTGGATTGAGCGACAGCGGCAGCCGGCGCCGGAGGCGGAACCGCCGCCTCATCGGACCCGCCACCAAGGAGGAAGGGGACCGCGACGATCGCCACCAGGACGAGCGCAACCAGCGGCAGCAGGCGGCGATCTCGCAGGTCGTAGAAGAGGTCGGCGACGACGTCGGGCATCTTCAGCTCGGGCATCTTCAGATCCGGTCCCTTGAGCCGTTTCATGGCGCACCTCCGGTCGTCGTCGCGACCGGGGTCGCGGTTTCGGCCGCCGGGGCTTCCGGTGTGGCGCCCGCAGTCACGCCCTGTGTGGGCGGCGTCAGATAGGTGGTGACCGCGAACTTCGCTTCCAGCGACGGGAAACCGCCGTTGGGCGAGGCCGCCAGCGAGAAACCGTCGAGTGTGATCAGGCGGCCGTCGACGGAGACCTGCCCGTTCGTCGTCTTGACCAGAGAATCGATTCCCTTGATGAAATCGGCGATCTCGAAGAAGTCACCATCGAAAGTGAGCGTGTAGGGCATCACCGCCAAACCGGCTGGACCGATGGCTGCGCCGAGCGGCAGCAACGAAGCGGCAACCTCGGTCGCCGAGGCGGGCGTGACGCTTGAGCCGACAGCCGGGGTGACGGGTGCGGCTTCTTCCCCCGAGGTCGATGCCGCGAGCTGGAGGTTGGTGAACTTCACCCCCGCGCTTTCGGCGATCCTGTTCACCTGCACGAGCAGGGAGGCGGTGTCGTCGTCGCCGGGCACGGCCTTGCCGAGCACGACGAGCTGCTGGTAGTTGACCGGAAAGTCCTGGCGCGCACGCGCCGCCGCATCGGCTTCCTGGCGGTGCTGGGCCAGGGACGACTGCAGCTTCGTCACTTCGGCGCCCAGCTTGTCCGCTTCCTCGCGTTTGGGCGAGAGCAGGAGCATCCAGAAGGCGACCGCGAGCAGGGCCACCGCGAGTATCGCCAGGATCAGCCTGCTCGAAGATTTCGTCTCGAGCTTCATCTCATTCGCCTTCCGGCGCTTCGCTCGATGTGGGGGTCGCTTCGGCTTCGGCGGGAGGCGCCACCGGAGCTTCGGCTTCCGCGGAGCTAGTGACGGGAACGGGGGCAGCGTCGAAGGCGACGACGAGGTCAAACTTGGCGATGAAATCGCGCGTACGACAGTCGTCTTCGCTCCCGCCTCCGCCTGAGGCAGTTGCCGCCGCGCCGGCGCTTTCCTGTTCGGGAAGTTCAGATGACTGAATTCCGACTCGGGTTACACCGTCAATGTCCTTAAGCGCGGTGACGAAGCCGGCGACCGCGTCCTGGCCGCTTGCGCAGCCGTTCAGCTCGAGCGCTGGTCCAGGGACGGCGCCGCGCAGCCCTGCTCCCGAGGACCCACCGCCTTCCGATCCCCCTTCGATGCTCGTTTCGGCTGTGATAGTCGCATTCAGATTGACCAGCCAGACATCGCTCGGCAACAGCAGCGAGAGTTCCCTCATCACTCGCTCCCAGTCGAAGCGGCTGTCGGCGAGGCTGGTCACGGTCGCCACTCGCTGTTCCTGCAGGCTGGCGAACTGGGAGTAGGAAGAGAGCCGCTGCGCCCGCGCAGTTTCGGCTGCGTCTTCGCGCTTCAGCTGGACGACTTCGTCCTTCTGTTCGGCGATCTGGTTGCCGGTCAGGACGAGCGCGGTGACGCCCGCCAGGAGAGCAACGAGGGCGCCGATCACGACGTAGGCGAGCGGGCCGCTGCGCAGGGGAGCGTGCTGGCCCTGACGGTCCTCCGCTGGGATCAGGTTGACCGGGCGCATCTCAGCTCTCCAGCGCCAGCCCGAAGGGAAGCGTCAGCCGCGCCGCCGAGCCCTCATCGAAGCCCGAGAGGGCGGATGGACGGGAAAGGGAGATCGGGAGCCCGAGGACGGCCTCCATCCGCTGCACAAAGCCGGCGAAGGCGCTGCCGGGCCCGCAGAGGACGATCCGCCCGACAGGCAGCGCCCCTTCCTGGGCGCCGTAGTAGTCGAGCGACAGGCGAAGCTCGTCGGCGAGAGCGGTGACTCCGTCCTCGAGCGCGCGGCGGGCCTCGGTGACGGTCTCGGGATCGCCCTCGATCGCCTCCAGCGGTTGCTCCAAGCCGACGTGGGCGAGCCACTGGGCCGCGTGCTCGACGCTGAGACCACGGCCGGTGGCGACCCGTTCGGTGATCGCCTCGAGGCCGACATGGGAGACGCGCGTGAAGAGGCAAGCACGACCGCGCGCGACGGCGAGGTTGGTGACGTCGCCGACGTTGCAGTAGAGGACGGCCTCAGACGGCCGCTGGCCGGGCTCGCCGGTCGCGGGCTGCTCGATCCCGGCCAGCGCCCGGATCATGCCGAAGGCAGAGAGATCGACTCCGACCGGCCGCAGGCCGGCACGGCGGATCGGCTCGAGGAAGGAGGAGATCATGTCGCGACGCGCAGCGACGACAACGACGTCGATCTGCGGCGTCGAGCCCTCCTCGGCTGAGACCCCGCCGACGACCTGATGCTCGAGCACCGCCTGGTCGAGCGGCATCGGGATCTGCTCCTGCGCCTGAAAGCGAACCGCGGCATCGAGTTCCTTTGGGTCCTCGATCGCGGGGAGGCGGACCGTGCGGACGACGACGCGCTGGTTGGCGACCCCAAGTCGCACCTCCTTTGGGAGCTTGTGGGCGGCGAACATCGACTTAAGGGAGTCAGCGAGGAGGTCGGCGTCGGCGATCTCGCCCTCGTGGAAGGCGCCGGCGGCCAGGGGCTCGACCGCCGAGGCGACCAGCCGCTCGGACCCGTTTACCTGTACCTCGGCCGCAGCGATGCTGCCGGCCTCGATGTCGAGGCCAACGATGCCGCCCGTTTTCTTCTTTCTGGTTAGTTGCATGAGGAGGAGCGCGCGCATCGTGTGCGTGCGCCCTCTCTGGATCGACAGAAAGGGCCAATACCTTTCGCCCTGCAACTACTCATTTCTAGGAGAACTTGGGCAGATCTAGGAGAGGGTGCCCAGATACCAGTCGACCATCTCGTTGCCGGCGAGCAGTCCGGCCACCCCGCCAACGGCGAGAAAGGGGCCGAACGGAATCGCCTGCTTGCGCGCCGCGGCGCCGTGCCGGGCGATCATCGCGAGGCCGACCGCCGAACCGACGAGAAGGGCAACGAGGATCGCGGGCGCGACGTTGCGCCCGAGGAAGAGGCCCATCACTGCCGCCAGCTTGACATCCCCCAATCCCATCCCGCGCGGATAGGCGAGCGCCGCGGCGAAGAGCAGGCCGCCGGCGCCGGCGGCAGAGATCGCCCTCACCGGCAGGCTGCCCGGATCGGTCGCGGCAGCGATCGCGACCCCAAGCACCGCCGCGACGATGAGGATCTTGTTGGGGATGATCCGCCGCTCGAGGTCGGTCAGCGTGACCGCCATCAGGGTCGTGACGAAGACCAGGCCTAGAGCGACCTCGCCCGGGTCGTCCCAGAGGACAACCACGGTCAGGGCGTAGAGCACGCCCAAAGTCAGCTCGCTGAGCGGGTAGCGCGCCGAGATCCCCACCCCGCAGCAGCGAGCATGCCCCCGCAGCAACAGCCACGAGAGCACCGGGACATTGTCGTAGGCGGCGATCTGCGTCCCACAGGCGGGGCAGCGCGAGCGCGGCCCGACGATCGATTCGCCGCGCGGGACCCGGTGGGCGACGACCGTTACGAAGCTGCCGGCGAGCAGCCCTCCGAGGAAGGCGATCGCCGCGGCGGGGGCCAACCTCAACCCCCGTCGAGCGGCGTGTTGGTTTCGACCTCGATGCGGGTTGGGTAGGTCGGGTGGTCGTACATGATCTGGACCGCGTCGGCGGGGGTGGTGGCCCGGTCGAAGCTGAGCGCGACCCCAAGCCTGTCGCCGGCCGGGATCGTATATGGAGCACCCGAGACGGTCATCGTGAACCGTTCCCGGTGCCATTCGCTCTTCCACCAGAATCCGGTCCCGCCGGGGGCAAACATCCAGTAGCCGAGCCCGGTGGATTTGTTGGTCAGCCAGGTATCGGTGGCGACCGGTGGCGATCCGGTTTCGTGCCGTTTGAAGAGGAAGACGCAGAGCGTCGCGGTGTGGTTGGCGCCGTTCAGGGTCTGCGAATAGAACTCGAGTGTGACGTTTCCGGTGATCTTGAAGCCTTCGCTCAGTGTCGCCGGCATCGGATCGGTCACCCAGCGGTGGACCTGGGACTCGGGGCTGGTTTTGCCGGTTGGTTTGGAGTTGCAGCCGCTGGAGTCGTCGGGGCGGATCTGAACGCCCTTGTCGGTATTCGGCGTCGGCTCCAGGTAGACGTCGTTCGAGTAGTCGTAGAGGGACGGGTTGGAGGCATCGACGGGGTCCGGGTCGGGTGGACTTCCCCGCAGCAGCGCGTCCGGCGCGCCGACTTTTTCGGACCCCGTCTGCAGCCCGCTGGCGCAGGTGCCGAGCGTGTTGTGCAGCAGATGGTCCCCGCTGATCGGCTGGCGTTCGGTGGCCCCGCCGACGGCACAGGGGGTATCGGAGAGGAACAGCTGCTGCGCCGTGACGACACCGCTCGCGCCCGGGATCGGGTCGTTGAGGGCGCTGTCGGTGGGGTCGATGAAATTCGAGGTGAGTTCGACGTAGCCCCGCTCCCCCGACTGGTTGCCGGGGGTGTCGAGCTTCACTGCCACCACGATCTGCTTGTAGTCCTGCAGCCCGGGGCAGGTTGCTGCCGGGCAGCTCGTATCGTCGCGCCAGACCACGTAGCGGTAGACCTTGCCGCTGATGTCGCCGCTGGTGAACGAGACCGGGCCCGGCGTGACCGCTCCCCCGGAGACGAAGCCGCCGCCGTAGAGGCTGCCCCCGTTGACGACCATCACCCCTTTGCCCCCTTCCGGCGTGCGAACGGTGGCGAATTCGTTGCCGCTGACACGGTAGTTCGGATTGAGCGGACTGATGGAATGTTCCGGCGCCGTGGTGAGAGCGAGGGCTTTGTTGCCGAGGCTGCGCATCGTCTCGATCTCCTGCTGGGCGCGGTCCAAAGCAACCTGAGTCGCCTTCGCCCGCTGGGTGTTCTTGGTCGCCGCGGCGAGCACACCAAAGGTCGCCATCGCCCCCAGCGCGAGGACGAGAGCGGCGACAATCACCTCGATGATCGTCAGGCCGCTCTCCTCGCTGGGGAGCCCGATGCGGCTTGTGAATGGCATCGACATCGTCAGTTTCCGAGCGTGGCGTTGCGCAGGCTGGCGCCGTCGGAGACGGTCAGCCCACTGCCGGTCGGGTTGGGGACGTGCAGGTTGAGGCCGATATAGGTCGTCCCCGTGACAGGGGTTTTCGCCGTGCCGCAGGAGAGCGAGTCGGCGCTGGTGCTGGGCACGTAACAGAAGACGTTGGGGTTGTCGATCCCCGCGAAGATCGTCGTCGGCGTACCGGTGTAGACGCCCGGTGCTTTCTCCAGCCGCGTGCACGAGGTGGCGCCGCAGGTATAGGTCACCTCACAGGCGATCGCCGCCGTGCCGCTCGCCGGGGCGCCGCTGCCGCCGCAGGCGGTGCGACGCACGTAGGTGCGAAAGGAGACCGAGCTGCTGCTTGCTTTGTCGACCGCGATGCCGTTGCGGATCTCACGCGTCATCCGCTCCATCACCCAGCGTGCGGTGGTGATGTTCTGCGACCGCTTGCTCAGCTTGGGCTGGGTCCTGACCGCGCTGACCACCATCGATCCGATCGCCCCGAGGAGGACGACGCTCATCGCCGAGGCGACGAGCAGCTCGATCAGGGTGAAGCCCCCCTCGCTGCCCAGGCGCGGCCGCCTCATCGCGTCACCAGCTTGAACTTGCGGGCCTGCGGCGCCGGCTCCATCTCCCCCACCGCATTGATCGCCCGGACCATGAAGACGTGCTTGCCGGCGTTCAGTCGTTTGAGCTTCACCGGCGAACCGCAGCCGCGCCAGCCCTGGCGATCGACCTTGCACTGGAAGCTGGTCCCGGCCTGTTCGGTCGAGTCGGTAAAGCGAAAGACGGGACGGCGCACACGGGTCTTGCCGGCGGGGGCGAACGTGATGCGGGTGTGGGGCGTGACGTGTGCGATGCCGCCGCCCTTGGATCCGGCCCCCGAGCCGGCCGAGCCGCCCCCGCTGCTCGGTTCGCCACCGGGTGGTGGTGGGGGCGGAGGCGGCGGGGGTGCGCTTTCCTGCTTGTAGGAGATCGGGCCCGAACAGGTCGAGGTGTCACCGCTTTCGTCGGTGGCGGTTGCACGGAAGCCGGTGGTCGAGCCGGCGGCCACGGTGACCGCGATTCCGGCCCCGCCGAGCTGCGCTGCCGTACCGGTGGCGGCCACTTCACCGGAGCAATCCTGGGTCTTGTAAAGCTTGATCGAGGTGTTCGGGTCGGACTGGCCGAGAATCAAGGGGGTCATGGAGGCGCCCGGGGAGGCCGGGCTGGTCCCGGTCAGCACCGGGGTCGCCGGTCCGAGCTCCACCGAGTTGCCGGCCGAGACGAGGCGGGTCTGCCCCGCGGCTCGCTCGTAGACATCGCTTTCCGAGTCGACGTCGCCTTCGGTCAACCGCTCGGTCGACTGGAAGAAGACGTGCCCGCCATCGACGGAGGCGCGGTTGAAGTTGGCGTCGCAGCCTCCCGGCGTCGGACAGGAGACCCCCGGGAAAGAGATCAGCGTCGTCGTCGAGTCGGCCAGGTCGTGGACGTAGATGTCGGCTTTGGCATCGCTGTCCTCGGCCGCGAGCTGTTCGGTGGTGGTGAAGAAGACCCGGAAGGCATCGGCAGAAGCGCCGTTGAAGAAGGCCGCCGCCGAGCCGTTGCCACAGCTCGGAGTGCAGTTGGCGGCACCGTTGGAGATCAAAACCGGTGCCCCACCGCCGACTTCCCACTCATAGACGTCGGCGCTCGAGTCCGTATCCACCGCGGCGAGCTGCTCGGTCGTGGTGAAGACGACCCTGGTCCCGTCGGCGGTCGCGGTGCCGAAGTTCGAGCCGCAGCATTCGCCGGACGTGACCAGGCTCGGCACACCCCCCTGCGAGACGTAGACGTCGTTCGATCCGTTGACGTCCCCCCCGACCAACGGCTCGGCGGTGACGAGGAAGGCCCTGGAACCGTTTTCGGAGGTGGCGACGAGATTGGAGGGCTGGGCCTGCGACCCATCGGACACCTGCGTCGTCACGCCCGCAGAGCGCTGGTAGACGTCATTGGCGCCATCGGTATCCGCTGGCACAAGACCCTCGTTGGTCTCGAAGAAGGCCTTGCTCCCGTCCGCCGAGGCGCCGGCGAATACCGCCGGGGCGCTGCTGTTCCCGCACCCCGGCGCGCAGAGAGCGCTGCCCTGCGACACGAGCGTGGTCGGCCCTGCGGGCAGTTCGCGCTCGTAGATGTCGATTGCGGCGTCGGTGTCGGCGTTGACGAGCTGCTCGAAGGTTGCGAAGAAGGCCCGCGATCCGTCGGCCGCGATGCCGCGCAGGGTGGCCGGGAATTCTCCGTTCCCGCATCCCGGCGGACAGGGAGAGCCCCCCGCCGAGACGAGGCTTGTGGTGCCAGTGGTCAGGTCCCGCTCGTAGACGTCGACCGTGTCGTCGCTGTCAGCGGCGGCGAGCTGCTCTTCGGTGACGAAGAAGACCTTTGCACCGCTTTCGGTCGCAGCTGCGAAGTTGGCTTCGGCGAGACCGTTGCCACAGGCCGATGCACATGCCCCCTCCCCCTGTGAGACCAGCGTCGTCGTCCCTTTCGCCAAGTCCCGCATGTAGACGTCGGGTTCGCGATCGGCGTCCGCCGAGACGAGCGACTCTTCAGTCGAGAAGAAGGTCTTGCTCCCGTCGGCGGAGGCTTCCTCGAAGAAGGCGTTGAAGGCGTCGTTGCCGCCCGTCGGCCCGGTCGAGATCTCGCGGGTCACGTAGTTGCCGATCGCCGAGTCGAATGAGCGCACGTATACATCGCGCCGGCTATCGGTGTCGCCCGGCACCAGCTTGTCGTTGGTGGAGAAGAAGGCCGTGCCGCCGTCGGCCGAGTTGCCCTCGTAGCTCGTTTCGGAGGCGGCGAACGCCGCCGGCGCGCCAGGTGCGGTCGCGAGAAGGGCGGCGACAATCAGAGCGCCGCAACGGGTGGCACGCAACCCAGCATATGAGGCAGTTATCGGCGTCTGGGCCGGCATCTCTGGTCTATCGGTTGAGATCGTCATTTCGCTTAGCGATGCCAAAAATGCTGGCCGAACGAGCGAGGGGCGGGCAAAGCCCGCCCCTCGGCAACGTTCACGCTTGGCTAGGCCAAATCGATGCGGTCAGAGGACTAGGCGCCCCAGTTTCCGCCCGACGGACACCCGCCTGCGCCCGTGTTGGGAGTACAGGTGTAGCTCATTACGCCGGTGGCGTTTTGGATAATGAACGTGTGGGTGCTGGGAGCGGTGACGGTGATCGTGTAGGCAGTTGGGCCAAGACCACTCAGAGCCACGGGCTGCCCGGAGAGGGTGGGCTCAATCACAGCCAACTCTGCCAGTGAATCGCAGGCGGCATTGTCGTAGACACCACCGTGGTCGGTGGCACAGGTCTCAACCGCGACCTGTGCTGAGTGGGCGGTCTCCTTGGCCTTGGCGTCGCCGGCCTTCTCCTTCTGGTTGAAGAAAGCGGGCAGCGCGATCGCGGCCAGGATTCCGAGGATGAGCATGACGACGAGGAGCTCGATCAGCGTGAAGCCGCTCTCGCTGTCGCCGTTGAGCCGGGCGCCAACCTTGGCCCGGAGATTCTGGAGAAACATCAGGGACCTCCTAGGTCTCTATCGATTTCGCCAGAGCCCCGTCGCGTTGCAGCCACGTGGTGTCTGTCGACCCCGGTGGTAGCCCGGCCGACTCCAAAGGGAGTCCCGAAAGGCTTTGCGCCCCCGCTTCGCAGCGGGTTTGCCTTTGAGCACCGAAGCACTGGCAGATTCATCACCCTCCCCTAATCGACCACCCCCCAGATCCCTTGATCCCCGAAACTAGGACTTCATCTCCCTAAAAGTTGGGGCTCGGCATCCGGCAGCTTGCCTATCCAATGACTGAAGAAGTTGTCGTCCAAGTACTCGCGGACGATCTGCTCGGCAGCGTCCACTTGCTCCGGAGTAGAGAACGGTCTTCCCACTCTCGAAGGCCATCTATATCTCGATAAGTAGCGGGTCAGACCGAGACGAGGGTGAGCTTCTCACCTGACCCGGCGAGCGCCTCCATGTCCTCGGGGTCCGAGGTGAGTAGATTCCCATCGCGGTCGAGGGCGCAACAGACAACGTGCGCATCGGCGATGTCGGACTTGGCCCGGCTGCCGAGGCGTTCGCCGATCTCCTTGGCCCGCAGTTCGTCAAGGGGATCGACCTGCCCAGCGGCTATCAAGCGCATGAGCGGCGCAGACCGCGCGCCTCCGCGCCATACCTGGGCGAGCGCACTTGCGGGCACCAGGATCCCGTCCCGAGTCCTGCCCGCCAGCATCAAGAGGCCTCGGATCCGGCGATCGCCCCGCTCGAAGGCGATCAATGCTCCCGCATCGAGGACGAGGGCTCCTCCCGGCGTTTCCGCCGCTCCGCCCGAACCCTTGTCATTTCCTTTCTTGCCCACTCCATCGCCTCCTCGCCGATCGGACCATGTTCGGCCTCAGAGAGCTCGAGCGCTTCCCGCAGCGCTCGCGAGCGCCTCTGAGACACGACGGCGCCTTCGATCGCGGCCGAGACATTCGGCGCGCGACCGGCTTCGACGTCGTCCCTCGCAATTTCGACTACCTCCGGCTCCACTGAGATCGTGACCCTCTTCTTCATACGGAGCATCATACGCCCCGTCGGTTTGTCAATGCCGGCGACGCTAGAGGGCCGGGACGCAAGCGTGGCGCGCAGAATGTGCCGAAGGAGTCAGCGGATCTTGTCGTAGAGGCTGAAGATCGGCAGGTACATCGCGATCACGATGAAGCCGACGATGCCGCCGACGAAGAGGATCATCACCGGCTCGATCAGGGCGGTCAGGGCCTTGACGTTGGCGTCGACCTCGGCCTCGTAGAAGTCGGCGATCTTGCTCAGCATGTGCTCGAGCTGGCCGGTCTCCTCGCCGACGGCGACCATGTGGCCGACCATCGCCGGGAAGATCGGGTTGGACTCGATCGGGCCGGCGAGGGAGCCACCACGCTTGACCGATGCGTAGACGTCGTCCATCGCCTGCTCGACGACGATGTTGCCCGCGGTCTCGCCCGTCAATTTGATCGATTGCAGCATCGGCACGCCGGAGGAGACCGAGCCGGAGAAGGTGCGCGACCAGCGGGCTAGCGCCACCTTCTGGATCACGTCGCCGATCTTGAAGGGAACGCGCAGCAGGAGCCGCTGCCAGATCGCCTTGCCGCGTTCGGTCTTCTTCCAGCGGAAGAAAGCGAAGAAGGAGATCACCAGGCCCGGGATCAGCACATACCAGTAGCCGGTGATCGCGTCGGAGGCGGTGACGCAGATCTGGGTGGGGATCGGCAGCGATGATTTTTCGGTCGGATTTTCGGCGGCGATCTCTTCGAAGATGCCAACGAAGATCGGGATCACGAAGCTGACCACGGCGAGCAGGACGACGACCGCGACGCTGAAGATCAGCGCCGGGTACATCAGCGCCGATTTGACCTGGCGACGCAGGGCGTCGGATTTCTCGACCTGGAAGGCGACCCGGTCGAGCGCCTCCTCGAGCCGCCCCGATTGCTCGCCGGAGCGGACCATTGCGCGAAAGAGCCGGTCGAAGACCTTCGGGTGGCGCTCCATCGCCTGCTCGAGCGAGCTGCCGGCCTCGACATCGGCCCGGACTCCCGCGACGGCCTCCTTGATCTTCTCGTCCTGGGTCTGCTCTTCGAGCGTGTGCAGGGTGCGCAGCATCGGCATCCCCGCCGCGACCAGGGTGGCGAACTGGCGCGAGAAGATCGCCAGCTCACGCATGTCGACGTTCTGCCAGCGCTGCCAGAGATCCTCGATCTTGAAGGGGGCGCTCTTCTCGCTGACGTCGAGGACGATCAGGCCGCGCTGGCGCAGCTGATCGGAGACCTGCGCCTTGGACTCGGCCTCCACCTCACCGGCGGAGGCGACCCCAGCGAGGTCCATCGCCCGGAAGGCGAAAGTGTTGGCGCCGGCCATCGGCTAGGCCCCTTGGGTGTAAGCGGGCTGCGGAGGGGCGCTGGGCGCCGCGGGAGGCGCAGGCGCCCCATCGCCCGACATCGCAGAACCAGGCTGTGGCATCACCGGCGCCGAGCCGAGGAGTCGTTTGAGCTCCTCGGGAACCGAGGCGCGCTGTTCGGCCACGGCGCGGGTGATCTTCCCCGCTCGGACCAGCCGTGCCAGGTCAGCGTCCATCGTCTGCATGCCAACCGCGCCTGAGGTCTGCACGGCGGCGTAGATCTGATGTGTCTTGCCCTCCCGGATCAGGTTGCGGATCGCCGGAGTTGGCACCAGCACCTCGCAGGCGACAACGCGTCCCATGCCATCGGCGGTGGGCAGCAGTTGCTGGGTGACGATCCCCTGCAGGGCGATCGAGAGCTGGGTCCGCACCTGCCCCTGCTGCTCGGGCGGGAAGACGTCGATGATCCGGTCGACGGTCTGCGCGGTGGACTGAGTGTGCAGGGTGGCAAAGACGAGGTGGCCGGTCTCAGCCGCGGTCAGCGCGGTGGAGATCGTCTCCAGGTCGCGCATCTCGCCGACCAGGATCACGTCGGGGTCCTCTCGCAGGGCGGCGCGCAGGCCAAGGGCGAAATCGGGCGCGTCGGAGCCGACCTCGCGCTGGTTGACGATCGAGCGCTTGTGGTGGTGAAGGAACTCGATCGGGTCCTCGATCGTGAGGATGTGGTCCTGGTTCTCGCTGTTGATCACGTCGATCATCGCCGCCAAGGTCGTGCTCTTGCCCGAGCCGGTGGGCCCGGTGACGAGGACGAAGCCGCGTGGTTTGGCGGTCAGCTCGCGCAGCACTTGCGGGACGGCGAGCGAGTCGAGCGTGGGGATGTCCTGCGGCACCAGCCGGAAAGCGGCGCTGACCGAGCCGCGCTGGAAGAAGCAGTTGACGCGGAAGCGGGCAACGTTGGGAATCGCATAGGCAAAGTCAAGCTGCTTGTGGGTCTCAAAGCGCTTGCGCTGGTCGTCGTTGAGGATGCCGTAGACGACCTCACGGGTCTCCTGCCCGGTGAGCACTGGAAACCCCTCCATCGGCTCGATCTTGCCCTTGTTGCGGATCGCGGGCGGGAAGCCGGGGGTTAGGTGCACGTCGGAGGCCTTGGCCTCGACCATGCGGCGAAGAACCTCTGAGAAGTCAAAGTCCATGGGTCTAGATCGTCTTCTCGGACGGAATCCTCGAT
Organism: uncultured Solirubrobacterales bacterium; assembly: GCA_963702065.1. GTDB lineage: Bacteria > Actinomycetota > Thermoleophilia > Solirubrobacterales > 70-9 > VRUE01. The sequence continues at coordinate 1,737,119 of OY969705.1, forward strand.
ACCCGGAACCGGGTAAGCGGGTCAGGCCGTGACACGGAGGATCTCCTCGACACTGGTCGATCCGGCGCGCACCTTGGTCACGCCGTCCTCGCGCAGGGTCAGCATTCCCTCCTCGCGGGCGACGGCGGCGATCTCCGCCTCCGAGGCCTGGGAGACGGTCATCTCCTTGATCCGCTCGCTCATCGTCATCACGGAGAAGATCCCGACCCGGCCCTTGTAGCCACTCTGGTTGCAGCGGCCACAGCCAACGGGTTCGTAGGCCTCGAGCTCGGCGCCGATCCGGATATCGGCATCGGCGAGCGCCTGCGGCGAGACAGTCGTGCGCTGCTTGCAGTGTGCGCAGAGCTTGCGGGCAAGCCGCTGGGCGACCACGCAATCGACCGAGGATGCGGTGAGGAAGGGCTCGATCCCCATCTTGGTCAGGCGGGCGATCGCACCAGGCGCGTCGTTGGTGTGCAGGGTGCTCAGCATCATGTGGCCGGTCAAGGCCGCCTCGACGGCGATCCGCGCCGTCTCGGCGTCGCGGATCTCGCCGACCATCACGATGTCTGGATCGGCGCGCAGGATCGAGCGCAAGCCGGTGGCGAAGTCAAGGCCGGCCTTGCGGTTGACGTTGATCTGGTTGATCCCGTTGAGCCGGTACTCGACCGGGTCCTCGATCGTGATGATGTTCTTCTCGACCTGATTCATGTCCTGAAGGGCGGCGTAGAGGGTTGTCGACTTACCCGAGCCGGTCGGGCCGGTGACCAGCACGGCGCCGTAGGCCTGCTTGAACGAGCCCTCGAAGCGCTCGCGAGCGCTGCCGTCCATGCCCAGCTCGTCCAGCGTGTGCTGGGCGTTCTCGGTGTCGAGGATGCGGATCGTCGCCCCCTCGCCGCGCTGCGTCGGCAGCGTCGTGACGCGCAGGTCCACCCGGCGGTCCTCGACCGTGATGCCGACCCGGCCGTCCTGCGGCACCCGTTTCTCGGCGATGTTGAGGTCGCTCATGATCTTCACCCGCGAGACCACCGCGCTGATCATCCGTTTGGGCACGTGGGCGGCCTCGCGCAGCACGCCATCGATCCGGAAGCGGACCCGCATCTCGTCCTCGCCTGGCTCGAAGTGGACGTCGGAGGCCCCCTCCCCCACGGCCTGGCCGAGGATGCTGTAGACGAGCTTGACCACCGGCGCGTCCTCAGCGCTGACATCAATGTCGCTGACTTCGGCGAGTTCCTCGTCTGCCTCCGCCTCCCCCTGGACAACGGCCTCGCTGACCGCGCTCTGCAGCGTGTTGAGCCGGCCGATCAGCGCGTCGATGTCGTCATCGGCGGCAACTGCGACTCGGCAGTCGAGCCCGGTGGCAATCTGGATGTCGTCGACGGCAAGGACGTTGGTCGGGTCGGCCATAGCGACGATCAGGGTCTGCTTGTCGGCGAAGCCGACCGGCAGCGCCCGGTAGCGGCGGGCGGTGTTGACGGAGATCAGGTTCGCTGCCGCCATGTCGACATGGAAGACGGAGAGATCGACGTGGTCGAGGCCGTAGCGCTCGGCGATCGCGCGGGAGAGCTGATCGGGCGTGATCGCGCCTTGCTGGAGGAGCAGCGCCTCCGGGGGCATGGCCGCCGTGCGGGCCTCATCGATTGCCTGGCGGGCTCGATCGTCAGGCACGTAGCCGAGGTCGACGATGACGTCGGTGATGAAGCCAGTGGAACGGCCCTGTGCGATTGGCGGCGTCAGGCCAGGAGTGCCGCCGACTTCAGGCTCCAGCCTGGGCGCAGCGGAGCCACCGGAGATGGGAACCGCGCGCAGGTGGCTCGGGTAGTCCCTGGAGTCCATGCTCACGGGTGGTAGTCGACGGTCCGGCCCTTGTAGCCGGCGTCGATGACCGCCTGGACAACGCTCTGCGGACTCTGAAAGCCGTAGTGAACCGAGGCGGTCGGAATGCCGCGATCGAGCCGCTTCGGACGCAGCACGACCAGCGCTGGCACTCGGTCGACGGCAACCCCTTGGGCGATCGCGGCGTATCGGGCAATGCGGTCAGCCGGCACGACGAATGTGGATACTCCCGGCATCGCGGCGAGGGCCGAGGAGGCTCCAGCGACCATGCCATCGTCGATGCCGCCCTCGCTGACGAAAAGGAAGACGACGGTGCGGTTGGCATGGAAGGCGGTGGTGACGGCGTGGGGCAGCGGTGGTGCCGTGGCGGCAGCCCCTGGGGGCAGCGGCGGAACCGAAGACGGCGCGGGCACCGCCGCCGATTCGCCGACCGGCGTGGTCACCGTCGCGGTCACGGAGGCCGAGCCTTCGGGGGTCGACACGGTCGCCGAGCTGGTCGTCGTTTCAGCTTCTTCGCCTTCACCGCCCATCGAGGAGAGCACGAAAAAACCCACCGCGAGCAGGAGGACGCCGACCAAGGCGGCCTGCGCGAGCGGGTTGCTGTTCAGCTTCTCCCTCATACGTTCGCTTATCTAGCTCGGCAACTTTGGCCGCGAGCTTGAATCGCGGTCAGGCCATCGCGCGCTCAGCAGTAGGCGTTGGGGGGCGAAGCGGAGCCGCCCGTGCACTCGACGTAGGACTGACGCTGAAACAGCGTGGCGCCGCCGATCTGGGGTGGTTTGAACCCAGCGTCCTGCTTGACGATCGCGTTGTTGTCGAGATGGACGGTCTTGCCGGCAATGACGCCGATGTAGGTGGCGTTGTTGTTCAGTTCGATGTCGGTGTTGGGCGCATAGAGGACGAACTCGTTGGTACCGCTGTTGTTGGACCATTCGACCTTGGTTTTGATCGTCGTCGAGCCCATCAGATAGAAACCGGGCACGTCGAATTTGCCGAGTTTCGGCTGGTACCCGGTCGAGGTGACGTCGGCGTTGTTGGAGATGTCAATCTGCTTTGCGACTGATTTGAGCCCGCAGTGCTCCGGGGTGTCGAAGAAGATCCGGACTTGTGCCCCGTCAGCCATGATCAGGTGGCCGTTGTTGCTGATCACCAGCTTGCAGACGAAGTAGTCGCCCCCGCCCAAGGTCAGGGTGGCGTTGTTCGAGGTCAGGATGGACCTCGTTGTCGGGTCCCAGGGCTCGCTGTTTGCCCCAGCTTCCGTTGTACGTATCGGTCTGGCAGCCGGCTGGTTCTTTGACCGGGGTCGTTTTCGTGCAGGTGACGAGGCGGTAGTTGGAGTTGTTGGTGGCGATGTCGGTCGGCATGAAGGTGCTAACCGCCGGCAGTGACACGTTGCCTTCGGTTTCAACATAGCCTTTGCACTGCGTTCCGTTGTTGTCGAAGTCCGTTTTTGGTTTGCCGACACCGTGTCTGATGTTGCCGCAGACATTGCCGTTGTTGTGGACGTGGACACTGCCGTTGGTGCCCACGCTTACGCGTGAGTCCGCGTTGTTGTCGATCTCGACTTCGTCGACCCCGATCACCCCCTCGGCGCCGAGGGCGCTGCCCACCGTCGTCGTTTTGAAGGTGATCGCGATGCGGCGGCTGACGTTGCCCGCTTTCCCGGTCGCGACGACGCTCATCGTGCCGCCGCTGACCTGTGGCGTGACCCGATAGGCGTAGGTGGAATCACCGACGCTGCCAGTGACTTCGGGGCACCAACCATCCGCGGCGGCCGCGCTGACCACAAGGGTTCCGCTTTTGACGCCAAGGCATGGGGTCGAGGTCGTCAGCGCGTTGGCGTAGCGGTTGAGTCGCAGCAGCGCGACATTCGCGCCTGCGTCGGCTGCGGCGATCGAGTTCTTGGAGTCCTGGTCGCGGCCGGTGCCCTGCTGGACATCGACCGAAGACATCACCGCGGCGCTTCGCCAGGCCGAGGCTGGCGACGGTCGCGAAGATAGCCGTCGGCAGCGCCATGCCTCGCTCGCTCCTGACCAGCTCGCGCAGGCGCTGACGGACTTGGACAAGGATTGCCATCGAATGGTTGATCGACGGTCGCCGCGGCCACCTTGAGCCGGTCTCTGTCGACGTGTCCATCGCCCGGACGCGCGTACTACTCAGTTGTCTGTCCGGCGAGCTGCTCGATCCCGCTCGCCCGCTGGCCGCCCGCCGCCAGCATCAGCTTGAAGTCATGCGGGCTGGAGGCGTAGTCGAGGGCGGTCTCCTCGGAGATCTTGCCCTCCATCACGTAGCCGAGCAGCGACTGGTCGAAGGTGCGCATGCCGTAGTACTCGCCCTCGCCGATGACCTCGGTGATCTTGCCGGTTTCCTCCGGGTTCATGATCAGGTCCTGGACGCGGCCGGTGACGACCAGCACCTCGGAGGCGGGGACGCGGCCTTCGCCGGTGATGTCGGGGACGAGCCTCTGGGCGATTGCGCCCTTCAGCGTCGCCGAGAGCATCACGCGCGCCTGATGCTGGAGGTGAGGCGGGAAGAAGTCGATGATGCGGTTGATCGTCTCGGTCGCATCGAGGGTGTGGACGGTGGAGAGCACGAGGTGGCCGGTCTCGGCGGCGGAGAGCGCCGTTCGCACCGTCTCCTCGTCGCGCATCTCGCCGATCAGGATCACGTCGGGGTCCTGGCGCAGGACCCGCCGCATTGCCCGGCTGAAGCTCTCGGTGTCGGAGCCGACTTCGCGCTGGTTGACGATCGAGCGCTTGTCTTCGTGCAGGTACTCGATCGGGTCCTCGAGCGTGATGATGTGGTGCGGGCGGTTGCGGTTGATGTGGTCGATCATCGCCGCCAGCGTCGTGCTCTTGCCCGAGCCGGTGGTGCCGGTGACGAGGATGATCCCGCGCTGCTCTTCGGCCAGGGTGGTGACCACCGGGGGCAGGCCGAGGTCCTCGACCGAGCGAATGTCGAAGGGGATCGCGCGGCAGACGATCGAGATCGAGCCACGCTGTTTGAAAGTGTTGACGCGGAAGCGTGAAAGGCCCGGGATCGAGTAGGAGAAATCGGCCTCGCCGGCTTCCTCGAACTCGGTCAGCGAGCGCACCTCCGCCATGTCATGGAAGGCCTTCTCGGTGTCCTCGCCAGTGAGTGGCTCGTAGCCATCGAGGTAGACGAGCTCCCCGTGCTGGCGAATGATCGGCTTCGAGTTGACCTTGACGTGAAGGTCGGAGCCCTCACGCTCGATGAGCGTGCGCAGCGCTGTATCGATGTCGAACATCCCGACCTGTATCGGCCGGGATGCCCGTACTCCTTAGCCTCGGAGGATCAGGTGACCTCACGCAGCTTCTGGGCTTCACCCAGCTGCTGCAGCTTCTTCAGGCTCTGATTCTCGATCTGGCGGATGCGCTCGCGGGTGACGTTGAAGGTCCTCCCCACCTCGTCGAGCGTGCGCGGGTGCTCGCCGCCGAGGCCGTAGCGCAGCTCGAGTACGCGGCGCTCACGGTAGGAGAGGTTCTCCAGCGCTTCCTTCAGCGCCTCTTTGGTCAGCAGGTCCGCTGCCCGGTCGAAGGGGGACTCGGCCTTCTCGTCGGCGATGAACTGGCCGAACTCCGACTCCTCCTCGTCGCCGACCGGCTTCTCCAGCGAGACCGGCGCCTGGGCCGAGCGCTTGATCGAGTCGACCTCCTCGGGGTCGATCCCCGTTACCTCGGCGATCTCCTCCGGGGTGGGCTCACGGCCCAGCTCGGTGACCAGCTTGCGCTCGGCGCGGCCGATCTTGTTCAGCTTCTCGACCACGTGCACCGGGATGCGGATCGTGCGTGCCTTGTCGGCGAGCGCGCGGGCGATCGCCTGGCGGATCCACCAGGTGGCGTAGGTCGAGAACTTGAATCCCTTGCGGTAGTCGAACTTCTCCGCGGCGCGAACCAGGCCCAGCGTGCCCTCCTGGATCAGGTCGAGGAAGGGCAGGCCCTGGTTGCGGTAGTTCTTCGCGATCGAGACGACCAGGCGCAGGTTCGACTCGACCATTTTCTGCTTGGCGTCGAGATCGCCGCGCTCGATCCGCTTGGCGAGTTCGACCTCCTCCGCGGCGGTCAGCAGGCGGACCTTGCCGATGTCCTTGAGGAACAGCTGCAGGCTGTCCGTCGTCATGTCGGGTTTCAGATCAAGCGCGGCTTTCTGGCGGCGCCGGCCTTTTTTCCCGGTGTCGATCGGCAGGGCTTCCGCGGCCGCTTTCTGGGCCGGGTCCATGTCCTCGACAAGCTCGATGCCCGACTTCTCGAGGTGCCCGTAAAGGTCCTCGACGTCGGACTCGTCCAGGTCCACCTCCGACACTGCGGAGGCGACATCGCCAAAGGTCAGCACGCCAAGCTGCTGCCCACGTGTAATGAGGCCTTTGACCTCCTCCAACTCCTGAAGCTCAGCTACCAGCATCCTGTCTCTACTCGTTTCTTTGGGAAGGTTGGTTAAGTCCTGCGACTAGAACGCCGCCGGAGGCGGAGAGTCGCGAAAAAATGGACCGGCTATCCGGTCCGAGAAGCTGAATATCCTGCGCTGGCCTTAAGGCCTGGGACGGGCGATCTGGATTCGCTCAAACGTCTGTTCGCATATTAGTCGCTTCAGTTTCTGAAGTCAATGCCAAAATCCATGCGCCAAACCCAACCCTGGCTGCGCGCCTTCTGGAACCGCGCGTACCGCGAGAACGTCACCGGCCTCTCGGCGATGGTCGCCTACAACCTGATGCTGGCGGTCTTTCCCTTCGCCCTGCTGGTGCTCTTCGTCGGCGGCCAAGTGCTGAAGATCGGCGGGGTCGAGGCGAGCGTGCTCGACGACCTCCAACGCCTCTTTCCCAACGTCGAGCAGGGAACGCTCGCCGACGCGCTCAACCGAATCGAGGAAAACTCGACCACGATCGGGATCGCCGCCTTCTTCGGCTCGCTTTGGATCGGCGCCTCATTCTGGGGCGCGATGGACACCGCCTTCTGCCGTATCTACCACGTCGAGTGCCGTGGCTGGGTCGAGCAGAAGCGCTTCTCCTTCGCGATGTTGGCGGTCGTTCTGCTCTTCATCGCCGCCAGCATCTTCCTGCCGGCGATGGAGAGCACCCTCGTCTCCAGCACGGACCGCTTGCCCTTTGGGCTCTCGAGCATCAAGTTGATCGACACAGCGCTGCTGCTGGGAGCCGCGATCCTGATCACCTTCCTGATCTGCTGCGTGATCTTCTGGGCCGTGCCCAAGGGTCATATGCCCTGGCGCGCCGTCTGGCCGGGGGCGGCCTTCGTCACCGCCAGCGCCGGCATCGCCAACTGGCTCTTTCCCTTCTACCTCTCCAACGTCTCCAGCCTCTCCCGCTTCGGCTCGACCGTGGGCTTCATCTTGATCGGCCTGCTCTGGTTCTACCTGCTCAGCCTGGCGCTGCTGGCCGGAGCGGTGATCAACTCGCTGCGGCACGAGCTGCACGAGACCGGCGAGATGCCCTACGCGCCCTCGAAGGCAGGCAGCTCGGATCCGGGCGACTGCGGCTGTGGTGGCTCCGGAAGCCACGCCGGCCCGAGACAGGAGTGACGTTCGTGACCGACGTGGCTCTTCCCATCCATCAATACTTCAGGTACCGCAACCGTAACTCTGTGAGAGGCGAAGCTTCGCTTGCGCGGAGCTTCGTAGAAGACTTTTACCCGCTAATGACGGGTTCTAATCAGGTTTGCCTCAGCCGTAGCGCTCGCCGATGACCGCACGCAGCTTGGCGCGATCATGGCGGGCGTGCACCCGGCGCACGGTGCCTGAGCGCGAGCGCATGACCAGCGATTCCGTGGTCGCGCCGTTGCCGCGGTAGCGGACGCCCTGGAGGACGTCGCCGTCGGTGACGCCGGTGGCGGAGAAGAAGACGTCCTCGCCCGAGCATAGGTCGTTGGCAGTGAGCACGCGGTCGAGGTCGTAGCCGGCGTCGACGGCGGCGCTGCGCTCCTCGTCGTTGCGCGGCCAGAGTCGACCGAGCAGCTCTCCGCCCATCGACTTCAGCGCCGCGGCGGAGAGCACGCCCTCGGGGGTGCCGCCGATTCCCCAGAGCAGGTCGACCGGCGAGCGTTCGCTGACCGCGAGCAGCGCGGCGGAGACGTCGCCGTCGCTGATCAGGCGCAGGCGCGCGCCTGCCTCGCGCACTTCGCCCATCGCCTCCTCGTGGCGGGGGCGGTCGAGCATGACCACGGTCACGTCGCCGACGCTCTCGCCCTTGCGCTCGGCGACCAGCTTCAAGGTCTCGGGCAGGGGGCGATCGAGGTCGAGCAGGTCGGCGATCTCCTCACCGCCCGCCATCTTCTCCATGTAGACGCACGGCCCCGGGTCGAACATCGAGCCGCGCTCGGCCAGGGCGATGACGGCGAGGGCGCTGGGCATGCCGCGGGCGCAGAGGGTGGTCCCCTCCAGCGGGTCGACGGCAATGTCGACAACGGGTGGGCTGCCGTCGCCGATCTGCTCGCCGTTGAAGAGCATCGGTGCCTCGTCCTTCTCCCCCTCGCCGATCACGACGACGCCGTCCATCGCGACCGTGTCAAGCACGAAGCGCATCGCGTCAACGGCGGCGCCGTCGGCGGCGAGCTTGTCGCCGCGACCGACCCAGCGGGCGGCGGCGAGCGCCGCTGCCTCGGTGACCCGGACCAGCTCCAGGGCGAGGTTGCGATCTGGCTTGGTTGGAGAGTTCTCCCCCATGCGCGCCGCAGGCTATAGGGTCGGCCGGTGGCTCAGCGCTGGGGACTCACACTGCCTTTGCCGGGGCTCAGCCTGGCCGCTCACGAGGAGCTGGTGAAGCAGGCCGAGGCCGCCGGCTACACCGACTTCTGGAGCGGTGAGACGAACGGGCCCGACGGCTTCACGCCGCTGGCCCTGAGCGCCGCCTGGACCGAGCGGGCGCGCCTGGGCACCGGCATCGTCGGCGTCTTCCAGCGCGGCCCGGCGCTGCTGGCCCAGGAGGCCGCAGCCCTTGCCAGCGCCTCGGACGGGCGCTTCGTGCTCGGCATCGGCTCCTCCTCGGACCGGATCGTCGAAGGCTGGAACGGCATCCCCTTCGAGCGGCCGCTGGCCAAGGTGCGCGAGACGCTCGACTTCCTCGACGCGGCCCTGGCCGGCGAGCGCACCGCCAGCGGCTTCAAGCTGGAGAGCGCGCCGGCCCAGCCGGTACCGGTCGTGCTCGCCGCCCTGCGCGGCAAGATGCTCGATCTGGCCGTCGAGCGCGCCAGCGGCGCCTTCACCAACTTCCTGCCCCTGGGCGGCCTGCCGAAGGTCACCGGCCAGCTGGACGGGGCGCCCGACGGCTTCGAGCTGCTCTGCCGCTTCTTCTGCCTGCCGGGCGAGCGCGAGGCGGTCGAGCCGCTGGCCCGCTTCATGTTCTCCTCCTACATCACGGTCCCCGTCTACGCCGCCTTCTACCGCTGGCTTGGCTACGGCGAGCAGATCGAGCCGATGATCGCCGCCTGGGAGTCGGGCGACCGCCAAGCGGCCGCGGCAGCAGCGCCCTGGGAGCTGATCGAGGAGATGTTCATCTTCGGCTCGCCGGCGGAGATGAAGGAGCGGATCGATGCCTTCGTCGCGGGCGGGATCACCCTGCCGATCCTCACCCCGATCACCACGCCCGACAAGCTCGGCGAGCTGATCGAGGCCCTGGCTCCGTAGCGAGCCCGGCGCCGGAGCCTAGGCGGGCCCGGCGAGGCTCAGCGCGTAGTCGCAGTCGGCGTCGGTAAACCAGCCGCTGATCGCCAGTCCCGCCTCCTCATAGACACGGGCGAGCTTCTCGTAGGTGAACTTGGTGGAGATCTCGGTTCGCATCTCCTCTCCGGCCGCGAACTCGACCTCCAGCTCGAGGCCTTCGAGGCTGACCGTCTGCGCAGCGAGCGAGCGCAGGCGGATGTCCATCCGCGCCTCGACCGCGTCGTAGCGGGCGACGTGCTCGAAGGCGTCGAGGTCGAAGTCGGCCCCCAGCTCGCGGTTCAGCACCGCCAGCACGTTCTTGTTGAACTCGGCGGTGACGCCGCTGGCGTCGTCGTAGGCGGCCTCGAGACGATCGCTGCGCCTTGACCAGGTCGGTGCCGAGCAGCAGTCGGTCGTGCGGGCCCCATCAGGTCCCTGAGGCGGACGAGGAAGTCGTGGCGGGCCTGCGGGTAGAGGTTGCCGACCGTGCCGCCGAGGAAGGCGACGAGGCGGCCGCCCTCGCCGTCGGGGATGCGCTCGAGGTGCTGCTCGAAGTCGCAGACCAGGCCGCGGACGGCGAGGCCCGGGTACTCCTCGACCAGCAGCCCGGCGGTTTCGTGGGTGATCTCCTCGGAGATGTCGACCGGGACGTAGGTGTGCAGGCAGCCGGCGTCGCGCATCGCGTCGAGCAGGTGGCGGGTCTTGGCGGCGGAGCCGGAGCCGAGCTCGACCAGGGAGCGCGGGGACCCGGCCGCGGCGACGATCTCGCCGGATCGCTCGGCCAGGATCGAACGCTCGGCCCGGGTCGGGTAGTACTCCTCGAGCTCGGTGATCTGCTCGAAGAGCTGCGAGCCGCGCTCGTCGTAGAAGTACTTCGGCGCCAGCTCCTTCGGCTCGGCGAGGAGGCCGTCGCGAACGTCGCTCGCCATCGTCGCCGCGGTGTCGGCGTCGAGGTGGACCTCGATCGCGATCATGAGCCGGCCGCCAGCCGAACGCCGGAGAAGATCTGGCGGCGCTCGGGCAGGTCCCAGTTGCGGAAGCTGGGTCGCATCACGTTGCGACTCGTCGCCCAGGCGCCGCCGCGCAGGACCTTGTAGGTGTCGCCGAAGAAGACCTGCGAGTACTCGGGGTAGGGAAAGGCCTCGAAGCCGGGGTAGGCGAGGAGGTCCGATGAGGTCCATTCCCAGCCCTGGCCGATGCCGTCGAGCCGCGCGCTCGCCGCCTCCCACTCGTACTCGCTGGGCAAGCGCTTGCCGGCCCAGCGGGCGAGGGCCTCGGCCTCGTGCCAGGAGACATGGAGGACGGGATGGGCCGGGTTGATCGGGTCGCGACCTCCCATATTCGTCAGCACCCACCCCCCGCCGCCATCGCGCTCCCAGTACAGCGGGGGCTCGGCGCCGGTCTCCTCCATGAACTGGATATACGTAGCGTTGCTCACCGGGGTTCGATCTATCTCGAACGGGAGCGAGCTCGACCGTGTGGCGGGGGCGCTCGTTGTCGTAGGCGAAGCCACGAGCGGGGGCGCCGATCTCGTACTCGCCGCCGGGGATCGCAGATCGTCTCCGGGCCGGGCCCAGGTGCCTGGAGAGCGCCGAGCTCGGGGTCGACGGGCTCGTAGCCATCGACCATCTGCAGCAGCTGCAGCATCGTCTCGTTGTGCTGCTGCTCGTGGGCCAGCAGCATCTCGTAGACGAAGCCTTCGCGCAACAGTGGGTCCTCGGCATCGGGGCCGATCTCGACCTCGGCCAGCACCTCGAGCGTGCGCTCGCGCACGTCGGCGAGGTAGGCGCGCAGCTCGGCGTCGCGCAGGATCGGCAGCTCGCCGCGGGTCTTGCGCGGGTTCTCGATCGCGTCGTAGAAGCGGCCGAGCTCACCGTGCAGCGGCTCGCGCTCGCCGATCGTCTGCACCAGCCAGAGCTCCTCGAAGTTGGCGATGTGGCCGAGATCCCAGGCCAGCGGGCTGAGCAGCGGCGAGTAGACGCGGTTGAGCTGCTCGTCGTCGAGCGGTTGGAGCAGCTCCAATGTGAACCGTCGCGCCTCGTGCGAGGCGCTCCGCGATCGCTTCCTTGGAGCTTGGCGTCACCTCGGTGGCGATGCGAAAACCCTAGCGAGTTAGGGAGCTGAACGGAACGAACTGCATCAACTTCTCATCGCAGGTGGAAGATGCAGTTCGGCTGTAGGGTGCGCGCCGTGAAGGTCGCGGGAAAAGCGCGCTGGTTGCCGGAGGAGCATCGGGGCTCGGCGAGGCGACGGCTCGGACGCTGATCGCGGCCGGGGCGACGGTGACGATCGCCGACCTCAACGCCGAGAAGGGCGAGGCGCTGGCCGCGGAGCTGGGGCCGGGAGCGACCTTCGTGCAGGCTGACGTCACCGACGAGGCGGCCGTCTCCGCCGCGGTCGAGCGGGCGGCGACGCACGACGACGGGCTGCGCATCTCGGTCTGCTGCGCCGGCATCGGCTGGGCCGAGCGGGTCGCCCACAAGGGCGGCCCCCACAACCTCGAATTCTTCTCCAACGTGGTCAAGGTCAACCTGATCGGCACCTTCAACGTGCTGCGCTTCGCCGCCGCGGCGATGAGCGAGAACGAGCCCGACGCCGAGGGCGAGCGCGGCGTCTGCATCAACACCGCCTCGATCGCCGCCTACGACGGCCAGATCGGCCAGATCGCCTACGCCGCCTCGAAGGGCGGCATCGTCGGCATGACCCTGCCGGCCGCCCGCGACATGGCCTCGCGCGGCGTCCGCGTCGTCACCATCGCCCCCGGCCTCTTCGACACCCCGCTGCTCGCCGCGCTGCCCGAGGAGGCCCGCACCGCCCTCGGCGAAGGCATCCCCTTCCCCTCCCGCCTCGGCCGCCCCGAGGAGTACGGCCGCCTGGTCGCCCAGATCGTCGCCAACCCGATGCTCAACGGCGAGACGATCCGCCTCGACGGCGCCTTGCGGATGCCGCCGAAGTAGCCGAGCGTCACGAAACGCGGATTTCCCATGTCATGCACGGAAAATCGGCGTTTCGTCCGCGTCAGTCGGTGCCCTCGGCCTCGGGGTCGCGCCAGACGTGCTTGCGCCACGGGGGGTTGATCGCGAAGCGGGCGCTCGATGGCTGCCGCGATCGGCTCGAGCGGGATCAGGTGGACGCGGTTGCGCGGGGTGAGGCGTTCGATGTGGGGAATGCCGGCGGTGTTGCCGGCGTGGCTGCCGCCGGAGACGATCAGCAGGTGGGTCTCGGGGCCCCAGCCGTTCTCGGCTCGCAGGCCGAGCGCTTCGGTCGCGTCCTTGACGGAGTCGATGCCGGCGTCCGAGGCCCAGCCGGCGACGGGCCCGGGTCGCTGGTTGTAGCCGTTGTGAGACGAGGCGCGCTCGTCGACCGAGCCGTCGGGACGGATGCGGATCTGGACTCCCTCCCAGTCGTCCCGGTGAAAGCCCTCCTCACCGGCGACCGGGACACCACGCAGCGTGGCCGAGTCGGCGTAGTAGGTCCAGTACTGGAGTAGAGGTTGCCGGCCCGCGAGCCCGAGCAGTCGGCGCCAGCGGCTTCGGAGCGCCTCAGCCGCACCGGCTCGGCAATCGACGACGTGGACGAATGCCGAGACCGGCAGCCCGACGTCGGTGCGCGCGCACGTAGCCCTGTTCGGCGCCATCGCCGCAGCTCCGTCTCCCGGCAGCGCCGGAAATCGACCGGCACCGCCCGCGACCCCCGCTCGAAGAGCAGCGAGGGCATGTGCCGCCGCACCAGCTCCCCCACTTCGCGTCCCATAGGCCGCGATCAGCACCGGTTCGTCGCCGCAGCGGTCGGCCAGCGCAGCAGCGCAGAGGATTCGCGAGGCGATCGACCGCGCGAGCGCAGCCCCCGGCACCCGCACCCCGACAGCGAGCAGCCCGCACAAGCACCAACGCAGACGAGGCAAGCAGCCCGACCCACTCAACAGTCCCCTGCCCCCGCTCCCCATCTCGCATGGGCTTAAGCCCCAGCCCCACTTCTCTCCCCCAACGGCTCGCCGAGATCCAGCCAGCTCGGCTAGGCGACCGAGGCGTGGTCGGCCCCCTCCAGGAACTCGCGAACGCTTGACCGGCATCGAGGCGCACGCTCGGAGCGACTCCCGTCAGCGAGCTCCTAGAGATTCTGAATCTCAGCCGCGATGTCCGCCGCCGCCTTCTTGGCGTCGTCGAACAGCATCGAGGTGTTCGGCTTCGTAGAAGAGGTCGTTGTCGATGCCGGCGAAGCCGGGGCTGAGCGAGCGCTTGATCACGATCACCTGCTGGGCCTGGTCGACTTCGATGATCGGCATGCCGGCGATCGGGCTGTCGGGGTCGTTCTTCGCCGCCGGGTTGGTGACGTCGTTGGCGCCGACGATGACCGCGACGTCGGTGCGCGGCATCTCGGGGTTGATCTCCTCCATCTCCTTCAGCTGCTCGTAGGGCACGTCGGCCTCGGCCAGGAGGACGTTCATGTGGCCGGGCATGCGACCGGCGACCGGGTGGATCGCGTAGCTGACCGTGACGCCGCGCTTCTCCAGCTCGTCGCCGACCTCCTTGATCGCGTGCTGGGCCTGGGCGACGGCGAGGCCGTAGCCGGGCACGATCACGACCGAGTCGGCGTAGGCGAGCTTGATCGCCGCGTCCTGGGCGCCGATCGAGGTGTGCGGGCGTTCCTCGGTGCTGCCGGCGGCGCCACCGGCGGGCGCGCCGCCGAAACCGGCGAAGAGGACGTTGGCGACCGAGCGGTTCATCGCCGTCGCCATCTCCATCGTCAGGATCGTTCCCGAGGAGCCGACCAGGGTGCCGGCGACGATCAGGGCGACGTTGTCGAGGGCGAAGCCGGCAGCGGCGGCGGAGAGGCCGGTGAAGGCGTTGAGCAGCGAGATCACGACCGGCATGTCGGCGCCGCCGATCGGCAGCACGACGAGGTTGCCGAGCAGCGCCGGCGGCGAGCAGGATGCGCGATGAAGATCGCCTGCGAGGGATCGTCGTTGTTGACCGCGATGTTGACGCAGGCGGCGACGATGCCGATCAGCAGCACGACGTTGATCACCTGCTGGCCGGGCACCGCAGAGCGGCCGGGTCGGGATCAGGTCCTGCAGCTTGGCGAAGGCGATGTTCGAGCCCCAGAAGGAGATCGAGCCGACGACGGCGGCGAAGAGGACGGGGATCAGGGTGTCGAGCGGGATCGTCTCGCCGAGCGAGATTCCGTGGCGGATCTCCGACCAGGCGATCAGCGCCACGGCGCCGCCGCCGACGCCGTTGTAGAGCGCGACCATCTGCGGCATCTCGGTCATCTTCACGCGCACCGAGGCGATCACGCCGACGGCGGTGCCGATGCCGAGGCCGAGCGCGATCAGGCCCCAGTTGCCGATCCCGTCGAGCAGCAGCGTGGTGACGACGGCGACCGCCATGCCGACCGCGGCGACCAGGTTGCCCTGCTTGGCGGTGGTCGGGTGGGTGCCGCGTTTGACGCCGATGATGAAGAGCGAGAAGGCGACGATGTAGAGCGCGGTGGCGGCGTCGCCACCCGGCTTGAAGCACGGCGAGCAGACTCATTTGCCGCCCTCCGCGTTCGGCCTCGTCAGCCTTGGGTTTCGGCTTTTTGGAGAACATGCCGAGCATGCGGTCGGTGACCATGAAGCCACCGACGATGTTGATCGCGCCGAAGGCGATCGCGATCGTGCCGATCACGTACTCGAGCGGGTCGTTGGCGTAGCCGACGACGATCAGCCCGCCGAGCATGACGATGCCGTGGATCGCGTTGGTCTGCGACATCAGCGGCGTGTGCAGGGTGGTCGGCACCTTCGAGATCACCTCGAAGCCGACGAAGGCGGCGAGGACGAAGATCGTGATCTCGGTCATCAGGCTCATTTCGCCGCCCTCTCGTTGCTGATCTCGCCGCCGTGGGTGATGCAGGCGGCGGCGACGATGTCGTCCTCGAAGTCGATGTTCAGCTCGCCCTCCTCGGAGACCAGCAGGCCGAGCAGGTTCTCGAGGTTCTTGGCGTAGAGCTGCGAGGCGGGCCGCGGCATCTCGCTGGCCAGGTTGCGCGGGCCGATCACCTTGACGCCGTTCTCGACCACGGTCTGGCCGGCCTCGGTCAGCTCGCAGTTGCCGCCGGTCTCGGCGGCGAGGTCGACGATCACCGAGCCGGGCTGCATGCCGCGCACCGCGTCGGCGGTGATCAGCAGCGGCGCCGGGCGGCCCGGGATCGCGGCGGTGGTGACGATCACGTCCTGCTTGGCGGCGTTCTCGCCGAGCGCGTCGCGCACCTGGGCGTTCTCCTCGTCGGTGAGCGGACGGGCGTAGCCGCCCTCGCCCTCGGCGTCGGGGATGAAGTCGAGTTCCAGCGGTCGGCCGCCGAGCGAGGCGATCTGCTCCCAGGCGGCGCGGCGGATGTCGAAGCCGGTGACGATCGCGCCGAGGCGCTTGGCGGTGGCGACGGCCTGCAGGCCGGCGACGCCGGCGCCGAGCACGAGCACCTTGGCCGGCGGGACCGTGCCGGCGGCGGTGGTCATCATGCCGAAGAAGCGGCCCGACTCGCGGGCGGCGATCAGGGTCGCGGCGTAGCCGGCGGCGGCGGCCTGCGAGGAGAGCGCGTCCATCGCCTGGGCGCGGGTCGTGCGCGGGATCGCCTCCATCGCGAAGCTGGTGACACCGGCCTGGGCGAGCGCCTTGTTGGTCTCGGCGGCGGTCCAGGGCGAGAGGTGGCCGATCAGGACCTGGCTGGAGTTGAGGCGACCGATCTCCGCGGCGGAAGGGGCGGCGACGCGAAGGACCACGTCGGCGCCCCACGTAACCTCGCCCTCGACGACTTCGGCCCCGGCCTCGCTGTACTGGGAGTCGGGATGGCCGGCGGCCTCGCCGGCGCCGCTCTCGACCAGCACCGCGACCTTCTCGTTGGCGGCGAGGGATTTAACGACGTCAGGGACCAGCGCGACCCGGCGCTCTCCCTCGGCGGTCTCTTTCGGCACTCCGATCTTCATGCGACGCGGCAGGTATGGGATCGACGTTCGAGGCGCGATCGAGCCGGTCAGGGCGGCGAGGCGCTGCAAGGGTGTGCAGTTGCTGGCTCTTCTCGGCGTGGACCGGCGAGACGATCAGGCGGTCGATGCCGGCGCCGCGGAAGCGCTCGACCCGCTCCGCCACCTCGGCCTCGGTGCCGACCAGCGAGGTCGCCTCGACGATCTCGTCGGGCACCGCCTCGAAGGCACCGGCGCGGTCGCCGTCCTGGAAGCGCTGCTGGACCTCGTCGGCGACGTCGCCGAAGCCGAAGCGGTGGGCGAGGTCGACGTAGAAGTTGGTTTTGCGGCTGCCCATGCCGCCGAAGTAGAGGACGAGCCCGGCCTTGACCACGGCCTTGGCCGCCTCGAGGTCGCCGTCGATCGCGACCTGCAGCGAGGGCGAGACCTCGAGGTCGGAGCGCTGGCGGCCGCCCTTGGCGAAGCCGGCCTCCAGGTGCTCGCCCCAGGTCTGCTCGAAGGCGTCGACGCTGAAGAAGATCGGGATCCAGCCGTCGGCAGATCTCGGCCGCCATCTCGACCGACTTGCGGCCGATCGCGCCGACGAAGACCGGGATCTCGTTGCGCTCGGGGTGGAAGTTGAGCTTCAGCGGCTTTCCCTCGCCACCGGGTAGAGGCAGCTGGTAATGCTCGCCCTGGTGATCGACCTTGTCCTCGCGGGCGATGATCTCGCGCACGACTTCGATGTACTCGCGGGTGCGGCCCCAGGGCTTGGCGTAGGGCACGCCGTACCAGCCCTCGGAGACCTGCGGGCCCGGAGGGGCCGAAGCCGAAGAGGAAGCGGCCGCCGGAGAGCTTGTCGATCGTCGCCCCGGCCATCGCCGCGGCGGCGGGCGGGCGGGCGGGCACCTGCATGATCGCGGCGCCGAGCTTGATCGTCGTCGTCTGCGGCGCCAGCCAGGCCAGCACGCTGACCACGTCGGAGCCGTAGGACTCGGCCGCCCAGACCGACTCGAAGCCGGCGCCCTCGGCGGCCTGGACCACCTCGAGGGCGTCCTCGCCGGCCGGGCCGATGCCCCAGTAGCCGAGGTTGAGTCCGAGCTTCAAAGCCATCCGGCGCTCACCCTATTGAATAGGCGGCGATGACGGACGCGGCGATCGAGCAGGGTCTCTCCAGCGCCACGGCGGCGAAGCGACTGCGCGAGCTCGGCCCGCCGCCGGAGAACTCCTCGCGCTCGACCTCCAGCATCGTCGCCGGCAACGTCTTCACGCTCTTCAACGCGATCATCGGCGCCTTCTTCGTGCTCGACCTCGGCCTCGGCCTCTACGCCGACTCGATCTTCGGCCTGATCGCGGTGATCAACTCCTACATCGGCATCCGCCAGGAGCTGAAGGCGAAGCGCACCCTCGACGAGCTGGCGGTGCTGGTCGCCCCCCACGCCAAGGTGGTCCGCGACGGCGCCACCGTCGAGCCTGCTCGCCGAGGAGATCGTGCCCGGCGACGTGGTCGAGGTCGCGCCCGGCGACCAGCTCGTCGCCGACGGCGAGGTGATCGGCACGCCGCGGGATGACGCTCGACGAGTCGATGCTGACCGGCGAGGCCGACGGGGTGCGCAAGGAGGCCGGCGACCGCGCGCTCTCCGGCTCCTTCTGCATCAGCGGCTCCGGCTACTACAAGGTCGACGCGGTGCGCGAGGACAGCTACGCCGGCAAGCTGGCCGGCGAGGCGCGCGCCTTCCGCCACCCGCCCTCGCCGCTGCAGGGCGAGGTCAACCGCGTGATCGTCGCCTGCGTCTACGCGATGGTGCCGCTGGCGGTGCTGCTGATCCTCACCCTGAAGCTGCGCAACACCGGCATCGAGGAGGCCGCGCAGACCGCCACCGCGGGCCTGGTGACGCTGATCCCCGAGGGCCTGGTGCTGCTGATGAGCGTCACCTTCGCGGTCGCCGCGGTGCGGCTGGCGAAAAAAGACACGCTGGTGCAGCAGATGAGCGCCACCGAGAGCCTCGCCGCGGTCGACACGATCTGCGTCGACAAGACCGGCACGCTGACCGACGGCGAGCTGCGCCTGCTCGGCGCCGAGGTGGCGGAGGGCGTCGACGCCAAGGCCGCCCACGCCGCGCTCGGGCGCTTCGCCGCCAGCGCCGGCGACCGCAACCGCACCCTGGAGGCGATCGGCGAACGCTTCCCCGGCGAGGCGGGCCGGGTCTCCGGCGAAGTGCCCTTCTCCTCGGAGTGGAAGTGGAGCGGGCTGCGGATCGACTCGACCAGCTACGTGCTCGGGGCACCCGACGTGCTCGAGCGAAGCGGGCGCGCTCACCCTGCCCCCCGGCCTCGCCCGCGTGCTCGAGCGCGAGACCGCGGCCGGGCGGCGCGTCGTCGCCTTCGGCGAAACCAGCGAGCCGCTGCCGGCCAACCCGGGCGAGCAGCCGCCGCCGCGGCTGGCGCCCGTCGCCCTGGTCGTGCTGGAGGAGACGCTGCGGCCCGACGCGGCGGAAACGGTCGCCCTGATGCGCGAGGAAGACGTCGACCTGAAGCTGATCTCGGGCGACGCCCGGGCGACCGTGACCGCGGTCGCCAACGCGGTCGGGGTGCCCGCAGGACGCCGGCGTGATCGAGGGGCACGAACTGCCCGAGGACCCGCGAGGAGCTCGCCGCGGCCGCCCAGCGCAACACCGTCTTCTGCCGGATCAAGCCCGAGCAGAAGCGCGACCTGGTCGCCGCCCTGGCCGCCTCGGGGCGCTACGCGGCGATGATCGGCGACGGGGTCAACGACGTGCCGGCGCTGAAGCGGGCGCGGATGGCGGTGGCGATGGGCTCGGGGGCGCAGGTGACCAAGGGCGTCGCCGACGTCGTCCTGCTCAAGGACGAGTTCGCCCGCCTGCCGCAGGCGGTCGGCGAGGGACGGCGGATCGCCCGCAACATCCACCGGCTCGGCCGCCTCTACCTGACCAAGACGGTCTACGCGGCGGCGCTGATCCTGCTCGTCGCGATCCCCGGCTTCGCCTTCCCCTTCCTCCCCCGCCACCTGACCCTGGCCGCCTTCCTGACGATCGGCATCCCCTCCTTCGTGCTCGCCCTGGCGCCCTCCGACGGGCCGCTCTACCGCGGCCGCCTGCTGCGCGCACTCGGCTGCCTTCGCGGTGCCGGCCGGGCTGGCGACGGCGCTCGGCTCGATCCTCTCCTTCTTCCTCGTCGACACCGTCTTCGGCGGCAGCCTCGAAGCCGGCCGCACCGCGGCGACGACGACCCTGATCGTGCTCGGCCTCAGCTTCGTGCTGCTGCTCGAGCGCGGCCCCGGCCGCGAGCACATCGCGATCCAGAGCTACATGCTGGCCCTCGTCGCCGGCCTCGGCGCCCTCTTCGCCGCTGATCCTCGCCGTCGGCCCGGTGCGCGACTTCTTCGAGATGGTGCTGCTCAGCGCCAGCGCAGTGGTTCCTGGCGCTGCTCTCGGCAGCGGCCGGCCTGACCATCGCCAGCGTGCTCTGGCGGCTGCCCCAGATCGAAGGCTGGAAGCGCCGGCGATGGCGGGAGCCGCCGGTCAGTCCTGCGCGGCGGAAGCACGAACTGACTGACGATCAGGTTGGCGGCGAGGCTTGGGGCTCGTCGCCGTCCGCTGATCCGCTCGATCTTGACCTCGATCACGACGGTGCTCTTGCCGGCGTGAAGCGGCGTCGCGGTGGCGACTATCTCGTCGCCGAGCAGGCCGGCGGAGAAGACGTTGAGCTTGAGCTCGATCGTGGTGAAGTTGTGCTCCGGCGGGATGTTGCGGAAGGTCGCCCAGGCGGCGACGGTGTCGCCGAGCGCGGTCCAGACGCCGCCGTGGACGTAGCCGCCGGGGTGCAGGTGGCGCCGGTCGACGACGATGCGGCCGCTGGCGAAGGCGTCCTCGATCTCGATCGGCTCGATCCCGAGGTCGCCGGGGAAGCTGCCGCCGATGAAGGCGCGCACGTTCTCCGGGGTGAAGGGCGAGCGCTCCTCGCTGGTCGGCGCTCGCTCATCGCGAGCCACCGCCAGCTCGTAGGCGCCCGGTGCCAGCTCGCGCGTGCGGCGGCGATAGGCGGTCCAGGTCCAGGGCCAGTTGTTCGGGATCGTTGCCGTTCTCGTCGACGTACCAGTTGCTGCAGCCGCTCTGCCAGACCGTCCCGGCGAGGGCGGTGCGCAGCTCGCGGTCGAAGTCCTCGGCCGCGTCGCGCGAGACCTCGATCCGACTCGCCTCGCGCCCGCTCCATCTCGCCCAGCGCGGCGAGCACGTGGCCGATGCCGCACTCGAGCGTGTTGACCACCGAGCCGCTGCCGCCGTTGGTGTTCGGCCCGTAGAGCAGGAACATGTTGGGGAAGCCGGGCACGCTGAGGCCGAGGTAGGCGCGCGCCACCTCGCCCCAGCGTCCTCGCCAGGGCGAGGCCCTCGCTGCCGGTGATCTCCATCGGCGCGACGAAGTCGTGGCTGGCGAAGCCGGTGGCGAGGACGATCGCGTCGGCGGGGCGCTCGACCCCCGTCGCGTCGCGGATGCCGCGCGGCGGTGACCGCCGTCGATCCGCTCCGCGACCAGCTCGACGTTGGGCTGGGTCAGGGTCGGGTACCACTCGTCGGTGAGCATGATCCGCTTGCAGCCGAACTCGTCGGTCGGCGTCACCTTGCGGCGCAGCTCCGGGATCGGCGATCGCCGTCTTGATCTGGCGCGCGCCGAGCGGCGCGGAACAGCGGCAGCAGCCAGCGGCGGCGGGTGAAGGCGGCGGCGGCGAGCTCCTGGAAGGCGTAGACCGAGGCGCGGTCGAGGCGGTGCAGCGACCGGGAAGCGGCGGAAGAGGGCGCGCGTGCGCGCGCGAGTACTCGAAGTCCCCCTTCGCCAGCGTCCAGCCCGGCGAGCGCTGGTAGACGTCGAGCTGGGCGACTTCGGGCTGGATCGCCGGCACGACCTGGATCGCGCTGCAGCCGCTGCCGATCACGGCGACCCGCTTGCCGGCGAGGTCGACGTCGTGGCGCCACTCGGCGGTGTGGAAGGCCGGACCGTCGAAGCTCTCGAGGCCCGGCGATCGGTGGCACTTTCGGCACCGAGAGCTGGCCGCAGGCGGTGAGCAGGATCGTCGGCCTCGTGGGGACCGGCGCTGGTCTCGAGCCGCCACCTGCCGCTGCTCCTCGTCCCAGCTGGCGCTCGTCACCTCGGTCCCGGTGCGCACCCTGTCGAGCACGCCGAAGCGTCGCGCTACGCCCTCGATGTAGGCGCGGATCTCGGGCCCGGGCGAGAAGCGGCGCGACCAGCGGTTGGGCGCAAAGGAGTACTCGTAGAGGTGGGAGGGGATGTCGCAGGCGGCACCGGGGTAGGTGTTGTGCTGCCAGACCCCGCCGACCCGCTCGCCCTTCTCGAAGACGGTGACGTCCTCGTAGCCCTCGCGCTTCAGCATCACGGCGGCGCCGACACCGCCGAAGCCACCACCGACGACCGCGATCGAGCGCTGCTTGCTCATACTCCGAAGCCCTCCATCCCGAAGTCGCCGAAGGGCTCGTCGCGCTCGCGCACGGCCTCTTTGAAGCCCGCTTCGGCGGCGCGGCGGACGAAGCCGTGGCCCTCCTCGGTGTGGCGGGCGACGCCGTCGAAGAAGGTGCCGAGCAGCTGGGTCTGGTGCAGGCCCTGGGCGTAGAGGCTCTGGTTGACCAGCATCTTCATCATCACCAGCTGGTTGATCGGCATCTGCGCGACGCGCTCCGAGCAGCGCGCTCGAAGCGCTCGTCCAGCTCGGCCGCGGGCGCCGCCTCGGTCGCCAGCCCCCACTCCTCGGCCTGGGCGCCGGTCAGCGAGTCGCCGGTGAGCAGCAGCCGCTTGGCCCGCATCGGCCCGACCCGCGCCGCCCACATCGCCGTCGTCGGCGAGCCCCAGACGCGCGCCGGCGGGTAGCCGATCTTGGCGTCGTCGGCGATCACCAGCAGGTCGGAGCAGAGCGCCATGTCGGTGCCACCGGCGACGCAGTAGCCGTGCACCTTGCAGAGCACCGGCTTCTCGGAGTGGAAGAGGCTCATGAAGCCGCGCACGTTGCGCCACATGAACTGGAAGTCGGTGACCGGATCCCAGTTCGACTCCGGCATGTGGTTGGCGCCGACCATCGCCGGATCAAGCGGCGACCCCGCCGGCGCCTCCACCCCACCCAGCTCACTCATGTCCCCCTCGGCGGAGGCGACCAGGTCATAGCCGCCACAGAACCCCGTGCCGTTGCCGGCCAGAGCAATCGCGTGCACCTCGGGGTCGAGGTTGGCCCGCTCCACGCAAGCCGCCAGCTCGACCGGCATCCGCGGCGTGATCCCGTTGCCGCGCTCCGGCCGATTGAGCGTGATCCGCGCAACCGCACCGTCCGCTTCATAGAGCAACGTGTCCACGAGCGCGACCTTAGAGCCTGACCCGGTAGGGGTGGAGCGTCTTGTACTTTTTCGCCGCCTTCGCCCGCGGAAGCCGCAAGACGATCCTCGAAAAGTTAAGCGAAACCCCTACCGGGTCAGGCTCTACGCCTCAGACTCGTTCGACGATCATCGCCTTGCCCTGGCCGCCGGCGACGCACATGGTCTCGATGCCGACCTGGTGGTCGTCGGTCTCCATCACGTTGAGCAGGGTGCCCATGATGCGGGCGCCGGTCATGCCGAAGGGGTGGCCGAGGGCGATCGCGCCGCCGTGGGTGTTGAGCTTGTCTTCGGCGATGCCGCATTCGTCCATGATCGGGATCACCTGGGCGGCGAAGGCCTCGTTGAGCTCGACCGCGCCGACGTCGTCGATCGTCATCCCGGCCCGGTCGAGCACCTTCTTGATCGCGCCGATCGGGGCCACGCCCATGTACTCGGGCTCGTTGCCCCAGGTGGCGGCGGTGACGATGCGGGCGCGCGGGGTCAGGCCCAGCTCCTTGGCCTTGGTGTCGCTCATGATCAGCACCGCGGCGGCGCCGTCGTTGAGCGGGCAGGAGTTGCCGGCGGTGACGCCGCCGCCGCCGAAGGCCTCGGGCAGCTCGGAGAGCTTCTCCAGGGTCGAGGAGGCGCGCGGGCCGTCGTCCTTGGCGACCTCGGTGCCGTCGGGCAGCGTCACCGGGACGATTTCGCGGTCGAAGAAGCCGTCCTCCTGCGACTTGACCGCCAGTTCCTGCGAGCGCTGCGCGAACTTGTCCATGTCGGCGCGGCTGACCTCGTACTTTTCGGCGACGTTGACCGCGGTCAGGCCCATGTCGATGTAGGCGTTGGGCTGGCCGTTCTCGCCGATCAGGTTCGGGTTGCGGTCGTCGGCGCCGGCGGGCTCGGTGCGCTCGTTGAAGCGGCTCACCCACTCGACCCCGGCGGCGATGTAGACGTCGCCCTCGCCGGCCTTGATCGCGTTGCCGGCGTGGCGGATCGCGTCGAGGCTGGAGGAGCAGTAGCGCGAGACGGTGACCCCGTTGACCGTCTGCGGCAGCTTCTCGGAGAGCAGCGAGATGATGCGGCCGATGTTGAAGGCCTCCAGGCCCTGCGGCATGCCGACGCCGCAGAAGACGTCCTCGACCAGGGCCGGGTCGACGTCGGGGTTGCGCTCGAGCAGCTGGTCGACCACGTAGGCGCCCATCTCCTCGGGGCGCAGCTGGGCGAGCGAGCCCTTGAAGGCACGGCCGATCGGCGTGCGGATGGTGTCGACGATTACTGCCTCGGGCATGCGGTCTCTCCTTCGGGCTGGGGTCGGGAAGTGCGGGCCGCAGGGTAGTGGATCGGCAGCGCAGGGCTCCGCGGCAGGCTCTAAGTTAGTGGCGATGTCGCTGGACGGACTGCGGGCGTGGATCGGGCTGGTTGAGCGCAAGCTGACCATGCGCACCCGCGTCTTCCTCGTCCTGGTCGCGATCGCGATCGGCGGCGCCGGCGCCGGCATCGTACCTGGCGATCGACGCCCAGAACAACGCGGTCAGCAAGGACGACCTGCAGAACGTGCGCGACGAACTCGCCGGCACGATCCGCTGCCGGCCGAAGCGCCGCAGGCGAGCGAGCTCGAAGCCGACCTGGACACCCTGCAGGCGGAAGTCGCCGCCCTGACGGGCTGAAGCGAACTCCAAAGGCAAGGCGAGACGGCGGCGCGGAAGCGCACCGGCGAACAGCGACGAAGTAGCCCGGAACGCTTCGTGCTGATTCGCACGAACTTTCCCCGCATCGTCCCCTGACTGCGTTACATTCGCCGCAATTCGACCTCGCGAGCACCGCGAGCTCTGCCGCCCAGGCAGTGAAAGGAGTCGCCCTGATGCCCGAGGGTTACTGCGTCAAGGAGCGCAAGAAGGTCGAGATCAAAGACGCCAAGCAGGTGACGATGAAGAACGGTCGCCCGGCGATCCAGGGAACCTGCCCGGACTGCGGCACGAAAATCTTCAAGATCGGCAAACTCGAGTAGCGACACCGCATTTGGCCTGAACCCGCGTCAGCGGCTGCCCGTATGACGTGCAGCCGTGATCCCATACCCGCTCCGAGATCGGCCTGAGATGGCTTCCGGTGCGCTGACCCGCGAGCGGGACGTGCGCGAGGCCTACGCGGCCCACGCGGCGGAGCTCTACGGCTTCGCGGTTCGCTCGCTCGGCGACTCCGGCCTCGCCGAAGAGGCCGTGCAGGAGACCTTCCTGCGCGCCTGGCGCGCGGGCGAGCGCTTCGACCCGCAGATCGGCTCGCTGCGCACCTGGCTGTTCGCGATCCTGCGCAACGTCGTGATCGACCTCGGCCGCGCCCGCGCCGCCCGGCCGACGGTCGCCGACGGCGGCATCGAGCCCTCGGTCGAGCCCTTCGACGAGGCGCTGCTCGCCTGGCAGATCGAGGAGGCGATGCGGCGGATCGGCGAGCAGCACCGCCGCGTCCTGGTCGAGACCTACTACCGCGGCCGCCCCTACGCCGAGGTCGCCGAGGAACTCGGCGTGCCGGAGGGAACGGTGAAGAGCCGCGTCTACTACGGCCTGCGCGCGCTGCGGGTCGTGCTCGAGGAGATGGGCTATGAAGACTGACGGCTGCCGCGACTGGCAGGAGGCGCTGGGCGCCTACGCGCTCGGCCACCTCCCCGACGACGAGCGGGCCAGCCTCGAGGCCCACCTCGAGGGCTGCGCCGCCTGCCGGGCCGAGGCCGACTCGCTGCTCGCCGTCGCGCGGCTTCTCCCCCACGCCGACCCGGAGCGCTTCGGCCCGGCGCCGCAGCCGCCGCCGGAGCTGGGCAAGCGAATCGCCGCGACGATCGGCGCCGAGCGGCGCTCGCAGCAGCGCCGGCGGCGGCTTGCGCTTCGGCCTCGGCTTCGGCGGCGCCACCGCGGCGGCCGCGGCGGCGGTGCTGGCGATCTTCGTCCTCTCCGGCGGCGAGCGAGGGCGGCCCCGAGCAGCACGTCGCCTTCCGCTCCCTGCCCAGCGGGGTCAAGATCGCCGCCACGCTCGAGCCGCAGGCCTTCGGCACCGAGATCCACATGTACGTGAAGGGCATCCGCTCGGGCACGCTCTGCCGCGTCTACATGCGCGGCCCAGACGGCGACGACGTCTCGGCCGGCACCTTCCGCTACCGCTGGGGCGCCGACGACTCGGCGGTCCTCAGCGCCGCCCTCGATCTCTCGCGCGCCGAGGCACTGTCGTGCACGCCGGCAACCGCACCTTCGTCGCCCCGCTCGACCGGCGGCGACGCCAGCGACCGCAATACAACCCCAAGAGGAGGAATCCACGTGACGAAGACCCTTCCCGCAATCGCCGCCGCTGGCACTGATCGCGCTGCTCGCGATCGCCGGCTGCGGCAGCAGCAGCAACAACAGCTCGAGCTCGGGCGGCGGTGGCGCCTACGGATCCGGCGGCGAATCGACGACCAAGCCGCGGCCTCGAGCGAATCCTCAGCGAACGGCACCGCGGCGGTCATCACCGTCGGCACGGTGCCCAAGCTCGGCAAGGTGCTCGTCGACTCCAAGGGCCTCACGCTCTACGACTTCCACAAGGACAAGGGCGGCAAATCGGCCTGCTACGGAGCCTGCGAACAGGTCTGGCCACCGCTGACCACCGAAGGCGAACCGCAGGCCGGCGAAGGCGCGATGGCCTCGAAGCTCGGCACGACCAAGCGCAAAGACGGCACCATGCAGGTGACCTACGCCGGCTGGCCGCTCTACACCTACGTGGCCGACAAGAAGCCCGGCGAAGCCAACGGCAACGACATCGACTCCTTCGGCGCCGAGTGGTACGCGCTGCAGCCGAGCGGCGAGGAGGCCGAGGGACTAGGACGCGCTTGCGGGCGGAGATCGACGGGTGGGACGAGCTCGCGGATCTCGGCCAGCAGCCGGACCGCGAGCTCTCCCGGCTCCTCGCCGGGCTTCGCCTGGCCCTCGCGCGGCTCGAAGAAGCGGATCCGCAGCCGCGGGCGGCGCGGGAAGCCGGTCAGGTCCGATGTCCCCTCGATCGCGACGCAGACGATCTTCGCCTCGGGCACCTCGAGCGCCAGGCGGCCGACGCCGCTGCGCGCCCGCAGCACCTTGCCGCGCGAGCGGGTCCCTTCGGGGAAGACGCCGATGCAGGAGCCGCGCCGCAGTTCCTCGATCGCCCGCGCCAGGGCGCCGGCGTCGCCCGCGTCGCGCTCGATCGGGATCTGGCCCATGCCGTTGAGGACCGGGGCCAGGCCGCGCACCTTCCAGAGGTCCGATTTGGCCAGGGCCTTGATCTGGCGACGCCGGATCGCCGAGATCCCGACCATGATCGGGTCCCAGTGGCTGTCGTGGTTGCCGACGACCAGCACCGGCCCGCTCTCCGGCAGCAGCCTCCACGCCCTCGACCCGCAGCCGCCCCCAGAGCGCCACCGGCCGGCAGACCGCCATCGCCGTCCGGTACATCGGGCTCGGCTCTCGCTTCGGCCCGGCGGGTGTGGTCGAACCCCCTTGCGGGGTAGTTGGCCTCCATTGCGAGCGGCACCGTACTCGATCGGACTAAAGCCGCCACGGCTCAGACAAGGAAACCATCAAAGTGATCAAAGTCACGTATTCACCGGGCCGGCGGTCGAAGGTACTCGTCTCGCTTCTGCAGTGCCGATCCGCACCCTGAATCCCGGCTGTGTCAATCCCAACTATCTAAAGTGTCATCTGTGACGACGCAGAAGCCGCTCGAGCTGATCCTGGCTCGCAACCTGATGTCGGCGCTCTCGACCCCGGCCTTCCTGGTCGACGAGGGCGGCGTCCTCGTCTTCTACAACGAGGCGGCCGGCGTGCTGCTCGGCAAGCGCTTCGAGGAGCTGGGAACGGTTGGCGCCGAGGAGTGGGGCTCGCTGTTCGGCCCCTTCGACAAAGCCGGCGAGCCGATCCCCTACGACGAGCTGCCGCTGGTCGTCGCGGTGCGCAACGGCCGCCCCGCCCACGCCGACTTCGAGATCAGCTCCGCCGACGGCACCCGCCACCAGGTCGAGGTCTCGGCCTTCCCGATCCTCACCGCCCACGGCTCGCAGGGCGCGATCGCGGTCTTCTGGCCGGCCGGCTCCAGCAACGGGGCCGGCCACTGAGATGAAGGTCAAGCTCTGGGGCACGCGCGGCTCGATCCCCTCCCCGGGGCCGGAGACGATCCGCTACGGCGGCAACACCTCCTGCGTCGGCGTCACCCTCTCCGACGGCTCGATGCTGGCGCTCGACGCCGGCACCGGCATCCGCAGCCTCGGCCTGGCGCTCGCCAACGAGCCGGCCCGCCTGCACATCCTGCTCACCCACCTCCACCTCGACCACATCCAGGGCCTGGTCTTCTTCGCCCCCGCCTTCCGCCCCCAGACCGAGATCGTGATCTGGGGCCCGGCCTCGCCCGAGGCCTCGCTGCGCGATCGCATCGCCCGCTACATCTCGGCGCCGCTCTCGCCGGTCGAGGTGCGCGAGCTGCCCTGCGACGTCTCCTTCCGCCACTGCCCGCAGAGCGAGTGGGAGATCGGCTCGGCGCGGATCAGCGCCGCCTCGGTCTCCCATCGCGGGCCGACGCTCGGCTACCGGATCGACGACGGCGACTCCTCGCTCGCCTACATCCCCGACCACGAGCCCGCCCTCGGCGCCGACCTCGACGCGCTCGAGGAGGACTGGATCTCCGGCCTCGGCCTCGCCCGCGACGCCTCGCTGCTGATCCACGACGGCCAGTACGCCGACGCCGAGTACCCCGACCACGTCGGCTGGGGCCACTCCTCGCTCTCGCACGCGCTCTCCTTCGCCCGCCGCGCCGAAGCCGAGCGCACGGTGCTCTTCCACCACGACCCGATGCACTCCGACGAGCGCCTCGACCAGCTCAGCGAGGAAGCGCGCGAGCGCTGGCGGGCGATGGGCGGTAGCGCCGGAGGCGATCGAGCTCGCGATCGAGCGAGCCGAGTACGAGCTGCCGGCGCGAGCGGTCAGCGCGATTTCCGCAAGTTAGAGCCCGCGCTGTTCGCGCGGTTCAATTGCCTCCCCCTGCCCGCTACGCTGGCACGCGGGATGACGTCGACTCCTGGCATCGACGCCGCGGTCGAGAGATCTGATCTGGTCAGGGAGGCGCTGGCGACAGCGCAACGCGCGCATGCCGGTCAGCTGCGCCGCGGCAGCGACGGGCGGCCCTTCATCGACCATCCGGTCGCGGTCGCCGAGCTGCTGGTCAAGGAGCGCCAGGGCGACGAGGTGCTCGCCGCGGCGCTGCTGCACGACGTGGTCGAGAAGAGCGAGACCGATCTCGCCGCCGTGCGCGAGCGCTTCGGCGACGTCGTCGCGGAGCTGGTCGGGACGATGACCGAAGACGAGTCGATCCCCTCCTACGAGGACCGCAAGGAGGAGCACCGGCGGCGCGTCGCCGAGTCCGGATCCGGCCGCGCTGGCGATCTTCGCCGCCGACAAACTGACCAACGTGGCGATGCTGCGCGAGGCCTACGCGCTGATCGGCGAGGGCGTCAGCGACGAACTCGCGGTCCCGCTCGACCTGAAGATGTACATCTGGGAGGCCGACCTGGAAATGCTCTTCGAAGAGGCGCCGGCACTGCGACTCACCGACGAGCTCGCCGACCAGCTGGTGGCTCTTTGGGGAGACCGCTTCAGGGCCGTGCGCTCCCAGTCAGACTGAGCCGCCGCCGCAGCGGCAGCACGTACCAGAAGGCGGCGAAGGCAGCCACGGTGCCGGCCCCGGTGATCACCGTGACGATGCCGCCGAAGAGCACGTCGGTGATCAGCACGATCGCGCCGGTCATCGCCATCGCGAGGAAGGCGAGGCCGGCGATCGTGAAGCGATTGGCGAGGCGGATCAGCTCGCGCTTCTGCTGCAGGCGGAAGGTCACACGGTGGTAGGAAGAGGGAGCGATAAGCAGGATCGCCGAGATCGCCGTGCAGAGCAGGGTGAAGAAGTAGACGTCCTTCTCGAAGCCGTTGATCTTGGTGAAGTTCTGCTGGAAGGGGACGGCGAGCAGGAAGGCAAAGAGGACCTGAACGCCGGGCAGGGCGACGCGCAGCTCCTGCAGCAGCTCACTGAGATTGCGGTCGAGGCGTTCGCTCTCGCTCTCGTCCCGGCCCGACGGGCGTTCCTCCATCCCTGCACCATATGGGAAGTGAGCACAGCGATCGTCCTCTTCAACCGCGACCTGCGAGTGCGGGACAACCCGGCTCTCGCGGCGGCGGCGAGGGCCGAGCGAACGGTGCCGCTCTTCGTCCTCGACCCGGCGCTGCTCGAGTCTCGCTTCGCCGCCCCCAACCGGGTCGCCTTCCTGCTCGAGTCGCTGCGCGACCTCGGCGAGTCGCTGCGACGAGCCGGGGGGCGGCTCTACGTTCGCCGCGGCGATCCGGTCGCCGAGGCGCTGGCCCTGGCCCGCGAGTGCGACGCGACGGCGCTCCACGTCAGCGCCGACTGGAGCGCCTACGCGCAGCGCCGCGAGCAGCGCCTGCGCCGTGCCTGCGAGGAGGAGCGAATCGCCTTCCGCGCCCATCCCGGCACGACGATCGTGCCGCCGGGGACGGTGACCCCCGCCGGCGGCGATCACTTCAAGGTCTTCAGCCCCTTCCACCGCGCCTGGGCCGAGGTGCCGGCACGGCCGCGGGCGGCGGCGCCGCGGCGGCTGGCAACCGCCGTCGCGGCTCGCGGCCGGTCGCCTGCCGGCGCTCGACTCACTGCTGCGCGGGACGCTCTCGCCCCAACGGGTGCGCGGTGGCGAGAGCGAGGGTCGCCAGGCGATGCGGGCCTTCCTGCGCGACGGGCTCGCCGGCTACGCCGATCGCCACGACGACCTGCCCGGCGATCGGACCTCCGGGCTGAGCCCCTACCTGCGCTTCGGCTGCATCTCGCCGCTTGGAGCTGTTGGGCGAGGCACACTCGCGACGCGGCGGCGGCGCCTACGCGCGCCAGCTCTGCTGGCGCGACTTCCACCACCAGGTGCTTGCCGCCTACCCCGCGCTGCCACGGCGCGACTACCGGCCCCGCGGCGACCGCTGGTCACGCTCGCGCCGGGCCTTCGAGGCATGGCGCGAGGGACGCACCGGCTACCCGATCGTCGACGCGGCGATGCGCCAGCTGCAAAGCGAGGGGCGCATGCACAACCGGGCGCGGATGATCGTCGCCTCCTTTCTCACCAAGGACCTCTACCTCGACTGGCGCTGGGGCGCCCGGCATTTCTGGGACCTGCTGAGCGACGGCGAGATCGCCAACAACGCCGGCAACTGGCAGTGGGTCGCGGGCACCGGCAATGACACCCGACCGAACCGGGTCTTCAACCCGCTGCGCCAGGCCCACCGCTTCGATCCCGAGGGCAGCTACGTGCGCCGCTACCTGCCCGAGCTGGAAGCAATCGAGGGCAAGGCCGTGCACGAGCCCTGGCGCCTCGACCCGGCCCGGCGCCGTCAGCTCGACTACCCGCAGCCGATCGTCGACCACGACGACGCTGCCGCCGCCTTCCTCGCGCGGCGCACGTAGGATCGGATCGTGGGAAGGCTCGCGGTGGTACTCGGTAGCAGTGCGCTTGGTCCCGGTGGCGATTCGATCGCCGCGGCGGGGGCCGAGCACGGCGCCGCGATCGTGCAGCGACACGGTGGGCCCGAGTACGCGCTGCCGCACGAGATCGACCACGTCGCCAACCTGCGGGCGCTGGTCGAGCAGGGCTGCGACCGCGTGCTGGCGATCGGCTCGGTCGGCTCGCTGGACGCCGAGATGCCCGTCGGCACCCTCGTCTGCCCCGACGACTTCATCGCCCTCCACATCGGCCTCTCGACCTTCGTCGACGAGCGGGCGCACAGGGCACCGCGCTTCGACCCGACCTGGCGCGCGGAAGTCCTCGCCGCCTGGCGTTCGAGCGGTGGCGAGCTGCGCGACGGCGGCGTCTACTGGCAGGCGCTCGGGCCGCGCTTCGAGACCCCCGCCGAGGTCCGGTTGATCGCCGCGCACGCCGACGTGGTCGGGATGACGATCGCCTCGGAGTGCATCGTCGCCGCCGAGCTGGGCCTCGCCTACGCCGCGGTCTGCGTCGTCGACAACCTCGCCAACGGCATCGGCTCCAGCCCGCTGGAGATCATCGAGCTGGAAGCGGCGCGCGCAGCCAACGCCCTGCAGCTGCACGACGGTCTCGCGGCGGTGCTGCCGCAGCTGGGCGCCGTCGGGCCGTGAGCGCGATACACCTCCCCGCCCGGTGCTGCCCGCCAATGCTTAATGCGAGGTGGCACGGGGTATAGGCTCGGCCCGAGTGCCCAGCGATGAGGTGACTGACCCAGTGTCGAATACCGGGGCCTCCCCCGTCCGCTACGCAGGCGCGACCAAGCGCTATCCGGGCTCTGCCAAAGCGGCCGTCGACGACCTCACGCTCGAGGTTCCCGCCGGCGAGATCTGCGTCCTCGTCGGCCCGTCCGGCTGCGGCAAGACGACGGCGATGCGGATGGTCAACCGCACGGTCGAGATGAGCGCCGGCGACATCCTGATCGGCGAGCAATCGGTGCGCGATCGCAACCCGGCGCAGCTGCGCCGCGAGATCGGCTACGTGATCCAGCAGATCGGCCTCTTCCCCCACCGCACGATCGCCGAGAACATCGCCGCCGTACCCCAGCTGCTGGGCTGGAAGAAGGAGCGCGCCGCGGAGCGCAGCGCCGAGCTGCTGGCGCTGGTCGGGCTCGACCCCGATCTCGCCGGCCGCTACCCGGCGCAGCTCTCCGGCGGCCAGCAGCAGCGGGTCGGCGTCGCCCGCGCCTTGGCGGCGGACCCGCTGGTGATGCTGATGGACGAGCCCTTCGGCGCGATCGACCCGATCAACCGCGAGCGCCTGCAGAACGAGTTCCTGCGCCTGCAGGCGGAGATCGGCAAGACCGTCCTCTTCGTCACCCACGACATCGACGAGGCGATCAAGATGGGCGACCGGATCGCGATCATGCGCGAGGGCGGCAAGGTCGCCCAGTACGCGACCCCGGCCGAGCTGCTGATGGACCCCGCCGACGAGTTCGTCGAGGACTTCGTCGGCGCCGACCGGGCGCTGAAGCGGCTGGCCTTGATGCGGGTGGCCGACATCGACCTCTGGGAGGCGCCGCTCGCCTACGTCGGCCAGCCGACCGCCGAGGTGCGCGCCAAGCTGGCCGAGCCTGACGTCGAGGTTCCCTACCCGTTGCTGGTCGACAGCCGGCGCCGGCCGCTCGGCTGGCTCTCCGAGCGCGACCTCGCCGCCGACGTCGTCCCCAACCGCCCTGACTCCCCGCTGGGGCCGTTGCTCGACCGCGACGACATCATGCGCGACGCACTGGCCGATCTACTGCAGGGAGAGGCACAGTACGCGGCCGTGGCCGACCACGAAGGCCGCATCACGGGGGTCCTCTCGGTCGAGATCATCTCCGAGTTCCTCGCCTCGCCCAAGGCGAAGACCGAGGAGCACCCGGCGGCGGAGCGACCGCATGGCTGATGGCGCCCTCGTCGCGGCCGTTGGCGAAGTCGGCAAGGGGTTCGTCCAGGAACGCACCTCGGAGACCCTGCCCTGCCAGGCGACCGACAAGCTCTTCTGCCTCGACTGGGCCAAGGACCACATCGACCGCTACGGAACGCCGACCGCGCAGCACCTGGAGCTGGTCGTGATCTCGGTCGGGATCGGCTTCCTGATCGCCTTCGGCCTCTCGCTCCTCGCCCACCGCCACGCCTGGCTGAGGCCGCCGCTGCTGGCCGGCACCGGCGTGCTCTACACGATCCCCAGCATCGCCTTCTTCTTCCTCCTGCTGCCGATCACCGGCCGCGGCGCCGAGACCGCGATCATCGCGCTCAGCGCCTACACGCTGCAGATCATCTACCGCAACACGATGACCGGGCTCGCCAACGTGCCGGGCTCGGTCAAGGACGCTGCACGGGGGATGGGCCTGACCGACCGCCAGATCCTCTGGAAGGTCGAGTTGCCGCTTGCCACGCCCGAGATCATCGCCGGGATGCGGATCGCCACGGTGAGCACGGTCGCGATCGCGACGCTTGCCGTCTTCGCCGGCGGCGGCGGGCTGGGCACCCAGATCTACGGCGGCGGCAACCTCAACTTCGCCACCAGCATCATCATCGCCGGGGGCATCGCGATCTTGATGGCGCTCGCCTTCGACGTGATCCTCCTCCTGGTGCAGCGGCTGACGACACCCTGGCGACGGGCGGCCAGCGGATGAGCATCCTCCTCCCCCAGCCGCCGCTCGCCTCCTTCGGCGGCGCGTTCGAATTCATCTTCACCCCGCAGACCTCCAACGTGACCGGCGGCAAGACCGTAGGCGGCTTCTCCCAGGTCGTCGAACTGACCCTCACGCAGCTCGAGGTGACGGTCCTGGCCCTGGCGCTGTCGCTCCTCGTCGCCCTGCCGATCGGCCTCTACCTCGGCCACCGCGGCGCCGGCGAACTGCTTGCCGTCGGCCTCGGCAACGCCGGCCGCGCCGTTCCCGAGCTGGCCCTGATCGCCCTGATGGCGACCGCGATCGGCGTCGGCGTCCTCAACCTGACCGTCGCCCTCGCGGTGCTCGGCGTGCCGCCGATTCTGACCAACGCCTTCGTCGGCATTCGCCAGGTCGACCGGGCCACCGTCGACGCCGCTCGCGGCATGGGCATGACCGAGTTCGAAGTGCTGCGCAAGGTCGAGGTGCCGTTGGCGATCCCAACCCTCTTCACCGGCATTCGCGGCGCCACGATCGCGATCGTCGCCACCGCCACGATCGCGCCGCTGGCGGGGGTACTGACCCTCGGCGACTTCATCATCAACGAAAACGTCTACGGCGACAACGGTGTGCTGGCCGGGGCGATTCTCGTCGCTCTTTTGGCTCTGGTGCTGGAGTTCTCGCTCGCCGGACTTCAACGTCTGCTCACCTCGAAAGGCTTGAAGCTGAGCCCCGCTTGATCTCGTCCATGAAATCGACAAGAGAGGAATCAAATGAGGTCCCAGTTCACCCGGCTGCGCGCAGTCGCCGCCCTGCTGCTCGCCCTAGCCCTCAGCCTCGGCGTGGTCGCCTGCGGCAGCAGCGACGACGACAGCACCAGCAATGAAGAAGGTGAAGGCGCCGGAGCAATCGTCTCCAATCCCGACAACGGGAAAGTCAGCCTGACGATCGGCTCGAAGAATTTCCCCGAACAGGAAATCCTCGGGGAAATCTATGCACAGGCCCTGAAAGCCGCCGGTTACAAGGTGAAGAGCGACCTCAACCTCGGTTCCGAAACGGTCGCCCACCAGGCGGTCAAATCGGGGGCCATCTCCGGCTACCCGGAGTACGCCTCGACGGCACTGACCTCGTTCTTCGGCGTCGAACCCGAAGAAGTGCCCGCCGGTGCCACGCCCGCCTACGAAAAGGCCAAGGCCGAATTCGAAAAGGAAGGGTTGACCGCCTTCCCGCCGACGCCCTTCGCCAGCGCTAACGCGGTCGGCACGACGACCAAGTTCGCCGAAGAAGAAGAGCTGGAGACCGTCTCCGACCTCGAAGGCAAGTCGGAAAGCATGAGCCTCTACGGATCGCCCGAGTGTCGCCAGCGGATCGACTGCCTGGCCGGGCTCGAAAAGTACTACGGGCTCAAATTCAAGTCATTCCACCCGGTCGACATCGGCCTGCGCTACACCGTGCTCGAAAAGGGCCAGGCCGACCTCTCGATCCTCTTCACCACCGACCCGCAGCTGGCGGCTGAGAAAGACAAGTTCGTCATCCTCGAAGACGACAAGGAAGTCTTCCCGGCCGGCAACGTGATCTTCGTCAGCAAGAAGTCGACGGTGGAAAAAGCGGGGCCGGACTATGAAAAGACGATCGTCGAGGTGCAGAAGGGGTTGACGCTCGAAGTCATGCAGGAGCTTGATGCGAGGGTCGAACTTGAAAAGCAGACGCCGAAGGAAGCGGCGGCGGCTTATCTGAAGTCGGCGGGGTACACCGGGTAGGTATTAGGCGCGGGAAGAGGGGGTCCGCCGGACAAAAGCGGGGAGTGTCCGGCGGACCCCCTCTTCCCGCGCTTCAACACGTAGCGGCGGCCCCGCTGGCGAAGGGTTAGGCCGCCGCCGCCACTCCTTGCGTTGTGGCTGATTTGCTGCGAGCGCTAATTCGCGCGAAGCAGACATGGGCTGCCCACGCAGCGCTGAGTCCGGAGATTGCTGCGAGCAGGAGCGCGAAGCGGGGGTCGTAGGTTTGGGAGAGCCAGCCGGTTAGGGGGCCGCCGATTGGGGTCGAGCCCAGGAAGACGACGGAGTAGAGGGCCATTACGCGGCCGCGCATCTGGGGCTCTACGGCTAGCTGGAGGGATGAGTTGATCGTTGCGGCGAAGGTGACCGCGGCGGCGCCGAGCAGGGTCAGCATGACCAGCTCGAGGGCGAGGGCGGGCATCGCCGCCGAGAGCAGGGCGAGCACGCCGAAGGCGAGGGCGCCGCCGGCGATCAGGCGCGGGCCGGTGCGGCCGTGGGCGCCGGTGACGAGGGCGCCGCCGATCGAGCCGACCGCCATCGCCGAGACCATCGCCGCGTAGGTGGTCGCGTCGCCGTCGAAGCTGAACTTGGCCAGCAGCGGCAGCACCACCTGGAAGTTGAAGCCGAGCGTGCCGACCAGCGCCATCAGCGCCAGCGGCACTGCCAGCTCGGGGGTGGCGCGCACGTAGCGCAGCCCGGCGCGGATCGCGCCCCGCTCACGCGGGGCGGTGGGCTCGACGTGCAGGCCGCGCGGGTCCATCCCCCAGAGGGCGACGATCATCGCCACGAAGGTGAGGGCGTTGAGGGCGAAGCAGGGGACGACGCCGAAGCCGGCGATCAGCAGGCCGGCGAGCGCCGGGCCGACGATCCGCGCCATCTGCACGATGACGCTGTTGAGGCTGACCGCGTTGACGACCCGGTCCGGCCCGACCATCTCGAAGACGAAGCTCTGCCGGGCGGGGTTGTCGATCGCGTTGACGCTCCCCATCGCGAAGACGGCGAGGAAGACCATCCAGGGGGCGACGATGCCGGTGGCCGTCACGGCGAAGAGGCCGATGGCCGGGATCGCCATCAGCGCCTGCGTCGCGATCAGCAGCCGGCGCCGCGGGATGCGGTCGGCCAGCACGCCGCCCCAGGCGCCGAGCAGGAGCATCGGCAGGAACTGCAGGGCGGTGGTCAGGCCGACGGCAACGCCGCTGTCGGTGAGCGTGAGGATCAGCCAGATCGCCGCCACCGTCTGCATCCACGTGCCCGAGAGGGAGATCAGCTGGCCGGCGAAGTAGCGCCGGTAGTTGGGTACAGCGAGGGAGTCGAAGCTGCGCCTGAGACCCGCGCTCACGAACTACCACCGCGCTTGCCGCGCGGCTCCTCGAGCATCCCCTCGAGGATCTCGGCGGCACGCTCGAGCGTGCGCAGGTCATCGACAGGCATATCGCGCATGCGCCGCGCCAGGTAGGCGTTCTTGCGACCGCGTAGGCGCCGCAGCCGCTCGCGGCCGGCGGCATTGACGCTGATCAGCGTGCTGCGACCGTCGCTGGGATCGGGCGTGCGCTCGACCAGCCCCTCCCGCTCCAGACAACCGAGCGTGCGGGTGACGGTCGGCCGCTTGACCCGCTCGAGCTCGGCGAGCTCGCTGGGCGTCAGCGGTCCGTGCCGCTCGATCGTCGCCAGCGCCGCGGTCGAGGTCGGGGTGAGCCCGCTCGCCTCGGCAGCAGCCTCCTGCCGCAACCGCCGCGCCGTCCGCACGATGCCCATCCGCAGTAGCGCGGCGGCATCGGTAAGCGTGGTGTCTTGGCTCTTCTCGGTCATTGATTAGCTTTGGTAATTAGTTTAGCAAACTACTTGGACGAGTCCAACAGACACGAAGGTGTCAATCCAATGTGCCAATTGAGTAACACCCCTTCCCATGGCGAATTTCACGACTAACCTCGCCGACAGGAGGGTCGAAGGAGACAGGCGTGCTCCACGTAGTTGATACCTACGCTGTCCGGTTAACCACCGGATCCGGTTCGAGTCCGGCGCCCTCCGCATAGGACCCGCCGGAGCGTCCGAGTCTGCGCAATCACCGTGCTAGCCTCACGGTGGGTATCAACTGCGTGCGGGGTGGTTCCCCGCTTCACAGACTCGACCCGCTCCGGCGGGTCTTGTCGTTTCTGGACCCGGGTCCCAATGGCGGCATTAGCAGCGGGTAGGTCTTCCGTCCAGACCCCTCAACTTCTTTCAAGCCGTGCCGGCGCTCGCCGACGAGCTCTTGAGGCCGCAGGCGGCCCACCTCCGGCATGGCTATCCCGACGGCGACAGCGAGCGCTTCGAAGCCGAAGCGGCAGCGCCGCCACAGGCACAAACACCTCTGGAAGGACAAGCACTACCGCTGGGTCCCCGACGGCGACTGCGGCTGGCGGGTTCAGAGCTACGTCGTCCGCCACAAGCACAAGCCGAAGCGGCAGCACCGTCGCGGTCCCGGGCCCAGGCCGGCGGATCGCTGCGCGCCGGCCGTCGCCGTCGACCGCGATCCCCGTCCGGCGGGCGCCTACCAGGGGCCGTTCGGGCCGGCGCAGGCGAAGCGGCTGCTGGACCGGGCCGGTTTCGGCGCCGTCCCCGGGCAGGCCGAGCAGCTGGCCGGCCTCGGACTGGTCGGGGCGGTCCAGTCGCTGACCCGGCCCAGCGGTGCCGCGACGCTGCACGGTCCGGCCCCGGTCGACGACGACAACAACCCGATCGCCCCCGCCGACGCCTACGGCCACGACCACCTCTGGTTCCTCGACCGCATGGTGCGCAGCGACCAGCCGCTGGTCGAGCGGATGGCGCTCGTCTTCCACGACTGGTTCGCGACCTCCAACGCCAACGTCTCCCGCCAGCAGCAGATGATCGACCAGTCGAACCTCTTCCGCTCGGCCTGCTTCGGCTCCTTCCTCGACCTCTTCAAGGCGGTCACCGTCGACCCGGCGATGCTGCAGTGGCTGAACGGCGCCGAAAACACCAAGCAGGCGCCGAACGAGAACTACGGCCGCGAGATGATGGAGCTGTTCTCGCTCGGCGCCGACCGCGGCGCCTACAGCGAGGACGACATCCGCGAACAGGCGCGGGCGCTGACCGGCTGGCGCTACGACTGGTCGAACGAGCTCGGCGCCCACAACTTCCGCTTCGACTCCAAACGCCACGACACCGGCACCAAGACGGTGTTCGGCCGCACCGGCAACTGGAGCTGGGAAGACGCCTGCCGGCTCTGCGTCGAGAACCCCCTCCACCCCTCCTTCTTCGTCGAGAAGCTGTGGAGCTACTTCGTCCCGCAGCCGCCGTCCGCCGGCGCCAGGGACGGCCTGATCGGGATCTACCAGGGCTCCGGCTGGGCGATCCGGCCGGTGCTGGAGACGATCCTGATCAGCCCCGACCTCTACGAAGGCCCGCCGATGGTGAAGCCGCCGGTCGTGCAGCTCGCCGGCATGCTGCGCACGACCGGCCGCCACATCGACACCTACGCCTGGGTCTGGCTCTGCGAGGAGGCCGGCCAGCAGCTCTTCTGGCCGCCGAACGTCTCCGGCTGGGACGACACCCGCTGGCTCGACACCTCGCGGCTGCGGGCCCGCTGGAACATCGTCAACTACGTGCTCGACCAGATCTCGGTCGACGCCTGGAACGGTGAATACAGCAGCCACCGAGACCGCCGAGGAAGCGCTGGGCCGGGCGCTGGCCTCGTGGGGCTCGCCGGCGCTGCGCGAAGAGCACCGGGCCGAGCTGCTCGACTTCGCCCGGCGCAGCGAGAAACTCGCTACCGCCAAATGGCAGCAGGGCCCCTACCGCGCGATGCGCCAGAACGCCCTGCTGCAGCTGATCGGCGTCAGCCCGGACCTGATCCTGCAATGAGGGAGAGCCGATGACCAGGCACAACTGCTGCAACGACTACACCCGCTCGCAGCTGCTGCGCTCGGCCGCGGCCGAAGCGGGCAAGGGCCTGCCGGCGATCGAGGTGGGCATGCCGGAGCCGGCCGGGACCGGGCTCTCGCGGCGCAGCTTCCTCTCCTGGAGCGCCGGCCTGGCGCTGGCCGTCTACGGCGCCTCGAAGATCCCGCTGGCCGCCTTCGAGGAGGGCATCGCCCAGGCCGCGGCGACCGACAAGATCCTCGTCTCGGTCTTCTTCGACGGCGGCATCGACGCGCTCAGCGTGCTCGCCCCGGTCGGCGACCCGCGCTACTCGCAGCTGCGCCCGAACCTGGCGCTCGCCCCCGACGCCGGGACCGAATTCAGCCGAGGACCCGACCCTGCGCTGGCACCCCTCGGCCGCCGGCCTGGCGACCCTGCACGGTGAGGGCAAGGTCAGCGCCTTCCCGGCGATCGGCTACGACCACCCCGACCAGTCGCACTTCACCTCGCGCCACTACTACGAGATCGGCGAGCTCGACGTCGGCTTCCACACCGGTTGGCTGGGTCGCTACATCGACCAGGTCGGCGACGACGACAACCCGCTGCAGGGGCTCTCGATGGACGGCTCGCTCTCGCCGATGATCGCCACCGCGGAACGGCCGGTGGCGGCGATCGACAGCGTCGACGGCTACGACCTCTGGTCGCCGGTCAGCGAGCCGGTCTCCGACGAGATGTACAAGAGCTTCGCCCGCTTCGGCTCGCTGCCCTCGGACTCCCCCGCCCTGGCGCAGGTGCGCCGCGCCACCGCCCAGACCGACAAGCTGCGCACCGACCTGGGCGGGATCGGCAGCTTCACCAGCCCGGTCACCTACCCGAAAACGAACTTCTCCCACAAGCTCGCCGGCCTCGCCGCCTTCATCAACGCCGGCCTGCCGATGCGGGTGGTGACGATCCGCGCCTCGGGCGGCTACGACACCCACGCCGACGAGGCCGAAGACCTCTCGCGCGGACTGAAAGAGACCTGCGAGGGGGTGCTCGCCTTCCAGCGCGACCTCGAGGCGCGCGGTCTCGCACGACCGGGTCCTGATCAAGCTCTGGAGCGAGTTCGGCCGCCGTCCCGAGGAGAACGCCTCGCTCGGCACCGACCACGGCGCCGCCGGCTGCGCCTTCGTCGTCGGCTCCAAAGCCAAGGGCGAGATGGTCGGCGAGTTCCCCGGCCTGACCCAGCTCGACCAGAACGACAACGTCCGCGTGACCAGCGATTTCCGCGCGATGTACTGCTCGCTGCTGGAGCAGTGGCTGGGACACGACGCGGCGTCGGTCATCCCGGGCGCCTCCTCCTTCGAGCGGCCGATCCTGGTGAAGGCGTGAGCGCGCGAGCCGCGTGCCCGGCTCGGCGTCGCGAGCGCCGTGGCCGTCTCGCTGGCCCTGGCCACCCCGGCGCTTGCCTCGCCGAGCGCCGCCATCACCGCGCCGGCCGAAGGCTGCGACTGGCAGCGGCACTCGAAGCCCGTCGTCAAGCAGGTGCGCCGCCACGGGCGCCTGCGCCGGGTGCAAGCGAGTCAAGCACTGGTGGACCTGCGAGGCACAGCCCGGCCTCCTCCAGCCCCAGCCCGCCCTGCCGGTCGCGCCGACCCCCACGGTGCCCCCCGAGCGAGGAATCCGAAGTCGAGCCATCACCTCGGCGTCAAAGCGGTCGAGTACAGCTACACCCTCTCCCGCCCCGAAGTCAACGCCGGCGAAGTGATCGTCGAGCTCAACAACCAGGGCGAAGACCCCCACAACCTCGTGCTCGAACACGAGGGCAGCCGCCGACCCCTCACTGGAAATCCCGGCAACGCCCTCCGTCTCGCAGGCGAGCGCCCACTTCACCCTCTCCCCCGGCACCTACCGCCTCTACTGCAGCCTCTACAAACACGAGGCCAAAGGCATGGAGGCGACCCTGGTCGTCAGCGGCAGCTAGTCCAGGCTTCTGCCCTGGGCTAGTAGCGGTAGTGGTCCGGCTTGTAGGGGCCCTCGGCGGGGATGCCGAGGTAGGCGGCCTGCTCCGGGGTCAGCTCGGTCAGCTGGACGCCGAGCGAATCGAGGTGGAGGCGGGCGACCTTCTCGTCGAGGTGCTTGGGCAGGACGTAGACCTGCTTGGCTTCGTACTGGACGCTCTTGCCGAAGAGCTCGATCTGGGCGATCACCTGGTTGGTGAAGGAGTTCGACATGACGAAGCTCGGGTGGCCGGTGGCGTTGCCGAGGTTGAGCAGGCGGCCCTCGGAGAGCAGCACGATCGAGTGGCCGTCGGGGAAGCGCCACTCGTCGACCTGGGGCTTGATGTTGACCCGCTCGGCCTCGCCGCCTTCGAGCCCGGCGACGTCGATCTCGTTGTCGAAGTGGCCGATGTTGCCGACGATCGCGTTGTGCTTCATCCGCGCCATGTGGTCGACGGTGATGATGTCCTTGTTGCCGGTGGCGGTGACGAAGATGTCGGCCGTCTCGACCACTTCGTCGAGGGTGCGCACCTCGTAGCCCTCCATCGCCGCCTGCAGGGCGCAGATCGGATCGATCTCGGTGACGATCACGCGGGCGCCCTGGCCGCGCAGCGAGGAGGCGCAGCCCTTGCCGACGTCGCCGTAGCCGCAGATCACCGCGACCTTGCCGCCGATCATCACGTCGGTGCCGCGGTTGATCCCGTCGACCAGCGAGTGGCGACAGCCGTAGAGGTTGTCGAACTTCGACTTGGTGACCGAGTCGTTGACGTTGATCGCCGGGAAGAGCAGGTCGCCGGTCTCGGCCAGCTGGTAGAGCCGGTGCACGCCGGTGGTCGTCTCCTCGGTGACGCCCTGGATGCTCGCGGCAACCGTCGGTCCAGCGCTGCGGGTCCTCCGTCGAGCGAGCGCTGCAGGGTCTCGAGGATGATCCGGAACTCGTCCGAGTCGGCCGAGGCCGGGTCCGGGACCACGCCCGCCTTCTCGAACTCGACGCCCTTGTGGACGAGCAGGGTCGCGTCGCCACCGTCGTCGAGGATCATGTTCGGGCCGCCGCCGTCGGGCCAGAGCAGCGCCTGCTCGGTGCACCACCAGTACTCCTCCAGCGTCTCGCCCTTCCAGGCGTAGACGGGGATCCCGGCGGCGGCGATCGCCGCGGCGGCGTGGTCCTGGGTCGAGAAGATGTTGCAGCTGGCCCAGCGCACCTCGGCGCCGAGCGCCACCAGGGTCTCGATCAGCACCGCCGTCTGCACCGTCATGTGCAGCGAGCCGGTGATGCGGGCGCCCTTGAGCGGCTGCTCGGCGGCGAACTCCTCGCGCGTCTGCATCAGGCCCGGCATCTCGACCTCGGCGAGCGCGATCTCCTTGCGCCCGAAATCGGCGAGGTCGATGTCGGCGACCTTGTAGTCCTGCGTGGCGGTGCTGGTGGTCATCGAGTGAGCGTCTCCTGATCGGTTGATTGCCGAGTCATGGTACGCAAAGGGGGTGACTTGGGCGGGCGTGGGATGAAGTTCGGCCGACCCGGCGTGCCTAATAGTACTTTTTTCCTAATTGACAGTTCGAGCTTTGAGCAAAGAGGATCTCCCGTCCAAAGCCAAACTCTAATTGGGGGGAATCCATGGCACTACCGCTCGCAATCGACACAGTTGACGCGACTTTCTGGCTCGCGGTGATCGTCCTCGCCGCCGCAGTCGGCCTCGCCGTACTCGCGACCTTGAACGATGGCAAAAGCTCGAGGCAGCTCTTTGCCCTCATCGGCGTGATGCTCGGCCTCTTCGGGGCGGGCGGCCTCGGCTCCCTCTTCGCCAAACAGGCCGCCAGCGAAGCGGCGGACCAGACCCAAGCCGCCGCCGAAACGGGCAACACCGAAAAAGAAGAAGCAGAAGAAAAGGAAAAGGAAGCAGAAGAAGCCGGGGCCCAGGGCAACAGCCAGGGAACGGGCGGCGCCTCCGGAGAATAAGAACCGCAAAGGGGTCCAGGTAGGCACCGC
Source organism: uncultured Solirubrobacterales bacterium (assembly GCA_963702065.1). Classification (GTDB taxonomy): domain Bacteria; phylum Actinomycetota; class Thermoleophilia; order Solirubrobacterales; family 70-9; genus VRUE01. Next base: position 1,780,689 of record OY969705.1, read on the forward strand.
GCCACTCGCGTCGAAGTCAATCGCGGATGGATCCGCGAGACGACCGAGAAGACGGTGCGCTACGCACCGGGGATGGACGCGCGCAGCACCCGGGTCGCGGAATGCGCTGAACACGCCGATGCTGATCGCGGCGGCGCTGACGCTGCCGATGGTGGCGATCAGCGAGTCGCACCCCGGCGGCGCTGCTGGAGGACGTCGCGCGGGTGCTCAACTGGGTCACCTGGATCGCCTTCCTGATCGAGCTGGTGGTGATGCTGGCCGTGGTGCCCGAACCGGCGGCAAGTGGCTGCGCCACCACCCGCTCGACCCCTTCATCGTCTTCTTCACCCCGCCGGTCCTGCCCGCCGGGCCTGCAGGGCCTGCGCGTGCTGCGACTGCTGCGGCTGGTCCGGCTGCTGCGCCTGGCCCAGCTCTCGCGCGAGGTCTTCTCGCTGGAGGGGCTGCACTACGCGATGTTCCTCGCCGTGCTGACCGTGATCGGCGGCGGCGCCCTCTTCGTCGCCTTCGAGAAGCACACCCAGCACCTCAACGACTGGGACGGGATCTACTGGGCGGTGACGACGATGACCACGCTCGGCTCCAACATCTACCCGACCACGACCGGCGGCGAGATCGTCTCGACCGTGATCCTGATCGTCGGCATCGGCTTCGTCGCCCTGCTCACCGGCGCCTTCGCCCAGCGCTTCCTCAGCCCCGAAATCGTCGAGGTCGAGGAAGAGCTGGCGGCCGAGCAGATCAGCGCCGAGGCCCTCGCCCTGCGCGAGCTGAAAAGCGTCCAGGAACAGCTGCAGTCGCTCGAGGTCGCCGTCCAGCGCCTGGTCGACGAACGCACCGCCGGCTGAGCGTTCGCTCAGTCCTCGTCGTCGCGGTGCTCGGCGATCTTCGCCTCGAGCTCGCCCATCACGTCGGGGTCGCGCAGGGTGGTCACGTCGCCCAGCGCCCGGCCCTCGGCGATGTCGCGCAGCAGGCGGCGCATGATCTTGCCGGAGCGGGTCTTCGGCAGGTCGTCGGCCCAGATGATCCGCTTCGGGCGGGCGAACTTGCCGATCCGCTCGGCCACGGTGGCGCGGATCCCCTCGATCAGCTCCTCGCTCGGCTCGGTGTCGCCCTGCAGGGTGACGAAGGCGCAGATCGCCTGGCCGGTGTCCTCGTCGGACTGGCCGATCACGGCCGCCTCGGCGACCTTCTCGTGGGCGACGATCGCCGACTCGACCTCGGCGGTCGAGAGCCGGTGGCCGGAGACGTTGACGACGTCGTCGATCCGCCCGATCACCCAGAAGTAGCCGTCCTCGTCGCGGCGGGCAGCGTCGCCGACCAGGTAGGTCTCCTTGCCGAAGCGCGAGAAGTAGGTCTCGACGAAGCGGTCTTCCTCCTTGTAGAGGGTGCGCAGCATCGAGGGCCAGGGCGCTTGCAGGATCAGCAGGCCCTGGCCGCCGTCGACCGGCTCGCCGTCGTTCTCGTCGACGACCTCGGCCTCGACCCCCGGGAAGGGCGTCGTCGCCGAGCCCGGCTTGGTCGCGGTGATCCCCGGCAGCGGCGAGATCATGATCGCGCCGGTCTCGGTCTGCCACCAGGTGTCGACGATCGGGCAGCGGCCGCCGCCGATCACCTGGTGGTACCAGAGCCAGGCCTTGGGGTTGATCGGCTCGCCGACCGAGCCCAGCAGGCGCAGCGAGGAGAGGTCCGATTCCTCCGGGATCTCGGCGCCCCACTTGATGAAGGTGCGGATCGCGGTCGGCGCCGTGTAGAGGATCGACACCCCGTAGCGCTCGACCAGCTCCCACCAGATGCCCTTGCTCGGGTAGTCGGGCGCCCCCTCCCACATCACGCTGGTGGCGCCGTTGAGCAGCGGCCCGTAGACGATGTAGGAGTGGCCGGTGACCCAGCCGACGTCGGCCGCGCACCAGTAGACGTCCTCCTCTGGCTTCAGGTCGAAGACGTAGCGGTGGGTGGCGGCGACCCCGGTCAGGTAGCCGCCGGTGGTGTGCAGGATCCCCTTCGGCTTCGCGGTCGAGCCGGAGGTGTAGAGGATGTAGAGCGGGTGCTCGGCGTCGAACGGCTCGGCCGGGCACTCGGCGTCGGCGGCCTCCATCAGCTCGTCGTAGAAGCGGTCGCGCCCCTCGCGCATCGGGCAGTCGATCCCGGTGTGGCGGACGACGACGATCGTCTCCAGCGTCTCCAGGTCGTCCATCTGCTCGTCGACCTGCTGCTTGATCGGCGCCGTCTTGCCCTTGCGGCGGGCGCCGTCGACGGTGACCAGCGCCTTCGCCTCGGAGAACTCCATCCGCTCGCGCACCGCCTCGGCCGAGAAGCCGCCGAAGACGACGTTGTGGGGGGCGCCGATGCGGGCGCAGGCGAGCATCGCGACGACGACCTCGGGGATCATCGGCAGGTAGATCCCGACGATGTCGCCGGTGCCGACGCCGACGTCCTTGAGCGCGTTGGCGAAGCGCTGGGTGTCGGCGAGCAGCTCGGCGTAGGTGATGTCGCGCTCCTCGCCCTCCTCGCCGCGCCAGTGGAAGGCGACGCGCTCGCCGCGGCCCGCCTCGACGTGGCGGTCGAGGCAGTTGGCCGAGGCGTTGAGCTTGCCGTCGGCGAACCACTTGTAGAAGGGCGGGTTGGAGTCGTCGAGCCCCTCGCTCGGCTCCTGCGCCCAGTCGAGCAGCTCGGTCGCCTGGCGCAGCCACCAGGCCTCCGGATCGGCCGCCGCCTCGCTCGTAGATCGCCGGATCGCTCGAGCAGGGCCCGCGAGCGGAACTCCTCGGACGGCTCGAAGCTCTCCACCTCGAGCAGCTCGCTCAGCTCCTGCTCCAAATCCGGTGTTCGGCATCGCTTGCCATCCGATCTCCCTTCCCTCGCCGCTACCCTGCGCCAACGGTATCCATTCGGCTGCCGATTCGAACGCCGCAATCAATGCTCTTCCGCCAGATCATTCACGAGGATCTCGGCTGCGCCTCCTACCTGGTCGGCGACACCGCCTCCGGCGTCGCCGCGGTGGTCGACCCGCAGTGGGACATCGACCCCTACCTGCACCTCGCCCGCCTGCACGGGGTGCGGATCGAGCACGTGCTGGAGACCCACAACCACGCCGACCACGTCTCCGGCCACGGCCGTCTGGCCCGCGCGACCGGGGCGACGATCCACGTCCACGAGCTGGCCGAGGCGACCTACCCGCACGAGGGCTTCGGCGACGGCTGGACGCTGGCGCTGGGCGAGGGCGCGAGCGATCGAGGCGATCCACACCCCCGGCCACCGCCCCGAGCACACCTCCTTCCTGCTGCGCGACGCCGCCCGCGGCGACGACCCCTGGGCGGTGCTGAGCGGCGACTGCCTCTTCGTCGGCGACGTCGCCCGCCCCGACCTCGCGGTCGAGCCGCGCGAGGGCGCCGCCGACATCTTCCGCTCCCTGCACGAGCGCCTGCTGACCCTGCCCGAGGAGACCGAGGTCTGGCCCGGCCACCTCGGCGGCTCGCTCTGCGGCAGCTCCGGGATCGACCTCAAGACCTGCTCGACGATCGGCTTCGAGCGCCGCCACAACCGCGCGCTGCGCTTCGAGCAGCGAGGCCGAGTTCGTCGAGGACGCGGTCGCCACGATCGGCAGCAAGCCGCCCAACGTCGAGCCACATCGTCTCGCTCAACCGCGGGCCGCTGGTCGAATCGATCAGCGCCCCGACCCAGCTGACCCCGCACGGCTTCGAGGCGGCGATCGCCGAAGGCGCCCTGGCGATCGACTCGCGCACCAACGAGCAGTTCGACGAGGCCCACATCCCCGGCGCGATCAGCGCCTCCGGCTACGACACCGGCTTCGCCACCAAGGTCGCCGAGATGGTCCCGGTCGACGCCGAGCTGCTCGTCGTCGCCGCCTCCGACGGCAACGAGCTCGAGGCGGCCGAGCTGCTCGCCGCGGTCGGCCTGCGCGTGCGCGGCTTCCTCGGCGGCGGCATGACCGCCTGGCGCGCCGAGGACCGGCCGGTGGAGCGGATCGAGGCGATCGACCTGGCCGAGCTGGCACGCCGCCTCGAGGCGGGCGACGGCCCGCAGGTGCTCGACGTGCGCGGCGACGCCGAGTACGCCGAGGGCCACGTCCCCGGCTCGATCCACATCCCCTTCGCCCAGCTGCGCGACCGCCTCGACGAGCTGCCGCGCGAGCGGCCGATCGCGACGATCTGCAAGGCCGGCAAGCGCAGCGGCCTAGCCGCCTCGATCCTCCAGCGCGAAGGCTTCGAGGGCGTGATCCACGTCAGCCGCGGCAACGCCGCGACCTGGCGAGCCAGAGCCTGGCGAGCCCGCCGGCCTAGTACCCAGGCGGGTGGCGGGCGATGAAGCCTTCGGGGGAGTCGACCGGCGAGCTGTGCCAGCGGGGGCCGGGGCCGCCGACGGTGTCGAAGGCGAGGCCGGCGATGATCATCCAGGCGTGTTCGGCGTTGGCGTAGACGGTGATCCACTGGCCCGGGCCGGGTTCGCCCCAGGTCTCGAGGCCGGTCGAGTCGAGCGGGCTGTCGAGGAAGCCGCCGCCGTGCAGGGCGAAGCTGACCGCGCCGGAGCAGTCGTAGCCGGAGGATTCGAAGGAGCCGTGGCCGCCGCCCCAGATGTAGGGGGTGGTGGCGATCGAGTTGGCGGCTTCGATCGCGGCGGCGATCGCGGCCGGGGCCTCGCTCGGCACGCTGGCCTGGCTTTCGGAGATGTAGTTGGCGCTCTGGCCGGGAGTCAGCGGCGCCGGCGTGCCGGTCACCGGCGCCGGCGCGCCGGTGGTGCTGGCGATCTGTTCGGAGATCGAGGCGAGGTTGTCGCTGAGCGCTTCTTCGCGCGACTCGAGCGATTCCATCGCCGCGCGGCGTTCGGCCTGGGCCGACTTCAGTTCGGCGAAGCGGGCCTCGGCTTCTTCGCTGGCCGCGGCGACTTCGCGCTCCTTGACCGCGATCGCGTCGCGCGCGTCCTTGATCTGCAGCCGCACGGCGGTCATCCGCTTGACCGCGGCGCGGGCTTCGTCGCGCAGGCCCTTGACCCGCGAGGCGACCGAGTCGTCGTACTGCTGGATCTGGTCGAGGTAGTCGGCGCGGGTGTTCACTTCCGACCAGCTGGCCGAGTCGAGGACGACGTTGAGCATGTCGGGGCTGCCCGACTCGTAGATCGCGACGAGGCGCTCGCGCAGGACGTCGAGCGCGCGCTGCAGGCGGGCGCGGACCGCGGGCCAGGTGGCGCTTGTCGGCCTCCAGCTTTGCCGTCGCCGCGTCGAGTTCGTCCTGCTTGGCGGCGAGTTCGGACTCGACCGCGGCCTGCTGCTGGCGCAGCGCCGAGACTTCGCCGATCATCGAGTCGATCGCCTTGTTCTGTTCGGCGATCGTCGCCGCCAGCGCGCTCTGGTCTCTCGCGCACGTGGCTGAGCTTGCCCTGGGTGTCTCTGGAGCTTTTCTTCGAGGTCCTTGGCCGGCGCCGAAGCGACCACGCAGAGGAGGGCGAGGAGCAGCGCCGCGGGCAGCAGCAGCCGCCATGAGTTGCCGCGAAGGGGAACGCGCATCGGCGGCGCACGGTAGCGAAACGCCGCCGAAATTGTTAGGAGTTGCTAATAACTTGCAAGATCCCGTGCAGAAACCCGCAATTTGGAGGGTTTCGGAGAAGCAGCCCGACGCGTCAGGGCCTTCGGAGGGTCCCTCCCCAGGCCGCTTCGCGGGAGTTCCTGGGGAGGGACCCTCCGAAGGCCCTTTCGACTCCGCAGCTTCTTGACCAGGAGCTTGGGAAGAGGGTGCCGGTGCCCCTCCCCAAAACACTCAAGCGAGGCTCCCGCCGAGCGTTTTGGGGAGGGGGACCGGCACCCCAGCCAACTACTAGGCCAGCAGCTTCGCCTTGGCCTTGTCGAACTCCTCAGACGACAGAGCGCCCTTTTCCTTCAGCTCGTTGAGCTTGTGCAGTTCGTCGGCGGGCGTGCGTGTGGGCCTGTTCGCGGACGTATGAATCGAAGTGCTGCTTTGCCTCGGCCTGCGCCTTGATCGTGCGGTCGCGCATGCCGCTGCCGCGGGCGATCAGGTAGATCAGCGCGGTCAGGAAGGGAATGAAGACCAGGAAGAGCACCCAGGCCGCCTTCACCCAACCGGAGGTTTCATGGTCGCGGAAGAGGTCGCTGAGGATCGTGATCAGGATCCAGATCCAGATCACGAAGAAGAAGACCTCGAAGGCAACGAGGAGGGCTTCTCCGATGTTGATGTCGGCAAACGGCAAGGTGAATCCTTTCGATGTTGGCGGGACGCCCGCCAACTTACCTCAGCCGAGCAGGCTCAGCCGACGACGATCTTGCCGTGCATGAAGGGGTGGATCTTGCAGTGGTAGCTGAACGTCCCCTTCTGCTCGAAGCGAACCGCGAACGACTTGCCGGGCTTGATGCGACCGGTGTCGAAGGCGCCCTTGTCGGTCGCCGTGTGGGCGGTAGCGGCGGAGTTGGAGAAGACCACCCGCGTCCCCTTGGCGATCCGAGCGTGTGGGGGATGGAATTCGAAGTGGTTGATGTTGACCGTCTTCGCTCCGCTGGCCTGGGCCGGTCCGGGACCCGCGGCGGGGGCGGCCTGGCTGGCGATCAGCGCCGCGGCGAGGGCGAGGCAAGACGACGATTCGCTTCATCGGCCCGGTCTACGGACGCCGGCGCCGCCAGAGGTTCAAAGTCGCTGCGAGAAAAGCACCGCGGCGACCGCCGTCGCCAGGTTGAGGCTGGAGACCCCGTCGCGCATCGGGATCGCCAGGCGGGCGTCGGCGCGCTCCAGCAGCGCCTCGCTGAGGCCGTAGCGCTCGGTGCCGAAGGCGAGGATCGCGCGCGGGTCGAGCGCGCCCTCCCCCAGCTGCCTCGCCCTCGGGATCGATCGCGATCAGGGGCCGGTCGCCGCTCGGGCAGGGACTCGATCGCGCGCCACCGGCAGGGCGAAGTGCAGCCCGGCGGCGCCGCGCAGCGCCTCGGGGTGCCAGGGATCGTTGCTGCCGGTGGTGAGCACGGCGGCCGCATCGGCGGCCGCGGCGACCCGCACGCAGGCACCCATGTTGCCCATCGTGCGCGGGTCCTCGAGCAGCACGACCGGGGCCGGGCGCTCGTCGGCCAGGACCGCGGCGAGGTCGACCGCCGGCCGGCGGGCGATCGCGACGACCCCGGTGCGGGGCGCGTGCGGCACGAGCTGGGCCAGCAGCTCCGGCATCCACCGGCGCGGTTCGCTCGGCCAGCGAGCCGGCCAGGTCGGGGGCGAGCTCCGCCGCCAGCCGATCGAGCTCGGCGGGATCCGAGGCGACCGCCTCGACCACCTCGGCGCCGAAGCGCAGCGCGTGCTTGAGCGCGTGGAAGCCCTCCAGCAGGGCGAGATCGGGGTCGCGGCGGGCGGCGCGGTAGCGCTGGACGACGGGGTCGCTCACCGCCCCATCATGCCCGGATTCAGGCGCGCTGAGGCGCCTCGGCCGTCAGGGCAGGATCGACGTGGGAGTCACTGTCGGCGATCAGCGAGTCGACCAAGGGCGTCAGGTAGCGAGCGGTGAGCCTGCCGTTGTGCAGGAGTTCCAGATGGCGCGGCTCGGCCCGGAGACCCCGTCGTCCCCATCCGCCTTCCTGCCGCAGAGGTAGCGGGGGCCCTGTCCGGTCCAGAGGACGGCGCGCAGGATCGGGTCGAAGGGACGGGGATCGGCCCGGCAGCCGACGCGCAGCGGCGATCGCTTCCGCCACCGCGTCGGCCTGCTGGGTGGCAAAGGGGCCCTGCTTGAACGGATACGCAGCTGACGTCCCCGGCGGCGTAGACCCGCTCCAGGCCGACCACCCGGCCGTGCTCGTCGACGCCGATGAAGCCGTCGTCGTCGTGGGGGATGCCGCTGATCCGCCGGCCCTCCAGGCGCGGCAGGGTGATCACGGCGTCGGCCTCGACGTCCTCGCCGCGAATCGATCGCGCAGGCGTCCCGCCTCGAACTCGACCGGCCTGGCCCCGGTGATGACCTCGATGCTGCCGCTCCGCCGAGCAGCGTGCTCATCTGCCGGCGACGCGGCGGCCGAAGAGCTCCAGGGGCGCGGGTTCAGGAGTGACGACGGTGACCGGTGCGTCGTCACCGGCCTTCCGGCCGTCGCGCAAGCAGGGCCAGCTCGTAGAGCGGCACGGCCCAGCTGTGCCCGGCGGGCATGGTGAGGGCGAGGCGCCGCAGGCGACCCGACCGCAGGTCCGCGATCAGGTCGCCCACCTGCCCTTCGTCGGCGACCCCCCAGTAGGTGACGGCACCCGGCACCGCCCAGAGCGTCCGCGCGCCGGTGGCGACGATCAGGTGGTCATAGGGGAACCGCTCGCCGTCGGCGGTGATGGCGACGCCTCCGCTCGGCTCGACGGCGACGATCGTGCTCGCTGGAGCGAGGCGCCGCAGCGCTCGCTCAGCCGCCGCAGGTCGTAGCGAAAGGCCCGCGTGGTCCCGTACGGCTCGCCGATCGCAAACGGCCGGTAGACGAACTCGCGGCGCGGGTCGTGGACAGGCGACCTCGACCCGCTCGCCGGCGAGATCCCGCAGGGCCAAGGCCGCCTCGAGGCCGGCGACGCCGGCGCCGGCGATCAGGACCTTCTGCCTGTCGCCACGCTGATCGTCGTCTGCCATGCCTGGACCCTAGGGCCGATGCGGCGCCGCTCCATCCGCAGGAAGCCGCCGATCGATTGCGGCTTTTCCGCGACGCGCTCAGGCGGCGAGCTCGCGGCCTGGCCCTCTCCAGCGCGGCGAGCACCTCGGCGTCGGAGACCTGGGCGAAGTCCGCGTACCACTGACCCACTCCGCAGCAGCTGCGGCGGCGCGATCAGGCAGACGACCTCGTCGGCCTCCCGCCGCAGGCGCGCGAGCGGAGTCGGCGGCGCAGACCGGGACGGCGAGGATCAGTCGCCGCGGGCCGCTGGCGCCGGACCGCGCGCAGGGCGGCGGTGTCGGTGACGCCGGTCGCAACGCCGTCGTCGACGACGATCACGGTGCGGTCCACGCAGCGAGAGCGGCGGGCGGTCGCCGCGGTAGGCCTCGACCCGGCGTCGCAGCTCGGCGCTCTCGCGGGCGACGATCGCCTCCAGCGCGCCGCCGTCTGATCCCGAGCAGCGCCAGCGGCCTCCTGATCGAAGACGCGGGTGCCGTCCTCGGCGATCGCGCCGATCCCGTACTCGGGGTTGTGGGGGGCGCCGAGCTTGCGCACGGCGAGGATCTCGAGCGGGGCGCCGAGCAGCGAGCGCGACCTCCTCGGCAACCGGGACACCGCCGCGCGGCAGGCCGATGACGACCGGCTGCTCGGCTGCCAGTGGCAGCAGCTGCGCGGCGAGCTGCCGGCCGGCGTCGGGGCGGTCGGCGAAGCGCCCCGGCCGGCGCTCGCTCACTTCGGCCGCCGGCCCTCGTCGCGCCGGTGCCGCCGGACCAGGGGCGTGACGTAGCCGATCAGGGCACCGATCGCGACGGCCGCGAGCAGGGTGACGATCAGCGGCGCGTCGACGGTGACGAAGAGGACGTCGACCCGCACCTGCTGTGAGTTCTGCAGGGCAACGATGACGACGATCGCGACCAGGACGCCGACGATCCAGGCGCGCCAGTTGACCGGCTTTCGCTGCTCGGGCACGCGACTCATCCTAGAGCCGCGCCTACGGCATCCGCCCGGCTCCTAGTCGCCGCCGTTTTCTTCGAGCAGGCCGGCGGCGAAGGACTTCGTCTTCGCCGCCGCGGCCAGGCCGAGGGGGTCCAGCGCGAAGAGTTCCTCGCTGGAGCGCAGCAGCGAGTAGGGGTTGTAGGCGCCGGCGTCGGTGCCGCCGGGGGTCGACGAACGGCGAGAGCAGCAGGGCGCCGGTGCGCAGCGGGTCGCCGGTCGGGGCCGGGGCGCCGGCGACCGGCGGGTTGGCCGAGGAGAAGGTGACGATCAGGAGGCCGTCGGCCTTGTAGGCGGGCGAGGCGAGGATCTTCGGCACCCAGGCCGAGAGGAAGGCGTCGGCGCTGGCCGCCCCTTCCGTCGCGCCCGGCGGGCACTGGCCGGCCGTCGCCGGCGTTGCAGGGCGTCGGCGCGATGAACGAGTAGCTGGGCGTCTTCTCGGCTTTGCCCAGGTCCTTGCTCAGCTGTTCGAGCGGCACGTCGTTGGCGGAGCAATCGCCGAGGTCGAGCAGCGAGTGGAAGTAGACGAACGGGTTCTGGCTCGCCGCGTAGCCGCCCGGCTGGGCGGAGCCGCTGCGGCTTCGCCGGGGTCGGGATGGACGCAGTTGGCCGGTTTGCCCGCTTCGTCGACCATGCCCTCGGCGTAGGCGCGCCAGCTGAGCTGGCTGCTGGTCAGCTGGTCGGCGAGGGTCAGGGTTTCGACCGGGTAGACGCAGCCGGAGCCGTGCAGGACCCCGTTCGAGTTCGCCGTGACCGAGCTGAATTCTTCGTGAGTCGGGCAGCCGGCGCTCGTCGCGGCGTTGGGCGGCTGACCGCTGATCGCGGCGATCCCGTTGGGCAGGGCGCCTTCGCCCAGCAGCGTGTAGTTGCTGAGCAGCTCGCCCTGGGGCCGCAGGGTCGCCGAGAGGTAGGGCATCTGCGACTGCGCCCCCAGCGACTGTTCGTAGCCGGGGCTGGTCAGCGAGATCACGAAGACGTGCTTGACCGGGCCCGCTTCGGGCTTCGGGTTCCGCCGGCGTGCGGCGGTCTTCTTCGCCGCCGGTTCGCTCACGGGTTCGCTTGCCGGCGCCGGGGCGGGTGCCGGGCGAGTAGGCCGGTTCAGCGGCCGGCGCCGGCGAGCCGCCGCCGGAAGTCGCGGGCGAGCCGCCCCCGGCTTCGAGTGCACGGGCGCCGGCGTGCTCGCCACCGGAGTGTTGCTGGAGGCGAGGCTGCGGCCGAGCAGCGCCGCCAGGGCGCCGCTCCCCCCCGTGCCGGTCATCGCGCTGGCGACGATCGCCGAGGTGGCCACCACCGAGGAGGCGACGAGCAGGCCGAAGCGCTTGCCGGTCAGCGTCGCCGCGGCGGCGACCGCACGGCGGGCCTGAGCCTGGATCGCGGCCTTCACGGCGCTGACCGCCGTACAGCGAGTGGCCGCACTGGGGGCAGAAACGATCGGCGGGCCCGTAGGGAGAATCGCAGCTGGGACAGAGGCCGGCGGCGTCGGAGCGCTGCAGCTCGAGCATCCGCTCGACCGCCAGCAGCTCGGCGTCGACCCGCTGCAGCTCCGCCGCCTTGCGGGTCAGCACGTCCATCCGCACGTGGTCGCGGATCGCCATCTCGTAGAAGGCGCCGCCGAGGTCGGCCTGCATGACCGTGAACTTCTCCAGCAGGCGGTCGCGCTGGGCGAGCAGCTCGGCGCTCTCCTCGGGCTTCGCCTCCGCTTTTGCCGGCTGTGGCGGCGGCTCCGACTGCGGCTGCGGCGGCTTCGCCCGGGCGGACTTCAGGGCCGTCGCCGGCCGTCGCAGTACCTCGCTGAGCCCACTCACGGTTCCGCTGCTCCACCCGACGGCGGCCGGAGCCGCGCCGGGGTCGCCGCCGACGACGATCACGTCGGGCAGGTTCTGCTGGGCCTTGATGTAGTTTTCGCCGGTCTGTTCGGGGTTTGCTTCGACCAGGCGCGTGTCTTCTTCGACCTTCTTCGCCGGCGGCTTGTAGCCGGTCACCTGGTGGACCTCGCCGTTGCTGGTCTTGGCGACGACCTTGCCGCCGCCTTTGCTGGACTTCTTGGCTCGCTTTGCCTTTGCTTGCCTTGCCGCTGTTCGTCGCGGCCGTCGTGGCCCCCGCGGTCGTGCTGGCGACCGCAGCGGGCTGGTTGCGCAGCGCTTCCAGCAGCGCCTCGTTTTCGCCGCCGTCGTTGCCGCTGCGACCGACCACGACGCCGATCGCGACCGCGATCGGCAGCAGGGCGAAGAAGCCGACCGCCGCCGCCCGGCTGTCCCGAGCCGGCCTTGGCCGGTGGGCGCGGTGGCGGCCGGCGGGCACGCTTGCTCATCGTGGCGAAGTAGCGCGAGGCGGGGTTGGCGCCGTTGCCGCGCCGCGCCGCGCAGTTGACGCAGTAGCGCTGCTGCGGATCGAGCGGCGCGCCGCACTCCTCGCAGGGCTCGTACTGGCTGCGAGCCGGCAAGAGGCTGCTCGGGTGAGACGGTCATCGCTTCTCACTCCCTTGGTCGTGCGACTTTGATCTGCTGCTTGCGCTGCACGCGCCTCGAGGATGCGCTTCGATTCCGCCTGCTTTGCGGCGGCGGTGTCCTGCGTCGTCGTGCAGCCCGCCGCAACGAACGGCCAGCAGCAGAAGGCAGGCGGCGAGCAGACCGGCGCGGATATGTGGAGCGGCTAGCCGAACGCACCGCTCACGTACTCCTTGGTCCGTTGCTCGCGGGGCGAGCCGAAGAGGGCGGTCGCGCTGCTGTACTCGACCAGCTCGCCCAGGTACATGAAGGCGACGTGGTCGGCGATCCGGTAGGCCTGCTGCAGGTTGTGGGTGACGATCACGACGGCGACGTCGTCGCGCAGCTTCACGATCAGGTCCTCGATCACCTGGGTCGACTGCGGGTCGAGCGCCGAGCAGGGCTCGTCGAGCAGCAGCACCTCCGGTTCGGCGGCAAGCGCGCGGGCGATGCAGAGCCGCTGCTGCTGGCCGCCGGAGAGCCGCAGCGCCGGGTGGTCGAGGTTGTCCTTGACCTCCTCGAAGAGGCCGGCCCGCTCCGAGCGCGCTGTGGACCTTCGGCTCCAGCACCTTCTTGCGCTGGCGCCGCGAGCCCTGCTCGCGCAGCACGTAGGCGATGTTGTCGAAGACGCTCATCGGGAACGGGTTGGGCTGCTGGAAGACCATCGTCACCCGGCGCCGCAGCGAGGTCGGCTCGATCAGGCTGATGTCGACGTCGTCGAGCAGGATGCGGCCGCTCAGGGTCGCCGTGCGGGTCAGCTCGGTGAGCCGGTTGAGCGAGCGCAGCAGCGTCGTCTTGCCGCAGCCGGAGGGCCCGATCAGCGCCAGCACCTCGCCCTGGCGAACCGGCAGCGAGACCGATTTGACCGCTTCGCGGTCGGCGTAGGAGACCGAGACGTTGTCGATCTCCATGCGGCGGATCGAGAACTGCGGGGCGCTGATCGAGCGCCGCGCCGCAGTGAAGCCGCTGGGCGCGACGCCATCGCCACCGGTCGTGCCGCGGGCGGTGCCACCTGCGGCAGCCGGGCGGTCCTCGAGCGGAAGCCGCCTGATCGGCGGCGGCGAGGGGCGTCGGCTCACCCCCGGTACTTGGCGGTCGAACTCGGGCACGCGGGGCTACGAACTCCACGTTCCTACCTTTCGGGCGCGGCGGTGGACGACGTCGACGGCCGCGTTGAGGGCCAGCACCATCAGCAGCAGGACGAAGGCCGCCGCGTAGGCCTTCTGGGGCTGATTGAGGTTCCCGGTCGGGGACGCCTCGTAGACGAAGTTGGTCAGCGTCGTGCCCGCCCCGCGCAGGTAGTTGAGCGGGAAGGCGCCGCCGACCGGGGCGAAGTTCTGGGTGGCGCCGAGCAGCACGACGATGATCGCCGTGTCGCCGATGATCCGGCCGAGGCCGAGCATCGCCCCGGTCGCCACCTGCGGGCGCGCCGCCGGCAGCAGGATCCGCCGCGTCGTCGCGATCTTGGTCTTGCCGACCGCGTAGGAGGCCTCGCGCACGTGCTGGGGGATCGCGCTCAGCCCCTCGCGGGTGCTGGCGACGACCAGCGGCAGGGCGACGATCGAGAGCATCGCCGAGGCGGCGAAGAAGGAGCGGCCGAAGACGACGCCTTCCGAGGTGCGGCTGAGGAAGCCGAGGGCGGTGCTGGAGAAGATCACCGTGCCGAAGAGGGCGAGGACGATCGAGGGGATGCCGGCGATCGCCTCGATCGTCGATTCGGTGAGCCGCGCCAGACCGGCCGGGCGGCCGTACTCGACCAGCCAGACCGCGACGCCGACGCCGACCGGCAGCGCGATCGCGATCCCCATCACGGCGACGATCAGGGTGCCGATGAAGGCGTCGGAGAAGCCGCCCGATCTGGCTCTCGCTGAAGCCGGCCGTGGCGGGAGTGACCAGCATCGAGGGCTTCAGGTAGCTCGAGCCCCTGCATCAACAGGTAGACGACGATCGCCACCGCGATCGCGCAGAAGAGCAGGCCCAGGGCCCAGCAGATCGCCAGGCCGATGCGATCCGAGAGCCGCCAGGTGGCGCTGCCCTCGACCGCGTCCTTGCCCGGCTTCTGCGGCGCAGGCGTGGGCGGCCGGCCCGGCCGGCGGCGTAGCGACAGAGGACTCCATCAGGCCGTCGCTCCGTATTTGCGCATCGCCCGCCGCGCCACCCAGCCGGCCAGCGAGAAGAACGCCGCCGAGAGGAGCAGCACGGCGGCGATCGCGAACAGGGTCGCGTTGGACGGGGGCGAGCCGAGCGAGTCGATGTTCTTGACGATCGTCGGCGCCAGCGGCCGCGAGGGCTCGTAGATGAAGATCAGCCCGTCGGCGGGATTGGGGGCGAAGGCGACCGAGCCGGAGACCATCGCCAGCATCACCGCCTCGCCGATCGCCCGCGCCACCGCCAGCACCGTGCCGGCGACGATCGCCGGCCGCGCGCGTGCGCACGGCGATCTTCCAGGTCGTGCGCCAGCGGTTGACGCCGAGCGCCAGCGAGCCCTCGAGCCAGCCGGGCCGAACCGAGCGCAGGCCGTCGGAGAAGATCGAGACCATCAGCGGCGCGATCATCACGGTGAGGATCAGCACCGCGGCGAGCAGGCTGTAGCCGCTCAGCGAGATCACTCCGGCGACCGAGGCCTTCTGCGCCTCGGTGACCAGGTGGTTGCCGATGAACGGCACGATCACCAGCACGCCGAGCAGGCCGTAGATCACCGAGGGCACGCTGGCGAGGAAGCGCACCACCGGCTGCAGGACGTCGCGCATCCGCTCCGGCGCGAACTCGACGATGAAGACGGAGACGAAGAGCGAGCAGAAGAGGGCGAGCAGGACCGCGCCGCCGGTGATCAGCAGCGTGCTCCAGATCAGCTGCCAGCCGTGGAAGGTGTAGACGTAGTTGGCGCCGCTGAGCCCGGAGAGGTAGATCTGGTTGAGCTGTTCTTCGACGCTGCCGCCGGCGCCGAACCAGGCTCAGGCCGTTGTGGGCAAACGACGGCCACGCCTTGATGAAGACGGTGACGATCAGCGCCAGCAGTAGGCCGACGACGGCACAGACCAGCGCGCCGAGCAATCGCTCGGCGCGCTGGTCCGACCACTTGGGGCCGTACTCGGAGGGGTACTGCTCGTCCATCTAGCTACTTCTTGGCCTTCTTGTTGAAGGCGGGGACGCCGCCGGCTTTGGCGATCACTTCGCCGGCGACCGGATCGACGCCGGGCCCAGTCGATGAACTTGCTGAGCGCCGGAGAGATGCCGCTGCCGTCTCCCGGCAGGACCAGGAAGAGGTAGCGCGAGAGCGGGTACTTGAGCGGCTCGACGCTGATCTTCTTGGCTTCGCAGGGTACGCCGTTGACCTTGAGCGCCTTCTGGCCCTTGCCCTGCCAGGCCAGACCGTCGTAGCCGATCGCGTTGGGGTCCTGCTTGACCGCGTTGACGACCAGTCCGTCTGCCGTCAGCGCGTTGACGTTGGAGGCCGGCAGCTCGTTGTTGAGCACCGCCTGGAGGAAGAAGTTGTAGGTCCCCCCGTTGGTGTCGCGGCCGACCGGGTCGATCGTCGTGGCGAGCCCGGAGCCCGGCAGCTGGCTCCAGTTGGTCAGCAGGCCGCGGTAGATGTCGTGGGTCTGCTGGATCGTGATGCTGCTGAGCTTGTTCTTCGGGTTGACGTCGATGCAGAGCCCGTCGAGGAACATCTTGATGTAGGTCGTGCCGGCGTCGCTCGGCAGCGGGGTACGGGCCTGCCCGGCGAACTGGCTGGTGCCGTTCTGGACGTCCTTGACCCCCGCGTTGCCGCCGTTGGCGGTGTAGACGAAGTGGACTTTGTGATTGACCTCTTTCGTGTAGGTGCTGAACAGCGCCTGCAGCACGGGCTGGGCCGCAACCGAGCCAGATCCGATCAGGGTCACAGCCCCGGCGGAGGTCGGTATGGCGAGGGCCACTAGGGCGACTGCCGAGATAACGAGGGTCCTGATTCTCATACGCGTTTTGCTGCCTTCCTTGCCGGGTATCGAAGTTTCTTGATCACCTAACTCGACATCACCCTAACAGCTTCTGTACTTTATTGACCTCTTTACTAATAAAGGCTGCCCCGGCACGCCCTATAACGGAGGTTCAATTGCTCAGAAGACGACTGTCCACGCCTCGCGCCGCCACCGCGGTCGCGCTGGCGGCTGTGCTCGCGGCGGCGATCGCCGTGACGCCATCGTTCGCCGGGTCGGCGATCAGCGGCGCCTTCATCACGAAGAAGGCAGCCGGCCAAATCTACGTCTCGAACAAGAAGGCGTCGACGCTTTACCTGAGGAAGAAAGTCGCCGGCAACACCTTCGTCAAGAAGGTCGAGGCACCGCTCCCCCCCGTGGCGGCGATCGCCGCCGGAACGGCCCCTTGGTCGAACGACGGGACGACTCCCGTCTACCTGCCGACCGCCTACACCTCGTTCGGCCTCCCCGGCACCGGCTCGGTCGTGATCACGTTCTCGGGAGCGGTGACCTGCACCTCGGCCAAACCGACGGTGGAACTCGCCTGCCCGATCCAGATCATGGTCGACGGCCAGTCGACCGGCAAAATCAACATTGCCCCGGCGACCGCGAACACGCCGAAACCAGCGGCGGTCATTGAGACGGTGATGCAGAACACCGTCCTCGCCAAGGGAGGACACACGGTGGCGATCCAGTACGCGGGCGCCAAAAACGTGGTCTTCAGCCTGGGGGCATGGAACCTCTCGGTGCAGGGCTACCCCGAAAAGCCGGAAGCTGCCGCCCACCGAAACGACAAAAAGCACGAAATAGGCAACGCCACGCAAAGGAGCCCACCGCGCCGGATTCGCTCCGGCGCGGTGGGCTCTCGAGGCGGCCCCGGGGAAAGGTCGCCTCAGTGCCCGCGCAGCTGGAACCGCGCGGGCCGGGGAAGCGGCTCACCGAGGATCAGGCGAGCCCGGTAGTAGAGAGCTTCAAAGGCCTGTGTGTCCAGGTCGTCGACGCCGTGCTGCTCGCGGCCGGGCTGGGTCGCGGGGACGTCCGCCGGTCCCCCTCCCCCGGGGTGCTGGCGCAGTACGCCGTTCAGCCTGCCGCGTGAGACGAATTTCGTGTGCTCCGGTGCGCTGTCCATCGGGCCTCTCCTTTCTTGGTTTTATTGACCATCTAACTCAAGAATAGCAGCGAAAGAAAAGAAACGCCCGGCAACGGCGCATAATCAACGGCAGCGGCGGGTCGGGGCGGGGCGCCACCCGGCAAAGCGCACCCCGCCCCGTCGCCTCTTCAGGCGGCTGCAGATACCTCTGCGTCGTCGCCGCCCTCTGAGTCGCGGGGAGTCGAGGCCCCACCACCGTCGGGCGGTGAGTCACCGCTGAAGCTCTTGGTTTTGCCCGGCCGCAGGTAGACGATCTGACCCTGGCGCAGCTCGAGCTTCTGCAGCTCGGCGCGGGTCAGCTGGGCCCAGACCTCGGTCCCGTCGGCGAGCACGAACTCGACCCGGATCTCGAAGCCGAGGGCGACGATGCGCTGCACCATCGCCTCCTCGGTGTTCTCGTCGGCGTCGAGCACGACGTCCATGTCGTGCGGGCGCACGAAGCCGTCGCCGAGCCGGTTGACCTCGCCGACGAAGCTCATCACGAACTCGTTGGCGGGGTGGTCGTAGAGGTCGTCGGCGCTGCCGGACTGCTCCACCCTGCCCTCGTTCATCACCACCAGCTGGCCGGCGACGTCCATCGCCTCCTCCTGGTCATGGGTGACGAAGATCGTCGTCACGTGCATCTCCTCATGGAGGTTGCGCAGCCAGGCGCGCAGGTCCTTGCGCACCTTGGCATCGAGCGCGCCGAAGGGCTCGTCGAGCAGCAGCACCTGCGGCTCGACCGCCAGCGCCCGGGCCAGGGCCATGCGCTGGCGCTGGCCGCCGGAGAGCTGTGAGGGGAAGCGGCCGGCGAGGCCGTCGAGCTGGACCAGCTGGAGCAGCTCGTGCACGCGGGCGGAGATCTTCGCCTTGTCCCACTTGCGGATCGTCAGGCCGAAGGCGACGTTGTCGTAGACCGTCATGTGCTTGAAGGCGGCGTAGTGCTGGAAGACGAAGCCGACGCCGCGCTTCTGCGTCGGCTTCCCGGTCGCGTCCTCGCCGTTGATCGTCACCTGTCCCGAGTCCAGGCCCTCGAGCCCGGCGATCGCCCGCAGCAGGGTGGACTTGCCGCTGCCGCTGGGGCCCAGCAGAGCCGTCAGCGAGCCGTCGGGTACATCGATCGATACGTCATCGAGCGCCTGAAAGTCACCGAAGCGCTTGTTTGCTCCCTCGACTGAGATTCCCATCAGGCGTCCTCCTTTCGTTTGAGCAGGTTCATCGCGAACAGGGTGATCAGCGCCAGCAGCGCCAGCACCAGAGAGGCGCCGTAGGCGCCGGTGGAGTTGAAGTTGGCGTACTGCTTCTCGACGAACAGCGGCAGGGTCTGGGTCTGCCCGCTGATCGAGCCGGAGACGATCGTCACCGCGCCGAACTCGCCGAGCACCCGCGCGGTGGTGAGGACGATGCCGTAGGCGACGCCCCAGCGGATCGACGGCAGGGTGATCTTCCAAAAGGTCTGCCAGCCGTTCGCACCGAGGGTCGAGGCGGCCATCTCCTGGTCGGTGCCGATCTCCTGCAACACCGGCACCGTCTCACGGACCACGAACGGCAGCGAGACGAAGATGCTGGCGAGGACCATCCCCGGCACCGAGAAGAGGATCTCGATCCCGTTTTCGCCGAGGAACGCGAACCAGCCGCTGGTTCCGTAGAGGAGGAAGAGCGAGAGGCCGATGACGACCGGCGAGACCGCGAACGGGAGGTTGATGATCGCGTCGATCACCGGGTTCGCCTTCGACTTGCGGCGGACCAGGAGCAGCGCGCAGCCGACCCCGAAGATCGTGTTGAGCGGCACCGCGATCACGACCATCAGCAGCGTCAGCTTCAGCGCGTGCAGGCCGTCGGGCGAGGTGATCGCGTCGAGCGGCGGCCCGATCCCGTCTTCGAAGGTCTTGTAGAAGATCATCACCAGCGGAATCAGCAGCAGCATCGTCAGGTAGCCGAGCCCGAGCACTCGCAAGCCCCAGCGGCTGGCGGGATTGGCGCCCATCAGACGCCGGCTCCGTCGCCGCCGACATCCTTGGCGAGCGTCGGGATGAACTCGCTCGAGCTGCGGTCGTGGCGGATCGCCCAGCGCTGGATCAACGAGACGGCGGCGAGCAGCAAGAGCGAGGCGACGAGCAGCACCACCGAGACGGCTGAGGCGCCGATCTCGTTGCCGGACTCGATCTGGTTGCGGATGAAGACCGAGGAGACGGTCGTGTCGGGCAACCCGCCCGCGAAGAGAAGGACGGAGCCGAACTCGCCCAGCGCCCGGGCGAAAGCGAGGGCGACGCCGGCGGCGAGGCCGGGAAGGAGGTTGGGAAGAATGATGCGGCGGAAGATCGTGAAGCTGCCGGCCCCGAGCGAGGCGGCGGCGTCCTCCATCTCACGGTCCATCTCGAGCAGCAGCGGCTGCACGGCGCGGACGACGAAGGGAAGGGTGACGAACATCAGCGCTACGACGACGGCGGCCTGAGTCGCCGCCAGGTGAATCCCCAGCGGGCTGTCGTTGCCGTACAGCGTCAGCAGGGTAAGGCTGGCGACGATCGTCGGCAGGGCAAAGGGAAGGTCGATCACCGCGTTGACCGCGCTTTTGCCGGGGAAGTCGTCGCGGACCAGCAGCCAGGCGAGGATCGTGCCGAAGATCCCGTTGATCACGACGACGATCAGCGAGCAGACGACCGTCAGCTTCAGGCTCTTCAGCGCCAGCGGCGAGGTGACCTGGTCCCAGAAGGTGCCGAGGCCGCCGGTGAAGGCTTCGCTGACGACGGCCGCCAGCGGCAGCAGCACGATGATGCTCAGGTAGAGCATGACCGTGCCGCCGCCGACGCCGACGCCGAGCCCGGGCAGGCGAATGCCCGCCCGGGGTGCTGGAACTGATGTTGCGCTTGCCGGGTGCGCTGGACATCAGCCTGAGGTGGAGACCCCGAGTTCAGTCTCGATCTTGGCGACCGAACCCGTTTCGTCGTCGAAGAATTCGTCGTTGACCTTGCCCCAGCCACCGAACTGGCTGATCTTGAACAGCTCCTTCGGGGTCGGGAACTGCTTCGCGTCGACCAGCTTCGGGTTGACCGGGCGGTAGCCGTTTTCGGCCCAGATTTCCTGGCCTTCGTCAGACCAGACGAAGTTGAGGAAATCCTGTGCCGCCGGCTCCGGGGCGTCTTTGGTGACCGCGATCGGGGTTTCGATCAGGATCGTCGAGGGCGGCACGACGTATTCGAGGTCTTCGCCTTCGTCTTCGGCCTTGATCGCCTCGTTCTCGTAACCGAGCAGAACGTCGCCCTGGCCCTGGGTGAAGGCGGCGAGCGCGTCGCGGGCGCTGCCCGGCTGCGCAATCGTCTTTTCCAGCAGCGTCTTGACGCCGGCGAGCGCCTCGTCGGGCGACTTGCCCTCGTTGATCAGGGTGCCGTAGACGGCCATGATGTTCCAGCGCGCCGCGCCGGAGCTGAACGGGTTCGGAGTGACCACGTCGACGTCCTTGCTCAGCACGTCGTCGAGGGTCTTGATGCCCTCCGGGTTGCCCTTGCGGACGCTGATCACGACGACCGAGTCCTGGGCGATGCCGCCGTATGGCTGCTTGTCCCAGTCTTTGGCGACGAGCCCGCCTTCTTCGACCAGCCGTTCCATGTCGCCGGCCTGGGCGAAGTGGACGACCGAGGCGGGCTGGCCGGCAACGACGGCGCGACTCTGGTCGCCGGAGGCGCCAAAGGAGTTGCTGAAGCTGACACCGCTGCCCGCGGAGGTCTTCTCGAAGGCCGGCTCCAGGTCTTCCTGGTAGACGGATTCGGGGGTGGAGTAGCCGACCACGTCGAGCTTGCCGCCCCCCGAGGAGGAGCTGCTGTCGTCACTGCTGCTTCCACATCCGGCAACCACAGCTGCCAACGCAAATAGAGCGGCCAGGAGGGCCGCGTTGACGCTGCGCCGCCGGGTTACCTTGCGAGCGTTCCGCATAGAAAGGAATCCTTTCTTTGTCTACTGATTTAGTTTTTTGAGCGACTTACTTCTAAAAGGAAGTTCGGCAGGGTAGCACAATGTCGATCGGCAAAGTCGTAAATGCTGATCCGGATTGATTGCCGTCAGGCAGAAATAAGCGCACGGAACGGCGTCGCGGTCGTCGCACGGGACCGGGGCGCAGGATCAGGACCTCGGCTGGGGCCTTGTCGAGCAGCCAGACGAGGTCGTCGCCGGAGAGGCCGGCGGCACCGGTCGCGGTGGCGGAGACGACGACGCGGTCGAAGGTCTCGTGGTCGAGCAGGCGGCTGAGCGCGTGGCGGTAGCTGCGGCCGCGTTCGACCCGGGCGTCGACCGGCACCCCCTGGCCGGTGGCCCGCTGTTCGATCGCCTCCAGCATCGGCATCGCCTTCGCCGCCTCGACCGGGATCGCGCAGTCGAGCGGCAGCTGCTTCGGCACCGCGGCGAGGTAGGCGGGCATCAGGGTCGCGTCCTCGGCCCGGGCGAGGCGCAGGGCCGCGTCGAGGGCGCGGCGGGAGATCTCGGTGCCGGTGAAGGGCAGGAGGATCTGGTGCACCTGCTGCGGGCGCTCGGAGCGCTTGCCGCGCCAGCGCGAGCTGGCGATCAGGTAGCCGCCGAAGAGGCCGAGCAGGAGGGCGAAGCCGACGAGGAAGTGCTCGATCAACCGGGCTCCTCCTTGCTGCCACGGTGGGCGACGATCCGCACGTCGACGCCGGCCGGCGTGGCCTTCATCAGGCGCTGCGGAAGCGGTTCGCGCAGGCGGGCGAGGCCCCGCCGCGGCAGCGACTCGCCGACCATCAGGTAGGTGCAGCCGCGCTCGCGCACGACCCGCGCGGCCGCGGCGACGAGGTCGTCGTGCTCCTCGATCAGCAGGGTCGCACCGAGCACCGAGGCGAGCTGGCGCAGCGCCGTCACCTGGCGCTCGACGTCGCCCTCGATCGGCTTGCCCGGCGGCTTCACCCAGAGCAGGTCGAGGTCGGTGCCGAGCCGCTGCGCCGAGCGCCAGGCGCGGCGCACCAGGCGCTGCGAGCTGGGCTGGGGCCGGACCAGGGCGAGCAGCCTCTCCCCCACCGCCTGCGGCACCTCGGCGGCGACCCGCTCCTCGCGGGTGCCCAGCGCGCTCGGGGACGTGCAGGGTGAGGCGCTTGGACTCGACCTCCTCGGCGACCTGGCGCAGGCTGACCTCGCGCAGCGCCGCCAGGTTCTCGATCCGGAAGAAGTTGTTCGAGCGCGGCCTCGATGTTCTCGCCGGGGTAGATCTTGCCGGCGCGCAGGCGTGCCACCAGGGCCTCGGGCGTGAGGTCGATCAGCACCACCTCGTCGGCGGTGCCGAGCACCGAGTCGGGCACCGTCTCGCGCACCCTCACCCCGGTCAGCTCGGCGACCCGGTCGTTGAGCGACTCGAGGTGCTGGACGTTGACGGTCGAGAAGACGTCGATCCCGGCCGCCAGCACGTCGGCGATGTCCTCGTAGCGCTTCTCGTGCTCGAGCCCGGGCGGGTTGCTGTGGGCGAGCTCGTCGATCAGCGCCAGCTGCGGGCGGCGGGCGAGCACGCGCCGGCAGGTCCATCTCCTCGACCTCGACGTCGCGATAGGCGACCTCGCGCCGCGGCACGACCTCGAGGCCGCGCGCCTGGGCGCTCGTCTCCTCGCGCTTGTGCGGCTCCAGGTAGCCGATCGCGACGTCGCGCCCGGCCTCGACTTCGGCGTGGCCCTCCTGCAGCATCCGGTAGGTCTTCCCCACGCCGGCCGCCATGCCGAGGAAGATCTTGTAGTGGCCGCGGTTCATGCCGCGCTCCTCGGTCAGGCCCCCAGCAGGTTGTGGACGACCAGGTCGATCAGCTTGATGCCGATGAAGGGGGCGATCAGGCCGCCGAGGCCGTAGAGCAGCATGTTGCGGCGCAGCAGCGCGGTGGCGCCGATCGGCCGGTAGCGGACGCCGCGCAGGGAGAGCGGGATCAGCAGCGGGATGATCAGGGCGTTGAAGATCACCGCTGAGAGGATCGCCGATTCCGGCGTGCCCAGCGACATCACGTTGAGCGCGTCGAGCGGCCCCTTTTCGCCGGCCAGGGCATAGGTGGTGGCGAACATCGCCGGCAGGATCGCGAAGTACTTGGCGACGTCGTTGGCGATCGAGAAGGTGGTCAGGGCGCCGCGGGTGATCAGCAGCTGCTTGCCGACCTCGACGATCTCGATCAGCTTGGTCGGATTGGAGTCGAGGTCGACCATGTTGCCCGCCTCGCGCGCCGCCTGGGTGCCGGTGTTCATCGCCACGCCGACATCGGCCTGGGCCAGGGCCGGGGCGTCGTTGGTGCCGTCCCCGGTCATCGCGATCAGCCGCCCGTCGGCCTGCTGCTCGCTGATCAGCTCCAGCTTGCGCTCCGGCGTCGCTTCGGCGAGGAAGTCGTCGACGCCCGCCTCGTCGGCGATCTTCGCCGCGGTCAGCTTGTTGTCGCCGGTGACCATGATCGTGCGGATGCCCATCGCCCGCAGCTGGTCGAAGCGGGCGCTCATCCCCTCCTTGATCACGTCCTTGAGGTAGACGACGCCGAGCACACGCTCGTTGCGGGCGACGGCCAGCGGCGTGCCGCCCTCGCGGCCGATGCGGTCGAGCTCGCCGCGCAGCTCGGCCGGCGCCCGGCCGCCCTCGGCGGCGACCCAGGACTCGATCGCGTCGCCGGCGCCCTTGCGCAGGCGGGTGCCGTTGAAGTCGACGCCGCTCATCCGGGTCTCGGCGCTGAAGGGGACGAAGCTCGGCTCGTGGCCGGCGAAGTCGTGCTCGCGGATCCCGTAGCCCTTGGCGAGGACGACGATCGAGCGCCCCTCCGGGGTCTCGTCGGCGAGCGAGGACATCTGCGCCGCCTCGGCCAGCTCCTCGGCGCTGACCCCCGGCATCGGCATGAACTCGACCGCCTCGCGGTTGCCGAGCGTGATCGTGCCGGTCTTGTCGAGCAGCAGCAGGTCGCAGTCGCCGGAGGCCTCGACCGCGCGGCCGGAGAGGGCGAGCACGTTGCGGCGCACGAGCCGGTCCATGCCGGCGATCCCGATCGCCGAGAGCAGCGCCCCGATCGTGGTCGGGATCAGGGCGACGAGCAGGGCGATCAGCGTCGTCTCGGAGAGTTCGGTGCCGGCGAAGAGGGCGAAGGGGCGCAGCGAGACGACGACGACGACGAAGATCAGGGTGAGGGCGGCGAGCAGGATGCCGAGGGCGATCTCGTTCGGCGTCTTGCGCCGCTCCGCCCCCTCGACCAGGGCGATCATCCGGTCGAGGAACGATTTGCCGGGTTCCTGGGTGATCTCGACGACGATCCGGTCGGAGAGCACCCTGGTGCCGCCGGTGACGGCGGAGCGATCGCCGCCGGCCTCGCGGATCACCGGCGCCGACTCGCCGGTGATCGCCGACTCGTCGACCGAGGCGATGCCCTCGATCACGGTGCCGTCGCCGGGGATCGGCTCGCCCGACCTCGACCACGACGACGTCGCCGCGGACCAGCTCCGAGGCGGGCTTCTCGCCGCCGTCGCGCAGGCGGGCAACCGTCTCGGTCCGCATCGAGCGCAGGCTCGCCGCCTGGGCGCGCCCACGGCCCTCGGCCAGCGCCTCGGCGAGGTTGGCGAAGACGACCGTGAGCCAGAGCCAGACGGCGATCGTGAAGCTGAACCAGGCGGGCTCGTGGCCGCCGCCGAGCGGGCCGCCGCCGAAGACGCGGATCAGCCAGGCGACGGTGGTGATCACGGCGCCGATCTCGACCACCAGCATCACCGGGTTGCGCGCCTGCACCCGCGGGTCGAGCTTGCGCAGCGACTCGAGCAGCGCCGGGCGCAGGATCTCGGGGTCGAAGAGGGAGCGGGCCTGGGTCTCGGTCGTCATCTGAGCGGCGCTTCCTTGTCGAGGGCGATGTTGAGTCGCAGGACGTTGACGCCGGGCTCGCCGAACAGGCCGAGGAAGCGACCGTCGGTGTGGGCGGAGATCAGGTCTTCGACCCTGGCCAGCGGCAGGTGGCGGACGGCGGCGATCCGGTGCGCCTGGATCCGGGCGTTGGCCTCGGAGATGTGCGGATCGACGCCGGAGGCCGACTCGGTCACCGCGTCGACCGGCACCCGGTCCTTGGTCAGCGTCCTGTCGAAGGGCTTCTCCAGCGCCACGTAGGCAGCCAGGTTTTCGCGCACCTCTTCGCGCGCTTCGACGCTGTTCGGGCCGAGGTTGCCGAAGTAGGTGACGTCGCCCGAGTATCCGGTCGCCGAGGGCCGCGACTGGAAGTAGGCCGGCCGGCCCTTGAAGTCCTGGCCGATCAGGCTCGAGCCGACGACCTTGCCGTCGACGCTGACCTTGGAGCCGTTCGCCTTGCCCGGGAAGGCGACCTGGGCGATGCCGGTGATCGCCAGCGGGTAGGCCACGCCGAGGACGACGGTCAGCACGACGATCGCGATCAGCGATGTCAGCAGGTCCCGGCGCATCAGAACAACCTCGTGGTCAGGCTCTGGACGACCGGTCCGAGCAGCAGGGCGGGAAAGAAGGTGAGGGCACCGACCAGGATCACGACGCCGACGAGGAGGAAGACGAAGGTCGGGTTGTCGGTGCGCATCGTCCCCAGGCCCGCCGGCGAGACCTTCTTGCCGGCGAGCGCGCCGGCGATCGGCGAGGACGAAGAGGATCGGCGGCGAAGCGGGCGCCCAGCATCACGGCGCCGCCGAGCAGGTCGGCGAAGGTGATCCCGTAGGCGCCGGCGTTGCCGGGAGCGTTGGGCTGGATGAAGCCGGTGTAGCCGGCGAAGGCGGAGCCGTTGTTGTTGGCCTGGGAGAGGTAGGCGTAGAGGGTCTCCGAGAAGCCCTGCGGGTTGACCCCGGCGAAGATCGAGCGTGTGCCCGAGCGTCGTCGCCGAGGCGAGGCCGGAGGAGAGCAGCACCACCAGCGGCGTGACCAGGACGCCGAGCGAGACCAGCTTGATCTCCGCGCGCCCGATCTTCTTGCCCAGGTACTCGGGGGTGCGGCCGACCATCAGGCCGCCGATGAAGACGGCGAGCAGGACGTAGAGCAGCATCGAGTAGAGGCCGGCGCCGACGCCGCCGAAGACGACCTCGCTGAAGCCGAGGTTGACGAACGGCACCGCGCCGCCGAGCCCGGTCAGCGACTCGAAGGCGGCGTTGACCGCGCCGCAGGAGGTGACCGTCGTCACCGCCGTCCAGAGCGAGGAGTCGGCGATGCCGAAGCGCTGCTCCTTGCCCTCCATGTTGCCGCCGGTGGAGCCGTCGAAGGCGTGGGTGTGGAGGCCGGCCAGGTGCTGGGCCGGGGTGCCGTGCTGCTCGGCCATGTAGACGACGGCGACGCCGGCGACGAAGAGCACGAACATCGCCGCGAAGATCGCCCAGCCCTGGCGCTGGCTGCCGACCATGCGCCCGTAGGTGTAGGTGAGGCCGGCGGGGATGACGAGGATCAGCAGCAGCTCGAAGAAGTTGGTCAGGCCGCTCGGGTTCTCGAACGGCATCGCCGAGTTGACGTTGAAGAAGCCGCCGCCGTTGGTGCCGAGCTCCTTGATCACCTCCTGCGAGGCGACCGGGCCCTGGGCCAGGGTCTGGCGTGCCGCCGGCCAGGGTGTGGATCACGGTGTAGTCGCCGAGGTTCTGGATCACGCCCTGGGAGACGAGGAAGAGCGCGCCGAGGATCGAGACCGGCAGCAGGATGTAGAGCAGGATGCGGACCAGGTCCTGCCAGAAGTTGCCGATCTCGCGCGCCGCTGCGGGCGACGATGCCGCGGATCAGGGCGACGACGACGGCGATCCCGACCGCGGCCGAGACGAAGTTCTGCACCGCCAGCCCCGCCATCTGGGCGAAGTAGGTGAGCGTCGTCTCGCCGCCGTAGTACTGCCAGTTGGTGTTGGTGACGAAGGAGGAGGCGGTGTTGAAGCTGAGGTCCCACGGGCCCGAGTGGAAGCCCTGGGGTTGAACGGCTGGATGCCCTGGGTGCGCAGGATCAGGTAGAGCGCGAGCCAGGAGAGCAGCGAGAAGACGATCAGGCTGCGGGCATAGCCCTTCCAGTCCTGCCCCTCGTCGGGCCGCACGCGCAGCACCCTGTAGGCGAGGCGCTCGATTGGCCCGACGACGGGGGACAGGAAGACCCGCTGGTCGCTGAAGACCCGCGCCATGTAGATGCCGACCGGCTTGACCAGCGCGACGAGGACGGCGAGGAAGACCGCGATCTGCAGCCATCCCTGCGCCATCAGAGGTTCTCCCCGCGCAGCAGCGCGTAGACGAGGTAGACGCAGACCAGCGCCGAGACGACCAGCCCGAAGAGGTCGGCACCGCCGAGCGCGGCCAGCGGCAACGCGCTCATATCCGGTCGATCAGGTCGATCGCCCAGTAGAGGAGGGCGAAGAGACCGACGGCGATCGCTATCGCGAAAAGATCGGCGGGGAGACCGCCACCACCGGGGAAGATGTCGGCAAACGAGAGCACATATCGATCATGCGCCCAGCCGCGTCAAGGGTGCGTGTGCGATCGCCGGCCGGCGCGTGCAGATTTCGCGAAGGATCGCTGCCTAGACCGCGATCCGGTAGCCGACGCCGGGGTCGGTGCGGATCAGGCGCGGGCCGTCGGCCGGTTCGATCTTGCGGCGCAGGTTGGCGACGTGGGTGCGCAGGCGTGGCAGTGTCGTCGCTCCAGGCCGGGCCCCAGACCTCGGTCAGCAGCGCCCGGTGGGTCATCAGCCGGCCGCGGTTGCGGACCAGGGCGCGCAGCAGCTGGAACTCGGTGGGCGTCAGGTGGATCTCCTCGCCGTCGCGGCGCGACCGCGTGCGCCGCAAGGTCGATCGTCGAGCCCGCCGATCTCGACCGTCGGCTCCTCGTCGCCTCCGGGCGCGCGCCGCAGCACCGCCTCCAGCCGCGCGACCAGCTCCGGCGGGCCGAAGGGCTTGGTCACGTAGTCGTCGGCGCCGGCCGCCAGGGCCCGCACCTTCGCCTCCTCCTCCCCCACCGCGGAGAGCACGATGATCGGCATCTCGCTCCACTCGCGCAGCCGCTTGGTCACCTCGACGCCGTCGATGTCGGGCAGCATCAGGTCGACGATCGCCGCGGCCGGCGGCTTCACCGCGGCCTGGTCGAGCGCCTCCTCGCCGCTGGCGGCCGGCGACCGCCTCGTAGCCGGCGTCGCGCAGGATCACCTTCAGCGCCCGCAGGATCTGCGGCTCGTCGTCGCAGACGAGCACCCGCGCGCCGCTCGTTCACGCGTCGCTCCTCGCGCCGGGCATCGAGACGACGAAGCTGCTGCCCTGGCCGGGCACCGAGTCGACCGCGATCTCGCCGCCGTTGGCCTCGACGAAGCCCTTGGCGATCGCCAGCCCGAGCCCGGCGCCGCCGCCGGCGCCGTTCGCCGCGCCGTGCTGGAACGGCTCGAAGATCCGCTGCCACTCGCTCTGGGGTATTCCGGGGCCCTGGTCGACCACGCGAATCGTGATCTTGTCAGCGACGCAGCCTCGACTTGCACCAGCACCGGCCTGGCCGCCGCCGTGGCGAATCGCGTTCTCGAGCAGGTTGGCGAAGGCGCGCTCGAGCTGGGCGGCGTCGGCCTCGACCAGCGGCAGCTCGCGGTCGACCGCGAGGCGCACGATCTCCGGCCGCGCCGTCGCCTCGCGAGCGGCGTCGAGCACCTCGGCGAGGTCGATCGGCTCGCGGTGCGGCTCGGCCTTGCCCGCCTCCAGCCGCGACATGTCGAGCAGGTTCTCGACCAGGCGCGAGAGCCGCTCGCCCTCGGCGACGATCGCCTCGCTCAGCTCCGCCCGCTCCTCCGGCGGTCGCGCTCGCCGAGCCGAGCGCGGCGCCGCCGGCGATGATCGAGGTGAGCGGCGTGCGCAGGTCGTGCGAGATCGAGCGCAGCAGCGCCGTCTTCAGCTCGTCGCTGCGCCGCAGCGCCTCCGCCTCGACCATCTCCGCCTGCATCCGGTCGCGCTCCGCGGCCAGCGCCGCCAGCTCCGCCAGCGCCCGGTCGGCCTGCTCGCGCCGCCGCTCGGCCTCGACCGCCTGCGCCCGCGCCAAGCCCGGCGACGGTGCTGCTGATCGCCGCGACGATCGACGAAGACCAGCAGCGCCACCCAGTTCTCTTCGTCGGCGATCGTCGAAGCGATGCAGCGGCGGCAGCTGGAAGAAGTTGAAGGCGACGGCGCTGGCGACCGAGGCGAGCAGGCCGAGGCGCAGCCCCCAGACGATCGAGATCAGCAGGATCGCCGGCAGGTAGACGACGCCAAGCGAGACGACCGGCGCGACCGACTTCAGCGGGTAGACGACAGCGTGCCCGCAACGACCGCGGCGACCGTCGCCAGCAGCCCCAGCCAGGCCGGCGGCGGCTCGCCGCTCGAGCCCAGTCGGCAATCGGCGCCGCAGCACGCCGTCAGCGTAGGCGCGCGGAGCGATCGCCGCTCAGCCCGGGCTCAGACCGCCGCCGGCGGAGGGTGGCGCGGCCGGCGCGGGAGCGGGTTCGGGCGCCGCTTCCGGAGCGGGTTCCGCTTCGGCTTCCGGCGCCGCGCCTCCCCCTTCGTCTTCGCCCTTGCCTTCCTTCGACGGTTCTTCCGTCGCTTCTTCTTCTTCGTATTCGTTGTATTCGTATTCGCCCGAAGAGCCGAGGAGCCGGAGGTGTGGTCGCTGTCGAGGCCGGAGAGTTCGGGCAGGGTCGACGGTTCGGGGAATTCGGGGCAGTCGCCGGCCACCGCCGATTCCATGAAGGAGCGCCAGATCGGCCCGGCCGTCGGCCCGCCGAAGCCGGTCGCTTCGCGCGACTGCGGGTGGCCGACCCAGACCGCGGTCGAGTAGAGCGGCGTGTAGCCGACGAACCAGGCGTCGGAGAGGTCCTCCGAGGTGCCGGTCTTGCCGGCCTCGGCGCCGCAGCCCATGTAGGTGTAGCCGGCGCCGGTGCCCTGGGTGATCACGCCCTCGAGCAGCCTGGTCACTTCGTAGGCCTGGCCCTCGGTGAGCACGCGGTCGCCCGAGTCGGGGTCGGTTTCGTCGACCTTGCCGTTGGGGAACTCGACCCGGCTGATCGCGGTCGGGTCGTGGTGGATGCCGCCGCTGGCCAGGGTCGCGTAGCCGTCGGCCTGTTCGAGCGGCGTGACGCCGATCGCGAGACCGCCGATCGCCTCCGCCGGCACCGATTCCAGCGGCGCTTCGATGCCCATTTCGTGCGCGGTCTCGGTCACGTTTTCGGGGCCGACGTCGAGGTCGAGCTGGGCGAAGATGACGTTGACCGACTCCCAGGTGGCCGAGGCGAGCGACATCGTGCCGCCGCCGGGCTCGGCGTTGTTGACGGTCCAGGTCCCGCCGCCCGGCAGTGTCCAGCGTCATCGGCGAGGTGCCGTTGTAGTAGGTGGTGTCGGGGTCGATGCCCTGCTTGATCGCGGTCGTCAGCACGTAGGTCTTGAACGAGGAGCCGGGCTGGCGGTGGGCCTGCCAGGCGTAGTTGAATTCGCTTTCGCTTTCGTAGCCTTCGGTCGAGGCGAGGGCGACGATCTCACCGGTGGAGGGATCGACCGAGGCGAGGCCCGGCGGCCGGGCCCGCCTTCCGGGTAGCAGACGCTGCAGGAGTCGACCGCTTCCTGCGCCCGTTCCTGCAGTTCGGGGTCGATCGTCGTGTAGGCCTTGAGGCCACCCTTGCGCACGGTGTTGATCCCGTATTTGTCGATCAGCTCCTGCTGGACGAGGTCGAAGAGGAAGGGGTCGTGGATCACCCGGTACTTGTGGCCGGGGCTGAGGCCGAGGCCGCTGTGCAGCGCCTCGCGGTATTCGTCACCGTCGATGTAGCCCTGCGTCGTGCATCGCGTCCAGCACCTCGTTGCGGCGCTGCAGCGCCGCGTGCGGGTCGAGGAAGGGGTTGTATTCGGAGGGCGCCTGCGGCAGGCCGGCGATCAGCGCCGATTCGGTCAGGCCGAGCTCCTTGGCCGGCTTGCCGAAGTAGGTCTGCGCCGCCGCCTCGACTCCGACCGCGGTCTCGCCTTCGACCGTGCCGTAGGGCGCCGTGTTGAGGTAGGCGGTGAGGATCCAATCCTTGGTGTGAGCGTCCTCCATCTCGTAGGCGAGGTGCGCTTCGATCAGCTTTCGTTTGAGCGTCTCCTGCGGGTTCTGGATGTAGAGGTTGCGGACCAGCTGCTGGGTGATCGTCGAGGCACCCTGCACCGGCTTGCCGCCGGCGAGCAGGTCCTTCCAGGCGGCGCGCGCGATCCCGGCCGGGTCGAGGGCGCCGTGGTTGAAGTAGTTCTTGTCCTCGATCGCGACGGTCGCGTTACGCAGCGTCTGCGGCATCGAGCGGCCGGGCACCGGCTGGCGGATGTTTTCCGCCTGGATGAAGCCGATCAGGCTGCCGTCGGCGGCGTAGATCGCCGAGGAACGGCCCTTCTGCACCGGCTTGAGGCTGGAGAGCGGCGGCGCCGACTCGTAGACATCGACCGCCCAGCCGCCGGCCACGCCGCCGGCGACTATGCCCACGGCGAGCAGGACCCCCAGGGGGACGGTGATCTTCCTCCACTTCGAGGTATGCGACTTGCGCCTGCGCAGGCGCGTTCGGCGAGCCATTCGGCTGCAAATTGTAGGGAGGCCGCTAGGCTGCCAAGTCGATGACCCGCTTCTTGCACACGTGCTACCGAATCGGCGACATCGACCGCTCGGTCGCCTTCTACGAGAAGATCGGCTTCGAGGAGTCGGGACGGATGCCGATCGGCGACGAGGCGATCAACGTCTTCATGAACCTGCCCGGCGAGGACCCGATCCTCGAGCTGACCTACAACCACGGCGTCACCGACTACGAGCAC
Organism: uncultured Solirubrobacterales bacterium; assembly: GCA_963702065.1. Taxonomy (GTDB): domain Bacteria; phylum Actinomycetota; class Thermoleophilia; order Solirubrobacterales; family 70-9; genus VRUE01. The sequence continues at coordinate 1,812,602 of OY969705.1, forward strand.
GGCACCGGCTACAACCACATCGCCCTCATGGTCGACGACCTCGACGCCACCCTGGAGGGCCTCGCCGCCGACGGCATCGAGCCGGAAAAGCCCCCCTACCGCCCCGGCGGCCGCACCGAGGGCCACCTCATCTGCTTCCTGCGCGACCCCGACGGCTACCGCATCGAGCTGATCGGCGCCTAGCGTCCCACGTCACGCTTTCGCCGTTGAAAATTGACACTTGGCGCGCCACGGGCGCGTCCGAGCGACCTACCGTCGCCGAGTGTCCTGGCCGCCGAAAGTTGGGAAGCCTCTACCGAGGGCAACGGAAGCAATCGGCTTGCGGCGGAAGCTACTTGACTACTCCTTGGAGGTTGGCCATGAGACCGGTGGACCGAAGGCACTGGGTTTCGAGCGAATTCTCGGCATCACGAGCAACGATGTCGACTACGTCGAGCAGGCGATTCGGGTTGGAATTCTCAAAGCTCCAATCCACTCAATCCGGCACAACCCACCCTTTGGAATCAACTGCGTTGTCCAATTTCCAATTCAAGGTCTCGGAGACAAACGCTTGCGGGCAGCCAACCTGCGAACCACCTGGATAGTCGTTGACGCTTCAGCGCGCCCGCGGTTGCTCACGGCATTCTTGAGGCCCTAGACTCAATTCATGGCCACTGTCAAACAGTCCATAGGGGAAGTTGACGTCGTCTCATTCGCTGAAGCAGTCAACGGATGGCCAGCCGGAACTCGCGGCGCCGTCGTCCATGATTTCGGTGAGATGAAGATGGTCGAGGTTGCCAACGAGCGGGGCGAAACGCTCGACCTGCCAGTCGTCTCGGTTGAGAAGCTTCGACTTGAGTCGAAGCACCCTCTTCAGTCGTAGCTCACTTCACGACATCGAGCCGGGCCATTCGCCGTAACCGCGGCCGAGGCCCCGGTGTATTTGTCTCGTAACTATCCGCATTATCTCCTTAGGAGGAAGAGATGGAGATGGTCAAGCGGTTTGAGCCCGTCGCCCTGCTGCTGATGGTGATCGGAGCTCTCAACTGGGGGATGGTCGGGCTGTTCGACACGAACGTGATCTCGGACGTCTTCGGCAGCGGCACGCTCACCGACATCGTCTACGTCCTGGTCGGCGTCTGCGGCCTCCTCTACGTCCCGAGGCTGCTCGACAGCCTCCACATCGGCGACCACACGCCGCACGTGCGCGGCACCTGACGGCAGCGCCGAGTCATACGGACCGGGCCCCTTCGGGGCCCGGTTTCGTTTAGGGAACCACCTCGAACTGGGTCATCAGGCCGTGGTCCTCGTGGTCGAGCATGTGGCAGTGGATGACGAACTTGCCGGTGTAGTCGGCGAAGTGGCCGGCGACGAGGATGCGTTCGTGGGGATAGAGCGAAGAAGGTCTCCTTGAGGCAGTCTTCCCAGGGCGGCGGCGGCTTGCCGTTGCGGGAGAGCAGGTACCAGTCGGTCATGTGCATGTGCATCATGTGGGCGACGTTGGTGCGGTTGACGATCTCCCAGGTCTCGACCGAGCCCAGCTTTGGCTGGGCGTCGGCGCGGGCCGGGTTGAAGGTGCGGCCGTTGATCAGCCAGGTGGTCTTGAAGAGGCCGCCGATCGAGATCTCCCAGGTGCGATCGGGCTTGTGCGAGGCGCGCCTGGTCCAGGCCGGCAGCGGTCGCAGCTTGCGCGGCACGCGCGTGCGGTCCGGCAGGCGTCGCGAGTCGACCCGGAACTGCATCAGCGCGCCGACGTAGGTGCGGGCACCGAGCGGGTTCCTGGCGCCGTGGCGAGGGCCGCTGCGCAGCTCGACGCTCTCCCCCGCCGCCGCGGAGAAGTCGACGACCAGCTCGACCCGCTCGCCCGGCCCGATCATCGCCTCGCTGCGGCGCACCGGCCGCGGCATCAGGCCGCTGTCGGTGCCGATCTGGACCAGCGGCGCGCCGTTGGAGAGGAAGAGGTTGTAGGAGCGGAACTGCGAGGCGTTGAGGATGCGCAGCCGGTAGCGCTGGGCGCTGACCCGGTGGTGGGGCATGTGAGCGCCGTTGACGAGGATCGAGTGGCCGTCGATCCCGTCGGCGGGCGGGCGCCGGTTGGTGAACGGGTTGGTCAGCTGGTTGTGGCGGTCGAAGGAGCGGTCGACGATCATCAGCGGCAGGTCGCGCTCGCCGCGCGGCAGCGGCAGGCCGGCCTCGAACTCGTCGTCGACGATCCACATCCCCGCCAGGCCGCGCCAGACGTTGCGGGCGGTGTGGTCGAGGCGGTGGTCGTGGTACCACTGGAAGGCGGCGCGTTCGGGCCGACCGTCCTCGATCAGGTCGTAGACGTAGGTCCGCCGGCCGCCCGGCTCGATCAGCACGTCGTTGCCCGACTGCCGTGGCGAGAGGCCGCGCGGGATGTCGCAGTAGAAGGAGGCGCGTGCGACGGCGTCAGCCCACCGGGCTGGCCGTCGAACTGGGTGCGGTTGTGGCCACCGTGCAGGTGCACGGTCAGCTCGCCCGCCGACCGGGGCAGTTCGTGGTGGAAGGTGACCGCGGTGCGCTGGCCCGCCGGGCGCCGGATCGTCGGACCGGGGAAGCGTGCCGCCGTAGGTCCACATCCGCGTCTTCTGCGCCCGGCAGCGCCTGGACCTCGGCCTCGCGGATCGGGATCGTCAGCTCGGCGTCCGCTGAGCTCGCGCGGAATCGGCAGGGGGAGCGCGAAAGGGCACGGCGCCGTGCGGGCGCGCCGAGGAAGCCCCGTCCGCGGAGATCAGAGAACCCGGGCGCAGGCCGAGCGGCAGCGCCGTGGCCAGCGCCCCGCTGCCCAGGGCGCCGAGGAAAGCTCGGCGCCCCAGGCGCGGTGAATCTGAGTCGGATCCAGCCGTGCTGCTAGCTCGCCGCGAGCGGCAAGGGGGCGGGCGGCAGCACTTCGATCGAGCCGTGCATCCAGGGGTGGATGGCGCACATGAAGTAGATCGTCGTGCCGGCGGCAGCGGTCACTTTCTGCGTGATCGAGGTGTTCGGTTTCGTAGCCCGGTGAACCAGGAGTCACCCTTCTTGGTGACGCTGCCGAGCGTGTCCCAGCCTTCGAGCGCCGACTTCGACCGGGTTCACTTTCACCGGGCCGTTGCCGTTGACGCCGTGCCAGTGGGCGATCGACATGCAGATGTGTTTCGGCGTGAAGCAGGTCTGACGCGCCTTCGGCGTCTTCGGGATCGAGCCCTTGGTGACCAGCGAGAAGGTGTGCGGGCCGACCTGTTTCGGGTTGGTCTGGTTCAGCACCTCGAGTTCTTCGCCGGCGACGATCGTCTTCGGCGCTTCGAAGCGCAGGCCGCCTTTGCCGTCCTTGATGAAGACGGTGTTGGCGGGGCCGAGGTCGTCAGCTCCGCTGGCGAGGGCCGGGGCGAGGGCGAGGGTCGCGGTCAAGCCCGACCGCGATCGCGATGGATCCCCTGGTCGAGACGACGGGAAAGTCGTTGCTTCAACTTGCTCTCCTTCTGGGCGCCATCCCAGCGCCCCTGGACGAATGGACGAAACAATCTAACTGGGACGTGCCCAGCAATCAAGCGCAGTCGGCGGTCAGGCAAATCAGCGAACATGCGCGCGTGAGCGAGGGCGAGAGGGGAAGATCTGGCGGAGGTCCTGGCGCGGCGGGCGCTGACCGACGACGAGGCGCGCGCCGACGCGATCGAGCGACGCCACGCCAAGGGCGGTCGCAGCGCCCGCGAGAACGTCGAGGACCTGGTCGACCCCGGCTCCTTCGTCGAGTACGGCCGCTTCGCGATCGCCGCCCAGCGCGGCCGCCGCGAGATCGACGACCTGATCGCCAACACGCCCGCCGACGGGCTGATCGCCGGTACGGCGCGGATCAACGGCGAGCTCTTCGGCGAGCGCGGCCGCCTGCGCCGTCCTCTCCTACGACTACACGGTGCTCGCCGGCACCCAGGGCGCCCTCGGCCACCGCAAGAAGGACCGGCTCTTCGAGCTGATCGAGCGGATGCGCCTGCCCACCGTCTTCTTCGCCGAGGGCGGCGGCGGCCGGCCGGGCGACACCGACTACCCGGTCGTCTCGGCGCTCGACACCCGCGCCTTCGCGCTCTGGGCCGGCCTCTCCGGCCTGGTGCCGCGGATCGCCGTCGTCGCCGGCCGCTGCTTCGCCGGCAACGCCGTGATCGCCGGCTGCGCCGACCTGATCGTCGCCACCGAGAACATCTCGCTTGGCATGGGCGGCCCGGCGATGATCGAGGGTGGCGGCCTGGGCAAGGTCGACCCCGACGAGGTCGGCCCGATCGAGATGCAGGCCGCCAACGGGGTCGTCGACCTGGTCGTCGCCGACGAGGCCGCGGCGACGGCAGCGACCAAGCGCCTGCTCGGCTACTTCCAGGGCGCCACTCCGCCCGGCGACGGCGCCCGACCAGGCGGCGCTCCGCGACGCCGTCCCCGAGCGCCAGCGCCGCGCCTACGCGGTGCAGCCGATCGTCGAGACGCTCGCCGACGCCGGCTCGGTGACCTTCCTGCGCGAGCGCTTCGCGCCGGAGATGGTCGACCGCGCTGATCCGCATCGAGGGGCGCCCGCTCGGCGTGATCGCCAACGACACCCGCCACGTCGCCGGCGCGATCACCAGCGACGCGGCCGACAAGGCGGCGCGCTTCCTGCAGCTCTGCGACGCCTTCGACCTGCCGGTCCTCTCGCTGGTCGACACGCCGGGGATGATGGTCGGGCCCCGAGGCCGAGGCGACCGGCCTGGTCCGCCACACCTCGCGCCTGCTGCTCGCCGGCGCGGCGCTGCGGGTGCCGCTGATCGCCGTGATCCTGCGCCGCGGCTACGGCCTCGGCGCCCAGGCGATGACCGGCGGCAGCCTGCACGAGCCGCTGCTGACCGTGGCCTGGCCCTCGGCCCACCTCGGCCCGATGGGGCTCGAGGGCGCGGTGCGGCTCGCCCTGCGCAAGGAGCTCGAGGCGATCGCCGACGAGGGCGAGCGCGAGCAGCGCGTCCGCGACCTCACCGCCGCCGCCGAAGAGAACGCCAAGGCGCTCAACGCCGCCGCGCTGTTCGAGATCGACGACGTGATCGACCCGGCCGAGACCCGCTCGCTGATCGCCTCGACCCTCGCCGCCGCCCAAGCGCACCGAGCCGAGCGCAACGAGCGCCGCCGCTACGTCGACGCCTGGTAGCCGGCGGCGTCGCCGGAGAGGTCGGGACACCCCTCCCAAAACACTCAAGAGCGGCCCCCGGCCGCTCGTTTTGGGAGGGGTGTCCCGACCTCTCCTGAACGTCTCCGACTAGGCAAGCCCCTCGAGCTCGTACTCGCGCAGGAACCCCTCGAAGAGGCGCCGATGCGCCTGCTCGTCGTGGAGGATCGTCGATCACCATGTCCTGGGTGACCGGGTCGACCTGATCGGTCTCCTCGACGATCCGCGTGTAGTGCTCGATCGCGCCGGTCTCGGCCTTGATCACGCCGCGGATCGATGTGGACGACGTCGGTCTGCTCCTCGCGCCGGCTGCAGGAACGACCTGCTCCGCGGCGAAGGCCTGCGAGCCGGGGACGACCCCGTAGAGCTCCTTGATCCGCTCGGCGAAAAGGCGCGCGTGGCCGAGCTCCTCCTCGACGTCCGTCGTCCAGCGACTGCTTGATCTCCTGGGCCGCGCACGCCGTCGAGGTTGGTCGAGGCGGCGAGGTAGCTCATCACGGTCTCGATCTCCATCCAGTAAGCCTTTGTCAGCAGCTCGGCGACGTGCTGACGCGCCTCGGCGTTGACGCCGTCGAAGATGCCCTTGCTGGGGCTGGTGCTGGCCTCCATCGTTGCCTCGCTCCTCGCTTGATTGCGCGGTGTGCTTTCGCTACCCTGAGCCGCGTGCAGCTGCAATCGCGCTTGGCGTAAGCTGAAGCGGAGAAGTACGCTCCACCCGGGAGGGACGAGATGCCCAGCGAGCAACGCGAAATCGCCGACGGCACACTCGTCGTTCGCACGTCAGGAGAACGGCGACAGCCACGTGATCGCCCTCTGCGGCGAGCTCGACCTGCCAATGCCGGCACCGCGGAGACCGCACTGGAGGGCTCGCTCGCGGATGCCTCCGCCCCGGTCGTCGTCGACATGCGCGAGCTGGAGTTCATCGACTCGACCGGGATCGCCCTGCTCGTCTCGACCCTGAGCCGCAACGAGGGCGAGACCAGGGTCAGCTTCATCCCCAGCGACTTCCCCGCCGTCACCCGGGTGCTCGAGCTGACCGGGCTCGCCGAGCGCCTGCCGCTCGCCGAGGCCTAGCTACCTCGACGAGTCAGCGCCAGCATCGACGGACGCTAGGCGCGCAGCTTGTAGCCCTGGGAGAAGAGGCGCAGGTTGACCGCGAAGAGGGCGGCGGTCGCCGCGGTCAGGGCCAGCAGCGAGAGCGCGATGCTGACTTCGGTGAAGCCGACGAAGCCGTAGCGGACCAGGTTGATCATGTAGTAGATCGGGTTGAAGTGGGTCAGGGTCTCGAACGGCTGCGGCAGCAGCGTCGCCGAGTAGAAGACGCCGCCGAGGAAGATCAGCGGCGTCAGCACGAAGGTCTGGACGAAGGCGACGTCGTCGAACTGCTCGGCGCGCACGCCGGTCAGCACGCCGAGCTGGGAGAAGAAGAAGCCGACCAGGAACAGCGACGGGATCAGCACGAGGATGTGGTCGACCGGCAGGTCGACCAGCAGCGAGGCGGCGATGAAGGTCAGCCCGGCGACGATCAGGCCGCGCATGAAGCCGCCGAAGGTGAAGGCGAGCAGCAGCTCCAGCGGCGAGGCGGGCGAGGAGAGCTGGTCCTGGATCGCGCCCTGGAACTTCTGCTGCAGGATCGAGGAGGAGTTGTTGGCGAAGGAGTTGATCGCGAACGACATCATGATCAGGCCGGGGATGACGAAGACGACGTAGTCGATCCCGTGCAGCTGCTTGATCCGCGAGCCGAGCGCGGCGCCGAAGACCGAGATGTAGAGGAAGGTTTCCAGCAGCGGCGCGCCCAGCGTCTGCTTCTTGATCTTCATGAAGCGGTTGACCTCGCGCCGCCAGAGCGTCGCGAAGCGGATCTGGGCGGCGCTCACGGGGCGGCGACCTCGACGTGCGAGCGCGAGAGCTCTTTGCGCCCGACCAAGGCGAGGTAGGCGTCCTCGAGGCTGTCGACGCCGTAGCGCGCGGCGAGCTCCGCGCTGGTCCCCTCGCCGACGATCTGGCCGTCGTTGATGAAGGCGATCCGGTCGCAGAGCTGTTCGGCCTCCTCGAGGTAGTGCGTGGTGAGCAGGATCGACGTCCCCTCCTGGTTGATCCGCTGCACGTAGTGCCAGAGCTCGAGCCGCAGCTCGACGTCGACGCCGGCGGTGGGCTCGTCGAGGATCAGCAGCCGCGGCCGGTGCATCATCGCCCGGGCCAGGATCAGCCGCCGCTTCATCCCGCCGGAGAGCGTGCGGGTGCGTTCGTCGCGCTTCTCGGTCAGCGAGAAGGTCTCGAGCAGCTCCTCGGTGCGCTCGCGCCGCTCGCGCTTGGGCATGCCGAAGTAGCCGGCGTGGTAGTCGAGCGTCTCGGCGACGGTGAGGAACCAGTCGAGGTTGGGCTCCTGCGGGGCCAGGCCGACCGCCTGCCGCGCCTCGCCGTAGTCGCCGGTGGCGTCGTGGCCGAAGACGTGGATCGAGCCGCCGGTCGGCTGCGCCAGCCCGGTCGTGCAGTGGATCAGGGTCGACTTGCCGGCCCCGTTGGGGCCGAGCAGGCCGAACAGTTCTCCCTGCTTGATCTCCAGCGAGACACCGCGCAGCGCCTCCACCCCGGTCGGGTAGCGCTTGACCAGATCCTCGATGTTCAGGGCCGCCTCAGGCACGGCGACAAACCTAGAGGACGACCGGTTCCGGCTAGCGGGCCGCCCGGTCGAGTTCGCGGTTCATCACCCGCATGACCAGCGTGTAGGGAGGTGAGAACTTGCGCTGCAGCCAGTGCAGGAAGCGGCCATCGGGAGAGGTGAAGACCATGTAGCGGTTCTTCTCGATCGCCTCGATGATCTTCTCGGCGACGTTCTCGGGAGTGACGGCGCGGCGCTCGAAGAGCGCGATCAGCTTGCGCATTTTCGGGTTGTCGCGATCGACCCCGACAATGTCCACGGTGCCGACCAGCGGCGTCTTGACGGCCCCCGGGCAGACCAGGCTGACGCCGATCCGGTGTTTGCGCAGGTCGAAGCGCAGCACCTCGGAGACCCCGCGCAGGCCGAACTTGCTGGCGCTGTAGGGGGCGTGCCAGGGCAGGCCGAAGAGACCGGCGACCGAGGAGACGTTGACGACGTGGCCGCCGCGCCCGGCCTCGATCATCGGCGGCACGAAGCACTCGAGCACGCTGATCGGCCCGATCAGGTTGATCTCGATCGTGCGCCGCCAGTGCTCGTGTTCGAGCTGCTCGATTTTGCCCCAGGTCGAGATCCCGGCGATGTTCATCACCACGTCCATGCTGGGAGCGATCGCGTGCACTTCCGCGGCGAAGGCGACCACCGCGTCGTGGTCGACGAGGTCTACCGCGGCGAAGTGGGACACGGTCCCCCCCGCGTCGCGAATCTCGGCGGCGACCTGCTCCAGTCCCTCGCCGTTGCGATCGGTGAGGAAGAGCTCCGCGCCCTGGCCGGCGGCGGCGATCGCCGTCGAGCGGCCGATGCCGCTCGCCGCCCCGGTGATCAGGCAGCGCTTGCCGCGCAGGTCGCGGATTCCGACCTTCACAGCCTTGCCTCGAAGTCCGGCTCGACGTCGAGCGAGTTGAGGGTCATCGCCAGCATCTCGTAGTGGCCGATCAGCATGCAGAGCTCGATCAGCCGCACCTCGTCGAGCTGCCGGCCAGCTGGCCCCAGAGCTCGTCGCCGATCCGGTCGCCGGCGTGCAGCTCGTCGGCGGCGCGCAGCAGCAGGGCGCGGCGCTCGGACCAGCCGGCGGCGTCGGGGCCCTGGCGAACCCGGCCGATCTCCTCGTCGCTGAGCCCGACGCGGCGCGCCATGCGCTCGTGCTGCACCCACTCGTAGGTGCTGCCGGTGTTGTGGGCGACCCGCAGGATGACCAGCTCGGTCTCCTCGCGGGGAAGCTTGCCGCCCGGCATCAGCGCGCCCGGCGAACCAGAGCCAGCGACGGAAGAGACCGCGATGGCGCCCGAGCGTGGTGAAGATGTGCGGCGGCCGGCCGCGCGTGGCGATCCCCGCCAGCCTGGCGATGGCGAAGTTGACCCAGCCGAGCTGGCGCCGGTCACCGGGCGCGATACGGGGTCCGCCGGAGGCTGCCATTAGATCCCGGACCGTACCCGAGACCGCCCGGATGCCGTGGCCCATAGGCTGCGGACCGTGGCCCAGCCGCTGCTCGCCGTCGACACGCCCTCGATGCTCTTCCGCGCCTTCTACGCGCTGCCGGACTCGATCGTCGGCAGCGACGGCAAGCCGGTCAACGCCCTGCTCGGCACCGCCAACCTGGTCCTGCGCGAGATCGAGCTGCACCAGCCGCGCGCGGTCGTCCTCTGCTTCGGCCCCGACACCGCCTCCTACCGGACCGAGCTCTACCCCGCCTACCACGCCGAGCGCGAGGCGGCGATGCCCGACGACCTCTCGCCCCAGTTCGCCGCTGCCCGCGATTTCTTCGCGGCCTTCGGCTGGACCGTCGCGACGAGCGACGACCTCGAGGCCGACGACCTGCTCGGCACCTACGCCCGCCGCGAGGCCGAGGCCGGTGGCAGGGCGCTGCTGATGACCGGCGACCGCGACATGTACCAGTGCGCCGGCGAGCGGGTCACCGTCCTCTACGTGAAGACCGGCGGCAAAGGCAAAGGCGCCGAAGCGGTCGGGCCGGCGGAGGTCGAAGAGCGCTACGGCATTCCGCCCGTGCTCGTCCCCGACTTCATCGCCCTGCGCGGCGACCCCTCCGATGGCCTGCCCGGCGCCAAGGGGGTCGGCCCGAAGACCGCCGCCGAGCTGCTGCGCCGCCACGGCTCGCTGGAGGGCGTGCTCGAGAACGCGATCCGCGAGCACCGCCCTGCCCTGCGCGCTTCGCTGATCGAATCCGCCGATGACCTGCGCGCCTTCAAGGACATCGCCACCCTGCGCGACGCCGGTGTCGACCCACCGGCCGATCGCGAGACCGACTGGGCCAACGCCGCCAAGGCGGCCCATGATCGCGGCATGAACCGGCTCGCCGAAAGGCTCCTGGCCGAGGCCTGAGCGCCACTCCGTGGTACTACTTCGATCATCTTGATCGAAGCGAACCCGGACAAGATCGTCGACCTCTCGGTGACGCTCTCCGAGCACCTGCCGGCGACCTGGCCGGAGCACATGCCGTTCGCCCACAAGAACTGGAGCTGGTTCGAGGAGGACGAGCTGCCGACCGGAGCGTGCAGCTGCTCACTCGGCCCCTACGTCACCCACTTCTTCATCCTCGACGAGCATGCGGGCACGCATGTCGACGCTCCGAGCCACTACTTCGCTCCGCCGAAATCGGGGCTTCCGAATGCCGAGCCGCTGGGTGAAGTCAGCGCCGAGAAGCTCGACCTCTCGAAGCTGATCGGCCCCGCCGCGGTCATCGACCTCCGCCACCTCGACGGCCAGGCCGAACCCGGGGCCAGCCCGGCGATCACCGTCGCCCACCTCGAAGCCTGGGAGGGCGAGCACGGCCGCTTCCAGCCCGGTGAGATCGCTCTGCTGCTGACCGGCTGGTCGAAGCACTATGTAAAGGGCGAGGCCAGCCGCGCCTTCCTGCACGAGCCGGTGGTGCTGCAATCGCGCCCCGCCTGGCCCGCCCCGGAGGCCGCCGCCGCCGTCTTCCTGCACGAACGCGGCATCGGCACGATCGGCATCGACGCGCCCAGCATGGGCTCGGCCGAGGAGGGCAACGAAGTCCACCGCGCCGGCCTCAGCCGCGAAATGGCCTTCATCGAGGGACTGACCAACCTCGAGCGCCTGCCCGCCCGCGGCGCCTCCTTCGTCTTCCTGCCACTCAAGATCGCCGTCGCCAGCGGCGCCCCCGGCCGCGCGATCGCGGTCTTGCCGTAAGCGCAAGCAACATCGACCACACCCCAGTGTGGAAAATTCCGGTCGCGCTAAGCGCGGTGCTCGGGATTGGGGAAGTCGGTGCGGCAGCCGGCGTCCCAGGCGGTGCGCTGGTTGCCGTGGGCGGGGATGCCGCCGGCGTCCTTGAGCAGGCGCGCCAGGTGGAGCATGTTCCAGGCGGCGAAGGTGGTGTTGCGGTTGGTGAAGTCGTTCTCCGGGCCGCCCGAACCCTCGTCGAGGTATGACGGTCCCGGGCCCGCCTCGCCGATCCAGCCCGAATCGGCCTGCGGTGGGATCGTGTAGCCGAGGTGCTGCAGCGAGTAGAGCGTGTTCATCGCGCAGTGCTTGACCCCGTCCTCGTTGCCGGTCACCAGGCAGCCGCCGACGCGGCCGTAGTAGGCGTACTGGCCGGCGTCGTTGAGCAGGTGCGAGTTGCCGTAGAGCCGCTCGACGACCTGGGTCGCGACCGAGGACTTCTCCCCCAGCCAGATCGACATGCCGAGCACGAGGATGTCGGCGGCCATCACCTGCTCGAAGATCGCCGGCCACCCGTCGACGTCCCAGCCGTGTTCGGTCATGTCGGGCCAGACGCCGGTGGCGATCTCGTGGTCGACGGCGCGGATGCAATCGACCGCCACCCCGTTGCGGCGCATGATCTCCATCGAGATGTCCATCAACCCCTGCGTGTTGGAGACCTCCGGGCTGCGCTTCAGCGTGCAGTTGATGAAGAAAGCGCGCAGGTCCGAGTAGTCGGTCTCACTGCTCTCGCACAGCTCGGCCTGTTTCTCGGTCAGCTCAGTCATCGCTCTCCTTGCTTGCCTGCACGCACCCTTGTTGGCCCGCAGTCTATGTGTGGAGAGCCTTGAGACCACTCACACGATCGCGGTCAATCGACACCGAGACCCGGCACCTCATCGACGACGGACTGGGCCTCCATTCCATCGTCCCCCGGCAATCCGCCGGCGCCTCCCGGCACGCCCTCCCCGTTCGGGGCATCCATCAAAGTCATCATCAGGTGCGCAACCCCCAGCCACGAGAAAGCCTGGCTGGCATCCATCGAAAGCTGATTGTGGGCTAGCGGATTTCTGCAAGCTCCGAAGGCGCCCAGGCAAAGCTGCTGGAACGCCTTCAGCTGGTCTTCGCTCATCCAGGGGTCCACTCCGCCCCGGCGGGACGGGGCGAGGGACTTGGCGAGGACCTCAGGCATCTTCATCCGCTCGGCGTCTTCGAGCCGCGAGCGGAATTCCTGTTCACATGCCTTCAGGGCCTCGAGCACGCCGCTGCCATATCGTCCTTCCGCAAAAGCTCCCTCGGCACCTCCCCTCACCGCGGGGTGCAGCTGATTGAGCATTACCGACCAGAGCGCCCGGACGTTCCCCTCCAGCTCGAGCCCCTTCGAGAGGTGAAGTCCCGCCTGTGAAAAGTCACGCCTTCGTGTGTAGGCCGCCAGCAGCAGCCTGTGACACTCGAGTCTGTTGAGGGTGTCATTGCAGTCACTGAAGGCCCGCAGGGCTTTTTCGTACCCCTTGATTGCTGATTCCGGCTTTCCTTCATCCTCCTCGATCTGCGCGAGCTCGAGTCGCAACCGTGCCTGACGGGCCGGGCTGCTGTCGATCTGCTCGATCATCTCCCGGGCATCGTCGAGGTGCACCCTCACCCCATCGAGCTTGCCCAACTGCCTACTGCACCGGGCGAGGCCCAAAAGGATGTCAGCGGTCAGCGCGTAGCGGTCGAGGCGCCGGGCGATCCGCAGTCCTTTCTCATAGTGAGAAACGGCTGCGTCGATCTGCCCGAGGATCAGGTTGACGTCAGCGATGTCGTCGTACAGCTCGGAAAGTGCCACCTCGTCTTCGAGTTCTTTGCAGATCTCCAGCGCAACCTCCAGGCGCTCCAGCGCCAGGCGAGGCCCATCGCCGTTACGGCCGGCCAGAACCGCCGAGATATGCCGCAGGGAATTGGCTCGGGCTGGCTGAAGCTCGAGATTCTCCGCTATGGCCAGCGCCTGAGAGTGAAGGTCATGGGCCTCGTCAAGTCGACCCTGGGCACGCCGGACGGCGCCGAGGAGGTTTATGCACTCCACCTGTTCCGGCTTGTCCTCGATCCCCGCCAGCTGCTCGAGCGCACTGTTGGCACTTGCCTCCGCATCGGCAACGCGGTTGAGCTGAAGCTGTGCCGAGCCTTCCCGGCGGCATGCGAGCGCCGTCTTGAGGGGATTGCGTTGATCCTGGTACTTGCTGCGTGCACGGGCGTATTCGGAAAGAGCTTTCGCGTAGCGGCCCTGGTCCTCATAAGACGAGCCCCGGTGCAGGCAGAGGAGTGCCCGGCCGCCATCATCGTCGAGGCGCCGGAGCAGCCGCTCGGCCTCGTCGTAGTAATCGCGGGCTCGATCGTGGTCCCCCCGACTCTGATAGGCGGTGCCGAGCCGTCGATTTGCCACCGCGATACCAAGGATGTCCTGGTGGCCCTGGTCGAGCGAGAGCGACTCCTTATACGCCCCGATTGCCTCTTTGAGGCGGCCCTGCTCGGCCAGAACGTCACCGTACTCGCCGTAGAGAGTCGAGAGGGCGACCTCGTCTTTCTGACTTCGGCAAAGCTCGATCGCCTCCAGATAGCGCCCTTCGGCCTCGACCAGGCTTCCCCCGGCGGCGAAGGCGGAACCCATCCGCCGCAAGCACTCGACCTTGGCCGGCCCGATGCCAAGCGAGTGGGCTTGACTGTGCGCCTGTCGAAAGAGGTCGAGGGCCTCGTTGATCCTGCCTTGGTCGACCAGTACGGCGCCAAGTTGATTGGTGACCTCGATGATCTCCGGCTTGTCCTCGCCTCCCTGCTGCTCAAAGAGCGCGCGCGAGCGGCGCAGCTCTTCCTCGCTCTCGTCGAGCCTGCCGAGGCCCTGCAGCGCGGAACCGATGTGACGACGGCAGATCGCCTCACCAAGCACGTGGCGATGCCCCTCGTTGATCGCCAGCGCCTGTTTGAATCGGGCGAGTGCGTCCCGCACCCGACCGCGCTCTTGGCAGAGCGAGCCCCACGCCGTGTACAACACTGCGCGCTCACCGGCATCGTCGAGCGAGTCGAGAAGGCCATCAGCCTCTGAGTAGAACTCTTCCGCGCGTTTGTACTCCCCCTTCTCCTGATAGACAGCGCCGAGCCGGCGCTTTGCAAGGGCAAGGCCGAGTGGGTTGTCATGGTCGAGGCGTTCGGCGGCGGCCTTAAACACTTTGACCGCTTCGTCGAGCTTGCCCTGCTCGACCAGCACGTCGCCCAGGTCTCCGTAAATCTCCGACAGCTCCCGTTTGTCATCGAGCTGCTTACAGATATCGATCGCCTGCTGATAGCGGTCGACGGCCTCATCGAGTTCACCTCGTACCGCCAGGGCCGATCCCATCCGGCGCAGGCACTCGACCCGGGCGGGCTCGATGTCGAGCGAGTCAGCGAGCGTGTATGCCTCGTGAAAAAGGGCCATCGCCTCTTTCGTATTCCCCTGGTCCTCCAGGACACCGCCAAGGAGGTTCAGTACCTCGATCAGCTCGGGAGGGTCTTCGTTGCCTTCCCGTTCGAGCGATGCCCTCGCCAGATGCAGCTCTCGCTCGGCATCGCTGAGCGAGCCAAGCTGCTGCAAGACCGACGCGAGACGTCGTCGCGTGGTCACCTCGCCACTACTGTCATGTCGACTCTGGTAGACGCCCAGAGCCGATTCGTACTCGGTTCGGGCTTTCCTGAACCGCGCCAAGTCCTCGAACAAAGCACCCCAGTGGAGGTGCAGAAGCGCTCTCTCACTCTCGTCTTCCAACGGCTCGAGCAGCCGTTCGGCCTCCTTGTAGCTCTCCTCTGCCCGCCTCAGGTCACCCCTCTCCTGGTAGGCCATGCCAATTCGCCGCTGCGCAGTGGCAACGGAGAGCGCATCGTGGCTGTCTTGCGCGAGGCCGAGTGACTTCCGGTAGCTGCTGACGGCGTCGTCGATATGACCGAGCTCCAGCTGAACATCGCCAATCTGAGCGTGCAGGTCCCCGAGTTGGTCGGTTGCGCCCGTCGCCCGGTACAGATCGATCGCTTGCCCGAAGGCCTCGAGTGATTTTGCGAGCTGACCTCTTTCACTGCACTCGATCCCCTGCTGCTTCAGCAGTTCCCACTCGGCCGAGGCCGGCTTCTCATCCATTGGCTGGTCTGCTCGATCAAACTCCACGGTACGCTCCCTATCTGAAATTGGTACGGACTGTTCTCTGAACTTGCATTCATACAGAACGGCCAAACCAAGCCGTGACTTTTGATCGCTATAAACAAGCGGCGTGATTCGTCCCAGCGGGACGTCCTACGGACCGGAAACCCGGGGTCGCGCTTCAGCCGGCAGCGGGTTCCAGCGGGGCTTGCCGCTGACCAACACGAGTGGAGAAGCGCATCGCACCGTCGTCGATCGGGCCGCGGCGCATCGTCCGCAGGTCGAGCGGGTAGTTCTGGCGCAGCTTCCAGGGCTCCTTCGAGCCCTGTTTCGGCAGCTTGTCGAGCGAGCGCAGGACGTAGCCGGAGTTGAAGTCGAGGAGCGGCTCCTCGGTGATCGAGGGGTCGCTGATCTCGCGGCACGCAGCTGCGTGTAGCCGTGCGCGTCCATGTGGTTGAGCAGGCGGCAGACGTATTCGGAGGTGAGGTCGGCCTTGAGCGTCCAGGAGGCGTTGGTGTAGCCGAGCGTGAAGGCGAAGTTGGGGACGCCGCTGAGCATCATCCCCTTGTAGGTCATCGTCCCGGCGAAGTCGACTCGCTCGCCGTCGACGGCGACCTCCATGCCGCCGAGGAAGAGCAGGTTGA
Source organism: uncultured Solirubrobacterales bacterium (assembly GCA_963702065.1). Lineage (GTDB taxonomy): Bacteria > Actinomycetota > Thermoleophilia > Solirubrobacterales > 70-9 > VRUE01. The sequence continues at coordinate 1,828,381 of OY969705.1, forward strand.
GGCCGGTGGCGGTGATGATCACGTCGGCCTCCAGCTCGCTCGCCCGACTCGAGCTTGATCCCGTTCTCGGTGAAGGTCTCGATCCGGTCGGTGACGATCTCGGCGCCGCCCGCGCGCGATCGCCTTGAAGAGGTCGGCGTCGGGGACCAGGCAGAGCGCGCTGGTCCCAGGGGTTGTAGCGGGGCTTGAAGTGGGTGTCGACGTCGTAGCCGGCGGGCAGCGGCGTTGACGCGCCCTTGCGCAGCATCTTCTTGACGAGCTCGGGCCGGCTCGCGGCTGAGCTGGTAGATGACGCCATCTGCAGGAGCACGTTCTTCCAGCGCACGATCGCGTAGGCGGCGCTGATCGGGCAGCACCGCGGCGCAGCGCCGTTGGCGATCGGGTCCTCGCCCGGCATCGAGACGACGTAGGTCGGCGAGCGCTGCAGCATCGTCACGTGCGCGGCCTTCTCGGCCATCGCCGGCACCAGCGTCACCGCGGTGGCGCCGCTGCCGATCACGACGACCCGCTTGCCGGCGTAGTCGAGGTCCTCGGGCCAGTGCTGCGGGTGGACGACCTCGCCGCCGAAGCGCTCGATCCCGGGGAACTCCGGCGTGTAGCCCTCGTCGTAGCGGTAGTAGCCGCTGCACGACGCAGAGGAAGCCGCAGGTCAGCTGCACGGTCTCGCCGCTGTCGGTGCGCTCGGCCTCGACCGTCCAGCGCGCGTCCGCCGCTCGACCACTCGGCGCCGCACGACGCGGTGGCTGAAGCGGATCTTGCGGTCGATCCCGCTCCTCGCGCGCGGTCTCGCGCACGTAGTCGAGGATCGAGTCGCCGTCGGCGATCGCCTTCGCGTCGGTCCAGGGCCGGAAGCGGTAGCCGAGCGTGTGCATGTCGGAGTCCGAGCGGATGCCGGGATAGCGGAAGAGGTCCCAGGTGCCGCCGAGGTCGCTCGCGCGCCTCGAGGATCGCGTAGCTCTTGCCGGGGCAGCGCTCCTGCAGGTGGTAGGCGGCGCCGATGCCGGAGAGGCCGGCGCCGACGATCAGCACGTCGAGGTGCTCGATGGGTTCCCCGTTCGCAGTCAAGCCGTCGGCATTCTCTCATGCTGGCTGGTCAGCCAGGCTGCGCGTGCGGATCTCACACAGTGGGCTAGGGTGGCTCGCCGTGAACGTCCTGATCGCCGCCGACATGGAGGGCATCACCGGAATCGACGACTGCGGCGACTGCCTGCCCTCGCACCCCGCGGCCTACGCACGCGGCCGGCGGCTGATGACCGACGAGGTGCTGGTCGCGATCGAGGCGCTGCGCGAGGCGGGGGCCGAGCGAATCTCGGTCGGCGACTGGCACATGGTCGGCACCAACATCGAACGCGACCGCATGCCGGCAGGCGTCGAAGTGCGGCCGATCGCCGACCTCGCCCTCAACGAGACCGAGCCGTCGATGGCGAAGGCCCACGGCGGCGAGCTCGACGCCGTGGTCATGCTCGGCCACCACGCCAGCACGAAGAACCCGCGCGCCTTCTGCTCGCACACCTTCATCTGGGAGATGGAGGTCTCGCTCGGCGGCGTCGCGCTCAGCGAGGCCCGTGTCTACGCCCAGGCGCTGGCGGCCGAGGGCGTGCCGGTCCTGGTCGCAAGCGGCGATCGCTGGATGCTCGAGGAGTTCGACCAGGGCGAGATGGGCGGGGCCCGCCTGGTCGAGACCAAGGTCGGCGAGGGGCGGGCGCGGGCTCGCTCCCACGACATCGCGGACACGCACGCCAAACTGAGCGAGGCGATCGGCGCCGCCTGCGCCGCATCTTCGCAGCCACCGCCCGCCCGCGCCTACCCCGCCGAGCTGCGGATCGCGGTCGAGGGCGAGGAGATCGCGAGGACGAGCGTCGACGAACCCGCCGAGCTGCTCACGGCGATAGCCGAGGTCTTCAGGACCAGCCAAGTCTCACGCGAGTACCGGCAGCTGGCCAAGCTGCTGCCTGCCGGGCATGACTCGCGCCTACGCGCCGCCCAGCGACGCGCAGGCAGCCTGCTCGCTACACCGGTGATGCGCTCGAAGGAGCGTCACTGGCTGGCTCGCTCCCCGGCCCAAGCCAACATCTCGGCCAGGTAGGCCGGGGGCTCGACACCCGCCGCCAGCAGCGGGTCGGGCTCGGGCTCGGTCGCGACCGTGCGCAGGCCGACCACCCCGGCCCAGACGGGCAGCTCGAGGTCGGCGTCGTCATCGGTAGGCGGCCCGGTGCGGATCTTGGCCGAGGCCTCCTCGAGCGGGATCCGCAGCATCCCGGTCGCCCGCAGCTCCTTCTCGGTTGGGACGCGGGCGTCGCCCCAGCGCCCGGGGACAAGCTTCTCGACCAGCGCCTCGAGCGCGGTCAGCTTCTCCGCCTCGTCCTCGACCCACTCGCCCGCGCCGAAGAGCATCGCCGAGCGGTAGTTGGCCGAGTGGTGCATCACCGCCCGGGCCAGCACCAGGCCGTCGAGGAGGGTCGCGGTCAGGCAGACCTCCGCCCCCTTCGACTCGCGCAGGGCGCGGCTCGCGGCCGACCCATGCAGGTAGATATGCGAGCCCACCCGCACGTGCAGGGTCGGGATCACCACCGGCAGCCCGTCGTCGACGACACCGAGGTGGGAGACGAGGGCCTGGTCGAAGATCGCCTCGATCACGGCCCGCTCATGCGAGCCCCTGCTCGGCTTCCGGCGCAGCTTTGTCCTTGCTGTCTTCATCTGTTACAGTACAGTTTGGTCATCTGATATGGCACAGTATCGAATCTCGGGAAAGAGCGCAGGTGAGATCGCGGCCGGGATCGAGCGGGCGATCGAGCAGGGCGCGCTCGCGCCCGGTGAGACGCTGCCCGCCGTCCGCTCCCTCGCCGGCGAGCTCGGCGTCAGCCCGACCACGGTCTCGGCGGCGCTCGCCGACCTGCGCTCGCGCGGCCTCGTGGTCAGCCACCAACGCAGCCGCTCGCAGGTCAGCTGGCGCCCTCCCGTCGGCGGCGCCCTGCAGAGGCCGGCGATTCCGCCCGGCACCCGCGACCTCGCCAGCGGCAACCCGGACCCCGCACTGCTCCCCGATCCGACGCCGTTCCTGCGACGCCTGGATCGGCCCACGCAGCTCTATGGCGGCGATCCGGCCGTGCCCGAGCTGCTCGAGCCGGCCGCGGCGGAGTTCGCCGCGGCCGAGATCGGAAGCGAGGCCATCGCCGTCACCAGCGGCGCCCTCGATGGGATCGAGCGGGCGCTGGGAGCGCAGCTGAAGCCGGGGGACCTGGTCGCCGTCGAAGACCCCGGGTTTGCCGGCCTGTTCGATCTACTGCGGGCGCTGGGCCTGGCTCTGAGGCCGGTCCCGATCGACGGCAAGGGCATGCTCCCCAGCGAGCTCGCCGCCGCGCTCGCGGAGGGCGTGGAGGCGGTTGTCCTCAACCCGCGCGGGCAGAACCCCACCGGTGCGTCGCTTGACCGCGGTAGGGCGAGCGAGCTGCGCGCGGTGCTGGATCGGGCGCCGGCGGCGATGGTGGTCGAGGACGATCACCTCGGACCGATCGCCGGGGTTGCACGGGTCTCCCTGAGCGCGGGCCGCGAGCGCTGGGCCGCTGCCCTCTCGCTCGCCAAGTCACTCGGCCCGGACCTGCGCCTGGCGGTGCTGGCGGGCGACGAGCAGACGATCAGCCGCGTGCGCGGCCGTCAGGCGGTCGGGCCGCAGTGGGTCAGCCACCTGCTGCAGCACCTCGTCGCGGCGATGTGGGCCGACGAGGGCGTCGGCGCTCAGCTCGAGCTCGCGGCGTCGACCTATCGCGATCGCCGCGAGCGACTGCTGGCGGCGCTGGCGGAGCGCGGGATCGAGGCCTCCTCGACCGCCGGGATCGCCGTCTGGATACCGGTACCCGAGGAAGCGCCCGTCGTCCAAGGGCTGCTCGCCGAGGGCTGGGCAGTGATGCCCGGCGCCCCCTTTCGCCTGCAGAGCGCCCGCGCGATCAGGGTCACGACGAGCACCCTTGCCGGAGATGAGGCGGACGAGCTCGCCGAGGCAATCCGGGTGGCGCTGCAGCCCAGTGGCGCCACCCGAACCGCCTGATCGCGGCTACTCCGAGTCGGGGTAGGGCGCGTAGCGGTTGTGCAGCATCAGATCGTTGCCGTCTGGGTCGGTGAAGAGGGCCATGTGGCAAACGCCGGTGTCGAAGGTGTCGCCGTTGAACTCGACCCCCTTGGCCTCGAGCTCCGCCCGCGCCGCGGCAACGTCGTCGACGTGCAGTGCCGGGTGCGCGTTTTTCTGCGGCGCGAACTCCATCCCCATTTTCGCCGGCTCCCAGATCCCGAAGCAGGTCTCCCCCACCCAGAACTCGTAGTCGCTGCGCTCGTCGGGTCGCAGGCCGAGCGTCTCGACGTAGAAGCGCCGCGAGCGGTCGGCATCGGTGGATGGAATGCCAATGAAGTCGGTCTTGGTGATCACGGTTCCTCCTCGGTCGATTCTCTTGACTCCGAAAACACCAGGGCCGCCCGAAGGCGGCCCTGGCCAGGTGCTTGGAACGAACATGGAAGCTGCGACCGGGTGGGACAACGCCCGGCATTCCCTGCTCGCCGGTGCCCGGGGTGGATTCCGCCGGGCGCCCAAACCAGTGCGGCGCCTAGCGGCCCTGCACCTCCAGAGTCCCATTAAGCATGTGATTCAAGTTAGGACCACCTCCTTTCTCTGGTCCGACGATTGAAGCAAATGAAGCAGTCGGCCGCCAGAGGCACGATCGGGCAAACAGCTCAGCAGACCGCGGCGACGCGGCGACGGGCGCGACGCAAGGCATCTGCCTTCGCACGCCTGGCCGCGGCCAGGCGGCGAGTCCCCTTGCCGTCGGCTTGGCTCAACTTGAGATCGATGATCCTGAGCCGCCGCAGAGCACCATCGCGAGATGCGGCCGCCGCCAGGCACTGAGTCGAGGGGGGCTGCCCTGTCGAGGGGGTGGCGGGGTTGGGATCGGCGAGCACGGGAGCCTGCGAGTGATTGGAATCTGGGTCCGACGATTCGGGTTTGGATTCCGGGTCCGGTTCTGGTTCGCCTTCATTTTCGTCCCCCGCCGGCACGATCGTGATCGTGCGCTGGGCGCTCGCCCGGTAGCCGAGCAGCTCGGCACCGCCAAGCACTACGTCGTATTTGCCTGGCTCTTCGTAGACGTGGCTCGCTTCGGTGTCGGCGATGCTTTCGCCGTCGCCGAATTCGAGCAACGGCGCAAACAGGTCTTCGGTCGGCGTCGAGATTTCGATCGGCTCCCCGGCGGTACCCGTCGCCGGGATTTCAAGCTCGACCTCCGGCAACCCGTCGGGGTCGTATCCGGCTGCCTGCACCACATCGCTGTTACACGGGTCTGCGCTGCCGGAGCAAGTGTCCTCCTCGCTCACCCAGACTGCGGTGGCGTGCCCATCGGCCGCCATCGAGTCGCCGGGGGCATCGAGGACGACCACGGCGTCCATGCCCTGCCTGCCTTCTTCGGAAAGGTCGACCGCGGGCTCCCAGCCTTCACCGGCCGGCCTGTAGGAAGCCTGCACCGCGCTGCTCGTACCGTCCCAGCGTTGCCAGACCAGCGCGGCGTTGCCGCCGGTGTCGAAGACCACGTCCGAGGGGAACGAGTTGCCGCCCTCAGCCGACAGCTCGGCCGGCGCTTCCCATTCGCCCCCGACCGGCTTGAAGGCTGCGCGGACTATCTCGTGGCCCCCTTCTTCGCCGGTGTCACCGGCCCACGCCACGATCGCGTTCCCGTCCGGGTCCACCGCATCGCGCACCGACTGCACCGCTTCGCCCTCGTTGGAGACATTGGCGGCCGCTCCCCACGACCCGCCCACGGGCCTGTAGGCGGCGCGGACGAATTCCTCTCCTCCGTCTTCGCCCCGCCAGGCGACGAGAGAGTCCCCGTCGGCATCGAGGGCGACGTGCGGGTTGCCGCCTTCTTCCCCCGGCTCCGAGACCAGCGTCGGCGATTCCCATGCGCCGCCTTCGGGGCGGTAGGCGCTTTCGACCACGTAGTGCGAGCCGTCGAAATGCATCCAGACCACGGTCGTGTCACCGCGGGCGTCCATCGCCGCCTGCGGTACGAAGCTTTCCTCGCCGGATAGCGGGACCGGCGTTTCCCAGCTGCCGGCAAACGGGCGGAAGGCCGTTTGGATCACTCCATCGTCCTTCCAAACCGCGGTCGCGCGCCCTTCCCAGTCGACGGCGATCCACGGTTCGGGCGCGGCTCCCAGGCCAACCTCCCCGATGTCGACGGGGGAGGTCCAGCTGCCGCCGACCGGCCGGTCGACCGACTGCAGGACGATCTTCGTGCCCGCATAGCGTTCCCAGAGAACCGTCACGTTGTTGTTGCGATCCACCGCGATCTGCGGCGACTGAGCGTCATTGGCGCCCGGCACCACTTCCCCTTCCAGCTCTGGCTCGGAGAGATCGACGGGTGCTTCCCACCCTTCGCCTGCCGGCCGGTAGGAGCTTTCGACCACGGTGTCGGTCCCGTTCCAGCGATCCCAGACCGCGGTCGCGTTCCCTTCGGAGTCGAGCACGACGTGCGGGCTGCCGACGTGCTCACTCGCCTCGGAGATATCCACGGGGGGCAGCCATTCCGCCGCCGCCGAGGCTGGCAGGACAACACACACTGTTAGGACCAGCCCCAGACACGCGGCCATGGCCTTCGCTCGACCCCTCATCGCGAACTGACTATATGGGAGCGATCGAGCGAATGCACACGGAAATCCAATGAGGCGGCGACGATCAGCGCGCGGCTCGGTGACGCGGCGCCAGCACCGTAAAGATGGCCTGCATCGCTTTGCCGGTGGTACCGCCCGCGGTTGGCACCGCGGTGACTCTGTAGGAACCGGAAGCGAGGGGAACTTCTTTACCGCGACTGCGCAGCCGAGCGCTGTAAGGGACTGCGCCCTGGCCCGCGGGGAGCTTCTTAGCGATCGTCTGCACCACGTGGAAGCCGGGCCTGCAACGCGCTTTTTTGCCTTTGCCCTTGTCTTTGCCGCCGCAGACCTTCTTCGCTTCGATGCCGAAGGCGACCGTGGCTTCGCGCGAGAGGGTCAGCTTCAGCTTCGTGCTGGAGCCTTTGGCCTTGACGCGGAACTTCTTCGGCGCGACTTGGAGGCCACTGATCTTCGGCGTCGCAGGAGGTGGGAAGACGTCGATCACGGGGCACTGTCCATCGTGCACCGTGGCGGTGCCGGGACAGCTGTCCTGGGTGATGTCACCGTAGCCATCGTGGTCGGCGTCGGGCTCGATGTCGGCGTCGTAGAGGAGCTCGCCGGAAAGCGGCGAGAGCAGACCGCCGGCGACGGTGCCGTCGGGAACGCTGTTCGCGAGCTGCTGATAGGTCGAGCCAGTCGACACGGGGCCTTTGTTGACGACCACTGAGGGCTGGTACACGATCCCCACGTAGCCGCCCGCCTCGATCGGAATCCGCGTCGGGAAGGACGCGATCGACTTTTCCATCAGCGGCACTGGTGCCGAGGAAACAATGCTCTGCGACGCGCTCGACGGTCCCATTTTGTAGTGCTCGCCGGGCTGGGGCGGAGAAACGGTCCGCACGCGATAGCTACCGGTTTTCGCGTCGAGTACTCGCCAACGAACGACCACGCCGTCGAACGGCGCCGCCTGCGAGACCCCGCCGATCGCCTTCTGCACGAGCAGGCATTCGAGCCCGCAGGACCCACCGAATCCCACTTCCTCCTGCAGGTCGCTGCCGAAGAGTGCGCCGGAGCACGCGCCTGCCCCCACCGGAGACCCCATGCAGAGGTCCTGCGAGACATCGCCGTAGCCGTCGCTGTCAGCGTCCGGCTCGAGCGTTGCGAGGAGATTGACTCGGAATTTGCTTTCAGCACTCGTCGTGAAAGAGCCGCCCAGCGAAGAGGCAGGTATGCCGATACCCACTTTGTCGCCGCTATCGGTGGTTTTGAACACCTGCGGCGTCGGATCGCCGTCGATTGCGATGTTTTTCACGGTGAAGTGGCCGCCCATCGCTTCGCCGACGGCGATCGGTACCCGGTCGCGGAAGTACCTGATGCCGCCTCCGCTGGGCGGCGCCCCCGGCCATGGCTCGACCACGTGTCCGGCGCCCTCATGGCTCACCAGAGCAGTGCTGCCGGCGAGCGAGAAGATCTGCGGCCGCACCATGTCGGGAGGCGAGGTCGTGATTTCCTCGCCGGCCCTGTAAGAGAAGTACGTCAACACGCCGCCGAAAGGAGCCTTGTAGCTGCCGCTCTGCAGCACTCCGGAAACCGGGCCGGTGTCGGCGAACTGCACCGCCGAGCAGTCGCTGCAGGTGCCGCTGAGCCCGAGTGTCCCTACCTGCCCGAGGAAGACTGAGCCGGCAGCCGTGCCGCTCGTCGCGAACAGCGCCAAGACGATCGCGGCAAGAACAGAAAAGGAGACTGAGCGTCGCACCGGATCTCATTCAACCATTGCCATGGGCGGCAGTGTTCGATACTGGACGGGTGGCGACGCCCAGCCGTGACATGCACGAGACCAGGCTCTTGATCGGCGGCGACCTCGTCGCCAGCGCGGGCGAGCCGATCGCGGTCGAGAACCCCTACACGACCGAGACGATCGTCGTGGTGAACTCAGCCTCACCCGAGCAGGTCGACGCGGCCGTTGCCGCCGCCCGTTCGACCTGGCCGGCCTGGGCCCGCACCACGGCCGGCGAGCGCTGCGAGCTGCTGCACGAGGTGGCGCGGCGGCTGCGCGAGGAGGCCGAGGCGCTGGCCCGGACGATGACCGCCGAGGGCGGCAAGCCGCTGCTCGAGAACCGCGACGAGCTGGAGTGGACGGCGGCCGCCTTCGACTACTACGCCGAGATCGGCCGCGACCACGCCGGCCGGGTGATCCCGCCGATCGAGTCGAGCCAGCTGGCGATGGTGGTCAAGGACCCGCTCGGCGTCGTCGGCTGCATCGTCCCCTGGAACTACCCACTGCTCTTGCTGGCCTGGAAGGTGGCGCCGGCGCTGGCCGCCGGCAACTGCGTCGTCTGCAAGCCCTCGGAGCTGACCCCGCTCTCGACCCTGATGCTGGCCGGCGCCTTCGAGCACCTGCCGGCTGGCGTGGTCGGCCTGCTCGCGGGCGCCGGCGACGTCGGCGCCGCGCTCGCCTCCCACCCTGATGTCGACTGCATCGCCTTCACCGGCTCGGTTGCCACCGGCAAGAAGGTCGCCGCGGCCTGCGTCCCACGGATGGCGCGGATGAACCTGGAGATGGGCGGCAAGGACGCCTTCATCGTCTGCGCCGACGTCGCGCCCGAGATCGAGGTCGCCGCCCGCGGCGGCGCCTGGGCCGCCTTCCTCAACGCCGGCCAGGTCTGCACCTCGGCCGAGCGCTTCTACGTCGCCGAAGAGGTGTTTGACGACTACGTGGCCGCCTTCGTCGAACACACCAAGAGCCTCACCCTCGGCGATCCCTTCGAGGTCGCGACCGACATCGGCCCGATGGTCTCCGACCCACAGCGGGCCAAGGTGGTCGCGCAGCTGGAGGCAGCGAGCGCCGCCGGCGCCGAGGTCCTCACCGGCGGCGACCGCGGCGGCACCGAGCGCGGCCACTTCCTCTCCCCCGCCGTCGTCACCGGCGCCGCGCCCGACAGCGCCCTGCTGCGCGAGGAGACCTTCGGCCCGGTCGCGCCGATCGTCCCCGTCTCCTCGCTCGACGAGGCAATCGAGCTCGCCAACGGCACCGAGTTCGGCCTCGGCGCCAACGTCTACACCGCCGACCTCGAGAGCGCGATCCGCTGCATGCGCGAGCTGCGCGCCGGCACCGTCTGGATCAACGACCCGCTGACCGACAACGATGCCGGTCCCTTCGGCGGCTTCAAGCAGTCCGGCCTCGGCCGCGAGCTGGGCCGCGAGGGCCTCGAGGCCTTCCAGGAGACCAAGCACGTCCACATGGAGTCGAAGATCGAGCGCAAGGAATGGTGGTACCCGTACCGGGAGTACGGGTCGGCGAAGTGAAGGGAACGGAATCTCGCACGAGCGGCGGGGCGCGGGTTGCGCTCGCGTTCATGCTTGCCTTGGCGCTGCTGGTGCCGCAAGCGGCCCTCGGGGACAACGAGGCCGGAATCGGCTCGGGGCGGACGATCGCCCGCGCCGCGACCACGGTCGGCTTCTGGGCCGGCGAGGCGGTGCCCGGCACGGATTGGGACTCACCCGATACCTACTGGAAACGGCGCGACACGCACTTCTACACGCCGCAGCTGTGGCGCGTCCTGCGTCGCAATCGGGTCCCGCTGTACTTCAACCTCCGCTACGGGCGTGACTTCGGTCCCGTCCCGCCGGGGAAGCCGAGGCGCCACGACGCGCTGCAAATCATCCGCACCGCCAACCGGCTCGGCGTGCCGGTCTGGGGCTGGGTCCTGATCCCCTTCAGCGACGGCTACTGGGCCTGGGAGGGCGCGGCGACAGAGCAGCTCAGGGCGGTCAAAGCGCTCGTTCGCTGGACCCACGAGAAGCACGTAGGCCTGCAGGGACTCGCCCTAGACCCCGAGCCGCGCCTCCGCACCCCGTTCGAGTCCACCGCGGCGATCATGGGTGGCAGCGGCGGCGGTGCCTTCTCCTCCGTCTTCGCGCCGACGATCGACCCCGCAGCGCAGTGCGCAGCCTGGCGCGGCTACGCGCGCATCCCGCGTTGGGGGGCGCGCCACCACGTCAGGATCTCGGCCGCACCGATGCCCTCGGCCCTGGACGACGTCGGCGACGGCAGCCTCGCGCTCCAGGACGCCGTCAACTTCGTCCTGCCGGATGCGGCGTGGGACCAGCTCTACTTCCAGGCCTACCGCAGCGTCTTCACCTACTACTCGGGGCACGACCCCGGGCCCGGCATCGTCTCCTCCTACTTCCGCTCGGCCCAGCGCGAGTACGGCAGCGTCGGTCAGGTCAGCCTCGGATCCGCGGGCCGCGGCCCCTACCGGCGCTTCGCGAGCCTGCTCGGCGACGTCCGCCTCGCCGCGACCCTGGGCGCCCGCGAAGTGCCGATCTACTCGCTCGAGCGGACCCTGCGCGCCTACGGCGGCCCCAGCGCGGTGACCCGCCTGGTCGAAGCCGCACGACACCCGTTTGCGGGCCCCGCAGCGACCAAGTCGACGGCACCAACCACCAGGGCAAACGACCTGCGCGCCGCGGTCCGCCGCGCCGATCGGGCAGCGACGACAAGCACTCGGGCGATCACCGCCGGCCACGGTGCCTCGCTGCCCCCCAACCGCTGGCCCAACGGCTGCGCGGGCTGAGCCGAGCGCAGTGCTGGAATTCCCGCGATGATCAGCGGGTGAAGACGAGCTCCACGACCGAGCGCCTGCTGCTGGCCCTCACCGTCCTCGGCTTCGTCGTGCCCAACGTCTTCGTCGGCGTCTACTTCGCCGGCGAGGGCCTGGACATCGGCGGCTACTTCTCGCTTTGGACGGCCAGCACTCCCTCGACCCAGCTGCTGGTCGACCTCGGCATCGCCGCGACGGCCTTCTTCGTCTGGGCCGCAGTCGACGGGCCAAGATCGGGGGTCAAGCGATGGTGGCTCTGCTTCCCCGCCACCTTCCTCGTCGGCCTCTGCTTCGGCCTGCCGCTGTACCTGCTGATGCGCGAGCGCGCCCTGAGCCGGGTCGAATAGTCGGTCTACCGGGGCGGCAGCGGCACGAGGCCGAGGTGGCGGCAGACCGTGGGCGCCGGCGCCGGGAACACGTGGGCGATCGACGACCCCTCGTAGGCGCAGGCAACCAGATGGGGAGAGTCCCGTTCGGGACGTTCCTCGATCTTGTCTTCCCGTTCGAGGCGCCTGAGGCGGGTGTCCACCACGCCTTCGCGCCAGAGCTTGGCGCAGGTGGCGATCGGGTCGGCGCCGTGCACGATCGTCGTGTCGGCGTGAAGCGAGGCGCGGTCGTAGCAACCGACGCTCGTGTCGACTCCCCCGGCCCCCGCCGGCGCTTCCCGCCCGACCGAGTCGACGACCTTCGATTCCAGATAGGCGGCGTAGCCGATCGGGATCCCGGGCGGCGCCTTGAAGCCGAACGCTCCCGACCTGACGATCGATTCCTGCTCGCCGAGCAAGGCCGAGGTCGTGGGATCGAAGATCAGCTCGTGCCTGGTTCCGCGGCGGCGGTCGGTGTAGGCGATGCCGATGCCGGGGCGACCGACTGGGTCGTCGACCTCGCCGAGGAGCTCGACGCCGGGGAGTTCGGCGGTCAGCTGGTAGATCGCCGCCCGCACCGCGGCCGGGAGGTAGGACTCGCGCAGCATGTCGCCGATCAGGGTGAAGGTCTCGGCTTCGCCGGGTGGGCCTTCGACTCCCCGTATCTCGCGCGCTTCGATCATCCGCCGCAGGGTCGCGGGGTCGGTGGGCAGTTCGGAGGCATCGAGGATGCTGGCACCCGAGAGCATGCTGTCTTCGACCTGCCCGGCCCGGGGAAGCGGCGGCGATCCCGCCGCCACCCAGCCCGCGCGCTGGTCGGCCGAGACGAATCGCGGCTTGCCCGACACTTGCCGAACCCGTCCGCGCCGCGAGCCGAAGGAGATCCAGACCTGCCGCTCGCTGGGCACGAGCACGCTCCAGCCCCCCGTCGCCCACAGGTAAGCGTCCTCCGAGCGGGTGAAGAGGAACTGCCCGGGCCCGGGCGCCACCGGTTCCTGGGCCGCCGCGACCGCGGCGGCCTCGCGCAGGACCTGGCCAACGGCCGGTTGCACCCTGCCGCTGCCGCCAAAGATGCCGATTGGGAGCGCGATGAGCACCGCCGCGACAACCACCCCGGCAGCGATCAGCTGCAGCCGTGGACGCCGCCACCAGGGGCGCATCGTGCGGGGGGCGGCGGTTCGCTGCGCCTGCTCGATCCTCGCCATCAGGCCGGCTCGGGCCGCCGCCCGGCTCTCGGGCTTGGCGTGGGGCAGTCCGGCGCGCAGCTCCCTGAGGAGCTCGATCTCGTTCATCGGTGACCTCCCTCGTCGCGGATTGGCTGGGGCTGGATCGGGGTCGGTTCGAACTCGAGCTCTGTCCGCATGCGGTTCCGGGCCCGCGAGAGCCGCGAGCGCACGGTTCCGATCGGAATCTCGAGCGCCTCGGCGATCTCCGTGTAGGAGAAGTCGGCCCAGGCAAAGAGCAGCAGCGCGTCCAGCTCCTCGGCCGGGACGCGGGTGAGGGCATCGACCAGCTCCCGCCGGACGCTGGAGGCGTCGACCCGCGCCTCGACCCCGTCGAAGGCATCGAGAATCGGATCCGCGGCGCTCCTCGCGTAGGCCCGCAGTTGGCGCAGCTCGTGACGGTGGTGACGGTGGAGGAGATTGGTCGCGATGCCGAAGAGCCAGGGCCGCGCGTTGGGCCGCGAAACGTCATACCGGGCCCGCTTGTCGAAGGCGATCAGAAAGGTCTCGGCGGCGAGCTCGTCAGCGAGATCGCCGCCGACCCTCCGCTGCAGATAAGCGTGGACGACGTCGTAGTGGCGGTCGAATATCGCCGCGAAGTCAGCCGGCGTCGCGGCGGAGGCCGAAATTGCGTCGCTGTCGAGGGCACGGTGCTCCACTGATGGATATTGCCCGCTGCGTGCAGATCGGTTCGCGCCAACCGAGGGGCAGCCCTGCTTATGACCCCCGTTGGCTCGTCAGGCGGCCATCGGGATGATCCCCGGCTGAGCCTCGACTCGCTTGAGCCAGCGACTCACCGCCGGGTACGAACCGAGGTCGAAACCGGCCTCGGGCGCCACGTGGGTGTAGGCGTAGAGAGCGATGTCGGCGATCGTGAAGCGCTCGCCGACCAGGTACTCGTGGTCATCGAGCCCGCGCTCCATCGCCTCGAGCGCCGCGTCCCCGGCCGTGCGCTTGGCCTCGATCTCCGCCGCGGACCGGGGCTGCTCCGAGATCGAGAGCCAGAAGCGGAGCACCGCGATCGCCGGCTCGTGCTTGTACTGCTCGAAGAACATCCACTGCAGCACCTGGGCGCGCTCGTAGGGATCGTCGGACAGGTAGGGGGTGCCGTCGGCGAAGTACCAGAGGATCGCGTTGGACTCGGCGAGCGGGCGGCCGTCCTCGAGCACCACCGTCGGCACGTTGAGCGACGGGCTGAGGCCGCCCAGCACCGCCGCTCGACCCGAGTGGTCGACAACCGAGAGCTCGCGGCGCTCGAACTCGATGCCGAGCAGGCCGAAGATCAAGCGGACCTTGTGGCAGTTGCCGGAGACCGGGTTGTCGTAGAGCAGCACTGTCATGGGCGGCCCCGAGCCTATGCCGAGGGCCCCGAGTCGGCCTACTGGTCGAATTCCTCCACCTCGAAGACCTGGCGGATTTCGATCTCGCCCGCTTCTTCGTGCGGATTGGGGCAACGCTTCATCCACTCGATCGCGTCCTCGAGCGAGTCCACCTGCATCAGCCAGAAGCCGGCGATCAGCTCCTTCGTCTCGGCAAAGGGGCCGTCGGTGACGACCCGCTCGCCGCCTCCATAACCGACCCGGGCGCCCTTGGAGGTCGGGTGCAGGCCCTCCCCCGCCAGCAGTACCCCGGCCTCGGTCATCTCCTCGTTGAACTTGCCCATGGCGGAAAGCAGCTCCTCGCTCGGCATCACGCCGGCCTCGGAGTCCCTGCTCGCCTTGACTATCGCCATCGCTCTCATCTCGCAGTCCTTTCGGTTCGTGGTCGCGGGAAGCCCGGCATGCCGATATTCCCGCTTTTACCCCTACGACGAACGGGAACCACCAAAATCGACAACCGGTTGCCGGATGAGGAAAGGAGAAGCCGAGCGCGAGCTATCAGTTCACGGTGAAGCTGCGCACCGCCGGCGTCGGGTCGGTGTTGCCGGCGGTGTCGATGGCCCGGACTTCGAAGACGTGGGCCGCGGGCAGCGTTACGAAGGTTTTCGGCGAGTTGCAGGAAGCGAAGCTGGCGCTGTCCATGCGGCACTGGAAGGTGGAGCCCGACTCGCTCGAAGAGAAGGCGAAGGTCGCCGTGAGATTTTTGGTCGTGCCCGACGGCCCGGAGGTGATCGTGGTGTTGGGCGCCGCGGTGTCGACCGTGAAGGCGCGAGTGGCGGGGCTGGCGTCGACGTTGCCGGCCTGATCGATCGCGCGGACCGAGAAGGTGTGAGCACCCTCGGAGAGCGCCGTTGTCGGCGTATGGGTGGCGCCGGGGCCGCTGCAGGCCACGTAGGCGGCGGAGTCGAAGCGGCATTCGAAGGTCGAGCTCGACTCGCTGGAGGTGAAGCCGAAGGTCGGGGTCGAGTCGTTGGTCGGGCCGTTGGCGCCGGAGGAGACCGTCGTGTTCGGCGCCGCGGTGTCGACCGTGAAGGAGCGCGTTGCCGCACTGGCATCGGTGTTGCCCGCCTGGTCGATCGCGCGGACCGAGAATGTGTGGGCGCCGGATGAGAGCGTCGACGTCGGCGTGTGGGTCGCCCCGGGGCCGCTGCAGGTCACGTACGAGGCGGAGTCGAAGCGGCACTGGAAGGTCGAGCCGGCCTCGCTCGAGCTGAAGCCAAAGGTCGGCGTGGAGTCGTTGGTCGGGCCGTTGGCGCCGGAGGAGATCGTCGTGTCCGGCGCGGCTGTGTCGACCGTGAACGCGCGGGTCACGGGGGTCGCATCGGGGTTGCCGGCCTGATCGGTCGCGCGGACCGAGAAGGTGTGAGCGCCCTGGGATAGCGCCGGCGGCGTGTGGGTGGCACCGGGACCGCTGCAGGCCCCGAAGGCACCGGAGTCGATGCTGCATTGGAAGGTGGAGTTCGCCTCGCTCGAGCTAAAGCCGAAGGTCGGGGTCGTGTCGTTGGTCGGACCGTTGGCGCCCGAGGAGATCGTCGTCTCCGGCGCCTGCGAGTCGACCGTGATCGAGCGGGTCGCCGGGCTGGCGTCGGTATTGCCGGCCTGGTCGACAGCGCGGACCGAGAAGGTGTGGGCACCCTCGGAGAGCGCCGTTGTCGGCGTATGTGTGGCGCCGGGACCGCTGCAGGCCACGTAGGCGGCGGCGTCGAAGCGGCACTGGAAGGTCGAGTTCGCCTCGCTCGAGCTGAAGCCGAAGGTCGGGGTCGAGTCGCTGGTCAGGCCGCTGGGACCCGAGGAGATCGTCGTGTCCGGCACGACCGAGTCCTCGACGTAGGTGATCGGAGCCGAGCAAACGGAGGTTTTTACGCCGCTGGTAGCGGTGGCGCGAAGGGTGGTGGTCGAGTTGTCCAGCACCGAGATCGCGATCCCGGGGCTCGCCAGCTGCGTGGCCGTGCCCGTCGCGAGCGGCGCTCCACTGCAGTCGGAGCTGGAGTAGATCCTCACCTGCGAACCGACGTCGGCGCTGCCCAGGACCAGCGGCAGGTTGGCGTTCGCGGGCGACGCGGGCGAGGTTCCGGTCAGGCTCGGCGCCGTCACCACCACGGCTTGGATCGAGAAGTTGCTCGTCGCCGGAGTGGGATCGGGGGTTCCAGCCGCGGTAGCCCGGACACGGAAGGTGTAGGCGCCGTCGGCAAGTGGGCTCGCGGGGGTGTGGGTGGCGCCGGGCCCCGAGCAGGAGGCGAAGCTGGGAGTGCCGGTGTCGATCGAGCAGTCGAAGGTCGAGCCGGCCGCCGAGGAGTGGAAGGCGAAGGTGGGAGTCGAGTCTTCGGTCGTGGCGCCGGGCCCGGAGTCGATCGTCGTCTCCGGCACGGTCGCGCCGGGGCCGGTCGAGTAGGCGATCGAGACATCGCCCAGGGTCGGCGTCACGGCCGGGTTGGTCGTGGTCAGCTGCGCGCGGTACTGGAGGTAGCGCGAGTTGCCGGGAATGTCGCTGCCACTGGAGGCGATTGGGCTGAACGCGGTCCAGCTCGAGTCAGGAATCGCCGTGTCGCCGGTGCGGACGCTGATCGCGACGCCGGTGCCCGAAGGCGTGGACGCGCTCCAGCCGAGGGCTCCCCAGTCGGCACTATGCCCGGCCCCCGCATCGAACACGCGCGAGTCGAAGCTGCCCGAGCCGGCGTAGGCGCTCATGCGAAGCCAATCGATCGAGATCTCGGGGGTCGAGGCGCTGTAGTCACTCGCGATCGGGCGCATCTGCGTCGCACCGAAGTCGGCCGCATGAGTGGCGACAAGCGCCCCGTCGACGTAGTAGCGGATGTCGCTCGCAGCCCACTCGATCCGGTAGAGATGGGACGTGCCCAGCAGTGCGCTGGAGAAGCTGCGTTTCCGTCGAGGAGCCGTTGTTGTTGGTGCGGGCGTTGAAGGCGCCGGAGGAGGTGACGCTGAAGATCGCCCAGTTGGCCGAGTTGTTGAGATCGACCCCGAAGCCGATGTGCTCGTAGCTCTGGCCGCCGAAGTTGGCGACGAATTCGAGGCTGTGTCCCGATCCGTAGGTCGCGGCGGTGCGGGCGTAGCTGCCGTTGACGTGGAGGCTCCCGCCCGAGACCGTGGCGCCGGTGCCGGGG
Source organism: uncultured Solirubrobacterales bacterium (assembly GCA_963702065.1). Taxonomy (GTDB): domain Bacteria; phylum Actinomycetota; class Thermoleophilia; order Solirubrobacterales; family 70-9; genus VRUE01. The sequence goes on from OY969705.1 coordinate 1,845,704, forward strand.
GTGCAGGTCTCCGGAGCGGACCATGGGCAACTGGCCCAAGCTGCCGACAGGCCCGGCCCGCCCGAGAACTCGTCGCCCTCCGTCGGCTTCAGGATCAGCTCGCCATCGCTGGTCTGAGCAACCGAGGTGCTCGCGTCCGGGGACCCCGCGGTGAAATCGGTGACCGTGGTGTCGGTGAGGCTTTGGCCGGGTGTCGTGAACGTCCTCGGCGCGGCCGGCGGTGCGGGGTCTGTGTTCGAGTTGGCCGCGGCGTCCGCCGAGCTGACCCGGTAGTAGTAGGTCGTGCTCGAGTTGAGCCCGCTGAGCTGCACGCTGTGGGAGGTGACCAGCGCGGAATTGCTCACGCCGGCGGTCAGCGATTCGGGATCGGTGCCGAAATCGACCCGCGAGTCGGAGTTCTCGTTGGTGCTCCAGGAGATCGTCGCCGTGCCGTCGGCGCCAACCGCATGCGCGACGTTGGAGATCGCCGGAGCCGTGTCGTCAACCGCGTAGGTCGCTTCGTAGGAGCCGGCCGCGGCATCGAAGAACGCGTACTCCCGGCCTTTGATCGTCCGGGTCGTCGTCGCCACGGGCGAGCCGTTCAGCTTGACGCCGGTGAGAACCCCAACCGAGGAGGCGGTCGGAACCATCGCCCGCAGGCCGTTTGCACCGGTTGCGTGGTCGATCGTGAAGGTGAGCTTGTTGCCGCTCCACGCGATCGAGCCGAAGGAGGAGCTGTTGCGGCCGTCCAGCCAGATCAGCATCTGACGCGCCGAGACGACCGGCACGCTGCGCGCCTGCGCCGAGGCGACGATCGCATCGGCGCCGGGCGAGGAAACTTCGTCGGTGTGCATGTTGGCGGTGAAGACGCCGTAGTAGCCCTCGGGGCCCAGCGCCCGATCGAGCAGGGAGTTGATGGTGAACGGGTATGTCTGCCCGGACTCGTCGGTCATCTGGGTGGCCGCCTGGTAGACGTCGATCATCGAGCCGTCGAGGTCGGCGAAGCGCATCGGCATGCCCGAGCCCGTGAACATCCCGGGACGGTCCTGGACCCACTCCGGCGGCCAGTAGTAGTAGTTGGTGTCGAGGCGAATCCCGTTCTGGAGCTCCACCTTCGGCTGCGTGGCCCAATCGCCCCAAGCGATGCAGTGGGTCCGGTTGGTGACCGGCGCGTTCAGGCCCGGATAGTTGGCGGCCAAGGCCGGGAGCTGACTGGTGTAGAAGGATTCCAGCGCGGCTCGGTCGGGCCAGTCGGCGCAGTTGGTGAGCAGGTGCAGGGCGATCTCGAAGCCGGCGCTCTGGTAGGCGGTCGCCGCGGCGTTGCTGAGGCCGGTGGTGCTCGGGTAGATGTAGGAGGTCCCCCTGACGCACTCCCAATCCGCAACCACGCAGCCCGACGGGCCGTCGGCGATGAACTGGTCGAAGCGACTGCTGGTGCCGCCGTTTCCGTGGTCGTCGCCGCTCATCACGACGGCTGCCTTCTCGTCGCGCGGCAGGAACCAGAAGCTCGGCAGCGGCTTGCGGTCCAGGTTCACTTCCTCGATCAGGTTCTTCAGCAGCCGCTGCTGCTCGTCGGCCTGGGGTATCGCGACCTTGTTCAGATCGACCCAATCGGGCTGGACATCGCCTTGCTTGGCGCCGAAGAAGAGGTCGTCGGAGCGGATCGGGCCGCTGCCGTCGCGCTCTTCACCGGACCACGCCGGGTTGCCCTGGCGGGTGTAGACAACCGACCTGGCGAGGTCGTAGGTGAAGGCGACGGCCTGCCCCCCGTTTGAGCCGACGCTGCGAAGGGTCACGGCGGGGTTGGTGGTGGCGCCGGTGGCGCTCGCGTAAAGGGTGGCGATCGTCTGAGCACCGCTCGTCGTGTAGCGGTCGGCCGTGCCGTGGAACTGGATCGTCTGGTCGACGATGCCGGCGCCGGGGCCGGTGGCGGTGTCGACTTTGAGATAGCCGTTGGCAAGCGCACTGGAGGTGGCGGTAAGGCCGAGTAGACCCGAGAGCTGGGGGTCGGGGCGCATCGCGATCAGGTTGCCGCCCTGCTGGACCCAGTTGGTCAGGGTCGTGACCTGGGTCGGACTGAGACCGGTTTCGCCGAGGATGACGACGTCATAGGCGCCCAGCATGGTGGAGTTCACGTTGGCGAGATCGGTGACCTTGAACTCGTTCAGGCCTTCGGATCGAAGGATTTCCGAGTAGTAGCGGCTGAACGGGTTGGTGGTCGTCGAGATCACCAGGATCGGACCGCCGGGCCCTTCGTCCGGGGGAGGCAGCACGGGTGCCGCCGTCGTGAAGGACCAGCTCGAGTCGCCGGCCAGCGGGTTGCCGGCCAGGTCGGCGACCCCGCCCGGGCCACCTTTGATCGTCGCCGTGTACGTGGTCGAGCCCTGCAGCGACGCGGTCGGGTGAAGGATCGCCTGCTGCTGAGCCGCGGAGTAGCTCACCGTTGCCGCCACCAGGGCCCCGCCAGGGCCCCGCAGGGAAACCGTGGAGCCGTTGATCGTCGTCGGGTTCATCGGCCCGTTGAAGGTTGCGGTGACATCGCTCGTGATCGGCACGCCGGTGGCGCCGCTGGCGGGAGTGCGGGAACCGATCGTCGGCGAGGTCGTGTCAGCCGTCGTGTTGAAGACGACGTCGACCAGATAGCCCTCGGAGTTGTAGGTATTGGGCCCACCGCTCGAGAAGAGCGAACCCGCGGCCCCGTACTTGTAGAGACCGTTGGCCCCGTCGACCCCGTCGGCCAAGGCATGCAGCGGCGCGTTGTCGGCGCCGACGAGCGCAAAGTAGCCCGAGCGCGAGGAGTAGTGGCCGTTGGGGGCGTGGTATGAGGCGACGTAGGTGGTGTCGGCATCGATCGCCACCGGGGCGCCGAAGCTGACCTGCTGCCAGCCGGAGCCGCTCTCGCCGCTGAAGGTGGCCTGGGCCAGCTGGTCGCCGTCGCCTGTCCAGAGGCGCCCGACGTGGGTGCCGGTGTTGCCGGAGGTCTTGTAGAAGCGCAGCCCGGTGATGTAGCCGTCGATGTCGGAGCGGAACTTGGTCCCGACTTCAGTCGCGGTGGTGTCCGGGTCCTGAGGGCCGGTGAAGCTTTCGTCCCAGATCGTGCAGGGACAGGTCCGCGGAACGACGTTGACGAGGACCTGGGCTCCCGGGCTCTCGATGTTGCCGCTGTCGTCGGTGGCGCGCACCCTGATCGTCGCGTTTCCGGTCCCGCCCGGCGTCCACGTGTAAGTCCAGTTGTCGCGCCCGATCGCCGGGTGCCAGGTGCTGCCGCCGTCGACCGAGACCTCGACGCCGCCGACCTGACCGCCTTCCGTCTCCCCCGCTTGATCGGCGGCGGAGCCGCTGATCGTGAGCGGCGTCCCGCTTGGGACTTTGGCCCCCGTCAGCGGGCTGGCGATCGTCGTTGCGGGCGCCTGGGTGTCGGTGGTTTTGGTCACCGCGGACAGGCCGGCCTGGAGGGTGCCGGGCTGCACACCCATGTCGGCCAGCATGTTGACGGTGGCCTGCTGCATCCGCGCGTCCACGGTCGAGCCGCCGCGATCGTGGCTTCCGTCCAGTCCCCAGGACCACTGGATCGTGCCGGCGCCGAAGACCAAGGCACCGCTGGCGGCGCGGTAGAGCGTCAGGTGGTGGGTCGCGGTGCCGGGGCCGTAGCTGGAGCCCTGGTCGAGCAGCTTCTGGGACACGTTGGACGTAGTCGTGGAGAGATCGATCAGGCCGGCGGGACGGAAGCCGTTGTCGAGCTCTTCGTCCCACTCATAGCCGAGCGTTCCCGCGGAGAGCGTCGCCGTCTGGCCCGGCGCCAGCGAGGCGATGTTCGTTTTGCGCCAGAGCCGCATCTTGCCGTCCGCGGCGGGGACTTCGATCGCGGTGGTACCGGAGTTGACCATGAAGATCGTGCCGCTGAGCGAGTTCTCGGGGCGGCCACCGTCGGCGGGCGGGCTGAAGCGTGGATCGCGCCAGGTCCCGGTCCAGGCAGCGGTCGGATCGATCTTGGCGTTGGCGTGGGTCTCCTTGTAAGAGACAAGGGTGCGGTGATCGGTGCTGGAGCTGTCGATGCTGTTTTCCCAGCGCGTCTTCCAGAAGATCTCGTTGCCGCTGAAGAAGGCGAGGTTGACGCCGGCCGCGCGGGCGGCTTCGACGTTCGCGCGCTGGGTGCCCGACCAGTACTCGTCGTGGCCGACCGAGAGGAAGGCTTTGTGCTCGAGGATCTCGGCCCCGCGGCGATCGGTGTCGACCCCGGTCGAGTAGCTGACGTCGTAGCCATTGCGCTCCATCCAGCGAACCATCGGGTACTCGGCGTTGAACGGCGAGTCTTCGGGGATCGGGCCGCGGACGGTGAGGGGGCGGTTGTAGCTAACCTTGTAGGCGCGGCCCGGATTGGCACCGGGGCCACCCTCGTAGAGACTGTTGCCGCCGTAGCTGTTGTAGGCCTGCCAGGTGGTGTCGGAGGTCTGGAAGAGGAGGTTGGAGTGCCCGTCGTCGTCGCGGACGACGAAGATGATGTGGCTGCCTTCTGAAGAACCGACGTCTTCGCGCACGAGCTTGGCGAAGTAGATGCCGGAGACGGCGTCGGCGGGCACGGCCCAGGAGGCCGACTGAGCCCAGTTGCCGCAGTCGACCAGTCCGGTGGCGGACTGAGTCAGACAGGCCGGCTGGGACTGCGGCAAGGAGACCGAGGGCTGGACCGTCGCGACCTTGCGCGCGCCGTTGCCGGCGTAATAGCCCATCCGGTAGATGTCGAGGCGGTATTTGCTCGAGGGCGTTTTGACCTTGAAGCGGACCGTCTGCCCCTGGTCGGCGCTGATGTCGGTGGTGAAGCCCTGGATGTTCGGGTCCCCCGAGCCGCTGACATCCCATTCGCTGGGAGGATTGCCCGGCTTCGAGTTCTCGCAGGCGATCACGTTGGAGATCGGTGGATCGCACGGGGCCGCGGCGGCCCGCTCGGCGGAGAAGCCGGTCAAGGCAAGCGCCAGCAGCGCCGCCATCACCAGGAGGCGCACAGGGACCATGGGGCGGAAGTTCATCCGCGATCGACCAATATTTGTGACTGGCACACTTGAGAAACTCGGCGAGTTCTACACAACTTTTGCGGGGGCGCCGAACCCTCCAAAATTGGTACTCGGTCGATATGCGAGTGCCGCGGTGACGCTGCTTCGGCGATCGCCTAGCAGGCGATCCGTCTGGCCTCGCGGCCTGGGCCGGGCTGCCAGGCCAGGCTGTAGAAGACGGCCCTCCTCTGCGCGATGACCTCTCTCTCGCAGGTGCCGTCGGCGTTGATCTGGACGATCGAGTTGGCCCAGTCGTAGTGGCGTTCACGGAACCGGGCGAAGGCGATTCGCTCGCCTGACGGGTCCCAGCTCGCAACGAGCTCATCCTCCTGCGGTGTGCGGGTCAGCCGGCGCAGGGAACCGCTCGCCACGTTCAGGACGAAGAGATCGCTGATTCCGTGCTGCCCAAAGTTGCGGAAGAGCGCGACTTCCGTGCCATCGGGCGAGTAGACCGGTTCGAGGCCGTTGACGAGGAGACGGGTCACGCCGCCGGTGTCCAGATGCAAGGCCACCGGTTCCCCACCGCCGGTGCGGTTGGTGTCGAAACGGGTAGCCAGCAGCGTCGTCCCGTCGGGGGAGAACGAGGAGGCGATGTATTGGAGCCCGCGCCGCAATGGCGTCAGCCGGCGCTGCGCCCCGTCGACCAGGTCGATGGTCCAAATCGTCGAGCCCCGCGAGAAGGCGATCGTGTGGCCGTCCGGCGCAAACAGAGGTGACTCGGCGCCGGCCGCGTTGACCGGATACGCCCCGCTCCCATCTGCCCGGGCCAGGAAGAAATCAGCGAGGCCGGTGTAGGCGACCTCGGTGCCTTCCGGATTCCAGGAGAGTGGCGCGATCGTAAGCGAGTCCACCGGGCCGCTCTTTCTCTGTCCGCCGGCCAGCCGCAGGGGCGCACTGCCATCGGGGCTGACGGTGAGGAGCGTGGACCGCATCGGATTCCACGTCTGCTTGACGACCGCAAGGCGCGGCCCCGCCGGCGTCGAAGCGGCCGCGGCCGCTGTCACCAGCAGGCTCGCCAGAACCCCCGCCCCCAGCGCCAGTCGGATCACGCGGCGCACTCTCAACCGCCTCGCTGGCACTCGATCCGCCCCGCCTCACGACCGGGCCCGGGCTGCCAGACGGGCGTGTAGAAGGCGGCACGGGGCGAGGAGGCCACCGTGCTCTGGCAGGTGCCGTCGGCGTTGACCTGCATGAGGGCGTCACCGACCCCGAAGGCCGCCGCTTCCGTCCTGGCGGCCGCATACCGAACGTAGGCCAGGCGCTCGCCGGACGGATCCCAGCTGGGAGAGAGCTCAGCGCGACCAGGCGTATGGGTGAGCCGGCGCAGGTTTGTGCCATCGGCGTTGATGACGTAGAGATCGCTGTCTTCCTCCGGGTCTTCGCCGTATCCCCTGATGCGCCGGGTCAGGGCGATCTCAGAACCGTCGGGCGAGTACACCGGGGTCGAGCCGTCGTTGAGAAGGCGCCGCATCCCGCTCCCATCCAGCGCCAGCGCCACTGGCTGGGGTTCGTAGATGAGCCGGCTGTCTTCATATGTCGCCAGCAACGTCAAGCCGTCGGGCGAGAACGACGAGGCGGTGTACGCGAGCCCGTCTCGCCACGGGGTCAGCTGGCGCCGCACCCCGGACGGGAGGTCAACGGTCCAGATGCTCGAGCCCGCGAAGCCTTCCGGCCTCAGCTTCCCGCCAACAGTCGTCCGCGTCTCGCGTTCGACGGTACGAGTGAAGGCAGCCGTGCGCCCGTCCGGAGAGAAGATGGGTCCGATCGCACCGTTGGTCCCGCGGATCGCATGCAGGCCGCTCCCATCGGCGCGCACGATGAAGATCCTCCTGATCGCCTCATGGTCATCTCCATTGCGGGAGCCGATGATCCCGCTGAAAGCGACCCTTTTCCCGTCCGGCGACCACGAGATCGGCGAGAAGACATCCAGCACCGGCCGCGAGCGCAGGCCGCCCCCTTCCAGACGCAACGGGTGGCCACCGCTCGGACCGACGGTCAGGAGCTCAAGCGGAAACGGCTTGGCGCCCAGCTTGACGAGCGCCAGCCGCGGCCCCGCCGGCGTCGCGGCGGTCGCCACGCCTGCGGAAAGCGCAACCGCGGTCGCGATGCAGGCAAGGAAGGCCCGGAACATCTACTCGCCCGCGACACCGGTTTCTGGATACACCACCGGCTGGCAGTAAGACGAAACCTGCGAGTTGTTTTCGATGTAGGCAAAGGTGTTTTCGATTTCGACCGAAAGCCCGTTGATCTCGTTCTGGATCTCGGGCAGGCAAGCACGGAGCTTCTTCAAGCCAGCCGACAGGTCTTTGATTTCCGATGCGGTGTTCTCACCGCCCGAGGCGGCCGAGCTTTCAAGGCCGGCGGTCGAGTCTTCGAGGTCACCGATCTTCGAATCCAGGCTGTTGATCTGAATCACCGTGAAGATGGCAAGGGCCGCAAGTGCCGTGCCGAGCACTGCAATCACGATGGAGCTGGTACGGGGCGACATTTGGCGCTCCTTCTGGACAAGGCTGACTGGAAACCTGCGCCCGGGAGGCTATATCGCCAGTAACCATTAGAACAACTACGCCGATTCCATAGGCAACTGCGCCCGTTCCCTAATGGGGGGCGATGCACGAGGGCACACTCGAAACCAAGGGGTTGCTCCCCGGGGCTTGGCCTCGGTCAGCTGCAGACGTAGCCCGCCAGGTGCTCGCCGGTGAGGGTGGAGCGGGCGGCAACCAGGTCGGCGGGCGTGCCCTCGAAGACGATCCGGCCGCCGTCGTGGCCGGCGCCGGGGCCGAGGTCGATGATCCAGTCGGCGTGCGCCATCACCGCCTGGTGGTGCTCGATCACGATCACCGACTTGCCGGAGTCGACCAGCCGGTCGAGCAGGCCGAGCAGCTGCTCGACGTCGGCGAGGTGGAGGCCGGTGGTCGGCTCGTCGAGGACGTAGACGCTGCCCTTCCCGGCCATCTGGGTGGCCAGCTTGAGCCGCTGCCGCTCGCCGCCGGAGAGCGTGGTCAGCGGCTGGCCGATGCCGAGGTAGCCGAGCCCGACGTCGGCGAGCCGCTGCAGGACCTTGTGGGCAGCGGGGATCGCTGCCTTGCCGCTGCCGAAGAATTCCTCGGCCTCGCTGACCGGCATCGCCAGCACCTCGCTGATGTCCCTGCCGCCAAGCTTGTACTCCAGCACCTCGGCCTGGAACCGCTTGCCCTCGCACTCCTCGCAGGTAGTGGCGATGCCGGCCATCATCGCCAGGTCGGTGTAGACGACGCCGGCGCCGTTGCAGTTGGGGCAGGCGCCGTCGGAGTTGGCGCTGAACAGCCCCGGCTTGACGCCGTTGGCCTTGGCGAACGCTTTGCGGACCGGATCGAGCAGCTTGGTGTAGGTCGCCGGGTTGCTCCGCCGCGAGCCGCGGATCGCGGCCTGGTCGACCGACACCACCCCCTCCCGCCCCGACACCGAGCCGTCGATCAGCGAGCTCTTGCCCGAGCCGGCCACGCCGGTCACCACCACCAGCACACCGAGCGGGATGTCGACGTCGACGTCCTGCAGGTTGTTGGTGCCGGCACCGCGCACCTCCAGCGCCCCCGTCGGCTCCCGCACCGAAGGCTTCAGCGAGGCCCGGTCGTCGAGATGCCGCCCGGTGATCGTGTCGCTCTCACGCAGCCCCTCGATGCTGCCCTCGAACACCACTTCCCCGCCGTCGACCCCCGCCCGCGGACCGAGGTCGATGACGTGGTCGGCGATCGCGATCGCCTCCGGCTTGTGCTCGACGACCAGCACCGTGTTGCCCTTGTCGCGCAGCTGCAGCAGCAGCTCGTTCATCCGCGCGATGTCGTGCGGATGCAGCCCGATCGTCGGCTCGTCGAAGACGTAGGTGACGTCGGTCAGCGAGGACCCGAGCTGGCGGATCATCTTGGTGCGCTGCGCCTCGCCGCCCGAGAGCGTGCCCGAGGGACGCTCGAGTGAGAGGTAGCCGAGCCCGATCTCGACGAACGAGTCGAGGGTGAGGTGCAGGGCCGCCACCAGCGGCGCCACCGATTTCTCCTTGACGGCGCCGACCCACTCGGCCAGGTCGGTGATCTGCATCGCGCAGGCATCGGCGATGTTGATCCCCTTGATCTTCGACGAGCGGGCCTCCTTGCTGAGGCGGGTGCCGTCGCACTCCGGGCAGGTCGTGAACGTCACCGCCCGCTCGACGAAGGCGCGGATGTGCGGCTGCAGCGCGTCGACGTCCTTGGAAAGGAACGACTTGCGGATCTTCGGGATCAGGCCTTCGTAGGTCAGGTTGATGTCGTCGACCTTGATTTTGGTCGGCTCCTTATAAAGGAGGTCCTTGAGTTCTACCTTGGTGAACTTGCGGATCGGCTTGTCCGGGTCGAAGAAGCCGCAGCCGCGGAAGATGCGGCCGTACCAGCCGTCCATGCTGTAGCCGGGGATCGTCAGCGCGCCCTCGTTGAGCGACTTGCTCTCGTCGTAGAGCTGGGACAGGTCGAAGTCGGTCACCGAGCCCCGGCCCTCGCAACGCGGGCACATCCCACCGGTGCGGGAGAAGTTCACCCGCTCGGACTTCCCGTCGCCTTTCTTGAGCATCCCGGACGCCTGGACCGAGGCCACATTGAAGGAGTACGCGTTGGGCGAGCCGATCCGGGGCTTGCCGAGCCGGCTGAAGAGGATGCGCAGCATCGCGTGGCATCGGTGGCGGTGCCGACCGTGGAGCGGGCATCGGTGCCCATCCGCTCCTGGTCGACGAGGATCGCCGTCGTCAGCCCGTCGAGCACGTCGACCTCGGGCCGGGCCAGCGCCGGCATGAAGCCCTGGACGAAGGCGCTGTAGGTCTCGTTGATCAGCCGCTGCGACTCGGCGGCGATCGTGCCGAAGACCAGCGAGCTCTTGCCGGAGCCGGAGACGCCGGTGAACGCCGTCAGCCGCCGCTTCGGGATCTCGACGCTGACGTCCTTGAGGTTGTTCACGCGCGCGCCCTGCACGCGGATCAGGTCGTGGCTGTCGGCGGCGTGCGGCGCAGGCGCCCGCGTGTCCTTCCTCGTGGCCATGCCGCAAGGCTAGGGAGTCACTGCCGCACCGGCGCCACGGTCCTGACGCGGCCCGTCGGTGTGCAGGAACAGCACCGGGTCACCCAGGCGGCCCTCTCGGCGCAGCGCCAGCAGGCCGGCCATCGCCTTCGCCGTGTAGACGGGATCGAGCGAGAGCCGCTCCTCGGCGGCAAGAGCGGCGGCGCGCGTGGCGGCCTCAGTCGGATGACCGTAGCCCGCGCCGATCTCCTCGCGGGTCAGGTCGAGCATGTCCGGCCCGAGCTCGAGCCGGCCGAGGCGCGCTCCACGGCGCTCCAGCAGCTCGGCAGTGCGCCGCGCGAGGCGGGCGAACACCGGCGGGTCGAGGCGGAGCTGGTCGTTGACCACGATCCCGACGACGCGGGTGCGCAGGCCGGCGAGCTGGAAACCGAGCGCGAGGCCGGCCGCGGTACCGCCGGTGCCGACCGGGACGACGACGTGCGCCGGCTCGGGCAGCGCGCCGTCCTCGACCTGGGCGGCGATCTCCAGCGCCGCCTCGACATAGCCGAGCGCTCCGACCGGCGAGGAACCACCCGCCGGCAACAGGTACGGCGGTCGGCCGGCGCGGGCGTTGCGGGCGAGCAGCCACGGCAAGATCGCCACCGTGCGCGCCTTCGTGTGGGTGCGGTGGATGCGCGCCCCCGAGGCCTCGAGTCGGGCGAGCTGGGCCCTGACGTGGTCGTCGATCGGCTGGTCGACAAGCGCCAGCGCCGTCTCGAGACCGTGTTCGCGGCCATAGAGCGCGGTCGCCAGCCCCCAGTTCGTGCCGAGGCCGCCGAAGGTAAGGATCGAGCGGCGGCCGCGGCGCCGGGCATCGGGGATCAGCCACTCGAGCTTGCGCACCTTGTTGCCGCCCCAGCCACCCGAGCCGAAGCTGCCGTCTTCCTTCACCCAGACGCCAAGGCCTGCCGGCTCCCGAACGGGCGTCGGGCGCTCGGACAGCGCCAGATGGGGAAGGGTCTCGGCCAGGGCCGGAAAACGCTTGTGTAGATATGGGCTCAAGTTGCGATGAACGTTTACCGGTTCCGCCACGGTCCGCTCTGCGACCCGGAAACTGGCCAGACGGCCAGTAGTATCCGTGGCAGTGGCCGAGCAAGCGAAGAGTGCGAAGGCGAGTCTCGAGGACGAGCTCGTGCTCGAGCGCAAGCACTGGGTCGACGGTCCACCCCACGCCTTGTTCGAGCGGATGCGCGAGCGCTGCCCGGTTCACTGGACCTCCAAAGTCACCGAGCTGCCGGAGGCCGCGGGCTTCTGGTCGGTGACGACGGCCGACGACGTCCATGCGGTCAGCCGTGACTGGGAGACCTATTCCTCCGAACTCGGCGGCGTCGTCGCGATCGACGAGGTCTTCCCGATCGAGCTGGCGCGGGCGATGTTCATCGGCATGGACCCGCCCAAGCACGACCGCCTCAAGGCCCTCTTCCAGGCCGGCTTCACGCCGAAGCGAATCGCCGCCCACGAGGAGTCGATCCGCAAGATCGTCGTCGACGTGCTCGACCGCCTCGAGGGCCGCGAGACGTGCGACCTCGTCACCGACGTCGCCCAGCCCGCGGTCTCGCGGGTGATCGGCAGCTTCATGGGGATCCCCGAGGAGGACGACGCGGCCTGGGCCGAGCTGATGAACACGGCCCTGGCGGCGAGTGACCCGGACTACAGCCCGGACGGCCCCGACAGCATCGAAGCCGTGATCGAGAAAGCGGTCACTGAAATCTTCGCCCGCTGCAGCACGATGATCGCCGAGCGACGCGAGAACCCGACCGACGACCTCACCACGGTCCTCGTCGATGCCGAGGTCGAAGGCGAGCGGCTCGAGGAGCACGAGATCGTGATGGGTTTCTTCCTCCTCGTCGCCGCCGGCAACGACAGCACCAAGGCGACCTACTGCAGCGGCATGCGGGCGCTGCTGGAAGACCCCGAGCAGCGCCGGCTCGTCCTCGATGACCCGGCTTTGATTCCCGGCGTGGTCGAGGAGTCACTGCGCATGTTTCCCGCTTTCGCCCATTTCCGCCGCACAGCGACCAAGGACACCGTTCTCAACGGGCAAGAGATCAAGCAGGGCGAGAAGGTGGTGATGTGGTACGCGTCCTCGAATCGGGACGCCGGCCGCTACGAGGACCCCGACCGCTTCGACGTCCACCGCAATCCGGACCACCAGGCCTTTGGCGCCGGCGGTCGCCACTTCTGCCTCGGCACGGCGCTGGCCCGGCTCGAGCTGAAGATCCTCATCGAGGAGACCCTCGCCCGTTACCCGGACATGACCCTCGACGGCAAGCCGACCTTCGTCGAGTCGGCCTTCCTGAACCAGCTCAAAACGCTCCCGGTCCGGCTCACGGCCTAGCGGCGATGACGCCGGCCTCGGCGGCCGGCGCCGCGTAGGCGGCGGCGAGCGTCACGGCCGTCTCGTGGGCGTTGAGCCCGCTCGGGTTGGGGACCACCCAGAGCCCCGCGCCGGACCAGCGGCTGGCGCTGTCGAGCGTGTCCGGCTGGCGGCCCAAGGCCGCGCCGCGCTCGCCGAACGCGTCGCGGTAGGCGGTGACGCCGGCGATCGCGACGACCGCAGGCCGGTGATCGGCGACGAACCGCTGCAGCCGCGCGCTGCCCTCGCAGAGCTCCTCGCGTGAGAGCTCGGAGGCGCGCGCGGTCGCCCGCCGCACCAGGTTGGTGATGCCGACGCCCCGCGCGAGAAGATGCGCGCGATCGGCAGCGGTCATCCCGGCAACCCGGTCGACCTCGTACTCGGTGATGCCGGCCGCAGCCAACGCCGGGTAGAAGCGATTGGTGGGATGCGCGAAATGGGTCTTGACCGCGGCCGTCCACAGGCCCGGGTTGATGCCGACGAACAGCAGCCTCAGCCCCGGTCCGACGAGATCGTCGACCTCGCAGCCGCGAAACTCCTCCAGCTCCAAACGCGTGAACCGCACGACGCGCGTTACTGCTTTTCGATGTCCCTGCCGGGACCGCCGACCAGCTTGTCGCTCCCGCTGCCGCCCTTCAGGGTGTCGCGGCCGGGCCCGCCGAGCAGCTTGTCCGCGCCGGTACCGCCGTAGAGAATGTCGTTTCCGCGCCCGCCTTCGATCTTGTCGCTGTCGGCGCCGCCACTAAGGCTGTCGTTGAGGTTGCCGCCGGCGATGGAGTCGAAGCCGAGCCCGGCGTCGAAGACGTTGATGTGCCCCGGAGCCCCGATGAACTTGTCGCCGAATTCGGTCGGGTCGCTCACCGTGGAGACGGCGTGGATCTCGATCGGCCCCTGGCCGCCGCCGAGATCGTCGGGCAGCTGCGAGAAGTCGAAGAGGGTGGATATGGACGACGAAGCCTCGATTCGCCTCAAGTCGCGGCAGTACGCCGGACCGTTGTCGACGAAAACGCCGCTGACGGTGATCTCGCCGTCACTCGCGCAGCGAGGGACGATTTTTCCCTCGCCGCCACTGACCGTGAGCACACCGTTGGCGAAGGTGCCAAAGGCATCCGCCCTCGCCGGCACGAGCACCGCGATTGCCAGCGCCAGCGTCGCGCTGATCAGCAGCCAGCAGGACGATCCACCGAACCGAATCCGAAGTGATGCCATCGCTGCCATGAATCGAGCTTAGAGCGTGTCGAATCCGCGTGTCCCCATTCGTCGCATGGGTAGAGGGGACTCAAAGGGAGCTCCGTGACCGAAGGAGAATCGAGATGGGAAAGCTGATCGCATCAACGCAGGCCACCATCGACGGGGTCATCGACCCGGTCGGCGAGTGGGTGCAGCCCGGCGGTGACCACGCCGACTACTCGTTCGAGCGTCAGGCGAGATCCAGCGGGCTGGTGCTGGGCCGCAAGACCTACGAGGGCCTGGCGGGATACTGGCCGAGCCAATCCGGCAAATGGGCGGACATGGTCAACTCGATGCGGAAGTACGTCGGGTCCAAAACCCTGTCCGGCGATCTCGGGTGGAACGCGACCCTGCTCGAGGGGAACCTCGAGGACTCGATCCCAAAGCTGAAGGACGAGGTCGACGGTGACCTCTTCATGCACGGCAGCGGCGAGTTCGCCTACGCCCTCGCCGAGAAGGGCCTGATCGACGAGTACGAGGTCTACCTGAACCCGATCATCTGGGGTGAGGGAAACGTCCACGTGCTCGGCGACCGGGGAACCGTCCGGATGCAGCTCGACGAGGTCAAGCGCTTCGACTCGGGAGTGGTCCTCCTCACCTACCTCCCGGCGCCTTGACCGGGGCTGAAATCCGCAGGGCGCATCGCCCTGTTTGCTGCCCCAGCTAGATTCGAGACATCGAGCGGCTGCCAACCCCTCCCAAGGCCTCCAGCCTGGCGGTGCGCGCCACGATGCAGGGCAACCGCCGGCGCGACACCCGGCCCGAGAAGCGAGTCCGGTCCGCCCTCTTCGCCCTGGGCCTTCGCTTTCGAGTCGACCACCCGATTCGGGTGCCGGCGCAGGGCCGGCCGATCCGCCCCGACGTCGTCTTCCCGCGAGCCAAGCTCGCGCTGTTCATCGACGGCTGCTTCTGGCACGGATGCCCCGAGCACGGCACCAGCCCTCGGCGCAACAGCCAGTACTGGAACGCGAAGCTCCAGCTCAACGTCGAGCGCGACCGCCGCTACGACGCCGCGCTGCGCGAAGGCGGCTGGACCGTGGTCAGGGTCTGGGAGCACGACGAGCCCGAGGTGGCCGCGGCGCGGGTCGCCGCGCTGCTCGCCGAGCTCAGGCCTCACCGACCTCGCGCACGACCTGCGGCAGCTTCACCGCGAGCGTCTTCTCAGCCGCTTCCTTGAAATGCCTGCGGAGGACGTCGGGGCCTCCCTTCCGATAGCGCTCGAGCAGCGCGCCGTCGACGAGAATCGCCTGCAGCGATGAGCTCAGCGCCAGCTCCCGGGCGTAGGTGTCGACGCTGGAGGGAATCCGGCCGGTGGTAACGATCACGATCACGCTCGCCTTCAGCAGGACCGCCATCCCCACCTCCTTCGCCAGGGCGGCCACCGTGATCGTCTTCGTGTTCTTGCACTGCAGCAGCCAGCGCGAGAAATGCAGGTGGGCGGCGTCGGCGATCAGATCGACCTCGGCGCCGCCGGTGCTGGCGCTGCGCTCACGCATCTTCACCGCGGTCAGCGAGAGGTCGTTTGCCATCCGCAGAGCTAGCAGCTCCAGCGCCACCCCCTTTACATGGGTGTTGGACGAGCCGAGGTCCCGGTAGATCTGCTCCGGCGGCGTCTGCAGGTTCGCTCGCAGATCCGCGGGAATGCCGAGGCCGTCGCCGGACGGCAGCAGGTCCGGCTCGATCTCCAGCAGCTTCGCGGTCGCAGCGACCCGGCCGGACTTGCCGCCCCGACCGGACTTGCCGGCCCCGGCGCGAGCGATCCAGCCTGCCTCGGCGAGCGGATTGAGGATGGTCGCCGCGAGCTGGTCCGGCCGCCGGAAGATCGGGCCATATTCATCCTCGACGGCATCGAAGAGGGCTTTGGCGGGAATCGGCGTTTCCCCTTCGAACATCGCCTTCTCGCGCAGGACCCGGAGGAAGGCCTGCTGCTCGTTGGTCAGCACCGACCACTCGTCGGCGGCATTGAGCGAGATTCCGGCGATCGCTTCGACGGCTTCCTCGGAGATCTCGTATCCCTTCTCCGGCAGGACCCCGGCCTGCCGCAGCCAGAGCAGGAACCTGAGGTGGTTGGCAGTCGCCCGCGGCAGCGCGAAGCCCATCTGCTCCAGGTAGGCCTGCAGGGTGTTCTTGTCCACCTTCGAGCCCGCTGCCTGCATCTCGCGAATCGCCATCAGCACCTCGAGCCCGTACAGGTTCCTGATGATGTGGCGAGCGAGGAGGTCGTGGCGCTCCTGGTCGTCGTCGCAATCGAGCACCTCGCGGCCGAGGTCGGTCAGCCGCAGGGTCGCGCGATCGACGAGGCCGTATTTGCAGGCGCCCAGCAGGGAGTTGTAGGCGAGCGTCGTCTGCACCTTGAGTCGCTTCGCGGGTTCCTTCTGCTTGGGCGCGGAGTCCTTGAAGAAGCGCTTGCGGATCGCCTCCTTCAGCTTCGCCAGGTCGGGGCGGCTGCGGTCGACCTCGGCCAGCAGCCCCTGCAGGCCGCCGCCTCGCTGCAGCGGCTTGGGCGCGAACTCGAGCGCCTCCGGCAGATGCTTCTTGGCCGGCATCGCCGGGGGGTCGGGAAGGTCGAGGGGGAGCTCAGGCTGCTTGCCGCTGGTCATGGCTCTCAACCATGCCCAGCTGCTCGGACAGAGCTGCTCCCAGCCGCTCCGCCAAAAGCGGCGGAACCGCATTGCCGACCTGGCGCCACTGGCGCTCGATCGTCCCGCTCAGCTGCCAGTCGTCCGGGAACGTCTGCAGCCGCATGACCTCCTTGATCCGCAGGATCCGGTTGCGCCAGTGCAGCGGCCCCATGTTGTTGGAGCGACGCGCCTGGATCGTCCAGGAGGGCAGGTCCGGGCTCAGCTTGAGCAGGAACGACCAGTAGCGTTTGCGCCACTCGAACTGGGGGTTCGGGTGGCCGCGCTTGGCGGTGAAGTAGAGGTAGTTGTCGCCGGGTGGGATCTCCTTCAGCAGGTCGTGGTACTTGCCGCCGGCGAAGTGACCGGTGTCGTCCGCGTTCTCCTCGGTGTCGAGGTCGCCGATTTCCTCTCCCGCCGTCACCCAGGGCAGGAGATCGACGTTCTCGGGGCTGCCCGGCTGCTTCGCGTGGCTGGGCTCGGGGAACTCGAAGCTGCCGCCGAGCATGCCGACGACGAAGAACCGCTCTCGCATCTGCGGCACCCCGTAGTCGGCGGCGTTCACGACTTCGCTGGAGATCTCGTAGCCAAGGCCTTCGGCGGTGCCGATGATCAGGTCGAGCGCGCTTTCGTGCACCTTGTAGGCGAGGCCCGCAACGTTCTCCAGCAGGAACGCGCGAGGGCGGACCGCCTCCAGAACCGTGAGGTAGGCGTTGATCGTCTCCTCCCCCACCGCGTCCTCCAGGGCCCGCGGCTTCTCGGTCCGGTAGAAGCGCGACTTCGAGAACGGCGGGCAGGGCGGGCCGCCGGCGAGCAGGTCTATCTGGCCGAGTGTCGCCCCTTTCGAGACCTTCGCGAGCAGATCCTTGGTCAGGTCGCCCGCGGTCCCCTCGTAGAACGGCACACCGGGGAAGTTGAGCTCATAGCTGGCGGCGCAGTAGGGGTCGATGTCAGAGGCGAAGACAACGTCGAAGCCCGCCCGCTCCAGGCCGAGGTCGAGGCCGCCGCAGCCCGAGAAGAGGCTGACGGCCTTCATGCGGCGGTCAGCTGACGGCTCTCTTGACCGACCTCAAGCGCGGCCGCTGCCGCTTCCACCACTCGCTGCCCGAGCAGAGCCGGCACGGCGTTACCGATCTGCCGCACCCGCTCGCGGCGCGAGCCCTCGAACCGATAGCCCACCGGGAAGGTCTGCAGGGCCGCCAGCTCCGGCGTGCGCAGCCGCCGGGTTTTCCAGTGGAAGGGACCGGTCCAGGGGCCCGGCGAGGCGTTGACCGTCCAGGAAGGCAGCTTGGGGCTGAGCTTGAGCAGGAAGTTCCAGTAACGGGTCTCCGTCTCCCAGGTCGGGCTGGGATGACCGCCCCAGGCCGTGTGGGCCTTGTAGTTGCCGCCTGCCGGGACCGTCTTCAGGTGCTCGGCCCAGCGGCCCTCGACCACCTCCTCGGGCTCGAAGAACTCCTTGCCCGCGAAGGGAGCGAGCGCCGGCCCCACCACCTCGAAGGGCTGCTTGCCTTCATCCGCGGCCACCTCGGGGGCAGCGTGGGTTCGCTCCGGGGCGTCCGGCCGGCGCAGCTTGGAGCCGAGCAGGAAGACCCGCTGCCGGCGCTGTGGGACGCCGTACTCAGCCGCGTTGGCGGCGACATATTGAAGCTTGTAGCCGCGGGCGCGAGCGGCCCGTTCGAGCGCTTCCAGCACGGGCTTGTTGCGCGGATGGGTGATGCTGCGCACGTTCTCGAAGACAAAGCCATCGGCGTCGGCCTCCCGCACCAGCCGCCAGAACTCCTCCACCAGCGTGCGCCGCTCATCCGGCCGCGCGAACTCCGGTGGCGGCGGCTTCTCCGCCGCGCCCCCCGCCGCCCGCGCCCGCCGGTAGGCCGCCTCGTCCCCGGCTTCGACCCAGTAGGCGGCCTTCGAGAACGGCTGGCACGGCGCCCCGCCGACAATCAGCAGCGGATCGGAGTCTTCGAGCCCCGCCAGCCGGCGCAGATCCGCCCCGCTGAGCTCGGCCACGTCAGCGCACTCGACCTCACCGCCCAAGAACTCGGGGTTGGCCTCGACCGTCCGGCACGACATCTCGTCGTTGTCCACCGACAGCCGCACCTCACAGCCGGCATCAACCGCACCCAGGCTCAAGCCACCGGCACCGGCAAAGAGGTCGATGACGGGGATCCCCGGAGCCATGAAGCCATGACTGTACGAGGCGGCATGGACTGAAATTCTGCCCCGCCGCCCGTGCATCCCGACGATTCGGAGCTAACGAGAAAGCCAGCGCTCGCGGTGAGCAGTGAGACGGACGGAAGCGGGGCGCCACTTCTTGGCGACGGGGACCTTCAGCACTCGGAAGAGCCCAGACTTGAGAGCGGCGATCTCCGCGGGGCTAGCTCCACGTTCCTTCAGGCGCTGTCGATTGACCTCGATCGTTCCCCCCTCTCCGACCAGAAGCAGCCCCCGGTCGAAGGCAAGGTGGTGGGTTGGGCACACACAAAGCCCGTTGTCGATCTCGTCCGGTCCTCCCTCTTTCACTCCGTGGATGTGCGCAGCTTCGATCAGGCCCACGCCAAGGCCGCAGAAGGCGCAGCGGCCACGATAGGCATGATTGACGCCCGAGCGGAAGCGCTGATCGCGGACTTTCTCCCTGACCTGCCGAATCACCTCGCGGCGAACACGGCCCCTCGGCAAGTCCTTCTCCAGCGCCTCTTCACCGCTGCCGGCGCGTGCCCAGGCCCTCATATCTTTTTCGCTGGTCCGGGGGGACGGCAAGCTGGGCGCAATCTCGAGATAGGTTCCGATCGCAGCCGGGCTGAAGGCGATGACGACCTCCGTCCCCTTGCTGACTTTCCTAGTCCGCGACGCAATCCCTTCGACCGCCGCTTCCTGTAGCGACGAGAGCGGAACCTGCAGCGAGGACGACGTGCCGGGGTTCGGATGGGAGCGTGGGTCCCATCCGGCGAAGACGTCAAGGGCGTCGTGATAGCCGAGCACGAGCGTGCGGCGCCTGGGAACGAGCAGAGGGACGCTGGCCGGGCGCCTGGTCTGAACTCGATACTCCTCCTCGCTCCTGGTCGCCCCGCCAGGGGTGATGTTCCAGAGGAAGACCCGAAAGGACTGTCCGTCGATGCGCATCAGCATCGGCCGTGACCCTGCCTCGAAATCGGACGGAACACTTAGATCTGCGCCCTCCAATGCCGCGACAAGTTCGTCCGTAAGTTTCCGTGGCGAGAGCAGCGTGCTCACATTCACGCGAATCGGCCGCCCGCGTTGTCTGCAAAACCTTCGCCGTTGCGCCAGATGGCCGCAATCTCCTGTGAGTCGAGAAGTGCCAGTAGGTCGGGCTGCGGCTTCGCATCGAGCAAGACCGCCCGATGAGTGCCCTGAGGAACAAACCGCCCGTAATCAGCGAGTTGCCCAATCGCCATCCGAACATCGCCCCGGCCGATCCCCGCCTTGGCCTCAATCAGGTGATTCCGAGTCGCGTTGTAGACATCGCTGTACAGCGCGTGCGACGAGCCAGAGGGCAAGAGCTTGTTGCGAACAACCTCATCACCGCCCGTTTCAAGGAGGGAGGCGTAGTCGCGTACCAGCCTCGCCTCACGACGCACCGCCCCCCTCCGTGACTCGGGACGCGTGATCTCATATTCCTCGGAGTTGGCGACCTCTATCGGCACATGGGCGTTCTCAGGCTGGCCTTTGCGCCGTCTGCTGGTCCGACGCTTTGCGATAAGTCCCTCCGCGGCCTCGTACTCCTGGTCGTCGAGCGAGATATGCCCCTGCCGCTGTATCCGCGCTCTGGCGACTCCAATGTCCTCAATCGGCGGAGCGCCATCGAGGCTCAGACTCCAAAGGCCGCGCACATCGGTGACGACGCCCCATTTCCGGCCCTCTCCCCTGCCTGATTGGACGTCCACCCACCCGGGATCCCAACGAGGCTCGGCAACGACCTCGAGGATCGCTGGGCAGAGCCCCTTCTCGGTGATGTAGACCACGAGCCGATCACCGATCCTGTACTGCGGTCCATATGGCGGGTAGACCGTTCCCTTGCGTGGCCTCTCGTACTTCTCCCATCGGGGTGAGACGCGCCCAGGGCTATCGCTGACCCAGGTCCGCTCCAACCAGTAATCGGGGGCAGCCTCCTGGGAGTCGGTGAAGTAGCCGATCTTCAGCCAGTAGGCCATTGGCCGACCCTACCGCGCCTGCTCGCGAGCGCGCCGACGGCGGTCGTTGGCGACGAGGGCGCGAGCGATCCCGTAGAGCCACGCCTTCGGCGTGCCGCTTCGCGGCCGATAGTGGTGCGCCGAGTCGATCGCGGCGAGAAAGATCTCCGCGGTCAATCGGCAGCGCGCTCACGGTCCCCGACCGGCGGGCGACAAACCGCTGCAGGTCCTCGACGTGCTCGCGGTAAAACGCCTCGAACACGTCGGGATCGGTGCCGATCCAGAGCATCTGCTCGGGGCCGACGCCACGAGCGCGGGCAGCGACCACGCGCAGGCTGCGGCTGAGCGAACTCGATGCCGCGGGCACCGCTTCCTCTGTCTCCATGCCCCTTATTGGTCGCGGAGGAGGAAAGCGTTACCGGCCGCAGCCCTGATCAGGCGGTCGCGGTGGCGTACCAGCTGCGGGCGTCGAGGGAGAACGAGCCCGCGGGCAGCTGGGCGCGAACCTCCTGTCGCAGGGCGGCCTTCTGGTCGTCGTCAAGGCTGTTGAAGGCCTGGCCGGCGGGGCCGACGCCGAATGTGAACGGCTCCCAGAAGTCCTCGAACCCCGAGTAATTGACGCTGACCTCGAGCGCGCCGCCGGCGACGTCGCGAAGTCCGGCACGCGTCAGCCGCTCAGCGATGTCGCCCTCCGTGGTACCTGCTCGCCGCTGCTCGCCCTCGACCTCGGGCTTCACGGTCTTCATCGCGCCCCAGAACAGGTGCAGCATCGTCATTCCGCCGCCGGCGATGTCCCACATGCAGACGCCGAGCTTCCCGCCCGGCCTCGTCACTCGCGCCATCTCCCGCAGGCCGGCGTCGGCGTCATTCATGAAGGCGATCACCAGGCATGAGAGCGCGGCGTCGAACGCGTCGTCCTCCCAGGGCAGCGCCTCGGCGACGCCCTGGCGAACATCCGCGCCCGGATTGCGCTGGCCGCAGGCGGCGACGAACTGTTCCGCTGGGTCGACCGCGGCGACGCTCTGCGCCCCGACGCGATCCACCAGCTCGGCGGTGAGGCCGCCCGGCCCACAGCCAACGTCGATCACCTCCATCCCCTCCGCCACTCCCACCTCGTCCGCCAGGGCGCGGGCGAGCGGAGCTGTGTAGCGGCCCATGAAGCGGTCGTAGTGCTCCGCGGGGGAGGCGAACTCGGGCACGACTCTGAATGCTATCTGCGCGTCAGTGGAGGGTGGGTCGGTAAACGAGCTCTTGGGTGTGGCCGTCGAGCGTCCGCTGCTCGATCAGCTCCAGGTCGAAGTCGGCCGCACCCGCGAAGATCGGGTCCAGTCCGGTCTGACCGGTGATCACAGGGAAGAGCGTCACCTGGACGCGGTCGACCAGACCCGCGGCCATCAGCGCTCGGTTCATCGAGAGGCTGCCGTGCGAGCGCAACGGCACCTCGGACTCCTCCTTGAGCCGAGCGACGGCGTCGACGGCGTCACCGTTCACAAGGGTCGCGTCCGGCCAGTCGAGGGGTCCTTCCTAGGTAGCGGTCATGTCGCTCCTCCTTGGTCGGTTCGGCGGCGCTCGATCTGCCGCGCCCTCTACCCAGACGACGAACGAGCGAAGCCGATATCGACACGTTGTGCATCCCACAACCGCTCCTCTATTCCGCCAGCTGGGGGCCTGCCTGCAGACCCTATGCTGCGGGCATATGACGATTCAGCGGATGGACAACGTTCTCATCGTTGTCGAGGACCTCGAGGCTGCCAAGGCGTTCTTCGTCGAGCTCGGCATGGAGCTGGAGGGCGAGACGCAGGTCGAGGGGCCCTGGGCGGGCCGCGTAGTGGGGCTCGACGACGTCCGTGCCGACATCGCCATGATGCGGACTCCGGACGGACATGGCCGGGTGGAGTTGTCGAAGTTCCACACGCCGCCGGCGGTTAGAGCCGAGCCGGAAAATGCGCCGGCGAACGCGCTGGGCATACGCCGCATCATGTTCGCCGTCGACGACATCGACGATGTCGTTGCCCGCCTGCGCAACCACGGTGCCGAGCTCGTCGAGGAGATAGCGCAATACGAGGACATCTACCGGCTCTGCTTCCTGCGCGGTCCGGAGGGCATCCTCATCGGACTGGCCGAGCAGCTCAGCTGAAACCCAACGCCGCCGGCGCGTGCCGCGGCTGGTTAACGCTCTAGCCGCCGCGGCGGTAGTGCAAGTACACGGTCGCGCCGAACGTGCGGGTCTCGACCAGCTCGAGGTCGATGTGCACGTCCGGCGGGAAGTACGGCGTGCCGCCACCGACCACGATCGGGGTAACGAACAGCTCGAACTCGTCGATCAGCCCGCGCCGCATGCATTCCGCCGCAAGGCCGGCGCCGCCGACCGCGATCCTCCGGTCCCCGAGCGCGGCGATCTCCTCCTCGAGCGTTCCCGTGGCCAGGCGGTTGCTGCCCTCGACGCTCGTCAGCGTGGTCGAGAACACGATCTTCTCGAGCGGGCGCCAGATCTCGGCGAACTCCGCCATCGCGGGGTCGGAGAACTCCTCGGTGTCCCACACGAACATCGTCTCGTAGAGGCGCCGGCCGAGCAGTTGGACATCGGTCGCGGCGGCCCGTTCATTGTGGAACCGGTGCAGCTCCTGACTGGGCACCGCCCAGTCGAAGCTTCCGTCGGGTCCGGCGATGTAGCCATCGGCCGACAGGCTCATGGAATAGGAGATCACGAGGACATAGTGAACCGCGTCGAGCCGACGGCGACCGCGACCTCCTCGCCATGGCGATTTGCAAGCGTCGGCGCCGTACCCCGTCCTGCTAATCTACAACCAAATGGTTGTAGATAAGAAACCGATCCACGACGAGGAAGGGGCCACTGACCTGCTGTTCGGGGCGCTGGCCGATCCGATCCGCCGCGACATCCTCCGTTGCGCCCACGAGGGCCGGCTCTCGGTCTCGGCCCTGGCCCGCGAACACCCGATCAGCGTGACGGCGATGCAGAAGCACGTCGCCGTGCTGGAGCGGGCTGAGCTGGTGAGCAAGCACCGGGTCGGTCGCGAGTCGATCGTCCACACGCAGACCGACGCCCTCGCGCGCGCCCACGCCGCACTCGATCGTCTCGAGGCGGACTGGCGTGGCCGGATCGAGCGGATGGAGCAGATCCTCGAAACCGACAAAGGAGACAGCTGATGCCCGTCACCGACGTAGACAAGGACATCGACGCCCTGACCATGACGATCACGGCGAAGTTCGACGCCGATGCCGAGCGACTCTGGGGGCTGTGGTCGGATCCGCGCCAGCTGGAGCGCTGGTGGAGCCCGCCCTCCCATTCGTCGACCTTCGTCGAGCACGAGCTCACGGTCGGCGCGCGCACTACCTACTTCATGACCGGCCCGGACGGTGAGAAGCACCACGGCTGGTGGCGGATCGAGGAGGTCGAGCCGCCCCACCGGCTGCGCATCAAGGACGACGCCGTCGACGACGAGGGCAAGCCGGACGACGGAGGCCCGACGGCGATGACGGTGACGATCGCCGAGACCGACGGCACCGCGACGATGTCGATCCAAACCCACTTCGCCGACCGCGAGTCGATGGAACAGATGATCGAGATGGGGATGGAGCAAGGCATGACCGAAACGCTCAACCAGGTCGACCCCCTCCTCGGCGCCGCGAGGGCGTGACGAGGGGCCGGCGAGGACGCACCCGGCAACAGTCTCTCCTCGAAGCGACGAAGCCCCGTATTCGCGGGGCTTTCGTTCGATAGCGGGGGCAGGATTCGGACCTGCGACCTTCGGGTTATGAGCCTGAGCCGGAGATCGGCTGAACTACTTGGAGCTAGGTTCAAGCGGAATTCGTGAGATCGAACTACGTGGAGATCGGCTGGGATCTGTGGGGCATGTTGCCCCATTTGTTGCCCCAGATCGTCACTTCGTAGCAGAGAGTGCTACAGTCGTGCACATGGCGCGAGCGGTTTCGATCCGAGAGCTAAGGAACTCCACCTCTGCCGTGGTCTCCGAGCTCGAAGCCGGTGAACGATTGACGCTGACGGTCAACCGTCGGCCAGTCGCCGACATTCTTCCCCACGTCGAGGATCGCGATCCCTGGATCCCGTCCAGTGAGCTGCGCCGCATCGTGACCGAGGCACCCGCCGACGCCGGCCTGCTGGACGATCTCGCCGACGTCCGCGGCGCCGAACTCGACGATTGAGTCGAGCAATCGCCGACACCTCGATCTTCATCGCCCAAGAGACCGGTCGAGAGCTTGGCGAGCTTCCCGAGCAGATCGCCGTCTCAGTGATCACCGCCGCCGAGCTGGAGTTGGGCGTATTGCGCGCCACCGACCCAGATGCCCGAGCCATTCGGCTCTCCACCCTCTCGCGCGTTCAAGCCACGTATCCCCTGCTTCCAATTGATGCAGAGACCGCGAGCTGCTTTGCGCGCATCGCATCGGCCGAGCGGTCTCGCGGCCGACGCCTCCGCCGCCACGACACCTGGATCGCTGCAACCGCACTGCGGCATGGCGTATCCATCGTTACTCAGGACGCTGATTTCTCTTCCTTCGATGAAGTTCCAGTACTCCGCGTCTGACCGCGCACCGAGGCAACGCGAGCGAGACGGAGACTGACTCGGGCCATAATGGCGGAATGAAGAAGGTTGTTGTCTACATTCCCCAGAGTCGGCGAGTCGTGCGAGCGACGCAGATGCGGGCATTGCTGCAACACGCCCGACCCCATGGAGGCAACGTCGCCGAGCGCGTCAAGCAAGGGCGGCCGAAGGATCGCAGCGCGTAGCGGGCTCATCATGATTCCGCGTGACCCCGCCTACGGCCGCCGATGGCCGCCAGCAGGATGGCCGCGGCCGGCAGGAGATCGCCAACGAGCGCGGTGAATTCGGAGTGGTCTTCGGTCGAGACCCGTTCGGAAACTCTCAAGCCTCTGGGCACCGCAACTCAGGACTGATCGACCTTCGAATTCACCTCGTACAGGTGTTTCGTCATCGTCGATCGAAGGTAGTCGTCGTCCACGAGTCGCAAAATCCGGAACCGATCGGCCGGACCAGTCCGGAAGACGAGCTCCACCTGGCCGTTCGAGCCAGTGGTGGTCGGAACATCGAGCTTGAACTCGTCTATCACCGGCTTCACCATCGCGTAGTCGAGGTCCTCGAAATATGGGCGCACCCGAACGGCGATTACCTTGTCTGCCAAGCGTGAATCCGACGTGCACGCGGCCTCAAACTCTGCGAAGTTCGAAATCGGAAGCTTCCCGTGGAGATCGGCAGCGGCGCTCTTGGCCTTTTTAAACACTGCGCTCATCTGGTCGAAAATGCTCCGATAATCCCGCTTTCGGAGAACGAAGACATGTCCACCGTAAACGAAGCAATCAACCTCTTCGTCAAAAAGAAATATGCGATCCTCGACCAGGCTGAAGGTTCCCTGTTTTAGGACCATGGCGGCACTTCGCTTCCGCTTTAGTTCCGCAGCAGCAGTGAAGTGGCGAAAGAAGTACGCGCGAGCGTCCTCGGGACCAACGGTGGCCCCCCAATACAGGAGCCGCCGTATATGGCCGACGTCTGACTCGTCAACAGCGGCTAGCCCAGCCAGGTTGTCAAGCCGGTCGACAGCCTGCACGACGGCCGGAACCTCATCCAGTCGGACCCACTCGATCTCCACTCCAAGCTCAGGCTTGTAGACGGGATCAAGTTTCTTCAGCGCCCACTTGAGAGGATCCAACTTAGCCCCAACGGCATCGTTGATGATCTTCCGGAATCGCTGGGTCGCATCACCCGAAAGATTCAGCACTCGACACTCGGGCGGGTCGTCCTTCTTGGCACCCCTCGCAACGGTTCCTACCTGAAGTAGCGGCTCACCGCCCAACCGCTCGTTCAGGGCTTCAAGCGCCTCCTGCGGTTTCATCGGATCTCTCCCTCTGCCAATGGGCATCTACGCGCAGATGACGGTCCACCTGAGCGGGTCGAATCGTAACGCCATCCGCGAAATCACGCTGTCGACTCAACACAGTGAAAACGCTGCCCCTCGCATCCGTGACCTCGAAAGTATGGAATCCAGCGAGACTAAGAAGCGGATTGACGAAAAGCATATTGGAGTTGACGTAGACGACGCAGAGAACAAAGAGAAAGCCACAAAAGAGAACCGTGTCGTTTATATTCGTCAGGTCGACAGCCAGAAACGGCAGGAGATAAGCCGCGATGTAGGACAAAACTTCGCCGTCCTTCGGAATTGCTCTCCTAACCGTGATTGCCGGTCCCTCCTCGGAGGACAGAAGATACAGAACCAGAATCAAACCTAGAATCCCGACGAGGCAAGCGCCCAGAAGAATTCCGAGCGCGACCGGAGTGCAGCGGTTCACGAATGCCATCAGGGCGAACAACGGCGCGAAAGAGCTAAGAAACAGCGCGATTCGAAACGGCACGCGTGGCACAGCGTCAACTTAGCTGGCCGGGAGCACTAAAGGCGGATTAGGTTCGGCGCGTTCCACGGGAGGGGCGCTCAACCGGTCGTGACGCATAGGGCCGCAGAGCTCGAAGCAAGCTCTGCAGGGGTTCTGCGAGCCGGTGGTTGTCGTCGAAGCGATAGCGGTGCAGCGCATCGGGGGGCTGGAGCAGGCCGATGTCTGAAAGCACCCGTATGACTTCATAGGCCGTGGCCTGGCCACAGGCGGCGCGTTCCATCAACTCCGGCACCGTCCAGCCTCTCTTTGGCCTCGTGATGAGCGCCTCCAGCAGCAAGCGACGGCGCTTGCCTCCAAGGAACCAAGCGGGGACCACGTCCTCTTCACGATCTTCAGGCTTGCCTGCCTTCGCCATCCGAGGATAAGTTTATGGTTTAACCATAATGAGCCTGTATCTCATTGATGTTGAGTCGCCGGATCGCGAGCGCTTCGAGGCACCCAAGCGCGACCTGAGGCGGCTACCGGCCCGGCCCGGAGTCAGCCAATCCTCTCTCACGTTCAAGGTCTCCGGACTGCTGGCGGCTGCAATCGGAGACGCCGCGCGCGAGGAAAGCTTCCGCGAGGACGCCTGGATCGGGGTCGTGATCGAGAGCGAGCGGGCTGTTCGGCTTGCAGCACAGGTCGATGGCGATGTCGAAGATGTGCGGACACATCTCGATGAGGTTGCGGCGAAACCCCTTCCCCCCCTCCCCGGAGCGCCGCTACGGTCGAGCAGCTTTGCCGCCGCGGTTCGCGCGCTGCGGCCTCAAAACGATCAGGTAGTCGCAAGGCTCCGAGCGCACAACGAGGACGAGGTCACGATCCGGGCAAGCGTTCCCCTACATGCGGCGAGCGCATGGCGCCGCGCCGCGATTGAAGCCCAGATGCCGCTCGGGGCATGGGCCAGCGATCACCTCAGCGCCATACCCCGCCGCAGGCTGCTTTGGGAAGCGGCAGCCGTCGAAGCCGGGGAGACCCTCGCGTCTTGGGTCCTCGCTCAGGACGCGCGCCGACGCTCGGCGCGCTGATCCAGCGCTTCCGCCCAGAGCATCGCCTGCGGTGAACCGATCGCCCTCAGCGTCTCTGCAAACCGCAGTCCCTCCTGCGCCGCGCGACGTGAGATTTGCTGCAGTTCGCGGAAGTTGTGGGTGCGAATGAGTGCCGGATCGCCCTCGGGGGCCGCCGGCTCCTCCTTTGGGGACACCCGTTCTAGAAGCCCTGGAAGCTCATAGAGAAGAGGTTGCCCACCGCCCTTCCTATCCTCCTCGTCCTCGGAATCCTCTTGGGGAGGCTCGGGCGGTCGAGTGAGCAGAGCCCCCGGAACGGTCCGGAAGTACCGGGCACCCCCGGTCATCGCATCGGCGCCACCGGCGATCGCGACGGTGCCGAAGTAGCCAGCCGAGTCGGCGACCGCACGGGCGCCGTCGGCCGCGATCAACTCGACCAGCTCGAGATAGTTGACGAGCAGATCAAGGTTCGCCAAGTCGAAGCCCCTGATCCTGATAAAAACGGTCTCCGCGCCGGCCTCGATGAAGCGCCTGGCGGCTTCCGCCGCAGTGCCACTTCGAAGGCTCCCCTGTAGCGCCTGCAGGTAGGCGAGGATGCGCTGGTCACCAGCCCGCTCAGCGGTTGCGGTGATCAGCTGGCTGTTCGCTTGGATCGAGCGCGGATCGCGGCGGTCGACCTCGACATAGGGGGCTGCAAGCGTGCCGGCGGATTCCTGTAGAGCGACCGAGCGGTCGATCAACTCGCCCTGCGCTTCCGGGTCGGCAATGCGCTCAAGAGTCCAGGGCAACGGCAGCGCCTGGGCAAGCGTGCAGTTCCGGGCTCGCGGGGTAGTCCATTCGTGGGCACGGTGGTGAGCATGCGGCGCGGTGTGGGGGTCGAGTGCCCACGGCCACCCCTTTTCCTCTAGAGCCTCCGTAATGCGGTCGTGCTGTTGCCCGTGGCGACGATCATCGGGGGGATACTTAGCCAGGTAGTTGGCCCGAATCACAGAGCCGTCAAACGGCGGGTCGTCGCCCAACTTCTCAAGGAAGTTCCAATCGCGGTCCTCGAGACGTGCATAGAAGAGACCTCGTGACGCCATTGACTAAAACTAGGCGCCAAACCGGATGGCTTGGCGACGCCGTCCCTGGCGAAGTGAAGCCGCGTTTTGAGTGCCAAGCAGTAGGACTGGATACCCCAGCTCAATACCTGGAATCGACCTCTCTCGAAGCTCATGTTGCCCCAGGCGTTGCCCCATAGGCGATTTTGAACCCCTTTGTCTGCACTCCCAGACAACAAAAACCCCGCATTTGCGGGGCTTTCGTGAAATAGCGGGGGCAGGATTCGAACCTGCGACCTTCGGGTTATGAGCCCGAACCGGGGGTCCCGCTGAGCTACGTGTGGCACGGTTTCAAGCGGTTTTCGCGAGGTCGGGATCGGCTGGGATCGGCTGGGATCTGTGGGGCGTGTTGCCCCATTTGTTGCCCCAGGCTGGCGACCTACTAGCTAGGCAGGCTCAGCTCCCACTACCCGGGTCGCGCTATCCAGCTATTTAGCCCCCGTCATCGCCCTCTTACAAGACGTTGGCATTTGCCGCTCCCCTGCCGACACCAATTTGTTCAGAGCCTTGAGCAGCGCTCGCAAATCGCGCATCACTTCTTCGTGTTCCGGTTGCGGGGGCGCGATCCGCACCACCTCGCCGCTGGCCTTGATCACGTAGGCGAGCACGTCGGCAGAGCCTTTGGGCGCCGGGTAGTCGCCCGCGTTCGCGTGAAGGTGAGCACCCTTGAGCGCCGTCCGCAGCTTGCTCCAGCCTGCCGACCCCAGCACGAATCTGGCCGTACACCCCCCCAACGTCACTCTCACGCTGCGATCCTTGAAGACGACGAGCGACGGCCGCGGCCCCCCGATCCCGCCGAGTTGGCGGTAAGAGACGAGGCGCCGGGGCTTTGGCGAGCGGCGCGGCGGGCCATTCGGCGCTGGCACAGTCCTGTAGGTGACGCTCGCCCTGCTGGTCAGCCCGTCCTCCGAGGTCGCAGTCACGATGAAGGTGTGACGGCCGACCGCGGCAGTGTCGAGAGGCGCCCCGGAAGGACGCCCGTCCTGGTCAACGCATGAGGCGATGCCCGGACCGCCCGCTCCCTCCGTGCAGCTAAAGCCGGCACCGATCGCTTGCCCCTGCGTGTAGGTCGCTCCCTCGACGGGGGTGGCGATAGAGGCGGTAGGCGGCGCCTGCACCGTCAGCGTGAAGCTCTGTTGGGCGTCAGACAGAGCGCCGTTGGAGGCTTTGATCGCGATCGGGTAGGCGCCGCCGGTCCCCGCCACCGGCGCTCCCGACAGGCTCGCGGAGCCGTCACCGTGGTCGGTGAAGCTCACGCCGCTGGGCAGCGCACCGGCCAGAGAGAGGTCGGGAAGGGGCAGGCCTGTCGCGGTGATGGTGAAGCTCGCCGCTTTGCCTACCTGGAAGGTTGCCGCCGCGGCGCTGATGATCGCCGGTGCGATGGGTGGGTCCTGCAACTCGAACGCTCCCGCATCGCAGACGCCCTTGCCGTTGTCCGGGCGCGGCTCGCCACGCTGGTCGACTTTGGTCGGGCACTGAGCCGCCGGCACCGCGTCGACCGCCGGGCTCGACGCCGGCAGCGCCTGCGTTTCCGTCGGCCCTCCGTTATCGAGGAGCGGTCCCAATTCAGGATTGGCTGAAGGCAGGTCAAACCCGCAGCTCGTCTCACCTCCCGGGCCCTCGAGGCTGTAGCTCGAAGAAGCGACCGGCACGTCGCAGTTCGGTGCCCCGGTGTTCGAGGAGATGATCGTCGCCTTCGCGGTCACGATGGCCGTTTCGGGCGAGATGTCCGATTCGGCCCTGATCGCGGCGCCAAGGCCCCCCGCCCCCACCGAATTCCCGCTGATCGTCACGCTTCCCATAGTCGCCGAGTACATACCGGCGAGTTCCATCGCTCCGCCCCAGCCGGCCGCGCCGCCGCCGCCCGCGACGTTCCCGAACAGGGTGCTGTCGGAGATCGAGGCAACCGGGTTCAGCGAGACCGCACTTGCATCGATCGCACCCCCCGAACCGCCACCGCCGGCCTCCCCGACGGTGTTGCCGGCGAAGGTGCTGCCGGAGACGGTCAAGGACATGTTGACCATCCTGATCGCGCCCCCGATGCCACCGGCACCCGCACTCACGGCGTTGGCCCAGAAGGTGCTGTCGGTCACCTTGAGCGAGCCGAGGCCACCCAACGTGTCGATGGCGCCGCCGGTCCCGCGGCCGCTGCCACTACCCGCTCCTTTCGACCCGCCGACGGTGTTTTCGCGGAAGGTGCTGTCGGAGATCGCGAACTGATCGCCGGAGCCGCCGGCCTTGTCCTTGATCGCACCCCCCACACCGAACCCGCTCAGGGAGCCGCCTCCGCCGTCGCCGCCGGCGGTGTTCTCCCTGAATTCGCTTTCCGCAATGGAGGTCGAGGCTTCGGATTCATCGATCAGGATCGCGCCGCCGATTCCACCGCCGCTGCCAACCCCGAGCCCGAACAGCGTCGCGCCTCCGACGCCGCCGAGCCCGCCCGCGCTGTTGCCCTCGAAGGTCGAGCCGGAGACGCTCACCGAGCCTTCGCCGTAATGCTCGATTGCCCCACCCTCGCCGGTGCCGCTACTCCCCCCGACGCCGCCGGTTCCGCCGGCCGCGTTGCCGCTGAAGGTGCTGTCCACGACCGAGAGATCCGTCGACGGTGGTGATGGTTCGGAAACGTAGATCGCCCCGCCGTGGCCATGGCCGCTGTTGTTTTCATCGCCGCCGTCCCCACCCGCGGTGTTGTCGACGAATTCCGAGTCGGAGACGATCAGCGCCAGCCCCCCGGACTTCTGGATCGCGCCGCCGGCGCCGTTCCCGCCCTGCACGCCATCGCCGTCCCCACCGGCGGTGTTGTCGGTGAAGGTGCTGTCGGTGACCATCAGTGACCCGGGGTTGGCGTCCCAGATCGCCCCGCCGGACCCGAGACCGCTCTGGAAGCCGGCGCCGCCCGGCCCGCCGGCGGCATTGGCGGTGAAGGTGCTGTCGGAAACGGTGGTCGACCCGGAGGACGACGAGACGGAGATCGCCCCGCCGTGGCCTTGGTTGCTTTCTTCTTCCGCGTCCCCGGCTCCACCGGCAGTGTTGCCGGTGAAGGTGCAGTCGGCGACAGTCAGGGTGCCGCCGCCGGCCTGTTCGATCGCCCCACCGAGGCCGGCCGCTTCACCGATCGCGGGCGCCGCACCGTCGGCAAGGGTCAGGCCGGAGAGCGACAGGTTCCCTGCGCTGACGGTGAAGATCTGGCTGTTGTGGTCGGCGTCGATCGTCAGCTGCCCGGCACCGGGTCCGTCGATCGTGAGGCTCTTGTCGACCTCGATCGCACCCGAGGTGAGGACGATCGCCTGCCCGTCGAGGCTCGCGTCGAAGTCGATCGTGTCGCCGTCGATTGCCGCCCCGATCACCGTCCGCAAGGACCCCGGCCCTGAATCGCTGGCGCTAGTGACCGTGACGGTCGCCGCCGAGGCACTCGTCACGAAGCCGAACAAACAGACAATCGACACCATCACGAGCGTCAAGGTCCGGCCCGGTCTCCGAAATGGCGTGCGGGTCCTGGGGCCGCGCCGCAAAGCTGACCAGCCGGGGTGCGGGTACGCGGCTCCAAGAGCCCGCCCGGCGCTTCGAAGGTGCGATTCGGATTCAGCTTTCAAGCGTCCCTTTCCCTCGACCGGCCCCTGTGGCCATCTACGAGCCCAATTGTGGCCCTGGCTCCCTACCCGGACTCCGTTGAAACTTCCCTCGAAACGCGGATCAGAATACCGGACGGCGAAGCACGCAAACGTTTCGGTTCGCAGCCGGGTGCGAAGGAGCCCCCGGGGGGGGCACCAAAGCGTGGGATTCAAAGCGATACTCTGCGCAAAGTGTCCCGGGCTGCGTTTTCCCCGGAGCGGAACGCGGTAGCTTTCCGCCCCCCTCAGCCTCAGACCAGACGACCCAGCCGTCAACCGTGTTCCGAAGGCTATGCGGAGTTCCACGGTCTCCGGGAAATTGACCGTCGGGTTCCTACAAGGACGGTCCTATTATGAGCCCGATCCAGAGGCCCGAATGACTACGTGGGGCACGGTTTCAAGCGGTTTCTGCGGAATCGAGCTACGTGGGGATCAGCTGGAGTCTGTGGGGGTTCTTGCCCCATTTCTTGCCCCAGCCAGTTGCTAGCGGTAGCGCGTCAGCATCATCGCCGTGTTGCCGGGCCCGTTGCCGCCTCCGCGGTCGATCTGCACCCAGCCGCCGGCGACGACCTTGCCGTCAGGCTGCGTCAGCGCGGCGCGGGCCATGCTTCGGGACCCGGGTGGGCTCGTGTCCCAGACGCCGCCGTGACCGAAGCTCCTGTCGAGACGGCCGTCGGGAAGGAAGCGCCTGGCGGCGAAGTACTCATAGCCGCTTTCGCCCTGACCGCGGATGAACGGTGCGAGTTCCATGGCTACGACGACGATCCGGCCATGGCCGTCGATCGCGATCGACTGGGGTGGGAAAGCATAGTTTTCGACGTGCTTTCGGGGTATCGGTTCCTTGCGGTCGATCGGGGCCTTTTCCATGTAGAGGGAGCGGCCGAAGCTCGTGTCGCGGCGCCCGTCGGGGTGCAGGCGGATGAGGACGATCGGCTCCTGATAGCCGTCCTTCGAGAAGACCGGGCCGGCGAGCACTATGCGACCGTGTCGGTCGACCGCGAACGGCGCCCTCAGGTAGCTGCCGTTGCCGTAGAGGTCGTGGACGGCGGGTGCTCCCACCGCCACCCGGCCGTCCCGGCCGAAGCTGCGGTCGATTTTGCCGTCGGCGGCGAGCCGGTAGAGGACGAGACGCTGGCGCAGGTAACCCGAAACCAGCAGCTTTCCCGAGGGCAGCACCCTGACCTCGCTGAAGCCGGTGTAGGCACGGCTGCGCGGAACTGAGATCCGCAGGCGGCCATGGTGGCCGAAGTGACGGTCGACCCTCCCATCGGGGCGATAGCCGACCACCACGGCGCCTGGCCGCCCAGGGCCCCGCCCGGCACCGCGGTAGGGCTCGGCGATGATGTCCCCTACCACAACGATCGTCCCGTCGGGCTCGACCGCCAGGTCATGGAGCCGTTCCCCTCCTTCATATACGTGCCTGCCTTCATAGGTGGGCCGCGGGACGATCCTGCCCCCCTGGCCGAAGCGATGGTCGAGCCTGCCGCGGGAGGTGAAGCGGGCAAGGGCAGGCGCATATGCCTCCCTCACTTCGCGGTAACCGGCGAGGATGACCTTGCCGTCGCTCTGGCCGGCGACCGCTTCTGCCTGCAGGACTCCGCCTGCCTCCACTTCGCTTTCTCGACCGAAGCGGAACCGGGGCGTGAAGCCGTCCCGGCCGAAGGTCCGGTCGAGGCGGCCGTTGCGGAGGATCCGGGTGGCGGCGAAGTAGTGGCCGCCACGGGCGAT
The DNA here is from genome assembly GCA_963702065.1 of uncultured Solirubrobacterales bacterium. Taxonomy (GTDB): domain Bacteria; phylum Actinomycetota; class Thermoleophilia; order Solirubrobacterales; family 70-9; genus VRUE01. Next base: position 1,880,010 of record OY969705.1, read on the forward strand.
CGCGTAGACCGCAGCGAGCATCTTCCCGCCGGCCGTGGGCTCGAGGTCGGCGATCCCGCCGACCTGTCCCGTCGCGGGGATCCGCGCCTCGATCTCGGCGATGCCGTCGGTGCCGAAGGTCGTGTCGGTGGGATCGGCGGCGAGCGCCGCGCCGGCCGTAACCGCGAGCGACACGGCGCAGCCGATCAATGCTCTCTTCAGCTTCATCGCGCGAAGGTGGCGCGAAATTTGACTGGAACCGTGGGTCTCCCTCCACCCGGCGCTCGCCCAGTCTGGCAACGCTGGTGGATGTATTCCTTGTTGGCGAAGTAGAAGACGCTGCCGGCCACGTACCGGCGGCTGACGTGCCCCGTCAAGCCTTCTTCAAAGGTGTAGGAAGGTTCTTCGACGCGCTCCCGCTGAGCCCGGAACCGACCCCTGCGATTGATCGGGAGAGAAGACACCGATTCCGCGAACCGCTTCCGAATCCGGCTGTAGTGGTACCGGCCTCCGGGTCCGACGCAGCTGAGGCGAATCAGAGCGTCAATCAAGAGGACTCTCCGAGCCTTGATCCGGATGGCGATCCGGATCCCTTTTCGATGCCCAACGTAGAGCGTCGATCCGGCATAAGGATTGGGGCTGGGCCCGCGAGTGGTGTCGAGCACGAACCTTCTGAAGCCTTCGGCTGCGTTGCCGGCCCGATCGGTGGCTTTCACCCGAAACCGGTAGCCGTCGTCGGCCAAGGGCCGGGGCGCCAGGTAGGCGCGCGGTCCGGTGCAAGTTTTGAAGCGTGGTTCGTCGATTTCGGTGCGCTCGCCGTCGAGCGCGCATTCGATGCGATCCGCGCCCGATACCTCGAAGCTAAAGCGGGGCGTGCGATCGCGAATCCGACCCGAGGGGCCGGTCAAAATCCGGACCCGAGGAGCGGTTGCGTCGACGCTGAAGCTCCGACTCGGCGGCGTCGGGTCGACGTTGCCGGCCTGGTCGACGGCCCGCACGGCGAAGGAATGGGATCCGTCCGGAAGCGCCGGCTCGATCCTCTCCACATTGGCCGGGCAGGAGCCGAATGGCCCGCCATCGAGGCTGCATTCGAAGTGAGCGCTGAAGTCGGTGGAGCTGTAGCCGAACCTGGGTTCCGAGTCGCGGGTCAACCCGCTCGGGCCGAATTCGATCGTCGTATCCGGGGGGATGCCTTCGGTCGCCGCGGTCGTACTGGTCGGCACGGTGCCGAACCCGGCTAGAACAAGGACAACCGCGATGAGAGCCATCGAGATCACCAACACGCGTGGGGGGCCAAAAAGCCCGCTTGACTTGCTCATAGCCTGAGTTGTAACCCTCTCATTAAGGAAAGTCCCGCTTGAACGGCCCCGCGCTAGGATCCGGCTCGGGGCCATTTATCTATACAGATGTTCGATTCGGTTGAGCGTTGACTACGAAGGAGTCCCACCGAGCCGCCTTCGCGACCAAGCAAGACACAGGGGGCGGGATGGTCGCAAGGATGGTCCTGGCTTCCACAGAGGGACAACCGATCCGACCTTCGGGTTCCTACAAGGTCCCTCCCAATTCTGAGCCCGAAACCGGGCCTCCTGCTGGACTACGTGGAGCGCCTTCTAAAGCGGTGTCCGCGAGATCGAGATCGGCTGAGATCGGCTGGATTCTGTGGGCATGTTGCCCCATTTGTTGCCCCAGCTATCGCCCGACCTGAAAGCCTGACGCCGCATGACGATCCTGGCGGTAAAAATCCTGCTCTCTCCCCTCTGTGTCGTCGCCGTCTCCCTAGCCGGCCGCCGCTGGGGCATGGGTGTGGCCGGTGTCCTCGGAGGGCTTCCCGTCGTCGCCGGTCCAATTCTGCTGGTGGAGACCATGCTCCACGGTCCTGCCTTCGGGGCAGACGCCGCCGCCGGCACTCTGCTTGCGCTCGCAGCCCTCACCGCCTTCGTCGTCGTCTACGGGAGAGCCGCGGGCAGACTCGGACCAGTCAGGTGCGCGCTCTGCGGCTGGAGTGCCTTCCTTCTCGGCGTCCTCGTTCTCAGCTTTGTCCAGCCGCCGCCCGCCCTCTCGCTGATCTTCGTCAGCGCCTGCTTCGCCCTCGGCCTGCGCCTTCTGCCGCCCGCCGAGGAGACCGTCGCAGCCGGCGTTCCGCCGCCGCGATGGGACCTGCCCGCGCGAGCCAGCGCTGCTCTCCTCCTCGTGCTCGTGCTGACCACGGTGTCCGGCGCCCTTGGCCCCCACCGGAGCGGCCTGCTCGCGCCGTTCCCCATCATTACGAGCGTCCTCGCCATCTTCACCTACGCCCACGGCGGCGTCGACCGAGCCGTCCTTCTGTTGCGGGGCTTCCTGCTCGGCTTCTACGGCTTCGCCGCCTTCTGTTTCATCCTGGTGATTTCCCTCCCCGATCTTTCTACCGCCGCCGCCTTCGGGGTGGCGACGGCGGCGGCGCTGATCGTGCAGGCGGCGATCTTCGTTCTGCGCTGGAGACTGGCGCCGACCCCTCTGGAGCAAGGCGCGTGAGGCTCTACCCCTCGGACCTCTCTCGCTTGCCGTAATAGAGGAGGAAGGCGGGCTGGAATCCGTGCCGCTCATAAAAGCGATGCGAATCGAGGTTGGTCAAAGCCGTGGTGATTGCCATCTCATCGACCTCGCGCTCTTCGAGCCTCGACCACACGCCGCCCAAGAGCCGACCCCCGATGTCTTCGCCCCGGTATTGCGGCAGAACCGAGAGCGTCTGCAGCTCCGCGAGCCGCCCGGTGCGCCAGCCCGCGTAGCCGGCGCCTATGGTGACGAAGGCATAGCCGACCGGATATTGCGGTCCCTCCGCGAGCAGGAAGAAGGTCTCATCATCGGAAAGCCAATGCTCATACCTCTCGCGCCGTCGGGCCCATGATTCGGCGTGCGATCGGGGCGGCGTTCGATCGCCGAGGGATGGGAGGACCGCGGCGTGGTGCGCCTGTAGGGCGCCCCAAAGCGGCTCAAGCAGATCGAGGTCTTCAGCGTCGGCGCTGCAGCGCATCGTGATTTCGGCTTCCATCGCGCAGATAAAACACGATCTCTCCGGCCGCGACCTCGTCCTGCGACCTATGAGTTGCGACCGATTCGACGTCCGAGAACTCGGAGTCCAACGACTAGATCTCTCGCTCGAAGTGATGCGCCGAGATGCGAAGACCGTTTCGCATATAGAGCCGGTGCGCAGGCGCACGGTCGGCAGCAACGCCGGAGTCGAGGTGAAGGCCCTCGCAGCCGAGACGCCGAGCCTCCTCGGCCAGCCAGTCCATGAGCTGCTCGCCGTGACCCGAGCGCCGCGCCGTAGGGATGGTGGAGACATCGTCAACGTAGAGGTAGTGGCCCCAGGCGAGGGATCTCACCTCGCGAAAGCCCGCGACGGCCAGTGCTTCCGATTCCCGGCCGTCAAAGACTCCGACGATGCGGTAGCCCGTCGGACGCAGCGCGTCGTCGATGAAATCGACGAGCGCCTCGGAAGTCTCCCATCGGGGCCGCAACTCCAGCATCGCGGGAGCGGCCTTGGCGGTGCCTCCTAACTGGATCTCGCGAATCTCGGTCACGCCGAGGCAAGCTAATCGATCAGGCGTAACCGGTCATAAGCGGTTTCCGCTACGGACGGTCCTGCGAGCTTGTATAGATCGCGTCCACCGTGCGGCCCCAGCAGAACCCGATTCCCGCCGTAATCGTCTCGGCAACCCATAGCGGTGCCGGCAAGACGACGGCTACCGCCTCGATCATCCGAGGCCTGCGCCACTCGGGCCTACGCGTACAGCCATTCAAGCTGGGCCCCGACTTCATCGACCCCGCCTATCTGGCCGAGGCGGCGGGGCGCCCTGCGGTCAATCTCGATCTATGGATGATGGGAGACGACGGAGTGAGGCGCGCCTTCGGCCGCTGGTCGGGCGAAGCCGACATCGCGGTGATCGAGGCGATGGGCGCCCTCTACGACGGTGAGGACGGCACCGAGAACGGCAGCGCCGCCGCAGTCGCGAAGTTGCTCGGCCTGCCGGTCCTGGTTGTCCTCGATGCATATGGGATGACCCGCACCGCCGGGGCGATCCTGCTCGGCCTGCGGGAGTTCGACCCCGATGTGCGAATCGCGGGTTGCGTTCTCAACCGGGTCGGCAGTGCCGCGCACGGCGAGATGATCTCCGCCGCGCTTAGTGAGGAGCAGCGAGAGCTCGTCATCGGGACGATCCAACGCGAGGACGCGCTCGATATCCCCGAACGGCATCTCGGGCTTCTAACCGCCACCGAGAATCAGGGAGACGTGAAGCTACGAGAGCAAGCTCAGCTTCGTGCGGGAGCGGGACTCGACCTCGAGCGGATCGCTGCGATCGCGGGCGCGTCGATGCCACGAGATCGGCCGGTGACAGCCACAAGCGACACGCCTGCGTGCCCTCGCCCCCGGGCGCGGCTGGCGCTGGCCCGGGACGCTGCCTTCTGCTTCTACTACGAGGAAAACCTGCGCCTGCTCGCAGAGGCCGGCTTCGAGCTGGTGCCCTTCAGGCCCACCCAGGATTCGGCGCTGCCCGAGGATGTCGATGCGGTCTATCTGGGTGGCGGCTACCCAGAGAGCTTCGGGACCGAACTGGCGGCCAATACGTCACTGGCGGGAGACTTGCGGCAGAGGGCCGCGCAGGGCGTGCCGATATACGCCGAGTGCGGCGGCCTCCTCTATCTCAGTCGCTCCCTCACCGGATTCGACGGGAAGCGCCACGCCTTGAGCGGCCTGCTGCCGCTTGAGACGCGCATGGACTCGGCGTACTTGGCGATCTCCTACGTCGAGGCGCGAACCCTGCTGGATTCCCCGCTCGGCCCAGCAGGAATCGTGGCACGCGGTCAGGAGTTCCACCAGTCACGAATCGTCGGAAGCGAGCCAATGGGGACGCTCTACGAGCTGACCGCCAGCCGCAGTCCAGCCCGACGCGCCGGCTTCCTGCAAGGAAATCTGGCTGCCAGCTATGTCCATCTGCACTTTGCTTCGTGCCCTGAGCTCACTACGAACCTGGTCACAAGCGCTCTTGTGGCCCGACGGCGGCGAAAGTAAGCCCTCAGCCCTTGACGAGATCGGCCCCGCCGCCCGGTTGCCAACCCACCTCCCTGCCGGCCGCTTCGGTGCGGGCGAGGATAAAGAGGAGATCGGAGAGGCGGTTCAGATAACGCCCAACCTGGGGGTTGGCATCCTCTACGGCGAAAAAGCTCCGCTCCGCGCGGCGACAGATGGTACGACAGACATTAAGACGCGAGGCAGCCGGCGACTCGAACCGAACGATGAAGGTGTCGATTGCGCTCAGCCCTTCGTTGGCCTCGGCGGACGCCTCTTCCAGCCACTCGACGTACTCGGCACCGACCCGCGGACGGCCGTCGCCGTCGCTGGGTGGCGAGGAGAGATCGGAGCCGATGTCGAAGAGGTCGTTAGCCATCCGCTCCAACCAAGCGCAGTGACGATCGGACAGCTCCGCTTCGGCCAGGGCCAGGCCAATCTCGGCCCCAAGCTCTTCGGTGGCGCCAACTGCCGCGAGAACAGGGTCGACCTTTGGGACGCGCGTGCCGTCGGCAAGGTCGGTATCGCCTGAGTCGCCGAGCCCCGTTGAGATTCGGTCCAGGTTCACGTTCATCTTCTCTGTCTCCATTTCTGCGATCAGCTTGTCGATCGATTCGTCCTGAGAGCTTTCGAGCATGCCCGCGAACTGACGCATCCTGGTGTGGAGGCGGCGAGCAACGTCCAGCTCAAGCGCGACGCTAGACGATGACGCCGCGTCAGATTCAAGCCTTTGCCGGCCAGGTCGCCGACCAGATGCCGAAACGATCTCGAAATGGCAGATTGACCTTCGGTAGGCTCTGGTTAATCGGCTCCCTGTTTGCCACCCGGGCCGATTCGCTCGCAGGAGGACGGATCGTTTAACCGAGAACTCGGAAGTGACTGTCGGGCTCCTACACGGACAGTCCGCTTATGAGCGCGGCCCGCTAACTCGGCTGGGCACCGTGAGGCGTGGTTTCAAGCGGTTTTCGAAAGATCGAGATCGGCTGGGATCAGTGGGAATCTGTGGGGCATGTTGCCCATTTGTTGCCCCAGCAGGTCGGCTCGAAATCGAACATCCAGGGCGCCGACCTCGCTGTCACGATGGCCCCGCAGTGGAGCCTCAACTTCCAGAGCCTGGGCCGATTCGGCGGATGCAGACCGAGCTTGCCTTCCCAATCGTCGGCCGGAACGATCACAAAGCGGCCGAAGACGCCCTGGTCGCGGCACTGGAACACCCGATGCAGTTGCTGACGGACTCGGGCGGCAAGGGCACCGGCGAGGCCCATTTCGTCATTCGCCATCTGATCGCGCGCGCTCTCAGCGACCTGATGGCGGCAATGCACCTTGCGTGCCATGGCTATCTCAGCCAGGCCTACAACGCGGTTCGCACCGCCTACGAGACGCAGGACCTGATCGAGCTGATCGTCGCGCACCCCGAGGAAGCGGCGAAGTGGGTCAACACCGAGCAGGGCCACAAGGACTTCGCCCCCGGTGCAGTCCGACAGCGGATCGGCAAGCCGAGCTTCGATGAGATGTACGGGCACTACTCCGAGCTGGCGCACCCTCGGTTTGCAGGGTCTCGCCTGAGCACGTTCGGCAAACGCCATACGGAGACCGGCGAAGTCAAAATCCTCGTGCAGGTCGGGCCGACGATGCTGGACGAGTTTCCCGACTTCTGGTTCCTCATCATGGGCATCGTCCCAACCGCCAGCCGACTGATTCCGTCCTCCGTTGGACTGATCGGAATGGGCGAGGTGACGGAGGCGAGGTGGGACGGGGCCGGCCGAGCCATCGCCGCCGATCTCAAGCGCCTCGCCGAAGCCGTTGAGGATGGGCTCAAGGGCTTCGGCTTTGACGATGTGGTGGGCTTCGCCGCTCGCTTCGACTCGGTAGGCCAGATCATCGACGAGGCAAACGAGCAGTTCCCCGACGACGGCTGATCTTCACTTCGGGACCTCTGCCCTCAGCGGGCAGCGGTCGGTCGAAGCGATCTACGAATCCGATCGACAGCAAGCGCCGGGGCGCGCGAAGCAGCAGTCCTTCTACGGCCGACCTAGGACACGTAGGCCTTGCGCACCATCGCGGCCGTCCATCGGTTCGTACCGTGGGCCGGGAGGACATTCCTGCGGTTCAGAGTCTCGGCGATCTCGGCGAGGGACTTGCCTTTCGCGAGCAGCGTCCCGATCTGCTTCCTCCGGGTGTAATCCCGCTGGTTGCACTCCGTGTGGGACAGCCGAACGTTCTCGGGGACGAGGTGTCCGCCGGCCGACTTGAGGGTCGGGTAGTGGTCGGGCGAGGGCGCCCACTTGGTGCGCGTCTTCGCAACCGGATCGAATGCGGCTCGACCCTTGTGGTGGTAGCACCGCGGCATCTCGCACTTCAGGTCGAGGAGTTGGCCGCGCTCGGCCATCTGCACGAGGACACCCTTCGCGCCGAGTTTGCGGAGCTCGCCCGCGACTGAGCTATCTGCGCCGCCGGCGCCAGCTGCTGCCTTAGCCATCGAGTCACCCTTCTCGTGTAGTCGCCCTTTGGCTTCGTGCATACGTCACGTGGAGCGGCGGTCTCGCAACCGACGACGTCGCCACCCAAGCCTTCGCCCGTCCAGTATCCCCCAGGCGATCCCAATCGGAATGGCGCTCGCGTCGACCTGCTCCTCTCGCCAGCGGCGCAAGGCGACGGCCGCACCTCAGATCTGCTCGCCCTCCCAGTAGTCGACCTCGTCCTCGATCCGGAAGTAGTGCTTGCGCCCGTCGGACTCGGGCAGCCGCTCGGCCGCGCTGAGCTTGTTCGAGTCGGGATAGATGACGACGTCGGGGGTCCCGTGGGTGCTGACCGCGAGCAGGCGGACCAGCTCCTCGTCCTCATTCCAGACCTGGTGGGCGCCCTGCTCGCCGGTAGGAAAGCGGATCACGTCCCCCGTGGAGAGGGTCTGCGACCCTTTCGGAGTCCGCAGCGAAGGCGTGCCCGCGAGCACGATCAGCACCTCTTCCTCGGCCAGGTGGAAGTGGTACGGGTAGGCCTTCTGCCCCGGCGGCAGCTCCCAGAGGCTGATCCCGATCCGCTCGGTCCCCAACTGGTGACCGATCCGCGCCCGGCGCACCCGGAAGCCCTCCCGCTCGCGCGGCTCGTCGAAGTTCGGCTGTCGATGTTGGCCACAGCGATCGGCTCCGTGGTCGCGCAACCTATCGCGGCTACCGGCCCACCTCCAGCGCGGTCATGCCGGCCGCCCGTCTCGGGGGTCGAGCTCGGAGAGGACCTTCTCGCAGCCTCGTAGCTGAGCTGGAACCGCCGGTCGGTGTCGGCGTCGTCGCGGCGTGACTGAGCCTCACTACTGCCCGACCCGACGAGAATCTGCACGGCTTCTCCACGCAGCCGCCTGAGCGGTTCCATCAGGTCGTGAACCCGCATAAGGTCTCGCGTTCGTCGTGCGGGTGCCAGCCGATGTCTTGCAGCAGGCGGAAGTCTTCGGAGAACTCCAAGCCCAGTTGCTCGGCCTTGGCGAAGTCTCGGGTCCGCTCCAGCGCGATCCAGAAGTCCTCGATGCTGCCGAGGTGATTGCGGACCAGTTCGTAGAACCCGGCGCGCTGGTCGCGCTCGATGGTGATGGTCGTCTCGGGCATTGGTGCCCCTCCTCCCAATAGGGGCGCCGAGAACGAGCCGGCGACGCGGTTCAGGGCGGCCTACGTCGGTACCGTCTCTCTCGCATCGAAGGCTTGTACTTCGGTGCCGGGGCCCCGGGGCGTTCCACCGCCGCCGGGGCCACTTATTTCGCGTTTCTCGCGGCCGAACGTAGGTGGACCGGAGCGCCCGCGCAAGGCCTGAATCGACCTCTCTCGAAGCTCATGTTGCCCCAGGCGTTGCCCCATGGGCCATTTTGAACCCCATTGTCTGCGCCCCAGAAAAGACGAAAACCCCGCATTTGCGGGGCTTTCGTGAAATAGCGGGGGCAGGATTCGAACCTGCGACCTTCGGGTTATGAGCTTGATCCGTTGGATCGGCTGGACTACGTGGAGCTAGGTTTCAAGCGGAAATCGCGGGATCGAACTACGTGGAGATCGGCTGGAATCCGTGGGGCGTGTTGCCCCATTTGTTGCCCCAGCAGGACGATCGACGCAGCCGTTGACTCCCGGGTCAAAATGACGAATATGAGGAAGTCTTCTGTCTGCGCTCGCCTGCTTCGCCAAGCCAACCGAGCCGCGAAGATGCGGGCCTTACTGCAACACGCCCGTCCCCATGGAGGCCATGCCGCCGAGCGAGTGAAGCAGACGCGGCCATCATGACCGGCGGGGCTGAACTCGGGCCGTTCTACACGGACGAAGCCGCCACGACGGAAACGTCGTCGTGGACGATCGCTCCGCGCTTCTGGGCGCGCGCCGTCACGAGTGCCGGTTTGCGGCTCGTCGGCGCCACGTCGAGCACAAACTCGATTCCCAGCCGCCTGACGGCATTGATAATCGTGTCGACCTCCGGGTTGTGCTCCCCGGACTCGAGCTTGACGACGCGAGGCTGCGAAACGCCCAGCTTCCTCGCCAGAGCCCTCTGGCTCAGTTTGTGCTCAGCGCGATAACGCAGCAGCGTTGCCGCAAACTCTCGCGCAGGAGCAAGCCTCTGCCATTCAGCCCGAAAGCTTGGATCGGCAAGCTGCTCCTCTGCCAAGAGGGAATCGAAGTTCTTTTGTGAAACCGCCATCGCGGCCATGATAATAGCTCTATTATCGGCGGTCAACCGTGGCGCTTTAGGCGATCGCTCGCTGCCGCAACCGCCCGATCGAAGTCTTTCTTCTTCGCGGCCACCGCCAGAATCACAAACCGGCTGCCAAACCGCGCATAAATCGGCCGAGCCTCGCAGGCCCCCTGCTTCGGCCGCAGCTCAAACAGATTCGCCTCGCCCTTCAACGACTTCATATGCGGCGAGGGCAGATCCGGCCCGAGATCCTTCAGCTTGTGCACGACGTTGAAGACAGCCTTGCGATCCCCTCGTGACTTCACATCCTCGAAGTCAAGGACCGCGTCGCTGTCGAAGTCCACAACCCAAGCCTGCTGTTTGCCCATTCTGACGACATTAGCCCCGGCCGCGGACTCAACTTTTTGTCTTCAGGTCAGCGGCGCGTGCCTTGCGGCTCCCCTAGCTTCTTGGCCAGGAGATCAACAAGGGTGGCGGGCGCGAACTCGGCCAGATCGATGTAGCCGATGGTAGGACCCAAACCGGGAAGCTCAGCGCCATCGAAGCGCGCGGGGAGCACATACTCGTCCTCCTCGAGTGCACGAGAAAGGGCACTGCGGCGCTCGTGTTTAGTCCAGGGCTTCTCGGCGTACTCCTTGGAGATAAACATGACGCACGCACGCGAAGCAACGCGATAGACGTGTTCGAAATGCTCGGTGAGGTCCTTGCCCCATAGGTCTGCCTGCTCGTCGGCGTCGTAGAAGACCGCGTAGCCACGCTCCTTAAGGCCGCGGGCAACAAGCTCGACATAGGAGCGCTGCTCGCCGGCGAACGAAAGGCAGACGTCGAAGACAGGCCCATCAGACACATCAGCGGACGCCACCGAGCGTCCGCGAGGTGAGATCGGCTCGCCGGCGGGAACTATCGGCTCGCCGAGCATCGGCACGGCGTGCGGCTCGAAGCTCGGCATCGACTGAACCCGGCGCCGGCGCCGCTCGATCTCCGCCAACTCCCGCTTTTCGCGATCGAGCGCCTGCTTGCGCTTCGCCTCGTCACGACGGTCCTCGGTTGCTTGCGCGCGTTGCAGCGATATACGCGCCCGCTGTAGCTGGTCGCCCTTTTTCGCCGCCTGGTCAGCAAACCCCGCTGCCTTCACATCGTGGTTTGCCGCACGTTCCTCGTGGCGAGCAGCGTCCTTTTCCTTGCCCAGCCGCTGACTGTCGCTCGTGTGGCGACCGATCCCCCGTAGCTTGCTGTTCGCAGTCTGCCGCTCTTTGGCAGCCCTTGACCGCTCTTCCCCAGCTTTCTTCTGAAAGCCAGCGATCTCCTTCTCAAGACGGGCAACAGTGTTGGCATACATTGATACCGACATCGTTCGAAGCTACCCGTAGACGCGGCGGATCGCTGTCCAGGAACTTCTCGCGCTCAGGAGGAAGGTCTCGGGCGCTGAACTATCCGAGTCTTACGGAGATTGTGGCCCGACCCCTGAATTCGGTCCGCCCTGTTTGAGAGTCGGACCCATTCATCTACGTCGCCGTCCGCTGAGTTCGGGCTGTAGAAATCCAGCTCAGCCTCTCGCCACCTCACATTAACAGGGCGGGTTGGCTTGACTCGATACGACCCTACCCTTTCCATCAAACGCGACAATTCGGTCAACGCAATTACCTGCGCTAAACGAAGCGACCACATAACGAAACATGGGGATTCCTCTGTCAATCCGATTCGAGGACTGGGTCAGCAAGACCGTTCGTTTATCACTGGTGAAAACGATCGTTACTTTCTGAATCAGCGGGCGATAAATCGCCTCAACGACCGTTGCTCCAGACTTCTTAGGCCCAAGCGACTCTGTCGAGACAACTGAATCGCTTGCCACCTTCAGTTCGCCACAGTCCGTCGAGTCACGACCTTCGGAGACGCCATCCCGGGGCGGTTCGGCCATTGAGATCTCCGTGCATATTCGGCTCAACGGCTGGTGCTTTGGCCCCTTCGCCCCTGTAGACCAACGATAACCGTTGGTTTCCCCGGTGGCTAGTCCGACTTGAAACCATTTGCTTTGGGAGCTTCCTACGGCGACCTGCGACGCAACCAAGCCCAGCGCCAGGAGCGCCAATGCCGCTACCACACCACCGATCCTTGTCATTCGCGCCGCTCCATGCATGCCGCCGTCCTCTCAATCAGCTCTATCAACCTCTTAGGGAACCGTCCAATCTACAGCACCAGATGGCCATAGATGAAGTTCAATCGCCCTATCTTCCCAAATGATCGGGTTATTACTTCCTTCGCATTTGGTGCCGGGGCACTTCCCTCGATGCCCAAGTTCCCAGTGAGCCTGCGCTCGTAGATAGTGCCCGGCCGTCGCAGTTGCACCACCGTTACCATCGCTGGTTTTGGGACCATAATGGCACTGGTAGGCCGGGTTCACGTAATAGTAGGAAATGGTGCTCGTGTCGTATCCCGCCTGATCACAGGCTATGGCTCCCCTCTGTTCGACCCACTCACCGGGCTTGTACAGAAATGCCCCTCGTACCGCCGCCTGCCACGGCGTCGAAAAACCTGCTTCATTTTTAAAGGGGTTTCCACACGCTTCTCTATATCCACCGCTGTAAAACTCAGAGTGACCACATATCACGCGAACGTATTGCTTGCGTGAAGCGCCCACGGTTGAGGCCGAAGCTTCCCCACTGGGAATCGGTTCCGGTGGGCCAACAATGGTCTCACCGGACTCCCAATACCCCTCTTCCTCGCTTGGCGGTGGGGGCGGAAGAACGATTTCCACGTAGCCATAGCCGATTTCAAACGAATGGCCCGCCAGGATTGGATAGACAAACCCGCCGCCTTTGTGTGAAACGGTAAGGGTGATGATATTGCCTTTTACACCTAGGACTGTTGGCACTTCTTTCCCGGTAGCGTCACTTGCGTCAATCGCCTTAATCATGGCAACGGCCGTACCGTCGCTATAGACAACCTGCGCAGACTTGGAATCTAGGGCAACAATTTTTTGGTCTGAGTCGAGTTGAACTTCCCATGAGTATTCACTTGGCGAGCCGCTTTCGCGAATAGTGTCGAAACTCATGATCCCGTCATAGATCGGCCTCACGATGCTATCCACACCGGCTTGCGTGTTGATAGCAACTCCGGCCACACCTTCATTGACCACGACCGTCCCCGCCGATGTCGACACAGTCGTTGGCACGATTTGCAGGTCGCCTCCATCATGTGCTTCATTTTCGTACGGCGTTTCTAGCGTGTAGCCTTCTGCCGGGTCTTCGGCAATTTCTGATGGCGCGTCTGTCCCTGTGCTTTTCAGTTTGAAAATTCCCGGGTTACCTTGTTCTTCAATTTCTTTAGGACTACTGGGGGTCAGCACCCCTGTTTCTGCTGTTTCGTCCAAAGCTTCCAGCGTGTCGGTTGCTTCTTCCCCCGTCACCATTCCGTCGGGATCAACGTTAATCGTCCACTGTTTCGTGGTCGTATTGCCAGCTCCGTCTTTCGCAACAATTTCGGCGCTATGAGCACCGCCCGGATAGCTCGCCATATTGAGCGTCGGTGTCAGCGATACCGAGCATGCCCCCTGTTCGCAGCTTTTGCTGGCAGATGAAACAGTTTTGCCGTCGATCTTGAAGTTGAGCGACGTAATCCCAAACCCTTTCGGGTCCGTCGCTTCGATGGTCGATTTGTAGCTTTTCTGTTCGACCCAGCCCTCTGGCGCCGTGATGAGTCCACCTGACGAAGTGAGCTGCGGTTTGACTGTATCTCGCTGCACTTCCAACGTTAGGCTTTTACTCGTGGAGAGACCTACCGCGTCAGTAGTCGTTACGACCACAGTATGTTTGCCAACCGAATAGCTAAGATTGTTAAGCGGCACAGTTTTAGAAAGCGAGCAAGTTTCAGTCGAGCAACCGGGAGAGGTCGTGTCGACCGCTTTGCCGTCGACAGTAACTTGTAGCGAGGCGACGCCCGACTGCGGTTTTTCAGCCGTGCCGTCGGTCGCAGACCCTTTGACAGAGTATTGCGGCAGCGTCGTTCCCACCGTCATCTGTTCTGTAGCGGTCCCCGCGACTGTCAGAAGAGGAGCGGTGTGATCGACTCGGACCTGGCCCAACGTGGGCTGTGCGGTTTTGTTGCCCACAGTGTCTTCAGCCGAGAATTTGATGTAGTTGATTCCCTGGGGTAGTTGACTTGGGTTGTAACCCATCGCATACGCGGCTGGCCCGTCCTTTATGACCGGCCCAAGTTCTTTAGGAGAAAAGGTGTTCGTCCGCGGGCAAGGTTCTGAGGCAGATCCGGCGCATGACAGACGTTCAGCTCCGGCGGTAACGGAGCCATTGCTATTAGTTTGTTCGGCGATAATCCTTGAGACACCCAGGCCGGTGTCGCTTGCGGTGACTTTAAACGGCGTTGTTGCCGTCTGATTCACCCAGACTGGCACTTTTTGAATGGGGGCGATTTCAGGAAGGTCTTCGTCCGCTATCGAAAGTAGGACTCCCCCGGCGTATACCTCCCTGTTGGAGATCATTTGGTGGCTGCCGTTGGAGAGAAGGGCTACGCCGAGTGCCGCCTTCGCGTGGGGGTCATAGCCGGTGTAGAAGTTGTAGGTGATGTTGGGGTTGTTCAGGTCGGGTTCCGAGCCGCCGTGCATATAGGACGCCTGAAACACAAGCGCGGTTTCATCCCAAATTCCACTTACAAGGTAGGGGCTGTAGTTTTTATCGGGGGTGCCTGATCCGCCAGCGGTCGACATCAGCAGAGGCCGGATTGACATGAATGCGATCCAGCTCGAAGGAGTACCGACTTTGTTGGCGACATCCGTTGCGAAGCGAGGTACACGATAGAACCAGTTGGCTTGGTCGTTTAGGGCGAGGGTGCTGCCTGTAAATGTCGCTACCTCAAGTCCGGACTGCCCAAATCCAATCGCCTGCGGGACCAAGGCGTTCGTGTTCTTGCCGCTGATCCAGTCTGTTCCAATGGTTCCAGCGGCTGAGTCCTTGCCTGCCGGAAAGATATAGGCGGGGGCGTACACGGGATCAAGCAGAATTGGATAGCTCACGTCTTCTGCTGGGCTAACGCTGAGGGTCAGGGCATTGCCCGATATCTCCATTTCGGTGGGTACTGCCTTCCCCGAGGCGTCGATCGCACCTGCCGGTGAGATGTTGACCAACGTCGTAGTGCCGCTCTTGACTTCGGCTCCCCCAATAGCAGTGCCTTGTAGCTCGGCGCCTGCTGGAAGATCGAGGTGGAAGGTCTGCGACAGAGGGGCAGCAGCGGATCGGATCTGCGTCAGGGTCTCGACCCCTTCTGGGGTCGGTGCGATGGCAAGATCGGTGTCGGTGGCGACGTTGGGGAAGAAAGCCACGCTTTGATCCACGATCGACGGAGCGATCTGTTCAGGGGCGCTCGGCAGTTCGATCTGTACGCCTGAGTCCGCGAGCGCTACGCCTTCGCCAATTTCCTGGGGGATTCCTACTTCGACCAGGGGATTTTCGGACTGGAGTTCCCCTTCGTCATGTTCGAGACTGAGATCCACGGCTTCTTCTTTGCCGGCTTCATTCTCAGTGCGCATTGGCACCGTTGACTCGATCAGGGCGGGGCCGGTGTACGGATCGTCCCCTTTCGCTCCGGTGATTTCGACACCGGGCTGGGAGACTTCGGCTGCCGAGGAAACAACGGCAACGGTGTCGGAGAGGAATTTGTCAACCTGGAGATCGTTGAACGGCCCAGCCGGGCTTTGAAGCTGGATATCGAAAACCGACTTCATGAGCTGAAGCGCTTCGTTGCGGTCGAGGTCCTGATGAGGTAGCTGCGCTGCGGCCTGCTGGTCGGTCAGCTGGGAAGCGATTTCTTGATCAGTCGTCGCCCCTTCTCCGGCAATGGATGAAGCAGAGAGTTCAGGCCCTTGTTCACCATCGTCGGCGAAGGCGGAGGCAGCCCCAACTACAGCGATCAGCATGCACATTGCGGCGACTACCGCCGCCAATCGAGCACGACCTGTCATCACTCCCCTGGATACCTCCACTAGATCCCTGCCTTTCGAGCTTCGGTTGAGACGAATTCAGTGTGAAGTTAGTTTGGTACGGCGGGATCTTCTACCGCCCCCCGCGGACATTTACAAGTAGATTCTTGGACCTTTTAATCAGAAAGGTCTGCTCAGTGGAGTCCGCTCCACTATAAAATTCCTGTAGGAAAGCGAGCTAGCGAGCTTCGGACATGCCGTTTCGCCGGCAAAAAGCACTTTGGAAAAAGTTCGAAATTTTTCCGCTGAAATCGGTCTTACCGGTGAGTTTGCGTCCGGCGAAGATGGAGATACCTCTGTACTTGACCTTCAGAGCCCAATGCTGAGTTCCCGGCCAACGCTCCGCTCGGCGCTGCGACCGGCGCTCCGTCCCAGCCTGCGCTGGGCTTCGCGCACATGGCGTTGGGCGCGGGCTCGGTCGGCTCGCGCCGCTGCCCCGCAAGGCTGTTTGCCAAGCGCGCTCGCGGAGTCCTCGATGGCGTGGCGACGACGATAAGTAGCAATGGCGTGGGCGCCTTGGCCCCACGCAAACGCCTTGTCGGGGTCGTGGAGTGGGAAGGGTCCCAGGGCACTGAGTGTCGGCTCTGACGGTTCGTGCTGGGCGGCGTGAACGTCGAGCCGGGCCAGGTGCTTGATCCGACGGTCGATCAAGAACGCCTCAAGGCGGGCGGCGGGGTCGTTCGGCTTGGGCTCGGCGGTTGCCGTCCCCTCCGGCAACGCTGCGCGTTCGGCGAGGGCCCGGCGGTGTCGCTCGCCCTGCGCGGCTGCGGCCCGGCTCACCCGCGCCAGCTCCTCAGCCGGTGGCTTCCGTATTGCTTCTATTGCGGCCCGCTCGCGACCGAGGATTCGCGCCCATTCCTCTGCGTGTTCGATCGTGCGCCCAAGCTCGTCGCGTCGGCTCAACATCGAATCGGCGCCACGGCCCTCGGCGAGGAGCTTGGCGCGGCGGGCCGCCAGCTCCCTTGGAGCCATCAGCTCAATCGTCTTGCGCAATTTGACTTCGACGGCGGCGTAGTCGTTGCCCTCGCTCTCGATCGTGGCGCGAATGTCTTGGAAAGCATCCGATACTTCGCGACGGCCTGGACCAAGCTCGGGATCAAGAAGCTCGGACGAGGCAACCGCGTAGACATTCGCGACCTCGCGGCCTCTACCGAGCGCAACCAACTCTTGCTCCAGACTGGCGCCTGAATCGAGCAACGGATAGGCGCGATCGAAGGTCTTGCCCTGGGAGCCGAACCTTCGCCGTATCGGCGGCGACGAGCGGGCCGCCTGACCAAGGACGGCGGCCCGGCGCTCGAATACGCCTATGCCTTGACCAAGATCCGGACCCTCGGCCCCGCCTACCTCGGGTGACCGTCCGGGCTGCGGCGTCAACGGCGAGAACGTCCCAGCGCTCACGGCTACCGAAGGGCTGAGCATGGGATCGCTGACTACTACGCACTAGGGCGCCCCCTGATGGCATAGGTGTCACCGGCAGCCCGCACCCAACCATCGACAGTTGACTGGCGAAGTGCGGGATATCTCCGGCGCCGGAATTGCGGGGTGCAGCCGGTCTCTTACGGGGAACGTCAAGCTAGCGACTGACTCATACCGCTGGCGCCTGCACGAATTTGGAGCTGCGCCAGACTGGAAAGGTCCTGCCTAAAGAACGCCAACGTGCAGGGTGACTCCGCCGAGCCTCACGCGGATCCCCACCTCCGGGGGAGACCTGTCGCTGCGGCCGCCAGCCGAGACCGACGCGGCCGGCGCCCCAGGCGAGGGCGCGATTCCAATAGCCGCCTAGCCAGTCCGAGAGGGTGTCGATCTGCGCCGCCGGCCCGCCCCAGGCGAGCAGGCCGAACTTAGGAAGCGGATGAAGATCGCGCCCAGGGGTTCATTGCCCTGGCTCGTCATGGCGGCGGATTCTGCACTCTCAGCGACCCGCGAGCGTCGGGGCGGGGGTGCCAGCTCCCGCAACGAGGCGCATAACGCCCTACTCCTCGCCGGGGGCCACCTGCTAGCACCGACAAGCAGGTCCGCTCTACGAATTCCAGAGCGGCGGGTGAGCGGGGGCCCGTACCTCGAGGAACGTCATGAGATGCCGTGGGAGCGATCATTGGCCGCCTATTGGCCTGCCAGTCTCAGGGCGACCTCCGCCAGGGGGTCAGCAGCGTCACCTAAGCGCGCTATCGGCAATACCCACTGCCGCTCGCGGGTGAAGTAGAAGAAGGTCTCCTTTTTTGAGCTCCGGGACTTCCGGACTTTGAGTTTTGCGACAACCTCCAAAGCCCCCAACCGGGCAAGTTGTTTCAGGTGAAAGGAAAAGGCGGAAAGGTCGGGGGCGCCCTCGGCAACCTCTTTGAGCTCGGTCGCCGAGACTGGCCGGCCGATCCGAAGCATCGTTTCGATGATGATGACCTTGGTGGGATGAACGAGATGCAGAACGATGGTGTCCCAGTCAACGTCCACCCTCGCGACGCAGCCGTCAGGGGCACGCTCCCTCTCCTGCTCAGGACTAGAAGTCGGCGACTCCGCCGTGACAATTGTTAGCCGTCCCCCGATAGCCAGAGTCGTTGTTGCTTCCGCCTTCATTCCGCTCCGCTCCCCTTCAAATTCATTCGAAGGGGAGGGTGGGCGAAAGCAAAAAAGACCACCCTCCCCCTCAGCAAACAACACAAGAGCACCGGAACGCCGCGCGCGGGGAGCATCGTGCTGACGACCGCCCCCTAGGCCTAACGGCCCGGTGCAGGCGCGATGGTAGACCGAAATGAAATTAGTTTTAACGAGGGATTCTGAGCGATCCCTAGCCGCGTTTCTTCTTCGTCTTCTTCACCCGGCGCGATTTCCTGGAGGGAGCTTTCTCCGTCTCGGCCCGCTCCGATCCGTATACGAGAAGACCGACGCTTGTTGGAATGTGCTCTCCGCTTCCTTCCCCTTTAGCCCGCCGCTTGGCTGATTCAGCCTCAAGCTCTATGAAGGCGTCCACGAAAGCGTCGGCCAGTTTCTCGGCTTTTTCGCAGGCTTGGCCATCGAGATCGGCCGTGGTGTAGCTGGCGTGGTAGTCGTCACGCTCGTCAAATCGGCCCGTCTTGAGCGAAGCACCCACGTCCTTGTTGGTGTCCTCAATGATGTCTATGAGAATCCCGCGCTGGACGGATTTCGGGAACTGCTTGGTGATGGTCGAAGGCAGGTAGAACCGCTCGATGGCGCGATAGAAATGCTCAACCGCTCCCCTGCGCGGCTCAGTACCTGTCATTTCGATCAACTCGAAGTCCTTGAGGACTTTGACGTGGTAGCTGACCTGGCTCAGGCCCTCTGCAAGCTCCTCCGATAGTTCATTCGGACTCCAGGGGCGGTCGTTCATGTAGGCGAGGATGCGGACCCGCAGCGGATGGGCCATCGCCTTGATGGCTCTTTCTTTGTAGGTGAGCTTCTTTTTCTTTTTGGTTGATTGATCCGCCTGCTCGCCACCTGGCTCTTTCTTCGCTGACAAAGCCCGCTCCTCTCGCTTGCCGTCCGATACCCCAGCGTTCTAGATCGGTATGGCTCGGTTGTTTGAAACAGGAAAATACTCGCATTCACGGCTGCGACGAAACCCTCTTTCTGATTGCTAAGGTCTTTCTGAGGTAATCAGGATTAACTTTGGAAAGGAGGAGTGAGCAATGACCGTCCAGCCGTGTCCGACCGTCGTTCCGATGCTTTCGACTCTCAAGAACCGTTGACGAGACAAGGACAGGGCTTGACGTGCTGACGAAGTCAAGCCCTGTCCAGCCCCAACCTGGAGAGAGGCATCGTTAGAAGTCCGGGCGGACTTTGGCGGTCTGATCGCGCCAAGTCCTGCCCAGTCACGTTCATGGCAGTGCCTGGATGCCTCGGGCGAGACCGACGAACAACTCCAACGGTCAGCTGACGCTCACTCCAAGTCAGCCAGCCTAAGACCGATCCACTCAAACTCGCCATTGACGGTAGGGATCTCCTCTGGATACCAAGCAATCCAGGCGGCCACGTCCGTCCGATCGAACCCGCCGGCGCGGTATTCCCTTAGTCGCCCTTGAAGGCCGAGGTCGCTGAGGCGCGCAATGCGATCGGATGGACCGAAGGCATTGGGGCTGGAAGTGACATCGACGATTGCTGAGGGCATGGCTTTCTCCTTCTGGAAGGGCACCCGCTCGATGCGGGAGCCGATGCCCCGACGCCGCACGCCAAAGGCGTGCAAAAATCAGGCGAGGGCTCGGCTCCCGCATCGGCGCAAATCAGCGCGCTCACAGATGCCCCCAAGGGAAGGTGAAGGGAAGGAGAGGGTCTGAAATCAGCCTTTTGCTGACTTTCGCTGACTCGCGTTGACCTCTAACGAGGACCGAGGTCCGCGGACCGCAAACCCGCTCCAGATGCGAGATTCCGCTCTACAAGAGCGATACAGAATGACGCGCCAGACAGGATTCGAACCTGTGACCTTCGGTTTCGTAGACCGACGACTAAGCGACGCGCCCTGCAGAGACCGCACCTCAGCTAACGCGAGCGCTGCTGATTACCTGCTCGCCGCTCGCGGCACCTCTAGGTGCGGCCTGCGAACGAGGCGAAGAGGGCGACGCCTGCCGTCAAGAATGAATAGCTTTTCGACCGGCCGCTTCAACTTCACTCGGCCCGAGAAGCCGTAGCCGAGCCCCGCACAGGCGGCGATCGGTTCGCCTCGATTAACCGTCCCGACGACTTCGCTGGGCTGAGAAAATCTCAGGAAGACCGTTACGAAAGCTGACCTAAACGGTCGACGCGCTGTTACCGGCCTTTCGATCACAGAGATGTGGTCGAGTTCGGGAGGCGGTTCGCCGACGCAGTATCGGTGAGCACCGAGACTTCAAGCGTCCTCGTCCCAAGCTTTTCCACTTTGCCGCAGCACGGTTGAGCTGACCATCGCGTCGCTGCTTCGACCATGGGTGGCCCGACGACCCATTCCCAGGCGGTTTCCACTTCTGCAGCGCGGACGCAGCAGGGCCGCCGGAGCCAAAGGAATTCGAGGCGACGACCTGGACCCGGATGTAGCCAAGCGCGTTGCGTGGCTCGAGCAAGTACGACGGGTCGGGGCTGAATTCTCGGACGATTTTGCACTGGGCTCCTGTCGGATCACAGACTTCCCAGCGGTATTTGAATTCGCTCGGTTCTTCGCTCCACTGGCCGGGAGATGCGGTGAGCACCTGGCCTGGTTTGAAGGTCCCGGCGATCGCCGGCGCCACTGTGTTGGTGGGCTGCTGGGTTGCCCCCAGAGCTGCCCCAGAAAAGATCGTGAGCGATACCGCGGCCGTGAGCATGGCAACAGCAATCGAGCGGCGAGAAGACACCGTAAAGGCTCGCCGCCCGTTCATCCCAGCGTCAGGTCGACGGCGGAGTTGGGCGACAGCGCCGCTCCTGACCGGGGATGCTCGCGGATGACCCTCGCGCTACTCAAACGCTTTCCGCGCTTGACGCTGAGCGCCCCGGGACGACAATGCGCGAGCCTCAGCTGCGTCTTGGCGGCCCTAAGCGATTTGCCCTTCAGCCTCGGCACGATGCACGCTTCAGCTTCCTCCTGGCGAGAGGCGGCTTCCCGCGCTTCTCTTTCATGCAGTTCTCGCAGAGCCCGCAGTGCTGCTTCGTCCGGCGGCCCGATTACGACTTCGGTCTGAAAGCCGCCTTCCCAGCTGGCGCCGGCAATGATCGGGTAGGTGAACGACGCCCTACCGGCGAGGGGATTCCCGTCACGGTGGTGGACCGTGAGGGTGATGACATTGCCGTCGGAGACAGCGAGCGAGGTCGGCACGTTGGTGCCGATGGCATCGTGCGCGAACGTGGCGTTGATCGTGAAGGCTGGCTCGTGACCTGGCACGTAATAGACCTGCGCGGTCTGATCATCCAGCTGTTCGAGCACCTGATCTTCGCTGAGGCTTACCCGCCAGGAGAATTCCTGTGGATCTGAAGGCCCTTTGATATCGCGGAATGACATCACGCCGTCATAAGGCGGAAGGGGGTCCGCGTTGGCCGTGCCGGCAACAAGCAGGGTGGACACGACGCAGAGCAGCGCGAGAAACCGCCAGTGTTGAGTCTCAGGTCTTCCCCGCCCTCGTGCGCGCCGAACCACGCGGCCAAGGATACCCGGCAAGTACCCATACAGCGGAAAGGCAGCGTGGCTCAAGTGAATCGAACGGGAAAGCAGCTGGCGCGACTCGCCGCTGCCGATACGGTTCCGCCTCGATGGCGACGAGGAAACCAACACGAGTGGAGAAGCCGTGGGGACACGAGCTCTGGTGGGCCGAGACCGACCACTACGCCGGCAAGATCCTCGTCGTCAACGCTGGCCAGGCGCTTTCCCTCCAATATCACCGCGAGAAGGACGAGACCTCCTACTTGCTCTCGGGCAAGCTGCGGCTGATCCAAGGACCGGACGCCGAGACGCTCAGCGAGCTTGAGATCGAGCCGGGTCAGGCTTGGCGAAACGAGCCGGGCACCGTGCACTCGATCGAGGCCCTCGAGGACTCGGTAGTGCTGGAGGTCTCAACGCCCCACCTCGATGACGTCGTGCGGATGCACGATCGCTACGGGCGTGCCTGAATTGGCAATGGCGACTTTTCGTTGACCCAATCATTGGCCAAATGGTCCATTGATTGGCCAGATACAGCCCAACTTAGCCCACCGCTGCCGAACCCTTCCCAACCTTCTTTCTCAGCTACAGAGCCATTTTCGGCCACCTAGAGCTCATATGCCGCTCCAGCGATCAAACGCCTCACATGCGAGAGGTCAACCGATTCGCAGCGGCCTGGCCCCGCTGCTCATCACCTACTCGGGTATCGAGCCGCAAAGTGCCGAACGTAGTACCCACTTAGTACCCGCAGGCAATTTGCCGTGAAACTCCCGACACGAAAAAAGCCCTGTTTCCGGGGCTTTTTCCTATAGCGGGGGCAGGATTCGAACCTGCGACCTTCGGGTTATGAGCCCGACGAGCTACCTGGCTGCTCCACCCCGCGGCGTAGGGCCATGCTAGCAACGTGGGGCTGCTGCGGCGGTGCTGTGGCGCTGTGCAGGCGCGGTTGCCGGCGGCGCTGTCTAGAGTGCCGCCGGCATGGCAAGGGACTCTCACAGGGTGGCGGTGGTCGACATCGGCTCCAACTCGACGCGGCTGCTGATCGCCGACGTCGACGAGGGGCGGGTGACGGAGGTCGAGCGGCAGAGCCGGGTGACCCGGCTCGGCCGCGGCGTCGACCTCTCGGGGCAGCTCTCGGCCGAGGCGATCGAGGCGGCCTGCGCGGCGATCGCCGACTACGTGGCGATCTGCCGGCGAGGCCGGGGTCGAGAACATCGACGCGATCGCGACCAGCGCCGTCCGCGACGCCTCCAACGGCAGCGCCTTCGTCGCCGAGCTGCGCGAGCGCTTCGCGCTCTCGGCCCGCGTGCTCGACGGCGAGGAGGAGGCGCGCCTCACCTACCTCGGCGCCACCTGCGAGCACTCGCCCAGCGAGCCGACCCTGGTCGTCGACATCGGCGGCGGCTCGACCGAGCTGATCGTCGGCACCGGCGAGGAGATCGCCTTCCACACCTCGCTGCAGGCCGGCGTCGTCCGCCACAGCGAGCGCCACATCACCAGCGACCCGCCCACCGCGCTCGAGCTCGAGGCGCTGGCCGCCGACGTCCGCGCCCTGATCGAGAGCGCGATCGCCGACCAGCCGGGCGCAAGCGCCGAGGCCGGCATCGCCGTCGCCGGCACCCCGACCTCGCTGGCCTCGATCGAGATCGGCCTCGAGCCCTACGACCCCAAGCAAGTACACGGGCATACGCTGACCCTCACCTCGATCCAGCGACTTGCTCTCGCAATTGGCCTCTGCCCCACTGTCCAAACGGGCAGAGATCACCGGCATGCACCCCGACCGCGCGCCTAACATCGTCGCCGGAGTGGTGATCCTGGTCGAGACGATGCGCGCATTCGGCCTCGAGCAGCATCGAGGTCTCCGAGCACGACATCCTCTACGGCACCGCAATATGCGGCTGTTTCGGCTCTGGACTGCGGATAACCCCGTATTCTCAATCAGGGGTAATTACGTGTTCCTATGTGGACAGTCGGGTTTCGCCAGGCGCTACATATGGGTTAAGGAAGCGGCTCGAACCCATAAAAGTTGGTAGGCTCTAGGTCATCGATTACGGGTAGCAGGCCAACGAGCCAACTAGACGTATCGGATAGGCGAGCAGATAATCCGCCACATCGGGAAAGAGGTGGGGCACAACCACCAAAGACCCGGTATAGGGCTCGGACGATTGCCGCATCATGGCGCCTCCCGCCGTCTGAGTCCACCAAATAAGAACTGGTCCCTGAAGACGTACCCCTGCCCGTCCTGAGGGACCAACTTGAATCGACCGCCAGCGATGGCGGTCGATTCTTTTTGGGGAAGATCGGCCGGTCAGGCCCGTCTCAGGCCAGGTTCGACTTGCGCGGGTAGACGACCTCGGGATCGGTGAGGACGTTGACCAGGGTCGGCCGGCCCGATTCGAAGGCGCGCTCCAGCGCCGGCCGCAGCTCGCGCCGGTTCGCGCACCAGGACCCCGTCGCAGCCGAGCGCTTCGACCATCTGCTCGTAGCGCGTTTCCGGCCGCAGCTCGGCCGCCACCGAGTAGCCGTAGAGGAACTTCATCGGGTGGTGCTCGAGCGCCCAGATGCCGTTGTTGCCCATCACGCCGACGATCGGCAGGCCGTGGCGGGCCATCGTGTCGAACTCCATCCCGGCGAAGCCGAAGGCGCCGTCGCCGAGCAGCAGGCAGACCTGGCGCTCGGGATGGGCCAGCTTGGCGCCGATCGCCTGGCCCGGGCCGGCGCCGAGGCAGCCGAACGGCCCCGGGTCCATCCAGCAGCCCGGCTGGTAGGTCTCGACGAAGCGGCCGGCGTAGGAGACGAAGTCGCCGCCGTCGCCGACGACGATCGCGTCGCGCTCGAGCACTTCGCCCAGCTCCTTGTAGATGCGCACCGGGTGCAGCGGCGAGCGCCGTCGTTGAGCTCGTCCTGCTCGACGGCGCGCTTCTCCTCCTCGACCTTGCGCAGCTCGGCCAGCCAGGGATCGGTGCGGCGCTCGGCGCTCCCCGACCGCCTCGCGGATCGCCGCCAGGCTGGCGGCGACGTCGCCGACCAGGTCGAGCTGCGGGCGCGCGGTTGGCGCTCAGCTCGTTCGGCGCCGCGTCGAGCCGGATCAGCTTCGCCTCCTCGGCGATGCTGGCGCCGAAGCCGAGGCGGAAGTCGAGCGGCACGCCGATCACCAGCGCCACGTCGGCACCGCCGAGGCCGGCGCCGCGGGCGCGGCTGAAGGCAAGCTCGTGGTCGGCGGGCAGGCAGCCGCGGCCGAGCCCGTTGAGGAAGACCGGGATCCCGAGCGCCTCGGCCAGGGCGCGCAGCTCGCTCCTCGCCCCTGCCCCAGTAGAGCCCGGAGCCGGCCATGATCGCCGGCCGCTCGGCCCCGGCAAGCAGCGCCGCCGCCTCCTCGACCCCCTCCGCGGGCCGCGCCTCAGCCGCAGCCGGCGCCGGAATCTCCGCCTCGCGCCTCGGTGAAGACGACGTCGAGCGGATAGTCGACGAAGGTCGGCCCGTAGGGCATCGCCAGCGCCAGGTCGAGCGCCGCCGCCGTGCGGGCCGCCGATCTCGCCCGGCTCCTTCACCGTCTCCGCCGACTTGACCAGCGGCGAGACGAAGGGCAGGTGATCGATCTCCTGCAGCGAGCCCGAGCCCCAGCGCAGCTCCGGCGCCCGGCCGCCGAGCACGCAGACCGGCGAGCAGTTGGCCTGCGCCCCGGCGATCGCGCTGATCCCGTTGGTCACGCCCGGCCCCGCGGTCAGCGCGGCGACGCCGACGCCCGCGCGTCGCCTTGGCAAAGCCCTCGGCCGCAAAGGCCGCCGTCTGCTCGTGGCGGACGTCGACGATCTCGATGCCCTCGGCCTTGCAGCCGTCGTATATAGAGAACAGGTGTCCCCCAGAAAGCGTGAAGAGGTGCGTCACGCCGCGCGACTTCAGCGCTTTCGCGACGATCCTCCCGCCGTGCTCCATTGTTTGAGCCTATCGGCGAGCTCCACGGCTACCATCGCCCTGCCCGGGTGGCGAAATTGGCAAAAGCGGCGCCCTTAAAAGGCGTTGCCCCACTGGGGGGCTTGCGGGTTCGAATCCCGCCCCGGGCATTTTGTTGATTTTGGGTTTCTAAATCCGCACTAAAAACTGCCGAGGTACCGCAACTACCCCGCTGCTACGGTGTCCTTTGAGCTAGAAGACAAACGCCTTCCCTGGTTCTCGGAGGATTCGCTTGGAGGCTTCAGCTCTCACACATGCCAGTCGCCGCGGACTTCTCGCCCGGCGTTCCCCGCTGCTCAAGCTTCAGGGCGACGAACACCTGATCGCGATGGCCCGCGCCGGCAACCCCGGCGCCTTCGAGGCGATCGTCGACCGCTACCAGGGCCGCCTGCTCGGCTTCTGCCGCCAGATGCTCGGCTCCACCGAGGACGCCGAAGACGTCCTGCAGGAGGTCTTCGTCAACGCCTACCGGGCGATGCTGGCCGACGAGCGCGAGATCAACCTGCGCCCGTGGCTCTACCGGATCGCCCGCAACCGCTGCCTCAACCACCTGCGCAAACCGACCGCCGACGCCCAGGAATCGATGGACATGGTGCCCGACGGTCGAGGCCGCCTCGACCGCGGAGAAGGTCCACAACCGCGAGGAGTTCCGCCAGCTGCTCACCGACGTCGGCAAGCTGCCCGAGACCCAGCGCTCGGCGCTGCTGCTGCGCGAGATGGACGCGATGTCCTACGAGGAGATCGCCCAGGCGATGGAGACCAGCGTGCCCTCGGTCAAGTCGCTGCTGGTGCGGGCGCGGATCTCGCTCGCCGAGGCGAGCCAGGCGCGCCAGCTGACCTGCGGTGAGGTGCGGATCGACCTCGCCGAGGCCGCCGAGGGGCTGCGCAAGCTCTCCGGCCCGGTCCGCCGCCACGTTCGCGACTGCGAGGAGTGCAAGCGACTTCCGCTCTCAGCTTCGCTCCAACGACAAGGTGCTCGCGGCGCTGGTGCCGGTCGGGCCGCTGGTCGCGCTCAAGGGCTTCATCGCATCCAAGCTTGGCCTGGGAGGTGCAGGCACCGGTGGCGCCGCGACCGCAACGGGCGCTGGCGCCACCGGAGCCGGCGCGGTCGGCGGCGTCGGCGCGGCACTCAGCTCCGGCGGTGCTGCCGGCGGTCTCGGTGGCCTCGGCGCGGTCGGCGGTGCGATCGGCACCAAGGCCGTCGCCGGCGTCGTCACCGCGGCGGTGCTCACCGCCGGCGCGGTCGAGGTCAAGCAGCAGACCGAACCACCCGCAGAGCAGCCCGCCGGCAGCAACCTCGAGTGTCCTCCAGCAGGGTCCGACTGTCGGCGCTTGCTCCGGCGCACAGCGCCATCGTCGCTCCTCGCTCTGGCGGCTGACGTCGAACCGGCTCCGATTCCCGCCGAACCGGCTCCGACCGAAGCCGGCGTGCCCGAGGAAGTCGTCGCCGAACCACCTGCGGCGGAAACGGAAGGCAGTCGACCGGCGGCAGCGAAGCGCCGGAAGCGACCGCGGAGGAGCAAGGCTCAGCCGGCATCGACGGCGCGACGCCTTCGGACCGGGGTCGCCGGCGCACCCGCGGGTGCCGGTACCGGCACGGTCGTCGTCACCGTCGGCGGCAGCGGCTCCAGCGCCGAACCAGCGGCGGCGGCTCCACCGGCCGAAACCGCACCACCACCTCCCCCGCCGGCGGAAAATCCCGCCGCCGGTCGAAGAATCATCGCCCGCTCCTTCGGGCGGCGAAGCTCCCGCCGAAGGCTGAGCGGCCGGCGTTCAAGTGGCCCGCCGCAGCGGGCCACTTTCGGCCTACTACGAGGCCGATCACCTTGAGCCGGCGCATCAGGCAGGTGCCGGCGAATTTGCGCGTGTCGGCGAGCGAGTAGCCGAAGACTTCGTAGTCCTCGTCCTGCGGCGCCCAGGGCGGCGAGAGCACCCCGTCGGCAACCGGTAGCGACTCCTCGAGCGTGCGCTGGATCGCCCGCTTGTAGCGCTCGTCCTCGCGCGCCTTCTCGCGCAGGAAGACCGAGCCGAAGGCGACGTGGCGGTGCTCGTCGCGAGCGACGTTCTGGAAGCCCTCGACGAAGGCCGGCAGCGTGCCCTCGCGTTCGTTGTAGTCCATGATGAAGTGCTGGCCGGTGAGGGCGAGCATTCCCTCGATCACCATGTGGTAGATCGTCACCGCCTCGACCAGGGCCTCGGTGTCCTCCGGTTCGACCGAGAGACGGTCGGTTCGCTGCTTCAGCATCTCGTCGAAGAGGCGGCCGAAGTTCTCGTTCAGGTGCTCGGAGGTCTGCACCAGCATCTGCGGAGAGCTGGTCGGACTCGAGCACCCCGACCTCGCGGTAGAAGCGCTCGAAGAAGCGCACGTGGCGGGCCTCGTCGGCGATCTGGGTGCAGAGGAAGATCCGCTGGTCCTCGGTCGGCGCGGCGCGCATGATCGGCCCCAGCTCCTCGGCGACCTTCTGCTCGCCGATGAAGAAGGAGGAGAGCCCGTACATGCGCTGGAAGCGCTCCTCGTCGTCGAAGCGCTCGTTCCAGTCCTCGCGGTCGCGGCTGAAGTCGAGCTCCTGGGTCTGCCACTGCTGGCGCTCCCAGAGCAGGTAGAGCTCCTCGTAGGTGAGCAGCTTGATCTCGCCGGTGCGGTCGGCTGCCTCGTTCAGCGCCGGATCGGCGGTTGCCTGGAAGTCGGCTCGCTCGGTCCGTGTCTCGGTCCCGGATGCCTCAGTGGTTCCCATCGCTGCTCTCCTCGCAATCCGGTGCAACGTTTTTTGGTCCCGTAAGAGCCAAAAGGCGTTGCACCCGGCTGGGTTCTGGGGATCGAGCGAGGGTAGCAGCGGCCTGGCTGGCTCAGCCAGTCGTATGCGACTGCCCCGGCTCGAGCACGACCACGGTCGAGGAGGTCTTCGCCTCGACCTCGGCCTTGAAGGCCGCCGTGTCGGTCTCGATCGCCGGGAAGGTGTCGAAGTGCATCGGGATCACGGTGCCGGCGCCGACGAACTCCGCCGCGACCACGCCGTCGTGGCGATCCATCGTGTAGTGGCCGCCGATCGGCAGCATCGCGACGTCGACCGGGTTGCGTTCGGCGATCAGCTTCATGTCGCTGAAGAGGCAGGTGTCGCCGGCGTGGTAGACGGTCTGCGCCGCCGAGGTTGATCAGCAGGCCCGCAGCGGTGCCGACGACCGTGCCGGAGGTCGGGCTGAAGGGCGCCTCGGCCGAGCCCGGCGATCGTGCTGGTGTGCCAGGCGGGAACGAGCTTCACCCAGCCCCAGTCGAAGCGCACGGTGCCACCGAGGTTCGGGTCGTAGACCTTCTCGACGCCCTGCTCTTCGAGCCAGTTGGCGATCTCGACGATCGCCACGCACTCGGCGCCGGTGCGCGTTGGCGACGCCGAACCGCGTCGGCCATGTGGTCGGCGTGGCCGTGGGAGATGACGATGTGGGTCGGCGTCGACGTCCTCGGCGCTCGCCACCGCACTCGGGTTGTTGGGCTTGAGGAAGGGATCGACCAGGACCCTGGTCTCGCCCTCGCTCAGTTCGAAGCACGAATGGCCGTGGAATTTGATCTCCATCTTCAGCTCTCTCCTTCTGGTCTCGGTTTGGTCTCAGCTCCTCATGGAGTGCCCAGCCGACGGCAACTCCAACCATCATTCCCATCCGCGCCTCCTCGGCGAGCAGCGAGCGCACCGCGGCGATGCGCTCCTCGGGATCGGGCGCCGTCGCCGCCTTCAGCGCCTCGGCATCGTGCGACTCGCCGAACCAACCGCCCTCGGCGAGCGCGGCGGCGAGCACCTTCTGCAGCTGCGGCGCGGCGCGGGCGACGATCCGCTCGGCCTCGGCGAAACGCTCGGCGTCGACCAGCCGCTCGATCGCGGCGTCCAGTTGCTCGTCCGAGGGCACGAGGAGGAGCCTAGCCGCCTTCAATGGGCGTGAGCGCTAGTGCGATCGCGGAGCGCCGATGCGGCGCAGGCCGGCGAGGCCACCGACTGCGCCGCCGACCAGGCCGGCGAAGCGGATCGGCGGCTGGAATCGAAGATCGGCAGGGCGAGCAGGACGGCCGCGGCGACGATGACGCCGATCACGTCGTAGTCGTCGTCGATCGCGTGGTGCGCCTCGGCCCGCCGGATCGCGAACCAGGCGGCGACGGCGCCAAGCGCCATGCCGTTGCCGCCGGCGATCACCTCGATGTCGCCCTGCGCGTGGGCGATGCCGCTGGCAACGAGCATCCCGAGCGAGCCGCAGGCGACCAGCAGCAGCGCCGTCGGCGCCGTGCCGAGGCGACGCTCGAGGCCGGTGCCGAAGATCGCCAGGCCGACCGCGACGACGAAGAGGTAGCCGACGTCGAGATAGGCGAAGGGCGCGGTGAAGAAGCGCCACCACTCGTCTTCGAGCGGGACGATCAGGCCGCCGAAGGTGCCGAGCGGATCGCCGGTCACCTTCTGCACGAGCAGCAGGATCGCCGAGACCGAGGATCGACGGCGATCGTCGCGTAGGGGCGGAAGGGGGCGGCGCTTTCGCTGCTGCGCCGGCGGCGCAGGAACCTGCAGCCGCCGGCGGCGGCGCGGCTTCGCCTCGAGGCCGTCGCCGCGCCGTTCCAGCTTCGGGGCCCGCTTGCGCAAGCGAGTGCCGCAGTAGGGGCACTCGGTTACGTAGGGACTGACCTCCGAGCCGCAGTTCTTGCAGATGACGCTGAGCTCAGTCTCGCTCATGGTCATCCGAGGATAACCGCCCGCCGTCAAGCTCTCGAAGCCCGCTGCCGATGGCATACTCCGGTAACACCCATCTTCGTAGGAGGAAACAGCGTGGAGTTGAAGAGCCTGACCGAGCAGAAATCGCTGCTGGCCACCCTGGCCCCCGGCAAACGAGCCCGCCTGCGGCGCCTGCTCTTCGAGTTCGGCCCCGGCAACGGCACCCTGATGCTGCTGCCGATCGACCAGGGCATCGAGCACGGCCCGCGTGACTTCTTCCCCAACCCGGCGTCGAAGGACCCCGACTACCAGTTCCGCCTCGCCGCCGAGGCGGGCTACTCGGCCCTCGCCTGCCAGATCGGCATGGCGACCAAGTACTACCCCGACTACGCCGGCCAGGTGCCGCTGATCCTCAAGGTCAACGGCAAGACCGACATCCCCTCCTCCGCCCACGCCTTCTCCTCCTGCAACGCCAGCGTCGAGGACGCGGTGCGGCTCGGCGCCGACGCGGTCGGCTACACGCTCTACGTCGGCTCGCCGCGCCAGGACGAGGACCTCGCCCAGCTGCGCCAGGTGCGCCAGGACTGCGACCGCTTCGGCATGCCGCTGATCGTCTGGTCCTACCCGCGCGGCGAAGCGGTCGACGCCAAGGGCAGCGCCAACTCCTTCTACGCGATCGACTACGCGGCGCGGATGGCGATGGAGATGGGCGCCGACGTGGTCAAGCTCAACATGCCGAAGATCAACCCGGACAAGGACAAGGACGCGCCGGCTCCCTACAACGAGATGCAGGTCGACGAGGCCGAGGCGATCCGCCAGTGCGTCGAGTCGGCCGGCCGCTCGCTGGTCGTGCTCTCGGGCGGCTCCAAGGTCGACGACGAGACCGTGCTGGGCCACACCCGCGAGGTCATGGAGGCGGGCGGCTCCGGCGTGATCTTCGGCCGCAACGTCTGGCAGCGCGAGTGGAACGACGCGCTGGAGATCATCGCCCAGATCAAGGAGACGCTGCTCTCCAGCGTTCGCCGCATCCCGTAGTCGCGGGGGAAGTTCGCCGCCCGCGCCTTAGGCGGGGGTGGGACGAGGTCTGTGGAGCGCGGCCAGCTCGGCAGCGTGGTGCTGCTGCTGGCCGCCACGCTGCTGATCCTGCGACCGTGGGAGGACAGCGGGGCGCGAGGCCGGCCCCGCTGTCGCGCAGGCCTTCGTGGTCCGCGCCGTCGACGGCGACACGATCGAAGCGCGGATCGGCGGCCGGGTCGAGGACGTCCGCTACATCGGCGTCGACACGCCGGAGACGGTCAAGCCCGACACGCCGGTGCAGTGCTTCGGGCCGCGCGCCTCGACCTTCAACCACCACCTGGTCGAGGGCCGACCGGGTGCGGCTCGTCTTCGGCGTCGAGCGCCGCGACGTCTACGGCAGGCTGCTCGCCTACGTCTACCTGGGGCAGCGCTTCGTCAACGCGATCCTGGTCCGCCGCGGCCTCGCCCGCTACGCTGACGATCCCGCCCAACGACCGCTTCGCACCGCTGTTTCAGCGCCTGGAGCTGCGCGCGGCGCGGGCCGGACGGGGGCTCTGGGGCGCCTGCCCGACCGTGAGCTGTCGTGACGGATCGCACATTTCCTTCCCCTGCAAGCGCTCGTGCGCCTTTGCTACGGTCCCCCGCGGCCCCCGGGCCACCCTGATCTATGCGAATGCGTCAAAGCATCTCCCAGTTCGAGACGGCCTTCGAGCAGGAGACCAGTCTGGAGCGCCGTCGGCGCGAGCAGCTGCGCCGTCGCGCTGCCAATCGCTCGCGGGCGCGGCGGATCACCCGCAGCGAGCAGGCCGAGCAAGGTGCGTTTCAGCGTCCTCGCCGTCTGTCTCACGGTCACCGTCGTCGTCGTCGTCGTCTCGATGTTCGAGGCGCTCGGCCTTCCTGATGGCGTAGCGGCCGTGCGTACGACCGCCCCGGTTGAATAGACTCGCGCGCCGATGGCACGACGCTCTCTGAAGCCACAGCTGAACCAGATCCGCGCCTGGGTGCGGCAGGGCCGCACCGACGCCTGGATCGCCCACCAGCTTGAAGTCAGCACCTCCGAGCTGCGCGAGTTCCGCAAACAGCACGGCTTCACGCCCGACGAGGAGGACGCCGGCTGCCGGCGAAGTCGATCTCCGCGACGAGATCGAGGCCGAGATCGAGGCCGCCACCGCCGAGGAGGCCGAGGTCGAGGAGGACGAGGAGCCCGAGTCCGACGATGAGGACGGCGAGAAGAAAGAGTCTTCAGGCGACGGCGAGCGGCCGAAACGGCGCCGTCGGCGTGGGCGCCGCGGCGGTCGCGGGCGTCGCAAAGATCTCGAGGCTACCTTCGACCACGGTGAGACCGACGGCTACGGCCTCTGGCTCGATCCCTCGGTCAAGGACAACCCCGTGTATGCCGAGCATTGGGCCGGCAAGCGCGAGGTCACGGTTCGCATCGACGCCGATCAGATCGTGATTCGGCGGGCGGGCGAGCCGGCGGCGGCGCAGGACGACGCTGACGTTCGGACGACTAGCCGATTTCGGCAGTTCCTCAGAGCCGGTCCCAGTAGGTCTTCGCTTAACTTTTTCGGTGGAGTCGGACTGAGGCCGTCCGAGATCGGACGACGCCAAAAAGTACAAGACGCTCCGACCTACTGGGACCGGCTCTGAGGCGTGTCGGGGATTCGGCGCAGCGGGGCGTTGGCGGGGCCGCAAGCTGAGGGGTCGAGCTTGCCGTTGAGCTTCCAGACGGTGATCGGGTCGCTGCGGTTGATTGGGGTTGCTGCCGGGTCGCCGCGGAGCCAACGGGCCTCTGGGGAGGGGATTGGGTCATCGGTGTGGAGGAAGTTGAGGAAGGGGGTTGTGACCAGGTAGTCGAGGTCGGCCGTGTTGACCGCGGTGCGGAAGGCGGGCAGGTGGGGATTGCGTTGTAGGCGCCGTGGGGGCCCTTTTCGCCGAGGTAGATGACGTGGTTGGAGAGGTCGGTGCCGTAGAAGCCGTAGCTGAGGAAGCCGGCGGTGGTGCCGGCGAGGCCGATGCGGGCGTCGCTCTTGTCGCGGGCCCACTGGTAGGCGCTGTCGAGGTGCAGGCCGGGGACTTCGGAGCCGGCGGCCGAAGCGGTCGCGGAGGTAGTGGCGCTGCAGCGGGTAGCCGATCGCGAGGACGAGCAGGACAAGCGCTACGCCCGCACCGACCAGGGACCATGCGAACCGGCCGGCGGGTCCTGTCGCTGCAGGGGACCCACCACCCCCTGCGGTCGCTAAAGCGTCCTCGGGGGCGGTCCCCCCTGCAACGCCACCTGCCGGAGGAAGCGCATTGGCAGCTGCTGACCGGGAGTAGGCCCAGATCAGGGCGGCTGGCAGGACCACGAGGACAAACGCCAGGGGAATAGCCGAAGGTCCGAGCAGGGTCGCGAAGGACGGCGTCGGAGCGGTCGGTGACCACCAGGACGAGGAGGAGGGCGCCGAGCAGCGTCCACTCACGCCATCCGGCCAGGCGCTCGGGTGGCCAGTGGCAGCAGGACCAGGCCGAGCAGGAGGGGCGGGATGACGTAGCGGATGTTGATGCCGAAGCCGACCGGGGCACCGTCGGCGCCGGCGGCGCTGAGGGGGGTGAAGACGTAGGCGACGAGACCGAGGAGCGCCACGCCCCCGACCCAGCGGATGATCGTGTCCTGGCCTCGCAGGAGCGCCAGCAGGCCGCCGGCGATCGCGGCGGCGATCACCAGCGGCCAGAGCGCGCCAAAGGCCTGGTGCAGGCCGGGCTCGAAGTAGTCGCGCCAGACGCCGGTGTCGGTGGCGTAGTGGACGATGCTGAAGTCGGGCCGCCCTTCCTGCAGGCGCTCCGGGTGCGGCAGCGAGATCGGCCCGATGCTCGTCGCCTGCGGCAGCGGATTGCCGGCGACGATCAGGTTGCGCAGGTACCAGTAGCCGCCGCCGAGAAGCGCCGGGACGAACCACCAGCCCGCAGCGGCCCAGCGTCGCCCGGCGGGAGCCAGGACGAGCACCGCCAGCGGTCAGGCCGGCGGCCATCGCCACCGCGGTCGACTTCGTCCCCACAGCGAGCCCCGTGGCGAGCCCAGCGGCGGCGACTGGCCAGGCAATGGCATCTGGGCCGGCGGGTCCTGTCGCCGCAGGGGACCCCCCACCCCCTGCGGTCGCTAAAGCGTCCTCGGGGGCGGGCCCCCCTACGGCGCCACCCCCCGGCAGAGGCGTCCCTTCCTGACGAAGACGGCTCCAGGCGTTGACGAGGATGGCGACGGCGGCAAGGAGAAGCGCAGCGGCCACGAGGTCGTTCTTGGCCGCGCCGGGCTCTCGCACGACGAGCGTGTGGCACTCGAGGACGATGGCTGCAGCCACCACCGTCAGGTGCCCGCGCCCGTAGGGCCGGCCGATGCACCACGCAGCGAGGAAGCTCAGAGCGAGGAAGCCGAAGTTGAGGAACAACGACAGCGTGTCCCGGTGCGTGAGCAGGATCCCCGTGGCGTGCAGGAGCTCCGAGTTCTGCGGGTAGAACCAGTTCGTGAAAACCGTCTCCGTGTAGTGCAGCCCCGTTACGGAGTGGCTCTGGACCATGTCCGCCGCGAAGGGCATGTGGTACCAGAGCGAGTCGAAGTTGAAGATGCCCCGGTCCAGGGCGTCCTTGGTCGTCAGTCCCCAGTGCGCGAAGACCAGGGCAATCACGCCCAACGGTGACGAGCCAGGAGCCAAGCGGGCTTCGGGCCGGCGGGTGCCTGTCGCCGCAGGGGGCCCCCCACCCCCTGCGGTCGCTAAAGCGTCCTCGGGGGCGGGCCCCCCTACGGCGCCACCCGCCGGCAGAAACGCCTTCGCCGAGACGGCCACGAGCACCGAGGCCACGACGAGGGTCCAGTCGTAGAAGAGCCCAAAGGTGCCGAGAAGCTCTCCCAGCCAGATGAGCAGGGCGAGGGCTGTGACGGCCTCTACCAGACGGGCTGGGGCGCCCTCC
Source organism: uncultured Solirubrobacterales bacterium (assembly GCA_963702065.1). GTDB lineage: Bacteria > Actinomycetota > Thermoleophilia > Solirubrobacterales > 70-9 > VRUE01. The sequence goes on from OY969705.1 coordinate 1,915,379, forward strand.
CAGGCCGGGAAGCAGCTTCTGGCGCAGCCGATAGGCCGTGAAGCCCACGGAAAGCCCCACAACCACCAGCGCCAGGGCGCTGACGTGACGTACGACTGCCGGCGCTAACCACCGGAGGCGCCCGGAAGAGCGGCTGCGTCTAGAGGCCGCGTACGACCAGCGGGGTCTCTTCGGGGGCGACCATGCCCTGGGCCCGCGCCTTGGCGTTGAGCGTGATCGGGTCGTCGGCGTGCTGGATGCGCCAGTGCAGGCGGGTGTTTTCGTGCTGGGCTTCGTGCAGCTGGACCCTGGCCGCGGTCGTCGCCGTGTAGGTCTTGACGAAGTCGATCACCGGGTTGAGGTAGGAGTAGAGGACGGCGAAGAGGACCAGGGTCAGGGCGACGCGGCCGACGCGATCCCAGTGGATGCGGCTGGCGCCGCGGCGCGCGGCCGGTTTGCGCCGCGCAGCGGGTTTGCGCCGCGCTGGCGCGCGGCGTTTGGCAGTGGCGGAGGACCGTTTCCTCGCCTGGGCGCGTGCTGCCATGCCCGGTCCTACGCGGCCGGGCCCCGCATTCCTTCACTAACTCGACCGTTGGTGGAACGCCTGCAAGCCGGGGAATCGCGCTGCTGAGCCCAAGTTCCTCCTCGATTCGCAGCAAACGGTTGTACTTGGCGACGCGATCCGAGCGCGAGGGGGCGCCGGTCTTGATCTGGCCCGCACCGGTGGCGACGGCGAGGTCGGCGATCGTCGTGTCCTCGGTCTCGCCCGGAGCGGTGCGAGATCACCGCCGTGTAGCCGGCCTCGGAGGCGATCCGGATCGCCTCCAGGGTCTCGCTCAGGGTGCCGATCTGGTTGACCTTGACCAGGATCGAGTTGCCGACGCCGAGCTCGATGCCGCGCCGCAGGCGCTCGGGGTTGGTGACGAAGAGGTCGTCGCCGACCAGCTGGACCCGCTCGCCCAGCTTCTCGGTGAGCAGCTTCCAGCCGTCCCAGTCCTCCTCGTCCATGCCGTCCTCGATCGAGAGGATCGGGTAGCGCGAGCAGGCGTCCTCCCAGTAGCCGGCCATCTCCTCGGGCGAGAGCGAGCGGCCCTCGTGCTCGAGCACGTAGGCGCCGCCCTCGAAGACCTCGCTGGTCGCCGGGTCGAGGGCGATGAAGACGTCCTTGCCGGGCTCGTAGCCGGCCGCCTCGACCCCGGCCAGCACCGCCTGCAGCGCCGCCTCGTTGGACTCGAGGTTGGGCGCGAAGCCGCCCTCGTCGCCGACCGCGGTCGCGTGGCCGGCGGCGGCGAGGCTCTTCTTCAGGGCGTGGAAGACCTCGGTGCCGACGCGCAGGCACTCCGAGAAGCTCGCCGCGCCGGCCGGCACCACCATGAACTCCTGGAAGTCGACCGAGTTGTCGGCGTGGGCGCCGCCGTTGAGCACGTTCATCATCGGCACCGGCAGCAGGTTCGGCTCCTCGCCGCCGTAGAGCGTCGCCAGGTAGCGGAAGAGCGGTTCGCCGGCCAGCATCGCCGCTCGCCTTGGCCGCGGCCAGGGAGACGCCGAGGATCGCGTTGGCGCCGAGCCGGCCCTTGTTCGGCGTGCCGTCGAGCTCGATCATCTTGGCGTCGAGCCCGGCCTGGTCGGCGGCGTCGACGCCCTGCAGCGCAGTGGCGATCTCACCGTTGACGTTGGCGACCGCTGCCGAGACGCCCTTGCCGGCCCAGGCATCACCGCCGTCGCGCAGCTCGACCGCCTCGAACTCACCGGTCGAGGCACCGGAGGGAACCGCGGCGAGGCCGCGCGCGCCCGGACTCGAGCGCGACTTCGACCTCGACGGTCGGGTTGCCCCTCGAGTCGAGGATCTGGCGGGCGTGAATGGAGGCGATGCCGCTCACGGACGCGCGCAGTCCTATTCAGTGCGGCGGCAGAAGCACCGCTTATTCGCCGGTGGCTCCGGGCACGACTCCGCCCGGGACTTCGCCTTCGGGCGCCAGCTGCTTCTTCGAGTTTCGACGGCCGCGGCCGCTGGGCGAGTTTCTGCCCTTCGGGGGTGAGCGGGCTGACCGTGCCGGGCTGCGCCGGTTTGACCTGCGGGATCGGCGCCGGGCAGGCTTCTGCCGGTTTTTTCGGATTCGCTTCGAAGCAGGCTTCGTTGGCTTCCGGCGGGCGCCCATCGCTCTTGAAGTTGGCGCAGCGTTCGATCAGGTAGTCCGAGGCGCAGAAGGTGCGCGACTGTCCACTTGCTGCCGTAGTTGCTGCACGAAGGCGGCGAAAGTCTGCTGTTTGGCCTGTTCGGCGAGCTGGGCGCTGATCTGCGACTTGGCTTCGTCCAGCGACTGGACTTTCTCCGGCGTGATCTTCATCACCTCAAAGACGATGTAGCTCTGGCCTTCCTTCAGCGGCCCTTCCAGCTCGCCCTGCGCGGCGGCGAAGACAGCGGCATCCAGCGGTTCTGCCAGCTGTGCCTTCGGTCACTCCCGACTGCAGACCGCCGTTGCCTTTGGTCGTGTCGGTTGAGTATTTCTTCGCGACCTTTTCCCAGCTTTTGTCCGAGTCGTCTTTTTCAAGCGCGGCCTTGGCTTCTTCGACTTTGGCCTTGTCTTTGTTCTTGATGACTCGGATATCGCGCGATTCCGGCGTCGTGTACTGGCTCGACTTCGCGGCTTCGTAGTAGTCCTCGATTTCGCGGTTGCTGGGAATCGGCGCTTCTTCGGTGACCTGTTCCTGGATCTGTTCGCTGAGCATCTGGATCGTCACCCGGGTGTTGACGTCCGCCTCCGTGAAGTGCGCTTCTTTGAGGAATTCTTCGTACTGCTTTTCAGTTTTGAAGGCTTTTTTCTTCAGTTTCTCGAGTTCTTCGGCGATTTCTTTCTGCGTCACCGAGATGCCCATTTCCTCCGCCTGCCCCTGGATCCAGATCGCGTCGAGGAGCTTCGCCGAGGGCGGTTTCCTTCAGTTCGTCGTATTTTTTGTCGCCCGGTTTGGGGACCGGCGTGATTTTCCCCTGGGCGGCAGCCTGCTCCAGCGCGTGCTGGAACTGCTCCTCGGTGACGGTGCCGAGATCGTCGGGGGCGTCTTCGACCACCGCGACGGCGCCGGACGGCACGCTCGGGTTGCCGATCCCCTGGGCGACGCAAAGATCACGAAGAGCAGAATCAGGAGCGCGGCGAAGCCAAGCAGCGCAAGCCGCTGAAACCCGGCCGACTTCCCTCCCTTGCCGCTAGTTCGTGCCACCGATCGGGCAGCATAAATCAAATGCTCTGAAAGGGGGTCGCGCTCAGCCGGTCAGGCTCGCTGTGGCCGCGTCGGCTTGCGATTGCTTTGCTGCTCGAATCGCCTCGGCCATCGCCAGAACGGCGGCGAGCCTGGCCTCCGGCTCGTCGGGGACGCGCATCGCCGCGGTCTGCTCGCGCCACTCGTAGAGCGCTCCCTCGAGCTTCTCGCGGAGCAAGCCGGCGGCCTCGGAGTCGAGCTCGACGCCGGTGACGCTGAGCCGCCCGCCGCGGAACTCGACGCTGCGCGCCCCGGCCAGGCCAAGCTCGATCCGGGCCCGCTGCAGGGCGAGCAGGTTCTCCGCCTGCGGCGGCGGCGGCCCGAAGCGGTCGCTGATCTCGTCGCGGATCGCCCGCAGCTCGCCGGGCTCGCGGGCGGCGGCGATGCGGCGGTGGACGTCGATCTTCGCCGCCTCGAAGGGGATGAAGGAGGCGGGGAGGTAGGCGTCGACCGGAACGTCGAGGCGAACCGGCTCCGGCGCCCCCTCCTCCCCACCGCCGGCCTCGCGCGCCGCCCCGACCGCCTCGTCGATCATCTGGCAGTAGAGCTCGAAGCCGACCGCGGCGACGTGGCCCGACTGCTCCTCGCCGAGCAGGTCGCCGGCGCCGCGGATGTCGAGGTCGCGCATCGCGATCTTGAAGCCGGAGCCGAGCTCGGTGTGGTCGGCGAGGGTCGAGAGCCGCGCCGCCGCGTCCTCGGTCAGCGCCTCGGCCGAGGGGTAGAGCAGGTAGGCGAAGGCGCGCTCGCGAGAGCGGCCGACGCGGCCGCGGATCTGGTAGGCCTGGGCCAGCCCGAGCTGGTCGGCGCGCTCGACGATCAGGGTGTTGGCGCTGGGGATGTCGAGGCCGGACTCGATGATCGTCGTCGTCACCAGGCAGTCGGCGTCGCCGCGCAGGAAGCCGAGCATCGTCTCCTCGAGCTGTTTCTCGTCCATCTGCCCGTGCGCTTCGAGGAAGCGGGCCTTCGGCACCAGGCCGCGCAGCCGCTCGACCACCTCGGGCAGCGAGTCGATCCGGTTGTGCAGGAAGAAGGCCTGGCCGCCGCGCTCGAGCTCGCGGTTGATCGCCTTGGCGACGAGGTCCTCGTCGTAGGGGCCGACGTAGGTGCGGACCGGGCGGCGGCCCTCGGGCGGGGTCTCGATCGTCGAGATGTCGCGCAGGCCGGCCAGGCTCATCTGCAGGGTGCGCGGGATCGGCGTCGCCGAGAGCGCCAGCACGTCGACCTTGAGCTTGAGCTGGCGCAGCAGTTCCTTCTGCTTGACCCCGAAGCGCTGCTCCTCGTCGACGATGACGAGGCCGAGGTCCTTGGCGCGGACGTCGCGCGAGAGCAGCCGGTGGGTGCCGATCAGGATGTCGACCTTGCCCGCCTCGAAGCCGGCCAGGACCGCTTTCACCTCGGCCGGCTTGCGCAGGCGCGAGATGCCCTCGACGACGAAGGGCAGGTCGGCGAGGCGCTCGCGGAAGGTGCCGAAGTGCTGCTGGGCGAGGATCGTCGTCGGCACCAGGATCATCACCTGCTTGCCGTCGGCGGCGGCCTTGACCGCGGCGCGCAGCGCCACCTCGGTCTTGCCGAAGCCGACGTCGCCGCAGACCAGCCGGTCCATCGGCTGATCGGCCTCCATGTCGCCCTTGACCGACTCGATCGCTTCCACCTGGTCGGCGGTCTCGCGGTAGGGGAAGGCCGCCTCCATCGTCATCTGCCACTCGCCGTCGGCGCTCGAAGGCGTGGCCCTTGCGGGTCCGCCGCTCGGCGTAGAGGTTGAGCAGCTCGCCGGCCAGGGCGCCGGCCGCCTTGCGCGCCCGCGCCTTCATGTTCTGCCAGCGCTTGCCGCCCAGCGCCGAGAGGCGTCGGTTCGCCGCCGGCGCCGACGTAGCGGCTCAGCTTGGCGAGCTGGTCGACGGGGACGAAGACGCGGTCCTCGCCCTTGTATTCGAGGTAGAGGTAGTCGCGGGTGACGCCGCCGACCTCGCGCGTCTCGAAGCCGGCGAAGCGGGCGACGCCGTGGTCCTCGTGGACGACGTAGTCGCCGACCCGCAGTTCGCTGAAGGCGAGCCGGCCACGGGCGGCGCCGGGGGCGCGGGCTTCGGCGCGTCGGCGGCGATGGACGAGGCGGCGGAAGGGGTAGACGGCGAGGCGCAGCTCGGGGCTGACGAAGCCCTCGCGCAGGCGCGCCTCGGCGAAGGTGAGAGCGGGCTTGGGCGAGAGGCGACCGCCTTCGAGCAGGGTCGCGTCGAGGCGGTCGAGGCCGTAGCGGGCCCGCTCGGCCTCGCCGCGATCGTCGAAGGCGACGACGGTGCGGTAGCCGGAGCGGACCTGCTTTTCCAGCTCCGCCTCGGCCTCTTTGACGCTGCGGGCCGGCGACTCGGCGCGGGCGGCACGGAAGGCGCTCTCGTCGTCGTCGCTGGCGCTGCGGAAGGAGAGGCTGGCACGGGCGGCGAGCGGCTCGGCCACGTCGACGTAGAGGTGGCGGGCGTCGTCGGCGTGCATCGCCGTCGTCGCGTCGTCCCAGTGGTCGCGCAGGGCGGGCTCGATCTCCTCGGCGGCGGCGAGGATCACCGCGGCGCCGTCGGGGACCAGGTCCAGCGGCGGCCCGAAGCTGGTCCAGCGGCAGGACCTCGGCCAGGCTCGGCGGCTCGCTTCTCCTCCTCGGCAGCCTCCATCGCCGCCAGCTCGGCCAGTTCGCGGTGCTCGGCATCGAGTTCGGCCGCCGGCGCCAGCTCGACCCGCTCGGCCTCGCCCAGCGAGCGCTGGGTGAAGGTCGAGAACCAGCGCATCGACTCGACCTCGTCGCCGAAGAGCTCGATCCGCACGGCGCGCTCCTCGGTCGCGCCGAAGACGTCGAGGATGCCGCCGCGCACGGCGAACTGGCCGCGCTCCTCGACCTGCTCGACCCGTTCGTAGCCGGCCCCGTCGAGATCGCGGACAACGCCGGCGAGGTCGATCTCCTCGCCGATCGCGATCGCGAACCCGGCCGGCCGCAGGGCCGCGTCCGGAACCGCCTCGGCCAGCGCGGTGGCACTGGCGACGACGACGGCGTCCGGCTCGCGGCGGAGCGCGTCGAGCGCGTCGATCCGCAGGCCGATCAGGTGGGGTGGCGGCGTCACGTGGGAGGCGAAGCCGGTGCCGCGCGAGGGATAGAGGCGGACGCGGCGCGGCGCCAGGTAGGCGCGCAGGTCGGCGGCCAGGTCGCGGGCCGAGCGGTCGTCGGGGCTGACCAGCAGCGCCGGGCGGCCGGCGAGCCCGCGCTCGTCCTCGAGCAGCGCCGCCAGCAGCAGCGGCCGCAGCATCGACGAGGCAGGCACGTCGACCGGCTCGCCGCCGGCGGCGGCATCGCGCACGCGACCGGTGAGCGCGTGGACGCGCTCGTTCTCGGCGGCGATCTCGATCAGGGGGCGGAGGGACATGGCAGGCGAAACGCCCGGGCAGGCAGTCCGGGCGACAGCCCGATTCTACGAAGCCGGTTTGGCTGGGCAGCCAAGGTCTGTGGCGTCGCCCTAGTATCTCGGCATGTCCGCGCTGGGAGACGTGGCGGCGGCGATCCTGCCGCCCGAGGCCGGGGGGCCCGATCCCGAGCGGGTCGCGAGCGTCGCCAGGCGGATGGTCTCGCGCATGCCCGGCAGCTCGCAGGCCGGGCTTGGGGCCGGCCTGGTCGGCCTGGAGGCGTTCTCATTGGCCCGCACCGGGCGCCCGCTCGGGAGGCGCCGGCAGAGCAGCGCGAAGCGCTGCTGCGCGAGGTCACCCGCCTCGGCGGCGCGCCGCTGCTCGACTCGACTCAAGTCGGTCGTCATGCTCGCCCACGGCGCCGACACGTTCGCGGCGGAGATCGCGGCGGTCGGCTCGCGCCACGAGCCCTCGCGTCCCGACCCGCAGATGGCGGTCGTAGCCGGCGGCGGAGTGGCCACGCAGCCTCCAGCTGCGACGCGATCGTGGTCGGCTCCGGCGCCGGCGGCGCCTTCGCCGCGCGGGCGCTGGCGCGGGCCGGGCTCGACACCGTGATCGTCGAGGAGGGCGAGCGCTGGACGTCGGAGCGGATCCGCGGCTCGCACCCGCTCGACCGCTTCGCCGGCATCTACCGCGACGGCGGCACGACGATGGCGCTGGGCAACCCGCCGATCGCGCTGCCGCTGGGGCGCGCCGTCGGCGGCACGACCGTGATCAACTCGGGCACCTGCTTCCGCCCCCCGACTGCGGTGGCCACCTCCTGGCACAAGGAGCACGGCTTCGCCCTCGCCGATCTCGAGCTGCTCGGCCCGAGGATCGCCGACGTCGAAGCGACGATCGGCGTCGCCCCGGCGCCGATGGAGGTGCTGGGCCGCAACGGCGAACTCGCGCTCGAGGGAGCGGCGGCGCTGGACTGGCAGAGCGCTCCGCTGCGCCGCAACGCGCCGGGCTGCCGCGGCGCCTGCCAGTGCGCGATCGGCTGCCCCAACAACGCCAAGGGCGGCGTCCACCTCAACGCCCTGCCCCAGGCCTGCGAGGCCGGGGCGCGGATCGTCACCGGGCTGCAGGTGAAGCAGGTGCTGAGCGAGGCCGGCCGCGCGACCGGCGTCGCCGGCGCGGCGAGCCGACGGCAGCGAGGTGCGGATCTCGGCGCCACTGGTGGTCGTCGCCGCCGGCGCGATCCCGACCCCGCCGCTGCTGCGCCGCAGCGGGCTCGGTCGCCACCCCCGACTCGGCCGCAACCTCTCGATCCACCCCGCGACCGGGATCACCGCCGGCTTCGAGGAGAAGGTCGTGCCCTGGAGCGGCGTGATGCAGAGCGTCGGGATCGAGGAGCTGCACGAGTCCGAGGGCGTCCTGATCGAGGCCACCGGCAGCCCGCCGGGCATGGGCGCGATCTCGGCCCCCGGCTACGGCACCCACCTGCTGGGCCGCCTCGACCGCGCCGCCGACAGGGCGATGATCGGCGCGATGATCGCCGACGAGCCCTCCGGCCGGGTCTTCGGCTCGCGCGCCCCGATCGTCTCCTACCGCCTCGCCAAGGCCGACGAACGCCGCCTCGCGATCGCGATCGAGGCGATGGCGCGGGTGATGCTGGCGGCAGGCGCCAGCGACGTCGAACTCGGCGGCGGCGCCCCGGCGGTGCGCTCGGAGGCCGAGCTCGAGGCGGCGATGCAGCGACTCGACGTTCGCCGCCTCCGCCTCGCCGGCTTCCACCCCAGCGGCACCGCCGCCGCGGGCTCAGACCCAGCCCGCCACCCGGTCGATCCCGAGGGCCGCCTGCGCGGCGTCGACGGCGTCTGGGTCGCCGACGGCTCGATCCTGCCCAGCTGCCCGGGCGTCAACCCCCAGGTCTCGATCATGGCGATGGCGATCGGGGTCGGCGAGGCCGCCGCGGGCCAGCCGTAACGCTTTATCCCTGCGTTACACGGAGAAAGCGTTACGGCCAGGCGGGTTGGCTATTTGAGGATCTTGAATTTCCGCTTGGCCGGCGTCGGGTCGACGTTCTTGCCCTTGAGCGCCCGCACCTTGAAGACGTGCTTGCCGGGCTTCAGCCCTTTGTACGTCTTCGGCGATTTGCAGGCCTTGAACTTCTTGCGGTCGAGCTTGCATTCGAACTTCGCGCCCTTGGCGGTGGAGGCGAACTTGAACTTGACCGTGGTCGCGTGAGTCCTCGCTTTAGGGCCCTTGGTGATGGTGGTCTCCGGCAGATGACAAAACCTTGCGGGCTTGCCGTTGCAGCCTGGCTTGTCCTTGCCAGGCTTTTCCTTGTCAGGCTTCGCATCCTCGCCTTTGTCTTTTTTACCTGTCGGATCGATCACCACTGGGTCCGAAACCGTGGTCGCAGTCGACAGCTCCGAGGTCCCGCCCGCCGTGCTGGTCTGCGTGGCGGCGATGCTCGTCCCGGTCGGGATCTGGCCTGCGTAGGTCACTTTCCAGGCTCCGCTGCCGTCAGCGGTTGCTTCGCCGAGAAAGGACTCGATCTCGCCCGCCGCGGCGGTTTTCTTGCGGAAGACGCGGATCGTCGCGCCGGCCTCGGCGCCGGTGCCGCTGGCGCTCGACTGGATCGAGGTCGCGAACGTCGGTGGCTGGATGCCGCCGTTGGTCGTCGCGCCGATCAGGTCGATGAAGAGACCAGCGTTTTTGGCGCCGCGGTTGCGGGCGACTTCGTTCTGGCTCGCTTCTTCCTCTCCTGAGTTGTCGATCTCGATCGCGTCGCCGCCACTTTCGCGGATGTTGTTTTCACGCGCGGTCGTGTTGCCGCCGATCTGGTTTTCGTTGGCGTGCAGGAGCGCGGCCGGTGCCTGGAGGCGAATTCCCGCCGCGCCCGATTTGACGATCGTGTTGCCGAAGACCAGGTTTTTCTCATCTTCGATGCGGATGCCGTTGGCGCTCGATTCTTCGATTTCGTTGTTTTCGATCAGGTTGGCGCCCGCCGGGCCCGGCGCGACCTTGGTCCAAATCCCGATTTCAGCGCCCAAGATGAAGTTGGAGATGAGTTCGCTGCCGCCGAATCGCGCCTCGATCCCGACCCCACCTTCCATCTTGATCGTGTTCCCGTAGATCAGCGCTGGATTGTCGTTTTCCAAGCAGAGCAGGAATATCCCCGTTTGCGAGGGCGAGGTGAGGGTGGTGGCAACCGGGCCGGAGCCGATCAAGTTGTTCAGGACTTTGAGGCCTTCCCCGTTGGTCTGGTAGATCCCAGCCCCGCCGCCGGCGATGTAGTTGACGTCACCGCCAGTAGGACCGCCAATGGTGACTTCACTCGCTTCACCGACGAAGACGCCGTACTGGTCGTTGGCGACAGCGGCCGTGCCGGCGGCGTTGAGTCCGAAGAAGTTGCCATGAATCGTCGTCGGCCCGGTGGCGGGTTTCTCGTTGCCGCCGTCGCCCTGCAAGTTGATGCCGGCCGTGGTCGCGCCGGAGATCAGGTTGCAGACACCGTCGCAAGGGGCCGCGGCACCGGCGATCGTGTCGCCGATCTCGTTGCCGGTCGCCGCGAACGCGGCCGTATCGGTGAGCTCGATGTCCCTGCCATTGGTGGCTTTCGTGACGCCGTCCGCTTTGACGCCGAAGTAGTTGCCCCGCACTTTGGTGTTGTCGGCCCCTTCGATGTCGAGGCCCTCGGCGGCGTTGTTGGCGAAGACGTTGCGGTCCGCTGTTTCGATACCACCGATCGTCGCTCCGTTCGAGTCGGGATCCAGCCAGATCCCGGTGTTGGCACCGCTGCCGTTGCTGCCGTCGAGCTTCAGCCCGAGCCAGTTGCCGTGGGCGACGAAGGTCTGCGAGCTGTCGACCACCCTGATCCCAGTGGTCGCACCCGTAATTGCCAGGCCCGCGATTTCCACCGTGTCGGTGTTTTCAACACTGAGGCCATAGCTCAAGGCCGACGCTTCGACGCCGGCGCACGGACCACCCTGGCCCGCCTGAGTCGGGCACGAGCCCGCGTTGATGCCGACCGGGTTCGTGATCGGCGGGAGCAGGCTGCCGAGCGCGATCGTGTCGACGAGCTGGCCGTTGAAGGCTCCGTCGAACTGGATTTCGTCAACCACGAGAGTCGAGGCGTTCGACTCCTGGATCGCTGCGCGCAGGGTGCATTTGCCGCCCGCCGTCAGACAGCCGCCGGTGCCGGGATTGGCGTCCGGTTCGTCGAGCGTGCTGTCGACGGTGTAGACCACGGCGGAAGCTGCCGTGGGCAGGGCGAGCAGGCAGCCGGCGGCAATCAGAAGCGAGACGAGGACTTTCAAGCGACCCTCCGAGGATATAAACAGTCGAGTACGCCGTGACCCTATCCGGCGTTGCGGCGACCCCGCAAGATCAGCTAGTCGAAACGAGCTAACCGCTGAAGGGCAGGCCCGGGCCCGAGCGCTGCCACTCGACCTGACCCTCGCCCTCGCGTCGCCGAGCGGCCGACGACGTCGTCCCACTCGTGCAGCATCGCGCTTCAGCCGGGCGACCGCCTCGGGCGGGTGGCCGGCGACCTCGGCGGCGAGCGCCAGGGCCGACTCCTCGGTCGCCGCGGCCGGGGCGACGCGGTTGACGAGGCCGAGGCGCAGCGCCTCGTCGGCGCCGACCGTGCGCGAGGAGAGCAGCAGGTACTTGGCGGTGGCGAGGCCGCAGAGGGTGACCAGGCGGGCCGGGCCGACCGGCACGCCGAGCGCCGCGCCGGGGAAGCGCATGCGCAGGTTGGAGCCGCCGACCCGCATGTCGCAGGCGACCGCGATCTCGGCGCCGCCGCCGACGACGTCGCCGTGGCAGGTGGCGATCGTCGGCTTGGGGAAGGCGACGATCTGGTCGTAGACGTCGGCGAAGAGCTGCATGCGGCGGACCTTGCCCTCCTCGTCGAGCTCCTCCTTGACGTCGGCGCCGGCCGAGAAGCCCATGTGGTCGGCGGAGCTGAAGACCAGCACCCGCACCGCCTCGTCGCCGCGCGCCACCGCGAGGTGCTCGAGCAGCTCGAGCAGCATCTGGGTGTCGATCGCGTTGCGCGACTTCGGCCGTTGCAGGCGCAGCACCGCCACGCCCTGCTCGTCGACCTCGTAGCTCGTCACCGCGGTCTCGTCGCTCACCGGCGCGCAATCTATTCATCCAGCTGCTGCGACCAGCGTCTCGGTCTCGTCGGCGGCGCTGCTCGATCAGCGCTCGCGACCTCCTCGCGGGGCTCGCGGAAGCGCCCGAGCACGTAGGAGGCGACGATCTCGGGGTCGGTCGAGTCGGGCCGGCCGACGCCCGACCCGCACGCGCCAGAACTCGGGGTCGCCGAAGCCGCGCTTGAGGCTCTTGAGGCCGTTGTGGCCGGCGAGGCCGCCGCCGAGGCGGACGCGGACCTCGCCGAAGGGCAGGTCGATCTCGTCGTGGAGCACGATCGACCCGGTCGAGCGGCACCTTGAGCGAGCCGCGCGCCGGGCCGGCCGAGTCGCCGGAGACGTTCATCTGGGTCTGCGGCAGCAGGATCGCCACCCGCGGGCCGCCGGGGCCGGCGCGCCCTTCGCTGAGCAGGCCGCCGAACTTCGACTTCGCCTTGCGGCAGGTCCCAGCGCCGCGAGAGCTCGGCGGCGACCTCGAAGCCGACGTTGTGGCGGGTCGCGGCGTAGCGCTCACCCGGGTTGCCGAGGCCGACGATCAGGATGCGGTCGCCCTGCTGCTCGCCCTCGCCGCGCTCGGCCCGGCGGCGGCGAAAGATCGACAGGGTTACTCCCCGCCGGAGTCGCCCGAGTCGCCGTCGCCCTCGCCGCCATCCTCGGCGGCGGCCTCGCCCTCCTCGCCGACCAGCTCGGCCTCCTCCTCGACGGCGGGCTCGGGCTCTTCCTCGACGCGCGGCGGCGAGAGGGTGGCGATCGTGACCTCGTCGGGATCGTCGGCGACGAGCGTGACGCCCTCGGGCACGACCAGCGCCGAGAGCTGCAGGGTGTCGTTGATCTCCATCGCCGAGACGTCGGCGACGATGCGATCGGGAATCTCGGTGGGCAGCGCTTCGACCGTGACCTCGCGGGTGACGTGCTCGAGCACGCCGCCGCCCTTGACGCCGGGTGCGGACCTCGGTGCCCTCCAGCTCGATCGCGACCTCGGCCTGGATCGCCTCGTCGAGGCGCACCTCCTGCAGGTCGATGTGCTGGAGGCTGCCGCGCACCGGGTGCAGCTGCTGCTCCTTGACCACGACCGGGACGGCTTTGCCGCCCTCGATCTCGAGGTCGAAGAGCGCGGCGCCTTCGCCGAGCACGTTGCGGACGTCGCGTTCGGCGACCTGGAAGGCGCGCGCCTCGGAGCCACCGCTGTAGACGACGCCCGGCACCAGGCCCTCGCGCCGCAGGCGACGGGAGGTGCGGGAGCCGAAATCGCTGCGCGGGGCTGCCTTCAGTGTTTCGCGTCCTTTGGCCATTCGGACGGGAGAGGATAGAGAAAGAGGCGAATTCGGAACCTGTGGCAACCTTCGGCCGTGAGCGAGGGCTCGAAGATCCCCAAGGGACGCGTGCGGCGCTCGGCCAAGCTGGGCTCGATCGTCGGCGTGCAGGGCGCCCGTTACGCCGGCACCAAGGCGACCAACGTCGGCCGCTCCGAGGAGTCGAGCAAGGAGCGGCTCGAGCAGCGCCACCTCGAGACGGCGATGAAGATGGTCGGCGCGCTGGGCCAGATGAAGGGCGCGGCGATGAAGCTCGGCCAGTTCGCCTCCTTCATCGACACCGAGTTCATCCCCGACGAGTACCGCGAGATCTACCAGGAGCAGCTGGCGAAGCTGCGCACCGACGCGCCGGCGATGCCCTGGGAGAAGGTCGAGAAGGTGCTCGAGGAGGAGTACGACGGCGAACCGCTCTCCGAGCTCTTCGCCGAGTTCGAGCAGGAGGCCTTCGCCGCCGCCTCGATCGGCCAGGTGCACCGCGCCGAGCTGCTCGACGGCCGCAAGGTCGCGGTGAAGATCCAGTACCCCGGGATCGCCGAGGCGCTCGACGCCGACCTGCGCAACGCCGGCACGATCGTCCGCCTCGCCCGCGCCCTCGCCCCCGGCCTCGACGCCAAGGCGATCGCCGCCGAGCTGCGCGAGCGGGTGATGGAGGAGCTCGACTACGAGTACGAGGCGCAGAACCAGCGCAGCTTCTCGCGCGCCTACCGCGACCACCCCTTCATCTACGTGCCGGACGTGATCACGCGGCTCTCGCGGCGCCGCGTGCTGGTCACCGAGCTGGTCGAGGGGCTCGACTTCGAGCAGATCAAGGAGCTGCCGCACGAGGAGCGCAGCCGCTTCGGCGAGATCGTCTTCCGCGGCAGCTTCGGCTCGATCTACCACCTGCGCACTTCAACGCCGACCCCCACCCCGGCAACTACATCCTGATGGCGGACGGCCGCGTCGCCTTCCTCGACTTCGGCATGACCAAGAAGCTCAACCACGAGCAGATCGTGCTCGAGCAGCGCGCCATCGACGCCGCCTTCCGCGACGACCCGGAGGCCTTCCGCAACGCCCTGCACGAGCTCGGCTTCATCAAGAACCCCTCCAAGCTCGACGCCGAGCGGCTGATGGAGCACATGATGGCGGTCGGCGGCTGGTACATCGAAGACCGCGAGATCGAGATCAGCGCCAAACGGGTGATGAAGATCATCGAGTCGACCAACGACCCGCGCTCGGAGTACTACGACCTGATGCGGCGCGAGTCGATGCCGGCCGACGAGCTGATGGGACGGCGGATGGAAATCGGCGTCGTCGCCGTGCTCGGCCAGCTGCGGGCGAAGCGCAACTGGCACCGGATCATGCGCGAGTGGATCTACGCCGACCCGCCCTCGACCGAGCTCGGCGAGGAGGAGTGGGAGTACTTCGAGGGAAGAGGCATGATGCAGACCCCGATCGTCGAGAAGTCGCTGGAAGGAGAGCAGCGATGAGCCGGATCAAACGCGGTTGGCAGCTGACCAAGAAGAGCTGGGGGCTGCTGCGCGAGAACCCCGAGCTGCTGCGCTTCCCGCTCTACGGCGGCGCGGCAACGATCGTCTGCGCGATCATCGTCGTCGGCCCCGGCGTCTACCTGATCGAGGACGACCAGACGGTCTTCGGCGGCGCCCTGGCGGTGATCGGCTTCTACCTGCTCGCCGTGATCGGCACCTACTTCAGCGTCGGCCTCGCCGCCGCCGCCGACATGATCTTCCAGCGGCCAGCAGGCGACGGTCGCCGACGGACTCGCCGTCTCGCGCAGCCGCTTCTCCCAGATCGCCGGCTGGGCGGCGCTCTCGACCACGCTCGGCCTCGCGCTCAGCGCCCTGGAGAACCAGGGCGCCATCGGCCAGATCGTCGGCCGCCTGCTCGCCATCGGCTGGTCGCTGATCACCTTCCTCGCCGTGCCGGTGATCGCGCTCGAGGGAACCGGGCCGTTCGCAGACGCTGAAGCGCTCCTCCAGCCTCTTCAAGTCGCGCTGGGGAGCCCAGGTGACCGGCAACATCGCGATCGGCGGCGCCGTCTTCCTCTTCGGCGTGCTGCCCTCGGCGCTGCTGATCTTCGCCGGCTTCCTGATCTGGGCCTCGGCCAGCTTCGCCGGCGCCCTGCTGCTGGTGATCGGCGTGATCGGCCTGGCGATCTCGATGCTGATCTCCAGCGCGCTCAGCAACATCTTCGGCGTCGCCCTCTACCGCTACGCCCTCGACGGCGAGGCGCGTCGGCGGCTTCACCGCCGACGAGCTCAACTCGGCCGTCAAGACCAAAGGCGGCCGCAACGCCCCGCCGACGGCAACGCCCGGCACCGTCTGAGGTCCGCGCATCCGACATTGACCCACTCTGGCGGGGTCAACGTCGGATGCGTCACGCCAGCTGTGCGAAGAGGCGGGGGTCGTTGGAGACCAGGCCGTTGACGCCGGCGTCGACGAGGCGCTGTTCATGCGGGCGAGGTCGTCGACGGTC
Organism: uncultured Solirubrobacterales bacterium; assembly: GCA_963702065.1. GTDB lineage: Bacteria > Actinomycetota > Thermoleophilia > Solirubrobacterales > 70-9 > VRUE01. The sequence goes on from OY969705.1 coordinate 1,930,933, forward strand.
CAGGCGATCAGCTCGACGCCGGCGAGCTTGGTGATGCGGGCGAGGCGGGGGCTGACCAGCGGGTGGTAGACCCACATCGACTCGACCCCGAACTTGGGCAGCTTCTCGGCGGCGAGGCCGGGCAGGCGGTGGCGCATCGCCACCAGCGCCGCCAGCATCGGGCCCTTGGCCCAGCGCTTCGAGGTCCAGTCCTTGGTCACCTTGGGGTAGGTCCAGCCGCGGCGCAGCTTCGGCTCCAGCTCGAGGATGCGACCGAGCGAGTAGAGCTCCATCGTCGAGACCATCGCCCGGCCGACCAGGTCGCGCTCGCGCAGCGCGTCGACGATCTCCTCCTCGCGGCCGGGCAGCTTGATGTCGATGTCGATCTCGACCTGGTCGAGCGGCGGCTCGAGGAAGGCGTCGAGCGCCTCGGTCAGCTTCAGCGGCGTGCGCCGTTCGGCGTCGTGCCAGTCGTGGGCGACGACCAGCGGCGCCCGCTGCTCCAGCGGCAGGTGGGCGTCGCGCAGCCAGAGCACGTCGAGCTCGATCGTGTCGACCCCGGCCTCGACCGCGGCGACGAAGCTCTCGATCGTGTTGCCGGGAGCGATCAGGTCGGCGCCCTTGTGGCCGACCAGGCGCAGGCCCTCGGGCACTGCCGCTCGGGCGGCACTAGAAGAGCTGGTTCTCGCCGGCGAAGATCTCGGAGACCGAGTCGTCGGTGAAGATGCGGCGGATCGAGTCGGCGAAGGTGCCGGCGGTCGAGAGCACGGTGATGTTGTCCGGGGCGCCGGGGCGCAGCGGGATCGTGTCGCTGACGACGATCTGCTCGATCCCGGAGTTCTCGTAGGCGAGCCGCTCGTAGGCGGGGCCGGAGAAGACGCCGTGGGTGGCGCAGGCGATCACCCGCGCCGCGCCCTCGTCGAGCACGGTCTGGGCGGCGGCGCAGAGCGTGCCGGCGGTGTCGATCATGTCGTCGACCAGGACCGCGGTCTTGCCCTTGACGTCGCCGACCACGTAGCCGATCTCGGCCACCTGCTGGGCCGGGCGCTCCTTCTCCATCACCGCCCAGTGGGTGCCGATGCGGCGGGCGAAGTTGCGCGCCGTCTTCACCCGGCCGGCGTCGGGCGAGACGATCACCAGGTCCTCGGCCGGGTGCTGGTCGGCGAACCACTGGGTCAGCATCGGCATCGCCGTCATGTGGTCGACCGGGACGTGGAAGAAGCCCTGCACCTGGCCGGCGTGGAGGTCCATGGTCAGGACGCGGTCGACGCCGACGCCCTCCAGGCACTTGGCGACGATGCGGGCCGAGATCGGCTCGCGCGGCGCCGACTTCTTGTCCTGGCGGGCGTAGCCGTACCAGGGCATGACGGCGATGATCCGGTGCGCGGAGGCTCCCTGCGCCGCGTCGATCATCGTCAGCAGCTCGATCAGCGAGTCGTTCGGCGTCATCTCGGAGTGCTCGTTGGCGCAGGTCGACTGGACGATGAAGACGTCGGCGCCGCGGATCGACTCCTCGTAGCGGCAGTAGACCTCGCCGTTGGCGAAGGTCTTCAGCGTCACCTGACCGAGATCGACGTCGAGCTTGCCGGCGACCTTGGCGGCCAGCTCCATCGAGCTGCGGCCGCCGAAGACCATCATCCGCTTCGAGTAGTCGTGGGTGATGGCGCTTGACGGCACCGACTCGGGTCGCTCCTCGATCGTGCTCACGGGGTTTGCTCCTCCTGCATCTTGGCGGCCTTGCGGGCGGCGTAGCCCTCGATGTTCCGTTGCTCGTTCTCGCTGACGGCGAGCGCGCCCTCGGGCACGTCGCTCTTGATCACTGCACCGGCGCCAGTGTAAGCACCGTCGCCGACTTCTACCGGTGCGATCAGCATCGTGTCAACGCCGATCCGCACCTTCTCGCCGATCGCAGTCCGGTTCTTGCGGAAACCGTCGTAGTTGGCGGTGATCGTGCCGGCGCCGAGATTGCTGCCGGCGCCTACATCGGCGTCGCCGACGTAGGCGAGGTGCGGGACCTTGGCCCCCTCGCCGATGCGCGAGTTCTTGATCTCGACGAAGGTGCCGGCCTTGGCCCCCTCGGCGAGCTCGGCGCCCGGCCGCAGGTAGGCAAAGGGGCCGACGTTGGCGTTGTCGGCGACGATCGCAGTCGACCAGGTAGGAGTGCGGCACCGAGACGTTGGCGCCGAGCTCGGCGTCGATCAGGGTGGTGAGCGGGCCGACCGTGGTGCCGCCACCGACCTTGGTCGCGCCGCGCAGGCTGGTGCCGGGCTCGATCCGGGCGTCGGCGGCGATCTCGACCTCGACGTCGACCCAGGTCGACCCCGGATCGACGACGGTGACACCGGCGAGCATGTGTGCCTCGAGGATGCGCCGGCGCGCCTCGACCTCGACCGCGGCGAGGTCGGCACGGTTGTTGATGCCCATCGTCACCGCGAGGTCATCGGCGAGGTGCGCACCGACCGCGTGACCGGCCTCGCGCAGGGCCGGCAGGACGTCGGGCAGGTAGTACTCGCCCTGGGCGTTGTCGTTGGAGAGACCGGCGAGCGCCTCGGCGAGCGGGCCCGCCTGAAAGACGTAGGTGCCGGCATTGATCTCGCGGATCGCCAGCTGCTCGGGAGTCGCGTCGCCGGCCGCCTTGGCCTCGACCACCCGCTCGACCCCACCCTCGCCGTCGCGCACGACGCGCCCGTAGGAGCCCGGCTCGTCGAGCTCGATCGTCAGCATCGTCGCCGCCGCACCGGAAGACTCATGCGCCGCGAGCAGCCCGGCAGATCGTCTCGGCCGAGATCAACGGCACGTCACCGGAGAGCACCAGCACGGTCTCGGCTTCCTCGATCAGCGGCAAGCGCCGCCCGAACCGCCCCACCGGTGCCATCGGGCTCCGGCTGAGTGACGATCCGAACCTTGTCGGGCAAGCCGGGAACGCTGTTCTGCTTCGGCGAGTCGATCGCCACGATCCACTCCGCCCCGGGCCTCACGCGCAGCCTCAATCGGCCAAGCGACCATCGGCCGCCCGCAGACGGGATGCAACATCTTCGGCAGTCGAGGAACGCATGCGCGTGCCCTCGCCGGCCGCCATGACGAGCACGAGTGGCGAACTCACCCCAGGATCGTAGTCGCGAAGGGGGCCGTATGCCCCGTCCCGGACTCAGGCTCTGCGGGCCAGGTCCGCCCGACCAGAGCCACAGAAGTGAGCGTCCAGCCGGCGAAGATCAGGTCGATCCCGACCAGGAGGCCGATCGCCCAGTCCGCGCTGCTGGGGAACTTGGCCAGGACGAGGATGCCGATCAGCAGCCCGGCGACGCCGCTGAGGCCGACCAGCCCGGCGCCCTTCCTGGCCGCGGCCGGCAAAGGCGACGGCGATCCGGGTCAGGCCCATGAAGAGGAAGTAGATGCCGAGCACCAGGGTCAGGGTGAGCGTGCCGTTGTGCGGTTCGACGATCAGCCAGAGCCCGACGACACCGTCAGCAGCGCCCAGATCAGGCGCAGGATCACGCTGCCGATCGAGTGCGCCATGAAGGCGCCGGCAACCAGGAACGCGCCCGGCGATGACGAGGATCCAGCCGATGAAGATCGCCGTCCCGACCGAGGCGACCGCCGGCACGAGGATCGCCATGCAGCCGATGACGATCGCCAGCACCCCGACCGTCATCAGCGCCTTCCAGCTGCGCCGCAACCCCTCGCGAATCTCCGGGTCCATAGCGGGAGTCCCCATCTCCATAGGCAGACCCTAAGCGGCCATCCGGACACGATCAACCAACTGCATCGACTGCTCTATCTGCTGCGAGGAGAAGTTGATGCAGTTGATTCGGACTGGACCGGCCTCTGGCGCTAGGCTCGAAGCGCAATCCGGGGTGGTGTAATCGGCCAGCACGCTTGGTTTTGGTCCAAGAAGAGAGGGTTCGAGTCCTTCCCCCGGAACTGCGCGCTACTCCTCCGACGACCGCGGCACCTTGCCCGCTTCGGCGCCCGGCTCCATCGCCGGGCCACGCGGTGAGGCGATGCCGAGGACGCGCATCGTTTTGAGGCCGAGGCCGAGCTTCTCGCGGCCCTCGGTGGCGGAGACGTCGTGGCCGCAGAGCTCTTTGACCCGCTCGAGGCGGTAGCGGATCGTGTGGCGGTGGGTGAAGAGCTGTTTGGCGGTGGCGGCGACGTTGCCGTCGTTGTCGAGGTAGGCCTCGACCGTCGTCACCAGCTCGGTCTCGTACTGCTCGTCGTAGGCGGACAGCGGCGCGATCGTCTCGGCGTAGAAGCGTTCGAGCTCGCGCGGGTCCTCGCTCATCGCCGGCAGCAGCAGGCGGTAGGAGCCGGTGTCCTCGAAGGCGAGCAGCGGCGCGGCCCTCGGCCTCGCCGACGTTGACCGCCAGCCGCGCCTCGTTGCCGGCGCGGTAGAGGTCGACCGGGTCGGCGGCGTGGCGGCTGCGGCCGATCGTCAGGTGAAAGCCGGAGAGGCTGTCTTCCAGCTCGCGCGCCAGGCCGGCGGCGGCGCGCTCGATGCCGGGCGTCGTCCTCGGCCGGCACGATCACGGCGATCTCGGCCGCCTCCTCGCCGTCCGGGCTGGCCAGCGAGCCCGGGGCAAGCGAGCGCAGGGCCCGCTGGGCCAGGGTCAGCACCCGGGCGCGCCACTCGCCGGTCTGCGCCGCACGCGGCGTCGCGTGCAGGATCAGCACCCCGGCGCCCGGCTCGAGGTCGGCGCCGAGCTCGGCGGCGCGGGCGAGGATGTCGCCGCGGTCGGTCACCTCGCGGGCCAGCACGGCGGCGACGAAGGCGCCCGCCACCTCCTCGCTCTCCCACTCCGGCGAGCGCGAGCGCTCCAGCTCCAGCGCCAGCAGCGTCGTCACCATGCGGGCGATCATCGGCTCGGGCGGCGTCGCGCCGCGGTAGCGCAGCTCGCCGACGGCGCTGTCGGCGACCCGCAGCTCGACCCGGGTCACCTCCTCGCCCCCGGCAAGCAGCTTGCTGCTCCTGGTCGGGCGAGGCGCCGGCCACCGCCAGGACGGCGCTGGAGCGGTCGATCAGGGCGACGCTGGCGTCGAGCACTTTCGCCGCGGCGCGGGCGACCGCGGGCAGTCCGGCGCCCGATTCGACCGCCTCGGAGAGCGCGTCGAGGGTGCCTTCTTCCCGCTTGTTTGCAGGCACTTTCGTCCCTTTGGAGGCCGCTGGCATGGCCCCATTATCCCCAGCTAGGCAGCTTGACGCTAGTTGCCGTGGAGCAGATTGACGATGTCGTTGTAGTAGTAGACGATCGCCAGGCCGATCACGACGCCGACCAGGACCAGGGCGGCGAGGACGAAGAGCGGAGAGCACGCCGGCGGCCGCCTTCTCCCAGACCCGGCCGTAGGAGCTGAGCGCCGGCACCAGGATCAGGCCGACGAAGGCGACCAGGCTGACCAGCCCGGCAGCGCCGAACAGCAGGTACTCATTCTCGATCTTCTGCAGCGCCAGCGGCAACACGGCGATCATTCTGCCGCACGGTGGTGATGATTAGCGCCACGGCCGCGCAAAGCGAGAAGGAGGCGACGCCCGAGCGCCCAGCCGGCGCTGACGTCGCTGAGGTAGTGGACGTTGAGGTAGACGCGCGAGAGGCCGACCAGGGCGGTGAGCACGATCCCGGCGACGACGACCGCGGCGCCGCGCGCCATCCCCGGGCCGCAGGCGCATCACGATCGTCACCGCCAGCCAGACGTAGAAGGTCGAGTAGGCGGCGTGGGCGCTGGGGAAGGAGGAGCCCGAGACGTCGATCAGGCCGCCGCCGGGCCGCGGCCGGTCGACCGCGTCCTTGATCTCGTGCACGCCGACGAAGATCAGCACCACGCCGCCGAGCAGCACCCCGAACTCGGCCCAGCGCCGGCGGGCGACCAGCAGCACCGCGCGCGAGCGAAGGCGAGCAGGCCGGTCACGGCGGAGGAGCCGAGGTGGGTGAAGACCTTGGCGAAGCCGGTCAGCCAGCTCGACCCGCAGCTTGTTCGGCGATTTCGATCGCGGTCGTGTCCCCGGGCGTCGGGCCCGGTTCGCCGTTGACGATCACCGTGTAGGCGACGAGGACGAAGCCGGCGACGGCGAAGATCGCCATCAGCGAGGTGAACTCGAGCCCGAAGGTGCCGCCCGGCGTGACCCGCTCCCAGAGGAACCGCAGCTGCGGGCGGAAGCGGCGGGTGAGGACGACGAGCCAGCGGGTCGCCGCGTGCCCCTCCATCCAGGCCACCGCTCGCGCGCCGGTTCTCCTCGACCCGGAAGTGGCGGACCGCGGTGACCACGCCGACGACGACGACGATCGTCGTCGCCAGCACGAAGGCGCCGCGGCCGGCGTACTTGGCGGCGCTCTCGATGCTGCGCGAGAAGAAGTAGCCGACGAGGATGTGGGCGCTGGCCCAGAGCCCGGTGCCGAGGATGCTGTAGGGGACGAAGGCGCGGTAGCGCATGCCCGAGCTGCCGGCGATGAAGGGGGCGAAGGCGCGGACGAGGCTGATGAAGCGGCCGATGAAGATCGTCTTGCCGCCGTGGCGGGAGAAGTAGTCCTCGACCTTTTCGAAGCGCTCGTGGCCGATGCCGAAGCGCGGCCCGTGCTTGAGCACGAACTCGCGGCCGAGCCGGCGGCCGATGAAGAAGCTGGTCGTGTCGCCGGCCCAGGCCGAGAACCAGGCGATCGCGATCAGCAGGTAGATGTCGATCGCGCCCTGGCCGGCGACGGCGCCGCCGAGCAGCATCACCGTCTCGCCGGGGACGACGAGGCCGACGAAGGCGCCGGTCTCGGCGAAGGCGAAGACGCCGACGAGCAGGTAGGTCCAGGCGCCGAGCGTGTTGGAGACGTCTTCGAGCAGGCCCTGCAGGTCGAGGTGGCCGAGCTGGCGACTGAGCAGGTAGTAGCCGAGCGCGACCGCCGCGGCGACGATCGCGATCAGCAGGCGTTTGCGGTTGCCGCCCCTTCCCTCTCCCGGCAGCTTCACGGCGCCCTCCCCGCCTCGCAGACGATCGCGTCGTCGCGATCGAGCGCCTCGGCCGCCTCGCTGCGCCGCGGCGAGGCTCTCGAAGAGACCGAAGGCGGTCGGGCCCGAGCCGGTGAGCAGCGCCTGCGGCGCGCCGGCCTCGCGCAGGGCATCGAGGGCGTCGCCGATCTCGGGCCGCAGCGAGCGCGCCGCCGGCTCGAGGTCGTTGACGAGCAGCTCGGGGTAGGCGAGCGGCGAGGCGCCGGCGCCGGCCGCCGCGCGCAGGCGCTGCGCCAGCTCGTCCAGCTCCGTCCTCGCCGCGGCCGAGGCCGAGCCGGTCGGCCTCGGCGAAGACCGTCGGCGGTGCTGAGACCGCCACCGCCGGGCAGCAGCACGACCGCGTGCGGCCGCCGGCTCGCGGCAGCCGCTCGACCCTCTCCCCCGCGCCCCGCACCAGCGCCAGCGCCGGGGTCAGCTGCGAGGGCACGTCGGCGCCGAGCTCGGCCGGCGATCTGCTCCAGGTCCGCGACCTCCCCGGCCGCCAGTCGCAGCACCGCGGCGGCGTCGGCGCTGCCGCCGCCGAGACCGGCGGCGACCGGGATGCGCTTCTCGATCTCGACCCGCAGCGGCGGGCTCTCCCAGCCGCGCTCGCGCAGGGCGGCGAGCGCCCGCGCCGCCAGGTTCTCGCCCTCGACCCCGGGGCAGACGACCTCGTCGCGCTCGGCCTCGCTGACCTCGATCAGGTCGGCCAGCGCCAGCGGCTCGAACAGCGAGCAGAGCTCGTGCAGGCCGTCGTCGCGACGGGCGCCGAGGTAGAGGCAGAGGTTGAGCTTGGCGGGGGCGTGGATCTGCATCGCGGTAGGGGTCGACTGACTTCTCAGGCGCCAGACGCTGCAGCTTCGCCGATAGCGCGGCGAAATCCTCGGGCGAGAGCGCCTCGGCGCGAGCGTCCACTGGCAGGCCGAGCTCCTCGAGCGCAGATCTGCGCCGCCGCCAGCGAGCCGGGCCGCACGTGCTCGAGCGAGCGGGCCAGGGACTTGCGGCGGTGGGCAAAGGCGGCGCGAACCAGCTCGCGCGTCGCCGGGTCGGCGCCCGGGCCGGTGCGGCGCAGGCCGAGGATCGCCGAGTCGACCCGCGGCCGCGGCCGGAAGACGGCCGGGTCGACCTTGCGCAGCAGCTTCACCTCGCAGGCGAGCTGGGCGAGCACGCTCGGCGAGCCGTAGGTGCGGCTGCCGGGCGCGGCGCGCAGCCGGTCGGCGATCTCGCGCTGCACCATCACCGTCCAGCGCGCGCACGCGAGGGCAGCTGCTCGATCGTGCGCAGGATCACCGGGGTCGCCACCGCGTAGGGCAGGTTGGAGACGACGGCCGTCGGCACGGGGTCGAGGGCGGCAAGGTCGAGCTCGCATCGCGTCGCCCCAGTGCAGGCTGACGTTCGGGCGCGCGGCGAGCGGCGCCAGGGCATCCTCCAGCCGCCGGTCGAGCTCGACCGAGTGCAGGTGAGCGGCGACCTCGGCCAGGCGCTCGCTCAGCACCCCTTCGCCGGCGCCGACCTCCAAGCACCACGTCGTCGGCGCGCAGCTCGGCGTCGCGGACGATCGCGTCGAGCAGGTTCGGGTCGGACAGGAAGTTCTGCCCGAGCCTGACCACGCGCTACCAGCCGAAGAGCGCCCGGGCGTTGGCCTCGACCGTCCGCTCCAGCTCGGCGTAGGAGACGCCGCGAACCTCGGCGACGACCTCGGCGGTGGAGACGACGTAGGCCGGCTCGTTCGGCTTGCCGCGCATCGGCTGCGGGGCCAGGTAGGGAGCATCGGTCTCGACCAGGACGAGCTCGTCGGGCAGCTTGGCCGCCGCCTCGCGCAGCTCCTCGGCGCTGGGGAAGGTGACGATGCCCGAGAAGGAGCAGTACCAGCCGCGCTCGATCGCGTCCTCGACCCGCCAGGGAGCGAGGAAGCAGTGCAGGATCACGGCGACCCCGTCGCCGCGCCGCGTCGAGGATCTCGAAGACGTCGTCGACCGCGCCGGTCTCGCCCTCGGGATCGCGGGCGTGGATCACGATCGGCAGGCCGCGCTCGCGGGCGATCTCGATCTGCGCCTCGAAGGCCCGGCGCTGGTCGGCCTGGCTCGGCCGTCTCGCGGTAGTAGTCGATCCCGGTCTCGCCGATCGCCCGCACCTTCTCGTTCTCCGCGGCCAGCCGGGCGATCTCCTCGGCGCGGGCGTCGTCGAAGCCGGCCGCCTCGGTCGGGTGGCAGCCGACCGTCGCGAAGACGCTGTCGTGGCGCTCCGCGGCGGCGACCGCGGCTGAGGTTGGTCTCGGCGTCGAGCCCGACGTTGAGCATCCGCTCCACCCCGGCCTCGCGCGCCGCCGCGACCACCTCGCCCTCGGGCCGCTCGCAGAGAAAGAGGTGGGTGTGAGAATCGATCACGCTGCCGAGCTTATCCGTGACCCGAGAACGCAAACGGCCCGCGCGCCGCAAAGGAGCGCGGGCCGTTTTGGAGGGGGGCCGACCTATGGGGCGGGGCAGACGTCGAACGCGGCGGAGCGCTGTCCGGTATGGAGAGCAGGTTGGCCAGATCGAGCGTGTCGAGCAGGCCGAGCAGCGCGTTGGACCGACCGGTGAGTTCTTCGGTCTGCCCACACACTTCTTCGACCAGCGGCACGGAGCCGATTGCGCCCAGCAGCGCCGGGTTGCGTCGACCCCGTTGAGAGTCGCGAGCATCCCGGTCAGGTCGCCGTTGGTGATGCCCTGCAGGATCCCTTCGAGCGCCTCGACCTTGAGCGAGAGGGCGCCGATCTGCGCTTTCAGCGCCGCTTCGTCTCCGCTTGAGCCACCGGTCCCGGCCTGACCCTGAGCGCCCTGCGCTCCCTGGCTCGCCAATCCGGAGGAGCCGGCAGCGCTCCAGGCCGCTTTGCGCTCGCCGCGCCGACAGTGCGCCGTGGCGCTCTGAACCACCCGCAGAGCGCCCTTTGGCTTGCCTTTGACGCGGTAGCAGGCGTGGATCTGACCATCCTGGCCCACCGGCGCCCTGCGCGGCCGAAGGGCCGAGGCAGATGAGCAGCATCGCCGCGATCGCGAGCAATACCGGTCCAGCCAGGCGATATCGAGAAGTAATGAGTCCGTGGAATGCAGCGGTTTTTTCCATGACGTGAACCTCCTGCCTGCCGGCCGACCAAGCAAGAAAAGCCAGCGATGGATCTATAAGCACTTACCTAAAAATAGGTAATAAAGTAATAGAGCCTTCTAATACTCAGCAAATCTTTGACAATTCCTTCTCGACCCCCACGCGGATAGCCTTCAAGCTGAATGGCGAGATTTCGCCGACTACTACCGCGAGATCTACGCCCGCGGCCTGGGCGGGGAGACGCCCTCGATCCCGGTCTCCGATCGCCGAGCTCGAGCGGCTCGCCGCCGAGGCGATGGACGAGCGCGCCGCCAACTACGTCTTCGCCGGCGCCGGCAGCGAGGACACGATCGACGCCAACCGCGAGGCCTTCCGCCGCCACCGGATCGTGCCGCGGATGCTGCGCGACGTCGCCGCGCGCGACCTCTCCACCACGCTGCTCGGCACGGCGATGCCGGCGCCGCTGATGCTGGCGCCGATCGGCGTGCAGAAGGTCGTCCACGAGGACGGCGAGCTGGCGACGGCGCGCGCCGCGGCGAGCCTCGGCCTGCCGATGATCGCCAGCACCGCCTCCGCACTTCACGCTCGAGGAGATCGCCGAGGCCGGCGGCGAGGCGCCGCGCTGGTTCCAGCTCTACTGGCCCAACGACCGGGCGCTGGCCGCGAGCTTCGTCGAGCCGCGCCGAGGCCGCCGGCTACGGCGCGATCGTGCTCACCGTCGACACCTTCGTCCCGGGCTGGAAGCCGCGCGACCTGCAGCAGGCCTGGCTGCCCTTCCTCAACGGCGTCGGGCGTCGCCAACTACTTCCAGGACCCGGTCTTCCGCGCCGCCCTCGAGCAAGACGCCGGAGGAGGACGTCGGCGCCGCCACCGGCCACTTCCTCGGCATCCAGGCCAACCCGTCGCTGAGCTGGGACGACCTCGCCTGGCTGCGCGAGCAGACCGAGCTGCCGATCGTGATCAAGGGGATCCAGCACGCCGACGACGCCCGCGAGGCGGCGGCGCGCGGGATCGACGGCATCGTCGTCTCCAACCACGGCGGCCGCCAGGTCGACGGCGCGATCGCCTCGCTCGACGCCCTGCCGGCGATCGCCGAGGCGGCCGGCGACGATCTGACGATCCTCTTCGACAGCGGCGTCCGCAGCGGCAGCGACGTGATCAAGGCCCTCGCCCTCGGCGCCGACGCGGTCTGCCTCGGCCGCCCCTACATCTGGGGCCTGGCCCTGGAGGGCCAGCAGGGCGTCGAAACCGTGCTCAAGATGGTGCTCGCCGAGCTCGACCTGACGATGGCGCTCTGCGGCTACACCAAGCCCGAGCAGCTTGGGCCGGATGCGCTCTCCGATACGCCAAGCCAATCCCGGTAGGGGTTCCACTTAACTTTTTCGAGGGGCGGTCGCTGCTGGCGCCCGAACGGTGCTCGCGAAAAAGTACAAGACGTTCCACCCCTACCGGGATTGGCTTGGGCAGCGTTCAGAGGTCGCGTCGGGCGAAGACCGCGGCCGCGACCGCGAGCACGCCCGCGGTGTAGATGAAGCGCCCAGATGATCAGGCCGGGGCCGGCCGCTTCGGAGCCGCCGAAGGGGCCTAGCTGGAGGACGACGCCGGTCAAGCCCGAGGTGTCGGAGATCAGCGCGTGGAGGCTGGCGGCGTAGAGGCCCTCGAAGGGCAGGGTCCAGCTGGCCGTCGCGGCCGATCGAGTGCAGGGTGTCGGAGTTGATCGCGTGGCCGATCTGGGCCAGCAGCCCGGCGGTCAGGCCGGCGCCGTAGACCATGAAGACGACGATCCCCTGCGCCGTCACCGAGAGCACGGTCGAGGCGAGCAGCGAGAGCGCGGCGACGATCGCGACGGCCAAGCGCCAGCGCCAGGGCGGGCCCGATCAGGTGGTCGGGCGCCCAGTGCCCGGCCTGCCAGGTGATCGCAAGCGCGGCTGCGTAGACCGCGACCACGTAGGCGGCGGCGAGGCCGGCGGCAGCGAGGAAGCGTGAGAGCAGCAGCGTCGTGCGGCCGATCGGACGCACGACGAGCGGCTGCAGCAGGCCGCTCTCGGCGTCGCCCGCGCACGATCCCCAGGGTGAGGAAGACGGCGAGGACGGAGCCGAGGAAGAGCGAGGTGAACATCGCCATGCCGAAGATCGTCGCGCCGGTGAAGGCCTTCGGGTCGAGGATCTTCGCTCCGGGACCAGCGAAGCCGTCTGGCGTCGCGGAAGGCGAAATGAGCGCCGACTGCATACAGCGCCAGGAAGCCGATCGAGAGCACGAGAACGGCGAGGAAGACGCGGCGACGCAAGCCCTCCCGGAGGGCGTAGCCGATCACCGTCGAGACCGAACGCGCCACCGGCCGCCCTCAGCCCGTCCGGCCCTGCACGGCGTCGAGGTAGACGTCCTCGAGCGAGCTGCTGAGCACCTCGACGCGGTGGATTCGCTCACCCGCGGCGACCAGGCGCGCGACGATCTCCGGCGCCTCCTCGCGCCCGGCGCCCTCGAAGAGCTTGACCCCGCTCGCCGTTTCGACCTCGACCCCGCGCGGGCGCTCGAGGTCCGCCGGCCGTCCCTCCTGGACCAGCTTGCCGTCGGCGATGATCGCCACCCGGTCGCAGACCAGCTCGACCTCGCTGAGCAGGTGCGAGTTGAGCAGGACGGCGACGTCGCGGCGGCGCAGCTCTTCGAGCAGGCCGCGGACGATCCGCCTGCCGACCGGATCGAGGGCGCTGGTCGGCTCGTCGAGGAGGAGCAGGCGCGGGGACCCGACCAGGGCCTGGGCGATGCCGAGCCGCTGCTGCATGCCCTTCGACATCGTCTCCACCCGGGTGCCGGCGGCGTGGCCGAGCTCGACCAGCTCGAGCAGCTCGGCCCGTTCCGCACGCCCCGCCCTGCGAGCCGCAGAGCCGCTGATGCAACTGCAGCAGCTCGTCGGCCGAGCACCAGCCGGGGAAGCGGAAGAGCTCGGCGAGGTAGCCGATCGCGGCGCGCGCAGGCGGCCGAGCCCGCGGGCCTCCCCAGCACCTCGACACTGCCACCGCTGGGCCTGACCAGGCCGCAGGCGATCTTGGTCAGGGTCGACTTGCCGGCCCCGTTGGGCCCGAGCAGACCGAGCAGCTCGCCCGGCGGCGACCTCGAGATCGACGCCGACCAGAGCCTCCTTGCCGCGGTAGGACTTGCGCAGTGCGCGGGCGGCAAGGACCGCCGCCATCAGGCCGGCGGCTCGATCTTGGGGAAGAGCGGCGGCACGCGCTCGACGCTCTGGCCGCCCGGGCGCGAGCCGAGGTCGGCGAGCGCCCGCGAGTCTTCGCCCAGCGCCGCGAGCAGGATCTCGCTCGTCCTGCGGCAGATACGGGACGAGCAGCAGCGTCGTCACCCGCAGGCCCTCGACCAGGTTGTAGAGGACCTCGTCGAGGCGCTCGGGGTCGGCCTCGTCCTTGGCCAGCACCCAGGGCTGGGTCTCCTCGACGTAGCGGTTGAGCCGCGCACCAGGACCCAGGCCACCTCCAGCGCCTGGGTCAGCTCGGCCCGGTCGAGCAGCTCGCAGAAGCGCGGCACGACGCCTTCGAAGTCCTCGGCCAGCACCGCGTCGACCGCCGCCACCGGCACCGATGCCGGCGCGGTAGCGCTCGACCATCGCCAGCACGCGGCTGGCGAGGTTGCCGTAGTCGTTGGCGAGCTCGGTCTCGTAGCGGGCCTCGAAGCCGGCGGTCGAGATCGAGCCGTCCTGGCCGAAGCTGACCTCGCGGAAGAGGTAGAAGCGCAGCGCGTCGGCGCCGAAGCGCTCGATCACCTCGAAGGGATCGAGCACGTTGCCGAGCGACTTCGACATCTTCTTCTCGCCCATCAGCAGGTAGCCGTGGATCGTCATCCGCTGCGGCGGCTCGAGGTCGGCGGCCATGCAGAGGGCGGGCCAGATCACCGCGTGGAACTTGAGGATGTCCTTGGCCAGCACGTGCAGGCTGGCCGGCCAGTAGCGCTCGGTCAGGTCCTCGCCCTCGCGGGCGAAGCCGAGCGCCGTGACGTAGTTGAGCAGGGCGTCGAACCAGACGTACATCCGCTGCTCGGGGTCCCAGGGCAGCGGCAGCCCCCACTTCAGCGTCGGCCGCGAGAGCGAGACGTCTTCGAGCCCGCCCTTGATGAAGGAGACCGCCTCGTTGCGGCGGAACTCGGGCACGACGAAGTCGGGGCGCTCCTCGTAGAGGCCTTCGAGCTGGGCCTGGAAGGCGGAGAGGCGGAAGAACCAGTTCTCCTCGCGCACCTTCTCGAGCGGGATCTCGTGGATCGCGCAGGTGTTGCCGGGGCCGAGCTCGCGCTCGGTCTTGAAGTCGGCGCAGCGCGGGCAGTACCAGCCTTCGTAGGTGCCCTTGCTGACCCAGCCGTTGTCGTAGACCCGCTGCATGATCTCGGCGACCTTCTCCTTGTGGCGCGGGTCCGAGGTGCGGATGAAGAAGTCGTTGGTGGCGCCGATGATCGGCCCCAGCGCCTCGAACTTGGCCGCGTTGCGGTCGGCCAGCTCCTGCGGCGAGATCCCCTCGCGCTCGGCCGCCGTCTCGATCGGCTCCCCGTGCTCGTCGGTGCCGGTGAGGAAGAAGACGTCCTCGCCGCGCTGGCGCATGTGACGGGCGAGCACGTCGGCGGCCATCGTCGAGTACGCGTGGCCGAGGTGCGGCTCCGCGTTGACGTAGTAGATCGGGGTTGTGACGTAGTAGCTCATCGCGTCGTTTGAGGCTATCTACGCGGCTCGCGGCCGGTCAGCGCGCGGTAGAGATCGTTCGCCCGGGTGCCGGTGAGGGCGGCGACGACGCTGGCGGCGGCGCGCGGGCGGGCGCCGGACTGGACCAGATGGCGCAGGGCGTCGACGGCGAAGCCGACGTCGCGGTCGTGCTCCTCGGCGGCGGCCGGGGCCGATCACGAGGACGATCTCGCCCTTGACGTCGCCGCGGAAGCGGCGCGCCAGTTCGGCGAGGGAGCCGCGGGCGACTTCCTCGTGCATCTTGGTCAGCTCGCGGCAGACAGCGGCGGGACGGTCGGCGGCGATCGCCGCCAGCGCCGCCAGCGACTCGCCGACGCGGCGCGGCGACTCGAAGGCGACCACGGTCTCGGCCGAGCGCAGCACCCGCTCCATCTCGCCGGAGCGCTTGGGCAGGAAGCCCTCGAAGCGCCAGCGGTCGGTCGGCAGACCCGAGGCGACCAGCGCCACCGGCACCACCGAGGGGCCGGGCAGCACGGTGATGTCGAGGTCGCGCTCGATGCAGCGGCGGATCAGCTTGTAGCCGGGGTCGGAGATCGGCCGGCATGCCGGCGTCGGAGACGAGGGCGACGATGTCGCCGCGCTCGATCCGCTGCGCCAGCTCGGTCGCCCGCGGCCGCTTCGTTGCCCTCGTGGTTGGAGATCAGCGGCGGCGCCGGGCGGATGCCGAGCTTGTCGAGCAGGCCGCCGGTGCGGCGCGTGTCCTCGCAGGCGATCCAGTCGGCGGCGACGAGGGCGTCGCGGACCCGCACGGTGATGTCGTCGAGGTTTCCGATCGGGGTCGGGCAGACGATCAGCTCGCCCGGCATCAGCCCCTCCCCTGCTCCAGCTCGATCCGCGCCATCGCGGCGGCACCGATCATGCCGGCGTCAGAGCCCAGCTCGGCCGCGACGACCGGGATCTTCTTCATCGGCGGCAGCGCCCGCGCCTCGAGCTCGCGCCGCGCTGGATCGAGCAGCAGGTCGCCGGCGGCGATCACACCGCCACCGATGACGAAGACCTCGGGCTGGAAGATGTTGGCGAAGCTGGTCAGGGCAACTCCGAGCCGCGAGCCGATCAGGTCGAAGACGCCGCGCGCGGTCGCGTCGCCGGAGAGCGCCGCCTCGGTCACGGCCTTGCCGTCGACCGTCTCGCCATCGGCGAGCATCGCGCCCAGCGCCGAGTCGGGCTCGCGCTCGGCGGCGGCGTGGCCCTCGCGGCCAAGCGCGGTTCCCGAGGCCAGCGTCTCGACGCAGCCCCGTCCCGGACAGTTGCCCTGGCAGGGCGGGCCGTCCGCCTGGATCACGGTGTGGCCCAGCTCGGCGCCGGCCCCGGTGGCAGCCCCGGTAGACCTCGCCGCCGAGGATCAGGCCGCCGCCGATCCCGGTGCCGATCGTCAGCATCACCGCGTTTTCGGCGCCGCGTGCGGCGCCGTAGAGGTGCTCTGCCAGAGCCGCCACGGTCGCGTCGTTGTCGACGAAGACGGGCAGACCGGTGCGCCCGCCGATGATCTCGCGGATCGGCAAGTTCTCCAGCGGCAGGTTGACTGCAGACACGGCAATGCCCTTGTCGTGATTGATCGTGGCGGGGATGCCAAGACCCACCGCAGAGGCACCAGGGCATTTCCCACGCGCCTCCTCGATCTCACGCACGAGAAGCTCGACCAGCTCGTCCTCGGTCTGCCCGGTCGAGGCCTCACGGCTCTCCCAGAGAACCTTCGAATCGGGATCGAGAACGCCGAGCAGCATCTTCGTGCCACCCAGGTCGACGCCGACTGATTTCCCCTGCACTCATACGCGCTTCGTTGCAGGGTAGAGGCGGGCG
Organism: uncultured Solirubrobacterales bacterium; assembly: GCA_963702065.1. GTDB lineage: Bacteria > Actinomycetota > Thermoleophilia > Solirubrobacterales > 70-9 > VRUE01. Next base: position 1,947,498 of record OY969705.1, read on the forward strand.
ACCGCGGGCATCGGCATGATTCCCGGCAGTCTTTCATGGCCGACAATGGCGAGCAGCAGCCCTCCGGGCCGCCCGAGTACAAGGTCTACCGGTCCCGGAAGGGCCGCTTGTCCGGGTTGCGGTCCCCAGATCTCTCAGGACTCAGGGAGCGGACTCCGCGCGCGCCGAAGTGGTGGCGGCGCGATAAGGAGCCCAAGCCCGAGCGCACCGGGCCGCCCCGTCGCTGGACCGGCAAGCGGGTGCTCAAGTGGGTGGGGATCGCGGCGCTGGGCTGGGTCCTGCTCAGCTTCCTCGCCTTCGCCGTCTCCGCCCAGCTGCAGGCCTTCAAGCTCTCCGGCGAAGCCAAGGACGCCCTGCACGGCAACCCGCTGCTGCTGCCCAGCGCACAGACGATCCTCGTTCTCGGCACCGACGCCCGCCCGCCCGACACCAAGGAGCCCGGCGCGGCGCCCTCGCAGAAGTGCTTCGAACAGCAGGCAAACGGCGACGCGCCCCACGACGGCTGCGAACAGGGTCAGTTCCGCGCCGACACGCTGATGCTGATCCGCGCCGGCGGCGGCGCCTTCCGCAAACTCTCGATCCCGCGCGACAGCTACGCCGAAATCCCCGATCAGAGCCCGCAGAAGATCAACGGGGCCTACGCCTTCGGCGGCGCCAAGGCCCAGATCGAAGCGGTCGAAAACTTCCTCGACGTCGAGATCGACCACGTCGCGATCGTCAACTTCACCGGCTTCGAAGATCTGATCGACGCGGTAGGCGGGGTCAAGGTCGACGTCCCCCACAAGCTCTGCGCCGACATCTCCGGCGGCGCCGGCGGCGGCCAGGGCGGCGTGACGCTGCGACTGCACAAGGGCGAGAACACCCTCGATGGCGAAAAGGCGCTTGCCTACTCACGCGTGCGCAAGCCGAGCGAATGCCCTGGCCCGGGCAAGAGCGCCTACTCGCTGGGCTACAACGACTTCGACCGCGAGCAGGCCCAGCAATCGGTGATCAACGGCATCAAGGGCCGGCTCACCGACCCGCTCCGCCTCCCCTACAACTTCATCCACGGCCCGATCATCGGCTGGGACGCGCCCAAGGCCTTCGTCAGCGACATGGGCTTGCTGACCATGCCGCAGCTGGTCCTCTCCGCCGCGATCGGCGGCGCCGGCCCCACCGACGTGCTCTGCGCCGGCGCCAACTCTGGCTGCGACCCCGAAGGCCCCGGCGGCAGCGTCGTCGTGCCGGAGGCGACCCGCCGCCGCGCCGTCGACCGCCTGCTCAACGGCTAGCGGCCGCAGCGTGCGCAGCATTTTCCACACCAGGGTGTGGAAGATTCTGCTCGGGCGAAGCTAGTCGCTGGTTGTGGACGCCTTGGGCTTGGAGTCGCCGGAGGACTTCGAGTCGCTCGACTTCGAGTCGCCGGAGCTCTCGCTCGATCCCTTCGACTCGCTTGAGCCGTCGGACGACCCCCCGTTGGCGGCGGCGCCCTTCTTCTTCTTGCCGTAGTCGGTGTTGTAGAAGCCGGAGCCCTTGAAGTGGACCGCCACGGGGTGCAGGACGCGCACCGCGGGAGCGCCGCACTCCTGGCACTCGGTCAGGGCATCGTCGCTCATCTTCTGGATCACGTCGAAGACGTGTCCCTTCTCGCATTTGTACTCGTAGATAGGCACGCGATGCGGGATTATCGCAGCCGGCCACCAGAGCCCCGCCTCCGCCGCGCCGCCTCTATACGGTTCCCCCGTGGCAGCCGCCGAGGAGAATCGCCCCACCGACGTCTCGATGGAGGAGATCGTCGCCCTCTGCAAGCGACGCGGCTTCGTCTTCCCCTCTTCGGAGATCTACGGCGGCCTCGGCTCGACCTACGACTACGGCCACTACGGCGTGCTGCTCAAGAACAACGTCAAGGCCGAGTGGTGGCGGGCGATGCTGCAGGAACGCGACGACATCGTCGCCCTCGACTCGGCGATCCTCCAGCACCCGCGGGTCTGGGAGGCGTCGGGCCACCTTGAGGGCTTCACCGACCCGCTCGTCCAGTGCCTCGGCAAGTGCAAGAAGCGCTGGCGCGAGGACCACCTGCGCGAGGCGATCGAAGCAGAAGGCGGCGACCCGGACGCCGAGCTGCGCTGCCCGGAGTGCGGCGGCGAGCTCTCCGAGCCGCGCCAGTTCAACCTGATGTTCGAGACCCACGTGGGCCCCGTGGCCGGCGAGGGCTCGGAGGTCTACCTGCGGCCCGAGACCGCCCAGGGCATCTTCATCAACTTCAAGAACGTGCTCGGCTTCGCCCGCAAGAAGCCGCCGTTCGGGATCGCCCAGATCGGCAAGTCCTTCCGCAACGAGATCACGCCGGGCAACTTCATCTTCCGCACCCGCGAGTTCGAGCAGATGGAGATGGAGTTCTTCGTCCCGCCGGCCGACGCCCAGCGCTGGTATGAGACCTGGATCGCCGAGCGCGAGCGCTGGTACACCGAGCTCGGTATCCGCCCAGACTTCCTCCGCGTCCGCCCCCATGACCAAGACGAGCTCTCCCACTACTCCTCGGGCACCAGCGACGTCGAGTACCTCTTCCCGATCGGCTGGTCGGAGCTGGAGGGAATCGCCAACCGCGGCGACTTCGACCTCACCCAGCACGCCAAGTTCAGCAGCGAGAAGCTCGAGTACTTCGACCAGCAGACCAAAGAGCGCTACGTCCCCCACGTGATCGAGCCCGCCGCCGGCGCCGATCGCGCCACCCTCGCCTTCCTGGTCGACGCCTACGAGGTCGAGGAAGTCGAGGGACGCCAGCGCACCGTGCTGCGCCTCCACCCCCGCCTCGCCCCCAACAAGGTCGCCGTCCTCCCCCTCGTCTCCAAGGAGGGCATGCCGGAGAAGGCCCGCGAGATCTTCAGCGAGCTGCGCACCCGCATGCCCGCCGAGTTCGACGAGGGCGGCTCGATCGGCAAGCGCTACCGCCGCCAGGACGAGATCGGCACCCCCTGGGGCATCACCGTCGACCACCAGACGATGGAAGACGACACCGTCACCCTCCGCGACCGCGACTCCCTGGAGCAGACGCGCGTCCCGATCGCCGGGCTGGCGGACGACCTGGCCGCCCGCCTCGCCCAGCCCTGGCGCAGCCCGAAGCTCGGCTGAGCTAAGAGCCACCCTCGATCAGGCCGATCACGTTGCCCTCGGGGTCTTTGAGCTGGCCGAGGACCATGCGGCCCATGATCGTCTCGGGGCCCATCACGCGGGTGCCGCCGAGGGACTCGGCCTTGCTCAGCGCCTCCTCGACATTGGGCACTTCGACGTAGAAGGTGACGTGGCCGTCGTAGCCCTCGGGGCCCTGGCCGATGCCGCCACCGAGGCCGATGCCTTCGGCGTTGCTGTTCGACTCGCGGTCGACGAGGCCGTATTTCATCTCGTTGTCCGCGTTGACACTCCAGTCGAAGAGCTCGGCGTAGTAGCCCTGCAGCCTCTCGCCGTCCTTGCCGACCACCTCGAAGTGGACCACTGGCTGTCCCATCTCGCCTTCCTTTCGCTCTGAATCGGAGCTTCTAATCCTTTCGTATGCCCCCAGGGCCGTCCAGCAAACTCTGGTCAGTCAAGCTGAAGGGCAAAGCGAAGGGCGTCGTCGAGTCGCCTGACGTCCTCAAAGGCAAGGGTCCCCCGACGCTCCCTGAGAGCGTCCTTTTCAATCGTTATGAGGTTGTCGCAGTTGGCAACGCTGCCGTGGTCCAATCCATGCCCTGAGTTCAGCGGCACCTCGCTGGGAATGCCCCGGATGGTCGACGTCACAAAGGCCGCCGTGATCGCTGACAGCACAGGAATCGCGACTTGGCGCGTGACAACCAGTACCGGCCGAACCCCAAATTCGGGCAGGTCTGCGTCAAAGATGTCGCCTCGATTGATGAGGCTCATTTCGATTCGGCCTCCTCCCGCCCAACCGCCTCGGCAAGCAGCTTGATTCCCATTCGACCGATGGCCGGATCCTCGGGGTGCCGGGCATACGCCTTCCGGTATTCACGCCCGATCTGTTCCTCCCGCAGCTCGCGAAGGAGCTGGGCCAACGCCTGACGCACTCCATCCGCCCGACTCTCGAAGTGCCCTGCCTCGACCGCGTCATCCAGCGCCTGCAGCTGATCGTCTGGTATGCGAATCGCAATTTGTTGCGTCATGCATTCAGCATACCGCTGCGAAAGTGGCTCGACGAGCTGCTCCATGCGGTCGACGGTAGAGCTTTGAAACGTGCTCGTGGCGCGCAGGATGTGCCCGTTGTGACACGCAATCGAAGCTCAAGCAGCCATGAAGCGTTCGACGTCCGCGGCATCGGCGGCAAGAGCAGCGCTTGCCTGCTTGGTGATGCGGCCGAGGGGCTCGATCGTGACCTCGCCGCGGCTGAGGCGCCAGGTGGCGACGGCGCGGCCCTTGACCATCGCAAAGGGCTTGAAGATGCCGTTGATCGTGACCAGCTGCGTGTGCGGGCCGAGCACCGACTCGCGCGAGGTCCAGCCGAGCAGCAGCGGGTCGTAGGGACCGAGCAGGCGCGGGCCGGGGATCTCGGCGACCGGCGGCGAGGCCGCGAGGTGAACGAGGCCGTCCTCGCGCTCGACCAGCTCCGCCGCGATCGCTGCCAGGCCGGCCCGCGCATCGCGCAGAGGCAGCCCCGCCCACCGCGCCAGGTCACGATCGTCCGCGGGTGCGTGCCCGACCAGGTAGCGGCGGGCCAGCTCGGCGAGGGCGACATCGCGGTCGACCGGCTTGACCGGGTCGAGCCAGTCGGAGACCAGCACGTAGGCATGGTCGTTGCCGACCATCGGCCCGCGCACCGCGATGCCCCGCAGGGTGGTGAGGAAGAGCAGATGGATCAGTGCTTGGCCTGCCGCCGGCACCCTTGCCGCTTCGAGCCGTTCGCGCAGCTGCAACCGGGTCAGCGGACCGTCGTCGGCAAGGGCCCGCTCGATCGTCGTCACGGCGCGCTCCACCTCACCGGGCGGCACGCCCTCCTGCGAGAGGCGGCGGGTCGCCGAGGCGAAGAGCGGCGGCGTGGTCAGCGCGTGCAGCCAGGGGTAGTCCTCGCTGCGCACGAGGTGCAGGGTGCCGCGGTTGAGCCAGGTGATCAACAGCGAGCGCTCCTCGCTCAGCGCCCGGTCCACGTCGGCGGCGGTCAGTCCCTCACTGCGGACCCGAACCGCAAGCCGCGCTCCCCGAGGGTCCTGGCCCTGCACGGCGAGCAGCCGACCGGCGACGTCTGCGGCAGTGCGCGGCGGTGGACCGGCGAGGCCCTGGGCGGAGAACCGTTCGGCGAAGATCGATGCAGTTGGCACGCTGGCAGATGATGGCGTGGCTCTTGCCGCAAGGGCGGGCGACGCCGTCAAAGCTGCCGCCGGGGCAGCCGGCCCCTACTGGACGGCGACTAGGTCGATGACGAAGATCAGCGTTTCGTTCGGCCCGATCACCGGCGGTGAGCCAGCGGGGCCGTAGGCGAGGTTCGACGGGATGATCAGCTCACGCCGGCCGCCGACCTTCATCCCTTCGATGCCCTCTTCCCAGCCTGGGATAACTCCGCCAGCGCCGAGAGTAAGAGGAAGCGGGGCGCCGCTGCTCCATGAGGAATCGAATTCTTCTTCGGAGTCGTAGCCGACACCGACGTACTGGACCGTCACTTCGTCGCCCGCCTTCGCGCTCGCGCCCGCGCCCTTTTCCAGATCGTTGATCTCGAGCTTCTTCGGTGGCGGTCCACTCGGTACCGTCACCTCGGGCTTCGTCTTTTCGCCGCCGCTCGATTCTTCGGCGCCACCGCTGGATTCAGTGGTGCTCTGACCACTCGATTCAGTGCTCGTCGCGGTCGATTCGCTCGAGCTGGTCGATGAATCGTCATTGCTGCCGCAGCCGGCGCCAACGAGGGCGAGACAGGCAATAAGGATCAAGGCGAGGCGCTTCACGGCGGCAGATCCTACGCGACGCTTCGGCAAGGAGCGCTCACCTTCAGCGCTTGCCGGTCATCGAGTTCCAGGCGCGCCGCAAAAAGCCCGGCCGGCCGCCGACGAGATCGGCGGGGTCTACCGAGAGCGCACCCGGGTTGGCATCGGGCGCCTTCAGACTCGCGGCTTCGGCCGCGTCGATCTTGAGCACGACTCCGCGCTCATATATGTCCCCGACCTCCGGCGCATCGACGAAGCGATGGCCGCCGGGACCGGCGGTGGTGTCAAAGACGATGCCGTCGAACATGTCGAGCTTGGGTGCCGAGAGCACGCGCACGACGCGACCGAGGTTCTCGCCGTCGCTCGAGTAGACCGACACCCCTTTTGCTACCGCCAGATAAGAGGTTGGCTCCCCCAGGTTCTCCATTCCACTGAGCATATCCACAGCCAATGCCACCCCACTCATTCCGAGCGGGCTATGCTCGCTGCGGTACTCAGGGTTCTACAGAGGAGGAAGCGATGGCGATCGGCCTGCGGTTGAAGTTCGAGGGCGGCACCCAGGACCAGTACGACGCTCTGCACGGTCACATGGGTATTGACGAAAACCCGCCGGAGGGCCTGATCTTCCACTCGGCCGGGCCGATCGAGGGTGGCTGGGGCGTGATCGACTTCTGGGAGTCGCGCGACCACTTCGACCGCTTCCAGGGCTCGCGGCTGGGACCGGCACTCCAGGAGGTCGGCGACCAGGCCTTCCCGGGCACGCCAGACATCAAAGAGTTCCCGGTCCACCACCTGACCAAGCCGTAGCACGGCACCCGCGACGATGGGCCTCAACCTCGCATCGCTGCTGACCGAGAGCGCCGCGAAGGCGCCTGAGCTGCCGGCAATCCGCCTCGCCGACGCCGAGCTGAGCTACGGCGAGCTCGACCAGCGCAGCGCCCGCCTGGCAGCTCTGCTTGGCGAGAAGGGCATCGAACCGGGAGACCGCGTCGGGGTGATGCTGCCCAACGTCCCCGATTTCCCGGTCGCCTATTACGGGGTCCTGCGCGCCGGCGCCATCGTCGTGCCGATGAACGTGCTGCTGAAGCGGCGCGAGATCGCCTTCTACCTCGAGGACTCGGGTTCGAAGCTGCTGCTCGCCTGGCACGGCTTCGCCGAGGAGGCGCGTGAGGGCGCCGCCGACGCCGGCGTAGAGCTGATCGAGGTCGAGCCGGCGAGCTTCGCGGCGACCCTGGCCGAGCACGAGCCGGCCGAGGGCCTGCACGAGACCGCCGAGGACGACACCGCCGTCATCCTCTACACCTCGGGCACGACCGGCAAGCCCAAGGGCGCCGAGCTGACCCACCACAACCTCTTCCACAACGCCGACGTCTCCAGCCGCAAAACCTGCGAGATCGCCGAGGGCGACGTCGTCCTCGGCGCCCTGCCGCTCTTCCACTCCTTCGGCCAGACGGTGGGCATGAACGCCTCGCTCAAGGTTGGCGCCTGCCTCACCCTGGTGCCGAAGTTCAACCCCGGCGAGGCGCTGGCCACGATGCAGCGCGACAAGGTCACCCACTTCTACGGCGTGCCGACGATGTTCGGCGCCCTGCTCCACCATCCCGAGCGCGAGAGCTACGACACCTCCTCGCTGCGCACCTGCATCACCGGCGGCGCCTCGATGCCGGTCGAGATCCTGCGCGGCTTCGAGGAGGCGATGGGCGCGGTCGTGCTCGAGGGCTACGGCCTCTCGGAGACCTCGCCGGTCTCCTCCTCCAACCACCCCGACAAAGAGCGCAAGCCCGGCTCGATCGGGACCCCGATCGAAGGGGTTGAGATGCGCGTCGTCGACGAGCAGGACAACGAGGTGGCCCAGGGCGAGGTCGGCGAGATCGTGATCCGCGGCCACAACATCATGAAGGGCTACTGGCAGCGCCCCGACGCGACCGAGGAGGCGATGCGCGGCGGCTGGTTCCACAGCGGTGACATGGCCCGCACCGACGAGGACGGCTGCTTCTACATCGTCGACCGCAAGAAGGACATGATCATCCGCGGCGGCTACAACGTCTACCCCCGCGAGGTCGAGGAGGTGCTCTTCGAGCACCCGAAGATCCGCGAAGCGGCCGTCGTCGGCGTCCCCCACGACGAGTGGGGCGAGGAGATCGGCGCCGCGGTCGTCCTCCACGAGGGCGAGGAGCTTGCCCCGGAGGAAGTCAGCGCCTACGTCAAGGAGCGGATCGCCGCCTACAAGTACCCGCGGCTGGTCTGGTTCCTCGACGACCTGCCCAAGGGGCCCACCGGCAAGATCCTCAAGCGGGAGATCGAAACCCCCGCTTCTGTGTGACCAACTCACCCTGAACCATCCTGGCTGACTAGCCAGGATGGCGGTAACCTCCCGAGCAGCTGACCGCAGGACCCAGCAAAGGAGAGAGATGAGCGTCGCATCGCAGAGCCTGATGGACAACGTCACCTACGAGGACCTCTACAAGCGCTGGGAGCAGGGCAACTGGAGCGCCTATGACATCGACCTCACCGGCGACAAAGCCGGCTGGGGCGGCCTCAGCGACATCCAGCGGCGCTCGGCGATGTGGATCTACTCGATGTTCTTCTACGGCGAGGACCGCGTCGCCGACACCCTCGCCCCCTACATCACCGCCGCCCCGACCGAGGAGCAGTCCTACTTCCTCGCCACCCAGCAGGTCGACGAGGTCCGCCACTCGGTCTTCTTCCATCGCTTCTTCAAGGAGGTGATCGGCGTCGGCGGCGACTCGATCGAGCAGACTCTCTCCGCCACCCTGCCCCAGCTCAACTGGGGCTACCGCGGCATCTTCGACCGCCTCGACCTGATGGCCGAGGAGCTGCGCAAGGACCGCTCGCTGCCCAAGTACGCGCAGGCGATCACGCTCTACCACCTGATCGTCGAGGGCTCCCTGGCCCAGCCCGGCCAGCACTTCATCGAGGACTTCTTCTCCTCCGAAGACACGATGCCCGGCTTCAGCGCCGGCATGGCCAACGTCTCCCGCGACGAGCAGCGCCACATCGGCTTCGGCGTCAAGGTGCTCTCCGAGCTGCTCGCCGACGAGCATCCCGCCCACGAGGAATGCAAAGCGGCGGTGGTCGAGCTGCTGCGCGAAGTGCTGCCCTACGGGCCGGCGGTCTTCTACCCGCCCAACTTCGATCGCGAGTACACCGAGTGCTACGGCTTCTCGCTCGAGGACATCTTCGCCTTCGGCCTCAAACTGATCCGCCAGCGCTGGCGCACGATCGGCTACCCGACCGAGGAGATGCCCCCCGGCGTCTTCCCCTTCGACCCCGAGGCCTCGGCCGAGGAGGTCGCCCAGAACCAGGTCAAGCTGATGGAGGCCGGCATTCTCGGCCCGCCCGATGCAACACCGGAAGCAACACCAGAGACGCAACGCCTCTTCTTCGACGTGGTCAAGCGAACGGCAAACACCAAAGCCGCGAACGGCTCGCCGCTGATCTACCAATGGCGCTTCGACGACGCCGATCCCTGGCATGTGGTGATCGACAACGGCTCAACCCGCGCGGAGCCGGGAGAAGCCCCCAATCCGACACTGACGCTGGAGGCGAGCTGGAAAGACTTCGTCGGCATGGGCAAGCCGAACGCCAACCCGATGAAGATGGTTCTCACCCGCCGCATCCGCCCCCGCGGCTCGATTCGCGAGATTGCGCGAATGCGCAAGGTCTTCGGCTAGGAGATCTGCGGGCGCTCTTGTGCCCAGGGCCGCTCGGCCTCTAGCTGGGCGGCCAGGGAGAGAAGGGTTGACTCATCTCCGGGGCGGCCGATGACCTGAACCGCGAGTGGCATGCCGTCGTCGGCAAAGCCTGCTGGTACTGACATCGCCGGGTTGCCGAGGTGGTTCCAGGGGACGCAGTAGGGATAGAAGCGACTCATGCCGAGGGCCGTGCGCAGGGCGCCTTGGCCCTCCCAGCGACGGACGGGGATGGCGGTGCCGCCCATTACCGGGGTGATCAGGACGTCGTAGGAGTTGAAGATGGCGTTGACGCGGGCGGCGTCGACCTCGCGGCCGCGTAGGGCGCGTTCGTAGATGGCGTCGGGGATCGTGCGGCCCAGCTTGCCGAAGCCGCGGGTGCGGCGTTCGAGGCGCTCCGGGTGGGGGACTTCGTCGACGGTGTCGGCGACGCCGCGCAGGAAGCGGGGCGCGATGTTGTTGCCGATCCCGCCCCAGGCGGGGTCCTGCTGGGCGACGTCGTGGCCGAGCGAGCGCATCAGCTCGGCGGCGTCGAAGACCGCCTGCTTGACGTCGTCTGAGACGGTGGGCGGCGCGGCGGCGCGGGGCGCCAGGGTCGAGTAAGCGACCTTCAGCTTGCCGGGCGGCGTCTTTGCGGCCTCGACGAAGGGGCGATCCGGCAACGGCGGTGCGCCGGGCTCCTGCGAACCGCCGGCGGTGATGTCTAGCCAGAGCGCGGTGTCGAGCACGTTGCGGCTGAGGCAGCCGTTGACGGCGAGGCCGTGCCAGCCTTCGAGCAACGGGGCAAGTGAGATCCGCCCGCGCGAGGGCTTGAGGCCGAAGAGGCCGCAGGACGCGGCGGGGAGGCGAATGGAGCCGCCGCCGTCGCCAGCCGAGGCGATCGGCACCAGGCCAGCCGCGACCGCCGCGGCGGAGCCACCGCTCGAACCCGCGGGGCTGCGCTGCAGGTTCCAAGGATTGCGCGTGACCCCGTAGGTGGCCGACTCGGTGAAGCCGCAGATCGCAAGCTCGGGCAGATGGGTCAGACCGACGACAATCGCGCCGGCCTCACGCAGTCGCCGCACCATCTCGCAGTCGGCGGCGGCGGGCTCGGTGAAGGCGTCGGTGCCGTGCAGGTTGATCTCGCCGACGACATCGACTTCGTCCTTGATCGCGATCGGCACCCCGAGCAGCGGCCGCTCCTCACCCGCCTTTAGCCGCGCTTCTGCCTGCTCCGCTTCGAGCAGCGCCTTCTCACTGAACACCTTGCGGAAGGTGTTCAGCCGCGGATCGATCCGCCCAATCCGGTCGAGACAGAGCTGAACGAGCTCCCTCGGGGACACCTCCCCCGCCCGCACCATCTCCGCCTGCCGAGCAGCTCCAACAAAGGCAAGGTCGTCAGTCACGGCGACAGCGTATTGGGCCTGTCCCGGTAGGGGTGGAACGTCTTGTACTTTTTCGCGGCCGACCTCGAGGCGCCAGCGATATCCGTTCCACGAAAAAGTTAAGTGAAACCCCTACCGGGACGGGCCCTCAGACCTCGACGGGCTCGGGCTCCGGCGCGCCGGACTCGAAGCTCAGATCGGGCAGCGCCCGGTCGAGCCACGATGGCATCCACCAGTTCCAGTCGCCGAACAGCTTCATCGCCGCCGGCACCAGGATCAGGCGGACCAGGGTCGCGTCGAGCGCGATCGCGACCGCGCAACCCAGACCCAGCTCCTTGATCGAGGGCACGCCGGTGAGGACGAAGACGGCGAAGACCGAGGTCATGATCAGCGCCGCCGAGGAGATCGTGCGGGCGCTGGTCGAGAGGCCTTCGGCGACGGCGCGTTCGTTGTCGCCGTGCTCGAGGTAGTGCTCGCGGATGCGCGACATCAGGAAGACCTCGTAGTCCATCGAGAGGCCGAAGACGATGGCGAAGATCAGCGGCACGTTGATCGTGTCGAGCGCGCCCTGGCTTTCGAAGCCGAGCAGGTTGGAGAACCAGCCCCACTGGAAGATCGCGACGAGGACGCCGAACGCGGCCCCGATCGAGAGCAGGTTCATCAGCACCGCCTTCAGCGGCAGCAGCAGCGAGCGCAGCATCACCATCAAGACCAGGAAGCTGAGCGCGAGGACGAAGAGAATGATCTTCCACATCGAGCCGCTGACCTGATCCCGGGCGTCCTGGCTGCGCGCGGTTTCGCCACCGACGTCGACGCTGGCGATGTGGGCGAGCGCGGTGGCGGGAACGACGCTGTCGCGCAGTCGCTCGACCAGGGCGATCGTCGCGTCGGACTCGCTGGGTGCGCTCGGCGTTGCCTGGATCAGGACGCTCTTCTCGGCGAAGGCCGGTGGCACTACGGAGCTGACGCCGGGCGTCGACTCGATCGTGCGGGTGAAACCGACGATCGCCGCGCGCTCGCCGCGAACGCCGTTCTCCTCGGGGAAAGAGGCAACGATCTGCACCGGGTCGGTACCGCCGCCGAGCTCTGCGGAGGCGAGTTCGTTGCCCACCCGCACGTCGCTGTCGGTGGGGAACTGCTTGATCGCCTGCGTGCCGGTCTCGATCGAGAGCAGCGGGATCGCCAGGAACAGAAGGACCGAGGAGACGCCGATGACCGCCACCCAGGGACGGGCCATGACGCGGGTCGTCCAGCGCACCCAGAAGGCCTCGCGGTCGGGGCGCTCGCCGCGGCGGCGGAATACGCCCAGCACCTTGGCGACGACGCCGCCCGGCAGGACCCGATCGCCGAGCATCGCGATCAGCGCCGGCAGCAGCGTGACCGCGGTCAGGATCGAGACGGCGACCACGGTCATCGCACCCAGCGCCATCGAGCGCAGCGCCTGGTTGTCAACCATCCAGAGGCCCGCCAGCGAGACGATCACGGCGAGGCCGGAGAAGGCGACGGCGAGGCCCGAGGTGGAAAGCGCCTCCGCCCGGGCGGAATCCTTGTCGCGTCCGCTCGCGCGCTCCTCGCGGTAGCGGGCGAGGATGAAGAGCGAGTAGTCGATCGCCACGCCGATGCCGATCATCGAGGCCATGTTGGTGACGAAGACCGAGGTCTCGACCTGCAGCGAGAGGAAGTAGATCAGGGCGCCGGTGACGATCACGCTGACGAAGCCGAGTACCAGCGGCAGGGCGGCGGCGGCCAACGAGCCGAAGACGACGAGCAGGATGATCGCGACGATCGGGAAGCCGCCGGCCTCGGCTTTGGCCAGATCTTCCTTGGAAAGCTCCTGCATGCCGGCCCAGATCGTCGGCTGCCCGGCCAGGTAGGTGGTCACTCCGCTGACCGCCGTGCCAGGATCGAGCGCTTCGCGCAGGTCGGTTGCCGAGTCGATCTGCAGGTCGGAGGACTTTTCGCTGTGCAGCGGCAGCATCGCCGTCCCCGTCCGCTGCAGGGCAAGCTCGGCGCGGCGGGCGGCGGCGGGCGGCAGGGTCACTTCATCGAGGTCGGCGACCGCGAGACGCACCCGCTCGATCGCCGCCGCGCGCTCAGCGGGGCTCGCATCCTCCCCGGCCTGCAGCAGCACGGCGATCTGGCCGGCCTTGTCGCCGAAGTCGTTCTCGAGCGAGTCGCTGACCGTCTTCGACTCGCTGCCCGGGACGTCGAAGCCGCCCCCGGTCAGGTGATCGGTCTGGTGCGAGGCGATCGGCAGCGCCAGCGCAACGACTACCAGCCACGCAGCGAGGACCCAGCGGCGGCGGCGCCCCAGGAAACCGGCAAGTCTGACCATGAAGTCACGCATTGGCTGGACAGCCAGCCTTTCGGATGAACGTCTGCCCGTCTGTGAGTGCGATCACGTCTATCCCTTCTCTGTAGAAGCGCTGACCCTTTCGCAGCCAGCGATCGCCGCTTCCACGCTATTGGGCGGCCTCCAGCGATAGAGGTGGCTTGGAATGGGGCCATTCGGAATTTGCATGTCTGGGCGTTCCTTTCCGTACTGCGACGATGGCCGAGAAGCGGTTCGCGGAAACTGCGGACTCTCGGAGGCGGCGGTTGCACCGATTTGCGTAGCGTCAAGCTTCTAACTTCCAACACGACAGGGAGGCGACATGGCAATCGATCAAACGCAGCTCGGGCAGCAGATCACAGCGCTCATGGAGGAGATCGAAAACGATCCCGAGATCCCCTCCGAAGGCGCAATAAATCGCGTCGTCGTCATCGTTGAGGTGGTGGGAAAGGACGGCAACGAGGCGTCTTTCAACCTCCGCGTTAACTCCAGTGCCAGCCCGCACGTATCCATCGGATTCCTTGAGGTCGCCAAAGCGATCCAGTTGAAATCGATGGGACTGGGCTAGCCTTCGATTTTCTTTGCCTCCTCGTCAGTGAGCGGCCTGACAATCGTCCGGCCCTCTTCGACCTCTCTTACTTCGTGAGCGCCGGGGGGCAACTGGATTGGCGGCGTTGGGCGGGGGCTTTCTCGGGGCTGACGGTCTTCTAGATCCTTAAGCCACTTGAGCCTCGCCCCTTTCGCCCAGATCGCCAAGAGGAAGATCAGCGAGAACAAGAGCGCAATGAAGAGGTCCAGATGAAGGCGAATCACTAGGGCCACTCCAAAGAGGGGAAGCGCAGCCAAGACAATTTCGGCGACCCGAGTCAACGGGTGTTCGCCGAGCCTGAATAGCCAGTTGAGGCCCATCCAAAGCGCAGGCGGCCAGAACCAAGGTCTATGTCGCAGCCACTGCCAGATACCCATATAGAACGGAATGACCCTATCCGCGACAAGCCTCAAACCTCCGTGTCAATTAACTTGACAACTTCCGATCTGTCAAGTAGCTTTACACCATGCCTCCGGCCGATCGCCACGAACCGAAGCGAGCCAAGTCCTCGCACTCGGACTACTCGGTCACCGAGTTCCTGGCGGAGTTCCCCGACGATGCCGCCTGCCTAGAGCATCTGTGGCGCACCCGCTACTCGCCTGACGGGGAACATGCCCATTGTCCGCGCTGCGACTCTCGGCGGGTCTTCAAGCGCTACGCGACCAAACAGGGGCGGCAGTCGTGGACCTGCACGGGCTGCGGACACCACGTCCATCCCACGGCCGGGACGATCTTCGCCAAGTCTTCGACCTCGCTGCGCCTCTGGTTCCACGCCATGTACCTGATGACGAGCACTCGGTGCGGCATATCTGCCAAGCAGCTAGAGCGGGAGCTTGGAGTCCATTACAAGACCGCCTGGCGCATGTTCAACAAGATTCGCAATGAGTTGATGAAGGGCGACGAGAAGCCGCTGAAAGGCAAGGTCGAGGTTGACGAGACTTCTTGGGGCGGAAGGCCGCGCCGCAAGTTCAAAACCCGCTCTGAATCGGCGCAGTTCCGCGAATCCAAGCCGACCGTTCTCGGGATGGTCGAGCGCGGCGGGCAAGTCCGGCTGCGAGTGATCGCAGCCCGCCGAGGCGAGCCGCTTAGTGGAGCCGTGCGGGCCAACGTCAACCCGCAGTCGATCATCTTCACCGACGACTGGCGCCCCTATCGGCAGGTTGGCCGCGAATACGCCGGGCATCGCATCATCAATCACTCCGCTGGCGCCTACGTTGTCGGAGACATCCATACGAACACGATCGAGGGCTTCTTCGGCAACATGAAGACGGGGATGCGCGGCGCCTACAAGGCCGTTTCTCGCAAGTGGCTTCAGTCCTATCTGGACGAGTACACGTGGCGCTACAACCACCGGACCTACGGGCCTCGCTCGATGTTCCACGCGCTGCTTGACGAGGCGGCGCGATGAGCGAGCAGACGACGATCCTGCGAAGCATCCGCAGCGCCGCCAAACGCCGTGAGAAAGCGGACGTGGCCAAACGCGAGGCGACCGAAGACCTACGGCGCTACTGCGAGGCAGCGCGCGAGGCCGGCGTTTCGATCACCCAGATTGCTTCTGAGGCCGATCTTTCCCGCCAGGGCGTTTACGACTTGCTGGCGGAGCGACCTTAGCCAGGTTGGCGTCAAAGTCGCCTTTGGTCGGGACCGGAATCTCCAGCCCCTTCTCGGTCTTCTGCTTAGACCGTGACTGACCTGAAGAACTCAACCGGATCGACGTTCCCGAAGTAGTGGCCGTGGGTCTTCTTGATCGTGTCGAGAGAGTCTGAGCCGATCAGAAGAACCTCGATGTCGTGGTTTCCGCTGTAGCGCTCCTCGCATTCCGAGTAGGCCTCAACGGCCATCGGCGTATCGCTGCCTAGGTCGGTTGCGTCAATCAGGCGCTGGGTCTTGGCGTTGTAGATCAGCAGAAACTGGTGGGCTGGCATTGCCTAGGCTCCTTTCGACACGAAGTAGTGACTCGCCTGCTGACGAGCATCAATGAAGCGCTCCCGGAGATCCCCTTCAGGCACCTCTCCTCGGTCCTGAATGGCGAGGATCTCTCCCGCCAGCTTGAAGTAGAGCAACAAGTCAGGGGGTCCATCTCCATCTCTCAGAGAGTAGCCCAGGCGCTCCCCGGTGGCCATGATTACCTGCGACCAGCGATGCTCAGTTTTGGTCCGGAGCTGAATCTCGACGATACGCAGCTCCCCGCTGAGGTCATCCCGCTTCGGCACCATGAGATGCAACGCTCGATAGCCGGTGTCCGGCCGTCCCTCCTCGCGCCAATCCTTGACGCGGTCTATATCCCAGTACATCCGAATCCGTCGATGGATCTTTTCAACCTCATCTCGATTTGAAAGCACGACCCGAGCACCCCCAATGTCCTGCATGCGGGCGAGCTTCATGTCGGGATGACGCTGAAGCTTGTCGATGATCTGAGGCAACCGCTTCAAGCGTTGCGACGGTTGAACATCAGATGTTGAGTATCGCTCCGCCCATTTCCTGAGGCTGGGCATCGCAAGCGACATGGGATAGGTGTGCTGTGCTCGCCATTGAAGAACGGGAACGACGAGTTCCTGCAACTCGTCCTCGGAGAGCACAGCCTCCCCGTCGAGCCATTTGGCGATTCTTCGGCCCGCCTTGTTGACACGTTCCTTGGAGGGCAGCACGCTCGACGCCATTCCCGAAGCAGGGTACGGGAGAGATCGTCTGAATCCCTCGAAAGGCCTCATCTGGGCCTACGACTCGGCCGGACGTTCAACCTCGGCCTTGCGCTGGACAGTGCCCAGCCCCGGAGCCTCTGTTTCCGCGAAGCGCCCGATACGCACGTCGCCCGGCGCCCACTTGATCCCGTGGAAGAACTCACCGGGATCGACTTCGAGCGCTCCTGCCAGCTTCGCCACGGTGTCTACGCGTGCAACCCGCAAACCCCGCTCAAGCTGCGAGACCTCTGTGCGGTGAACCGAGGCCCGAAAGGCGACCTCCTCCTGCGACATACCGGCTCGCTTGCGGATGAGGGCTAGGTTGGCTCCAAACTGCCGAGCAACGCTCACGACAGTTCCAGCCAGTCGAAATGACGGGCGGTGAGAGTGGGCAGGACGAAATCGCCCTCCTGCCACACCAAGCCGACTGCATCGAGGTTGCGAACGGCGCGGCGGATCTCTTTGCCCTTGTCGGTGCCGAGCGTGTAGCGCAGCCCTTCTCGGGTGATCTGCGCCGGGAACTCGTAGAGGAGAAGCGACAGCACGGCGCGTTGCGTCGGTTTGTCCTCACGCTCATCAGCCGAGCGCTGGCTAGGGTTGGCCTGCATCGGAAGGTTCCGCCTTTCGGTGCCACGGCCCCCGGCTGTTCCACCAGCGCGGGGGTCATTTGTTTGGTCTGAGGCGGAAAAGCTAGGCCGCGAGACGGCTGGAAATCGCTTCTACAGAGAAGGGATAGACGTGAGTGCGATCACTCCAAACGGTTCCGCTGTGCCTTTGTCGCTCTATCCGGAGGAAAGGAACAGGCGGAGCGGCGACTACTCGGAGATGAGCAGGTAGCGACCTGAGGCGGCGGCCACGGCGAGGCCGCCGCTGATGTCGCGCTCGGTGTCCGAGAGCGCCTGCAGGGCGAACCCGTCGGCGATCGCGAAGAGGAAGGAGACGATCTCCTCGGCGTCGTGGCGGAGCTTCAGCACGCCCTCCGCTTCCTTTGAGCGCAGCACATCGGCGACGTGCGAGCGGGTGCGCTCGAAGAGCTGGCCAACCTCGCGCTGAATCTCCGGGTTGCGCCGGCCGGCGCTGAAGAGCTCGTAGAGAAGCAGGAAGAAGGTGGGCTCGTTCTCGATCAGGTCGGTGAGGCTGGCCAGCAGAACGTCGATGACAGCGTCGACGGTCTCCGCCTTGGCAAGCGGTTCGTCGAGCCGGGCGACGCGGATCTCGGCGTCGCGGCGCACGACCTCGACCAGCAGCCGCTCCTTGGTCCCGAAGTAGTAGTGGAGGAGGCCGCGACTGACGCCCGCCTCGCGGGCGACGTGCTCGAAGGTCGAGCCCGCGGCGCCGCGCTTGGCGACGCTGACCCGCATCGCATCGATGATGCGCTGGGCCTTCTCACCGCTGAGCTCACGCTCCTTGGTTGCCGCCTCCATATGAGCAGTCTAAGGAGCGCGGCGGGCACGAAGCCCGCCGCCACGCCAAATCAGGAGCCGTTGATGCTGGTGGTGCTGGTGTACTCGAACTCCTCCTCGGCGCCGAAGAGGGCGTCGAGCACGGTCTTGCGCGCGTCCTCGCTGAGGATCAGGGCCACCGCGGCACCGACCAGGCCGAGCAGGATGACGCGGCCAAGCTTGCTCTTCTTGCGCTTCTTCGGCGCCCGCAGGGCCTCGGAGGCGTCGCGCAGGTTCTCCGCCGCCGACTTGAGGTCACGCTGCACCTTCTTGTCGCTGGTGACGGCCTTGACGGTGCTGCCGTTGCTGGTCGCACGGCCATAGGCGCCCCGTGCTGCCTCGAACGCCTTCTTCAGGCTGTCGCGCAGCTCTTCGTCCTCGATCAGTCGCTGCACGTAGGGGTTCTCGCGTGCGGTCGAATAGATGTCGGCGGCCTGGGTCGCCTTGGTCTTGCTCATGCCTTCTCCTCGCTGGATTTCTCCGGGTGTATTCAGGATAACCAGCGGCCGGTGGGCGCGCGTGGTCAAGCAGAGCAAGGACGCAGGGAGCGTGGCGTGCTCCGCACGCGAGCGACCGAGGACGCCGCTATGCGCCGGCCCAGGTGCGCCCACCTCAGCCCGGTCCGATGCCGTCCAGAAGTACCCCGTTGCTGCGGAAGCCAAGCTCGGCGTCGCGGATCGCTCCCAACCGCAGTGGCCTCAGCTCCGGACCGGGCGTGGCGAAGCGGCGCACATAGAGCCGGCCCACCCGCTCGTAGCCGGCTTCGCGGAAACCTGGGCCAAGCAGGCGTGCGGGCGGTGGTGGGGCGGGACCGTCGGAGATGAAGTCGATTTCTCCGACCCACCAGTCAAAGCCGTCGGAGGGCTGGACCTGGATCGACCCGGTCGAGAGGTAGTAGCGCAGCGAGGCCTCGCCCAGGGTCCAGGTGACCATCGCCCGCGGCACGGTCGGTTCGCCGATCGCGGTGGCGACCGACTCCCAGTTGGGACGCTGCAGGGCGGGCGAGAGGCTCGCCCAGATCGAGAAGCCGAGCGAGTAGACGACGAGGATCGCGGCGAGCGCGGCCCCACGGCGGCGGGCGGCGGGCAGGGTGAAGCCGACCGCCACGGCGACCAACAGCGGCACCAGGGCCGGCAGCAGGTTGCGAGCGAGCACGTAGTCCTTGCTCGAGTCGAGCAGGCCGATGACGAGGGGCACAACCACCGTCACCGCGGCGAGCGCAAGCGCGATGCGGGCGGCGCGGCGCTCCCGGCTCGAGCCCCTGGCGAAGACGAGGGCCAGACCGGCGAGCGCAGCCAGCGCCGGAACGATCAGCAACAGCGGGTGCTCGGACTGGGCGATGATGTCGCCCGTCTCCCCCAGGGCGAAGGTCAGGCCGGTCTCCCAGAGCCGGTGCCCGACACTGAGGTTGCTGATCCATTCGGCGTGGGCGAAGGACGCCTGGTGGACGACCAACGGCGCCAGCAGCAGTCCCGCCCCAGCCGCGATCCAGAGGCCCGGAAAAGCGCCACCGCTCGCCCTGCCCCGGCGTCGCAGCAACCACAACGCCTCGGCCGCGATCGGGAAGGCGGCGAAGTAGTGCGTGGCGAGGGCGAGGGCCGAAGCCACCCCCCAGGCGATTGAGTCGCGCCGGCGGCCGCGGTCGAGGGCCCTGACGAAATAGAGCAGGGAGAGCGCGGTCAGCAGGACGAAGAGCGAGTAGCCGCGCGCCTCCTGCGAGTACCAGAGCAGCATCGGGTTGACCGCCACCAGCGCCGCGGCAACGACCCCGGCGCGGCGGCTGCTCAACTCGGCGCCGAGCAGGTAGGCGACCGGCACCGTGGCGATCCCGGCGAGTGCCGAGACCGCGCGCAGCCCAAACTCGCCGGTCCCGGTCAGCTGCGTCCAGAACCAGGCGATCGCGTAGTAGAGCGGCGGCGCCGACTCGCTGAAGCCGACCGCGTCCATCGCGTGCCAGAAGCCGTCGCGCAGGACGCGGCTGGCGGTGACGATCTCGTCGTGGTGGTAGCTCTGCACCCCGAGCGTGGCGAAGCGCAGCGCCGCGGCGAGGACGGTCAGGCCGGCGACGATCCAGAAGGTACGGGAGCGGGTGCGCACCAGCTCGCCGATCGATTCCAGATAGGTCGAAAAGCTGCTCCTGCGCAGCGCCCCGGCGGCCTCCATCGATTAGGCGAGCGCTGCCTGGATCGCCTTGGAGACCTCGTCCACGTAGACGAACTCCAGCTCGCTGCGCTCGTGCTCGGGGATCTCGGCCACGTCGCCTTCGTTGCGCTGCGGCACCAGCACCCTCTTGATGCCCGCTCGCTGCGCCGCCAGCGACTTCTCCTTCAAGCCGCCGATCGGCAGCACCTGGCCGGTCAGTGTCACCTCGCCGGTCATCGCCACATCGTTGCGAACGGGACGGCCGCTGATCAGGGAGGAGAGCGCCACCGTCATCGCTACACCGGCTGAGGGCCCGTCCTTGGGCACGGCGCCGGCCGGCACGTGGACGTGGATGTCGTGCTTGGCGAACCAGTCCTCGCCGAGGTCGGGAGCCGCCTCGCTCCAGTGACCGCGCACGTAGGAGAGCGCCGCCTGCGCGGACTCCTTCATCACGTCGCCGAGCTGGCCGGTGATCGTCAGCTGTCCCGAACCGGGCATCGAGGTCGCCTCGATGAAGAGCACGTCGCCGCCGGTCGGGGTCCAGGCAAGCCCGGTTGCCACCCCCGGGTCCTTGGTCCGCCGCCGCTGCTCGGCGAAGACGCGGCGGCGGCCGAGCAGCTCGCGAGCGCGCTTGGCCGAGATCTTCACCTTGCCTTTTTTGCGCTTGCCCTTGGCCTCGGCGACTTCGCGGGCGACTTTGCGGCAGACGGTGCCGATCTGCCGCTCGAGGTTGCGCACCCCCGCCTCGCGGGTGTACTCCTCGATGATCGCCACCAGGGCCGGGTCGGCGAACTCGATCTGGGAGGGCTTGAGGCCGTTGGCCTCGATCTGGCGCGGCACCAGGTAGCGGCGGGCGATGTGGCGCTTCTCCTCCAGCGTGTAGCCGGCCAGCTCGATCGTCTCCATCCGGTCCTGCAGCGGGCCGGGGATCGTGTCGAGGATGTTGGCGGTGGCGATGAACATCACCTCGGAGAGGTCGAACTCGAGGTCGAGGTAGTGGTCGCGGAAGGAGTCGTTCTGGGCCGGGTCGAGCACCTCGAGCATCGCCGAGGCGGGGTCGCCGCGGAAGTCGGCGCCCATCTTGTCGATCTCGTCGATCATGAAGACGGGATTGCGCGAGCCGGCGTCGCGCAGGGCGCGCACGATCGCCCCCGGCAGGGCGCCGATGTAGGTGCGGCGGTGGCCGCGGATCTCGGCCTCGTCGCGGACGCCGCCGACCGAGATGCGCTCGAATTCGCGACCGAGCGCCCGGGCGATCGAGCGGCCGAGGCTGGTCTTGCCGACGCCGGGCGGTCCGACGAAGCAGAGGATCGGGCCCGGCGAGTCAGGTTTGAGCTTGCGCACCGCCAAGTACTCGAGGATGCGGTCCTTGACTTTCTCCAGGTCGTAGTGATCGGCGTCGAGGACCTCGCGGGCATGGGCGATGTCGAGGTTGTCCTCGCTCTCCGCTGCCCAGGGCAGCTCGGTCAACCACTCCAGATAGGTGCGGATGACGCCGTGCTCAGCCGCGGCCGGGGGGAGTTTCTCCAGTCGCGAGAGCTCGCGGTCGGCGGCCTTCTGGGCGTGCTCGGGGAGCTTCGCCGCCTCGATTTTCTCGCGCAGTTCGTTGACTTCGGCCTGCTGCTCGTCTCCCTCCCCCAGCTCGTCCTGGATCGCTTTCATCTGCTGGCGCAGGAAGAACTCGCGCTGCCCTTTGTCGATCTCGGATTGCACCTGGGTCTGGATCTGGGTGCCGAGCTGGACGACATCGAGCTCGCGGGCGAGGATCTGGGAGAGGTGGCGCAGGCGGGCGACCACCGAGAGCTCTTCGAGCAGCTGCTGCTTCTCCTCGACCGAGATGCGCAGGGTGCCGGCGATCAGATGGGCCAGGGCAGCCGGGTCGTCGAGGTTGGCGACCGCCATCTGCAGCTCCTCGGGCAGGTAGGGGATCTGCTCGATGATCTCCGAGAAGGTGCGCTGCACGTTGCGGGTCAGCGCCTCCAGCTCCGGGCCGTCCTCGACGACGTCGGGGAGCTCGCCGATCCGCGCCACCAGGTAGGGCTGCTCGGCGACATAGGGGCCGAGCTCGACCCGCTGCATGCCTTGGACGAGGATCCGCAGGGTGCCGTCGGGCACCTTGAGCATGCGCGCGACGACGCCGACGACGCCGACCTCGTGCAGGTCCACGGGCCCCGGCTCCTCGTTCTCGGGATCGCGGGCGGCGACCATCGCCAGCATTCGGTTGGCGCCGAGGACGTCGTTGACCAGCTTGATCGAGCGCTCCTGGCCGACGGCCAGCGGGGTCAGCGTCTCCGGGAAGGTGACGGTCTCGCGCAGCGGCAGGACCGGCAGCGCGTCCGGCAGCGGCTCGGAGGAGCGGATCGCGTCTTCGGCATCGAGCGAGTCGACCACCTCGAGCACCGGGCTGCCCTCCATCGCTTACTCCCTCCCGATCGGGACCCGACGAGTCGTCTCGGCCGGATCGCGCAGCGGCAGCTCGATCCGCAGCACGCCGTCTTCGTAGGTCGCCTTGGCCCGCTCGGCGTCTACATCGACCTGCAGCTCGACCACCCGCCGGAAGGGCCCCGAGGGGATCTCGACCTGCTGATACACCCGCCCCTCCGTCTCCTGCACCTGCCGCTCCCCGACGATCGCCAACTGCCGAGTCCCCACCTCGATCCCAACCTCATCGAGCTCAACCCCGGCCAGGTCGACCTTCACAACCGCCCGCTGCGGATCCCCGCAGTAATAGACATCGACATTCGGCGTGAACCCCCTGCTCCTGCGAGAGACGTAAGTAGTCCGCGCCCACCCATATAGATCCCGCTCCGGCATGGGCCAGAACATTAACCAGCCCCGCCACTCGCGGCGGGTGGCGTCGAATGGGGGGACCACCCCGAGGAAGCTTTAGCTACCGCAGGGGTGGTGGGCCCCATTCGGCGACAGGCCCCGCCGCGCCTACGCCGTCTGAGCCTGTGTCCGAGAGGCCCACCTGGGCGGCCTCATAAGGAGCACGGGCTGCTTAGGCGGAACCAGCCCCTCGGGCCGGTCAGGCCGAAACGTCGCGCAGGGCTCGCCGAGCTCGAGCGCGCAGAGGAGGTTCTTCTGGAAGTAGCAATCCTCACAGCTCGGCTTTTTCTGCTTGCGCGGCACGGCGGCGATATTGCCATCGCCGTGATTCTTTCGTGAGGCTCAATTCCGCAAAGCGCAACGTTCTTGACACAGTCTCGTCACAGGTTCCCCGCGTCTTGCGGGAGCCGGTGGCGCCCGTCGCTACCATTCGGCCTTGGATGGAGTCTTCCAGCAGGACTGACAAGCTCGCCGCCTCGCCGCAGCTGTTCGAGAGCGACTTCCTCAACTTCTTCTCGCGGGTGCACCCTGCGGTCCCCGCGATCGTCTTCGTGCCCGTGGTGATCGCGGGCGAGTGGCTCGGCGCCGGCCACGGCTACGCCGCCTGGCAGCTGCTCCTGCTCAGCCTCGCCGGGGTCGGCATCTGGACGCTGACCGAGTACTGGCTGCACCGGCTGGTCTTCCACTGGCAGCCCGACAACGCCTTCGGCCGGCGGATGCACTTCATCATCCACGGCATCCACCACGACCATCCCAACGACAAGCTGCGCTTGGTCATGCCCCCCGCGGTGGCGATCCCCCTGGCCGCGCTCTTCTTCTTCGCCTTCACGCTGATCTTCGGCACGCCGGCGACCTACCCGCTCTTCGCCGGCTTCATCCTCGGCTACCTCTTCTACGACTACACGCACTACTACGTGCACCACTTCGTGCCCAAGTCGGACTTCGGCAAGCGCCTGCGCGAGCAGCACATGCGCCACCACTTCCAGGACCACCGCTACGGCTTCGGCGTCTCCTCACCACTCTGGGACGTCGTCTTCCGGACCCTGCCGCGCAACCGCAACCGCTAGAGCCTTCGTTCCGGAGCGGCCACCTGCCTGCTCTTGGGGCGGCCTGGTGCGAATCTTCTTCGTCCACCACGTCACATGGAGCGTCAACTCGGTTTGCCACATTTGGTACGCGTAGATTTTCCACCGATGATCGCTCGACCAATGTTTTCTGGCTGGCCCTGCCATCGCTGGGCGCCCGCTGGATGGGTAGCTTCGTCCAAATGGCCAGAGTGACAGATGCGAATTTGACTATACGAATAGTCACTGTCACTGTCACTCTGCGACACTCCGGAGCAGCTGACGACCCGGAAGGTAAACAGCTCCCGGGATGAAAGGAAGGAAATGCCCAGCACCAGCAACGTACTCGACGAGGCTCTAGACCTGGTCAAGAAAAGGCTCGCGGAGCTCGACGAGGAGCGCAAGCGCCTCGAGCGTGCGCTCGCCGAGCTTGGTGGCACCGTTACTCGTCGCCCCGGTCGGCCCCCCGGCTCCGGACGCGGCCCCGGTCGCCCACGTAAAAATGCCGCGGCAGCATCAGCCACACCAGCCGCGCCCGCCGCACCGCGCAAACGCCGCCGCCGTCGCCGCGGTGGCACCCGCGCCGACCAGGCAGTCGCCCTGGTCGAGCAGAACCCCGGCATCTCCGCATCGGAGATCGCCAAGCAGATGAAAATCAAACCGAATTATCTGTACCGGGTTCTCGGTGAACTGGAGAAAGAGGGTCGCGTCACCAAGAAGGGACGCGAGTATCACGCCGGGAAATAGAGTCGCGACTTAGCGCTTTGCAGAACAAAGCCGGCCCCGTACGGGGCCGGCTTTTTCTTTACCCGCAGCGAAGTGAGGGCTTTAACTCAGACCAGGCCGAGCTGACTGACCGCGTCGCGCTCCTCGCGCAGCTCAGCGGCACTGGCGTCAATCCGCGCCCGTGAGAACTCCGGCACCTCGAGACCCTCGACGATCGACCACTCGCCACCGCTGCAGGCGCACGGGAATCCAGCGACGATTCCCTCGGCGACACCGTAGGAGCCATCTGCGGGCACGCCCATCGAGACCCAGTCTCCCGCAGCCGTACCCAGGACCCAGTCGTGGACATGGTCGATTGCGGCATTGGCCGCCGACGCCGCGCTGGACGCTCCTCGCGCCTCGATGATGGCGGCACCGCGTTTTGCCACCCGCGGAATGAACTCATCGGCGATCCAGGCCTGATCGTCGACAGCGTCCCAGGCACTCTGGCCATTGACCTTGGCGTTTACGAGGTCCGGGTACTGCGTGGTCGAGTGATTGCCCCAGACGGTCATGTTGGTGACGTCAGACACCTGCACGCCCAGCTTGTTGGCAGTCTGCGCGATCGCACGGTTGTGATCGAGCCGCATCATCGCCGTGAAACGCTCGCGCGGAACACCGTCGGCATTCGACATCGCGATCAGGCAGTTGGTGTTGGCGGGGTTGCCGACGACCAGGATCCGAACGTCATCGGCGGCGCCGGCGGCGATCGCCTCGCCCTGGGGCTTGAAGATGCCACCGTTTGCCTCGAGCAGGTCGGAACGCTCCATGCCGGGGCCACGCGGACGGGCACCGACGAGGAGACCGACGTTGCAACCGTCGAATGCCTGCTTGGGGTCATCGAAGATGTCGATCCGGCGCAACAGCGGGAAGGCGCAATCGTCGAGCTCCATCGCCGTTCCCTCCGCGGCCTTGACGGCATCGGGAATCTCCAGCAGGCTCAGCTCGACCGGGTGTGTCGGGGCCGAGCATCTGACCGCTGGCGATGCGGAAGAGCAGCGCGTAGCCGATCTGCCCGGCAGCGCCGGTCACGGTGACTTTCACGGGGGTGCTCACAGAATCTCTTCTCCTGGATTCGTGGTTTTCGAAGGATCAGGGCCCTACTGCGTGACCGACACTCAGGCCATTGCCCGCTGCAGGCCCTCGTCGATCGAGGCGAGGAACTCCTGCGTGGTCTGGAACTCCTGGTCGGGGCCAACGAGCAGGGCCAAGTCTTTGGTCATCTTCGCCGCTTTCGACCGTCTCCACACAGACGCGCTCCAGAGTCTCGGCGAAGTGCGAGACCTCGGGTGTGTCGTCGAGGCGGCCGCGCGCGGCGAGGCCACGCGTCCAGGCGAAGATCGAGGCGATCGGGTTGGTCGAGGTCGGCTTGCCCTGCTGGTGCTGGCGGTAGTGACGGGTGACGGTGCCGTGCGCGGCCTCGGCCTCGACCGTCTTGCCGTCGGGGCTCATCAGGACGCTGGTCATCAGGCCGAGCGAGCCGAACCCCTGGGCGACGGTGTCGGACTGCACGTCGCCGTCGTAGTTCTTGCAGGCCCAGACGTAGCCGCCCTCCCACTTCAGCGCCGCCGCAACCATGTCGTCGATCAGGCGGTGTTCGTAGGTGATCCCGGCGGCCTCGAACTCGGCCCTGAACTCGGTCTCGTACACCTCGGCGAAGAGGTCCTTGAAGCGGCCGTCGTAGCGCTTCAGGATCGTGTTCTTGGTCGAGAGGTAGACCGGGTAGCCGCGATCGAGGCCGTAGCGCATCGAGGCCCGGGCGAAATCGCGAATCGAGTCGTCGAGGTTGTACATCGCCATCGCGATGCCGCCGCCGGGGAAGTCATAGACGTCGAGCTCGACCGGCTCCGAGCCGTCCTTGGGCGTGTAGGTGAGGGTCAGCGTGCCCTCGCCGGGCACCACCATGTCGGTGGCCCGGTACTGATCGCCGAAGGCGTGGCGGCCGATCACGATCGGCTTGGTCCAGCCCGGGACCAGCCGCGGGATGTTGGAGATCACGATCGGCTCGCGGAAGATGACGCCGCCGAGGATGTTGCGGATCGTCCCGTTCGGCGAGCGGTACATCTCCGCCAGGCCGAACTCCTCGACCCGCGCCTCGTCGGGGGTGATCGTCGCGCACTTGACGCCGACCCCGTGCTGCTTGATCGCGTTGGCCGCATCGACGGTGATCTGGTCGCGGGTCGCGTCGCGGCTCTCGATCCCGAGGTCGAAGTAGACCAGCTCGAGATCGAGGTAGGGCAGGATCAGCTGCTCTTTGATGAACGGACCAGATGATCCGGGTCATCTCGTCGCCGTCGAGCTCGACGATCGGGTTCTTGACTGAGATCTTTGCCACGCGGCGCGGCGATGCTACCGATGGGCGTGGCACAATCAGTTCGATGGCCACCGTCGAGCGCCGCAGCCCCGCCACCCACGAGGTCTTCAACCAGGCCTCGCCGCTGGAGGACTACAACCCGTTCGACGCCGACCGGCCGCTGCAGCGAGGCACTGCGGCGCGAGGGCGCCGACTGGGCCGAGGACCGGGCGCGCGAGCTGGGGGCGATCTGCGGCTCCGCTCAGACGATCCGCTGGGGCTTCGAGGCAAATGAGAAGAAGCCCGAGCTGCGCACCCACGACCGCTACGGCCACCGCATCGACGAGGTCGAGTTCGACAGCTCCTGGCACGAGCTGATGCGGATCGGCGTCGGCCACGGCCTGCACGCGATGCCCTGGCGCGAGCCCGGCAGCCGGCGCCCACGTCGCCCGCGCGGCGATGTTCATGCTGCTGATGCAGGCCGAGAGCGGCGTCGGCTGCCCGATCTCGATGACCTACTCGGCGATCCCGGCGCTGCGCAGGCAGCCCGAGCTCGCCGCCGAGTGGGAGGAGCGCTTCCTCTCGCTCGACTACGACGAGCGCTCGCTGCCGGCCGAGCGCAAGAGCGGCGCCCTCTGCGGGATGGCGATGACCGAGAAGCAGGGCGGCTCCGACGTGCGCGCCAACACGACGATGGCGACGCCGCTCGAACGGCGGCGGCCCGGGCGCCGAGTACGAGATCGTCGGCCACAAGTGGTTCTGCTCGGCGCCGATGTGCGACGCCTTCCTCGTCCTCGCCCAGACCGACTCCGGCATCTCCTGCTTCCTGATGCCGCGCTGGACCCCCGACGGCGAGCGCAACGGCTTCCACATCCAGCGCCTCAAGGACAAGCTCGGCAACCGCTCCAACGCCTCCCGCGAGGTCGAGTTCCGCGGCGCCTGGGCGCGCATGGTCGGCGAGGAGGGCCGCGGCGTGCCGACGATCATCGAGATGGTCAACCACACCCGCCTCGACTGCGTGATCGGCGCCGCCACCGGCTACCGCGCCGGCGTCGTGCAGGCGCTCAACCACGCCGCCCATCGCTCCGCCTTCGGCAAGGAGCTGATCGACCAGCCGCTGATGCAGAACGTCCTCGCCGACCTCGCGTCGAGTCCGAGGCCGCCACCGTCGCCGCGATGCGCCTGGCCCGCGCCTACGACGAGGTCGCCGCCGGCGACAACGAGGCCGCCGAGTTCCGGCGCCTCGCCAACGCGGTCCTCAAGTACTGGCTCTGCAAGCGCGCCCCCTCCCACGCGGTCGAGTGCCTGGAGTGCCTCGGCGGCAACGGCTACGTCGAGGAGTCGGGCATGCCCCGCCTCTATCGCGAGGCCCCGCTCGCCTCGATCTGGGAGGGCTCGGGCAACGTCCAGTGCCTCGACGTCCTGCGCGCCATGGTCAAGAACCCAGCCTCGGTCGACGCCTTCTTCGCCGAGGTCCTGCGAGGGCGCCGGCGCGGAACCCAAGCTCGACGCCTACGTCTCCTCCCTGCGCGACGAAATCCCCGGCGACATCGAGACGATCGAGTCCCGCGCCCGCCGCATCGTCGAGAAGATGGCCGTCGCCCTCCAGGCTTCGCTCCTGGTCCGCTACGGCGACCCGGCCGTCGCCGACGCCTTCTGCGCCTCCCGCCTCTCCGGCGACTGGGGCCACGCCTTCGGCACCCTCCCCGCGGGCACGGACTTCAGCGCATCATCGAGCGGCACCGCCCGCGGGCCTGAGCCGCCGGGAGTTCCTTCTCAGGCCGCTTCGCGGGAGTTCCTGAGAAGGAACCCCCGGCGGCTCACGACGGCTGGTCGCGCAGCGCCCGGCCCACCTGCTCGATCGTGATCACGCCGGAGAGGCGGCCGTCGGCATCGACCGCCATCAGGGCACCGAAGCGGCGCAGGGCACGATTGGCGAGCAGCGAGTCGAGCGGGGCGTCGTCGCGGACCTGGAAGGTGCCGTCGTCGTGCTCGAGCAGGTCGGAGACGTGAGAGGTCGCCCGGGAGGTCTCCGGCACCTCGTCGGCTTTGTCGCGGACGACGAGGCCGAGGAAATGGTGGGCGGCGTCGACGACCGGGAACCAGGGCCAGCGGTAGCGGAGGAAGTACTCGTCCAGCGCTTGCTCGACGCTCAGCTCGTCGGGGATCGCTACCGGTTCGCGATCCATCACGTCGACGACGCTGAAGGTCGCTGATCCGCCGGTGATCGCGGTCTGCATCGAGGCGGCCCGGGCGGAGCTGTTGATCACGATCCCGATCAGCGCCAGCCAGATGCCGCCGAAGGCGTCGCCGTTGGCGATCAGCAGCAGGCCGCCGCCGATGAAGATGTAGCCGAAGACGCGGCCGAGGTTGGCGGCGAAGCGGGTCGCCGAGTTGCGGTCGCCGGTGCGCCACCAGGCGATCGCGCGGACGATCCGGCCGCCGTCCATCGGGAAGGCGGGCAGCAGGTTGAAGACGAGGACGAGCAGGTTGATCGAGGCCAGCCAGGCGATCATCGCCATCAGCGCCCGAGACGCCGGAGTTGCTTCTCGATCAGCACCGCCTGCCGGAACTCCTCGGTCAGCCGACGGCCGCCAGGCCGACCGCAGGTCAGCACGACGACGATCGCGAGGGTCACCAGCGGACCGGCGATCGCCACCTTGAACTCGGTCGAGGGACTGTCGGACTCGCGGTCCATCCGCGCCATGCCGCCGAAGATCCAGAGCTGGATGCTGGAGATGCCGATGCCGTTGCGCAGCGCGGCGAAGGCGTGGCCGAGCTCGTGCAGGACGATCGAGCCGAAGAAGCCGACGGCGCTGAGCGACGGCGAGGGCGAACGGCGTCGAGGCCGAGCTGCTCTCGCCGAGCACGTCGCCGTAGAAGTTCGAGAGCCAGAAGATCACCAGGAAGAGGACGAAGAACCAGGACCAGTCGACCGCGATGCGGATGCCGCGGACGTGGAAGAGGGTGATCGGCTCGCCGCCGAGCATCGATCCCATGGTACGGAGCCGTATAAGTTCGGGCGATGCAGGCCAACGAGGAGAAGCTCCGTCAGCGGCTGGAGGAGTTCGAGCGGATCTACCGTCCGTCGGCTTCCGAAGGCGAGCGACAGGCGGCGGAGTGGATCGTCGAGCGGTTCGGCGAGCTCGGGGCCGAGGCGCGGATCGAGGCTGAGCCGGCGCATGGCACCTACTGGTGGCCGCTGGGGCTGGGCGCCGTGCTGGGGGCGCTCGCCGGCTTCCTCGGTCTGCGCGGTCGGCGCTGGCTCGGCGCGGTTCTAGGCGCGATCGGGGCGGCCGGCATCGCCGACGACTTCCCTCCCGGCCGGCGGCGCCTGCGCAAGCTGCTGAAGCAGCGCACCACCTACAACGTGGTCTGCGAGTTCGGGCCCGCCGAGGCCGAGCGCACGATGGTGATCGTCGCCCACCACGACGCCGCCCACTCGGGCCTGATCTTCCACCCCGAGATGCCCAAGTTCGCCGACCGCCTCGGCCTGATCGAGGGGCAGGACACCAGCCCGCCGCTGATGGCGCCGGTGGTCGGCGGTCCGATCCTCGCCGCGCTCGGGGCCCTCAGCGGGCGCCGGGCGCTCGCCAAGCTGGGCATCTTCCTCGGCCTCGGCTCGGCCGCGGCGATGGCCGACATCGGCTCGCGCAAGACGGTCCCCGGCGCCAACGACAACGGCACCGCCGTCGTCGCCCTGCTGGCGCTGGCCCAGCGGCTGGTCGAGCAACCGCCAAAGGACATCCGCGTGATCCTGCTCTCGGCGGGCGCCGAGGAGTCCTTCAGCGAGGGGATCAAGGCCTTCGGCGAGCGCCACTTCCCCAGCCTGCCGCGGGAGAGCACCTTCTTCCTCGCCGTCGACTCGATCGGCTCACCCCACCTGCTCGTCCTGCGCGGCGAGGGCTTCCTCAAGATGCGCGAGTACTCGCCGCGAGCGCTGGCGCTGATGGACGGGCTCGCCGAGGAGCTCGGCATCTGGCTCTACCCCAACCTGCGCCTGCACAACGGCACCGACGGGCTGGAGCCTCTGGCAGCGGGCTACGAGACCGCCTCGCTCTGCGGCTGCACCGATCTCAAGAACCCGGCCAACTACCACTGGCCCAACGACCTGGCCGAGAACGTCGACTTCAACAGCGTCGCCGACGGCGTCCGTCTGATCGAGGCCGCGGCACGCCGCCTCGACGAGCGCTGGCTGTAACCGCGCGCAGGGCGCGGTGCAACGCTTTATCCGTCTACTACCCGGACAAAGCGTTGCACCGCATTGAAATCCGACTGCGGGGTCGGATTTCGGCTCTATAGAGTCCGCGCTCGTGCCCACGCATGACGTACTGGTGATCGGCGCCGGCCTGGCCGGACAGCGAGCAGCACTGGCGGCCGCCGAGGAGGGTGTCTCGGTCGGGATCGTCAGCAAGGTCCACCCGGTGCGCTCGCACTCCAACGCGGCCCAGGGCGGGATCAACGCGGCGCTCAACCCCGGCGACTCCTGGGAGTCGCACGCCTTCGACACGATCAAGGGCTCCGACTACCTGAGCGACCAGGACGCGGTCGAGATCATGTGCCGCGAGGCGCCGGAGGAGATCCTCCACCTCGAGCACCTCGGCGTCACCTTCCACCGCAACGAGGAGGGCAAGCTCGGCACCCGCGCCTTCGGCGGCGCCTCCGCCGCCCGCACCTACTACGTCGCCGACATCACCGG
Organism: uncultured Solirubrobacterales bacterium; assembly: GCA_963702065.1. Taxonomy (GTDB): domain Bacteria; phylum Actinomycetota; class Thermoleophilia; order Solirubrobacterales; family 70-9; genus VRUE01. Next base: position 1,979,293 of record OY969705.1, read on the forward strand.
CCAGGCGATCATGCACGTGCTCTACGAGCAGCTGATGAAGCACTCCGACGCGGTCGCCCGCTACGAGGAGTGGTTCTGCACGGCGCTGGCGATGGACGAGCAGGGCGAGTGCTGCGGCGTCGTCACCCGCAACATCGCCGACGGCTCGATGCAGCTCTTCCGGGCCAAGTCGGTGATCCTCGCCTGCGGCGGCAACGGCCAGGTCTGGAAGCCGACCACCAACGCCTTGATCTGCACCGGCGACGGGATCGCGATGGCCTACCGGGTCGGGGCGAAGCTGATGGACATGGAGATGATCCAGTACCACCCGACGACGCTGGCGGGCAAGGGCTTCCTGATCACCGAGGGCGCCCGCGGCGAGGGCGCCCACCTGCTCAACAAGAACGGCGAACGCTTCATGGAGAAGTACGCGCCGAACAAGATGGAGCTGGCCTCGCGCGACGTCGTCTCCCGCGCCGAGCAGACCGAGATCAACGAGGGCCGCGGCTTCCCCGACGGCACCGTCGCCCTCGACATCACCGTGGTGCCGAAAAAGCGCGTGCACGAGGCGCTGCGCGAGATCGTCCTCGTCGGCAAGGACTTCGCCGGCGTCGACATCACCAGGGAACCGATCCACATCAAGCCCGGCAACCACTACACGATGGGCGGGATCAAGACCGACGTCGACGGCCGCACCGACATCCCCGGCCTCTACTCGGCCGGCGAGACCGCCTGCGTCTCCGTCCACGGCGGCAACCGGCTCGGCGCCAACTCGCTGCTCGACACGCTGATCTTCGGCCGCCGCTCCGGCGCCGACGCCGCCGCCCGCGCCAAGCGGACCGAGGGCTCGCGGCCCTCGCAAGGCGGTGCTCGAGGCCGAGCAGGCGACGATCGACGCGATCTCCGCCCGCGAGAAGGGCTCCGGCCGCCGCGTCTCGGAGATCAAGTTCGACCTCGGCACGGCGATGGACGCCAAGGTCGCGGTCTTCCGCGACGAGGCCGGCATCCAGGAGGCGCTGGAGACGGTGCGCCGGCTCAAGGAGGAGGCCGAGACCGCCTACATCGACGACAAGGGCTCGATCTTCAACCAGGACATCCTCGGCGCGATCGAGCTCGGCTACATGCTCGACAACGCCGAGTGCACCTGCGTCGCCGCGCTCGAGCGCAAGGAGAGCCGCGGCGCCCAGTACAGGACCGACTTCCCGGAGCGCAATGACGAGGAGTGGCTCAAGCACATCGACCTGCAGCTCGACGACGACGGGCCGGAGATCTCCTACTCAGAGGTGACGATCACCCAGTGGGAACCGGAAGAGAGGACTTACTGATGGCCGAGTACACGCTGAAAGTCCGCCGGTACCAGCCCGAGAGCGGCGAGGGCGCCTACTGGGAGGAGTTCAAGGTCGAGCTCGATCCCTCGCTCTCCGTCCTCGACGGCCTGCTGCAGGCCAAGGACCGCGACGACGGCTCGCTCTCGGTGCGCTGCTCCTGCCGCGCCGCGATCTGCGGCTCCTGCGGGATGAAGATCAACGGCCAGTCCGGCCTCGGCTGCAAGACCCAGATCGGCGAGGCCCAGGAGCTGGCCGAGAAGAAGGCCAGCGTCAGCCCCAGGCCGGCGGCGAGACGCCGCCGATCGTGGTCGAGCCGATGGGCAACATGCCGGTGATCAAGGACCTGATCACCGACATGGAGTCGACGCACTGGACCAAGATCCGCCGCGTCACCCCCTGGCTCCTCCCCCACGGCGAGGCGCCCGAGCGCGAGTACGTGGTCGAGCCCGAGTCGATGATCGACATCACCCAGTCGATGGCCTGCATCCAGTGCGGCGCCTGCGTCTCCTCCTGCCTCTCGATGGAAGCCGACCCCGACTTCATCGGCCCGGCGGCGCTGGCCAAGGCCTACCGCTTCGTCGGCGACCCGCGCGACGCCGAGACCAAGGAGCGCCTCCACGACCTCGCCGCACGACCCGCACGGGATCTACGACTGCACCCACTGCTTCAGCTGCATCGACGCCTGCCCCAAGGGCGTGGCGCCGATGGACCAGATCATGCGCCTGCGCCGCAAAGCCGGCGAGGAGGGGATCGACGATGACCCCAACAACGGCCACAACCACGAGGACGCCTTCGTCAAGATCATCGAGAAGAAGGGCACCCTCGACGAGGCGCTGCTGGTCCAGGAGTCCTACGCGCCCGGCGTCAAAGGCAAGCTGAAACCGACGCAAGGCGGCGATCAAGGGCCTGATCGAGTCGCTGCCGACGGTGCTGCGCGCGATCAAGACCGGCAAGGCCCGCTCGCTGCCCAAGCTGATCCCCGGCGTCCACCCGAAGCTGCCCGGCGACGCCCAGGACGAGGTCAAGGCGATCTACGAGCACGCCGAGGAGCACCGCGAGGAATTCAACATCTACATCAAGGGCGAGGACGAGGATTTCGTCGAACCGGAGCCCGATGAGATGACGGACGAGGCGATCACGGCGGAGGCGGCAGCCGCCGCGGATACGAAGGAGGAGTCGTGATGAGCGACGGTCAGATCAAGGTCGCCTACTGGCCCGGCTGCGTCTCGCGCGGCTTCACCACCGAGCTGCACGGCTCGATGGCGATCGTCGCCGAGAAGCTCGGCATCGAGCTGGTCGAACTCGACCGCGCCAACTGCTGCGGCGCCGGCGTGATCGCCGAGCACAACCAGGAGCTCGCCGACACGCTCAACGCCCGCACCTTCGCCCTCGCCCAGCAGACCGGGCTCTCGATGATGAACATCTGCTCGACCTGCCAGGGCGCCCAGTCCGAGTGCCAGCAGCGGCTCGACGCCGACTCCTCCTACCGCGCCCACATCAACGAGGTGCTGAGCGGCCAGGGCCTCGCCTACGAGAAGGGCAAGGACGGCTTCACCAACAAGAACTTCCTCTGGCTGCTGGTCGAGGACTACGGCCTCGACCGCCTCGCCGAGCAGGTCACGCGCCCGCTCTCCGGCCTGCGCGTCGGCCCCTTCTACGGCTGCTACGTGGTGCGCCCCAAGGAGCGGCTCGGCTACGACGAGTTCCCCGACCGCGACATCTACCTGGAGAAGGTGATCGAGGCGCTCGGCGGCGAGGTCGTCGAGTACGACGGCGCCCGCAAGTGCTGCGGCTTCCCGGTGATCACGATGAACCGCGAGACCTCGCTGCGCCAGGCCGGCACCCACGTCGGCGACGCGCTCGACGCCGGCGCCGACTGCCTGGTCACCCCCTGCCCGCTCTGCCACCTCAACCTCGACATGCAGCAGCCCGAGGCGGCCAAGGTCGTCAACCGCGACCTCGGCCTCGCCGTCCTGCACCTGCCGCAGCTGGTCGGCGCTGGCGCTCGGCGCCGAGCCGAAGCAGCTGGGGATGAGCAAGCACATCGCCTCGACCAAGTGGGTCGAAGAGCGGCTCGCTGCGGTTCCTGCCTGACCTGTTAGCTCAAGCGGATGGCGGATGCCGCTGGGTCGGCGGACGCGCTTCGCGCTGAGTGTCCGGCGACCCAGCGGCATCCGCCCTCTCAGATTTGAGGGAAGAACCGCTGCGGAGAAAGCTCAGTGGTTGGCTAGCTGGGGCGGTCGAGGCCGACGCGGCGGGCCAGCCATTGGGCGCCTACGGTGTCGGTGAGGCCGTGGGCGACGATCGAGCAGATGATCGCTATGGCGGCGATGTCGAAGATCAGGGTGGCCTCGCCGACGTCTGACTTGAGGACGAAGAGGGCGAAGAGCATCGAGGCGACGCCCTTGGGACCGAACCAGGCCATGAAGAGCTTCTGGGGTCGCGGGATGCCGGTTTTGACGAAGGAGAGCATCACCGCAAGCGGGCGGGCGACGATCAGGGCGAAGACGACGAAGACGATCAGCGGCGGGATGCTCGTGGTGGAAGCCGGTGGCGACGATCAGGGCGCCGAAGACGAAGAAGGTGAGCACCTGCAGGATCGCGCTGGCGTTCTCGGCGAACTCGACGAAGCCCTCGGGCACGTCGCGCTCGGTCGCCGCCATCGCGATGCCGCAGACGAAGGCGGCGATCAGGCCGTTGCCGATCGTCACTTCGGCGAGGCCGAAGGCGAAGAGGGCGATGCCGACCGCGTAGATCCCCTCGTAGCGGGCGGTGAGGCCACCGCCCGGCAGGCGATGGTGCAGCCGGCCCGCCGAGCGTGCCGAGGCCGACGCCGACGGCGGCGCCGAAGAGCGCCTCGCCGACCAGCTTCGCCGCTTCGCCGCCGGGGTCGCCGCCCGGGCCGGCGAGGACGAGGAAGAAGAGGACGAAGGGCAGGGCGAGGCCGTCGTTGAGGCCGGACTCGAGGTTGAGCGTGTGGCGAACCGAGGCCGGCACGATCCGCGAGGTGACGACGGCCGAGGTGACCACCGGGTCGGTCGGCGAGAGCACCGCCGCCAGCAGCAGCGCCTCGGCCCAGCTCAGGTCGGGGAAGAGCGCCTTGGCGGCGAGGCCGAGCAGGCGCCATCGTGATCGGCATCGCGATCACCAGCGCCCGCGCCACCGGGCTCCAGTGCCGGCTGCAGCAGCTCGCGCTCGACGAACATCCCGTCGGAGAAGAGGGTGAGGATCAGCGCCAGCTCGACCAGCTCGACGATCGACTCGCTGGTCGGGTCGACGTCGACTACTCCGAAGGCGGCCAGCGCGATCCCCAGCGCCACCGAGAGCACCGAGGCCGAGAGCACCGTCCCCTTCATCACCCCCGAGAGCGCCGCGACCACGGTCAGCAGCCCGCCGAAGATCAGCACTGCGTCGCCGAAGCCGATGCCCATCAGGGCCTATTCGCCGTTGTTCAGCAGGTTCCGCTCGATCAGCAGCTCGGCGACCTGCACCGCGTTGGTCGCGGCGCCCTTGCGCAGGTTGTCGCCGGCGATCCAGAGGTTGAGGGTGCGCTCCTGGTCGGGGTCGCGGCGGATGCGGCCGACGAGGACCTCGTCGCGGCCGGCGGCGTCGATCGCCATCGGGTAGCGCGCCGGCGGCCGGGTCGTCGACGACGATCACGCCGGGCGCCTCGGCGAGCAGCGCGCGGCAATCGTCCGGCGAGAGGTCCTCGCGGGTGCGGACGTTGACCGACTCCGAGTGGCCGCTGACCACCGGCACGCGGGCGCAGGTGGCGGAGATCGCCACCTCCTCGCCGATGCCGAGGATCTTGCGCGTCTCCGCCATCACCTTGCGCTCCTCGGTCGTGTAGTCGTCGCCGTCCTTGAAGACCTCGACCTGGGGCAGCACGTTGAAGGCGATCTGGTGCGGGTAGATGCTCGGCGGCGGCACCTCTTCGCCGGCCAGCACCGCCCGCGACTGCGCGAGCAGCTCCTCGATCGCCCGCTGGCCGGTGCCGGAGACCGCCTGGTAGGTGGAGACGACCAGGCGCTCGAGGCCGACCGCGCGGTGGATCGGCGCCAGCGCCATCATCATCACCATCGTCGTGCAGTTGGGGTTGGCGACGATGCCCTTGTGGGCGGCCGCGGCGTCGGGGTTGACCCCGGCGACGACCAGCGGCACGTCCTCGTGCATGCGCCAGTAGCTGGTGTTGTCGACGACGACCGCGCCGGCCTCGACCAGCTGCGGCGCCCACTCGGCGCTGACCGCGCCGCCGGCCGAGGAGAGCACGACGTCGAGGCCCTGGATCGTCTCCGGGCTCAGCGGCCGGCACTCGAGCGCCGAGCCGTTCCACTCGAGTCTGGCGCCCGGCCGAGCGCTCGGAGGCGAAGGGGACGACCTCGGCGGCGGGGAAATCGCGTTCGGCGAGCACCTCGAGGATGGTCGAGCCGACCGCGCCGGTGGCGCCCAGGACTCCGACTCTGTAGCCGTCGCCCGTCATCGACCGGTCGCCAGCGGCTCAGGACCGACCGTCGGGCGGTGCTCGGCGCCGGTCGGGTCTTCGGGCCGCACCGCGTCGGCGCCCAGCTCGAAGGCCTCGTGCAGGGCCCGCACCGCGTCGGGCACGCGGTCGGCCGAGATCACGCACGAGATCTTGATCGGCGAGGTGGAGATCATCTCGATGTTGATCTCCTCGCGCCGAGCACCTCGAAGACCTTGGCGGCGACGCCGGGGTGGGAGCGCATGCCGGCGCCGATGATCGAGACCTTGCCGATCCGCTCGTCGGTGCGGACCCCCTCGCTGACGTCGCCGAGCGCGGCGATCGCGTCGGTCGCGGTGGTCAGCTCGGCGCGGTCGATCGTGAAGGAGAGGTCGGCGAGCTCGTCGTCGCGGACCGGCTCGTTCTGGATGATCACGTCGACGTTGATGCCGGCCTCGGCCAGGGCGTTGAAGATCTCGCCGGCGACGCCGGGCTCGTCGCGGATGCCGGTCAGGGTGACGCGCGCCTCGTCGTCGGAGTGGGTCACGGCTGTTACGAAAGGTTGCTCCATGGTCTCCTGCTCGGTCTCGTCCTCGCTGACGACGAGGGTACCGGGGCCGTCCTCGAAGCTGCTGCGGCAGTGGATGCGGACGCCGTGGTTGCGCGCGTACTCGACCGAGCGCAGCTGCAGCACCCGGGCGCCCGAGGCCGACATCTCGAGCATCTCCTCGTAGGAGGCGACCGGCAGCTTGCGGGCGTCGGGGACGATCCGCGGGTCGGCGCTGAAGACGCCGGCGACGTCGGTGTAGATCTCGCAGACGTCGGCGCCGAGCGCCGCGGCGAGGGCGACCGCGGTCGTGTCGGAGCCGCCGCGGCCCAGCGTGGTCACGTCGTGGCTCTCGGTCGAGACGCCCTGGAAGCCGGCGACGAGGACGATCCGGTCCTCCTCCAGCGCCTCCGCGGATGCGCTCGGCGCGGACGTCGATGATCCGCGCCTTGGTGTGGGAGGAGTCGGTGACGATGCCCGCCTGGGAGCCGGTCAGCGAGATCGCCTTGTGGCCCATGTCGTGGATCGCCATCGCGCAGAGCGCGCAGGAGATCCGCTCGCCGGTGGAGAGCAGCATGTCCATCTCGCGCGAGTCGGGCCGCGTCGGAGATCTCCAGCGCCTGGGCGACCAGCTCGTCGGTGGTCTTGCCCCGCGCCGAGAGCACCGCGACGACCCGGTTGCCGGCCTCGCGGGCGGCGACGATCCGCCGCGCGGCGCGCTTGATCTGCTCGGCACCGGCGACCGAGGTGCCGCCGAACTTCATCACCACGGTCTTCGAACCGTCGTTGCCATGAACGGTTGAGGATAGTCACCCCTAAAGGGCGATCGTGCCCGATACGCCGGCGGCGCTACTCGCCGCTGCCGCCGCCGAGATTGCCGAGCATCGCGTGCTCGGCCATGCGGATCAGGCCGAGGGCCATGTGGGGGCGCATGTCGCTGGTCCGCACCCGCACGTGCGAGCCGTGGGGGCCGATCACCTCGACGATCGTGCAGACGTCGCCGATCTGGCAGTCCTCGCCGTAGTCGGCTTCCAGCGCCTCCATCTGCGCGGTCACCACCTGGCCCATCTTGCTCTGGTCGATCGGCATGGGTCAGGGAGACTACATGTGATCGACATCACACTTCAGGATATATCTGACCGATATATATCTGGGCATGGAGCTCAGCCCGACCGCCTACGTCATCCTCGGCATGGTCAGCCGCGAGCCGCGCTCGGGCTATGAGATCAAGGCCGCCGGTCGACAACTCGACCCGCTTCTTCTGGGCGGCCAGCTACGGGCAGATCTACCCGGAGCTGAAACGGCTCTCGGAGGCCGGCCTGGTCGAGGGGATCGACGTCCCCCGCGGCGAGCGCAAGCGCACCGTCTACGCGATCACCGCCGACGGCGAGGCCGAGCTCGAAGGACTGGCTGCGCCAGCCGCCGGAGATCGTCGAGATGCGCGAAGAAGGGCTGCTGAAGCTGTTCTTCGCCGACGTTCTGCCGCCCGAGGACGCGGTCGCGACCCTGCGGGCGATGCGCGAGGCGCGGCTGGAGCTGGCCGCGCGGCTGCGTGGCGATGGAACCGATGACGCTTGGAGAAGGACCCCTTCTCGCTGATGGTGCTGCAGGGGGGGATCGAGTTCAACGAGTGGTTCGCAGACTGGTGCGAGCGGATGGAGGAACGCCTCCTCGCCGCCGCCCCAACCGAAAGGAGCAGCTGATGTTCGACGCCCTCGCCCGCCTCGCCGACGGCAACGCCCGCCGCATCGGCATCTTCGCGATCCTCTTCTTCGTCCTCGCCGGGCGCGGTCGGCGGCGGCGTCGCCAGCCGCCTCGACCCCTACGGCGCCGACGACCCGGCCACCGAGACGGTCGAAGGCGCGCGAACGGCTGCACGACGCCGGCCTGCGCATCCCGGCGGTGCTCGTCGTGGTCAAGGACGCGCCCGTCGGCGCGGCCGGCGACGCGGGCCCGGGTCGAGGCGCTCGAGCGCAGCGTGCGCAGGCGCCCCGACGTCAAGTCGGTCACCGGCTACTACGACACCCGCTCCCCCGTCTTCGTCTCGCGCGACCGCCGCTCCACCTACTTCGCCGTCTCGCTCAAGACCTTCGACGACAAGCAGTGGCAGGAGGCGGGCGCCGACATCGCCGACCAGCTCTCCGGCAAGCCCGGCGTCATCGTCGGCGGCGCCGCGGTCGCCCAGGAGCAGGTCAACAAGCAGGTCGAGCAGGACCTGCGCATGGCCGAGATGCTCGCCTTCCCGCTGCTCTTCCTGCTCTCGTTCCTCTTCTTCCGCAGCCTCGTCGCCTCGCTGCTGCCGCTGATGATCGGCGGCCTGGCGATCGTCGGCACCTTCCTGATCCTGCGCATCGCCAGCGAGGTCGGCTCGATCTCGATCTTCGCCCTCAACCTGACCACGGCGCTCGGGCTGGGCCTGGCGATCGACTACAGCCTCTTCATCGTCTCGCGCTACCGCGAGGAGATCGCCAAGGACGGGCCGGGGCTGGCGGCGATGCGACGCGTGCTGGCGACCGCCGGGCGCACGGTGTTCTTCTCCTCGCTGACGGTCGCCGCGGCGCTCGCCTCGCTGCTCGTCTTCCCGCAGCGCTTCCTCTACTCGATGGGCCTCGGCGGGGCGCTGGTGGCGCTGTTCGCGGCGCTGATCTCGCTGACGGTGCTGCCGGCGGTGCTGACCCTGCTCGGCACCCGGGTCAACTCGCTCGCGCCCCGCTTCCTGCAGCGCCGCGCCGAGGCCGATACGCGGCCCGACGAGAGCGGCTTCTGGTACCGGCTCTCGCGCTTCGTCATGCGCCGGCCGGTGCCGGTCGCGACGATCAGCGCGCTGCTGCTGATCGCGATGGGGATCCCCTTCTTCGGGATCAAGTTCAACACCGTCGACCCGACCGTGCTGCCGACGTCGGCCAGCGCCCGCCAGGCCTACGACACGGTCAGCGCCGAGTTCCCGCCCTACCGCGAGACGCCGATCTGGATCGACGTCGAAGGCGGCGGGCCGGCGGCGGCGGCGCGGGTCGCGGCCCAGGTCGCGCGGGCGTGCCCGGTGTCGCCGAAGTCAACCCGCCGCAGCGGCTCGAGCGGGGACGTGACCGCGCTCCAGGTCGATCTCCAGCCACCCCTTCGTCTCCGAGGCGAGCCAGACCACGGTGAAGCGAATCCGCGAGCTGCAGCCGCCGCCGGGGACGACGACGCTGGTCGGCGGCGCCACGGCCGACTTCGTCGACCTGCAGACCAGCCTCGTCCGCCACCTGCCGATCGTGCTGGCGATCATCATCGTCGCGACCCTGGTCATCCTCTTCCTGATGACCGGCTCGGTGATCCTGCCGATCAAGTCGCTGCTGATGAACTTCCTCAACCTCAGCGCCGTCTTCGGCCTGCTGGTGCTGATCTTCCAGGACGGCCGCCTCGAGGGCTTCCTCGACTACACGCAGCCCGGGGGCGATCGAGCAGACGATGCCGATCCTGCTCTTCGCCGTCGCCTTCGGCCTCTCGACCGACTACGCCGTCTTCCTGCTCTCGCGGATCAAGGAGGCACGCGACAACGGCGCCTCGGACTCCGAGTGCGTCGCGATCGGGCTCGAGCGGACCGGCCGCATCGTCACCGCCGCCGCCCTGCTCTTCGCGGTCGCGATGGGCGCCTTCGCCACCTCCCAGATCATCTTCATCAAGGAGAACGGCGTCGGCACCGCGCTCGCCGTCCTGATCGACGCCAGCATCATCCGCGCCCTGCTGGTCCCCTCGCTGATGGAGCTGCTCGGCAAGTGGAACTGGTGGGCGCCGACGCCGCTGCGCCGGCTGCACGAACGCTTCGGGATCAGCGAGGGCGGCACGAGTCTGCACGAGCCCGAGCCGGAGAAGGCCTAGCGTGGCACTCGGTGAGATCGGAAAGGAGGCGCCGACCGCGGTGCATCCGTTCGACCTCGACACCGAAGTGACGGATCTTGGCGACGGCCGCTTTGGCGCCGAGATGAGCGAGCGCTGGTGGGTCGAGCGGGGACCGAACGGCGGCTACGTGGCGGCGGTGATCCTGCGGGCGATCCAGCGTGCCGCGGCGGTCGAACGTGCGCCGCGCTCGCTCACCGTTCAGTTTCCCCGGGCGCCGGTCGCCGGCCCGGTCGAGATCGCAGTCGAGGTCGAGCGCGAAGGCGGCACGGTGACGTTCCTCGCGGCGCGCATGGAGCAGGACGGTGAGCTGCAGGCCACCGCCCTTGCGGTGCTGGCCGACGATTTCGACGCAAGCGGCTTCGCCGAGCTGCGGATGCCGGCCGTCGAGCCGCCGGGGGAGCTGTACTCGCCCGATCCCGAACAGGTCCCTGGCATGCCGACGATGATGCAGAACTACAGCATGCGGCCGGCCCTGGGCGACCAGGCTTTTTCCGGCGGACCGCCGCACAGCGGCGTCTGGATGCGCGCCCGCGAGCCTCGTCTGCTCGACGCGCCACTGGCGGCGGCGATCCTCGATGCCTGGTTCCCCGCTCCCTTCATCACGCTCGAGCGACCGGTGCCGGCGCCGACGATCGACTACACCGTGCACTTCCGCGCTCCGCTGCCCGAGCCGGGCGCGTCGGCCGAGGACCCCTACCTGGCTACCTTCCGCTCCGGTCTGGCCCGAGGCGGCTTCTTCGAGGAAGACGGCGAGCTCTGGAGTCAGGGCGGGCAGCTGCTCGCCCACTCGCGCCAGCTGGCGCTGCTGCTCACCCCACCCCAGGCCGAAGGCGCGTAGGGCTGCGACTCAGGCGAAAGCCTGAGCGGCGCGGCGACGCAGGTCCGCGTTGAGCATCCCCGTCACCTCGCTCGGCTTGCTGCCGGCGGCGGGGATTGCGTCGCCGATCAGGCCGCTGGCGCGGAAGCCGAAGAGCGGCGCGTCGACGCCGAGCTCGCGGATCTGGCGGACCAGTTTGACCGCGCTGGCGGTGTCGGCGCCGGGGCCGCAGAGGACGATCGCGGTCGGGTCGAGAGCGCCCAGGGCGCGCTCGAGGCGCTCGTCGCCGAGCTCGTTGGAGAGCATCAGGACGCGGAAGCCGGCGCGGCGCAGGGTGAGGTCGAGCGCCTGGGCTGTGGACCGCCTCGGCATCGGAGCCGCGGCTCGAGTCGAGCAGCAGGATGCCGGCGGGGCGGGAGGCAGCGGAGGCGAGGCGACGGGCGCCGTGCAGCCAGCCGGTCGCCCAGCGCGAGGCGAACTCGAGCTCGGCCTCGCGGTCGGGGTCGACGGCGAGGCGGTCGATCGCCGGCAGCAGCAGCTCCTCGACGGTGCGCTCCAGCGGCCGCAGCGCCAGGCTCTCCTCGACGGCGCGGTCGGCAGCCTCCTCGTCGAAGCTCTCCAGCGCTGCCAGCAGCCCGTCGTCACTGGCCGGCGCCGCCTGACGCTGGCGCGCCAGCTCGATCGCGGAGGAGATGTTGCCGGTCTGGGCGAGCGCGTCGCGCAGGGTCTGCAGCTCGACCAGCTCGTAGTTGCGGTGGTTGCCCACGGTGCGCTTGGGCGTCGGGAAGCCGTAGCGGCGCTCCCAGCTGCGCAGGGTGTTGGGGCTGACCCCGAGCACTTCGGCAGCGGCGTTTGTTCGTATTCCTGGCATCTCGGTGTTGCGCGATTCTTCGCGCACCGCATTTCCCACGAACCCAGGTTTACGCAAGTTATGGACAGATTTGCGAAATCTGTCAGCGATCTTGCAAGGCGCCGACGCCGACCGGCTGGCCCAGTGCACGGGCTCGCCACATCGCCTCATCGGCCTTGCGCAGCAGCTCGTCGGCGTCGTTGCCGTGCTCCGGGCAGGCGACGACCCCCGCCGAAATCGTGATCCGCAGACCGCCCGCCGCCTCGAGCTCGTCGAGCAGGCCCAGCAGGCGCTCGGTCATCTGCACGCCCTCGACCGTGGACTGGTTCGGCGCCAGCACGCAGAGCGCGTCCTCCTCGAGCCGGAAGGTCTCGTCGACGATTCGCACCGCTGTCTCGCAGCGCCGCGCCGACGACGGTCAGCATCGTCTCCTTGGCGTCGTCGTCATCGTCGCCGCGAACCCCGGGACCATCGACGTCGAAGACGACCAGGCCGAAGGGATGACCGTGGCGCTTGTTGGTCTCGATCAGCTGCTCGAGGCGGCGGCGCATGTGGCCGGGCTGGAAGAGGCTGGTGTGCACCTCGGCCTGGTGCCGGGGTGCGGGTGCGGCAGGCTGGGCCGTCGCGGACGGCCGCGCCCGGAGGCGCCGTCGCGGCGACCGAGCCGAACGTCCCTCGCGCAGTTTCAGGGCCGCCTCCAGCGAGGAGGCCTCGCGGGCGACCTGCCCGATTGGCGACCCGTCGCTTCCCGCGTCTCTTGTTGGAGCTTCTGTCGCCACTCGAAGACCTTCTCGAAAGCAACGGACGCCAGGACCGCGAATGCGCGCAATTTGCGGCCTGACACTTGTCTAGTCAGTTCGTCCGCCACCGTAACGTTTTGTCACGGCGCCAATGGACGAAAGTTGCCGCGCCTCAGTCGAGGCTGCGACGGCCGGCGAAGGCCTTGCCCAGCGTCACCTCGTCGGCGTGCTCGAGGTCGGCGCCGACCGGCAGGCCGCTGGCGAGGCGGGTGACCGAGACCTGATCGCGCAGGCGCTCGGCGATGTGCAGCGCGGTCGCCTCGCCGGTGGTCGTCGGGTTGGTGGCGAGGACGACCTCCTGCACCCCCCCGTTGCCGACCCGACGCAGCAGCTCGGCGATCTTCAGGTCCTCGGCGTCGACCCCGTCGATCGGCGAGAGGGCGCCGCCGAGCACGTGGTAGAGGCCGCGGTACTCGTGGGTGCGCTCGATCGGAATCACGTCGGCCGGCTCCTCGACCACGCAGATCGTCGTCCGGTCGCGGTTGGGGTCGGCGCAGATCCGGCAACGCGGCCCCTCGGCGAGGTTGAAGCACTCCTCGCAGAGGCCGACCTTCTCCTTCACCTCGGTGATCGCAGCCGAGAGCGCCGCGGCCTCTTCGTCGGGGGCGCGGAGGATGTGGAAGGCGAGTCGCTGCGCGGTGCGCTGGCCGATGCCCGGCAAGCGCGAGAGCTCGGCGACGAGGCGCGCCAGCGGCGCCGGGCCCTCGGTGCTCACATTCCTGGCAGGCCGCCGAGGCCGCCGGTGATTCCGCCCATTTTCGACTCGGCCAGCTGCTGGGCGGCACGCAAACCCTCGTTGACCGCGGCCTGCACCATCTCGGCGAGCATCTCGGCGTCCTCGGGGTCGATCGCCTCCGGGTCGATGACGATCTCGCGCAGGGTCAGGTCGCCGCCCATCTTCACCTTGACCATGCCGCCGCCGGCGCTGGCCTCGACCACCTCGTCCTTGAGCGACTCCTGCGCCTGCAGCATCTCCTCCTGCATCTTCTGCGCCTGCTTCATCAGCGCATTGACGTCGAAACCCCCGGGTGCACCGCCTCTAGCCACCTAACCGACCTCCTCAGCGTCGAACTCGCTCTTCAGCTTCTCCACCAGCGCATCGTGATCGATCTCGTCGGCGGAATCTTTTGCCTCCTCCTCCGGCGCGGCGGGCCCGTCCTCGAGCAGCACATAAGTGGGCCGCAACCTCTCCCCCAGCACGTCCTCGATCACGTCGGCCATCAATTCCCGCTTCTCCGGCGTCTCGGCCTTGCGCTTGTTGAAAGTGAGCTCGGCGGGGAACCCGACTTTCAAGCCCTCCTCAGCATCAAGGCTGACCGGGCGGGCCCCGTCGAACGTCGCGGCCAGCGCCGGACTCGTCTCCCGCAGCTTGTCCAGAACCGCGGGCCAGGTACTGACGATCTGCTCGAGGTCGAGGCCGCCTGCGGGTCCGGGAGACGGCTCGGGCTCCGCAACCTCGTCAGACGGCCCGGGATCCGGCGCCGGAGCTTCAGCAGACGCTTCGGGGGTGGGATGGTCAGCCGCAGGCGCCTCTGCCGCGGGTGGCGGTGTAGGGGGGACCGCCCCCGAGGACGCTTTAGCGACCGCAGGGGGCGGTGGGTCCCCTGCACCGACAGGACCCGCGGCCGACGCACCTTCCGTCCCTTGCTCGAGTCTCTCTATACGCCTCAGCAATCCCTCGGTCGAAGGGTCCAAATCCGGCCTCGCTGCCTTGAGCAGCGCGATCTCCACCGCCATGCGGGCATCGTCTCCCTCGCGCACAGCAGTAAGGGCGTTGGCCAGCTCATCGATGGTTCTCACCAGCGTGGCCGCGCCAATTGAGCCCGCCTGGGCAGTCAACCGGTCAGCATCAGTGGCGGTCACCACGAAGGTATTTGGCACCTCGCCCACTGTCTGAGTAACCAGCAGGTGCCGCAGGTGAGCCAGCAGGTCGCGGGCGAACTGGGCCGGGTCGCGGCCGGAGCGGGCCATCTTCTCGACCCCGAGCAGGACGCCCTTGGGGTCCTCGGCGATCACCGCGTCGACGGCGTCGAAGAGCAGCTCGGCGTCGGCCGCCCCGAGCAGCTCGAGCACGTCTTCGAGCTTGACCTGGTTGCCGCCGAAGGCGACCAGCTGATCGAGGGTGCCGAGCGCGTCGCGGAAGCTGCCGGAGGCAGAGCGAGCGATCATCGCCACGGCGGCGTCCTCGGCCCCGATCCCCTCGGCCTCGGCGACGCGGTTCAGCACCTCGGAGATCTGCTCCAGCGAGGGGCGCTGGAAGTCGAAGCGCTGGCAGCGGTCGGCGATCGTCGGCATCACCTTGTGCGCCTCAGTGGTGGCGAGGACGAAGACGGTGTTGGGCGGCGGCTCCTCGAGCGTCTTGAGGAAGGCGTTCCAGGCCTCCTTGGTCAGCATGTGCGCCTCGTCGAGGATGTAGACCTTCCAGCGGCCGCCGGTCGGCGCGTAGGCGACCCGCTCGCGCAGGTCGCGGACGTCGTCGACCGAGCGGTTGGAGGCTGCGTCCATCTCGATCACGTCGATCGAGGAGCCCGAGGCGATCGTCCGGCACGATTCGCATTCCCCGCAGGGAGTGACGGTCGGCCCGCCCCGCTCGCAGTTGAGCGAGCGGGCGAGGATCTTCGCCATCGAGGTCTTGCCGGTCCCGCGCGAGCCGACGAAGAGGTAGGCATGGTGGACCTTGCCCTGCTCGACCGCGTTGCGCAGCGTGCGCACGACATGCTGCTGGCCCACCACCTCGTCGAAGGAGCCGGGCCGGTGGCGGCGGTAAAGGGAGATCGAGTCGCTGGACGACGGCACTGGGCCCAGTGTATCCGCGAGAGATCGGCGGCCTGACCAGAGGTGCAACGCGTTGTGGTCCGATGAGAGGAACAAAGCGTTGCACCTCTGTGAAGCGCACACCGATACCGTGCGCCGGTGCCGCAGCGGGCCCGCAACTGGTTGATTCCTCTCGCCTGGGCCGCCGGCATCAGCGCCGTTCTGCTGATCCTCTTCCCGCTCGGCTTCCCCAACTACGACACGATCTACGCCCTGGTCTGGGGGCGCGAGCTGGCCCACGGGGTGAGCCCCGACTACGGCGCCGCCTTGCCCCCCACCCCGCACCCGCTCGCCGACCTGCTCGGCATGGTGGCCACCCCGCTAGGCGACGGCGCAATCACGGTGACGATGGTCATCGCCTACCTCTCCCTCGGCCTGATCGGCTACCTCACCTACCGCCTCGGCTCCCTCTGGTTCGACCGCCCAATCGGCGCCGTAGCCGCCGCCATCGTCCTAACCCGCGCCCCCTTTCTCTCCAACGGCCTCCGCGCCTACGTCGACATCCCCTACATAGCCCTGGTCCTGGGCGCCCTTCTTATAGAGACCCGCAAGCCCCGAGCCGGCTGGCCGGTTCTAACCCTGCTTTCCCTCGCTGGCCTGCTGCGACCTGAGGCTTGGCTGTTCTCCGTCGCGTACCTCGCCTACCTGGTCCTCAGCCCTCCCCAAGCTTCCGCAGATCCAGACGGGGACCCCGACCCTGGCAACCCGTCCCGCGAGCGCGGTCCCGAAGCGGAGGCGAGGGCATCCCTCTCCCGGGCGGATACTCAAAGTGCCGGTCTAATTAGACCGGCACTTGGACGGGCGAGGGATGCCCTCGCCTCCCCCTCCGGCGCTGCGCTCGTAGTCCTGGCCCTGGCGGCTCCCATCCTCTGGGCCCTCTTCGACTGGATAACCGCCGGCAGCCCCACCCACTCGTTCACCGGCACCCAAGAAACGGTCGACACCCTCGCCCGCCACACCGGCCCGGTCGACATAGCCCTCTGGGGACCACGAGCGCTCGGCGAAGTCATGCAGTGGCCGGGAATGGTTGGCGCGCTTGGAGGCATCGTCCTGGGCTTTGCGTTCCTGCGTCGCCGCTCGACCCTTGGCCTGGTCGCCGCGCTCCTCGCCCTCGGCGCCTTCGCCCTGCTCGGCTCTGCCGGGCTCGCGATCATCGCCCGCTACACGATGCTCGGCGCCGCGATCCTGGCGATCTTCGTCGCCGTCGCATTGCTCGGTTGGCGCCTGCTCGATGCCGGCCATCCCTGGCGCAAGCGCTGGCAGGTCTTCGCCGGCGTGGTGGCGCTGATGTTCGTGCTCTGGCTCCCCAACCAGTGGGACCTCGACTCGACCGTGCACGAGGACCTCGCCGACCAAGGTGAGATCGAGCGCGACCTCGGCGACCTCGGCGACACCGGCGCCTTCGCCACGCCCCTCTGCGGACCGATCGCCGTCCCCAACCACCGCGCGATCCCGCGGCTCGCCTTCAGCCTCGACGTCAAGCCGACCGCAATCGTCAGTGCCAGCGCCAGCGAGGACGGCGTGCCGCGGCGCGGCTACTTCCTCAAGCCGGCCAGCCCTTTCGTCATCCACAACTTCATCCTCGATCCCAATGACCCAACCCGCTTCTCGCTGACCGTGCCGACCGGCTTCCAGCGGGTCGCGGCCAACGATTCCTGGGTCCTCTTCAGGCGCTGCCGAGCGGGGTAGGCTGGCGCCGGTGCTCAGCGGAGGGTTCAAGCGCTCGGGCCTGTTCGGGCTGATCGGCGTCGTCGTGGTGATGGTCGCGGTCGCCCTGATCGCGCTCAACGCCGACAGCGGCGACCCCAATCCAAAGGGAACGATGGCGCTGATCTTCGGCGTGATCGCGGTCTTCGTCGTCTTCCTCTTCGTCCTCCAGCGCTCCGACCTGGAGCGGGTGGCCGGCGGCGACGCGAAGGCGGTCGCGCGCGCCGTTGCCGAAGGCGGCGGCAAGATCGAGAACCCGACGACGATGGAGGAGCCACAGCTCTGGGCGGCGCTCGCGGTCAAGCCGATCGGCGACGCGGCGATCAAGGCGCGCGGCTCGATCTGGGACTCCAGCCGCCGCAGCCAGAAACTCGGCTGGGTGGTGATGCTGCTGATCTTCCTCACCGTGCCGTCGATCTACCTGCTCGAAAGCTTCGTGCCGCTGCTGATCGGCGGCCCGCTGATCGCGATCGCGGCGCTCTACGGCAGCTTCCGCGCCCTCGCCCCGGGCGGCGAGATGGACCAGGGCTACGAGAAGGTCGGGCTGGCGATGGCGCCGCTTGGCCTCGAGGTGACCGAGCGGCCGCAGGTCAACATCGAGGTGCGCGAAGCGACGACCGGGCGGGTCGGGCCGAAGATCCACGGCGCCCTGGTACTGAGCGGCGAGCGCCACGGGCGGCCGGTCTCGGTGCGGCTCGGCGACGGTTCGAGCGAGGTGACGGTCCGCGTCGCGACGCCCGAGTTCAAGGGGAAATCGCGCGACGGCAAGGTGCGTCCCGGCGACGACGTGCCCGCGGCATTCGCGGCTGCCCTCAAAGACATGCCCAACTCGACCCGCTGGAAGAAACTGACGGTTGAGGGCGGGCCCGAGGGCATCGTCGTCGCCCGCAAAGGCGGCGAGCAGGCCGACTGGCTCTGCGACCTCTGGCTCGCCGAGCGCCTCGCCGACGCCGCCTGAGCTCAGCCTCCGCGCTCGACCTGCTCGACCGCTGCGTGGGTTGCCGAGGCAACTCCGGGGTCGGCGAGCTCGACGCCCAGCGGCAGCTCGACGTGCAGCTCGCTGGAGGGGTCGGCGCGCAGGCGCAGGCGCTCGCCGCTGCGCGATCCGAGCACGTGCCCGCCGCGACTGCGGTCATCGCTGATGAAGTGCAGGTGGTAGCCGCTCACCTCGATTCCCTCGGCGTAGGCGGGGAAGCGAAAGCCGAGCATCGTTCCGGAGACATCGACGAGCTCGAAGACGTGCTGCTCGGCGACGACCTCGGTCAGCGGCCGGTAGGGCGGGTGCTGGCGCGGCACCGAGCGGGCGCGGACCGACTCGAAGCGTCCGTCGATCCGGATCGCGCAGGAGACCGCATCGACAGGAATCAGCTGCTCAAGTCTGGTGAGTAGCTCCTCGTGCTCCAGCGGACCCTCGATCTCCAAGTCGAGCGACGGCGTGAAATCGGTCACCACGGCAAACGGCGTCCGCGTTGCGCCGTCGACCTCGCTCACCGCACCGTCGACATCGGCCCGGTAGAAGCGACCGTCGAGGGCGATCATCTCGCCGTCGAGCCCGTTCAGCGTGCCCAGGCCCAGATCGCCGTGCTCGGCCAGCTCGGCGAAGGAGAGATCGCCGTCGTAGGCGCCCTCGAGCAAAGCCGCGATCGTCGAGGCCTGGAACAGCACGTGCGCTTCGTGCCCTCCATGCAATTCGGCCTCGCGCAGCGTCCCCACGTGCAGCGACCTGATCCAGCGCTCGTCCAGCACAGGCGTCAGTCTTCCAGCATGCTGAGACGCGCTACCGAGACGACACCGAGACGGGTCGTGCTGCTGGTCTCGGCGGTGGCGGTGGTGCTGCTTGGCAGCGCCGCGGTCGCCCACTTTGCCTTCGGCGAGTTCGAGGACTTCGGCGAGGCGCTCTGGTCGGCGGTTCTGCACGTGCTCGACCCCTCCAGCCTGCACGAGGATCACGATGGGGCGGAACGGGCGGTCGGCGTCTTCCAGGTCGTCACCGGCCTGGTCCTGCTCGTCGGCCTGCTCTTCACCTTCGTCGCCGAGGTCGTCGCCAGCTCGCTGGAGCGACTCGGCCAGTCCGACCGGCCGGTGACCTGCCACAACCACCTGCTCGTCGTCGGCGGCATCGACCTCGCCTCGGTGGCCGCCTCGGCCGCCTCGGAGGCGCAGCTGGAGGCCGAGCTCAAGCGCCTGGTTGTGCTGGCGCCGGAGTCGGCCCGCGACTCGCGCGCCCAGATCCTCGACGACCTCGAAGAGGCGGGCGGCGATCTCAAGATCAGCCTCCTCTTCGGCGACACCGCCGGCGACTCGGGCTTCGAGCTGGCCGGGGCCGAGCGGGCGCGGGCGATCCTGCTGATGCCGTCGAGCAGCGGCCCGGTCCCGGCCGAGGCGGCGGACGTCGAGGTGACCCAGAGCGGCCTCGCCCTGCTCGACTACCTGGAGGAGAGGGACGCCTCGCCGATGGTGCGGCTGCTCTTCCGCCGCGGCCGCAACGTCGACGCCAGCTGGGAGCTCTTCCCGCCCGAGTGGGACGCGGTCGTCGGCGACCGCACGATCTCCGCCCTGTTGCGGCTGGCGATCACCCGTCCCCCGGCGCTGGAGAAGCTGCCCGGCTGGGTGGCTGAGCACGGCTCGCCCGCGCCCTTCACAAAGCTCGTCGACGCGGCCTGGAAAGCGGCGATGAAGGGGGGTGACCCGCTGCGGCTGACGATCGTCGGCTGCGGCATCAACGCGCCCGCGCTGATGGAGGATCTTGCCGAGGTCGGCGCCGAGACCTTCGCCGTGACGATGATCGCCCCGCGCGAGGCCTTCGACCGCTACCTCGGCACCGCCGAACCCTCCGGGGTGCGGATCCACTTCGTCGAGGCGGTGCACACCGACAGCGACCACCTGCCGCGCAGCCTGATCGAGTCCCGACCGCACCTCGTCATCGTCACGCCCAGTCCCTCGAGCTGGGACCAGCGCGCCTCCGACGCCAGCACCACGCTCTCCATCCTGCGGGTGCTGAATACCGCCGGCGGTCGCGACCTGCCGGTGCTCGCCGAGCTCTTCCTCTCCGAGACGGCGCGGCGGCTGCCCAACGACCCTCGCCTGCTCGCCGTCTCCACCCTGCGCTCGGTCGCAACCGCGGTGACGCTGAGCCTCTTCGATCCGGAGCGAGCGGCAGAGCTGGAACGCCAGCTCGCCGCCGGCGCCGCCGATCATTGAGAATCAGCGCATGGCAGCCATAGAGCTCAGCGGCGTGGTCAAGCGCTTCGGCCCGATCACGGCGGTCGATGGGCTCGACCTCGACGTGCCCGAGGGCATCTGCCTCGGCCTGCTCGGGCCCAACGGCGCCGGCAAGTCGACGACGATGCGGCTGCTCACCGGCCAGGCAATCGCCGACGAGGGCAGGCTGCGAGTGCTCGGCCACGAGCTGCCCGCCGACGCCAAGGCGGCGCGGGCCGAGATGGGCGTCGTGCCGCAGCTCGACAACCTCGACGTCGACGTCACGGTCGAGGACAACCTGGCGGTCTTCGCGCGTCTCTACCGGGTGCCGGACGTTCCCGCCGCCGTCGACAAAGCGCTCGACCTCGCCCGCCTGCGCGAGCGGCGCCGCGACGCCGTCGACGAGCTCTCCGGCGGCATGCGCCGGCGCCTGCTGCTCGCCCGCGGCCTCGTCCACGAACCGAAGCTGATCCTGCTCGACGAGCCCACCGTCGGCCTCGACCCGCAAATCCGCACCGAGCTCTGGACCCTGATCGACAACCTGCGCTCGCGCGGCACGACGATCCTGATGTCGACCCACTACATCGAGGAGGCCGAGCGCCTCGCCGACGAGGTCGCCGTGGTCAACAAGGGCAAGGTGATCGCCCGGGCAACGCCCGCCGAGCTGATCGCCGCCCACGCCGGCACCCACACCGCCGAGGTCTACGGACCGCCGCAACGGCTGACCGAAGTGCGGGCGATCGCCGAGGAGCAGGGCCTGCCGGTGCGTCCCGCCGGGCCGGCGATCGCGATCGTCGGCTCCGAGCGGGCGGGCAACGGCCACATCCCGGATGACGCCGTGATCCGCGCTGCCTCGCTCGAGGACGTATTCGTGCTGCTGACGGGAGCGGAGGCGGAGTGAGCGACGGGACCACAGCCAAGCTGCGGCGGCTCGAACCAGCGGCGATCGCCGGGATCATGAGCCGCGAGGTCGCCAACTTCCGCACCTACTGGAAGGGGACGACCTTCTCCAGCATCCTCGAACCGATCGTCTACCTGCTCGCCTTCGGCCTCGGGCTGAGCGCGACCCTGGTCGACGAAGTCGAAGGGGTCCCCTACATCCAGTTCGTCGGCACCGGCATGGTCGCCACCGCGGTGATCTTCTCCAGCGCCCTGCCGGCGATGTTCGGCACCTTCGTCAAGCACCGCTTCCAGAACACCTACGACGCGATCCTCGCCGCCCCGGTCGACGTCGAGGAGCTGGTCAGCGCCGAGATGCTCTGGATCGCGCTCCGCTCGGGGACCTACGGCTGCGTGCCGTTGATCGTGACGATCGGCTTCGGCCTCGACCCGGCCTGGGGAATGCTGCTGGTGCCGCTCTTCTGCTTCGTCACCGCGCTCGGCTTCGCCGGCTTCGGCATTGCGATGGCGGCAACCGTGGCCAAGATCGACCAGTTCAACTACGTCACCGCGCTCTTCATCACCCCGCTCTTCCTCGTCGCCGGCACCTTCTTCCCGATCGATGGATTGCCCGAGGGCGTCCAGATCGTCGCCCAGCTCAACCCCCTGCACCAGCTGGTCGAACTGGTCCGCGGCGGCGCCTTCGGCTTCGAAGCGGTGGACATAGCCCGCTTCGCCTTCCTGATCGGCTTCGCCCTCCTAACCTGGCGCGTAGCAATCAACCGCATGCAGAAGCGGCTGATCGATTGAGCGAAGGGAGAATTCACCACACTGGGGTGTGGAAAATTCTTCCTACAAGAAATTGGACCGTGCGCCCCGTCCTCCGAAACGAAGTCACCGGGCGTGTCCGTCGCGGTTGGCTCGAGCCGGGCTCGCCTGCGGCACCCGCGGCTTCCGCTTAAGGCTGCTTCCTTCCGGACCTGACCTGGTTCGCGTGCCTACGTCGCGCAGGACCCGGCCGTCAACACCTTCCGCGGCGCACTGACCCCGACGGCCAGCCCCTCGGAACGGGATTCGGCCCCGCTAAAGCGGATTGCGGATTACAGGGCACCGCTGGTTCCCCGCCTAGCACGGTCCGCGACCATCGTATCCGGCCACAGCATTTTGTGAGTTCGCACTTAGTCGTGCATACGGACTACTAAGTGCGAACTCACCGATCTCATCGCCGGATCAGCCGCCGGTTCTTGACCACGGTCGCGGTCACCTTGCCGGCGCGGACCTTCTGGCGGACGAGCAGGCGCTTGCGCTTGGCGACCTGATCGCGCGCTTTCGGCTTGACCCGCAGCACGACCAGCTTCGACTTGCCGCTGCGCAGGCGCACCGTGCGCTTTGCGGTCGCCGGGCGGTGCTTGCGCAGCAGGCCCTGCGCCGTGGTCCGGCAGGCGTGACCGATCTTGCGTGGGCACTTGACGCGGACGAAGAGGCGCTTGCCGGTGCTGTTGAGCAGCGCCGTGGCGGGAGTCGCCTGACGCAGCAGGTCCATCAGCCGCTCCTCACTCAGCGCACCACTGCCGCCGCTGCCGCCACCTTTTCCTTTGCCTTTGCCGCCTTTGCCGCTTCCGCTCGTTCCATCGGATGCCGTGAGCACGACGTTGTCGTAGTCGGCGTTGCCCGTGACCAGGACGCTGGTGCCGCTGGTGTAGCGGCTGGTGATCTGGATCCGGTAGTCGTGGCCGGCGGTGAGGCGGGCAGGGTCGATCGAGCCGCGCGACACGTCGGTCCACGCGTTGGCGCCTGCGAGCGTCGTGGCGGGGATCAAAGGCAGCGCCTCTCCTCCTTCGCTTACATCGATCAGACGCACCGTGTACTCGGCCGAGTTACCCGCCACCGCGAGCAGCTGGTCGACATTGGCCCGGCGGTCGAGGGCGATGCTGACCGATGTCGCCTCCTCCCCGTCGGCGCCGGCGTAGGTGAACGGCGGGCTTTCCCAGGTCCCCGTCGCCGTCCCACCGACCGCGGTCACGCCGACCACACCCGTGTAGGCGGAGCGGATGAAGCCGCCGCTATCGGCGCCCCCCGTGGCCTGGAAGCTGTTTTCGACGCTGGCGCAGAGCAGCGGCGGCAGGCAGATCCCGTCGGTGCCGGAGGTGGAGGTCCAACCCGCGGAGCCACCACCAAACCCGCGCGCCGCCGCGGTCGATGGGTACTTGCTGGCCGCAGCGCCTGCGGCAGACGGGAGGGCCAGCAGGAACATCGCCAGGAGAGTGGCGATGGCAACGACTCTGCGGGACGGTGAAGAAGGCATCGGGAGCTCCTCTTTCGCTCTGTTACGCCCGGACCGGGCGCTTACCGAATTCTTGGTACCCATCGAAATCGGTACCGCTCCGCCCGTGGACAAACGTAGGATCGGCGCCACGTGATCGACGTCGACTCCTCCTCCTTCTTCTTCATCGTCCTGATCGCGGCGATCGCCGCGATCACCGTCGCGATCGTGCCGAAAGGTCTTGCGCCACCGGTGGTGGTGCTGGAGCTGATGCTCGGGATCGTGATCGGGCCCGAAGTCCTCGACCTCGCCCAGTCCTCCGACTTCATCGAGTTCTTCTCCAACCTCGGCCTCGGCATGCTCTTCTACTTCGCCGGCTACGAGATCGACTTCGAACGGATCAAGGGCACGCCGCTCAAGCTCGGCGCCCTCGGCTGGGCCCTCTCGGTCGCACTCGCCTACGGCATCGGCGGCGTCCTCGCCGCAGCCGGGATCGTCGTCTCCTTCCTCTACACCGGCTCCGCCCTAGCGACGACCGCGATCGGCACTTTGATCCCGATCCTCAAAGACAGCGGCAGCCTGAAAACCCGCTTCGGCACCTTCCTGATGGCCGCCGGCGGCGCCGGCGAGTTCGGCCCGATCCTGCTCGTCACGCTCGTCCTCACCACGGCCAGCCCGCTGCACGAGGCGGCGATCCTGGTCGCCTTCGTCTTCCTCGCCCTCGGCGTCGCGCTCGCCTCGGTGCGCCTCGCCTGGCGTGGCTGGCCCGCCTTCGAAAAGACCTTCGAGGCGAGCAGCCAGCTCGCCGTGCGGATCACTGTCGTCCTCGTCTTCGGCCTGGTGCTGCTGGCCAGCAAGCTGGGCCTCGACGTCCTGCTCGGCGGCTTCGTCGCCGGCATGATCACCAGAGCGGCCCTGCGCGGCCACGAGCTGCAGGTCTTCGAGTCGAAGCTGACCGCGGTCGGCTTCGGCTTCTTCGTCCCCTTCTTCTTCGTCACCAGCGGCATCGAGTTCGACCTCGGCGCCCTCGGCTCGGCCGAAGCGATCGCCAAGATGCTGCTCTTCCTCGCCCTCTTCCTCGTCGTCCGCGGCACCCCCGCCCTGCTCCTCTACCGCAAGGTCCTCAGCGCCACCGAGCGCCGCGCCCTCGCCTTCTTCTCCGCCACCGAGCTCCCCCTCGTCGTCGCGATCACAACCATCGCCGTCGAGGCGGGCAAGATGCGCACCTCCACCTCGGCCGGCCTGGTCGGTGCCGCAATGCTCTCGACCCTGATCTTCCCCTTCGTCGGCATGGCGCTGCAGAAACGAGCGATGGCGGAGCAAGGCGAAGAGCCACCCCCGCCCGATCCACTCGAGGCCCCAGCCCCCGCCTAACTCAACCCCGCGTCCCGCCTATGATTGGCGCTTCTCCCGGGCGCGTAGCTCAGCGGGAGAGCGCTCGCCTCACACGCGAGAGGTCGCTGGTTCGAACCCAGCCGCGCCCATATGCCGGTGAAGTTCGGACTATGGCGGGTCGACGGGGAGTCCGTTGAACAGGTTCCGACGAGCGGGATCGCCAGCGAGGAGCGGCTCGAGGACATCATCGAGGCGCGCATTGACATCCTCGGCCTGGGCGACCTGTTTCCGATCGGCCGCCAGGTAGTCACCGACTTCGGCAGGCGCATCGACCTCTTGGCAATCGACGGCCGGGGCGATCTCCATGTCATCGAGTTGAAGAAGGACCGCACCCCACGCGATGTCGTCGCGCAGGCGCTGGAGTACGGTTTCTGGGTTCAGGGCTTGTCCTTTGAGGCCATTCGGGAGCTCTATGCAAAGCATCACGAAGGGGACGACTTCGACTCCGCCTTCACCAGCCATTTCGAAGCGGAAATTCCCGAGGCGGTCAACACAAGCCATCAACTCGTGGTCGTCGCAACTGGAATGGACACGAGCACCGAGCAGATCGTCGAGTACGTCCGCGGCTATCGCGTTCCCATCAATGTCTTGTTCTTCGAGTACCTCGATGACGGCGGCCGCGAGTACCTCGCGCGGTCCTGGCTCACCGATCCCGAGCTGGAAACACCCGGTGGAGGAACTGGCAAGAAACAGGCTCCCTGGAATGAAATCGACTTCTTCGTCGCGGTCGGGGAGAACGCCGAGCGCAATTGGGACGACATGGTCCGCTATGGCTTCGTGTCAGCCGGGCACGGCTACAAATACCGCAGGGCCATGGAGAATCTCTTCGTCGGAGCACGCGTTTGGGCCGCGATCCCAAGTAGCCGCGCTACCGGTGACGCCTATGGCTACGTTGGGGTGGGCAAAGTGACGGCAGCTGCGGTTGGCGTCAAAGACTTCGATGTAGAGGTTAGAGGTGAAACCACCAACATCCTTGACGCGCCGCTTGAAGCCACCAACATGGGGTGGGAGGCGGACGACCCCGAGCAATGCGAGTACCTCGTCCGGGTCGAATGGATCGATACTCGCCCGCGCGAGAAGGCGATATGGGAGAAGGGCATGTTTGCGAATCAGAACGTCGTGGCAAAACTTCGCCAGCCCTTCACCCTGCAGCGGCTAGATGAAGTGTTCGATCTAGAGCAACCGCACCGAGCACTCGAGCCCTGAGACCCGTGCCAACCTGGCGTCACCGGTGAGAACAAAATCGACCCCTGGGTCCGTCTCGGCAGTGGCGAGGATGAGGGCATCGGGCATGCGCAACGCCTTCGAGCCCGCGCGAAGATCGGCGGCCCTATCTGCGATGGCAACGTCAACGCTGAGCACCGCCGAAACCAGATCCGCGAAGAAGCCCTTGACATGTCTTTCGTCGTGGTGACCCAGCCGTGCACCCGTCAGGACCTCAGCATAAGTAACGACGGAGGCCAGGAGACGCTCTTCGCGCACGAGCTCCCGAATGGCCGCGTCGGCCGCGTCATGGAGGGCATCGGCTCGATCGAGAAAGGCCACGACCGCGTCTGAATCCAGGACTACCGCCACTCCTCGCGCAACCTTTCGATCTGCCGCCGCAGGTCGCCACCGGTGTCCAGAGACCCGGAATAGAGGTCGATCAGCTCGTCAATTCGCGTCAGAACCACTCGTCCGATGCCTGCCGCCTCCACTCTGAGGGTGTCGCCGGGCGCGAGACCCGCAGTACGAAAGGCCGCCCTTGGGATCGTCACCTGGTGCTTGGAGGACACTCGAGTTTGGCTCCTTGGCGCCGGATCGCTAAGAGCGGTCTGCGCCACTTTTTTCTTTACCTTTTTCGGCATACGTAAAGCCTATCCCACCGCCGTCAAACTCGCCGGTCTCTTTCAACAACCAGGCGAACTGCAGCGTGATCAACAACTGGGCCCGACAGCACCGCCAGCTCTCGCCGTCGGGAAGGCCATCGAGCAGGGCGGCCGTGCTTTCAATGCCGGTGACGAGCGCGCGAGAGTCCCCACAATGAGCGGCCTTGACCATCGCAGCAGCCAGAAGGAACAGGGCCCTACGGGGAGGCGCGTCGCCTCGCTGGACGAAGTTGGCGATCTGCGCGGCGCTGAGAATGATGCGCTGAGCCGACGGAGATCGCGTTTCCATCCCACGCTGAGCCCAGAGAGACGAAAACTCTCCCCTGCCTACTCCCCTCCGTTGCCTCTCAACTCACTCGCTACCGCTTCGAACTGCGCGAGCGCCGAGGAAAGATGCTCAACGATCTCTTCAGCGATGACCTCTGGCTCGGGCAGGTTTTCAGCGTCCGCAAGGGTCTCGTCCTTGACGTTCGCCCAAATATCGAGGTTGAACCCATCGCGCTCTACAAGTTCCTCGTAGCTCCAGCGCTTGAACTGCTCGCTCTGCCGGCGGGCACTCAGTGGCTTCCCGGGCTTGTAGGCCTTGACGAAGGGCTCGAGGTCGCTGCGCTTCATCTGCCTCGTCTTCAGCGTGAAATGCTGGTTGGTCCGCAGGTCGTAGACCCAAAGCTGCTTGGTCGCGGCCTTCGAGGAAGCCTTTTTGCGCTCGAAGAAGATGACGTTCGCCTTGACGCCCTGGGCATAGAAGATGCCCGTCGGCAAACGCAGCAGGGTGTGAACGTTGCAGTCCTCGAGGAGGCGCCGGCGAATCGCTTCTCCGGCACCGCCCTCGAACAGCACGTTGTCGGGGATGACTACCGCAGCCCGTCCCCCGATCCTGAGCATTGACCGGATGTGCTGCACGAAATTGAGCTGCTTATTGGCGGTCGTAGCCCAGAAGTCCTGACGAACGACAGTCTGTGTTTCGCGGCTCTCGCGTCCGTCTTCGTCTGAAATCGTTACCGATGACTTCCGCCCGAACGGTGGATTCGCGAGGATTAGGTCCACCTTATCCGCAGGCTCCGTAAGAAGGGCATCGCGCACTTCGATCGGTGGGGTCGCGTCAGGGGTTGTCCCGCCGATGCCGTGTATGAAGAGATTCATCGCGCAGAGGCGAGCCGTATTATCGACGATCTCAATTCCGCTGAATGTGCGCTCGCGCAAGGCACGCTTCTCCTCACGGTCGAGGTCAAATTCGTCCGAGATGTGATCGTGAGCCGCAAGGAGAAAACCACCCGTTCCGCACGCCGGATCGCCAATCCTTTCCCCCGGTTCCGGCTGGGTGCAATCCACCATTGCCTGGATCAGCGCCCGCGGCGTGAAGTATTGGCCAGCGCCCGACTTGACATCGGCCGCATTCTTCTCCAGTAGACCCTCATAGGCATCACCCTTGACGTCCGCATCGACTCCGGTCCAGGTCTCAGCGTCGATCAAGTCAACGATCAACCGCTTGAGCTTCGCCGGGTCCTGAATTCGATTCTGGGCCTTACGGAAAATCAGCCCCAGCAGACCCGGCTCCTTACCGAGCTCGCCCAACAGGAGCGTGTACTGCACCTCGAGCTCCGGCCCGTCCTTGTCCAAAAGCGAAGGCCAATCGTACTTCGAAGGGATTTTGGACTCTTCGTTCCATGGTGCTTCGGTGCGCTCATGCGCCATCTTTAGAAACAGCAAGTACGTCAGCTGCTCGACGTAGTCTCCATAGGAAAGTCCGTCGTCGCGAAGGAGCGTGCAGTAGTCCCAGAGCTTGGCGACCAGGCGCCTCGAGTGCTCGGCCGGCGGTCCGTTCATACGCTACGCGGCCAGCTTCTGCGACCGTGTGCGGCGATCGTTCCGTTGCGCGCGGGCCTTTTCCAGCAGTACTATCGCTGGCTCATCCGCTGGATCCTGCCAAGTAAGCTGCCCGCTGAACGCCTTCTGCAGGAGCACATTTCGAAACTGCTCAGACTTCACTCGCGCCGCCGAGATTATCTGCTGAACGTCGCTGACCAATCTGAGTTGCTGCTCGACCACGGTACAAATCTCTTCTTGTTCTTCAGGCGGTGGAACCGGCACCGTTAGCTGCTTGAGCTTTGTTCCATTTACGTTAGCTTGCCCGACTTGTTGACTAACCACCGATCGAACCCAGGCGCGACCCAAGGAAGAGCTAAGGAAATAGACCAAGAGCTCCGGTCGATAGCGGGAGGTTACACGCACTCGGATCAGGTAGGAAGCGAATGAGCAGGGCTCTAGCTCACCACGATACACGGCTGCCTTGCCAACCAGCTCAGCACTGTTCGTTCGGTTAAAAAGAACATCTCCGTCCTCGAGAAAAAGGGAGGGAAACTCTCTATGGTCATTTGGCAGGAATTTTAGATTATCTAGGCGCAGACGACCATCGACAAGGTTACCCATCCGCAGCACTGGAACACCACTAGCCTCCTGCGTAGTCTTGGACGATGATCCGTACTCCACCAAAATAGCCAACTGATCAATCGTGGCCCATGTCCAGCCCTCCGGAAGTTCAATCTCAACGGGTGGAGTGGGTTCGGCCGGCCGCCTATAGGGACTCTTGCAATGATCTGTTTCCCATCGTTCTTGTCTACTGTTCAAAACCTCTTCGAGCAGGTCTCTGGCTGATTCAACCTCGCCCTCCGCCACAGTGAGTTGCCCGGTCACGGCCGCCGCAAGAACCGCGCCTCGATACCTAATAAGCGAGCTCTCGCACCTGTCAAGCGCTTGGGATGCAGCGTCAAGGTCAGTCATTTGAGCACTAACAGTCGCCATGATGCGATCCTGCTCTGGGCGAGGCGGGAGCCAGAGTGGAAGCGTACGTACAGTCCGTGCGGTAACTCCGGCAAATGTCGTCCCTGTGGAATTCTGTTCCAATGCTGCTCGCTTAGCGCGAAGTAGCCATAGGCAAAATCGAGGATTTATACCCGCCCGCGGCGTTACTGCCGCAAGACCACGCCCAATTGCAATTTCTCCGGGAGAAAGATTGGTGTCACCGACGGGCGCCCGCACCGAAAGAAGTACTGCGCGATCGTCGGCGAGCGTCTTGGGATCGGTTGTCCGCTTCACTGGAGTTGGAACGACTTCGCCGAACTCGGCGCTCCCTTGCAGGAATAGCACGCCGTTATCGCTGTTCGTGTAACTGCTCCCCGGTGGAGACTGGCCCATGCTGACATCTGCGATGTCTTCAAGGGTGCACGTCGCCCATCCACGAGGAAGCTGAGTCATGCCGCCGAGAGCTCCTGGTTTACTTCTTGGATCAACCCATCCAGTTCATGACCGAAAGCCTCATAAGCCCCCATCAGACCGCCCTCTTGCGCAAATGGCTCGTAATCGAAATCCTCGCGCTCAAGGCTCATCGATGTGGCTATGTGCTCGGCCATCCAGCGTAGCCAGCGGAGTTGCTCTTCAGTGAATTCTCGGCCTGATGTCTGCTGCTCCGTGAGCCAGATGTCGAAGCGGAGCATCACCACCTCTTTGCGTGGGAGAAGCTCGTCGTCATGGCTCATGGCGAAGCGAACGAGCTGGACCAGGTCCGCCATCGTGCGGCGCATTGCGCCGCCTCTGACCTTGCTCGGGTCGACGGCCTCGTACGCCGCCCAGAGCTTTTCGCTCGTCAGGTCCAGCGGTGGCTTCTCGATCGCGTCTGCCAGCTTCTTCAGGTCATCAAAGCTCGGGCGCAGCCTGTACGGCTTCTCGTAATAGGCCTCCAGTGCCAGATATTCGTCATAGTGCTCCTTGACGAACTCCTCGAAGTCCTTGACGGCATCGCGCGCCTCACTTGCATCAGTCCAACCGGCGAAGAGCAGCGCGTCGGCGGTCGTTATGTCTATGAGCTGTGCAGACTGCTCGCGCACGGACAGGATCCTCTGTCGGACCTCCGCCTTCAAGAGCGGCCGGACAGCATCACCGAGAACCTGCTCCTTGGCCGCTGCTAGCTCCGCCTCGGTCGGCTCATAGCTTTTGGGATCGGCAGCCCCTGCGATCGCGGCCGCAACCTCGGTCCATCGCTCCGGATCGGCCGCCAGGATCAGTCGCCTTGCTACGTCGTCGAGCCCCTCGCCAGCAACGTCGGCAAACTCCTGGCGGCGCTTCTCGTCGAGGTTGGCATGAAGTCGGGCGAGGCGAACGCCGACGGTGGAAATGGCCTCCTCGCTTGTGACTCCGATGGCGATGTCCTGTAGGAGTCGATCTAGGCCAACACTCGGCTTGCGCTCGAGCGGGCGGGTATCGATCCAGGCTTTGTCCTCGTCGGTCAAGCCGACGCAGTCGACGATTACGAACCGATCCTTTGATTGGGCACCAGCCGTTACCGATTGGAGATCGGTTGGGCTGATCGTCCGCACGCCACGACCCTTCATCTGCTCGAAAAGGGTCCGTGAGCCCACCATCCGCATGAAAACAAGGCACTCCAAGGGGCGGATGTCGGTGCCCGTTGCAATCTGATCGACCGAGATCGCAATCCGGAACTTGGGATCGGTGCGGAAGTCCTGAATGTGCTGGTCGGAGCTGCCGTCGCTCTTATAGGTGATCTTGCGAGCAAAGTCCGAGCCCCGGCTGAACTCTTCGCGAACGATCTTCAAAACATCCTCGGCATGACTGTCCGTCTTGCAGAAGAAGACGGCCTTCGGAACCTCTGGACGACCGGGGAAAATCTCAGTGCACACTCGCTCTTTGAAAATCCGGATGACCGTCCTGATCTGATCGGGGTTGACCACAGCTCGATCGAGTTTCGCCTTGTCGTATGTGACGTCGTCGTCGAGCTTCTCGGGTAGCTGACGACGATCCTTGAGATCGCGCACTTCAACCCAGGAACCCGCGTCCATGTGACCACCGCTCTCCGAGACTGCCGTACATATGCGGTAGGTCGTATATGGAACGTTGACGCGGTCCGCAACAGCTTCCTCGTGTTTGTATTCAGTGACCACGTTCTGCGCGAAGTAAATCCGGGTCGTGTGCTCAGCCGTCGCGGTCAATCCGATGAGAGACATGTCGAAGTAGTCGAGCACCTGACCCCAGCGCCCATAGATCGAGCGGTGGCACTCATCGACGAAGCCGACGTCGAAGGTCTCGATCGGCACCTCCGGCCTGTATTTGACTGTGAGTGGGTCATCGGCCATGTCCGGTTCCAACTCGAAGGTCGAGCGCTCCTCCGCCGAGGGATCGAATTCGTCATCGGACTGACCGCGGAGAATCGAGTACAGACGTTGAATGGTCGTGATCACGACCTTGGCCGCAGGATCGATTCGGTTCGAGCGCAGTACTTGGACGTTGTAGAGCTCGGTGAGCTTGCGGCGGTCGTCAGGCGTGACGTAGTTCGCAAACTCAACATATGCCTGCCGTCCCAGATTGATCCGGTCAACCAGAAAGAGAACACGCCTGGCCCCTGCGTAGCGCAGCAGACGATAGGTCTCCGCTACCGCGACGTAGGTCTTGCCCGAGCCCATCGTCATATTGATCAGCGCTCTTGGCTTTGCATTGCGGAGGGAGTCCTCCAGGCCTTCGACCGCACTGACCTGCACCGCGTGCAGCCCGCTGGGGTCGACGACTGGCATCCGACGAATCCGGCCGAGAGAAGAGAGCTCCTCCTGAGCCCATTCGATCAGGGTCTCCGGGCGATGGAAGCCGAAGACTTCACGCGGGCGCGCGATCGGATCGCGCAGGTTCGTGAAGAGGGTCTCCACGCCCGTGGATAGATAGTGAAAGGGCAGCGGCAACGGATCCCAGTGGGGAACCTGGCGGTCGGCAACCAAGTCCTCGAAGCCGCGAGTGTAACGTTCCGTCTGCCACTCGACGCCGAGCAGAGTCGCTCCCACTCTTTTGGCCTCGATCGTGCCCAGGGCTTTCCCATCGCCAAAGAGCAAGTAGTCCGCGGGGCCCGCCTTGGTGGGGAACTCGCGCACGGCGAGGCCCCGACCAGCGGTCCGGTCGATATCTCGGTAGTCCTGGACCTCCCAGCCTGCCCGGGCAAGCATTTGGTCAATCTGGACCCGCGCCCTTTCCTCCGGTTGCAGGTGTTCTTCCACAGAGACCGACAAAGGTAATGGACGAGACCTGTCACCGACGAAGTCCGTAGCCGGGGCCCCGCGCCGCTATGGTCCCTCTGCCGGGTCTGACCGGCGCATAAACCACTGCGAAAGGGGTCGGATTTGAGCGGCGATGAGATCAACGAGATGGGGCCGATCGATTACCTGATCGTGGAGTGGCCGGGGCGGCAGCC
The DNA here is from genome assembly GCA_963702065.1 of uncultured Solirubrobacterales bacterium. Classification (GTDB taxonomy): domain Bacteria; phylum Actinomycetota; class Thermoleophilia; order Solirubrobacterales; family 70-9; genus VRUE01. The sequence continues at coordinate 2,012,329 of OY969705.1, forward strand.
GACGGGTGAGGCGATGCCGCACCTGATCGACCTCGTCGACCGCGGCTTGATCCGCATCCTCGACCTTGCCTTCATCACCAAGGGCGAGGACGGCTCGGTCGCGGCGTTGGAGATCGCCGACCTCGGCGATGAGGTCGCCGCCTTCGCGGGCGCCTCCTCGGGCCTGCTCGGCGACGATGACCTCGAGGAGGCCGGCGGCGCGCTCGAGCCCGGGACCTCCGCCGCCCTGCTCGTCTTCGAGAACCGCTGGGCGGCGCCGTTTGCCGCCGCCGTGCGCCGCTCCGGTGGCCAGCTGGTCGCCAGCGGTCGCATTCCCGTCCAAGCCGTCCTCGCCGCCCTCGACGCGGCCGAGGCATCCGAGTAAAGGAGGCCGTCATGCCAGGACTACTTCGAGGAGTGGCGCGAACGGCGGTCATCGCCGGCACCGCCACCACCGTCAGCAACCGCGTCTCGCGCCGCCAGGGCCAGCGCTGGGCGCAGCAGGAAGAACAGCAGGCTCCCGCGCCTGCGGCACCCGCTCCAGCTGCACCAGCAGCAGGCGGACAGTCGACGATCGACCAGCTCAAGGAGCTCGGCGAGCTGAAGGCCCAGGGAATCCTCACCGAGGAGGAGTTCGCGGCGCAGAAGGCCAAGCTGCTGGGTTAGACGATTAAACGTTTAATCGTCTAAACGCAGAATCGTCTACCTATCGACTAGCCGGCAGGCTGCTGCATGACGGCGAGGATGTTGCCGGCCGGGTCCTTGAACCAGGCGATCGCGGGGCCCGGGCCGCGGGCGATTCCCTTCTCGTCCTGCTCGAAGCCCTCGTAGCGCTCGAGCTCAACGCCCTTCGAGCCGAGCTCGTCCACTGCCGCGTCGACATCGTCGACCTCGAAGTTGAGGATCGTGTACGTCGCCGGCACGAAGTCGGGCTTGGCGTAGACGACGGTGTCGCGGCCGCCGGCCAGCTGGATCGAGGTGACGCCGAACTCCTCGCTGAGCACGGTGACGCCCAGCCCCAGCGTCTCGCCGTAGAACTTCTTCGCCGCCTCGATGTCGTCGACGGCGAAGCCGTTGGTTGCTTTCGTGTTCGCGAACATGCCGATTCCTTTCGTCGTGCTTGCCGGCCGACTACCCGACCAGCTCAGGGATATGTCGCTCGAGGTGCTCGGCGATCGTCTCACGGACCCACTGCTGGGTGAGCGAGTCGGCCATCCGATAGCGGCCGAGCAGCATCTTCTGCTCCGTCAGCGGTAGGCCGGCGATCTCCCAGCGCACCGCGAGCCGCTCGAAGAGCAGCTCCGAGCGCCGGTGCCAGGCGTCCTCCTGGCTCGTCGCCGCCGTCGCCGGGCCCTCGCGCAACTTGGCGATCGTGCCGGCGCTGAGCGTCTGTCGCAGGCTCAAGGTGTTGCCCTCGCCGTCGACGTACTCGACCGTTGCCGCCTTCTGCCGCGGCCGTCGCTGCTTGCGCTTCGCCATCGCCGCCCAGTCTGTCAGGGCGATCGACGGCGGCGGATGTGAAAGGATCGATTTGGTGTACCTGATCAATCCAAAGGGCTGACGCATGACCCCGCAGGAAAGGCTCGACCTCCTGCAGCGCTTCGCGCCGACGCTCAACTTCGATGCGTTGGAGCGCTGGCGCCCCGCCCCGATCGACGACTACCTGAGCCACTCGATTGTTCTCGACGGCGATGACCGGCCGCTGCCCGGAACACCGCCTGCCGAACCGACGATGAGTGAGCACGGCGGCGAACTCAAATCCCGACTCGACCCCCTGGAGCACGGCGCGGACGTCGACACCCAACGGCGCAGCAACGAGATGCTGAGCGTCTATGGACGGGACCAGGACCTCGCCGGGGCGGGGACCGCCTACGGTCGCATCGTGCCCGACGAAGGTGGGCTCTACCTCCAGTACTGGCTCTTCTATCCGGACAACCCCTGCGTCCTCCCTCCGGGTCGCCACGACGGCGACTGGGAGTTCATCCAGGTTCGCCTCGAGCGCAGCGGAACCGATTTTCGAGCGACGCACCTGACCCTCGCCGAGCACGGCAAGCCGGTGAGCAAGCCGATCGAATCGGCCGACGGCAAAGTCGACGTCTTCGTCGCAGTCGACTCACACGCTTGCTACTTCAAAGCCGGGGCCAACCCGATCATCCCGCTCTCGGACGTGTGCGTTCCGGCCGCCGGGGCGCCGGGGGCAACTCCAAACGTCGTACTGCTTCCGGTCGAGGCGAACAAGCAGGACTGGGCTCACTGGGAGGGCCGCTGGGGGATGGACCGCGGGCCCGGCACCTGGCTGGCGCTGAAGCTGCACTTCAAGCGAACCCCGTTCCTCCTGCGCCGCATGAACAAAGTGGGTGCCGGTGAGAGTCCGGTGAGCCCCGGGCACCAGGGCCTCAGCTGGAGCTCACCGGGCGGATTCGCAGCGGGCGGCACCGGGCTGCGATTCAGCGCCAAGCTCCTGCAGCGCCTCGCGCACCTGATCGGTCACCTCACCTGGCCGCACGCCTCACCGCAGGTCAAGGTCACGCCGACTGCCCCTGGCGGAAACTCGCCGAACCCCCGCTACACGGTCGAGGCCGTGGCAGCCGGTCGCGGCCCGCGCCGGGTCTCGCTCGTCGCCGTCGCCTTCTGGGAACAGCGGCCGAACGGGACGCGGCGCGCTCTTGCCCTGCACACCGTGCGACCGGGCCACCGGGAGACGTTCGAGATCGAGCACGAGGGCGAGCTCACATGGCGCGCCGCCGGCTACAACGTCCTGCGCCAGCGCGGCGAACCGATCGAGCCGCCGCCTCAGTAGTCGCCGCCGGGGCGACGCCGGGTCCGCTTGCGTTCACCCGCCCGGCGCTTCTCTTCCAGGCGCCGCTCGCGCGAGGCGCGGGTCGGCCGGGTGGGACGGCGGCGCACCGGCTCGGCCAGCCCGGCGGCGATCTTCTCCGCCAGCCGCTTCAGCGCCAGCTCGCGGTTGCGGGCCTGGCCGCGGGCGTCCTGCGCGACCGCGGTGATCAGCGACCCGCTCCGCCCCAGCAGCAGCTCGCGGCGGCGCTCGTCGAGCGCCTGCGAGGCCTCGACGTCAAACACCGCTTCCACGCGCGAGGCGGTGACGTTGGCGTGCTGGCCGCCCGGCCCCGAGGAGCGGCTGGCGCGCAGCTCGATCTCAGAGAGCGGGATCGAGAGCCGCGAGTCGATTCTCAGCTCGTCGGCGATAGGGCGTCGACCTTCTCCGCCAGCTCGAAGTCGGCGGCGGTGAGGCCGCCCTCCGAGTGGGTGGAGATCGTCACCGTCACCGTGTCCCAGGAGATCTCCAGGTCGGGGTGATGGCCGATCGCCTCGGCCGGCTCGACCAGGCTGCCGACGAACTTCACCGAGCCGACGAAGTCGCCGCAGCCGAAGCTCTTGCGGATCGCCTCGCCGCTGCGCTCCCAGCCGCTCAGGCCGGCGAGCTTCTCGCTGATCTCCGAGTCACCTAGAAGCGCCATCGCCCACATGCTGACACGCCGCGGCGATCGGCCCCGGCGCGGGCCTCACGCCGCCTTCATCGCTTTCATCGCCCGCCCGGCGGCGCGCGCGCCGAGCACCCGGTAGGACTCGAACTTCTTGTCGGTGTAGAGCTGGTCGACGGTCGAGTTGTGGGGAAAGCGCGGGTCTTCCAGCTGGTGGGCGCGGGCGTCCCAGGTCGCCCGATCGGTCATCGCGTTGCGGATGTAGATCAGCGTTCCCTCGACGACCTCGGGCCCGTGCGTGTATCGGATCGTCCCCGTCACGACGTCCTTTTTCGCCAGGTGCGTGTCGGGGTCCGGTTCCAGGTCACCCGGGTCGTCGCTCTTGAAATCGATCTCGACCCCCAGCTCGCTGCGGGCCAGCGCGATCGCGTCACCGAGCGCCTCGAATTCCGCCCGGCCCTGGCCGACGCCGCTGGCATCGAAGCAGTAGATCTTGGTGCAGCCACGGCGCAGCAGCTCGACCAGCCCCAGGTTCTCGTAGTGCCCGCCGTCGGTCACGTAGAGGTAGCGGGCGTCGATCCGGTTGCGCCCGAGCAGCTCGCAGAGCAGGTACCAGGGACGTGGCCTGCCGTAGCGGTGCTGCTCGAGGCCGTGGTCGTCGTCGAGGCCGGCGGCAACCCAGCGCGGATTCGGCACCCAGACGCCGAGCCGCAGGTTGGCCAGGGCCATCAGGAAGGTCAGCGGCCGCTTGGTCATCTTGCCCATCGAGGGCGAGACGGCCGCCCCGGACATCGCCACCGCCGCGGGCAGGGTCAGGTCGCGCCGCCGCCGCCTGTCCTCGAAGGCACCCTCCATCTCCTTGGTAGCGACCGCCCCGATCAGCGGCCCGCCGACCGCGTGCGCGCTGAAGGTGAAGCTGGTCACCTGGCGCCCGGGAGGCGTCGCCCCCGGATCGGAGACGTTGGCCGCCGCGCAGACGAGCAGCGTCGGCCACCTGCGGTCCTTGGCCTCGTCCAGCTCCGTGTCGGAGAGCGAGACCAATTCGCCGAAGTCGCGCTCGATCGCAAGCCCCTCGTATTCCGACTTGCCGTCATCGCCGTCGCCCCCGGGGCCGGCAAGCGCCTCGACCCGTTCCCTCTCCGCCGCGGTGAGGTCCTCCTCCTTGACCCGCTTGAGCGCGAAAGCACTGCTCAGGCGGCGCTTGTAATACGGGTGAAGCGACCAGGTGGCGAGGTCGGCCACGCGATAAAGAGCCGCGAAGGCGACCAACGTGGCGAAACCGACGGCGATGACGCGCCCGTCGACGTGGCCATCGCTGCCGGCCTGACTCATTCCCACCGCGATCACGATCGCGACCAGCAAGAGCAGCACCAGCGGCCCAAACAGCGCACCGGCGGCGTAGGCCAGGGTCAACCTCACCCCGGAGCCGAGCTTGCCGGCCGCCTTCTGGGCCTTGTTCAGGTTCTCGGTGGCTTCCTTGGACTTCAACAGGTGCGCGACCTGGGCAACTACCCCGGCCAGCAGCGCCGCGAAGCTGACGCCAATCGAGCTCAGGCTGTCGAGCAGCGAGGGCTTGACCGAGCTGCCCCCCGCGCCGAGGTGGTCAAGCCAATCGACCAGGCTCGGCAATCCGACCAGGAGCAACGCCAGCACGACGGCGCCAACGAGCAGCCGCACCGACCAGATCGTGAAGAAGCGCTGGCGGCGATCGCTGCGCCAGCGGACGACCAGGGTTGCCAGCCCGCAGATAGCGCTGAGCAGGAGCACGCCGAGGGGAGCGACCCAGGTCCAGATCGGCGGGTCCGCCGCGCAGGTGGCCGCCGTGCACTGACCGCCGAGGTCCGGAAAGACCTTGGCGTAGAGGAGACCGGTGACGATCAGCGCCGCGCCGATCAGCGGCAGGGCGATGAAGGCAAGGTTGAAGAGCAGGCCGAGCAGGACCCGCCAGCCGAGGTAGACCTTGTCGGCCAGCGTCGGCGCCATGTAGGAGGAGCGATTGCGCAGGTACTGCTCCTCGGGCGAGTTGGGCGCAAAGGGCGGCTGCTCGCGCAGGAGCTCGGCGTTGGAGTCCCCCGGCCCCTTCTTGGCAACCATCGAGAGCGCCGCGGCAATGTAGGAACCGCCGGAGACGGCCGCCAGGTACGCCGCTTCCTCCAGCTTCCCGCGCTGCTGCAGCGCTTGCAGGGCACCGAGCGAGAAGGCCGCGGAGCGAATACCGCCGCCCGAGCAGCAGATCCCCAGCTTGTCCTCCTCGGGTGGCTCGAGTGGGCCGATGTGAGACGGAACGGGCTCGGGTCGGCCGCCGTCGAGGAACCAGCGCCGCCGCCTGCGGCGACGGCCAGAAGCGGCAAGCCAACGTGGTCCGGCGGGAGCTTTCCTCAGCAGTCCGTCATCTCTCGCCGGCGGGCGCTCCTCCTCGTCTTTCTTCAGCAGCGGAACCGAGATCACTGGCAATTCCCGCGGATCGGCACGGCGCGAACCTACTCGATCCGCTCAGATCAATTCAAGCAACATCTCGGACGCTCGACCACAAGCGGGTGCCGCGCTGGAGCAGCGACAAGCGGAGTCGGGCGAGTACCTGGTCGGCGATTCCTTCAGCGCCGCCTCCCTTTCGCGGCCCGTACAGACGCTGAGGCGCGCGTTTCAGTCCTAAATTTTGGGTAGGTCCTGCCGATATGGGGCGGGTGACCGACGGCAGCGGCAATCGCCTGCGGGCGATCATCCAGACCCAGACCGAGATCGCCGCCAGCGACCTCGACCTCGACGCGGTGATGCAGCTGATCGCCTCGCGCGGTCAGGAGCTGACCGGGGCGAATGCCGGGGTGATCGAGATCGCCGACGGCGAGGAGATGGTCTACCGCGTCGCCACCGGCGAGGCGACTCCGTTCCTCGGGGTGCGCCTGAAGATGGCCACCAGCCTCTCCGGCCTCTGCGTCGCTGAAGGAAGGGTGCTGCGCAGCGACGACACCGCCGACGATCCGCGCGTCGACACCGAGGCCTGCCGGCGGGTCAACGCCCGCTCGATGCTCTGCGTACCGCTCGTGCACAACGACGAGACGGTCGGTGTGCTCAAGGTCTACTCACCGCAGGCGCAAAACTTCGACGACGGCGATGTCGAGACCCTGGAGCTGCTCAGCGGCCTGATCGCCGCCCACATGTCGCACGCCAGCCTCTTCGCCGCCGAGGTCCACGGCGGCCGCCACGACGCGCTCACCGGCCTGCTCAACCGCCGCGCCTACGAGGAACGACTGCCGGTCGAGATCGCGCGCGCCTCGCGCTATGCCTGGCCGCTCTCGCTCTGCCTGCTCGACCTCGACGGCTTCAAGAAGATCAACGACACGCTCGGCCACCCCTCCGGCGACCGGGCCCTGCAGCAGGTCGCGGCGCTGCTCGACGAGTCGCGCCTGGCCGACGACAGCTTTCGCATCGGCGGCGACGAGTTCGCCCTGCTGATGCCGAAGACCTGCCGCGAGGACGCCGAAATCGCGGCCGCCCGCCTGAGCCAGGAGATCAGCCAGATCGGCATGTCGGATGGCTCGCTGGGCGCCTCCTTCGGCGTTGCCGAAGGCCTCGAGGACCCGGCCGTCCTGCACGCGATGGCCGACGAACGGCTGCTAGCCGCAAAGGACCGGCTGCACCGGCGCTCGCGCTGATCCCGCTAACTGGTTCCGCTCGGCCAGGCGGAGCCTGCGGGGCGCGATCACCCCGCAGATGCCGCCAAACCAGCGCCCGTTGCGGCGCGAGAGGAAGAGGCCGTAGCTGCGGTCGGTGCGGCGCGGCAAGCCGCAGGCAGCGGTCCGCCGCGCGCCGCGCACCTCCAGCATCTGCCCCCGGTCGATCGAGGCAGCGCCCTTGTAGACGTGGAGGACTTCGTAGCGGAAGACCGCGTTCAGCGGCCCGTGCGGCAGCACCTTGACCAGCCGCCCGACCACCGCCCCATCGGCCTCCCGCAACGACTCCCCCGGCGGCTGCGGCGCACAGGAGCAGGCTGCGGCGCCCGCGGCGCAGACCAACGCCCAAAGCGCAGCTGTCAACCAAACGATCGACATCCCCCGCACCCGCCCAATGTACGGCGGCCGTAACGCTTTGTCCATCCATTCCACGGACTACGCGTTACACCCGGAGCCAGTCGTCGCGGTGCAACGCTTTGTCCCGGCGATACACGGACAGCGCGTTACGGGGTGAGGACGATCTTCAGCGCTTCGCGCTGGTCGTAGAGCGCGTAGGCCTCGGCCGCCTCGTCGAGCTTCATGTGGTGGGTGACGAGCGGCGAGGGGTCGAGCTTGCCGGCCTCGATCAGGGCCAGCACGCGGTCGACGTGGGCGATCACGTTGGCGAGGCCGAGTCGCAGGGTCAGGCCCTTGAGCCAGGCCAACCCCAGCGGCACCTCGCCCTTGCCGGCGTAGGCGCCGATGCCGGAGACCGTGCCGGCGTCGCGGGCGAGGCTGACCGCCATCGCCAGCGGCCCGGGATCGCCGACCGCGTCGACGACGACGTCCACCCCGCGCTTCTCGGTCGCCGTGCGGACCACGCGCTTGGGCTCCTCCTCAGTCAGGTGGACCGGCGTCGCGCCGAAGTCCCTGGCCATCGACAGGCGCTGCTCGACCGAGTCGACCGCGAAGACCTTCGTCGCCCCGCCGGCCAGCGCCGCCTGCACCGCGCAGAGGCCGACCGGGCCGAGGCCGAGCACGGCGACGGTGTCACCCGAGCGCATGCCGGCGTGGGCGACCGCGTGGTAGCCGGTGCCCATCACGTCGCCGGCAAAGAGCGCCACCTCGTCGGACATCCCCTCCGGCACCCGCCGCAGGGTCAGGTTGGCGCGCGGCACCAGCAGCTGCTCGGCCTGGGCGCCCTGCAGGTCGCCGAGGTGCGAGCCGTGGCCGAAGGTCTGGCCGTTGTCGCAGCGGTGGTAGTCGCCGCGCAGGCAGGGCGTGCAGGTGGCGCAGGCGGTGTGGAAGCAACCCAGCACCCGATCGCCGACGGCGACCCGCTCGACGTCGGGCCCGGCGGCGAGCACCGTGCCGACGAACTCGTGGCCGATCGTGAAGCCCGGCTCGACCGGCACCCGGCCGTGGAAGATGTGCAGGTCGGAGCCGCAGATCCCGCTCGCCTCGACCCGGACCAGCGCCTCATCGGCGGCGGAGACCTCGGGATCGGGCTTCTCCTCGACCCGGACCTCGCCGGGAGCCTGGAAGGTGACGGCACGCATCGCCCGAACCGTATCGCTCGCCGCCGCCCGGGCCGCGCTGGCCGGCTGGGCGCGCTGGGCGACCTCGGGTCCTTCTACTAAGGTCCGCGCCGGATGATCGCCGAGCTCGTATGTCTCGCGGAACCTGTACCTGGGCAGCGCTGCGGGGCACCGGTACAGCGTCGTGACGAGCTGACCTGCGTCTGCCCCGAGTGCGAGACGGAGTATCGGGTCCGGGGCGAGGTGCCGCACCTGCTCTGGGGTGACCTGCAGCCGTTCAACGATCACCGCGAAGACGGCGAGTTCGCCACCTACCACGAGCACCACTTCGGAGCGTTCGTCGCGGACGAGCGAACGGACTCTTCGACCGCCGCGCCGTCGATCTGGCACGAGGTGGGCACGGCGCACGCGCCGAGCGAGATCTTCTACGCCACGGTCCTCGACGCGATCCGGCCCTACCTTTCGGACGTTGGCCTGGCGGTCGACGTCGGCTGCAAACTCGGACGGATGGCCGCCGAGATCAGCGCCGCGGGTGCCGAGCGGACGATCGGCGTCGACCTTGGCGCCGCCGCCCTGGAGGAGGCTCGGCGGATTCTGTTTGACCCAGACGGATCCCCCGCCTTGACCTTCGCCCTGCGAGCACGACGGACCCGCCCGGTCGTGGCGGAGCTGCCCTGGCGGCTCTCGCCCGATCGGCTCGGCTTCGTCTGTGCCGACGCGCGGCGCCTGCCGCTTCGCGACGGCGCCGCGGACCTCGTGCTGCTGCTCAACGTGGTCGATGCCACCCCCAATCCGACGGAGGTCGTGCAGGAGGCCTGGCGATGCGTGGCGCCCGGTGGACGCTTGGTCATCTCCGATCCGTTCGACTACCTGGACACCGCCAAGCGGTCCGGCCACGTCTATGAGCTCACGGACTTCCTGGACGCAGACGATGTCCTGCCCGACCCTTACCAGAGCGTGGTTCCGTTTCCGCTACGGGTCGCGTGGTCGCAGGTGGTGGCCGTGTATCAAGCCAACCTGGCGATCTTCCAGAAGCGAGCCTGAACCGCGCTAGCCGACGCTGACGCCGGGGACGCCGAAGCGGTTGGCGTTGCCGGCCGGGTCGGCGGTCTCTTCGATCCGCGACTCCAGCGCCAGCTCCTTCTCGAAGTCGGCGGCCTCGCCGTGGGCGAAGGAGACGTCCTTGCCCTCGAGCAGCTCGATGAAGACCTCGACGAAGCGCGGGTCGAGCTGCTTGCCGGCGACCCGCCGCAGCTCGACGATCGCGTCGTAGCTCGACATCGGCGTGCGGTAGGAGTCGCGCGCGGTCATCACGTCGTAGGTGTCGGCGACGGAGATGATCCGCGCCAGCTCCGGGATGTCGTCGCCGGCCAGCCCGCGCGGGTAGCCCTTGCCGTCGATCCGCTCGTGGTGGGCGAGGATGATGTCCGCCACCGGCCCGTAGCCGTCGAGCGAGGAGACGACGCGGGCGCCCTGCTGGGGATGGCGCTTAATCAGCATCCAGTCCTCGTCGGTGAGCGGCACGTTGGCCTTGAGGATGCGGTCGGGAAGGATGAACTTGCCGATGTCGTGCAGCAGCGCCGCGATGTGGACGAGCTCCTCTTCCTGGCGCGAGTAGCCGGCCCGCTGGGCGATCGCCCGCGAGTAGCGGGCCACCGCGGCCGAGTGCCGCGCGGTCATCTGGTCCCGCAGGTCGAGCGTGCGCAGCATCGCGCTCAACATCCCGACCTGGAAGCTGGCCAGCTGCTTGCTGCGCCGCTCGAGCTCGTCGGCACGCTGCTGGGAGAGCAGCAGCTGGCCGAGCAGGTACTGGAAGGTGATCAGGACGACGCCGAAGAGGGCGATCGCGGCGATGCCGATGATGTGGAAGATGAAGGCGACGGCGACGGCGAGCATCGCGCTGGCGAACTCGGAGGGCAGCACTGCCGGCAGCACCCGCACCTTGCTGGCGAAGGTGACGCGCTCGACGTAGCAGCCGTAGCCGGCGATCATCACGAAGTTGATCAGCAGGGCGAACTGGAAGAGGGCGAAGACGAGCAGGTAGAAGGAGGGATCGGATGCCGTCAGGCCGATCGCCTGCGTCCCCTCGTGGAAGGCGATCCCGCCGAGCAGCGGGAAGGCCGCGTAGGTGAGGATGTTGTTGAGCAGGTAGTGCCCCTCGTCGTGCCAGCGGGCGAGCCAGCCGACGAGCATCGCGGCGACGCCGATCAGCGCCGCCGGCGTGCCGCCGAGGAAGACCATCGCCAGGACCAGGGCGAGGAAGGTGCCGGAGACCTTGACCTTGGACTCGGTCGAGACCGCGGTCAGGTAGCTGAAGACCGAGAAGGAAAGCAGGACGGCGAAGAGCGCCAGGTCCCAGTTGGACTCGGACGCATCCCAGATGCCAAGCGCCACAGTGGCGATCAGCCCGGCGATCATGACGCCGATTGCAAACCGGGTGGGACGTTTGTCGGGCATGGCGTTCTTTGGGGTAGGTCCTAGGGGTGGGAATTCCCGTGGCCTACAAGATTCATGGACAGAAGGCCTTTCCCTGCGTTGCGATCGACTGGCTTGCAGCTAACGCAACTTGGGCCGTTCAAAGTACTGCTCCCGCGGGGGAGCCGCAAGCACCTTGGCCGCATTGCCAGGAGTCGCCCAAAAGGCTGAACTTGCCCAGATCGACGCAAAGGCCAAACCCGCTTGACCCCGAAAAAAGCAAAGGGCGCCCCGGAGGACGCCCTTCAAAAACTGGAAAAACTGGTGCGAACGGGGCACAGCCCGCTCGCTTTGAAAGATCTAGTGATGAAAGCCCATGTGCCTTTTCCCTTCGATCGTTGAAACCCTCAGATTGCGCAGTGCGATCTGAAACTCGTCAATTGCCTGGCAACTTTGTAGCACAACTCGGCGGAAACTTGTGCATCTGCAGCAAAACTTGTGCATAAATGCAGTAGTTCGTGCGGCCAGACATGCGTAAAGCGCGCCTAACCGATCCCCTCAAAAAACCGCAATTTCGGCGCCTGGCCGCCAGTTACGCGGTCAACGAGCTGGGCGATTGGATGGGAATCGTCGCCCTCTCGGTGCTCGTCTTCGACCGCACCGGGAGCGCCATGGCGACCGCCGGACTCTTCCTCGGCACGCGATTTCTGCCGGCCCTGATCGCGCCGATCCTGGTCGCGAAGGTGGAGCAGCCGCCGCCGCGCTTCGCCCTGCCGGTGATCTATTGCGGCGAGGCGGCGGCTTTTGGCGCCCTGGCGCTCTTCGCCGGCGACGGCTTCCTGCTGGTCGGGGTGATCGCGCTGGCCACGGTCGACGGCGCCCTCGCCCTGACCGGTCGGGCCCTGACCCGCGCCGTCGTCGCCGCCTCACTCGAGCCGCACGGAGAGCTGCGCGCAGGCAACGCCGTGCTCAACGTCGCCTTCACCGGCAGCGCCGCGCTCGGCCCGGGAATCGCCGGGCTGATCGTCGCCGGATTCGGCGTGCAGTCGGCGCTGCTGCTCGACGCCGCCTCCTTCTACGCGATCGCCTGGATCCTGCTCACCGCCGGCACGCTGCCCCAGGCCGAGCCCGATCCCGGCCGGGTCCGCGACCGCGTCCGCGCCGGGCTCGCCTATATCCGGGAGCGCTCCACCCTGCGACGCCTGCTGGTCGCCCAGGGCGCCGCCTTCATCTTCTTTGCCGCGGTGATCCCGATCGAGGTGATCTACTCGAAGGAGACCCTCGGCGCCGGCGACTCCGGCTACGGCCTGCTCCTGGCCAGCTGGGGCGTCGGCATGGTCCTCGGCGCCATCCTCTTCGCCGCGGTGCGGCGGGCGCCGCTGCCAGTCCTGCTCTTCTTCAGCACCCTGGCCGTCGGGGCCGGCTATCTCGGCCTGGCCGTGGCGCCGACGCTGGCCTTCGCCTGTGCCGCCTCGGTCGTCGGCGGTGCCGGCAACGGCGTGCAGTGGGTAAGCGTGATCAGCGCCGTGCAGGAGCTGACCGTGGCCGGCATGCAGGCGCGGGTGATGAGCGTCCTGGAGTCGATCGGGGCGGCGATGCCGGGGGTCGGCTACCTGGTCGGCGGCTTGATCGCCACCGCGATCGACCCCCGCGCCACCTTCCTCGTCGCCGGCATCGGCGTACTGGCGATCGTCGCCATCGCCGCCGCCCTGATGGGGACCAAATGGCCAGAACAGAGGGAAAAAACAGGTCAAAAGGGCCTTAACGCCGAAGAGGAGATTATGGTGGAGCTGATTCCAGTGGGAGGGAGTCGCCCGCAAGCCCGATCCGATTCGGAGGTCGTCAGTTGAGAAAGTCTGGTCTCGTTGCGCTGGTGCTTGTCGTTGCTTTGGTCTCTGCTCTTGGCCTCACTGCCTGCGGCAGCTCGAGCGGCAAAGAGGGCGGCACGCTGACGGCCAGCTACGCCTTGTTCCCGGAATACCTGGACCCGGCGCTCTCCTACGAACTCGAAGGCTGGACGGCGATGTACGACACCTACCTGCCGCTGCTGACCTACGCGCACGCCGACGGTGAGGAGGGCAGCAAGGTCGTCCCCGCCCTCGCCGAGAGCCTGCCCAAGATCAGCAACGGCGGCAAGACCTACACGCTGACCCTGCGGAAAGGCCTCAAGTACTCCGACGGCACCCCGGTCAAGGCCTCCGACTTCGCCAGCTCGATCGAACGGCTGTTCAAGCTCAACTCGGCCGGCACCACCTTCTACTCCGGCATCGTCGGGGCGGAAAAATTCGCCAAGACGAAGAGTGGCGGCATTGCCGGCATCAAGACCAACGACGAGACGGGTGAGATCGTCATCGACCTGGTCAAACCGCGCGGCACCTTCACCAACGAGCTCGGGCTGCTCTTTGCCGCTCTGCTGCCCCCCGACACGCCGGCCAAGAACCTCACCGCCGATCCGCCCCCCGGCACCGGGCCCTACGCGATAACCAAAGTCGAGCCGGGGCGTGCTTGGTCCTACGAGCGCAACCCGTACTGGGCAAAGGCCAACGCGAAGCTGGTGCCGGAGGTGCCGAGCGGCCACGTCAACAAGATCGAGATCAGCGTCGTCCACAACGACTCCACCATGGTCAACGACGTCGAGCAGGGCAGGACCGACTGGATGCAGTCGCTGGTGCCCGCCGATCAGTACGCGTCGATCAAGGATAAATACGAAGGGACCCAATTCCGGGTCGACCGGCCGATCAACGTCTACTACTTCTGGATGAACACGACCGAGCCGCCCTTCGACGACCTCGAGGTGCGCCAGGCGGTCAACTACGCGGTCAACACGGAGGCCCTGGAACGGATCTACTCGGGCTCGCTCACCGCCACGCACCAGATCCTCCCCCCCGGCGTGCCCGGCCACAAGGAGTTCGACCTCTACCCGTACGACATGGCCAAAGCCAAGGCGCTGCTTGCCAAAGCCAACCCGTCAGATCGCGACATCACCGTCTGGACCGACAACGAAAGCCCCAACGACGAAGCTGCTGCCTATTACGCAGACGTGCTCGACAAGCTCGGCTTCAACGCCAAGCTGAAGACGCTCGACGCGAACAGCTACTACACCGTGATCGGCAACCTCTCGACGCCGGACCTCGACACCGGCTGGGTCGCATTCGTCCAGGACTACCCGCATCCCAACGACTTCTTCCAGCCGCAGCTGGCCGGCGAAAGCATCTACCCGACCTTCAACACGAACTTCGCCCAGATCGACGTTCCGGCGCTGAACGAGAAGATCGCCAGGCTGGCCGAAGAGACGCTTGGGCCGGAGCAGGAAAGCGAATACGCCGAGCTCGACAGGGAATACATGGAAGAAGCGCCGTGGGTGCCCTACGGGAACAACACCCTCTCGACCTTCGTCTCCAGCGCGATCGACCTGGACAAGGTGATCTTCAACCCCACCTTCGGCCAGGACCTGACCAGCTTCCAGCTCAAGTAGCCGCCAGGCTCTGCTTCAGACTACGAGCGTGGCTCCGGAGTCGATCGCCGCGGCGGGCCCGGCGGGCATCAGCCCGTGGCGCCTGGCGTTGCGGCGCCTGCGGCGCAACCGCGTCGCGCTCGGCTTCCTCGGCCTCTTCGTCCTGATCGTCGTCTTCGTCCTCGCGGCGCCGCTCTGGGCCAACGAGGTCGCCCACACGGGGCCCAACGACACCCACACCCTGCAGGAGATCGAAGTCGACGGCGAGAAGCGCGACGTCGTCAATCCCGAAGGCCGGCCGATAGGCCCCGTCTGGCTCGGCGCCGGCGGCGAGTTCTTCCTCGGCGCCGACGGCCGCCTCGGCCGCGACGAGATGGTGCGGCTGATGTACGGCGGTCGCGTCTCGCTCTTCGTCGCCATCGTCTCGGCGCTGATCACCACCGTGCTGGCGACGGTTCTCGGCCTCATGGCCGGCTACCTCCGCGGCGCCACCGATGCGGCGATCTCGCGGACGATGGACGTGATCTGGGCCTTCCCGGTGCTGCTGCTGGGGATCGCCCTCGGCCTGACGCTCGCGGTCGGCGGCCTGCAGATCGGCCCGCTTCACCTCTCCGGCAGCTCGATCTGGATCCCGATCCTGATCATCAGCCTCGTCTACACCCCGTACATGGCGCGGCCGATCCGCGGTGACGTCCTCTCGCTGCGCGAGAAGGAGTTCGTCGAGGCCTCGGTGGCCCAGGGGGCCGGCCCGCTGCGGGTGATGCTCGGCGAGCTGCTGCCCAACCTCTGGTCGACGATCATCGTCTTCTTCACCCTCGCGGTTGCCAACAACATGCTGCTCGAGTCGGCCCTCTCCTACCTCGGCGTCGGCGTGCAGGCGCCCAATGCCTCCTGGGGCACGATGCTTGCCGCGGGCCAGAACCTGCTCACCAGCGCCCCGCTGCTGACGATCATCCCCGGCACGATGATCCTGCTCACCGTGCTGGCCGTGAACGTCTTCGGCGACGGCCTGCGCGACGCGCTCGACCCGAAGTCCAAAATCCGCTTCGAGGCCCATAGCGGGCTCAGCGCACCCCAGGGCAGCGAGACGATCGAGGGGATCGCGCCCTAGTGGCCAGCTTCGTGCTCAGGCGCCTGATCGGCATGGTCGCCGTGCTCTTCGCCGTCTCGGTCCTCACCTTCCTGATCTTCAACGTGATCCCCAACTCCGACCCTGCTCGCAGCATGGCCGGCAGGAACCCGACGCCGACGCTGGTCGCCAACATCACCGAGGAATGGGGCTTCGACGACTCGCTGCCGCAGCAGTACCTGACGATGATGCGCAAGGTCTTCAGCGGCGACCTGATCTCCTACCAGGGGCGCGAAAACGTCAACGAACGGATCCTCGAAGGCATCCCGGCCACCTTCTCGCTCTGCATCGGCGCGGCGGTGATCTGGCTTTTCTTCGGCATCCTCTTCGGCTACCTCTCGGCGGTGCGAGCGGGTGGCTGGCTCGACCGGGCATTGACCGTGATCGCCGTGGCCGGGATCTCGATGCCGGTCTTCTGGCTCGCCGCGATCTTCCTCAACTACCTCACCTACAAGACCGAAATCTTCCCCTCCGGCGGCTACGTCGAACTCGGCGTCGATCCGCTCGATTGGGCCTACCACCTGATCCTGCCCTGGGTCACCCTGGCGATCCTCTACGCCGGCTTCTACAGCCGGGTACTGCGCTCGAGCATGCTCGACGTGATGAACGAGGACTACGTGCGCACGGCGCGGGCCAAGGGGCTGAGCGAGCGGCGGGTGATGGGGCGTCATGTGATGCGCAACTCGCTGATCCCGGTCGTCACCCTCTTCGGGCTCGACTTCGGGGCGCTGCTCGGCGGCGCGATCCTGATCGAAAGCATCTTCAACCTCAACGGCGTCGGCCAGTACGCCTTCGAAGCGCTCGCCAACACCGACCTGCCGCCGATCCTGGCGATCGTCCTCTTCGGCGCCTTCTTCGTCGTCCTCTTCAACACGCTGGTCGACATCGCCTACGCCTGGCTCGACCCGCGGATAAGGCTGGGGAGCTCGGCCAATGGCTAGCGAGCCGCTGCTCTGCGTGCGCGACCTGCGGGTCGGCTTCGTCACCGAAGGCGGGCGGGTGCAGGCGGTCGACGGCGTCTCCTTCGACCTCGAGCCGGGAGAGGTGCTGGCGATCGTCGGCGAGTCGGGCTCGGGCAAGAGCGTCACCGCGCAGACGATCCTCGGCCTCACCCGCTCCCCCAACGCGCGGATCGAGGGCTCGGTGAAGCTGGGCACCGACGAGCTGATCGATGCCGACGACGAGGCGCTGAGCAGCGTCCGCGGCGAGCGCGTCGCGATGGTCTTCCAGGACCCGCTGACCTCGTTCAACCCGGTCTACAAGATCGGCTGGCAGGTCGCCGAGGCGATCCGCGCCCACCGGCCGGGGGTGAGCGGAAGCGAGGCGCGGGAGCGCACGATCGAGCTGCTCGACTCGGTCGGCATCCCGGACGCGGCCCGGCGCGTCGACGACTACCCGCACCAGTTCTCAGGCGGGATGCGGCAGCGGGCGATGATCGCGATGGCGCTCGCGCTGGAGCCGGAAGTCCTGATCGCCGACGAGCCGACGACGGCGCTCGACGTCACCGTGCAGGCGCAGATCCTCGTCCTGCTCGCGCGGCTCAACCGCGAGCGCGGCCTGGCGACGATCCTGATCACCCACGATCTCGGCGTCGTCGCCGAGGTCGCCGACCGGGTGCTGGTCATGCACGAGGGGGTGATCGTCGAGCGCGGCGAGCTCGACCAGATCTTCTACTCGCCGGCCGATCCCTACACCCGCAAGCTGCTCGACGCCGTCGTCCGCCTCGACGCGGCGCCGCCGCTGCGGGCGCGGCGCGAGAGCGAGCCGCTGCTCGAGGTCACCGACCTGGTCAAGCACTTCCCGGTCAAGCACGGGCTGCTCTTCAATCGCGAGGTCGACCAGGTGCGCGCGGTGGACGGCGTCAGCCTCAGCGTCCGGCAAGGAGAGACGCTCGGCCTGGTCGGGGAGTCGGGCAGCGGCAAGTCGACGCTCTCGCGCACGATCATGCAGCTGCTCGCGCCGAGCGCGGGCTCGGTCCGCTTCGAGGGACGCGAGATCGCCGGGCTCTCGCGGCGCCAGATGCGGCCGCTGCGGCGCCAGATGCAGATGGTCTTCCAGGATCCCTACGCCTCGCTCAACCCGCGCAAGCGGATCGGTCAGATCGTCGGCGAGCCGCTGCGGGTACAGGGCGAGGCAAAGGGTGCCGAGCTGCGCCGCGAGGTGCAGGGCCTGCTCGACCGCGTCGGCCTCTCCGCCGAGCACTACGACCGCTTCCCGCACGAGTTCTCCGGCGGGCAGCGGCAGCGGATCGGGATCGCCCGGGCGCTGGCGCTGCGGCCGAAGCTGATCATCGCCGACGAGCCGGTCTCCGCCCTCGACGTCTCGATCCGGGCCCAGATCCTCGACCTGCTCTCCGAGCTGCAGTCCGAGTTCGGCCTCACCTACGTCTTCGTCGCCCACGACATCGGCGTCGTCCGCCACGTCTCCGACCGGATCGCGGTGATGTACAGGGGCAAGATCGTCGAGCAGGGCCCGGCCGACCAGGTCTGCGAGCGGCCCCAGGACGCCTATACGAAGCAGCTGCTGGCCGCCGTACCGATCCCCGACCCGCGCGAGGCGCGGGCGCGGCAGCAGGCGCTGGAAACCGCTTAGCCGTCTACACGGCAAACTGTCGGGTAGGTGAACCTCCCGCTGGCCCCACCGATCAAACCGCAGCTGGCGCTGACCCGCAAAGAGCTGCCGCTGGGCGAGGAATGGGCGTATGAGCAGAAGCTCGACGGCTTCCGGGCGATCGTCTTCGTCGACGGTGCCGACTCCTACATCCAGTCGCGCGGGGGCAAGAACCTCTCCCGCTACTTCCCCGAGCTGAGCTTCCCCCCGGGGCGCTACGTGATCGACGGCGAGCTGGTGATCCGCGATGCCAAGGGCCAGATCGAATTCGACGCCCTGCAGAGCCGCATCCACCCCGCCGAGTCGCGGATCACGCTGCTCTCCAAGGAGATCCCCGCCGGCCTCGTCGCCTTCGACCTGCTCGCCGAGGGGGATGAGGCGCTGCTCGAGACCCCGTTCGCCGAGCGGCGCGAGCGGCTGGAGCGGCTGCTCGAGGGCACCCCGGTGGAGACCAGCGTGCTCAGCCTCGACACCGCCCAGGCGGAGGAGTGGCTGCGCCGCACCGAGGGGACGATGGCCAAGCAGCTCGACGCTCCCTACATCCCCGGCAAGCGCAAAGGGATGGCGAAGGTGAAGCGCGAGCGCACGATCGACTGCGTGGTGATGGGCTGGCGACCGGGCAAGGAGGAGGGCACGGTCGGCTCGCTGATCCTCGGCCTCTACGACGGCGGCGAGCTGCGCTCCGTCGGCCACATCTCCGGCTTCAGCCAGGAGACGAAACGGAGCCTGCGGACGCTGCTCGAACCCCTGGAGACGGGCGAGGCCGGCACCGCCGAGCCGAGCCGCTGGACCGGCGGCCGCGACCTCGAGTGGGTGGAGCTGCGACCCGAGCTGGTGATCGAGATCGGCTACGACCACGCGGCCGCGGGCCGGATCAGACACGGCGGGAGGTTCCACCGGTTCAGGGATGACAAAGCGCCCGAGGAGTGCCTGTTCTCCGATCTGGACGAGGGCTAGCTGTAGATGCCAGCCACGTTGTTCCGGCTGAGCTCCCGTAGCCGCTGAATAGGCGGGCGGTGGCCGAGGGCGCCGTGTCTTCTGCGGTAGTTGTAGCGCTCGATCCAGCCAGAGAGGGCCGCGGCCCTCTCTGGCGATGAGCCGTAGACGGCGGCGTATGCCCACTCGCGCAGCATCGTGCGGATGAAGCGCTCGGCCTTGCCGTTGGTCTGGGGCCGGTAGGGCCGGGTGCGGATGTGCTTGACCCCCATCGCTCGGCAGGCCAGGGCGTGGGCGGCGGAACGGTAAGCGGAGCCGTTGTCTGTCATCAGCCCCTCCACCGTGATGCCGTGAGATCGGTAGAAGGCGAGGGCTCGCCTCAGGAAGGCGATCGCGGTCTTTGCCTTCTCGTCCGGCAGAACCTCGACGTAGGCGAGGCGGGTGGCGTCATCGACGCAGACATGCACCCGCTCCCAGCCTGTCTGCAGCCGCCGCACCCCCTCGGCGTCGGTGCGGGTGTGTCCTTCCTTTGCCCAGCTGCGCCCGAGCATGCGATGGCCGGCCCCGTGAGGGCCGATCCGCCCCAGCTTCTTGACGTCGATATGGATCAGCTCACCGGGCCGGGAGCGCTCATAGCGGCGGATCGGCTCTTCGGGCTCCAGGCGGGAGAGCTTGCCCAAGCCGATCCTCTTCAGTACCGCCGAGACGGTGGAGGTGGCCATCTCCAGGGTCTCGGCGATCTCCGGTCCGGTCAGGCGCAGGCGGCGCAGGGCGGCTATCGCCTCGACCCGATCGGCTGGGGTGGCGTTGTGGACGTGCTTCGGCGCGGAGCTGCGGTCGAGCAGGCCGGCCTCTCCTTCGGCCCGGTAGCGGCGCACCCATTTGCCGGCCGTCCTCGCGCTCACTCCGGCGGCCTCGGCCGCCTCCGCGAGCGCGATCCCCTCCTCGAGCACTCGCCTGACCATGATCGCCCTGCCCTTCGGGCCGAGGGGCGCGTTAGCGTGGAGCTTCATCCGGTTCTCCTTGTTGCTGGGGCTTCGACACCGCCAGCCTCCAAGGAGGTCCGGATGAACAACGTGCTTAGGAACTACATCTAGTCGGACCGTGGCGCGCCTTTGTGGCGCGCCCGCTCATCGCGATAGCTGAGGCCAAAGCAGACCCCGAGGGCGGTGAAGAATCCCACCATCCCGAGGGCCGCAACTGCGTCTTCGCTGTTGTGAGCGGGCCAAAAGCCGACCACCAGGACGGCGACACCCACCGCGATCCCGATGTGGGCGTTCCGGACCAGTCTCTTCATTTCCTCAGACAAAAGCCCTCATAACGATATCAATTGCCAGCAACGTCAAAGCAAAAAGGGAGCCGCAGTAGCCGCCGATCAGAGTCCATTTCTCAGCGGACTTCTCTGAATGGGTCATGGCGAAGCTGATCGCGCCCCCAAGGAATCCTCCAACAACCAGGCCGAAGCCAATCGATGTCGCCAACGTGCCCAGTACGCCGGTTGCGGGTCCCGCGTGCTCGAAGTGCATGCCTTGGACACTGAGCGATAAGTCTGCACGGGTGGTGCGCTATGGGTGCTGATACTTGGACGGAACTGTCAGAAAAGGCGCGGTTGGGGAGGCGGCACGGCAGCCTTCGAGCGGCCTCTGCTGCTTGGGGTGCTTCGGCCCCAGCCACGGACGCGGCGGGTGAGCTTGGCCCGATCGGAGGGCTGCATGTAGGAGCGGCCACGATAGAGGGCCTCGTAGCGTGGCAGGAGGTCGGGGCGTTTCTGCTCCAGCCAGGCGAAGAAGACGTCCTTGACCTCGTCGCGGAGGTGGAGGGCGACGCCGCCGAGGAAGCTGGCGCCGGCCTCCCTGGCGCGGTCCACGATCGGCTGGACCTGCTCAGGGCTGTCGTTGATGCCGGGCATCAGCGGGGCGATCAGGACGCCGGAGTCGATACCGCGGCGACGCAGCTCGGCGACCGCGTCGAGGCGGGCTAAGGGGCTCGGTGTATGCGGCTCTGTCGCGCGCCAGGCCTCCTCGTCGAGGGTCGGCACCGAGAGGTTGACCGAGATCGGCAGCTTCTTCGCCATCCGCGCGAAGATCTCGACGTCGCGCATCACCAGCGGCGACTTGGTCAGCACCGAGACCGGCGTGTTCGCCTGCTCGAGCGCGGCGAGAATCGGCGGCATCATCCGGTAGCGGCTCTCGACCCACTGGTAGGGGTCGGTATTGGTCCCAAGAGCCACCAGCTCGCGCTTCCAGCCGTCGCGAGCAAGCTCGTTCCTCAGCAGCTCCGGCACGTTCACCTTGACCACGATCTCTCGCTCGAAATCCCGGCCCGCGTTCATGTCGAGAAAGACATGGGTTCGCCTGGCGAAGCAATAGGTACAGGCATGACTGCATCCTCGGAAAGGATTGACGGTCCAGTTGAAGCCGTAGCGGCCGCCGGGCACCTGGTTCAGCGCCGAGCGGGCTCGGACCTCGTGGAAGTTGACGCCCATCGCCTCCGGCGCGTCGAAGGTACGCACCGTCGTGCCGTCCCCCACGCCGGGCAGGCGCAGGTCGTTCTCGACTCGCTGTTCGTCCCATCGCATACGAACGTATGTTCGCACGCTGTTCGGCGGAGGCTACGGACCGGCAGAGTGCGCGGAACTCTCGCCGGCGATGAACTCGTCGAGCCGGCCGCGGGCCTGGGCGTGCGCCTTCTTGCGCAGCGGCGGCAATACCGCCACCAGATTCCCCGTCGGGCCCAGTGCCTGCTTGGCCCAGCTGCGGAAGTCGAAGTCGTCGACGTGGTCGGCGATCAGGCCGTCGGCGAAGCGGAACTTGGCCTGGATGTCGTTGACGACGGGGCGGCCTGTGGAGAACGTGTAGCGGGCGATCCAGTGGGCGGAGCCGGCCTCGTCATCGGCCTCGCGCTCGCCCAGCTCGATCTTCAGGTCGGTCGCGCGAGCGGTCAGCATCCGCCACATCGCACCGACCTCGTTGCCCTCGAGGTCGCCGAATGCCGGGTCGCGAAAGCGCGCGTCGGGGGCGTAGCAAGCACTCATCGCGGCGCCGTCGCAGCGGCCGAACGCCTCGTAGAGGCGCTCGATCGTCTCGCGGTTGGCGGCAGCGCTCACAGTGCGCCCACCCTAACCCGACGGGCATGAAGCCGGGCGGAGCCGGTGTTAAGGCAGCTTGCCGGCGATCACGTAGCGCAGCACGTCGACGACCTGCTCGGCCGTGCGCGCCGTGGCCTGGGCAGCGCGGTCGACCTCCTTCAGCGCATGGTCGAGCTCGCTGTCGTGCAGGGTGACGACCGGCTTGCCCAGCGCAGCCGCGAAGCCGGCATCGAAGGCCGCGTTCCACTGCCGGTACTTGTCCCCGAAGCGGACGACCACGACGTCAGCGTCCCGGATCAGGGTCTGAGTACGGATCGCGTTGACCCCGGCCCCCATGTGATCGCGCCAAAAGGGAGTGCTCTCCTCACCCAGGGTGCCAATCCCAGCATCGTCCGAGGCAGCGTGGTCAGTAACCGGCGCCGAGAACTCAACCGCCAGCCCAGCCTCCCGCACCCCCACCTCAATCCGCTCCCGCCAGTCCGAGTGAATCTCCCCGGAGAGATAAACCTGCCAAATCCGCTCAGCCACAGCTAAATCCTAGACACGACCCGGACACGCAGCTCGGAGAACGAGCAGCGGGTTGGAAGGAGGGTCGGTGACCCCTCCCGAAACACTCAAGCGCGGCGCTAGCCGCGCGTTTCGGGAGGGGTCACCGACCCTCCCCCCGCCCCCTGCTCCTCAAAGTGCTTGCTGAGCATCGTCACCTGACCTTGATAATTGGACCCCAGGTCCTGGCCATAGAGCCGCTCGGCCGGCGCGCTGGTGCGCTCAAGGGCCAGCTTGCAGACCGGCTGGCGGTGCTCGACCATGAAGGAGACGTCGCGGGCGCGGACCTCGAGCGCGGCGCGGCTGCCGTGGCGGTCGCCGGCCGGGTCGTAGCCGAAGCCGGGGTCGAAGAAGCCGGCGTAGTGGGTTCGAAGCTCGCCCGCGGTCGGGTCGTAGGCCATCATCTCGGCGGCGATCTGGGGCGGGATGCAGACGCCCTCGGCCGAGAGCAGCAGGTAGAAGATCTCCGGCTCGAGCACGATCTTCGAGCCGGCCTCGGGGAAGACCGGGTCCCAGAAGTCGGTCCAGCGGTAGGCGCGGATCCGCGAGAGGTCGATCGGCAGGCTGTTCTTCTTCGCCCGGTAGCCGACGATGCGGTCGCTCGGCCCGGAGAGGTCGACGCTGAGAAAGAGCCCCTCGGCCAGCGCCAGCTCGGACTCGCGCAGGGCGTGGGAGTCGAGGTAGAGCAGCGGGAACTCGTCCTGCAGGGCGCGGATCTCCCCGTCGCTGAGCCGCACGTCGCCGCGGGCGAGGCGCAGCTGGTTGAGCGAGAGACCGGTCTTTACCTGGATCGCGAAGGAGCGCGGCACGATCTCCAGGTAGAGCTTGCCCCGGTAGCCGGCGCGGATCTCGTCGAAACGGTGGTGGCGGTCGGTCAGCACCCGGGTGAAGACGTCGAGCCGCCCGGTCGAGCTCTTCGGGTTGGCCTTGGCGCGCACGTCCTCGGGCAGCGCCAGCTCCTCGATCAGCGGCACCAGGTAGGGACGGTCGCGCTCGAGCACGGCGCCGTCGCGCAGGTCGATCCGCTGGAAGGCGAGGCCCTCGATCTTCTCCTCGACGGTCGAGTCGACGTCGGGCAGGAACGAGCAGCGCAGGGCCCAGGCGTGGTCGCCGAGCCGCAGGTCAATGCTGGCCGGCTGGATCGCCTCGGGGCGGATCCGGTAGTCGCCGGAGCTGACCCAGTCGGCGGCAATCGCCTCGCTCAGCGCCTGCGAGGGCAGCACGCCGTCCACCGCCGTGGCGGTCCCCCCACCCTGCGGACCTGCAGCCGCTGCCGTCGGGTCGCTCATCGACCCGAGATTATGCGGCGCGCCTCGGCAGTGCCGACGTAGGGGGTCAGCGCAAACTCCGCAATCTCCGGCAGTAACCCGGGCATCGTCTTGGTCTCGCCGGCGAGCACGCGGCGCGCGAGCAGCGAAGCGATCCCGCCAACCACGGCCTCGTCGGTCGCCGCCGGGGGCCGCGAGCCCCCCTCCGGCGACGGCGCCCCGTCGCGCAGATAGGGCACGAAGCTCTGCAGGGCGGCCTGGTAGCGGTCGTAGACGCCACGCCCGGCGCGCAGGCCCTCGACCAGCACGAGCTGGGCCTGGGCCGGCTCGGCGGCGAGCAGGTCGAGCAGGTCGGCGAGCGCGGCGAGGACCCCGGAGGCCCAGTCCTTGCGCTCAGCGCAGGCGGCGAGGACCTTCGCCCGGATCCGCTCGACCGCGTCGTCATAGGCGGCGATGAAGCAGGCGTCCTTGCTCTCGAACTGTTTGTAGAAGTCGCTCTTGGAGACACCGGCGCGTTTGCCGATCGAGGAGACCGTCGTGCGGTCGTAGCCTTTTTCCTCCAGGCACTCGGCCAGCGCGGCGAGCAGCCGCTCACGCTGATTCTGCGCGACGAACTCGCGGGGCAAGCCGTGACGGCCACGAGGTAGACGTTCCACGGCGCTGGAGTCTGTCAGCGCACCGCGCTCAGCGTCAGCTGGGCAATCGGCGTTACCTGGTCGAGCGCTTTGCCTTGGCCTTCCTCTTGGCCTTGGCGCAGGCGCTCTTCAAGGTCGGCCGCAGGGTCACTACGTCGTCGTTTTGGCCGGTGAACTTGGCTGTTGCCTTGCCCGGTGCCTTGCAGATGTTTCGGCTGTTGACCAGCAGGCCCTTCGATCCTCCGAAGAAGCTGAAGGTGGCCGAGGTGACCGGGACATCGGGGACGAATTCGAAGGAGCTGCGGATCCCCCCGTTGACCGAGTCGACGCGTCCCACCAGGTTGGCGTCGATCCGGCCTCCCCTGAAGGCGGCGACGAGGTCGGGCAGCTGGTGGCTCGAGGAGCGCAGGTAGATGTTGCCCTGCAGCTCTTCGTCCAGCAATGGCGTCCTTGCACTGACGGTGCCGTAGATCGATGCCTGCGGGCAGGACGAGGCGGCGAACTGCACCCTGGTGCAGACGGTGCCGATATGACCCTGGTCGAGGAACTCCGAGCGAGGCAGAGCGACCGAGGCTGCGGCCGTGTTTGCTCCACCCGCCGGGAAGCGGACCGTTGCCTTCAGCTTGGGGTGCGATCCACGGTGGGTGCCGCCGAAGAGGCGCAGGCCGAGCGTGGGCTTGAAGTCGAGATCGCCACAGCTGCCCACCTGGAAGGGAGTCACCACCGGGAAGAGCGAGTCATCTGCCGTGGAGGCGAGGCTCCCCCCCACTCCGCTGACCAGGGCGTTGACCGACATCGCCGAGCAGCTGGTCGGGTTGATCGTGGTTTGGGGGCGGTCGACTCTGAGCCTGACGTCCCTGACCCGCAAGATCACCCCGTGCAGGATCGTTGGGAAGCGGTCTGAGACCGCCTTGACCTGGGTCGAGTCGGGATCGATGTAGAGGGCGGCCCTGACCAGGACATTGCCCAGGTCGAAGGGGCCGGCGAGGCCCGGGGCGACGATCGCCAGGCTGAGCGGAGCGCCTTTGTAGGGGCCCGCGAGGTAGACCCTGCCCGGGAAGTAGTTGGGGCCGGGGCCTGCGCCGAGGCCCGCCGAGACCGATCCGATCTGAGAGGCGGCCGGGCAAGCTGGGTGGTTCAGCTCGTTGGTGCCGGTGCCTTCCGCGGTGGAGATCGAGCTGATCACCTGATCGGGACAGAAGGGCACGCCGGCGATCTTGGCCACCAGCCCTGGCGGCAGGATCGTCGTCACCTGGCTCAGCTCCTGTTCTGAGTCCTCGCGGCTGAGGCGGAAGAGAAACGGCGCGTAGGAACCCGCGACCGGGTTGAGGGTGCCTCCGCTGAACTTCGGCGTGAAGTTCCTGCGTGCCAAGTCGGGCGGACAGGAAGTGCCGTTTGGCCCTTCGGTCACCTCATATGTGCTGGAGGCATCCACCGGGTTCTGGGGCTGGGCGTAGGAGGCGACTTCCACCCCGATCGTCTGCTTGCCGCAGGTGGGCGGAGAGACCAGCGGAGCGCGGGGGCCCGAGCGAAACTTCAAGGTCAGGTCATCGAAGGGGAACTGCGGGGTGTCGTTGAAGACAGTGGTGATCTGCCCCGTTGCTTGATCGACTTCGATCTTGCCCGGAATCTTGATCAGGACACCGCGTTCTTCGGTGTCGTGGAGGACCAGGTAAAGGGCGAAGAGCGATCCGAAGGGGTTGTCGCCCTGGGCGGCCAGATACATCGAGCCCTCTGCCGCCTTCGGCAGCAACGGGGTCGAGAGTGTCACTTCGCCGATCCGCGAGGCATCGGGGCACTGGATCGCCTCGTTGGTGCCCAGCTTCATCTGCGCCAGGGTGCAGCTCTGCAGGCCGTCGGCGAAGGAGGGCGAGAAGCTCATCCCCTGTGGCAGGCGCACCGTGAAGCGCTTCACCGGCGGCGTCGCCAGAGCATTGCGGTTTTCGTTTTGGGCGATCTTGACGTGGACGTCGAGGCCGGTCGGAGTGTTGGCCTGCTTGCCGGTCGGTTCGATTTCCACTTCGGGTTCGAAACGCGGTTTGTCGCAGTCGGTCATCTTTTCGGTTTCGTGTGTGAGCGGGCCCTGCAGGGCGTAGTCGATCTCGGGGCCGAAGTCACCGGGGTTCTGCCAGGAGTCATAGTGGTGCAGGCGCATCACGTTGTCTGATTCGCACTGGGAGGGAATCGTCAGGAAGGGCTTGGCCTCGGCGTCGGTGGAGCATTCTTCGGAGGTGTCGCCGCCGCCGTTGAACCCACAGCGCTCGGAGTCGTGGCTGTGGTCGGCCGGGATGCCCCAGAGGGTCAACTGCTGATTGAAGGGCGGCAGAGTCTCGTTGATCGAAGGGACTTCGGTGGTGATCGCGTAATGGTTTGCCGGGTCCAGCGATGCTTTGATGTGGACCGGGTTGCCGACGAAGGTGAAGGCGAGGTCGGTAACCACGCCCCTGGGGTGGGAGAGGTTGTAGACGGGGCTGGTGAGGTTGAAGTAGGGGGAGGCGCTGGTGAGGGCGTAGAGCGACGCGTCAAAGCGGCCGACCTGGCTCGAGGGAGGGCAGTTGCCGAAGGTGAAGACGGCCGGGCTGCACTCGCCGACCGCGGTCGGTGCGCCGACGAAGCCCGGCGGCAGGTCGACGTGGAGGTCGCGGATGCTCTCCGCCTCGACCTTCTGTTCTTCGAAGTAGCTGCCCTCGTCGGTGCGCGAGATCGAGTTGAAGTCAAAGGGGAAGGTGGCGAGGTCAGGATGAGCGCCAGATTCGCGTTCGGGAGTGGTGCCATCCGCCTTGAAGAAGTCCGGCGCGAAAGTCTCGGGCAAGACGCCAAAGCTCGCCGGCGCCGGGTTGACGTCAATCAGCTCCTTGGCTCTGGCTTCGGCTTCGGCGCCGCCGCCTTTGAGCTTGACCGAGACGGTGCGTGGGTCAAGCGCGTCGGGTGCCACGCTGAGCACGAGGATCAGGGTACGGGTGAGGCGATGGCGGGGGACCACGTCGGAGGTGGTGCAGGTGAAAGAGCTTGCGCCCACCGACCCCGGGCAGCTCCATTTGACCTCGAACAGCTGCTCGCCTTGATTCGAAAACACTTTTTTGCGGGTCAGGCCTTTGGGCAGGTTCACCGTCAGGGTGATCTCTCCGCTGCTGTTGGTTGAGCCCACGTTGTTGACGTCGAACCACAGCTGCCCGGTCCCGCCAGGGGGGAAGTTGGTCTCGTTGTGATGGGGGTCGACGTTCCAGACCGTCGCCGCGGAGGCCGATCCGGCGAAGCTCATGGCGGCGAGGGCGGAAAGGACGGTGAGAAGTGCGATGCGTCGCAGGGTCATCGGGCCGTCCTCCGACTGTCGTTGGCTTTGCGCTGGCTCTTCTTGTGCTGGTGCTTCTTCTTATGGCGCCTCTTCTGCTGGGTTTTTTTGTGAGCTTTCTTCTTGGCCCGGACGCTCTTGGCGCTGTCGGGTCGGGAGAAGTTCGCCGTCCCCGCAGGCTCTTCTTCGGGCGCCCCCTTCGGCGTGCCCTGGCAGACCTCCAAGGGGCAGGGCTTGGGCGGCGGTGGGAACTCGAAGCCGCCGCCGATGCGGGCGTCATAGAGGCGGTTGTAGGCGTCGAGGGCGTCCTGGGTGTATTGGATCGGGGCGGTGAAGAAGACGTCGCGGCCACTGCGATTGACGCCGTTCAGGGCCGGCGGTTCGCTGCTCGGCCAGGCGGTGAGGCCGTCGGTGACCAGCAGCAGCCTGCCGTCGCGCCACTCATAGAGGTCAGCGCCCGACCTTGGGTCCTGACCAACCCCGGTGGTGTTCTGGTCGGCTCCCACCAGCCCTTCGGTGGTTTTGAAGACGAGGGTGCCGTCGTCGGCCAGCGGCGTGGTGTTGGCGCCGATCTGTCCGCCGGTGGAGAGCATCCCCGGCGGCACATCGCGATCCGCCGGCGAGCCGTCAGGCGGGCAGGAGACGCAGACCAGCGAGCGATCGCGGTCGTCATAGCGGTAGTACTGGAACTTGTCGCCGTTGTCAGATCCATCGCCCACCGGGTTGAGGCTGGCGTCCTTGGCACGAAAGACGATCACCGAACCGTCAGGCGTGATCGAGGTTCCGGCCCCAGCCACGTCCCCGACCCCCGCGCCCGGGCCGGCAATCCAGCGCAGCGCCCCTGTTTGCACGTCGACCCGGTAGACGCTGCCGCCGCTTCCCGCGAGCGAGCTTGGGGCACCCGGCGTGAGGCGGTTGGGTGACTGAAAATAGACTCGCGAGCCGTCCTCGGCCACGGCGATGTTGCTCGGCACCGTTTCGGGGTCGCCCGCCGCCCGGAAGACGTCGGCGTCGAGCCCCAGGGCCACACAGGTGACGCAATCGCTGGCACCGCTGACGATGTCGTAGCGGTAGACGTCGCCGTCGGCTGGTTTTTCGTCGCAGCCGGCGGGATCGGTGTCATCGGCCGACAGGCGCGTCTGCGTCCAAAAGAAGGCAGCGTCTGCGGTCGACTTGATCAGGATCGCACTGCATTGGGGGCCCGAGAGCGGCGGGCCGGAGACGAGCTTGGTCTGTTCGGCTTCGAATTCACGCATGTAGAGGTTGGTGGCGTTGCTGGGGGTGGTGACACAGGCGGCCGGAAAGAAGAGCAGCTTGCCGTCGGCCGAAATCCAGTTGCGAGAATTCCGCCCAATGCTTGACTCCAGGTCAGAAGGCTGCGTCGAGCCACCGACTCCACAGGAGGAGACCACGTTGCCCGGCAAGAGAGTTGCCAACTCAGGCGTGCCGGAGCTGATGTCATAGAGGTTGAATTTGGCCGCCGCGGTGGGGTAGGCAGGGTCGAGGATTCCTCCCCGCAGCCTCGTCACCACCCGGGTTGAATCGTCAGAGCCCACATACCATTCCCCGTCTTCTTGCGGCGCCACAGGCTCGAAGAGCTGTTTCGCCGGTTCCGTCGGTGACATCCGCCAGAGGTTCCTCTGGGTGGCGGCGACGGCGAAGTTGATGATGTTGAAAGAGGAGAGGTCACTCGGACCGGTTGGCGAAAGGAAGTTCGAGCCGGCGAGCTCCTCACGCGGCGGCATGATCGCGACGTTCCTCCAGCTGCCGGCGTGTTCCGCGGTTTCGACCCGTTCGGCGTAGAACTCACTGAGGAAGCCGCCGGTTGGGGAGCTCGGGTTGCCGCCTGAGGTGATGTAGAGGGCGTGGTTGCCATCGTCGGAGAAGGCCTGGCCATTGTTGACGGGATTACCACCGGTATCGGGCAGGGTTACCTGCTCGAAGGCACGGTCGGAGCCGGGAGGGCCGGGGAAATGGCCGTGGGAGAGTGCCGCATTGCTTGCCCGCGTGGTCACGGTCATGTCCTCGCCGAAAGCGGGTGAGCCGGGGGCTCCGTTGTCGGCGACGATCCGGTAGTGGTAGCTGGTGTTGGGCTGCAAGCCTGAGACCCGCATGGAGGCAAGCTTGAATACCCCTCCTGAGCCGGCCGAAGCTGGTTTGGTCGAGCTGCACGCATTCGCGTCGCAGGGGCCCGCGGCCCCGTATTCGAAGTGGAAGCTCGTCGCCGAGTTGGAGGGATCGACCCGTCCCAGCAACTGCGCCGTGGTCGCGCTGCGCACCGGCGAGCCCGTGGTCTCGGCCAGGGCAGGCCCGAGGCTGGTAAAGGCCTCACTGGGAGTGCTGGCGGAGCCTTCCGCGTTAGCGCCGGTGAGGCGAAAACGGTAGGCCGTATTGGGAGTGAGGCCGCTTATCGGCACGCTCACCGCATGGTCCTCGAGGTCAGTCGGGACCGAGCCGCAAGGCGCGCTGCCGCCCGAGCTCAGATCGGAGAAGCCGGTGAGTCTGGAAGGCGGACACGGTCACATACTCGAAGTGGCAATCGCTGAGAGCGACCATCTGTGGCCCGACGCTGCCGTTCAACGTCGCCGAAGTATCGGCGAGGGCCGATACCGGAGCGAGGGCCAGGTCGGGGAGAACCGCACCCGGCCCGAAGACGTACACACTGCCGTTTGGCTGGTCCGCTGCGTAGAGATAGTGATTGGTGGGGTCCACGGCAAGCCCGCCCCACGCCGCCCCCGGAATGCCTATGGCAAACTCGTCGAGAAAATTGCCAGCCGAATCATACTCGTCAATTCGAGCCCCACTGGCGACGTAGAGGTCACCGGTCGACGGATCGACCGCGATTGCAGTGACTCGTTCACTAAAGGAGTGAACGACCTGCGTCGCTGATCCGTAGCCAGGGGCCGTGTACTTCCAGACACCGCTTTGGCCAGACTCCACAGAGACGTACATGTCGTCGTTGCTGTCGAAGGCAATCCATTGTGGTTCACCCTTCCCGGAGATATCAACCGAGGAGAGATAGGCGCCGGTAGAGCTGTACTGGAGGATGCGTTTGGTGGCTCTGTTCACGACCCAGACATTGCCCATGGAATCGACAGCGGTGCCGCGCAGGTCTGCCGGGGAGCCGTTGGCCCCACCGGGACTGGTGGTTGGATCGATGGGGAAACCACCCCCGAGTGGAGTACCGGTGGGGTCGAAGCCGTAGAGCAGGCTGGTCGACGAGGTGAGATAGATACGGGCGGCCGAGCCAAGTCCGGTGTTGTCGACGGCAAGGCCCGAAGCCTGGCCGGTGCCTACCGTGGTCAGGGGAGTGAAGCCATCAACCGAGGAGTATCCGGGAGGCGCGGAGGATTCGAAGCCATATATCCCGGGAGCGTCAACGTCAAGGGCGTAAAGCCTCCGGGCGGCCCGGTCGAAAGCCAGCGATCCGAGCGCGAATTTTCCGAACGAGCTGCCCGGGGTGCCACCTTTGCCGAAGGCAGTGACCAGCGGATGCGTACGCACGACGGCGGTAGTGGGCAACCCGAATACCGCGACGTCCCCGGCCGCCCTCCCTTCGGCGACGTAAACCTTGGTGGCCGGGCCTGATTCGGCGCTTTTTACCGCGAGCCCGTGAGATTGCTGGCCGAAGTAGACCGAAGCGCCGAACCTGTAGAGCAAGGTGCCGCTGGAGCCAAAAACGGACACCCGGTTTTGATCTCCAACATATAGGTCGCCGTTCTTTTGATCAACCGCCAAGGTCACTGCCCTCACTGGAGCGCCTTCGCTTTGGAGGATGGTGGGCTCTACTTGGGGCGCACTGGGCGCAAAAACCGAGGTGGGCATTTTTTGTACAACATCTTTTTCATCAGAGAAATAGATGACACCCGCAACCACCTCTAGATCATCAACGAGGGGGACGCTGGCACCGGTAACCGTATAGTCGGAATCGTCGATCGGTCCGGTGGGAGATTTGGGGGCGTAGCGCCAAATCCTGCTCGTTCCTCCGTGAGGAAAGTCGAAATTGTAAACGTAGAGACTCCCGTCCGACCGATCAACCGCGATCCCTGTCGGACGGTAAAATGGGCCATCCAAGGTTCCCGAACCGGTGATGACACCACTGCTTTCGCCGTTGCTTGCAAACACCCTGATCACCCTGATCGGGTCATTGGCTTCGACGACGTAGATACTGCCGTTTAGCGCACCGCCAGAATTGTCGATCGCGATATCGCCGGCAGCGCCGATATCCGTGAGCGTGTTGGTTCCCGCATTGGGGCCCGCGGTAAAGTTTTTCGGCGCACCGGTCGAGTCAAAGCGCATCACCCTGTCTTCTTTTGCCCCTTGGGTGTTCCCAGGGCCACTGACCACGTAGATGTCACCGTTCGACTGATCGACGGCGACCGCGCCCGTCCTTGCCGGGCCGGCGGTCGGGAAGGAGCCCTCGTAGAGGCGAGTAGTTCGCGCAAGGGCGCCGCTGGGCATGAGGGCGATGGCGAAGAGGGCGATGGCGAGCGCCAGGACGCTGAGGCGAAGCGCACCAATGCGACCTTCCAGTGCCCCCTCCCCGCTCGACCCCATGAAGTGTGTGTTTCCCTGGCGTCTCACTCGATCGCTCTCCTTAGTCCCCTTGACTGCCGTCCGGGCTGCATTGCTCGCGTCGCTCATAGGCGAGCGCTACCCGCCGACTGCGTAGGTTCCAAAGGCTTGCGCCGGCGATCCTTCGACGAAGAACTGAAGCCAGGCGCCGGTCTTGTAGGTGCTCGTGAAGATCAGGGACGCGTTGGACGCTTCTTCGGCGTAGAAGCAGACCCACCCACTCGCGGCCTTCGGGTCTGCGACCGTTCCCGGGCAGTGGACGGGGTCGGGGTTGGCCGCCGGTGGCGGCGGGATGATTTCCCAGGTCGGGACGGCGTCGAGGGGGACGTTGAAGGAGACCGCCGTGCGCTGGAATTCCGGGTGGTCGGATTCGTCCACGTAAAGGCTCCACACGCCGGTCTCGGTCGCGCCGGTGGGAAGGGTTTCCGGGAGGCCACCACCACCACCACCGCTGCCGCCTTCGCCTTCGATGCCGTTGCAGACGTAGCTCTTCGCTCCGGAGCCTTCGACTTCCAGCTGCACGCCGCCGCGTTCTTTGCAGGGTTCTTCGAAGGATTCCTCGGTGCCCTCGAATTCGTCGGTGACGATGCTTTTGCCCGGGGCACCGGCACCGGTGCTTCCCTGCTCGCCGGGGTCGCCCTTATCGCCCTTGGGGCCGATCGGCCCGGGGACGCCCTGCGGCCCCGCCGGCCCCGTGGGGCCTTTCGGCCCCCTGGGCCCCTTCTTGGCCTTGGCGCTGGCAGTTGCCTTGCCGCCACCTGAAGAATTGGAGGCGGCGTAGGCGCCGCCGAACATCGCGAAGACCAGGGCGATCACCGAGATCACTCCCGGGATGCCGAAACGACTGCGTAGCGAGAACATCAAGATCCCTCTCCTTGTGTGATTCCCGCCGAGCGAAGTCCCGGCCGGTCTGATTGGCGACTGGAGAAACGGTGCGGGCGCCGTCCGGGAGATGGGAAGTCCCTCGGGGGTCTGGGCGCCCGCACCGCTCCTCTGGCGCCGTGGCCCAGGGAGAGCGACGAACGCCGATCATGGAAGACCTCCCCCTCAACTGCCCCTCCTCGTCCCGTGAGCCGGCAGGCCGCCGAAGCAGCACTTTTGGCTCGCTTTTCCCTGTCCCCTGCTCTGCCACCGCGCCCCTTTGCGCGGTCGGTCCCGGACTGAAGAACCCCTGTGTGTCCGGTTGAAGGATAGAAACATAAATTTACGAGTTTGTCAAAGGATCTCTTCGATGTAACAATGGGCACGAGATGCCGGGTGTTCGATCGGCGCCGAGTGGGCCAGATGCCCCCATGGGGAGTCAAAGACGGCGAAACACCGCATTACAAAGGGGAATAGGGGCCCTCCGCCGGGCACGCAAGAGGCTCCGGCGGCGGGCTATGGTCGCGCCGAGATGGTGCGAACACCGTGGGGAGATTCCGGAGAGCTTCGCCGGCAGAGGCTCTCTCCCGGTCCAGGAACACCGCGTGAGGCCGTCAGGGACAACCAGCGCAAGCGGCTGATGGCGGCGATGGTCGCCGCCGGCGCCGAGAAGGGCTATGAGGCGATGCGGGTGGCCGACCTGCTGGCGCTCTCGGGTGTCTCGCGCAAGGCCTTCTACGAGCACTTCACCGACAAGCAGGACTGCTTCATGGTGACCTTGGAGGAGATCCTCTCGGCGGCGATGGTGGCCACCGCCTCGCGGCTGAAGCTCGAGGGCAGCTGGGAGGAGCGGGCGCGGGAGGCGATCCTGGCGCTGGTGGGGCTGATCGTTGACCAGCCCGCGGCGGGGCGCCTTTGCATGGTCGAGGCCTACGCCGCGGGGCCGGCGGCGGTCGCCCGCGTCGACGCCGCCCTGGCCGAGTTCCAGGCCCTGGCCCACCGCCACTTCCTCGACCTGCCCGAGCAGGCGGGGCTGCCCGAGGAGATGACCAGGGCGCTGATCGGGGGCCTGCGCAAGATCGTCCACACCCGCCTTTACCGCCACAGCGAGGCGGAGCTGCTCGAGGTGCTCGATGACCTGGTCGCCCTGGCTCACTCCTACCGCCCCCCGCCGGAGCCGCTGCGAGCGCCCCGCCGAGGCGCCGGGGCGCCGGTGAGCGCGGCGCCGCGGCCCGCCGACCCCGCCGAGCGGCTGATCCGGGCGACGATCACGGTGGTGGCGAGGCAGGGCTACCCCTCGAGCACGGTCACCGACATCGTCGCCGAGGCGGGTACCTCGCTCAGCACCTTCTATGAGTGCTTCCAAAGCAAGGAGGAGGCCTTCGAGGCCGCCCTCTACAGCGCCAGGGCGAAGATGCTGGGGGTGACGCTGCCGGCCTACCGCCGGGCGCGCAGCTGGCCGCAGGCGATCCGCGCCCTGACCGAGGCGATCTTCGCCTACCTCGAAGCCGAGCCGGAGTTCGCCCGCCTGGTCGCGGTCGACGTCTACGCCGCCGGGCCGCGGGTGCTGGAGCGCCGCGACCAGGCGATCGAGGCGGCCCAGCGCTTCATCGACGAAGGGGTCGAGGAATACGCCCCCGGGCTCAAGCCGATCGCCCGCGAGGCGATCGCCAGCGCCCTCTACGCGATGCTCTGTGACCGGGTGCGAGCCGAAGGGGCCGAGAACCTGCGCAAGCTGACCCCCCTCGCCACCTACATGGCGCTCTCTCCGTTCCTGGGGGCAGAGGAGGCCTGTGAGGTGGCCAACGGGAGGTGAGTGGAGTGACTGCCCTCAGGCAGAGCGCTCAGCGCTCTTGTACGGCGCCAGCATGAACTCGGTGAGTTCGGGGAGAAGATCCTCGGCTTGCTCGGCTTCCTGGCGGCGAATCTGCTGGTAGACGATCCAGGCAGCGCCGCCGACGAGCGTCTCCTCGATCGTTTCCGGCAGCTCGTCGTCCTGGGGAACGGTGCGTTTGGTCAACTCGACGAAGCGCTGCATCGCCGCCTCGTAGCGCTCGGTGGCGGTGGGGGTGGCAGAGAGCGCCTCGATCATGCACATGCGGGCGAGGGCGGGGTTCTCGGCGACGTAGCGCAGGAAGGAGGCGAGTCCGGCCTGGACCTGCTCTTCCCAACCGCCCCCCGCCTCGGCGCAGTCCGCTTCAATGCGCTGCGTCACCTCGTCGACCGCAGTATCGAAGGCGGCGAGAAAGACTTCCTCCTTGCCCTCGAAGTTGTCGTAGAGGGTCTTGCGGGCGACGCCGGCGCGACGCACGATGTCGCCGATTTTGGTCGCGTCATAGCCCTGCTCCGCGGTCAGCTCGGCGATCGCGCTCATGATGCGGCGGCGCTTGTGCGAGGCAACGAACTCGCGTGGCAGCGTGGGACGGACGGGAACGGAACCGGATTTGGCTCCGGAACTCGCCTTTGGACGCCGCGGCATCGGGCAAGGATACCTCGGGAACACGCAAGTTCCTTGCACGATAGCGACCCAAGTGGTACCTTGGCAGGACTCAGTCTGTTTCTATCAGAAACGACTAAGTTTCTCAATGTCACCGGACAGGGTAGAACTAAGCCAAGAGATGCTAGTCGCGGCGCTCGGCGACAGCTGGTCGCAGGCCGACGTCAGCGCCGCCGCCGAGCTGCTTTCCGGCGGCGAAGGCCAGTTCCCCTCCGGCATCCGCTCCCTCCCCTCCGACCTGGTCAGCGCCGTCCAGCGCGAGCGCCTTCTGGCAGCCATGCTGCGGGCAACCGCGGAGCTCGGCTACCGCGAGGTCAGCGTTCAGGACGTGCTCGAACGCTCCGGTGTCTCCCGCCCCACCTTCTACGAGCACTTCGAGAACAAGGAAGCCTGTTTCCTCGCCGCCTTCGACAACGCGGCGAAGCGCCTGCGCGATCGGCTCGAGGCGGCCGCCGAGGACGGCGAGGGCTGGCGCCCGCGCCTGCGCCTCAGCCTCGAGGAGCTGCTGCGCTTCGTCAGCGAGGATCCCGACGCGGCGATGACGCTGATCGTCGACGCCCGCGCCGCCTGCCCCCCCGCGCTCGAGCGCCGCGACCAGCTGCTCGATCACTTCGCCTCCTGCCTCGACACCCAGGTCCGCGCCGAGGCAAGCGACGGCAAGCCGGCCCCCTCCGCGATCGCCGCCGCCGGCATCGTCGGCGGCATCGAGGCCCTGCTCTACTCCCGCCTCAACCGCGGCGAAGCGGATGACGTTCAGTCGTTGCTGCCATCGCTGATGTACTTCGCGGTGCTGCCTTATGAGGGGCACGAGGTTGCCAGTGAGGAGCTGGCGCTTTCGGTGCGCTGAGCTTCGGGGGCCGAGATCCCGGCCCGGTTCCCCCTAACGCTTGCGCTTGTGGCTTTTGCTTTTGCCTTTACCCCCGCACTTCACCTTCAACGCCGGGCGGGAGACGGACACCTTCCCGTTCTGACCGGTGAACTCGGCCTTGGCCCGGTTGGTGGAGCGACAGAGGTTGGTCGAGTTGACGAAGAGGCCCTTCTTGCCTCCCGCCATGTTCAAGACGAAGGAGGAGACCGGGGCATCCGGTGCGGCCTCGAAGGTGTTTCTGAGGCCGCCCTTGACCGAGTCGACCCTTCCGACCAGGTCGAAGTCGACCTGGGAGTTATGCAGGGCGACGACCAGGTCTGGGAGCTTGTGCTCTGAGGAGCGCAGGAAGACCGGGCCCGTGAGGGGTTCTCCGAGGATCGGGGTGACCGCGGTTGCGTGGCCGTAGACCGATCCTGCGGGGCACTGGGCCCCGTTGCCCGCTCCGGCCTTGAACTGGACCCTGGTGCAGATCGTGTTGAAGTGGGCGTTCTCGATGAACTCGCTTCTGGGCAGGGTGACCTGTGCTTTGGCGATCCCCGCTTCGCCGATCCCGTTCATCTTCAGGGTCGCCCTGAAGGCGGGGTGGGCGCCTCTGTTGGTCCCGCCGATCAGCTTCAGGCCCAGTCTTGGCTTGAAGGGCAGGGCGGCGCAGTCGGCTGCCTGGAAGGGGGAGGTGACGGTGATCGGGTTGTCGTCTGCTTCAGAGACGAAGTTCAAGCCCGATCCCAGGAGCGTTGATGCGGTGGAGGTCTTGGTGCAGTCGGTGGGGTTCAAGACGAAGTTCTGTCTGTCGACGTAGGCCCTGATGTCCCTGAGGTGGACCGGGATGCCGTTGATGATGTGGGGGATCGGGTCTGAGCCGGTGGAGTCGATGAAGACTTCTGCTGTCTCGGGGTCGATCTTGAAGCCCTCCCTGACAACCACGGTGCCGATGTCGAAGGGGCCGACGACTCCTGCGGTGATCGCCACCATCGAGAGGTTGGAGCCGTGGTAGGGGCCTGCGAGGTAGACCTTGCCGGGGGCGTAGGTGAGCGAGGGGCCCACCCCTGCTCCGGCCAGGGTGCGGCCGATCTCAGATGCCGCAGGGCAGGAGGGGCTTTGAAGCTCTTCGTGGCCTCCCAGGGGGCCTGTCCTTGCCTTGGCTGCGGCTATCGCCTGATCGGGGCAGTAGGGGATGCCGGCGAGCTTGCCGGTGATCCCCGGGGGCAGCTTGATCGAGAAGCGGGTGAACTCCTGTTCGGAGTCGGTCCTCGAGAGCCGTAGGTTGAAGGGGGAGAAGCGTCCTGCTGCGTTGTTGATCGTTCCGGCCGTGAGGTTCGGCTTGAAGGGCGGCAGGCCGCCTTTGGGGCAGGGGCCGCCGTCGGGGCCGGAGATGATCTGGAAGGTGGAGGTGGTTGTCAGGGGGGCTGCGCCCGACCAGGGGGTGAGCTCCGCTTTCACCTCATAGGCGCCGCAACCAGACGGTGTCGCCAGCGGGCTCCTGGTTCCCTCGCGGAAGTGCAGCTTGAAATGCGAGAACGGCAGCTGGGGCATGTCTTCGGCCACGGTCTTCAGCTGCCCCGTCACCGGGTCTGGGATCACCTTCAGCGGCTGCTTGACCATGATGCCCAGGGTCGGGTTCTTGATCACCACGTAGAGGGCGAGGAGGCTTTGGAAGGGGTTCTCGTAGGGCTTGGCGATGAAGAGGGAGCCGTTGACGTTTTCGTCCAGGAGCGGGGTTTCGACTTCGACCGTGCCGATCTTGGAGGCGTTGGGGCAGCCCGCTCCGGCTTCGGAGAAGGCGGTCTCCCTTGCCAGCTCTGCCTCGGTGCAGACGTTCAGCCCTTCGGCCAATGAGGGGTTGGCGGAGAAGCCCTCGGGGAGGGTGACTTCGGTCTTCTCGATGTCTGAGCCTGCGACCCCGCTGGGGTTGGCCAGGCCCTCGTCGTCAACGTCGAGCGAGAAGTCCAGGCCGCTGGGCGAGGAGGCCGCCTTGCTGGTGGGTTGGGCGGCGATCGAGGGGCTGAAGCCGAGTTTGCCGCAGCCGGTGAAACCGAGGGGGGCGCCCGCTTCGTCGTGGGTGAGAACAGGCGGCGGCTCGTCGAAGACACCCGGGTTCTGCCAGGAGTCGGCCCTGAAGAGCGTCGCCAGCGGCCCGCTGCAGGCACGCGGCACGGTGATGAAGGGGACGTTGGCGATGTTTGCCGGGCAGGTGTTCGAATTTCCGGCGCAATTGCCCCGTTCGCCGTCGTGAGCGGAGTCCGCGGGGACGCCCCAGACAGTGAGCTTCGAGGAGTAAACGGCGAGTATCTGGGGGACGTTGCTCAACTGGGCGACGACGTTGTAGGGGGGGTCGGGGTTGACGCCGAGCTCGATCGTGATCGGCACCCCCAGGGCCAAGAAGCCGATCTTCGCCGCCACGCCGGGCGGCGGGACGAGGTTGAAGAGGGCGACGTGTTCGTTTTTGCCCACTTCGGCGAAGCCGGCGTCGACGACGCCGATCGCGGAGCTGTTGGGGCATTCGGCATTGGGGGTGAGGAAGACCGTGTTGGAGCAGCGCGGCGTCGCCGCCGGGACGCCGACGAAGCCGGGGATCTGAGCCGCCGTCAGGTCCTTGAGATCGCCGTCGGGGAGCTCCCCGAAAACCGGGTCGGTGACGGTGTTGAGCGCAACCGTGGTGGTCATCGCGAAGGGATGGGCGCCTGCCTGGGTCAGCGCCGAGCCGTCCTGGTTGATGAAGGTGACGTCGAGGTCTTTGAGGCCGAACTGAGCCTGGGCGCCGAGGGGAGCCCAGAGGGCGGTGGAAAGTGACAGGAGGAAGATCAGGCCGAGTCGCTTCATCGTTGGGCCCCCCGGTTGTTGTCGGCGGCTCGTCGGCCGGCATGCTTGGAACGTTTGTGGTGCTTCTTGGCCACGCAGCGGCCTTTGCGAGGGGCCTCGCCCTTGGCGCAGCGGGGCTTGGTCGCGCCTTCTGTGACGTTGCCCGCGCCCTTGAAGGTCGCCGAGGCGGGAGTCTGGTCGTCGGGAGCGGCGGGCGCGCCCTGGCAGGCTTCGCCTTCGCAGGCCGGGGGTGGCGTGGATGGCGGTGGAAAGCCGCCGCCCTCACGGGCATCGTAGATATCGATCAGCCCGGGGTCTTGAGGCAGCAGGCTGCCGGCGGTGGTGAAGAAGACGTCGGAGCCCGTGGACGAGGCATCGATGAAAAAGGAGTCCTCGCCGCTCCGCCCCGACGAGATCAGGCTGAGGCAGCCGCCGTTTGCCTGGAAGTAGGAGGGGCTCAGCTCGGTGCACCCCCCCGTGCCCGGCGCCTCCCACTCATAGATGTCTCGGGCGCCGTTGGTGTCGGCGGGAACGAGCCCGTCGAAGCTCTCGAAGAAGAGGCGGTTGCCGTCCTCGGAGAGGGCGCGCCCAGGATAGAGATGGCTGGTCCAGACGGGGACGCTAGACGCAACCCAGAGCTTGATCTCTCCTTCCCCTCCACCCACGCCGATGATCCGGCCGCGCGGACGAGCTCCGCTCGGATTACAAGAGACGCAGAGCAACCCGCCTTTGCCACCGCCGGCGGTGGCGTCGAAGCGATAGACCTCGGCGTCCGGCTCGCCGCCGACCGCGTCGTTGTTGTCATAACCAGTCAGCGGAGCGAGCGAGTTGAAGACGGCGTGCAGGCCGTCGGGGCTGACCCTGGAAGTGCGTTGGTTCGAACGCCGGGAGATCGGCGAGGGGGTGACGGCGATCGCGTCGACGTTGGTGTCCCGAGTGGAGAGCGTCGCGACAAAGGTGAAGCCGCTGCCGCGCTGGTAGAGGTAGAGGTTCGGCTTGCCCGCCTGGGCGACCTCGCCCTCGCCATTGGCTTCGCCGCTGAGCACTTCGCCGGAGGCGAAGTAGACACGGGTGGCGTCGTCCCCGGCCCCGAGCACACCAACGACTTTGTGGGCGATCAGGCTCGCCTGTGTTTTCAGCGTCCCTTCGTCGTCCTCGGCCGTGAATTCATAGAGGTCTTCGCCGATCGTGAAGATCGCCGCGCTGCCGGCGGTGTCGGCGGTTACAAAGCTCGCCGGGGCGGAGGAGGCCAGTTCGGACACCTTGAGCGTGCAGGCCATTTCCACTTCGGTGCATTTGCCGAGTTTGACCTCACTCTGTTCCTGCTCGGCGTTGACGCGAAGGTAGAGGGTGCCCGGGCTGCTCGATTCGGTGCTGGTACCGGGCGTGGTTGCTCCAGTTTTATCGGTGGCCGTCCAAAAGACCCTTGACCCATCCCTGGAGACCGCGTGATAAAGGCTGTCTTCGCTGATTCCGAGGGCTTCACCTTGAGACTGGGCCGTTCCCACCGTAGAGTGGGTGGGGTTGGCTTTGCCGTTGGGCAGGACGCTGATCAGGTGCAGTTGCCCTTTCTTGCGGGCATAGATCTGAAAGATCCGTTCGTTTTTGGTCGAGGCGTCAGGGGTCAGAGGAGCGTCGGCACGAAAGACCGAGATGCCGCCGTCGGCAGAGAGGCCCTGGATCGCGGGGAAGAAACTGCTGGCGAGTTTTTCGGCGGCAGGATCGAAGCCCGGTATCTGGGAACCGGGCAGCAGCTCGTATTTGCCCGCGGCCGCGCCACAGTCCTCTCGCCGGTAGAGGTTTGGCATGCCCGGGGGTGCTTCCTCGCTGAGGGCGACGCTGGTGTCCTGCACCATCCAGGCGCTGCAGAGGTCTTCGCTGAAGGCTTTGAAGAGACTGGTGAGTCCCTCGCCGAAATAGAGCGAGGGGGTTTTGCGAGGAGCATTGATCGAGTGCGTCGACCAGCCCGCGCCGGCATTACGCCGGGCGATGAACTGGCCGTTGGCGGGAGCGCCAAGCGGTTCCGCGAAGGCGCTCCTGGTGGCAAAGGTCAGCGCTTCACCGTCGGGGGTGCTCTGGTCGATCAGCCCGAACTGCGGGACGGTGATGTCGCTGTTGTTCTTGTCCAGCGACGAGACCATCTCATAGGCGCGGCAGTCCGGCAGGAGGGCCGAGAGGCCGGTGCGGAAGGTCTGGTTGGGGCAGCTCGTGTCGGCCGGGGCGGAGGTCGGGAAGGTCCTGAAGGCCTGCTCTTCGCCGTTGAAGGTGCAGACGACTTCGGGGTCGGCTTTGCAGTGGTTCTTGGCCACCACCCGGTAGCGGTAGGGGGTGTCGGCCGTGAGCGGATAGAGCTGGGCGCTGCGTGCGGTCGCCGCTTCGCCGGAGCCGAAGTCGATCGGCGTGCCGGCGGGGACTCGAACCGCGTGGTCGAAGCCGTGTTCGGGCCCTTCGGCCTGCACGTCGGCCTGGTAGGTGGTCTCGTCGACGTACTCGAAGTAGCCGCCGGCCGCGGTGCCCAGCGGGTTGACTTCGGCGTGCAGGCGCGCCGCGTCGGTGCCGACGTCGGTGGCCCAGGTGGCCTCGATCTGCAGCGGATCGAGGGTGGTGAAAGGGGCGCCCTCGGGGCCGTCGGTGACGTTGCCGTCGGAGTCTTCGGCGACGACCCGGAAGTGGTAGGTAGTTTCGGGTGCCAGTCCCGTGGCTGTTGCGGCGGCGAGGTAGGACTTGAAGAGGGGCGCTCCGGGAGACTCCGGATTGGGAGTCGGGGTCAGCTCCGCCGTGCTCACGGCGTGGTCAAAGCCGTGTGCAGGCCCTTCGGCCTGCACGTCGGCCTGGTAGGTGGTCGCGTCAACGTACTCGAAGTGGTAAGTGGTGGCCTTGCCCTCGGGGTTGAGCGCCGCTTCGAGGGTCGCCCCGGCGCTGCGCACTTCGGCTTCAGGGGCAGTGGTGCTCTCGGGCACGACGACCGGACCCGGCGGGGGGAAGGAGATGTGGAGAACTCTGCCGAAGACAGGGCCAGCTGCCCCGTGTCCGGGTTCGGCGGCAAATATGTCGCCCGCTGAGGTGTGGTGACTGGCTAGGCCGACTGTTCGTATGACATTGATGACACTGCCGTAGAAGGTCGAAGCTGGAGCCGAGGTCGCATCGTACTCGTAGATAGCCCCAGTCGAGCCGTGAGCGCTTTGAGTCTGTACACCAGATCTGTCACCAACGAAGAGGCTGTCGGATGAATCAACCGTGATCGCTTGAATATTGGTAGATGAGTGGAATTCCGCGATCTCCGCGCCGCCGGCGTCGAGCTTGCGCACTGCGCCGGTCGATCCGTTGGTGGCGATGTAGATG
This sequence comes from uncultured Solirubrobacterales bacterium, assembly GCA_963702065.1. Classification (GTDB taxonomy): domain Bacteria; phylum Actinomycetota; class Thermoleophilia; order Solirubrobacterales; family 70-9; genus VRUE01. The sequence goes on from OY969705.1 coordinate 2,055,254, forward strand.
TCACCAACGGAATCAACGGCTAGGCCCTGAATTCGGCCGAAATTGCCGGTATCCACCGCGAACTGGCCCAAGAGAGCACCGGTTGAAGCGAATTCCTGCACGCGATTTTCAGTAGTGTCCTTGTCTTCTTTCCTCCCGGTAATTACGTCGTCGCCCACATAAACGACACCACCGGGCCCGACCGCCAACCTCAGGTCCTGCTTGAATTGACCGACGCCAAAACCCTCGCTGCCGGCGCCGCAAATGTCGGTAGGAGGCCCGGCGTTGGTGCACAGGTTCGGGTTGCCGGAGCTGCCACCGTTGACGCCTTTGCCGAACATCAGGATGAAGTGGCCTTCGGCGTCGAACTTCTGCACACGGTGGTTGTCTTCGTCGGCGACGTAGACGGCGGCTTCGGAACCGGTGTTGTCGACCTCGATTGCGCTCGGGCCGTTGAACTGACCGGCGCTGCTGCCGAACTGCCCCGCGCCGGGACCGGCGCTGCCCGCCTTGCAGGTGGTGGCCGTCGTGCAGGACTCCAGTTTGGTGCCGGTGTCCCCCGGCTGGCCGGCGGGGATCACGTCCCAGCCAAAGGCGCGGATGAAGTTGCCGGCGGAATCGAAAACGTCGACCCGCTTGTTGGTGCGGTCGGGGACGTAGACGTTGCCGGTGGCATCGTCGACGGCGACGCCACGGGTGTCGTCGTACTGGCCGGCGCCCGAGCCCGGCTGGCCGATGACGAGGTCGGCCGAAGCGGCAGGGGCGAGCACGGCGAGGGCCGCCATCGCCAAGGCCAGCACGCCCGCGCGGACGTGTGTGCGGTTCGGTCGTACGACTTCTCTCATCGGCGTGCTCCTTCGGTGGGGCTTGGGCGGTGTGGCTCGGATGACATGGCGTGGTGTGTGACTGCGGTGTGCGGTGAAGGCCCGAGCTCCTTGGAAAAGCTCGGGCCGCTACCGCTGTGCGATCGCCGCCCTACGGCGATGCCGCGTAGGTGCCAAAGGCGACCTGTTCCGCCGGCATGCCCCCGCCGAGTTTGAGCGCCTCGGACCAGATCATCCCCGTCCCCTGCGGGGTAGAGGTCGAACCGATCACACCGGTCATGAAAGTGGGTTCGGCACCGAGTGCGGTGCCCTGGATCGTCCCGGTCGTGTAGACGCAGAGCTTGCCTTCCGCTGCCTGTGGGTCGGCCGCGCTGCCCGGGCAATCGTCGCCGGAAGTCCCGGTGTAGTCGACGTCGTTGAAGATCGGTTCCAGCGCCGTCGGGGTCGGGATGTTGAAGGAGATCGTCGCCAGGGCGCTTGGGGAGCCCAGGAGTTCGGGGCCCGACACCGAGTTCCAAAAGCCGGTCTCGGTCGCGCCTTCCGGCAGCGTTTCGGTGAACCCGGTTTCACCGTCTTTGCCGTTTTTGCCGTTGCAGACGTTGGTCGCGGTGGCATTCAGCGTGTATTTGACGCCGGTGACTCCCGTGCCACAGGCTCCACCCGCCGCGATCGGTTCACCGGTTACCGATTTGCCGTCGGCTCCGGGCGTCCCGTTGGAACCATTGGCCCCGGCAGCGCCCGTGTCACCCTTGGTGCCCGCCGGCCCCTGAGGGCCCGCGGGCCCGGTCTTGCCCATCTTGCCCCGCGGCCCCTGCTTGGCCTTGGAGGCAGTGGCCTTCCCACCGCCCGAAGAATTGGAGGCGGCGTAAGCGCCGCCGAACATGGCGAATACGAGGGCGATCACCGAGATGACTCCGGGGATGCCAAAGCGCGTGCGTAGCGTCGAGAACATCTAGATCTCTCTCCTTGTCCCGTGAGCCCCTCTGCCCGCCGCTTCCCTTAGCGGCTTCCTCGAGGCTCGGTTATGTCCCTGTGGTGGTGCTCAGTCGCTGCTCATACGAGCGAGTTCCCTCAACTGACACTTGAGTTCCCAAACGACAAGGAGAAGATAAACAGACGAGTTCGGCTTTGTCAAGGAACGGGATTGGTATGACCGCACACAGGCATGCCTGATCCAGGCAGGCGACGACGTCACCCGCCTGGGAGATCGTGCGGCGAGCTGTCTCTTACTGCGCCTGCGCGGTGAAGCCGAGCGTTCCCGCTACTTCTCCGGCTTTGAAAAGCTCTTTGCCTTCGTCGAAGGCGTCGTTGAGGGTCTTCGCGGTCTGAGCCTCGAGCACCAGCGGCCCGCCGGAGAGCGTCACGGTCCGGCTCTTGGGGTCCGAGGAGAGCGCGCCGCCGGCGAGGTCGAAGACGCCGATCCGGCCCAGCTTGCCGGGGAAGGCCGGCGTCGGCTCGACGTCGACTTCGGCCGAGTCGACCTTGGCCCCCAGGTCGAGCCACAGCTCTTTCCAGAAGACCTGCCCGGCGCCCAGCTGCAGCAGTTCCACCGCACCGCCGCTGCGCAGCGTCCCTTCGGTGCCGTCGGGAGCGATCTGGCCGCCGACCGCGATCGGGAAGGAGAAGGTCCCGCCCACATGTTCGGCGGGGAAGATCGGGTTGAGCGAGACGAAGTGCGATTCGAGCTTGGCGAGGAAGGCGGGATCGAAGGCGAGGGTGGCGCGGCCCGATTCGAGCACCGTGGCGAGCTTGGGCTGGGGGGTGGTCACAATCGAGCCGAGCGGCTGCCCTTCGGTGAAGGGGACCTCGGGCCGCAGCTTCTTGTTGAGGCGTGTCGCCACCTTGCCGGTCAGCTTCAGCTCCTTGGCGCTGAACTGGATGCCGAAACCGCTGCGCTTGTCGGAGAGCTTCGAGGAGGTCGCGATCTTCAGCTGCGAGCCGCCGACTTTGGCGATCAGCGGCGAGTGCTTGGTCTTGACCGCGATGCTTCGCAGCGGCACCTTCTTTCGGGCGCTCTGGAAGACGAGCGCGCCTTCGGCGTCGATCTCCCCCTTGCCGGCTACCGGGTCGAGGCTGCCGCCGATCACCGGCAGCACGAAGGCGCTGCCCTTGCGCTTGGCGCCTTCGGTCGCGCTCAGCGTGACCCCGTCGCGCTTGAGGAAGGAGGCGAAGCGCTTGTCGAGGACGAGCTTCGCGCTGCCGCTGCCAAGCGGGTCATTGGTGGCGCGGGCCACCGGCGCTGCGACGAGGACACAGAGAAGCGCTGCTGTGATTGCGATCCGTTTCATTCCTTGACCCCACATGTCTTGTTGACCGTCGCGCCCAGAGGCCGGCGCCCGGCAAAGGAGAATTCGGCGTAGGCCAGCGGGAAGGAGGCGCGCTTGGCCCCCTTCGGGGCCGGGCAGCCGGCGTTGAAGTAGGAGAGCTGCTTGCCCTTGTAGGTGTATTTGCGCTTCAGGGTCAGCTTGATCCGGTCGACGTAGCCCCAGTCGCCGAGGGCCTGGGGCAGGGAGGCGTGAGCTCGGTGCCGTAGGGGCCTTTGGAGATCTTGCGGATCGAGAAGGGGATGACGAAGGAGCTGATGAAGGGGTTGGCGGTGAAGATGTGGGTGAGGATCACCGGCTGCCCTCCTTCGCGGCCGTTGAAGATCAAGCAGGCGCCCCTGGGTCCGGTAGGCGCCCTGGTCGGGCAGGACGATGTGGGCCCAGAACTGGCCCGAGCCGATCAGGGCGTCGCCGCAGTTGGAGAGCGCCCGTTCGGTCGAGGCGGGCTGGATCTGCGGCGACCCGGCAGACCGGCAGGCCCTTGGACTGCAGCAGGCCGTGGCGGTTGACCTCGATCGTCATCTCCTGCAGCTGCGGCGGGACGCCGCCCTTGGCGTTCTGGAGGTGGCCGGCGACGAAGACGGCGATCGGGGCGGTGCCCTTGCGGGGGAGCTTGTAGGGCTGGATCTGGGAGAGGACGGTGATCCGCAGGTTGCCTCTTGGACTCACCGCGGCGTGCGCCAGGCGACGTGCGCAGCGCCAGTGACCGCCACCGGACGCGTCGGCCGAGGGCACCCGCGCCCTTCCTTCTCATCGCCTTACGCCTGGCCTCGCGCTCTGTCGCCTTGCTGCTTGCCTTGCGCCTTGCCCCCGCACTTGGCACTCAGCTTCAGCGCCGGGCGGAAGTTCGGACGACCTTGCCGTTTTGGCCGGTGAAGTCGGCTTCGACCTTGTGGGTGCCCTTGCAGAGGTTGGTCGAGTTGACGAACAGGCCCTTCTTGCCGCCCTGCATGTTCAAGGTGAAGGAGGAGACCGGGGCATCGGGGGCGGCTTCGAAGGTGTTCCTGAGGCCTCCTTTGACCGAGTCGACTCTGGCCGACCAGGTCGAAGTCGATCTGGGAGTTGTGCAGGGCGACGACCAGGTCGGGGAGCTGGTGTTCTGAGGAGCGCAGGAAGACGGGGCCGGTCAGCGGTTCGCCGAGGATCGGGGTCATCGCCCTGGCCTTGCCGTAGATCGATCCGGCCGGGCACTGTGCTCCGTTGCCCGCTCCGGCCTTGAACTGGACCCTGGTGCAGATCGTGTTGAAGTGGGCGTTCTCGATGAACTCCGACCTGGGCAGGGTCACCTGGGCTCTGGCGATCCCTGCTTCGCCGATCCCGTTCATCTTCAGGGTCGCCGTGAAGGCGGGGTAGGCGCCTCGCTTGGTGCCGCCCTTCAGCTTCAGGGCCAGCTTCGGCTTGAAGGGAAGGGCGGCGCAGTCTGCTGCCTGGAAGGGGGTGGAGACCGTGATCGGGTTGTCGTCTGCTTCGGAGGCGAAGTTCAAGCCCGATCCCAGGAGCGTCGATGCGGTCGAGGTCCTGGTGCAGTCGGTCGGGTTGAGGACGAAGTCGGGTCTGTCGACGTAGGCGCGGATGTCCCTGAGGTGGACCGGGATGCCCTTGATGATGTGGGGGATCGGGTCCGAGCCGGTGGCGTCGATGAAGACTTCGGCGGTTTCGGGGTCGATCTTGAAGGCCTCGCGGATCGACGACGGTGCCGAGGTCGAAGGGACCTACCTTGGCCGGCGGTGATCGCCACGATCGAGAGGTCGGAGCCGTGGTAGGGGCCGGCGAGGTAGATCTTGCCGGGGGCGTAGGCGAGGACTGGGCCGACTCCTGCTCCGGCCAGGGTGTGGCCGATCTCCGATGCCGCGGGGCAGGAGGGCGATTCGAGCTCTTCCTGGCCGCCGTGGATGCCTGTCCTTGCCTTGGCTGCGGCGATCGCCGCGTCGGGGCAGTAGGGGATGCCGGCCAGCTTGCCGGTGATCCCCGGCGGCAGCTTGATCGAGAAGCGGGTGAACTCCTGTTCGGAGTCGGTTCTGAAGAGGCGGACGTTGAAGGGGGAGAAGCGCCCGGCGGCGTTGTTGATGCGTGCCGGCGATCAGGCCGGGCTGGAAGGGCGGCAGGCCGCCTGTGGGGCAGGGGCCGCCGTCGGGGCCGGTGATGATCTGGAAGGTGGAGGTGGTTGTCAGGGGGGCTGCGCCCGACCAGGGGGTGAGCTCCGCTTTCGACCTCATAGGCGCCGCAGCCAGACGGTGTCGCCAGCGGGCTCCTGGTTCCCTCGCGGAAGTGCAGCTTGAAGTGCGAGAACGGCAGCTGGGGCATGTCTTCGGCGACTGTGGTCAGCTGTCCGGTGACCGGGTCGGGGATCACCTTCAAGGGTTGCTTGACGATGATGCCCAGGGTCGGGTTCTTGATCACCACGTAGAGGGCGAGGAGGCTTTGGAAGGGGTTTTCGTAGGGCTTGGCGATGTAGAGGGAGCCGTTGACGTTTTCGTCCAGGAGCGGCGTTTCGACTTCCACCGTGCCGATCTTGGAGGCGTTGGGGCAGCCCGCTCCGGCTTCGGAGAAGGCGGTCTCCCTTGCCAGCTCTGCCTCGGTGCAGACGTTCAGCCCTTCGGCCAATGAGGGGTTGGCGGAGAAGCCCTCGGGGAGGGTGACTTCGGTCTTCTCGATGTCTGAGCCTGCGACCCCGCTGGGGTTGGCCAGGCCCTCGTCGTCAACGTCGAGCGAGAAGTCCAGGCCGCTGGGCGAGGAGGCCGCCTTGCTGGTGGGTTGGGCGGCGATCGAGGGGCTGAAGCCGAGTTTGCCGCAGCCGGTGAAGCCCAGGGGGTTGGGCGGTTCGGCGTCGTCGTGGGTGAGCACCGCCGGCGGTTCATCAAAGACGCCCGGGTTCTGCCAGGAGTCGGCTCTGAAAGAGGTCGGCAGCGGGCCCTGGCAGGCACGGGGCGCGGTGAGGAAGGGGGTGTTGGCGATGTTGGCCGCACAGCTGGAGCCACCCGCCCCCGCGCAGCGTCCCCGCTCGTCGTCATGGGAGGGATCCGCGGGATTGCCCCAGACCGTCAGCTGCGAGTTATAGATCGCCAGCACCTGGGGGACGTTGGTGAGCCTGGCGATCACGTTGTAAGGGGGGGCCGGGTTGACGCTCAGCTCGATCGTCGCCGGCACCCCCAAGACGACGAAGCCGAGCTTCGCCGCCGTGCCCGGGGGAGCGACCAGGCTGAAGACGGGGACGTGCTGAGGCGCCCCGGTGTAGACGTCGTTGACGCCCACCGCCGTGCTGTCGGGACAGCTCGCACTGGGACTGAGGAAGACCGCGTTGGCGCAGCGCGGCACGGCCCCGGGATCGCCGACCAGGCCCGGGACCTGGGCGACGACGAGGTCCTTCAGGTCCTCGGCTGGGACCTCGCCGAAGATCGGGTCGGTGGCGGTGTTGAAGGCCAGCGAGGTGGTCAGGGCGTAGGGATGGGCACCGGCCTGGGTCGCCGGGGAGCCGTCCTGGTTGGTGAAGGTGACGTCGAGGTCTTTGAGGCCGAAGGCGCCGTGGGCGGTGCCGCAGAGGCCCAGGGCAAAGACCGCCACCAGCGCCGTGAGAGTGAGTCGTTTCATCGCTGCGCCCCCCGGTTGCGGTTGGAGTTTCGGTGCTTGGCGTGCTTGGCGGCGTTGCGCCGCTTCCTGGACACGCAGCGGCCCTTGCGGCGCGTCTTGCCCTTGGCGCAGCGCCCCGCCGGTTCATCGACGTTGCCGGCGCCCTGGAAGGCCGCGGAGGCGGGGGTCGGGTCATCGGGGGGGCTGGAGGGCCCCTGGCAGGCTTCGCCTTCGCAGGCCGGCGGGGCCGAGGGGGGCGCTGGGAAGCCGCCGCCCACCCGGGCGTCGTAGATGTCGGTGAACGCGGGGTCCGCGGGAAGCAGGCTCGAGGCGGTGAGGATGAAGACATCGCGGCCGTCAGCACCGGCATCGACGAATTCGGAATCCCCGGCGCTCTGCCCGGAGGAGATCAGGCTGAGGCAGCCGCCGTCGGGCAGGAAGAGCTCGCCGCCGAGCTGCGCCTCGCACTGCTCCTCGTCCTCGGCGCGCTGCCACTCATAGACGTCCTGGCGGCCGTTGGTGTCGCGCGGCAAGAGCGCGTCGAAGCTCTCGAAGAAGAGGCGCTGCCCGTCGTCGGAGAGCGCCCGCGAGGGATGCTGCTGGGTGCTCCAGCCCGGGGATCCGCGAGGCGGCCCAGATCGCGTTTTTCCGTTATTGGTTTTGCTGATCTCACGCCCGATCGGCCGCGACCCGCTCGGGTTGCAGGAGACGCAGGCCAGCTCGCCCGCGCTCGCGTCATAGACGTAGACCTCGGTGTCGGGCTGGCCGCTGGCGGCGTCGACGTTGTCATAGCCCGTCAGCGATGCCGCCGAGGTGAAGGCGGCGTGCAGGCCGTCGGGGCTGACCCGGGAGGTCCGCTTATACGGAAATTGGGCAAGCGGCGAGGGTGGCTCAGCGATGCTCGCTTCGGTGAACATGTCGAGGCCAGAAAGCGTGGCGATGAAGGTTGCCGCTTCGCCGCTCTCGTGCAGGTAGAGGTTCGGCCGGCCCGCCTGGGCTTTCTCGCCCTCGCTGTTCTCGGCTTCGCTGAGGACCTCGGTCGAGGCGAAGTAGACCCGTGAGGCGTCCTCGCTCGCCCCCATCACGCCGTCCACCGATTCGGCGATCAGGGTCGCTTTGGCTTTGAGCGTCCCTTCCGATTCGTCCACCGAGAACTCATAGAGGTTGCCCGCAAGCGGTCCCGCTTGGACCGTGAAGATCGCCCTGGTGCCCGCCGTGTCGGCACTCCAGAATCGCACCGGTTCGGGCGTGACCAGCTCGGAGACCCGCAGGGTGCAGGCGAGTTCCGGTTCGGTGCATTTGCCGGCGCTGACTTTGCTCTGTTCCTCGGCGGCGTTGACGCGCAGGTAGAGCGCGCCCGGTTCGTCTCCCTTTTGAGTTTCGGTCTGGTTGACAACCGGATCGGCGTCTTTCGTCGCCGTCCAGAAGACCCGTGAGCCGTCCGTCGAGACCGCGCGGTAGACGTTGTCGTTGCGGAATTCGAGCGGGCCATCGCCCTGCACGGTCCCCACCGTGGTGTGGGTTTTGGCCGCTTTGCCGCTGGGCAGGGCGCTGACGAGGCGCAGCCGGCCTTCCTTTGAGAGGTAGGTCTGGTAGATGCCCGCTTCGCCGAAGGCGTCTTCGGTCAGCGCGGCGTCGGCGCGAAAGACCGAGACGCTCGCGTCCGCCGAGGCACCCTGGATCACCGGGAAGTACCTGCTCGCTTCCCTTTCAAGCGGCGGGTCGAAGCCGGGCGGGGCGACGGGGGCGATCGGCTCCCAGCTCGGGTCCTCGCCGCAGTTCTCTCGCCGGTAGAGCCCGGGAAAGCCCGCGGGCGCAGCGGGGGCGAGGGTCACGGCCGTGTCCTGGATCATCCAAGCGCTGCAGAGGTCTTCGGAGAAGAGCTTGAAGGGACTGGTGAAGCCCTCTCCGAAGTAGAGGAACTTCGTCGTGCGCGACGCCGTGATCGAACGCGTCCCCCAGCCCCGTTCGGCGTCGCGGATCGAAACGTACTGGGTGACGAAGGGAGCCCCGGCCGGTTCGGCGAACGCTGCCGCCTTGGTGGCGAAGGTGACCGCTTCGCCGTCGCGCGAGCTCTGGTCGGGGACTTCGTCGTGGGCGAGGGCGAGGTCGCTGTTGTTCTTGTCCAGCGGCGAGACCATCTCATAGGCCCGGCAGTCGGGCAGGTTGGCCGATGGGCCGAAGCGGAAGGCCTGGTTGGGGCAGTCGGTTTTGGCTTCGCCTGGTCGGGCCAGGACGGTGAAGACGTGCTCCTCGGAGCCGAAGCTGCAAACGACTTCCGGGTTCGGTTTGCAGTGGTCGCGGGCGATCAGGCGGTAGTGATAGATGCCCCGGCTCAGCGGGTACAGCTGCAATGTCACGGTCTTCGGCACGTCGCCCGCACCGAAGTTCAGCGGCGCCGCGGCGCCGCTGACGTCGGGGGCTTTGACGGCGTGCTCGAAACCGTGCCCCGGGCCTCCGGCCTGCAGGTCGGCCTGATAGGTGGCGTCATCGACGTATTCGAAGTAGCCGTCGGTGGCGCTTTCGCGCGGATTCACTTCCGCGTGCAGCCGCGCCGCGTCGGTGCCGACCTCGGTGGCCCAGGTGGCGAGGATTTCCAACGGCTGGAGGGTGGTGAACGGTGCCCCCTCGGGACCTACCGTCTGGTTCCCATCCGAGTCTTTTGCGACAAGGCGGAGGTAATAAGTAGTTTCGGGAGCCAGGCCAGCGACTTTCGTGCTGGCGAGATGGGACTTGAAAAGCAAGCTCGCCCGGGGCTTCGGATATTGCGACGGGCGAGAGCTCTCCGGTGCTTTTCGCGTGGTCGAAGCGATGCCCCGCCCCATCGGCCTGGTAAGTGTCGTCGTCGACGTACTCGAAGTGGTAGGTGGAGGCCTTGCCCTCCGGGTTGAGCGACGCCTCGAGCGTCGCCGTTACGCTGCCGACCGTTGCCTCAGGCGCACTGGTCGTGTTCGGTATGACGACCGGGCCGGGCGGTGGGTCAGCTACATATGAGAGTTGAGAGCGGAGAAGTCCCTCGGATGCGAATATGTCTCCACTGGCGGTGGGATAAGGCGCAAGACCCGCGGGGGGCTCTTCCAAGTCCCCGAAGATCGTCGAAACCGGATCGCCCGCCGAGTCGTACTCATAGATCGCGCCACGGCTGCCCAAACCCGCGCCATCGCTGAGAAAGAGATTGTCAAGGGCATCGATGGCCAGCGCCCTGATGTTGAACGATGGGTGAAACTCTGCGGTCTCGAGGCCGCTCGAATCGTACTTGCGCACCGCACCCGTAGCGGCGTTACTGGCGACATAAGCATTGCCAGCAGAGTCGATGCCGAGGGCGGTCAGCCGGCCATCGACTCCATTCATCGAAAATCCCCCTACGGAAATCCCCGATGGTTCGACTTTTTGAATCCGACTTTGGAATATTTCGCTTTTTTTCACTGAGTTATATTCGATAAACATACTGTCGCCCACATAGACGATGCCACCGGGGCCGACAGCTACTTGAATACTGTCTTCGAACTGACCGGGGCCGGAGCCTTTCGTCCCGAACATCGAAACAAAGCCGCCCAGAGGGTCAAACCGCTGAACACGGTGATTTTGTTCGTCGACGACGTAGATGTCGTGGAAGGCCGGGCTCCCCGGGTCGTCATCGACCGCGATCCCGTTCACACTTTTGAATTGCCCGGGGGAAGAGCCGGTGAGGCCGGGCAGGCAGCTGGAGGTGCATTTCTGCAGTTCGGCGCTGCCATCCAATACGCCCCACCCGAACGCAAATTCGAATTGCCTGGTTGTTGCATCGAAAACGTCGATGCGATTGTTACCCGAGTCCGCGACATAGAGCCTGCCGTTGGAGCTGTCAACTGCGATCTCGTCCGGCGAGGAGTATTGGCCCGCCCCGGATCCCGGTCCGCCGATGACGAAGTCGGCGGAGGCAACGGGGGCAAGGAGCGCAAACGCGACGAAAGCAGCTGCAAGCGCTGTTGCCGCGAGTGCCTTGCCGATTGGGCTCTTAGCTTTAGTCACGTTTGCGCTCCTCGACTAACTAGTAGCCGTCGCCGCGTAGGTGCCGAAGCCGATCTGCCCTTCGGGCAGGCCGTTTTCGAACGCGCCGTCGTTCCAGACCATCGACGTTCCCTGGGGGGTGATTTCCCCGCTGCCGGAAAAGAAGAGGGGGGTTTTGCCGAGCGCGGTTTCTTTCAGCGTCCCGGTCGTGTAGACGCAGAGCTGTCCTTCGGCGGCTTGAGGATCGGCGGCGCTGCCGGGGCAGTCGTCGGCCGGCGTTCCGCTGTAGCCGAGATCGTTGAAGTGAGGCGTGAGCGACCCCGTCACCGGGATGTTGAACGAGATCGTGGCGATCGTGGTCGGTTTGGTGAAGGCTTCGGCGCCCGGCACCGTGTTCCAGAAGCCGGTCTCCGTCGCTTCGGGGGGCAGCGTTTCGGTGAACCCGGTTTCGCCGTTGGTCCCGTTTTTGCCGTTGCAGACAGGGGTCGAGGTAGCTCCAAGGGTGTATTTCACCCCGGTGACGCCGGTCCCGCAGGTTCCCCCCGCCGCGATCGGTTCGCCGGTCACCGATTTGCCGTCAGCCCCCGGCGCTCCGTTCGATCCGTTGGCGCCGGCGTCACCCTTGGCGCCTGCCGGGCCCTGCGGCCCCGCGGGCCCCTGCGGACCGGCCGGGCCGGCCTTGCCCGTCTTGCCCCGCGGCCCCTGCTTGGCCTTGGCGCTGGCAGTCGCCTTCCCACCGCCTGAAGAATTGGAGGCGGCATAAGCGCCGCCGAACATCGCGAAGACCAGGGCCATCACCGAGATGACTCCGGGGATGCCAAAGCGCGTGCGTAGCGTCGAGAACATCTAGATCTCTCTCCTTGTCCCGTGAGCCCCTCTGCCCGCCGCTTCCCTTGGCGGCTTCCTCGAGGCTCGGTTATGTCCCTGTTTGAGCTCTGCTCGCGTTCCGTGCGAACTGAACTACTTCGTACATTAACTGTGCGGGAATGAGAACAAAGTTGTTTGCAAATGTCAAGGTCACGTGCGTTCCCGAACCGGCCGGCGGCCAGGGCACCTTGCTGGAAACGGCTCTGGGACAGGCAATTCGAGGCGTGGACTGGATTGCCTGGCTGGTGCCGGCAGGGCTCTCGGAAGCGCCTGTTTTCTCGCTCTGCGGTGCTGATCGAGGCGCGATGGCCTTGATCGAGGCTCGGCCGGAAAGGTCAGCCGGAACTACGCCGCCGGGTCGACGAGCTTCACCCGCGCCGGCTCGAAGTCGCGCTGGTTCAGCGTTACGATCGCCAGGTCGTGGGTTAGGGCGGTCGCCGCGATCAGGCTGTCTTTGATCGACATAGGGCGACCCTTTTTGCGTAGGTCGGCCAGCAGCCGTGCCCAGCGCAATCCGATTGCTGCGTCCCACGGCAGGCACTCGATGCGGCGCACACCATCATCGAACCACCGTTCCAACCTCGCCCGGCGAGCGCCCTTGGAAAGCAGTAGAACTCCGAACCTGACCTCGCCGAGGATGACCGGATCGACCACGATCGAGCGCTCGTGGCGGCGCAACCACTCGACCACTCGAACGTCTGGGTCGGGCTTGGTTGCCTCGGATAGGACATTTGCGTCTACGAGGTGCGTCACAGCGTGTCGGTCGACTCAGACTCGATCGGCACGAAGTAGCCCTTCTCCGGGCACTCCAGCAACCAGTCCACCAGGCCGGCGTTAGCCGGCGGAGCCTTTCGCACCAGGCGGTACTCGTCGGCAGCGACCCGCTCGATCTCGAACTCCTGGCCGGGCCGGATGTCGTCCAGCCGGCGAAGCTCTGCCGGGAGCACGATCTGTCCCTTCGTAGATACCTTAGTTGTCACGGAGGTAAGATAGCATCTTACGCTGACTTGGCGTCGGCCGGCAGCAGCTCGAAGGAGCCGCCGCTCAGGGGCTCGACGGCGCGGAAGTGGCGCTCGTCGAAGCTGGCGATGCGGGTGGTCTCGAGGCGGCCGGCGAGGGCCACGAGGGAGGCGTCGGTGAGACCGAGGCCGATGTCGACATAGCGGTCGGCGATCTCGGCGGCCTGGACATCGAGCTTCGACCACCATTCGACGCCGAGGGTGCCGGCGCGGATCTCGGCGATAAACGCCCGCGCCTCGTCCAGGGTTGCCCGGCTGTGGAGCATGTAGTCGATCTCAGCCAAAACCAGCGGAGTAGTCGCGAAGCGATCCTCCGCCTTGACGTAAAACTCGGCCGCTGCGCGGTGTCCTTCGTCGTCACCCCAGAGCAGCGCCACGACGAACGACGTATCGAGGATGATCAATCTTCGCCGAAGCCCCCGAGGTAGCGATCGACGTTCTGCGAAAGGTCCGGCGGGCCCCCTTTGACCATGCCGATCATTTTGATCTTGGGCTGGGGCGCCGCTTCCATTGCCCGCTTGGCCAGCGCTTCGCGAATCACCTCCGCCTTGCTCTTGCCTTCTTCTTCGGCTATCCGGCGCAGGTCGCGGTCCACCCACGGCTCCAGGTAGAGGCTCGTCTTCTTCATGCCCTATAGGGTACCACCCGTTTGATCGACGCATCCGCCGTCATAAGGCGGACGAGGCGCCGATCTCTCCCTAACCGCGCTGCGTGCTCTTCGCCCGCCTGGTCTCGCTGCGGGCGACCGTGCGGATGGTGCGGCCGATCGCTTTGTCGGTGGCCTCGGCGATCGCGATCTGGAAGACGCCCATGAGGACGTCGGCGCCGAGGGGGCGGGTGCGCTCGAGGGTTTCGCGCACCTTGGGCCAGTCGCTCTCGGGGCGGCCGGCTTCGTCGAAGGGCTTCCAGACCTGCTCGAGGAAGAGGTCGGTGAAGAGCTGGGCGATGTCGTCGGCCTTGCGGCGCAGCTTCTCGGCGACGGCGAGGACCGCGTCGGGGCTCATGCCGACGTCGGCCAGGGCGGCGGCGGCGTTCATCATCCGCGGGCTGATCACCTCGACTTTGCCGTCGGGCAGGGCAGCGGATGGTGCCGAGCTTTTCTCCCCGCTCGAGCATCTCGAGGCCGCGCCCTTCTTCGACCTCCTTCTTCCACAGCTCAGCCAGCTCGGCCAGCTCGACGATCTCCGGCGCCTCCTCTTCGAAGGGGGCGCGCAGGGTGCGGGTGAGGTTGTGGATCTCCTCGGCGGCGCCGTTGACGCTTTCCCCCATGCGCCGGATCGCCTCCAGGTTGAGGCCCTCGGCCTGCAGTTCGCGGGTCAGTTCGATCCGCGCCACGTGCTCCTCGTTGTAATAGCCGGTGCGGCCGTGCACGACCGGCGGCGGCAGCAGCCCACGGGTCTGGTGGGCGCGGATGTTGCGCACCGTCATCCCGGTCCGCTCGGCCAGCTCGCCGATCGTCATCTCGCCCTTGGCGGGTTTGCTCACCCTCTCATCGTAAGCGGGAAACGCTGCCCGTTCATCTTTTTCGACGGGTCCGAGCAGAGAAATGCGATCGCCTCGGCGAGGTCCTCGGCCGGGGTGAAGGTGGGGAACTCCTCGCCGGGGCTCTCCTCGCGCATGCGCGGCGTGAGGATCGCGTCGACGACGACGATGTTGGCGGTCGCCGAGGTGCCTTCGAAGCCGTCGGCGTAGGCGAGCGTCCAGGCCTCGGCGGCGGCCTTGGCCGCGGCGTAGGCCGCGTTGGTGTTGGTCGGCGCCTGCGCCTGCTTGGAGGAGACGAGGACGAAACGGCCGTGCTCGCCGGCCAGCAGCGCGTCGTGGAAGGCGCGCGTGGTGTGCTGGACGGTGCGGACAAGCGAGTCGTGGAGCACGTCCCAGTCCTCGAGCGACGCCTCGTGCAGCGGCTCTCCCCCACGCCAGCCGCCGACCAGGTGCAGCAGCGCGTCGACCCGACCGAAGCGCTCGACCAGCGCCGCGCACCAGGCCCGCGTCGCCTCCTCGTCGAGCAGGTCGACCGCGCGCCCGTCCCAGCGCTCGGCCGGCAGATCGAGCCCGGCGCCGACCTCATCGATCCGCCCCTGGTCCATATCGGTCCCGGCGATCGTCGCTCCGGCCCTCGCGAGCCGCTCCGCCACCACCGGCCCAAGCCCACCGGCAACCCCGGCAATCGCAACTACACGGTCGTCGAGGCTGCTCATATGGGGGAGACAGGATTCGAACCTGTGTAGGCAGAGCCAATGCGTTTACAGCGCATCTCCTTTAACCACTCGGACACTCCCCCGAGTCGCGGCGCCGATTCTAGGGGACCGATCTGTCCCGGGCTAGGCGACGCCGAGCCGCTCCTTCATCTGCTCGTTGAAGGCGGTGAGGGCGGACATCGGGCGCATGAAGACGGTGAGGACGGCGACGCGGCCGTCGTCGTCGAGCTCGAGGAAGTCGATGCCCTCCAGCTCGCGGTCGCCGACGTTGGCCTTGAAGCGCAGGGCGACGGAGCTGCCTTCGTGCAGCTCGTCTATGTAGGTGAGGTCCTCGAGCGTGGCGGCGACGTGGGTGAGGACCGCGCTGACCATCTCGCGGCCCTCGAAGCCGCGGAAGAGGATCGGGCTGTGCAGCTCGACGTCCTCGCGCAGGGTCTCGGTCAGCAGCTCGAGGTCCTTGGCTTCGGCGGCGCGGCGGAAGGGGTGCGGCTCGGCCATCGCCCACTCTACGGGGACTGCGCCTTGTCGCCATATGCGACCAAGGCGTCAGCTCTGGGATACTCGCCCCGTGCCAAGCGACCACACCCTCGCGCGGATCTCCAACTCGCTCGGCGCCACCGGGCTGCGCTGGGCCGGCAAGCTCAACACGCCGCTCTACCGGCTCAGCGGCGGGCGGATCGGCGGCAAGGTCGGCCGCGCGCCGGTCCTGCTGCTCACCACCACCGGGCGCAAGTCGCGGCCAGCAGCGCACCGCGCCGGTCGTCTACCTCGCCGACGGCGAGAACGTGGTCGTGATCAACACCAACGCCGGCAACGCCAAGGTCCCGGCCTGGTCGCTCAACCTGAAGGCCAACCCGGAGGGCGAGGTCGAGGTCGGGCGCAAGCGCTACCCGGTCCGCGCCCGGATCGCCGAGGGCGAGGAGCGCGACCGACCTCTGGCGCAAGCACAACGAGCAGTACGCGGGCTTCGACGACTACCAGGACGAAGCTCGACCGCGAGGCCTCGGTCATCGTGCTCGAGCCGCGCTGACGGCCGTCAGCTCGCTTCGCGCAGCATCTGCGCCTCGGGCAGGGCGCGCAGCTTCTTCAGCGTGTTGGTCTCGATCTGGCGGATCCGCTCGCGGGTGACGCCGAAGGTCCTCCCCACCTCCTCGAGCGTCAGCGGCTCGAGGCCGGAGAGGCCGTAGCGCAGCTCGATCACCTGGCGCTCGCGCTCGGGCAGCGCGTCGAGCGCCCGCCGCACGCCCTCGCGCTGCAGGTGCTCGCTCGCTTCCTCGAAGGGCTGCGCCACTTCGTCGTCGGCGACGAAGTCGCCGAGCTCCGATTCGTCCTCGTCGCCGACCGGCTTCTCCAGCGAGACCGGCAGCTGGGAGACGCGCAGGATGTCGCGCACTTCGTCGAGCGGCCAGCGCAGCTCGGCGGCGATCTCGAACGGCTCGGGCTCGCGGCCGAGCGACTGCACCAGCTGGCGCTCGACGTGGGCGACCCGGTTCAGCTTCTCGACCATGTGGACGGGGATGCGGATCGTCCGCGCCTTGTCGGCGATCGCCCGCGTCACCGCCTGGCGGATCCACCAGGTCGCGTAGGTGGAGAACTTGTAGCCGCGGCGGTAGTCGAACTTCTCGACCGCGCGGATCAGCCCCAGCGAGCCCTCCTGGATCAGGTCGAGGAAGCTCAGCCCCCGCCCCAGGTAGCCCTTGGCGATCGAGACGACGAGCCGCAGGTTGGCCTCGACCATCTGCCGCTTGGCGACCATGTCGCCGCGCTCGATCCGCTTCGCCAGTTCGACCTCCTGCGCCGCGGTGAGCAGGTCGACCTGGCCGATCGAGCGCAGGTAGAGGCGCAGCGAGTCGAGGCTCGGTTCGACCGTCAGGTCCGAGCTCGGTCTTTTTTCGCCGCCGCGCCGTTGCTCTCTTCGGCGCGCGCTTCCTTGTAGGCGTCGACGCCCTCCTCGGCCAGCACTTCGACGCCCTGCTCGACCAGGTGGGCGTGCAGGCCGGCGATCTGCTCCTTGGTGACCTCGACCTCCTCGAGCGTGGTGGCGATCTGCTCGAAGGTCAGGTAGCCGCGCTCGCGGCCCAGCGCGATCAGCCCGCGCAGCTCCTCCGGCTCCGCAAACGGCTGTGCGTCCGAATCCTGATCCAGTCCCACGGGGACCGTCTCCAACGGTTCGATCTCACTGCCTCCGGTGCAACCCTCTCCCCTGGCCAGGGGAGGCCGACCCCAACGCTCCGGCCGCAGCCAAGTATAGGCAGAAGAAATCGGTTCGGTCAGGCGCCGGCGGACACCGGCCGAGGCGCCCGGTCGCTTACTCTTCATAAGCCGTGGCCAGCCGCACGACGATCACACCCGCCCGCTCCGCGCCCGACGTGCAGGCGTCGGTGCCGGCGACGCAGGTCAGCCTCTCGCGCGTCGGCGTCACCGGGGTCGAGAAGGTGATCCGGGTCAAGGCCGACGGCGCCGAGAACCTCTACCACGCCAACTTCGAGTGCTTCGTCGACCTCGAGCCGCGCCAGGCCGGCGTCCACATGTCGCGCTTCGAGGAGAACGTCGGCGAGGCGATCGACGAGGTCGTGCTCGGCGAGGCCTTCCGGGCCGAGATCCTCGCCGCCCACATCGCCCAGCGCGTGCGCGAGACGCCAGCACGGCCGCCGCGCCGAGGTCTCGGTCGAGGCGCGCTACCCGGAGACGGTGCAGACGCCGGCGACCGGCCACTCGACCCAGGAGATCTACGGCCTCTTCGGCACCGCGGTCGCCTCCGAGCGCGGCACCCGCACCCTGACCGGCGTGCAGGCCCAGGGCATGACCGCCTGCCCCTGCGCCCAGGAGATGGTCGCCGAGCTCGGCCGCGAACGGCTCGCCGCCGCCGGCTTCGACGCCGAGCAGGTCGAGCGGGCGATCGAGGCCGTCCCGGTCGCCACCCACAACCAGCGCGGCATCGGCACCCTCTACATCGGCTGCCCCGAGGGCGGCGACGGCCTGGATCGACGCGCCGGAGCTGCTGCGCATCGTCGAGGGCTCGATGAGCTCGGAGATCTACGAGCTGATGAAGCGCCCCGACGAGCTCGCCGTCGTCGCCAAGGCCCACGCCAACCCGCGCTTCGTCGAGGACTGCGTGCGGGAGATGATCCGCGCCGTGGTCGAGGGCTACCCCGACCTGCCGGCCGAGGCCTTCGTCATGGCCCGCCAGGAGAACCTGGAGACGATCCACCGCCACAACGTCGTCGCCGAGCGCTACGGCACCCTCGGCGACCTGCGCCAGGAGCTCGCCACCGGCGAGCACACCGAGCGCCACACGACGATGCGCGAGTGGCTCGAGGTCGCCCGAGCGCCTAGCTCGGCTTGGTTTTCGCCACCGCTCGCGCTTCGCGCTCGGCCTCGATGCGGCGGCGCAGGCCGAAGAAGTAGTCGGCGCCGCTGATCAGGGTGACGGCGACGGCGAGGTAGACGAGGGCGTCGACCCAGGCCGGGGCCGGGTTGGCGGCGATCAGGGCGATCACGGCGGCGATCTGCAGCACGGTCTTGACCTTGCCCAGCCAGCTGGCGGCGATCACGATGCCGCGCTCGGCGGCGATCGCCCGCATCACGGTGACGGCGAACTCGCGGGCGATGATCACCATCGCCACCCAGGCTTCGAGCCGGTCGAGCGAGACCAGCGAGACCAGCGCGGCGACGATCAGCAGCTTGTCGGCGATCGGGTCCATCAGCTTGCCGAAGGTGGTGACCGCGTCGCGCGAGCGGGCGAAGTAGCCGTCGAGCCCGTCGGTGAGCGCGGCGAGGGCGAAGACGGCGGCGGCGAGGGCGTCGCCGTTGGGCGTCTCGCCGAGCAGCGCGACGACGACCACCGGCACCGCGAGGATGCGCAGCAGGGTGAGGGCGTTGGGCAGGTTGAGCGGGAACATCCCGCTCAGGCGCTCCTCCGCCGGTACCCTTCGGCCGCGGCGGCGAGCTCCGCGTCGCGCTTGGCGAAGTAGTCCTCGCCCTCGATGCTGATGTGGGGCACGAGGCGGCCGAGCCAGCCCGGGCATCCACCAGGCCCACTTGCCGAGCAGGACCATGATCGCCGGCACCAGCAGGCAGCGGACCAGGGTCGAGTCGATCGCGATCGCCACCGCGAGGCCGACGCCGAACTCCTTGACGATCGGGTTGCCGTTGAGGACGAAGCTGGTGAAGACGCAGACCATGATCGCCGCCGCCGAGGTGATCACGCGGCCGGTGTTGGCCAGGCCTTCGATCACCGCCTCCTTCTCGTCGCCGTTCTTGCTGTAGTGCTCGCGCATCTGGGTCAGCAGGAAGACCTCGTAGTCCATCGAGAGGCCGAAGAGGATCGCGAACATCAGCAGCGGCACGAAGCTGACGATCGGGATCGGGTGGTCGAGGCCGATCAGCGAGGAGCCCCAGCCGAGCTGGAAGACGGCGGTGACGACGCCGTAGGCGGCCGCGACCGAGATCAGGTTCATCGCCGCCGCCTTGATCGGCACCAGCAGCGAGCGGAAGGCGAGCAGCAGGACGATGAAGCTGAGCGCCGACGACGATGCCGATCATCAGCGGCAGCTTGTCGCTGATCTGGGTGGCGAGGTCGATGTAGCCGGCGGTCTGGCCGCCGACGTAGGACTGGGCCTCGGTCCCCTTCAGCGCCGCCGGGATCGTCTCGTCGCGCAGGTCTTCGACCAGGCTGACGGTCTCATCCGCCCAGGGCGCCGATTTGGAGATCACCGTGAAGACGGCCACCGTCCCGGCTTTGTCGAGGGTCGGTTCGGAGACCCCGGCGACGTCGTGGCGCGCCGCCGATCTTCTTCTCCAGCGCCGGCAGCACCTGTTTCGCTTCTTCGGCGCTCTCGAATTCGGAGGCGATCAGCAGCGGCCCGTTGACGCCGGGCCCGAAGCCCTGGGTGAGGCCGTCGTAGGCCTGGCGCGCGGTGGTCGACTTGGGCAGGGCGCTGATGTCGTTCTGGCCCAGCTCGAGCTGGCAGCAGCGGGATCGCGAGCACGACCAGGACCGCCAGGGCGGCGATCGCCGAGCGCCAGGGGCGATCGGCGACGCCGCGGGCCCAGCGCCGCCAGCCGTGCGGCTCGGCTGTCGTCGGGGTGCGTCTTGCCGAACTGCACGCGCAGCGAGTTGATCCGCGGCCCGAGCGCCCCCAGCATCGCCGGCAGCAGCGTGGTCGCCGCGGCGACCGCGATCACCACCGCGATCGCCGGCGGTGAAGCCGAGCGTGCTGACCAGCGGGATGCCGGCGAAGGCGAGCGAGCAGAGCGCGATCACGACGGTGAAGCCGGCGAAGACGACGGCGCCGCCGGCGGTCGCGGTGGCGCGGGCGATCGACTCGCGCATCTCCATCCCGTCGGCGAGCTGCAGCTTGTGGCGGGTGACGATGAAGAGGGCGTAGTCGATGCCGACGCCGAGGCCGATCATCGTCGCCAGGGTCGAGGCGACGCTCGGCACCTGGACGACGTGCTCGAGCAGGCGGATGATCGAGAGCGAGCAGGCGAGGCCGAGGATCGCCGAGAAGATCGGCAGCACCATCGCGGTCGCGGTGCCGAAGGCGAAGAGCAGGATCACGATCGCGGCGGCGATGCCGATCGCGTCGCTGGCGCCGGTGTCGGGCTTGGAGAGCTGCCTGGCCGACGTAGGCGCCGACCGAGACCTTGAGGCCGGCGGCTTCGGCCGGCTTGCCGGCGTCGAGCACGGCCAGGGCCTGCGCTTCGGTCAGTTCGCTGGGGCCGACGCCGAGGACGACCGGCACGTAGGCGACCGAGCGGTCCTTGCTGAGGAAGGCGGCGCCCTGCGGGGCTGAGCGGGTTGACGGCCGAGTTGACGTCGTGCAGCGCGTTCAGCCGCTTGACCGATTCTGTCGATCGCGCTGGCGTACTTGGGCGCGGTCAGCGCGGCACCGGCCTTGGCCTGGAAGACCAGCGGGTTGCTGCCGAAGGCCTGTTCGGGCAGGTTGTCTTCGAGCAGTTCGGTGGCCAGCGGTCGAGCCGGTGCCGGGCAGCGTGAGGTTGTCGTTGGTCTTGCTCTCGCCGGCCTGACCGAGCGAGGACGAGGCCGACGGCGAGCGACGATCCAGACCGCGATCGTCGGCCAGTGGTGACGCGAGCAGAAGCGGCCGATCGCGTAGAGAGGGCGCGGTCACGCCCGCATCATCCCCTTTTCGCGCAGGCCGGAGCCACGGGTCGCGCGGCGACGTCGCCGGACTCGAAGGCCTCGGGACCGAGGCGGCGAGGCCGGCGCCCGAGCACCTGACGCAGGACGACGAGGTGCTGGGCGTGGCTGGCGGCCAGCGCCGCGGCGAGCGTGCGCGGGGCCGGGTGTCTGCAGGTGGGGCGCCGCGTCCAGGGCCTCGGCGAGCGCGGCGTTCTCCTCTTCGTAGGCGAGCAGCGAGCGCCTCTTCCGGCTCTTCGGGCCCGGGCGGTTCGAGTTCGCCCGCTTCGGCTTCGGTTTCGCCCCCCACGCCGCGGATCGCCTTGGTCAGCGCGTCGACGTGGGCCTGGTCCTGCCCGCGCAGCTGGCGGGCCACGACGCGAGCGTCGCGGCCACGCAGCAGCGCCAGCGCTGCGCTCATAGGCGTCGACCGTCGTCAGTTCCTGGGAGAGGACGGCGTTGAGGACTTCGACGTCGGCCGCCTTTTCGCTGTCGGTCGCCGCCCCGTGCCCGCTGCGACCGCAGCCGGCGACCACGATCGCCAGCGGCGATCAAAAAGACAGCGGCGCGACCGAAGTCGCGCCGCTGTCTGCTGATGGCAATTTCTCGCTTCGAGCCCATATGCGGGCGCGAAGCATATGAGGAGTTCTAGCCGCTTTTGCTCGAAATAGCTAGGCCTTCTTGGCTGCCTTCTTTGCGCTGGCCTTTTTTGGGGCCTTTGCGGCCTTCGCCTCGGCCGAAGACGCCTTCGAAGTTCATCAGCACGGCAGTGGCTGGAATGCCCTCCTCGCCGGACTTCGCCAGGCGCTTGGCGCTACCAGCGTGAATCTCGATGACGCGCTCGAGCGTCTCGTTGACAAGATCAACCGATTCATTCCAGCCCTGCTCGTCAACGACACCAGGCGTCCAGCTCAGGTGCACGGTCGTCCCGAGCGTCGAACGTGCCGCCCTTGAGCGCGCCGACCACGTCGTCGATGATCATTTTCACGACGGACGCGCTCACGCCAGGCTTGATCGAGTCCGGCAGACTTCTGCCAGTCGCGATCTGTGAGGAATGCCCGCGCAGTCGCGCGGTAGTAGTGCTCGACGGCTCCACGGCGCGGCTCGGTCTTGACCATTTCGATGCATTCGAAGTCCTTGAGGACTTTGACGTGATAGCTGACCTGGCTGAGGCCCTCTTCGAGCTCCTTCGAGAGTTCGTTGGGGCTCGCCATCCGCTCGTTGAGAATGGTCAGGATTTCGACGCGCAGCGGGTGCGCCAGCGCCTTTACCAAGCGCTGATCGACGCCTGTGCTCTTGCTTTTTCTTTGTCTTGGTCTTGGTCTTTGCAGCCAAAGCGACTCCTCCGATTCGTTGTCGCAGCGCTTGAACCACTCCATCGTATTAGACACAAAGCCAAATTGACAAACCGAAAGCCGGCTATTTGCAGGCGTTCGAACTTAATACTGGAACTTTTTCCAGCAATCGATTGGTCTAAAGCGTCGTATCGGATGGGTCGCGACCCCCAACCGCAAGAGCTGACGATTGCGAAGGGGGTGAGGCAGGGTGAAGATTTCGAAAGACGGAGCAATGTCGTTCCGCTGCTTTCAACTACAAGACGCGCTAAGCAGGCACTTTGCGGGCGGATCGATCCTTCAGGCTCAAAGGATCGGTCCGCCGCCTGCGCGTTGACGAGCTCCCATGATTCAGTTCTCGCCATGACGAGCAGGCACGTGGCGACCACAGCTGAGGCAATCAGCCGGCTGGCCGACGAAGATTCACGCCTGCCGACTATGCCCCCGCCTGGTCGAGTGGCGCGAGGAGCGCGCCGCCGATCCGCCACGCCGCTATCCGCGGTGAGGACTACTGGGCGCCGGCCGCTGAGACGGCTTCGGCGATCCGGCCGCGACGGCTCGCGATCGTCGGCCTCGCCCCAGCCGCTCACGGCGCCAACCGCACCGGCCGCATGTTCACCGGCGATCGCTCCGGCGATTGGCTCTACGCGGCACTGCACCGGGCTGGCTACGCGAATCAGCCGACCTCCGAGCGCCGTGACGACGGCCTGCGGCTTGCAGCGACGCCTACGTGACCGCGGTGGTCCGCTGCGCTCCGCCCGCCAACCGCCCCACGCCCGCAGGAGCGCGACAACTGCCTGCCCTACCTCGAGCGTGAGCTGGCACTGCTGGAGCGCTGCCGGACGATCGTCGCTCTCGGCGGCTTTGCCTGGGACGGAACGCTTCGCGCGATCCGCGCCCTCGGCGGCGAGATGCCGCGGCCAAAACCGCGCTTCGGCCATGGCGCCGAGGCGTCAAGCCGGACACTGGACGCTGCTCGGCTGCTACCACCCGAGCCAGCAGAACACCTTCACCGGCCGACTTACCGAGCCGATGCTCGACGCGGTCTTTGCTCGGGCCCGCGAGCTCACCCAATAGCGCCGGATCGCTCGGCAGAGCCGGTTTCGAAGGCCAGCATCGCCATCGTTGCCGGAATACCACGCTCTTGGCCCTTCGCCAGTCGTAGCGCCGCCGCCCGCTGAATGGCGCTCAGCTGCTCAAGCGTCTGATCGATCAGGCCACGGCGCTTCCTCCCAGCCCTGTGCATCAAATTCCGCAGGCGTCCAGCTGATGTGCCTGTCGTCTCGTGCATCGAGAGTGCCTCGCTCCAGTGCATTGACGACGTCATCGAACAGATACTGGAGCGAGCTCACAGCAACATCAGCCTTGATCGAGGGTGGCAAAGCGCTGCCATCGCGTCGTCGTCAAAGAACAGCGTCCTCTTGGCCTGGAAGAAGTGCTCGTTCGCTCCACGCCGCCGCTGTGTATCGACTCGCTCGATGCAGCCGAGTTTCTCGAGCTCTTCGATGTGGTGGTAGAAGGAGGCTGACGTCGGCTCCGAGTTCCTCGCCGATTTCGCGGCCGCTGGCGATCCGTTCGTTGAGCACCGCGAGGATGTGCTCCCTCACCGGGTGGGCGAGGCTTTGATCAGCCGGCGGTCGAAGAACGTCTTCAGCTGACCCGATTCGCATCACTTCCTGCATCGACTTGCCTGCCATCGACGGCTCCTCCCGACGGTTGGATTTGCGGCACCACGATAGATCGCTCGCTCGTACCGCAAATCGCACGCTTAATCGTCAGCGTTTCAAGTATTAATTGAAACTAATTTGAGCAATTGGCTGGTCTCAAGCGTACCCAGAGGAGGTGGGCACAAATGCAACGACCGCGACTGAAGCGCACCACGCAGCGGATGGAGGCGCCCAACGGCGACCTCTACCTGCTCCGGCCCAGCGCCGGCGCAGACATCCACATCGAGGACCCCGACGCGGAGGGGCGGCGCCTGCTCGCCGCTCTCGACGGCACCCGCACCGACGAGGAGCTGATCGAGGAGTTCGGCGCCGACGAGGTCGGCGACCTGCTCGCCCAGCTCGAGGAGCTGGGCGTGGTCGAGGACGCCGCCGACGACGACCGGATCGCCGAGGCGGTGGTCGAGCGCTTCGACCGTCAGCTGCGCTACTTCAGCGACATCACGACCGGGCCGACCGCCGGCGGAGTGCCAGGAAAGGCTGCGCAAGGCGCGGATCGCCGTGCTCGGCGTCGGCGGCCTCGGCGGCTGGTCGGCGCTCAACCTGGCCTGCGTCGGAGTCGGCGAGATGCTGCTGGTCGACTTCGACCGGGTCGAGCTGAGCAACCTCAACCGCCAGGTCCTCTACTCCGAGGCCGACATCGGCCGCTTCAAGGCCGAGGCGGCGGCGGAGCGGCTGCACGGCTTCAACTCGGCGATGAAGGTCGAGGCGCGCGTGCAGCGGCTCGACAGCGAAGCGGCGATCGCCGAGACGATCGCCGGCTACGACCTCGTGATCGACGCCTGCGACTGGCCCGCCCACGACATCGAGCGCTGGATCAACTCGGCCTGCTTCGCCGCCCGCATCCCCTTCATCGCGATGAGCCACTTCCCGCCGGTCGCGCGGGTCGGGCCGCTCTACGTGCCGGGCGTGACCGGCTGCTTCGCCTGCCAGGAGATCGGCTACCGGCGCACCTACCCGCTCTACGACGTGGCGGTCGAGCAGCAGCGGGGCAAAGGCTCGCCGGCGGCGACGCTGGGCCCGGCCTGCAGCCTGATCGGCGGCCAGATCGGCGCTCGACATCATGCACCACCTGACCGGCCTCGCCCAGCCCTCGACGCTCGGCGTCGGCCACATCTACGACCTGCGCACGATGGAGGTCGACCGCGAGCCGGTCGTGCCCGAGCCGAGCTGCCCGGTCTGCAGCGGCATGCAGCCATCCTCCGACAAGAGCTTCAGGAAACGGCGCCGGGATAGCTAGGGCTGGCGGGCAATGGGGCATGCCGCGCCGACCAACGACGCTGGCAGGCGCTACTAGACCTGGCAAGACCGCACGCTGGTCAGCGGCGAAGCGGCTCCTCGAGGAGAGCACTCGGTGAAGCACGATTCCGGTCGACGAGCTCGAACGCGTCGATCGGCGCGCAGCCCAGGCGTACGACTCGACTGTCGTTGAAGCGCGGTGCGCGTCACGGGTCGACTGCGATTCGAAGCGCTGCGTCGACGCCGCTGGCTCGAGATGACTGCGACCTTGCCGGCTCGAGGCCATCGCAGCCTCCGTGTCCGGTCGAGAGCTTCACCGCATCGCCTCCATGATGCCACTGTGGCGGCCGCCACGGCTCAGCATTTCGCAGACATTAGCGCTCGTTCTGCGACAACACTCGACGCGGCTAACCTGACGACGAGCGGCGCTGCGCGCGAAGCGAGGCCGGCGATGGGCCCGAGGAAGAGCGCGAGCCAGCAGTAGGGCGCCAGTGCGGGATCGAGGAGGGCGACCGGGATCGAGGCGAGGAAGACCGCGGCGATCGAGCGAGGGCGGAGCGCTGTCCCATCGCGTGGCTTCCTCGGGCGTGACCCGGCTCAGGCCGGCGCGCCGGGCGTCGGCGAACATCAGGACGCCGGCGAGGACGACGCCGACCAGGTTGACCGCGTAGAGGATCACCGCGGCCTCGTCGCCACCGTGGTCGCCGAGCACCTGGCTGCTGAACGGGATCAGCACGATCCAGGCCAGGTAGAAGAGGTTGAGCGCGATCAGGCGCCCGTCGAAGCCGGTGACGTCGCCGAAGAAGCGATGGTGGACGAGCCAGAAGCGGCCGATCACGGCGAAGCTGATCGCGTAGGCGAAGAGGTCCTGGCGCTGGTCCCAGAGCGCCGGCCGAGCTCGTCGCCGGCGGATGTGCTCGGGCACGCCCAGCTGCAGCACCAGCAGCGTGATCGCGATCGCGAAGACCCCGTCGCTGAAGGCGACGATGCGCGAGAACTCGATCTCGTTCTCCGCCCGCCGCTTGGCTGTCTGCGCCCTCGACACGCCCCCATCATCGAGACCGGCCGCGACGGAACCCGCTCCGCCCCCGCCCTCCTACAATGGAGCCGACCCGCCGACGTAGCTCAGTTGGTAGAGCACTTCACTCGTAATGAAGGGGTCCCCGGTTCAAATCCGGGCGTCGGCTTCCCATTCCAGAGCGGTGCTGGCGCAAATCCGAACAAAACTGAAGCGGTACAAGCGCCAAACTCCGAACAGAATCCGAACATTTCACGCCGGTATCGCCAGTGCTGATGAGTCCCACGTAGACGCTAGGCCCCCATCTGCCTGCCCATAAGGCGCGGGTCCTCCGTCTCCGTCAGCGCTCGGCAGCGCTGACGAGGTCGCCAAATCCGTATGCCTCAAGGCGCAGTAGATCGTCAATCGAATCAAGGGCTCTGCGGCGCATGTCTTCGCCGTCTGCCTGGCTGTAGGTGCGCAACACCAACTCCCCAACGTGGCGGGCGTCACCCGCGGCCCTCGTCGCGATGTCATGCATCTCGTT
Organism: uncultured Solirubrobacterales bacterium; assembly: GCA_963702065.1. GTDB lineage: Bacteria > Actinomycetota > Thermoleophilia > Solirubrobacterales > 70-9 > VRUE01. Next base: position 2,082,008 of record OY969705.1, read on the forward strand.
CTGGTGGGTGGCGATGAAGCGCTCTGAGCAAAGCAGAGCGAGCTCGGCGACGCGGTCGGTGCTTTGCTCGAGCGTGAGGAGCAGCTGAGCGAGTGCCTCAGGAAATGCAGGTGAGACGATCAGCGTCTGCAACAGGTCCATCTGTGGATCTAGATCCTTGCCTCGCAGGGTCCCCGCTACTTCCGCGGCCGCCCCTCGTACCTCCTCGTCCTCGTCGTCGAAGAATTCCGCGAGGCGCTCCGCCACCACTGCTGCGTTCGAAGTTGATGCAACCTTCCCAGCGCAAACCGTCGCTGCTCCCCTTCTGGCCGCACGGTCCTTGGCATCCGCCGCTGACTCGAGAAGTGCATCAAGACCCAACTCGAGACCAGCGAATGCGGCGAGCCTACCCCCCGCCTCCCGCACCGCCTCGTATTCGGAGGCGAGCATCCGCTCGATCATCGGCGCGACCAGAGACGGATCGTTTCGGCCCACATAGGCAATCAGCCGCTCGACCGGATGAGCTGCGAGCAGGCGGTCGTCGGCGTCGACCAGCTTTTCAAAGGCCGCGATGGCGGCCGGCAGCTCGAAGCGGAGCGCGGCCCCTAGCAGGCGCGCGACCCCCGTACGCACTGCGACCGATGGGTCCGCCGCTAGCTCTTCCAGCCGCGGGCCGACGATCGCGCTGCGGTGGCCATCGACGTCATGGGCGAGACACGATGCGAGGCTTTCAGCCGAGGAACCGCGCGCCGTGTTCATCCCGTTGTTCCAAGGATCGCCGCCGTAGAAGGTTTTTCCCGGTCGAGCCTCTGTTTGCCAGGCCTCTCTCTCAGGGTCAGGTGAGTGAAGAGCCCGATCAAGCATCAATTCGATGAGATCGTCTGGGAGTTCCCCTGCAAATTGGCCTCTTAGGGCCCAACCGAGCCACATGTCGTTCTCGGTCCTCCCGAGGGCTGCAACATGGCGTACCAGCTCGAAAAGCAGTTCGGGATCGGGTTCGGCCTCTGGGTCTCCCACTCCGCGCAGCAGAGCATTGGCATAGGCCGGGTGGCTGTTGCCGTCAAGCCCCAAGCCGAGCCGAGCGAAGCGATTGGGGTCGCGCTTCGCTTCCTGCTCCAGAACCGAGGCGAGCTCCTCTGCGTCGCCACGCAGTTCGATCCTATTCGCCCGTTCCCCGGTCGAGTACTTTGCGATTGCGCTGGCCCATTGCTGATCGGTCATCAGTCGAGCGGAGTCCGGAGGGATCGGGGACCCGACCCACCCCACCCGGATGCCCATTGGCTCGTGTGGCTCCTCACGCTCGAACTTTCGGCGCAGCTCGCCTAGTCGACGCTTTCCCTGCTCGCTGAGACGCTCTTCCGATAGCGCCGTGAGGAGCGTGAAGGACGAGTAGCCGCGACTGTCACGACCCTCCCACTCGGGTGCGAGCTCGATTAGAGCAGCCTCTAGGCGACCGAGGGCGTCATCATCGATGTACGGTGTGATTGTCTCGATCAGTTCGCGCGTCGTCCACATCGAGCTATCGGTGTATCCGCTGTAAAGGCGGCTTTCGTCCTGAAGGAGGATCTGCGCCGCCCAATCGGCATAGTGGGCTCCCGCGGCCCGCAGTCCTTCGTAGAGGAGCCACTGGGCGGCATCGTGAGGGTCGACCTCAAGCAGCTTGAGGTAAGGGCGAAGGGCGCCAGGGTCCACCTCGCCCAAGTCCACCAGAGCGTTCTTCATGCCGTAGAGGAGCCCGTCGCCAGCGTCGTGGATGTCAGCACGCCAGACCCGAAAGCCGAAGTGGCGATCGCGGCGCGGGCGCCGACCCTCCTCGGAGGTGGCCGCCATCGCCGCCAGGAGGTAGGGCAAGAGCGAGCGGAGGAACGGCTCGGAGGCTCGGCGTGAGGACTCCGAGATCAGTTCGAGCAAGGAGTGATCGCGTTCCTCCATATCGCGGAGACGACCGTCGGAATCGAGAGCGAGACTCTCGGGGCGCTCGGCGAAAAATGCGTGGAGCAGTTCAATTGCCCACTCTGGCTCGGTCTCGCCGAGGCCGTGCGCGTCGAGCCAGAGCTCGTTCGCATCGGGGTCGAGCCGACCACTCTTGACGGCCTCAAGAAAGAGCTCGAAAAGTGGGCGACTGGTATGGAAGTCGGCAAATCGAGAGACCCAGGCCAACATCCGGGGATATGCCTCCTCAGAGTGGTGCTCGGCCAAAAGGGCGGCAATCTTGTCGGGACGCTCTTTGACCGCCGTGAAGAGGATGTCGATTGCCCGTCCGCGCAGCTGCTCGTCCTTACTTGCTAGCCACTCCGCAAGCTTGCCCTCGATGGCGAGGCGGTCGAACCACCCCGTCGAGCGCATGCTGGCCCAGACCCGGGACTCGAAGTCGGTGCCGGCAGTGAGGATCTGCTCGACCGCTTGCCACTCCTCGTGGGTTGGCTCGGGGAGCGAGCCGATCAGCCGCAACACCACGTCCTTGACATGGAAGCGGATCTCGTCGCTGAGGAGGACCGCTTCAAGTTCGGAGGTGAAACGCGAGTTGTCCTCATCTCGCAAGTGCACCAACACCTGGCGGACCTGAGCTCGGCGAAAGAGCTCCTGCTCACCCGCTGCGAGGAACTCGACGAGACCTTCGCCGCGGCGGATCCAGCGACGGGCGAATGCATAGTCAAAGAAGGACTCGTGAAAGAACGCCAACTTCTGGCCTTCGCGGACGAGGACATGCTCTGAGACAAGGACATCGGCGTCATCGGTCAAGTCGCCCTCGTCAAGCACGGCCAACGGAATAGCAAGACTCTGACTCGCGCTCATCACATCGACGACGGCGTCAATGACCTCTACAAAACGCGGCTGGGGCTGGCGATCCCTGCGAACGGCGCGGGCCTTCGCCTCCCAGAAGAGGTCGAAGAGATCCTTGCCGCTCGAGAACGCCAGCGCCTCTTTCTGCCCTAGTCCCGCCGCCAGGAGGACAAGGTGGAGTGGCGAGGAGAGCACCTTGAGCTGGCTGGCATCGAGCTGGTCGGCATCGACACCAAGCACCGCGAGGGCCCCGGCGACCTGCTCCTCAGACAGCGGTCCGATCTCGAACTTCTGCGCTCCCCGCTCTCTCTCGACCAGCGCCCGCAGGCGATTGTCGTTGCCAATGTCGAACTCCCGACAGGCAAGGAGGACACGCATCTCGGGGAACGCCGCAGCTTCGCGCAAGAGCTTCGCTACCGCGTCGAAGCTCGCTGGCATCCGCCCCGAGAGCAAGCTGACCGCATCGAGCTGGTCGACTAGCAAGAGCGATGGGCCCGAGCCAGCGGCCGCAGCCAGAGCCGATGCGGGCGAACCAGGTAGGCCGAGCTGCTCTCCGAGCGCGATGGGGGAGCTGAATGGCGCCAGGCGGTCGAGGCGGAATGCCAGCAGAGGCCAGTCACGGGAGCCCAACTGCTCGAGGACTTGGAAGAGGACACCCGTCTTGCCGGCACCTGCGTTGCCAGTTGCAATCAGCAGGCGCTCCTCTCCTTCAAGCATCTCGGCAAGGTTGGCCGTCTCCTCGCGGGCGATCGCCGGCTCAAGCATCTCGGCAGCAATCCCCCCACGCCAAGTGTCAGTGAGCGCGGAGACGACGCCGCTCAGATCGCCTCGCTCAGCCAGTGGCTCGAGGCGCAGCTCATAGTCGCTAAGCCGCGCGCCGACCTCCTCGGCACTCAGCGGCAGCGCCAGATTGGTGGCAATCAGGTCCCCGAGGGCGAGCCAGGCCACTGGGCCTGGAGCGCCTTGGAGGAGGACACCCGCGAAGGCGGAGTTCGTGTCGCGCAGCTCACCCTCGTCCGGCCACCGGACATGAAGGCCACGCAGCACCTCCCAGGCTTTCTGTGGTGAGCCCCAGACCTCCGAACTCAGGTAGTTGAAGTCAGCTTCGATCCCCTTTCCGTCAAGGAGACCCTCGACGAACGTTTTCAGCTCGGTAGCACGCCGGGCACGGCCAGCGAGCCGCGCCAGCCGCTGGGAAGGCACCACAGAGACGAAGTGGAACTCGCGGCCATTCTCAACGTGATGAGCCGCAGCGGCAAGTACCCCTTCCGCCTCCAGCGCCCGCAGGGTCCAGGAGTTTGCGCTGCCGCGCTGGCGCTTGACCTGATGGGCCTCGACTACGCCACCGCGCATGAGGAGAAACTCGACTCCTTTTCCGTTTTCGCCCGTGGCCTCGACCGTGATCTGGTCGGCGCGGCGGAAGAGAACCTCGAAGAGCTGGCGCACGGTCCATGCCCCCTCGTATCGGTTGCCGAACTTCTCCGCCTCTCCGCCTCGCCTCGGACTCATGACTTCTCATCCTCCCGCACCCCTACCCACTTGATCTGGCGCGGCCGCGGCCGACCCTTGGCGCCGTCCACGGGCGGCGCAGGCTCCTCTGGCACGTCTTCGATTCGCGAGAGACGCGGCCTCCCGAGGCGCTCCTCACTGGGGAGGTACTCGACCTCGAAGACCAGCCGCACGTTGGCGACCCCACTCAGATGCGCGGACTTCTCGTCGGCTGAAATCCAGATGCCCTCGGGGATCCCTTCGTGGCCGTCGAACCCCCCGGTCGAAACCGTGACGTCGAAGAAGGCGGTCGCCTCGAGCCAGGCCTCGATCCCGAACCTGCCTCCGTCAAGGGGAATGGCATCGGCAATCGCGAAACGACGAAAGTCGTCAACTTCGCCAAGGGTCTCATCGACCACCTCGCCGGCGTAGGCCTCGTGATCTACGTCGATACCCACGCTGACTTCGGAAAGGTCGGCGTGGTCAGCCTCATTTTTCGCGACATCCTTGAGTGATTTCCCCAGCTTTCGCCCCCAGTCCTCATCACGGTCAAGCTGGGCGTTGAGCTCCTTCAACACGTAAAGGGCCGGCGCAAGGACCTGCTTGACGACGGCCGCCAGCGACGGTACGACCGAGACTCGCTCGGGATCAATCCCACGCTGGCGCAGGTCAGCGATTAGGTGATCGTGTAGGCGGTCGGCGCCGTCAGCCGGGCGGAAGTCCCCATCCTCGGTCGCAAAAACGACGGTGTCGCCGTCGCGTGCGATCTCCAGGATCGTGTACCAGATCAGGGTGTCGCGGTAGCCGAGCCGCCCTGCGTCGTTGAAGGGACGGCGGCCCCCGAGGGCGCGCCGGACGAGTTCCTTGTGGGTCACCTCAGGAAAGCCTGGAAGCTCACCTCCAGCGTCGCGAACTACTTTTCGCAGGTGCATCGAGTAGCCCGGCTGGCCCTCCGCCTCTCCTTCGAGCTCGCCGCCGCTCCGCGGGCCGCGCATGTTGCGCAGCTTCGCCCTGGCGTCGTTCAGCGCCTTGATCTTCTTCGACTCACGCCTCTCGTAGCGATTGACCACCTCCTCGATTACCACCTGCGGTACGAAGAGTTCGATCGCCCCGCGATCGCAGGCAGCGAGAAGTGCCTGAGCGTCGTTGTGAGCCAGATTCCAGTCGTGCTCAACGACCACGCTCGAGTCGAGAACGATTCGCACCAGCCAAGCTAACCACAGGCCTAGTCGCCCGAACGGATTCCGAACAGCTGCATGGATAGCAGAGGGGCGCCGTAGGCAGCGAGGACGAGGCGACCTCACCGATATGGGTTGTCGAAGCCGATCCGCTGGCTTCTGCTAGCCCTAGTTCCCAGGAAAATCCACTCGTAATGAAGGGGTCCCCGGTTTAAATCCGGGCGTCGGCTTCCCCATTCCAGAGCGGTACTGGCGCAAATCCGAACAAAAGTGAAGCGGTATGGGCGCCAAACTCCGAACAGAATCCGAACATTTCACGCCTCACCGGCTCCCCAAAAGCAGCTCCCGGGCACGCGCCCACTTGACGAAGGCGCAGCCGAAGGCAAGGGCAACAAAGAAGGCTCTGGGCGAAGACTGTGCAGCGGTGGAGCACCGAGGAGTACGAGAAGCGAAGATATGCACCGCTCATGACTCTAGTAGCGACGTGGCGAAGCGATGGGATCCACGCCACGCTCCGGGACGAATACGACGGACTGTGGGCGACCCTGAAGCTCGTCGATGATTGGTACATGCCGGGATGCCGAGAGCCCGTGCGCGCATGGGTCGTCGAATGGCTCGATAGGAGCGACGACGACCCGAAGATGGCGCGGACCCGCCTCGGCATCCCACCGGAGCCCGCCCCCGACGAGGACGCCATGGCCCGTCTGAGCGAGGCTGGCGCTGCTGTTGCTCGAACGGCCGCACCCGCCGAGCCCGAACCGTTCGGACAAACGGAGACCGGGCTCGCTCGGGGGATCGAGATTTATAGGCGCATCGAGCTGATCAGCCACGCGGTTCAGGAGGCGCAAGGCCGGCTGAATGATGCGGCGCGCGTCACGGAGCCCTGGGGAGGGCAGCGTGTACTAATCGCTCTGACCGAGGCCGTCGGCTGGGTTCGGGCGCTCGACGACGCCATGAACCACGTATGGCGTGATCTCTCTGACGAACTGCGCGCAGACATCACGGCCCGGATCGATGAGGCCCTCGAAGGTCCGGGCTGGGACCCCAAATTTGTCGAGTGGGCGAAGGCGGAGAGGGACGGAACCGGGTATTCCGACTGGACGCTTGGACTCCTGGTGAGAAGTGCCGGGCTTCCCCGGGAGGACCTCCGGGGGATGCGCTGGCTCGCAGGCAAGCTGCTGCACTTTGGCCCGTTGCCAGCGGTTCAGCTCAAGCAGTGGCGCGAGGGAGAGCCTCCTCGATGGAAGTGGCGCCCGTCGAAGGAAATCTTTCCGCCGAGTCGCCGTGAGCGCGAGTCCCATGACCGCTTGGCGTACGACCGCTACTTGTCTGGACATGACCTAATCGGGACGTTCAACTTCTTCAACGCCCTGTTGGCAACTGAGTTCCTGGCCTGGGATCTGACCGGACGACCCGAGCGTTAGTTGCAGCGACGCCCGGTCCACAGCTCAAGCCGAGCGGGCGCGTGGCGAAGCTACTTCGCCACGCAAAAAACATTCGCCAGGTTGGCCCCCCGGCGTTTTGAATCTTCGACAGTCCGTTATGCCTGTGGCGCGAGGCCAAGGAGCTCGGCGCCAGCGTCGGCGATCTCCTGGAGCGAGCCCGTTGAGATGCCAGCGAAGTCGTGCATCAGATCAAGTAGTTGAACAAAGACCCACCAGGTGAAGCTGAGGGCAAACGCCGAGAACTCCTGCTCGGGGCCGACTCGGAACTGAAGCCTGTGGGCTCCGTCGGCTACCGGGACTCGCCGCAATGCCCTGCCAAGCGACCAGCTACTTGGGTGGACCTCGCCGTTGTTCAGATCGTGCAGCACATCGAAGACGAACCAGAGCTGGCGGCGGTCGGAGTCGCTGGGGCCGAGACGTTTCTCGAACGCCTGGACCCGCTCCTTCACGCTCAGCCCGGTCCAGCTCCTACTGGCATGGCGACCGAAGTCGCGGATGCCTAACTTGACCTCATCTGGGGGGAGAGGGACACCTCCGGGCGTTATCCCCAGCTCTGGATAACGCCCGGCGACCTCGCGTTGCAGGTGTTGCGTGTAGCGCGCATGGGCCAGGAATTTCTCGTCTGCTAGCTCGGCCTCGGCCACGGCCCAACATGCATCGAGCATCAGCTCGAACAGCGGTCTGTTGAGGATCATCGTCTCGCGGCCGAAGCCAGCTTCCGCAAGGGTCAGCGCGGCTTCGACCAACGGGGGTGACCGAATCAATAGAGCAAACTGCACAACCTGACTCTCGGGCTCCTCCAGACGCCCGAAGTTGGGAACGACCTGGTCGTGATAATGCTGGAGAAGGATCTGGATCGCGTCGCTTGCGTTTTCGAGGGTGGGTCCGTCTGGATCGAGGGAGTTCATTTGATCGTGGAGCCTCCTTCATCGGCTCGACGTAATCTCAAGGATCTTGATGAGGCGCTCGCGAACCCCCTGCGATCGCCCCAACCGACGGCGCACATGTGCCCTCTGGCGCCATCTCTAGGTTCACCGGATGCGCACATGGTCTGACAAATTCGACATCGATGTAACGCCTTTCCAGCGCCTCCCGCCCAATGTCGTCCGAGCTCGCCGACGCTCCGTCGACGCAAACCGCAACAACGAGAAGATCCTCGAGCCACGGATAGAGTTCCACCTATCCGCTTATGAAGTGGCCCTCGGTGAGCTTGAGGCTCTCCATGTACAGACCGGAGAGCTCGGCGACTTCGACATTGACGGCGAAACCCGCCAGGCAGCTGCCTGGTTGATTTCGGGGCGCGTGATCGGGCTCCTCAACGCCGCCCTGGCTCTGGCGCGAGCCAGGTTTGCCAGCGAGATGGTCCCAATCTTGAGGGCCGCCCATGAGGCAACCGAGTTGCTTAGTGCCGTGTCGATGAACCGTGACTCGGCGATCCTTCGAGACTGGCTGCGCGACCACCACATCAAGGTGAATCGCGTGCGAACCGCGATAGACCGAAATCAAAAACAGATTGCCGCTGAGATGCGGGGGTTCGGCGGCGAGGACTTGAGACGCACACGAGGCTTTATGGACGGCCTCTATGAGGACCATTCCCAGCTGGCCCATGTCAAGCGCTCCCGACTTCTGGAGATCACCGCACTCGACTGTCGACAGATGCCTGCGAATACTCACCCGGCTGTGACCGTCCGCGCCTACCACGTCTATCTCCTCAGCTTCCACGTCATGCACGCAGTCGGTGTTGTTGGCTTCGGGCTTGGCATATCGCGCGGGGACGATGCGGTGCTCCGAACTCAAGGCACGCTCGCCCAGCTCGCCGAAGTCGAGAAGAGGGCGCCGATCGACCCCGACACACTGCGCCGCAACTAACCCACGCAGCCTCCGTCTCTACCCATCCTTCTCTCACGCTGGCGTCAGTTCCCTGTCCGGTGTTGAGGTGGTGCCTCGTGCTTGGCGGATGTAGTCGTCGATGGACTGCCGCTCTTGCTCGGGCCGGGGCGCAGCGTCGAGCATGTGACGGTAGACCTTGTTCACCACGTCCGTCCCATTGCCGAGCTGATGGGCGATCTCGTCGGCGGTCCAGCCAGCATTTGCCGCCAACGTGGCGAAGGTGTGCCGCAGGTCGTAGGGCCTCAGACTTGAACCCAGGCCCAAATCTTCGGCTGCCGCCTTGAAGCAACGAGGCCGGCGCCTGGCTCCATCCTTCCCTTCGCGCGGTGCCTTCGATCGCCAGTTCTTATAGCCCGATTTCGTCCAGGGCTTACCGTCACTTGCTCGACCGAAGATGAAGACGCCTTCGCTGCGAGGGCGCCATAGCTCGAGGTCTTCCGCAGTGGCCTCGGGGACGTAGACACGACGCTTCTTGTGCTCACCGGTCTTCGATCCGGGCAGAATCTCTCCGCCTACGTTCTTCGTGGTCACCGACAACTCGTGGGCGACACCGCCGTCGATCGGCCGCGTAGTGAGGTCCGGCCAGATCCGGGCGAGCGTGTCCTGCGGACGGATGCCTACGTATGCCTGCACTGAAATGAGCGCGGCAGAGCCGACATCATCGCGTTCGAGGTACCACCCGCGGATCGCCTCCACCTCCTCGGCCGTCAGCCAGCGATGTGGCTTTTTCTTGTAGCCGGGTGGGTCAAGGAAAGCCGACGGGTCGGCGTCTAGGTATTCATACGGCAGCACGGCCTTCTTGAGAATCAAGCTGAGGACCACCTGTGTCTTTCCGATTGAGGAGGGACCGGCGCCAGCGGCAAGCCGCTCGATCTGCCATTCCTGCAGGCGTCGCGGCCGCAGTTCAATCAACGAGAGATGGCCGATGAAGGGGAAGACGTGCGCTTCGAGGAGCAGCGCATAGTCCCCCAACGTCGATTCTTCGAGGTGCTTCATGAGGGCGAGCTGTTCAATCGAGAACGCTTCAAGAGTCGGAGCATCCTGGCGCCGTACCACCGGCTTGGCCGCTGCAAGGCGCTGATCGACCACTTCCTGCTCGCGCTCCGCCGCAGCTCGCGTTTTGCGGGTCAGCGTCTTCGGCTTCCCGTTCTCGCGCCACCGCAGCTCGTGGGAGCCAGTGCGCGTTTCATGTATGGAGCTCATGCGGGCTCACCCCGCGTAGTTGGTGAACCGCCGAGAGCACGCTGCCCCGACCCCTTCGGGAACGTCGGGGCGTGGGCATCGGATCGCCGACCGTCTCCTGTTTTGTGGGGACGTATCCGGCGCGGACCCAGGCGGCGAGATCCGCTCGGGTCGTCGCCCAGCGCCCACGCCGCTTTCGGAAAGGACTGTCGCCGCCTTCCTGCGCGATCCGGTACAGCGAAGATTCCGACCACGGCGTGATCGCCGCCGCCTCGGCGATGCTCAGGATGTCGTCCTCGTTTCCGAGCGTGGGCACCTCGCCCATCAGCCCTTTCCCTCCTGCCATATCCAGCCATCTGCTTTTCCTCCTGTCGCCGCATCTGGATTCCTCGCGCCCCAGATCCGCGCCGTGAGGAGGCAGCACGCGACAGGTCGCCGTACACCGCCAATCCCCGGGAAACGAGGGAATGGCCCCCGACGCGAGGCGCGGAAAATCGGCGCGAGGAATCCAGATGCGGCGAGACCCGTCGACTCGCTTGTCCTCCCCCACCTCATAGCCCCGGCGGATGCAGCACTTGGAAGCCGCTGAGGTAGCTGGCGGAGAAGTTGCTTTCAGGAATCCATCCCGGCCCGTGACCAGGCGCGACAAAGCCCGATGTGCCCCAGAAGCGCTTGCTCGCCGGCGTGACGCCGGGCGTGAACTTGATGAAGGTGTGGGCGTCCCCGCCGTAGGGCTTGTCATAGATCGAGACCCATTTGCCGGGACCGGGCTCTGCCCAACTGAGCAGAGCGATCGTGTCCATCGTGGGGTTGCCGAACCCCGCGATCTGGAGCAAATGCGAGACGGCCGAACTGCAATCGAATGGGCCGTTCGCCGGAGTCGGGGACTCTCCATGAGAGCCGCCCCAGACGTATTCGGTCCGTGGCCGCATCGCCGAGAGCCGGTCGGCCTCGACGATCATCTTGGCGACGGCTTCGTTCGGCGCGAGCGCTGCGACTTCGCAGCCGTCGCCCCCCGCCACCACGGTGGCGCCGCCGGGAGTCGCGAATTTCTTCGCGTCTCTCAGTACCTCTTCGACGTACCAATCGGCGTGGTTGTAGTGCCAGATCGCACCCCGCCAGTCGCCCGGCGCCCCTTCGTGGTGAAGGAGATTCGCGGCGGCGAAGATTGCATCCCACGGGTCGCTCGGATCTCGGTCGCCGTCTTTGTCTCCATCGACGCCGAAGGCTCCCCAGCTCGAGGGAAGGAACTGCATCCACCCTTCCGCCCCGGCTGAGGATTCGCCTTGGTTCTCGCCAAAGCTGGTCTCGTGCCAGTTGATCGAGGCGAGGATCGACGGGCCTCGCTGCCCCAGGTCGTATTCGGCGGCGGCTTCCTGATAGATCGGGACAAGGCGCTTGGGAACCTCCTGACTGAGAGCGCCAACTGCTTCGCCGCCACCGCAGCTGGCGGTGCCGCCCGCGATAACGGCGAAAGCGAGAAGCAGGCCGATCAAGCCGGCCATCAGCGCCGCAGGTATGGCGATGACCAGCCAGGCGCCGCCGGTTGTGCCGGAGCGCGTCGGCACCTCGCTCACCCGGGCGGCGAGATAGAAGTGACGCGCCAGCCGAACGGCGTTAGCCGCACCGTGAAGCCGACGGCGAAGGACGGGAAGCCGTCGCTCGCGATGACCACGCTCCCCGCGAGCACTCGCGCCGATACTGGCCTGAGCCGGATCGACCCGGCGCGGGGATGGCTTCGCCGCCGAGCCGGCGGTACATGCGCCGCGGAAACTTGAAGGTGAGCTTGGACCGCCGCGCTGGCGTCGGGAAGAGGCGGCGGTTGACGCCGGTAGACGGCCCGGGCATAGGCACGACCAAAGCGCTCAGCGACTTCGGCCGCGGGAGCGAGCTGAGCCCGGGACATTGGCCCAGCTCGCACTCCCGCGACCAGGGAAGAAGACGCGCGATCGACGTGCCCGGCCGTCGTGCATCCGAACAGAAGGACGGCTGCCCCTGCCGCAAGGAGGAAAGCGACAAGAGGAGGTCCGGCCAGGGCTCGCGGCGGATCCCCGCCGGGGCACTTCTTGGGCGTCGAGCTGTGGTCGGAGACCGCCATCTGCAATCCCGTACTCCAGACAGAGACGCCAACTGCGTCATTTATTAAGGAGGTGACGCAAAAGTGACCTCTGAATGGAGTCCGGTTGTGAAACCGGGGGAACCTACGGCCTTTTTTCGGCTTTGGAATGGGCTTTTCGCCCGCTACCATTCACAGTCAGGAGGAGCGTCGATGTACAAGCTCAACAGCGAGGTCGAGCTCAGCACAGAGCAGGTGGATCGCATCAGGCGGGGCTATTTCGGGATGCTCGCGAGGCGACGCTTCCCGCCCGATTTCATCGAAAACCACGCCGATGACGTTCTGGCGAAGGCGCATCTCGAATATGTGCGCTGCGAAGTGAGAGGCGACGAAATCGAGGAACCGATCACGTGGGTCATCCACTGTGCCTGGCGACGGGCGCAAACCTTTGTTGCGGCTCCCAGGGTCTCGCGTGAGGTCACCATCGAGAAGCTGCCGGAACAGGAAGACCGGGAAGCGCCAACCACTGAGCAGTTGGCCGAAGACCTACACCGAGCGCGCGAGATTCGACGCGCTGTGAACAGCCTCAAAGAACAAGAGCAGCAGATCATCGCTTTGACCTGTCTGGAGGGCATGTCGGTGCGCGAAGCAGGACGGCGACTCGAGTGGCCCGAGGCGAAGGCCAGGCGCCGTTTCAAGAAGGCGATGAAGCACCTCGAAGAGTTCTTCGAGGAAAGGGGCATCACAAGCAGCGACGAGCTGGAGATTGGCCTGGCCGGCTTCCTAGCTTCGACATGCCACTCGCCAGGAGTCCTGGAAGTCGCGTTCGAGAGGACCGGGGACGCGGCTGCGATCGCCTGGGAGAAGGCTCACGATCTTTCTCGGCGCGTCTTCGTCGGCGGCGGAGGCGATGCGGCCGGCGTCGCGGCAACCAGCGGCGCGGGGCGTGCTGCCGGAGCATGCGCGACGGTGGCACTTGCCTGCGTCGTTGGAGTTGGCGCGAGCGGGGTCGTCGGGCCTGGGATAGGCGGCGGGATCGGGCTGGTGCGCGGCCACCACTCGGAGGCCACGAAGGTCCAAAGTGAAACCGCGGAAGCGCCTCCGACGCTGGAAACCAGCCCGGTCGAAAGCACCGAAAGCGAAGTCCCGGCCACCACGGCAAGCGATACGGAAACTGAAGACAGCAATTCTTCGGCGGCCACAGCGGCGGCCACGAAGTCCGCGCCGATCCGCGTCAGGGAACAAGCCGACCCCGCCGCGCGCATCGCAAGCGAATCGGCAAGCCAGGAAGTCCAAGCCGCACCGTCGGCCACAGCGACCGGCAGCACGGTCCCAAGCGGGTCGGCCGGTTCCTCGGCGTCGAGTACGACGCAGACAGCCGCACCATCCAGCAAGAGCGAAGAACAGGCCGCTCAGCAGTTCGGCGGACCCTAGGTCCGCGCCGAGACGACGGCCGTTCACGCGGATTCCTCTCCGCGCACTGAGTCTTGCTCAGGGCTTTTCGCCACTGAAGTGACGCAGTTTCGACCCCTACCTGGAGTACGGGCCACGAACTCATCCGATCAAAGGAGTTGTCGTGGCACTCGCAACCTTCGTCAGGCTCCAGCTGCTCATCGGGGTCGACGTCAATCCAAACCTGAAGGCGGGGCCCGGAGGTCCCACGCTCGAAAAGCTCGTCGATTGGGGCGCCGGGCTCGTGCTGTTGGCTTGCGCGGCGGGAGCCCTCGTCGGAATTGGTCAGTGGGTTCTCGGCAGTCACAGCACCCGCGCCAGCCAGGTCGACTCCGGCAAGACCAAGGTCTTCGTTTCGATTGGCTGCGCCTTCCTAGTCGGGGCGCTGCCGGCGCTGATCAATTTCTTTGAAGGTCTCGGAAGCACGGTTCACAAATGAGCCGCGCGCCGAGCAGGGCCGCGAAGGGTCGCGGCTCCGAGACCCAGCTCAAGCGGTTCGCCCCGATCCTCGTGGCCCTCCTCTTGGGCTTTTTGATCGGACGGGCGTCTGCTCCAACACAAAGCGTCCCCGCCCCGGTACCTGCCCAAAATGGCGGGGCGGGGACGCGAGCGGGAGTGCCAGTCGGGTTCGCCCGAACCCCTGCCGGCGCCGCCACTGCGGTCGCTGCCTACCAGCGCAGCTTCGCCTCCCCGGCGATCCTGCGGCCGGGAGTCCTGCGCCGCCACATTGAAACCGTGGCGACGCCCGACTACGTGGACGCGATGCTCGCGGCGAACTCGCCGGGCGCGCAGCGGATCGCGAGTGGGCCGATCGGTGCTGGCCTGGCGAAAGGGCTTGAGACTCTCTACGCGGCGGTGCCGGTCGGCTACCGGATCGAGTCGTTCTCACCGCAGCGCGCCCGAATTCTCACTTGGGGCTTCACCCTGCTCGGCAACGCGGCGACGGTGGAACCAGCCGCCTACTTCGGTCTCACCCACACCCTCCTCCTTTGGTCAGAAGGCGAGTGGAAGATCGCGGAAACGCGAGGGGGATTCGGCCCGACGCCAAGGCTGGCAACCGAGCCTGGCCCGCTAGGCGCCTACAACGTCCTGAACGTCGCGACCCGGCTCAAGAGCTATGCGCTCGCGCCGTAGCTGCCTCGCAGCCGGGGCGCTCGCCGCGCTGCTCGCCGCTGTGGTGGTGCTGGCCCAGCCAGCACCACCACAGGCCAAGGCCAACCTTGCCTGCGACGCAGTCGGCGGCATCTCCGGCGGAGTCGAAGCGATCACCGGCGGGATTACCGGAGGCGGCAATCCGGTTGGCGATGTTTGCGATGCCGTCACCGGCAAGGCGGTCGGGGCGATCACCTCTCCCGTCACAGGCGCAATCGAAGGCGTCGGGAAAGGGATCTTCGACCAGATCACGACATGGGTCAGCGAAGGGGCGAGTTGGCTAATCAAACGGGTGGTCTCCGAGATCGAGAAGACCACGACGCCGAAGCTGACGACCGAAGGCTTCCTCGCCGAGTACGGGCAGATGGCCGAGATTGCCGCCGTCTTGGCAGCGGTAATGGTGCTACTCGCGCTTCTCGAGGCGATCGCGCAGGGCAGCTGGGGAGTGCTCGGCCGCACTGTCTTCATAAACCTGCCAGTCGCCTTCATCGGCACAAGCGTCGCCTTTGTTCTCGTGCAGATGTTGCTCGTCGCCACCGATGGCATGTGCCACGGAATCGCGGCGGCGACCCACGATCACAGCCAGCGCTTTTTCAAGTCGGCGATCACCGGCCTTGCCAAGGCGGGCGCGAGTGCTGGGGAAAAGGGAGGTGCGGCCACGGGCGGACCCGCGACGGGCGCGGTCAATGGCGCAGTAGCAGTACCTCTTTTCGTCACCTTCCTGACGGCGATCATCGGCGCCTTCGCCGCCTTCTTCGTCTGGATCGAGCTGATCGCGCGCGATGCCGCTGTTTACGTCGTCTCCCTCTTCATGCCGATGGCGCTTGCGGCCTCGATATGGCCGCGCTGGTCGGGAGCGCTGCGGCGAACCGGCGAGCTGCTCGTCGTCATCATCTCCTCGAAGTTCGTCATCGTCTCGGTCGTCGCCTTGGCGGCGGGACTCCTCGCCGACAAAGAACAAGGGGTAGAGCACCTTCTGGCCGCCTCGGCGCTGATGCTGCTCGCCTGCTTCGCCCCGTTCATGCTGCTGAAGCTCGTTCCCTTCGCCGAGGGAGCGATGGCGTCGGCCTACGGGAGGCGGTCTGCCAGCGGAGCGTCGCTGAGCGGGATGCAACTCGCCTACGAGGCCAACATGATCAGCAACATGGCGCGCTCCAACTGGGGCGGCACCTCGCCTCCGGATGTCTGGAACGTCGCGGGCGGTGATGGCGGAGGCACGAGCGGTGGCGGCGACTCGCCGTCCTCGCCGGGAGGCGGAGGCGGGAGTGCGGGCGGAGGGTCGGGCGCGGGCGGTCCCGCTCGAGGTGCGTCCTCGGCGATGGGCGGCAGCGAGGTCGCAGGAAGTGGCGCGGCCGCCGGTGCGGCGGGCGGCCCTGCTGCGGCTGCCGCGTCGGTGCCGCTTGCGGTGGGCAAAGGCGCCCGCCAAGCGGCGGGCCAGGTCGCACAAAGCGGGGTCGTGCAAGCGGCCGGCGCTTCGTCGTCGCATTCCGGCAAGGAGACCCCGAGCCAGCCTCAGATGCCAACGGGAGCGACGGGCGGCGAGGGCGGTGCCGATTCGAGCGAGTTGCCGCCCAGCGGACCCGGTGAACGGCCGCCTCGCCCACCCCAAGAGCTGTCGGCGAAGGACAGCGGGACGGGGGCGAAATGAGCCGCCGCTATCGCTTTGGCCCGCTCGAGCAGCGGTCCCTGATCGGCGGCTTGCGAACGGGTCAGGTGGTGGTGCTCGCAGCCGCCGCCCTCCTGGGCCTGCTGGCTCTCTACGGACTCGGCGGGTTCGGCGGCGTCGTCTTCGCGCTCCTGATGCTCGTCCTCGCTGCCGCCGCGATCTTCATTCCCCTGAACGGCCGCACCGTGGACGAATGGGCGCCGGTAGTAGTCCGGTGGTACTCGCGTCATCGCAAGGGCGGAGGCGATTATCGCTCCTCCTCTCCCGGCGCCGGAATGCGACTCGATGAGGACGGCGAGGCCGAATATGTCCCCTCGCTCCCGGTCGAGCTCGAAGGGCTCGACCTGCTTTCGGTCCCCTACGGCCCTGATCACGTCGGCGTGATGTGCGACCGGCGCGAGGACACCTACACGGTCGCGCTCGCGGTGCGGGCCGGCGCCTTCGCCCTGCGCGACTCCGCCGAGCAGGAACGCGCGCTCGATGCCTGGGGCGCGGTGCTTGCAGGCTGCGCTCGCGACGGCAGCCCGATCCGCCGGTTGCAATGGATCGAGCGAACCGTGCCGGGCCAGGGCGATGACCTCGCCTCCTACATGCAGGAAAAGCGGGATCGCAGCGTCCCGCTGGACTCCAACATCGTCCGCTCCTACATCGACCTCTTGGAGTCCGCCGCGCCCGTCACCCAAGAGCATGAAGTCCTCCTTGCCCTGCAAATCGACTACAGCCGGGGCGCGCGGGAGATCAAGCGCCTGGGCGGCGGCGATGAGGGTGCCTGCGCGCTCCTCCTGCGCGAGGCGGAGGCGTTGGCCCAACGCCTCGGCACCGCCGAGATCACCGTCTTCGGCCTGCTTCGCCCGCGCCAGTACGCAGAGGTGATTCGCGACGCCTTCGATCCCTTCGGCCACCAGGGGCGGGCGCGCGCGGCGCTCGGTGACCCTGAGCGCGAAGGCGTCGATCCGGCGCTGATGGGACCGCTCGCCGATGAGACGAGCTGGTCTCACTACCGCACCGACTCGGCCTACCACTGCACCTATTGGGTCTCTTCGTGGCCGCGCTCAGACGTTGGCCCGACCTTCCTCGCGCCCCTCCTGATGCAGGGCGCAGCGCTGCGCACGGTCTCGGTGACGATCGAGCCGGTTCCCTACTCGGAGGCGATGCGGAAGGCCGAGATGGCCCAAACGGCTGAGATCGCAGAGGAGATGGGCCGCCAGCGCCAGGGCTTTCTCACCACGGCTCGTATCCGCCGCCGCCAGCAGGCCAGCTCGCGGCGGGAGGAGGAGCTGGCCGACGGGCACGCAGAGCTTCGTGTTGCCACCTTCATCGACGCCTACAACACCCCCGAGCTCTTCGAGAAGAACAAGAGCGACGTCGAGCACGGCGCCCAGCTGGCCCGGCTGGAACTGCAACCGCTCTGGGGTGAGCAGGAGGCTGGCTTTGCCAACACCCTGCCGCTCTGCCGGGGGCTCCTGTGATTCTCGGCCGGCGCGGAGCGCGCCCCGGCCACTCGGTGACGACCGCCCATTTCGCCGCCGCCTACCCCTTCCTCGGCCAGGGCGGCATCCGGGCGCCCGGCGTTTACATGGGCACTGACGCCTACGGCGGCGCCTTTGCCTATGACCCGTGGGAGCTTTACTCGCGGCGACTGGTCCGTAGCCCGAACATGATCTTCGTCGGCGGGATCGGCTACGCAAAGTCGACGGGGATCAAGACTTACCTCTACCGCCAGCGCCTCTTCTCCCGAGACGTCTGGGTCATCGACATAAAGGGTGAGTACAAGCCGCTCGGCGAAGCGCTCGGCTATCCGCCGCTCGAGCTTCGACCCGGCGGGGATGTCTGCCTCAACCCATTGACCCGGCGCGGCGGGCGGGAGACCCAGCTCTCGCTGCTTCGTTCGGTCGTGCAGGCGGCGCTGGCCCGCGATCTCTCCCCGGAGGAGGAGGCCGGACTGCGGGTTGCGCTCGACCGGGTGAACGAGGAGGCGGGTGAGGGCGAGCCGACGCTGCCGATGGTGGTCGACGTCCTGCTCGACCCGCGCGAGGCGATGGTCGCCGGGGTCCACGCCGCCAACGCTGAGGAGTTCGCAGCGTCCAACCGCGAAAGCGCGCTTGCGCTGCAGCGCCTCTGTGAGGGCGACCTGCACGGCATGTTCGACGGGCCTACCTCGCCGGGGCTCGACCTGGGGGCGCCCGTGGTCATCTTGGACCTGAGCGCCGTGCGGGACTCCGCTGCGCTCGGGGTGATCATGACCTGCGCGGCCGCCTGGCAGCAGGCGCTCCTGCTTGAGCGAAAGCGAGAGTCAGAGCGCACCGGCGTTCCGATGAAAAAGACGATCGTCGTGGTGGAGGAGGTCTGGAGGGTCGCCGGCATCCTGGCCGTCGCAGAGTGGCTTCAGAGCAACTTCAAGCTGTGCCGAAGTCTCGGAATCCAGTGCGTGCTCTCGCTCCACAAGCTCACTGACTTCAGCGCCTCCGGGGCAGCGGGCTCGCGGGAACTGAAGATCATCCAAGGGCTTGTCGCCGACTGTGGCTGCGTGGTCCTCTACCAGCAGTCGCCCGACCAGCGGCCGGTCTTGCGCGGTGACCTCGCCCTGAGCGAGACGCAAACGGAACTGTCGATGAGCCTCCAGGTGGGGGAGTTCCTGATCGTCATGGGCCGGGAAGCCGAACTGGTCAAGCAACGCATGTCCCCGCTCGAGCAGGGATTCACCTTCACCGACGAGCAGATGGGCGTGATCGCCCCGGCGGTGGCAGGGTGAGCGAGGAGACCCGCGTCTACTGGATCGCGGGCGCCGCCGCTGCGACGGTGCTGGCGATCCTCTGGCTGAGCGGCGCAGTTGCCGGTGCCCTGTTCGGCTCCGGCTGGGCGCCGATCCATCTCGACCAGCTCCTCTTCGCGGCCATTCGCCTCCCCTCCCACCTGGACTCACCCCGGGCGGCGTGGCCGCGCGGCGTTGCTCGCGGACTTCCCGGGCCTCTCGGCTTCTACGCCGCCCTGGTCCTTGTCCTCGTCGCCTCCGCCGGCTTTGCCTGGGTCGCGAAGGGGTGTGCCGATCGCCTCGGCGTCGGCCTCCCCTTTCCCGGCCACGAGCGTCGCCCGCCCAGCGCCCGGATGGCGAGCAGGCGCGACCTGCGACTGCTCCGGGTTCCTTCTCCGCAACCCGGCCGCCTCACTCTGGGCCGTCGCGGAAGGATGCTGCTCGCCGCCGAGGAGCGCCAGTCGGTGATCGTCTTCTCGCCGACTCAGACGTTCAAGACCACGGGCTTTGCGATCCCTGCGTTGCTCGAGTGGGAAGGGCCGGTCTTGGCGACGACGGTCAAGAACGACCTGATCGCAGACACGCTCGCCCGCCGGGAGTCACTTGGCAAGGTCGCGATCTTCGATCCGTCCCGCGCAACCGACATGCCGCGCTCCCGCATCACCCCGCTCTGGGGAGCAACGACCTGGCCGGGGGCGGTTCGGGTAAGCGGCTGGCTGATGGGCGCCGCCCGCCTCGGTCGCTCAAGCGGAATGCAGGATGCCGACTTCTGGTTCGCGGCAGCGGAAAAGCTGGTCCGCCCCCTGCTCTTTGCCGCCGCGGCGAACGGCGAGACGATGGGGACCGTCATCCGTTGGCTCGATGAAGGACCGGAGGCAAGCGAAGCAGAGGTAACCGACCTCCTCCGAGAGACCGGCGTCGCGGAGGCCCGACAGCAATGGCAGGCGACGCTGAACCGCGAGGAGCGCCAGCGGTCCTCCATCTACACGACAGCCGAGATCGCGCTGGCCGCTTTTGCCGATCCGAACGTCCTCGAGGAGACGGCGGGTGCCGACTACACCCCGTCGATGCTCTTGGACGGCGGGATGAACACGCTCTTTCTCTCGGCGCCGCGAATGGAGCAGGAGCGGCTTCGCCCCCTCTTCTCGAACATCGTGCAGGAACACCTCGCACTTGTTGAGGCTCTGTTCGCGGAGACCGAAAAGCCGCTTGATCCCCCCCTCCTCCTTCTCCTCGATGAGGCGGCGAATATCGCCCCGGTCCCCCACCTGGACCAAGTCGCGTCGACGGTCGCGGGGCTGGGGGTCCAGCTTCTTTCCATCTTTCAGGACTTCACCCAGGGAGAAGGCGTCTATGGACCCGCCTTCTCCTCTGTGGTGAACAACCATGCGGCCAAGGTCATAGGGAGCGGCATCTCCGACCGGAAGACCACCATGTTCTTTTCAGACGTCATCGGTACAGGCAAGTTCGAGCAGAAGTCGCGAACCGCAGCGGAGAAAGGTCGCAGCTCGACCACGGAGGGCGACACCTATCGAGCCCTGGCACCGCCCAGCACCTTGCGGGAGACGCGGCCGGGGAGTGGCCATTTGGTTTATCGCCATCTACGTGCGACGAATTTCAGCTTGCGCGTCTGGTTCGAGGAGCGCAAACTTAGGGAACTTCAGCATGTATCGCAGGGGCCCACAAGGGGCAAAGGGGGTGAAGCGTGAGCCTCGTCAACAGCTCAAGGGACCAGGGAGATTCAGGGATAGCCCCTGAGCTCGAGCCCTTGGATGGCGAGCACGACACCGGGCTCGAATCGCTGTCGAGCCTCGCCGAGGAAGCGGTACCTATGCGCGATCACGCCGCGCGAGAACTTGACCAGATGCGCGAGGAGCGCATCGGGGAAGTAGTTGGAAGTAGGAGGCGCCGGCTCCCTCGGCCGACAGTCAATGCTCGCGCCCTTTTTGCGGGCGGAGCAGCCGTAGTGATTCTTGTACTGGTCGCCGCACTCTCCTCAAGCGGCGGGGGGTCGCCGAGTGGCGACGCGGCAGCGCAAGCCCAGCACTCAGCGGTCCCGCAAAGTCCGATCGAGCCGGATCGCAGCGCGGAACGGCCGCAGCGCCTAGTCAAGGCACACCCCCGGCGCCGGGCGGCCATACCAGCAAAGCGAAAGGCCGCCCGACGCCACGCTCAGAGATCGCGACCGCGTCGCCGGGCAGCGAACACCAAATCCGCGCCGAGCCCAAGCGAGGCTCCGGCACCCGAAAGCCAGGCTCCGGTTAGCGCCCCACCACCCGCGACACCGACTACGGAATCGGCGCCTCCGCCTGCTAGTCCCACACCGCCTTCAACCAGCACCAATCCCACAGGGGAAGAGTTCGGATTTGAGCACTAACGGGAATTACGACGCAAGGACGAGGAATTGAGATGACAGCGAGGTCAACTATCAGCAGATCCCGACGGGCCGCCCTGGTCGGCTTTCTCCTCTGCATGGTTTTGGGTGCAGCGCCGAGCGTAGCGAGTGCGAGTGGGCCGTCGCAATTCGTCGTCGAGCTTTGCGATCCGGCGATTCCCGGCGGTAATGCACCGGGGGCTGTGTTCGCCGGCAATACAAACTTCGTCACCCCATACAACAACTGCGGGCAGCCAGGCGGGTCATTGGGCATCTATGCGTTCCGTGAATTCGGAAAGGACCAAGGTCCTGCGAACTCTTGGACGCTGCCGGTCTCCGCGACGCCGGGTGGAGGCATCGAAGCGCTCACGCTGTCAGCAAGCTCCTGTGGCGCAAACCAGTGGGCGGAATTTTACGTCATGCAACCCGGCTGGCCGCCGAACTGCGTCGGCGAAACGCGTGAAACGTTCAAGTTCAAACCGGCCCTCCCCTCAGCCGTCGTGCCCATCGTTTTGAACTGCAACGGGTACTGCCCAGCCGGAAGCCAGGTCTACGCGCGATACATCGCCGTGAAAGAGGTGGACCCGGTGGCTCCGCAGGTAGTGGCCCTCGGGGGCTCGCTGCTGAGCGGCGAAGTGGCGCGCGGCCGTCAGAGCCTCAGCGCCGAAGCAACCGACCAGGGCGGCGGCGTCAGCAATCTCGAACTGCTTGTCAACGGACAGCAGGCAGCCACTTCCCAGCCTCATTGCGAAGTCGCGCAGGCGACTAATCCCAACATCATTGGGACGGTCGCCGCCTCCCCCACCCCCTGCCCCAAGACGGCGAAAGCGAGCTGGTCCGTGGACACCGCGTCTAGCCCGTTCCAGCAGGGCGCGAACTCGGTTCAGGTCTGTGTCAGCGACTTCTCCTCGTTCACCACCGTCAACAAAGCCTGCTCGGCTCCGCAGACTGTGAGCGTGAATAACTCCTGCACGGAATCGCCAGTCGCGGGCGGCGCAAATCTCACCGCCTCCTTCGCTCGCTCTCACGACGAAGAAGTGACGGTTCCCTACAACCACGGTGCGAACATCGTCGGGGCGCTGATGGATGCCAGCGGGAACCCGGTGCGCGGAGCGACGATTTGCGTTCAAGGGCAGACTCTGGGGGTCCATCGCGAAACGGTGCCGCTGGCCGTTGAGACCACCGATGCCCACGGGCACTTCACCTACAAGCTTCGGCCCGGACCGGGCCGACGGGTCAAGGTCGGCTACCGCCATGACTCCTTCCAGGTCAATCGTCTTCTGCGCTTTCAGGCCCACGCGAAGCCGACGATCCGCCTCAGCCCATCCGTGGTCGGTGCCGGTGGAACCGTGCACATCTCTGGGAAGATCCCGGGTCCCAAAGCTGGGGGTCGGACCGTTTCGATAAAGGCGAGGGCTCCACATTCGACACGTCGGTATCCCGCCGGGGAAGCAACAACCAACCGGCATGGCGTCTATCACTTCAGCTATCGCTTCGATCACACAGGGGCTACTACTGTCTATGGATTCGAAGCTGAGACCAGCAAGCAAAGTGGCTATTCATGGGTGCCAGGTCACAGCAAAGCTGCGTTCGTGAAGGTCGTGGTCGGGTAGCTCTGAGCGCTACCCGACCAGGCAGGTGCTACTTGAGGCAGTAGGCGGTGAGCTGAGCTTCCGCACTTCCGCCCGAGTTGCTCGCAAAGGCCCCCTTAAAGCCGTTAGTGGAAGGATTGAGGATGGGAAGCGCTTCCAAGAAGCTGACTTGTCGGTTGCCCAAATTGGTGAAACTGAAGCCGCCTTGTATGAGGCGTTCGCCTGTCCCACAGATCGCCACCCCAGTGCTTGAGGCGGTCCAGTCAGGATTCGCAGCGATTTCGTCTTGGTCTTTGATGATCGCCGTATGGACGGTCTCATCGCCGAGCGCCGCGCCGTAGACCGATTTCGGCGCAAGCGCCGTGGACGTGACTGAATCCTCGGCCAGGGCCGACGTGGTGACCGACGAGCGAGCTAGAGCATTGGCCGTCACGGCACCCTTTGCCAATGCAGCGGTGTTCACTGCTCCTGTCTTGATCTTCGGGCCTGTGACGGCGCCCTTAGCCAGGGCCTTCGGGTGTACTGCCCCGCGAGCGAGCGTCTTCGCCGTCACCGCGCCGGGCGCGATGTCGCCCTTCTTGACAACGTAAACGTGGCGCGCGGCGTCAGCAATTCCCGAGAGCGCGATAGCTAGCGCCACGAGCGAGAAGACGAGGGCGAGAAGGCCCATGATGGTTCCCGGGCTCGGATGCCTCAGCTCGGACGTGTGCATTGCAGCCTCCTTGGTAGACCCAGGCCGGTCCTGATTGGGATGGCCTGAGATTTTAGGTTGTGGGTTGCTTGCGATCCAGCCACCAATCCATCTCATCGCTGAACTCGCCTCAATCGAGATGGTCGGCGAGGAAGACGGCGATGTGCTCGAACTCCCCGTTGAGCATTGGCATCGCGTCCGGGTGGCGGGCTGCGGCGATGCTCAGCTCTCGCGGGCTGAACACCCTAGATTCGTATGCCCTGACCCTCTCCTCGAAGGTCATCTGGGAAAGAAGGTAGGGCACGTCGCGATGCGCTATCGCGACTTCGGCCGACGTGGGGGTCTGGGAGTCACTGTCAACGCGACCCCTTTGCTGAACCGCTTGCTGGCTCATCTGAGCCTCCTTGGGTTTTGGTCCCGCCTCGTGCGGGAGCCGATGCCGCCCCGCCCCACGCCGAAGGCGTGGAAAATCAAGGGGCAGGCCGGCTGCCGCGACGGGCGCAATGCCGAACGTGCCGCTGCCCGACTAAGCCGCCCTGCAGGAAGCTGCGGAATCGGTGCGGGCGAGGCGTGAGAGGCAAGGGCACTCATACCTACGTACTCCAATTACGGGCTGCTCTTGCGTCACTTAAGGGAGCGCTCGCGTGGCCTCAGCGGACAATCGTGGGAGCCTCCCGGGTCATCGTCTGTCCCCGCTCATGCTGAAGCGCGTGCTGAAGGCGTCGAAGCTGACCAAGTGCCTGCTCGTGCTCCTGCCTGCGAGCTGGACCGCGAGGAACGGCACCCAGCGGCTCGCCACTCCTAGATGTAAGTCGGCGGCGTTGCCTGACGCCGTAGATCAAGTCGATTCCCTCATTCCACAGATCGGCCATCTTTGGATCGGCGGGCCGCGGGCCAAGTGCCTCCACGATCATCTTGGAAGGCCGGATCCTCTCGGCCGCAATTTGACGGCGACGTTCATGCAATAGCCGGTCCTCGATTAGGGCCAGCTCCGCCCTCTCGGCACCGGTCAAGCCGGACGGCCTGCGGGCCTCCGCCCGAACTTTGATTGCGATGCCCTCACGCTCGGCCTCGAGCGTGTGTATCTGGTCGAGAGTCAGGCTTTCAATGCCCTGGAGCCGCGCAAGCTCACCCTTGTCTGCCGAGCCCGCGAGAAGTCGGGCTCGCTTCTCAGGGAGATCATTCAGTCGAGCGTGAGCTTCCGCGATCCGCTTGTCCAGCAAATCAAGTCGCTCCCTTGCGGGTGAGCGCTGCTCACCGGCGTCGAGCCGTTTCATCAGCTGCTCTCGCCGCGCGGAAAGCTCAAGCTCGCTTAGACCCTCGATCCGCTTCCGCGCCGCGATCTCGCTCGCGGCGAACTCACTCGCGACTCTCTCCGCCCCGAGTCGAATGTCGTGCGCCGCATCGGGCACCTCACGCTTGGCCGGTCCCAGGTCGGGGTCGAGCCAAACGCTCGCGGCAACACCGTAGGCAGTCGTCTCCCCCCGAGCGCGGGAGACGGCAACGGTGAAGTCCTCGCTGGCGATCCCGGAATCGAGGAGGGCGCCGGCCGAGTCGACGGTCCTCGATTGCATCGCGTACGTGGTCATTGCATTCGCGTGCTGGATCGAGGGCTCGCCGCTATCGGTGCGCTTCTGCAGGTAGCCGGGCCCAACGACGACGGTCCGCTCGGCGCCGCCGATCCGGTGCAAGAGAAGACACTGCTCGCTGGCATCAACGCCTGCTACCTGCCACCGCTCCCGGTTGGAGACGTCGGGGGTATTCACCCGGGTCATCACCCGATCGCCGACCGCGAAGTGCTGGCCGCCGACCTCGACGCTCGCCTCCCCCAAGAAACCGTTTTCGGAAAGGAGCCTTCGCGCACCTTCGTTCAGGTCGGCAACGTCGCGGCGGCGGCGGGCGATCATCACGGCGTCCTCGCCGGCGGCAAAGCGCTGGTACCAGTCGAGGACCATCGCGCCCTTCACCTCGTCCAGGGTGTCGCCGATGATGAGGCGGTCCTGTGCGCGAAAGAGGTCGAGCGCGTCTGAGCCCCGGCCTTCATGCGCCAGTTCGACAATGCGCCGGTCGACCGGATTTTGCTGCCGCCGGATTTCGGTGAGGACGATCGTCTCGACCTCGTTCGTCAGGTGACCGTAGACGCCGCCGGGACCGACGGCGCCGATCTGCCGAGGGTCTCCAACACATACGAGCTTGCCTTCGCAGCGCTCGATGTACTCGATGACTGCGGCGTACTGAGGGGTCGGGGTCAGCGTCGACTCGTCCATGACGACGACCGTGCCGCGTGGAAGCGGCTCCATGCCCTTAGCGCTCCTCTCCTCGCAGCGAATCAGGAACGCCGTAACGGAGATTGAGGGAATCCCGGCCTGGTCTTGCAGCTCGCCCGAAGCGCTGCGAGGGGTGGCGATGCCGCCGACAAAGATCGCGCTCTCCGCCCAGACCTCCCGTGCTGTCTTCAGGGCGGTCGTCTTTCCCGATCCGGGGAGGGCAGCCACGGTGACGATCCGCTCGCCGCCGGTGGTCAGGCGCCGAACCATCTGCACCTGCTCGTCGCCCAGGTAGCGGTGGCGGGCGAGTACCGCGGCCAGCACCGACTCGTCAACGACGGCAACCCCGGCCGTCTCTCCCTCGCGGGCGCTCTTGAGGATCTTCTGCTCCATCTGCCAAAGGCGAGGGGTCGTGAAATAGCTAGTGCCGAGCGGACCCTCGCCGTGGTGAATCTCGACAACGCGGTCGCTTGCCAAGAGCGAGTCGATCGCTGCCTCGAGCTGGCGCGCGTCGCTGCCTTCCCTCATTCGATTGGCAAGCGCGCAGAGGAGATCGCGGCGGGAGAAATGCGAGTGGGTCGCCTCGAGGTCGCCCAGCGCACCGTCGATCTCCGAGCCGGCCAAGGCTCGCGGCTCGCGCCTCTTGCCCCTGCTCAACCTCTGGTCGATCGAGGCGTCGGTGAAGTCGAACTCGTCCGCCCGTGCCCGCCAGTCGGCGCGCTGGGCATCTGGGTCAACTCCGTAGTCCTTGGCGTCACGGGTTCGATAGGCCGCCACTTCGGCGGCGGCCGCAGAGCTGGTCCCCCGCTCGGCCATCTCGGCGACGATCTCCCCCCGCCGCTGGCTGAAGTGGTCGATGAGATCGCGGGTGAAGCCAGCGAGATCGGCATACCCGTTGACGACCTGCTGCCACTCCAATCCGAGCTCCCGGGTGATGAAGGCGCGAAGGGCTGCCTGGTAGATGTAGCCCGCCGTCTTGGCCTCGATGAGCAGCGGCGTCCTTCCCTTCGGGCTGGCGAGGCTGAGCCACTCGCCATCGACTGCGGAGCGGGTCATGTTGGCGGTGACCAGATGGCTGTGAAGCGCCATGTCGCCTGCGCGCGAGGAGCGGTGCAAGAAGCTCATCGAGACAAAGCCCTCGCCAGGCTCGATTTCGCTGCCTCCCCGGCCGCGCCGAACAAAACAGGCGTGGCGTTCGAGATAGCCAAGCGCCTCGCCGATCGCGTAATCGTGGGCTTGCAGGACCGTCGCTTGAACGTCTTTGGAGCCGATCGCCCAAAGCAGCGAGACCGACTTCGGCGCGCTGAAACGAATGTCGTAGCCGAGGACCGGCTCGACCTTTCGCTTCACGCCGGAGGCATCGACGTAGGTCCGCGGCTTCGGCCTCTTGACCAAAACCTTCCCGGTCTTGGGGTGCTTGCCGGCGAGGATTGCGGTGTATTCGGCGCGGTCGACCTCGCCTGAGAGGCCAAGCTCTTTGGCCAGGTCGCCCATCCATTGCCCAGGCGCCTCGCCGGGCTTCGTGTAGTAGTCATCGCCTCCTTCTGCGACGGCTTCGATCCAGTAGTTGGCGTTGCCTTTGCCGATCTTCGTCACTCCGACCATCACCTCCGTACTCCATTTGGAGGCCCGGTTTGCGTCACCGGCACCGGACGGTGCATAGTGTGTCGGGCTGTAGGGCTGTGGTCGTGAAGGAGGCTCTAGACCTGCCTCTGGGCAGGTCTGTAGGGCCTCTGGATCTGCATAGCTACGAATCTGCTGGTGCTCTGGAGATCGGTCGTGTGCTGGATGACTGAGCTCGGTCGTGGATAGTCCTGCCTAGCTATGCAGACCTCCTGGGGGGTCTTCGCTCGCCGCGAGGCGACGAAGCACCTCCCCGGCTTCGCCGGGTGGCTGCGACCGGGATGAGCTGAGCGCCTAGCGAGAGCTGTGGAAGTCGCCGCCGCAGGCGGACCAGACGCCGCGCCCGGCGCGGCGGGCTTGGTCCTGCGCGCGCTCAAAGCGCGCCAGGCCGTCGAAGCGCTGGCCCTCGAAGCGGTAGACCTCAGCCCAGCCACGGCGCAGTTGGGCAAGTTCGAGCTGTCGCCCGCCGATGAAGGCGTGGGCGAGAATCCTGCCGTAACGATCTTCGGCATCGGCCACCGAGTCGCCGCGAAGGACGACGCCGGCGCCGGCAGGCGCCAAGGCGCTCATCGAGGCGGCAGCTTCTTCTGAGCCGCACTCGGTGGGCGTCCCCGGCCGAACGTCCTCCGGGGTGTCGATGCCGACCAGCCGGACGTAGGCGAGACGACGCGACGGCAGGCGAACGCGCAGCGTGTCGCCGTCGACCGCGTAGGCGACGGTCGCCCGTTGAGGCGTCCTGGCACTGGTCTGAAGGGCGCGGCCGTCAAGGCCGCAACCGGAGACCAAGGCCAGGACGGAGCAGGTGATGAGGACCGTGGCTGCTTTCACGAGAGCGAATCTAGTTGCATCTCGGTCAGGCATCGCCGCGCAGGTCCGAGCGAATCTCCATCAGGGCCAAGCCGAGCAGGTTGCGGCCGGTGTAGCCGCCATTCCGATCGCGGCCGCCCCAGATGAAGTCGGTTGGGCTGTTCTCGACCAAAGGGCGAGCGCCGGTGGCAAGAAGTTCTTCGCGGTAGGTCGGGAACGTCTCGAACTTGCGCCCGTGGGCGAAGCGCATCACCCCGTACTTGACTTCCTCCCAATCGCGCCGGAAACCGATCCTCCGCCCTTCTCCTCGAGGACCGCCACGGCGCTTTGCCTGGGCCGGCCGGGGGGAAGTGAGAACCCAGAGGAAGTCCTCCAGGGAGTCGGCCTTGCAAGCCTGGAAGTAGTTCTCGATGTAGGCGACGTCGAAGAGCGTCGCCGGTCGCGGGTGCCCGAACCATCCCCCCGGGAGACGCAGGCCGGGGGTCGGAGCGAAGCTCGAAAACCCGCCGCCGTAGAAGTAGAAGGTGTCCTCGCGATCCCAAGGACCGCTTCGCTGGAAGGAGACAGGGCGCTCATGGCGCACCCGTCCTTTCCGCCCGCTCCCAGAGCTTGACATCCGTCGTCACCAGCTCCGGCTGCTTTGCTCGCTTCCGACGCTCCGGGAACGATCCGAACGCCTCGATCAGATCGCCCTCTGCAAGCCCCCTGGCGCAGCGCGCCGCCAGCTCGTCCTTCGTGAAGATGACGACTCGCTGCGGAGAGGTCGCCGGACCTTCCGACTCTCCCACAATCACCATCCGGCAGACCGGCATCCCGCCCAGGGTCGTCTTCGCCTCCGGCGCCTTGCCCAGGCGTCCCATCACCCGGCAGTCGGTCCTCTGAATCGGTGGCTGTTGCATCTGGTTCTCCTCTCGGATTGCCCCGCGGGGCCTCTTGCTTACTTGCGTCAGCCGGAAAAGCCCCGGACTCCGAGCCGCGCACCGGAGCGAAGCGGAGGGGAAGGGGCGTAGCCCCTTGCGCGGGGAGGTGCCGGGGCTAGGCTGGAAAGCAAGTCAGTAAGAGGCGCGAGCGCGAGCTCAGGCGGGATGCTCTCGCAGGGCAAGCGCGATCAGGTCACGGGATATAAGTCAGGAACCCGACTTCGGAGTGTGGCAACACCGCAGTCGTGTACCCCTGCCTTTTGAAGGCAGAAAAAAAGGCCCGGTGCTCTCGCACCGGGCCTTTTTTTCACTGGGGGGAGTGACTAGAAGGGGATATCGTCGTCCGCACCCCCGGCCGCCGCTGCCGCCAGCTCTCCGGCTCCGGCCGGTACCGGTTCGTCGGATCCCGATGGCGCGCTTTCCTTCGAACCGCTCGGGGATCCAAGGAACTCGACGTTGGAAGCCAGGATCTCGAGCTTCTGGCGTTTGCCGCTGCCGTCTTTTGCCTCCCACTCGCTCCAGTCGAGGCGGCCTTCGACAGCAACCTTGCTGCCCTTCTCCAGGTGCTCGGAGCAGGCGATGCCTCGTTTGTTCCAGACCTTGACGCCGACGTAGTTGGGCTTGTCCTCCCACTCACCCTTGCTGTTTTTGCGAGGGGTGTTCACCGCGACCCGCAGCTCGCAGACCGAAGAACCGCTTTCGAAGTTGGTCACTTCCGGGTCCTTGGTGAGGTTGCCGGTGATGTTGACCGAGTTGACGTTTGACACTTCGGGCCTCCTTTGAGAGGTGGTTCGATTGACGAGCCCAGGTAGGGCGCGCGACCGAACGTGCGGAACCGAGCCGAAGGCGAGGGGAACCCCCTTGTGGGGTTGAAGCGCGGGCGGCGGGTGCCAGCCTGGGGTGAGGCAATCGGACTGCCTCTCAAAGGCGCGACGGATCGACACCGCTACTCAGCCGCCAAGACGTCACCAACCATCCTCGGCTCCGCTCGTTTCAATGCGGCATCAGTCGGCTTGCCGTCATCCGTCTCCTTTGAACAGGTGGCCGCTCTCGATCCAGTAGCCGGACGTGTCGAGCGTGTTCGCATAAGCGTCATAGTCGATGTAGGGCGCAACGTTGTCGGGCACCTCGAACATCTCGTGGAAATCCTCCTCGGCATAGGCGCGGAGCGACTCCCAACCGCTGCCGATGTAGTGGTCTTGAAAGTCTTGAACGAGGGAATGCACGTCGCCCTCGCACCAACTCTGATTCGCCGCGTAGAGGACTAGCGGCTCGCCGTGCTCCTCGATCGCGGCGCCGATCTCAGTCACCTTCGAAAGCTGGGTGTATTCACCGATCATGTCGCCGAAGCCTTCGCGATCCATTAGCGCGATCTCCTCGCCGCCGCCCTCGGCAAGTACTCGCTTCGCGGCTTCCTGAAGGACATCTTCATCGGTCGCATCTACCCATTCGCCGATGAGACGGCCGGCGTTGTAAGCGGCCAGCGATCCGATCCAAACACGCGGCTCAGTGTCGCTGCCGTTGATGGCAATGCTCATGATCTCTGCCTCCTGGGTTAGCGCCTGCCCGGTTGGCGGGCGTCTGCCGACCCGGAAAGGCACGGCGAAGCCGTGCCACAATCGGGAGGCAGCCCGCCTTTGCTTCTAGATGCGGTCGCAGCCCGAAACTCGCCGGGTTCAGAGCGCCGCAGGGATGTCGTCGAGCAGCTGCACCGGATGGCGAAGCAGCTCAAGCCGCCTTCGACAGCCTGGCGGCAAGGTCACGCTAGCCCCGTGCGGCTTGCTCGCGCACCTCGCCGGCTATCTGATCTGCCGCGTCTTTGGCGGCTTCGTTCGCTTGCTCCTGGGCATATTTGAAGCCGATGAAGCCCCAGCAGGAGTCATGGAAAGGCGTGTCCTCGGCCACCACGTAGCCGTAGACATCGCCCTCCAAGTACCGGGCGTACTCTTCGACTTCTGCATCGACAGCTTTGGCGATCCACTCGGGCGTTCGGTGCTTCTCCCACCCAAGCCCCATCGCTTCTGCGATGTGTGCGTCTCGCACCACAACGAAGCCGACGAAGGAGGTATCCCAGCCCTGGGCGTCACCGGAGAAACGTCCGCGGCTCTCAGTGTCTGAGCGCTCTACTTCCTCGTCGGCCAGCCAAATGAGTTTTCCGGTACGCATAGTGATGCCGCTGTGCTCATAGACGAATAGCGGGACGGCGGCGATCGCTTTCTCGCTCGCCAACCACTCCTGCACGGTAGGCGCCACGGTGCCCATTCCCTCGCATCGTTGGCATGGTGGTGGCTCAGCAGCCCGGGCTTGAATGCTCGGCTTCAGCCCACTGCCCTTGCACTGCGGGCAGTCGATGTCAGAAAGCCCCTCGCGCGGAAGCTGTGTGTCGCCCAATGCATAGCCCGGGTAGCTGACAAACATCTCGCCGATCTTCCCGTCGCAATCGCGAGGGGAAGCGGCGTCTGCGTCGGAGAAGAGCTTCACCGACACGCCCGCGTGCTCCCAAGTCTCTACGGGGTCCATTGCGCCCTCCCTTCCCTTGGCATTAGATTCGTCGGGCGTCGCTTCTGAGTCGCGAACTCGCACATCCGTTCAAAGCTCTCGTGCAGCCCGGGAGGACCACCGGGCAGAACGCCCAGGTCACGGAGCTGGGCTTCGGCCTTCCTCTGAGCTTCCAGGGGGCCGGTCGCCACGACGAACACCTTGGACGAGCCAATGTCGCACTCCCACCAAAACTCGTCGGTTGGACCAATGTCCATCACCAGGCACCCCCTCCGCCGAGGTCGCCCATCACTCGCCGGAACAAAAAGGGACTCAGAGCGCGGAGCTCATCGCAACAGGATTCGTAGGCCTCGCGGCAAACCTGGCCCTCTCCACGGCGCGGGTGAAGCTCCCGAATCTGATCCTCCAGAACCCTTACTTCCCGGTCATAGCCGGAGACCAGCATGGTCGCGTGGGCGCCGTAGCCGCCGATCTCATCGGGACGGATGGCAGCGGCGTCGCCGCGACCCGTTGCAAAGTCCTCGCGAAGCTCTCGCGTTTCGCGTCGCCGCTCGGCCGCGCTCAACTGCGGGGCACCCTTGAGCCGTTCTATTTCGGAGGACGCCTGATCGAACGACTTCGGGTTTGTGAAGGTCTGTCCGGTCCTCTCCTCCAGGTATCTCAGGTAACTGAGCTGAGGTGCGGTCGGCGGGTTGATGTGAGGCTGTGAGTTGGTCATGGCCCAGCCAGAGCGGGCCGGAGGAGACCGGCGAAGCCGGTCGGGGGAGGTCTGCTAGGCGTAAGGGCCGGGACCAACTCACAGCGGAGCGAGGGAGCCTAGCGCTGCGACTCCCTCACTTGCACATGAACAGATGAGTCCTAGGGACGACTGCGGCCGGGATTCACCTCGAGTACATCCTCTGCGCGGCGCACCACCTGCGCGCCTCCAATCAGCAAGTCGTTGGTGCCGGCGGACGCTCGTGAGGTGACCTGGCCCGGAACCGCGCCAAGCTTGCAGCCGTAGGCAGCAGCGAAGTCCGCGGTGACCATCGACCCCGAATGCTTCGCGGCCTCGACCACGACGGTCATACCGGAGATCCCGGCGATGATCCGGTTACGTGCCGGGAACGTCCAGCGCCACGCGCCCGCTCCCGGCGGGAGCTCTGAGATCACAAGGCCCGACTCGGTGATTCGCCGCCACAGAGAGCGATGGTTAGCCGGGTAGGCGACGTCGGGACCACAGCCCAGAACGGCGACGGTCTTTCCTCCCTCGATCGCGCCCCGGTGAGCACAGGCGTCGATGCCGTACGCCATGCCACTGACGACTGTCCTGCCCGCGCTGGCCAGGTCGCGCCCGAGCGAGCGGGCGATCTCGCGCCCGTAGCTGGTGGCCCTACGGGAGCCGACGATCGACACGCTCTCCGGCCAGGCAATGGTGGCCAAAAGACCGGCATCGCCACGGCCGATCAACGACCAAGGCGCGGCGCCGAAGTCGCGGAGTGGCGCGGGGTAGTTCGTGTCGTGGCGGCAGGTAGCCCAGCAGTCCGCAGCACTCAGTTTCTCGGCGAAGTAGTCCTCGCTCAATGCCTCCACACGGCCGATCAAGGCAAGGGCGACGCTCGGCGCGACCGTCTCGGCAAGTTGCTCATTGTCGAGGCTCAGCAGCCCGGATAGGCCCGCCGCGCTGAAACGTGCTCTTTCGATGTAGGGGGCAGCGGAGTAAAGAAGCCAGGAACGGCGCAGGCACTCCGGGCAGGCTCTGGGGTCGGTCATCGTGTCCTCCAATCGGTTCTGCCCACCCCCGGTGGGCGGGCAACGCCCTCAGCCGCACGGCGAAGCCGTGCCAGGATCGAGGGCGAGCCCGCTCACCGGGGGTCGATTTCTCACCTCCTTTCGGGACAGACAAGGCCGGCTGCCTCCTCGACATGGCGGCGCCCGATTTCTTGGTTGCCATCGAGGTCGGCAAGGGTCTGGGAGACGCGCATCAGCCGATCGAAGCGCGCACCACGGAAGCGAGGACGTACCGATGAGTTGAGAAAGGCGGCGGCATCCGCGTCGTACTCACGCTCAAGAATTCCTTGGTCGCCCATGTCGGCGTTGCAGACGCCGTTGCCGAGCCGTTCGGCTTGGATCCCGCGCGCAGCTGACACTCGCTCCCGAACCTCCGCTGAGGACTCACCCGGAGGGCCGCTGAGTTCAGCCGCGCTTGGCGCGTCGACGGCACAGCGAATTTCGAACAAGCCCGCGGTGGATACCTCGAGCCTCGCCCGATAGCGCTGAAGCGCAACAGGCGCGCATTCGCAGCGCGGGTCGGCATCGCCGAATCCGCAAAGACAGGGGTCCACGGCGCCGACGAGCAGAGCATCAGCCGGGTAAGCCCTGGGTTTCCCGCCTACGAACACCTGCCCCCTATCGAGGACAACTGCGAGCGCGCCGAGGGAGTCCCGGCGGAAGTCCGCGATGGAGTCGAGGTAGAGAACGCCCCGGTGGGCAAGCGTGACCTGGCCCGGCAGGTTGGCTCCAGCCAGGCCCGGCGGGCTGATGGTGTGATGAGGAGCACGAAACGGACGGGCAGAAATCGCTTGCCCGGTGCGGCCTACGCAGCTGGAGACGAGCGCGACCTCGAGGACTTCATCTTCGCTCAACGGAGGGAGGATCGAAGGAAGCCGGGCGGCGGCCATGCTCCTCCCCGAACCGGGTACGCCTTCGAGCAGGAGGCTGTGACCGCCCGCTGCCGCGACCGTGAGCGCGCGGCGCAAGGTCGCCTGGCCGCGAATGTCGTAGAGCTCAGGCCCGTGCTCACCGGGCTCGGCCTGCAGGGAGAGAGGCTTGGCCCTGTGGGCAGGCCGCGCGCCGCCGGCGAGGCGGACGATCGAGCGAAGGTGGTCGAGCGTCAAGACCTCGATGCCCTTGACCAGCGCCGCTTCGCCGCCATTGTCGGTCGGCACGACGATCTCGTGCAGGGAGTTCGCGGCCACCGCCTTGGCGAAGGCAACCGCGCCGGGCACCGCGCGCACGGACCCGTCCAGGCCAAGCTCGCCGACGAACGGGGAGACGCAGACCAAGAGTGGATCGACCTGCCCGGAGGCAGCGAGAAGCGCGAGGGCTATCGCGAGGTCCAAGCCGGGAGCGGAGCGGGCGGAGGCTGGCGAGAGATTGACGGTGATGCGCCGCAGGGGGAAGTCAAAGCCGGAATTGACTATGGCGGCCCGAATTCGCTCCCTCGACTCTCTCGCCGCTGCATCCGGCGTGCCGGTGATCTGAAAGCTCGGAAGCCCTTTGTGGACTGCGACCTCCACCCGCACCCGGCGGGCCTTAAGTCCATCGAGGACAAATGACTGCGTTGCGCAAAACATGCGGTGTCTCCTTTCGTGCCGCGGTTGGTTCACGGCCTCAGCCAGAGCGGGCCGGAGGAGACCGGCGAAGCCGGTCGGGGGAGGTCTGCTAGGCGTGTGGCCGGAAACCAACCGCGGCTCAGGGCAGCCAAACGAGTGATCCCGGGAGAGGCCCAGCTGAGCCTCCCCCGGGATCGCCGCCTACTTCGTGGCGGCGCGCCGGCGGCGGGGTCGGACGGCTTTGATGTCGGGAGCGAGGAGCTTTTCGACCGCGCCCCTGACCCGGTAGGGGATGCTCCAGGGCGTCCGCTTGGACTGGGCCACCTGCTTTTCGTCCACGAGGGTTCCGGCGAGGATCGCCTCGACCAGAACGTCGATCCCCTCCCCGACCGAATTCGCGGAATCGACGCGGCGCAGCAGCTCGGCGGTGCACTGCTCCTTGTCGCTGTAGGTGATCGTCGTTTTCTCTTTCCCGGACTTCAGCGTTTTGACGTCGACGTTCTGGAGGCTGGGAAGGACGAGGCGCAAACCGCTGGCAAGCGTGGGGTTGTTGTCGGTCAGGATCAAGGCAAGCGCGTTGAGGCCAGCCTTCCTGCGCTGCTCGCGGTTGGCGCTGCCGCGGAATTTGAACAATTTGCCGCTGAGGGCTTCGTTGAAGAATTCCGCCACGCCTTTCTTTTCCTTCGCCTCCTCCCGGGCGCTCTTGCGCTTGTCTTTCTTTATCTCGAGCTCGAGGGTGTTTTTCTCGGCCGCCTTCTCGGCCACCTCCGCCGCGTGCTTCTCGGCGCGCTCAACCGCCTGGAGGGCCAGGTCGGCGGCAACGGTCTTGTCGGTGATGAACGCCGTCACGGTGGCGCAGCCGTTTCGCTGCGTCGTGTGCTCGACCAGGCAGCCGAGCGCGCGAGCGGCGTCGACGTTTGACTCGATGAGCGGCACGGCCGGGTCTGGGCCCTGCCTCCAATGCCGCTCAAAGGCGTTGATGCGATCCGCGAGCTCGGCGCGCGCCTTCTTGCCCTCGATCATGTCGCTGACCACGGGGCCGCGGACGGGGATCATCGTCGGCTTGTCTTTGAACTTCTGCGTCGCCACCCGGGCGAAGACCTCGCCGAAGTTCTCGGTGAAGTAGCGGCTCGTGTATTTCTCGCGCTTGGCCAGCTCGCAGATGCACTCTGCGATTCGCGGCGAGACCTTGGCGATGTCGCGCAGCAGGCGCTCGGCCTCGATCGGCACCGCGCCCTGGGCGATGTAGTCCTGCACGCCGTCGGGGAGAGTCAGCAGGCGCAGGTAGGCGCCGATTGTCGCCTCGTTCACGCCCGCATAGGCCGCCAACTGCTTGTTGGTCTTGAGGTTCATCTCCCCCTTGACCATCAGGTAGCCACGCGCGGTGTCGATCGGGTCCAGTTCCTCGCGCTGGATGTTCTCCACGAGTTTGCGAAGGTGGATGCGGCCGTCGTCTTTTCCGAGTGTGACCGGAACCTTCTTCAGGCCCGCCCGCTTCGCTGCCTCGTAACGGCGTTCGCCGGCGATGAGATCGAAGCGACCACCCGCCTTGGGCCGAACGGTCACGGGCTGCATGACGCCTACCGCTTCGACGCTGGCGGTGAGGCCCGCGAGTTTTTCCTCATCCATGTGCGAGCGCACGTTGGAATCAGAGTCGACGTCGATCTTCGAGATCGGGACTTCCGGGGTTACTAGGTTGCTCATCAGAGCACTCCTTTGGCATTGCTCCCGCCCGTTGCGGGAGCCGGTGCCCCGGAGCCGCACGCGGAGCGTGCGATCATCGGAGGGGTGCCGGCTCCCGCAACGCGGCGGGGCAAGAATTTCACGGCATCGACTCCTCCATTGAAGGCGTCATTGTCCGCCGCCCCAGGGGACGCCGCGCTCAGCAGTGTCGAACCCTGGAGTAGTGGCGCGGCTGTACGAGGCGTCCTAGCTGGGGATGGGCGACTCGAGCATCTGGGGCTCGGCTTGTGTGGCGAGCAAGAGCATTGCTCCCCTCCGCAGTGGCGGTGCCGATCAGTCGTCCTCCAGCCTGACCGTGCGCCCGGTGCTTTGAAGACCCTTCACCAGCTCATTACAGATTTCAGCGTGGTCCCATTCCCTGTCTTCGTCTGCGTACTCGTTGAGCATCAACGCCAGGCGGTCGAGCTCGCAGTGGTCCTTAGCCTTGGATGTGTAGAGCGCGTTAGCGGCTTCTACAATCCCCCTCAAGGTGTCGACCGTACCCTCTTCGTCGTTCGTGGCGGTCCCGAATACCACCTCGCCACCGACGATTACCGACCATTTCGTTTCGAGGGCAATCAGCGGTATCGGACTGCCACAGGCGAGCCGGTAAACAGAGATGCTCGCCGCGCAGTCTCCTCCCCCAATCAGGTCTTGATCTTCCGCTTCCCCGATGAAGCTATATAGGTCGTCCGCGTCGACGGTGCTCGGGTTAAAGGCAAAGAGATCGTTCTCGTCGTCGGCCAGCGCTTCGCGGAGCTTGTCCTCGTGCAGATCAAACATGGGTCCTCCCTTCGTCCAGTGCCCCGCCCGATGCGGAGCCGATGGACGACGCCCCGCACGCCCGCTAGGGCGTGCGATCATGGGCGGAAGTCGGCGCCGCTCGGCCCCCATAGGGCGCGCCCGATCCGGTCGCCTCCACACTCGAAGTCCAACCAACGGCCGTCCTCCAGCGCGACGACGATGGCCGATCTCAGAATCGCCCAGCTTGCTGTAGGGCGGCCAGGCTGAGTCCTAACTCTGCTTCGTCACACGCCTGACGCGGCGCTCCGCTTGCCTCTCCCGGCTAGTTTTCCAGCGACCTACTGTGCTCGCTGAGATAGCGCTCCATGAACAAACGTCAACTCCCACGACGCGTAGGACAATATCCGAATTGGTCGCGATTGGCCTTCGTAGATCACGGACACGGTTTCCGGCGCGCCAAGCTTGGCTTCAACATCCTTGAGCTTGGTGCCTATCTTGAGTTGAAGAACCTTCTTGGTGACTTTCGGACTTTGGAGGACCAATTGACCATTCTTCGGCGCAATCACCTTGGAACGCGTTTCTAGGCGATTCTCTACAAAAGAAAGCTGCCAAATTCCGTAGCTCAAGCTCTCGCTGTCGCCATCACTCCTCTCTGCGTCAGGCTCCCCAAGACGTTGCTTTACGAAGTCAACCGACACCCCTTGCCTGAGGCTAATAATTTGGCGGGTCAAGGCACTGGATGTTGCTTCAGTCTCCTGGTGGGAGTCACCGCACCCGGTCAGAAATGCTCCCAACATCACTACGC
This sequence comes from uncultured Solirubrobacterales bacterium, assembly GCA_963702065.1. Classification (GTDB taxonomy): domain Bacteria; phylum Actinomycetota; class Thermoleophilia; order Solirubrobacterales; family 70-9; genus VRUE01. Next base: position 2,120,390 of record OY969705.1, read on the forward strand.
ACGCCAACATCAGCCATACTCCGACTCCAGTCAGAGGCGCTATCCGCAAAGCGCCGAGCCTCAGACCTTGCCTATGCGGATGCAATATCGACCTCCTAGCCCTGACTTCATTGCTATTTGCATCGTGGCAAGGATTCCCGGCCGATGGATTCATGCTTACCGTCATAAGCAACGACCCGCTGTGGACACACTTCCTTTCCGGCGACGAGCCGAGCTGCGAAACCTACTTTCGCTGGTACCCCAGCTGCAGCGCGACTAGCTGGATTCAGTTGCCTGGCAGCTAGTGACACCCAGTGAGCGGGTCGTCCGGCAACGCTGACCAGCACCCCAATCTTCTTGACTTCAGGAGACCTCACCAGGAAGAACAAGAGGCTTTGCGGGGAATGGCCGCCAAGCACGGTTCCAGTCGCTGCTAGCTGGGTTCTATGTGACGGCACGCTATACCCGCACGTCACGCTTTCACCTGTGACCTGCCCATCGTGGAGCGTTCGAGTCCCCCAGCAGCCCTGCCCCCTTTTGCCAAATAGCCAGACTCCCCAGGATGAGCCACCTCCCTCGTGGCCACCAAAAACCTTCACCGCACGACTTGGGATGGAGCCACTTGACGCAGCCATCGTTGCAGGACTAGACAGCCATACAGCGATAGCACACATTATCGCAGCACAACCAGAAATCAGCCTGGACCGTCCCTGAAAAATGTCATCCAACTTCACAGGCAACAAGGATGCCACCTTCTACGTGTCCGCACTTGGACAGGTTTGATCAACTGAAATGTCCAGGAAATGTTCCGCTCCTTCTCCTCCGAAATTAAAGACAAAGCTCCAACTAATGTGAAGGCCATATTCCTTCCCCGGTTCGCAATAGTACAGACCTTGACTCTTCTGGTAGTTCTGGCACGGATCTGTGATCCCCGTACATGCTGCTTCGATCGCTGGATACACCCGTTGTGGGGCCGAAATGTCATGCCAGCCGCCAGAGTATGGGCCCCTCTTGGACCATTGTGATCCGATGCTTTGAAGGGTAATCCCACCAAATCGGTTGCACTTTCGTACCACGGTCAGGAACAGAGTTCCCCGCTTGCTGCCTTTGGCCATGTGGGCCCACATCTTGCACTGGCATCCTGCATAGCCCGAATAGCAATCACTGTCTCCCGGGCTTTCCCCGGTGAAGTCGAAGCCATTCACCGGATCGGCGTTGGAGTAGTCGTATGCATTCGCCGAGCCCCCCCTGATCGGGTCGCTGGAAATAAAGCGTCCAAGGCTAGGGACATAGCTCCGCACCCCCATTTGAGTGACACCGGACGGAAGTTCAGTACGGCGCTGCGCTCCACCGAGCCAGCCATAGCGGCCAGCGGAGCCTTTTTTGGGAGTGCCAAACTCATCGAATTCGAATTTGGCGGTCGGTTCTTTTGCCGTCCCGCTGAGACTCGCCGTGGCAACGACGTCGCCGTGGAGGTTTGTGAGCTGGAGGCTCGTTGTGCCCGAGCTTTCACGTATCGCTGCCAGCTCACCACCGATGCCGATGATGCTGCGTGTCCAGGTCCCGCTGCGTTCGGTCCAAGCCGTCGAATCTGAGGCCAGTGCATAGTGCAGAATTTCAGTGCCGGTTTTCGTGCCTGACTGAACCACTTGACGCGGACGGCCGACTGCATCGAGCTGGTAGGTATTCGTGAGGCCCGCCTGGGACTGAGTTGCAACCATGTCATTGCTATAGAAGGTGGTCGCCAAGGCACTACCACCCGCGTATTTGCCTGGCAAGCTTTCGGTGCGCCCGAAAGCGTCATAAGTGACTTCGCCGGTTAGGCGGTCGCCAGCATCGTAGCTGTATTTCTGAACGCTCCCTTCCGAGGTCGTATCGCAGGCGCCCCCTTTTCCCGGCAGGCGAGTTGTGAGGGAGGTCCGATTTGAGTCTTTGCCGGCTTCGCCTTCGTATGCGTATGAGCGGGTGGTGCATTCACCGCCTAGCGGCGTGTCCTTGACAAGGGTCAGGCGGCTAGCCTTGTCGTAGGAATACTGCTGGCTCGAAGCAAGGCTCGCCTGCGACAGGATCTGCCCGTAGATCGAGCGTTCATTGCTTTCTTCGAGCCAGATGCATTTTTCGGTGCAGCTCGTCACCTTCGTGTAGCTAAGTTTGGTGGGAGCGCCCGCTTCGTCGTAGGTCGTTTTCGCCACAAGTCCGTTCGGCAGGCCCTGTTCGATCATGTTGCCGTCGGCGTCATAGGCAGCCGTAAAGGTGCCGGCGGCAGAGTCTTCGAGTTTCGTCAAGAGGCCGGTGGTCGAGTCATAGCCAAAAGTCTGGGTTCCCTTGCCGTCAAAGACGGTCGCCAAGCGACCCAGCAGGTCGTAAGTCGCTTTCGAGACATTGCCGTCTGCATCTGAGTATTGGATCGGGCGACCAAGAGTGTCGTAGGCCGTGACGGTTGCCTGCGTGTCGCAGCTTTCGCAGTTGAGCTTCTGTTCGACTGGCAAGCCACTTGTTTTGTCGTAGATGATTGCCGTCGGAGTCAAGGCGGTTCCGCCCCCGACCTGTTTAGTACTGGTGAGTCGGCCAGCGGCGTCGTATGTCTTGATCGTTTTCCGCGTTTCTTCTTCTTTGCCGCCGGGGCTCTCGATCACTTCGGTGGGCTCGTCCAAGGCGTTGTAGGACGCGTAGCGGGTAACGAGCAGTTCGGGCAGTCCGCCTCCGGGCTGCGCCGCAGGCAGCACCTTGCAGGGCAGGTTGGCCCATTCCGGCTTTGACTTGCAGGCCGGATCGGATGCCTGCGCTCCCGCGCTGTAGTAGATCGTCTTGGTGGTATGAGCGTCGCCGCCGCCCGGTTTGGCGGGCAAGCTTCGTTCAATCGGCAAGCCGCTCTCTTCGTCATAGGCGATGCGGGTGCGAAGTTCTAGATGCCCTTCGCCGCCTGGATCGACGATCGTTTCAGTCCGCTTGCGAAGCGTCCAGTTGTAGCGGTGTTCGGTAACCCGTTGGTCGGCGCCTACTCCCTGTCCGGGGATGTTGGCATTTGTGGTTTCGCGCGTGGGCAGATGTGGCCAAGGCGTGCCGGCGGGGGGTGTCGGTGCTTCCAAGTCGTACTGGATCGTCGTGTGGAAGCGCGCTTCTTTGGTCGTGCCCGATTCCAGGCGCACAGGATGAAGCGGGCCCCATTCCTCGACCAGGTCGACGCCGTCTTCGGAGAAGAGCCGTTTGGTCTCGAGCTGGTGGGAGCGGGTCACCGATTCGGCGCCTGTGGCTAGCGCCCGAATCCGGTTCTGGGCGCTCAGTTCGCGAACGACGTTGCCGAATTCATCGGTCTCGGTCGTCGTGATCGAAGGCGCGGTCGTGCCCGCGCCTGCTGGCGCGGCGGCATTGACTTCCTGCCCTTCGGCGTCCATGTAGACGACGCGCGCCCTTGTGTACGCGCTTGGCGGATTCGTCGAAGGAACTTCGTCGGGACCGAAGATCGCAGTTGCGTCTACGGGAATGTCTTCCTGACCCCATTTGGCGACTTCAGCAGCGCTCATTTCATAGGGGGCGCCGGAGCCCGAGATCGGCACTCCATAGGCGATCGTCGTCTGTGCGACCGAAGGGCTCGCAACTAGGCTCGGGCGTTTGACCGAGATCAAGCGACCGTTGGCGAGCTCTTCGTCTATCGCGCCGTATTGGAGCGTCCAGGGTTCTTGCCCCGGCGGGGTGATCGTGGCGATCTGTCCGCCCGCGAGGTAGGTGTATTTCTCGACCAAAGCAGGCGAGATGCGAGGGTCCCATGCTTCTTTCAAGCGGCCTTCAGGGTTGTATTCATAGGCGGCGACATCCCAAGGGCCGCCACTGCCGGGCGCGTAGTAGGTGATCTTGGAGAGGCGTTCGCCGTAACCGGAGGGCGCACCCCATTTGGTTGCCGGTTCGTAGGTGAAGGCAAGCGCATGGCAGCCGGTAGTCGTTTTGGCGGAGGTTTCGCTGTTGCAGTTGACTCCCTCGGTGGTCGGCCCGATGAGCATCGTGAGCCGCTTTTTTTCTTCGACGAGTTTGTAGAGCATCTGCGTCGAGTTGCCGCTGCCACCGGTCTGGGTGACCGCTATCGGCACGTATTCGGAGGTTCCCGAAACGTTTTCAAAGATCGTCTTGTTGCCGCCTGGTTCGGTCAGGGTGAGCTTGTTCGTCTCAAGCGGCGCCAGCTTCCAGCCCTTCGCTTCGGGGGGTGTTATGTAGTTTGTTCCTTCCTTTTCGAAGGAGATTTCATAGCCGTCCAGGCCGGTGACGACCGTGTATTCGAAGGAATAGGTTTCGCCGTCGATTTCTTCGCTGATTTTTTTGGTGTTTACGTTCTTCCATTTAGCGCCGCCGGCTTGTTCAACCGGGGTGCCGGGTTTCCAACCTTGACCCAAAACCCCTTTGTCCCCGGTTTGCCCGGCGTCCCGCGAGTTGAAGGTGCGCGAGAATTCCAGCCCGGCGACAGAGACGTCGGTGCGGCCCACGCCGAGATTGCCGGTCAGGAGGTCGAGGGTGCCGGGGCCGACTCCGGCGGAGGCGTCGGCGGTTCCACCGATGAAGCGGTTGACCTCGGTGGGGACCGGAGCGCTGTAGCCAGCCACTTCAGTTGGGCCTTCGAAAAGAGCGCGGACCTGGACCGGGCCGCCTTTGCTTCGCAAGGTCGGCGTCAGATGAGCGGCGTCGACGTAGACGGGGGCGGTCTTTTTCGCGCCTTCGGTGGCGATTTCAGTGACCGGATTGCCATCGGCGTCGCGGAGCATTTCGGCCGGTATCGGCCTGAAGATCCCTTTCGAGCCTTCGCGGTACTGGAACTTGACGCCTTCCACCCCGGCCACTGTCCATTTGGCTGTGAGCTTCAGTCGCCTGGCGGTGCGCTGGCCTTCGGTCGGCGAGGTCAGCACACTCGTGCTTGGCGCCGGCGGGTAGTAGGTAATTGAGAGCTTCGGCCGTTTGGTGGAGTCGGCCGCAGCGCTTGAGTTGAAGGCGACGTAGCGCCGGGCGCAGTTCGCGGAGTTGGCTTCGCATTCGGCTTTGGACTCGCTGATGCTCTTGACCATCAGCCCTTGGTTTTGGGCCTGGTCCACCCTCCACTTGCCGATTAGTTCGGCCAGCTCGATCGAGGAGAATTCCCACCAGCCCGCTTCCGTGCCGCGCTGGCTCGTAAGCACTTCGGCGCCTTCGCTCGTGTAATCGCCGCCGGGCGTTGTCCAAAGGCCGCTCGATTTTTTGAAGTATTTCCAGTTCAAGGACTCGTTCCAGGCACTGGTGACCCGCCGCACTTCGACCCCTGGCGTGTTCTCTGCAACGCTCGGCGAGTAGAGGCTGAGCTTGGCCTCGCTTACGTAGGATTTCACCGGCAGCGTCGGCATCGTGAAGCGCAGGAAGGAGCGCTCCGCTTCTCCTGTTTTTTGGATGTAGGCGGCGTAGAGGAGCTGCTGGCCCTGGTAGCCGCAGCCCTTCCAGCCTTCCGGGGAGGGCAGGCTTCCGATCGTGCAGTCCCGACTCAGGGAGGCAAGGGTGACGACGGGAGGGTCGATGGTCACCGGCCACTCCCGCTCGGGCGCTTCGAGCCATTCCGGATCGGCATCGACGCTGAGCTTCCAGTTGCCGTTGGAAAGCTGCTCAAGGGCGTAGGAGACCGCGTTTGTGGGCATCGCTTCGGCCGAGCTGTCGGTGATGATCGGCGCCGGCAGCATCGCGAAGGGCTGCGCCTCGCCTGCTCGCTCGAAGACCACGGCTCCCTGTTCGGTCAGCGTAGGAACAAGGCCGCTCGCGGCTTCCAGTTCGAAGTCGAAGCTGTGGGGTTGGGAGGCGTCATCGAGGACGATCTCCTCCTTGATGCCACCGGCGAGGGTTGAGAGCTGGAAGGTCGTGCCGGGGTTGCTCGTTTCATAGGTGGCGGTACTCCCCTCCACTTCGGCGCCTTCGGATTTCTGGCCCAGCAGGCGATAGGAGACCCAATCGTCGCCTTCGCTCAGGCGAACGGGCGCTGCGCCCATTTGCTCCGGGGCGCGCACGTCGAAGCTGTTGGCCCCGTTTTCAATGCCGCCGCTCGCCAGCGGCGTCAGGGTTTCTTCGATCGGCTTCCAATCTCCGTCCTCATCCTCATAGTTGATCGGGCTCTCGGAGATTTCGAGCCGGCGGGCGCCGTCGGAGAGTTCGACCGTCCGGGAGGACGCGGTGCGCTCTGAGTGGATTTCGCGCACCACCTGGGGGTCTGAATCGTCGGTCGGGCTCGCTTCGTTGGCGTCGTCCTGCCCTACTGCCATCCCTGTGCCAACAACGAGCAACATGACCAGCACAAACCCAACAAGCCTGATCCCCTTCAACTGAATGCCTCCCCTTTTTGTTGTCTAGATCCCTGCCAAAGCCCTGCGAGCTTTGTGCGCTTCGATCCGCGAGCGCTAACGGCACCACTCCCTGACAGATGGTTCGCCAGCTTCCGCCCCACTCAGGCGAAAATGAAGTTCAGGGCCGTAGACCACCTCCGCAACCTTCGCCTTCACGAGGGTGGAAAGGTGGTACTCGAAGATTTTCAAATCCTTGTGGTCTGCCCAAACCCTCTGAAGTTCGCTGGACGTGACCGGACGGCCTAGCTCCTGCATCACGGCGACGATTGCCAACTTGGTCTGATTGACGATGACGGGAACGGACGCAGCTTCGTCGTTGCGCCCGTTCCCGTCCGCCAACCCCTTCCGCCTCTCTAGCTGCGGAAGGAGACTTGCAGGCATACGTCGGTGCCGGCCTTGGGACGGGACGGCGACGGCGCGTCGCTGCTGGGTAGAAGTCTGTCGTCGTTTCAACATATGACTGGTGGTGCAAGGCCCCAGGCGACCGCAGATTCGGTAGTCGCCCGGGGCCACCAACACTGGGTCACTTCCTTGATCACTGACGACCAAAGTCGTTAACCAGTCTTGAGTGTTGGAGAGTTTCAGATTGGAACGCATCCGTCTATCGTTAATTTTTAAGTGGGTTATTAATCACTGCTCAGATTTCTCTAGGAGAGCCGTAACCGGCATCGGGGCGACTGGCGCGACTGCGCTCAAAGCCGATGAAGGAGGCCATCATGTGAATGCCCTCTTCCCCAGACTCTTGGAGTCGCTTGCTGTTGAGGACGGCGATTGCTAACAGTCTCGTGTCTGCCTCATCTAGGCAGTCGGCGACTTCTCGCTTACCCCTCTTGTCCAGATTGAGGCAATCCCAAATCAGTTGCACCTTCTCGTCGTTCTCAAGCTGTCCGCCCCGAAATGACGCGAGAGTGGCGACGGTGATTCGTTGGATGATGAGCCCGGTGACCTCGCGGCGCTCAGCAGGAGTCAAATCCTGAAACTCCGCCACACTGATACGGGGCAGCGTTACTGCTTTGTAGAAATGTTGGTTCGCGTTTCGAACTGTCCCCTTACCGGCATCTTCAATGCAGCCGTAGGCATATAGAAGGCGAATGTAGTCACTCAGATTCTTTAGCTCCACACCAAGCTCCTGGGCGATCTCGGTGACGCTGATTTTGCCCTCGGCGAGAATCTCGAGCGCTTCTACCTTGACTCGACTTCCGCACGCATATGCCACGGCGTCCTCAATGGCCTTGCTCCGTTTGCCAGCAGACTTTCTTGCTCGTCCCTTTGCTATCCCAGCTGCGGACGCAGTTCCTGCGTCAGTCATTTTCTGCCGACTGCGCAAGAAGCCGGTCACCGAAATGATCGTCGTCGTTCCGCGTTCCTTTGACTTGGCCAGCCGGTGAGAGCTTTTGACCTTTATCGCCACGAGCTGCTCATAGACCTCCAAAACGTGATCTTGAACTTCGTCCTTTCCTTGGGCATCGACGCATACGCAGCGGCCAATCAGTCGTGCGTTCTCATCGTCGTCGAGCTTCCCGGCCCGAAGTGACGCCAAGGTCTCGGCAATAACCGCTTGGGCGACTAGACCAAGCGACTCGCGACGTTCGATTGGCGGCATCGCGCGAAACGTCTCATCGTCGATATGTGGGATCACCACAGCCCTGTAGAAATGCTCGAGCGAGTTTCGCGGCGTTTCCCTCGTTCCCATGAATTCGATGCAGCCGTGCTCGTAAAGGCCGCGGATATGGCCGCTCAAACGGTTCACGTCAATGCCGATCGTCCGAGCGATTTCAGCGACGCTGACTTTCCCCTCGGCGAGGATCGCTAGCGCCTCAAGTCTGATCCAGTGCCCGAAGGCGTAGGCGATCGCGTCAGCGGTCTCCTTCTTCTTTCGCTCTGCGGCCGGCCTGCGAATTCCCGGTCGCGACATTGACTGCCCCTCCTAGTTGGTGATCGAGCCCTAGCGAGCGCCGGAGTTTAAGAGCTTTTGGAAGCAAGGGCTTAGCGCGCTCGTTTCTATCCGACTACTCAGAAACTTCTTACCCTCTCCTTTCCCCGCCCGGCACTGCGCCGGGGCTGACGACGAAGGGGGGTGAGAGGGATGACGATCAAGCCAGTGACGCCAATCACGCCTGCCATGACCGTGAAGCACCGCTAGACCATGAGGGCCGCCCGCTCCCAGGTCTTTTTCTGGGGAGCGGGCGGCCACCCCCTGGATCTCCTGGCGGCTGTGTGCGCGTTGTCTTCGGGCTGAGCGTGGTTCACGATTGAGTTCTTGTGAAATGTCGACGCGCGATCGAGGGCGGTCTGCCGTTCCTAACCGATCGAAGTTTCTTTCTCCGAAAGACTACTTTGTTCTTTTTATAAGTGCGGAGAGCGCCGGACAGGCAGCGTTGGCGCATGCCTCGAGCCCGCTATGAGCCTCCGCCTCCTGAGCTGGTCCGCTTGGGGGCGGCCCTGAAGATGCTTCGAGAGGAGCGCGACCTAAAGCAGATCGAGGCGGCGAGTCGTGCCGACATGACGGAGGGGCAGATCAGCAACATCGAGCGGGGCAAGAACAACCCGGGCTGGCTGGTGGTAATGCGGCTGCTCAAGGGCTTGGACGCGACCCTCGCGGATCTGCTCGCTGCCTACGAGCAGGCCGGCGATCACTTGAAGGCATAGACCAGGGAACCCCGCTCCGGGAGATTGCCCGGAGGCGTCAGAGATTTTGGAAGGGCTGTCCCGGCCAGCCTTCAGGCAGCTCAAAAAGCTCGCTGGCGGAAATCTTCTCGGGGCTATTGACCGCGATTGTTTCGTCGTCAGAAACGACCGAGGCCGGGAACGGTAGATCTACGCTCAGGGGTTGCTCCGCCCACGGGTTCGGCCAGTAGCGGGGGAGGACTCTGGCAACCGCGGGATAGCCGAAGCCGAAGCTGTTGGCGGCCAGCACTCCGCAGGTCCTCCCCCGCGTTTTCGCTCCCGGCGTCCACAGGCCCGATCGTTCGTCGTCCAACTCCAAGCCAGTCCGGTGAGTTCCCTCCTCGACCGAAACCCAGCCACCGAACAGGGCGAGGGGAGCCGTATGGGGATTTGCCATCGAATCGACCACCCACATCGCAATAAGCAAGGGTGCGTCTAGCTCGCCGTACTTGCTCGACTTCTCGACCATGACCGGCAGGACGGCTTGGCCGAGGCCGTCCGGGTATCCGCTGCCGCCGGGGAGGGAAAAGATCATCGGGCGTGGCTCGTCGGATTGGAGGCTGGGATCGAGAGGGATCGCGGCGAGCTTGATCTGCCAGCCGTCGCCGATGTGCAATTCGGTCTCCGGGTAGTCCTCCACCTGCGGCTCCTCCTTCCAGCATTCGTCCCAGCCGAGGGAGTCCAGCCAGTTGCCCACAGCACGGATCACCGCCTTCCTTCGGGGCACGTTCCCGCCGGGAATTATGTGGCGCAGGCGGAGCCGGAACTGCCGCCTGAAAGCCTCGTTGACGTATTCAGTGACGGTTGCCACGCTGGCCGGCGCGTTGTCGGCTGCGCTGTATCCCGGCGTCGGCATGACCGCCTCCAGGTAGAAGCGCGTCTCCCCTCGCGTCAACAGGAAGTCGGGCCGGGTGCCGCCGCGCCCCGAGGCGGGATGCACCTGCGCCTCAAAACCGAGACGACTGAACAACTCATGCAGGTACAGCTCCCAAAATGCCGCGAGGAACTGGCCATCCTGCTTCGCCCGAAATCGCTGGCGGAGGTCTGCCGCAGCCGCAGCATCGTGCGAGCTGGCGAACCGCTCGAACCAGTGATTGAGAAGATCACGAATGCGGCCGCAGGCGGGATCGTCAACCCTCTGAAAGAAGCCATAGTCGCTTTCGTGCGCCCGTATGGGTTGCGGGTCACTGCGAGCAATATCGGGAAACAGCAGCGGAGAACCAATGGCCACGGCGCATAGCGTAGGTCGCGATCGCTTTGGCCTGCCGATACGGTTCGCTTCGGTGGCGACGAAGAAGCCGGTACGAGTGGAGAAGCCGTGGGGGCACGAGCTCTGGTGGGCCGAGACCGACCGCTACGCCGGCAAGATCCTCGTCGTCAACGCTGGCCAAGCGCTCTCCCTCCAATACCACCGCGAAAAGGATGAGACCTCCTACTTGCTCTCGGGCAAGTTGCGGCTGACCCACGGGCCGAACGCCGAGACGCTTAGCGAGCTGGAGGTCGAGCCGGGTCAGGCATGGCGAAATGAGCCAGGCACCGTGCATTCGATCGAGGCACTGGAAGATTCGGTCGTGCTGGAGGTATCGACGCCCCACCTCGAGGATGTGGTGCGCCTTCAAGACCGCTACGGTCGCTCCGATGGAGCGGCCTAGCGATGCCGAGCATCCGCTCCGCCCTAGGAATGGTCGATCTCCTGCTCGCTACGGGCTTGACGCGCATACCCGAGACAGACGCCCCAGGGGAATGCCTAGGGGAATGAAAGGGGTCAAAAACAGCCCTTTTCGGACTTTTCCTGACCTCTGCTGACCTCTCGATGCACGCACAGGAGGAAGGCCGCAAACCTACCCGCCAAGCGGGTTTGCGGCCTATAGACCCAAATCAAGAGAGCGGGGCAGCCAGGACTCGAACCTGGAATCGCCGGTTTTGGAGACCGACGATATGGCAGCTCTAGGAGACATGGCGCGCACTGAACTCAAGCCGCCTCTCGCTCCTCGGGCTTCGAAAAGTTCATTCCGTCGGCGATCCGTTGAGTCGCCTCCGAGAAGGCCCTCTCGATCTTCGAAGCTCGTCTCTTCAGCCGCGGTGCCTGTGGATCGTCGGCGAGCCACGCCTTTAGGTCGAGATAGCGGTAGGACTCCGAGGTCTTGTGGGCCAAGATATTCGGCAGCGGATGGCCACAGTCGACCAAGCCACAAAGCACTTCGTACTCCTCGGGATCGACCAGGGTCAGCGGTCGCACCCGCAGCTGTTTGAAGGCGCCGGGCAACTTCTCGAGGAGGTAGTTCCAGAGCGGCGGGGTCTGCATTGGTACCCCAGCGGAGACAACGATCGGCCAAATGTTCTTGATCAGGCCTAGGTCATCCGGGAACGGTGCCTCGCCGGCAAGGACCCGATCGATACAGGCGTTGAGCTGGCGGCATTTCCCGACCAAGACGCGCTCGAGGTCGAGATGCGCCTCCTCGCGGCCTCCTTCGGTCAAAGTGGTCGCCTTGAAGCGGCTGTTGGTGGCCTCAACCAAGACGAGATCCGTGACGTAGTCGACCGCAACGTCGCAGGTCTTGCCTGTCTTTCCGCGAGCGTACAAGCGATCGCCATGTACCCGGACCCCCGGCATTCCGGCGTGTGCGTCTTGAGCGAGATCCACGCAGTGGCTCTCGTACAGACGACCGGCGAAGGCCATATAGCGAGGTGCGACGTTCTTCTTGCGGGCAAGATTGAGGGCTCGGTGGTGGAAGCCCTCTGAGAGCCAACTTTCGATGAATCTAGGTGAGAGCAGGATCAGGTCACCGTTTCCACAGCGGAGAAACGGGCGGGACTTGAGGGGCCGCAGCTCCCAGAGCAAACGCCGCACACCCTCCCCGAGCTCTGCAAAGTCCTCGCGAAACTCCTCGCGCGTTGCAGCTATCAACGACAAAGCCTGGTCTTGTCTGTCGTCAAGGCCAGCGGTCCGCAACAGATTCTCGACGGCTTCGGCCGAGATACGTGTCGTTGTCTCGGCGCCATCAAAGGCCTTCATGGACGTCGCGAAGGCCATCATCAGTCGTGTTTGCTCGATCGCACTGAGCCCCAGACCTTCCTCAAACCACTCATCGATCGGGCAGTAGTTCTCGAACTGCTTAGCCGCGGATGAGCGGGCCATCTCGAGCATCAACTCAGCGCGGGTCACCTCCTCCATGACCTGGGGGTGGGAGTAGTAGGAGGAAAGCTTGATCAGGTAGGGAAGCCAGTCTTCGCCGTCGGCGAACTCATTGGCAAGGTCGTCATGGTCGACGTCGACGAGCGCCGCAACGGCGAGGAGACTACGGTTGAGGACGGGAGGCTCCCGAGAATCAACACGGTCGTCGAGCCGACGTGACTTGGCACGGTCGATCAAAAGCTGCATCAGCGCGTAGATGTTCTGCTCCGCGAAGACGTGAGTGCCCGGGTTCTCGCGGAGTGCCCTGCGAATTGGCTCGAGGTAGGGCGAATCGGCAAAGACCATTTCGGCGAGGCCGAACTGGGCTGAAGCCTCGCGGCCGGCCCCGACTACTCGCGCGGCAAGGATCGAGACAAGTTCCATCACCGGCTCGAAACTGAGTTCTTCGACCAGCGCCTCAAGCTCCTTCTGCGTCGTTACAGGAAGGCCGAGCGTGGCCTCGTTCACGAATGAATGGAGCTGGTCCGAGGCATCGGCTGGCGCATGAAATGCAATTGGTCGCGGTGGGGGCAGAAGCTCAGGAGGAAGGTCCGAAGGAGGCGCCTGGGGGATTGAGTCGCCAAGCGTGGAGGGCAAACTCAAGCCGCTCGGCGAAGTCCACCACCCGGGGGCAATGAGCCTTGGGTCGGTCGGGTCCATCCAATCGAGTTTGGCACGCCGCACAGTCGTCGAAGCTAGGGCAGGCAGGACCGCTCGACCCAATCAAGGTCGGCCCCTCGGATCACGCGCGGGGACCCGGGTGACCAAAGAGCCGTCGAAGCCATCGATTGACCCGACGGCCATCGAGGCAGGTCGGCCGAAACCTAGCCGAGGACGCCCGCCGACGCGCAATCGCAGCCACCAAGCGGACTCCTGAATATGGGCGGTACTGGGTTCGAACCAGTGACCCCCTGCGTGTAAAGCAGGAGGGCTCGCCCCAGGGCATGCTTGCTGGATGCCCAGAGATGCGCAACGGAAGGCAAGGCACTGCACGCTTATGGCGCTAGCCGCGGCACAGCTAGCCGACCTGGCCCCCAAGGAAGCCCACAAACGGGCATTCGCCCGCTACACCTTTCTGTTCGCAGACGCCGGCCTCGAGTGGTTGAGGATCTGGCGCAATCAGTTCGCCCGCAACGGCGTTCGCGAGGACCGACGCCACGCACAACGCTGCAAGCCCCTCCTGACGATTCTGGAGAATGCGCTGAACGAAGGGAACGGAGTTCGCGACTACCTGGCTGCCAAGCGCCAAGCCACCGCGTCCTTGCGAGGCGACGACATCGACGCCACCATCCGACTTTGGGAAGCGGTGGAGCCGGGGCGCGTAAGCGCTATCTGCGCGGCGATGCGGAACGCCTACGATGCTCTCGCTCGCGCGAAGCGTGACGACTCGGTCGCCATCTGGACCTATCTTCCAGATGAGCTTGCGGAGCAGATCACCCGCGCCCTCCCGGTTCCGGATCGCGAGTACTGGCACCTTGCAGCTGACAGCGCCGCTTCGCTTCGCCCCTACACGCTCCCATGTGAGGGAGGGGGACTGATCGGCCGACGGATTACACAAATCAACGACGTGGCGCTGCACCTAGACGCATTGCTGTCCATCGCTCCTGCTGCCGAGCGGCATCTGGTTTATGACTGGCTCGTGCGATCGGTAATCGGCCTCGAGCTAAACGCCTTGCTCGACCTGAGCCTTGGCGGCCCACCGGGGGCCAAGCTCAATGTCGTTTATCCGTTGGTGACTTTGTGCCGTAGCCAGGGCATCCCCGAGGATGCGGAGTCCCTTGAGCGACTCCGAAGCTCGATCGGAGAGGCGGGCTGGCGCTACGTCCGGCGGTTCCGCAACACCGTTGGTGCACATCTCGACACCGAGATGTCGATGTTCGACCTCCACCGTCATTTGATCGAACTCGACTACAAGGGCCTCGTCAGATTGACCGAGCATGTGCTTGATTTCCTCGATGCGGTCGGAGCCAGCAGCACCGGCCTGAAAATGCTGGTTCTAAAGGAGCGACGAATCGGCTCCTGGCCGGTAGACCCTGAGGCCAATGCACCCGGCCGACCGCGCGGACCCTTCGCCGGTTCGGTAGCGACGATGTTCAAGCGTTTTGATTCCCCGTACATCACCGTTAGCGCCTCAAGCCTGGGATCGCCAGCTGTCGCCGGGATTCTCGCGGGCCGCCAGCCTGAAACTCGCCAAGCAGCGAGAGTCGTCGGGCGAGCTCCGCAGCCATGGCTGGAAGCGACGCCGAGTCGGCTCAAGCTTGAAGTCACCAACGGCTAGACCCGCTAGCGCGTTGGGCGGGCCGGTTCTTCCTGGTCGATCGTGAGTCGCGATCCAGATGGGGCCGACCGACAATGGCGCCGTAGCCAAACGGCTGAGCTACTTAACGCAGGGGCGATCGTCCGAACAGATTCCGAACAGATTCGTGGGCAGTGCAGGCAAAGCATGACTAGCGGGAACCAACTCGCCCTCCCTAATTTCGCTTGGCAAAGCCAATTCGCTGGCTTCTGCTGGTCCCTGATTACCGCGGAGACTTCACTCGTAATGAAGGGGTCCCCGGTTCAAATCCGGGCGTCGGCTTCCCATTCCAGAGCGGTCTCGACGCAAATCCGAACAAAACTGAAGCGGGTCGCGCGCCAAACTCCGAACAGAATCCGAACATTCACGCCGGAATCAGCTCTCTCGCTTGGTGCTGGCGCCGATCGATTAGACCAAGCAACCGACTAGCTCATTACGGTGGCTGCCTTGGTCGCCGCGCTCACGTTTGAGGAAGTCGTCGGCATCGCCGGCATCGCGAGTTTGGTCGTTGCCCTGCTGGGGCTCGGGCTCATGTGGCGTTATCGCCAGCGCCCACAACCCGCCTCCGCCTCGATTGACCGGTGCCGGCAACTCGCCGAAGACGGCGCTGCAGAACTCACCGACACCCGGGCGATCATCGACGGGATCTGGCTCGGACTCCTCCAGCATGGTCGCGGCTACTTCAAGCGAGCGGAAGCCGATGGGGAACGTCAACGCCTGCGCGAAGTCGGCGAAGACCTAGATCGGAGGCGGGCGCGGCTACGGGTCGGGTTCGGAATCGATAGCGATGCCGCGCAGGCGTTCGATGTGGCCGCCGATGCAGTCGTCGAGATTCACCGCGCAACGGGCGCTATCCGAGATCTTCACACCGACCCGCCGGTGAGCGGCGATGAACATGCTCAACGCCAAGTCGATGAATACTTCGACGCCGATCGCGAGACGGTTGGCGAGGAACGCCAGCGCTATGCCGACGCCGTAGAGCGATTTGAAGCGGCGGCGGGCGAAGTCAACTGAGCCCCCCGACGTGCAGAGAAACGAGCGACCCGAACAAATGCGTCACGCGGGCATCAGCTCCCTGATCCGGGGGTGGTGTGGCGCCCCGTACCTGGCGGATGTAGTCCTCGATCGACCGCCGCGCCTACTCGGGCCGTCGAGCATGATGCAAACCTTGTTCATCACGTCCGTCCCGTTGCCAAGCTGGGCGTCGGCGGCCCAGCCAGCATTTCGCTGGCGATAGAGCCGTCTTACTCCTCTACAAGGCGAAAATCAACCTGCGGGTCGCCGTCAACCTCCAATACCACCCGGGCTGGTGAGTTAGGCGCGATGCCGTGCGGAATCACATCGACAATCTTCATTCTTGGCACTGGGTACTCGGCAATTCGCAGCGCCCTCGACGAGGACCGGCTGATCGTCTACTCGCAGCCGATAGTCGACCTGAAAACTGGCCAAGTGGCCCGCGAAGAGCTGCTGGTGAGAATGGTCGACCGCCATGGCGACAGGAT
Source organism: uncultured Solirubrobacterales bacterium (assembly GCA_963702065.1). Taxonomy (GTDB): domain Bacteria; phylum Actinomycetota; class Thermoleophilia; order Solirubrobacterales; family 70-9; genus VRUE01. The sequence continues at coordinate 2,136,350 of OY969705.1, forward strand.
TCCGCCCGCCTCTTTCCTGCCCGCGGCGGAGCGGTTCGGGTTGATCCACGAGATCGACCTGCTCGTCCTCACCAGGGCGATCGAGCTGGTCAAGAAAGGGATCTCCGTCGCCGTCAACGTCTCAGTCCGCACACTGACCGACCAGCGCTACCTCGCTGCGCTCGAACGGACGCTGAATGCCGGAGCCGACCCCGCTCGTTTCGACTTCGAGATCACCGAGACCGCGGCGGTGGCGAACATGAACGACGCGCAGGACTTCGCGCGCAGGATCCGCGAGCTTGGCTGCAGTCTCTCCCTCGACGACTTCGGCACCGGCTTCAGCTCCTTCACCTACCTCAAGCACATCCCGGCCCAATACCTGAAGATCGACATCGAGTTCATCCGCGAGCTGGAGCGAAATCCAGCCGACCAGCAACTGGTGCAAGCGATCGTGTCGATCGCCCGGGGGCTCGGCCAAAAAACAGTGGCCGAGGGCGTCGAGGACGCTGACACCCTGGCTACAGTCCGCAAACTCGGCGTCGACTACGCCCAAGGCTTCCACCTCGGCCGTCCCAAGCCAACTGAAGAGGACGTTGCTCAAGTCGAGCGGCCTGTCGGGGCTCCAAGCGAGTAGCGGAATAGTCCGAGCAGATCCCGAACAGCTAGTGGATGGTGGAGGGGAAACGTGGACAGCGGCCCATTTCGGCAGCTCGCGGGTTAGCCGACAGGAAGGCCGCGCTGGGCGACGACCTGCTCGAAGGCCGCAACGACCCCGGGGTCAAACTGCGAGCCGGCGCCGCGCCGCAGCTCCTCGAGCGCTCGCAAGGGACGCATCGCGACGCTGTAGGGGCGCTCTGAGACCATCGCCGCGTAGGCGTCGCAGACGGCGACCACCCGCGCGCCAAGCGGGATCTGCTCGCCGCGCAGGGAGTCCGGGTAGCCACCCCCATCCCAGCGCTCGCCACTGGAGCGAACCAGGCGGGCGACCGGCACGAGCGCCGCCGCCGAGGCGATGATCCGCTCGCCGATCAGGGTGTGCTGACGGACGAACTCCCACTCGGGCTCCTCCAGCGGGCCCGGCTTGTTCAGGATCGCGTCGGGGATCGCCATCTTGCCTGTCTCGTGCAGCTGCGCGGCGCGGTGAGTCTCATCGCGCTGCTCGGTCTCCATTCCCAGCTCCTTGGCGACCGCCAGCGCCAGCTCGGCGACATCGACGGCTTGCTCGGCCAGCTGCGGCTGGCGCTCGCGCAGGGCCGTCAGCAGCACGTCGCGGGACTGGGAGCCGGCCGAGGTCCGCTCGCTGACCTTGTTCGCGTACATCCGCCGGTCTGCCAGCTGCATCGCGTCTTTGACCGAGGCGGCCTCGCTCGGCAACAGGACGTTGCCCTGCGACGCGCCGATCGCGAATCCCTCGCCGCTCTCAGAGAGAGAAGCGGTAGCGCCAGCGACGATCGCGTCGACCTCCGCCGCCGTGCACTCGACGAGAAGACAGAACTCATCGCCACCAAGCCGGTAGGCGCGGGCGCCCTGCGAGGCCGCGAAGCGCTCCAGTCGCCCGCCGAGCCGCGCCAGCAAGGCGTCTCCAGCCGGGTGACCGAAGGTGTCGTTGTAGAGCTTGAAGCCGTCAAGGTCGAACAGGGCGAGGAGCCGCAGGGATCCGGCCGCTGCCGGACGCGTGATCGCGCGCTCCAAGTCCAGCATCAGCGCCCTGCGGTTGGGCAGCTCGGTCAGCTCGTCGGTGCGCGACTCATGCGCCTTCGTGCGGGCTTCCCCCTGGCTCTCACGCAACGAGAGGACCAGTCGCACGACGACTGCGATCAGGGTGAGCAGGGAGATGACCGCCGCGGCAGTAGGGGCTGTGGCGAATCGTTCGGCTGCCTGGATGCCGATCGCGACCAGGGCCGCGGCGGCCGGTATCGCGATGATCCGCACCGCCCGAGGCTCGCAGCTGCTCGGTGGTGCCCGGCTCGATCCACGCCGCGCAGGCCACCAGCAGGACACCGCACGGCCAGCCGGCGTCGAGAATCGTGCCTTCGACGTAGCTCCCCTGGGCGGTCTGCAGCAGATAGACGCCGTCGGAGACGGCGAGCAGAAGGAGGCCGGCGCCGAGGACTGCCCAGCTGCGTCCCGGTCGCCAGCCGGTGAACGACGCGGCAGTTGCCACCATCGTCAACAAGGTCAGGTCGGCGATTGGGTAGGCCAGGTTGGTTGCGACGGCGAGCGTCTGGCCTTCGCTGGAGGCATCGACGATCGGCCCGAGCGCGAACGCCGCCGCCAGCGCCGCGACCGCGGAGCCCACGATCGCGCCGTCCAGCCACCGGGCGATCGGAAAGACCCCGATCCTCGCCCGCAAGAGGACGATCAACGCCGCGTAGGCGAGTGGATAGAAGGCGAGGTAGCCGACGTCGGCGACAGAGGGGATCGGCACCGACGCCTGCCCGGCGAGCACAGCCGCGTAATAGATTTCCCCGCCGGTGTAGAGCAGCAAGCCGACGCCAAGCAGTGCCCAGGCTCCCCGCTCGCGGCGGATCAGCGCGGCCCGCAGCAGGCAGGCGGCGGCGCTTGTCAACATCAGGGCGTTGTAGATCCAGGTGTTGAAGAGCGCATCGGTGCCAGGACCGCCAAACCCGACCGCGACGTGCGCGGCAAAGGCCACGAGCAGGCAGAGGGCGAGGAGACCGCCCACAAGGACGATCCGTCGCCGGCGCTCATTCAGCTCAGCCATCACTCCCAACAATCGGAATCTGGAGCGACAACCTTGACCCCCCCTGAGCTCGTCGCCGACGGGCCACCTCTCGGGGACGGACTAGCAAGGCCATGCCGACTCGATCTCCTCCGCGTAGACGCCGTGGATCGTGCTGCGCGGACTCGGTGCGACGATCCCGTAGGCCTCGACCATCGCCCGCGCCAGGGTGCCCTTGAAGGTCTTGCCGTGCCAGGCGTGCGATTCGGCCGCGCGGCCGACGTGCAGGTGGACGAGCTCGTGGAGCAGGGTCTCGAGCACGTCGCCGGCGCGGATAGCGGGGTAGGCGGTGACGGAGAGGCGGAACTGGGCCGGCACCGCGAAGCCGAGGCGGTTGGGGCGGCGGCGGGCGCGGCGGACCTTCAGCTCGGGCTCGCGCGCGGCCAGCGGGCCGGCGGCGAAGACGGGCAGCCGCCGCAGTCGCTCCATCTCCAGGCGAAGGTCGACCCCGGCGACCATGAAATACGAGGGATGACGCCTCAGCCGCTTGCGCCTTCGAACTTGTAGCCGACGCCGCGCACGGTGACGACGAGCTCGGGGCGCTGGGGGTCGCGCTCGACCTTCTGGCGCAGGTTGGAGATGTGGACGTCGCAGGCACGCTCGTCGCCGTCGAACTCGGTCTGCCAGAGCTCCTCCATGATCTGGCGGCGCGGGAAGACCTCGCCGGGACGGCCGACCAGGAGGCGCAGGAGCTGGAACTCGGAGCGGGTCAGGTTGACCGGCTCGCCGCGGACGGTGGCGACGTGGCGGACGAGGTCGATCGCGACCGGGCCGGCTTCGATCTTGACCGCCTGGTTGAGCGGGCCGCGGTCGAGCTCGCGGCGGCGCAGCTGGGCGCGCACGCGGCCGAGCAGCTCGCGCACCGAGAAGGGCTTGGTGACGTAGTCGTCGGCGCCGACCTCGAGCCCGACCACCTTGTCGACCTCGGCGTCCTTGGCGGTGAGGACGATGATCGGCACGGCGCTGCGGGCGCGCACGTCGCGGCAGATGTCGAGGCCGCTCGGTCCCGGCATCATGATGTCGAGGATCAGCAGGTCGAAGTGGATGCCGTCGCCGCTGAGTTTCGCCGTCGCGTCGTCGCCGTCGACGGCGACGTCGACGTCGAAGCCCTCCTGGGCGAGCGCGTAGCCGACCGACTCGCGGACCGAGGGCTCGTCGTCGGCGACCAGGATCCGTCCGCTGCTCATCGTCAGGCCACCGGGGTCGGGCTCGGTTCGGAGATCGGCAGGCGGACCCAGAAGGTGCTGCCCTCGCCCTCGACCGAGGTGGCGCCCATCTCGCCGCCCATCACGTCGACCATGCGGCGGGCGATCGCCAGGCCGAGGCCGAAGCCCTCCTGCTTGCGCGTCTCGCTGCGCCGGTAGAAGCGCTCGAATACGCGCTCGATCTCCGCCGGCGGGATGCCCGTGCCTGTGTCGATTACCTCCATGATCACGTCCGTCTCGCCGTCGCGGCGGCCGCGTACGGTAACGGCGCCGGGGGGTGGCGTGTTCTTGAAGGCGTTGGTCAGCAAGCCAATCATCACCTGGCGCAGCAGGGTCGGGTCCGCCTTGGCGGCGAGATCGGGCTCGACTTCGACGTGGAGATCGACGTGTTTGCGCGGCTCGACCGCGGCGACGACGTCGCGGATCGCGATCGGCACGTCGACCACCTCGGTCTCCCCCGCCCCCAGCGACTCGACCCGGGCCAGGGTGAGCAGGGCCTGGGTCAGGCGGCTCATCCGGTCGGCGTCCTCGGCGAGGCGGGTGAGGAAGTGGTCGCGCGCCTGGGGGTCGTCTTTGGCGCCGCTCTGCAGCACCTCGATCGCGCCGGAGATGCCGGCCAGCGGGTTGCGCAGCTCGTGGGCGGCGTTGGAGACGAAGTCGGCTTCGGCGAACTCGCGGCGCATCTCTTCGGTGCGGTCGCGGACGACGGCGAGCACGGCGCGCTCGTCGGGCAGGGCGCGCGCCTGCATCGCGTAGGCGCGGTCGCCGATGCGCAGGGCCGGGTGGGCGGCGAAGCCGACCTCGGCGGCGCGGTGGAGCTGCGGCAGCATCGCCTCGGGCGGGCGGCCGCCCTCGAGCAGCTCGGCGGCGGCGCTGTTGGAGAAGCGCACCGGGCCTTCGTCGTCGACCACCATCACCGCGTCGGTGAGGCCGTCGAAGATCGCCTCGAGCTTGTTGCGGTCGGCGGTGAGCACGCCGAAGCTCTCCTTCAGCGAGGCGCGCATCGAGTCCAGGGCGCGGGCGAGTTCGCCGATCTCGTCGCGGGCCCCGACCCGCAGCGGCGCGTCGAAGGAGCCCGAGGCCATTTCGTTGGCGGCCTGGGCGAGGCGCGAGACGCGGTGGGTGATCGCGACCGCGATCAGGAAGCCGGCGAGCACGCCGATCAGCACCGCGACGACCAGCGCCTGCTTGTTGTCGCCGAAGAGGTAGACGGCGAACGCGGTGATCAGCGAGACCGCGGCAAACGCCCCGGCCAGCCACAACCGCATGCCTATCCGTCTCATGAAGAGTTACTAACACAAAACGAATCTGGGCCGCATGGGAGAATCGATGGGTGCGGACACTGGTCTTCATTCCCGCCTGGAACGAGGAGGACTCGGTCGCGGCGGTGATCGCCGACGTGCGCGAGTGCATGCCCGAGGCCGATCTGCTCGTGATCGACGACGGCTCGACCGACGCGACCGTGGCGCGGTCGCGCGAGGCCGGCGCGCTGGTCGCCTCGCTGCCCTTCAACCAGGGGCTCGGCGCGGCGCTGCAGACCGGCTACCTCTACGCGCTGCGCGAGGGCTATGAGGCCTGCGCCCACCTCGACGCCGACGGCCAGCACCCGCCCGCGCGAGGTGGCGCGGCTGCTGGAGGAGATCTACGCCGACCGCGCCGACCTGGTGATCGGCTCGCGCTACCGCGACCCCGGCAAAGCCGAGAGCGACGACTACAAGCCGACGCTCTCGCGGCGGATCGGCACCGGCGTCTTCCGCTTCTTCCTCACCCTGGCGACGCGCCAGCGCTTCACCGACACGACCAGCGGCATGCGGGCGGCCAACCGCCGGGTGATGGCGCTCTTCAGCGAGCACTACTCGCCCGACTTCGCCGAGATCGAGTCGCTGCAGCTGGCCGTGCGCGAGGGCCTGCGGGTCGAGGAGCTGCCGGTGCGGATGCTGGAGCGGGTCGGCGGCAGCTCCTTCCTGACCCCGCTGCGCTCGGCCTTCTTCATCTTCAAGGGGCTGATCGTGCTGCTGGTCGGCCAGTTCCGGCCCCGCCACGCCGAGGCGAACGAGCGATGAGCGCGCTGCTGGCGGCGGCGGCGAGCCAGAGCCCCAAGGTCCACCTCACCTCGCAGACGCGGATCATCGCCGCGGTCCTGGCCCTCGCCTTCATGGCGCTGGTCCTGGAGCTGATCCGCCGCGACCGCCTGCAGGAGCGCTTCAGCGTGGTCTGGTTCGTCGCCGGCCTCGGGATGCTGGTCGGCGCCGCCTTCCCCGGCCTGCTCGAGCTGGTCGCCGACGCGATGGGCGTGCGCGACACCAACGTCGCCCTCTTCTCGATCGTGCTGCTTCTTCCTGCTCGGCCTGGCGCTCAACTTCAGCGTGACCATGTCGCGCCAGGCGGCGCAGATCACCCGGCTCGCTCAGGAGCGGGCGCTGGAGAAGGCGAACGCGCAGGCGCGCTCAGGCGAAAACGGCAGCAAGGCGGAAGGCGAGCGCCTCGAGGGCTAGCTCCTCGGAGACGTTGAGGTCGAGGCGGCGGCGGGTGTCCTGGACCAGCTCGGCGGCGCGGCGGGGACGGGACGGGTCGAGGGACGCAGCGCGCGATTGCAAGCTCGGCGAGGCGGTCCTGGTTGTAGACGACCTCGGTGGCACCGGAGGCGGTCGCGGCGAGATCGCGGAACCAGCTCGCGCTCAGCTCCAGGGCGAGGTCGAGGGTCTCGGTGCGGCGGCGGCGGCCGGCGCGTTTGGCTTCGTCGCTGATGTCCTGGGCGCTGCGTTTGACGCCGGCTTCGGTTTCTTCGTCGAGCAGCTCGCGGGTGGTCGCTTCGGCCTCCTCGCCTACGGACTCGGCGGCTTTGAGTAGCCGGCTCCAGGGCGAGGGGGCCGTCGGGGGGGACTCGCCGGACGCACTTGCGTGCTGAGTGTCCGGCGAGTCCCCCCCGACGGCCCTTCCCAGCTCTAGGGCTGCTGCTCGGAGCTCGCGGCCGGAGTCCGAGAGGAGGAAGCGGGCGCGGACCACGTCGCCGGCGGAGAGGCGGGCGGCGGCGGCCAGCTCCTCCGGGGAGCCGGCGTCCGAGAGCTGGCTTCGACGGCTTCCGGCGGCAGCGGGGCGAAGTCGATCGGCTGGCAGCGGGAAGCGATCGTCTCGAGGAGAGTCGACGGCTCGGAGGTGAGCAGGATCAGGTGGACGAAGTCGGGGGGCTCCTCCAGCGTCTTGAGCAGTGCGTTCTGGCTCTCGTCGCGCATCTGCTCGGCGGCCTCGATCACGAAGACGCGCTTCTCCGCTTCGAAGGGCCGGTAGGACGACGGCGCGGATCACCCGCTCGCGGACCTCCTCGACCATGTGCTGGGCTCCGCGCGGCCGCAGCCAGACGAGGTCGGGGTGCGGCGAAGGGTCGATCAGGACGCGGCGGCGGGCGTCGTCGGGGTCGGCGGCTCCGGCAGCGAGGATCTCGGCGGCGAAGGCGCGGGCGACTGCCGCCTTGCCGGCTCCCCGCGGGCCACGGAAGAGGTAGGCGTGCGACGGGCCCGATGCCAGGGCGGCCGTGAGCGCCACCCGCGCCCGCGGCTGATGCTCGGCTGGCCTCAGTCAGCGGCTCCGAGCACTGGACTGCCTCCATCACCCGCTCGTGGACCTCCTCGACGCTGCCGTCGCCGTCGACGACGACGACGCGGTCGGAGGCGATCTTGGCGATTTCCTCGTAGGCCTCGGCGACGGCGCGCTGCAGCTCGAGGCCCTCGGACTCGAAGCGGTCGTTGCCCTCGGCACGGCCGAGGCCGATCTCGGGGTCGACCCGCAGCAGCACGGTGACGTCGGGCCAGAGGCCGTCGATGGCGGTGTCGGTGAGCGAGATCACCTCGGCGGCCGCCGAGCCCGCGGCCGCGCCGCCCTGGTAGGCGACGCTGGAATCGGCGAAGCGGTCGGCGACGACGTCGTGCCCGCCTCCAGCGCCGGGCGGATCACCCGCGCCGATCAGGTCGGCGCGAGCGGCGAGGAAGAGCAGCAGCTCGGCGAAGGGGTCGAGCTCGAGCGCCGGGTCGGCGAGCAGGCCGCGGATCCTCTCCGCCGCCTCGGTCCCCCCCGGCTCGCGGATCAGCAGCGTCTCGGGGCCGAGCGCCTCGGCCAGCAGCTTCGCCTGCGTCGACTTGCCGGACCCGTCGATGCCCTCCAGCGAGATAAACGAACCGGAAGCCTCTATTTGGCCGCGGCCTTGGCGCGTTTGCGACCGCGGGTGGCGGTGTCGGCTTTGCTCGCGACCTTGGCTTTTTTGGCTTTGGCCGGGGCCTTGTCCTCGTCGCCCTCGGGCAGCGGCTTCTCCGCCATCGCTTCTTTGGCCGCTTTCGCCGCTTCGCGCTCGGCGCGGCGTTTCTTCATCTCCTGCATCGACTCGCAGTCGTCGTTGAGGCAGAGGTTCCAGGGGCGGCCGCGGAAGGGCTGCACTTTCAGCCGCGGCGTCTCGCCGCAGATCGAGCAGCGTTCCTCGAGTTTGAAGACGTCGCCGCGCTGGGGCAGCGGGAAGGTCTGGTCGCAGGACTCGGGATCGTCGAGGGTCCAGCCGCTGCAGCCGACGAAGCGCTTGCCCGACTTCTTCGCGCGGATCACGCGCAGCATGTGGGGCGAGCCGTCCTCCTTCTTGCGGCCGGCTTCTTCGCAGACCTTGCAGGGGCCGAGGATGCGGTCCTCGTCCATGCCCTTCCAGACGACTTTGGCCAGGTCTTCGCGGCTCTCGTCGATTTCGGTCCAGGTCTTGTGCAGCAGTTCGCGGCTGTCGCCGACGACGCCGTCCTTGCTCATCGCGCCGGCGGCGATCTGGTCCATCTCGGACTCGAGCTGGGCGGTCATCTCCGGCGTCGCCATCGCCGGCACGTATTTTTTGAACGCCTCGTACATCGCGATCCCGGTCTCGGTCGGGATCGGCGGGTTGCTGTAGACGTAGCCGCGGTCGAAGAGCTTCTTGATGATGTCGGCGCGGGTCGCCTTGGTGCCGAGGCCGCGCTCCTCCATCATCTCGACCAGCTTCGCCTGCGAGATCCGCGAGGGCGGCTGGGTCTCCTTGTCGACGATCCAGGGCTCGCCGTCGAGCTGCAGCGTCTGGCCCTCCTGCAGCGCCGGGATCTCCTCGTCGGAGGAGCGGGCGTAGGTGTAGATGCCGGCGAAGCCGGGGTCGACGACGACCGAGCCGCGGACGAAGTAGGTCTGCGAGCCGGCCGTCGATGTCGGCGCGGGTCGACTCGGTGATCATCGGCGGGCTGAAGGTGGCGAGGAAGCGGCGCACGACCAGTTCGTAGACGCGCTTCTTGGGGCCGTCGCCGAGGGCGCCGGGCTGGATCGCCTGGGTCGGGTAGATCGGCGGGTGGTCGGTCGTCTCTTTTTTGCCGCGGGTCGGCTTCAGCTCGCCGTCGAGCAGGCCGGAGGCGGCGGAGAACTCCTTGACCTTGACCAGCGAGGTGACCAGCTCGCGCAGCGGCAGCGAGACCGGGTAGACGGTGTTGTCGGTACGCGGGTAGGAGATGAAGCCGTCCATGTAGAGGTCCTCGGCGAGGCGCATCGCGCTGGCGGGGGTGATGCCGAGGCGGCTGGAGGCGTCGGTGGTGAAGGCGGTCGTGTTGTAGGGCGTCGGCGGCTTGCGCGTGTTCTTGCGCGCCGTCACCGACTTGACCGTGCCCGGGCCGGTGGTGCCGGCGAGGGCCGCGTCGGCCTCGGCCTTCTCCCAGAACTTGTCGGTCTCGTGGTGGGTCTCGAAGCTGCCGTCGGGGTGCTCGAACTTGGCGAACAGTTCCCAGAAGGGTTTGGCGACGTGGGCGCGGCGCTCCATCTCGCGCTCGACGATCAGGCCCAGGGTCGGGCTCTGCACGCGGCCGACCGAGAGGAAGTTGGAGCCGAAGCGGCGGGTGCGAGAGCGAGACGGCGCGGGTCAGCGTCGCGCCCCAGAGCAGGTCGATGTCCTGGCGGGCGGCGCCGGCGTTGGCCAGCGGGTAGGAGAGCTCGTCGAGCTCGTTGAAGGCGCGCTCGATCTCTTCTTTGGTCAGCGCCGAGTAGCGGGCGCGCTTGATCCGCAGCGTGCCGGCCTTGGTTTCCTCGCGGTTGCCGAGCGTCGGGTTGGCGTCGAGCATCTCCTCCAGCGCCTCGAGCCCGATCAGCTCGCCCTCGCGGTCGAAGTCGGTCGCGATCACCAGCTCGTCGGCCTCTTTGGCGACCTTGCGGATCGCCTTGACGACGTTCTTGTCGGTCGGCTCCTTGATCAGCTCGGCGTCGATCAGGTCGTGCAGGTCGGTTTTCTGCCAGTTCGAGTAGCCCTCGGGGAAGGCCGGGCCGAGCACGTGGCCCTTGAGCCCGATCGTGCGCTGGATCGTCGCCGTCGTCGTCGGTCCACGTGTAGTACGGGACTTTGAAGGTTTTGTCGCTGGTCGCGCTGCCCTTGCTGAGGAAGGTCGCGATCTTCTCGGCGCTGTTGTTCTTCTCGGTGACGATTAGTCGCATCGGGCGGCGAGGGTAGCAGGGGCGCTCGGCGACGCTCCGGCCAGCGGACGAAAGGTCGGCTGCGGCTATTCATATTTATGCGCCGGCTGCCGATCAGGGGTGCTATGGCCGTAGGATCGCGACTCTGATGAGGGCTTTGGTGACAGGCGGGGCGGGCTTCATCGGCTCGAATCTGACCGACGCGCTGCTGGCGCGCGGCGACGAGGTGATCGTCGTCGACGACCTCTCGACCGGCCGCCGCGAGAACCTCGAGCGGGCGCTGGCCAACGGGCGCGACGCTGGTCGAGGCCGACATCCGCGACCGCGCCGCGATCGAGGAGATCGCCGGCCGCGAGCGTCCCGAGGTCGATCTTCCACCTGGCCGCCCAGATCGACGTGCGCAAGTCGATCGCCGACCCCGCCTTCGACGCCTCGATCAACGTCGGCGGCACCGCCAACGTGCTCGAGGCGGCCCGCGCGGCCGAGGTGCGCCGCGATCGTCTTCAGCTCGACCGGGGGCGCGATCTACGGCGAGGGCGACGGCCAGGAGCTGCCGCTCGCCGAGGACGCGCCGCTGGCGCCCGAGGCCCCCTACGGCCAGAGCAAGTTCGCCGGCGAGGGCTACCTCTCGCTCTACGAACGGCTCTACGGCCTCTCCACGCATCCCGCTGCGGCTCGGCAACGTCTACGGCCCGCGCCAGGACCCGCTCGGCGAGGCCGGCGTGGTCGCGATCTTCTGCGGCAGGCTGCGCGAGGGCAAGCAGCCGACCGTCTTCGGCGACGGCAAGCAGACCCGCGACTACATATATGTGGGCGACGTGGTCTCGGCGATGCTGGCCGCGGCCGAGTCGGAGACGACCGGCCCGGTCAACATCGGCACCGGGATCGAGACCGACGTGCTGGAGCTGGTCAGCGCCGCTCGGCGAGCTCGGCGGCGACGGCGACTTCGAGCCCGAGTTCGCCCCGCCGCGCACCGGCGAGGTGCAGCGCATCTCGATCGACCCGGCCCGCGCCGAGCGCGAGCTGGGCTGGACGCCGCAGATGGACCTCAGCGAGGGCCTGCGCGTCACCCTCGACTCGATCTGAGCCCGCCCAGCCGGGTGTAACGCTTTGAGCGCGGAATAGACGTAGAACCCGTCGCGCCGGACCAGGTGGCCGGGGATCACTAGGCTTTGGGACATGCCCGCCCAGGCCTACGCCGGCAAGGAGTGCGTCTGCCAGTTGCGCAAGGGGATCTGCGACCAGTCCTGCGTGCGCGACATGCTGGAGACGCCCTTCTACATCGCCTGCCTGAAGCTGAAGGGGCGGCGCTGCCTGGTCGTCGGCGGCGGCGACATCGGCCTCGAGAAGGTCGAGGGGCTGCTCGCCTGCGACGCCGACGTGACCCTGATCGCGCCGGTCGCCCATCCCGAGCTGGAGAGCCTCGCGGCGGAGGGCTCGATCGAGTGGGAGAAGCGCGCCTACGCGGGCGCCGCCGACCTCGAGGGCGTCTTCATGGCGATCGCCTCGACCGACGACACCGAGGTCAACATCAAGGTCTACGACGACGCCGAGCAGCGGGCGATGCTGGTCAACATCGTCGACGTGCCGCCGCTCTGCAACTTCATCCTGCCGGCGATCGTGCGCACCGGCCCGCTGGCGATCGCGATCTCCACCGCCGGCGCCTCCCCCGCCCTGGCGAAGCGGATGAAGCGCGAGATCTCCGAGCTCTTCGGCGAGGAGTACGCCCGCCTCGCGGTGATCCTCAACGACGCCCGCGGCTGGGCCAAGGGGACGCTGCCGACCTACCAGGACCGCAAGGAGTTCTTCGAGGGCATCGTCAACGGCGAGCCCGACCCGATCGAGCTGATCAAGCGGCGACCGCGAGATCGAGCTGCTGGCGCTGATCGAGGCCGCCAAAGAGCGCGCCGCCGCGGCGCTCGCCTGAGGCTATCCCGGTAGGGGTTCCGCTTAACTTCTTTCGGTGGGACGCGCCTGCTGACGCCGTGGGAGGCGCCGAAAAAGTGCAAGACGCTCCACCCCTACCGGGATAGCCTCAGGTGCCGCAGGCTGAGCCGCGGACGCTGGTCGAGGGTCTCGCGCAGGTCGTTGGCCTCGGCGGCGCTGAGCTTGGCGGCGAAGGCGACCTTGAGCTCGGCGACGACGACCGGGCGCATTTCGTCGAGCAGGTCGCGGCCGGCCGGGCATCAGCGTCGCGTAGCTGACGCGGCGATCGGTCTCGCAGAAGGTCCGCTCCAGCAGGCCGGCCTTGATCAGGCGGTCGACCAGCTTGGTCAGGCCGCCGCGGGTGATCACCAGGGCCTCGGCGAGGTCGCCCATCTTCATCCGTTCCTCGGGCGCCTCGGAGAGGCGTCGCCAGCACCTCGTACCAGGGCAGCGGCGGGAATTCGGCGGCGGTGAGCGCCTCCTGCAGGCGCCCGGTGATCGCCGCGTGGGTGCGGGTGAGCGCACCCCAGGCCTCGCCGTGGGCGCTGCGGCGCTGGTCTTGGTCGCCGTCGCCTGCTCCGCTCCACTCGCATCCATCATCGCAGATGAATGTTGTCTAAGCAATAGTTGTATCTACAAGCTTTTCTGCTACGATTGTTTCTGCGTCAATCATTTAGCAAGCAACTATTGACTTGGAGGCAGAGATGAGCACCCAGACAGTCGCCCAGCAGGTCCCGGCAGGCACGTACGCGGTGGACCCGGTCCACTCCTCGATCAACTTCGCCATCACCCACAACGGCGTGGCGACCTTCCGCAGCGGCTTCGACGCCTACGAGGCGCGGCTGAGCGGCGGCGAGGCGCCCAAGCTCGAGGGCACGGTCGACGTCGCCAGCATCAAGATCGACGAGGAGCAGCTCAAGGGCCACCTGCTCTCCCCCGACTTCTTCGACGCCGGCCGCTACCCGCAGCTGCGCTTCAGCTCGAGCGAGCTGAGCGTCGCCGACGACGGCGCGGTGACGCTGCGCGGCGAGCTCGAGATCCGCGGCGAGATGCGCGAGGTCGAGGCGAGCGGCAAGTTCGGCCAGCTCGGCGCCGACCTCGCCGGCAACGCCCGCGTCGGCCTCTCGGTCGCGGCGACGGTCGACCGGCGCAACTTCGGGCTCGACTGGAACGCCGAGCTGCCCAGCGGCGGCGAGGTGCTCGACTACGAGGTGGCGATCGCGGTCGAGCTGGAGCTGGTCGAGGAGGCCGAGTAGCGATGCGGGTGCTGGGCATCTCCGGCAGCCTGCGCAGCGGCTCGCTGAACAGTGCCCTGCTGCGGGCGGCCGCCGAGCGGCTGCCCGCCGGGGCGGAGCTGGTCGAGTTCGAGCGCCTGGGCGAGGTCCCGCCCTACGACGAGGACGTCGAAGCTGGAGGCGACCCCGGCCGTGGTCGAGGAGCTGCGCCAGGCGGTGCGCGAGCGCCGACGCGGTCCTGATCGCGACCCCCGAGTACAACCACTCGATCCCGGGCCAGCTCAAGAACGCGCTCGACTGGGTCTCCCGCCCGGCCGGCAAGAGCGCCCTCAACGGCAAGCCGGCGGCGGCGATCGGCGCCTCGACCGGCATGTTCGGCGCGGTCTGGGCCCAGGCCGAGCTGCGCAAGGTCCTCGGCGCCATGGGCGGCCGCGTGGTCGAGGCCGAGCTGCCGGTCGGCCACGCCAAGGAGCTGCTCGTCGACGACCACCTCGAGCTCTCCCCGCAGCAGTCCGAGCAGCTGGAGGAGATCCTCGCCGAGCTGATCGCCGAGGCCGAGATCGAGTCCGAGCTGGTCGCAGCTTGACCGTCCCGGTCGCGCTTTACCGCCTCTGAGCGCGGTTAAGCGCAGGGCAGGCTGCGTCAGGCGGCCGGCAGGGCGAAGAAGGCGACCGCGGCGAAGTGGGCTGCGGCGGCGGCGATGACGAGGAGGTGGAAGACCTCGTGGTAGCCGAAGACGCGGGGGTTGGGGTTGGGGCGCTGGGTCGCGTAGACGACGGCGCCCGCGGTGTAGAGGAGGCCGCCGGCGGCGACGAGCAGGGTGCCGGTCGTCCCCATCGAGTCCCAGAGCTCGGGGAAGGAGATGACGGCGACCCAGCCCAGCGACATGTAGATCAGCGCCGCGACCCACTTCGGGTGTTCGATCCAGACCATCTCGACGATCGCGCCGGCGATCGCGCCGATCCAGACGACGACCAGGATCGCGTCGGCGAGCGGGCCGTTGAGGACGAGCAGGGCGAAGGGCGTGTAGGTGCCGGCGATGAGGAAGAAGATCATCGAGTGATCGAGCCGGCGCATCCAGCGGCGCACGTTGGGCCGGGTCCAGTTGACCCGGTGGTAGAGGGCGCTGGTGCCGAGCAGGGCCGAGAGGCTGACCGCGTAGATCGCCACCGCGAGGGTCGCCTTCGGCGTCTTGGCGGCGATGATCAGGCCGGCGCCGAGGAAGAGCGAGATGAAGAAGGCCCACTCGTGCGAGACGCCGCGCAGCTTCGGCTTGACCGCGGCGATCGCGTCGCTCGGCTCGCGGTCGCTCGCCCATCCGTTCCGCGCCCCCGCGCAGGTCGTCGACCATGCCCCCAGCGGTACTCCGCACTTTGTGCCGAGATTGCGGAATTGCCACCATGTAGGGCACAGCGCGACCAGCGAATCAAGTCTCCGTTATTTGCGCTTTTCGCCACTTTTCCGTCTGAGGCTTTAGCGATCCTGCTGTGTTACCCCTGAAAGTCGCTGCGAGAGGAGAAGTTTGATGTCCCAGACCGCCACCAGTGCCCCGAAAAACGGTCTCAAGGGCCTCGCGATCGAACGCCGTTTTTCCTCTCCAGGGACCCATCCCTTCGACGAGATCGAGTGGGAGATGCGCGATGCGGTGATCGGCAATCCCGAGAGCCCGGCCTTCGAGCAGCGCGGGGTCGAGTTCCCCAAGAGCTGGTCGCAGAACGCGACCAACATCGTCGCCCAGAAGTACTTCCGCGGCCAGCTCGGCAGCGAGAAACGCGAGTCCTCGGTCAAACAGATGATCGGCCGCGTCGCCGGCACGATCTCCGAGTGGGGGCGCGAGGGCGGCTACTTCGCCTCCGACGAGGACGCCGAGGCCTTCGAAGCGGAGCTGACCTCGATCCTGCTCAACCAGAAGGCGGCCTTCAACTCGCCGGTCTGGTTCAACGTCGGCTTCGAGGAGACGCCGCAGTGCTCGGCCTGCTTCATCCTCAGCGTCGAGGACAACATGGACTCGATCCTGGGCTGGAACACCAAGGAGGGCAAGATCTTCCGCGGCGGCTCCGGCTCGGGGATCAACCTCTCCAACATCCGCGGCTCGATGGAGCAGCTGGCCAAGGGCGGCACGGCGAGCGGCCCGGTCAGCTTCATGCGCGGCGCCGACTCCTGGGCGGGCACGATCAAGTCCGGCGGCAAGACGCGGCGGGCGGCGAAGATGGTCGTGCTCGACGTCGACCACCCGGACATCGAGCACTTCATCTGGTGCAAGGCCGACGAGGAGAAGAAGGCCGAGGCGCTGCGCGACGCCGGCTTCGACATGTCGATCGACGGCGAGGGCTTCACCTCGATCCAGTACCAGAACGCCAACAACTCGGTGCGGGTCACCGACGACTTCATGGAGGCGGTCGAGGCCGGCGAGGACTGGCACCTGACCGCGCGCACCGACGGCGAGACCGGTGAAGACGCTCGACGCGCGCGAGCTGATGAACCAGATCGCCGACGCCGCCTGGCGCTGCGCCGATCCCGGGCGTCCAGTACGACACGATCATCAACCGCTGGCACACCTGCCCGGAGTCGGGCCGGATCAACGCCTCCAACCCCTGCAGCGAGTACATGCACGTCGACGACTCGGCCTGCAACCTGGCCTCGCTCAACCTGATGAAATTCCGCCGCGCCGACGGCAGCTTCGACGTCGAGGACTTCGAGCACGCGGTCGACATCGTCTTCCTCGCCCAGGAGATCGTCGTCGGCTTCTCCAGCTACCCGACCGAGGAGATCACCGAGAACGCCAACAAGCTTCCGCCAGCTCGGCCTCGGCTACGCCAACCTCGGCGCCCTGCTGATGTCCGACGGCCTGCCCTACGACTCGGACGCGGGCCGCAACGTCGCCGCCGCGATCACGGCGCTGATGACCGGCCGCGCCTACCGCCAGTCGGCGCTGATCGCCGCCGGGGCGACCGGGCCCTACGAGGAGTACGAGAAGAACCGCGACGCCCACAACGGCGTGATGCGGATGCACCGCGACGCCTCCTACGACGTCGACCCGACCGGGATCAAGGGCGAGCTGCTCGAGGCCGCGCAGCGCTCCTGGGACGAGGCGGTCGAGCTCGGCGAGGAGCACGGCTACCGCAACGCGCAGGCGACGGTGCTGGCGCCGACCGGCACGATCAGCTTCCTGATGGACTGCGACACGACCGGGATCGAGCCCGACTTCTCGCTGGTCAAGTTCAAGGAGCTGGTCGGCGGCGGCCAGATGACGATCGCCAACCGCTCGGTGCCGCTGGCGCTGCGCACGCTCGGCTACGCCGAGCCGCAGGTCGAGCAGATCGACCGCCTACATCACCGAGAACAGCACGATCGTCGGCGCGCCCGGACCTCAAGGACGAGCACCTGCCGGTCTTCGACGTCGCGGTCGGCGAGCGGGCGATCACCCACACCGGCCACATCGACATGATGGCCGCGACGCAGCCCTTCATCTCGGGCGCGATCTCGAAGACGGTCAACCTGCCGCAGACGGCGACGATCGAGGACATCGCCGACGCCTACACGCGCGGCTGGAAGGGCGGCCTCAAGGCGCTGGCGATCTACCGCGACGGCTCGAAGACGGCGCAGGCGCTGCGCACCGACGCCCAGGAGGAAAAGGGCGCCGAGGCCGAGGTCGTCGTGCCGCCGCCGGTGCGCAAGAAGATGCCGCGCGAGCGCGAGTCGATCACCCACAAGTTCTCGATCGCCGGCCACGAGGGCTACATCACCGCCGGCAAGTACGAGGACGGCAACGTCGGCGAGATCTTCCTCACCGACATCGGCAAGGAGGGCTCGACGATGCGCGGGCTGCTCAACGCCTTCGCCACGGCGATCTCGATCGGCCTGCAGTACGGCGTGCCGCTGGAGATCTTCGTGCGCAAGTTCAGCTACATGCGCTTCGAGCCGGAGGGCATCACCGGCAACCCGGAGATCCCCTTCGCCAAGTCGATGCCCGACTACATCATGCGCTGGCTCGGCGAGCCGCTTCATCGACGACACCGAAATGCTCGAGGACCTCGGCATCCTCACCCCGGAGGTGCGCGCCAAGCGCGATGCCGAGACGACCCAGCTCGGCCTCGGCATCGACACCAGCGGCGGCACCGCGGGCCCGGCCAACGGCGGCAAGGCGGCAACGGCAAGTCCAAGCCGGCCTCCGTCGGCCTTCACCGAAACGCCCCCGGTGGTCCCGGCCAAGATGTCCGGCCTCGACCTCGGCCCGGCCTGCGAGCAGTGCGGCGGCATGATGCAGCGCACCGGCAGTTGCTACACGTGCAGCAGTCTGCGGCAACAACACCGGCTGCGGCTGAGCCGGATCTGTCGGGATTTGCCGGTTGTGCGGCTCGGGGAGTCCTACTCTTCGCCGCGCGCTTGGCGCAATCGCTGCAGATCGGTCAGGTCATTCGGGTCGGCCCGCGTTCTGCGCTCTGAGCGGCGACGAGACCGTCGTAGCTCACAACCTTGACCGGGACGGCTCGGCAGATCTCAGCGCGTCAACTGCCGTAGGCGAGCAGCTTCGTCCTCATCAGCGACTCGTCCCCAATCCATTGCATGACGTCGAAGCGCCCGAGCCGAGTGTGCAGCACCCAGTTGCCATCCCGAGAGACAGCGCTTCTGGATCCAGTGGGTCGGCGAAGCTCGTTAGCCTGGAAGTCCTCCCTCCCTTCGATTTGCGCATCGAGCTCCCCGAGCACGCCGAGCCAACTTCTCGAGGTTCGCAGGATCGTCGCGCGGGCACGACATCGAGGTCCTATGGTCGCTCGGACATCAGCCATGAAACCCAACGGCCACGCCGCCGATGACCAAGAACTCGACGCCGCTCTCGGACGAGCGCTCGACGATTCCTCGAATATCGAGCTCAGGCACTGCGATGACGACGTCCGGCCTCAGCTACCTGGGACATGAATCGAGATAGCTCGCAGACCTGTTCCACTCGCTGGGACGGGGTGAGCTCAGACATAGTCGCGTCGCAGGTGCAGCGCGCTCGGCCCTCCCATCGCGGTGTCCAGTTCCCGGTGCGCTTCGGCGATTTCACGCTCACAGCGGTACGACGGCATCCAGAAGCAAGCCCGACCTCAGCCGAGGATGACCTCGGCGTCGTGGCGCGGGGTCTCGGTGATCGCGCGGCGGAAGACTCGCTCGGGCTTGGGGTTGGCCGGGCGGATCTGGTGGCGCTTGACCAGCTCCTTGAGGACGACGGCCATCTCGAACTGGGCGAAGGAGGCGCCGAGGCAGCGGCGCACGCCGCCGCCGAAGGGGATCCAGGTGTAGGTGCCGGGCGGGTTGCTCGAGGAAGCGCTCGGGCAGGAAGCGCTGCGGCTCGGGGTAGATCTCGGGGTTGCGGTGGACGAGGTAGACGCAGGGCGCGACCGAGACGCCGGCGGGCAGCTCGTAGCCGCCGATCTCGACCGGCTCGGTGAGCTTGCGCAGGACGATCGAGATCACCGGGCGCAGGCGCAGCGTCTCCTGGATCGTCGCGGTCAGGTACTCCTCGCGGCCCTCGAGCACCTCGGCGCGCAGGCGCTCGAGCTTGTCCGGGTGGCGGATGAGCCGCTCGACCGCCCAGGAGAGCGAGGTCGCCGTCGTCTCGTGGCCGGCGACCAGCAGGGTGAGCAGCTCGTCGCGCATCTCCTCGTCGCTCATCGGGCTGCCGTCCTCGTGGCGGGCGCGCGATCAGCATCGAGAGCACGTCGTCGCGCTCGCTCGACGTCGTCGGCGCGGCGCCGCTCGGCGATCTCGCGGTAGATCAGCTCGTCGACGCGGTCGATGCGGCGGCGGAAGGCGGCCGAACCTGCGGACCCGGTTGGGGCCGACGCAGGAGCAGCGGCAGGAGGATCTGGGGGTTGGTGGTGAGGTCGAGGAAGTCGCGCAGCGCCTCGCGCAGCTCGCCCATCCGCTCGCCCTCGCGGACGCCGAAGACCGTGCGCAGGATGATCTCCAGGGTCATCGCCTGCATCCGCGGCCGCAGCTTGTACGGGGTGCCGGTGGGCCAGCTCTCGATCTCGCGCTCGGCGATCTCGCTCATCGTCTGCTCGTAGCCCTGCATCCGCGTCGCCGTGGAAGGGCGGCAGCAGCAGCTTGCGCTGGCTCATGTGCGGCTTCTCGTCGAGCACGAGGACCGAGTTCTGGCCGAGGACGGGGCGAGGATCTGGTTGCCCTCGCCGGCGTGGAAGACCTTGGGGTCGCCGGTGAAGACCTGCTTGATCGCGGCCGGGTCGGCCAGCATCACCCAGGTCCCTTCGTAGGCGATGCGCAGCGTGAACATGTCGCCGTAGCGGTCCTGGCAGGCGTAGAGCATGCGCCGCGCCTGGCGCGACCAGATCGCGGTCTGGATCGGCCGCGGCAGCGGCGGGCTGGGCGGCAAGCGTCGCTCGGGCGCCCGGCTGACCGGCCGCGGAGCGGTTGTCGTCGCTGCCTCCATCGCCTCTGCCGGCAGGCTAGCGATCCCGAGGTGGAGATCCCGTGTGAGCTTCGTCACCCGCGATCGCGTAGCCTGCCGCGTCGTGGCACCGCCGCGGCTCCCGCCCAGCATCGAGCACCGGATCGTCCGCAGGGCCTGCGGGCTGCTCGCCGCGGCTGCATCGCGGCGCTCTGTCGGCCCGCCGCCGCGCCTCGACGGACAGGAGCTGGCGCCCGACATCCAGATGCTGCTGGCGCTGGCGAAGCTGAACGGCGAGACCTCGCTGGTCGAGGGCCGCACGGTCGAGCAGGCGCGGGCGGAGAACCTCGCCGAGGTGCCGATCGTCGTGCGGGCCGCCGCGGCCGATGGCGCGGGTCGAGGAGCTGACGATCCCGGGTCCCGGCGGCGAGATGCCGGCGCGCCTCTACGTCGCCCTCGGCGCGCCGCAGCCGCCGCAGCCGCTGCTCGTCTACTACCACGGCGGCGGCTGGGTGATCGGCGACCTCGACACCCACGACAGCGTCTGCCGCTTCCTCGCCGAGCACAGCGGCTGCCGGGTGCTCTCGGTCGACTACCGCCTCGCGCCCGAGCACCCCTTTCCCGCCCCGGTCGAAGACGCCGTCGCGGCCTTTGCCTGGGCCGCACGAGCACGCCGCCGAGCTCGGCGCCGACCCGGCGCGGATCGCGGTCGGCGGCGACAGCGCCGGCGGCAACCTCTCCACCGCCCTCTGCCTGCAGAACCGCGACGCCGGCGACCCGCAGCCGGCGATGCAGCTGCTGCTCTACCCCGTCACCGACGCGGTCGGCGGCCAGCAGTCGCGCGACACCTTCGCCGAGGGCTTCCTGCTGACCCGCGACGACATGGAGTGGTTCGAGGACCACTACATCCCCGACGGCATCGACGACGACGACCCGCGCGCCTCGATGATGCGCGCCGCCGACGTCTCCGGCCTGCCGCCCGCCTACGTCGCCACCGCCGGCTTCGACCCGCTGCGCGACGAGGGCGAGATCTACGCCGACGCGGATGCGCGAGGCCGGCGTGCAGGTGGTGCTGCAGCGCCACCCCGAGTCAGATCCACGGCTTCGCCAACCTGACCGCGATCTGCCCCAGCGCCCGCACCGCGATGCTCGAGGTCGCCGGGGCCCTGCGCATGGGCCTCGGCCTGGCCACAGCCGTGCCAGCCGCCGTTCCCGCCTAATACCCCTGGGGGGTATGCCATACTCCGCAGGCCATGCGACCGGATGCTCCGTGGAGCCGGAAAACGTTGCACCTGCCGATCATGGCGGCGAGCGAGACCGAGACGATCCACGGCTACACCGAGAACCGCGACGCGGTGCTGAAGCGGCTGCGCCGGATCGAGGGCCAGGTGCGCGGCGTCGAGCGGATGGTCGAGGAGAACCGCTACTGCATCGACGTCGTCACCCAGGTGACCGCGATCCAGGCGGCGCTCGACAAGGTCGCCCTGGAGCTGCTCTCCGACCACGCCGCCCACTGCGTCGCCGGCGCCGCGGACGGCGACCAGCAGGAGATGACCGACGAGCTGATGGCCGCGGTGCGGCGGCTGCTGGTCAAGCGCTGGAGGCGCTACTCGTACTGCAGCGACTCGAGCACGTCGAGGCGCGAGGCGCGGCGGGCCGGCGGGATCGCGGCGAGCACGCCGATGATCGCGGCGAAGACGAGCAGCACGATCAGCGAGCCGATCGGGTAGGAGAGCGTGAAGCCTTCGTCCTTGAGCGGCTGGGCGATCAGCGCCGCGAAGACCAGGCCCAGCGACCATGCCGAGGATCGCGCCGATCAGGGCCGTGATCACCGCCTCGTAGCGGATCATCGTCCGCACCTGGCGCCGCGACATGCCGATCGCCCGCAGCATGCCCAGCTCGCGCGTGCGTTCGTGGATCGAGAGCGCCAGCGTGTTGGCGATGCCGAAGAGCGAGATCAGGATCGCGAGCAGCAGCAGCGCGTAGACGAGGTTGACCAGCTGGTCGACCTGTTCTTCGCGGCTTTCCTTCAGTTCCTGCTGGTTCAGCACTTCGGCGACCGGGAAGGCGGCTTTCGACCCCTGCCGTGAGGATCGCCTGGACCTCGGCCGGGTTCGCGCCCGGCCTCATCTGGACGAAATCGATCGTGTCCTGGGTCTGGCTGAACTCGCGCGCCATCGCCGCCTGGGTGATCAGGACGCTGCCGAAGACGTCGAGCTTGGAGTCGAACTCGCCGACCACTTCGAAGCTCGGCTCGCCGACGGGTCTGGCTGAGCAGGCGAAAGCGGTCGCCCACTTCGAGGCCGTGATCGGAGGCGAAGGAGTCGGAGAGGATCGCCTGGTCGTCGCGCAGGTGG
Organism: uncultured Solirubrobacterales bacterium; assembly: GCA_963702065.1. Lineage (GTDB taxonomy): Bacteria > Actinomycetota > Thermoleophilia > Solirubrobacterales > 70-9 > VRUE01. Next base: position 2,158,636 of record OY969705.1, read on the forward strand.
CGCAGCACCGCCGGCCCACCCTTCTTCCATTCGATGTCGACCGTCTTTTCGACGTCGCGGCTCGGCGCCGAGACCTGGGCCCCGCCGCCGCTGTCGACGCAGCTTCGCCTGCTCGGCGCGAATCGTGGCGACCGCGCTCACCCCCGGGCACCTTGCGCGCCGCGACCGCCGCCCCGTCCGGGATCGGCGAGAAGCCGTCGCTGTTCTGGATCACCAGGCCGCCGGCGAAGTTTTCGTCGACCACCTGGGCGACCGAGCTCTTCAGCCCGGCGGCGAAGACGGTGACGAAGGTGACGACCATCAGCCCGATCATCAGCGCCGCCGCAGTGACCGCGGTGCGGCTCGGGATTGCGCTGGGCGTTCTCGCGCGAGAGCCGGCCGAGCAGGCGGCGCAGGCGCTCCAGCGGCCAGCCGGCGATCCGCGCCAGCGGCGGCACCAGGTGGGGGCTGAAGAGCGAGACGGCGAAGACGATGACGACCGCGCCGCCGCCGATCAGGCCCGGCCGCGGTGCCGGCACGAGGCGCTGCCGAAGAGCCCGATCAGGACCATCGCCAGCCCGACGACGCCAAGCAAGCAGCGAGAGCGCGATGCCGATCAGGCGGCGCCGGCGGGCTGGCGTCGGCGTGAAGGCGTGCAGGGCGGCGATCGGCGGCACCCGGGTCGAGCGCATCGCCGGCACCAGCGAGGAGAAGCACGGTGACGACGATCCCGATCAGGAGCGAGACGACGATCGTGCGCGACTCCATCACCAGGCCGGTGGTCGGCAGGTCGATTTCGAAGGCTTCGAGCAGGCCGTTGAGCAGCATCGCGATCAGGAAGCCGCCGCCGATCCCGACCACCGCGCCGACGATGCCGATCGCCAGGGCTTCGACGACCACGTCGGTGAGGATCTGGCGCCGCGAGGCGCCGAGCGTGCGCAGCATGCCGAACTCGGTGACCCGCTGGGCGACCGTGATCGAGAAGGTGTTGAAGATCAGGAAGGAGCCGACGAGGATCGCGATGAAGGCGAAGACGAGCAGGAAGATCTGCAGGAAGCTGAGGTTTTCGCGGATTTCTTCCGAGCCGCGGTCGGCGTTTTCCTTGGCCGTCTCGACCCGCACTCCGGCCGGCATCTCGCGGCGCGATCCGCTGCTTCAGCGCCGTCGCCGAGACGCCCTCCTCGGCGGCGACCGAGATCTGATCGAAGCGGCCGACCTTGTGGGTGAGGCGCTGGGCCACGGGCAGCGTCACCTGGGCGATGCTGGCGCCGCCGAAGGAGGCGCCGCCGAGGCGGGTGAAGCCGACCAGGTCGAAGGAGCGGGCGCTGCCCTGGCCGATCAACTTGATCTTTTCGCCCAGCTCGCAGGTCCGGAGGTTTCGGCCGCGGCCTTGTCGATCGAGGCTTCGGTCGGGCCGCGCGGCTGGTGCCCTTCGATGTAGGTGAGCGACTCGAGGCTGCCGGGCAGCTCCGAGGAGATGAACTTCGGAGCGAATTTGTTGCCGATCTTCTTGCCTTCGGAGTCGAAGAAGCCGCCCGGCGTGAAGATCGCCCCAGCGGCCAGCTTCACCCCTGGCGTCTTCTGCACGCGCGGCAGCAGCGAGGCGCTGATCGTCGGGATTTCGCCGTTTTCCTGTTCGACCGGGTTCTCGGCGCTGATGACGACGCTGGTCCCCTTCAGCGACTCGCCGAAGATTTCGTCGAAGGCGGCGAAGATCGTGTCGGTGAGGACGTAGGAACCGGCGACGAAGGCGACGCCGATGACCACGGCGAGGGTCGTCGCGAGGGCGCGCGCCTTGCGCGCCCAGAGGCTCTTGAGGGCGAGGCTAGTCAATCTGCTTCATCAGCTCGATCACGTCGTCGGCGGAGCCGGGGGCGTCGTCGTGGACGATGCGGCCGTCGCGGAGGGTGATCAAGCGGTCGGCGTGAGCGGCAGCGGCGGGATCGTGGGTGACCATGATCACCGTCTGGTCGAACTGGTCGACCGCCTGGCGCAGCAGCCGCAGCACGTCCTCGCTCGCCTTCGAGTCGAGGTTGCCGGTCGGCTCGTCGGCGAAGACGACGGCGGGTTTGGAGACCAGGGCACGGGCCACGGCGACGCGCTGCTGCTGGCCGCCGGAGAGCTCCGCGGGCCGGTGGGTGCGGCGATCCTCGAGGCCAACGGTGCTGGATCAGCTGGTCGACCCAAGCCTGGTCGGGCTTGCGACCGGCGATCGAGAGCGGCAGCACCAGGTTCTCCTCGGCGGTGAGCACCGGCAGCAGGTTGAAGAACTGGAAGACGAAGCCGAGCTTCTCGCGGCGCAGCTTGGTCAGCTCGCCGTCGTCGAGGCCGGTGATCTCCTCGCCGTCGAGCAGGACGGTGCCGGCGGTCGGCTTGTCGAGGCCGGCGAGGATGTGCATCAGGGTCGACTTGCCGGAGCCCGACGGCCCCATGATCGCGGTGAAGCGGCCGCGCTCGAAGCCGGTGCTGACCTCGACCAGGGCGTCGACCGCGGCGTCGCCCTCGCCGTAGCGGCGGGACACGCCGTTGGCTTCGACGACCTGGCCGTTGGCCGATCCGGGCCGGGGCTTCACTTAACTTTTTCCGAAGATCGGTTGGGGATGTCCGCGAGCCGCATCCCGGAAAAAGTACAAGACGTTCCACCCCGGCCCGGATCGGCTCAATAGCCTGAACGGGAAGATGGCGCTGGCGGACCAATTCGATGGCCTTCTGATCGACCTCGACGGGGTGGTCTGGGTTGGGCGGGAGCTGGTGCCGGGATCGGCGGAGGCGCTGCGGAAGCTGCATCGAGGCCGGCAAGGAGATCGTCTTCGTCACCAACAACCCGGGGCGGCCGCCGGCGACCTATGCCGAGCGACTGCGCGAGGCCGGCGTGCCGGTGGCCGACGATCGGGTCGTCACGGCAGGGGTCGCCACGGCGCGGCTGGCCGCCGAGACGGTCGGTGCCGGCGGCACCGCCTTCGTGATCGGCGCGCCCGGCTTTCAAGGAGACGGTCGCCGAGGCCGGGCTGCGGCTGCTCGAGGGCGAGGCGGCCGCGGCGCCGACGCGGTGCTCGTCTCCGGCCATCGCGACTTCGACTACGAGGAGCTGCTGACCGCGACCCTGGCGCTGCAGAACGGCGCCAACGCTGTTCGCGACGAGCCACGACCCGACCCTGCCGATGCCGGGTGGCGCCTGGCCCGGCACCGGCTCGATCCTGGCGGCGGTGGAGACCGCCTCCGGGGACCACGCCGAGATCGGCGGCAAGCCGGAGCGCCACCTCTTCGACCAGGCGCGAGCGCTGCTCGGCGATGCCGAGCGGGTGGCGATGGTCGGCGACCGGATCGCCTCCGACATCGAGGGTGGGCGGCGGGCCGGCCTGGCGACGATCCTCGTCCTCAGCGGCGCTACTTCGCGCGAGGAGGCGGCCGCCGCCGACCCGCCTCCGGACCTGGTCCTCGACGACCTCGCCGCGCTGCTGGCTTGAGCGCCGAAAGTGTCCACCGAGATGAGCGAGGAGCCCGCAGCGCCGACCCACCGCCCCGGCCTCGCCTTTGCCGGCGTCTTCGCCGTGACCTTCTGCTGCCTGCTCGCGGTCGGCGCGGTGCTGCCGGTGCTGCCTCGCTACGTGCACGGCCCGCTCGACGCCGGCAACGTCGCCGTCGGCATCGTGATCGGCTCCTACGCGATCACCGGCCTGCTGCTGCGTCCCTTCGCCGGGCGCCTCGCCGACCACCGCGGTCGCAAGCCGACCGTCCTGGTCGGCTCGGTGCTGGTCGCGATCGGCGGGTTCATGTACCTGCTGCCGCTCGGCGTGGCGGGGCTGATCGCCGCGCGGCTGGTGCTCGGCGCCGGCGAGGGCACGGTCTTCACCGCCGGCTCGGCCTGGATCGTCGACCTGGCGCCGATCGAGCGGCGCGGTCGCGTGATCGGCCTCTACGGACTGGCGGTCTGGGCGGGGCTCAGCATCGGGCCGCTGATCGGCGAGCTGATCCTGCACGCCTCCGGCTACACGCCGGTCTGGCTGTTGGCCGGGATGGTGCCGCTGCTCGGAGCGGCGATCGCGACCCGCGCTGCCCGACCCCTTCCACCCGCTCCCCTCGAATCGCCGAGGAACACCACCCGCTGATCGAGCGCGAGGCGGTGCGGCCCGGCGCGGCGCTCGCCCTCGGCTCGATCGGCTACGGGACGATCGCCGCCTTCGTCGTCCTGCATCTCGAAGCGCGCGGGGTCGGCCACGGGGCAACGGTGTTCGGCGCCTTCGCGACGATGGTCGTGCTGACCCGCCTCGTCGGCGGCGACCTGCCGGACCGCATCGGCCCGGCCCGGGTCGCGATCGCCGCCGCCCTGGTCGAGGCGGTGGGACTGACCACGATCGCGCGTCGCCCAGAGCCTGCCGGTCGCGATCGCCGGCGCCCTGGCGATGGGCGCCGCCTTCTCGCTGCTCTACCCCTCGCTCTCGCTGATCGTCGTCAGCCGCGTCTCCGACACCCGCCGCGGCGCCGCACTCGGCACCTTCACCGCCTTCTTCGACGCCGGCGTCGGCCTCGGCGCCCCGCTGGCCGGCGCCATGGCAGCGCTGACGAGCTACGAGGGCGCCTTCTTCCTCTCCGCCGCGATCGCCCTCGTCTCGGCCGCGACGATCGCCCTGGCCGTCGCCCCGCGCAGCCCGCACCGCGCTCGCCACCCGCTGACCTGGGTGGTGCAACGCTTTGTCCGTGGGATAGACGAACTGCGCGTTACACCGGTCCCGAGCTCGGCCTCCACGAAATCAGTGCAACGTTTCGCCCCTGCATCACACGGAGAAAACGTTGCACTCGTTGAAGGACTTAGCGCTGTTCGATCAGCAGCGACTGGGCGGCGCGGCCGATGCGGCCGCGCGGTCGGAGAGGACCGACTCGGCGGTGCCGATGCCGGTCGGCTGGGGACGGGTGACGGCGTCGACGCAGACCCACTCGCCCTCCGGCATGCGCTCGAAGTGGACGGTGAGGTCGACGTTGATGAAGACGTAGGAGTGGTAGTCGAGCACGGCGCTGATCCCGTTGCCGACGTCGGCGGCGACCAGCGCCCGCTGCAACGGCGTCGGCTCCTCACCGGCAACCAGCGGCTGGCGCATCCGCAGCCAGAAGGTCGCCGGGCCCAGCTCGAGGAAGGCCCCGGCCACCGCCTTCAACTCCATCCCCGTGTGGTACCCGACGTCCTGCCCGGTAGGGAAGAACTCCGGCACCCACCCTTCCTCCGGCCCCGCGGGCGGCGGCGCATCGTCAACCGCCCCCTCCGGCAACTCCAGCTCGGTCGTCCGCAACTGCCAAGCAGTGGCCCGCATCAGCTCCCCAGCCTCACCCGAGAGCGACGCCTCGACCATCCGCACCTTCCTCCCCGGCCGCAGCACCCGCGTCTCGACCGTGACCGGCCCAATCGGCACCGGCCGCAGAATCTCGAACACGATCCGCCCAACCTGGAACTCCTCAGACCCCTCCATCCCCTCGATCTCCCGCCCCAGCAACGCGGACGGCGGCCCAGCATGCTGAGCCCCCGGATCCCAGGGACCTCTCGTGAGCTCAGTCGCAACGTACTGCCGTCCCCGGTCCGCTCATAGAACGCTCAGTCCATCGCGCGCGGATCGTATGGGCGGCGGGGGCCGACTTCGCCGGACACTCAGCGCGAAGCGCGTCCGGCAGAGTCGGCGCCCCGTCACCTCCCTGTAAGACCTCGGCGTACCCTGGATGCAGACCGAAAGGAGCCAGATGACGACCAAGATCAACAAGTCCGACGCCGAGTGGCGCGAGCAGCTGACCCCCGAGCAGTACGAGGTGACCCGCAAGGGCGGCACCGAGCGGGCCTTCACCGGGCCCTACGTCGACGAGAAGACCGAGGGCATGTACCACTGCGTCGGCTGCGGCACCGAGCTGTTCTCCTCGGACACCAAGTTCGACTCCGGCACCGGCTGGCCCAGCTTCACCGAGCCGGCCAACCTCGAGCACGTCGAGCTGCGTCCCGACAACAGCCTCTTCATGCGCCGCACCGAGGTCGTCTGCAAGCACTGCGACGCCCACCTCGGCCACGTCTTCGACGACGGCCCCGCCGACAAGGGCGGCCAGCGCTACTGCATCAACGGCTGCGCGCTGGAGCTGAAGCCGGCCGCGAAGGCCGACTAGGCCTTGCCGCCGGCACCGAGGTAGCTGAACTTCACCGCGAGGGCGACGGCCTCGGTGCGGGTGTCGACCTCGAGCTTGGCGATCGCGTTGCGCACGTGGGTGTGCACGGTCGCCGGGCTGAGCTGCAGCCGCTCGGCGATCTCTTTGACCCGCAGGCCCTCGGCCAGCAGCTCGAGGATCTGGCGCTCGCGCGGCGAGAGCTCGAGCAGCTTCTCGACCTCGGAGGGCTTGCCGCCGGCGAAATCGCCGCCGAGGAAGGTGCCGCCGCCGGTCACCGCTTTGACCGCGCGGGCGATGTCCTCGGCCGGCGCCGACTTGAGCACGTAGCCGGAGGCGCCCGCGCGCAGGGCCAGCGCCAGCAGGTCGGGCTGGGCGTGGGCGGTGAAGATGATCACTTTGGTCCGCGGCCGGACCTTGAGGACCTCCTTGGTCGCCTCGATCCCGTCGCGCTTGGGCAGCTCGACGTCGATGATCAGGACGTCGGGCTCGAGCTCCTTGACGACGTCGACCACGTCGCGCCCGTTTCCGGCCTCGCCGACGATCTCGACGATGCTCGAGTTGGCCATCCGGGCCTTGATCGCCTCGCGGACGATCTCATGGTCGTCACAGAGGACGACGCGCTTAGCGTCCCGAACGCTAGTGCTCATTGGGGTCCGATCCTCTCAGGCGAACCATATGAATGCAAAATAGTGGGTAGCGTGAATCCGCCATCCCGCTCCTGCCGGTTCTCGATCAGGGCGATCATCGTGCGTCCCACCGCCACCGCGGTGCCGTTGAGCGTGTGCACCACCTCGGGGAGATTCGCCGTCATGTCGGCCGATACCGACAGGCCGAGGCGCCGGGCCTGGTAGTCGGTCGTGTTCGAGCATGAGGTCAGCTCGCGGTAGCGGCCCTGGCTCGGGATCCAGGCCTCGCAGTCGTACTTCTTGGCCGCGGGGGCGCCGAGGTCGCCGGCGGCGACGTTGACGACGCGGTAGGGGATCTCCAGCTCGGCGAGGATGCGCTCCTCGATCGCCAGCAGGCGCTCGTGCTCGGCCGCCGACTCGGACGGCTCGACGAACGAGAACATCTCGACCTTGTCGAACTGGTGGACGCGGAAGATGCCGCGGGTGTCGCGGCCGCCGGCGCCGGCCTCGCGGCGAAAGCAGGGCGAGAAGCCGGCGTAGCGAATCGGCAGCTGCTCGGCGGCGAGGATCTCGTCGGCGTGCAGGGCGGCCAGCGGCACCTCCGAGGTGCCGACGAGGAAGAGCTCGTCCTTGGGCACCTCGTAGATCTGGTCGCGATCGCCGGGCAGGAAGCCGGTGCCGACCAGCGCCTCTTCGCGGACCAGGACCGGCGGCACGACCGGCTCGTGGCCCTCGCCGCGCACCAGGTCGAGGGCGAAGCGGACCAGCGCCAGCTCGAGCAGGACGAGGTCGCCCTTGATGTAGGCGAAGCGGGAGCCGGAGACCCGGGCCCCGGCCTCCATGTCGATCAGGCCCAGCTCGGAGCCGATCTCGAGGTGGTCGCGCGGCTCGAAGTCGAAGCTCGGCCGCTCGCCCTCCTCGCGCAGGACGACCGCGTCCTCCTCGGTCATCCCTTCCGGGGCGTCGGGGTCGGGCAGGTTGGGCAGCGCCGTGGCGACCCGCTGCAGGTCGGCTTCGACCTGCTCGAGCTCGGCCTTGCCGGACTCGATCGTCTGCTTCAGCTCGGCGACGGCGCGCCATCTGCTCGGCCGCCGTCCTCCCCACGCTGCTTGGCCTCGCCGATCTGCTTGGAGATCGTCTTGCGCTCGGCCTGGGCGCCCTCGATCCGCGGCAGCAGCTCGCGGCGGCGAGCGTCGAGGCGCGAGCAGCTCGTCGACCTGCTCGGCGGCGCCGCGGCGCGCGAGCGCCGCCTTGACCCGCTCAGGGTCGGAGCGGATCAGCTTCAGGTCGAGCATCGCTCGTGAAAGGTTAGGGCGAGGTCTCGCCGGGGCGCGGCGATTCTTCGGCTTCGTTCGCCGGCGTACTTGGCGACGAAGCGGGCGACCGCTTCGGCTTCGTCGCCGACGACGATGTTCTGGGGCATGATCGCGCCGGAGAAGCCGCCGTTCTGGATCGCGAAGAGAGCGTCTTCATATGTCTCGGTTCGCTGGTTGAGGTTCGGACCCTGCGTGCGCAGGCCGCGGTTGCCGCTGCCCTGGGTGCCGGCGGCGCTGAGCGTGTGGCAGCCGGAGCAGTGCGTGGCGAAGAGCACGGCCCCGTCGTGGTTGGGGTCGTTCTTGGAGACCGAGACGCCTTCTTCGCCGAAGCCGCAGGCGGCGAGCCCGAAGGCGGCGAGGATGGCCATGGCTGTAATCAGTGCCGGACGCACGCGGCGCGCATCATATTGTCTTGACCCGATCCCGCTCTCCGACCATGCCACCGCCTGATCCAGCCCGCTTCCGCGCCGCGATGGCGATGCTGCCGACCGGCGTCACCGTCGTCAGCGCCGCCGGCCCCGACGGACCGGCCGGAGCGACCGCCAACGCGGTCTGCTCGCTCTCGATCGAGCCGATGCTGATGCTGGCCTGCCTCGACCGCGGCTCGCGCACCCTGCTCGCCGTCCAGGCGGCCAACCACTTCGGGATCAGCGTCCTGCACGCCGGCCAGGAGCAGATCGCCCGCTCCTTCGCCACCAAGGCCCCGGTGGCCGAGAAGTGGGACGGCGTCGCCTGGAGCGAGCGCGACGGCATCCCGGCGATCGACGACTCCCTCGCCTGGATCGCCTGCGAGCTGCGCGACGTGGTCGCCGCCGGCGACCACGTGATCGTCACCGGCGAGGTCCGCGACCTGGCGACCGGAGAGGGCGACCCGCTCGTCTTCCACGGCGGCGAGTACCGGCCGCTGGGCTGAGACAAGTGCGACGCATCTGACCTTGACCCCGCTGGAGTGTGGTGAATGTCGGATGCGCGCCTAAACTCCACGCGATGGAGGCGGCAACCGCGCCACGCTCGCAGTGGACGTTCGCCCAGTGGGGCATCGTCGTCCTCGCGGTCGTCCAGCTCACCTGGGCGGTGGCGGGACTGATCGCGGAACCGAGCTTCCACTTCGGCGACGGCGCCCCGACCCAGCGGGTGCTCGGCGTCGACTTCAACGGCGTCCACGCGCTCTCCGGCTTCCTGCTCTTCGGCCCCGCCTTCTTCTTCGCCCTCAAGCCGCGCTGGGCCGTCCTCTACGCGATCTACGTCGCCGTCGCCCTGATCGTCACCGGCCTCTGGGCGATCTGGTCAACCAGCCCGGCCGGCATCTTCACCTTCCCCAACAACGACGCCGACGCGATCCTCCACCTAACTACCGGCGCCCTCTTCGCCGCCGTCGCCGCAATCCAGCTCGGCCTCGACCGACGCTAGCGGGCCAAGGCTCGTTCTCGCGCGAATCGCTGCGAGCAGTAGCCGTTCGGATTCGCCGCTCACGTCGGGAGGGCCGGGTGCCCCTCCCAAAACACTCCAGCGAGGCTCCTGCCGAGCGTTTTGGGAGGGGCACCCGGCCCTCCCTTCGCTAAAAGACGAGTCAGAACGCGCCGCTGGTGCCTGCCGCGCGCAGCGCGAGGAAGAGGATCACGCCGCAGCTGACGGCCATGATGCCCATCTCGCGGCGGACGATCGCCAGGGCGAGATCCTGCTGGGCGTCGGCGGGGAGAGCTTCGAAGTCGACGTCGCCCAGCTCGCGCTCGGCGGCGCCGGTGCGGGCGCCCTCGGCGATCAGCGAGACGACGAGGGGCAGGATGCCGTAGAGGTAGTGGAGGTTCGTCGTCGGGTTTGTGGCCGGTGAAGACGAGCAGGCCGCCGAGCATCACCTGGAGGAAGACCGCAACCTGGGCCGCGCGCAGCAGCAACCAGAAGGGGACCGAGGAGCGATCGCGCAGCCAAGCCGATGCCGCCGACGGCGAAGGCGACGAGGTTGAGGACGATGACGGCGCAGCCAACTACGAGGTGAACGACTACCACGGTCTATTTCCTCCCAAGAGGGTCGGGATTCGGCTTGCTGATGCGGAAAAGCACTATGTAGCAATGTGTTACAAGGTCGGTATATAACTCGTCCTGCAGGCGTGAGGCGGCGACAAATGAGCTGCGTTCCGCGTCGCCCGCCGGAAACCCGATCTACCAGTGCTGAAGAGCTACCTGCCGATTCTCGTCTTTGCCTTCCTCGGCGTCACCGTCGGGGGGGCTTTCGCGATGCTCAATCACGTGATCGGGCCGAAGCGGCCGAAGCGGCCGACGGCGGCGAGCCTACGCCAGTCCGAGCCGTATGAGTCCGGCATCCCGGTCGAGGCCTCGCACGGCCTGCGCTTCGGGGTCAGCTTCTACCTGATCGCGATGCTTTTCATCCTCTTCGACATCGAGGTCGTCTTCCTCTATCCGATCGGGGTCATCCTCAAGGGCGCCGACAGCGTCTTCGTCCTGGGCGAGCTGGTCACCTTCATCGCCCTGCTGCTCGTCGCCTTTGTCTACGTCTGGCGCAAGGGGGCACTGGATTGGAAATAGAGACGACAGACGATGCGCGAGCGCCAGCTGCGCGCCCGCGACATGCTGCGCGGCGACCTCGAGGGCGAGGAGCTGGAGCGCTACGTCGAGGAGAAGGTCGTGATGACCCGCCTCGAGGAGATGCTCAACTGGTCGCGGGCCAACTCGCTGTTCCCGCTGTCCTTCGGCCTCGCCTGCTGCGCGATCGAGGGGATACCGATGTCTGCCGTCACAGCGCGCTACGACATCGCTCGCTTCGGCGCCGAGGCCGGGCGCGCCTCCCCGCGCCAGGCCGACTTCATCGTCCTCTCGGGCCGGGTCTCGATCAAGATGGCGCCGGTCGTCCGCCGCCTCTACGACCAGATGCTGGAGCCGAAGTGGGCGATCTCGATGGGGGCCTGCTCCTCCAGCGGCGGCATGTTCTCCAACTACGCCGTGGTCCAGGGCGCCGACAAGTTCATGCCGATCGACGTCCACATCCCCGGCTGCCCGCCGCGGCCGGAGGCGGTCCTCTACGGCTTCACCAAGCTGCAGGAGAAGATCATGGGCAACGCCGATCAGGGCTGGCGCGCCCGCTACAACGCCGAGGGCACCGAGGAGTGGGCGCGCGGCGGTCCGCGCAGCGAACCGAGCGCGGAGTCAGCCGAGGCCTACCTCGCCGCCAGGGAGCTGCTCCGTGCCTGACGCTCCCGGCCTCGAGCTGATCCGCGGCGAGATCGAGGACGCGCACCCCGGCGCCGTCCTCGACACCGGCTTCGACCAGGAGCGCGCCGTGCTCTCGATCGATCCCGCGCACGTGCTCGCCGTGCTCACCTGGCTGCGCGACGCCCCGGGCCAGGGCTACCGCTTCCTCTCCAGCCTCCATGCCGCCGACTACCTTCCGGCCTCCCCGCGCTTCGCAGTCCACTACGAGCTCCTCAACCGCGATCGGGTAGAGCGCATCCGCGTGAAGGCACTGTTGGACGACCCCGTCTCTCCCGCGGGTGGCGGTGTAGGGGGGCCCGCCCCCGAGGACGCTTCAGCGACCGCAGGGGGTGGGGGGTCCCCTGCACCGACAGGACCCGCGGGCCAGGCGCTGCCGTAAATCGACTCTTGCGTGGAGCTCTTCCCCACCGCCGAGTTCCAGGAGCGCGAGGTCTTCGACTTCTTCGGGATCGTCTTCAAGGGGCACCCCGACCTGCGCCGGATCCTGCTGCCCGACGACTACGTCGGCTGGCCGCAGCGGCGCGACTTTCCGGTTGGCGGCGAGCCGGTCACCTTCACCTACAACGAAAAGAACTATGGCTGAGCAGCCCTTGACCGAGGACCGCACCACGGAGGTGATGACGGTCAACATGGGGCCGCACCACCCCGCCACGCACGGCGTGCTGCGGCTGGTCGTCGACCTCGAAGGCGAGGTCGTGCGCGACCTCAAACCGGTGATCGGCTACGTCCACACCGGGATCGAAAAGTCCTGCGAGGACAAGAGCTACTGGAAGGTCATCCCCTTCGTCGAGCGGATGGACTACGTCTCCTTCTTCTTCCAGATGGAGGCCTACTGCGGCGCGGTCGAGCGGCTGGTCGAGCTGGAGATCCCGGAGCGGGCCAAGTACCTGCGGGTGATCTTCCTCGAGCTCAACCGCATCCACTCCCACCTGGTCTGGCTGGGCACGACGGCGCTCGACCTCGGCGCGATCTCGATGCTCTGGTACTGCTTCCGCGAGCGCGACCGCATCCTCGACCTCTTCGAGATGGCGACCGGGCAGCGCATGCACACGCGCTACTTCCAGGTCGGCGGCGTGATCGAGGACATCCCGCTCGGCTTCGAGAAGAAGCTGCGCGAGTTCATCGCCGAGATGCCGGTGCGGGTCGAGCAGTACCAGGCGCTGCTCGACCGCAACGAGGTCTTCCTGCAGCGGACCAAGAACACCGGCATCGTCTCGCGCGAGCGGCTGCTGGAGCTGGGCGTGACCGGGCCGCTGCTGCGCGCCACCGGCGAGCCCTGGGACCTGCGCAAGGCCTTCGACTACCTCGCCTACCCCGAGTTCGACTTCAAGATGCCGGTCGGCACGGTCGGCGACAACTACGACCGCTACCGGGTGCGGGTGGCGGAGATGGTCGAGTCGGTGCGGATCATCGAGCAGGCGCTCGACGGCCTGCCCGAAGGGCCCTTCATCGCCGACGACCGCAAGTACGTGCTGCCGCCGCGCTCGGAGCTCTCGACCTCGATGGAGTCGCTGATCCACCACTTCAAGCTCGTCACCGAGGGCTACCGGGTCGGCCCGGGCGAGATCTACTACGCGATCGAGAGCCCGCGCGGCGAGCTCGGCTGCTTCGTCCTCGCCGACGGCTCGGCGAAGCCGGCGCGGGTCCACTTCCGCGACCCCTCCTTCGTCAACCTGCAGGCCTTCAAGGACATGTCGGTCGACAGCTACATCGCCGACATGATCTGCTCGCTCGGCATGCTCGACCCGATCCTGGGTGGGGTTGATCGATGACTGCTGGGACCGTGCGTACCGGCCAGCGGGTCCTGTCGCAGGGGGAGGGGGGCCTGCGGGCAGTCCACGGGCTGTCCTCGGCCCCGCTCCCCCTACGCCACCCGCTGGAGGTGCGGCATGGCTGAGCTGCCGGTCGACAAAGCGCTGGTTGAGGGTCGAGTACCCGGCCGCTCGCAGGAGCAGATTCCCGAGCTTCATGAGGTCGAGTGTCCGCCCGAGCTGCGGGAGCAGATCGAGACGTTGATGTGGCGGTATCCGGATCGGAAATCGGCCTCGATCCCGGCGCTCTGGGCGGTGCAGCGGCTGTATGGCTGGTGCACGCCGGAGGGGATCCGGCAGGCCGCCGCGGTGATGCGGGTGACGCCGGCCTACCTGGAGTCGGTGGCGAGCTTCTACGACCTGCTGCACACCGATCCGGTCGGCAGCCACAAGATCGCCGTCTGCACCAACATCAGCTGCTGGATGCGCGGCGGCGACGAGCTGCTCGACGCCTTCCGTGAGGCCGCCGGCGAGGACGACGAGAAGTTCTTCGTCACCGGCTTCGAGTGCCTCGGCGCCTGCGACATCGCGCCGATGGCCTCGATCGACGAGCGCTACTTCGGCCCGCTCGAGGCGGCCGAGGCGCAGACCGCGATCGAGCAGCTGCGCGCCGGCGCCGAGGTGCTGCCCGAGAAGGCGCTGGAGAAGCGCCCGCTGCCGGGAGGCCCCGATGCCTGAGACGCGGATGCTGCTGAAGAACGCCGAAGACCCGGCGCTGCGCACGATCGCCGGCTACAAGGGCTACGGCGGCTACGCCTCGCTGGAGAAGGCCTACCGCGAGATGGAGGCCGAGGAGGTGCTCAAAGAGCTCGAAGACTCGGGCCTGCGCGGACGCGGCGGCGCCGGCTTCTCGATGGGCAAGAAGGCCTCCTTCCTGCCCCGCGGCGAGATGAGCAAGTACCTCTGCTGCAACGCCGACGAGTCCGAGCCGGGCGCCTTCAAGGACCGCGAGCTGATGCAGCGCAACCCGCACCAGCTGATCGAGGGGATCGCGATCGCCGCCCTCGCCGCCGGCGCCGGCCACGCCTTCATCTTCATCCGCGGCGAGTACGACTCGCAGGCCGACATCCTCGACGCCGCCGTCGCCGAGGCCTACGAGGCCGGCTACCTCGGCATGGACATCCTCGGCTCCCACCACGACCTCGAGCTGGTCGTCCACCGCGGCGCCGGCGCCTACATCTGCGGCGAGGAGACGGCGCTGCTCGACGCGCTCGAGGGCAAGCGCGGCAACCCGCGGCTGAAGCCTCCCTTCCCGGCCGTGCAGGGCCTCTACGGCGGGCCGACCCTGATCAACAACGTCGAGACGCTCTCCAACGTGCCCCACATCGTCGCGAACGGCGCCGAGTGGTTCAAGGGCTTCGGCACCGAGCAGTCGCCCGGCACCAAGGTGGTCTCGGTCTCCGGCTGCGTGCGGCGGCCCGGCAACTACGAGGTCGAGCTCGGGATCCCGACCCGCGAGCTGATCATGGACCTCGCCGGCGGTCCCGGCCGAGGGCCGCGAGGTCAAGGCCTTCTACCCCGGCGGCTCCTCCTCCCCGGTGCTCAAGGCCGAGGAAGGGATCGACCTCCCCTACTCCTTCGAGGCGATGGCCGAGGCGGGCTCGATGCTCGGCTCGGGCTCGATCATCGTCGCCGACGACCGGGTCTCGATCCCGCACATGGCGCTGCGCACGGCGCGCTTCTACCACCACGAGTCCTGCGGCAAGTGCACCCCCTGCCGCGAGGGCACCAACTGGACGGTGAAGATGCTGGAACGGGTGGTGCGCGGCGAGGCGACGCCGATGGACCTCGACATCGTCGCCTCGGTGCAGGAGAACATCATCGGCCACTGCCTCTGCGTGCTCGGCGACTCGATGGCGATGCCGGTCGGGGCGATGGTGCGCAAGTTCCGCGACGAGTTCGAGGACGTGATCGCCACGGCGAGCGAAGGCGAGCCGGCGGCCGGCGAGCGGCTCCCGGTCGTCCAGGGCGCGCCCGAGACCCTGGGAGCGGCGACGTGAGCGGCAAGACGATCAACCTGATCATCGACGGCCGCGAGGTGACCGCGACCGAGGGCGAGATGCTGCACGACGCGGCCAAGCGGGGCGACGTCGAGATCCCGGTCTTCTGTTACGAGCCGAAGCTGGGCGAGCCGGTCGGCGCCTGCCGCATGTGCCTGGTCGAGATCGAGGGGATCCCGAAGCTGCAGACCTCCTGCTCGACCCCGGTGCGCGACGGCATGGTCGTCCACACCCGGACCGACCAGGTCAAGCACGCGCAGAGCGCCGTGGTCGAGTTCCTGCTCGTCAACCACCCGCTCGACTGCCCGGTCTGCGACAAGGGCGGCGAGTGCCCGCTGCAGGACATCTCGATGGGCTGGGGCCCGGGCAAGAGCCGGATGACCGACCAGAAGCGCCACTTCGAGAAGCCGATCGAGCTCTCGCCGCTGGTCGCGATCGACCGCGAGCGCTGCATCCTCTGCTACCGCTGCGTGCGCTTCAGCCAGGAGGTGGCCGAGGACGAGCAGCTGCAGCTGCTCGAGCGCGGCGACCGCACCTTCGTCGGCACCTTCGACGACCGCCCCTACGTGGCGCCCTTCCACGGCAACATCACCGACCTCTGCCCGGTCGGGGCGCTGACCAACTACACCTACCGCTTCCGCGCCCGGCCCTGGGACATCGAGCAGGCCGGCTCGGTCTGCACGCTCTGCCCGAGCCAGTGCAACGTCAGCTTCACCGTCCGCGACGAGCAGGTGAAGCGGGTGATCGCCCGCGACAACGCCGACGTCGACGACGGCTGGCTCTGCGACCGCGGCCGCTACGGCTTCGAGATGTTCGACGCCGAGGAGCGCGTGCGCGGGCCGCGGCTGCGCGGCGGCGTCGAGGCGAGCTGGGAGGACGCGATCGCCAAGGCCGCCGCGGCGCTGAAGCACGGCGGCGCGGAGAGCGCCGCGATCGTCGGCGACGCCTCCAACGAGGAGGGCTACCTGGTCCAGCGCATCATGCGCGAGGCGCTGGGCTCGCCGCACATCGACTCGCGCCCCTCGCGCGGCCCCGGCCGCGAGGCGCTGGTGCGGCTCGCCCAGCCCGAGATCACCGCCAGGGTCCGCGACATCGACGACGCCGACGCGATCCTCGTCGTCGGCACCGACCCCCTGCACAGCAGCCCGATCCTCGACCTGCGCATCCGCAAGGCGATCCGCCGCAACGGCGCCAAGCTGGCGGTGGCGACCGAGGCACCGACGACGCTGGACGGCGGCGCCACCGCGGTCACGCGTTACGCGCCAGGCGGCGCCGGCGCCTTCCTCGCCGAGCTGGCGAACGGCCTGCGCAACCCGGGCCAGGGCGCGACCGCGGAGATCGCCGAGACCCTCCGCGACGCCGAGTCCGTCGTCGTCATCTGGGGCGACCGCATCGGCCGCGAGGGCGAAGGCGCCACCACCGCCCTGCTCGACTTGGCCGCCGCCCTGAATCTCGCCGGCCAAGACGGCTCGGGCCTCCTGGAAGTCCCCGACTTCACCAACGCCCGCGGCCTGCGCGAGGCCGGCTGCCTCCCCGACGCCGGCCCCGGCCTGACTGCCACGAGACGCGCGATTTTCCATGTCAGACATGGAAAATGCCGCGTCTCGTCGGCAAGGCAACCGAGGAGATCCGCGCCGCACTGGAGTCGGGGGAGCTGAAGACGCTCGTGCTCTTCGGCGTCGACCCTCTCCGCGACTTCCCGGACACAGAAGCCTGGAAGCGGGCTCTGGCCGCAGCCGACCACATCGTCGCCTTCTCGACCTTCGAGACCGCGACCACCGCGATGGCCGACGTCGTCTTCCCGCTCGAGACGCACGCGGAGAAAGACGGGACGGTCACGCACCCCGACGGTCGCTTGCAGCGCGTGCGACCAAGCGCTTCCCGTCCCGGCGACATCCGCCCGAACTGGGGCGTCCTCGCGGAGCTCTCACTCGCTCTCGGCCACGACACCGGCATCTCGTCCCAGCCCTCAGCTTTCGCCGCACTCGCCGAAGCGGTCCCGTTCTACGCCGGCATCTCGGACTCCGATATCGGCGGCCGCGGCATCCGCTGGCAAGAAGCCGGGGGGGCGGTCGAGCCCACCTCGGCGAACGCGACGCCGCGAGATACGGAGTCGGTCAGCGCGAGCGACAGTGGCGCGGCGCGCCAAGTGTCCGCCGAGGTGGGCTCGACCGCCATCTCGAACTGCAAAGCGCGAGTGACCCGGGGTCGCCGGACACTCAGCGCGACAGCGCGTCCGCCGACCCCGGGTCACTCGCGCTCTCCACGTATCGAGATCTGTGGGCCGGCCCGATCACGGAGCTGAACCCGCCGCTCAGGTTCCTGGCCCCGCAGCAGCGTGTCGAGCTCTCGGTCCCCGACGCCGAGCGCCTCGGCCTGAGCACCGGCGACGAGGTCTCGGTCTCCCAGAACGGCACGAGCATCCGCGCCAAGGTGAGCGATCAAGGAGCGCGTCCCCGAGGGCACCTGCCTGCTGATCGAGGGCATCGCCGACGCCAACGCCAACGCCCTGCTCAACGGCAGCCCCGTCTCCGTCCAAATCGAGAAGATCGCCGCCCCGTGACGCTGCCGATCGCCGACACCCAGTTCGTCGAAGCCACCTGGATCATGGTGGTCAAGAGCCTGGTCATCTTCGGCGTGATCTTCGGCATCCTGCCGCTGATGACGGTGCTGGAGCGCAAGCTGATCGGCCGCTTCCAGCACCGCTACGGGCCCAACCGGGTCGGCCCCTTCGGCCTGCTGCAGCCGCTTGCCGACGTCGGCAAGCTGCTCTCCAAGGAGGCCTTCCGCCCGGCCAACGCGATCCGGACCCTGTTCATCCTCGGCCCGCTGCTGCCGGTCCTCTCCGGCGTGCTCGCCCTGGCGATCATCCCCTGGGGCGACGTGCAGGACGGCGTCGGCCTCTACGGGATCGACGTGCCGATCGGCATCCTCTACTTCTTCGCCGTCGGCTCGATCGCCTTCTACGGCCTGCTGCTCGGCGGCTGGTCCTCGGGCTCCAAGTACAGCCTGCTCGGCGCGATGCGCGGCGCCGCCCAGCTGATCTCCTACGAGGTCTCGATGGGCCTCGCCCTGCTCGGCGTGATCATGATGGGCGGCTCGCTCTCGCTGGTCGACATCGTCGACGCCCAGGGCGACGATCTGGTTCATCTTCCCCCAGTTCGTCGGCTTCCTGATCTTCATGCTGGCCGGCTTCGCCGAGACCAACCGCACCCCGTTCGACATGCCCGAGGCCGACGCCGAACTGGTCCAGGGCTTCATGACCGAGTACGGCGGCATGCGCTTCGGCAGCTTCCTGCTGGTCGAATACATGGAGATCCTCGTCGTCTCCGGCGTCGCCGCGGCGATGTTCCTCGGCGGCTGGATGGGCCCCGGCCCGAGCTTCCTCGACCCGATCTGGATGCTGGCCAAGATGCTCGGCCTGGTCCTCGTCTTCATCTGGGTGCGGGCGACGCTGCCGCGCCTGCGCTACGACCAGCTGATGAGCCTCGGCTGGAAGGTGCTGCTGCCGCTGGCGACGCTGAACGTCCTGGTCACCGCGGTCCTGGTGGTGACCACATGAGGGTGTGGCGACTTTCCACCTATAGGCGGGGGTAACTCGCCACGGAGGCGCAGCGTGGCGAGTTCCCCTACCTCAAGGACCAGGACGTGGTCGAGGTCCAGCGCGGGCCCGAGCCGGGCGGGGTCGGCGGCGCCTACCGCGCCTTCGGCGAGACGCTGCGCGGGCTGAAGACGACGATGGCGCGGCTGATCGAGGGGCCGATGACGATCGAGTACCCCGAGGAGAAGACGCCGGTCTACCCGCGCTTCCGCGGCCGCCACAAGCTGCACAAGTTCGAGGACACCGGCCTCGAGAAGTGCGTCGGCTGCTCGCTCTGCGCCGCCGCCTGCCCGGCCGACTGCATCCGCGTCGTCGCCGCCGAGAACATCCCCGGCGACCGGGTCTCGGCCGGCGAGCGCTTCGCCGCGATCTACGAGATCAACCTCTCGCGCTGCATCTTCTGCGGCTACTGCGAGATCGCCTGCCCCTTCGACGCGATCACGATGGGCCACGACTACGAGATGTCCGACTACGACCGCACCGACCTGATCTTCACCAAGGAGATGCTGCTCGCCGAGCCGATCGAGCGCACTCCGCTGCGGGCAGAGGGCGAGTAGATGGAAGCGGTCCTCTTCTTCGCGGCAGCCCTCGGCGCCCTCGGCGGCGCGGTCGGCGTCGTCGCCATGCGCAACCCCTTCTACGGCGTCCTCGCCCTGATCGTCCACCTCTTCTCGCTGGCGGTCCTCTTCCTGCTGCTCACCTCGGCCTTCGTCGCCGCCGCCCAGGTGGTCGTCTACGCCGGCGCTGTGATGGTCCTCTACGTCTTCGTCGTCGCCTACGTCGGCGGCGATACCGAGTCCGCCTGGGAGCCGATCCCCGGCCAACGCTTCCTCGCCCCCCTGCTGGGAGCGGCCCTCTTCATCGAGCTCTCGATCGCGGTGCTCGGCTCCTCCCTCCTGGCGCTCGGAACTCACGGCCCTGACGTCAACCCGGGCTTCGGCGACCCCGCCGCGATCGGCCGCCTGCTCCTCGAACGCTTCCTGCTCGCCCTTCGAGGCCTCCTCGATCCTGCTGCTCCTGGCAGCCGTCGGGCGCCGTTGTCCTCGCGGGCGGCAACAGGGGAGGTCGGTGCCTCCTCAGAACACTCAGCGCCGAAGGCGCGTTCAGAGGAGGCTACCTGACCGTCCCGCATGAACATCGAGTGGTACATCGTCCTGTCCTCGCTGCTGTTCGCCGTCGGCGCGATGGGAATCCTGATCCGGCGCAGCCCGGTCGTCATCCTGCTCTGCCTCGAGCTGATGCTCAACGCCGGCAACCTGGCGCTGGTCGCGTTCAGCCGCATGGTCGGCAACCAGCAGGGGCAGGTCTTCGCGATCGTCGTGATGGTCGTGGCCGCCTGCGAGGTGGTCGTCGGCCTCGGCCTGATCGTGGCGATCTTCCGCCGCAAGCTGCCGCTCGACGTCGATGAGCTGCGGGAGCTGCGCGGGTGAGCGCCACCGCCTGGGCCTGGCTGGTCCTGCTCTTCCCGCTGGTCGGCTCGATCGCGATCGCGCTCGGCTTCAAGGCGCTGCCCGCGAAGGCCGCCGGGGCGATCGGCACCGCCGCGATCGGGCTCGCCTTCGTCTGCGGCATCGCCGCCCTGATCAGCCTGCTCGGCGAATCGCCCGAGGCCCGCCACCACGCCTCCTCGCTCTGGGACTACGCCAGCGTCGCCGGGCTCGACATCAAGCTCGGCATCTTCGTCGACCCGCTCTCGGTCTTCATGGTCCTGATCGTCACCGGGGTCTCGACCCTGATCCACCTCTACTCGTTCGGCTACATGCAGTCCGACGAGGGCTACCACCGCTTCTTCAGCTACCTCAACTTCTTCGTCTTCTCGATGCTGCTGCTGGTCCTCGCCGGCAACTTCGTGCTGCTGATCGTCGGCTGGGCCTTCGTCGGCTTCGCCTCCTACGCGCTGATCAGCTTCTGGTACCGGCGCGCGACGGCGACCAAGGCCGGGATGAAGGCCTTCGTGATCAACGTCGTCGGCGACATCGGCCTCGTCCTCGCCGCCTTCCTGATCTTCCGCGAACTGGGGACCTTCGAATACAGCGAGGTCTTCGCCAAGGCGCCGCAGGTCTTCCACACCAACGAGTGGACGGTGACCGCGATCTGCCTGCTGCTCCTCGTCGGCGCCTTCGCCAAGTCGGCGCAGCTGCCCTTCCACACCTGGCTGCCCGACGCGATGGAGGGCCCGACCCCGGTCTCCTCGCTGATCCACGCGGCGACGATGGTCACCGCCGGCGTCTACCTGATCGCCCGCACCCACGTGCTCTTCGTCCTCGCCCCGACCGCCGCCGACATCGCCGCCTTCGTCGGCCTGGCGACGCTCCTGGTCGCCGGCACGATCGCCCTGGTGATGACCGACCTGAAGCGGGCGATCGCCTACTCGACGATGAGCCAGATCGGCTACATGATCATGGGCGTCTCGATCGGCGCCTACAGCGCCGGCATGTTCCACCTGATGACGCACGCCTTCTTCAAGGCGCTGCTCTTCATGGCGGCCGGCTCGATCATCGCCGCGATGGCCAACAACCAGAACATCGACGAGATGAAGGGCTTCGGCAAGGCGATGCGCTTCACCTCGATCACGATGCTCTGCGGCGGCCTCGCCCTGGCCGCCTTCCCCGGCACCTCGGGCTTCTTCTCCAAGGACGAGATCCTCGCCTACGCCACCGCGCGCGGCGGCATGTACGAGATCTTCACCGTGCTCGGCTACTTCGGCGCCCTGCTGACCGCGATCTACACCTTCCGCCTGATCTTCCGCGTGCTGCCGGGCAAGCCCTGCGCCGAGGCGCAGGAGCTGATCGACACCGGCCACGTCCACCACGCCCACCCCTTCAACCCGGCGACCGGCGAAGAGGAGGACACCGAGGTCGGCTTCCCCGGCGCCGATCACCACATCGCCGAGCAGTCCTGGCCGATGCGGGTGGCGATGGGCGTGCTCGCCTTCCTGGCGCTGTTCGCCGGCCTGGTCCAGGTGCCGGGCGTCGACGAGGTCGTCACCAAGTTCCTCGACCCGGTCTTCGCCGACTCGCCGCTGGCGGAGATCGTGCCCTCGGTCGGCGCCTCCTGGGCCGGCCTGGCGATCGGCGCGGCGATCTCGATCGCCGGCATCGGCATCGCCTACTGGCTCTACATCGCCCGCCCCGAGACCCCGGCGATGCTGATCGAGGCGCCTGCGCCCGCTGCACACCTTCCTCGTCAACAAGTGGTACTTCGACGAGGCGATCGACTTCCTGATCGTGCGCCCGGCGCTGGCGATCGGCCGCTTCGCCAACCGCACCTTCGAGCGCCTCGTCGTCGACGGCCTGGTCAGCGGCACCGAGGACGTCGTCGGCGGCAGCGGCCGCCTCGTCCGCGTCGTGCAGAGCGGCTTCGTGCGCAGCTACGCGCTGCTGCTGATCGTCGGCTTCGCCGGCCTCGCCCTCTACTTCCTGCTGAGCAGCTCATGACCAACTCGCTGCTCTGGACACCGCTCGTCTTCGGCCTCGTCGGCCTCTTCCTGCCGCAGCCGCTAGACCGGCTGGTGGGCGACGCTGGGCGCGGTGGCGACGCTGGGCATCGCGATCGCGCTGGTCGCCGGCTTCGACTCCAGCGCCTCGGGCCTGCAGGACACCGTCGACGTCAACTGGATCCCCGGCCTCGGCGTCGACTACAGCCTCGGCATCGACGGCCTCAACGTCTTCCTGATCCTGCTGACCACGGTGCTGTGGACGGCGGGCACGGCCTTCGCCGCCTTCCGCGAGCAGGACCGTCCCCACCTCTTCTTCCTGATGATGCTGATCGGCGAGACCGCGACCCTGGGCTCGTTCCTGGCCCAGGACCTGCTGCTCTTCGTCCTCTTCTTCGACCTGATGCTGGTGCCGTTCTACTTCCTCTTCGGCGCCTGGGGCAGCGACCGCGAGGGCGGCCCGACGGCCTCGGCGGCGACGCTGAAGATGATCGTCTACACGCTGATCGGCTCGCTGCTGATGCTGGTCGCGGCGATCGCCACGGCGATCATCGCCGCCGACGGCGGCCACATCACCTTCTCGATCGCCGAACTGGCCAAGCACCCGCTCGGCGAGGGCAGCCAGCGCTGGATCTTCTGGTTCTTCGCCGCCGCCTTCCTGGTCAAGATGCCGGCCTTCCTCCTGCACGGCTGGATGCCCGACGCCTACCGGGCGGCGCCGCTGCCGGCGCTGGCGGTCTTCTCCGGCGTGCTGGCCAAGGTCGGCGCCTACGGCTTCCTGCGCGTCGTCCTGCCGCTCTTCCCCGACGGCGACGATCGAATTCCAGGAGGTGATCCTGGTCATCGCCCTGGCCTCGATCCTCTACGGCTCGGTGATGGCCTTCACCCAGACCAACGTGCGGCTGATCGCCGGCTACTCCTCGGTCGCGCAGCTCGGCTTCATCACCGCCGGGATCTTCGCCCTCAGCGCCGACGGCGCCGACGGGGCGATCCTGCAGATGGTCAACCACGGCCTCGTCGTCGCGCCGCTCTTCGTCATCGTCGCGATCCTGGTCGAGCGCTCCGGCACCGAGGACCTGCGCGAGATGGGCGGCATGGCGATGAAGGCCCCGGTGCTGGCGGCGCTCTTCCTGATCGTCACCCTGGCGACCCTGGCGATGCCCGGCTCGGCCAACTTCGTCGGCGAGTTCTACATCCTCAACGGCCTCTTCGACTCGAAGATCGTCTTCGCCTTCGTCGCGATCTCCGGCGTCGCGATGACCGCCTACTACGCGCTGAGGCTCTACCAGCGCACGATGCACAACCGCAAGCCCGGAGGGCCTCGAATCGCGCGAGATCAGTCTGGCGCGACGGCGTCGTGCTGGTCCCGCTCGTGCTCTGCATCCTCGGCCTGGCGCTCTACCCGCAGCTGATCCTCAAGCGCACCGACGCCTCCGTGCAGGCGACCGTTGCGGCGACGTGCAGCGCCGATCTTCGATAGCGGCTTCGGCGGCACTCGAGCCGACGACAACTGCCCGGGTGGACAGGAGACGCCGCTCCTACGAACTGGTGCAGAAGCCGTGATCGCTGAACTTCAACGCCCCCCACATCGACTACGCCGCGCTCTCGCCCGTCCTGGCGCTGACCGTCGGCCTCTGCGTCGTCCTGCTCAGCGGCGTCTTCAAGCCGCTGCGCCGCAGCGCCCCGGCTCTGACCCTGGTCACGCTCGCCGCCACCGCGGGGCTGCTGATCTGGCAGTGGGGAGATACGACCGACCTCGTCTCCGGCGCCCTGCGGCTCGACGACCTGGCGATCTCGATCTCGCTGATCGCGATCCTCACCGCCGCCTTCGCCGTGCTCTTCTCGATCCGCGAGCCCGCCGCCGAGCAGGCCGGCTCGGGCGAGTACCACGCGCTGCTGCTCGGCTCGGTGCTGGGCATGGTCCTGCTCGCCCAGGCGCAGAACCTGGTCACCTTCTTCGTCGCGATCGAGACGCTCTCGATCCCGCTCTACATCCTCTGCGCGACCAACATGCGGCGCGAGAAGTCGCTCGAGTCGGGGCTCAAGTACCTGATCGTCGGCTCGCTCGGCTCGGCGACGCTGCTCTACGGGATGGCCTTCCTCTACGGCGGCTCGGGCTCGACCGACTTCGCCGGGATCGCCGCACGGCATCGCCCAGAAGGGCGTGCTCAGCGACCCGCTGGTCCTGGTCGGGATCGCGATGACCGCGGTCGGCCTCGCCTTCAAGACCTCGATCGCGCCCTTCCACCAGTGGACGCCCGACGTCTACGAGGGCGCGCCGACGCCGATCACCAGCTTCATGGCGGTCGCGACCAAGGCCGCCGCCTTCGCCGTCTTCGTCCGCTTCTTCGACGTCGCCCTGGCGCCGCAGGCGAACGAGTGGCAGCCGGCGCTCGCCGTGCTCGCGGCGATCTCGATCGTCGTCGGCAACGTCGGCGCCCTCGGCCAGAGACTCGCTCAAGCGCCTGCTCGGCTACTCCGGCATCGCCCAGGCCGGCTACATCCTCGGCGGCCTCGTCGTCGCCAGCGAGGCGGGGGTCAACGCGATCGTCTTCTACCTCGCCGGCTACGCCTTCATGAACCTCGCCGCCTTCGCCGTCGTCATCGCCCGCGAGCGCGAGACGATCTTACGGCGACGACATCGCGTCGGTGCGCGGCCTCGGCGCCGAGCGGCCGCTGCTCGCCTGGCCGCTGACGATCTCGATGCTCGGCCTCGCCGGGCTGCCGGCGACCGTCGGCTTCATCGGCAAGCTCTACCTGATCGAGGCCCTGGTCGAAGGCGACTACACCTGGCTCGCCGTCTTCATCGCCGTCGGCACGATGATCTCGCTCGCCTACTACCTGCGGGTGGTGGCGGCGATGTGGATGCGGCCCGAGGCGGCCGGTGCGCGACACCGGCGATCGCGGGAGCCTCCCAGAGGCCGACCCGATCGATCCCGAGGCCGGGACGGCGCATCTACCTCGTCGCTCCCGCCCTGCTCGCGGCAGCAGCGGTCGTCTTCTTCGGGGTCATCCCGCAGCCGTTGGTGAAGTTCGCGGAACACGCCGGGTCGTCTCTCTTCTGAAACGAGACGTCTCGGCGCGGCGGGTCCTGTCGCCGCAGGAACCCCCACCCCTTCCGGTAGCTAAAGCTTCCTCAGGGGCGGGTCCCCCTACGGCGCCACCCCCCGCGAGAGGCGTTGTATGTTCAGCAGATGAGCGAGCGGCCGAAAGCACTTCAAGCGGAGACGATGTGCGAGGCGTTTCAGCTCACTGCTGAGGAGTGGGCGGAGAGTCCGGCGCTGCGGTTGAAGGACAGCGACTACGAGGCGAGCTGGGCGGACTACGCGGAGGCGGTGCGGAAGCGGGCCGCTGGGCTGGCGAAGCTGGGGGTGAAACGGGGCGACACGGTTGGGTTCATGCTGGTCAACCGACCGGCGCTGCACCTGACCGATGCTGCGGCGATGCACCTCGGGGCGACCTGCTTCTCGGTCTACAACACGTCTTCGCCGGAGCAGGTGGAGTACGTGGTGCGGGATGCGGGCAACCGGGTGATCGTCACCGAGCAGGCGTTCCTCGACACGGTGCTGGCGGCGCGCGAGCCGGTCGAGAGCGCTCGAGCACGTGGTGGTGATCGACGGCGAGGCGCCGGAGGGGACGATCTCGATCGCGGAGCTCGAGGCGATGGGCGAGCCCGGACTTCGACTTCGAGGCGGCCTGGCGCGCGGTCGAGCCCGACGACGTGCTCTGCCTGATCTACACCTCGGGCACGACCGGGCCGCCGAAGGGGGTGCAGCTGACCCACGCCAACATGGTCGCGCGTCTGGCGCGCCTGCGACGCAGGTCCAGCCGACCACGCCCGGCGGGCGGATGATCTCCTTCCTGCCCAGCGCCCACATCGCCGACCGCTGGGCGGGGCTCTACGCGCAGATGATCTACGGCAGCTGCGTCTACTGCTGCCCCGACCCGCGCCAGATGGTCGCCTACTCGATCGAGGTCAAGCCGACGGTCTGGGGCGGGGTGCCGCGGATCTGGGAAAAGCTGAAGGCGGCGATCGAGATCGGCATCGCGGCCGAGCCCGACGAGGCGAAACGCGAGGCGACGGTGGCGGCGATCGAGCTCGGCCGCCGCCGCGCTCGCGCCCAGATGGACGGCGGCGCGCCCGCCGAGCTCGAGGCCGAGTGGAAGCGCGCCGACGAGCAGGTGCTCTCGACGATCCGCGCGATGCTCGGCCTCGACCAGGTCGAATCGTTCGTGGTCGGGGCGGCGCCGACCCCGCCGGAGGTGCTCGAGTTCTTCCTCGCGCTCGGGATCGAGATCCGCGAGACCTGGGGAATGTCGGAGACCACCGCGATCACGACCCTGAACCCGCCCGGCGGCGTGCGGGTCGGCACCGTCGGCCCGCCGATCCCGAACACCGAGGTGAAGCTGGCCGAGGACGGCGAGGTGATGGTGCGCGGCCCGCAGGTGATGACGGGCTACCGCAACCTGCCGGAGAAGACCGCCGAGGCGCTGAGCGAGGACGGCTGGCTGCTGACCGGCGACATCGGCGAATTCGACGAGGCGGGCTACCTGCGGATCGTCGACCGCAAGAAGGAGCTGATCATCAACGCGGCGGGCAAGAACATGTCGCCGGCCAACATCGAGGCGAAGCTGAAGGCGGCCTCGCCCTGATCGCCCAGGCGGTGGCGATCGGCGACAACCGCCCCTACAACGTGGCCCTGATCGCGCTCGATCCGGAAACGCCTGGCGGCGCGCGGCGCCGAGCGCCGACGATCCCGCCATCGCGGAGGAGATCGCCGAGGCGGTCGAGGCCGCCAACGCCCGCCTCTCCCGGGTCGAGCAGATCAAGCGCTACGAGGTGCTCAGCGGCGAGTGGGTCCCCGGCGGCGAGGAGCTGACGCCGACGATGAAGCTGAAGCGTCGCCCGATCGAGCGCAAGTACGAAGCGGAGATCGAAGCGCTGTACGCGTAGTTCGGCCGTGATGCTCGCGGCTCGGTGACCTGAAAGGGTCCCGCGGATCGGCGTCCTCCTCACAACCGCCGCGATCGTGATCTCGGTCGGGATCGGCGTCGCCTCCGAGCATCGCTGGCCGACGGGCGCGGCCACGGCGGCGCGGCGCTCGCTGACGCTGCTGCTCTACGTCTTCCTGCCGCCGGTGATCTTCTTCAACATCGCCAAGGCCGACATCGACCTCAGCCACGGCGTCGGCCTGATCCTGGGAATCGTCGCCTCCTCGCTCGGCGCGCTGCTCGCCTGCTGGTCGCCGAGCCGGGTGCTGAAGCTGCCGCGCTTCCAGGTCGGCGCCGTCGTCTGCTCCGTGCTCAGCGTCAACACCGGCTACCTCGGCTACCCGCTGGCCGTGGCCCTGCTCGGCCGCGACCAGCTCTCCACCGCGGTCCTCTACGACGTCCTCGTCACCGGCCCCTGCCTGCTGCTCGGCGCCTTCGCGGTCGGCGCCGCCTTCGGCACCAAGGCCGGCGAAACGCCGCGCGAGCGGGTGCGCGCCTTCTTCACCCGCAACCCGCCGCTCTACGCCGCGATCGCCGGCATCCTCGCCCCCAAGGCGCTGGCGCCCGACCGTGCTCGTCGACGTCTCCCAGGCGCTGATCGTGGCGATCCTGCCGATCGGCTTCTTCGCCGTCGGCGCCACCCTGGCCGAGAACGCCGAGCACGGCGAGCTGCCGATGCCGCCGCCGATGACCCGCCCCGTCGCGCTGACGATCGCCACCCGGCTCGCCGTCGTCCCCGCCCTGCTGATGCTGCTGGCGGCACCGCTGATCGACCTGCCCGCCGCCTACCGCCTGCTCTCGGCGATGCCCTCCGGCCTCAACTCGCTCGTCGTCGCCCACGCCTACGGCCTCGACATGGAGATCACCGCCGAGGCCGTCACCTGGTCGACCGCGATCGTCGTCGGCGCCGCCCTGCTGTCACTCTTGTTCTGATGCTGCACCACGTCGGGATCGAGGTCGCGCCCGCCGACATCGAGCGCTCGGTCGAGCTCTGGCAGCTGCTCGGCTTCGAGCTGGTCGAGCCGCCCGCCTCGCTCAGCGAGTTCACCTGGCTGGAACGCGAGGGGACGCAGGTCCACCTGATGCCGACCGAGTCGCCGACGGTGCCGCCGCGCGGCCACACCGCGATCGTCGTCGCCGACTTCGAGCGCACCTTCGCGGCGCTGGCCGAGCACGGCTTCGAGGTCGAACGCCGCCGCGAACACTGGGGCGCCCCCCGCGCCGTGGTCATCGCCCCCGGCGGCCACCGAGTCGAGCTGATGGCCCACCCGCCCCAGCGCTGACTTCGCCTTTTGTAGTCCAATAGGACGCATAAAGGCGAAGTCAGCGTCGGGGTGGAGGCCTGGCCGCCAGGGGCGCGGCTACGATGCGCCGGTGCGTTACCCGGTCGAGGACTTCACCGCCGAGGAGCGAGCCCTGCTCGCCCCTCACTTCACCAACCTCGACCGGCCCGTGTTCGCCCTGGTCAACCTGCCGGAGACCGTCAAGGGGGCGCTTTTTGCCCGCTATTCGCGCTATTCCGGGACCGTGCGCAGGCTCTACCTGGAGGAGTTCGCCGCCGACGCGGAGGCCGGCACGCGGCCCTTCGACGGGGCCGAGGGCGAGCGCGCGGCGGGGCTCTACGAACGCGTCTTCCTCGGCTACGGCGACGACTCGATCGCCCAGGTCGGCGGCGCCCACGTCGCCTGCGAGTGGGTCTCCAACGTGCTCACCAAGGTGCTGCAGCGCGGCCGGCTCGCCGCCTACCTCGAGCAGTCGACCCGCTACATCCCCTACGACAAGCCGATGTCCGACGACGGCGGCTACCGCTACTACCGCGACGAGGAGCTCGGCCCCGAGTTCGGCGCCGCGATGGACGAGATCTTCTCGATCTACTCGCGCTCGCTGCAGCAGGTCGAGCAGTGGGCGGCGGAGCGCTGGCCGCGCGGCGACGACGAACCCGAGGGCCCGTGGCAGCGCTCGATCCGCGCCAAGGCGCTCGACCTGCTGCGCGGGCTGCTGCCGGCGGCGACGCTGAGCCACGTCGGCATCTACGCCTCCGGCCAGGCCTACGAGCAGATGCTGCTGCGGCTGATGGCCTCGCCGCTGCCGGAGGCGCGCGAGTACGGCGGCATGATCCTGGGCGAGCTGAAGCAGGTGATGCCGAGCTTCGTCTCGCGGGTCGAGCGCCCCGACCGCGGCGGCGAGTGGATCGCCTACCTGCAGCAGCGCCGCGAGCAGACCGAGCAGTGGGTCTCGCGCCTCGGCCTCGACCGCCGCGGCGACGGCGAGGCGAGCCCCTCGGTCGAGCTGGTCCACGTCGACGGCAGCGAAGAGAGCCTGCTCGCCGCCTGCCTGCTCGAGTCGGCCTCGGTGCCCGAGACCGAGATCCTCGCCCGCCTCGACGTGCTCGACCGCGACGAGCGGGCCGAGCTGCTCGCCGCGATGGTCGGCGAGCGAGCCAACCGCCGCCACCGCCCCGGCCGCGGCTTCGAGGCACTGCGCTACCGCTTCGAGATCGTCTCCGACTACGGCGCCTTCCGCGACCTGCAGCGCCACCGCATGCTGACCGTGCCAGTGGCAGCGCCTCGGGCCCGACCTCGGCGCCGGCATCCCCGAGGAGGTGCGCGAAGCGGGCGCCGGCGACGAGTTCGAGCGAGCCCTGGAGATCTCCCGAGCCGAGTACGAGCGCCTAGTCGACTGCCGGCCTCCACGAGCAGGCCCCCTACGCCCTCAGCCTCGCCTACCGCATCCGCTACACGCTCGACCTCAACGCCCGCGAGGCGATGCACCTGATCGAGCTGCGCTCAGGCCGCGAGGGCCACCCCACCTACCGCGCCGTCGCCCAGGCGATGCACGAGCGGATCGCGGCCATCCACCCCGGCGTCGCCGCCGCGATGACCTTCGTCGACACCTCCCAGGAGCCGCGCCTGGAGCGAATCATGAGCGAGATTCGGACCCATCGGAAGCGGGCTGCTACGGGCAGTCCCAGTAGGGGTTCCGCTTAACTTTTTCGGTGGAGACGGCTGATGCTGGCGCCGCGAGGTCGGCGACGAAAAAGTACAAGACGCTCCACCCCTACCGGGACTGCTCCGTCCCGTCGGATCCTCGGGCTCCTCCAGCTCGGGTGGATCCTCTGGCTCCTCCAGCTGGGAGGGAGCGTGCCGTTGTCAGCCGGGATGGACTCCATCGCGGCGGCCGCTTTGTCCCCGGGCGTGGGCCAGGGAATCGGTTCGCCCGCTGCCCAGGCCGGCGGCTGGCTGTCGCGTGCGCAGGAGCAGGATGCCGAGGTAGACGAACCAGAGCAGGGCGAACTGGAAGAAGAGGAAGGAGACGGCGCCGAGGGCCATGCCGAGCGAGCCCCAGAAGCGGGTGAGGAGGCCGACCCGCATCGCGTAGAGGCAGGTGTAGACCATGGCGACGACGAAGCCGATCTGGCCGCCGAGGCCGAAGCCGGCGGCGAGCGGGCGCAGGGGCGCGTCGCTGATCGTTTCGTTGGCGATTTCGTTGGCGTGGTCGCTGTTCAGCGTGACGCCCTTGGCGAGCAGGTGCGGCACTTCGTTGGAGACGAAGTCCGAGGCCGCGTGCAGGGTCGAGACGCCGCTGAGGATCGCCAGCGACGGCGAGGAAGAGCGGCGCGGCGATGACGACGCCGACGAGCTGGCCGCGCATGCGCTCGCTGCGCGCCTTGGCGCTGCGGAAGAGGTAGTAGAGCGGCACGGCGAGCAGGCCGATGCCGATCGCCTGCAGGATGCTGGAGATCAGCTGGGCCGTGCGGTGCGCGTCGACGTTGCGCAGCAGCTCGGAGTCGCCGCCGGCGCTGCCGACGCCCTGGGTGGCGACGACGATCGCGGCGATGACGAAGAGGACCGCGGCGAGGGCGGCCAGCGCGGTCGGGGTCGCCCAGCGCTCCTCCCAGGCCAAGACGTCTCGCTCCGCTTCACGGCGCGTACGCTACCGGCGATGAGTTCGACGCGAGCCAGCGAGCGCACGCCCGTCGTTCCGCTCGAGGCGGGGGCGGGCCCGGAGAACCCGCCCTGCCCGGCCTGCGGCGAGCCGCTCTTCGGCTGGATCGACCGCGAGCCGGGCCTGCGCGGGCCGGTGAGGCGCTGCGAGAGCTGCGGCCTGGGCGTGGTCGGCGAGCCGGCGGCGTCGACGAGGCGCTCGCGGCGCTCGACCGGCTCGAGCGACGACGACGGCGATCGCGGATCGCCAACCGGGCCAGCTTCGCCGCCTGGATCGGCGGCGCCGGCTGGGCCGGGCTGGAGCCCGGAGAGCCGCTACCTGTTCACGGCCGAGGCGGTGCGCCGCCTCGTCGCCAACCGCGACCAGGTCGTCACCAGCGCCCGCTGGTCGCCCGGCGCCGGCATCGCGACGATGTGGCAGACCGTGCTCAACGGCTTCACCTTCGGCCGCAACGTCGCCCTCGGCGCCCTCGGCCGCGGCACCGCGGTGCCGCGCCGAGCGCCCCTGGCAGCGCCGCCTCGACGCCCTGATCAGCGTCGTCGTCGCGATCCCGGCCCTGCTCGCCGCCGTGCCGCTGGAGCTGATCGCAGCGGCCTTCCGCCGCGGCAGCGCGAGGTCTCGCTGCGCTTCGAGCTGCTCTGAGCGGCGCTACGACAACCCTTCGCGGGCCTCGCGCACCAGGGTCACCGCCTCGGGGAAGAGGACGCGGATCGCGTCGCGCACCTGCATCGCCTGCTCGTCGGGACCGCCGGTGAGGTCGAGCTGGCCGATCGAGGCGACGGTCATCTCGACCGCGAGCTTGATCGCGTTGTCGGCCCAGGCGACGCGCTGGGAGGACTGCATCTGCTCCGAGAGCTCCTCCATGCGGGCGCGGAACTCGTCGGGGTCGCCGAAGAGGTTGAAGGGGCTGCCCTCCATCTGCGCACATGAATAGCAGAAGGCAGTTGCGGGGCAAAGTCGTGACACCCTGCGCGCCACCCGCGCGTCCGGCCTCGCCTAGCGTCGCGGCCATGCATCACGAACGAGCATCCGAGCGTGGATCGGCGAGCGTCGAGCAGGCCGGCCTGGTCGCGCTGATCGCCCTGCTGCTGCTCGCCGCGATCGCGGCCGTCGCCGCCGGTGGCGAAGATCGACGCCGGCCGCGGCCTCGCCGGCGCGATCTCCAAGCGCATCGCCTGCGCACCGCGCCTGCCCGACGCCTGCCGCCACCACCCGCTCGTCCCGGCCTACGGCTGGCCGCTGGCGCGCCTCGCCCGCGCCCTGGCACCACCGCCGCGAGGCTAAGCCCGGCCCCTCCGGCCTGCCCCTCGTCCCGGTCGACTTCCGCCACTGCCGCCGCGAAAGCTGCGCCGTCGCCGCCGGCCCCCACCTGACCGCCTCGCGCCGCCGCACCACCGCCTTCACCCAGATCGACGACCGCCGCCGCTCGCGCGGCTGGGTCGAGCTGACCTACTGGCTCTACCGCCCCGGCCTCGGCTGGGAACGCAGTCGTCCGCCGCGCCAGCCAGGCCGAGATCGACGCCGCCGGCGGCGTCCGCGTCCTGCTCGAGGACGACCCCGCCCTGGTCCCGCTCGAGACCCTCCCCGGCCGCAACCACTACGACTTCCCCGCCTCCGAACGACCGCCCTGGCAGTGGCGGGTCGCGGGCGCGCTACCCGGGCTGGTCGAGCTAGAGCATCATGACAGCAAAGAATATGATGCAATGATGCTTCTCATGCGAACAACGGTCACCCTGGATCCCGACGTGGCAGCCAAGCTGAAAGAGGAGATGCGCAGGAAGGACATCTCCTTCAAGGAGGCGCTCAACTCGAGCGTGAGGCGCGGGCTCGAGCGGCAAGAGGCCAAGCCGCGCCCTTACAAACTTCCTCCTCCCCAGCGGATGGGAGCCCGACCCGGAGTCAATCTCGACAAGGCCCTGCAACTGGCCGGTGAACTCGAGGACGCCGAGACGATTCGCAAGCTCCATCTCGGCAAGTGAAGCTGCCAGACGTCAACCTGCTGGTCTACGCGGCCGACGACTCGTCCCGCCACTACGCGCGGGCCAGACCCTGGCTCGAGCAGACGCTCTCGGGGACCGAGGAGGTGGGCTTCGCCTGGATGGTCCTGCTTGGCTTTCTCCGTATCTCGACCAACCCCGCCGCGTTCGGCAACGCCCTTTCTCCCGACCGCGCCTTCGAGTACATCGACAGCTGGCTCGACTCGCCCGTGGCGACCGTCGTTCACCCGAGCGAGCGGCACGCCGGCCACATGCGCGACCTGCTCATGCCACTCGGCACCGCCGGCAACCTGACCAACGACGCGCATCTGGCCGCGTTGGCGATCGAACACGGCGCCGAGCTCTGCTCCAGCGACAACGACTTCTCGCGCTTCGAGGGCGTCCGCTGGGTCAATCCGCTGGCTCGCTGAGCCGGCTAGCCCAGGCCTCCCCCGCCTGGGTCCGCTCGCAGCCGACCCAGAGGGCGTTCATCGCCGTGGCGACGACCCGCTCGCGGGGGACCTGCGGGTGCTCGTACCACCACATCGCCAGGCCCTGGAGCACGCCGCGCATCACGATCCAGGCCATTTCCAGGCCCTCCTCGACCTC
The DNA here is from genome assembly GCA_963702065.1 of uncultured Solirubrobacterales bacterium. GTDB lineage: Bacteria > Actinomycetota > Thermoleophilia > Solirubrobacterales > 70-9 > VRUE01. The sequence continues at coordinate 2,192,293 of OY969705.1, forward strand.
CGGGCCGATCACCTTCTCGGCGCCGGGCTCGCCGGCGAAGAGGCGCATGATCGCGGCGCGGCTGCTCGCCGCGACCTCCTGGTGCATCGCCTCGATCTCCGGGTCGCCGGTGGTGTCGCGGAAGAGCATGCGGCCGGCGAAGGGATGGGCCTCGATGTAGGCGAACCAGGCGTCGAAGGAGCGGGCGACCCGCTCGCGCGGGCGGATCCTCGCCGACGAAGTTCTCGCGCCAGACCTGGCGCAGCTCGGCGAAGTGGCGCTCGAGCAGGCGCCGGTAGAGGTCCTGCTTGGAGGCGAAGTGGTCGTAGAGGACCGGCGGCGTCACGCCCGAGCGCCGGGCGATCTCGTCGATCGAGGCGCCCTGGTAGCCGCGCTCGGCAAAGAGCGTCGGTGGCGGCGTCTTCGATCGACGCGCGCCGCGTGGGCGGCGCTCATGCGCTTCCTCGGCGTGTGTCTTCGGCGCTTGACAACCTAGTCATCCCTAAGTACGGTTCTCAACTTCCTAGTGACCACTAGGTTAGCTCCACCGCAGGAGGCGGCCAAATGATCGTCTCGGTGCACATCGTCGATCTCGGCCTTCGAAGCGCGTCAGCGGTGCTGCGCCGCCCGCCGCAAGCCCGCCGAGGTCGTCCGGGCCTCCAGCTACGCCGAGACGACGGTCACGGCGCCGCTCAGGGCGGCAACGCTGCCTCGCCGCTCACCCGGGCCGCTTCGGCGCTGATCGCCGCCTGGGAGAGCGACGAGCGCGCTCGACGAGTTCTCCGCCGGCACCACCCGCTGGCCGGCCGGCTCGCTCGCCGGCTGGCAGGTGCGCCTCGAGCCGCTGCGCGTCTCCGGCGCCTGGCCCGCGATTGCCCGGCCTGCCGGAGCGCAAGCTCACGGTCGACGACGACGAGCCGGTGGCGGTCCTGACCCTCGGCCGACCGCGGCTGACGCCGCCTGCCGGCCTTCCTGCGCAGCGCAGCGCCCGCGCCGAGGCCGAGGCGGTCGCCAATCCCGGCGCTCCTCGCCTCGATCGGCCTGGCCCGGCCGCCCCGCCTCGTCTCCACCTTCTCGCTCTGGCGCAGCGCCGCGGCGATGCGCGACTACGTCCGTGGCCGCGAGCGACGGCGCGCACCTGGCCGCAGTCCAAGGCCGATCGCGGCGAACCCCTTCCACCACGAATCGGCCTTCATCCGCTTCCGCCCCTACGCCTCGCAGGGCAGCTGGGACGGCCGCGACCCGCTCGCCGTTTGACGGCGAGGCGAGACTCGGAGGTCGCCAGGCAAGGACGCAGGGAGCCCGAATAGCAGCGCTATTCGGGCGACTGAGGACGCAGCGTGGCGGCTTCCGCGTCCGCCTCGTCCTGGGCTTGGCGGATCAGGCCTTTCCAGTCGGTCGTGCCGAAGACGAGCAGGATCGCGGCGAAGCCGAGCACGACCGACCAGGCCGCCATCGCGATCTGGGTGCCGACCGAGAAGGAGAGGACGGCGGAGCGCGACGGGCCCTTCAGGGTCGCCACCAGCAGCGCCTGCTGGGCGCCGGCGCCGCCGGGGGTGAAGGGGACGATGTTGGCGATCGCCTGCACGCTCATCACCAGCATCACGTTGCCGACCGAGCCGCCGATGCCGAAGGCCTCGAGGAAGAACCAGAAGGCGGCGAAGCGGCAGAGCCAGCCGATCCCCTGCCAGGCGGCCACCTCGCGCAGGTAGCGGCGCGGCTGGCCGAGGATGACCAGGCCCTGTTTGACCCGGTCCCAGAAGCGCCGCACGTGGTGGGCGAGGTAGTAGATCCCGATCGCGATCGCCAGCAGCAGCGCGCCGGTGACGATCAGCAGCGTCTTGCGGGTGGTTCGGCCCAGAAGGAGATCTCGAAGGCCGGCAGGTCGGGCAGCTCGCGGCAGCGGCGGCAGCAGTCCCTGGGTGATCGCGTAGAGCGAGGACCAGGATCCCGACGCGTGGTGTCGAAGACGGTCTGGACGAGGAAGGACGAGGTGACCGCCGGGTAGGAGGAGTGGGGGATCTGGCGCTTGACCAGGAAGACCTTGGTGACGTCGCCCGCGTGGGCGGGGATGATCGCGTTGATCCCCGCTCCCGCCAGGTAGGCGGCGGCGAGGTGCGGTGAAGGAGATGCGCTCGTCGGGATAGGCGGCGCGCAGCACGTTGCGCCAGGCCCAGGCACGGCAGAGCTGCATCGCCAGCAGGAAGCCGAGCGCGATCGCGAACGGCGTCCAGCGAATGTCGGAGAGGTGCGCGAAGAACGCGCTCGACGCGTTGAAGAACGAGTTGAAGCTGGATGCAAGATCGGCAGCGGGCATCGCAGCTACACTAGCCCGCTCGTGTCAGAGGCCGAGACCCAGATCGCCACTGCGAAGGCCCCCCGCGACCCCGCCGACGAGGCGATGTGCGCGCGTGCCCGCGAGCGCTACACCGCCGATCGCAAAAGCCGCTTCCGCCGCCGCCGCAAGCGCCACGCGGAGCTGCCGAACCTGATCATCATCGGCGGCCTCAAGTGCGGCACGACGAGCATCCACCACTACCTCGGCCTGCATCCCGAAATCCAGATGTCGAAGCCGAAGGAGCTCAACTTCTTCGCCGCGCGAGCTCAACTGGGACCTCGGCCTCGACTGGTACGCGAGCCGCTTCGACGACCGCTTCAAGGTGCGCGGCGAGTCCTCCCCCCACTACACCAACCTGCCGCGCTTCACCGGCGTTGCCCGAGCGCGCATCCACGAGCACTGCCCCGACGCCCGCCTGCTCTACATGGTGCGCGACCCGATCAAGCGCATCCTCTCCCACTGGGTCCACGCGACCGGCGCCGGCTACGAGACCGGCGACCTGGTCGAGGTCCTCTCCAAGCCCGACACCTCCTACATGAACCGCTCCAAGTACTGGATGCAGCTGCAGCCCTACCTCGAGCACTTCGACCGCGAGCAGATCGAGATCATCGCCCAGGAGGAGCTGCAGTCCGAACGCGAGGAGACGATGCGCAAGGCCTTCGCCTTCGCCGGCGTCGACGAGACCTTCACCTCGGAGCAGTTCGACCGCGAGTGGGAGAAGTCCGGGCGCCAAGGAGGGCGACAAATACCAGCTGATGGAGAAGCTGATCAAGCTGCCGGGCTTCCGCTCCTTCGACCGCAACTTCGACCGCCTGCCCGAGCCGATGCGCTGGCGGGTCGAGAAGCTCGTCCACGACCCCGAGAAGCCGCCGGCGCCGAAGCCAAAGCTCCCCGACGACCTCTTCGAGACCGTCCGCGGCCGCTTCAGCGCCGACGTCGCCGAGCTGCAGAAGTTCGCCGGCCGCGAGTTCGCCGGCTGGCACGACTACTCCTGACGCGCCTCGGCACTAGGCTCCGGCCTGTGCGGCGCCTGACCCCCGATCCCGGCGAGACCACGGTCGAGCAGCAGCTCGACTCCTACCGGCCCGTGGGAGCACGCCGCGCGAGGAGCGGCCGTTCGTGGCGATGAACTTCGCCGCGACCGTCGACGGGCGGGCGACGATCGGCGGCGTCTCGGGGCCGATCGGCTCCGACGCCGACACGGCGATGCTGGTCGGGCCTGCGCACCCGCTTCGACGCGGTGATGATCGGCGCCGGCACGATGCGGGCCGAGCGCTACAGCGGGCTCGAGAAGCGCCTGATCGTGGTCGAAAGCGGGCCGGACGGCCGGGTCGACCTCACGGCCCTCCTGCGCTCGCTGCGCGAGGAGGGCATCCGGGCGCTGCTCTGCGAGGGCGGCCCGACCCTCCACGGCGCCCTGCAGGCAGTGGGACTGGTCGACGAGCTGTTCCTGACCATCGCGCCGAAGCTGATCGGCGGCGAGGCCCCCCGAATCGTCGAGGGCGCCCTGCCCGAGACGGCCGAGCTGGAGCTCGCCTGGCTGCTGGAGCAAGACGGCGAGCTCTTCGCCCGCTACCGCCAACCTCCCGCTGACTTCGTCTTTGTGCGTCCTATATGGACTACTAAACGCGAAGTCACCGAGCTGCCGCTAGCGTTCGGGCGACCCAGCCCCGAGGAGAGGACCGCAGTCGATGGACTTCACGCCCAGCCCCCAGGTCGAGACCCTGCGCGAGCGCATCCTCGACTTCATGGACGCGGAGATCTACCCGCAGGAGCGGGAGATCATGGAGGCGCTCGACGCCGAGGTCGGCCCCCGGCGTCCCCTACCCGAAGATCCTGGTCGAGATCCGCGAGAAGGCGAAGGGCGAGGGGCTCTGGAACCTCTTCATGCCGGACGAGCGCTTCGGGCCGGGCCTGACCAACTGGGAGTACGGGCTGCTCTGCGAGGAGATGGGGCGCAGCCCGGCGGCGGCGCCGATGGCCTTCAACTGCTCGGCGCCGGACACCGGCAACATGGAGATCCTCGCCGAGCACGGCACCGACGAGCAGCGGAAAGGTGGCTGGAGCCGCTGCTCGAGGGCCGGATCCGCTCCTGCTTCTCGATGACCGAGCCCGAGGTCTCCGGCTCGGACCCGACCCTGCTGCAGGCGCGCGCCGTGCGCGACGGCGACGAGTGGGTGATCGACGGCCACAAGTGGTTCACCTCGGGCGCGGTCGGCGCCGAGCTGGCGATCGCGATGGTCGTCACCGACCCCGAGGCCAACCCCTACGCGCGCGCCTCGATGATCTGCGTGCCGACCGACAACCCCGGCTTCAACCTGGTCCGCCCGATCCCGGTGATGGGCCACGACAAGGGCCCCGGCCACTGCGAGATCCGCTACGAAGAATGCCGCGTCCCGGCCGCCAACCTGCTCGGCGGCCAGGGCATGGGCTTCGTCGTCGCCCAGGACCGCCTCGGCCCCGGCCGCATCCACCACTGCATGCGCGCGATCGGCACCGCCGAGCGAGCGCTGGAGATGATGTGCCACCGCGCCAACGAGCGCGAGGCCTTCGGCGGCCCGCTGGGCGAGAAGCAGTTCGTCCAGGAGGCGATCGCCGCCTCGCGGATGGAGATCGACCAGGCCCGCCTGCTCACCCTCTACGCCGCCTGGAAGATGGACACCGAGGGCAAGCGCGCCGCCCGCCAGTCGATCTCGGCGATCAAGATCGTCGCCGCCAACATCGTCATGGACGTGCTCGACCGCGCGATCCAGGTCCACGGCTCCCTCGGCATGACCGACGACACCCCCCTGGCCGCCCTCTGGCGCTTCAGCCGCATGCTGCGCCTGGCCGACGGCCCCGACGAGGTCCACAAGATGGTCCTCGCCCGCCGCGAGCTCAACCGCTGGGCCAAACGCGCCGAGGCCGAGGCAGCGGGCGAGCTGGACCCGAAGCACGCCCGCCGGGCGATCTGACCGAGGCATCTCATCTGCATCTCTAGCTAGACATCTAGCTAGAGATGCTAAGGTTGCGTCGTGGCCAGAGTCGGCATGCATGAGGCCAAGAGCACCCTCTCCAAGCTTGTTGAGAGGGTTGAAGGCGGCGAGGAGATCGTGATCACGCGGCGCGGGGAGCCCGCAGCACGGCTCGTTCCTGAGCGGCATGGCGGCGGCTTCGCCGCTCTCGCCGGTGCCTGGCATGGTCATGTACGGATCGCCGACGACTTTGACGAGTTGCCCGACGATCTCGCCGAGTCACTCGGCATGCGTTCCTGACACTTCTGCTCGACACCCACGTCGTGCTGTGGTGGATGGCAGGCGAACAGGAGCGTCTCAGTAAGAAGGCGGCCGCCTTGATCGGCGCTCCGAACGCTCAGATCCTGATCAGCGCGGTCGTGATCTGGGAGGTCTCGATCAAGCGGCGGCTCGGCAAGCTAGACGCGCCCGCCGACCTGCTCGAACAGTTGGAACGAGCGGGCGTCGACCTACTGCCGATCACCGCCCGCCATGCCGACCGCGTTGGCACCCTCCCCATGCACCACCGCGACCCCTTTCATCGCCTGCTCGTAGCCCAAGCCGATGTCGATGGCCTCGCTCTCGTCACCGCAGACGGCAAGTTGAGTGACTACGGGGTCAAGCTGGTTTGGTGACCAGCTTGACCGGACGATGCGAGAGTCAGTAAAGAATCAAAAAGAAGCCGGCATCAACCGCTAGACCAGCCGCGGCTGTTTCACGCGGATTGACGAAGGCCTGGGTGCCGACGGGACAGACGGGCCCTTGGCCGGTGTCGAACTGGATCGCGACGTTTTTCCCCGACTCCGAGTAATCGATCGTGGCAACGCCGCCGACCGGAGCTGGGTTGAGGCCGGAGAAGCAGTAGAAGCCGGTGGAGGGGTGTATGACGTTTGCCTGGGAAACACCAAGGCTTCCGACCAAGATGGCGCCCCCGGCCGAGATGTTCGCGGCTCGGGAAAGTTTTTCCGCCGTTGGTGCAATAAAGCCGGGAGCCAGCTTTTCGACGCTGATGGCCCCGTCCGCCAGCCTGGCGTAGGTCACGGCCCCTTTGGCGATCTCGGCGGTGGTGATGGCATTGGTCTTGATCTTCGACGCCGTGACGGCGTTCCGCTTGATCTTGGCCGTCGTCACCGCGCCGTCCCTCAGCTCATTGCTGCCGATCTTCTTGGCCGCATAGGCCGCTCCCCCGCCGAGAACGAGGAAAACGGCGATCGAGGACATCACGTTTGCGTAGGTCAGGCGCTTGCGGATCTGCTTCACGACCGCCGACGATGGCAAGCGCTTCCAGCTCTGTCAAGGACGATTGAACGATGCACCCAGAATGCGAAAGGGCCGGGCATTTGCCCGGCCCTTTCGGTCCTGCACTGGCTGGGGTGACCTAGCGGTACAGAACGATGAAGAACGGCAAGCCGCTTTTTGCGGGCGCAGCACCGCCAGTCCAAGTCAGGACCTGGACAGCGGGTGACGGACAAGTGCCAGTGCCCAGATTCAGCTGCGCGGTTGTGCCACCGGTCCCACCGAAGATCGTAGTGACCTGACCTCCGCGTGGCGTGAAGTTGGCCGTCACGCAGTATTCGCCTTCGCCGACTTTCTCGGCTTTAACGATGTTCTTCGAATTCGCCCCTTCGATCGTGCCGGGCGTGTTGATCTGTCCGAACGCCGCGGGCTGCGCCGATTCGGCCGAAACTGCCAAAGCTGCCTTCGGCACCTCGTCGAGCGAAGACTCCTTCACCTTGGCGCCGGTCACGGCGTCATTGGCGATCTTCGAGGTGGTGACGGCGTCGTCGTCGAGCTTCGCCGACGTGACAGCTTCGTTGGCGATCTTGTTCGTCTTGACGGCGGCGTTCTTGATCTTCGCCGTTGCGACGGCTTCGCGCTTGATCTTGCCGGTCGTGATCGAGTTGCCCTTGATTTCGTTGCTGCCGATCTTCTTGGCGGCGTAGGCGCTGGCGCCACCGAGGACGAGGAAGACGGCGATCGAGGACATCACATTGGCATAAGTCATGCGCTTGCGAATCTGCGTCACAGGGGTCTCTCCTTGAGTTGCTTTCACGAAAGACGAGGCTCGAATGCATCGTCTTCGCGCTCAACCGGCGAGACCCTCCTGAGTTGCGGGTGATCGAGGCAGCATAAAAAAGAAGGCCGGGCATTGCCCGGCCTTCTCGCATATCCGGTGTGGATCTCTAGCTCACAAAAGCCAGGCCCGAGACCAAGCAATCACGCTGCTGTGGCGTTCCCGCAAAGACGGGACCTTCGAAGCCGTTGACATCGTGGATGATCACAACGACGTCAACACCGTTGGGATTCGTGTACTGAGCCGTGTACATCTGCGTAGGACCTTCGGAGTGACCGAGATCGAGATCGAACGTTTCACCGACGTTGAAGTCGATGTTTCCTTCGTTGTCAGTGTCCTGAGCGGTCACAGAGTCGATCACAGAGTGGGAAACCGAGGTAGTCGCCTCTAGTTCGACGGTTCCGCCTCCTGGGCAAACGGCCTGAATCGTAAGGCCTCCAAGATTGAGGATCGTCTGTTTCGGTTGACCTTCATTTGCGGTGAAGAAAATGTGCGCAATCTGTTCGGTCTTTGCTGACTTAGCAGCGTTCGTAGCGTTCGGGACAGTCCCTAGCGTGCTGGCATTGATGTCAGTACCAGTTAGAGAGCCGTCCTTGACCTTGGATCCGTCGACCGCGCCATTCGCGATCTTCGAGGTCGTGATCGAGTTTTTCTTGATCTTCGACGCGGTAATGGCGTTCTTCTTGATCTTGCCGGTCGTGATCGAGTTGCCCTTGATTTCGTTGCTGCCGATCTTCTTGGCGGCGTAGGCGCTGGCGCCACCGAGGACAAGGAAGACGGCGATCGAGGACATCACGTTTGCGTACGTGATGCGCTTGCGGATCTGCTTCACAAATACTCTCCTTGGGAATTGAGGGAAACGAGAGGCTTGTGCCTACTCAGTTTTCTTGCTGCAAACGGACCCTTTCAGGTCCGTCGGATCTATGTCAAGCCAACTGGACTCTCTTCAACGTCCGCGGCGCTCGGCCTGCTCGGCCGCCTCGGCCAATCGCTCGACCAAACGCGCGAACGCTTCTATGCCTGGGTCGACCTTGCCGTACTGGCCGGCGGCGTAGCGGGCGTAGACGCCCTCGAGGATGATCGCCAGCTTCCAGTAGCCGAGTGCAACGAAGAAGTCGAGCTGGGAGAGGTCGCGGCCGGAGCGCTCGGCGTAGCGGGCCTTGAGCTCCTCGCGCGTGGGGAAGCCCGGGGCCAGGGTGGCGGGCTGGCCGAGGGCGATCGTCTCTTCGCCGGCCTCGGGCCAGTAGACCATCAGCAGACCGACGTCGGCGAGCGGGTCGCCGAGGGTGCAGAGCTCCCAGTCGACCACGGCAGCCACCTCGCCCTGGGGGGTGAGGATCATGTTGTCGAGGCGGTAGTCGCCGTGGACGATCGTCGCCGGGCCCTGCTCGGGGATTCGCGCCGCGAGGCGCTCGTGCACGGCGTCTATCGCCGGCAGCTCGCGGGTCTTCGACTTCTCCCACTGACCCTGCCAGCGGTGCAGCTGGCGGGCGACGTAGTCCTCCTTGCGGCCCAGGTCACCGAGTCCCACCGCGTCGGGGTCGACCGCGTGGATCTCGACCAGGGTGTCGACGACGCGCTCGCCGATCGCGCGGCGATCCCCCTCGTCGGGGAAAGCGTCGGCCTCGGCAAGCCCGCGCAGGATCGGGCCCTCGACGAACTCCATCACGTAGAAGGGGGCTTCATTGACGCTCTCGTCCTCGCAGAAGCCGGCCACCGGCGCGACCGGCACCGGTGTCCCGGCCAGAGCCGAGACGACGCGCTGCTCCCGCCCCATGTCGTGGGCGGAGCCGAGGCGCTTGCCCAGCGGCGGCCGGCGCAGCGCCCAGCGGGTGCCCGCCGCGTCGCGTACCCCGTAGGTCAGGTTCGAGTGCCCGCCCGAGATCCGATCGAAGGTGAGGGGAAGCTCAGCGCTGGGTATGTGCTCGCCAAACCATGCCTCGACCCCAGCCCGATCGATCCCCTCCGGTGCCTCCGCAGTGCCGTCGGCCGTGCCTGTAGCCTCGTCTCCCATCGAGGGGCAAGCATATTCCCGACGCCGTTTCCGGCTCAGCCCGTCGCTCGCCAACCGGCTGACGATCGGCTTCGCAATCGCCTTTGCCGTGCTCACCGGCCTCGCCGTCGTCGGGGTGGCTCGCTTCCTGCAGCAGCGCCAGGACTTCGAGAACGCGACCGCGCGCTCCTACCAGGTGGAGATCGCCGCCCGCACCCGGCTCGCCAACGGCATCCACCCGGCGGCTGCGCGCGTCGTAGTCCTCAACCAGCAGCACAAGCGCCAGGCGCTGCGCGACGACATCGGCGGCGAGACCCGCGACACCGCGCTCCTGGTCGGGGCGGGACTGATCGCCGGGCTGACCGGCGCAGCGCTGCTCTTCAGCGGCCTGATCGCCTCGATGCGGCGCCCGCTCGAGGAGCTGGTCGAGGCATCCGGCCGCCTCGCCGGCGGCGACCTCAACACCCGCGTCAAAGTCGGCGGCCTCTCCGAGACCGCTTCCCTGGGCGCGGCGTTCAACGAGATGGCCGGGGAGCTGCAGCGCCGGGCCGGCGAGCGCGACCAGCTGGAAACGATGAAGGACGAGTTCGTCCTCACCGCGTCCCACGAGCTGCGCAGCCCGCTCACCTCGGTGCAGGGCTTCGCCGAGCTGCTGATGCTGGAGCGCGACAAGCTCAGCCCCGGGCAGGCCGACACGGTCGAGATCATCCTGGACAACACGCGCCACCTGGTGCGCCTGCTCAACGACCTGCTCGACCTCGCCCGCAGCGACGCCGGGCGCCTGACGATCAAGCCGGCGACGATCGACGTGGCGACCCTGGTCGAAGACCCGGTGCGGACGATGCTGAGCCAGACGCAGGCCAAGGATCAGATCGCTCACCCAGGAGATCGCAGCCGGCCCTGCCGCACGTCGAACGTCGACCGTGACCGGATCCGGCAAGTGCTCGTGAATCTGCTCACCAACGCGCACGAGTACTGTCCCGAAGAAGCGGCGATCCGCGTGGCGGCGACCGGCAACGGTGATGGAGTGGAGCTGTCGGTGAGCGACAACGGGCCTGGGATGGCAGCGGACCAGCTTGAGCACATATTCGAGCGCTTCACGCGCGGAGACGCCGGCCTGACCCAGCATGTCGGCGGCACCGGCCTTGGCCTGGCGATCTCCAAGTCGCTGGTCGAGCTGCACGGCGGACGGATCGCGGCCGAATCGACTCCGGGCCAGGGATCGACGTTTCACGTCTGGCTGCCGGCGATCAGGGAGGCGGTGTGAGCACCCGCGTCCTGATCGCTGACGACTCGGAGACGATCCTGCTCCTGCTGCGCACGCGGCTGGAGATGGAGGGCTACGAGGTCATCACCGCGGCGGACGGGGTCGAGGTGATCGAGGCGATGAATGCCGGCCCGGTGCCCGACATCCTCCTGCTCGACGCGATGATGCCGCGCAAGTCCGGCATCGACGCCCTGCGCGAGCTGCGCGCGGCCGGGGTCGACACCCCCGTCCTGATCGTCAGCGCCCACCAGGACGAGATGGACGCCGGCGCCGCCACCGACGTCGAGGTCAGCGGCTACATCACCAAGCCGATCGACTTCGAGAAGCTCTTCGGTCGTATCGCCGAGTTGACCGGGCCCGGGCCGGCCGCTTAGCCTGACCCGAACCCGGCAAGGTGAGCTAGCCGATTGCGTTGACGACCGTGCAGATGGCGGTGACAGTCATCGAGATGCCATTTTCACCATAGGCAGTGGCGGTCCAACCCGTGCGAGTCGCATTGGGAGCACTGTCGTTGACATAAGCGAATGCCTCATTGCTGACGGAGGCACCGCCCCCGATCACATACGTACCAGGCGGACAGGTCGCAGTCCCCTGGGTTCCGGCCGGCGCTGTGGCTGAGAGCGCAACCGTGGCTGCCACGTACTGAACAGCTGCAATGCTGCTCGCGCTGATACCAGTGAGCGTGCTCTCATTGATCTGGGTCGTACCCAGGGAGTCGGCTTTGAACTGCGCGCCCGTCAGCGACTTCGGTTTGATCTGCTTGCCCGTCAGGCTGTGGGACTTGACGCGATTACCTGGAACGGAACCAGTTTTGATCTGCGCTCCGCTGATCTTGCCGGCGGCGTAGACGGAACCACCGAGAGCAACGAACAGAGCAACAAAAGCAACGACATTCGAGAAGGTCAACACCTTCATGACTCGGGTCATTTCATCTCCCTTGAGAACGAGAAACGGACAATTCCCGATTAGACCCTAATGATTTCCCCATTTACTCGGGGTGTGTTGACTGCCTACCTTGAGAGCGGCTAGCTCTTCGCGACCTCGAGCCGGATCTCTTTGCCTTTGACCTTGGTGCCGTCGAGGTACTCGACGGTGCGCTCGGCTACGTCGGGGTCGATGTGGACGAAGGAGAAGCGGTGCAGGACGTGGACGTCGTGGATCGCCTCCTCGGGGAGGACGGCGCCCTCGCGCAGGGCCCAGCGCAGGTCCTCCTCGGTGATGCCGCTGCGCTCGCCGCGGTTGACGAAGAGCTTGACCGACTTGCCGGAGTCGACCTTGTCCGAGTCGGTCTTGTCCGGTCGGTCGTCGATCTGCCTGCCCGAGTCCACCTCTGCCGCGGCCTCGTCCTCGGCCGGCTTCGACTCGCGCGGCTCGGCGGCCTTGCTGCGCTCCGGGCGCTCGCGACGGCGCGGGCGCGGCGCGTGCTCGAGCCGCTCCTCCGGGGTTTCCCACTCGCCGATCGTCGTCTTCACGTCGCGCTCGATGCGGCCGATCTCGTCGCGCTGGGCGGGGGTGACGAAGGTGATCGCGCGGCCGGTGCGACCGACCCGGCCGGTGCGGCCGATGCGGTGCACGTAGACCTCCGAGGAGGCCGGCACGTCGTAGTTGATCACGTGGGTGACGTGCTCGATGTCGAGGCCGCGGGCGGCGATGTCGGTCGCCACCAGCAGGCGCACGCGGTGGTCCTTGAAGGCGATCATCACGCCGTCGCGCGAGCCCTGGCTCATGTCGCCGTGCAGGGCCTTGACGTCGAGGCCTTTGTTCTTCAGCGTCTTCTCCAGCCGGTCGGCGCCGATCTTGGTGCGGCAGAAGATGATCGCCTGCTCGGGTTCCTCGATCTTCAGCAGCTCGACCAGCTTCGCCGCCTTCTCTTTGGCCCCGACCTCGACGTAGGCCTGGGCGATCGCGTCGACGGTCAGCGTCTTCGGCGTGATGCTGATCGTCGTCGGGTCATACATGTAGCTCTCGGCGAGGCGTTTGACCGGCGGCGGCATCGTCGCCGAGAAGAGCGCCGTCTGGCGCCCGCTCGGGCACATGCGCAGGATCTTCTCGACGTCCTCGATGAAGCCGAGGTCGAGCATCTCGTCGGCCTCGTCGAGGACGATGTAGCGGGCCGCGGTGAGGACCAGCGAGCGGCGGCTCATCAGGTCCATCATCCGGCCGACGGTGGCGACGACGACGTGGGCGCCGGAGCGCAGCTGCGCCTGCTGGGATTTGATCGGGGCGCCGCCGAAGACGGCGACGATCTCGACGTCGAGGTGCTCGGCGTAGGAGCGCAGCGCCTGGGTCACCTGGATGCAGAGCTCGCGGGTCGGCGTCAGCACGACCGCCTGCACCTCGTCGTTGTCGGGATCGAGGTACTGCAGCAGCGGCAGGCCGAAGGCCGCCGTCTTGCCGGTGCCGGTCTGCGCCTGGCCGATCACGTCGTGGCCGCCGAGCAGCTCGGGGATCGCCTGGTCCTGGATCGGCGTCGGGTCCTCGAAGCCGAGCTCGTCGAGCGCCTGCTGGATCTGCGGCGAGAGGCCGAGCTCTTTGAAGGAGATCACTTGGACGGGTCCAGGAGGAGCTTGCCGCTGCTGCGGCGGGCGATCAGGTCTTCGTGGGCGCGGGCCGCTTCGGAGAGCGGGTAGACGCCGCCGACGGTGACCTCGAGCTCGCCGGCGGCGACGGTGCCGAGCAGCTCGCCGATCATCGGCACGGCCAGCTCCTGGCGGGCGAGCAGGTGGACGAGCCAGAAGCCGATCACCGACTTCGAGCCGCGCAGCAGGGCCGCGGTGGAGATGTCGCGCTGTTCGCGCGAGGCGATCCCGAAGACGACCATGCGGCCCAGCGGGGCGAGGATCCCGAGCTCTTCGTCGAAGGCGTTGCCGCCGCTCATGTGGAGGACGGCGTCGACGCGCTCGCCGCCGTTGGCCTCGCGGATCGCCTCGCCGAGGTTCTCGGCGCGCGAGTCGACCGTGGCGTCGGCGCCGAGCCGCTCGACCAGGGCCCGCTTCTCCTCGCTGGAGGCGAGCCCGATCACCTTGGCTCCGGCGCGCTTGCCGAGCTGCACCGCCATGCTGCCGGTGCCGCCGGCGGCGGCCTCGACCACCAGGGTCTCGCCCGGCTCGATCCGCGCGCAGCGCTGCACCAGCGCCATCGCGGTCAGGCCCTGCAGCAGCATCGCCGCCGCCTGGTCGTCGTCGACCTCGTCGGGCAGCGGAATCAGCAGCGCCTCGGGCACCACGACCTTCTCGCGCGTAGCCGCCCGCTGCCCAGCAGCGCCGCCACCCGCCGTCCATCGGCGGTTCGGCCAGCTGATCTCTGCGCCGGGAATCAGCGGCAGCGACTGCTCGGCCAGATAGTCGTTCCGCGTCGCATGCGTGTCGGCGAAGTTGATCCCACTCCGGGCGACGTCGACCACGACCATCCCGTCACCGGCAACCGGCTCCTCGACATCGACCACCCGAAGCTTCTCCGGCCCGCCGAACTCCTCTATCTGCACCGCCTTCATCGGCGGCGAACCATAGTCGGCCTGGGCTTGGGGGCCGGGAGTGGCTCTGGCGGGTGCCTCGCGAAGCGGCCCCCGGCAAGGTGATCATCAGCCGCGAAGCGGCTCCAATTTGGTGAGCGAAGCGAACATAGGCACCCGCCAAGCCACTCCCGGCCCCGGTACCCTGCCCGCCCATGTCCCTCACCGTCGTCGGCTCAATCGCTTTCGACTCCGTCAAGACCCCCTTCGGGGAGCGCGACCGCATGCTCGGCGGCGCCGCCGTGCACTTCTCCCTGGCCGCCAGCTTCTTCACCGAGGTGCGCCCGGTCGGCCCGGTCGGCGACGACTTCGGCGCCGCCGAGTTCGAGGTGCTGGAGCGCCGCGGCGTGCTCACCGACGACATCGAGCGGGTCGCCGGCGGCGAGTCCTTCTTCTGGCGCGGCCGCTACGAGTTCGACCTCAACGTCGCCCACACCGAGGACACCCAGCTCGGCGTCTTCGGCGAGTTCGAGCCGAAGCTCTCCGACGCCTCGCGCGAAGCCGACACGCTCTTCCTCGCCAACATCCAGCCCGACCTGCAGCGCCAGGTCCGCGCCCAGTGCACCGGCGCCGCTTCTCCGCCCTGGACTCGATGAACCTCTGGATCGACACCGCCAAGGACTCGCTGCTGGCCGCGATCGCCGAGGTCGACTGCGTGATCGTCAACGACGCCGAGATCCGCCAGCTGACCGGCGAGGCCAACCTCGCCCGCGCCGCCCGCGCGGTGATGGAGCACGGGCCGCGCGCCGTCGTCGCCAAGCAGGGCGAGTACGGCGCCGCGCTCTTCACCGAGGACGGCTTCTTCGCCCTGCCCGGCTTCCCGCTCGAGGACGTGCGCGACCCGACCGGCGCCGGCGACAGCTTCGCCGGCGGCTTCATCGGCTACCTCGACAGCCAGGAGGGCGAGCTCGACGAGGCCTGCCTGCGCCGGGCGATGGGCTACGGCACCGTGCTCGCCTCCTTCAACGTCGAGCAGTTCGGCACCGAGCGGGTCGCCGCGCTGAGCCGCGAGGAGATCGACGAGCGCTTCGCCGAGCTGCACGCGATGACGCGTTTCGAGCCCGTATCGGTCTCTTCACAGCCGACGAGCGCAAGCTGAAAGAATGAGCGCCGGCATGGGCTCCGACTCTCTCTCAGTCACCGACAACCGCACCGGCAAGACCTACGAGCTGCCGATCACCGACGGCACCGTGCGGGCGATGGACCTGCGCCAGATCAAGGTCGACGAGGACGAATTCGGGATGATGGCCTACGACCCGGCCTTCACCAACACGGCCGCCTGCCGCTCCTCGATCACCTACATCGACGGCGATGCCGGCATCCTCGAACACCGCGGCTACTCGATCGAGCAGCTCTGCGAGAAATCGACCTTCCTCGAGGTCGCCTACCTGCTGATCTTCGGCGAGCTGCCGACCGGGCCGCAGCTCGACCGCTGGGTCTACGACATCACCCACCACACCTTCGTCCACGAGGACCTCAAGCAGTTCTTCGAGGGCTTCCGCTACGACGCCCACCCGATGGGGATGCTGCTCGCCGGCGTCGGCGCGCTCTCGACCTTCTACCCCGACGCCAAGCACGTCGACGACGAAGAAGAGCGCTACATGGCGGCGGTGCGGCTGATCGCCAAGGTGCCGACCCTGGCCGCCTTCTCCTACCGCCACAACATGGGGCTGCCCTACGTCTACCCCGACAACGACCTCAACTTCGCCGAGAACTTCCTCTCGATGATGTTCAAGAAGACGGAAATGAAGCACGTGCCGAAGGAAAGCCTCTCGAAGGCGCTCGACGTGCTCTTCATCCTCCACGCCGACCACGAACAGAACTGCTCGACCAGCGCCGTGCGCGGCGTCGGCTCCTCCGACGTCGACCCCTACTCGGCGGTGGCGGCCGGCGTGGCGGCGCTCTACGGGCCGCTGCACGGCGGCGCCAACGAGGCGGTGCTGCGGATGCTGCGCGAGATCGACTCGGTCGAGAACATCCCCGCCTTCCTCGAGAAGGTGAAGGCGCGCGAGGCGAAGCTGATGGGCTTCGGCCACCGCGTCTACAAGAACTACGACCCGCGGGCGCGGATCATCCAGCAGCACATGGACGAGATCTTCGAGGCGACCGAGTACAACCCGCTGATCGAGATCGCCCAGCGAGCTGGAGAAGCGCGCGCTCGACGACGAGTACTTCACCTCGCGCAAGCTCTACCCCAACGTCGACTTCTACTCGGGGATCATCTACGAGGCGCTGGGCGTCCCGAACGAGATGTTCACGGTGATCTTCGCCATCCCCCGCACGGCGGGCTGGGTCGCGCAGTGGATGGAGATGAAGGACGACCCCGAGCAGAAAATCGCCCGGCCGCGGCAGATCTACACCGGGGCGCGCGAGCGTGACTACGTGGCGATCGACGAGCGTGAGGGACCGGAGAAGATCGTCGGGCCGCCGGCGCGTCGGCCAAAGCGGCCGCGGCGCGGGGCTAGCGCCGCTCGAGGGTGCACGGGCGTCGAGGCTGCGCCGCAGTGCTCGCGCGTGCGAAGCTGACGCCGCTCCGCGGGCACCTCGGCGCCTCCAGACGTGCGCTCGATGAGCACGTGCGAGCTTCGAGTGCACGGCTTGGACTGGAGGCAGTGGCGGCGATGCGGGAGCGGGCGTTGGAGATTCGGGCCGAGGGGCCGGTGAAGGGGGTTTCGGCGCTGCGGGACTTTGGGCCGGAGGCTCAGGTTCATGCGCGGCTGCAGCTGAGCGGCAAGGGGTGGCTGCGCAAGCCGGTCGCCGGGATCGACGTGCGGGGGGATGGGACGTTCATGCCCTTCCGGGGCGGAGTGCGGCGCGAAGAGCTGGATCCGAGCGACCACGAGACGCCGTTCGACCTGGTGCGGGAGACTCTGGAACGCGAAGTGTCGTAACACCTGGGACGACTTTCCCGTCATATACACGGATAACTCGTCCCACCCCCCAACGATGACCGAGACCGAGATTCCAAAGGGCAGCTACGCCGCCGGGCGGCGGGTGAAGCTGCCGGCCGGAGCCGAAGCGCCCTACGTCGTCTTCATCAACGGGGTCGAGCAGCGCGAGGGGGCCGACTACACGGTCGCGGCCGGGGAGATCGTCTTCACGCGGCAGATCGTCAAGGAGAAAGTCGGCACCGGTCGCTGGCTGGCGATGTACCTGGGGCTCTTCGGCACCTACCGCAAGGACGAGACGATCGACCTGCAGTTCCAGCGGGACGGCAAGACGGAGCTGATCTCCGACCTGCCGGTCGAGCCCGACTGACCGAAGCGCCCAGTTGCGAGCGTAGGCGCCGCTAGTTGAAGACGTAGAGCAGCAGGAAGGCGACGACGGCGAAGCTGGCGGCGCCGGCGATCAGGGGCTTGTCGTCGGACGACGATCGCGGCGGTCGAGCGGTCGTCGGCGCGGTCGTAGATCAGGTAGAGGTAGCGGAAGATGCAGTAGAGGACCGGGGGGATCGTCCACATCATCTCGTTGCCGATCAGCGGCGAGTTGACGGCGTAGATCGAGTAGCTGATCACGGTGCCGGTGGTGACCATGGCGACCATCTGGTCGAGGAAGGGCAGCGAGTAGTGCTCGAGCACGGGGCGGCTGCTGGTCCCCTCGTGCAGCTCGGAGACCGCCTCCTGGCGGCGCTTGGTGACGCCGAGGAAGAGGGCGAACATGCCGGTGCAGAGCAGCAGCCATTCCGAGGCGTGGGCGTCGACGGCGGTGGCACCGGCGGCGACGCGGAGGATGAAGAGGCCGGCCAGGGTCATCACGTCGACGATCACGATCTGCTTGAGGCCGAGGCTGTAGGCCATCTGGGCGATGCCGTAGCCGATCACCATCAGGCCGACTTCCCAGTTGACCGTGGCGAAGGCGATCGCGATCGCGACGATCGCCAGGCCCGGCGCGATCGCCTTCGCGGTCCCCTCCGAGAGCTCGCCCGCCGCCAGCGGCCGGAAGCGCTTCTTCGGGTGCTTGCGGTCGAGCTCGACGTCGATCAGGTCGTTGACGTAGTAGCCGGCGCTGGAGATGAAGCAGAAGGCGACGAAGGTGAGGAACGCCTCCAGCACGTCGTGGGGCTGGTTGAACTTGCCGGAGAAGAGCAGGCCGGCGAAGACGAAGACGTTCTTGATCCACTCCTGCGGCCGGCCGGTCTTGATCGCGGCCCGCAGCGGCGAGCGGCGCGGCACGACGGGCTCGTCCATGGAGGCTGGGAGCGTCGCCGGCAGGGACCGGGACCGTCGGCTGTTCCGAGGTGATGGTTTCCACGCTCGCGGCAGCGTAGCGCCAGGCTGGAACCCGGCTATTGGGAACAACCGGCCGGGAGATTCAGTCGCGACAGGGTAGCCGCTAGGACGCCGGTCAGGGGAGCGCACACTCGTGCGTGACCCGATCCGGCCGGACCGAGGCTCCGAGATGCGAAGCGTCAGGCGCGTCCAGGGGTCGATCAGGACGCCGGGGTTGAGCATGCCGGCCGGGTCGAGCTCGGCCTTGGCGGCGCGCAGGGCGGCGGCGAAGGGGGCGGGGCGCTGACGGTCGTACCAGGGACGGTGATCGCGGCCGACGGCGTGGTGGTGGGTGATCGTGCCGCCGCCCTCGATCACGCGCCTCGCCGGCGGCGACCTTGATCTCGTCCCACTGCTCGACCTCGCCGCCGCGGATCGCGGGGGCGATCACGGTGAAGTAGGGCGCCGGGCCATCGGGGTAGACGTGGGTGAAGCGGCAGCTGACGCGCGGAGCACCGGGGCCCTCGGCCGGGGCGTCGCAGACCTCGGCCACCTTCGCCCGCACCGCCTGCCATCGTCGTCGGCGTGGAACTCCTCGAAGCGGTCCCAGGTGATCGCCGTCTCGAAGGTCTCGCTGAGCACGCCGCAGGCGACGAAGGTGTCGCGCAGGTAGGGAGCGAGCAGGAAGGCGCTGCGCCAGGTCGTCGACCGCGCCGAGGACTCGCCGCCGGCCTCGGTCCTCGCTCGCCGGCTCGCGGCCCGGGGGCGGCGAGTTGGGGACGCCGCCGTGGGACTGGGCGATGTCGAGCGCCAGCCGCATCGGCTCGTCGACCGGCAGGTGCGGCTGACTCGAAGCCGAGCACCAGCAGGTTCTTCTCGCCCGAGCCGGCCCCGGTCGTGCCCGCCTCGAGCGCGTCGAGCAGGCGGCAGTTGGAGGGATAGAGCCCGGACTGGGAGATCTCGCGCACCGCCCGCGCCGCGGCGTAGGAAGTCGTCGAACTCGACCCCGCAGGAGGTCTTGAACCGCGGCCGCGGGCGCACCCGCACCCAGGACTCGGCGATCACGCCGAGGATGCCCTCGGAGCCGATCAGCGCCCGGTCGGGCGAGGGCCCCGCCCCGGACCCCGGCAAGCCGCCGGCTCTCCCAGGTCCCCCGCGGCGTGATCGCCCGCACCGACTCGACCAGGTCGTCGATGTGGGTGTAGAGCGTCGCGAAGTGCCCCCCGGCCCGGGTCGCGATCCAGCCCCCCAGCGTCGAGTACTCGAACGACTGCGGAAAGTGCCGCAGCGTCAGCCCGTGCTCGCGCAGCTGATCCTCCAACCCCGGCCCCGTCGCCCCCGCCTGAATCCGCGCCGCCAACGACTCCGCATCGACCTCCAGCACCCGATCCAACCGCCTCAGGTCAAGCGAGACCACCGGCCGGTCCCCCAACCGCGCCTCCACCCCACCGACCACACTCGTCCCGCCCCCAAACGGCACCACGGCAGCCCCCTCGGCCTCAGCCCAGGAAAGCACCATCTCAATCTCCGACTCGTCCCGAGGAAACGCCACCAGATCCGGCGGGTTCTCAAATTCCCCCCGAAACCCCCGCACCACATCCCGATAAGCCTTCCCCAAAGCATGAGAAACCCGCTCGTAGTGATCATCCGTAAACAGATCCCCAAGCGCGCTCGGCGCCTTCAGCCGCGCCGCCCGCAGCTCCACCTCATCAAGCGGAACCGGCTCCTCCGGCTCCCCCCCGAACCCAAACCGCTCCCTGATCCCGGCCGCAGCCTCCCCAAGCTCCTTCCGAGAGGGCGCCTGATCCTCGTACCCCCACCCCCAGTGCTTGAGCCTCCGTTCAGCCATGGAAGCGCTCCGCTGGAGGCGTAGGGTGCCCCTCCCCAGGAGGCTCAGGAACCACTCCTCGAAGCGCCCCAAACGATCCAGCTGCGCGACGGCCTCATGGGGAGGGGCACCCTCCGCCTACCAATGCACACCTTTCATCAAATGCGCAAAAGCCACCGCCTCGGTGGAGGGCGCCTTGTCCGGCGCCTCCTCCGCTCTTCCCCTTGGCCGCCTGCGACTCCGGAAACAGTTTGTAGGCCTGATTGAGAATCCGATCGCTAACCGTCGGCGCGACCGCGTAGAGCAGCTCGCCGAACGTCCCCAGCCGCGTCGCCACCTTCTTCGGCTGCGCCACCATCGCCTTGGCGATCATCTCCGCCGCCTCCTCCGGCGAGATCGCCGGGAACATGTCGTACATCCGCGTCGGCGCGATCATCGGCGTGCGCACCAGCGGCATGTGGATCGTCGTCAGGTGGACGCCGTCGTCGATCACCTCGGAGGCGATCACGCGGCTGAAGGCGTCGAGCGCCGCCTTCGAGGCGACGTAGGCCGAGAAGCGCGGCGGGTTGGTCTGCGTCCCGATCGAGCTGATGTTGATGATGTGGCCCGACTTGTGGGCCCGCATCGAGGGCAGCAGGGCGAGGATCAGCCGCACCGCGCCGAGGTAGTTGAGCTGGATCGTGCGCTCGTAGTCGTGGAAGCGGTCGTAGGCGAGGCCGATCGAGCGGCGGATCGAGCGGCCGGCGTTGTTGACGAGGATGTCGACCTGGCCGTGGTAGGCGAGGACCTCCTCGGCCATCCGCTCGACGTCCTCGATGTCGGCCATGTCGCAGCGGTGGATGTGGGCGACGCCACCGCCGGCCTCGATCTCCCGTTTGGTCTCCTCCAGCTTCTCGACCGAGCGCGCGACCAGCAGCACCGTCGCGCCGGCGTCGGCGGCCTTGACCGCGGCCGCCTTGCCGATCCCCGAGGAGGCGCCGGTGATCAGCACCACCTTGCCGCGCACCGCGGCGCTCAGCGTGCGGTCCTTGAAGAGGTCGGGGTCGAGGGTGCGCTCCCAGTAGTCCCAGACGCGGTCGGCGTAGGACTCCAGCGGCGGCACCGAGATCCCCGAGCCCGCCAGCGCGGCCTCGCGCGTTGGAGGAGTCGAAGTGGGTCGGGTAGTTGAAGTAGCTGAGCACCCCGGCCGGGATGCCCAAGCTGGTCCAGCCCCGTTTTCGCCACCCGCTTGGCCGGCGGGAAGAAGCGCAGGCCGGTCCGCACCAGCGAGGTCGCCGGGTCGGTGACGTCGGAGTCGAGCCGCAGCGCCGCCTGCGGCGCGTCGGCGGCGCGGGCGAAGAGGTTGATCATCTCGCCGGCGGTCTTCGGGTCGGGTCGGTGAGGCTGAAGGCCTGGCCGTCGAGCCCCGGCTTGTGGGCGATGTAGTCGATCGCGTCGGCGACGTAGTCGACCGGGACGATGTTGATCTCGCCGCCCTCGATGCCGACCGCCGGCAGCCAGGTCGGCAGCACCCGGCGCGCCTGCTGCAGCAGCTTGAAGACGTAGTAGGGCCCGTCGACCTTGTCGATCTCACCCGTGCGCGAGTCGCCGACGACGATCCCCGGCCGGTAGACCCGCCAGGGCCGCGAGCACTCCTCGCGCACGACCCGCTCGGACTCGTGCTTGGTGCGGAAGTAGGGATGGGTGTCGAGCTTTTCGGCCTCCTCGAACATGTCCTCGCGCCACTCGCCCTTGTAGAGGCCGGCGACGGCGATCGAGCTGATCTGGTGGAAGCAGCCGGCCTCGATCGCGCCGGCCAGTTCGACCGCGTGGCGGGTGCCCTCGACGTTGGCGATCTCCTGCGCCTCGGCGCCGGCGGTCATGTCGTAGATCGCGGCCAGGTGGAAGAAGTGGTCGACGTCGCCGCGCAGGGTCGAGCAGGTCCTCCTCGGAGACGCCGAGGCCCGGCAGGGCGAGGTCGCCGGCGATCGGCACGACCCGGGCCCCGTCCGGCCCCCAGGCGGTGCGCAGCTCCTCCAGGCGCCCGCGCGAGCCGGCCCGGACCAGGGCGTAGACGGTGCCCTCGCGCTGCAGCAGTCGCTGCACGAGGTTGCGGCCGATGAATCCGGTGGCCCCGGTGACGAAGTAGTTCATCGCCTCAGCCTAGCTCCTTCGACTCCTAGGAAGGCGGCGACAGCCCGGGTTTCATAGACTGAGTCGAGAAATGGCGGAGACGGCGACCGTGCAGATCGCGATGCCCGAAATGGGCGAGTCGGTCACCGAGGGGATCGTGCTCGAGTGGCACGTCGCCGAGGGCGACTTCGTCAACGAGGGGGACACGGTCGTCGAGGTCTCGACCGACAAGGTCGATGCTGAGGTGCCGGCGCCTGCGGATGGCGTCATTACGAAGCTGCTTGTGTCGGTCGACGACGAGGTGCCGGTTGGAGCTCCGTTGGCTGAGATGGAGCCTGGCGAGGGGACTGGCGAGGGATCGAGCGGTTCGGCTGCGGGTCCTGTCGCTGCAGGGGACCCACCGCCCCCTGCGGTCGCTAAAGCGTCCTCGGGGGCGGTCCCCCCTACAGCGCCACCCGCAGGCGAGGCGGCTGGAACAGCTGGGAGCGCCAACGGTGGCGATGGAGTTCGGGCGACTCCGGTTGCTCGACGGGTTGCTGCGGCTAATGGCGTCGACCTTGGCTCGGTAGCTGGGTCTGGGCCCGGGGCGAAGGTGACCAAGGACGATGTGCTGGCGGCTGGGAACGGGGCGGGGCCGGCTGCGACTGCCGGTGAGGAGAAGGCGCTGCGGGGGCCGGCGGCGATGCTGGCGCAGGCGATGGACGAGAGTCGGGAGGTTCCTACGGCCACCTCGTTCCGGACGGTCGCGGTGGACACGCTGGATGCGAAGCGGAAGGCTCTCAACGGGCTGCTGAAGGAGCGGGGGATGAAGGTCTCCTTTACGCATCTGGTCGCTTGGGCGATCGTGCAGGCGGCCAAGGAGCATCCGGTGATGACTCGGGTGTTCGAGCGGCGCGACGGGAAGCCGTTTGCGATCGAGAACGGGCCGGTCAACCTCGGGATCGCGGTCGACGTCGAGCGCAAGGACGGGTCGCACAGCCTGATGGTGCCGGCGATCAAGGGGTCCGAGGGGCTCGACTTCGCCGGCTTCCACAGCTACTACGAGGAGCTTGATCACCAAGACGCGGGAGAGCAAGCTCACCGCCGACGACTTCCAGGGCACCAACATCTCGCTGACCAACCCGGGCGGGATCGGCACCGTCGCCTCGGTGCCGCGGCTGATGAGCGGGCAGAGCGCGATCATCGCCACCGGCGCGATCGCCTACCCGCCCGAGTGGACCGCACGCCTCGCCCGAGCGCCTGCGCCAGATCGGCGTCTCGAAGACGATGACGCTGACCTCGACCTACGACCACCGGGTGATCCAGGGGGCCGAGTCGGGCGCCTTCCTGCGCAGCATCGAGCAGCTGCTGCAGGGCGAGAACGGCTTCTACGAGGGCGTCGCCGCCGATCTCGGCATCGACCCGGCGCCGATCTCCTCCGCCCACCCCGCCTCGGCCTCGGCGCCGCCGCTCGGCGCTCCGACCGCCAGCACCGAGCGAGATGGCGGTCACCACCACCCAGCCCGACGAGGAGCTGCTGCAGGCGGTCCAGGCCGCGACCTCGCTGCTCAAGGGCTACCGCACCCACGGCCACCTCGCCGCCCGGCTCGACCCGCTCGGCCGCGAGCCCAAGGGCGACCCGGCGATCCAGCCGGAGAACGCTCAACCTGACGCCGGAGCTGATGTCGCGGGTGCCGGCCTCGATCCTGCGCATCGGCGTCCCCGGCGAGACCCTGCTGGAGGCGCTGCCGCGGATGCGCGAGGCCTACTGCGGCACGATCGCCTACCAGTTCGAGCACCTCTCCTCGCACCAGCAGCGCACCTGGCTGCGCGAGATGGTCGAGACCGGCGCCCACCGCGCAGCCGCTCGCCGAGCGAGGAGAAACAGCGCCTGCTGATGCGGCTGATCGACGTCTTCCAGTTCGAGCGCTTCATCGAGAAGGCCTACCTGGGCCAGAAGATCTTCACGATCGAGGGCCTCGACGTGGTCGTGCCGATGCTCGACGAGCTGGTCACGCTCGCCCACCGCAGCGGCGCCGAGGAGGTCGTCTTCGGCATGGCCCACCGCGGCCGGCTCGCCGTCCTCGCCCACAACCTGGGCCGCTCGGTCGAGTCGATCCTGGCCGAGTTCGAGGGCTCCAAGCAGATCGACGCGGTCAAGGCGGTGGCCGGGATCCCGCACGGCGGCACCGGCGACGTCAAGTATCACTACGGCCACCAGGGGGTCTACGAGACCAGCGAGGGCGAGAAGATCGCCGTCCGCCTCTACCCCAACCCGAGCCACCTCGAGTTCGTCAACCCGGTGGTCGAGGGCGCGACCCGCTTGATCCAGTCCGACTTCGAGGGCGCCGGCGATCGAGCACAAGCCGAAGTGCGCGGTGCCGGTGCTGCTGCACGGCGACGCCGCCTTCCCCGGCCAGGGCGTGGTCGCCGAGACGCTCAACCTGCAGGCGCTGAAGGGCTACACCACCGGCGGCACGATCCACGTCATCCAGAACAACCAGGTCGGCTTCACCACCGACCCCGAGGACGCCCGCTCGACCCCCTACGCGGCCGACATGGCCAAGGGCTTCAACGTGCCGATCGTCCACGTCAACGCCGACGACGTCGAGGCCTGCTCCGCCGCGGTGCGCCTGGCGATGGCCTACCGCGAGCGCTGGGGCCGCGACATCGTCATCGACGTGATCGGCTACCGCCGCTACGGCCACAACGAGACCGACGAGCCCGCCTACACCCAGCCGCAGATCGCCGCCAAGATCAAGGCCCACCCGCCGGTCTCCGAGATCTACGCCGAGCAGCTGGTCGAGGAGGGCGTGCTCGGCCGCGAGGAGGTCGAGGCCGCCGCCAAGCAGCGCCACGACGAGATGTCGGCGGCGCTGAAGGACCTGCGCCACAAGATGGAGCTGGGCGACTACGAGGACCCGACGGTGACCACGACCAGCACCGGCGAGCTCGACCGCAGCGCCAGCCCGCCGGTGCGAGACCGCGGTGCCGGCGGAGAAGCTGCGCGAGCTGAACCAGGCGCTGATCGAGGTGCCGGAGAGCTTCACGATCCACCGCAAGCTGCGCAAACCGCTCGCCAAGCGGCTCGACACGCTGGAGAACGGCGGGATCGAATTCGGCCACGCCGAGGCGCTCGCCTTCGCCTCGCTGCTGACCGAGGGCGTCCACATCCGCCTCACCGGCCAGGACACCGAGCGCGGCACCTTCTCCCACCGCCACCTCGTCCTCCACGACGAGAACACCGGCCTCGAGTACTGCCCGATGCAGAACCTCGACGAGGCCAGCGCCCCCTTCGAGCTCTACAACAGCCCGCTCTCGGAGACCGCCTGCCTCGGCTTCGAGTACGGCTACTCGGCGGCGATGCCGAACGCGCTGGTCCTCTGGGAGGCCCAGTACGGCGACTTCGCCAACGCCGGCCAGGTGATCATCGACAGCTTCATCGTCTCCGGCGAGGCCAAGTGGGGACAGACCAGCCGCCTCACCCTGCTGCTGCCGCACGGCTACGAGGGCTCCGGGCCCGAGCACTCCAGCGCCCGCATCGAGCGCTTCCTCGCCCTCGGCGCCGAGGGCAACATCCGCATCGCCAACCCGACCACCGCGGCCCAGTACTTCCACCTGCTGCGCCGCCAGGCGCTGATCCGCAAGCCGCGGCCGCTGGTCGTCTTCACCCCCAAGGGCCTGCTGCGCCTCGACCGCGCCACCGCCACGCCGCGAGCAGCTGACCGACGGCCACTTCCACTTCATCCTCGACGACCCCAAGGCGGCCGAGCGGCGCGAGAAGGTCGAGCGCCTCGTCCTCTGCACCGGCAAGGTCTACTTCGACCTCGACGCCAGCGAGCGACGCGAGCAGGCCGAGAACGTCGCGATCGCCCGGGTCGAGCTGCTCTACCCCTTCGCCGAGGAGCAGCTGACCGAGCGTGATCGCCTCCTACCCGAACCTGAAGGAGATCACCTGGGTCCAGGAGGAGCCGCGCAACATGGGCTGCTGGAAGGTGATGTCCCGCCGCCTCCCCGACCTCGCTCCCCGAGGGCGTCGAGCTCGGCTACATCGGCCGCCCGATCCGGGCCAGCACCGGCGAGGGCTACTCCGGCGCACACGCGCGGGAGCAGGAGCGCATCGTGCTCACCGCTCTCACCCCCGGCGCTTAAGCGCTTCCGGTGAAATCGCCACTGCGCAAGCCGGTGCCGGGGCCGCTCTTTCGGAAGGTCAAGGTGGCTGTCCTGGATCGAGCTGGCGATCTTCAGCCTGCTGATCGTGTTCTGGCTGCTGCCCGGGATTCGACACCGAGACGATGCTGTTCGGCTGGGCGCACGGGCTGGGGTTCGTCGTGCTCTGCATCGTGATCTGGGTCGCCTGCGGCAAGCGCGAGGCGCCCTACACACTGCTGGCGGCGACGCTTACGCCGGTCGGCCCGGTGGGCAGCGTGATCGGGATCGAGCTGATCGAACGGAAGGGCTGGGGCATTGCGGAATCGCCGCAAAGAGTTGCGGAATCGCCGTAGATCCGCTCAGGAAGCCTTGACCTGAGGGGGCGGGCAAGGTATAGGTAGATGCTGACTGTTCCTCTGAGCAGTCCCGTTTAGGGGAACGGCCGCGTCGGCATCCCTCCCTGGCTACCGACGCGCAGGTGCAGTGAGGGTCGCGCGGACCCCCCTGCCTCCCGCGGCCCTCACTGCGCCGCCTGCCTGTCGTTTACCGCGAGGTTCCGCAGAACGGTTTGGAGAATTCCGCCGTTTTGGAAGTAGCCGACCTCGTTCGGCGTGTCGAGGCGGACGGTCGCCTCGAACTCGACCGGGTCGCCCCCTCGCGGCGCGCTGTGACCCCAACGGTCTTCGCTTCGCCGTTTTCGAGCTCGCCGACGTCGAAGATCTCCTCGCCGCTCAGGCCGAGCGACTCGACGCTCTCGCCGGCGGGGAACTGCAGCGGCAGCACGCCCATGCCGATCAGGTTGGAGCGGTGGATGCGCTCGAAGCTCTCGGCGATCACGGCGCGGACGCCGAGCAGCTTGGTCCCCTTGGCCGCCCAGTCGCGCGAAGAGCCCGAGCCGTACTCCTTGCCCGCCAGCACCACCAGCGGCACGCCTTCGGCGGCATAGGCCATCGCCGCCTCGTAGATCGACGTTTCCTCGCCGCCGGGGAAGCGGCGGGTGAAGCCGCCGGTGCGCTCGGCCAGCAGGTTGCGCAGGCGGATGTTGGCGAAGGTGCCGCGGATCATCACCTCGTGGTTGCCGCGGCGCGAGCCGTAGGAGTTGAAGTCGCGCGGCTCGACGCCCTGCTCGATCAGCCAGTGCGCCGGCGGGGCTGTCCTTCTTGATCGCGCCGGCCGGTGAGATGTGGTCGGTGGTGATCGAGTCGCCGAGCAGGGCCAGCACCCGGGCACCGTCGATCGGCTCGACCCCGGGCGCCTCCGCCGGCATCCCCTCGAAGAAGGAGGGGCGGCGCACGTAGGTGGAGTCGGGCCAGGTGTAGCGGTCGCCCTCGGGGACCTCGACCGCGCGCCAGGTCTCATCGCCCTCGCAGCACCCTGCCGTAGTTGCGGGTGAACATCTCCGAGGCGATCGAGCGGCCGACCAGGTCCTTGATCTCGGCCGCGTCGGGCCAGATGTCGCGCAGGTAGACCGGCTCGCCGTCGCTGCCCTCCCCCAGCGGCTCGGTGGTCAGGTCGAGGTCCATGCGGCCGGCCAGGGCGTAGGCGACGACCAGCGGCGGGCTGGCCAGGTAGTTGGCCTTGACGTCCTGGTTGATCCGGCCCTCGAAGTTGCGGTTGCCGGAGAGCACGGCGCAGACGGCGAGGTCCTTCTCCTCGACCGCCGCCGAGATCTCCGCCGGCAGCGGCCCCGAGTTGCCGATGCAGGTGGTGCAGCCGTAGCCGACCAGGTTGAACTGCAGCTCGTCGAGGTATTTGGTCAGGTCCGCCTTGTCGAGGTAGTCGGTGACGACGGTCGAGCCCGGCGCCAGCGAGGTCTTCACCCAGGGCTTGCGGGTGAGGCCGCGTTCGATCGCGTTGCGGGCGAGCAGGCCGGCGCCGACCATGACGCTGGGGTTGGAGGTGTTGGTGCAGCTGGTGATCGCGGCGATGACGACGCGGCCGTGGTCGAGCTCGACCGTGGTCCCGTCCTCGAGCGTGACCTCGATCGCGTCCTCGCTGCACGCGCGGCGATCGTCGCCGCGGGGACGCCGCTGACCGCCGGCCGCGGCTTGCCGCGCTCGTCGTCGTGGTCCTCGGCGGGCGGATCAGAGGCGGGGAAGGACTCCTCGATCGCCTCGTCGACGGCCGTTGCCCAGCTGCGTCGCCGCCTCGGGGTCGAACTCCTCCATCGCCTCGAGGAAGGCCTCCTTGGCCTCGGCCAGCGGCACCCGGTCCTGCGGGCGCTTCGGTCCGGCGATGCTGGGCACGACGTCGCCGAGGTCGAGCTCGAGCAGGTCGGAGAAGACCGGATCGGGCGCGCCGGGCTCGGCGAACATGCCCTGCTCGCGGGCGTAGGCGTCGACCAGCTCGATCGTCTCGGTCGGGCGGCCGGTGAGGTCGAGGTAGCGCAGCGTCTCGGCGTCGACCGGGAAGATCGCGCAGGTCGAGCCGAACTCCGGCGACATGTTGCCGAGCGTCGCCCGGTCGGCCAGGCCCAGCGTCGGCAGGCCGGGGCCGAAGAACTCGACGAACTTGGAGACGACGCCGCGCTCGCGCAGCATCTCGGTCACGGTCAGGACCAGGTCGGTGGCGGTGCCGCCCTCGGGCAGCTCGCCGCTGAGCTTGAAGCCGACCACCTGCGGCAGCAGCATCGAGATCGGCTGGCCCAGCATCGCCGCCTCGGCCTCGATCCCGCCGACGCCCCAGCCGAGCACGCCGAGGCCGTTGACCATCGTCGTGTGCGAGTCGGTGCCGACCAGGGTGTCGGGATAGGCCTGCAGGACGCCGTCGCGCTCGCGGCTGTAGACGACCTGGGCGATGTGCTCGAGGTTGACCTGGTGGCAGATCCCGGTCGCCGGCGGCACGACGCTGAAGTTGTCGAAGGCCTCGCGGCCCCACTTGAGGAAGGAGTAGCGCTCGCGGTTGCGTTCGAACTCGCGCTCGGCGTTGACGGCGAAGGCGCGGGCGTTGCCGAAGGCGTCGACCTGGACCGAGTGGTCGATCACCAGGTCGACGTCGACCAGCGGGTTGATCGCCTCGGGGTCGCCACCGATCTCCGCCATCGCGTCGCGCATCGCCGCCAGGTCGACGACGGCGGGCACGCCGGTGAAGTCCTGCATCAGCACGCGGGCGGGCTGGAAGGGGATCTCGACGCTGGGCTCGGCCTCCGCGTCCCAGCCGGCGATCGCCTCGATCGCCTCGGCGGTCACCGAGACGCCGTCCTCGAGCCGCAGCACGTTCTCGAGCAGGACCTTGATCGAGTAGGGCAGGCGAGCAACGTCGAAGCGCTCTGCAAGTGCGTCGAGGCGAAAGACCTCATAGGAGCGTCCGCCGACCTCGAGGGTCGAACGGGCGCCGAAGGAGTCGCTGCTGCTCACATCTCCCATCCTAGGGAGGTCGCGCTAGCGCTTGTCGAGCTGGCCGTCGACGACGGCCTGGGCGGCCTTCTGGCCGGCGTCGCCGCTGGCGATCTTGACCGAGATGCCGGGGGTCGCGAGCGCGAAGTGAGCCAGTACGCGCTGGCGCAGGGGGGCTACGGCGATCTCGACCTTGTTCTGCTCGATCGCCTTGACGACCGCGTCGGCGACCTGCTGCGGTGAGCCGGTGCCGAGGCCGGGGATCGGTTTGGCGCCCGAGTCCGCGTACATGCCGGCTTCGCGGATCGTCCCCGGGGAGACGATCGAGACGCCGATGCCGAGCGGGTCGAGGTCGGCGCGCAGGCCGAGGGCGAAGCCGCGCAGGCCGAACTTGGTCGCGTTGTAGATCGAGGAGAGCGGTGTTGCCGACTTGCCCGAGAGCGAGGAGATGAAGACCATGTGGCCGGCGCCTTTCTCGACCATCGAGGGCTCGAGCGCGCGGGCCAGCAGCATCGGCGCCTCGAGGTTGACGCGCAGGGCGCGGGCCAGCTGCTCACCGGTCAGCTCCGGCAGCCGGCCGCTGCCCGGCAGGCCGGCGTTGGCGACGAGGACGTCGACCGGGCCGGCCTCGCCGGCGAGCTTCTCGGCGGCGCCGAGCTCAGCCGAGGTCGGCGGGAAGCGCGCGGTGGCATCGCCGGGCAGCTCGGCGGCCAGCGCTTCCAGCGCCTCCGCCTTGCGAGCCGCTGAGCGACGAGCTTCGCGCCTCGCCCGGCCAGCGCCTTGGCGATCGCCCGGCCCAGACCGCCCGTGGCGCCGGTGAGCAGCACCGTCTTCCCCGCAAGATCCATCGCAGCGCGCAAGCTACCAGCCCACGTGTCGAATCACCCAAAATGCAGGCGATCCGGAAAATGTTTGTGTTTCATGAGCAGACGCCCGGCGGATCGTCTACACTGCCGCCGTTCCGAATAACCGAAACGCCGAGTCCCGTGCGCTCATGCGCCACGGGAGCGGGGGAACCACGTTTTCGGGGCTAACTCACCTGGCATGGGTGGGGGCGCAGGCTCCTTTCGCGCCAGCCCGACAGCTAACCCCGTAGGCCGACGAAGGAGATCGGTTTGCGCAACAACAGGCATAGATTCAAGCTAGGCATAGCTATTGCGGCTGTTTTGGCTGTTATCGCTCTTGTACCCGCATCGGCCTCTGCTGATTGCGGTGGTGGCGGACTTTCTCCCGCCGAAACGGACATCTGCACGCCGACGGCGAAAGCGCGGCTGCTGCCCAACGGGATGCTGATCCCGCCCAAATCCGCCCCGGCTCGCAGTCAAGTCAGTAATCGCCGCGGCCAACAAAATTCGCCTCAAGCCCTATATCTGGGGCGGTGGCCACGGTCGCTGGTGGGATCGCGGGCTACGACTGCTCGGGCTCCGTCAGCTACGCGCTGCACGGGGGCAAATTCCTCGAAAGCCCGCTGCCGTCGGGCCCGATGGAGAACTGGGGCCTCGAAGGCGAAGGTCGCTGGATCACCGTCTACACCAACTCCGGCCATGCCTACGCCGAGATCGCCGGCTATCGCTGGGACACCTCCGGCGACTCGGGCGAAACCGGTCCGCGCTGGCACGAAGACCTACGCGACAACGTCGGATTCGTCCCCCGCCACCCCGCGGGCTTCTGATCTGACGCCTGGGACGTACTCCGCTCCGGCCAACCGGCCGGGGCGAGTTTGTCCTTGCTTTCCTCAACTGCTCGGATAACTTTTCGGTGTAGCTACTACACCTGACATCCGCTTGGCCAACCTCACCAAGCACTACGGCGAGGTGGTAGCGGTTGCGGGAATTGACCTCGAGGTCGAGCCCGGCGAGTTCTTCACGATGCTCGGCCCGTCGGGTTCCGGCAAGACGACGACGCTGCGGATGATCGCCGGCTTCGAGGATCCCAGCGGCGGCACGATCGAATTGGCCGGCGAGGACGTCAGCCGAATCCCGCCCTACGACCGCGCGGTCAACACGGTCTTCCAGGACTACGCGCTCTTCCCCCACATGACCGTCGGTGAGAACGTCGCCTACGGGCTGCGGATCTCCGGGGTCGCCAAGGCGGAGCGGGCCAAGCGCCGCGACGAGGCGCTGGAGATGGTCCGGCTGCCAGGCTACGGCGACCGCCGCCCCGCCGAGCTCTCCGGCGGCCAGCGCCAGCGCGTCGCCCTGGCGCGGGCGATCGTCAACCGGCCCCGGGTGCTGCTGCTCGACGAGCCGCTCGGCGCCCTCGACCTGAAGCTGCGCGAGCAGATGCAGGTCGAGCTGAAGTCGATCCAGGGCGAGGTCGGCATCACCTTCGTCTACGTCACCCACGATCAGGACGAGGCGCTGACGATGAGCGACCGCATCGCCGTCTTCAACGACGGCCGGATCGAGCAGGTCAGCCCGCCGGTGGAGCTCTACGAGCGCCCGGCGACCGAGTTCGTCGCCGGCTTCGTCGGCGTCTCCAACCTGCTCGAGCGCGATGGCTCGCGCTTCACGATCCGGCCGGAGAAGGTGCAGCTGGTCGACCCCGCCGCGGCCCCCAACGGCCTGCGCACCGAGCGCGGCCGCATCGCCGACGTCGCCTACGTCGGCATGCTCACCCGCTACACCGTCGCCCTCGAGCAGGGCGGAGAGCTTCAACTGGTTCGCCAGAACGTCGAAGGCACGTCGCCAGGCGCTGCCTCCGAGCAAGGGAGGGAGGTCACAGTGGGCTGGCGCCCAGACCAAACGGTCGCCATCCGTGGCGGTTCGACAACAGAGGAGGAACCATCGTGAGAACGCAGCATGCAAACACCGCGCGAACGGCGTGGCTGATCATCGGAGGCCTGCTGGCAGTGATGCTCCTGTTTGCCGGCTGCGGCTCCAGCGACGACGACAGCACGTCGGGCAATGAACTGCAGAAGGTCGGCAAGGGCGAGGGATCGCTCAGCCTGGTCAACTGGGCCGGCTACGTCGAACCGGAATGGGTCAAGCCGTTTGAACAGAAGACCGGCTGCAAAGTCAGCTCCAAGGTCGCCGGCACCTCCGACGAAATGGTGCAGCTGATGCGCACCGGCCAGTACGACGGGGTCTCGGCCTCGGGCAACGCCTCGGCGCGACTGGTCGAGGGCGGTGACGTCGATCCGGTCAACGTCGACTTGGTCCCGAACTACAAGACGATCTTCGCCGATCTGAAGGATCAGCCCTACAACACCTTCGACGGCGTCAACTACGGCATCCCGCACGGCCGCGGCGCCAACCTGCTGATGTGGAACACGGGCGACGTCAAACCCGCCCCGACCTCCTGGGACGTGATCCTCGATCCCAAAAAGGCGGCCAAGTACAAGGGCCAGATCAGCGCCTACGACGACCCGATCTACATCGCCGACGCGGCCGTCTACCTCAAGGCCCACCAGCCCGACCTGGAGATCGACAACCCCTACGAGCTCAACGAAGAGCAGTTCGAAGCGGCCGTGAACCTGCTCGAGGAACAGCGGCCCAACGTCGGCGAATACTGGTCCGAAGCGGCCAAGCAGATCTCCGCCTTTGCCGGCGGCGACAGCGTGGTCGGCACGACCTGGCAGTACCAGTACTTCGAACTGCAGGGCAGCGGCAAACCGGTCGCGGCGAGTCCCGCCAGCCAGGGCTTCCTGCCCAAGGAGGGCGCGACGGGCTGGTCTGACACCTGGATGATCAGCTCCGAGTCCAAACACCCCAACTGCATGTACATGTGGATGGACTGGATTGTCGAACCGAAAGTCAACGCCCAGGTGGCCGAATACTTCGGCGAGGCGCCGGCCCAGAGCCTGGCCTGCGACCAGACCGAAGACAAAGAATTCTGCACCAAGTACCACGCCGACAACCCCGGGTTCTGGAAGCGCGTCTACTACTGGGAGACGCCGCTGGCCGACTGCGGCAACGGGTCGACCGATTGCAAGGACTACAACGACTGGGTCCAGGCCTGGACCACGATCAAGGGCTGATCGGCGAGCCGACCGATGAGCGAAGCGGTCGCAAGGAAGAGGACGGTGGGCCGGGAGCTCGCCGCCCTCTTCCAGGGCCGCCCCCGCCTGCAGGTGGGCGCCCTGCTGGCCGGCCCGGTCGGCTGGCTGGTGATCGGCTACCTGGGCTCGCTCGCGGTCCTGCTGATCGCCGCCTTCTGGACCGTCGACCCGCTCAGCGGCGAAGTGGTTCAGGGCCTCAGCTTCGAGAACTTCGAAACGCTCTACAACGAACCGGTCTACCGCGACATCATCGGCCGTACGGTCGGGATCGCGGCCCTGGTCACGATCACCGACGCGATCCTCGCCTTCCCGATCGCCTTCTACATGGCCAAGGTGGCGAGCCGGCGCGGCAAGGCGATCCTCGTCGTCGCCGTGCTGCTGCCCCTCTGGTCGAGCTACCTGGTCAAGGTCTACGCCTGGCGGACGATGCTCTCGGCCGGCGGCGTGGTCAACTGGGCGCTGGAGCCGTTCGGGCTGAGCGGCCCCGGCTTCGGCGCGACCGCGGTCTGGCTGGTGATGAGCTACCTCTGGCTGCCGTACATGATCCTGCCGATCTACGCCGGGCTGGAGCGCATCCCCAACTCGCTGATCAGCGCCTCCGAGGACCTCGGGGCCTCGCCGTTCACGACCTTCCGCCGGGTGATCCTGCCGCTCTCCTTCCCGGCAGTCGTGGCCGGCTCGATCTTCACCTTCGCCCTCACCCTGGGCGACTACATCACGCCGCGGCTGGTCTCCAACGACCAGTTCATCGGCAACGTGATCTTCAACAACATCTCCAACAACCTGCCCTTCGCCTCGGCCCTGGCGCTGGTGCCGATCGTCGTGATGATCGCCTACCTGTTGGTCGCCCGCAAGCTGGGCGCCTTCGAGCACATCTAGGGGTGGACCGGTGAGGCTCTCGAGAGGATCGGCACTGTCCCTCCGCATCGCGGTGGCGATCGGCCTCGCCTTCATCTACGTCCCGCTGATCGTGATCTTCATCTACGCCTTCAACGCCAGCAACATCCTCGAATGGCCGCCACCGGGGCTGACGCTCGACTGGTTCCCGAAGGCGATCGAAGACGAGTCTGTCCACGAGGCGCTGCTGACCTCGGTCAAGGCGGGCCTCGCGGCGACGGCGATCGCGATGATCCTCGGCACGCTGGCGTCGCTGGCCGTGGCGCGCCACCGCTTCTTCGGCCGCGAGACGATTTCCTTTCTCGTCATCCTGCCGATCGCCCTGCCGGGCATCGTCACCGGCGTCGCCTTCAGCAACACCTTCACCCAGGTGCTCGGGGTGGAACTAGGGCTGCTGACCGTGATCGTCGGCCACGCCACCTTCTGCATCGTCGTCGTCTACAACAACGTCGTCGCCCGCCTGCGCCGCACCTCCGCCTCCTTCGAGGAGGCCTCGGCCGACCTCGGTGCCCACAGCTGGCAGACCTTCCGCTTCGTCACCCTGCCCAGCATGCGCACCGCCCTCGCCGCCGGTGCCCTCCTGGCCTTCGCCCTCTCCTTCGACGAGATCATCGTCACCACGTTCACGATCGGCGCCGGCGAAGAAACCCTGCCGATCTGGATCTTCTCCCGCCTCTTCCGCCCCAGCCAGCTTCCGATCGTCAACGTCGTCGCCGTGCTGGTCGTACTGATCTCGATCGTGCCGGTGTACCTCGCGCACCGGCTGACGCGCGATGAGGGCGGCGCGGCGGCTGCGCGGGGTGGTCGTGGCGGGCGCGTCGAGGGCGGCGGGGTCGAGACCGAGGCGACCGCGATGCCGTGAGAGACCCCGCTGGCCTTCAGCTGTCAAGCCCGGGGATCGGATCTATCGGCAGCTCGCCGTAGAGATCCTCGAGCTCTTCAAGATCGCGTTTGTCCTGGGGACGGCCGGCGAGCCGCTTAAAACCGACCACGCTGCGCAGACCGGCGAACCTGGCCGGCTCACCCCCGACTTCCCCCTCGATCGCGCCGGCGGCAACCGTCTCATAGTCGAGCGGCGGCAAGCCGCCACGCATAACGTCGACGATCCCGTCGAGGTCAGGACCAGAAGGCTCGGGGTGGGACATGGCCGGCACGCATGGTCGAGGCGAGTAGCTGTACGGCCTGGCGGGAGAGCGTCAGTCCGTAAGCAACGCGCTCGGAAGGCGTCAATGCCTGGGCTGTGCGCCGCTGATACTCCCGCTTCTCTCGATTGAGCTCGGCCCACTGGGCCTCATGCCCGGGCTCTAGCAGTGTCTTGCGAGGCGCGGATGACATCGATGCAGATGATACGTCGCCCTAACGATCAAAGCTATTAGCTCTGCGGTCTTCCAGCTAATTGCCAAGGGCCGGTGCAAGGAGACGCCTGCCCTACATCCCGAGAATCGCCGATTGCGTGCCGACCCCGATGCGCCGATCCGGTACTGCAGGGGAGCTCCGCGCACCAAGCCGGCCTCGACCTCTTGAATGACGAAGTCGCCGAACA
This sequence comes from uncultured Solirubrobacterales bacterium, assembly GCA_963702065.1. Taxonomy (GTDB): domain Bacteria; phylum Actinomycetota; class Thermoleophilia; order Solirubrobacterales; family 70-9; genus VRUE01. The sequence goes on from OY969705.1 coordinate 2,228,502, forward strand.
GGGGTGTACGCAGCGAGGTAACGGCGCAAACCGTGTCGAGACCCGTGTCAGGGTCGCCTGTGTTTTGCGCGCTTCTTCCCCGCCCTCCCGCAAGCGCTCTTCAGCGCCGGCCGCAGGGTCAGCCGGTCGCCGTTTTGGCCGTTGAAGACGGCGGTTGCCTTCTGTGTGCCCTTGCAGACGTCCCTGCTGTTTTGCAAAAGGCCCTTCTTGCCACCGAAGAAGTTGAAGGTGGCTTGGGAGACCGGGACGTCGGGGACGAAGTCGAAGGTGTTGCGGATGCCGCCGTTGACGGAGTCGATCCTGCCGACCAGGTTGGCGTCGATTTTGCCGCCCCTGAAGGCGGCGACCAGGTCGGGCAGCTGGTGGGAGGAGGAGCGGAGGTAGATCGGGCCGGTGAGAGTTTCGTCGAGCAGCGGCGTCTTGGCGCTCACCGTGCCGTAGATCGAGGCGGCCGGGCAGCCGTTGGCGGCGAACTGCACCCTGGTGCAGACGGTGCCGATGTGGGCCTGGTCGAGGAACTCGGAGTGCGGCAGGGCGACCGATGCCGAGGCGATGTTGGCTCCGCCCGGGGGCATCGTCAGGGTTGCCTTCAGCTTCGGGTGGCTTCCCCGGTGGGTGCCGCCGAAGAGGCGGAAGGAGAGCTTGGGCTTGAAAGAGAGGCTGGCGCAGCTGCCGACCTGGAAGGGAGAGGCGGTGTTGAAGATCGCCCCACCGGTGCCGAAGACCTCTCCGCCGACCGCCATCGGGTTGCAGCTGGTCGGGTTGATCGTGGTCTGGGAGCGATCGACCCGCACCCTGACGTCCCTTGCCCGCAAGATCACTCCGTGGAGGATCGTCGGGAAGGGGTCTGAGACCACCTTGGCCTGGGCTTTCTCGGGATCGACGTAGATCGCGGCCCTGACCACGACGTTGCCGAGGTCAAAGGGACCGGCGATGCCGGGGGCCACTACCGCCACCGACAGCGGGGCGCTCTTGTAGGGGCCTGCGAGGTAGACCTTGCCGGTGAAGTAGTTGGGGCCGGGGCCCGCTCCCAGGCCTGCGCTTACCGAGCCGATCTGGGACGCGGCGGGACAGGCGGGGCTACCTAGCTCTGAAGCTCCTGCTCCCTCCGCGGTGGAGATCGAGGCTATGGCCGCCTCGGGGCAGAAGGGGACGCCCGCGATCTTTGCCAGCAGGCCCGGGGGCAGCTGTGCGCTGACCCGGCTCGGCTCCTGTTCGGAGTCGTCCCTGGAGAGGCGGAAGAGGAAGGGGCTATAGGCCCCGGCCACCGGGTTCAGGGTGCCGGCGCTGAACTTGGGGGCGAAGGGGCGCCGCGATGCATCCGGCGGGCAGGGGGTGCCGCCCGGCCCTTCGGTGACCTCGTAGGTGTTGGAGACGTCGATCGGGTCCTGGGGCCGGGCGTAGGAGGCGACTTCGATCCCGATCGTCTGGGTGCCGCAGGTGGGCGGGCTGACCAGCGGGGCCCTGGGGCCGCTTCTGAACTTCAGGGTGAGGTCGTCGAAGGGGAACTGCGGGGTGTCGTTGAAGACGGTGGTGATCTGCCCGGTGGCGGGATCTACTTCGATCTTTCCCGGGATCTTGATCAGGGCACCGCGTTCTTCGGTGTCGTGCAAGACGAGGTAGAGGGCGAAGGTCGAGCCGAAGGGGTTGTCGCCCTGGGCCGCCAGGTACATCGATCCCTCCGCGGCCTTCGGCAACAGCGGCGTGGAGAGGCTCACTTCGCCGATCCGCGAGGCATCGGGGCACTGGATCGGATCGTTGGTGCCAAGGCCCATCTGCGCCAGGGTGCAGCTCTTCAGCCCGTCGGCGAAGGCGGGCGAGAAGCTCATCCCCTCGGGCAGCGCCACCGTGATCCGCTTGACTGGCGGGGTTGCCAGAGCGTTGGGGCTGTCGCTCTGAGCAACCTTGACATGAACATCGAGGCCGGTCGGAGTGTTGGCCTGCTTGCCGGTCGGTTCGATTTCCACTTCGGGTTCGAAGCGGGGCTTGTCGCAGTCGGTCATCCTTTCCGGAAGGGTGTAGTCGATCTCGGGCCCGAAGGTGCCGGTGTTCTGCCAGGAGTCGTAGTGGTGCAGACGCATCACGTTGTCGTCTTCGCACTGGGAGGGCAGGGTGAGGAAGGGCTTGGGGGTGGCGTCGGTCGAGCATTCCTCGCCGGTGTTGCCGCCACCTCCAGGGCCACCCCCGACGAACGCTTGACAGCGCTCGGAATTGTGTGCGGGCGCAGCTGGCACCCCCCAGAGGGTGAGACGCTGGTTGAAGGGTGGAAGCGTCTCGTTGATGTCGGATACCGTAGACCGGATCGCGTAACGGTTCGCAGGGTCGAGGCTCACTCTGATGTGCACGGGATTACCGGCGATAACAAATGCGAGATCAGCAGCCACTCCCCGTGGATGGGCGAGATTGAATACGCCAGTTGTTAGCGCGTTAATGCTTTCCGTCGGGAAGAGGCCGGCAAGTGTTGCCTCGAAGCGACCTACCTGACTCGACGCCGGACATTCGCCCGCAGTGAACGTCGCCTGATTGCATTCCCCGACTGCCGTGGGAACACCAACGAATCCTGGCGGTGTGTCGACAACAATATTACGTATGCTTCCTGACTCCGCCTTTTTTGCCGGGTTGTCTTCGCTAGGCGCATCGACCGAGGTGAAGTCAAAGGGGAAGGTCGCAAGGTCAGGATGTGAGCTGGCTTCGCGTTCCGTTGTGAGACCATCTGCGGCGAAGAAGTCGGGGACGAAGGTCGAAGGAATGATGCCGAAGTCGGCTGGTTCGGGACCGATGGGTGTCTCCTCGATAGCCGTCGCGGCTTTCGCCGCGCCGCCACCAGACACTTTAGCCGAAGCGAACTTAACCCCCGAAGCACCATTGACATTGACAGTCACAAAGAGGTTCCGAGAGAGAGAGTGCCGTGCAATCTTGGACGTGGTCGTGCAAATGACCGATGCGTCTCCCGGGGATCCGGGACAGCTCCAGTTCGCGGCCCCATAATTAAGAAAGGCTCCGTTATCGGCAATGGCCAGTCGCACCGAACTGCGGCTGAGGCCGGTGGGAAGGTTGAGTGTCAGCGTGATTGGGCCAGTGGTGTCGGCATCGCCCACGTTATTGACTTCAAGCCAATACTCACCGGTACCGCCGGGGGCGAAATTGGTCTGGTTGTGGTGGATGTCGAGGTTGAACAATGGCGCAGCCGCCTGGGCATTCGCCGTTCCTCCCAAAATGCTGAGGGCAATGAGAAGTGCGACTCGTCGCAAGATCATCATCCAGCCCTCCGGTTATTGTTGGCTTTGTGCCGGGCTTTCTGGCCTTGCTTCCTCGCGCAACGCCTCTTACCTTTGCCCTCCAGACCCCTGCGCTTACCCTTGCTGCAACGCGCTGGGGGATGGATGGCAGCTTTGTTGCTCGGACCGGTGAAGGTAGTTGATCCCGGCAGCACTTCTTCGGGCGTCCCCTTCGGCGTCCCCTGGCAAACCTCAAGCGGACATGGTTTAGGAGGAGGAGAAAAGTCGAAGCCGCCGCCAATACGAGCGTCATAGAGGCGCTGATAACCATCAAGCGCGTCCGATGTGTACTGAGCGGCCGCCGTGAAGAAGAAGTCACGGCCCGATGGACTGATTCCCCACGTGTGCGCTTCCCCTTTATTCGGCCAATCCGTGAGCCCATCGGTAACCAGAAGGAGGAGGCCGTCACGCCACTCATAGACGTCTATGCCCCTATTTGGGTTCGACCCCGCCGGAGGGGTGTTCTGGTCAGCCGGCGCGAGTGCAGTCCTTGTCGCGAAGCCTGCTATCTCACCACCTGCGGACTGCTGCAAATCCGCGGCCGCCGTATCACTTGTCGGAGGAGATCCGTCCTGCGGGCAGGATATGCAGACAACGGAGCCATTGAGATCGTCATAGCGGTAGGCCTGGTGGGTGCCGCCATTGTCACTGGTCGCGCCCAGTGGATTGAGCGACGGAGCGTTGGACTCAAATAGCACCACCGAGCCGTTGGGCGTCATTAGTCGCTTGACCTGGTCGATGACAATCCCCTTCCCAAGCCAGCGCAATTGGCCCGTTTCGGCGTTGAGCCGGTAGGTGCTGTCGCTCGCACCGACAGCAGCGCCGGGCAACAGAGGAGTTTGGGATTGGCTACGGAAGTAGATCCGGGAGCCATCCTCGGAAACGGCGACCTGATTCCTGTTGCCTCCCGCTTCCACATCGGCATCTAGTCCCGGGACGACGCACGTGACGCATCTGAGGCTGCCGTCAGCGAGGCCATAGCGGTAGATATCGCCCCCAGGGGGAGTCGTGCCATCGCAGCTGGCCGGGTTCGTGTCTTCCGCGGTCAGACGATCCAGGCTCCAAAGAAAGAGGGCCTCCGAAGTAAGGCGCAGGACCGCAGCCGAGCCGCATTCGCTACCAGAGACCGGGGGCGGCGTAACCAGCCTCGTCGTGCCGGCGTCGAGGTCACGCACGTAAAGTCTCGCGGGCCCTCCAGCCCCTACACCCGGGCCGCCGCAGTTGCTACTACCCTGACTAGGGAAGAAAAGGAGAGATCCGTCGGCGGAAAGCGCCACCTTTGCATTTGGCTCGCTTCCAATACCGCAGGCCGCCACCGTATTGCCAGGCAACAAGCTAACCAGGTGTGGAGAACCCGAGGTAACATCGTAGAGATTTTCCCTCGCTGCCGCCGCCGGGTAGGCAGGATCCAGTTCCCCGCCGCTTAGCCCAAGCACCAAGCGAGGCGAGTTTTCGGCGGTTCGAATTACGACGGAAACGAGCGCGCCCGGAATCCCAAGCTTTGTCGGTGGTGAGACATCGAACAGCCGCACCGGCTCACCTTCAGGAGAAAGTCGCCATATGGTATTCAGGACACCTTCCGAATCAAAATTCCTAACGTTAATGGTCGCCAGGTCGGAAGGCGAGGGGTTAACCGACCACACCGAGCCCACCAAAGCGTTCCTCGGGGGAGAAATATTCTTGGTTTGCCAACCACTTGGGGTTCGTTCTGCGAAATAGAAGCTCAAAAAACTACCGGTCTCCGAGATGGGTGTCCCCCCGGAGATCGAGTACGCGGCCCGATTACCATCATCCGAAAATCCCGTCGCTTCCCCAACCGGATTACCACCCGAGTCGGCCACGCTAACCTGCTCATAAGCGCGGTCGGACGCAGGGGGCCCAGGGCGGTGGCCGTGAGCAAGCGGAGAATCAGAAGCGCGTGTGACTACAGTTGCGTCTTTGCCGTTGCTCGGCGAACCAACGCCATTTTCAGCCACGAGGCGATAATGGTAGGTTGTATTTGGCTGCAGGCCTGCAATTTCGGCGGCCACAAACTCAAGCACGCCGCCTGCACCAGCTGGCCGCGAAACCGTCGCAGTACAGGCGTTTTCATCGCACGGCCCCTCCGCTCCGTACTCAAAATAAAAGCTCGTAGCCTTACTGTTGGGATTTACTCTTCCGTTTAGCTGTGCCGTAGTAGCGGTGCGTACCGGCGCGCCGTCGGTCTCCGCTGTAGGCGCTTCAGCAAAAGTGGTAAACGTCATCTCGGAAGTAGTGACTGCGGGAGCAAACACCTTTGCCGCCGCGAGGCGCACATGGTAGAAGGTGTTTGGCTGGAGTCCAGCAGGCGGCGGGCTGAGCACCGCTTCGATTGTCTGCGAGGTTTGCTGACTTCCGACCGCAACCTGAGGCGTCTGGATCCATTTATTCCCGTCAGTGGAATATTCAAGTTGATATTTCGTGACCGGGGGTCCGTTGGGGTTGATGGTTGCGTGGATCTTTGCGGTGGTTGAGGCGATGTCACTAATGGAGTCGAGGCTCGCCGTTGGGGGACCGCCCGCAGTGTCAAGCACGTACACGCCGGACTTGGCTGCTTCGTCGTTCACTTTCGCCGAGCTACTCACAAAGAGACGACCGGTGGCTTCATCAATTCCAAGGCCAGTGGCCTGTTTAAGTGTCGCCAGAGTGCCGTGCGTGCCATCACTCGCGCTCGGTGGAGCGGTGACGCCCGGCGAGTTTTGTGGTCCAAACTGTTGCACTACCGAGCCTTCAACGAGGCCGCGAAGAGCGTACAGTGCGTCCGCATCTGGCCCAATGGCATCTGAATCGGCTTCGACCTCAAGTCCGGCGTTAACCTGCGCCCCGCCCTGTGTCAGCAGCGGTGGGATGGAGATTGGCGCGAGGAACACTGAACCGATTCCATTGGCGTTTTGGGCGTCATAGCGGGCGATCGTCCAATCCGAGGGCTGGCTACCTCCCTCTGCGTAGACGATCCCTCGAGAGTCAGTCGCGAGATCGAGAGGGCCGGCCGTGCCAAAGCTCGACGCCGATCCGACACTCGCGGGAGAACTGCCGTCGAGTGCGTAGGTGTTAAGGCGGTTGTTGACAGTATCGGCGACGAACACGATCCCTGCGCCCGCAGCGCCGAGCGCGCTTACAGCAATTCCTTCGGCACCTGTAACAGCCACCGTAGAACCTCCTAGCTGGCCGATACCGCCTCCCGGCACACCGCTCTTGCACACATCGCCATTTGCCGATACACAAATCTCGAAACCCACTCCAGCATCGTCAGGACCCGCTGCGATCACGTCCCAGCCGAAGGACCGTAGAAATCCCCCGTCGCCCGAATAGACACTTACGCGGAAGTTGGCGCGATCAAGCACATAGACATCTCCACTGCCCTGATCAACGGTGATCGCCCTCCGCCTGGGATTTGTGATTGGGTCTGCCCCGAGTCCACCGTTGCCGCCCGAGCCGATGCCGGCTCTGCAGTTCGCGGCCACTGAACAGACCTCGTAGCTATCGCCTCCGGTTTCCACGCCCGCACCCCATGCGCTGACGAATTTGTAGTCATCGTCGTAAGGATTCGCGGGAGTGCCATTGTCGTCTTGAGAGAAGCGCTGGATTCGGGTGTTGCCATTGTCAACGACGTAAATGTCACCCCGGCTAGCCGGGCCTGCGCCACTGCTGTTGACCGCGATGTCGCCGGGGCGGTCAAAATTGCCACCGAGGCTGCCGCTACCGCTTTCAGATCCGAAATATGAAATTACCTCCTTGGAGGCAGAGGCAACTTCTGTACCAAAGATCAGACAGCCGACGATGGCCACCAAGGTAAGAATGGGGACGGATGAACGAGTGGCGACAGCCTTGTTCGCGGTTGGCGGAAATGTGGTTGGCCGACAAAACACTTGATGCGTCTCCAATCTCTTGAGCTCGGAAAGCTCTTTGGTTGCTACACAGCTCACTTACCGCGCTTTGCCCCGGTAAGTGAGCTGTTCCTGTCACTAAGGAACCAAGGCGCCGGTCACTGCCCAATCGCCGTAGCCTTCCAGTTTGCCGCTTAGGAGCACAAAATTGGCTCCGACTGGGGAGGCCCCTTCGGTACCAGTGCCAACGTCATAGATGAATGCGCTATCGCCTGTAACGCCGGTGGTCAGCGATGTAGTGTAAATGCACAGGTGACCAGGGTCGGCCGTCGGGGCCGCAGCTGTACCGTGGCAGTGCTCAGGAGTGAATTCTTCGAATTCACGTACTTCTTTCCCACTCGTGTTCATGTAATGAACGTGCTGGCCATCCAGAGCACTTGCGAGCTGAATTGGGAAGGAGATTGGAAGAAATGTCTGAGTTACTTCCGAGTTGGCGTTAATCACCCAGGAGCCCGTCTCGGTGGCTCCGGGAGGGAGTGTTCCGCCATTTGTCCACGGTTTGCCTTCAGGTCCCTGGGAGCCGTTGGCTCCGTTGCAGACATAGCTGGTCCCACTGACAGAAGTCAGCTTTACACCTTCCTCTTCGCCGCAGTTGCCAAATGGCGGCTCGGTTTCGCTTTTGACGCTCTGGCCGGCGGCCCCGGCTGAACCGCTTGTGCCATTAGCGCCAGCGGCGCCGTTATCGCCCTTGAGGCCCGCAGGCCCGGCGGGTCCTGCAGGCCCGGCCGGACCCGCGGGCCCGGTCTTACCCGTCTTGCCCCTAGGCCCCTGCTTGGCCTTGGCGGAGGCGGTCGCCTTCCCACCGCCCGAAGAATTGGAGGCGGCGTAAGCGCCGCCGAACATGGCGAATACGAGGGCGATCACCGAGATGACTCCGGGGATCCCGAATCGCGTGCGTAGCGTCGAGAACATCTAGATCTCTCTCCTTGTCCCGTGAGCCCCTCTGCCCGCCGCTTCCCATCGCGGCTTCCTCGAGGCTCGGTTATGTCCCTGTTCCCACCCGTTCTGACAACGGGCTATGGCGAGAGCATAAAAGAAACGTTTTACGAATGCAAGGAGAAGTTTCTGAAATGAATGACGCGGGTTCTAATAGGGGCGCAGGACAAGCGCGGTGAGGTCGGGGAGAAGCTCGGGAGGCGAGCCGGTTCGCCGGCATTGAGGCGGCGAGCGATCAGGGTGGCGATGCCGCCCATCAGGACCTGGTCGCGGACTTCGACGTCGATGCTCGGCGGGTCCCGCCGGGGGGCGGATCGTCTCGGCCAGCAGCTGCATCGCGTCGCGGTAGCGGGCGGCGATCTCCCCTCCAGCCGCCAGCGGCTCGATCAGGTAGAAGCGGGCGACGGCGAGGTCGCGGGAGAGGACGTCGAGCAGGGCGGCGAGGCGCGCCCGACCTGCTCGGGCCAGGGCGCGGCGGGATCGCCGGCCGCCAGCATCGAGGCCCGAACGTGCTCGTCGATCATCTCGTAGGCGGCGAGGAAGCAGTCCTCCTTGCCGCTGAAGTACTCGTAGAAGGTGCGGCGGGAGATCTTGGGCCGCGTCGGTGATCTTGCCGATCGTGGTCGCGTTGTAGCCGTGCTCGGCCACCGCCTCGACGACGCCGTTGAGCAGGCGCTCGCGCTGGTTCTCGGTGACGAATTCGCGCGGCAGGCCGTGGCGCCCGGGCGGCAGCCGCTCCTTGCCGGCGGCGAGCTTCTCTGCGGCTGCGCGCGCTCCGTCAGCCATCAGCCGAGGTAGGGAGCGAGGATGACCTCGGTCATCCTCGGCAGCAGGTCCTGCACGCTCCCGCCCCCACCCAGCTCGAGCCGCTCCCGCAGCAGCCAGGCCAGCCCGCCCGCGATCGCCTGGCCCAGCGGATCGGCGAGCTCCGCCGCCACCGCGTCGAGCGCCTCGTCGTAGCGGGCTCGCATCCGCGGCCCGCCCTTCTGCGCCTCGACGAAGCAGAGCCGCGCCCGCGCCGGCTCGGCGTCGATCGCTCGTCAGCAGCGCGGCGAGGCCGGCCCGCACCTGATCGTCCCGGGCCGCCCCGGCCGGGATCGCCCGGCGCACCTCCTCCTCGCAGCTCACCGACCGCCCGCTCGAAGGCCGCGACGAAGCACTCCTCCTTGTCGCGGAAGTGCTCGTAGAAGGTGACGGAGGAGACGCCGGCCAGCTTGACGATCGCTTCGATCGTCGTCGCCGGCGGCGCCCTTCTCGGCGATCAGCGCCTCGGTCGCGGCGAGCAGACGCTCGCGCTGGTCGCCGGCGACGGGGCCGCGGGGCCGCTCCTCCGCCCGCGTCTTCAGGCGACTCGACCGCGAGTCTTTGCGAGAGGTACTGCATGGGCCGAGGATAGCTCTTTCTAAAAAGCTTTCATATCCGGAAAAAAAGGAGTAGTTTCTATACGGCAGTCCGGCAGGCCGGAGAAGCTGCGACAAGGAGAGCAACGCAATGCGACAGGAAGCCTGCGCGACAGCCAGGGAGTCGCTCCAAGTCGAGACAGACCGACCGCGCGACCCCGACGCGACGGTGCGCGAGGGAGAGATGGAGGGCGTCCTGCACGTCGTCGGGGAGCGTCGGCTACCGCGGCGCCTCGGTGCGGGCGGTGCTCGAGTACAGCGGCGGGCACCGCAAGCAGTTCTACGACCACTTCGACAGCCTCGAGGACTGCTTCGCGCAGGCCTACGGGGCCTGGATCGAGCGGCTCGGGGTCAGCCTGCTGGAAGCGGCGGTGGCGGCGCCAGGCTGGCAGGCGAGCGTCCAGGCGGGGCTGATCCGGCTCTTCCAGTTCGTCGGCGAGCGACCGGCGATCGCCCGCTCGCTCTTCGTCGAGGTGCAGGTCGCCGGCGGCGCCGCGCTGGCCAAGCACGACGAGGCGGTCGGAGCGGCTCGGCCGGCCTGCTCGACAGCGTCCGCGCCGAGATCGAGTCCGACCAGGGGCCGCCGCAGGCGACCGGCGTCTTCGTCGTCGGCGGCATCGAGGCCTGTCTCTGCGACGTGCTCGCCGCCGGCGAGCCGAGCCGCATCTGGGACGCGCTGCCCGAGCTGATGCACCTCGCGGTCGGCTCCTACCTCGGCAAGGAGGCGGCCGACGAAGCGTTCGAAGCGGCCAAGGAGCTGCTCGAGCGCGACCGCGCCGGGCTCGAAGGGGGCGCCCGATGACGCGAGCTGCGTCTGGTCGCTCCCGAGGCCGAGGATGGCCCCTTCTCGGCGGGCACCGTCCTCCCCCGCCGCCTCCCCCCCGGCCGCCACGGCATCCCCGCCAACCTGGTGCGTCGAGCACCAGCGGCTGCGCCTGCTCGCGGCGATGGCCGAGGCGCTCGCCGAGCACGGCTACGCCAACGTCACCACCACCCACGTCAGCGAGCGGGCCAACGTCTCCACCAGCACCTTCTACAAGCACTTCGGCAACCTCTGGGACTGCCTGCTCGCCGCCTACGTGGCGACCGCCGACCGCCTCTGCGACCGAGATCGAGGCCGCCTGCGCCGCGAGCGGCGACGAGCCGGCCACTGGCGAGAGCGACGCGCTCGCAATCGGCATCGAGCGCTGCCCTCTCCTTCTTCGCCGCCGAGCCCGAGCCTCGGCCGGCTGCTCAGCGCCCAAGCGCCACTCGAGGCGAGCGCCCTCTGCGCCGCTCGCCGCATCCTCATCTCCCGCCTCGCCGCGATGCTGCGCCGCACCGCGGGGAGCCGACGACTCTCCGCAACCCGCCGGCCTCGACGAGCGCCTGATCGACGCCACCCTCACCTTCGTCAACACCCGGCTCTCCGCCGACGACGCCGAGCGCCTTCCCGAGCTCACCCCCGAGCTGGTCGCGATCCTCGACCACCCCCGCGTAGCTGCCTAGCCGAATCAGGTAGCAGTACTGCTACCCAGCTCCTGGTGGCAACGGTTCCACAAAAAGAGCTGCGCAACCACATCGGTGAGGTCTTGCGCAGGGCCGAGGCCGGCGAGGAGATCACGATCACGGTCTCCGGGCGCCCCGTCGCTCAACTGGGGCCCGCGCGCACCCGGCAGTGGGTGCCGAGCGATCGACTCGCCGACCTCTGGGCAGTCCCGGCCGACCCCACCCTCGAGAAGGATCTCGAGGCCATGGGAGGCAAGCTCCGACAACCCCGGGTTCTGGAAGCGCGTCTACTACTGGGAGACGCCGCTGGCCGACTGCGGCAACGGGTCGACCGATTGCAAGGACTACAACGACTGGGTCCAGGCCTGGACCACGATCAAGGGCTGATCGGCGAGCCGACCGATGAGCGAAGCGGTCGCAAGGAAGAGGACGGTGGGCCGGGAGCTCGCCGCCCTCTTCCAGGGCCGCCCCCGCCTGCAGGTGGGCGCCCTGCTGGCCGGCCCGGTCGGCTGGCTGGTGATCGGCTACCTGGGCTCGCTCGCGGTCCTGCTGATCGCCGCCTTCTGGACCGTCGACCCGCTCAGCGGCGAAGTGGTTCAGGGCCTCAGCTTCGAGAACTTCGCTACAACGAACCGGTCTACCGCGACATCGCGGGGCGGTCGTGGCGGGCGCGTCGAGGGCGGCGGGATCGAGACCGAAGCGACCGCGATGCCTTAACTCTCGCCTACCAGCCAAAGGCGATCGACGGGCAGGGCGTGGAGTCGGTCGTCATGCGTATAGCCCCGCTGGCCGAGGTGCAGTACGACACCCCCGAGGAACCTCTCGCCAAGGCTGTCACGGAGCTTGGCGAGACCTCGGAACTCCGCCGCGGTGACCCGTTCGCCTGCCTTTACCTCGACAGCCGCGACCGCCCCGTCATCGCGTTCGAGCACGAGATCGACCTCGTCGCCGTCATGGGTTCGCCAGTGGCCCGGCTGCGCCGGTGACTCCATCCAGCTGGCCTGCTTCAACATCTCGCCGACGCAGAAGGTCTCGAGCAGGTGACCGAGCTCGGTCATCGCCTGAGGATGGGCGGCTGACAGGCGCGTGCTCGTGACTCGCAGCATCCGACCGGCAAGGCCCGAATCGACGAAATGGAGCTTTGGCTTCGCGGAGGAGCGAGCTCGTAGGGTCGTGCCCCAGGCTGAGAGCCTGTAAATCACAAAGGCCGCCTCCAAAAGGCGCACATAATGCTCCGCCGTCGAACTCTCGATCTCGACATCCGCGGCTGCACGCGCGACATTGAGCACCTGAGCGGTCTGGCTCCCCAGGCGAGATGCCAAGCGCGGCATCTTCTCTCGCTGCCTGATGTTGGACAGCTCGGCGACGTCGCGCTCGATCACAAGCTTGAGGTAGTCGTCGAACCAGCGATTGCGGCTTGCCCCCGCCGATCGCGCCACAGCGAGCGGGAAACCTCCACGCAGAATGCGTTCGACGTACTCCTCACGCGAGGTGCTCGATGCGACCGACGTAACCAGGGTCGCAGGGTCGCTGAGCAAGCGCGCGACAAACCCCTCCTGCACCCCGCCGATCTCGCCCTGCGAGAGCGGCCAAAGCGTTGCAACGTGCAAACGCCCAGTGAGTGACTGAGCCGCATCGGGCAGACTCGAGTAGCGAGTGGAGCCGGTGAGCACGAAACGGCCCGGCCCCAGGTCGCGATTCAGCTCCGCCTTGATCGCATCCAGAATCACCGGTACGTGCTGATACTCGTCGATGAAGACAGGAGGATCTGCCGCCGCGAATGTCGCGGGACTGGCAGCCACAGCATCGCGCGTCTGCGGATCGTCAAGATCGACCACCAAGCGCCCAGCCTCCTCCGCCAGAGCCCGCACGATGGTCGACTTGCCCACTGTCCTCGCCCCGTGCACCGCAACCACCGGCTCATCGACCAGCAGTCGTTTTACGACTGTTCCAAGCCGACGCCGGTAGGAGCTCGAGAGCGTTCCAGGCACGGGGTAAGTATCGCAAACTCCAGAACTGGAGGACGATTAACACCGGAATTGGAGAGCATCTGCCGCCGGAATTCGAGGTGTCAGTGCCATGAACGTCCCTCGCTTCGCTCGCGATTGGCTTGGGCAAGCTTTTGCGAAGAGCTCAGGCTACGAATTCTTAGCTAGAGCTTCGCCGATACCGGCCCCGCCGACTACGACATAAGGCAGACCGACGGCATTCGCGTCGGCGACAACGCCGTCGAGGTCAGGAGCAGAAGGCTCTCACGATTGAGCTCGGCCCACTCGGCCTCGTGGCCGGGCTCTAGCAAGGTCTTGCGGGGCGCGGATGCCACTGATGCAAATGATATGTCGTACGCCAACGGAAACCTGACGCCGCAAGATTGCGGCGCCAGGTTTACTCATCGGACTAGAACGTAGCCCCGATACCAATCGGTTCGGCGTACTGATTCAAGCCTTCGATCGTCGTCGTACCGATAAGACACAGCTACCCGCAGGCCCTGGTCGTACTCGGAATCGGTGGAATGATCGAGATCGGCGAGGGCATGGACGCGAGTGAGAACGGCCTGTTCGAGCTCCGGGCGGCGCCTCTCCAGTCGCTCGAGAAGACCCGAGCAAATCTCCTCGGCACGCACGTGCCGCGTGCGCCTACTGACCTGTTCCCGCAAAGGACACCGTCCCGGAGGCCTCCCCCGCCGCGAACAGCGGCCGTCGTTCGGCTAAGAGCTCGCGCAGCTTCGCGAGGAGGCAGGATCGGGACTGAGGGCTGCTGCCCGTTTCATCCTGCAACCACTGTCCATCTACGCACCGCCGCCTACCGCACCGTGTGCTGATCTCGAGCCGCGCGCTTGTGCGACTTCGCCTTGGACTTACGTGAGTGCGAGACACAGCGGCCCTTGCGACGCACCTTGCCCTTCTTGCAGCGGCTACCTGGGCTCTGCACCACGTTCCCCGCCCCTTCGAAGCTCGATGAGGCGGGAGTCGGGTCATCGGGTGGCGAGGGCGGGCCCTGGCAGGCTTCGCCTTCGCAGAAGGCAGGGGTGGGAGCGGGCGGCGGGAAGCCGCCGAGGGCGCGGGCGTCATAGATGTCGATGAGGCCCGGGTCCTGGGGTAGGAGGCTTGCCGAGGTCCGGATGAAGACGTCTCGCCCGTCGGCCGCTCCCTTAGCGGCTTCCTTGAGGCTCGGTTATGTCCCTGCCCATAGCCCGTTCTGACAGCGGGCTAGAGCAAGATCATAAAAGAAATGTTTACAAATGCAAGGGGAAGTTTCTGAAATGAATGACGCCGTTCTCATAAGAGCGCCGGACGAGAAAGCGGCAGAGAACTACAGGACTACTCAGCTGCTGGCGCCGGATCCTGGCGCGCCAGCCGCTCGGCCTCCTCGTTACCCAGATAGGGAGCGAGGATCAGCTCGACCAGGTCGGGGAGGAGCTTCTCCAGCTGCTCGGTGCGGCCGGCGCTGATCTCGCGCACGATCAGCGAGACGATGCCGCCGACCAGGGTTTCCTCGGTGGCCTCGGGCAGCGGGCGCTCGCCGCTGTGCTCGGGCCGGCCGGCCTTGAGGATGCCGACGAAGTCCTGCATCGTCGCCCGGTAGCGAGCGGCGATCTCGCCCCCGGCCGCGACCGGCTCGACCATGCAGAGGCGAGCCAACTCGGGCTCGGCGGCGAGGAAGCGCAGCATCGTCGCCAGCGCCGCCTGCACCTGCTGCGGCCAGTCGGCGAAGGACTCCGCCGCGGCGCGCATCGAGGAACGGATGTGGTTGGCGACCATGTCGTAGGCGGCGAGGAAGCAGGCTTCCTTGTCGGCGAAGTGCTCGTAGAAGGTGCGGCGGGAGACCGAGGCCGCCTTGGTGATGTTGGCGACGGTGGTCGCGTTGTAGCCGCGCTCGGCGACGGTGTCGACCAGGGCGGTGATGATCCGCTCGCGCTGGTTCTGCTCGATGAACTCGCGCGGCAGGCCGTGGCGGCCGGCGGGCAGGCGCGGCGAGGCACCCGCTGCTGCGGACTCCGTCGCTTTTCCCTTTTGAGCCGCCCCCTTTGCCACGGAACGACGATACCCGCTAGTGCAGCGACTGGACCAGCAGCTCGTCCTCGGCGGCGCGCGAGCCGAGGTAGGGCATCACGGCCATGTAGACGAGCTCGGGCAGGAAGTCCTCGCCGCGCTCGAGGCAGCCGTCTTCGACCCGGCCGAGGACCGTGCCGTAGATCGCCCCGGCGACGATTTCGGCGGTGCAGCGGGAGACCGAGTCGGGCTTCTCCAGCTCCTCGCGGCCGCCGTCGAGGATGTCGGCGAGCCGCTGCAGGGCCTGGTCGCGGCGGGCCTGGGCACCGTTGCCGGTGCCGTTCACCTCGACGACCAGGAAGCGGGCGCGGATGGCGTCCTCGCCAAGGAAGCGCATCGCGGCCCAGCCGGCGGCCCAGATGCGATCGTGCCACGAGGAGGGGCCGGAGTAGGCGCTGAGCACCCGCCCGCAGAACTCCGCCGCGAGCTCGTCGTGGACGCAGAGGAAGCAGTCCTCCTTGCCGGCGAAGCAGCGGTCGAAGTGCGAGCGCCGTGTGCGGGCTTGTTCGCAGACCATCTCGATGCTGGTCTGCGCGTAGCCGCGGGTGCCGACCAGGTCGATCATCGCCGCCGCGATCCGACCACGGACGGGATCGTCCAGCGCCCGCGGCGGTCCTCCGTTGCCGGTTCTCACATCAGCCCGGCCCTCCCCCTGCGCTCGCTTTTGCTCAAGCTGCGGCGGCGCGTGCCTGCGCCGCGTCCGCCGCGCGCCCCGCCTCGACCTCGCCGACGTATGGGGTCAGCGTCACCTGCAGCATCTCGGGCAGCAGCCCCTTGATCTCGTCCACCTGGTCGGCCAGCAGCCGCTGGTGGATGAGCCAGGCCAGCCCCCCCACGACCGCCACCTCGAGCCCGTCGGGCAAGCGGCTCGCCCGCGGGTTGTGGACGCGCCCCTCGCACAGCTTCGGCGCCAGCTTCTCCAGCATGCCCTGGTAGCGCACCAGCGCCTCCCCGCCGGCCGCCTGGGCCTCGACGATGCAAAGGCGGGCGCGGGACGGCTCTTTGACGATCATCTCGAGCGTGATCTCGAGCCCGGCGGCGATCTGATCGGCCCAGTCCTGCTCGTCGTCGAGCAGCTCGTCGAATACCTCCGCCGCCGCTTCCATCGTCTCGTCGAAGGCGGCGAGGAAGCACTCCTCCTTGCTGGAGAACTGCTCGTAGAAGGTCGAGAGAGCGACGCGGGCCGTCTTCGCGATCAGCTCGATCGTGGTCTTCTGGTAGCCGCGCTCGGCGACCAGCTCCGCCGTCGCCAGCAACATGCGCTCGCGCTGGTTCTGGGTGACGAAGTCCCGCGGGACCAAATGCCTTCCCGGGGGCATCGTGGCGAGCCTTTCGGAGAGCGATCGCGAATCCGCCATGCCGCCAAGGTACCAAAACATACATCTGATGTCTACTTCCTTGCTTTACAGAAAACATTGCGTTCTAGGGCTTTCTGGTGCACGAATAGTTTTTGAAAGCTGCTATACCTAGACAAAAGGTCACTGTTTGCAAAACTGGTAGGACCGATGTCGGAATCCCCCAGCGCACCCATCACAGACGAGGAGCTTGCCGCGGTAGTGCCCTTCCCGGGGCTGCGCTCGCGAGCCCCGCGCGAGCGCCTGCTGGAGGCGGTCCTCCTGGTCAGCGGCGAGATGGGCTACGAGCAGGTCGCGGTCAAGCACGTGATCGAGCGGGCGCAGGCGAGCCGGGCGACCTTCTACAAGTACTTCGAGGATCGGGAGGACTGCTTCGCCCAGGCCTACGGCGACGCGAGCGCCTGGCTCTACCAGCGGCTGATCGGCGCCGCCAAGCGCCAGCCGAGCTGGCGCGAGGGCCTGCGCGCGGGAATGGCCGAGCTGCTCGAGTTCTGCGCCAACCAGCCGGCGCTCGCGAAGGCGATCTTCGTCGAGGTCCATGCGGCCGGCGAGCGATCGCTCGCCCAACGGCGCGATTTGATGGAGCGCCTCTCCCGCGCACTTGACAGCGCGCGCCGCGAGATTCCCACTCGCCAAGCTCCACCTCCAGTTACGTCCACCTTCATGGTAGGCGCTATCGACACTCTTGTGTGCGCCAAGTTGATGGACGGCGACGCCGCCAAGGCCCCCGAGATGCTTCCCGGCCTCCTCTACTTCGTCGTCATGCAGTACTTCGGCGAGGACGCCGCCTGGGAAGAGATGACCGCCGCCTCCGTGGCGACCTGGCACTCGCGGCGCGATGCGGCGGCGCAGCTTCCCTAGCTAGACCAGGGTTGTAAGCGCGGCGCTGAAGACGTTAGAGGGGAATATTCCCGTGCTTGCGCTTCGGCTGGGCGACGCGCTTGGACTGCAGCATGCGCAGCGCCTTGATCAGCTTTGGCCGCGTCTCGCGGGGCTCGATCACGTCGTCGATGTAGCCGCGCTCGGCCGCCGAGTAGGGGTTGGCGAAGTGGGCCTTGTAGTCGTCGATCAGCTTCTGGCGGCGCTCGTCGGGCGTCGGCGAGGAGGCGATGTCCTTGCGGTAGATGATGTTGACCGCGCCCTCGGGGCCCATCACCGCGACCTCGGCAGTCGGCCAGGCGACGTTGTAGTCGGCCAGCATGTGCTTCGAGTTCATCACGTCGTAGGCGCCGCCGTAGGCCTTGCGGGTGACGACGGTGAGCTTGGGCACGGTCGCCTCGGTGAAGGCGTAGAGCAGCTTGGCGCCGTGGCGGATGATCCCGTTCCACTCCTGGTCGGTGCCGGGCAGGAAGCCGGGCACGTCGGTGAAGGTGACGATCGGGACGTTGTAGGCGTCGCAGGTGCGGACGAAGCGGGCCGCCTTCTCCGATGCCTCGATGTCGAGCACGCCGGCGAGGAAGGCGGGCTGGTTGCCGACGATGCCGATCGGGAAGCCGTCAAGGCGCGAGAAGCCGCAGACGATGTTCTTCGCGAAGTGCTCGTGGACCTCGAAGAAATCGCCGTCGTCGACGACGCGGGCGATCACCTCGCGCATGTCGTAGGGCTTGGAGGGGTCGTCGGGGACGAGCGTGTCGAGATCCTCGTCTTCGCGCTCCGGGTCGTCGGAGGGCTCGAAGCGCGGCGGCGCCTCGAGGTTGTTCGAGGGCAGGAAGCTGAGCAGGTAGCGCGCGTCCTCGAGGCAGCTCTCCTCGTCCTCGGAGGCGAAGTGGGCGACGCCCGACTTCGAGTTGTGGCTCATCGCCCCGCCCAGCTCCTCGAACTCGACCTCCTCGCCGGTCACCGTCTTGATCACTTCGGGGCCGGTGATGAACATGTGCGAGGTCTCCTTGACCATGAAGATGAAGTCGGTCATCGCCGGCGAGTAGACGGCGCCGCCGGCGCAGGGACCCATGATCAGGCTGATCTGCGGGATCACGCCGGAGCACTGGACGTTGCGGACGAAGACGTCGCCGTAGGCGCCGAGCGAGACGACGCCCTCCTGGATCCGGGCGCCGCCGGAGTCGTTGATGCCGACCACCGGCGCGCCGACCTGGGCGGCGAGGTCCATCACCTTGCACATCTTCTCCGCCATCACCTCGCCGAGGCTGCCGCCGAAGACGGTGAAGTCCTGCGAGAAGACGAAGACGGTGCGGCCGTCGATCGTGCCGTGGCCGGTGACGACGGCGTCGCCCCAGGGCCGTTTCTTCTGCATCTCGAAGTCGTAGGTGCGGTGGCGGACGAAGACGTCAAGCTCCTCGAAGGAGCCCGGGTCGAGCAGCTTCTCGACCCGCTCGCGAGCGGTCATCTTGCCCTTCGCGTGCTGCTTCTCCACCGCCTCCTCGGAGGCCGAGTTGATCGCGGCGTCGCGCAGCTCGCGCAGGTAGGAGAGCTTCTCCTCGTGGGTGACCGGGTTCTTCTCGCGCATCGGGCGCAGGAGTCTATTTACCCACGCGCCGAGAAGCGGCGATGCCTTAAGCGTTGCCGAATGGCTGCTTCTGCGGTTCGGCGAGCTCGTCGAGGACGCGCTCGAGGTCGGCCTCAGCGAGGCCGGACTGCTCGCCGGCGCGCAGCTGAACCCGCGTCCCAAAGCCCTTCTCGGCCATCGTCACCTCGACCCCTTCGACATCGGCGATCAGCTCCGCCAGCTCCGGCTCGGACTTCATCAGCGTGCGTGAGGCCTCGATCATTGGGGCCGCTTCCACCCCCGGCGCCCTGTTCCTCCCCACCTTGGACGCTTGGGCGAGTCCGTTCAGGGGGGAGAGTGGGCGCTCATCCGACATTGACCCACTTCAGGTGTGGTCAATGTCGGATGCGCGCGACTACAAGCGGAGCAGACGGGCCTGGGAGCTCGCGGGACAGCAGCATGGGGTGGTTGCGCGGCGGCAGCTGCTGGAGCTGGGATTCAGCAAACGCGCAATCGAACATCGAGTAGCACGGGGGCGGCTGCATCAGGTCATGCCAGGCGTCTACGCGGTTGGCTGGCCACGGCTGACCCGAGAGCGACGCTGGATGACGGCCGTCCTTGCCGGCGGCGAAGGGACAGCGCTGAGCCACCACAGCGCCGCCTCCCTGTGGGGATTTGGAACGGAGAAACCCGGTACTACCGACATAAGCGTGACCCGCCACACGAAATTGTCCCGGGCAGGCATTCGAGTGCGATCTCGCCCGGCGCTGAGCGCGGTGGAGATCGTTTCTCGCCAAAGCATTCCGGTCACGGACGTCGTGCGAACGCTGATCGACATCGCCGCGGAATCAGGCTTGCCGATTGTCGAGCGAGCAGTCAACGAGGCCGACAAGCGCAATCTCATCACCCCTGACACGCTGCGCCTGAGACTCGTCGATCACGCGGGCGAGGCGGGGGTTCGGCCGCTGCGCCAACTCCTCGACAAGTACACCTTCCGCCTCTCGGACTCGGACTTGGAGGTTCTCTTTCGCCCAATCGCAGGGGCGGCGGGCCTTCCTATGCCCATGACAAAACAGATCGTGAATGGCTTCGAGGTCGACTTCTTCTGGGCGGACCTTGGCCTCGTCGTCGAGACCGACGGACTCCGGTATCACCGCACCCCCTCGACGCAGGCACGCGACGCCCGCCGTGACCGCACCCATGTCCTCGCCGGAATGACTCCGCTCCGCTTCACCCACTACGAGATCAAGTACGAGACCCACCGCGTTCGCGAAGCTCTCGAACGTGCCGCCCGGCTCCTCCGCGAGCGTAAGCAACATTGACCACACCAGGGTGTGGAAAATTCTTCCTAGACGAATCCTGACCGGTGGAACGCGGCTCGGGGACGCGGGATTAGAAGAAAGCGCCGCCCTTGTATTCGCCGAAGACGTCGCGCATCGCGCCGCAGACCTCGCCGATCGAGGCGTCGGCGGCGAGGGCGGCGCGGATCGGGTGGAGCAGGTTGCCCTCGCCGCGGGCGACGTCGCGCAGGGCGTCGAGCTTGGCGTCGACGCCAGCCTGGTCGCGGCGCTCCTTGAAGGCCTTGAGGCGGGCGAGCTGGCTCTGCTCGGCCTCGGGGTCGACGCGGAGGATGTCGACGTCGTCGACTTGGTCGGTGACGTACTTGTTGACGCCGACGATGATGTCCTGGCCGCTCTTGTAGCGCTCGTGGTAGCTGTGCGCGGACTCCTCGATCTCGCGCTGCATGAACTCCAGCGCCTCGACCGAGCCGCCCAGCTCTTCGACCTTCTCCATCAGCTCCCAGGAGCGCGCTTCGACCTCGTCGGTGAGCGACTCGACGAAGTAGGAGCCGGCGAAGGGGTCGACGGTGTCGGCGGCGCCGGACTCGTGGGCGAGCACTTGCTGGGTGCGTAGGGCGATCCGGGCCGAGCGCTCGGTCGGCAGCGCCAGCGCCTCGTCGAAGCCATTGGTGTGCAGGCTCTGGGTGCCGCCGCAGACGGCGGCGAAGCCCTGCAGGGCGACGCGGATGATGTTGACCTCGGGCTGCTGGGCCTGCAGCGTTACGCCGCCGGTCTGGGTGTGGAAGCGGATCTTCATCGAGTTCGGGTTCTGCGCCCCGAAGCGCTCCGCGACGATCTTTGCCCACATCCGCCGCACCGCGCGGAACTTGGCGATCTCCTGGAAGACCTGGTTGTGGCCGTTGAAGAAGAAGGCGAGGCGGGGGGCGAACTCGTCGATCTTCAGGCCGCGCTCGAGCGCGGCCTCGACGTAGGCGATCGCGTTGGAGAGCGTGAACGCCACCTCCTGCACGGCCGAACAGCCCTTCTCACGGATGTGGTAGCCGGAGATCGAGATCGTGTTCCACTTCGGCACGTTGCGGTGGCAGTACTCGAAGATGTCCGTGGTCAGGCGCATCGTCGGAACCGGCGGGTAGATGTAGTTGCCGCGCGCCATGTACTCCTTGAGCACGTCGTTCTGGACCGTGCCGCGCAGCTTCTCGGAGGGCACCCCCTGTTCCTCACCCACCAGCTCGTAGAGCAGCAGCAGGACCGCGGCGGGCGCGTTGATCGTCATCGAGGTCGAGACGCTGTCGAGCGGGATCTGGTCGAAGCAGATCCGCATGTCTTCGATCGTGTCGATCGGCACCCCGGTGCGGCCGACCTCGCCGTTGCAGAGCGGGTCGTCGGAATCGCGGCCGAGCTGGGTCGGCAGGTCAAAGGCCATCGAGAGCCCGGTCGAGCCGTGCTCGATCAGGTAGCGGTAGCGCTCGTTGGTGTCCTCCGGCGTGGCGAAGCCGGCGTACTGGCGCATCGTCCAGAGCCGGTCGCGGTACATCCCGTCGTGGATCCCCCGCGTGAAGGGCGGCGCCCCCGGCTCGCCAAGGCGCTCCTCCAGGCCGGGCGCGACGTCGTCGGCGTCGTAGACGCGCTCTATTTCGATGCCGGAATCGGTGAAGACGCGCTCGTCGTCCGGGCCGACAACGGGGGCGATCGTGCGGTGGGTCTCTTCGGTAGCCATGCCAACAGGATATGTGGGAGCGGAGCATCGCGGCCAAGCACCGCCGTCACCGTGCCGCCGACCGCTGGTCTAGTTTGCTCAACTATTTAAGTTGCATTTGTGTGTTCCCTTCTGTACCTTCGCCCGTACCGGAGCAGCTAGTAGGCGGTTCCGGATCGTGGACTCAAAGCGCGCATGGCGCCGAGCCATGCTGGAGGGGAAGGGGATTAGGGAGATGTCGCAGCTGGCCAGTCGCAGCGCTCCACAGCTTCTGCCGCCGTTTTGGCCGATCGACGACCAGCACGGGGTCGGCCACGTGCGGCTGGAGGACGAGCCGCCGACCAACGCCGCAGAGGTGATGCCGCTGCTGCTCCAGCTCGCCGCCCAGAGCGACGCGATGCGCAGCCTGCAGAGCGCCGAGGGCGAGTGCCTCTCCGAGAACGTCGCCTCCGTCCTGCGCGGCGAGATGGCCGAAACGATGCGCGAGCTGGCGGACCTGATCGACGATGAGAGCGCCGAGACGGTCCGCCTGCGCGCAAAAGGCCTCTCGCGGGCGGGATCGAGCACCGCGAGATGACGCTCGAGATCGCCCGCGGCGGCTCACCCCCCGCTCTGGAGATCGTCTGCGGGCCGCTCTGCACCTGGCGGATGAAGACGCGCGTCGGGCTGCACTCGTTCGTCGCCGCTGCCCGCGACGAGCGCCAGCAGAAGCTGCTCGACGAACTCGACGGCTCGCTCGAGCAGGCCCTGGCCTCGGCCGAAGCCGAAATCGGCGCCAACGGGATGAGCGTCGCCCTTCAAGCTGCCGATGAACGTCACCGACCTGCTGATCTCCGCCGGCGAGGCGGCCGGCCACCCCAAGCACTTCGCCTACTTCATGCCCGAGGACGAAGGCGTCGACGGGCTGCCGATCGAGGAACAGCGCACCCTCTACATGCGCAACGTTCACCTCGCGCGCTACACGGAGATCACGATCCCGCTCGCCGAAACGCTGCTGAGCGGGCCGATGCGGGCGGCCGACGTGCCGATCGAGGACACGCTGATGCCGTGGATCCGCGGCCACGACCACGGCCACAACGTCGTCGTGCCATCGACCTGCTACGACGAGCTGGATGGAGACGCTCGGGATCGAGCCGTTCATGGCGCTGCAGGAGGCGATCGCCGACGTCTACGGCTTCCTGATGACGATCTCCGAGCCCTGGCTGGCGATCACCGGGGTCAGCCGCCTCGACATGTGCGCCACGCACATGGCCGAGCTGCTCCACTACCTGCGGCGCGGGCCCAAGTACTACGGCGACCCCGGCGCGGCCTACGTCGAACTCAGCTTCCTCGCCGAGAACGGCTTCGTCGAGATCGACGACGCCGGGCGGATCAGCTGGAACGAGGAGGACTTCTGCCGCGGCATGGCCGCCCTGGCCAGCGCCCTCACCGAATCGACCGTCGGCGCCCCGGACGAGCGCGGCTCCGAAGCCTTCCTCGCCCGCTACGGCTGGCCAACCGAGACGGCGGCAATGCGCACCTTCAACGCGATGCGCGAGGAGCTGACCAACGTCCCGACGTCGATCGCCTTCTATAGAACAAGCGACGTGGCAGCAGCCGACGAAGTACCTGTCCCGGCCTAACTCTTAGCGGGACTGCGAATCTGAGCGAGGCGTCGGGCGGAGGTCCGCCGGACACTCAGCGCGAAGCGCGTCCGGCGGACCTCCGCCCGACGCCCACCCCGCTCAGTCCGAAGCCCCCGCCAACCGCTCGACGCCAGACTTCTCGATCGTCATCTGCAGGCCCTCGCGCAGCTCGATGCTGGGTTCCCAGCCGAGCAGGTCACGGGCGCGGCTGATGTCGGGCGACGCTGCTGGGGATCGTCGGTCGGCAGCGGCTCGAAGATGATCTCCGAGCGCGACTCGGTCACCTCGATCACGGCTTTGGCCAGTTCCAGCAGGGTGAACTCGTTGGGGTTGCCGATGTTGACGGGCGAGTGCACGTCGGACTCGGCAAGGGCGACGATGCCGCGGATCAGGTCGTCGACGTAACAGAAGCTGCGGGTCTGCGAGCCGTCGCCGAAGACGGTCAGCGGCCGGTCCTCGAGCGCCTGGCGGAGGAAGGTCGGGATCGCGCGCCCGTCGTGGGCGCGCATGCGCGGTCCGTAGGTGTTGAAGATGCGGACGATCGAGGTGTCGACGCCCTGCTGGCGGTGGTAGGCCATCGTCATCGCCTCGGCGTAGCGCTTGGCCTCGTCGTAGACGCCGCGCGGCCCGATCGGGTTGACGTGCCCCCAGTAGTCCTCGGTCTGCGGGTGGACCTGGGGATCGCCGTAGACCTCGCTGGTCGAGGCGATCAGGAAGCGGGCGCGCTTGAACTTGGCGACGCCGAGCATGTGGTGGGTGCCGTGCGAGCCGACCTTGAGCGTGTGCAGCGGCAGCCGCAGGTAGTCGATCGGGCTTGCCGGCGAGGCGAGGTGGTAGACGAAGTCGACGTCCTCGGGGATGTCGACGTACTCGATGATGTCGACGTGGCGGAAGTCGAAGGCCGGGTCGCGGATGTGCTCGATGTTCTGCAGCGAGCCGGTCTCGAGGTTGTCGATGCAGATCACCCGGTGCCCCTTGCCGAGCAGGTGCTCGCAGAGGTGGGAGCCGAGGAAGCCGGCGCCGCCGGTGACCACGCAGGTGCTCATCGGCCGCTGATGCTATCGGCCGCTCCGGCAACGGGGCTGACCGGGTCTGATTTGTCGCAATTTGCGGTGATATCGGCCCGATCACTCGTCCAGCAGGGGGGAGAACCTGCGCTCCGTCGCCGATTGGCTTGGCATGTTTGGGACGACGGATCTGAATCGGTGCAGGGGAGCTCAGCGGATGAGCCAGGGGAGATCGACGGCGACGCGGAGCAGCGAAGCGACTGCACGGACCACTGGCGACGCGGCGCGCAAGCGGGCCGCGGTCGAAATGATCGCCCGCTACGAGGCGGCCCTGAGACGCACGGCGCGTCGCTACTCGCTCGACGCCGAGGACGCGGAGGACGCCTACCAGCGGGCCCTGGAGATCGTCCTGACCAAAGCGCCGACCACCGACCGCGCGAACTGATCCGCTGGACCCAGACGGTGACCAAGCACGAGGCGCTGGCGGTGCGCCAGAGCCGCGAGAAGCTGCTCGGCTACCAGCGGGCCGCGAGCCGCGACCGGCGCGACGCCGACCCGGTGGCGCTGATCCCGGCCCGCGGCGACGGCCCCGACGAGCAGGCCGAGCGCCGCGAGGACGATCGCCCGCAGCCGCGAGGCGCTGCGGGCGCTGAAGCCGGCCGAGCTGCGCGCGCTGAGCCTGCTCGCCGAGGGCTACTCCTACGCCGAGATCGGCGAGCTGACCGGCTTCAGCCAGACGAAAATCAACCGCCTGCCTGGCCGAGGGCCGCGAACCGCTTCCGCGCGCTCGCTCTCCAGCAGCGAGGACGGCAGCCGCTGCCGTGAGCTGCGACCGCTGCTCTCCGCTTTCTGCGACGGCGAGGCGAGCGCCGCGCGACGCGGACGACGGTGCGCGAGCACCTGCGGGCCTGCGCCCACTGCCGCGCGACGATGCGCACCTACCGGGCGGCGCCGCGAATCGGCGGCGCGCTGGCTGCCGGCGCTGCCGCCCTCGCGCTCGCTGCTCGAACGCGCGCAGGAGCTGGCTCGCCGGCCTCGGCTCGCGACTGCCTGGAGTCGGCGGCGGCGACTCGGCGGCTACCCAGGTCGCCGCCGCCGGAGGCTCGCGCGGGGCCGGCATGGCGGCGCTCGCGAAGCTGCTGGCGCGTCTGCGCCGGTGCCGCCGGCGGCGCGGCTGCGTGCGTGGCGACCGGCGTGCTGCCGGCGTCGCCGCTCGTCGCCGATCCCGCCCGCGAAGCCGGCGATCGACCGGCCGGCGCCGAGCCGTGAGCGCTGCGAGCGAAGACGAGGCGGTCGACTACGAGCCGGCGCCAGCACCGGCCGAAGCTCCGCCAAGCCAAGCCGGAGCGGCACCCCACGGCAAAGGAAGAGGAGCCCGACCCGGTCAGCGCCGAACCCAGCGCCACGGCAGCGGGAGCGATCGAATACGAAGCGCCCGCGCCCGAACCGGCGCCGCCGGCGGCGAAGCCACGGCCGCCCCGAGCCTCGAGCGGCTCCGCGGCCGGGGAGTTCGGCCCATGACAGCAGGCCCACCCCACTGCAACGCGTTGCGGCTCCAAGAGGACGAGAAACGTTGCACCTCACGATCGCCTGGCGTTATCGTCTGCGATCCGTCCTGGCGTTATCGGTCGCGCTGGTCGGCCGCGGCAGCGACGGCGTCCTGCAGCCGCTCGACCTGCGCGTCGAGGGCGGCGAGGACAGCTGGCACCCCGAGCGCAAGCTTCGCCCTGCGCTGGAGCAACCCGCCCGGCGTCGCCGCCGTCCACTACCGGTTGCTCGAGCCCCGCGGCGGCGTCGCTGGTCGCCGAGACGACCCTGCGCCTGGGCGCGACCGCGATCGAGCACCTCAGCGTCTCCGCCGCTCCCGGCGCCTACACGGCCGAGGTCTGGCTGGAGGACGGCGGCGGCGCGAGGGCCCGGCGGTCAGCGCCAAGCTTCGCTTCGACGACGCCCGCCCGGGCCACGTCGAGCCGCTCGCCCGCCGGCGGCTGGATCGGCCGCTCGGCCTTCCCTTACACGCTCCGCCTCAGCCACCCGCGCGGTCCCCCGCCGCTCTCCGGCATCCGCGGCTACGCCGTCTCGATCGACCGTCAGCCGACGGCGAAGCCCGTGCGCCGGCGCGCCGTCTGCACCGACGGCCGAGACCGACCTGCGCGGCGGCATCGCCGGCGACACGCTGCCGATCGCCGAGCTTCCCGAGGGACCTGAGCTACGTGCACGCGGTCGCCGTCTCCGGCTCGGGCATGCGCTCGGCGCCCGTCGGCACCGCGATCCTCCGCGTCGACAAGACCGACCCGGTGACCCGGCTCGCCGGCGTGCCCGGGGCGCTGGTCGAACCGGCCGCTGACGCTGACGGCGACCGCCGATCGACGCAGCCTCGGGCATGGAGCCGACCGGCACCGGCTGGGCCCTTCACGGCGATCCGAGTCGACGGCGGGACGCCGATCACGGCGCCGCGGCGACACGGCGTCACGGCAACCGTGATCGGCGTCCGGCGTCCACACGGTCGCCTACTACGCCCGCGACGCCGCCGGCAACGTCGCCGACGGCGGCATCGTCAACGGCCGGCCGAACCGCCCGCCCGCGGCGACGGTGGTCAAGATCGACCGCGAGCCCCCGACGCTCGCCTTCGCTGCCGCCCAGGACGCCCGGGACCCGGAGCTGATCGAGGCCCGGGCGTACGGACTCGCTCTCCGGCCTCGACCCCAGCCGGGGCTCGATCGCGGTCCGCCGCGTCGGCTCCGGCGAGCGCTTCGCGCCGCTGCCGACGCAGATCGTCGGCTGGAGCCCTGCGCGCCCACTGGGACTCCGAGCGCCTACCCGGCCGGCGAGTACGAGTTCCGCGCCACCGCCTACGACGCGGCCGGGAACGCGACCGTCTACGCTGCAGCCGAGCCGACGGCTCGCCGATGCGGCTGCACAGCCCGCTCAAGGTCGCGGTCACGCTCATCAGCCGAGCGGCGGCGAGCGAGCGGTTCGCTACGGCCGCGGCACCGCGTTCTGCGGGCCGCGCTCTGGTCGGCCGCCGGACGCCGCTGGCCGGCGTGCCGGTGCGGGTAGTCGAGCGCTTCGCCGCCGGGCGGCCGCCGCGGGAACGCGTGTCCACGCGTTCGGACCGACGCCGGCGGCCGCTTCAGGATCCGCCTCGCGCCGGGACCGAGCCGCGAGGTCGATCGCCATCGGCCGCCGCCGACCGCGACGACGCGTGGCGCCAGCAGCCGGCCCCTGGCCTTGACGGTGCGCAGCCGCGTCGTCCTGCGCGTCTTCCGCCGGCGTCGCCAGGGTCGGCGGGCCGGCCGGTCGTCTTCCGCGGCAAGGTCGGCCAGCGCCGGCGCGGCGATACCCGGCCGACGGCAAGGCGGTGCAGCTCCAGTTCCGCCTCCCGGGCCTGCCCTGGAGCGAGTTCCGCACGCGTCCGGACGGACCCGCGCGGACGCTTCCGCTACCCCTACCGCTTCGCCGACGACGACAGCCGCGGCGTGCGCTTCCAGTTCCGGGCGTTCGCCCCGGCGCAAGCCGGCTGGCCCTTCGAGCCAGCCGGCTCACTGCCGGTGTCGGTGCTGGGTACTTAGACGGGCAGAAGGTCGACCGCTTGCGGACGCGCTGCTCGACCTCGGTGCGGTTGCGCTTCAGGGTCGTCTCGACCGTGCGCTGGCGCTTGCGCGCCTCGCGCTCGACCCGGTTGCGGGTCTTGCGGGCCTCGGTGGTCGCCTTGCGGCGGGCGGTGGTGCCGCGGCGCTCGGTGCGCTTGACCCGGCGGCGCAGCTCGGTGCGGTAGGACTTGAGCTGTTTTTCGGCGGCGGTGCGGTCGGTGAACGGCTCGACCAGCTCGCTGACGCGATCGGTGACGCTGAGGACGGCGCCGACGGGGAGGTCGACGGCGGTCTCGGCGACGCTGCGGGCCTGGTTCTTCTCGGCTGGCCGTGGGCCTTTGCTGTCGGCTTTGGTGGCCGGTTGGCTTTTGCTGCCTTTGCTCTGCGTTGCCATTGAAGATGAATCCCTTCGGTCTGCGGGTTTCCTGCCTAGGAGTTCGCGAGTGTAACGAACATACGTTCTTACGCGAACACACGTTCTTAAACCCGCCTGCGCGCGCTGGTTACTGCGCCGGCGCGCGCGATCGCCATGCCACGCTCGCCCGGCGGCGGCGGCGATCGGGTAGCGGGCGTCGAGGCCGAGCGGGGCCTCGCTCGAGCGGCCAGCTCGCCGAAGGCGACCTGCCCGCCGGCCTCGCGGACGATCAGCTGGGCGGCGGCGGCGTCGACCGAGCGGCAGGGGCGCAGGCTGATCATCGCGTCGAAGCGGCCGGCGGCGACGTAGGCGGCGGTGATCGCGATCGAGCCGACCACGCGCAGGCGGTAGACGCGGCCGGCGAGGGCTTCGAGGGCGGCAGCGCCCACTCGGGCTCGGCCGACTCGAGCCCGAGCAGCTCCAGCTTCTCGCCGTCGTCGCCGACCTCGATTCGCTCGCCGTCCGAGCGTCGCGCCCTCGCCGCGGCGGGCGACGAACTCCTCGCCGGCGCCGAAGTCGTAGACGTAGCCGAACTCGACGTCGGCCATCGAGTCACCGGAGGCGACGGCGATGCTGAGGCTGTGCGAGGGCAGCGTGCGGCGGGCGTTGAGCGAGCCGTCGATCGGGTCGATCACGACCCGGGCCGGGCCGCCGTCGCCGAAGCTCGACCTCGCCGCGCTCCTCGGAGACGGCGACGAACGAGGCGCCCTGCGCGGCCAGCGCCTCGAGCTCGGCGAAGACCGCGTCCTCGCAGCGGCGGTCGATGACCAGGGTGTGGTCGCCGCCCTCGCCGACGCCCTCGTAGACGGTGCGCGCCTCGATCCCGCGCACCTCGTCGAAGATCGCCCGCTGCGCGGCCACCGCGCGGCGGCAGATTCCCAGCCAGTCTGCGGAAAAAACGTCCATCGCGGCTCATCCTATGGAGGCCGCGCACTCGCTAGCGTTGGACCATGCTCACTCTGGCCGAGGCCCAGCAGCGCGCGGTCGCAGCACGGCGAGCGGCCCGCTGCTGCTGCTCGGCGCGCCCGGCACGGGCAAGACCGAGGTGCTGGCGCGCCGCCTGGCCCGGCTCGCCGAGACGGGGATCGGGCCCGAGCGGATCCTCGTCCTCACCTCGACCCGGCCACCGCCCGGCGCCTGCGGGCAGCGCGTCGAGGCGCTGCTGCGAGGCTCCCTACGAGGAGCTCTGGATCGGCACCTGGGAGGCGCTCGGCGAGCGCCTGCTGCGCGAGCACTCGACCGCCGCCGGCCTCGACCCCTTCTTCGACGTCCTCGGCCCGGCCGAGCGGCTGGCGATGCTGCTCGACCGCCTCGACGAGCTGCCCCTGCGCAACCACGAGATCCGCGGCAACCCGGCCGGCCTGCTCGCCCGCCTGCTGGAGCGGATCGACGCGCTGAAGGCCGGCTCCGAGCCGCCCGAGCCCGACTGGCCGAGTTCTGCGCCGCCCACGACCGGATCCTCGCCGAGTCGGGCAACCTCGACCACGGCGACGTCTTCCTGATCCTCAACAAGCTTCTGCACGAGCGCCCCGACGTCCGCGCCGAGATCGCCACCCGCTTCCCGCACCTGATGGTCGACGAGTACGAGGACACGACCGCCGCCCAGCGCGCGATCCTCGCCAAGCTCGCCGAGCGAGAACCCGAACCACCTCTACGCGCGAGGACGCCGCCGCCGAGGCTCACCGTCGAGGCTCCCTCGATCCTCCTCGAGCAGCCGTTCCGCCAGCCTGCGGTGCGGTTCTGGCGCTGCACCAACGAGCGGGCGCAGGCGCAGGCGGTGGCCCGCGAGGTCGAGCACCTGCTGGCGACCGGGACCTCTCCGGAGGAGATCTGCGTGCTGATCGACGACCCGGCGGCCAAGGGCGGGCCGGTCGCGGCGGCGATGGAGGAGCGCGGCATCCCCTTCCACCTCGCCGGCCCGGCGGCGCTCTTCCAGCGCCCCGAGGTGCGCGACGCGATCGCCTGGCTGCGGGTGCTCGCCGATCCCGACGACTCGGCGGCCGCGGCGCGGGCGCTGACCCGGCCGCCGGTCGAGCTGCGCTCCGCCGACCTGGCGCGGCTGACGACGATCGCGCGGCGGCGCAAGCTCGACATGGTCTCCGCCTGCGAGGCGGCGCTGGAAAGCCCGCAGATCCCGCCCGAGGCGCGGGAGCGGATCCAGTCCTTCCTGAAGCTCTACGGCGAAGCCTCGGCGGCGATGGAGGAACGCCGCGCCGACGTCTTCGTGCGGCGGCTGATCGAGCGGGTCGGCCTGCGCCGCCAGCGCCTCTTCGCCGCCGAGCCCGAGGTGGCCGAGCGGCTGCTCGGGCTCTCGCGGCTGGCCGAGCTCGCCTCCGCCTGGGCGCGGCGCGAGCCGCACGGCTCGACCCGCGACTTCGTCCGCTACCTGAGCGCCGTCGCCGAGGCCGGGGTCGAGCCGGCCGGCGGCGAGGAGCCCGCCTCCCCCGGCGTCGGTCCAGGGCCTCGCCCGCGGCGCCGCCAAGGGGATGGAGTTCGACCACGTCTTCGTGCTCGGCCTCGAGCGGGCCGCCGGCAGCGAGCGGATCGGCGCCCCCGCGCGCTCGACCCTCGTGCTCTCGCGAGTCGAGCGCGGCGGCGAGGGGGCGGCGCCGGCGGACGGACTCTACGAGCAGGCGCTGGCCGAGCGGGCCGGCGAGGAGGAGCAGCACGCCGAGGAGCTGTTCGGGCCGGCCGAGGGGCTGCACGCGACCTACCGCAAGCTGCGCGAGGAGGTGCTCGAGGCCTCCTGGAAGGCGGGGCGCGAGCTCTCGGAGCCGCGCCTCGACACCGTCGTCGACGTCAACCGGGCGATCGCCCGCCACCTCGAGCTGCTGAAGCTCGCGGCGCTCGCCCAGCGACCCGGCGAGGAGGCGACGGCGGAGGCGATCGAGGCGGTCAACGGGCTGCTGCGCCAGGTCGCGACGCCCGAGCAGCAGACCGAGCTCGACGCCTCGCCGCTCGACTCCTACCTGCTCGGCTCCGAGCGCGAGCGCGACGGCCGGCGCCGGCTGATCGCCGCCCGCCACGAGCCCTCGCTGGAGGCCTTCCTGCCGCGCCGCGGCGACGGCGCCCTCAGCCTCTCGGCCTCCGACCTCGACCTCTACCTGACCTGCCCGCTCAAGTACAAGTTCCGCCGCGTCTTCGGCATCCCCCAGGAGCCGACGATCAACCAGCGCTTCGGCATCCTCATCCACAACGTGCTCGAACGCTTCCACAAGGATCCAGCGGCGAAGGCGAGGCCGGGAACGGCGGGCTGGCGCGGCTGATGGACCTCTTCGAGGCCGGCTGGCGCCGCTCGGGCTTCGGCACCAGCGACGACGAGCTGCAGTTCCGCGACCGCGCCCGCGAGGCGATGCGCCTCTACTGGGAGCGCGAGCGCGAGCTCGGAGGGCGAGCCGGTCTGGCTGGAGCGCAAGTTCGACATCCGGATCGGGACGCACCACGTGCGCGGTCGGGTCGACCGCGTCGACCGCCTGCCCGACGGCAGCTACGAGCTGATCGACTACAAGACCGGCGAGCGCAAGAGCGAAGCCCAGCTCGAGAACGACCTGCAGCTGGCCCTCTACCGGCTCGCCGCCCGCGAGGCCTGGGAGCTCGAGGCGGGGACCGGCAGCTACTACTACGTGCTCGACGCCGACAAGGTCGCGGCACCGGTCCAAGCCCGACGACGCCGAGCGGGTCGAGCGCACGGTGCTGGAGGTCGGCGAGGGGGTGCTGGGCCAGGACTTCGAGCCGCGCCCGTCCCCGACCACGTGCAGCTGGTGCGACTACCGGCTGATCTGCCCGGCGGCAGAGAGCTAACGCTGGTCGTCGCCCTGCTGGCGCAGGAACTGCTGGAAGTCTCTCGCGATCGTGTCCGCTGAGGGGAGGTTCTCGGGGCCGTCGAGCTGCTCTGTCTGTTCGGCCTCGATGCGGTCGACGAGCTCCTCGATCTCCGGGTTGGCGGCGATCGCGCGGTCGATCTGCTCCTCGTAGCTGGCGGTCTCCTCCTCGAGCTCGGTGGCGTCGACGGCGATGCCGGTCAGGCCCTCGAGCCGGCGCAGCAGGGCGAGCGCCGCCTTCGGGTTGGGCACCGCGGCGACGTAGTGGGGCACCGCCGCCCAGAGCGAGGCCGAGGTCATGCCGACTTGGCGGCAGCAGTCGTGGACGACGCCGACGATGCCCGGTCGGCCCCTCGTAGTTGGAGCGCTGCAGGTCGAGCTCCTCGACCAGCTTCTCGTCGGAGGCGAGCCCGGTGATCGGCACCGGCAGGGTGTGGGAGACCTCGGCGACCAGGGCGCCGAGGGTGATCACCATCTCGACCCCGAGCGCGTCGGCGGCGGTGGCGATCGTCTCCGAGAAGGTGCGCCAGCGCAGGTTCGGCTCGGTGCCGTCGAGCAGGACGAGATCGCGCTCGGCTGCCGGTATTCGCACCGCGATCAGGTTGTTCTGCGGCCAGTCGATGCGCCGCGCCTGGCCCTCGCTGAGGACGATCGTCGGCCGCGTCGCCTGGAAGTCGAAGTAGTCCTCGGCGTCGACCTCGGCGATCAGCTCCGAGTCGAAGGCGTCGCCGACCGTGGTCAGCGCCGTCGACGCCGCCGCGGCGGCGTCGTTCCAGCCCCGGAACGAGCAGACGAGAATCGGCTTGCGCAGCTGCGGTACGTCGCCTTCCCAGCGAAGTGAATCCACCTGTTTGAGGTTACCGATGGCCTCCCGCGGCGCTGACTTCGTCTTTAGTCGGCCTATTGGACTGCAAAAGGCGAAGTCAGCGGTCAGGCGGGGGTGGAGAGGGCGCGGCGGACGAGGGTGTAGGCGAAGAAGAGGACCAGGGCGGCGAAGGAGAGTTCCAGGGCACGGGCGGGGACCTCGTTGGAGACCGCGACGCCGATCAGGACGCCGAGCGGCGAGAGCACGCCGATCACCAGCGCATCGCGGACCCGGACGTTGCCGTAGCCGTTCTGGCGGTAGGCGCCGACGAGGGCGACGATCACGATCATCAGCAGCGAGGTCGACTCACCCTCGACCTGGGTGAGGCCGAGGAAGATCGTCAGCGCGGGAACGAAGAGCACGCCGCCGCCGACGCCGACCAGGCCGCCGGCGAGGCCGCCGGCGAAGGCGATCAGGATTGCGGCGAGCTCGTTCACTTGACGACCAGCTCGATCGCGACGGCCACCAGCAGGGCGGCGAAGAGCAGGGAGACGGCGCGCTGGGGGATGCGCTGCTGGATCGCGGTGCCGGCGAGGACGCCGAGCACCGCCGGAATCGTCAGCAGCAGGCCGGTGACGACGTGCACGTTGCCGTAGAGGCCGCCCTGGGCGAGCGCGCCGAGCAGGCCGATCAGGACGATCGCGGCGAGGCTGGTGCCGGTGGCGAGCCGCTCGCCGAAGCCGAACCAGAAGATCAGCAGGGGGACAATGATCGTGCCGCCGCCGACGCCGAAGAGGCCGCTGAACGCTCCCGCCATCGTGCCGATCGCCGCCAGCTTGAGCAGGCGGTGGGAGGGCATCGCTAAGTCGGGCGCCATCGTGCCGCGATACTAAGGCCGTGCCTCCCGTAGACGAGACCGGGGAAGGCGGCGCCGGGCACTCGCCGCTGGCTCCGCTGCGAGCCGACCCATCCCGTACGGCGATCCTCACCGACGTCGACGGCACCCTCGCCCCGATCGTCGGGCGGCCCGAGCTGGCGGCCGTGCCGCCGCGCACCAGCGAGCTGCTGCGGGCGCTGAACCGGCGCTTCGGCCTGGTCGGCTGCATCTCCGGACGCCAGGCGCTGGAGGCACGGCGGCTGGTCGGCGTCGAGGAGATCGCCTACGCCGGCAACCACGGCCTCGAACTGCTGCTGCCGGGAGAAAGCGAGCCGCGGCTCGACCCGGCGCTGGCCGGCGCCGAGCGGGCGGCAGCGGACTTCATCGCCGCGCTCGACGCCGGGGAGCTGGCGGCGACGGGCTTTCGGCTCGAGGACAAGGGCCCGATCCAGTCGCTGCACTGGCGCGGCGCCGCGGACGAGCGCGCGGCGGAGGCGTGCGCTCACGAGATCGCCGCCGAGGCAGGACGCGCCGAGCTGGAACCGCGCTGGGGCCGCAAGGTGCTCGAGCTGCGCCCGCTGGGGGGCGGCGGCAAGGACGCGGCCGTTGCCGCGCTGCTGGCCGGCGAGGGCGTTGCCGCCGCCGTCTTCGCCGGCGATGACCGCACCGATCTCGACGCCTTTCGCCGCCTGCGCGAGCTGAGGGAGGAAGGCGAGCTGCGGACGGCTCTCTGCGTCGGTGTGATCTCACCCGAGGCGCCGCCGGCGCTGACCGAAGAGTGCGACCTCGCAGTCGACGGCCCGGACGGCTGGGTCACCGTGCTCGAGGAGCTGGCCGCCTAGCGATGCCCTACACGGACCTCCTGCGCGTCACCGTCCTGCTCACCGGCGCCGAGGCAACCGCGCTGGCAGCGATCACGGCCGTGGCCACGAACCGCGACAGCGACGCGACGACTCTCACCGTGGCCGCCGCCTGGTGGCTGATCGCGCTGGTTGTCGGCTTCTGGCTCGGTCGCCCGAGCCGGGCGGCCGAGGGCCTGCGCGACACCCTGGCCGGGGCTCGCACCGCGACCTCGCTGCCGCCAGAGTCGCCGGCGCGGATCGCCTTCGCCCGCCTCTGGCCGGTCGCCCTCACCGCCGTGATCGCCGGCGCCCTCGGCGTCTTCTTCCCCGGCGTCGCCGCGATCGGCGCCGGCTACGCCCTGCTCGTCTCGCTCGCCTGGCACAGCCGCGAGGGAGCGGTACTGGCGATCGAGCAGCGCGACGGGGTCAAGTTCTACGTCGTCCCCAACTCCGCCCTGCGCCCGATCCAGCTCGTCCGCACGCCTGGCCTGCGCAGCAGCCGCGTCGCCTGAGTGAGCGTCTCGTCCGGCGGGTAGCTTGGTCGCAGTGACTCCGCGCTTCCCGATCGCAATCGCCGTTCTGGCCCTCGCCCTGCTCCTGCCGGCGAGCGCAAGTGCGGTCGAACGGACGGTCACCGTCAAGGGCACGGCGACGCAGAAAGTCCCCAACGACGCCGCCAAGCTCGGCTTCTCCGTCAGCAAGGAACGCAAATCGCGGGGTGCCGCCCTTCAGGCCGTTGCGGTGAAGCTGCGAGCTGTGATCGCCGCCGTCCAAGCGACTCCGGGGATCGGTCCCGGTGACGTCACCACCGGCGCGATCTCGGTCCGCAAAGTCACCCGCAACGAACACGTCCTCTTCCGCGCCTCCGAGGGCGTCGGCGTCGTCCTCCACGAGCCCGCGCGGGCGGGCGAACTCGTCAACGCCGCGGTCGCGGCCGGCGCCACCGGCACCCGCGGCCCCGACTTCTTCGCCGCCAACCCCGAAGCCGCCTACAACAACACCCTCCTGGCGGCCTTCGACCAGGCCAAAGGGAAGGCGTCAACCCTGGCTACCCGAGCCGGCGCAATTCTGGGTCCAGCGATCACGATCGAAGAATCCACCGAAGCGGTCCCAGTCGAAGGCCGCGCAAGTCCAAAGGGAGCTGCCGATGCGGCTCCCTCACCTCCCACCAAACCCGGCGCCTCCACAGTCACCGCCAGCGTCCGCGTCGTCTTCGCCTTGGAATAAGCGCCAGTCGCGGGGGGTGGCGCCGTAGGGGACCCACCCCTGAGGAAGCTTTAGCTACCGGAAGGGGTGGGGGTTCCTGCGGCGAGAGGACCCGCCGCGCCTACCGCTTGGTCAACTTCTTGAAGTCCGTCCAGCTCCGAGTGTTCGCGATGTCCTTGGGACCTAGCCACGCTCGTCTAGCGGTGGCCACCGCGTAGGACATGTTGTTCAGCGTCTCCACCCCGTGCGCATCGGTGTTGAGCACGATCGTCACCCCGGCATCGCCGGCCAGGCGCGCGTGCTGCTCGGAGAGATCGCGGCGGTTGGGGTTGCCGTTGATCTCGATCATCGTGCCGGTGCGAGCCGCCGCCTCTGCGATCGCCTCGATGTCGATCCCGTAGGGCTCGCGACGGCCGATCAGGCGGCCGGTGAGGTGGCCGATGCAATCGACGTTGGGGTTGTCGATCGCCGCCAGCACCCGCGCCGTCATCTCCTTGGCTGAGATGGCGAAGGACGTGTGGACGCTGGCGACGACCCAGTCGAGCGTCGCCAGCAGGTCCTCCGGGTAGTCGAGCGAGCCGTCGAGGCCGATGTTGACCTCGGAGCCGGCGAGCAGGCGGAAGCCGCGCTTGCCCTTGTTCCAATCGGCGACCTCGTCGATCCGCTCCCAGAGCCGCTCGGCGGTGACGTGGTCGCCGAAGCCGTGGCTGGCGGAGTGGTCGGTGATCGCCATGTAGGCGTAGCCGCGCTCGCGGCCGGCCTCGGCCATCTCCTCCAGCGTGTTGCGGCCGTCGGAGAGGGTGGTGTGGGAGTGCAGGTCGCCGCACACGTCGTCGAGCGAGACCAGCTGCGGCAGCTTGCCCTCGCGGGCCGCCTTCAGCTCGCCGCGACCCTCGCGCAGCTCGGGCTCGATGTAGGCGTAGCCAAGCCGCTCGTAGACCGCCTCCTCGCCGGCGCAGAGCTCGACCTCGCCGCTCTCGGACTCGGTGATGCCGTGCTCGGAGACGGAGAGGCCGCGGGCGACAGCGTCCTCGCGCAGCTGCACGTTGTGCGCCTGCGAGCCGGTGAAGTGCTGCAGCAGGTTGCCGAATGCCTCGGGGGCGACGATCCGCAGGTCGACCGAGATCCCGTTCTGGGTCTGCGCCCGCACCCCGTTGGGACCGGGTTTCCCCGCTGCCGCGATCAGCGGGCTGGCGACCAGGTGCTCGGCCAGCTCCTGCGGCTCCTCGGCGGTGGCGATCAGGTCGATGTCCTTGCAGGTCTCGGCCCAGCGCCGCACCGAGCCGGCCACCTCGACCCGGTCGGACGCCGGGTGCTCGCGCAGCAGCCGCGCCAGCTCGTCGGCGATCGGGCGAGCCATCGAGAGCAGCACCCGGCCGCTCCCCTCACCCGGCTCGCCGAGGCGCTCGAGCCCGGCCAAGACGTTTTCCTCGGCCTTCGGCCCGAGGCCCTTCATCTCCCGGATCCGTTCGCCCGCGGCCGCCGCCCTGAGGTCGTCCAGGGTGGCGACGCCGAGCTCGTCGAAGAGCCGGCGCGCGGTCTTCGGCCCCACCCCGGGCACTCTGGTCACTTCAACCAGGGTCGGTGGAAACTTCGCCTTCAGCTTCACCGCGGCGGGGATCTCGCCGGTCTCGAGCAGCGCATCGATCTTTTCCGCCAGGGTCTTGCCGACGCCGGGGACCTCGGTCGCCCGCCCGGCGGCAGCCAGATCCGCGACCGAGACCGGGCTTTCGCGGATCGCCTTGGCCGCCGTGCCGTAAGCCAGCACCCGGTATTTGACCGCGCCGTCGAGCTCGTAGAGCACGCCGAGCTCTTCGAGGGCGGCGGCGATTTCGGCGTTGGTCATACCTGCAAGCTAGCGACCCCTCGGGTCTCCGCGCTACGGTGCGGAGACGCTCTTTCGGACCTCGCTATACTTTATGAAGTATTGAGCGTCGAAACTCGGTAACTCGATCCCAGGAGAGATCCCAGTGACAGGCAAACTCAGCGACGTGACAGACGCCACCTTCAAGTCGGAGGTCCTCGAGGCCGAGGGCCCCGTCCTCGTCGACTTCTGGGCTCCCTGGTGCGGACCGTGCCGCGTAGTCCATCCCGTGCTCGAGGAGATGGACGCCGAGCGCGAGGATCTCGACATCGTCAGCATCAACGTCGACGAGAACCAGCAGACCGCCGCTCAGTACGAAGTGCTCTCGATCCCGACCCTGATCCTCTTCAAGGACGGGGCGATCGCCAAGAAGGTGATCGGTGCGATGCCCAAGCGTCGCCTCGAGGCCGAGCTCGAGCCGGCTCTCGCCTAGCGGGCCGAGCCTTGCCCTTCGTCGAGGTCAACTGGTACGAGGGTCGCTCCGATGAGCAGAAGGCGGAGATCGCCAAGCGCATCGAAGCGGCCCTGATCGACGTCGCCGGCGTTGCTCCTGATCACTGCTGGATCAAGTTCACCGACTCCAAGAAAACCGATTTCATCATCGGCGAAGCCGGCGAGAGCTAGCTCGGCGCGCTGAGAGGTAGAGGCACCCTCTACCTCTTTCCGTGCCTTGACCTCGGGCCGCTAAAGCTGGGTGACCATTGCCGCGAAGCCGGCGATGAAGGAGGCTGAGAGGGCGACGACGCCTTGGACCATGGTGCGGTGGACCGATTCGAAGCCGCTTTTCATCTCGCCTCGAAGCTCTTTCACCTCGCCGCGCAGGTCGCGGATTTCGCTTTCGACCTTGTCGAAGCGTTTGTCGACCCCATCGAAGCGGCGGTCGACTTCGGCGCGGAAATCGTCCAAGCGCGCGTCTGTCCAACTCTCTCTCATCACGTGCATGATTGCACCGTAAACATTTCGGGCGCACGCGTGGTGCGCGGAAAGTCAAGCCTTTGTGACGCTGATGTGGAGGTCGCGGCCGTCGACTCTGATGGGAGCGGTGGCGGTGGCGTCGTAGGACACCGAGATGGCTAGAACCTCGGCGGCGATGTAGGGCTCGTGCTCGCGGGCGGCCGCGAGCAGCTCCTCGTCGCCGTCGAGCGCCAGATCGATGCGGTCGGAGATGTCCAGGCCCGCAGCTTTGCGGGCGTTCTGGACGGCGTGGACGATCTCGCGGGCGAGGCCCTCGCGGCGCAGCTCGTCGTCGAGCTCCAGCTGCAGGGCGACGGCGTGGCCGGCCTCCGCCTCGACCTCGTAGCCCTCGAGTGGCTGCAGGGCGAGGGTGACCTCGTCGGCGCCGATCGTGTGGTCGTCGCCGTCGATGCTGATCCCGACCTCGCCGCCGTCGGCCATCACCTTGGCGACG
The DNA here is from genome assembly GCA_963702065.1 of uncultured Solirubrobacterales bacterium. Classification (GTDB taxonomy): domain Bacteria; phylum Actinomycetota; class Thermoleophilia; order Solirubrobacterales; family 70-9; genus VRUE01. The sequence goes on from OY969705.1 coordinate 2,267,819, forward strand.
TGGACGGGGTCGAGCGCCTCGACCGCGGCGGCGACCTGGGGCATGCGCTTGCCGAAGCGCGGGCCGAGCGAGCGGTAGTTGGGCTTGACCGCGTAGCTGACCAGGTCCGCCTCTTCGGAGACGAAGTCGAGCTCCTTGACGTTGAGCTCGCTGGTGACCAGGTCGGCGCGGGCCTCGATCGCGGCACGCTCGGCGTCGTTGGCGACGATCACGGCGCGGCGCAGCGGCTGGCGCACCTTGGCCTTGGCCTGGGCACGGGCGGCGCGGCCGAGCTCGACCGTGAGGCGCACGGCCTCCATCGCCGCCTCCAGGTCGGGGTCGGCGAGCGCTGGCATCGGCCGTCGGGAAGTCGCGCAGGTGGACCGAGTCGGGCTGCTCGCCGAGCTCTTCGCTCTCGCCGCCGGCGAGGTTGAGGTGGATCTCGTCGGCGAGGAAGGGCGTGAAGGGAGCGAGCAGCGCGGCCGTCTCGAGCAGGCAGTGGCGCAGGGTCGCGAAGGCGGCGCGGTCGCCGTCCCAGAAGCGGCGGCGCGAGAGGCGCACGTACCAGTTGGAGAGCTCCTCGACGTAGTCGGCGATCGCCCGGCCGGCGGCGGTGCAGTCGAACTCGTCCATGTGCTCGCGCACGGTCGCGATCGTCGACTGCAGCTTCGAGAGGGCCCAGCGGTCGAGGTCGTTGCCGGGCTCGGGCGGCCCCGCCGAAGTCGGCGGGACCGAGGTCCTCGGCGTTGGCGTAGAGGACCCAGAAGGAGTAGGTGTTCCAGAGGGTGAGCAGGAACTGGCGGACCGATTCGCCGACGGTGTCGACCGAGAAGCGGTAGCCCGACCAGGGCTGCTGGGCGGTCAGGTAGTACCAGCGGAAGGCGTCGGCGCCGTGGGCGTCGATCACGTCCCAGGGCTCGACCACGTTGCCCTTGCTCTTCGACATCTTCTGGCCCTCGGGGTCGAGGATCAGGCCGAGGCAGACGCAGTTGCGGTAGCTGCTCTGTCGAAGAGCAGGGTCGACTCGGCGAGCAGGGTGTAGAACCAGCCGCGGGTCTGGTCGATCGCCTCGCAGATGAAGTCGGCGGGGAAGCGCTCGTCGAACAGCTCCTCGTTCTCGAACGGGTAGTGCAGCTGCGCGAAGGGCATCGCGCCGCTGTCGTACCAGGTGTCGATCACCGACTCGACCCGGCGCATCTCACCGCCGCAGTTCTCGCAGTCGAGCACGACCTCGTCGATGTAGGGGCGGTGCAGGTCCTCGGGCACCTCTCCCCTGGCCCGCTCGCGCAGCTCGGCGACCGAGCCGGCGCAGTAGAGCTCGGTCGCAGTCGCCTTTCGTGCAGTGCCAGATCGGCAGCGGCGTGCCCCAGTAGCGGTCGCGCGAGAGCGCCCAGTCGACGTTGTTCTCCAGCCACTTGCCGAAGCGGCCGTCCTTGATGTGCTCGGGGTGCCAGCCGATCGTCTCGTTGTTGGCGAGCATCTGCTCGCGCACCTGCGAGGTGGCGACGTACCAGCTCGACTTGGCGTAGTAGAGCAGCGGCGTGCCGCAGCGCCAGCAGTGCGGGTAGGCGTGCTCGTAGACCTGCTCGCGGAAGAGCAGGCCGCGCGCGCTCGAGGTCGGCGATCAGCGCTTTGGTCACCTCGGGGTCCTTGACGAACTGGCCCTCGAAGCCGCTGACGCGGCGGTCGAAGCGGCCGTCGAGGTTGACCGGGTTGAAGAGCGTGCCGGCGTTGGTCGGGTCGAAGATGCCGTTGGCGGCGGCGACCGCGTAGTCGTCCTCGCCGAAGGCGGGGGCGATGTGGACGAGGCCGGTGCCGTCCTCGGTGGTGACGAAGTCGCCGGCGACGACGCGGAAGGCGTTGGCGGGCTCTTCCTCGCAAGCTCGAAGACGGGGCCCTTGTATTGGCGGCCGACGAGCTCGGAGCCGGGCAGGCGCTCGAGCACCTCGACCTCCTCGCCCAGCACCCGCTCGAGCAGCGGCTCGGCGAGGATCAGGACCTCCTCCCCGCAGCGCGCTTTGACGTAGGTGACCTCGGGCGCGACCGCGACGGCGACGTTGCCCGGCAGCGTCCACGGCGTCGTCGTCCAGACCAGCAGCGACTCCCCCGCCTCGCTGCCGTCCTCGCCGAGCAGCGGGAAGCGCACGTATATGGAGGGGTCCTCGACGTCCTGGTAGCCGAGCGCGACCTCGTGCGAGGAGAGCGCGGTGCCGCAGCGCGGGCAGTAGGGCACGACCTTGTGGCCCTCGTAGAGGCGGTCCTCGTCCCAGAGCTTTTTCAGTGACCACCAGACCGACTCGATGTAGTCGTCGTCGAGGGTGACGTAGGGGTCGTCGAGGTCGATCCAGAAGCCGATCCGCTCGGTCAGCCGGTTCCACTCCTCGACGTACTCGAAGACCGACTCGCGGCAGCGCGCGTTGAACTTGTCGATGCCGAACTCCTCGATCTCCTGCTTGGAGGAGATGCCGAGCTGCTTTTCGACCTCGATCTCGACCGGCAGCCCGTGGCAGTCCCAGCCCGCCTTGCGCGGCACCCGGTAGCCGCACATCGAGCGGTAGCGCGGGTAGATGTCCTTGAAGACGCGGGCGAGGACGTGGTGGGAGCCGGGGCGGCCGTTGGCGGTCGGCGGGCCCTCGTAGAAGTTCCAGAGCTCGGCGCCCTCGCGCTGGTCGAGCGAGCGCTGGAAGACGTCGCGCTCGCGCCAGCGCTCCAGCACCCGCTCCTCGAGCTCGGGGAAGGACTGCTTGGTGTCGACGGGGCGGAAGCCGGGCATGGACGGGTGATTCTAGGAGCGGTCGGCTCCGCTGCTCCTGACGGTGGCGATTGGTACGCAATAGTCTTCGCGCGTGGCCGCTTATGACCTCAACGGCAAGGTGGCGCTGGTCACCGGCGCCGCCCGCGGGATCGGCTTCGAGACGGCGCGCCAGCTGCACGCGCGCGGCGCCTCGGTCGCGGTCGTCGACCTCGACGGCACCGAGGCGCGCGAGGCGGCCGAGCGGATCGGCGAGCGGACGCTCGGGATCGGCGCCGACGTCACCGACGCGGGCGCGATGCGGGCCGCGGTGGCGGAGACGGTCGAGCGCTTCGGCGGCCTCGACGTCGCGATGGCGAACGCCGGCATCGCGCCGCCGACGATCACGACGACGCGGGCGATGCCGGTCGAGGAGTGGGAGCGGGTGATCGACGTCAACCTGATGGGCGTCTGGCACACGGTGCGGGCGGCGCTGCCGCAGATCAGCGAGCGCGACGGCCAGGTCGTCATCGTCGCCTCGGCGGCGGCCTTCGTCAACGGCATGCTGATGAGCCCCTACGCGACCTCCAAGGCCGCGGTCGAGGCCTTCGGCCGCTCGCTGCGGGCCGAGCTGGCGCCGTTCGGGGCCAGCGCCAGCGTCGTCTACTTCGGCTGGATCGACACCAAGATGGTCCAGGACACCTTCGAGAAGCCGGGGACAAAGCTGCTGCAGGAGTTCTCCCCGGACTTCCTGCTCAAACGGACCACGCCGGCGGCTGCGGGCGCGGCGATCGTCGCCGGGATCGAGGAGCGGGCACCGCGGATCTTCGCGCCGAAGTGGCTGCGCTACGTCTCCGCCTTCCGCGGCCTGATCAACCCGCTGCTCGAGCGCCGGGTCGAACGCGACTCGCGCATGGCCGCCGCTGTCCGCAAGGCCGAGGCAGTCGAAGCGGAGAGCGCCGAGGCTTCCGCGCCGGCCGCGCCGCGTTAGGCTGCCGCCCCGCATGCCCGCTTACGACTTGAACGGAAAGGTCGCGCTGGTCACCGGCGCCGCGCGCGGGATCGGCTACGAGACGGCGCGCCAGCTGCACCTGCGCGGCGCCTCGGTCACGGTCCTCGACATCGACGCCGCCGAGGCGCACGAGGCGGCCGAGCGGATCGGCCAGCGGGCGATCGGGACTCGCCACCGACGTCACCGACCACAGCGCCGTGATGCAGTCGGTCGCCGAGACGGTCGAGCGCTTCGGCGGGCTCGACGTCGTCGTCGCCAACGCCGGCATCGCCCAGAAGCAGATGGCGACCGTGCGCGGGATCGGCGTCGAGGAGTGGGAGCGGGTCTTCGAGGTCGACATGCTCGGCGTCTGGCGCACGGTGCGGGCGGCGCTGCCGCAGATCGTCGAGCGCCAGGGCCACATCGTCGTCACCTCCTCCGTCTACGCCTTCGTCAACGGCATGCTCAACAGCCCCTACGCCGTCGCCAAGTCCGGAGTCGAGTCGCTGGGCCGCTCGCTGCGGGCCGAGCTGACGCCGCTCGGCGCCAGCGCCAGCGTCGCCTACTTCGGCTGGGTCGACACCAAGCTGGTCCAGGACGCCGTCGCGGCAAACGGCGAGCGCATGCAGCAGAACCTGCCCGAGTTCCTGCGCAAACGGATCACGCCCGACCAGGCCGGCGCCGCCGTCGTGCGCGGGATCGAAGAACGGGCGCCGCGGATCTTCGCGCCGAAGTGGTGGCGCTACGTCTCCGCCTTGCGCGGCCTGATCAACCCGCTGCTCGACCGTCGCATGGACAGCGACCGGCGGGTCTTGACGACGATCCGCGAGGTCGAGGCCGAAGCGGACGAGCAGGCGCTGCCGGCCCGCGGCTGGCTGACAGGGCTCCGCTTCGCGTCAGCCGCTCGAGCAGGATCAGCACGGACTCGTAGTCGCTCGCCGGTGGCGCGGCTGAGGCCGATCTCGCAGGTGCGGTTGCTGGAGAGGTGGGCGTCGAAGTGGCGGCCGGCCAGCTCTTCGGCCTGGGGGCGGGTGGCGGCCGCGGTCAGCTCCGGGTGGGAGATGCCGCGGTCGCCGGCGAAGCCGCAGCAGGTCGCCGAGGGGGCGACGTAGACGTCGTCGGCGAGCGCGCCGGCGAGCGAGCGCAGGCGCGGCGCCAGGCCCATGTGGCGGGTGGCGCAGGTCGGGTGGACGGTGGCCGAGCCGACCTTGCTCGCTCACCTCGAGCTTGGGCAGCAGGCGGTCGTGCGCCCAGGCGACCGAGTCGAGGATCTCGAGCTTGGCCGAGCCGCTCGGCGTTCTCCTCGCTCAGCACCCCCTCGCCGGGATCGGCGATGCCCTGGGTGCAGGAGGCCGCGTCGATCACGATCGGCAGCGCCCCCTCCCCGCTCCAGCCCCAGAGCCGCTCGACCATCTCGTTCGCCTTGTGCCGATGGGCCTCGCCGAACCCCTTCGAGCTCCAGGGCAGCCCGCAGCAGCTCCCGGCGACGTCGTCGGGAATCCAGACCGGCATCCCAGCCCGAGCCGAGACCTCGACCAACGCCTCGACCGGGTTCCCGCCGAAGATGCGATTGGTGCAGCTGGGGACGTAGACGGCGGCGGCCCCGCTTCGAGGAGGAGGGGGTGCCCCTCTCCCGACACTCCCCGCTTTTGTCGGGAGAGGGGCACCCCCTCCTCCCCCCGCGCGGCCCCGGGCAGTCCCCGCCCCCGCTTGGTCCGCCGCGCCAGCGGTCCGCCGAGCCGCAGGCCGGCGCGGGACGCCTTCTCGACCGTCTTCCAGCGCTTCGCCGTCGCCAGCGCCGCCCGTTCGGCCCGCTCGCCGTGGCTGCTCTGTGCGCATTTCCTTGACCAGCGTGCCGGTGTCGATCCCGACCGGGCAGGCGAGCTGGCAGGAGCCGTCGGCGGCGCAGGTCTCGAGCGAGTCGTACTCGTACTCCTCGAGCAGCGCCTTCTGCAGCGGCGAGCCCGCCGGCTGGCGCGCCATCTCGCGGCGCAGGACGATCCGCTGGCGCGGCGTCGTGGTCAGGTTGCGGCTGGGGCAGACCGGCTCGCAGAAGCCGCACTCGACGCAGGTCGTCGCCGACTCCTCGATCGGCGGCGTCGTTTTGAGGTTGCGCAGGTGGACGTCGGGATCGCGGTTGAGGACGACGCCGGGGTTGAGCACGCCGTCGGGGTCGGCGAGCTGCTTGACCCGCCACATCAGCTCGGTCGCCTGCTCCCCCCACTCGCGCTCTACATAAGGGGCCATGTTGATCCCGGTGCCGTGCTCGGCCTTGAGCGAGCCGTCGTACTTGCCGACGATCAGCTCGACCAGCTTGGCCATGAAGGCCTCGTAGCGCTCGAGGTCCTCCTGCTTGGCGAAGTCCGGGGTGAGCATGAAGTGCAGGTTCCCGGCGGAGGCGTGGCCGGCGACGCCGGGCAGGAAGCCGTGCTCGCCGAGCAGCGCCTGCAGGTCGCGGGCGCCCTCGGCGATCCGCTCCGGCGGCACGCAGACGTCCTCGACGATCAGCGCCGTGCCGGGCAGGCGCAGGCGGCCGATCAGGCCGTGCAGGCCCTCGCGCACGCGCCAGGCCAGCTCGATCTCCTCGGCCTCGCGGGTGAAGTCGATCGGCCGGATCGTCTCGTGGGCGGCGAGGATCTCGCCCGCCTTGGCGACGTAGGCGTCGAGCTCCTCGTCGCTCGCGGCGCCGTACTCGACCAGCAGCACCGCCGACTCGGGCGGCAGCTCCTTCCACTCCTCCGGCGCGCCGACCATGTTCCAGGCGGCGGTGATCAGGGCCGGGGCGACCATCAGCTCGACCGCGGTGGCGCCGCTCTCGACCAGGTCGCGGACCGGGGCGATCGCCTCGTCGATGCCGGGGAAGTGGATCCAGGCGGTGGTCGTGCGGGCGGGCAGCGGCACGGTCTCGAAGACCGCCTCGGCGACGAAGGCGAGCGTGCCCTCGGAGCCGACGACGAGGCGGCGGAAGATCTCCAGCGGCTCGTCGGCGTCGAGGAAGGCGCAGAGCCGGTAGCCGGTCGTGTTCTTGATCGCGAACTTGCGGCGGATGCGCTCGCTCAGCTCGGCGTCGGCGCGGATCTCGTCGCGGATCGCTTCCAGGCCGGCGACCAGCTCGGGCTCCTCGGCCGCGAAGCGCTCGGCCGCGTCGGGGGCGGCGGTGTCGATCGTCGTGCCGGAGGCGAGCACGAGGGTCATCGAGCGCACGGTCGAGTAGGAGTCCTTGGTCGTCCCGCAGCGCATCCCGCCCGAGTTGTTGGCGATCACGCCGCCGACGCAGGCGATGTCGGTGCTGGCCGGGTCGGGGCCGAGCTTGCGACCGTGCGGGGCGAGCACCCGGTTGGCGTGGCCGAGCACGGTGCCGGGCTTGACCCGGGCGCGCTCGCCGCCGTCCTCGACCGCGACGCCGCCGAAGTGGCGGCGCACGTCGACGAGGATGCCGTCGCTCTGGCCCTGGCCGTTGAGGCTGGTGCCGCCGGCGCGGAAGGTGACGGGGATGCCGCTGCGCTTGCCGTAGGCGAGCACCTTGGCGACGTCGTCGGCGTCGTGGGCCATCACCACCGCCTGCGGCAGCAGCCGGTAGGGGCTGGCGTCGGAGGCGTAGCGGACGATGTCGCTGGCGCGGGCGAGCACGCGGTCGGCGCCGAGCAGCTGCTCCAGCTCGCCGCGCAGCGGCTGGGCCGTGCCGCCGGCGAGCGAATCCGGCGCGCGGTCGGGGGCAGGCTCGGACGGCGGCGGAGCGAGTTTTTGCTCCAGCAGCGCCACGGTCAGTCCACCTTAGAAGAGCGACATGCCCGGCGCGACCGGGACTTCGACCAGCTCCGGCTGCGAGGAAGCGAGCGACTTGGCGAGCGCGTCGCGCACTTCGTCGCGGTCCTTGACCCGGTGCGCCTTGACCCCGTAGCCCTCGGCGACCGCGGCGACGTCGAGCTTGGGCAGGTCGAGGCCGGGCGCTCCCTGCACCTGCTCGACTTCGGCGAACCACTTGAGGATCGCGTACTCCTCGTTGCGCACGACCAGGAAGGTGACCGGGGTCTTGTAGGCGACGGCGCTCCAGAAGGCGCTGACCGCGTACTGGACCGAGCCCTCGCCGATCACGCAGACGACCGGCCGGTCGGGCTGGGCGAGCTGCACGCCGACCGAGGCGGCGAGGCCGAAGCCGAGGCCACCGCCCGCCGCGAAGTAGTAGCTGCCGGGACGCGAGAGGCGCATCTGGTTGCGCAGCGCCAGGGTGCTGGTCGGCGACTCGAGCACGACGATGCCGTCCTCGGGGAAGACCTCGGCCAGGGCGGTGTGCACGGTCGAGGGGTTGAGCGGGTCGCTGGGCGGGATTTCCTGCGGGCCCTGGTTGGGCTCCGGCACCGGCCGGCTCGACTCGGGCACCTCGTCGAGCAGCGCCTGCGAGGGTGAGCTTGACGTCGGCGACCAGGGCGTCGCCCATCGGCGCCCGCGCGGCCTCGTCGGGATCGCTGGTGATCGCGACCAGCTTCGCTCCCTCGGGCAGCAGCGGCCCGGGGATGTAGGGGTAGTAGGGGAAGACCGAGCTGCCGAGGACGAGGATCAGGTCGTGGCCCTCGAGCGTCTGGCCGACCGGGCCGATCGCCGGCGGCAGCACGCCGCGGTAGTTGGGGTGGTTCTCGGGGAAGCCGATGCGGCCGCCGCCGGGAGCGGGGGTCGCCCAGACCGGCAGGTGCTGGCGCTCGGCGAGCGCGATCGCGTCGTCCCAGGCACCGGAGGCGTCGATGTCGGGGCCGGCGACCATCACCGGGTTGGTGGCGGCCTCGAGGCGGTCGGCGAGGACACGGACCGCGGCGGGGTCGGCGCCGGCGCGACCGCTGACCTTGCGGGCGATCGCCTCGCGTGCGTCGGCCGCGTCGACCTCGGCGTACCAGTCGTCCATCGGCAGCGAGACGAAGGTCGGGCCCTTGGGCGGCAGGCCGGCGAGGTGGGCGCCGTGGGCGAGGGCGAGCGGCACGTCCTCGGCCCGGGCCGGCTCGAAGGCCCACTTGACCAGGGGGTGGGGCATGCGGATCGCGTCGCGGTTGGTCAGGTTGGCCTGCAGGGTGATCTGCGCCCGCGCCTGCTGGCCGGCGGTGATCAGCAGCGGCGAGTGGTTGGCCTGGGCGTTGAAGATCGCCCCCATCGCGTTGCCGACGCCGGGAGCCGTGTGCAGGTTGGCCATCGTCGTATTGCCCGAGGCCTGGGCGTAGCCGTCGGCCATGCCGACCACGACCGCCTCCTGCAGGCCGAGCACGTAGCGAAAGTCGGAGGGGAAATCGGCGAGCATCGGCAGCTCGGTCGAGCCGGGGTTGCCGAACATCGTCGTCATCCCCAACTCCCGGAAGAGATCGAAACTGGCCTCGCGAACCGTTGGCATACCGAGCGGAACCCTACCGGTGAGCTGCTGTTCTCAAGTGAGTCCCTCGCCGGGCCGATGAGAGAAACCATGGCAACGCTCGCTGAGAAAACCGGCCGCGCCCTGCTCGCGACAGCCGCGGTGCTGGCGCTCTGCCTGCTCGCGGCCGCCTCCGCCAACGCGGGGCCGACGACGACCAGGCTCGCCTACGCGATCGGCGAAATCGTGCCGCTGCCGGCCTCGGTGCCCCACGAAGAAGGCGACATGGTCGACAAGCGCATCGTCGCCGACCTGCGCTGGATCGCCGCCCGCTACCCGATCTACGTCACCGACGGCTACTCCGGCCCGCTGCCCAACGGCGAACACGTCGGCTGCAACCAGTGCCACGTGCGCAACTCCGATCACTACAACGGCCTCGCCGTCGATATCGTCCCGCTCACCCCGAGCAGCAAATGCGACGCCAACTGGACCGCGATCACCCGCCTCGCCGAATGGGTCGAGCCGCTGCAGAACCGGCCGGCGCCACCCTTCCGCTGGGTCGGCTACGACGGCGACGCCGGCCACGGCTGCGGCAACCACCTCCACCTCTCCTGGCAGCACGCGCCGGTGGCCCAGCTCCAGCTCGCCGAATGGGTCGAAGTCTTCCCCACGGGGCCGGCCGGCGCCCGCAGCCCGCGCCCCAAAGCGCCGCCGCAGAAACTCCCCACCGGTCCTCCGGGCGGCTTCGGCACGATCCACTCCGGCGGCGTATCGCCCCGCGGCGACTAGAAGCGCGTAAGCGGCTCCGGCTGCGCCCACTGGATCAACCCCGCAGGCGATTGCGTGGCTTTGTCACAGAGCGGCTATGCCTAACAAATGTAACCTCAAACGAGGTAACGTTTCTCAGGTAACCATGGCCGAGACCGGAACCGCACCCAATGTCCCCGCCCGACGGCGGCGCGTCCTCGACGCCATCCGCACCCTTTTCACTCCCCTGCTCCCCGACGACTACCTCGATTTGATCAACCCCCTCTGGTCGACCCGCGAGCTGCGCGGCCGGATCGAGCGAATCTCGCCGGAGGCCGACGGCGCGGTGTCGGTGTTGATCCGGCCGGGCTACGAGTGGCCCGGCCACCTGCCCGGTCAGTATCTGCGTATCGGCGTCGTCGTCGACGGCGTCCACCACTGGCGGGCTTACTCGCTGACGACTGACCCGGGGCGCCCCGACGGCTGCATTGGGATCACGCCGAAGCTGGTCTCATCCGGCGTCGTCTCGCCTTACTTCGTGCACCGCGCCCGTCCCGGCGACATCGTCCGCCTGGGCGGCGTCGAAGGCACCTTTCTTCTCCCCTCGCCGCCCCCGCAGCGAGCTCTCTTCATCTCAGCGGGCTCGGGGATCACGCCGATCATGTCGATGCTGAGCAGCCTCGACCGCGGCGACGCCCTCCTCGATGTCGTCCACATACACGCGGCTCGCACGGCCGAGGACGTCATCTTCGGCGAGCGCCTGCGCGAGATCAGCTCCCGCCGCGAGGGCCTGCGCCTGCACCTGCAGATCAGCAGCGAGCACGGCCGGCTTGCCCCGGCGGACCTCGATCGCATCTGCCCTGACTGGCGCGGGCGAGATGCCTTCGCCTCCGGGCCGGGCGAGATGCTCGACGGGCTGAGCGCGCACTGGGAGGCCGAGGGGGACCCGGCCAAGCTGGCGATCGAGCGCTTCCAGCCAATTGTCGGTGGCAACAGCGCAACCGCCGAGGGAGGCCGGGTGCGCTTCCTCAGCAGCGGCGTCGAGACCGAGTGCGAGGGGGACACGCCGATTCTCGTTGCCGGTGAGGAGGCGGGCGCATGCCTGCCCTTCGGCTGCCGCATGGGGATCTGTCACACCTGCGTCGGGCGCCTGCGGGCGGGCGCCGTGCGAGACCTGCGCACCGGTGAGGTCCACGACACTGCGAACGAGATGGTGCGCACCTGCGTCAACGCCCCCGAGGGCGAGATTGAGATCGAACTTTGAGGGAAAGGAGGCAGTATGAGCACTGAGACAATCGCCCAGCCGGACGGGCCGGCGATCGAGAATCCCCTGGCACAGCTCTCCGCCAAGCAGCTGGAGGAGATCGGCGCCGAGCTGGACGCGATCCGCGACCGCGTCATGGCCGACCTCGGCGACCGCGACCGCCGCTACATCGAGAGCATGATCGCGATGCACCGCCGGCTGGCGACTCTGGGCAGGGTCCTGCTGCTGGCCTCGGGCAGGCGCCCGGCCTGGATTGCCGGCACCACGTTCCTCTCCGCGGCGAAGATCCTCGAGAACATGGAGATTGGCCACAACGTCATGCACGGGCAGTGGGACTGGATGAACGATCCTCATATTCACTCCACCTCCTGGGACTGGGACAACGTCTCGCCGGCCGACGCCTGGAAGCACTCGCACAACTACGAGCACCACACCTTCACCAACGTCCGCGGCAAGGACCGCGACCTCGGCTACGAGATCATGCGCATCGACCCGGAGCAGAAATGGCATCCGGTCTACCTCCTGCAGCCCTTTTACAACCTGATCCTCGCTGCCTTCTTCGAGTGGGGCGTAGCCGTGCACGACATCAACTTCGAGGCGATCAAAAAGGGCGAGAAGCCGATGTACAAGGTGCGCGAGGAGCTGCGGGCGATCGGCGGCAAGGTGAAGGACCAGGCGCTCAAGGACTACATCGCCTGGCCGCTGCTGAGCGGCCTCGCAGCCGCGGCGCTGGAGGCCGGCCTGGCGCTGCGCGAGAAACCGGCGGCGCGGCGGCGCGGCGGCTTGGCGGGCATTGCCGCGCGGGCATTGCGCAGCGGCTCGGGGGGCCTCCGCGCAACCGCCAAGGCCGATGCCACAGCCAACGCGATCCGCAACGTCTGGGCTTACGCGATCATCTTCTGCGGGCACTTCCCCGATCAGACCTACACCTTCAGCGAGAAGGAAATGGAGAACGAGACGAAGGGAGGCTGGTACGTCCGCCAGCTGCTCGGCTCGGCGAACATCGAAGGCAGCCCGCTCTTCCACGTTGCCTCCGGCAACCTCGGCTACCAGGTCGAGCACCACCTCTTTCCCGACATGCCGAGCAGCCGCTACGCCGAGGTAGCGCCCCAGGTCAAGGACATCTGCGAGCGCTACGGCCTGCCCTACAACGCCGGTCCGTTCGGGCGCCAGCTGGGCATGGTCCAGCGCACGATCCTGCGCCTCGCCCTGCCGGGAGGAAGGCCGCGTCCCAAGCCCGGGCCTTACGTGGGCGAGCAGGTCTAGCCGCGGGGCGGGTGCCCATAGGATGAGTCGCCGATGCGCACCCGGATCGCCGCAGTCGCCGTCATCGCCGCCGCGGTTGGGGTGGGCGGTTGTGGGCAACCAGATGAGACGACGCCGGTCGCCTGCCTGGAAGGCGAAACCGCCTACCTGAAGGCTTTGGGTAGGGCGCCGGGGGCGGTGAGGCTGCGCGGCGAGACGCCGATCGGCGACTGCCTCGCCGAGAACCAGAAGGGCGGTGACCTGGCCACGGTCGGCACGACCATGCTGTCGGTGACGACGAAGCTCAACGCGGAGGCGCGGGCCGAGCCGGGCGGCGCTGCCAACCTGCAGCTCGGCTACCTGCTCGGCGCTGCACAGCGCGGCGCCGAGGGTACCGACGGCATCCACGCCGAGCTGATCCGCCGGCTCTCGGCGGCGGCTCGCTACAGCCCGGACAACCGGCCGCTGCCGGCGACCTTCCTGCGCGCCTATCGCGAAGGCTTCGACGCCGGACAGGCGCGCGGCTGAGCGGTTCCGAGGCACCGTGTTAGGGTGGCGCCGACTCACGGCGCGGGGAACTCCGGTGCGAATCCGGGGCTGACGCGCAGCGGTATGGGTGACGACTGACCGGTAGTCCCACTGGGCCGACAAAAAGGTCCGGGAAGGGTGGTCAGGAGGACGATCCCGAGCCCGAATATCCGGCCGAGAGTCGTAATGAGGTTCGCCTCGCGACTAGGCGGCCGGCTCACTCGACACGGTTGTGCGCGTGCGTCGCCGCCCTTGAAAAAGGAGATGGCGATGAACACGCCACAGAGCATTTCCCCCCGATGGTCCCCGCGCGCACTGGCCGCGCTGGGCCTCGCCCTCGCGGCCCTGGTTTCGTGGACCGCGACGGCGGATGCCTACGTAACCCCGGCCCAGGCCGAGCACGCCGCCGACCGCGGCGCCAACTGGTTCCAGGCCAACCAGGAAGAGAGCGGCAGCATCGGCAGCGACTGGGGCATGACCGCCCTCGCCGCAGCCGGGATCAACGCCGCCGACATCAGCACCTCGCTGGCCGACCCCAGCGCCCAGGACTTCTACCTGGACGAATGGCAATCGATCGGGCCGGGTGGCGCCGGCACCGACGCGGAGCGTGGGATCCTCGCCGGCGTCGCCGGTGGGATCCAGCCCTCGCGCCTCTCGACCTCGACCGCGGACACGACGACGAGCAATCTCGTCGCCCGCATCGCCGAGCTGTTCGACGGCACCCAGATCGGCGAAACCGGGCTGCTCAACGACGACATCTTCGGCGTGCTGGCGCTGCACCAGGCGGGTGCTCCGCAGCCGATCCTGCGCGAGATCGTCGACTACCTGCGCCCGCAGCAACACACCGACGGTGGCTGGACCTGGAACACCTCGCTGAGCGCTCCCTCCGACACCGACATGACCGGCTCGGTGGTGGCGGCCTTCTGCGCCGCCGGCGTCGCACCCGGCGACCCCGACCTGCAACAGGCCTTCGCCTCGCTGCACTCATTGCAGGATCCGGCGACGGGTGGCTTCATCAACCCGCCCGAGTCATTCGGGATTGGCCTCAACACCGACACCACCGCATGGGTGACCAGCGGGCTGATCCAGTGCGGGATCGACCCCCAGGGCCCGGCGTGGACCACCGCCCAGGGCAAGACGCCGCTCGACTACCTGGTCTCCATGCAGCGGCCCGACGGCCACTTCGACTGGACCGAGGAATTCGGCGGCGGCGCCTTCGAGACCTACAGCTCGGTGCGGCCACTGGGAGGAGTCGCCTTCTCGGCTGCTCCCCCAGCCCGATTCGACGCGGCCAACTCGGCGGTGCGGCCGGTGGCGCCGGTCGCCATCGGCACGACCGTGCCGATCACCCTGGTGATCGACCATGGACCGGGTTCCGGTGACGTGCGCATGTGCAGGGTCGACGTCGCGACAGGCTCCGACCTGGAGCAGGTGCTCGCCGGGGCGAAGGCGTCGTCCAGCCCGGGCGGGTGCGTCGCCGGCTTCGACGCCAGTGCCACTGCCGCCGGGGTGCACGTCGAGTCGCTCAACGGCGTGGCTCAGACGAGCGACTACGAGTGGCGGGCAAGCCTCGACGGCGGCGCGGTGCAGAGCGAGGCCACCGAAACGGCGGGACTCGGCGACCTCGTCTTCCTCCAGCTCGCAGCGAAGGGGGCGAACCCGGGCGCGGCACCGAAGGTGGAGGTGCCGCCGTTGAAGAAGTCGAAGCGACACCGGGTGGGCGGACCGCGCGTCTCCGTGCGCGGCAAGGCCCATCTCCAAGGCAGCGGCATCGCCGTCCGCCTGCGCTGCCCGCGCGGTAACGGCGCCGGGGGCTGTCGCGGCACGCTGACGGCGCAGTACCGGCCACGGCACGGCGATGGCCTGCGGACGCTCGGCAGCGCCGGCTTCGCGGTCGAGTCGGGCGCGGCGCGGTCGGTCGCGGTCGAGAGTGGCAGCGCGCTGACCACGGCACTGGCGGCGCGGCCGCGGCTGAGGCTGCGCCTCACCGCCGCCACCCGGGCCGAGGACGGCTCGGTCCGGCTCACCCACGCCAGGCGGATCGTCTCCGGGTGAGGGTCGAGTTCTCAGCGGCGCTCGTCGCCACGGTCGCCTGCGCGGCCGTGGCGACGCTTGCGGCGCCGGCCGGCGCGGCGGTGGTGACGCTCAGCGTCACTGCCGCCGGCGCCCCGGCGCCACTCTTCGAAGGCTCGGTCAGCACCGAGCCGCATGCGGTCGACGGAAGCGACGGCAGCGGTGCCCATCCCTGCACCGGCTCGCCCGGCTCAACCCCGGCGGCGACCGCGACCGGGGCGCTCGACGACGCGCTGCGCGGTGCCGGCGTTCCCTGGCGCGGCAGCTGGAACCCCAGCTTTCGCGATTTCTTCATCGACAGCATCGGCCCCTATGCCTCCTCGGCGCCGGACCGCTATTGGTCGCTGACCGTCAACGGGCGCTTCTCGTCCGGCGGCTGCCTGAGGCAGGTCGTCGACGGCGACTCGGTGCACTTCTTCTACGGCCCCCTATACGAAGCGGGCTCGCCAGGTTCGCCCTCGGCCGGCCCGGAAGGGCCGAAAAGCGGGCCGGGATCACCCGGTGCGGCGACGAAAGCCGGGCCGACGAAGCGGAAGCTGCGCCACGTTGTCGGCGCTGCGGTCCGCTTCCTGCGCCGCCAGCGCGGCGAAGCTTGGGCGCGACTCGCCTTGGCCCTGCGTGGCGAGGGCGACCCCGCGACGGCGGTGACCTCGCTGGTCGGCAAACGGCGGCTCGCGTCCCAGGCTGCCGACGGCTCCTTCGGCGGTGACGTCAACGTAACGGCCCTGGCCGTGCTCGCACTCGACCGATCCCGCCCTCGCGCAGCCGGCCGTGCGGCCACCTGGCTGGCCGCCATCCAGGCCCCGAGCGGCGGCTTCGGCTATCGGCCAGGAGTCGCCGCCGACGTCGACACGACCGGCCTGGCCAGCTGGGCGCTGGCCCTGCGGGGACGGACCGCGGCGGTCTCCCGGGCCGCTGCCTTCGTCCGCTCGGCCCAGGCAGCCGACGGCGGCTTCCCGGCGCTGCCGGGCGGCGAGTCCAACGCGCAGAGCACCGGGCTGGCGACGATCGCGCTGCGCGTCGCCGGATTCGGGCCGCGGCGCTCGCTGGTCGCATCAGCCCGCGGGCCGCTCGACTACCTGGTCTCGCTTGCCCGCCGCAACGGCTCGATTGGCTATAGCCCGCACAGCTCGCCGACTCCGGGGTGGACCACGGCACAGGCGCTGCTGGGACTCACCGCCAAGGCCAGGCTGCTCGACTGGGACGCCGACACCGCTGCCGGCTCAATACGCTGAAGCGACCACGACTTCGATGGAGGCACAGACCTTGACTGAGCAGCTCTGGGGTGGCGAGACCACCAAGGCCGTCGACAACTTCCCGGTTTCCGGCGAGCCCGTTCCCGTTCCCGTCGTCCGCTGGCTGGGCCGGCTCAAGGCCGCGGCGGCACTGGTCAACGGCGAGCTCGGCGGGCTCGACCAGGCGCTGGCGGAAAGGATCGCCGCCGCGGGCGACGCGGTCGCCGCCGGCGAACACGACGACCAGTTCCCGGTCGACGTCTTCCAGACCGGCTCCGGCACCTCCTCCAACATGAACGCCAACGAGGTGCTCGCCAACCTCGCCGGCGACGGGGCCCACCCCAACGACCACGTCAACATGGGCCAGTCCTCCAACGACGTCTTCCCCTCCGCCGTCCACCTGGCGGCGCTGGGCGAGGTCACGCACGACCTGCTGCCGGCGATGGGGTCCCTGGAGACCTCGCTCGAGGCCAAGGCGGAGAAGTTCGCCGACGTGGTCAAGGCCGGCCGCACCCACCTGATGGACGCGGTGCCGGTCACCCTCGGCCAGGAGTTCGGCGGCTACGCGGCGCAGGTGCGGCTCGGGGTCCAGCGGGTCGAGGCGACGCTGCGGCGGGTCGGCCAGATCCCGCTCGGCGGCACCGCCACCGGCACCGGCCTCAACACCCACCCCGAGTTCGCCGCCAAGGTGCGCGAGCGGCTCGCGGTCGAAACCGGCCTCGACATCTCCGAGCCGCTCGACCGCTTCGAGGCGCAGGGCAACCGCGACGCGCTGGTCGAGCTCTCAGGCGCGCTCAAGGTCTACGCGGTCTCGCTCAACAAGATCGCCAACGACCTGGCCCTGATGGGCTCGGGCCCGCGCGCCGGCCTCGCCGAGCTGCGCCTGCCGGAGCTGCAGAAGGGCTCCTCGATCATGCCCGGCAAGGTCAACCCGGTGATCCCCGAGGTCGTGATCCAGGTCGCCGCCCAGGTGATCGGCAACGACGCCGCGATCACCGTCGCCGGCAGCCAGGGCCAGTTCGAGCTCAACGTGCGGGTGCCGCTGATCGCCCGCAACCTGCTCGACTCGATCAAGCTGCTCGCCTCCGCCTCGCGCCTGCTCGACGAGAAGTGCGTCACCGGGCTCGAGGCCAACGAGGAGATGACGACGCGCCACGCCGAGGCGACACTGGCCACGGCCACAGCGCTCAATCCACACATCGGCTACGACCGCGCTGCGGACATCGTCAAGACGGCGGCGGAGTCGGGGCGCTCGCTGCGCGAGGTCGCGCTCGAGCAGGGGGTCGAGCCGTCTGTGCTCGAGGAGGCGCTTGACCATCGGCGCATGGCTCGGCCGCACGAGTAGGGGTGTGGGTGCCGGGAAGGCCCTCCCCAGACACATCTCGCTATGGCTCGATGTTGAGTGTCTGGGGAGGGCCTTCCCGGCACCCTTCCTCCGGCTGTAACGCTTTTTCCATCCACCGCCCGGAGAGAGCGTTACGGCTGGCGTGACTCAGCGCGGGTCGGGGAGGAGCAGCTCGACGTTGCGGTCTTTGGCTTCGCCTTCGCCTAGCGGGGCGCCGGACTGGAGGTCGTTGTAGGACATCGTGCGGCCTACCGAGGCGAGGTCGTTGAGATCCATTCCGGTGGCCGAGGTGCCCGGCGCTGGTGCAGCTGCCTGGCCGACGTGGTCGAGGATCGTGCCGAAGATCGAGAGCGTGCCGTCGTGGTTGTCGAAGACCTCGAGTAGGCGGCTCTGCTGGGGCCAGTCGGCCTCGGCGGCGACCCGGATGCTCCAGAAGCCGCCGGGGCCGCTGGGGTTCGGGAAGGGGTTGACCAGGTTGTCGTGCGAGTGCCCGGCGACCCAGGCGATCGCGTTGGGGAATTCGTGCAGCAGGTCGACCGCGTCGGCCTCGAGGTGGATCGGCGACGAGCTGCGCGGGTCGAGGTCGCAGCCGGGGTTGACGTCGTGCCCGTGCGCGTCGTTGAGGAGACAGGGCGGCGCCAGCTCGTCGGCGGCGTCGGCGGTCAGGCTCTCCGGAGCGTGGTGGCTGAAGAGCACGACGAGTTCGTCGGCCGCCGTCGCCGCTTCGAGCTGACCGCGCAGCCATTTGAACTGGGGGTCGTCGATGTTGCCGTCGGCGGTGAAGTTGCCGGTCGGGGTGACGATCGTGCCCGCCTCGGCGACCGTGTCGAGGGCGATGAAGCGCATCCCCGGCGTCGGGCTCCAGGCGTAGTAGCCGGCGGCGCCTTTGGAGGCCGACTCCTGCGCCGGGTCGATCAGGTCGAAGCCGTGTCCGTCGGCCTGGCTGCCGGCCTTGAAGACGTCCTTGTACTGCTTCTTGGAGACGAACCGCCGCTTCGGATCGCCCGGGACGAAGATCAGGTTCTGCGGTTTGCTCAGCAGGGTGGCGAGCAGGTTGGTCGGGTTGAGCAGCGAGGTCAGCAGCGCCGCCGCGTTTTCGGGGTTGGGGACCGGGCCGATCGGCTTCAGGCAGCCGGTGGCGACCGCCTCGAAGGCGGCGTTGGCCGCCGCGTTGCCCTGCACCAGCGCGTCGTGGTTGCCGAAGGCGACGTAGGAGGGAACGTCGAGCCCGGCGGCGGTGAAGGATTTCTGCGCCCGGTCCATCAGGCCGGGGTATTTGGGCCAGGCGGCGTGCGGGCCGGCCGGGCTGTTGGGGTCGTAGAACTCGGGGAAGGTGCCCTCGAGGTAGTCGTTGTAGTCCTGCACGCCGGTGTAGCGGGCGGCCTCAGCGGCGCCGGGGACGAAGAGGTTCGGGCAGAGCAGGTTCGTGTATTTGCTCTTGTCGACCCCGCTGTTCGGATTGAGCGAGCCACCCTCGAGCAGCGTCCGCACCCATTCGGTCTCGTTGAGCTGCTGGCTGTCGGCGGAGTCGCCGGTGTCGATCGTGAAGTCCATCGGGCGGTGGGCGCCGCTGCCGTCGGCGATCGGGGCGGCCGGGGTGAACTGGTCGATCTGGCGGATCATCGCGTCGTCGATCTGGGGCTCGAGCGCCTCCCAGGGGCGCCAGGCGGCGCCGAAGGGGAGGTTGAGCGGGGTCGAGAGCGGATCGATCACCTCGAGCCGCGCCGGCGACTCCTCGTCGGCGAGCTGGAAGTCGGAGAGCTGGCCGAAGTAGGCGAGCGAGGTGCGCGTTTCGGCGCGGTTGACGCCGGCGCCGGCCAGCTCCTGGCGCACCGTGTAGGGCTCGCCTTCGCCGAGCTGGAGGAAGCGGAAGGATCCCGGAGCGGCGGGAACGACTCGCTGCCCGACGGTCGACTGCCCTTCGGTGTCGGAGACCGCGGCGGAACCCGCCGCCGCCATCGTCAGTGCCAGAACCAGGACCGCGAACGCAGCGCCAACCCGGACCGATACTCCTCGCAGCTTCATTCGTTCTCTCCCCTTCGCTCGATGGACTGGAGAGAGAGTACCCAATTTTTACTACGGAACTACCTGATCTATTGCAGGGTGACGAAGCGCTCCTCGGTCAGCTCCTGCACGGCGAAGGCGGGCCCCTCGCGGGTGTTGCCCGAGTCCTTGACGCCGCCGTAGGGCATCTGGTCGGCGCGGAAGGTCGGCACCTCGTTGATCAGGACGCCGCCGAACTCGAGCGTGCGGCCGGCCTCGAGGCCGCGGCCGATGTCGCGGGTGAAGACGCCGGCCTGGAGGCCGAACTTGGAGTCGTTGGCCATCGCCAGCGCCTCGCCGAACTCGTCGTAGGTGTCGATCGTCGCGACCGGCCCGAAGATCTCCTCGCACCAGACCTTGGCGTCGCGGGGCGGCGAGCCGAGCAGGGTCGGGGCGAGGCAGCGGCCCTCGTCGACCAGCTCGCCGCCGGTCAGCAGCGTCGGCCCCGGCGGCGAGCGCCTCGTCGATCCACTCCTTGACCCGGTCGCGGTCGTCGGGCGTGATCAGCGGGCCGACGTCGGTGCTCGGAGTCGAGCGGGTCGCCGACCGTCAGCTTCTCGACGTTGGCGACGAGGCGCTCCGTGAAGGCCTCGGCGATGTCCTCCTGGACGAGGATGCGCTGGATCGAGATGCAGCTCTGGCCGGCGTGGGAGAAGGCGTGGATCTGGGCCTTGTCGGCCGCCGTCTCCCAGTCGCCGTCGGAGTGGACGATCAGCGGCGCGTTGGAGCCGAGCTCGAGGTTGACCTTCTTGTGGGGGACGCGGCTGCGGATGTCCCAGCCGACCCCGGCCGAGCCGGTGAAGGTGATCGCCTTGGTCAGCTCGTGCTCGACGATCGCGTTGCCGACCTTCGAGCCGGGGCCGGGGATGACGCTGAGCCAGCCGTCGGGCAGGCCGGCCTCGCCGAGGATCGCGGCCAGCTTCAGGGCCGAGATCGGCGTCTGCCCGGCGGGCTTGAGCACGATCGCGTTGCCGGCGGCGATCGCCGGGCCGAGCTTGTGGGCGACCAGGTTGAGCGGGAAGTTGAAGGGGCTGATCGCGCCGACGACCCCGTAGGGGACGCGCAGCATCACGCCGAGCTTGCCGACGCCCGCCGCGGAGGCCTCCATCGGCACCGTGCCGCCGGTCAGCTTGCGCGCCTCGGTCGCGGAGAAGGTCAGGGTGTCGACGCAGCGTTCGGCCTCGACCGTCGCCGTCTTCAGCGGCTTGCCGGCCTCGGCGGCGATCGTCAGGGCGAGGTCGTCGACGCCGCTCGCCGACCAGCTCGGCGGCGCGATCGAGCGTCGCGGCGCGCTCGTACTGGGGAAAGTCGGCCGTCTCGAAGGCCTCGTGGGCGGCCTTGGCGGCGCGATCGACGAGCGCCGCGTCGCCTTCGGCGACCCGACCGACAACGGTCCCGTCGTAGGGGCTCTTTACCTCCCCCCACTCGCCGGTCTCGATCCACTCGCCCGCGGCGAGGAGCTTGTGATCGACCGCTTGCACCCTGATTCAAGAGTAGAGCAGGCCGAGACTCGTTCATCGCGAACCTGTTGATCTGAAGATGCGGATTCGACTGCTCACCCTGCTCCTCTTCCTCTTCCTGGCCTCCAGCGCTCAGGCCGGCGTCAACTGGGTGGTACGCGGCCACGGCTTCGGCCACGGGGTCGGGGTCAGCCAGTACGGCGCCTACGGCTACGCCCTGCACGGCAAGGACTACCGCTTCATCCTCGGCCACTACTACCAGGGCACGACGATCAGCCAGATCGAGGGAGCGCGGATCGTCCGCGTCCTGCTCGACATCTCGCCGGGCGACATCGGCTTCAGCGGCGCCAGCAGCGCCTGCGGCCTGGCCCTCGACCCCGCGCGCAGCTACGAGGCGCACCGAACCGGCTCCCGCGTCAAGCTGCGCAGCTCCGCCGGCAAGCCAATGGCCGATTGCGGGACCAAGCTGCGCGCCGCCGGCAAGGGCAGGGTCGCGATCTCCGATCTAGGCACCTACCGCGGCGTGCTCGAGGTGGTGCCGACCGAAAGCGACGTCGGCTCGCTCAACGTGATCAACGCGCTGCCGGTCGAGCAGTACGTCAAGGGCGTGATCCCGAACGAGTCGCCGCCCTCCTGGCCGGCCGAGGCGCTGCGCGCGCAGGCGGTCGAGTCACGCTCCTTCGCCCTCACCGGCGGCGTCGGCGGCAACGGCTTCGACCTCTACGACGACACCCGCAGCCAGGTCTACGACGGGCTCTCCAGCGAGACCGCCTCGACCAACGCCGCGACCGATGCGACCAGGGGGGAGGTCGTCACCTACGGCGGCAAGATCATCGTCACCTACTTCTCCGCCTGCTCGGGCGGCTACACCGAGAGCGTCCAGAACGTCTTCTTCGGCCCGGCCATCCCCTACCTGACCGCGGTCCCCGACCCCTACGACTACTACTGCCCGCTGCACGACTGGACGCTGCGCTTCAGCGGCCCCGAGATCAGCGCCAAGCTCGGCGGCTACCTCAACGGCAAGCTGAAGAAGGTCGTGATCGTCAAACACGGCGTCTCGCCGCGGATCGTCTCGGCGAAGCTCTTCGGCACCGGCGGCGTCACCACGGTCAGCGGCGAACAGCTGCAGGTCGCGCTCGGCGGCTACAGCACCTGGATGAGCTTCCAGAAGGTCGCCGGCTGACGGTAGTCGGAGACCGCTTAGAGCGGCGCACCGTCAACGAAGGCAGTCGCTGCCTCTCGCACTTTTCCGAATTCGCCCCGGCCCAGAGCCTCGAGCGGCCGCTCGTAACCCAGATAGCGATTTCGCGAGCGAAGCCACGATCCAATGGCCTCCTCATACATCGTCGCAGAGAGGATCTCGGCCACGGCTCGAAGGTCATCGAGCTGGCGCCGGTAACGGGTCGGGGACGAGCCGCCGTTCCACCAACGTCGAACCGTGCGCTGGTCAGCCCCGGTCGCGGTGGCGATCTCTTCAGCGCTTAGCGCCAGGAGCGCATGTGCCATCCGCGCGGCGTCAACCGGATCATGTGCCTGCTCGATCTTTCTCATGACGTCTGGATTCACAACGAGCCTTCGCTGGACAGCCTCGCCACTTATGACGGGCGATGCAGCCTACTGTATGTCAGTCTAAATGTCCATAGTCCATACGCTATGGACGTCAGTCTAAATGCCATCTATTTTGTCGGGGGTCACTTTTGCAGCACATGTACTTGGCAGAGCATGCAAGACGCCCCGATACAAATCCTGTTCTCGCGCTTGGTTGTGTTTAGGAGCACGCCGTTCGGCGCCGATGCTTGGCGCTCCGTTGGCGAAGCGGCTGGATATACGGGGCGGTTCCACGGACACGGGGAACCCCTCCCCCTCTACACATCGAGCTCGGAGCTCGCCACGCTACGCGAGCTGGAACTGCACGCCGCCTCTCCACTCGAGCCATCTAGAGAGATCCTGCGTCGTGTCACCGCTATAGGCCTCGCTGCTGGATCGCGGCTTCTGATCGCAGACCACCGCGACACCCTTGCAGCCACCGGGTTTAGTCTCGGCCAGATCTATAACGAATCCGACTACGAGGCCTGCCACGCCGTCGCCGAGTATGCGGCAGGCCTTCCTGGCGTCGTGGGGGTCACCACCCAGTCCAATGCAGAACGCGAGCAGAGGACGATTGCCATCCTGCCATCACAGGCCAAAAGGGCCACCGCCATGGTCGACTACTGGGAGGGCTCGCTCAATCTACTGAGACGGGCTTTCGCCCATCCCACCGAGATTTAGCCGTCTGAGTAAGGCTGGATCGGGATGCCGTGGTCGGTCTCTCGCATGCCGAACTCATAAGCGGCGCCGGCGCTGAGGGTGAGCCGGCGGGCCGGCTCGGCGGGGCGTTCGACGGTCAGCTCGAGGTCGGAGGCCGAGCAGTTGAGCGTGTGGTGCTCGGGGCCCTTGGGGTCGGCGTAGACCCAGCCGACAAAGTCCTTCTTGGGCGCGCTGACGCGACCGCGGACGACGATGTCGCGGCCGGGCAGGGTGAACTCGCAGGCGGTTGGCTCGGGCGCGATCGAGGCGGAGCGGATCTGGCCGAAGCCGCCGAGCCGGTGCTCCTCGCCGTCGAGCACGAGCATCCCCGAGGGCAGCCAGGGCGTCAGCCAGGGGCCGGCCTGGACCCGGGCGGCGCCGGCGTCGAAGTAGATCGAGGGGTCCTCGGCGAAGCCCGTTCCCTCGAGCCAGACCCAGCGCTCGGCGTGCTCGCTGCCCCAGTTGTGGCCGATCATCCCGGGCCAGCCGTCGAGCGCGACCTCCTCCCCGTCGATCTCGAGCCGGCCGCTGAATCGGGCGTTGGGGAAGGGGGCGACGAACTTGGTCCGCGGCAGCGGCGCCTCGTAGAGCCAGTCGGCCGGCAGGTACTTGCAGGGCGGAGCGTCGCCTTCGAAAGTGAAGTCCCAGCCGGCCGTCAGCGCCTCCGTCTCGATCGAGCCGCTGGCGCGTCCCGGTCCGATTTCGGCCTTGTCGACCCTGATCCATAAGCCGACCGGCGCGGCGAGCTTCTCCGCCGGCACGGTGACCTTGGTCGCCCGCGGCCCCTCGGCCTCGCGATCGAAGAGGCAGAACCAGATCGAGGCGGTCGGCTCGGCGCCCGGCCGCTTGTGGACCGTGTGGCGGATCCAGATCCCCTGCCCGCCGCCGGGCCGACAGGCCTTGATGTAGAAGCTCTCGTAGTGGCCGGCCTTCGCCGCCACCCCAGGAAAGCGGGCACCTTCGTCCATACAAAGACCCTAGATGGTTAATTTCGGGCCCACCGAGCGACCTTCCGCCAGCATCACCAAGCTCGTGCCGGCGATCCAGACAAACAACGTCGCGGGAATTGCAATCGTCACTCCCCCCTCGAGTGAGAAAAAGCCATTCCGGATGACAAGCGAGGCAAGCAACAGGAGATGTGCCAGAGCGGCCACGATGGCGACCGAAGCCGTCCAGCGGGGCAAGCAGCCAGACCTGAAGACCAATCCGGCATATGAACCAAGTGCCAGCGCGGTTGGAAGTCCCGACAGCGCAAGCATGGCGAAGGAAAGGTCGTATAGCAGCCGGGGATCCGACGCTTCCGGCGCGCGGTAGACGAGCAAGATAAAGACCGTAAAGCCCGCTAGAAGGAGCGTTACAAAGCAGACGAGCCCGGCCAGAAAGCAAGCGGAGAGAATGCTTTCGGCGCCGGTCGCCTCCCGCAGGCGCAACCAGACGCCAACGCCGAAGACGAGCCAAAGCCCTACCGCGATCGAGGTAAGGAACATAGCCACGAGCAATGCCGAGCGATGCGTTTGGGCGTAGAGGGCGATCTCGCTTCCGGTCGCGCCGGTCGCGGGGAAGGTCCACATTTGATCGACTGGCACGGCAACGAGCCCCAGCACGATGCTCAAGAGGCCCGCACGGCCTGCGACCTTGTTGCCGTCGCTCACAGTGCGGCCTTTCTGACGCGTGCAGGGCGAAGCATCAGCCATAGCGTTGGACTGTTGGCGACCCTCAGCTCCGAGAGAAGCCGAAAGCCCAGGCTCTCGTAGAGCGCTGCGCTGCGCTCACTCGTTGCCTCCAGGTAGGAAGGCAGTCGCTCCCGCTCGCAGCGCTCCAAGGTTGGGCCGAGCAGCGAGCTGCCGAGGCCTCTTCCCTGCATCTCCGGCAGCACCCCGACGTCTCGAACGTAGTAATGCGGCCCCTGAACCTCGCGCGCGTGCCGCCATTCCATTGTCGCCCCGAGCCTCGCTGCCCTGCCCAAGCGGACGCCGAATGCACCGCCCTCGAGCAGGGTGGCGCGCAGCGGCGCCCGCCATTTCCCCGGTGGCATGACCAGAGCGGCACCGGTGAGATCGCTCGTCGTCCAGACATGGCCGTGCGGCAAAGCCATGTGCCGCAGCTCGATTCCGAAGAAACGCCGCAAGCGCGCCTGTCTTTTGCGCGCGTTTGGCATCAGCCAGCCGAGGATCGGGTCATCGTGAAAAGCCCTCGCCATTACGACCCGCAGGCGATCGGCGTCCATCGTGGTTGCCTGGCGCACCCCCCGGCCGACGAAACCTTCGGACGACAGGCCGGAATCGGACACCTGCGTGTGGCTGTCCATTGTCACGCCTCCCCTTCCGTCGCAGCCGGTTCCCGTACTGGAGATGCCTGGTCGGCGGTCGCGTTGCCCTCGCGCACGAGTGCTTCGAAGGCCTGGAAGATGAGTGCGAGGAACTCGCCATAGATCGAATCTGGGACGGCATCGGGATCGACCAGCTTCTCCAAGGCCAGTCCGTTGCCGAGTGCGTTGATGAAGAGCCCCAGGTGCTCGCCGGCCTCGGTCGCGCCTGCCGAGAGGCCCCAGCGCTCCGCTGCCTCGGAGGCCACCTGAGCGCTGCCGGAGCGCAGGGCGGCGAAACGCGTGGCCAGGCGCTCGCGAAGCTGTGGCTCGCGGATCGCGTAGGACCAGAACTCGATCAGCAGCGGAAAGTAATCCGGGCGCTCGCGCAGGATCTCCATCCAGCGGTCCCCTGCGCCGCGGGCCTGCTCCTCGAGACTTGCCCCCTCGGCAACGATCTCCGAGTACTCGCCTACATCGGTGGCGATCCGCTCCTCGAATAGTGCGAGGAACAGGTCCTCCTTGCCGGCAAAGTTCGAATACAGCGCCCCGGTTGTCGCCCCCGCCTCACCGGCGATCTCCTCAACCGAGGCACCGTGGTAGCCGCTGCGGGCAAAGACGGATTCGGCCGCGTCAATGAGACGACTGCGGGTGAGTGCTCGCTGCTCGTCGCGCAAGGATGAACGGCGAGCAGAATTCCCTGACATAGCGGTCAGTTTTCCAAATAGTGATCACTATGTCAATTCACTGCCTCCGATCATTGCCCTCCGAGCTAAACCTTGATCGTGATCACGTCGCCGTCGCGGACGACGTAGTCGCGGCCCTCGATCCGCAGCAGGCCCTTGTCGCGGGCGGGCGCGTAGCCGCCGCACTCGACCAGCTCCCCCCAGCCGATCGCTTCGGCCTTGATGAAGGCGTCCTGGATCTCGGTGTGGATCGTGCCCGCCGCCTCCCAGGCGGTCGAGCCGCGGGGAATCGGGCGGGCGACCGCCTCCTTGCCCTCGCCGGCGGTGAAGAAGGTGAGCAGGTCGAGCAGGTCGTAGGCGGCGCGGACGAGGCGGGCGAGGCCCGAGCCCTCGACCCCGTAGGACTCGCGCATCTCCGCCGCTTCGGTCGGGTCGAGCTCGGCCAGCTCGCCCTCGATCCGGGCGCTGACCGCGACCACGCCGGCACCGACCGCGGCGGCGTGGTCGGCGACCGCCTGCGGCGGCTCGGCATCGCCCTCGTCGACGTTGGCGACGTAGAGGATCGGCTTCGTCGTCAGCGCCTGCAGGTTGCGCGGCGCGTGCGCGGCGGCGTCGGGCACCGGCACCGAGCGGGCCGGCTTGCCTTCGGCCAGCACCGCGACCACCTGCTCCAGCCAGTCGCGCTCGGCGATCGCCTCGGCGTCGCCCGACTTGGCGCCCTTGCCGACCCGGTGCAGGCGGCGCTCGGCCTGCTCGTAGTCGGAGAGGATCAGCTCGGTCTCGATCGTCTCGATGTCGGCGAGCGGGTCGACGCGGCCGTCGGGATGCGGCACGCCGGAGTCGGCGTGGCAGCGGACGACGTGGCAGATCGCGTCGGTCTCGCGGATCGAGGCGAGGAACTGGTTGCCGAGGCCCTCCCCCTCCGAGGCGCCCTTGACCAGGCCGGCGATGTCGTGGAAGGCAGATCGTCGCCGGTTCGAGCTTCGAGACTTGACCGTCGCGGCGACCTGTTCGAGCCGCTCGTCGGGCACCTCGGCGATCGCCACGTTGGGCTCGATCGTCGTGAACGGGTAGTCGCCGGTCTGGGCGCCGCCCTTGGTCAGCGCGTTGAAGAGGGTCGACTTGCCCGCGTTGGGCAGCCCGACGATCCCGACCTTCACAGCGAGAGCGGCACGATCAGGCCCAGGACGATGCCGAGCAGGGCACCGGCGAGGACGTCGGACGGGTAGTGCATGCCGAGGTAGGGGCGGCCGAGCGAGAGGGCCAGGGCGACGACGAGGGCGCCCGCCGTGGCGGGGTCGACCCGGATCATCGCCGTCGCCACCGCGAACGAGGAGAGGCGCGTGGGCGGAGGGGAAGCTGAGCGAGCTGGGCGCGCCGCCGAGCGGCGGCAGGCCCTCGAGCACCGGCCGCGGGCGCTTGACCAGCGAGCTTGATCCCGTAGTTGAGCCCGATCGCGATCGGGCCGAGCAGCGGCGCAGATCAGCCACGCTTCGCGCCGCTCGGGGTCGAGCAGCGCCAGCGCCACGCCCGAGCACCACCCAGACGGCGCCGTTGTTGCCGGCCTTGCCCAGCGCCTGCGCAGCTTTCTCCAAGCCGGGCGTGTGCCAGCGGGTGCGCATCGAAGCGCAGCAGCTTTAGATCGGCCTCGTGCATGAGCGGCAGCAGGATAGGCCCCTCGGGCGGGTGGCGTGGGTGAGGGGGGTCGAGGACAGCCCGTGGACTGCCCGCAGGCCCCCCACCCGCGACAGGACCCGCCCGCCGGAAACCCTCCGTCAATATCCCGTCCATGCCTTCCGTCCCCGGCTACGTCCACACGCCCGGCCACCACTGCGGCTCGACCGCACTGCGCAACCTGCTCGGCTTCCACGGGGTCGAGATCAGCGAGGAGATGGCCTTCGGGCTCGGCGCCGGCGCCTGCTTCTACTACGTGACCCTCGAGGACGCCTCGCCGAGCCGCTGGTTCAACGGCCGCACGGCGCGGCTGGAGGAGAACTTCGACGAGCTGACCGGGGCGGCGCTGGAGCTGCGCACCTTCGAGGAGGGCGACGACGGGGCCTGGGAGGCGGCGCGGGCCGAGGTCGACGCGGGCAACCCGGTGCTCCTGCTCACCGACCTCTACTACCTCGACCACTACGGCAACTCGGCCCACTTCCCCGGCCACGCCGTGGTCCTCGCCGGCTACGACGACGAGCTCGCGCACCTCTCCGACACCGGCTTCGAGCAGCTGCAGGACGACGCGGCTGGAGGACCTCGACAAGGCCCGCCACAGCAGCCACCCCGCCTACCCACTCGCCGGCCACATGTTCACCGCCTCCGGCGGGGTCGACCGCGGAGCAGCTGCGAGCGGCGATCCCGGCGGCGATCGAGCGCGCCGCCAAGGCGATGCTCGCGTCCGAGTTCGGCGAGTTCTCCGGCCTCGGCGCGGTCGAGCGCCTCGCCGAGGAGGCCGGCAGCTGGCCCGAGGTCGCCGAGGACTGGCAGTGGTGCGCCCGCTTCGGCTACCAGGTGATCGAGCGCCGCGGCACCGGCGGCGGCGCCTTCCGCCTCATGTACTCGCGCTTCCTCGAGGAGGCGGGACGACCCGAGGCGCCGCTGGCCGCCGAGGCGGCGGCGCGCTGGACCGAGCTCGCCGACGCCTTCCACGCCGCCAGCGAGCGCGACGATCCCGAGCCGGGCCTCTGGCGCGCGATCGACAGCCGCCGCCCAGCCGCGTCGTTCGAGGCCGAGCAGCGGCTCTGGACCGCCCTGGCCTGAGCGGTGGCCGAGGGCGACACGATCCTGCGGGCGGCGCGGCGGATCGAAGCGGCACTTGAGCGGTGGGACGGTGGAGGTCAGCGCACCGAATCCACGCGGCCGCGCGGCACGGATCGAGCGGCTCGACGGTCACAGCTTCGAGCGCGCCGGCGCCCACGGCAAGCACCTGCTGCTGCACTTCGGCGAGCTGGTCCTGCACAGCCACCTCGGCATGAGCGGCTCCTGGCACATCTACCGCCGCGGCGAGCCCTGGCGCAAGCCGGTCGGCGCGGCCTGGGCGGTGCTCTCGAGCGATCGGCGCCGAGGCGGTCCAGTTCGGCGGCCCGACCTTGCGGCTGCTGCGCGCCGAGGCGCTGCGCCGCGACCCGGTCCTCGCCCGCCTCGGTCCCGACATCCTCGCGCCCGGACTTCGACGCCGAGCCGATCGCCCGATCGCTGCGCCGACGTCCCCGACCGCAGCCTCGGCGACGCCCTGCTCGACCAGCACCTGGTCGCCGGCATCGGCAACATCTTCAAGAGCGAGGCCTGCTTCGCCGCCCGCCTCGACCCCTGGCAGCGGGTCGGCGACGTGTCCGACGAGCAGCTGCGCGCACGTCGCCCAGGCCGCCCACGATCTGATGCTCGACGCGGTCGAGCGACGGCCGCCAGGACCGCGCCGTCTACAAGCGCGCCGGCCGCCCCTGCCCGCGCTGCGGCACCCCGATCCGCTCCCGCGGCCAGGGCGACGCCAACCGCACCACCTACTGGTGCCCGAGCTGCCAGGTCGCCGCGCGGACGACCACCGAGCCTAGCCTTCCTGCAGCCACGGTGGTGAAGCTCTTGCCCAGCGCTCCTCCGTCAACCAGGCCCTTCAGACGTCCGGGTCGCTGACTCCCCGCAGGGCAGCCTCGGCTGCAACGGCTATTACGTCGCGGTCCTTCCCGCGCAGGCGCTCGGCCACCTTGCCGCTGATCTGCTCGTCGAGCAGAAGCTTCACGCCAAGGCGGCCTGTTCGCGGCGCCAGGCTGCTTCAGCCGCATCGGCCTCCTCGACATTGCGCCTATGCGCTCGTCGATCTCCTCTGGGTAGTCGCTGTAGTAGCGGACCCCCGTGCGCACTTGCAAAGCAGTCAAGCCAAGTTGCTTCGCCACCACCTCGGCAACAGCTTTCTCGCCCTTTGCCCTCCCCCGCCTTGAGGGTCGCCGATCAACTCCCGATGTCGGGGCCGCCGGCCAGGGCAGCCCGCCGCCCGGTCGGCCCGTTCCGGAAGACGATGTCCAGGGTGCTCGTCCATCCGAGTGCCCTCGTCGAGCATAGCGTTCTGCCAGTCGGGATTTGTTTGTCCCCACGGCTGCGCTGCGCCGGTCCAGCCGCTCGACGACGCCGGCGTCCCAGCCGCGCGGAAAAGGGTTTCGGTTGTGTTGCCACGTAAGACAGCGGACTACGGGACTGGCGAAGGCGGACCGCGCTCAGCCGGCCGTCAGCTGGAGCTCTTGAGCGAGAAGCCGACGCGGTGCTCGCCGGAGTCGATGCGCAGGAAGGCGACCTTGCCGAGGTAGAGGGCGAGCACGCCGTCCTCGGTCTTGACGTCGTGCCAGCCGCCCTTCTCGACCTGCTTGCGCAGGTCCTTCAGCTCCTCGTCGGTGAGGCGGACGGAGACGACCTGGCCGCCCTCGAAGCCGATCTCGACCTTCTGTGCGTCAGCCATCAGTGTCCTCCTTCGGCGGGTTCGACGATCTCGGTCAGTACGCCGCCGGTCGAGCGCGGGTGCAGGAAGGCGACGCGGCTGTCGCGGATGCCGACCCGGGCCTCGCGTGTCGATCAGCTCGATCCCGCTCGCGGCCAGCCGCTCCAGGGTCGCGTCGATGTCGTCGACCGCGTAGGCGACGTGGTGCAGGCCGGGGCCCTTGCGGGCGAGGAACTTGCCGACCGGCGGTCTCCGGCCCGAGCGGCGCCAGCAGCTCGACGTGGCCGTCGCCGACGTCGAGCAGGACCGCCTCGACGCCCTGCTCCTCGACCGTCTCGCGGTGGGCGAGCTCCATCGCGAAGCTCTTCTCGTAGAGCTCGATGGCCGGCGTCGATGTCCTCGACGGCGACGCCGATGTGGTCGATCCTTCCGAACACGAGGCGGCAGTCTACGCGCCGTTCTCGGTCGCGGAGGATCTCGGCCAGCGCCGCGACGCCGACCTCGAGCTGCTGCGGCGTCGGCTCCTTGGTCGCGATCAGGCGCTGGATCTCGCGGCCGGGCGTGTGGAAGGCCTCGGCCAGGGGGTCGCCGTGGTGGCGATCGCTCCAGGCGAACATCTCGACCGCGATCGAGGCGCCGCCGAGGCCGACCGCCGGCGCGGGCAGCCGGGCTCGGGCTTCTCGACCAGGCGCTCGAGCAGCACGGTGCCGCCGGCCGAGAGCAGCATCATCGGCGCGATCAGGTTGGAGCCGCAGCGGTCGTGCTCCTTGGGCACCGCCGGCCGGGTCGTCGATCGCCCTGCTCGTAGGCGGCGATCGCCTTGTGCTCGACCCCGTGGTAGGCGGCGAGGTCGCGGTCGAGCAGGGCGACCAGCGCGGGCACGGCGCCGACGCCTGCACCACGCCCTCGCGCAGGGCCGAGCTGCCGAAGCGCTTGCGCAGCGCCGCGGTCGCGACCAGCGTCGCGCCGACCGTCGCCGAGCACGCGCAGGTCCTCGAAGGGCAGCCGCGCCGCCGGCATCCGCGCCGCACCAGCGGCAGCACCGCCATCGCCTCGGCCAGTTTCAGCGGCCCGCGCAGCCCGGGAATCGCGGCCGCCAGCCCGGGCGCCAGCTCCGGCTTGCGCTCGGAGGCGACTTCGATGCTGCCCGTCCGCGGTCCGCGCACCGCGGCGGCCCAGTGCGTCGGCCCGTGGATCAGCAGTCCGTTGCGAAGCGCCATCCCGCCGAGTCGCAGCTTCTCCGAGTCATGACCGACGATAGAGCCATCTCGGGTGCCTGCAAGCGACTGGCAGGTCCATCAGCCGCGAAGCGGCTCCAATGGGAGCGCAGCGCCAGCGAACGACATAGGCACCCCCGAGACGCTGCCCCACCACGGTCCGGACGCGGCGACTGCGCCCATCGAGCAAGGCGCGGTCACCGTTCCCCCTGTGTCCCTTTTTAAGTCCCGACCGGAGGCCCCCAGTCCAGGCCTCCGGCCGGTGTGTCGGCTCTCCCTGGCTCTAGCTTGGAAAGCCGCCCTTTGAAACACCGTCCTCTATAGGAAGTTGCGCCGTCGACTCAGACTCGCTCCGAATCTCTTTCGCAGAGCCGTCCAGGCGGCGGCCCAGCTCGGCCTCGAAGCCGCGCTCGGTGGGCGCGTAGAAGCGGCGGCCCTCGAGCCCCTCGGGCAGCAGCTGCTGGTCGCTGACGCCGCCCGGCTCGTCGTGCGCGTAGCGGTAGCCCTCGCCGCGGCCGAGCGTCTTGGCGCCGGGGTAGTGGGCGTCGCGCAGGTAGTCGGGCGGCGTCTTGGCGCCGTTCTCGCGCACCTCGGCCCGGGCGGCCCCGAGGCGCCTTGTAGGAGGCGTTCGACTTCGGCGCCAGCGCCAGGTAGACGGCGGCCTGGGCGAGGTTGAGCGCGCACTCGGGCAGGCCGACCCGGTCGACCGCGCGGGCCGCGGCGTCGGCGACGAGCAGCGCCTGCGGGTCGGCGTTGCCGACGTCCTCGGAGGCGAGGATGACCATGCGGCGGGCGATGAAGCGCGGGTCCTCGCCGCCCTCCAGCATCACCGCCAGGTAGTAGAGCGAGGCGTCGACGTCGGAGCCGCGCGTCGCCTTGATCCAGGCCGAGACGAAGTCGTAGTGGCGGTCGCCCTGCGCGGTCGTAGTCGAGCGCCTTGCGCTGCAGCGCGTCCTCGATCGCGGCGACGTCGATCGGCTTCCCCTGCGCGCGCTCGACCGCCCGCTCCAGCGCCGAGAGCGCGACCCGGGCGTCGCCGCCGCTGCGCTGGGCCAGCATCGCCAGCGCCGCGTCCTCGACCGGCGGCGGATCGACCAACCCCCGCTCGGGATCGGCGAGCGCCCGTCGCAGCAGCTCCTCCACCTGCTCCGCCTCCAGCGGCTGCAGCTCGTAGATCTGACAGCGCGAGAGCAGCGCCGAGTTGACCTCGAAGTAGGGGTTCTCGGTGGTCGCCCCGATCAGCGTCAGCAGCCCCTCCTCCACCGCCGGCAGCAGCGCGTCCTGCTGCGCCTTGTTGAAGCGATGGATCTCGTCGAGAAAGAGCACCGTCGGCCGGCCACTCGACCTGCCGCCGCTCCCGAGCCCGCTCGATCACCGCCCGAATCTCAGCCCGCCCGGCATTGACCGCCGACTCCTCCTCAAACGCCCCCTCGGCCCCCGCCGCCGCAATCCGAGCCAACGTCGTCTTCCCCGCCCCCGGCGGCCCATACAAGATCGCGCTATGCGGATGCCCGCTTTCGATCGCGGTCCGCAGCGCCGACCCCTCCCCCAGCGACGTGCTCCTGCCCAACAAGCTCATCGAGCGCTGCGCGGCCGCATCCGCACCGCCAAGCGGCGCATCAGCAGCTGGAACATCCGGCCTGGGCGGGTCCGCCTGTGTCAAAGAGTCGGTCAGCCACTGCGCTCAGTATGAGGGGATCGGGGGAGGTCTCGGGGTGCCTCGCGAAGCGGCCCCCGGCAAGGTGACCATGAGCCGCGAAGCGGCTCCAACTTGGTGAGCGAAGCGAACATAGGCACCCCGAGACCTCCCCCGCTCCCCTTTACACTCAGCCAATGGAGAGCGCAACGCAGTCCCCCCCGCCCAGTCCACCCTCGAGTCGCTTCAACCCCGCCACCGGCGAGCTGGTCGGCTCGGTCGCGACGATCACCCCGGACCAGGTCCAGGGAGTGGTCGACGACGTCGCCCGCATCCAGCCCGCCTGGGCCGAGCTGTCGCTCGCAGGACCGCGCCCGCTACATGCGCCGCGCCGCCGACGCCCTGCTCGACGAGATCGACGAGATCGCCGAGCTGCTGGTCAGCGAGCAGGGCAAGCCGCGCGCCGAGGCCTACACGATGGAGCTGCTGCCGACCGTCGACGCCCTGCACTGGTGCGCCAAGGCCGGCCCGAAGATCCTCGCCGACGAGAAGGTGCGGATGAGCCAGTCCTTCCTGATGACCAAGAAAAGCCACTTCTCCTACGAGCCGATCGGCGTCGTCGGCGTGATCGCGCCCTGGAACTACCCCTGGTCGATCCCCTTCGGCGAGGTCGCGATCGCGCTGATGGCCGGCAACGGCGTCGTCCTCAAGCCGGCCAGCCTGACGCCGCTGCTGGGCGAGGCGATCCGCCGCGTCTTCGAGAAGGGCGGCCTGCCCGAGGGCCTGATCCGGGTCGTCCACGGCGGCGGCGCGGTCGGCGACGCGCTGGCCAAGCTCGAGCGTCGGCAAGGTCTTCTTCACCGGCTCGGTCGAGGTCGGCCGCAAGGTCGGCGAGGTCTGCGCCGAGCGCCTCAAGGGCTCGGTGCTCGAGCTCGGCGGCAAGGACCCGATGATCGTCTGCGCCGACGCCGACCTGCCCAACGCGATCTCCGGCGCCGTCTGGGGCGGCTTCGCCAACGCCGGCCAGACCTGCTCGGGGATCGAGCGCGTCTACGTGGTCGCGCGAGGTCGCCGACCGCTTCGTCGAGGGCGTCGCCCGCGAGGCCGAGAGGCTGCGCCTCGGCGACCCGATGCAGTGGGAGACCGAGATCGGCCCGATGACCTCCGACGGCCAGTACGAGATCGTCGTCGACCTGATCGAGGACGCCGGTCGCCTCCGGCGCGACCAAGCTCTGCGGCGGCCCGACCGAGGTCCCCGGCCTGTCCGGCAAGTTCGTCGCCCCCACCGTCCTCACCGGGGTCACCCACGAGATGCGGATCATGAACGAGGAGATCTTCGGCCCGGTGCTGCCGATCGTCGTCGTCGACTCCGAGCAGGAGGCGATCGACCTCGCCAACGACTCCGAGTTCGGCCTCGGCGCCTCGGTCTGGACCAAGGACCGCCAGAAGGGCGAGCGGATCGCGCGGCGGATCGAGTCGGGCATGGTCTGGATCAACGACCACTCCTTCAGCCACGGCGCCTGCCAGTGCGCCTGGGGCGGCGTCAAGGACTCCGGCGTCGGCCGCTCGCACTCCAAATTCGGCTTCTACGAGTGCGTCAACGTCAAGATGAACTCCTGGGAGCCGGGGCTGACCCGCGACTTCTGGTGGCACCCCTACGACCGCACCCTCGGCGAAGCGGTGCAGGCCTCGGCCAAGCTGCTCTACGGCAAGGGCGCGGTGCGGACCAAGGCGCTGCGCGAGGGCGCCGGCCCGCTGCTCAAGGTAGGCCGCCGCACCCTGCGCAAGCGCGGCGGCTGACCGGCGTCCCGCCGTCGGCTTAAGAGGCGACGAGCTGCTCGAGCTCGAAGACGGCGCCGGCGGCGTCGAGCTCGCGGATGCGGTCGTAGTCGGCTTTGAGCCGCTCGCGGTCGGGGTCGACCAGGTAGATGATCCCGGGGCAGGAGAAGAGGTCGACGGTGCGTTTGAGCTGGTCGCCCGGGCCGAGCATCGAGATCGTGCCGGCGAAGGAGGGCAGCGCCTCGATCTCGCGCATGCCGGCGTCGGAGACGATCCGGCCTTCGTGCTGGGAGATCAGCATCACGCAGTAGGCGCCGGCCGCCAGCTCGTAGGGCTGCGCGGCGCGGCGGCGCGACCGAGTGCGGGTCGAGGTAGGCCTCGGCGGTCAGCGTCTGGTGGCTGGGCGTGCAGCGGTCGACGATCTCGTCGGGGACCGAGCCGTGCATGCGCGCGCCGGACTCGACCAGCACCGGGCCGGTCGCGGTCAGCATCACCTCGGTGTGGGCCGGGCCGAAGCGGATGCCGAGCGCGTCGAGCACCGCTTCGACGTAGGGGACGACCTGGTCCTGCTGCTCGCCGTGGCGCGGCAGCAGCTCCTCGTAGTCGTAGATGAAGTTGGCGCCGACGCGCAGCTTGTTGTCGCGCCAGACCTCGGAGACGTGGTGGACGCCGTCCCAGCTGATCGAGTTGACGAAGAGCTGCGTGCCCTGCAGCAGCTCCTGGACCAGCAGCTCCTCGTTGGCGCCGTGCAGGGCGTTGGGACGGCCGAGGTTCGCGGCGAAGGCGGCCTCGATCGCGGCCGCGTCGTGCGCAGATGCTGACCCCGTCGGTGCCGGCGCTGTCGAGCGGTTTGACCACGACGGGCGCGCCGCCGCGCGCTGCCGCCCAGGCGACCGCCTCGCCGGCGTCGGCGGTCTTCAGCGCCTCGGCCGCGCGCAGGCCCGGCGCGCCGCAGCGCCTCGGACATCGCGTTCTTGTCGCGCCGCGCCGCGCTCAGCTCGCTGCCGTTCGAGGGCAGCCCGAGCCGCTCGCTGAGCGCGTCGGCCAGCGGCACCCCGGGCTCGGCGCCGACGACGACGAAGGCCGGGTCGTGGGCGCGCGAGCCGCGCCGCCGTCGCCTCCAGGTCGCCGTCGTGGACGACGTTCTCGACGAAGTCGCCGCGCCGGAAGGCGCGCAGCGTAGAAGTCGCGGCAGGCGCGGGCTGCTCTGCACGTGGACGACCGGCAGCCCGGCGGCGGCGAAGCGCGGCGCCAGCCGCGCCCCGGTCGAGTAGGCGTCGACGACGACCGCGCGGTGCACGGTCGCGTGCGCCATCGCGGTCATGCCGTGGCGACGAGGACGAGGCGGTCCTCGGGCCGCTTCGGCGCCGCCGGCGAAGTTGCCGTAGCGCTCGACCTCGCGGAAGCCGGCCTCTTCGGCCATCCGCTCGCAGGTCGTCGGCCTCGTACATGCGGATGCGCGAGTCGACCACGTCGTCGCCGTAGACGTAGTGCACGTGCAGCATCCCGGTCGAGAAGTTCGACGTCGAGGGTTTCCTGCGACGCCGTTGGTCTCGCGCTCGACCACGCCCTCGTCGGTCTTGAGCCGGTAGCGCGAGCGCTCCAGGTCGGAGAGCTCCATCGCCATCTTGCCGCCCGGCCGCAGCAGCGTCGTGGTAGGCGCGCAGCATCG
This sequence comes from uncultured Solirubrobacterales bacterium, assembly GCA_963702065.1. Classification (GTDB taxonomy): domain Bacteria; phylum Actinomycetota; class Thermoleophilia; order Solirubrobacterales; family 70-9; genus VRUE01. The sequence continues at coordinate 2,304,796 of OY969705.1, forward strand.
CCTCGTCCTCGGCCACGGTCTCGCCGAAGCCGAAGCTCGAGGAGAGGCTGACCAGGCCGTCGAAGCCGCGCAGCTCCGGCGGCAGCGGCTGCATCAGGTCGGCGACGTAGTAGGTCGGGCCGGGGTACTCGCGCTTCGCTTCGGCGATCGCGATCTCGGAGATGTCGACCCCGACCGCGTCGATCCCGTTCTCGGCGAGGGCAGCGACGAAGCGGCCGAGGCCGCAGCCGGCGTCGAGCACGCGGTCGCCCGCGCGAGAGCGCCGAGCAGGTCATCGCCAGCGGCGCCTCCTCCTCGTTGCCCTCGTAGCGGCCGAGCTGTTCGGCGACCCGCATGTAGGCGGGGCCGTAGGTGTCGACCTCGTTCAGGATTGGCGGTTGATCGCTCACGGATTCCAAAGCGTACCGCGAGCGATCAACCCCCGTACCGGTAGCCGGCATGGCCGGCTACCGATGCCCCCGATACTCAGCCGCCGGCGATTTCGACCGTCTTCGAGATCGCCCCGCCGCACTTCGAGACCGGCCCGGCGGTCGCCTGAGCGAACGGCTTCACTTCGGCGTAGACCATGGCCGGGATCTTGATGTTTTCGTTGAGCTCTTCGAGGTCGGCCTTCCAGCTGCCGTTGGCCTTCGACTTGACCCGGCTGAGGACGCCGTTGCCCTTCTGCTTGAGGACGACGGTCCGTTCGCCGACGCAGCTCGAGTTGGCGGCCTTGACCTTGCCCTGGTAGCCGTTGGCGCCGAGCGTCACTTCGGACTTGACCTCGACGGTCTGGCCCGGTCCGGCCGCGCCGGCCGGAATCGCCACCAGTGCCACGACCGCCAGCGCCGACAGCGCCAGCGCCCCTGCCTTCTTGGTCCTGCTCATTCGTTCCTCCTTGGGAGATGTGCCGCGGCAGCCTAGACGCGTCACAATCCCCGCCGTGGAGCCCGGCCAGGCGACAGACGAACCGGCGCTCAGCCTCGCCGGGCTGCGCCGCGACTACGGCGAACGGACGGCGCTCGACGGGATCGGGCTCGAGCTGGCGCCGCGGCGAGACGCTGCTCGTGCTCGGGCCGAACGGGGCCGGCAAGACGACGCTGCTGCGCATCCTCGCCACCCTGCTGCGGCCGAGCGGCGGCGAGGTGCGGGCGCTCGGCTGCTCGCTGCCCGACGAGGCCTGGAAGCTGCGCGGCCGGATCGGCTTCCTCGGCCACGAGCCGCTGCTCTACCGCGACCTCAGCGGCCGCGAGAACCTGCGCTTCCACGCCCGCCTGCACGGGATGCGCGGCGAGGCGGCCGAGGCGCGGATCGAGCGAGCTGCTCGCCGCGGTCGGGATGGAGCGCCGCGCCGAGCGAGCGGGTCGCCGAGCTCTCGGCCGGGATGCGCCAGCGCCTGGCGATCTGCCGCTGCGTCCTGCACGAGCCCGAGCTGCTGCTGCTCGACGAGCCCGACTCCAACCTCGACGCCGAGGGCCGCGAGCTGGCCCGGGCGCTGATCGGCCCCGGCGCCGGGCCGCACCCGCGTCATCGTCAGCCACGACCCCGAGCGCTTCGAAGCCGAGGCCGACCAGGTGCTGCGGCTCGAGGCCGGCGGCAGGGCGGTGCCGGCATGACGCCCTCGCGCACCGCCTTCGCCGACGATCCTCGCCAAGGACCTGCGGGCCGAGCTGCGCACCCTGCAGTCGCTGCCGGCGATGGCGCTCTTCGCCACCACCACCTTCGTCATCTTCCGCTTCGGCCTCGACCGCACCAGCCTCTCCGGCAGCCTCGCCGCCGGGGTGCTCTGGGCGACGCTGCTCTTCGCCGCCCTGCTCGGCGTCAACCGCCTCTTCGTCGCCGAGCGCGAGGAGGGCGGCTTCGACGCGATCCGGCTCGCCCCGATCGACCGCAGCGCCCTCTTCGCCGCCAAGGCGACGGCGCTGCTTCGCCTACCTGCTGGTGCTGGAGCTGGTCGTCGTGCCGATCTTCGCCCTCTTCTTCCTCGGCTCCGCCGCGGCGCTGGCGCCGCTCGTCGCTCGTCCTCGCTGCTCGCCGACCTCGGCCTCGCCGCCACCGGCACCCTGATCTCCTCGATGGCGGTCCACTCGCGCGCCCGCGACCTGCTCGGGCCGCTCGTCCTGCTGCCCCTCGTCGTGCCGCTGATGATCGCCGCCACCGGCGCCAGCGAGCCGCTGCTGGCGCGTGGGCGGTCCCGGTTACCACCGCTTCGGCACCTGGCTGGCGGTGCTCTCCCTATACGATCTGATCTTCCTCCTGGTCGGCTACGCGGTCTTCGACTTCCTCCTGGAGGACTGAGCGCGCAGGCCGCCTCGCACCGCGCAAAACGCATGTACGGCAAAGGACTGAGACCCCTCTCGATCGCGACCGTCGTGGCGATCGCTCGCCGCCTTCTCGCTGGTCTTCTTCTACGCGCCGCTCGACGCCGACCAGGGCTTCATCCAGAAGATCTTCTACCTGCACGTGCCGCTGGCGATCACGGCGCTGGTCGGCTTCGTCGTCGGCGGCGTCTTCGCGATCGTCCACCTGCGCAGCGGCAACCGGCAAGCTGGGACGCCTACTCCTACGTCTCGATCCACATGTCGGTGATCTTCGGCGTCGCCGTGCTGATCACCGGCTCGATCTGGGCCAAGGCCTCCTGGGGGCACTGGTGGGTCTGGGACGAGCCGACCCTGGTCAGCTTCCTGATCGTCTTCCTGATGTACGCGACCTACTACCCCTTCCGCTACGCGATCGAGGACCCCGAGCGCCAGGCCCGCTACGCCTCGGTCTTCGCGGTCACCGCCGGCGCCTTCGTGCCGCTCAACTTCATGGCGGTGCGGATGGCGCAGAGCCTCGTCCACCCGCGCATCTTCGGCACCGCCAACGGCGGCCTGCCCGGCTCGATGATGTTCACCTTCCTCGTCTGCCTCGCCGCGGTGGCGCTGCTCTGGGTGACCCTGGTCAAGCTCGAGCTGACCGCGAAGAGCACCTCGGGCCAGCTCAAGCGCCTGCGCCGCGCGCTCGACGCGCCGGCGCCCGGGCGGCGGCTCGCGGATCGCGCCGGAGGTGAGCTAGGTGATCGGCTCCTGCTCGCCGCCGCCCCGGCGCTGCCGCTCGACGAGGCCGGCAAGTACGTCGCCGGCGCCTACATCGTCTTCCTCGTCCTGATCGTCGTCTACGTCGCGATCATGGCGAGCAAACTGCAGCGGATGGAGAAGGAGCTGCGCGAGCTGGCCGGCTTCGCCGAGCACCGCGCCGACGGCGAGGCCGCCGCGACGCCGGAGCGCGAGGAGGTGAGCGCCGATGTCTGAGCTGCTGGCGCTCGGCGTCTCCCACAAGACCGCGCCGCTCGACCTGCGCGAGCGGCTCTCGCTGACCGAGGGCCGCGCCGCCGGCGCCCTGCGCGAGCTGACCGACGTCGCCGGCATCCACGAGGCGGCGGCGATCTCGACCTGCAACCGCACCGAGCTCTACCTCGTCGTCTCCGACCCGGTCGAGGCCGAGTCGACCGCGCTCGGCGTGCTCACCCGCCAGGCCGAGATCCGCCCCACCGAGCTGCTCGGCCACCTCTACTCGCTGCGCTCCGGCGAGGCCGTCCGCCACCTCTTCCGCGTCACCGCCGGGCTCGACTCGATGATCGTCGGCGAGGCCGAGATCCAGGGCCAGGTCAAGCGCGCCTACGAGCTGGCCCTGGTCGAGGGCGGCACCGGGCCGATCCTCAACCGCCTCTTCCGCGGCGCCCTCGCCGCCGGCGGCCGCGCCCGCGACGAGACCGGGATCAGCGAGAAGAACGTCTCGATCCCCTCGGTCGCGGTCGAGCTGGCGCGGCGCACGCTCGGCGACCTCGCCGACCGCCGCGTGCTCGTCGTCGGCGCCGGCGAGACCGCCGAGCTGGTCGCCCGCGCCCTGGTCAGCCGCGGCGTCGCCACCGTCTTCGTCGCCAACCGCCACTACGACCGCGCGATCGGGCTCGCCCAGCGCTTCGACGGCAACGCGGTCCGCTTCGAGGAGCTGCCCGAGCAGCTCGAGCAGGCCGACATCGTCGTCTCCGCGACCAACTCGCCGCACCACATCGTCGAGCGCGACGACCTCGAGCAGGTGATGGAGACCCGCGAGGGCCGGCCGCTGCTGCTGGTCGACATCGCCGTGCCGCGCGACATCGAGCCGGCCTGCCGCGAGATCGCCGGGGTCAGCCTGCACGACATCGACGACGTGCAGCAGATCGTCGAACGCAACGCCAGCGGCCGCGAGGCCGAGGCGCGCCGGGCCGAGCGCATCCTCGACGCCGAGCAGGACCGCTTCGAGCGCTGGCTCGCCTCGCTCGAGGTGGTGCCGACGATCGCCGCGCTGCGCGAGCGCGCCGACGAGGTCGTGCGCCGGGTCCTGGCCGAGAACGAGGGCCGCTGGGAGAGCCTCAGCGAGGCCGACCGCGAGCGGCTGAGCGCGATGGCGAAGGCGATCGCCTCGCGGCTGCTGCACGAGCCGACGCTGCGGATGAAGCGGTCGGCCGGGAGCGACGAGGCCTATCTCTACGTCAGCGCGTTGCGCGAGCTGTTCGGGCTGGACGTCGAGACCGAGCCGGAGGCCGAGGAGGGCACTCGAACGTGACTGAGTTGCGCAGAGCGATCCCGGCAGGGGTTCCACTTAACTTTTTGGGTGGAGACGTTCCTGCTGACGCCGCTAGCGCATGCCGAAAAAGTACAAGACGTTCCACCCCTACCGGGATCGACTCTCCACACGCTCTGATGCTTCGAATTGCCACACGCGGTAGCACGCTGGCCCTGGCCCAGGCCGGGCAGGTGGCTGAGATGCTCGGCGGGGCTGAGCTGGTCGAGGTTCTTCCGACGGTGGAGCTGGGGACAAGGCGCGGTTCGTGCGGGGGGTCGAGCGGGCGCTGCTCGATGGCGAGGCGGAGATCGGGGTCCACTCGGCCAAGGACCTGCCGGCGGAGCTGACCGAGGGGCTGATGCTGGCCGCGGTGCCGGCGCGGGAGGATCCGCGCGGATGCCTGGATCGGGGTCGGGTCTTCGCTCGATGAGGTGCCCGAGGGCGCCAAGGTCGGGACCGCCAGCCTGCGGCGGCGGGCGCAGCTGCTTGCCGCGCGGCCCGACCTCGAGGTGAGCGAGCTGCACGGCAACGTCGACACCCGGCTGCGCAAGCTCGCCGAGGGGGAGCTCGACGCGATCGTGCTCGCGGTCGCCGGGCTGCGGCGGCTCGGGCGGGCGGATGAGATCGCCTTTCCGATCCCGGCGGAGTCGATGACGCCGGCCGCCGGCCAGGGCTCGCTGCTGCTGCAGATCCGCGACGAGCGACGAGGCGGCGCTGCGGGCGGTCGACCCGATCGTCGACGAAGCCGCGCTGCGCGAGCTGACCGCCGAGCGCACCGTCGTCTCCCTGCTCGGCGCGACCTGCAACAGCCCGATCGGCGTCCACGCCAAGGTCGACGCGCGCGCCGACCGGATGCGGATCGACGCCTTCGTCGGCCTGCCCGACGGCAGCGAGTGGGTGCGCGACCAGCGTCGAGGGCGACTCGACCGAGCCGACCCTGCTCGGCGCCGAACTGGCCAAGCGCCTGCTCGACACCGGCGCCCGCGAGCTGCTCGACCGCGCGGAGGAGTGGCCGCATGACGCGTCCGGTGCGCTTTATCCACCATACGCGGAAAAGGCGCACCGGAATGAGCGCGCGCGGCGGGGTCGTCTACCTCGTCGGCGCCGGACCCGGCGACCCGGGGCTGATGACGGCGCGCTCGCTGGAGCTGATCGCCTCGGCCGACGCGATCTACTACGACCGGCTGATCCCGCCGGGGGCGCTCGACGGCGCGCGCGAGGACGCCGAGCTGGTCTACGTCGGCAAGGCGCCCGGCGAGCCCTCGGTGCCGCAGGAGGAGATCGGCGAGCGGCTGATCGAGGCGGCGCGGGCGGGCAAGAGCGTGGTGCGGCTGAAGGGCGGCGACCCGTTCGTCTTCGGCCGCGGCGGCGAGGAGGGCGAGGCGCTGCGCGAGGCCGGGATCGAGTTCGAGGTCGTGCCCGGGATCACCGCCGGGGTCGCCGCCACCGCCTACGCCGGCATCCCGGTCACCCACCGCGACGACGCCTCCGCGGTCGCCTTCGTCACCGGCCACGAGGACCCCGAGAAGGAGGAGAGCGCGCTCGACTGGGAGGCGCTGGCCCGCTTCCCCGGCACGCTCGTCTTCTACATGGGGGTCAAGCGCCTGGCCGACAACGCGGCGGCGCTGATCGCCGCCGGCCGCGACGCCGACGAGCCCGCCGCGGCGGTCGAACGCGGCACGATGGACGGCCAGCGCACCGTCGTCGCCACGCTCGGCACGCTGGCCGAGGCGGTCGAGCGCGAGGGGGTCGGCGCCCCGGCCCTGATCGTCGTCGGCCCGGTCGTCGCGCGGCGCGAGTCGCTGGCCTGGCTCGAGCGGCGGCCGCTGCACGGCCGGCGCGTCGTCGTCACCCGCGCCCGCGCCCAGGCCAGCGGCCTGGCGAAGCGCCTGCGCGGGCTCGGCGCCGAGGTGGTCGAGCTGCCGGCGATCCGGATCGAGCCGCGGATCGAGAGCGACGAGGTGCAGCGACGCCGTCGAGCGGATCGGCGACTACGCGCTGATCGCCTGACCAGCCCCAACGGGGTGCGCCTGCTGTTCGAGGCGCTGCGCGCGGCCGGCCTCGACGCCCGCGCGCTCGCCAGGCCGAAAAGCAGCAGGTAGGGCAGGTGGATCGGGCGCCGCCGGGCAGACCGTCGCCGCGATCGGCCCCGGCACGGCGCGGGCGCTCGCCGCGCATGGCATCGCCGCCGACATCGTCCCCGAGCGCTTCGTCGCCGAGTCCCTGGTCGAGGCGCTGGCCGAGGTCGAGGTCACCGGCAAGCGCGTCCTCGTCGCCCGCGCCGCCGAGGCCCGCGACGTCATCCCCGAGCACCTCGAGCGGCCGCGGCGCCGAGGTCGACGTCGTCGCCCTCTACGAGACCGTCCGCGAGCAGCCCAGCCCCGAGGCGGTCGAGGCCGCCCAGAGCGCCGACTACGTCACCTTCACCTCCTCCTCGACCGTGCGCAACCTGACCGAGGCGCTCGGCGAGCGCTTCCCCAAAGACGCCCGCATCGTCTCGATCGGCCCGGTGACCAGCGAGGCCGCCACGCGACGCCGGCCTCGAGGTCGACGTCGAAGCCGAGCGCCACGACATCGACGGCCTGGTCGCGGCCCTCCTCGCCGACACCCGAGCGCTGACTTCGCACTTAGTCGTCCATATGGACACAAAAAGACGAAGTCAGCCGAGAGAGGCGTGAGCGTTTGGGAGCCCTCACCGGCACTTCCGGGTCACCGACTCGACCAACAGCTCGCGCTCGCGAGCTGGTCGAAGCCGGCGCACCGGGCGGCACCGTGGTCACCGCCCGCGAACAGACCGCGGGGCGGGGGCGCGTCGGGCGCGTCTGGACCGCGCCCGAAGGCAAGGCGCTGCTCTACTCGGCGATCCTGCGCCCGCTCGACGAGCGCCACCTGCTGCTGCCGCTCTCGGTCCCGCTCGCGGTCTGCGCCGCCGCCGAGGCGCTCCGCCCCGGCATCGAGTGCCAGGTCAAGTGGCCCAACGACGTCTGGCTCGAGGGCCGCAAGCTGGCCGGAATCCTGATCGAGGCCAAGCCGCAGGACGGCTGGGCCGTGATCGGCGTCGGCCTCAACCTCTCCATCGCTCCGGACGAGTTCCCCGCCGACCTCCGTCAACCGGCGGTTTCGCTCTTCGGCCCGACGCGGAGAGTCGGGGGGAGTCCCGCCGGAGCCTCCCCGCTGTTGCTCCGGCGGGACTCCCCCCGAGTCTCCCCACCGCTGCGAAGTCCTAAGCCGCCACCTAGACCACTGGGTCTGGGCGGGAGACGACGAGGTCCTCGCCGAGTGGCGCCGCCGCGACGGCCTGCGCGGCCGCGAGGTCACCTGGGAGGACGGCTCAGGCGTCGCCGACGGAATCGACGACCGCGGCAACCTCGTCGTCGCCGTTGCCGGCGGCGACCGCGTCAGCCTCGGAGCCGGCGAGGTCCAGCTGCGCCTCTGAGTCTTTGGCGGGTCTTTTCGCCCTTTTGCGGCGCCGTTTCGGTTTGGCGGCTTTCTGCGCCTCGTCGCCTTGCCGCTGCGCGTCGCGCCGCCTCTGCGTTCGGCTCCGCGCTCGTTCGCCGCTGGCCTCGTTCGCGCTCGCCTTGCGCCGCCCCGTCCTTCTTCGGCCGCTTCTTGCCGCGCTTGTTGCGCCGCTTGCCGCCCTTGGGGAAGTTGCGCAGCAGCTCGCGGGCGATCGCCGAGGGCTTGCGGGCCATCCGCATCCGCGCGCCGCGCAGCACCTCTTCGCCCTCGGGCGTGTGCGAGACCGCGCCGGCCAGCAGCGCCACCGCGAGGCGGCGGTCCTGTTTGCGGGCCGAGTGGACCAGCCGGCGCGCGTTGCGCCCGTGCGCCCGGCCCGAGGAGTTGACCAGCAGGCCGAGCAGCCGCTTCGTCTCCGGCCAGCGCTGCACCGCATACTCTTCGTGCAGCTCGGGGGTGTAGGAGGCGAGCCGCCAGACCCAGGCCTGCGCCTGGTCGCGGCGGCCGATCCGCTTGTCGACCAGCGCCTGCAGCAGCGTCTTCGTCCCGGCCCGCTTGTCGTCGCGGCTCCAGGTGCCGACGATGTCGATCGCGTCGTCGAAGGCCTCGGCGTCGCCGAGGTCGGCGATCTCGCTCAGCGCTTTCAGTTTCAGCTGCGAGGTGCGGTTGCGCTGCACGCAGGTGAGCAGGAAGCGGCGCTTCAGCTCCTGCGAGCCGGAGCCCTGCAGGATCGCCCGCGCCCGCCGCCAGCCCTGCGGGTTGACCCGCGCCCCGGCCAGCGCCGCCCAGGCGTGCTGCTCGGCGTGGTCGAGGTTCTCGACCGCGATCCGCCAGAGCTCGCGTTCGAGCACCTGCATGCGGCGCTCCTCCTCGTCGGAGACCGGGACGATCCGCCGCTCGACCCGGATCCGCCGCCCGCGCGAGCGCCGCACCGGGCCGATCACGATCGCGCCGCCGCGGTAGACGTCGCGGTCGAGCAGGCTGTGCAGGGTGATGATCGTCTCGTCGTGGGTGGTCGCCGGGTGGACGAAGTCGATCACGAGGCCGGCCTCCTTGCCCGGCGCGCGCCGGGTCACGCGGCCGACCCGCTGCTGGTAGATCCGCCGCGAGGCGGTCGGCGCCAGGTGCATGCAGAGCGTCGCCCGCGGCGAGTTCCAGCCCTCGGCGAGCAGCATCGCGTTGCAGAGCACGTCGACCTCGCCGCGCTCGAAGCCGGCGAGGATCTCGGCCAGTTCGCGCTTCGGCGTCTCGCCGGAGACGGCGCGCGCGGTGACGCCGGCGGCCTGCAGCGCCCGCGCCACGTTCTTGGCGTGCTGCACGCCGGCGGTGTAGAGGACGCCGGGCATGCCGTCGAAGCGGGTCTTGTAGAGGTCGGCGATGGCGACGTTGAAGGGCTCCTGGTCGAGCAGCGCGGCCAGCTCCTCCTGGTCGAAGTCCTGGTCGACCTCGCCCTTGCGCAGCGGCACCTTGGCGATCGTCCGCACCCCCGGGCCGGGCGGGATGCGCATGCAGCGCAGCGGCGAGATCACGCCGCGGCGCGCCGCCTGGATCAGGTCGAAGCGCGAGGTCTGGGTCGGGAAGAGGTCGGCGACGTGGCGGGCGATCAGCGCCCCGGTCGCGGTCATGCCGATGAAGACGGGGCCGGTCCAGGCGCGGATGCAGGCGCTGGTCTTCTCGCCCAGCGCGGTGTGCGCCTCGTCGCAGATCACGATCGAGTAGGCGTCGGAGATTTTCTTGTGGTTGCGGACGAACCACTGGTAGGTCTCGACCGTGACCGGGCCGTCGGGATCGTCGCGGTCGCCCATCAGCGGCGGGCGCAGCCGCTCCTTGTAGCCGCGGTCGGAGATCTCGCCGATGAACTGGTCGACCAGGTTGCGGCGGTGGGTGAGGATCAGCACGCCGCCGGTGCGGGTGGCGTCGATGAAGCCGACCGCGGCGACGGTCTTGCCGGCGCCGGTCGCGTGCTCGAACCAGAAGCGCCGCTCGGCGCCGGGATCGTCGGGCGCCTCCTCGATCGTCTCCTCGTCCTCGGCCGGCTGCTCCTCCCAGTCCTGCGGCTCCTCGTCGGGCGCCAGCTCCTCGTCCTCCTCCTCGAGCTCGGCCTCGCCGTTGGCCTCGGCGTCCTCGGCGTCTGCCTCGCCGTTGCATCCTTGGCCGGCGGCGGCCTTCTCCGCCGCGGCGGCGGAGCCGTTGCCGCTCGCCTTGCCGTTCGCTTCGTCGTCGATCGCGACCTGCTGCTCGGCCATCAGCTCGGTCAGCGTGCCCGAGAGCGCGTCGACCTGGTGCGGGTTCAGTTCCGCCCCGTCGCGCAGCTTCGGCGGTTCGTCGGCGAGCAGCCGCTCCAGCCCCAGCAGCAGGGAGAAATCGCGGCGCCACTCGATCGACGGGTCCTCGGCCCCCTCGTCGAGCTCGGCCAGCGCAGCGTCGAGAGCGCGGCGGCGAGCCGTGCCGGGCGCAAGCGCCTCCGGCCCCTCGCCGTCGAGCAGGAAGGGCTCGCGGGCGAACTTCGCCGCCCGATCGATATCGGCGCTAGATGGAACTGCCGCCGGCGCGGCAACTTCGCTGGTCTTGGCCATAAAGGCTTTCGGGTTCCGTCCCCGCCGCGATAGATGACGGGCGGGGGCACTTAGACGAGGAATGCCGGGCGTCAGTCTTACTACCTCCCCCCGGCGCTCTCACTGGCGATTCGCACAAGCAGCGAACCGAACATACGTATTGTAATCAAGGAATTGACGAAAAAGGGACGACAGTTCGCGATCGGCCTGATCTCGGTCGCGGCGGCGGGGCTGCTGGCGGCCGGCTGCGGTGCCGGCGACGGCGGTGACTACGGCGGCCAGCACCCCGACTACGCCAAGGCGCTCGCCGGCGCACCGGCGCCGCTCGCCGCTCTCTACAAGGAAGGCGAACCAGCTGCTGCCCGGCGGCACCGACGCCTTCGAACGAGCGCATCGTCGCGCTCGAAGGGCTACCCGGTCGTGGTCAACGTCTGGGCCTCCTGGTGCGGCCCCTGCCGCTTCGAGTTCCCCACCCTGCAGAAGGCTCTCGGCCACCTACGGCAAGCGCGTCGCCTTCCTCGGCGTCGACAGCCAGGACTCCGACGACGCGGCGCGAAACCTTCCTCGAAGAGGCGCCCGTTCCCTACCCGAGCTACAGCGACGGCGACCAGGGAATCACCGAGGCGATCGGGGCCAGCCGCGGCCTGCCCGACACCGCCTTCTATCGCCGCAACGGCGAGCTCTGCTACCTGAAGCAGGGCCCCTACACCGAGCACAGCGAACTGACGGCCGACATCAAGCGCTTCGCCCTGCGCGAAGAGTGCGAAAGCGGATAATCGGTCGTATGGACTCAGCCGTCGTCGTCGCCCTGCTCGGCATCGCCCTGCTCGTCGCCGAGCTGCTGCTCTCGACCGGCGGCGTGCTGGCGGCGCTCGGCGCGCTCGGCCTGATCGCCGGCGGCGTACTGGCGCTCGAGTCCGACAGCGGCGCCGCCGACGTCGTCGGCCCGGCGCTGATCGCGCTCGGCGTGCTCTCGCTCGTCGCCTTCTACTTCATCACCCGCAAGGTGATCGAGGCCCATCGCGACCAGCCCGTGCGCACCGGCAGCGAGGAGCTGGTCGGCGCGCTCGCCGAGGTGCGCAGCGCGCTCGACCCCGAGGGACAGGTCTGGGTCGAGGGTACGCTCTGGCGCGCTCGCCTGAGCGGCGACGGAGGCGCGGTCGCAGCTGGGGGATAGAGTCAGGGTCGACGCGGTCGAGGGACTGACCCTGGTGGTCCGTCCCGAGCCGCCACCGCCGGCCCAGCCGAGGAAGGAGCAAGCTGATGGCAGTCGCACTCGGAGTACTGATCGTCCTCGCTCTTCTTCGTCGTGATCGCGCTCGGCACCTCGGTGCGGGTCCTGCGCGAGTACGAGCGCGGCGTGATCTTCCGCCTCGGCCGCCTGATCGCCACCAAGGGGCCGGGCCTGATCCTGCTGATCCCGCTGATCGACCGCATGGTCAAGGTCGACCTGCGCACGGTGACGCTGAACATCCCGCCGCAGGAGGTGATCACCCGCGACAACGTGCCGGCCAGCGTCAACGCCGTCGCCTACTTCCGCGTGGTCGACTCCAACCGGGCGATCGTCGAGGTCGAAAACTTCCTCATCGCCACCTCGCAGATCTCGCAGACGGCGCTGCGCTCGGTGCTCGGCAAGGCCGAGTTCGACCAGCTGCTCTCCGAGCGCGAGCGGCTCAACGAAGAGCTGCAGAAGATCATCGACGAGTCGACCGAGCCCTGGGGCGTGAAGGTGACCGCGGTCGAGATCAAGGACGTCGAAATCCCCGAACAGATGCAGCGCGCGATCGCCCGCCAGGCCGAGGCCGAGCGCGAGCGACGGGCCAAGATCATCAACTCCGAGGGCGAGTTCCAGGCGGCGCAGAAGCTCACCGACGCGGCCGACATCATCAGCACCAACCCGGCCTCGCTGCAGCTGCGCTACCTGCAGACGCTGCTGGAAATCGGCAGCAACCAGAACACCACGGTGGTCTTCCCGCTGCCGATGGACATGATCGAACCGTTCCTCGGAGGCGAGTAAGGCCGAAGGAGGACCGGCCGAAACCGCCGCCTCCGCCGGACGTCCCGCCTGTACCCACGCCCCGAGCCCGACCCGGACCTGCCACCCTCCCGCTCCTAGGGGTCTGAAGTCACGATGCCCGCACACGTCTGGCGGCGGCGGACACTGCGCGGTGCGGCGTCCTCGGTCGGCCGAATAGCGTTGCTATTCGTGCCTCCCTGCGTCCTTGCTCCGCTTGGTCCGGCGCGCGCCAGCCGCGCACGCTCATCGTGACTTCAGACGCGCGCCCGAACTACGCATCGACCAGCTCTCCGGGCTGCCGGCGATCCTCGCGCCGGGCCGGGCCGCCCGCCCCGACAGCTTCAACCTGCCAAAGAGCGAGCCGAAGGGACCGGAGAACTGCCCCTTCTGCGAGGGGCGCGAGGACCGCACGCCGCCGGAGGTCTACGCGACGCGGCCGGGCGGCGGCGAGGCCGACAGCCCGGGCTGGACGACGCGGGTGGTGCCGAACCTCTACCCCGCCCTGGCCGGTGAGAGCGAGGTCGGGTCGGGAACCGGCGCAGTCGGGGCGCGGGAGCGCGATCGGGCGAGGCCGGTGCCTTCGCCAGCGCCGGCGACCCGCTGCTCGAGTCGCGCCGCTCCGGCGAGCCCGATCTCTTCTCCTCGCGCCCGGCGACCGGCATCCACGAGGTGCTGATCAACGCGCCCCAGCACGTCACCGCGATGCACGAGCTGAGCGAGGAGCAGCTCGGCGCCGCGGTCGCCACCTGGCGCGAGCGCATGCGGGCCCACGCCGGTGCCTCCTACGTGCAGCTGATCGTCAACGAGGGCGGCGGCGCCGGCGCCTCGCTCGAGCACAGCCACGCCCAGCTCTACGCGCTCGACTTCGTCCCCGCCGCGGTCGCCCGCGAGCGCGAGCGGGTCGGCGCCTACGCCGAACGCACCGCGGGCGGCGGGCTGCTCAGCGAGATCCTGGTCGAGGAGGTGCGGCGCAAGGAGCGCCTGGTCGCGATCGACGACGAGGCGGCGCTGATCTGCCCCTGGGCCTCGCGCTCGCCCTTCGAGCTGCGCGTGATCCCGCGCTCGGGGGCGGCGAGCTTCGCCGACGACGACGGCCGGCGCGGCGATGATCCACACCGCCCTGCGCCTGCTCGCCGAGCGCTTCGACGGCTCGCCCGAGCTCAACCTCTGGGTCCGCACCGCGCCGCGCGGCGCCGAGCACTTCGACTGGCACGTCGACATCGCCCCGCGGCTCAGCATCAAGGCCTCCTTCGAGTTCGCCACCGGCGTCGACATCAACACCTACCCTCCCGAGCGCGCCGCCGCCGACCTGCGCGAGTGCCTCTGATGCCACCCAACCCCCGTCCCATCCCCCGCTTCATCGCCGACTCGACCCAGGAGGGGATTCCGCACGGCCGTTTCGCCGAGCGACTTGCCGAGGCCTTCCGCGGGACCTGCGGGGAGATCGAGGACCTGCCGGACGGGGTCGAGCCGCCGGCCGAGTTCGATTGGTACCCGGAGCGCGCCTGGGGCGGCCGGGTCTGGGTCCCCTGCACGGCGCGCGCCGAGGGGCCCGAGGGGGCGCTGGAGCTCTTCGGCCACGTCTCCTACGTCCAGCCCGAGGAGGGCGAGCCGAGCGAGTTCCGCGCCGTCGCCGACTTCACCGACGTCCTCGCCGAGGACAACCCCGGCTGGAAGATCGACCTCAACGACGAGGTGATCGGCCGCTGGCGCGGCGAGAACGGGCGGGCCGGCGCGGTCACCCTCGTCTGGGGCCGCCCCCTCGTCCAGGGCGCGGTCGCCGCCACCGCCGAGCTCGACGAGGAGACCGTCGACCAGGAGGAGATCTCCAACGGCCGCTTCACCCTGCTCGCCCTCGACGCCCTCGAGGCCTACGGCGACGACATCTTCATGCAGGTAAAGCTCTGGAGCCGGCGGGCGCAGGAGCTGGCTTCCGAGAGCTTGTACGCGTAGCGATGGTCCGAGAGCTGCAACCGCCAGAGACCGGGCTTGCGTTCGAGGCGATGCGCGTCCTTCGCACCGACCCGATCGGACTGCCGTCGCCGCGGCCATGCCCGAGCCCTGCTCGACTGGCTCCTGGCGGAGGCCAAGCATCTCGGCTGCGACCAATTCCACCTCGACTCCGGCGTCGAACTCAGCCGAGCCGACGCCCACCGGCTCTACCTCAACGCGGGCCTGGTATCTCCGCCCACCACTTCGCCCGCTACGTCGACTAGGGCAGATAGCTCAACTGGTCCTAGGCGAGTTGAGGAGTCGCTGCCTAATGGCCTTCGAATCTGCCGGCTCCGCTACTTTGTCCCCATATGGCATCACTTCGCCAGCGTGAACATGGAAAAGACGCGGCCGCCGAGGCGGAGGCCGTGCGACTGCGGCGTCTACGCGAGGACGCGCAACGACCGATGAGCGTCAACCTGGCCGAGGGGATCGCCCTCAGCCATCAGCTGATGCGGTTCACTGGCGCAGCCCGCTCCAGTTGACCGAGCCGGCCTTCGATCAGCTGCTGCGCCGACTCTCTGAGGCTGGTGTCGAGTTCGTTCTCGTCGGCGGTCTCGCGGTAAATGCCTGGGGAGTAGTTCGAGGAACAAAGGACGTGGACGTCGTGGTTGCGCCGGACCCCGCGAACCTCAAACGGATTGCGAAGGTCGCGGTGGAGGTCCATGGTCATGTCCAAACGGGGGAGTCATTCCTCAGCACGCCTTTCTCAATAGCCGCGCAGCTTGCGAGTGGCGAGCGAGTCGCGATTGAGACCGAGTTTGGCCTGTTGGATGTCGTCCAAGGGCTGGACGGTGTTCCGTCTTACGATGAGCTGCGCTCCTCCGCCATAGAGACCGAGATCCTCGACGTCAAAGTCGCCGTTTGCTCGATCGATGACCTAAGGCGGATGAAGCGCGCGGCGGGAAGACCGCGTGATTCCGTCGATCTCGAAGACCTCGATGCAGCTAACCAATAGCTCTACGATTCGCCTCTCCCGCCCCGATAGCTCAGCTGGATAGAGCGACTCCCTCCTAATCGAGGCTAGGGAGTGCGCGTTTTCGGCTCTGCATAACGACCTGTTCAGTGCCTCGCGCGGTCATGGATTCCAGTCGATTACCGCGGTTCTGTGCCGGTTTGGGCAGCAAGAACGCTCCGCTGCCCAATGGACCGGGCTATGAGTCGAGTCCGGGAATAGGTTCAACGGGCAAGTCGCCATGGATCGCCTCCAGCTCTTCCAGGTCGACTTGATCCTGCGGTCGTCTGGCAAGGCGCTTGAAACCGACAACGCTCGGTAGCGCAGCGACCCGAACTATCTGGCCCTCCCACTCCACAGTGTCTGCTCGATCGGAAACCGTGTCGAAGTCGAGGGGAGGAGAACCGCCGCGAATGATGTCGATGATGCCCCGGCGACTGTTTACCCGCAGCTGCTCGGCGCCAGCGATGTCGTCAATCGTGAGCTTCTTTCCATCCGACAATCGCCGCCCATCCGCCACATCGAGAAAGCGCAGAATTGTCTCATCAGCTTCCTCGCCGTCAGGAACAAGCAGGTCCGAGTCTCTCGTCGCCCGTACATAACCATGGAAGATCACGCTGAATCCCCCAATCACAACGTGCTCCAGTCCTGCCGAGTTGGCGTCGGCTATGACGCCGGCGAGATCAGGACCAGAGGGCTCGTCTTGGGGCATTGCCAGCCTTCACGGAAGCGGCGAGCAGCGAGACTGCTTGCTGCGAGAGCTTTTGGCCTAGCTCCAACCGCTGAGTAGGCGTTAGGGCCAAGTTCGAAGCACGTAGCTGCTCTGCATCGGCACGATTGATCGTCGCCCACGCGGCCTCATTGCCGGGGGCAAGCAGCGGCTTTCTGCTGACGGCCATGCCTTCATAGTAGGCGCCAAGTCGGATCGGGGCATGAATGGGCAAATGCCGCGTCGGAGCGCCTACGATTGATGCTCGGCCCCGATAGCTCAGCTGGATAGAGCGACTCCCTCCTAAGGAGTAGGCCGCTGGTTCGAATCCAGCTCGGGGCATCGCTATCGGCAGGGTTGAGCCGGTGCGGGTGCGCAACCACGACGCAGCACCCGCACCGGTAGCTCAATTTCAGCGCACGCAACCTCTGCGTGGCGCGGTTCCTATTTGGTGCCGGCCAACTTCACTTCGTGGCTGTACGTTCCGTCTTCGTAGGTGCCGTTGGCCCTTTCGGGACAGGATTTTGAGCTCTTCGTGTAGGTGTATTTGAGCCCGGCCATCGACGTTTTCAGTGCGATCAGGCCCAGGCCGGATCCGTTGCCGGCAATCGTGCCCACTTTCTGGGAGCCGATTTCGGCCTTGCACATCACCACGCCTTCTGCTTCTTTGGCTTTGCTGGCGTAGGTGAGCAATTCGATGACTTTGCCCGCCGGACACGCGATGTCATCGCTGCCGCCGAATTCCGATGTCAGTTTGAGCACATACTGACAGCCGTTCATCTGCACTTTGACCGGGAAGAGCCCCGCGAGCTTGCAGCCACCGTAGGAAGCTCCCAGGGTGAGTTCAGAGGTCGCGGCAGAGATGCTCGAGCTGTACTGGGCTGTGGTGCATTTCGTGATCACTTCTTTTTCAGCCGGGATGTTCCACTGCGCTTCCCCCGTCGAGGAGGTCGCGGTGAGGATGTTGGTCGGGTAGCTGTCGGCTTCGAATACCGGCGAGCCTGCTTTCGATCCAAGGCCAACAGCGACCGGTTTCGCCGACTGCACGGCGAGGCTCACCTGCGAGCCCCTGTCGGCTTTCACCGTCCAGCTGCCATGCCACTGGCCCGTTTCGCGGGTGCCCGAAGCACAGATGCCGCCGGCGTTGTATTTGACGTTGGTCGCTTCGGCCACCACGGTCACGGTCGCCGTGCTACCTGAGCCTTGGTTTTCATACGTAGCGGCAAGGCCGGTCTTAGGATAGATCGAGACTGGGCAGTTGAGGCCCATGGTGGCGGTTATCGGACCGCAGCCGGCCGGGCCGATCTCGAAGCTGCCGCCGAAGACGCCGGGGCTTTTTTCTGCTCCGGGGTGATAGATCAGCTTGCAGCCATTCATGCTCAGGGGCCGTTCGCAGGTCGAGCTCAGTGACGTAGTCAGGGCTTCTGGTGTGTCAGCCAATTCCCCTTGAAGGCCGGCCACCGAGCATTCGTTTGTTCCCGCTTCAGGTAGATAGATGGAGGCATTGCCGGTGCCCGTTATGTTGGCCCCCATCGTGTCGCCATTCGCGATGAATGACGATCCGGACGCCGAGGCGGCGGCGGACGCCATCAGGGCAAGCGCCAGCACGGCCACAAGGCCTGTGATCTTGAGTCTGTTCACTGTGTTTCTCCCTTCCTCGACACACATATGGTGGGCCGAGCTTTCGGTTGGATTACCGAAGGCTTCCATCCGGCGTCCGGGCTTAGTCTTGTCAACTTGGAAAGCAGGAGGGCTCAAGCGCCTGCGATGTGAGTAGCATGCTCTCCCTGTGCATTGCCGAGGTCGGTCTCCAGTTTGAGCGCCGCCTCCACCTCGGCCCCACACGCCAACAGTGTCTTTCCCAGTGTCGCTTCGATTGAGCGAAGGCGGGTGCTCACTGTCTGCCGGCTCACCCCCAGCCTCGCCGCCGCCGAGGAGATATTGCGACCCGCGGCGAAGTAGGCGCGCAAGGTCTGGCGCGCCATGTTGCCTCGATCACGATCGTGCTCGAGCGGGGTGAGATATCGCTCGCGCAGGTGGAAGACGAGAAGCTCGTCGTTCAGCATCGAGGTGAGGAGGGCGACGTTGGCGTAACGCGCGACGTTGGCGTCGGAGCGCCGCACGACGGGCCAGGCGGCCTGTGCTTGGCGATGGGTGCGCCTCCAGCCGCCGACACCGGCCTCCCACTCGCCCAACGCCAAGGGCAGCTCTGCCGGCCACACCGCCCCCAGGATGCGCTCCAGGTTCTCAGCGTCGATCGGCGTGCGGGCGCCAAACCAGGCACAGACGCTGCTGTCCTCGCGCTCGATCGCCAGCACTCGCCGCTCCAGCGCAGCGGCCAGCTCGCGAAGCGCTCTGGGCGCAGCGGCCCCGGCCGCGATCGCGCCCAGGTGGTAGGCGTCGAAGTCATATTCCAGCTCTCCGGCCTCGACCAGCTCTCCGTCGAGCAGGCGCTTGACGAGATCCGCCCTTCGCCGCTCGGGGGAGCTCAACAGGTTCTCGGGCTCGCGCCTGTACTCCTCGGTAACCGTGGCAATCAGCTGGTCAAAGAGGCCCGCGTGCGTACGCAGCAGGCGCTTCAGCTCGGCGGAGCCAAGCAGCCCGCCTCGCTCAGCCTCCCCCATCAGGAAGTCACCGACCAGCGTGTAGCCGGCGAGGTAGCGGCGCAGCACGGTGTCGAGGCTGACTCCGTTTCGCACCGCGGCGCGGGCTTGGGTCAATAGCGCTGCTGGAAGAGGTGGCGGGCGCTCCTCCCCGTGCTCGACCGCAGCCAGGGTGTAGTCGATCGAGGCAGAGATCGCCTCGCGCAGGCCGACGGCGTACTCGGGGTCCCCCACCTCGCCGGGGTCTGAGACCGCGTGGACCCGGGTCAGGATCGCCTGCTCGATCTCCTCGCGGCGCTCGCGCAGGCGCGCGGCCAGCTCCTCACGTGCGCGCTTGAGACTTGCGCGCACCTACTAGCGGCGCCCGTGTTTTGCGATCTTCTTCCCCGCCTTCCCGCAGGCGCTCTTGAGCGCCGGGTGCAGGGTCAGGGCGTCGCCGTTTTGGGCGTTGAACTTCGCCGTCGCCTTCGGCGTTGATTTGCAGACGTCCCTGCTGTTTTGCAAGAGGCCCTTCTTGCCACCGAAGAAGTTGAAGGTGGCTTGGGAGACCGGGACGTCGGGGACGAAGTCGAAGGTGTTGCGGATACCTCCGTTGACCGAGTCGATACGACCGACGAGGTTGGCGTCGATCCTGCCGCCCCTGAAGGCCGCGACCAGGTCGGGCAGCTGGTGGCTGGAGGAGCGCAGGTAGATCGGCCCGGTCAGGGTTTCGTCCAAGAGCGGCGTCTTGGCAGAGACCGTGCCGTAGATCGAAGCCGCCGGACAGGCGTCGGCGGCGAACTGCACCCTGGTGCAGACGGTGCCGATATGGGCCTGGTCGAGGAACTCCGAATGGGGCAGGGCGACCGATGCCGAGGCGATGTTGGCGCCGCCCGGGGGCATCGTCAGGGTCGCCTTCAGCTTCGGGTGAGATCCCCGGTGGGTGCCGCCGAAGAGGCGGAAGTCGAGCTTGGGCTTGAAGACGAGGGAGGCGCAGGAGCCCACCTGGAAGGGAGAGGCGGTGTTGAAGATGGCCCCACCGGTGCCGAAGACCTCTCCGCCGACTGACATCGGGTTGCAGCTGGTCGGGTTGATCGTGGTCTGGGAGCGATCGACCCGCACCCTGACGTCCCTTGCCCGCAGGATCACTCCGTGGAGGATCGTCGGGAAGGGGTCTGAGACCACCTTGGCCTGGGCTTTCTCGGGATCGACGTAGATCGCGGCCCTGACCACGACGTTGCCGAGATCAAAGGGACCGGCGATGCCGGGGGCGACTACCGCCACCGAGAGCGGGGCGCCCTTGTAGGGGCCTGAGAGGTAGACCCGCCCTGGGAAGTAGTTGGGGCCGGGACCTGCTCCCAGGCCCGCCGAGATCGTGCCGATCTGGGACGCGGCGGGACAGGCGGGGCTACCTAGCTCTGAAGCTCCTGCTCCCTCCGCGGTCGAGATCGAGGCGATCGCCGCCTCGGGGCAGAAGGGCACACCGGCGATCTTGGCCAGAAGGCCAGGGGGCAGGGTCGCGCTGACCCGGCTCAGCTCCTGTTCGGAGTCGTCCCTGGAGAGGCGGAAGAGGAAGGGGGAGTAGGCCCCTGCCACCGGGTTGAGGGTGCCGGCGCTGAACTTGGGGGCGAAGGGGCGCCGCGATGCATCCGGCGGGCAGGGGGTGCCGTTTGGCCCTTCGGTCACCTCGTAGGTGTTGGAGGCGTCGACCGGGTTTTGGGGCCGGGCGTAGGAGGCGACTTCGATCCCGATCGTCTGGGTGCCGCAGGTGGGCGGGCTGACCAGCGGGGCCCTGGGGCCGCTTCTGAACTTCAGGGTGAGGTCGTCGAAGGGGAACTGCGGGGTGTCGTTGAAGACGGTGGTGATCTGCCCGGTGGCGGGATCTACTTCAATCTTTCCCGGGATCTTGACCAGGACACCGCGTTCTTCGGTGTCGTGCAAGACGAGGTAGAGGGCGAAAGTCGAGCCGAAGGGGTTGTCACCCTGGGCTGCCAGGTACATCGATCCCTCCGCCGCCTTTGGCAACAGCGGCGTGGAGAGGCTCACTTCGCCGATCCGCGAGGCATCGGGGCACTGGATCGGATCGTTGGTGCCAAGGCCCATCTGCGCCAGGGTGCAGCCTTCAGCCCGTCGGCGAAGGCGGGGCTGAAGCTCATCCCCTCGGGCAGCGCCACCGTGAAGCGCTTGACCGGCGGGGTTGCCAAGGCGTTGGGGTTTTCGTTCTGGGCGATCTTGACGTGGACGTCGAGGCCGGTCGGCGTGTTTGCCTGCTTGCCGGTCGGTTCGATCTCGACTTCGGGATTGAAGCGCGGTTTGTCGCAATCGCTCATCTTTTCGGGCAGGGCGTAGTCGATCTCGGGACCGAAGGTGCCGGTGTTCTGCCAGGAGTCGTAGTGGTGCAGGCGCATCACGTTGTCGACTTCACACTGGGAGGGGAGGGTGAGGAAGGGCTTAGGGGTGGCGTCGGTCGAGCACTCTTCTTTGGTGCTGCCGCCGCCGAAGGGGCTGGCGTTGCTGAAAGCCTGGCAGCGCTCGGAGTCGTGGCTGTGATCCGCTGGAACCCCCCAAAGCGTCAGGCGCTGGTCAAATGGCGGCAGGGTCTCGTTGATGTCTGAGACCTGGGAGCGAATCGCGTAGTGGTTGGCGGCATCGAGCGAAACCTTCACATGTACAGGATTGCCCGCGACGGAAAACCCAAGGTCAGTGACCGTCCCGCGTGGGTGAGCAAGGTTAAAGACTCCGACCGTGAGCTCGTTGACGCTTTCTGCGGGAAGCACGCCGTGAATGTTGAGATCGATGCGGCCAACCTGGCTGGAGGGTGGACATTCACCTTGAGTGAATTCAGCCTGCTTGCATTCACCCACCGCCGTCGGCGCGCCGATAAAGCCCGGCGGAGTGTCGACGGTAAGATGGCGAGCGCTCTCGGACTCAGTCTTTAGATTCGGATTGAAGACGCTAGGCACGTCAATCGAGGTAAAGTCGAACGGCACAGTGAAGAGTGCGGGATGTTCACCCGCCCCGTGTGCCACCGTCAACCCATCGGGTGCAAAGAAGCCGGGCGTAAAGCTAGGGAACAGAATGCCAAAGCCGGCGGGCTCGGGGTCAATCTGTGTGGGCTCCGTAGCGGTTGCGGCTTGCGCTGCACCGCCCCCTTCTATTTTGGCGGCGGCGAAGCGCACGCCTGGTGCACCGGCAACGTCGACGACGACAAAAAGGTTACGGGAGAGCGAATGCCGGGCAATGATCGAACCGGTGGTGCAGGTCAGAGATTTATCCCCGGGTGATCCGGGGCAACTCCATTTTGCAGCGCCGAAATTGTGTTCAGCGCCTCTATCTTCGGCGGTAAGAATCCGCACCGACTTGCGTGTAATGCCGGTTGGGAGGGTCAGTTTTAGCGTAGTTGTCGACGAGGTATTCGCGTCGCCAACGTTTGATGCCGCAATCCAGTATTCCCCAGTGTCTCCAGGCGCGAAGTTCGTCTGGTTGTGATGAATATCAAGGTTCCAAACCGGCGCGGCGGCGCGGGCCGAGCCCGCTACGCCAAACACCAAGAGCACAATGAGCGCTGCGCAGATAAAAACGCGCTGCCGGATCATCGGACGTTCCTCCGTTCAGTGTGGGCTCGGTGGTGTCGCTTCGCCTTCTTCGGTCTTCTCTTACGGTGATGCTTCTTTCGCTTGGGGTTATGAGCCTGATGCGCGTTGCTCGGGCCCGAAAAGACAGTTGATCCGGGTACCGGTTCTTCGGGCGCACCTTTTGGTGTGCCCTGGCAAACCTCGAGTGGACATGGCTTGGGGGGTGGCGGGAACTCAAATCCCCCGCCGATCCTCGCGTCGTAGAGCCGCTGATAGCCATCGAGTGCATCGGGTGTGAGTTGAGCGGCGGCGCTGAAGTAGATGTCCCGACCGGTGGGGCTCACGCTGACCAGGCGCGGCTCGCCCAAATGCGGCCAGTCGGTGAGCCCATCGGTGATGAGGAACAGTCGCCCTTCGCGCCACTCATAGACATCTATCCCTCGACGGGGATCCTGTCCCGCCGGAGGGGTGTTCTGGTCGGCACCAAGCAGGGCAGTTGTAGTCTCAAAAGCAACCACCTGCGCATCAGCCGATCGCAAAGGAGTGCCTGTCAATGATGTGTTGGGCGCCGAACCGTCCTGCGGGCAAGAAAGACATACGAGCGAGCGATCATCGTCGTCGTATCGGTAGAGCTGCTGAGTACCACCGTTGTCAGTCGTGCCACCAAGCGGGTTGAGCGCGGGAGCCTGGGAAGTAAAGGTGACGGTGGCCCCATCGCTGCTGACGAAGTTGCGCGTCTGAGGAAAGCTGATTCCCTGCCCCATCCAGTGCAACTTGCCCGTTTCCGGTTCGAGCACGTAAGTACTTTGGCCACCGGGAACGGCCCCTCGAACCAGCGGCCGCGCCGAGCCGCTTCGAAAATAGATGCGCGAGTGGTCCGCTGACACAGTGATGTTCTCGGTCGCACTGTGTTCCCCCGTCAACACGTCGGCGCTATAGCCGGGCAGAACACAGGTCAAGCAGTCGAGGCCGCCCGACGAGATGTCGTAGCGGTAGACATCCCCGGATTCGCGATTGTTAGACCCGCAGCCCGTCGGGTTGGCATCGGGTTGAGTCAGGCGATTCTTGGTCCAAAAGAAAAGCGACTCGGCATCCAGCCGCAACAGCTGGCGCGACCCGCAATCACTGCCCGAGAGGGGGGTCGGCGTAACGACGCTGGTTTCATTTGCATCGAGATCGCGCAGATAGACCTTGATGCCGGCGCCACCAGTGTTGCAGCTGCCATTACCCGGAGTGGCGAAGGCGGCGTAGCGCCCGTCGGCCGAAAGACTCACCGATGCGGCCGGTTCAGATCCCAGCCCACAGGCGGAAACCGTGTTGCCAGGCAAAAGGCTGACCAAGTGGGGCGTGCCCGAAGAGACATCGTAGAGGTTTTCTTTCGCGGCGGCACCAGGATAAGCCGGGTCCGGAGTGCCTCCGTTCAGATTCACCACTAGCCGTTCGCTCCCGGGAGCGAAAAGGGTGACCTGCGAGGCGAGCGTCCCGGGAGATCCAAGCTGCACCGGCGGCACGGCATCGAAAATTCTGGATGGTTTGCTATTTGGAGACAGTCGCCAGAATGTTTTGCGACCGGTATCGTCGTTTGCGTTCTGGGCAACGACTACATCGAGGTCTTCGCTCGACGTGCTCGGGGAAGCGAACCAACCGGAGCCGACGAGTTCGGCGCGGGGTGGCATGATGCTTTCCGTCTGCCAGCTATTGGTGCCGCGCTGGGCGTAGTAGAAGCTGATGAAGCTTCCCGTCTCCGAACTCGGCGTCCCACCTGAGATCTGATAGACAGCGCGATTTCCGTCTGGCGAGAAGGCCAAGGCTTCGCCGACCGGATTGCCTCCGGAATCGGGGGTGCTGACCATCTCGTAGGCACGATCGGAGTCAGGTGGACCGGGGAAGTGACCGTGCGAAAGCGGTGCTTCGGACGCGGACGTGTCCACGGTCAAATCGGCGCCGTAAGCGGGTGAGCCGGCCGCACCGTTTTCGGCGACGACGCGGTAATGGTACCTCTGATTTGGCTGCAGGCCGGTGATCTTGGCTGCCACGAGCGTGGCTATGTCGCCAGAGCCGACCAAGATCGATTCGGTGGACGTGCAGGGATTGGCATCACACGAGCCTTCACTGCCGTATTCAAAGTGATAAGCGGTCGCTTTGTTACGAGGATTGACGCGGCCACCAAGCTGCGCCGTGCTGGTCGTGTGCAGCGGGGCGCCGGTTGTCTCAACTTCCGGCGGAGCCGCCAGAGAGGTGAAGGTAGTCTCAGAAGAGACCATCTTTGGAGCAAAGGGCTTGGCCGTTGCCGCCCTGACGTGGTAGAGAGTATTGGGCTCAAGGCCGATAGGTGCAGGGCTGAGGGTTGCCTCGATCGACTGCGGGCTTTCCTGGCTTCCAACCAAGACTTTGGGCTCCGCTTCCCAGTTCACGCCATCCGTTGAGTATTCGAGCCAGTAGCGAGCATCCGGTGGGCCATTGGGAGAAACAGAGATGTGCGCCTTGACACTCGTCGCGGTAATGTCTGAAAGCGAATTGAGGCTTACGGTCGGCTGGCCGCCAGCGGTGTCGAGGACGTAGACGCCCGACCTGAAGCCGACCCCGTCAATCGAATAGGGGCCTCCAATGTTGTATTGATCGCTGATGAACAGGCGACCGTTGGATTCATCGAACCCCAGCCCACCGACAAAATTGAATCCTGCGACGCCTCCGTGCTCGTCGTCGTCGGCAGTTGGAGCCGCGGTCAGACCAGGGGGATTGAGTGGACCGAACTGCTGGACCACGGTATCTGGCGCTCCGCCCAAGTTGCGAAGTACGTAAAGTACGTCGCTGTCCGGCCCGGGGCCGTCGGAATCGAAGTCCACCTCCAACCCTGCTATCTGCTTGTTTTCGGTTTTATTGCTGACCGCGAGTGGCGGCGCGAGGATAGGGGGCAATGGCCCGATGCCGCCCCCGTTGGCGCCCTGGGTGTCGAAGCGATCGACGGTCGCTTCGCCATTGTGCGCGCCAACCGTATAGACGATTCCACGGGAGTCAACAGCTATCTGATCGGGGCCGAAAACAGCGGTCGATACGAAGCTGGATGGAGAATTTCCACTCACACCATAGGTGTTGACGCGGTGGTTCCCGGAATCTGAGACGTAGACCGTTCCAGTTTCCACGTTGGAGTCGGGAGCACTTACGGCGACGGACTGGGCTGCGGCCAACTGCCCCACTCCTGACCCTTTTGCTCCAGCCTGGCAAACATCGCCGTTCGCTGCCACGCAGACCTCGTATCCCGCGCCTGTGTTGCCGGGGCCGGATGCGACAACATCCCAGCCAAAGGAACGCAGGAACGTACCGTCTCCTTCGTAGACGTTGACGCGATTGTTACCTTCGTCGACGACGTAGACTTGGCCAGAATCTTGGTCTACGGTCAGCCCTCCAGGACGCGAAAGGTCGCCGTTGCCGGCGGAAGTGCCATTTCCCCCAGAACTAATTCCGGCCTGGCATTCGGCGGCAACCGTACAGATCTCGTAATTCCCGCCCGCCGAGGAGCCGGAGTCAACATCGGTGCCCCATGCGCTTATGAATTCGTATTTGTCATCGTAAGGATCGGCGGGGGTACCGTTGGAGTTTTGGGCAAAACGCTGAATGCGTTCGTTGAGCAAGTCAACCGCATAAATATCGCCTTTGCTCGCCGGTCCGGCGCCACTGCTGTTGACAGCAACATCTACAGGCAAGCGGAATTCGCTCCCGCGACTCCCGGTTCCGCTCTCGGTGCCAAAGTAGTCAATTGCCTCCTTAGAGGCCGAGGCGACACCCGTCCCCAGCGCGAAGGCCACGACGAGCACCAGGGCGAGGGTAGCGGTGAGACCGAGGCTTCGCCGGGAACTTGAGCCGGCGGCGCAACCCCAACGTTCATCGTGCTGGCTGAGTGCTCTCATCGAATATCTCACGCGTTCCTTCCTACCCTTCAATGAATTGCCGTTCCTGGTAGATCTAGACGGTGCGACCCCGGACACGCAGTACGCGCCCGGGGCCCGTTGAGCTGCTCGATCAGCCAGTTACCGCCCAGTTGCCATAGGCAACGCCGACTTCTTCGATTTCTTTGAAGAGAAGCACGGCGCCAGAGGTACCCGTCCCAGCAAGTCCAGATGGCGAGGTGACGCCCTTCAATGCCGCGTTCCCCAGTTGTTCGGCATAGATACACAGGTATCCGCTGGCGGCCTGGGGAGTGGGACTCGCACCTGGACAGTGCGTCGGGTCCGGGTTTAGGCCTTCTCCCACGTACGCGAATACGACATGGTCCTCGGCCACGGCAGAGGCCAGAGGAATGTTGAATGAGATCGGTGTGACAATTCCGACGATGCCACCGAAGCCTTCCGCCTGCGATTCGGAAGCGGTGAAGCCCCATGCACCGGTCTCGGTCTTCCCCACTGGCAGGGTTTCGGTGAACCCTGTCTGCCCGTTCTGACCGGGCGCACCGTTGCAGGCATAGGACTTGACGCCGGAGCCTTGGACTTCGAGGCTGTTGCCACCTTGTTCATGACAGGGTTCTCCGGCCGGTTCGTTGGTGCCTTCGAAGGACGTGCTGACGATGCTTTTACCGGGGGCGCCGTTGGAACCGGGGGCGCCGTTAGAGCCAGCAGCCCCAGTGTCCCCCTTGGCACCGGCAGGACCCTGCGGTCCCGCAGGCCCCTGCGGCCCCGCGGGGCCGGCCGGGCCGGTCTTGCCCGTCTTGCCCCGCGGCCCCTGCTTGGCCTTGGCGCTTGCGGTCGCCTTCCCGCCGCCCGAAGAGTTGGATGCGGCGTAAGCGCCGCCGAACATGGCGAATACGAGGGCGATCACCGAGATGACTCCGGGGATGCCAAAGCGCGTGCGTAGCGTCGAGAACATCTAGATCTCTCTCCTTGTCCCGTGAGCCCCTCTGCCCGCCGCTTCCCATAGCGGCTTCCTCGAGGCTCGGTTATGTCCCTGTGGTGGTGCTGACGCCGTCCCGTCAGGAACGACAGTTGACACCGTAAACGAGGACTTTCATAAAGTCAAGAGAGACGTTTTTGTGAAAAAGGAAGTCGTCTAAGGCGGGGCCGCGAGCGCTTCGATGTCGGCGGCGCCCGGGCTCTCACCGACGGACGCACGCTTCGCCACCAGGGCCACCATCGCCGCAGCGGCGGCCCAGGCGGCATCGGGCGGGCTGGGCTGGGCCGGCGGTGCGCCTCGCAGCAGCGCCGCGAGGCGGTCGATCGCCCCGTGCTGGGCGCGAGCGCCCTCGGCACCGACAGCCAGGACCTCGATGCTCAGCAGCCGCGCCGTCGGAGGGTCCGCCGCCAGCAGCGCCGCAGCGGTCGCGGCGGCGGCCTTCGCGCCGGCCGCTGGCTCCGCCTCGGCCGCGCAGGCCCGTTCGATCTCCCCGAGCAGACGCCCGAAGAGCTCTTCGAAGCTCGCCAGCATGCACTCGCGCCTGTCCTTGAACTGGCGGTAGAAGCTCGCGGTCGAGACTCCCGCGCGCTTCGCCACCTCGGCCACCGAGGACTCGGCGTAGCCCCGCTCCCCGCATACCTCCGCCATCGCCGCAATCAGCCGTTCGCGCTGGTTGCGCTCCACGAGCTCGGGGGGGAGGCCGTGCGGCCCGGGCGGAAGGCGCCGCATCCGCTCTCGGTCAGGCTCGGCCACCGGTCAAGGATAGACGGCGTTCCCGAAAGTCCTGCTACGTACCGCTCGTACCAGCAGTAAAGGGTCGGCGACCTTAAACGTCGGCGACGTCGCCGGTCCTCGAAACCTGCGCTAGCCGCTTACCCGGCAGCTGCGGGTCAGCGTGCTCGAGAGGCGGCGGCCGTCGGCGAATTTCATCGAGGCGCGGGCGAAGGGGAAGGTGGCGATGCCGAAGCCGGCCGGGGCGTCGCAGGCGGCGCTGATGTAGCTGCGCTGTTCGCCGTGGAAGACGTAGCGGCGGAAGAGCTTGAGGTAGATGCCGACGACGTAGCCGTAGTGGTTGAGCGAGTCGGGCAGGCGGCCGGTGAGGACCGTGCCGAAAGTGCCGCCCGTCCTGCGGATGTGGAAGACGATGATGCGGGTGATCGGCACCGGGTTGCCCCCGTATATATGGGCGAGGATCGCGCTGTGGCCTTCGTAGAGCCCGTTGAAGGCGAGGATTTTCCCTTCCGAGGGGAAGGTCTCCTGTTCGGGGAAGGCGGTCCTGGCCCGGTAGGCGCCGCCGCCGACCAGGGCATCCCCGCAGGTTTCCATCGCCTGGGTGGGGGAGGCGGCGAGGAGATCCCGATAGTGGCATTCCGGCAGGCCACGCGAATCGAGCACGCCACCGCGATTGAGTTCGATCCGGATCTGGCGCAGCGCCGGCGGCCGCTCACCCGAGAGCGTTTTGACCGTGCCGGCCACGCTGACCGCGATCGGCGCCAGGTGAGTGCGCGGCAGCGCGTTGGGATCGATGCCGCCCTGGAAGCGGACGAAGAGATCGCCGCGCTCGGTCAGCTCGGCCTGAGCGGCCGGTGCAGCCAGGGCCGGCACCAGAGACGCGAGGCTCAGCGCGAGCGCAAGTCTTCTCTTTCCCGCTCCTCGCCCCATCCACCTCAGGTTAGCGACGAGGCCTCGCGCGTACCTAAACTCGCGTCCCCCCTGCGGGACGCGAGTTGGGCTCAGCGGTAAAACGCGATGTAGAAAGCCTCTTTGGTCAGCACTCCCCCCGAGAAGGTATCCACCTCGACCTGTGGGGCTGGGCACTCGGTGGTGCCGCCAACCCGGATGTTGGCGGTGATGACGGCGCCGGGGCCTTCCGAGAAGGGGGTGACCTGGGCGCCGCGCGGGTTGAAGCCGGCGGCGGTGACGCAGTAGATGCCGGGGAGGGTTCCCTGGGAGAGCGAGGCGATGTTCTTGGAGAGCGAGGAGTCCAGGGTCGCTTCTTTGTTGACTTTGGCGAAGGCCAGAGGGTTGGCCGATTCGGCGCTGGTGGCGAACTCCGCTTTGGCGGCGCTGGGCACCTGGGAGAGCGTTGACTCCACCACCTTCTCGCCGGTAACGGCGTCGGGACCGAGCTTCTCGTTGGTGACCGCGCCGTTTGCCAGTGATCCGGTGGCGATCGCGCCCGCGGTCATCTTCGCCGCGGTGACCGAGCCGTTTGCGAGCTTGCCCTGCTTGACCGCAAGCGCCTTGATCTTGGGGGCGGTGACGGCGTTCTTGCGGATCTTGTCGGCGGTGACGGCGCCCGGCCGCAGCTGCGGCTCGCCCACCGACTTGGGGGCGAGCTGACCGGCGGCGTAGGCACTGGCGCCGGTGAGAGCGATGAAGAGCGCCAGGGTGGAGACGACGTTGGCGTAGGTCAGCTTCGGCATCCTGCGGTTCATCTCTCTCCTTATCCCTTTGCCTTGCAGCTTCTGTTCAACGTGCTCGAGAGCTTGAGCCCTCCCTCGAAGCCAAAGCTCGTGCGCATCAGCGGGAAGCTGGCAGTGGT
Organism: uncultured Solirubrobacterales bacterium; assembly: GCA_963702065.1. Lineage (GTDB taxonomy): Bacteria > Actinomycetota > Thermoleophilia > Solirubrobacterales > 70-9 > VRUE01. The sequence continues at coordinate 2,334,635 of OY969705.1, forward strand.
GAAGCCCTTGGGTGCCGGGCATCCCGCCGTGAGGAAGCCCTGGCGGTCAAGCGTGATCGAGATCCCGGTGACGAACCCCCATTCGCCGGTGACATTGGGCAGCGAGGCTTCAAGCACCGTGCCGTAGGTGCCCGCTGTGCTCTTGATGAAGAAGGGCAGGACATAGGAGGTGGGGACCGGCTTGGTGCCGTAGATGTGGGCGAAGATCGCCTGCCGGCCGCCGAGCTTGCCGCTGAAGGCGAGCACCTTGCCGTCGGAGGGGAAGGGCGATTGCTCCGGCAGCCGCACGTCGGCCGAGAAGGTGCCTTCGCCGATCAGCGAGGAGCGACAGGCCGCCAGTGCCTCCTGGGTGGTCGAGGGATCGATGTGCCCGATCCGGCAGTTGGGGATGCCCTTGGAGGAGAGCTTGCCCTGGCGGTTGATGGCAATCGTCAGGGTCTCAAGCTGCGGCGGGGCAACCGAGGCACGAGCGCCGATCTTCCCCGAGACGCTGACCGAGACCGGGGCGCTGCCGTGCCTGGGCAGCGCCTTGGGCGCGAGGGTGCCGTCAACGGAGACCCGCACGCCCTGCTTCTGGGCGACCTCGGCTGTGGCGACGGAGGCGAGCAGGGCCACCGATGCGCACAGGCCAGCTGCCAACAGCACGCTTCTTCGCAATGTCCCCAATTTGATCTCGTCCTCCCTGAAGCCGGTCGGCTCCCAGATGCCCCTGCCCCACGGCAGCGACAAACCTTGGCGTTTCTATCTCTACTGTAGAGAACAGGCCGGGAGGCAAGAGGTTCCGCTCACGACGAGAAGTTGAGATATCGGCTGTTCGGGACCCGCCCCGGCGAAAGGAGCGGCCCCAGCCCGGATGACACCTTGCCACCCAGGCTGGGACAGCCTCGGCGAGAATGGCTTCTCCTCGCCGCCTTACGGAGTCATGGCTATTACCTTAGCCGACTTTAATTACATTCAGGTTGACAACGCCGCGGTACTTGCCGTCGGTGTACGTACCCGGAGCTTTTTCTACCGGACAGCCGCTACCCGACACCTGATATTCAAGCCCGGTTTTCACGTTTACCTTGGCTTCGACATGAGCCGTGGCACCGGTGCCTTTGTTGACGAATTCCAAGCCGGAGCGGCTCTGTGCCGGGATCGTCACTTTACAGGAACCCTTGACGACTTCCACTCCACATATTGCAAGCGTTCCGTTGCCTTCCATACGATAATGGCAGCCCGCCGCAGGCGTCACCGTTGCAGAGACTCCGCCAAAGGTGCAGGTGCCAAAAGTGGGTGCCATCTCCATTTCTCCCGTTTCGTAATACGTGAGCCATGGAGTGGCGAACTTCATCACCGCGCACTTCGCGTTACCGGCAACACCTTCGAACGTGAGTTTCGTGTATTCGACGGCTTCAATTACTCCACTGGTCTGTTCTCCGCCCGTAGTAACCGGGTAGAGTTCAGACAGGAACCAGCCTGATTTGAACGAGAACCCAGGAGCCGCGTGAACGCTTACCCCAGTAGCTTTTCCACCATTTTCGCCGCTCAACGTCCAGGTAGGTGTATATGTTCCGTTCGTGTAGGTACCGCTGTATATGCCACTGGCTATTTCATATTTCAGTTTAGTGGTCTGGAGATGCACTCTTACCTTCGCCCCCGTACCCGTACCTTCGTTTTCGAAGGTTGCTGCCAGGCCCGTTTGCGGGGGAATCGTCATGGGCGCGCCTTCGATCTGATAGCCAGTGGCACCGGCGCATTTGGCGCCACCGAGGTCCACCGTTCCGTTGATCCCTTCGATCGGCGGATGGAGAAGGAATTCACAGCCATTCATCGATAGGTCGACGTAGAGGTTATCGGAGCAGAACTTGGTTGCTGCGCCGTTCAGGGTGTCCTTTGCGGTACTTATGGTTTCCGTAAAGCCGGTGTTCGTGCCGCATTGCGTTTTTCCGACCACGGTCGACAGATAGCTTCCGCCTTCAGAATAGGAAGGCACTGCTTTCACCGATGCAGGATAGCTTCCTGCCGTGAAATAGCCTGGTGCGGCTGCCGAAGCCACTCCCGCGAATACGGTAAGCGCCAGGGCTGTAACTGCAGCCAGGCCGAGAATTTTGATGCTTTTCACTGTTTCTCCTTCTTCCGGCAGCTTCAACCGCCGGTCGATTGCCTTGATCTAGGCGAGGAAGGCTCGCGCTGCATGCTGAGAGATCTCTTCCTGCCACCTGAAGGTTCTCGAACGCCGGCAGAGCGATGTGTAGTCAATATCGTGTTCTGAGCTTTGCAATTTGTAAATGTGAAAAGTCATCGAGGTCGGCCAAGCGGAGCGCGGCTTCGACCTCAGCAGCGCAGTGACTGAGAGGGCGACGGATACGCTCCTCGATCGCACGAAGACGATTAACGACGGTCTGCCGGCTCACCCCGAGAGCCGCAGCGGCCGAGGAGACGTTACGGTCAGCGGCAAAGTAGGCACGAAGGGTCGCGCGAAACGCTTGGCCGCCGTCGCGCTCGGCGACCAACGGAGATAGATACAACTGGCGCAACGAGCTGGTCAGGACATCGTCTTGGAGGACCGAGGCGAGCAGGGCCTCCTCGACATAGCGAACGAGTGCCTGCCGTCCGCGCAGCGCAATCGGAAGTACTGCCCGCGCCTGCCGGTGGGTGAGACGCCAGCCCGCGATGCCCATGGCAGGCTCTCCAGCAGCCAGGAAGGCGCCGTCCGGCGGGTGCTCGGAGACGTGCCGCTCCATGCGCTCGGGGTCGACCGGGCGCCGACTGCCGAGCCACCCCCAAACCGGGCCCTCGCCACGAGGAACCAGCAGGAGGCGGCAGTCGAGTTGCTTGGCAAGCCGCCGGATCACCTCTTCGGCTTCGAGGCCCGCGGCGATAACACCAAGGTGATGCGCAGCAAAGTCATAGTCCAGCTCGGCTGTTTGGAGAGGCTCGCCATTGAGCAATCGCTCGATCTGCTCGGCACGGCGCCACTCGGGGGAATCGGCTACGCGCCGTGTCTCGCGGGCGTGCTCTTCGCCAACCGCGGCGAGAAGGCGATCGAAGAGTGCCGCCTGGGCGCGGAGCAAGCCCTTCAACTCAAACTCCCCAAACGACTTGCGGTCCTCGAGTTCTTCGATCAGGACATCGCCCAGCAAGGCGTAGCCAGCGAAGTAACGGCGCAGCACTGTGTCGAGGCTGACGCCGTTCCGGGCAGCAAGACGCGCCTGCGATAGGAGGACGTCGGGGATTGGCGGAAGACCCTCGCCGCCGGTTTCGACTCCCGCCAAGCCGTATTCCAGGGCCGCCAAGACTGCGAGCTCCAGGCCCTCGGAATAGGTGGGGTCGGCGACCTCTTGGGAATCTGAAATCGCGGAGACTCTCGCCAGCACGGCCTGTTGAATCTCGCTTATACGGGCGCGGAGGCAGTTGGCCAGCTCAGCCCTCCCCTCTCCCCCGGGACTCCACATCGCTAGTGCGCCTGCGCGGCGAAAGATGCGGAACCCACCGTATCGCCTGCCCTAAACGCTTCCTTCCCTTCGGCGAAGGCTTTAGTCAAGGTGTGGGCCGTCTCGGCTTGAAGTGCGAGAGGTGCCCGCCTTTCCACCGCCTAGCGCCTGTGGCGCGTTTGCCCCTTCCCCTTGCGCCCCTTCGGGCACTTCACCTTCAACGCCGGGCGGGAGACGGACACCTTCCCGTTCTGACCGGTGAACTCGGCCTTGGCCCGGTTGGTGGAGCGACAGAGGTTGGTCGAGTTGACGAAGAGGCCCTTCTTGCCTCCCGCCATGTTCAAGACGAAGGAGGAGACCGGGGCATCTGGTGCGGCCTCGAAGGTGTTTCTGAGGCCGCCCTTGACCGAGTCGACCCTTCCGACCAGGTCGAAGTCGACCTGGGAGTTATGCAGGGCGACGACCAGGTCTGGGAGCTTGTGCTCTGAGGAGCGCAGGAAGACCGGGCCCGTGAGGGGTTCTCCGAGGATCGGGGTGACCGCGGTTGCGTGGCCGTAGACCGATCCTGCGGGGCACTGGGCCCCGTTGCCCGCTCCGGCCTTGAACTGGACCCTGGTGCAGATCGTGTTGAAGTGGGCGTTCTCGATGAACTCGCTTCTGGGCAGGGTGACCTGTGCTTTGGCGATCCCCGCTTCGCCGATCCCGTTCATCTTCAGGGTCGCCCTGAAGGCGGGGTGGGCGCCTCTGTTGGTCCCGCCGATCAGCTTCAGGCCCAGTCTTGGCTTGAAGGGCAGGGCGGCGCAGTCGGCTGCCTGGAAGGGGGAGGTGACGGTGATCGGGTTGTCGTCTGCTTCAGAGACGAAGTTCAAGCCCGATCCCAGGAGCGTTGATGCGGTGGAGGTCTTGGTGCAGTCGGTGGGGTTCAAGACGAAGTTCTGTCTGTCGACGTAGGCCCTGATGTCCCTGAGGTGGACCGGGATGCCGTTGATGATGTGGGGGATCGGGTCTGAGCCGGTGGAGTCGATGAAGACTTCTGCTGTCTCGGGGTCGATCTTGAAGCCCTCCCTGACAACCACGGTGCCGATGTCGAAGGGGCCGACGACTCCTGCGGTGATCGCCACCATCGAGAGGTTGGAGCCGTGGTAGGGGCCTGCGAGGTAGACCTTGCCGGGGGCGTAGGTGAGCGAGGGGCCCACCCCTGCTCCGGCCAGGGTGCGGCCGATCTCAGATGCCGCAGGGCAGGAGGGGCTTTGAAGCTCTTCGTGGCCTCCCAGGGGGCCTGTCCTTGCCTTGGCTGCGGCTATCGCCTGATCGGGGCAGTAGGGGATGCCGGCGAGCTTGCCGGTGATCCCCGGGGGCAGCTTGATCGAGAAGCGGGTGAACTCCTGTTCGGAGTCGGTCCTCGAGAGCCGTAGGTTGAAGGGGGAGAAGCGTCCTGCTGCGTTGTTGATCGTTCCTGCCGTGAGGTTCGGCCTGAAGGGGGGCAGGCCGCCTTTGGGGCAGGGGCCGCCGTCGGGGCCGGAGATGATCTGGAAGGTGGAGGTGGTGGTTGTGGGGGCTGCGCCCGACCAAGGGGTGAGCACGGCCTTGACGTCGTAGGCACCGCAGGCGGAGGGGGAAGCCAGAGGCGAGCGCGTGCCCTCCCTGAAGTGCAGCTTGAAGTGGGAGAAGGGCAGCTGGGGCATGTCTTCGGCCACGGTGGTGAGCTGGCCTGTCACCGGGTCTGGGATCACCTTCAGGGGCTGCTTGACCATGATGCCGAGGGTCGGGTTCTTGATCACCAGATACATCGCCAAAAGCGAGCCGAACGGGTTCTCGTAGGGCTTGGCGATGAAGAGGGAGCCGTTGACGTTTTCGTCGAGCAGAGGTGTCTCTACTTCCACCGTGCCGATCTTGGAGGCGTTGGGGCAACCGGCTCCGGGTGGCGATTTGGCCGTCTCGCGGGCCAGCTCGGCTTCGCTGCAAACGTTCAGGCCTTCGGCCAGGGATGGGTTGGCAGTCATGCCTTCGGGCAGGGTGACGACTGCTTCCCTGATGTCGGACTGGGCCAGGCCGCCGGGGTTGGTCAGGCCTTCATCGTGGACGTCGAGGCCGAAGTCCAGTCCGGTGGGCGAGGCAGCCGCCTTGGTCGTCGGCTGGGCGGCGATCGAGGGGCTGAAGCCGAGCTTGGAGCAGCCGGTCATCCCCAGCGGGTTGGGCGGGGTGGCGTCGTCGTGGGTGAGGATGCTCTCGCGCAGCCAGTTGGGGTCGGAGAGGTCGGGCTCGCCGTTGGGCAGGCGGGCGCCGGGGTTTGCCCAGGAGTCGATCGCATAGCTCGAGCTCAGCGGGCCCTCGCAGGCGCGCGGCAGGGTGAGGAAGGGCACGTCGGGGACGTTGGTGTGGCAGATGCCCCTGCTGGGGGGTTCGGGATATACGGTTGTGACGGTAACGACGGCCGGGGTTTCGACGCAGTGGCCGCGCAGCGAGTCGTGTGCTGGGTCGGCCGGGTCGCCCCAGAGGGTCAGGTTCGAGGAGAGGATGCCGGCCGACTGGGGCAGGTTGACCACTGAGGCGCTGCCGTTGTAGGGGTAGCGTTCCTTGAGGCCGACTTCGACCGTGACCGGGGTGTTGAAGGCGATGAAGCCGAGTTTGAGCGCGACGCCGGGCGGCGGGGCGAGGTTGAAGATGGCGCCGTAGGTGGTTGGTCCGGTGACTTTGGAGGAGGCGTAGCCGAGCGCGCTGGCATCGGGGCAGCTGGTGACGGTTTTGCCGTAGGTGAGGGTGAGGAAGTCGACGGTCGAGCAGCGCGGCACGGCGCCGGGGGCGGCGATAAGGCCGGTGATCTGTTCGAAGGCGCCGTCCTTGAATTCCCCGTCGGGGTTATTCGGGTCGAGCAGGTTGAAGTAGATCGAGGTTCTCATCTGGAAGGGGTGGGAGCCGGCCTGGGTTGCGGGGGAGCCGTCGGCGTTGGTGAAGGTGACGTCGAATTTGCTGGCCCCGAAGGAGGCGCCGGCGGGGGCGGCCAGGGCGAGGGCGGCCAAGACAAAAGGGACCAAGGCCTGTGCGAGTCGCCTGCTCATCGTCCTGCCCTCCGTTTGTGGTTGGCTCGCTTGTGCTTGGCGGCCTTCTTCTTGTGGGCTTTCTTTTTGTGGGACTTCTTCTTTCTGGCCGGCTTTTCGACCACGTTGCCCGCGCCCTCGAAGGCCGAGGAGGCCGGGGTCGGGTCGTTGGGAGCGCCAAGCGGTCCCTGGCAGGCTTCGCCTTCGCAGGAAGGGGTGGGGCCGGAGGGCGAGGGAAAGCCGCCGTCGATGCGGGCGTCATAGACGTCGACCAGGCCGTAGTCCTCGGGCAAGAGGCCCTCGGCGGTGGTGAAGAAGACGTCGTGGCCGTCGCTGCCGGCGTCGAGGAATTCGGAGTCGAATGGGCTCTGGCCCGAGGAGAGCAGGCTGAGACAGCCTTCTGAGGCCGGGGCGTAGGTGGGGCTTTCTGCTTCGCAGCCGCCGCTGCCAAGCGCCTCCCACTGATAGGCGTCGGCCTTGCCGTTGGTATCGGCCAAGACGAGGGCGTCGAAGCCGTTGAAGTAGACGCGGCTGCCGTCATCGGAGAGGTAGCGCGGCTGGTAGAACTGGGTCTCGGGGCGGGGGATCGCGGCGGCGGCCCAGCCGTTTAGACCTGGGTTGTTGTCGCCGTCGAACCCTTGCAGCTCCCGCCCCTGCGGCCGCGCCCCGCTCGGGTTGCACGAGACGCAGCGCAGCTTGCCAGCGCCGCCACTCGCCCCGGCGCCGTAGAGGTAGACCTCGGCGTCGGCTTCCCCGCTCGCCGCGTCGGTGTTGTCATAGCCGGCGCTCGCTTTGCTCAGCGCCGCGCTGTTTGACATGAAGACGAGGCTTTCCCCGTCGGGGCTGACCCGGGCGGTGTGCTGAAGCGGAAAGTTGCTGAACGCTTTGCCGTAGGGGTTGCCCAGGTCCGCGGTCGAGAGCGTCGCCACGAAGCGCGTCGTCCCTTCCTCGTAGAGGTAGACGTTGGGCTCGCCTTTGACCGCCCCTTCGGCCTGGGCCCCCGCCGAGGCTTCTTCGGATGCGTAGTAGACGCGCGAGAGGTCATCGCTGGCGCCGAGGATGCTGCTTTCCGCCAACACCTTTTTGGCAATCAGCTGCGAGCCCGGCGGTTCGGCCTGCGCATCGAACTCATAGAGGTTGTCTTTGAGCGGCCCGGTCGCGACGATGAAGAGCGCCTTGGTGCCCTGGGGATCGGCGGTCTGGAAGCGGGCCGGCTGTTTGCCGACGGCGGGATCGCTGCTGACCGTCTCGGAGACCGCGAGGGTGCAGGCTTTGGCCGCTTGGGTGCACTGGCCGCCTTCGACTTTGCTCTGGGCCTGGTCGGCGTTGGTGCGCAGGTAGATCTTGCCGCCGCCTTCTCCGGTGCTCCACCAGACCCTGGTGCCGTCAGCGGAGACGGCGTTGTCGACGCTCTGGAAGCGGTTGTGGTTGAAGATCCTCTGCCCGCCGAAAGCGGTTCCTGCCGAAGAATCCACCGCACTCGCTTCGCCGTTGGGCAGGACGCTGACCAACCGCAGCGTCCCGCCCCCACTGGACTCGTAGACCTGGTAGATCGGGCGGATTTCGCCCGTGGTATTCACAGTCGCAGCCGAAGCCGGCGGCGAAGACGCCAGCGCATCATCGACGCGAAAGACGGCGTGGGAGCTATCGCTTGAGAAGCCCTGCAGTTCGGGGAGGTACACACTCGATGCCGCGTTGGGATGGGCGCAGCTCAGCGCCGTATAGGCGCCGCTTGCGCTCTCGCGGCGGTAGAGGTCGACGAAACCTGCGGGGGCGCAGGCATCCAGCGTCGGTTCTCCTTCCTGGCGAATCCAGGCGTTTGAGAGGTCAGCCGAAAAGGCATTGAACTCGTTCTCCAGCTGGAGGCTGAACTGCGGACCGCGCGGCGGGGCGAGCGACTCGCTGCGCCAGCCTTCTCCGGCCTCGCCCCTTTCGTGGCGGGTGGCGAGGAGCTGGTTGGTATAGGGGGCCGACTGGGGATTCGAGAAGGCGCGGTAGGAGGAGTAGGTGAAGCCCGAGCCCGCGGCCGAGCTCTGGTTGAGGTTGGTCGGGTAGCCGGTCACGTTGAGCCGGGTGATGATGTCGCCGTTTGCTTTGTCCAGCGGACTGACCAGCTCGTAGGCGCGGCAGTCGGGCAGCCCGGCCGAGGGGCCGGTGCGAAAGACCGCGTTGGCGGCGCACTGCTCTGCGTCGATGGCAGGCGGGGCGAAGGTGGCGAAGGTCTGCTCGGGTGAGGTCACCGCCGGGAAGTAAGGATCGGAGGCGACGAGCCGGTAGTGATACGTCGTGCCCGGCTGCAGCGGATAGGCCTGAGAGGCGCGGATCACCGGCGCTTCGCCGGAGCCGAAGTCAATCGTGCCGGGGATCGCTTTGGCGTCTTCGAAGCCGTTGGGCAGATCCGCCTGGAAGGTGGCGTCCTCGACGTACTCGAAGTGCCCGGTCGTGGGGAGCCCGAGCGGGTTGACTTCGACGCTGAGGCGAGCGCTGTCGGTGCCGACATCGGCGACCCAGGTGGCCGGGATCTGCAGCGCCGGCAGGGTGGTGAATTCGGCCCGCTCGCCGGTGACTTCACCGTCGGCGTTTTTGGCCTTGGCACGGAAGTAGTAGGTGGTTTGCGGTTCGAGGCAGCTCGGCGCGGTCGGGGTGCCGGTCGGGCAGATGTTGGTGGCTTCGACAGTGTGGCTTTTGAAGTCGGCCGCGGTCGGAGCGCTTTCGAGAGTGACCAGGGTGCCGGCGCCGAAGCTGTTGCCGTCGGCTTCATAGTCGGCCTTGGTGATGTATTCGAAGCGGACGGTGCCGGCTTTGCCCTCGGGGTTGAAGGCGACTTTCAGGGTGGCTTTGACGTTGCCGACCGGCGAGGCTTTCAGCGAGCCGGGGACGAGCAGGGGGCCGGGGTCGGGCAAGGTGATCCGCAGGACGGAGTGGCGATCGACGGCAAAGAGGTCGCCGGAGTAGTAGGCGAGACCGGAGGCCCGGTCGCTCAGCCCGGGCGGGAAGAAGACCTTTATCTTCGTTCCGGTCGGATCGTACTCGAGGATCTCGGGGGCACTCTGGAAATCACTGAGGAACAGGTTGCCCGCTGGGTCCAGGGTGATGCCCCAGCTTCCATTACCCTCCGCATTCACCTGCCCGCCTTCACCCCAGCTCGTGACCGGGGCACCGCCAGCGTCGTACTTGTGTACTGCACTTGCACTCCCGGTGACCACGTAGATGCCGCCGGCGGAGTCGACCGCGAGGGCTTGGGCTCGGTCATCGGTACCGGTGTCAGGCAGCAGCAGCTGCGGCCCGAGGTAGGCGCCGGAGGGTTCAAAGCGCTGGATGCGGACGTTGAAGCCGTCCGATTCGGCGGCGCCGATCTTTCTGCTGTCGGCGACGTAGAGGGTGCCGCCGGCACCGATCGCAAGCGGAAGCTCGGTGGCGAAGAACCGACCTTCTTCTTTGCCGGCTTCTTTTTTCGCTTCCGTGCCAGCGCCGCAGTTGGCGGGGACGGTGCAGAGATTGGCGTGAGTGAGCGTGTCCACTCCCCCTCCCACCGTCCAGAGGAAGTTGCCTTCGGCGTCGAACTTCTGGACCCGGCCGTTCTGCCTGTCGCCGACGTAGACGGTGTGGGAGGCTGTCGACGGCGATGCTCTCCGCGCCGTTGAACTGTCCCGCCCCGGAGCCCGGGGTTCCCGCCAGGCAACCGCCGGCGGAATCGCATTTCTGCAGTTTTTCTGCGGGGGCGCTTTTGTCGACCCCCCAGCCGAAGGCGAAGAGAAAAGCGCCGTCTTCGTCGAGGACCTCGACCCGGTTGCCTTTGGTGTCGATCACGTAGGCGTGGCCGTTGGAGGTGTCGACGGCGACGCCCTGTGGTTCTTCGTACTGACCGGCTTCCGTGCCCCGCGCGCCGACGACGAAGTCGGCGGAGGCGCCGGGCGCCACGACGAGAAAGGAGAGCAGGACCAGCGCCAGTATGAGCGGCGCAGCGAGTATGCGGTGTCCCATGCGAGTGTTCCCTTCGCGTCGTGGCGGCAAGACGGTGCTGTGGTGAGTTGGTTTCGATGTCGGTACTCAACCCACCCCGGGGCCGGCGGGGGGTGGGTTGAGTACCTGTATGACCTTTAGCGCGTTACCGCCCAGGTGCCCCTCGCCCCCACTGGATTTGCTGGTTCAAGAAAGGAGAAGAGGAATGCTGTTCCGCTTGTAGGGTCTGCCGGCGGCGCGGGAGACGTTGTTTCGATGTTGCCTTCGAAGCTCACGTAGAGGCAGAAGTTGCCGGAGAGAGCTTTGGGTTCGGCGGCAGTTCCAGGGCATCCGGCCACCGCTCCCGGTGTTCCGGAGTCCGCTTCGCCGACCACGATGCTGTTCGGTGCAGCCGTGAGGCGAAGTGGAAAAGAAATGCTCTGTCTGTATGAGCCGAGGTTGTCGAACTTTTGGAACGACCAAACTCCGGTCTCGGTCGCCCCGACGGGCAGGAGACATTCGCCGCTCGCGTTGCAGGACGGGCCCGGGGGGCCTTCTTCGCCGTTGCAGGCATAGGTCGGCGTGCCGGCGCCGACTTTGAGTTCGGCGCCGCCTTCGGCGCAGTTGGCGTTGCCGGGGTTCAGTTTGTTGTTGGTGACGCTCGTGCCGGAGGCTCCGGCAGCGCCCGCTGCGCCGGCGTCGCCCTTGGCGCCCGCGGGACCGGCCGGCCCAGCGGGCCCCTGCGGCCCAGCCGGTCCAGCAGGCCCGGTCTTACCCGTCTTGCCCCGCGGCCCCTGCTTGGCCTTGGCGCGAGGCGGTCGCCTTCCCACCGCCCGAAGAATTGGAGGCGGCGTAAGCGCCGCCGAACATGGCGAATACGAGGGCGATCACCGAGATGACTCCGGGGATGCCAAAGCGCGTGCGTAGCGTCGAGAACATCTAGATCTCTCTCCTTGTCCCGTGAGCCCCTCTGCCCGCCGCTTCCCTTGGCGGCTTCCTCGAGGCTCGGTTATGTCCCTGTACCTGGTCGTTCCCTGGAGCGCTTGACTAAGTGTATGTCGTTCCTAGAAAGTGCTGCTGGTACCGACCAGTGGCGCCAGTGAAGCACCCCGCTCAGGGGTTGTCAAGGGAAAGTTCCCAAAAGAAAAAGGACGTTCCCAGAGGCGTTCCCTGGGCGATATATGCGGGTACCGAATCGGGCGGCGTCGCAGGAGCCCTGGTTTAGACTTGTTTCGTGGCGGCAAAAGCGCTCAGCGGCGACATTGGCGATCTGACGAAGGCTCGGGCGATGCGCCTTGAAGCCGATCGTCGTGCATCCATGAGTGAGCGACTGGCCCGAGTACACGAGCTGTGCAAGCAGATGAGCGCCATCAAGGGCCCCGCTGTGGCGCGTTGAGCGAGTTCGACCTCCGCCGCTAGCGCCTGTGTGGGGCGTATTGCGCGTAATTCCCCTGGTTCGATTCCTCCGGGGCACTCAGCCCTGACTGCTACAGTCGCGACGCGATACCTGGGGATCGGGTGTTCTTCGGTCTTCCCGAATTTCGAAGACGGCCCGCCTTTCGGCGGGCCGTCTACATTCCCGGCACCTATTTCGCTTCTTGGGCGAGGTGGGCTGCTTCGGCCGCGCCCAGGTACGGGGTGAGGATGAATTCGGCGAACTCGGGGAGAAGGTCCTCGAGCTGCTGCGGCTTCGCCCGCGGCGACCTTGCGGGAGGCGAGCATGACCAGGGCGCCGATGGTCGACTCCTCGGTGGTCGGCGGCAGCTCGCGATCGCTCTCGCGCTCGGCGCGGCCCTGCTCCAGGTAGGGGAACGACCTCGTGGACCGCCTCGTGGAAGCGGGCTGAGACCGCCGGGCCGGCGGCCTGGGACTCGACCAGGCAGAGGCGGGCCAGGTCGGGCTCGTCGGCGAAGAAAGCAAGCACGGCGCGGGCGGCGGCGATCGCCCGCTGCGGCCAGTCGTCGATCGCGGCGACCGCCTCCGCCGCCAGCTCGCGGATGTGCCCGACCACGACCTCGAAGGCCGCCAGGAAGCACTCCTCCTTGCCCTCGAAGTTCTCGTAGAAGACGCGGCGGGAGACGCGCGCCTCTTTGGTGATGTCGGTGATCGTCACCGCGCGGTAGCCCTTCTCGGCCACCGCCGTGGCGAGGCCGGCGATCAAGCGCTCGCGCTGGTTGTGGGCGACCTGCTCGCGGCTGAAGCCGTGGCGGCCGGCCGGCAGCGGGCCGAGCGTTTCTTCGTCTGCCATCGTCGCGGCGCCGCTCAGGCCGAGGCCGCGCCCGCGCCGTCGGCCTCGCGCGCCGCGGCGTCCTCGCCGACGTAGGGCCGCAGCAGGAACTCGAGCGCCTCGGGCAGGAGCGCCCGCAGCTTCTCGGCTTCGCCGGCGATCAGGCGCTGGTTGATCACCCAGAGCACTCCGCCGGCCAGGGTCTCCTCGAGGCTCGTCCGGCAGCTTGTCGGCGCGCGGGTTGAGCTCACGGCCGGGGCGCAGCAGCGGGGCGAAGCGCTTCAGCGCCGCCTCGTGGCGAGCCGCGGCCTCCGGCCCCGCGGTCGGCGCCTCGACCAGGCAGGCGCGGGCGACGCCGGGGTGCGCGGCGGCGATCTTCAGCAGCGCCCCCAGCCCCGCCCCGACCTTGTCCGGCCAGGGCCCGTCTTCGCGGTCGAAGGCTTCCTCCACCACGTAGGCGGTGCGCTCGACCGCGGCGTCCATCAGGGCCAGGAAGGCCTCCTGCTTGTCGGCGTAGTGCTTGTAGAAGGTGGCGTAGCCGACCCGGGCCCGGCGCACGATCTGCTCGATCGTCGTCTCGGCGTAGCCCTGCTCGGCGACGAGGTCCGCGGTGGCCTCGAGGATCCGGCGCCGCTGGTCGTCCGCGGACGCGGCCCGGCTGACCGGCTCGGGGCCGGGCGGCTGCCGGGAGGCCTTTCCAGGCAATGCGCGCACCAGGTCAGGATAGCGCGCGTTCCCATTGGTACGAAGTCAGTATATGAAGTGTCACAAGTTCCCAAAGATGGGCTAAGGTACCCCGAGTGGACGCTCCACCCACACTGCGCGCCGTGAGGTCATGGGATGAGGCCATCCCGGAGCGCGCGTCGGACGAGGGAGCGCTGGAAGCGATGCTGCTCAGCGTCGGCGCCCAGGGCTACGACAAGGCCACCGTGCAGGAGGTGCTGGAGCGCAGCGGCATCTCCCGCGACCGCTTCCAGCGCCGCTTCGGCGGCAAGGAGGCCTGCTTCGCCCAGGCCTACGAGATGGCGGCGGACCGGATCTGCGCGGAAGTGCTCGAGGCGGGTGGTGAGGCCGAGAGCTGGCGGGCGGGCTTCCGCGCCGCCCTCGCCAGGCTGCTGCGCACCGTCGCCGAGCAGCCGCTGCTGGCGAAGGCGCTGCTGATCGAGGTGCGCGCCGCGCGCGGCCAGGCCTGGGCCAAGCACCAGCAGCTGGTCGAGCGCTTCGCCCACGCCGTCGACTCCGCCCGCCACGAGCCCAACGCCCGCGCCACCGTGACCCCGCTCACGGCCCAGTTCGTCGTCGGCGCGATCGAGGAATCGCTCGGCGACCGAGATCGGCGCCGGCCGCACCGCCACGGTCGAGCGCCTGCTCCCGGACCTCGCCCACCTGGCCGTGCTCAACTACTTCGGCGAGGACGAGGCCTGGCTGGAACTGCGCTCGCCGGAGCTCTCCCCGGTCGAATCGAGCGACTGATCGCTACCAGACGACCCGCACTGGATCTGAGTGACGCAGCCGCCCGTCAGCGCTGATCAGCTGCGCATCATGCTCAACGGCGGTCGCGTAGATGAGCCGATCGACGGGATCGCCGTGGAACTCGACCGGATCCAGCGAGCCGGCACGAAGAGCCGCCGAAACCGTTGGTGCCAAGGCGCGGACCTCATGGACGTTCAACGCATCGCCGATCCAGGTCTCCACTGGCCGATCCATCGCGAGGCGACCGCGGGCCACCAAGTAGGCGATCTCCTGCACCGAGGCCATGCTGATCGCGAGCTCCTGGCTCGAGTCAATTGCCTCCTCGGCAGTGGCGCTCAAACGCTCCCGGGCGCCGGCAAGCCAGACCAGGACGTGAGTATCGAGCAGGATCACTCCTGCTCCATGTCCCACGGTCCCATCGAGAAGTGGATCAGCTCATCGTCGGAGATGTTGAATTTGACGCTGCCGCGGAGATCATCGGGGCGCAGTGGTGGCTCGACCCGGGCGACGGGGCGACCGTGCTTGGTGATGACCAGCGTCTCCCCGGTCTCGGCGACTTGATCGAGCAGTCGCAAGCACTTCGCCTTGAACTGCGTGGCGGTGATCTCTTTGAGAGGCTGAGGCATGACCATGGTCACGGTACCATGGTCATGAATTAGAAGATGGGGCATGACCCCGATAAGGGCACATCGAGGAGGAACTCCCCCCTCCCCCCGACCGCTAGGTGCTCAGCCTTCTCCTGCGCCAGGTCCGCCGCCTCGGCGCTCCCTACATAAGGAGTGAGGGTGAACTCGACCAGGTCGGGCAGCAGTTCCTCCAGCTCCTCGGCTTTGCCGGCGATGATGCGGCGGGAGATCAGCGAGACCATGCCGCCGACCAGGGCCTCCTCGGTGGTCGGCGAGAGGCGGGCGAGGACCTCGGGGGGGCGGCCCTCGCGGCCGGTCTGGAAGTAGGGGACGAAGCTCTGGATCGCGGCGTCGTAGCGCTCGACCACGACCGGGCCGGCGACCAGGGCCTCGACCATGCAGAGGCGGGCCAGGTGGGGCTCGGCGGCGAGGAACTCGAGCATCGCGCCGATCCCGGCTTTGACCGCGTGCGGCCAGTCGTCCTCGGCCTCGAAGGCGGTGGAGACGCGGTCGCGCAGCTCCTCCATCACCGTGTCGTAGGCGGCGACGAAGCACTCGTCCTTGCTGGAGAAGTGCTCGTAGAAGGTGCGTCGCGAGACGGCGGCGTGGCGGGTGATGTGGGCGATCGTCGTGCCGGAGTAGCCGTTTTCGGCGATCGCCTCGGCGAGACCGGCGATCAGGCGCTCGCGCTGGTTGTGGATGACGAACTCGCGCGGCAAGCCGTGGCGGCCCGGGGGCAGGCGAGCGAGCTCTGGGGGATATTCCTCCGCTGAGACTCCCGGCTCATCCGTTTCCCGGGAGGACGACTTCTTCTTGGCCACACCCCGACGATATCGCGTAGGAGGCTCAAAACCCCGAGACAACTCAGCTAGACCCGCGTCGATACCCAGATAGGGCATCACGGCCGCCGACATCAGCTGCGGCACCAGCGCGGGCAGCTCGTCGGCGTCGCCGCGCACCACTTTGGCGTAGACCTGACCGTAGGCCGAGCCGGCCAGCGCCTCGGCGGTCGTGTGCGGGACCGACTCCGGGTCGTCCATCTCGTTGCGGCCGGCATCGATCAGCGAGGCGATCACCCGCATCGTCATGTCGCGCCGCGCCCGAGCGGCGTCGCCGGCGGCCAGCACCTCGACCGCGAAAGAGGCGCGGCTGGGAGCGCTGCGCAGGTTCTCGACGATCTCGCAGGCGACCGCGCGCAGGCGGTCGGGCCAGTCCTCCTGGCTGTTGTAGGCCTCGAGCATCTCCCGCATGCAGCCCTCGTTCATCTCCTGCCAGGCGGAGATGAAGCAGTCGTACTTGCTGCGGAAGTGGCGGTCGAATGACGGCCGGTCGAGGCCGGCCCGCTCGATGATCAGCTCGATCGTGGTCTCGGCGTAGCCGCGCTCGGCAGCGATCTCGATCAGGGCCTCAACGATGCGCTCGCGCTCGGGACTGGCGGCGCGCTCGCGGGTCTCCAGGTCAAGCACTAGGTCATGGGACCTCCGATCCCTGCCCCTTGCTCAACCCGCGGTGGGTGTCGGTGCTTCTTCGCCGGCGATTCGCTTGGCGGCCTCGGCGCCCAGGTACGGCGTGAGGGAGAACTCGACCAGCTCCGGCAGCAGCTCCTCGATCTGCTCCGCCTGCCCCATGATGATGCGCTGGTAGAGGATCCAGAAGATGCCGCCGACGATCGTCTCCTCGAGCGTCCCCGGCAGCTCCTCGCCCTTGGCGGAGACCTTGCGGCCCATGCGGAAGAGCGGCACGAAGGCCTGGATCGAGCGCTCGTAGCGGTCGACCGCGGCGGGGCCGGCGGAGAGCGCCTCGACGATGCAGGTGCGGGCGAGGGCGGGCTCGCTGGCGACGTAGTGGAGGAAGGCGGCGAGGCCGGCGTTGACCCGGGCGGGCCAGGTGTCAACCTTGCTGGCGGCGTCGACGACGCGGCGCAGCGCCTCCTTGACCGCGAACTCCGAGGCAGCGAGGAAGCAGTCCTCCTTGGAGGAGAAGTTCTCGTAGAAGGTGTTGCGGGCGATGCCGGCGCGGCGGACGATGTCGGCGACGGTGACGGCACGGTAGCCCTTCTCGACCGTCTCCTCGGCGAGGCCGGCGATTATGCGGGCCCGCTGGTGCTGGGCGATGAACTCACGTGGCAGTTGATGCCTTCCCGGGGGCATCCTTGTCGCTTGCGGTGCACGATCAGCCACGAACGCCAGAGTACCCCTATAAGAATCCGTTTCCAAGCTGGACGGATCGACCAGATACCGCTACTGTTCCTTATTCCAGACAACCTGTTCCCTTGATCGATGTAGAGGAAGGTCGGATGGGCAAGCAGGCCGCAACCAAGGTCCAGGCAGGGGCTGAGGGGCCCGGCGCAACGGGGAAGGTGTTCCCCGAAGCTCCCGCACTCAGACTGGTGGGTTCTCCCAAGCGTCAGCGGATTTTCGAGGGAATGCTCGAGGCTGTCGGCAACGCCGGCTACGAGGCGGCATCCGTGCGTACGGTGCTCGATCGAGCCGACCTCTACCGGCAGGCCTTCTACGACGAGTTCGCCGACAAGGACGACTGCTACCTCGAGGCGCTCAAGTTCGGCGTGGCCAAAACCGAGGCCATCGCCGGCGCGGCGGCGGCGCCTGAAGAGGGGTGGACAGACGAACTGCGAGCCGGCCTTCGCGCCGCCCTCGAAGCGCTCGATGACGACCCCGCGATCGGCCGTGCTTTGATCGTCGAGGTGCACGCAGCGGGCCCGCAAGCGCTGAAAATTCGGGCCGAAGCGCTGAAAAGGGTCACCGATTTCATCGATTCGGCGCGCCAGGCGTCAACCGGCACCGAGACGCCGCCGCCGATCGCCGCCGAGGGCATCGTCGCCGGCATGCACGCGGTGGTTCACGCCAAGCTCGCGGCCGGCGACGAGGACGGCTTCCGCGAGCTCGCTGCCCGACTTCATGTACTTCGCCGTGCTGCCTTATTTCGGTGCCGAGGTTGCCGGTGCTGAGATGAAGGCCGCGCGGGCCTGAGCAGGCTCGAGTTCAGGCTCCGGCCCGCCTCGATGCTTCCTTGCGCACCTTGCACTCGCGCACGAGCGTGGCGCCCAGCTTGCGTCCGCTGGTGAACTCGTAGCTCACCTTGGCCAGCGGGAACGAGGCGCCGGGGAAGCCAGCCGGAGCAGGGCAGTCGGCGGACGCGTACGAGAGGGACTGGCCCCGGTAGGCGTAGCGGCGGGAGAGCGAGAGGTCGAAGGCGGAGATGTAGCCGTATTCACTGGCAATCGAGGGGAGGGTGCCGGTGAGGCGGGTGCCGAACGTGCCTGAGGTCTTGGTGACTTCGAAGACGATCACGTAGGTGAGTGGGAGGGGCGCACCGGTGGCAACTTGAGCGAAGATCGCCGGGCGGCCCTTGTGGACGCCGTTGAAGGCGAGCAGCGGGCCGTTGGAGGCGAAGGCGTCCTGGCCGGGCAGGGTGACGCGGGAGGTGACGTTGCCGTGGCCGACCAGAGCATCGCCGCAAACGCTGCGCGCTTCCGGCGATGAGACCGAGTTGAGCTTTGCCAGAGAGCATTTGGCAAGCCCCTTTGCCTGCAGGACGCCGTGGCGGTTGATGTCGAGAACGATCCGCTTCAGCACCGGCGGATCGGCGGCGTCGGCACCCTTGATCTTTCCGCCCAGCTGCACGGAGACGGGCGCGGGCTCAAAGCGCGGCAGCTTGCTTGGGGCGATGTCACCGTGGAAGGCAACGAGGACGTCGCCCTGCTTGGCCACCTCGGCGCTGACCAGGCCACTGGTGAGCCAGGACAGCAGGGTTACGGCGAGAAGGGCAGCGAGGGCCGACCGGAGCGATGGTTTCCCCATCCCTAGCGCACCAGCGGATAGGCACAGATAAAGCGTGCGGGGCTTTCCGGCGATTGCTCGCTGAGCGCGCCGGTGCCGTCGATGACGATCGTGCGGTAGTTGCCCCCTGCCGTATTGCCGTAGTAGGTATCGGTGAACTGGCGATCGGTTCCGAGGCCGCTCCCGAGGTTGATCACCCCGCGCACCGAGTAGAGCTCCATCGGCGTGGGTAGATATCCACCCTTGGCCGCGCAGGCGTCGGCGGCCGCTCCAAGCGAGCCGATCTCGGGGTTGGAGGAGCCGTCGAAGCAGACGCCGCGCAGGAGGATGGCGCCGCCGGGGCACTCCGCTGCGTGGCCGCCGAGGGTGTTGGCGTTGGCGGCCCTCTGTGCGCTCGTGGCGCTCGGCACCGTGCCCAGGGCGGAGAGGTCGATGTCGGAGCCGCTGAGAGAGCGATTGGCGACCTTGGCACCGTTGACCGCGTTGTTGGCGAGCTTGCCCGTGGTCACCGACTTCGAGCGCAGCTGGCGAGTGCCAACCGAGTTCTTGCCGAGCGCCGCGAAGGCGGTGCCGCCGAGCGCGGCAACCAACGCGATTACCGCGACAACCATCGCCGGGCTCGGCGCTCCGATGCGGCGCCCCTCCCGCCCGTCCTGTCCTGCGTTCATCGCTTCTTCCTCCCCGCTTTGCCCTTGCAGGCGCTGTTTGCCGTCACCCTCTGCTTCAGGCGCTTCCCGTTCTGTCCCACGAAGCCCACTTCCGCCACCGCCGGGGCGGCGCAGAGGCTGCGCGTGTTGATCAAGTAGCCCTGCTTGCCGCCAAGGAGGGTGAGGGCGAAGTGACCCACCGGGGCGTCCGGAATCACTGGCACTTCCGTGCGCAGGTGCCCGCGCCTGACCGAGGAGGACTGTGCTTCCGGGACGAGCGTCACCTGCCCGGCCAGAACGAAGGCCAGGTGCGGCAGCTTGCCGTAGCCCGAGACCGCGTAGGCCGGTCCCGAGAGCGGCTGATCCAGGAGCGGCGTTTGCACCGTCGCACGGCCGAGCGGCTGGCGACCGGCGCATCGTTCGGCCTGAAGCTGTTCCCTGGAGCAGATATTGCCCAGGTGACGCTGGTCGATCGCAAACGCCTTGGGCAAGGTGACCGCAAGCGAACGGATGTTGGCGTCGCCAGGGCGTGTCCAGAGGTCAAACCGAAGACTGGGGTCCTTACCGCGCTGGGTCGCCTTACGTCCGCCAAGCTGGGTGACCGCCATCCTCGGCTTGAATCCCAGCGTCGAGCAGTTGACCGCGTTGAAATAAGAGGAGAAGCTCGCGACGGTCCCCTGGTCGCCGACCCCCTGGGAATCGACCGAGGTCGCCGAGCAATTGGTCGGGTTGATGGTGAAGTTGGGACGGTTGATATTGACCTGGATCGAGCGGATGCGGAGCGGGACGCCGCCGACGATCTGAGGGACGGCGCCGGAGAGCGCTCGCACCTGGGCGGTGAGGCGATCGACGTGGAGGGCAACCCTGACCACGATCGTGCCGTAGTCGAAGGGCCCCGCAAGGGCCGGCGTGATCGCCACCAGGGACAGCGGCGCCCCGTTGAACGGGCCCGCGAAGTACATCCTGCCGACAGCGTGGAAGGGGTGGGAGCCGGGACCGGCGGCAACGTTGGTGGTGCCGACCTGGCTCGCGGCCGGACAGCTGGACGAGGCCTGCTCAGCCTTCCCGGTCCGGCCGGCGGCGGCCGCGATCGCCGCCTCGGAGCAGTAGGGGATGCCGCGCAGATCACCGGTGAAACCGGGTGGCATGGTGAAGCCGAGGTCGTTGAGGAACTGATCGCCGTCGTCACGGTCGAGATCGAGGTGGAAGTCGGAGAAGGCGCCGGCCAGCGGATTCGAGGTCCCGGCGGCGAGGTGAGGATGAAACGGCCGCACCAGGCCCGGGCAGCCGGCGCCGAGAGGCCCGCTGGTGAGGTTGAAGAACTGGACCGAGGTCTGGTCGGCGAGAGAGCCGTTCCAGGGAAGGAAGCGGGCCGACACCGGGTAGAGCGAGCAGTGGGTCGGGGTGGCCATCAGGCCGCGATCGGAGGCGAACAGGTGCAGCTGGATGTCGTCGAAGGGGACCTGGGGCAGGTCGGTGAAGTAGACGGTCAGCCGCCCCGTGGCAGGGTCGGGGACGACCTTGCCGACCAGCTTGGCGTGCAGCCCGAAGCCATCGGCCGCCATGAAGAGTCGGTACTGCTCGCCCGGCTTGGGTTCGCCGATGTAGACGGAGCCGCTGAGGTCGCCGTCCAAGGCGACGGTGTGAAGGCTGAAGGTGCCGATCTTCGAAGCGTCGGGACAGGCGGGCGCTTTCTCCGTGCCGAAATTCGCCTGGGCGTCGGAGCAGGCACCCTGGCCATCGGCGGCGTCAGGGTTGATCGTGAAGCCCGGAGGAAGCGTGATCGTCGCCGAGCGGATCTGGGACGGCGCGGCGGCGCGGGTGAGGAACTGGGGCGACGCTGAGCTCGACGTTGAGGCCCGAGGGAGAGTCGGTCTGGTTCGTCGTCGGGCTGGCGAACAGCACCGGGCGGAAGACCTCTTTCTCGCAGCCGGTCGTCGCCGGGTACTCGGCCGGGACGCGAACCGACCCGCTCGGGTCCTGGTAGCTCTGCAGCTCGAGGCTCGCGACCAGCGGCTGGCCGGTGCAGATGGTGGGGTTGTCGATCAGCGGCGCAACCGGGATGCTCGCTTTGGTCGGTGTTTCGATGCAACCGGCGTCGGCTTTCCCCGGGCAGCCGGCCGGGCTCCCGGGGGTGCCCTTCGCGAAGCGTTCTTTGTCGTGCTCGGAGTCCGCCGGGAATCCCCAGAAGGTCAGGTCGACACCCGCAAGCGGAGCTTCCTGGGTGATCTCCGAAACGGTGAAACGCAGGCCGTAGTCGCTTCCCGTGCGCACCGCAACCGGGATGTTGATCGGGATGCCGAGGGTCGGCACGATGAAGGCGAAAAGCGCGGTCTGGTCGACGCCCGGCGTCATCGAGAAGATCGGTGCGGTGCCGAGCAGGTTGTCGGAATTGCCGGCGTAGTTCGCGCGAACGGTGATCAGGCCGACCTGCGAGTTGGGTGGGCACTGGTCGAGGGCGAAATCCGAGGCGTTGCACTGAGTCACCGCGTTGGGATTGCCGAAGAGCCCCTCGGGGGCGTTGAAGACGACGTTCCGCGCCGACTCGGGTTGGCCCGGGCCGATCAGCGTGAAGGAGGTGGACAGGTCGGGGTGGCCGCCGGCCGCCGTGCTGGAGGTGGTGACATCGAACGAGTCGACCTGGGGAGCCGCCGTGGCCGGCGCCGCGAAGACCGTCGCGGCAAGGCCGATCGCGGCCACCGAGATCGCGCTCGTCAGGATCCTGGTGGCAGCCGCGATCACTTGGCGGCCCCCTGAGCCGCGCGGGCGGTCCGTTTGTGCGCGCGGCGCTTGTGGCTGCGGCGCTTACTGCAGCGTCCGCGCCGCCTGACCGAGCCCTTCCTGCATTTCGATACGGGTTCCGCTTGCCCCGGGGTACCGGCCAGCGTTCCGATCGAGGCGGCGGGGGCAACCTGGGTGCCAGGTCCATGACACTCATCTGAGGCGGCGCACTGCGAGCTCGGTGGGCCAAAGGCAAAGCCACCGCCCTCGCGGGCCGTGTACAGGCGCACCCTGCTTGCGTTGTGATCTTCGGGCGCCAGCTGCTGGCGGGTGAAGAAAAACGCGTTCCCCCCGTCGGAGCTGACCGAGGCAAGCGAGGAATCCGTCGCGCTGGTGCCGGTGGAGATCAACGCCTGCGTGCCGTCCTCCCACTCATAGGCGTCGAGGCGTTCGTTTGCGTCGCCCAACGCCAACGGATCCGGCGAGGTGAAGAAGACGCGACCATCATCGGCGAGGTTGAGCCCGTAGGGGGAAAGTGTGGTGTCGCCGCTCGGCGCGACAGCGGTGGAGGGGCAGGAGACGCAGGCCAGCTCGCCGCCGGCGATGTCGTAGCGGAAGATCTCCGAGTGCCTGGCGCTGACAAACCCGGTCAACGGCAGGGTAGAGGTGAACACCGCCGTCTCGCCGCCGGGGGTGACCTGAAGGTCCTCGCTGTGGCGGGAACCGGAGCTGTTGACGGCATGGGTCGCAAGCGGGTTGTCGACCAGCGCGCTCGGCGCCGGCAGGGTGGCGAAGACCGAGACGTTCTTCGCGACCCCGGAGTTGGAGGCAAAGATCGTGCTGGTCGTCGCGTCGGCCGAACCAAGCACCGCGATGCCTTTGGAATTGCTCAGCTGGCCGGCGCCGAAGACGATCTGCAGCGCTCCGCTCGGCGTGTACTCGGCGATCGTGGTGGCACGCGTGACGTAGAGATGGTCGCTGCGGGGATCGACGTAGGAGGCGGTGGCCGCGGTGTCGATCGACTGGCCGGCCTGCGTACCGGGCTGACCGAGCTGAGCCGCGCTGTACTTGCTGAGGCCGGCGCCGGAGGCGAGCAGCCCGGAGCCGTTGAGCTTGTTGACGTAGAGCGCCCCGGTGGAGTCGGCGGCAAGCGGGCCGGGAACGTTCGAGGCATCGCCGAAATTGAGGGTCGCTTGGTAATCGGTCTCCGCCACCGGGTTGGCGGAGGGCGAGTAGCGGTAGACCTTGCCACTGGCGCCGCCGGAGACGTAGAGGGTGCCGTCGGGCGCGGTTGCGACCCCACTGGGGTATTTGACCAGGCCCGCGCCCGCGCCAAACTGCGCCTCGGGCGTCGACGTCCCGCTCAGCTGCCCAAGCGACGCGCCGCTGCGGGCGAAGATCTTCACCGTCGGTTCCGTCGAGGAGTTGTTGGTGACGTAGACGTCCCCGTCGGTGGGACCGCCGGAGTTATCGACGGCCACCTGGCCCGTGGCATTGCCGCCGACGAATTTGAAACCGGTGAGGGCGTTGCCGCCGGCGTTGGGACCGGTGCTGAAGTTGGCCGGGGTGCCTTCGGCGTCGAAACGCTTCACCGAGCCGGCGGTGACGTCGAGTACGTAGACGTTGCCGGTGCTCTGATCGACCGCCATCGACTGCGGCAGG
This sequence comes from uncultured Solirubrobacterales bacterium, assembly GCA_963702065.1. GTDB lineage: Bacteria > Actinomycetota > Thermoleophilia > Solirubrobacterales > 70-9 > VRUE01. The sequence goes on from OY969705.1 coordinate 2,358,187, forward strand.
TTGAAGGCGCCGAAGCTCATGGTGAAGGGGTGTTGGGTCGGCGGCGGATTGGGGCCGGTGCTCTTCGACTCCAGGGTGGCGACGAAACGGGGGCCCTGCCCCGGGCGCGCGTAGTAGAGGTTGGGCTCGTCCTGGACGCCGATCGAACCGTCGAGACGCTCCGGGGAGAGAAAGAAGATCCCACCCTCGATACTGGCCACACCGCCCCCACCGGCGGCTGCCGCGACACCGCAGGTGGCGCTCCCTCCGACCACGTTCCAGTGGACGCCGAAGGAGTTCGGCGGCGGGTCGCAGGAATCGGTGTTCCCCGTGCCTTCGGCGCCAGTCGAGACCCGGGTCACGGTCGCGGCCCCACCGTCCACCTCGGCGCGGTAGAGGTCGGCGCTCGTGTCAGTGTCCTGGTCCGCAACCGTCGCGAGCGCGTCCTTGGTCGTGAAGTAGACGCGCGAGCCGTCGGCACTCATACCGTTGTAGAGCGCCCCGCCGGTGGCGCCCGGCGTGAGGTCGACCGTATTGGAAGAGCTACCCACATGCATGTAGAGGTGGTAGTAGTGGTTGCCGGTGGAGTCGGTCGCGACGAGCTGTCCGATCACCAGCCGCGAGCCGTCCGCTGAAATCCCCAGCTCGGCGACGCCAGCGCCCGCTTGGATCGTTTCCCCTCCCGGCAGGGTGGAGACGACCTGCGTGGTCCCGATCTCGAGGTCACGGTCATAGATCGTCACGTCGGCTCCGTTCGAGTTCGCAGCAGGCTCGAGCTGTGCGGTGGCGCCGAAGACGAAGTGAGAGCCGTCGGCGGAGAACGGCGCACTCACGGCACCGGCCGCCTCGGCCGGACCGGGTTCGAGCGAGCCGGCCATGCCCTTGACCAATGCTCCACCGGCAAGACGCAGGGGTACGTTGGTCGAGCCGTCTTCGAAGCATGGGCTGCAGATGTCGTCTCCTCCGAAGGCAAAGGTGTTGAGGCCGGCATCGGCGCCGAGCAGCGGTGAGGCGAACGGTGTATCTGCGAACGGGTCGCTTGCCGGCAGGCCAACGTACGTCGTGCTCCAGCCGCTCGGGCCGCGGGTCGCCACGTAGGGATCGGCACCGCGGTTGGTTGGATCCCCGGCGATGCCGGGGATCGTCCCGGAGCGCATCGAGTAGAGGGCTCGGTCCTCCGCGCCTGGGTACGCGGCCAGGGGAGCCTGCCCGTCGAGATCCGAGCGCACGTCATAGCCACCGGTATCGGCGGCAGAGACAAGCTCGTAGGCACGGCAATCGGGCAGGGTCGCGGCCCCGGTCTGCTGGCGAGCATGGGCGTTGGCGCAGGTGTCGGTTTCAGTCGAGGGCGGCCGGAAGGTCCGGAAGACGTGATCGCCTCCAGTCGTCTCCCCAGCTGGATTGCTCGCCACCACCCGGTAGTGGTATTCGGTGTCGGCTTCAAGCCCACTCAACTCCTGCGTCTGACCTTGCGTGGTCAGGATCGAGCCGCTGCGCGTGAGGCCTTCGGGGGTGGCATCGGGGACCGGGAAGCTCCTCCCGTAGTCCGTGTCGGTGCCGACTTCCACCCGGTAGCTGGTCGACCCACCGTTGGGGTTGACGTCGAAACGCACCCGGGCCGAATCGGTGGTCACGCGGTCGACTGTCGCGTCACCCAGGACCGGGGGATCGGCCGCGCGAAACTGGATATCGCGCCCGAGCGCAGTCACTTCGTTGGCGTTCTTGGCAACCAACCTGTAGTGGTACGTGGTGCCCTTGACGAGCCCGCCGATCGGCGCGCTTACCGGATGCCCCCCGGAGCCGCCGGCGAAGACATCGCCCTCCGAGCAACCGGCGCTGTTGCCATAGGCGATGGTTTTCCCCCATTCGAAAGCGCATTCAACAGTGTCGATTCCATCGCCGTCAACCGATCCGGTCAGGGTCGCGCTTGCGCCCTGAAGTGAGTCGGGGCTGGAGGTGGAGACGGTGGGAACGGTGACGGGAGCCGGGTCGCGAGTGAAGACGTCGATCTTCCCCGGTCGCGAGACGTATACGTCATGAGTCAGCTCGTCAACCGCGAGAGCGGTCGCGCCCTGAAGTCCCGGGTAGGAGAAATGTGCGGGATCGGGCCCGCCGAAGGCCGTGAGCGGATTACCCGTAGCGTCGTACTGGATGACCGTGCCGACGCCTTCGTCAACTCCGAAGAGGGCGAACATCGTGTTGTCGTCGCGGTCGATAGCGAACGGCGGCGTGGTCGGCAGAGCGGGCGGGACGGCCGGGCTGCCGGGAGCCATCTCCTGAACGAATTTCCCATTCGGGTCGTACTTCGCGAGCCGCTCGCCATTTGCCAGGTAGAAGTTGCCTGCCGAATCGAAGCCGATGTGGCAACCGCCGTTGGGAAGCCCCGGCGCCAGCACCCTGCCGGACGGCGAGCCCTGCGGTGTGTACTCACGGTAAGCGCCGTCGCCGTCGTATGCGACCCAGACCCCGCCGCTTGGCGCGACGGCGACGCCGCACGGCCGAGATGCCGTGGTAATCGGGAAGCCGGGTAGCGAGGTTCCACCAGCGGCGTAGCCGAAAACCTGAGAAGTGTCCACTGCGACCACATAGAAGTTGCCCTGGCTTGCCGTGCCTGAGTTGTCGATCGCAATCGGCAGGTCGTGGGTCGACGGGTTCAGCCCGCCGCTGCCGGGGAAGGCGAATGAGGAGGCCCCGCCCAGGCCTTCGAACGGCGCGCTGGCGCCGGAGGTCGAATACTTGGCGATGCTTGCGGCGGTCCCCGGCTTTAGCGAGACCAGCACCGTCTGGGCGACCTCGTCGATCGCGACGTCGGGGGAATCGGTCCCCACGGTAAAGATGCTTTCGCCCGAGTAGTGGAAGGGCTGAACCTGCCTGGCCTGGGCCAGGCAGCCCGCACACAGTGCGGTCAACATCGCCGCCAGGAAGGCAAACGAGAAGCGCGTGGCCCTGGCTCGCATCGCTTAGCGCTCCACCTTGGAGCGCTGTGGGGCGCCATGCCTGGAACGCTTTTTCCCCACCTTGCCGCAAGTAGCGCGCAGCGGGACGGTGGTTTGCAGCAGCCGGCCATTCTGCCCGCTCAACTGCATGCTGGCACGCGGCGCCTTGCCCTTGCAGATGTTGCGACTGTTCTGCAGCAGGCCCTTGGCTCCGCCCTGCATGGAGAGGACGAATTTGGACACCGGCACGTCGGGGAGCCCTTCGAAGCTCGTGCGGATTCCGCCATCGACCGAGTCCACCCTTCCGGCCAGCTCAAAATCAACCTGGCCGTGCAGGTCGGCCACCAGGTCCGGCAGCTGGTGGTTGGAGGATCGTAGGTAGACGGGCCCTTCCAGGGGCCGGTCGAGGATCGGTGTGAACGCCCTGGCGAAGCCGTATATCGCCGCCTGCGGGCACTTCTCCGCAGCGAACTGGACCCTGGTGCAGACGGTGCCGATGTGGGCCTGGTCGAGGAACTCCGCGTGCGGCATCGCAACGACGGCGCGGGCGATGTTCGCTCCACCGGGCCGGGCAGTGAGGGTCGCGGTCAGCGCCGGGTGGCCGGCCCGCCTGGAGGGACCGGCGAGCTTCAGGCTCAGCTTGGGCGCAAATGGCAGGATGGCGCAATTGGCGACTTGGTAGTGGGTGCTCCGCATGGCGACCGCGCCTTCGTCACCCGTGATCGTCGCCTCGACCGCGTGCGGGTTGCAGTTGGTCGGGTTGAGGGCAAATTTCGGGCGGTCGATGTTGACCCGAACGTGGCGGGTCCGCAGCGGTATCCCTTCCAGGATCTGGGGCAGGGGATCGGAGACCGTGGTCACCCGAGCCGTGGTCGGATTGACCTCGATTGCCGCCCTGGCGACGACGTTGCCGAGGTCGTAGGGACCGGAAACCGCCGGCACCACGACCGCAAGGCTCAGGGGGGCTCCTTTATAAGGACCGGCGAGGTAGACCTTGCCGGGGGCGTAGAAGGGTCTGCTGCCGGCGCCCGCGCCTGCGCTGACGGTGCCGATCTGGCTTGCCGCGGGACAAGCCGAGGAGGTCAGCTCGCTCAACCCCGAGTAGAGCGCGTTACCCAGCAGCGCCAGCGCCGCCTCAGGGCAATAGGGGACGCCGTTGAGGTTGGCCGCGAAGCCGGCGGGAGTCTTCACCGTCAGCCCGGTGAGGAACTGATCGCCGTCCGGCCGGGTGAGATCGACGGCGAAGCTGGAGTGGGCGCCGGGGCTGTTGCCCGCCGAGCCGCCGTCGAAGCTCGGTCCGAAGGGACGGGTCGCCCCTGGACAAGGCGCGCCGTTGGGGCCCGAATCGATCGTGAAGGTCTGCTTTGAGGTCTGGTCGGGAAGCGCCGAGTTCCACGGTGTGAACCTGGTCGAGACGTCGTATGAGCCGCAACGGGTCGGCGTCGCCAGCGAGCCCCGCTCGGAACCGAAGATGTGCAGCGTGAAGCGCTCGAACGGAGTCTGGGGCAGGTCGGTGAAGATCACCGCGACCCGGCCCGTTCGGAGATCCGGCCTGATCGTCCCCGCCAGCTTGACGTGGACGTTGAAGCCGTCCGCGACGAGGAAGATCCGGTAGCGGTTGCCCGGCAGGGGCCGGCCCAGGTAGACGTATCCCGGCAGCAGACCCGGCAGCAGCGCCGTTTCGATCTCCAGCGTGCCGATCTTTGCCGTCTCGGGGCACTGCGCCTGCTCCTCGCTGCCGAAACGGGCCTCGGCATCGGTGCAGGCGCTCTTGCCGTCGGCTGCCGAGGGGTTCACCGTGAAGCCCTCCGGCAGAATCATTTCGGTACCGCGGATCTCCGAGGGCGAGGGAACCGAGCGACTCTGCGGTTGCGGCACGGTCAGGTTGACGTCCATACCCGACGGCGAGTCGGCCGAGGCGCTGGTCGGACTGGCGGCGAGGCTCGGGTTGAAGGTCAGCTGATCGCAACCGGTGGTGGCGGGGAAGGGCGCCGAGGCGCTCGTCGAGCCGCCGTCCCAGGCCAGCACGTCGAGCTCGGCCTGCAGCGGCGTCCCGCAGCTCGTCGGGTTCTCGAGGAAGGGAATCGGCGGGCTGTTGGAGGCGTGCCCCCCCGGATGCGTGGTTGCCCCAGGGCAGAGCTGGGCGATCGAGTCCGGCCCCGACAGCGGCGCGTTGGGCGCACCCGCGTACGGGCTCGCGGTCACCCCGTGGACATCGCAGAGGGTTCCGTTGAAAACGCTCGAGGCGCCGAATTCCCAGCGCAGCGCGTCGTGACTTTCGTCAGCAGGGACGCCCCAGAGCACCTGGTCCGCCGTGGCCACCGGCAGCCCGTTCCAGACCGAGATCTTCGTGTCCAGGCCGTAGTCGCTGCCGGTCCGCGCACTGAAGACCTCGAAGATCGGCGTGCCGATGACCTGGAAGGCAAGCAGGCCCGCCTCGCCCTGCCGGGGAACCATGTTGTAGATGGGGGCGACCTGGGGGATGGCCCCCACCGGGGTAAGGCTGATGCCGGCTTCCACCACCCCTACCTGGGAATCCACCGGGCAGGTGTAGCTGGTGAACTGAGCGGAAGTGCACTGGGGCGTGGCGTGCGGGTTGCCGACCAGTCCCGGCGGCGCGTGAACGGTGACGAAGCGGGCGTTCTCGCAATCGCACGGTGAGTTGATCCCCGGGTCGACCTGCTGTTTCTTGCCGTTGCGAATCGCAAAAGCGACCTGTAGATCGGGGTGCCCGCCGGCCTGCGTGCTGCCGGGCGCGATCCCGAAGCTTTCGATCGGCACGTCGGCCGACGCCGGGGCGGCGATCGCCCCGAGCAGGCCCGCGAGGACCGCTGCCGAAACCGCGAGCCTGGAGCTCCCCCTCATCGTCTGCCTCCGCTCTGGCGCTTGGTCTTCTTGCCATGCTTGCGGTGCTTGGCGCGGCGATGCTTGCTGTGCTTGCGGTGCTTCCTCTTGACTGTCGCCCGGTGGTTCCCCCCCGACCCCAGGGCGGCACCAGTCCCGTCCGGCAGGGCGCCGGGCGGCGTGGAGGAGGAGCCATGGCACTCGTCGGCGGCCGCGCAGGGCTGCGGCAGCGGCACGAAGGCGAAGCCGCCGCCGACCCGAGCGTCGTAGAACTTCAAGGCCGAGCCGTTTCGGTCCTGTCCGACGAGGGTCTCGAAGCTGCCGAAGTAGGCGTCGGTGCCGTCGGCGCTGACGCCGTAGAAGCCCGGCACGCTCTCGCTGGTGAAGCCGATTCCCCTGCCGCCCTCGCCGGTTCCGGTGGTGATCAGCTGCGGGTGCCCGTCGACGTACTCGTAGGTGTCTTTGCCTTCGTTGGTGTCGCGCGGTTCGAGCGCGTCTTCGGTGTCGAAGAAGACCCTGCCGTCGTCGGTGATGAAGCGACCGCCCATGCTGCCCAGCACTTCGGAGCTGGGCGGCGCGTTGTCGGGCCGGCAGGACATGCAACGGACCTCGCCGGTCTCGGCGTCGTAGCGATACATCTCCGCGTGCCCCTCGTTGTCATATTCGGTCAACCGCGTGGTCGTGATGAAGGCCGCGTAGCGACCATCGGGGGTGACTTGCAGCCGGCCCAGCGCGCCGTTGCTGCAGCCTTCCTTGCGCGAGGGGAAGAACGCTTCCTCCCCGACCCCGATGCAATAGGCATCGTCGTTGAGCGCGGCGACGAAGTGGACGGCGCCTTTGCGATAGACGTAGAGGTTCTGGGCTCCCGGTGCGCCCTGGCCGTTGTCGAGCTGCTCTGGTGAGTAGAAGTAGATATCGCCGCTTTTTTCCGCGACGGAGTTGTCGGTGTAGCCGGGATTGGGATCGACGTCGGCCCAGCCGCCGAGGCCACCCTGGTTGCCGATCACGTTGGAGATCGCCGAGTCGTCATAGGTCTCGACGTCGCATCTGGCGGTCCAGGTCGAGCCACAGGCGTCGGCGTTCCCGGTCGGGCCGCCGCCAACCGACACGCGGCTGAGGCGCGGGCTGGCGCCTTCGTCCCAGAGGTAGAGATCGACGCTTTCATCGGCGTCGGCGGCGGCTAGAGGCGCAGCGGTGGTGAAGTAGACCTTGGTGCCATCCGGTGTGGAGTCCACGTAGTGAACCGCTGTGCCCGAGACGTCATAGGTGACGGCGTTGTCGACCCGCATGTAGAGATGCGTGGGCTGACTGATGACCGGGCATATCTTGCCCCCACCCGGTCCTGGGCCCACCGGATAGGTGACCTGCTTGCACTGCGGCGTCACCGCCGTGCCCATCAGGATCCGGGAGCCGTCGGTCGAGACGTGGGGGAACTGAATCAGCTCGTCGGGGCCGCCGTTCTTCGGTTGCTCCTGGCCGATCGGTTCGCCGTTGGGAAGCTTGGAGATCAAGGTCGTCGTTCCGGTGACGGTGTTGTTGTCGTAAGCCGAGCCCGGCGCCGCTTTCAGGCCACCTTCGCCGAAGAGCCCCGAAGCAGTGGAGAAGACGAAGTGGTTGAGGTCTCCCGATGCGGTGACCGAGGTGGAGCAGAAGTAGGGGACCGGGATGTTGCTTCGAAAGCCTGGTGGGTAGGGATGCAGGTTGGGGTCCTGGGGACAGCCGAAGTTGGCCGAGGCACCGGAGACACCGGCGAGGTTCGTCGGCCAGCGACCGAGCGCCTCGCCCTGCGAGTTCCATACGTAGGGCGCGTTGGAGCCTTCCGCGGCGGTGTTGTAATCGGAGACGCTGAGCCCGCCGCCGGTGCCGAAGACGCACTCGAGCGGATTCCCCAGATTCCAGTCGATGATCCGGCTCAGGCTGGCATCAGCCATCACGTCGTTCTGGATCGTCGTCGGCAACCCGGTGCCGCTGACGATCGGGCGGCCGCCGACGCAGCCCGCTTCGCTCGAGGAAGGGCCGATGTAGCGGCTGTGCCAGCCGGTGGCGCCGCGGCTGGCGACGTAGAGGTCGCCCGTGGTGTTGATCGGGCTCCTGCCCGCTCCCGGGATCTCGCCGAACTGTCCCGTGAAGGCCAGTCGCGATGGACTGGTCGCATAGGCGCTCTGCGGACCCCCTGTCGAGAGGACCGTCCCCCCCGCGTCTTCGGGCGAGACCAGCTCATAGGCGCGGCAATCGGGGAGGTAGGCAGCGTTCGTCTGCTGGCGCAGGGTCTGGTTCGGACAGGTCTGCGGGTGGAAGACGAAAGTCTGATCGGGACTGGTGACAGTGCCCAGCGCGTTGGTCGCGACCGCGCGGAAGTGGTAGGTCGTGTCCTGCAGCCCCTCGACGTGGTCGGTTACCGCTTGCGGCTCGAGTGCTTCGCCGATTTCAGTCTCCGGCGTGCTCTGGCCATAGCTGGTCGTGGGGCCGTACTCGAAGTGGTAGCTGGTCGCCGTGCCCTGCGGATTGATCCGCGCGTGCAGGTCAGCGGAGCTGAGAGTCACGTTGCTTGCCGACGGCGAGCCGATCGCCGGAGGCGCGGCCAGGGTGGTGAAGCTCTCTGTTTCTTCCACGCTTGCGGTAAACGGCTTGACCACGGTCACTTTCACCTCGTAAGCCGTCTTTGGCGCCAGGCCATTGACTCCAATGCTGAAGGGCACGGAGGTGAAACCGGGGCCGGCCGAGATATCGGGCGTGTATTTGTGCCAGCTCGCTTCCGAGCTCTTCCTGTATTCGACCCGATACGTGGTGCCGGAGCTGGGCGGGTAACCGGCACCGGGGCCATGAGGGGTCACGGCTCCGGCTATCGTCGCGCCGGTTGAAGTCAGGTTTGTCGGGTCACCGAGGCTCAGCTCCGGTGGTAGCCCCCGCGGTCCGAAAATATATACATGGGCCCCATCGAAGGAGGATCTCTGAAACACCGCATAGGGGTTGCCGGTAATCGGGTGCACCGCGAAGCCCGGGCTGTTGCCGTCGAATTCATTGAGGGCAGGAAACCCTCCACAGGGGGCGGTCGTACTGTCAACTACTCCGCTCGAGTCAAGTTCCTGGATTCGAACTTCGGCTTGCGCCCATGAGCCATCCGGACAGGAGGAGAGATCTGACGGATATTCCTTGGCGACGAAGACCTCGTCATTTGGCCCGACGGCGAGATCGATTGGGGAAGTGTTCTGGGAGGTGCCTCCAGGCCCTCCAGGCACGGTCGTGGTCACACTCGCTTTGTTCGCACCGGTCCCCATGCCGCCGCTCAGCGGGGTCGTGCCATTTGAACCGAGAAGCTGTACTGGGTCCGTGCGAGCAAGGGCCCCGCCGTCGAAGCTGACCAGATATGGGCTGGCGCCCGTCGGGTCACCTGGCCCACCGGTCACGCTTACCTGCCCCGGTCGCGGCAATCGTCGGCAATGCGTTAAGAGCGGTTTCGACCTCGGCTGCGCTCGCGTTGGCGCTGAGATCAGCAGTTGTGCGCAGGTGAGTGGAGTCCAGATCGGCGACCTGAGTGCCGCCGCCGAAGACACGCTCCGCCGGCTGCGAAAGGGTGAGGCTGGCGGCTCCGACGGCGATGATGGTGGTGTCCGCCTTGAAGGTTCCCACGGCGTATGAGCCATTGATCGGCTGGCCGACCACAAACGCGCCTTTGCTGACGCTTATGCCTGTGACGGTCGCGGAGCCCTCCGTCACCGTCCCCGTGGCTTTCGTGCCTTCGCGTTCGAACGCGCCGAGCCTGAACTGACCTGCGCCTGCCTTCACGGTGACGGCCTGGACCTCGTCGGTCCCGAAGAAAGAGGGTGTGAGGCCAGAGCCGAGCGGGCTGAACTTCTGCACTCTCATCCCCGGGAGCGGGCTGAACCCAACTCCTGAATCCTCAGCCGTGTAAATGACGCCCGAGGAGTCCTCGCCCACGCTCCTCAGGGTTGAGCCGTTTGTGCTCGCAAACTGGCCCAGGCCCGTGCCCGAGGATCCCTCCTTGCAGACGTGACCCGATGCCGCCGTGCAGACCTCGAAGCCCGTTGTGGGATCGGTTGCATCGACGTCCCAGCCAAACATGCGAATGAAGGCGCCGGCGCCGCTGAACTCCTGCACGCGTTGCCCGGAGGGACTGGCGATGAGCACGTCGCGGGCGTTGGGAGCGCTGCTAGGGGCAATGGCTACCCTGATGCCGATCCCGTCCGCGGTCCCAGCCTCCAAGCCGAACTTGCAGGCATCGGCCGCCTCGCATACCTCAGATGCACCGCCTCTCGCGACCGTTTCGCTTTCGACCGTTCCCGCCAGGCCCGCCCCCGATGCCAGGAGCTCTCCGGGCGCGTCGCCGCCCAGCAAACCGCCAAATGCGATCACGTATGGACTCGACCCCCCCGCATCTCCGGGCCCACCCGTGACTGTGACCCTGCCACCGCGACCACCGATCGAGCTGAGGCTATTGAGGGCCGCCTGGACTGTCGCGGCGCTTGCGTTATATGGAATGTTTGTCGTCGTCTGCGCGACGTCGGCCACATTGGGGAAGGTGAGGGTGAAGCTCCCCCCCGTGGCTTTCACCGTGACCTCCACCTGCGCGTCGAAGTCGCTGTCGTCGGGACCGGAGGCGACGACGTCATGGCCCCAGGCGCGAATAAAGTCCCCGGTGGCTGAGAACTGGTTGACGCGTTCTGCGCCCAGGACATAGACGTCTCCACTGGTCTGGTCGATCGCCAGGTCCTGGGCGCCGTTCAGCGCGCCGCCGAGTACGGCGTCGTAGAGGAATCCAGACGTGCCACGCTTGCAGACATCGCCCTCATCGGGAATGCAAACCTCAAAGCCGGTGTCACCGACGACGGTGGTGTAAACGCTGACTTCCGCTCCTGTTCCGCTCAGCGCTGAATCGTCGGCTTTGAGCAACGGCTGGTTGGTCCCGCCAGACGTTCCCGTGAAGGTGATGAGGTATGGCGATGAACCATCTTCGCTGCCGGGCCCTCCAGCGACGTTGACCGAGATCACACCGAGCGCATTGAGGGCCACCTGAACGTTGGCGGCGCTGGCGTTGAATGCGATCGGGGCGGTCGTATTGGCTCCAAAGCTGAGCGTGTAGGCACCGGCGGCGGCGCTGACCCGTACGGCCTGCGTCTCGTTCGAGTTGCCGGGGCCGGTCGCAACCACATCGAGGCCCCACATGCGCTTGAACTCGCCCGCCGACGAGAATTGCTGAACGCGCGGTCCACTTTCCAGCGTGCCGGGGTCTCCTATGTAGAAGTCACCTGGTGCGGCCCCCCCGGCCCCGCTCCCGTTGACGGCGACGGAGTTGCCGTGCTCAAAGGAACCGGGGCTGTCCTGGGGACAGTAGAACTGCCCGCATGGATCCAAGCGCGGGAAGTCATAGGTGCCGATGACCCCGGTTTCGGCACGGGCGGAAGCACTGAACGTGAGGCAGGCCAGGGCGAGCGCAACGAATGCCAGGAGACGAGCGGTCGGCAGAGGCGCCTTCTGGGAGATTGACCCTGGTGTGGTGGATGTGTTCATAGCTCCGTGTTCGCAGTCGCTGTGAGAGATGGCGGCCTGAGACGAAGGCGTAAGGCCGTCCCAGGCCACCATCCCCTAGAGGAAGTGACGGTTAGCCGGTGACGGCCCACCCGCCAAATCCTTGGGCGGCTACTTCCGGTGCGGTAACTGTGAAGCGAAGGATCGTGCCGGTGAGGCCGGTGCCTTCCGATTCTTCTTCGACATTCGCGCTGAATGAACCCGCGTAGGTCACATTCGAGACGAATCCGTAGATGCACAGATAGCCACTGGTGGCTTTCGGGGTGGTCTGATTCCCCGCGCAGTGGGTTGGGTCCGGATTCGTTTCGAAGGCCGGCACGTAGACGACGTGTGCCGCATCGAGGGCGGTTGCCAACGGGATGTTGAATGAGAGCGGTGCGAAGAGGGCACCGCTTGCTTTCGCCTCCGACAGGGCGAACGTGCCCGTCTCGGTCTTCCCGACCGGCAGCGCTTCGGTGAAGCCGCTGAGTCCTTCTTTGCCGTTGCAGGCGTAGGTCGTGCTGGCACCGGCGACGAATTTCGAGCCGCCACGGCCTTCGCAGTTTCCAGTGCCGGTCGACTCAGTGCTGGCGAGGACGCTGGCGCCGTTGGTGCCGTTCGTCCCGTTGGTGCCGTTTGCTCCAGCCGTACCCGGGGCGCCATCTTTGCCCTTGGCCCCAGCAGCTCCCTGCGGTCCCGCAGGCCCAGCCGGTCCAGCCGGTCCGGTCGCGCCTTTCGGGCCCCGCGGACCCTTCTTGGCCTTGGCAGAGGCGGTGGCCTTGCCGGCCTCAGAGGAATTGGAGGCGGCGTAGGCGCCGCCGGCGAGGGCGGCAATGAGTGCGACTATCGCCACGACCAAGCCGGCCGTGCCGAAGTGCGCCCGTAGACGTGTGAACATCAGGATCTCTCTCCTTGCGTAGTGCCCGCCGGGGAGATCCCGGCGCGGCGAGTTGATTGACCGACGAGGCGGAGGAGGGTGCGGGCGCCGTCCGGGAGATGGGAAGTCCCTCGGGGGTCTGGGCGCCCGCACCGCTCCTCCGGCGCCGTGGCCCAGGGAGAGCGACGAACGCCGATCATGGAAGACCTCCCCCTCAACTGCCCCTCCTCGTCCCGTGAGCCGGCAGGCCGCCGAAGCAGCACTTTTGGCTCGCTTTTCCCTGTCCCCTGCTCTGCCACCGCGCCCCTTTGCGCGGTCGGTCCCGGACTGAAGAACCCCTGTGTGTCCGGTTGAAGGATAGAAACATAAATTTACGAGTTTGTCAAAGGATCTCTTCGATGTAACAATGGGCACGAGATGCCGGGTGTTCGATCGGCGCCGAGTGGGCCAGATGCCCCCATGGGGAGTCAAAGACGGCGAAACACCGCATTACAAAGGGGAATAGGGGCCCTCCGCCGGGCACGCAAGAGGCTCCGGCGGCGGGCTATGGTCGCGCCGAGATGGTGCGAACACCGTGGGGAGATTCCGGAGAGCTTCGCCGGCAGAGGCTCTCTCCCGGTCCAGGAACACCGCGTGAGGCCGTCAGGGACAACCAGCGCAAGCGGCTGATGGCGGCGATGGTCGCCGCCGGCGCCGAGAAGGGCTATGAGGCGATGCGGGTGGCCGACCTGCTGGCGCTCTCGGGTGTCTCGCGCAAGGCCTTCTACGAGCACTTCACCGACAAGCAGGACTGCTTCATGGTGACCTTGGAGGAGATCCTCTCGGCGGCGATGGTGGCCACCGCCTCGCGGCTGAAGCTCGAGGGCAGCTGGGAGGAGCGGGCGCGGGAGGCGATCCTGGCGCTGGTGGGGCTGATCGTTGACCAGCCCGCGGCGGGGCGCCTTTGCATGGTCGAGGCCTACGCCGCGGGGCCGGCGGCGGTCGCCCGCGTCGACGCCGCCCTGGCCGAGTTCCAGGCCCTGGCCCACCGCCACTTCCTCGACCTGCCCGAGCAGGCGGGGCTGCCCGAGGAGATGACCAGGGCGCTGATCGGGGGCCTGCGCAAGATCGTCCACACCCGCCTTTACCGCCACAGCGAGGCGGAGCTGCTCGAGGTGCTCGATGACCTGGTCGCCCTGGCTCACTCCTACCGCCCCCCGCCGGAGCCGCTGCGAGCGCCCCGCCGAGGCGCCGGGGCGCCGGTGAGCGCGGCGCCGCGGCCCGCCGACCCCGCCGAGCGGCTGATCCGGGCGACGATCACGGTGGTGGCGAGGCAGGGCTACCCCTCGAGCACGGTCACCGACATCGTCGCCGAGGCGGGTACCTCGCTCAGCACCTTCTATGAGTGCTTCCAAAGCAAGGAGGAGGCCTTCGAGGCCGCCCTCTACAGCGCCAGGGCGAAGATGCTGGGGGTGACGCTGCCGGCCTACCGCCGGGCGCGCAGCTGGCCGCAGGCGATCCGCGCCCTGACCGAGGCGATCTTCGCCTACCTCGAAGCCGAGCCGGAGTTCGCCCGCCTGGTCGCGGTCGACGTCTACGCCGCCGGGCCGCGGGTGCTGGAGCGCCGCGACCAGGCGATCGAGGCGGCCCAGCGCTTCATCGACGAAGGGGTCGAGGAATACGCCCCCGGGCTCAAGCCGATCGCCCGCGAGGCGATCGCCAGCGCCCTCTACGCGATGCTCTGTGACCGGGTGCGAGCCGAAGGGGCCGAGAACCTGCGCAAGCTGACCCCCCTCGCCACCTACATGGCGCTCTCTCCGTTCCTGGGGGCAGAGGAGGCCTGTGAGGTGGCCAACGGGAGGTGAGGGAGGAAGGTTCTCTCTCCCGCAGACCTGTAGCTATTGCTCGACCTCGGGGTCAGTGAGGGCCGCGACGTCGGCGAGGTCGGTGGGGCGCCCGCGTGCCAGCTTCATCTGGATCAGATCATCGAGATCCACAACGGGGACCTCGACGTCTCCCAGCCGCACGCGCAGGGCGCGCTCGCTCAGCTCGGCGTATGGCCGGCCGCCGGGCACCTCGTGCATCACGTCGATGCCACCGTCGCGAGTCGCGAACTGCCAGATCGTGGACCTCGGCAGCATCTTCGCGTCCACAACTGTGTCCTCCTCGCCCGGATTGAGCACGCGGGCCTCGAGCGAGCGCAGGGCGGCCGCCAGCCGCCGCAGGTTGGCCGGCTCCGGCGCCGGAATCAGGTCCGCGTCGTTGGTCGTTCGCACATGGCCGTGGGTCTGTACGGCAAGGCCGCCGATCAGCACGTAGTCGACTTCGTGCTCGGAAAGGGCGCGAAGGATGCGCTCGGCATCAAGAGGAGCGTCAGGCTCGGCCACGGGCCTCTCTCCCTGCCACGGCAAGCCGAGCCGCCATGCGGTTCCACGATATGCCGAGGGCTAGGCGCTCGGCGGGCGGGCGGGCAGCCGTCGCTCGCCGGTGAGCCAGGTCATAGTCACGCTCGATCGGAGCGGCGACCAGATCGAGCCGCTCTCCCATGGCCCGCATCAGCAACTGCAGCGTCTCGACACTGGGCGAGATCTCATCCGCCTCGAGCCGGCTGATCGCCGACTGGTGAGTACCCACCCGCCGCGCCAGGCGCTCCTGACTGAGGCGCCGCCGGGCGCGCGTTTCGCGGATCAGCTGGCCGGGGGTCACCAGGGGAGTATAACTAATATGTGATTTCCGCATTGATTGAGGAAGTACCTTGCCGGCTGTCCTTGCCTTGCAATCCTTTAAAGGGTGTTTAGAATTACAAGGATGATTGCCAGGAGGATCGCTTCGACCACCGCTGGGCTGCTGGACCAAGTGCCCGCAGTCGTCCTGACCGGCCCCCGGCAGGTGGGCAAGACCACGCTGGCGCTGGAGATCGCCGAGAAGCGTGGCGCCACATACCTCGACCTCGAGTCCGAGGCCGACCGGGCACGGCTGGCCGAGCCGGAGCTCTACTTCGCCGACCATGCCGGCGAGCTGGTCATCCTCGATGAGATTCAGCGGGCCCCCGGGATCTTCGAATCCCTGCGCGGGACGATCGACCGGGGCAGGCGAGAGGGCAAGGGGGTGGGCAGATTCCTGTTGCTCGGGCCGGCCGCGATCGACCTGCTCGCCCAGAGTGGCGAGACGCTGGCGGGACGGGTCGCTTTCGCCGAGCTGGGGCCGCTGGACGCCACGGAGGTGGGCAAAGGGGATCTCGACGGGCTCTGGGTGCGCGGCGGTTTTCCGCCGAGCTTCCTCGCCGCCGAAGGCGCCGGCAGCCTGCGCTGGCGGCGCGACTTCATCCGCACCTACCTCGAGCGCGACATCCCTCAGCTCGGCCCCCGCATCCCGGCGGAGACACTGCGCCGGCTGTGGACGATGCTCGCTCACCAGCAGGGCGGGTTGCTGAACGCGGCACAGCTCGCCCGCGGTCTGGGGGTCAGCGGCGCCACCGTTGGTCACTACCTCGACCTGATGGTTGACCTGCTGCTGGTGCGGCGGCTGGCGCCCCGGCCAGTCAATGCCGGCAAGCGGCTTGTGCGCTCGCCAAAGGTGTACATCAGAGACAGTGGATTGGTGCACGCGCTGCTCGGCCTCGCCGACAAGGAGGCGGTGCTCGGGCACCCCGTCGCTGGGGGAAGCTGGGAGGGCTTGGTGATCGAGAACCTGGTCGCGATCACCGGCGGGCGCGCCGAGGCGAGCTTCTACCGGACCAGCGGCGGCGCCGAGGTTGACCTGGTCCTCACCTGGGCCGATGGGCGCGAGTGGGCCGTGGAGGTCAAGCGCAGCCTCGCCCCCAAGATCGAACGCGGTCTGCGCTCCGCCCTGGACGACATCGAGCCGGAGCGCAGCTTCATCGTCTATCCCGGCAGCGAGCGCTACCGGCTTGGGGCCGGGGTCGAGGCGATCGGCCTGGCCGGTCTCTGCGCAGAGGTGGGTCGCGGTTCGCCTTAGCGAACCCGCGCCGCTCCTACTTCTTTGACTTCCCGCAGGCGTTCTTCAGCACCGGGCGCAGGGTCAGGGCGGCGCCGTTTTGGGCCTTGAACTTGGCGGTCGCCTTCTGCGTGCCGAGGCAGATGTTGCGGCTGTTTTGCAGCAGGCCCTTGCTGCCGCCCTGGAAGGTGAAGGTCGCCCAGGAGACCGGCACGTCGGGGACGAAGTCGAATGTGTTGCGGATCCCGCCGTTGAGCGAGTCGATCCTGCCCGAGAGGTTGACCGGGATCCGGCCTCCCCTGAAGGCGGCGACCAGGTCGGGCAGCAGGTGACTGGAGCTCCTCAGGTAGATCGGGCCCGAGAGCACTTCGTCCAGCAGCGGCGACTTGGCTTTTACGTAGCCGTAGACCGAGGCGGCGGGGCAGGCACTCGCTGCGAACTGGACCCTGGTACAGACGGTGCCGATGTGGGCCTGGTCGAGGAACTCCGAGTGCGGCAGGGCGACCGAGGCCGAGGCAATGTTGGCGCCCCCTGCGGGCATCCTCAGGGTCGCCTTCAGCTTCGGGTGGGCACCGCGGCGGGTGCCGCCGAAGAGGCGGAAGGCGAGCTTTGGTTTGAAGGAGAGGCCGGCGCAGTTGACGGCTTGGAAGGGAGAGGTCGCCGTGAAGAGCGAGTCATCTGAGGCGCCGAGCAGATCCCCTCCCACGCCGGTGATCTGCCCCTCCACCGACATCGGCGCGCAGCTGGTCGGGTTGAGCGTGCTCTGGGGGCGATCGACCCGCAACCTCACGTCCCTGACCCTCAAGAGGACTCCGTGCAAAATCGTCGGGAAGGGATCGGAAACCGCGGTCACCTGGGTGTTGTCGGGGTTGACCTTCAGGGCCGCACGCACGACGACGTTGCCGAGGTCAAATGGGCCGGCGAGGCCGGGTGCGACGACTGCCAGGCTGAGCGGGGCGCCTTTGTGTGGGCCCGCCAGGTAGACCTTGCCGGGGAAGTAGTTGGGACCCGGGCCCGCTCCCAGTCCGGCGCTGATCGTGCCGATCTGAGAGGCGGCCGGACAGGCGGGGCGATTGAGCTCCGCCGAGCCCGCTCCCAGCTCGGTGGAGATCGAGGCGATGGCGGCCTCGGGGCAGAAGGAGATGCCGGCGATCTTCGCCACCAGGCCCGGCGGCAGGACGGTGGTCACCTGGCTCAGCTCCTGTTCGGAGTCCTCCCTCGAGAGGCGGAAGACGAAGGGCGAGTAGGTGCCGGCACGGGGGCTCGAGGTGCCCGCGATCATCTTTGGCGCGAAGGGCCGGTGCGCACGATCGGACGGGCAGGGGCTGCCGTTGGGGCCTTCGGTGACCTGGTAGGTATTTGAAACGTCGACGGGATTCTGCGGTTGGGCGTAGGAGGCGACCTTGATGCCGATCGTCTGCGTACCGCAGGAGGGTGGGTTGACGAGGGGGGCCCTGGGGCCGCTTCTGAACTTGAGGGCGAGCTCGTCGAAGGGGAACTGCGGCGTGTCCTCGAAGCTCGTGGTGATCTGGCCGCTGCCGGGATCGACGTCGATGCGGCCCGGAATCTTGATCAGGGCACCGCGTTCTTCGGTGTCGTGCAGGACCAGGTAGAGAGCAAAGAGCGAGCCGAAAGGGTTGTCACCCTGAGCCGCCAGGTACATCGACCCCTCCGCCGGCTTGGGTAGCAGCGGGGTGTGAAGCGTGACTTCGCCGATCCGCGATGCGTCGGGGCATTCGATCGCCTCGTTGGTCCCCAGCTTCATCTGGGCCAGGGAGCAGCTCTGCAGGCCGTCGGCGAAGGAAGGCGAGAAGCTCATCCCCTGCGGCAGGGTGACCACCGTGCTCTTCACCGGCGGCGTCCCCAGGGCATTGGGATTTTCGTTCTGGGCGACCTCGATGTGGACATCGAGGCCGGTTGGGGTATTGGCCTGATGTCCGGTCGGTTCGATCGAGACATCCGGTTCGAAGCGAGGCGCGTCGCACCCGATCATCGTTTCGGGCAGGGCGTAATCCACCTCGGATCCGAAGACGCCCGAATTTTGCCAGGAGTCATAGTGGTGAAGGCGTGCCACGTTGCCCTCCGCGCATTGCGACGGGACGGTGAGAAATGGCTTGCGAGGAATGTCCGTCGAGCATTCGATATCGGTGGGATTTGTCCCGATCGTCGCGGAGAAGGATTTGCAGCGCTCGGAGTCATGGCTATGGTCGGCCGGGATACCCCAGAGAGTGAGCCTTTGATCGAAGGGTGGCAAAAGCTCGTTGACGTCGGGTACCACCGAGGTGATCGCGTAATCGTTGGCGGCATCCAGCGAGACTTTGACGTGAACGGGGTTGCCGCCGATCTGGAAAGCGAGGTCTGTGATCACCCCCTGCGGATGGGTGAGGTTGAAGACACCGACGGTCCACGGCGCGAAAACCTGAGATTCGGAAGAGCCAATGGTGTAGAGATGCAGATCGATTCGGCCCACTTGGCTCGATGGCGGGCATTCGCCAACCGTGAAATCAGCCTGGGAACATTCCCCCACCGCTGTCGGGTTGCCGATGAAGCCCGGCGGCGTATCGACGTGCAGGTTGCGGATCGTCTCGTCGGGAATCTTTTGAAGGATTGCTTTTTCCGTCGGAAAGGCAATCGAGTTGAAGTCGAAGGGCACGCTGAACAGCGCCGGATGCGCGCCGGCGGCGCGGGTTGTGGTGATGCCGTTGGCTTCGAAGAAGTCCGGGGCGAAACTGCCAGGGACAATGCCGAAGCCGGCAGGGTCCGGACTGATTTCAGTCCGCTCCGCCGCACTGACCGGCGCTCCGCCGCCGCCTTCGAGTTTGGCGGATGCAAAGCGTTCTCCCGACGCCCCTTCGGCGACGTCCACCGCAACCATCAATCCGCGGATGAGCGTGTGGCGCGGGATCGTGGTTTTGGTCGTGCAGACGATCGTCGGATCCCCCACCGAGCCGGGACATTTCCAATTGATTTCGAGTTTGTCGGTATTCACCAGCACCGATCTGCGGGTGACTCCGCCTGGCAGGTTGATCGTCAACGTCACCGTTCCCGCCGAGGCACCGTCACCCACGTTGTTCACGTCGAACCAATACTCATCGGCACCGCCGGGAGCGAAGTTGGTTTCGACGTGATGGATGTCGAGATTCCAAACGGGCGCCGCTGCAGCGGCCGGAGGAGGCCCGATCAAACCGAGCGCCCCGAGCGCACATAGCGTGGCGAGGTGTCGAAGCTTCATCGTGAAGCCCTCCCGTGGTGGCTGGCGTGTCTCTTGACCTTCTTGTGACGATGTTTGTGACGCTGTTTGTGACGCTGCCGTTTCCTGCTTCTCCGGCTGGAGCGCTGCGGCACCGAGTCAGCCTCACCCGCGATGCCGGCGCTGCCGGGCGGCGGTTCGTCGGGGGCTCCCTTCGGCGTCCCCTGGCAGACCTCCAGCGGGCAGGGCTGTGGTGGCGATGGGAAAGCGAAGCCACCGCCGATGCGGGCGTCGTAGAGGCGCGTGTAGCCATCGAGAGCGTCTGGGGTGTAGCGGGCGGCCGCAGTGAAATAGACGTCACGGCCGCTGGGGCTGACCCCCCTCACTTTCGGCTGGCTTTCATTCGCCCAATTCGTAAGCCCGTCGGTGATCAACAAGAGGTGGCCATCGCGCCACTCATAGATGTCTTCTCCCGCCGTCGAGTCCTGCCCGGCACCGGCGGAGTTCTGATCCGTGCCGAGAAGCGCTGTCGGTGTGCCAAAGGCGAGGGTGCTGCCGTCTGCGGAAAGCGCTCCGAGGTTTAGGTTTTCTCCGCTGCCCAGGAAGCGATAGGCGTCCCCCCGAGGCGCCGAACCATCATTGGGGCAGGAGACGCAGGTGAGCGAACGGTCGCGATCGTCGTAACGGTAATACTGGGCCGTGGCGCCGTTTTCCTGGCCGCCGAGCTGATTGAGGCCGGAATCGTCGGAGCGAAAGACCAATACGGATCCGGTGTGGCTGATCGCATTACCTTGGTCGCCGACGGTGCCGACCCGACCCGTACTGATCGGTCCGACATAGGCGAGATCGCCGCTGGAAACGTCGACGCGATATGCGCCGAACTCCCCTTCCGGGACCGCACCGGCACGAAGGTGCGTCTGGGTCCTGAAGTACACCCGGGAGCCATCCTCGGAGACGGCTACGTCAACCGGGCCGGCGTTTTTGTTGTTCGGCTGAATGAATACGTTGGCATCGAGACCCGCGGCCGCGCAGGTGACGCAGTCGAGGGTGCCGTCGCCGAGGTCATAGCGGTAGACATCGCCGTCGAGCGGGGTGGTGCCATTGCATCCGCCGGGCACCGTGTCCTCAGGTGCAAGGCGCGACTGGGTCCAAAAGAAGGCAGCACCGGGTGTGGCCTTGAGAAATGCGACACCACAGGAGAGCCCCGAGACGGTGGGACCGGAGATCAGCTTGGTTTGTCCGGCGCCGACGTCGCGCATGTAGAACTGGGTCGGGCCCCCGCAGCTGCTGCCACTGCTGGGGAAGAAGATGCGGGAGCCGTCGTTGGAGATCCAGTGAGTCGCCTGAGAGGGAATCCCGTACCCCAGCTGACTCTCCTCGGTACCGCAGGCTGGGACACCACCGTCCGGCAGCAAGCTGACCAATCGCGGGGTGGCGCCGGTGCTGACGTCATAAAGGTTGACCCGCCCTGCCGCTTCGGGATATGCGGGGTCCAGTTGCCCCCCGTCCAAGAGCTCCACCACCCTGGTCCCATCGCCGGAAACGCCGAAGGCAATGCGGTATTGCTGAGGCGGGACGGCCTCGAAGAGCTTGATCGGGGCCGTTCCGGGCCCAAAGCGCCAGGCGGTAGCAGTGCCGGCACCGAGAGTCGAGGTCGCGCTGTTGAGACTGGCCACCGAGGAGAGGTCGCTGCTTCCAGCCGGTTCTTCCCAGTCGGAGCCAATCAACTCACTGCGCGGCGGGGTAATTCGTTCCGTCCGCCAACCGCCTTCGTGTTCCGCGGTTTCGGTGCGCTGGGCGAAATAGATGCCGGCGAACGAACCAGTGTCAGAGAGGGGGGTCCCGCCGGCAATCCGGTAGAGCGCGCGGTTGCCGTCATCGGAGAAACCGAGCGCGCCGAAGATCGGATTGCCGCTGGTGTCGGGCAGGTTGACCTGCTCATAGGCGCGATCCGACCCGGGAGGACCGGCGAGATGACCATGGTCGAGCGGCGCGTCGCTCGCTCGGGTGGTCAACGTCATGTCGGCGCCGGAACTGGGCGAGCCGGGGGTGCCGTTGTCGGCGATCAGGCGATAGTGGTAAGTGGTCGCGGGCTGAAGGCCTTCAACCAGCTGGGAGGCAAACTCGACGACGTGTCCTGAACCCGCGGGCTGGGGTTCGGTCGAGGTGCACGGGTTCGCGTCGCAAGGTCCCTGGTCGCCGAATTCGAAGTGGTAGGTGGTGGCGGCGTTGCGGGGATTGACCCGGCCTTCGAGCTGAGCCGTGGTGGCAGTGCGAAGCGGCGAGCCGGTGGTCTCTGCGCCGGGCTTGGCCGGCAGAGTCGCGAAGATGGCAACGCCACTCACCACAGGTTCAAAGAAAGGCCGAGCCGCGACAACGCGGACGTGATACGTGGTGCCTGGCTGGAGACCACCGGCGGGGGGATCGAGCACCGGGTTGACCGCCTGTGGTGTTTCCTGGGCGCCAAGAAGGGTGCTTGGTGCCGATTGCCAGTTGCTCCCGTCCAACGAGTACTCGACGC
The DNA here is from genome assembly GCA_963702065.1 of uncultured Solirubrobacterales bacterium. Classification (GTDB taxonomy): domain Bacteria; phylum Actinomycetota; class Thermoleophilia; order Solirubrobacterales; family 70-9; genus VRUE01. The sequence goes on from OY969705.1 coordinate 2,379,996, forward strand.
GATAGCTGAGCGCCGGCGGCCCGTTTGGATCGATTTCGGCGTGAATCGTGGCGGTGGTCGAGGTGATCGAGTCGACGGGAGTCGTCGGGTCGAGGACCGCGGTGGGTGGAGGTCCGGTGACGTCGAGAACGAAGACGCCTTCGGCTCCGTTCTCTCCCGCTGCACCGGCTCGGCCGGTGACGAAGAGTCGCCCGGACGAGTCATCCGAGGCAATATTGGCCTTGCCTGACCAGATGAAATTCATTCCATGAGTGTCATCCACGGCCGTGGGCGGCAAGGTGAGGCCGGGTGGGTTTAGTGGCCCGAACTGCTGCACCGCCCGCGTCGCATTGCCCACTCCGTCATATCGCGAGGCGTAGAGCACATCGGTGTCGGGCCCGGCGCCGTCTGAATCAGGGTCAACGGACAACCCTCCGGTGACTCCTTCGCCAAAGTCAGCACTGGGAAGCAACGGCGGGGCAGCGAGCGGGGCGAGGAAGCCGATGCCGCCGCCGTTGGCACTCTGGCTGTCGTAGCGCTCGATCTCGTTGCTGTTTTTCTGGTTTGACGCGTAGACGATGCCGCGCGAGTCAACGGCGATTCGATCCGGCCTCTCCTGACTGAAGACGGCCGCCGAGCCGAAGGACGAAGGTGAGCTGCCGTCAAGGTGATAGGTGTCGACACGGCGGTTCCCAGGATCGGTGAGGAAAACGGTGCCCGTGGTTGAGTCCCCATCCGGTTGACTCACAGCTATGCCCTGAGCGGTTGGATGGCTGGGCGCGCCGCCATCGGCTATCTGGCCGACGGCGCTCCCTGACAAGCCGTTTTTGCACACGTCGCCGTTGGCCGCAACGCACACCTCATAGTCGACGCCGTTGTCGTCGGGTCCGGATGCAACCACGTCGAAGCCAAAGGATCGCCGGAAGGCACCGTCGCCTTCATACACGTTGACACGGAAGTTGGCTGCATCGGATACATAGACGTCGCCGCTGTCTTGGTCAACGGCGACCCCGGCGACGTGCAGGCCAACAGCACCTCTGCCAAGAGCGCCGTTGCCGCCAGAACCTATTCCGGCTTGACAATCATCAGCGACCGTACAGACCTGATACCCGCTACCCCCCACTTTCGAGTCCACACCCGCGCCCCAAGCACTGATGAAGAAGTAGGAGTCATCGCTCGAATCCGCCGGGGTTCCCTTGTCGTCGCGGCCGAAACGCTGGATGCGATTGTTTCCGTCGCCATCGGTGACATAGATGTCGCCCTTGTTGGCCGGCCCCGCGCCGCTGTTGTTGACGGCGACACCTACAGGTCCCCCGAACGCGCCACCCTGAGTACCACTCGAGCCGTTGCCGATGTAGTCGACCACCTGCTTGGAGGCCAGGGCGCCGGCAGAGCCAAGGGAGAGAGCAAGCGAAATGGTCGCCAGGGCGACAGCAAAGAGGCCGAGAGTGGGTCGGTAAGTGGTCCGACCCGACACCCTGTCTCTCTCAGACGATGTCTTCGCTTTGCGTTTCACGTGCCTCTCCTCCTGGCTCTGCTCGAACGATTGCGGTGTAGCCCGAGTCAATCGCGACTATTCGGCGCCCGTCACCGCCCAGGTTCCCGTGCCTTTTGCGCCTTCGGCCGCGGTAATTCGAAAACCCAGCAGGGCTCCAGTCGCGGATGCGCCGTTGGTTTCTGTGACGTCGTATATGAATCCGTTGACGCTGGCGGCACTCGTCAGGGCCGCGGCGTAAACACAGAGGTGGCCGGGAATTGCGGCTGGTGCTGTGACGGTTCCCGGGCATGCCGCCGACGTGACTTCTTCAATTTCTTCGGTTACTTCATTGAATACCTGTTCCTTGCCGCTTGTCTGGATGAAGTGAACGTGGCTTGCGTTCAGCCCGGCGGCCAGTTTGATCGGGAAGGAGATGGACGTGAAGACCGATGGCCCGAATTGCGGTTCAGGCGTCGCGCCTTCGGTCAAGGGGCCGAAGGTCCAGGTCCCGGTCTCGGTCGCTTCGCTCGGCAGGGTGTTGTCTACTGGCCAGGGTTCCCCCGTGGCTCCGCGAGATCCCACCGCGCCGTTGCATGCATAGGTGGTGGATGCCCCGGCAACGAATTTGGATCCGCCGTTTTCACAGTGGGCGGGTTCCGGAGGAGCGACGGAGCTGACCACGCCCTGCCCCGCCGCGCCCGGCGCCCCGTTTGATCCGTTGCTCCCATTTGCCCCGGCCTCACCCTTGGCCCCAGCAGCTCCCTGCGGTCCCGCAGGCCCAGCCGGTCCAGCCGGTCCGGTCGCGCCTTTCGGGCCCCGCGGACCCTTCTTGGCCTTGGCAGAGGCGGTGGCCTTGCCGGCCTCAGAGGAATTGGAGGCGGCGTAGGCGCCGCCGGCGAGGGCGGCAATGAGTGCGACTATCGCCACGACCAAGCCGGCCGTGCCGAAGTGCGCCCGTAGACGTGTGAACATCAGGATCTCTCTCCTTGCGTAGTGCCCGCCGGGGAGATCCCGGCGCGGCGAGTTGATTGACCGACGAGGCGGAGGAGGGTGCGGGCGCCGTCCGGGAGATGGGAAGTCCCTCGGGGGTCTGGGCGCCCGCACCGCTCCTCCGGCGCCGTGGCCCAGGGAGAGCGACGAACGCCGATCATGGAAGACCTCCCCCTCAACTGCCCCTCCTCGTCCCGTGAGCCGGCAGGCCGCCGAAGCAGCACTTTTGGCTCGCTTTTCCCTGTCCCCTGCTCTGCCACCGCGCCCCTTTGCGCGGTCGGTCCCGGACTGAAGAACCCCTGTGTGTCCGGTTGAAGGATAGAAACATAAATTTACGAGTTTGTCAAAGGATCTCTTCGATCCACGCCGAGTGAGCCGGATGCCTGCACTGGGAGTTGGAGACGGCGAAATACCCCATTTACAAAGGGAAATACGGCCCTGCGTGGCGCGGTTAGAGGACAACCAGCGAAATGGCTGATGGCGGCGATGGTCGTGGGCTTGGCAGAGCGACCCTGGCGTTGATGCACTGATCATCGACCGGCCTGCCTTCGAGATTTGAACATCCCGAACAGGGCTGTCGTCGATATTCGCCGTTGGACAGGCTGAGAACACTGCCCTACTCTGAATGCATGGATCCGCCTTCAGCTTCGAGTCACAGAGAGACGCAGGGCGGTACCCAGAGCCTGCCGCGAGCCTACCTCGTGCGCTCCGAGAGGGAGCGACTTTTGGAGGCGATGCTGCGCGTCGCGGCGGCGAAAGGCTACGAGGCGACGACGGTCAAGGACGTGGTTGAGGTGGCCGGCGTCTCCGAGCAGACCTTCGAAGAGACGTTCCCTGACAAGGAGGCCTGCTTCCTAGAGGCCTACGAGGCGGTCTTCGACGTTCTCCTGGCTCACGTGACAAGTGCCTTCGAGGCAGCCGCGGACGAGCCCTGGCCGGCTCGAATCGCCGCCGGTCTCGGCGCCCTGGTCGGCCTGCTCTCGATCGAGGCCGGGATCGCCAGGCTCTCGATGGTCGAGGTGACGGCCGCCGGCGATGACGCTCGCGCTCGCTACCGCTCGGCGCTGGCCCGCTTCACGCCCTTCCTCGAGGAAGGGCGTGAGTACGCCAGCCAAGGCGAGGAGCTGCCCGCCGACACCGCCCGCTTCGCGATCGGCGGAGCCACCTCGATGATCTTCGACGAGATCCGCGCCGGTCGCGGTCCGGAGCTGACGCACATCCTCCCCGACCTCGTCTTCGCCGTGCTGATGCCCTACCTCGGCCCCGAGGCGGCTGAGGATGAGATGCGGCGCGTGACGCAGGGCTGACGGTCAGACGCCCTCGCCGTGGCGACCCTCGCCGGAGGCGAAGCGCATCGCGCCGCGGGCGGCGACCTCGAGGACCTCGCGGCCGAGGCGGTGCTCCAGGGCGATCCCCTCCTCCAGCGGCAGGCCGAACCCCTCGATCGCGGCGCGGCGGTCGGCCAGCATCGTCTCCTGGGGGAATGAAGCGATCCGCTCGGCCAGCTCGAGGGCGCGCTGCAAGTGCTCGCCGGCCGGGACGAGCTCGTTGACGAGGCCGATGCGGTGGGCCTCCTCCGCCTCGACCGGACGGCCGGTGAGGATCAGCTCCAGCGCCCGTCCCATGCCAACCACGCGGGGCAGGCGCTGGGTGCCGCCGTCGACCAGGGGCACGCCCCAGCGACGCTCGAAGAGGCCGAAGGTCGATTGCGGGGTGGCGATCCGCATGTCGCACCAGAGCGCCAGCTCCACCCCACCGGCAAGGCACCAACCATCGACAGCGGCGATCGCGGGCTTGGCCGGAGTGAGCCGGGTCGGGCCCATCGGACCGTCGGGATGGTCGACGTTGAGGTCCATCGCCTTCAGGTCGGCGCCGGCGCAGAAGGCCTGGCCTCCGGCGCCAGTGAGCACGAGCACCCGCGCCCCCTCGTCAGCCTCGAACTCCACCAACCCCTCGCGGAACGCCTCCGCCGCGGCCCCGTCGATCGCGTTGCGCCGCTGCGGCCGATCGATCGTGAGCACGGCGGCAGCACCGACACGCTCGTACCGAAGCTCCCCGCTCATCGCGTAGATCCTCCCACAGCCCTTGGAGAGTGGGGAGCGGGCGGGCTAGTCGTCACGGCCATCCGGGTCTCGCAACGACGCCCAGCTCCCAGGCACTACGTCCCGGCACGCGCGTCAACGAGGGCAGGAGCTCGATGACGAGACCACGCTAGGTACCAGTCCGGACGCACAAAAAATGCGACTGGCGGAGACGCTCGGTTGCCTGCCGTGCACGTAGCCTTCGCACACTGAAGCTCGTCGCGCCACCTTCGGGGCGGTGTCCGGTGGGCTTCCGCGGACGCCGTCCCTCCCAGTCGCAAAACGAATTTAGCGCGACCTTCGGGCCGGGTCCAGGGGGGCGACGAATACGTTCCCGCAAACTCCGGTAATTGGCCGTCCAGTGGGGCCATATACGGTCCTCGTGGGATGAGCGACGGACTCGAGGCGTCCCGGAGGAGGGGATGGTCAACTGGACCTTCAACTTCATCGTCTCGCTCACCTTCCTGCTGCTGATCGAAGCGCTGGGGCGCAGCGGCGCTTTCTGGTTCTACGGCGCGATCGGCCTGCTCACCCTCGCCTTCTGCTGGAAGTTCGTCCCCGAGACCAAGGGCAAACGGCTCGAGGACATCCAGGACTACTTCCAGGCACGGGTGGACCACCGCAGAGGGCGCGCGTAGCTACCCTGCAGCGGTGCGCATAGACGAGATCATCGCTGCCAAAGCACCGACCTTCTCGGTCGAGTTCTTCCCGCCGAAGACCGAGGAGGGGCGCGAGGGCCTGCTCGCGACGGCTCGCTCGCTGCGCGAGCTGGAGCCCGATTTCGTCTCCGTCACCTACGGGGCCGGCGGCGGAACCCGCGACGGCACGGTCGAGATCACCCGGGCGCTGAAGGACGAGCTCGGCTTCGAGACGATGGCCCACCTGAGCTGCGTCGGCGAGACCGCCGAGGGCCTGACGGAGACGCTGGACCAGATCGCCGCCGCCGGGATCGAGAACGTCTTCGCCCTGCGCGGCGACCCGCCGCGCGGCCAGGAGGACTTCGAACAGCCCGAGGGGGGGCTGGGGAGCGCTGCCGAGCTGACCGCCTTCATCAGCTCGCGCTGGCCGTTCACGGTCGGCGGCGCCTGCTTTCCCGAGGTCCACCCCGAGGCGCCCGACCTCGAGACTGACCTCGCCTACCTGAAGACCAAGGTCGAGTCCGGCGCCTCCTTCCTGATCACCCAGCTCTTCTTCGACAACCAGGTCTACTTCGACTTCGTCGCCGCGGCGCGCGCGGCCGGGATCGAGGTGCCGATCATCGCCGGCGTGATCCCGGTGGCGAGCTTCGAGCAGACCAAGCGCATCTGCAACCTCTGCGACGCCTCGATCCCGCCGCGCCTCGAAGCTGCCTTCGCCGCCGCCGGTGGCGACGAGAAAGCCGAGTTCGAGCTCGGCGTCGCCTACGCGGCCCAGCAGTGCTCGGAGCTGCTCCTGGCCGGAGCGCCAGGCATTCACTTCTACGCCCTCAACCGGGCGCCGGCGACGCGGGCGGTGCTCGGTTCCCTGCAGGCGGCGCGGCCCTGGGAGCGCGGCCGCAACGACAGCGGCGACTTGGCCGAGTCGCTCTGAGTAAACTGCACCGTCCTCATGGCTAATCGCAGGGAGGAAGAGAGGGAGCGACTTCGCCAGGCCCGGGAAGAACGCGAGAAGCACCAAACCGGCTCGGAGAAACGCCGCTTGATGATCGGCTACGCCGTCGCCGGCCTGGTCGGGATCGCCGTTCTGGTCGGGATCGTGATGGTGATCGTCTCGGCCGCCAGCAAGAACGACAGTGGTAACGCCCACATCAACCAGCAGTCGGGCTCGACCAACGGCATCCAGCCGGACACGCGCGGCGGCACCACGGTGGCGGCGGTCAAAGTCAGCAACCTCAAGCAGGCGGCGAAAAAGGCCGGCTGCGACCTGCGGCTGGACCTCCCGAACGAGGGGCGCGAACACATCCCTCCGACGGCGGCGACACCCGAATACAAAACCAACCCGCCGACCTCCGGCAACCACGTCGAACCGCCCTACCAGCAGGCCGACGGTGCCTACAAGGAAATGCCGCAAGGAACTCGACATCGTGCACTCGCTCGAGCACGGCCGGCTGGAGATCCAGTACTCGCCGGACCTGCCCGAGAGCGCCCAGCTGGAACTGATCGGGATCTACGACTCGATGTACGGAGCAACGCTGCTCTTCCCGAACGAAAACATGACCTACGAGGTTGCGGCGACGACCTGGCGCAACCTGATCGGCTGCAACGAGTACAAGGGCGCGATCACGCTCGACGCGATTCGCGACTTCGGCAAGCAGACCTGGGGCAAAGGCCGCGAGCCCGCCGAAGGCTTCCCCTTCACCGGCCCGACCCCGGTCGAACCGACCGTCGGCTAGACCCTCTTAGGCGCGGTAGGCCGGGAAGAAGTCGCCGGCCTCGCGACCGGCTGAGAGTCGCGCGTAGGCGCTGAGATCGGCGACGATCTCCGAGCTGTGCCAGGGCAGCTCGCGATTGGCGAAGCCGCGCTTGAACTCCTCGAGCCGGTCGCCGCGGCTGATCCCACCGCCGAGGTTGAGCGGCAGCCCCAGCTCGGCCGCGAGTTCGACCAGGGAAGCGACGACGTTCTTCATCGGCGAGTCGCGCAGGTGCGAGTCGGCGCTGCCGCTGAGGTAGTAGTGGAGGTAGCCGTCGCTGACGGCGGCGATCGAGGCGGCGGCGATCTCTCCGCTCGGGGGCGTGGGCGAGGGCGAGCCAGGTGCGCGGCGAACTCGAGGATGCGATCGAAGTAGGCGGCGCCGAAGAAGTAGCGCTCGGCGGCGCCGGTGCGGCGCATCGTCTGCTCGTAGGCGGCGAGAAAGCCGGCGCGCTGGGCAGCGGTCGTCTCCGGGCCCGGGACCAGCTCGAGCTCGTAACCGCGGCGCAGGTTCTTGTTGATCTGGTTGCGGTCGCTGCCGCGGCTCTTTGCGCGGCAGGGCCGGGTCGGCGATCTGCACCACGTTGCGCTCGCTGGCGCCGGCAAGCGGCGGGTCGCCGAGCGTGTGGCGGAGGAAGACCGTGACCAGGCCGGTCGCAGAGAAGTCGATGGACTCAGGGTCCAGGGCAGGGGGAGTCGGGGGGGTGTCCGCCGGAGCCTCCGCGCTGTGGCTCCGGCGGACACCCCCCCGACTCCTCTCGACCAGGCCCGGATATCCGTAGGGGGAGATTGCGTCGCGCTCGTCGGTGCCCTCGATCTCGCGGACGATCAGCGGCGCCAGCAGCTCGCCCTCTCCGCCTCGATCCGCAGCGTGTGGGTGACGCCTTCGGCGTCGAGGAAGGGGCGCGAGCGGAAGAACTCCTCGCCGGCCGCCGCCTCGCCGCGGTCCTCGATCAGCTCGGCGCGGGCGCCTGCCTCGCTCACGAGAGCAGGTCGGCCGCGGCGGCGCGGAACTCGTCGGGCAGGACGCCCCAGACCTCGCAGTCGTCGGCGGGCGCGCCCTCGCGGCGCAGGTGGGCGCGCATCGTGCCCTCGTGCTTCCAGCCGAGGCCGGCGACGGTCTTCTTCGCCACCTCGTTGCGGGCGGGGATGCGACCGTAGACGCGGTGGGCGTCGAACTCGTCGAAGGCCTTGGCCAGGGTCAGCGCCTCGGCGCGGCGGCCGACGCCCTTGCCGCGCACGTCGTCGCCGATCAGCGCGCCGAGCTCGGGCGCGGTCTGGCGGAAGAGGCCGTAGAGAGCGGTGAAGCCGACCGGCTCGTCGTAGCCCTCGACCACGATCGCGTACTTGCGGTCCTCGCCCGAGTCGTCCATCGCCCGCCCCACCCAGGCCTCGGCTTCGGCTCGCGAGAAGCCGTCGCGCTGCTCCATCAGCGAGGCGGTCGCCGCCGGGTTGTTGAACCAGCGGTGCACAGCGGCGGCGTCGCCGGGCTCGAAGCGGCGCAGGGAGACTTCGGGACGATCGCTCATCGGCGCAAGCCTAGTCCGGGGCGAGGCCGTGGCCGGTGACGAGGAGCCAGAGGGTCTTGAGCAGGATGCGGGCGTCGAGGGCGGCGCTGCGGTGGTCGACGTAGTAGACGTCGAGCTCGATCCGCTGCTCCCAGGGGATGCCGGCGCGGCCCTGGACCTGGGCCCAGCCGGTGATGCCGGGGCGGACCTCGTGGCGGCGGTGCTGGCGCGGCGTGTAGTCGACCACCTGGGCCGGGATCGTCGGGCGCGGGCCGACGATCGCCATCTCGCCGCGCAGGACGTTGAGCAGGTTGGGGATCTCGTCGAGCGAGGTGCGGCGCAGGACGCGGCCGGCGCCGGTGACGCGCGGGTCGTCGCGGGTGACGACGGTGCCGACCCCGACCGGATCGGAGCCGACGACCATCGTGCGCAGCTTCAGCATCTCGAACTCCTCGCCGCCCAGACCGACGCGGCGCTGCCGGTAGAGGACCGGCCCGCGGCTGCCGAGCTTGATCGCGATCGCGGCGATCAGGAGCACCGGGGAGAGGATGACGAGCGCCAGCAGGGCGATGGCGATGTCGAGAGGTCTGGGCATGACGGCGCAGTGGCGATTCCTCACCGCGTCCCCGGTGCCTTCTCCCAGGCCGCCGGCGGGACGCCCGTGGCGGAAGCGGTCCCAGAGGCCGGCGGCGATCGAGAGCGTGGTCATCGCGTAGTAGCGGGCGATGCGCAGCGGGCCGATCGGGAAGCTGCCGCCGAAGAGCGCGGCGGCGATCACGGCGACCTGGATGCGCGTAGGTGACGACGTAGACCGACGCCGCTGCCGAGCAGGGCGAGGTTGGCGAAGAAGGCGACGAGGTGGAGGAACGGGGTCAGGTAGCGCAGCAGGCGGTGCGAGAAGAGCTCGAAGGCGTAGAGGGCCGAGTAGCCGCGCGGCGAGATCATCCGCTCGCCGACGACGATGTCCCAGAGGCCGACCATCATCCGCCGTTTGCGGGCGAACTCGCCCTCCATCGTCGGCACCATCTTCTCCTCGGCGCGGGCCGCGGGCACGTAGAGCGAGCGCTTGCCGCGCTTGGCGAGGGCGAAGGGGAAGGAGAGGTCGTGGCTGCCCGCGGGGTCGAGCGGCAGGTAGGCCGTCGGCGCGCACGGCGTAGATCGCGCCGTTGCCGGCGGTGATCCCGGCGAGCGCGGACTCCATCTCGCGCACCGCCATCTCGTAGCGCCAGTAGGCGCCCTCGAGGTTGTCGCCGCGCGGCGTCGAGGAAGCGGACCTGGCCGCAGGCGTAGCCGACCTTGCGGGTCGGCGAAGGGCGCGACCAGCCGGCGCAGGGCGTCGGGGCGCCAGGCGCTGTTGGCGTCGGAGAAGGCGAGGATCTCGCCGCGAGGCGCGCTCGGCGGCGGCGTTCTGGGCGGCCAGCTTGCCGCCGCGGGGCAGCTCGAGGACGAGGTCGGCGCCGGCGGCGCGGGCGCGCTCGGCGGTGGCGTCATAGGAGCCGTCGGAGGCGACGATCAGCTCGAGGCGCTCGCGCGGGTAGTCGAGCGCGAGCGCGTTGGCGACCTTGGCCTCGATCACCTCCTCCTCGTCGTAGGCGGCGACGATCAGGGAGACGCGCGGCAGCTCGGTCCGGCTCGGGCGGCCGGCGTCCGCGGCGGCGCCGCAGGGCGACGAGGAGGCGCAAGACGCAGCGGATAGCCGAGGTGCGTGTAGACGATCAGCGCGGCGGAGATCCAGAAGAGCGCGGCGAGCATCGGGCGATTATCTGCTTCCGGTGCGCTTTATGTGCCCCTGGGGGGCATAAAGCGCACCGGAACGGGCCGGGGCGCTTGACCAGCTCCTCGTAGAGGGCGAGGGTCTGGGCGGCGACGGCGTCCCACGAGTAGGGGCCGGCTGCGGCCTCGCGGGCGGCGGCGGCGAGGCGCTCGCGGGCGGCTGGGTCGGCGGTCAGCTCGCTCAGCGCCGCGCGCGAGCGCAGCCGGGTCCTCGGGCGGAACGAGCCGTGCGGCGCCCGTCGCGGCGACCTCGGGGAAGCCGCCGACCGCGCTGAGCACCAGCGGCTTGCCGAAGGCGAGGCCGGTGTAGAGGACGCCGGAGTGCTCGGCGTCGCGGTAGGGGAGGACGACGAGGTCGGCGCGGCGGAAGATCGCCGGGATCTCGGCGTCCTCGACGAAGCGGGTGACGAAGCGGACGCGGCCGGGCGCCGCTGCGGCGGCGGCGCGCAGCGGCGCGACGTCCATGCGCGGGTTGCCGACGATCCAGAGCTCGGCGCCCTCGAGCTCGCGGAAAGCCTCGAGCAGCGTGTCGAGGCCCTTGTAGGGGCGGAGCAGGCCGAAGAAGAGGATCACCGGGCCCTCGGCTCCCTCGAGCTCGGCCGGCAGCGGCTTCTCCTCGGGCAGGCGGGTGAGGTAGTCGAAGGCGCCGTGGGGGATGACGCGGACGCCGGCCGGGTCGAGGCCGACCTCGTCGCGCAGGCGGGCGGCGCCGTGCTCGGAGTGGGCGATGACGGCGTCCATGCGGGTGAAGAGCCGGCGGGCGACGTGCGACCTGGCGGCGGCTGGGGTCGGGCGGAAGGATGTAGTGGGCGGTGAGCAGGCGCGGGCGCTTCGGCGGCAGCAGGTGCGCGTCGAGGGCCGGCATCGTCAGCCACTGGTAGTGGACGACGTCGGCGTCGAGCTCGCCGCGCAGCCGTCGCATGTCGCCGCAGGTGCTCGGCCGCCTTGAAGGCACGGCGACCGGGAGCCTCGAGGCCGCGCTCGGCGCTGCGCCGGTAGAAGCACTCGCGCACCCGGTAGCCGTCGGGCTCGGGCACCGGTCCGTAGAGAAAGCGGCTGGTCAGCAGCTCGACCTCGGCGCCGCGGCGAGCCAGCGCCGCGGCGAGCGCGCGGTCGTAGGGCGGCGTGAAGGCCGAGGGGTCGACAAGCTGTCACCCGCATCGGCAGGCGATTATCGTGACCGACGGTGGCGCCCACGCTCTCCTACTGCGTCGTGAACACGAACGGCCGCGATTACCTGCTCGCCTGCCTCGAGGCGATCGAGCGCACGCACCCGCCGGGGATCGAGCGCGAGATCCTCGTCTTCGACAACGCCTCCGACGACGGCTCGGCCGAGGCGGTGCGCGCCCGCGGCGGCGAGCATCCGCCTGATCGAGCGCGAGCAGCGAACCGGCAAGGCCGAGAACGACTCGACCCTGATGCGCGAGGCGAAGGGCAGCTACTGCCTGCTGCTCAACGAGGACTCGGAGCTGCGGCCGGGCGCCGCCGCGGCGCTGGTCGCGGCTCTCGACGCAGACCCGAAGGCGGCGACGGCGACGGCGCAGCTGCTCGACTCCGCAGGCGCAGCCGGTCCCCTGCGCCTGGCGCTTCCCCGGCGTCGGCACCGCCCTGGCCGGCGCCCTCTTCCTGCATCGCCGGCTGACCGTGCAGAGCAAGGGCAGCGCGACCCGCCGGGTCGACTGGGGCCAGTCGAGCGCCCTGCTGGTCCGCCGCGAGGCGGCCGCCGAGGTCGACTACATGGACCCCGCCTTCTTCGTCTACTACGACGAGTGCGACTTCGCCAAGCGCCTCGCCGAGGCCGGCTGGCACAGCCTCTTCGTCCCCGCCGCCGAGGCGGTCCACCACGACCAGCTCTCCACCGACCTCGGCACGGGCCTTCCCCGCATCGTCGAATTCCACCGCAATCGCGACCTCTACATGCGCAAGCACCACGGGCGCGGCTGCGGCGCTTGCGGTGCGGCTGCTCACCGCCTGGTCCTACGCCGTGCGCGCGCTCGCTGCCACGGTCTTGCCCAGCCAACCGGCACGCGTCTACTGGGCCCACGCCCGCCAAGCGCTTCTTCCCGGCCGCGGGACGAGCATCCGCGACGGCGATCCCGGTAGGGGTGGAACGTCTTGTACTTTTTCGTCGTCCGCGCCGGGCTGACAGCCCAATCCAGTCCCACCGAAAAAGTCAAGTGGAACCCCTACCGGGATCGCCGATCACAGGGTACAGACGCGAGTCCTCGTCCATCTGCTCGGCCTCGTAGGCCTCGGGGACCGAGCCGTCGACTCCCGGCGGCGGCGGGGCGCAGGGCGCGCAGGCGGCGAGACCAGTTCGCCGGGATGGCGCAAGCGGGCCAGCCAGCGGCGCTCGCCCGAGGTGAAGAAGCCGGTGACGAGCAGCGCGAGCGGATAGAGCGAGCCAGAGCGCGGTGCGAGCGAGCGAGGCCGGCGAAGCCCTCGGTCGGCAGCAGCAGCTCGCCGAGCCCGACCAGGGCGGTCGAGACCGCGACGACCCGGAGCAGGCGGCCCCATTCGTAGGGGACCGGGAAGAGGCGCTGGGTGAAGACGTACATCAGCGCCAGCACGACGATGTAGGAGGCGACCAGGGCGATGCCGGCGCCGACGATGCCCAGCGGCGGCACGAGGAGCGAGGTTGAGCGCGATGTTGGCGACGAGGGCGGCAGCCGGTGGCGGGGAAGTTGAACTCGGTGCGACCGGTGCGGCCGAGGATGACGACGAGGACCATGTAGAGCGCGTAGAGGGTGACGCCGGTGGCGATCAGGCCGATCGCCTTGTAGGAGCCGAAGAATTCGGGCGCGGCGAGGGCGCGGACGATCCAGCGCGAGAGCAGCCACATGCCGGTGACGACGAAGGCGCAGCCGGCGGCGAACAGGGTGACCACGGTGGCGTAGACGCGGCGCGCCTCGCCGTCGTCGCGGATCGAGTAGGCGAGCGGCGGCCAGGCGAGCTGGAAGCCGCGGACGAGGACGTTGACGCCCTGGGCGAACTTGACCGCGAGCGAGTAGAGGCCCGCCTCGGGCAGGCCGGCGGCGTGGACGATGATGATCCGGTCGACGAAGTTGAGCCCGTAGAGCGAGAGCTCGGCCGGCATCGTCGGCAGGCCGAAGCGCATCAGCCGGCGCAGCAGCGGCCGATCGAAGCGCAGCGAGAGGCGGCGCGCGGTGGACCCAGATCAGGCCGAGGACGAAGACGGCGCCGCTGGCGTAGCTGCCGAGCAGCAGGCCGCGGGCGCCCTCGTCCGGCGCCGACGACGAGGATCACGGTCAGGCCGATCGCCGCGAGCACGTTGAGCATCGTGGTGACGAAGAAGGCGCGGGCGCGCTCCTCGAGGCGGAAGAGGGTGAGCAGGTACTCGAACATCGTCAGCACCCAGAGGCCGCCGATCGAGATCCGGCGCCAGGTCCGCGGCCGGATTCGTCGAGCAGCGCTTCGGAGATCGGCCCGGCGAAGGGCAGGGCGATCAGCGCCGCGACGGTGGCGAACCAGAAGAGCGCCGCGAAGGAGGTGGAGACGACGCGGGCCGGGTCCTCGTCGTCCTTGTAGTAGAAGCGCAGCAGCGCCTCGATCAGGCCGAGGCGGACGACGATGCTGACCGAGACGACGGCGGCGAACATCACCTCGGCGGCGCCGTAGTCGTCCGGGGTGAGGTAGCGCGTGTAGAGCGGCAGCAGCGCCACCGCGATCAGCTTCGAGACGATGCTGGCCGCGGTGTAGGCGGCGCCGGTCGTCGCTAGGCGGCGGAGGTATCCGGACACGCGCTGACCCTACGTTGCTGGCGGCTGCCAGCGAGGCACCGGCGGCCAGCAGGACCCAGGTGATCGGGTCCTCGAAGAAGCCGGCGTAGGCCATCGTGTGGACCAGGAGGGCGACGAAGGTCGCGAGCACCGCCGCCCGCGCGACCGAGAACCGGCGCAGCAGGCCGCGGCCCATCGTCCACAGCGCTGTCACGACGAGAGCGACGTAGGCAGCCAGGCCGATGAGGCCCTGCTCGGCGGCAACGGTGATCGGCTCGGTGTGGGAGACCGAGACGGGGGCTTTGCGTGTCTTGACGTGCTCGCGGTAGGCCTTGGGGAAGCTGCCGGAGCCGTAGCCGTAGATGGGACGCTGGCCGAAGAGGTGGATGCCGCCGGAGACCAGGTTGGCGCGACCGCTGGTGTCGATGTTGATGCGGTCGAGGCTGAGCTTGGAAGCCGCCGGCGAAGACGACCACGAGCACCGCCAGGACGACGCCGGCGCCGACCGCCGCGAGCGTCCACTGCAAGCTCCACTTCAGCGCGGCGAGCACGGCCAGGCCCGCCGAGCAGCGCCGCGAAGCTCGACTGCGAGAAGGTCGGCACCAGCCCGATCCAGAGGACCGCGACGAGCGCTGTCAGCAGTGCGAGCGTGCGCCGCTCGCGTGCCCAGAGCAGCGCGCTCATCGCCACGACCGCGACCAGCGCCAGGTACCGCCCGTAGATGTTCGGGTCCCAGAAGACCGAGTTGACCCGGAAGTAGGTGTGGAATTCGTTCGACCTGATCACCTGGTCGTTCCAGAACAAGCTGCGTGGTGCACGCACTCAACCGAGCCGACCAGGACGAAGCAGACCGCCTCGATCCCGACCACCCAGAGGACCAAGCGTCAGCAGCTTCCGGTCCCAGGTGACGTCGCGCAGCAGCCCGTAGACGAGGCTGAACGGGCACGAAGAAGAAGCAGACGTTCTGCAGTCCCTTCGAGAAGTCCTCCGAGTAGAGGGTCTGCACGGCGTACAGGACGACGACCGCGGCCAGCAGCCGCGGGAGCCAGGTGCGGTCCGGCCGGCGGGTCCTGTCACCGCAGGGGATGCCGCACCCCGTCCGGTCGCTAAAGCGACCTCAGGGGCGGGCCCCCCTACGGCGCCAGCCCCCGGCCGAACGCGCTGCCAGCACCCCGCCAGCGATCACGAGGTAGAGCGGCACGAGCAGGTTGGCGGTGTCGCCGCCCGCGTGCGAGCGGCACCCGGAACGGCAGCGCCGCGACGATCGCCAGCGGCAGCAGGATCGGCCAGCGCCTGAAGACATAGGCGAGCGCCGCCGCTGACCGCGATCCCGACGAGCGCCAAGGGCGACGCAGCCGCGAGGGGTGGTCGCGCAGGTCGACGATCTGGTGGGAGTGCCACTGGTCGCCGAGGATCAGGACCGGGAAGAGGACGAGCGCCACCAGCATCGCCAGCGAGCGCAGGCGGCCCGGCGGGCAGCAGGATCGCGCCGGCGGCTGCCGGCGGCGGCGATGAGGACGCCCGGCGCCGGCGAGGAAGTCGCTCAACGGCTTGCCTCCCGGCAACGTGCACGCTCGCAGCCCGCGGTCGGGGTCCGCTTCGCCCGGTGCAAGCGGATCGTCCCCGGCGGCACCAGCACCCGGTCCTGCCCGAGCAGCTTGACCCGCAGCTTGTAGCGGCCGGGCGGGGCGATGCCGTCGTTGCGGTTGCGGCCGTCCCAGTAGTAGGTGTGGAAGTGGTAGCGCTTGAGGAACTCGTCGCGGGCGAGGGTGACGACGAGCTTGCCGCCCGGCTTGACCACCTGGACGGTGCCGTGGTCGGACTGGGTGGTGCGGAAGCGGATCCGTATCTCGGTCGAAGCGACAGTCGCCGTTGGGGGTGAAGCTGTGCACCGGGTTCTTCGGGTGGAGGACGGGGGCGGCGACGAAGGTGACCCGGTCGAGGACGAGCGGGTCGCGCTTCAGCCGCTGCGACCAGGCGAAGGCGGCGAGTGTGGCGAGGACGAGGAGGGCGAAGACCAGGCCGGCCCAGGCCTCAGCCTTCGGTCGCGGCATTGTCCTCGCCGACGATCACCGAGACCGGCGCGCCGCCGGAGACCGATTCGATGTCGGACGCTCATCAGCCGCACTTCCGAGATGCCCAGCGCGCTTGGCGACCTTGCGGGCTTCGGGGGCGTGGCCGCGTTCGAACATGACGACGCTGTCGGCGAAGCTGGTGCTGCTGTTGGTGACGGCGCCAAGCTGGAAGCCCTTGCCCTCGACTTTGTCGCCGAATTCGGCGGCGAGGCCGGGGACCGCGGTGCCGTTGAGCACCGTCACTTCGATTTCGCCCGGCTTCGTCGCCTTCGCCGACTTGGCCTTGCCGCCCTTGCCGTTGGCCGAGTCGGAACCCTGGGTGACGAGGTAGGCGACGCCGGCCGCGACCAGCAGCGACGACGACGAAGATCGCGACCAGGTAGCGCGGCTCGGCGATCCGCGAGCCGAAGCTGGAGAAGCCCTCGCGAGGCGCTCGCGCCGGGTCAGTTCCGGCAGGCCCGCCTCGCGGCGCGGCGGCGCTCCTCGCGCTGGTCGAGCGCCTCGCGTTCGGCGGTGCGCGCCTCCTCGAGCGCCCGCAGCTCCTCGGCCCGCTTGGCGGCGACGGCCGAGGTCGAGTCCTTGCGCTCGGTATCGCGCTCGGGCGCCGAGCCGGCCCACTCGCGCAGGCGACGGATGTCGCGCGCCCTGGGAGAAGGCGAGCATGGCGAGGACGGCGAGGCCGAGAAACGCAGCCAGGCCTGCGAAGGCGCCGATTTCCTTGATCAACTCCACGGAGTGGCTGCGAGAGGCTACTCGTCGTAGACGACTGCCGCCGCGTCACCGCCAGGGGCGGTGATCATCTCGACGACACGCTGGGCCAGGTTAGCCTCGTCGCCGGCCAGCACCAGGTGCTCGAGCGAGTTCAGCGTCGCCTCGATCCACTCGGGATCGAGCGGCGTCTCGCGCACGGCCCGCTGGATCCGCCGCGCCGCCGTCGGCTGCCCGCTCTCGGCGAAGCCGAAGAGCTCCTCGTGCAGCTTCTCCCCCGGCCGCGGCTTGGTGAACTCGATCGCGATGTCGGTCTCCGGCTCGTAGCCGGCGAGCCGGATCATGTTGTGGGCGAGGTCGACGATCCGCACCGGCTCGCCCATGTCGAGGACGAAGACCTCGCCCTTGCCGGCGCCGATGTCGCCGGCGCGGATCACCATCTGCACCGCCTCGGGGATGGTCATGAAGTAGCGCGTCATCTCCGGGTGGGTGACGGTGACCGGCCCGCCGCGCTCGATCTGGCTGCGGAAGATCGGCACGACGCTGCCCGAGGAGGCGAGCACGTTGCCGAAGCGGACGCTGGCGAAGCGGGTGCCGGGGTGCTTGCGCCCGGCCGACTCGACGATCCACTCGGCCATC
Organism: uncultured Solirubrobacterales bacterium; assembly: GCA_963702065.1. Classification (GTDB taxonomy): domain Bacteria; phylum Actinomycetota; class Thermoleophilia; order Solirubrobacterales; family 70-9; genus VRUE01. The sequence continues at coordinate 2,397,354 of OY969705.1, forward strand.
GCCTTCGAGGCGCCCATCACGGTCTTCGGGTTGACCGCCTTGTCGGTCGAGATCAGGACGAAGCGCTCGACGTTGGAGGCGGCCGCGGTCTCGGCCGTGATCCGGGTCGCGATCGCGTTGTTGCGCACCGCCTCGAGCGGGTTGGCCTCCATCAGCGGCACGTGCTTGTAGGCGGCGGCGTGGAAGACGACGCTGGGCTTGAAGCGCTGCATCACCTCCAGCATCCGGCTCGGCTCCTTGCAGTCGGCGAGCACCGACTCGACGTTGGTGAAGTGGCGCTCCTCGACCATCTCGCGGTCGATCTGGAAGAGGTTGTCCTCGGCGTGGTCGAGCATCACCAGCAGCCGCGGTTTGACCTGGGCGATCTGGCGGCAGAGCTCGGAGCCGATCGAGCCGCCGGCGCCGGTGACGAGGACGATGCGGTCGCGCAGGTAGGCGCCGACGCGGTCGAGCTCGCGCACGATCGGGTCGCGGCCGAGCACGTCCTCGACCCGCACCTCGCGCAGCTGCTTGTTGAGCTGGACGCCGCCGCGCAGCAGCTCGAAGACGGTCGGCAGGGTGCGGACGCGGATCTCGCGCTCGCGGCAGGCGGCGACGACCTTGGCCCGCAGCGTCCCCGGCGCCGAGGGGATCGCGATCACCACCTCGTCGGGCTGGGTCTCGTCGAGGATCTTCGTCGATCTGCTTGGTCGAGCCGAGCACCTTGAGGCCGAGCATGCGCATGCCGCGCTTGCGCGGGTCGTCGTCGACGAAGCCGATCGCGGTGACGCCGAGGTCGGGGTTGAGCTGCAGCTCGCGCACCACCATCTGGCCGCCGGAGCCGGCGCCGATCACCAGCACCTCGTGCTTGGGCACGCGGGCCGAGCGCGAGGGGCGCTCGACGATCAGGCGCACCGCCAGGCGGGCGCCGGTGATCAGCATCAGGGTGAGCAGGAAGTCCATCACCGCGACCGAGCGCGGCAGGTTGTGGGCGAAGGGCCGCAGCACGGTGAAGGCGACGACGAGGATCGCGCTGGCGACGGTGACGGCGCGGACGATCAGCAGGAAGTCGCGACCGCTGACGTAGCGCCACCACTTCTGGTAGAGCCCGAAGGCGGCGAAGACGATCAGCTTGCCGACGACGACGAAGCCGACCGACTGCGCGAAGAGGATCCAGTAGCGGTGCGGCAGGCCGCTCTGGTCGAGGAAGCGCAGCCGGAACGCCAGGTAGAAGGCGAGCGCGACGAGGACGCGCGTCGGCACAGACCTGGAGGACCCGGTTGCGGTAGACGGGATGGTTCAACCGGCGCATGGAGAGCGTGGCGAGTTTAGCTGCTGCCTGGCTCTATCGCCTACGATCCCCGCTTGCGCTGAATGCCTGGCCCTGCTCCTCCTCGCCAGCATCACCGACAAGGTCGTCGAACCGATCGTCAACGTCGCCACCGAATTCATCGGCTCGGCCGGGGTGGTCGCCGTCTTCTTGCTGATGACGCTGGAGTCGGCCTGCATCCCGATCCCCAGCGAGGCGATCATGCTCTTCGCCGGCTTCAGCGTCTCCAAAGGCGAACTGACGCTGTTCGGGATCGTCACCGCCGGCGTGCTCGGCAACCTGGTCGGCTCCTGGATCGCCTACGCGGTCGGCTACTACGGGCGGCTTGGACCTGCTGGAAAAGAACAAGCTGATCCACATCAGCCCCAAGCACCTCGACGTGGGCCGACGACTGGTTCGAGCGCTACGGCGCCGCCACCGTCTTCTTCTCGCGCATGCTGCCGATCGTGCGCACCTTCATCTCGCTCCCTGCCGGGGTGGCGAAGATGCCGTTCTGGCGCTTCACGCGTCTACACCGCTCGCCGGCTCGCATCCCCTGGGTGCTGGCGCTGGCGTCTGATCGGCGAAGAGGTCGGCGACAACTGGGAGGACTGGCGCCACAAGCTCGGCTACCTCGACTACCTGGTGCTGGCGGCGATCGTCGGTGGGGTCATCTACCTGCTCGTCAAGCGGCGCCGCGGTGGCGGCGGGCCGGCGGACGAGGACCCAGCGCCCGCGGCCGAGCCGGTCGGCTCGCCGGGCGCTTGAGCGCCGCGGCCGACGGGCGGATCCCAGCCGGGCGCGCGATCGCGCTCGGCATCGTCCAGGGCCCGGCCGAGCTGCTGCCGGTCTCCAGCTCCGCCCACATCGTCCTCGTCCCCTGGCTCGCCGGCTGGGACTGGGAGGCGATCGACCCCGAGGTGCGCAAGAGCTTCGAGGTCGCGCTGCACACCGGCGCCGCGGCGGCGCTGCTGATCGGCCAGCGGCGCCTGATCGCCGAGGAGCTGCGCGCCTTCGACCTGCGCGGCGCCGTCGTGCTGGCGCTCTCCTTCCTGCCCGGCGGCGGTCGTCGGCTACAAGTTCGAGCGGCCGATCGAGCGCCGGCTCGGCGGGCCGCGGGCGACCGCCTACGGCCTGCTCGCCGGCGCGGCGGCGATGCTCGTCGCCGACACCCGGCCGCAGCTGCGCGGGCGCGGCGAGGCGGGCGCCGCCGACGGCCTCGCGCTCGGCGTCGCCCAGGCGGCGGCGCTCGCCCCGGGCGTCTCGCGCAACGGCATCACCCTGGCCGCGGCCCGCTGGCGGCGCTTCTCGCGCGACCAGGCGAACCTGCTCTCGCGCACGATCGCGCTGCCGATCATCGTCGGCGCCACCGCGCTCAAGGGCGCCCGCCTCGCCCGCCGCGGCACCTCGCCCGAGCTGCGCCGCTCGCTGGCGATCGGCGTCGCCGCCTCCTTCGCCTCGACCCTCGCCTCGCAGCGCCTGATCAAGCTGGTCGAGCGCGACCGGGCGCTCTGGCCCTACGCGGCCTACCGAGCCGGGCTCGGCGGCCGTGGTGCTTGCGCAGACTAAGGCGCTAGCCTAATTCCAAAATTTGGATGAACTTGGATTAGATTTGGATATGGGCTACCCTAATTCCAAAATTTGGATGAACTTGGATTAGATTTGGAGTTGTATGTCATAGCAGAAGGCACCGACATACGTGGAACTGATCGCCAAGCTGGGCCGGAGAGGCCATTCCGAGGGCGCTTAACGCGCTGCGCTCGGTCCGCTGCCGAACGATCGATACCTGCACTGGGACAAGCTTCGACACTTGGAGCCCCCAGAGGACTTGAGCAGCGAGCAATGGTGGCTTGAGACTGAAGACGCGGCAGGGCCGCTGAAGCGCGGTTCCTGCCTTGGACTGACAAGGAGGGGACGCCGTTTCGCTACGGGCTGCCTGACCTGGTGCTCAAGCGACCTGCACCGCGTGGACCAGCGCTGCGAGCGGCGAGGTGGCGATGGACGAGGTGGTGACCTCCGAAAAGCAAGCCGGCCAGCGATTCCTGGTCAACTCGCTGATGGAGGAGGCGATCCGCTCGAGCCAGCTCGAGGGGGCGACCACCTCCAGGCGGGTCGCCAAGGAGATGCTGCGAACCGGGCGCGAGCCAAGAGACCGCGGCGAGCGAATGATCGCCAACAACTACCGGGCACTTCAGTTCATGCGAGAGGAGATGGGCGAGCAAGCTCGACCTCGGACTCCATCCTGGAGCTGCACCGAATCGTCACCGAAGGGACCCTCGACGACCCCTCGGCCGCGGGTCGCCTGCAGCGGCCAGGGGAGGAACGGGTGGCGGTCTTCGACCGCGACGACGACGAACAGCCGATCCACATGCCCCCGCCAGCCGAGCAGCTGCCCGAGCGGATGCGTCATGCTCTGCGACTTCGCAAACGAAGACGGAGACGGAGACCGGTTCATCCATCCGGTGGTGCGGGCAATCCTTGCTGCACTTCTGGCTCGGCATACGACCATCCGTTCGAGGACGGCAACGGCCGAACGGCGCGAATCCTCTTCTCGTGGCTGATGCAGCAGGCGCGGCTACTGGCTGATCGAGTACCTGCCGATCTCGCCGGTCATCCGCGAAGCGCCCGCGCAGATACGCGCGCGCCTTCGTCGAGTCCGAGACCGACGACGGCGACGCGACCTACTTCCTCATCCACCAGCTCGAGGTGATCGAAAAGGCGCTCGATCGGCACGACGTGTACATCCGGCGCAAGATCGCCGAGGTGCGCGACGTCGAGCGATCGCTTCAGGCACGCCGATGGACTCAACGATCGCCAGCTGGCGCTGCTCACGGACGCGATTCGACAATCCGGACGGGGCGTACACGTTCGGCAGCCACGCCACGAGCCATCGGGTCACCCACGAGACGGCTCGCTCCGATCTTGCGGCGTCTCGACGAGCGTGGTCTGCTGCGCGCGGCGCAGCAAAGGTCGCGGATACATCTTCGAACCGGCTCCCGATCTGGCCGAGCGCCTGAAAGAATCGCCGCGATGAGCGCGACGCCTACGCCAAGGCCGGAGTGGACCAGGGAGCCGCCGACTCGGCGGTCGCCGGGCTGGTCAAGGCGCTGGGCGCGATCCAGCTCGGCCGGCCCTCGCGGCAGGTGCCGCTGCCGGGCCACTACGCCAGCGTGATCAAGCTCGACGAGCGCACCGGGATCGCGCTCTCGACCGACGGCGTCGGGACCAAGCTGGTGGTCGCCGAGGAGCTGGGGCGCTTCGACACGATCGGGATCGACTGCGTGGCGATGAACGTCAACGACGTGATCTGCGTCGGCGCCGAGCCGCTGGCGATGCTCGACTACATCGCGATCGACCGCGCCGACCCGGCGGTCTGCGCCGAAGTCGGGGTCGGGCTGGCGCGCGGCGCCGAGCTGGCCGGGGTCGAGATCCCCGGCGGCGAGCTGGCCCAGCTCGGCGAGATGGTCCGCGGCGTCGACGTCTCCGGCGCCTGCTTCGGCACGGTCGCCCTCGACGAGATCGTCGACGGCTCGGCGGTGCAGCCCGGCGACGTCGTCATCGGCCTCCCCTCCTCCGGCCTGCACTCCAACGGCTACACGCTCGCCCGCTCGGCGCTGGACGGGACTCTCGCTTGGCGAGGACCCCGAGGGCCGGCTCGGCCGGCCGCTCGGCGACGAGCTGCTCGAGCCGACCGAGATCTACGTCAAGCCGGTGCTCGAGCTGCTGCGCTCCGAGGTCGAGGTGCGCGGCCTCGCCCACATCACCTCGGGCGGGCTCGGCAACCTGCTGCGGCTCGCCGCCGAGGTCGGCTACGAGATCGACGCGCCGCTGCCGGTGCCGCCGATCTTCGAGCTGATCCAGGAGCGCTCCGGCACCTCCGACGAGGAGATGCACGAGGTCTTCAACATGGGCTGCGGCTTCTGCTGCGTCGTCGCTGCCGGCTGACGAGGAAGCGGCGCGGCTCGATGCTGCCTCGCGGCCCCCGATCTACCGCTGGCGGCGACAGCGGATCGTGGCTGACGGCGGTCTGCAACGGGCCGCGCGAGATCCGCCGCCACTGAATGGAAGCCCGCCCCAGCAGCGCGATGATCGGAACCGTGCTCTCCGGCCGCTACCGGCTGGAGGCGAAGCTCGGCAGCGGCGGCATGTCGACGGTCTACCTGGCCCGCGACCAGACGCTCGACCGCGCAGGTCGCGGTCAAGGTGATGCACCGCGAGATGTCCGAGCAGGCCGACCAGCTCGAGCGCTTCCGCCAGGAGGCGCGCGCGGTCGCCAAGCTCTCCCACCCCAACGTCGTCTCGGTGATCGACGCCGGCGAGGACGGCGGCCACCCCTACATCGTCTTCGAGTACGTCGAGGGGGAGACGCTGAAGCAGCGGATCAACCGCGACGGGGCGCTCGACGCCGCAGGAGGCGATCGCCTACGCGATCGAGATCGCCCGCGGCCTCTCGGTCGCCCACGCGCGCAACATGGTCCACCGCGACATCAAGCCGCAGAACGTCCTGATCGACGCCGAGGGCCGGGCGAAGCTGACCGACTTCGGCATCTCGCGCCAGCTCGAGCAGGACGGGATGACCGCGACCGGGCGCGTGCTCGGCACCACCGACTACGTCGCCCCCGAGCAGGCGATGGGGCGCAGCGGTCGACCCGCGCTCCGACATCTACTCGCTCGGCGTCGTCCTCTACGAGATGCTGGTCGGCCAGGTCCCCTTCCACGCCGACAGCCAGGTCGGGGTGGCGATGAAGCACGTCAACGAGGAGCTGCCCGACGTGCAGCGGCGCCGGCCCGAGGTCTCCGCCGCGGTGGCGCTGGTGGTCGAGCGCGCGACCGCCAAGGACCCGGACGAGCGCTACCAGCAGGTCGGCGAGATGATCGACGACCTCTCGACCGCGCTCGAGGTCGAGGCGGCGCGGGCCGGCTCGACCACCGGCGAGGCGACCAGCGTGCTCGACGCGGTGCCGCCGCCCAAGCGCAAGCTCTCCGGCCCGGGCCCGCTGGAGCTGGGCGGCGATCGTCGCGCTGCTGCTGATCGCCGGCGGCGCGCTGCTGGCGGCGGTCCAGCTGATCTCGAGCGGCAACATCGGCGGTGGCGGTGCCGACAAGGGCAAGGGCAGCGCGGTCACGATCACCTCGGCGACCGACTACGACCCCCAGGGCGACGGCGAGGAGGTCGGCAGCAAGGTCGAACTCGCGGTCGACGGCGACCCGACCGGCACCGCCTGGGAAACCGAGCACTACGACATCCGACACCTTCGCCGGCACCAAGACCGGCCCCGACCCCGGCGTCGGCATCTACGTCACCGACCAGCTCGCCGGCCAAGCCGACGAAGATGATCGTCCGCACCCCGACCCCCGGCTGGGACGCCCAGATCTTCGCCACCGCCTCCGGGCCCGCCGGAAGAACTCTCCGAATGGGGCGAACCGGTCGGCATCGTCGTCGACGCCAGCGCGACCGAGGAAATCGACCTCACCGTCCCCGCCCCGGCCACGCTACTTCCTGCTCTGGTTCAACAAGGCCTCCGAAGCCCGCGACCAGGACGGCGCGCTACCAGGTGGAGATCAGCGACATCAAGCTGCTGCGCTAGCCGCTGACTCAGAACTCGTAGGAGCGGGCGCGCTGGTGGCGCTCGACCGCGAGCGCGACGAGGCGGTCGCAGAGGGCCGGGTACTCGAGGCCGGTGGCCTCGCCAGAGCTTCGCGTAGACGCTGGTCTCGGTGAAGCCGGGCATGGTGTTGATCTCGTTGACGAGGACCGCGCCGTCGGGCTCGACGAAGAAGTCGCAGCGGGCGAGGCCGGAGCAGCCGCCGAGCGCGAAGGCCTCGACCGCCAGCTCGCGCACCCGGGCGATCTGCTCGGCTGAGATCGGCGCCGGCACGACCAGCTCCATGCCGCCCTCGCGGTACTTGGCCTCGTAGTCGTACCAGTCGGCGTTGGCGACGATCTCGCCGGGCTGCGAGGTCTCGACCTGCTCGTTGCCGAGCACCGAGCACTCGACCTCGCGGCCGCGCGGCCGAGGCCTCGACGATCACCCGCGGGTCGTGGCGCCGGGCCAGCTCGACCGCCTCGTCGAGCTCGCTCCGAGGCCGCTCGACCTTGCTGATGCCGACGCTGGAGCCGAGCCGCGAGGGCTTGACCCAGAGCGGCGAGCCCAGCTGCCTCGCAGCGCTCGCGCCAGCCCGGCTCCGCCGGCGTCGACGAACTCGACCTGCGGGATGCCCGCCTGGGCGAAGAGCCGCTTCAGGGTCAGCTTGTCCATGCAGACCGCCGAGGCGAGCACGTCGGAGCCGACGTAGGGCACGTCGAGCCACTCGAGCAGGCCCTGGACGCTGCCGTCCTCGCCGAAGGGGCCGTGCAGGGCCGGGAAGACGACGTCGGCGCCGAGCAGGCCGCTCGCCGGGGACCAGCTCGACCGCCGCGCCGTCGCAGCTCCAGGCGCCCTCGCGGGCGATCGTCACCCGCAGCGCCTCGTGGCCGGCCTCGCTCCAGGCCCGCGCGCCACCGCCTCGCCGGAGCGCAGCGAGACGTCGTGCTCGGAGGAGCGGCCGCCGCTGAGGACCGCGACCCTCATTCCGTTTCTTCGGCTTCCGGTTCGGCGGCGCCGGCGGCTGCCTTGCCGACGACCAGCGTCACCGTGCTCCCCGGCTTCACTTCCGAGCCCGGCGGCGGGAACTGGTCGGTGACGCGGCCGACCTGCGAGGGGACTTCGGTTTCCTGTTCCTGCACGACCGGCTTGAGGCCGGCTTCGCGCAGCGCTTCCACCGCTTCGGCGCGCTCCTTGCCGATCACGTTCGGCACCGTCGCCTTTTCTTCGCCCTTGGAGACGACGATCGAGACGGTCGAGCCCGGTGGCGAGCTGCGAGCCGGCGCTCGGCGCCTGGCGGATCACCTCGCCCGGCCGGCTGCGTGCTTTCCTCTTCTTCGACGCTGGGGACGAAGCCGCGGCCGCGGATCTGCTGCACCGCCACGCGAGCGCTGCGAGCCGACCAGGACCGGCACCTTGGCCAGCTTCGGCCCGCTGGAGACGATGAGCACGACCGTCGCTGCCGTTGGTCGCGGTCTCCCCGCCGGAGGGTTCGGAGTGGATCACCAGCCCTTCTTCGACGTGCTTCGGAGTGGACCGATTTCGAGCCTGCGCTTCGAAGCCCGCTTCTTCGAGTTTTTCTTCGGCTTCGTCGCTGGTCAGGCCGGCGGTCGAGGGCACCTTGGCGCTGCCCGGGCCGGCGCTGACGGTCAGCGTCACCTTCGGCTTCGAGCAGAAGAAGGTGAGGAAAGCGCAGTCGAGCGAGGCTTGGTCGGCCGGCGGCGAGGCGGCGGGGTCCTGCTCGAGCACTGTCGTTGGCCGGCGCTTCGCGCTCGACCCGCTTGACGTCGCCGACGCTGAAGCCGTTCTGCTGCAGCAGGGCGATCGCGACGTTGAGCTGGTTGCCGGTCACGTTGGGGACCTCGGTGGTGGTGTCGCGGGTCAGGGCGAAGCCGACCAGGAGGCCGATCAGCACCGCGGCGCGCGACCAGCATCCAGATGCGGCGCGCGCTTGCGCTCCTCCTCCTCGGGTCGACGCCCTCGGCGACCGGCTCCTCCGGCACGGCGACGACCGGCGGCAGCGGGGCGAAGGCGGCGGTGTTCTCGGCGCCGCCGCCCGGGTCCTTCATCGCCGCGTCGAGCGCGGCGATGAAGGCGTCGGCGCTCTGGAAGCGCTGGCCCGGCTCCTTCTCCAGCGCCCGCATCACCACCGCGTCGAGCGCCGGGGAGACCTGCGGGTTGATCGAGCTCGGCCGCTGCGGCGCCTGCGAGACCTGTTTCATCGCCACCGCGACGGCGGAGTCGGCCTCGAAGGGCACCCGCCCGGTCAGCGCCTCGTAGAGCATCACCCCGATCGAGTAGAGGTCGGAGACGGCGGTCACCTCGAAGCCCTGGGCCTGCTCGGGCGAGAGGTAGTGCGGGCGTGCCCATCACCGAGCCGGTCTGGGTGATCTCCGAGACGCCGGCGCGGGCGATGCCGAAGTCGGTGACGATCGCCTTGCCCTCGGCGTCGACGATCACGTTCTGCGGCTTCAGGTCGCGGTGGACGACGCCGTGGCGGTGGGCGAAGCGCGCCGCCCTCGAGCACCTGGCGGATCAGGCCGACCGCCTGCTCGGGGGTGAGCCCGGCGTCGATCAGCTGCTTCAGCGTGCGGCCCTCGAGGTACTGCATCGCGATGTAGTAGGTGCCGTCGACCTCGCCGCGGTCGAAGACGGCGACGATGTTGGGGTGCTGCAGGCCGGCGGCCGCCTCGGCCTCGCGGCGGAAGCGCTCGACGAACTCGCGGTCCTGGGCGAAGCGCGCGTGCAGGACCTTGAGCGCGACCCGGCGCTGCAGGTGGGTGTCGTCGGCGAGCCAGACGTCGGCCATCCCGCCGGAGCCGATCCGCTGCAGCACCGGTAGCGGCCGTCGACGACGACTGCCCTCGCTCACCTCAGCCACGCTTCACACCTCTTCATCTTCGTTCATCTCATTCACCGTTCAGGATCGTTTCCGCGACGTCGCGGAAGATCGGCGCCGCGACGTCGTTGCCGAATTCTTCGGTGCACTCGACCGTCGCCGCGATCGCGATCTTCGGGTCGTCGGCCGGGGCGAAGCCGATGAACCAGGCCTGGTTCTCTTCTTCGCCGCCGCCGCAGGCCTTGTTGCCGGGCGTTTCCGCGGTGCCGGTCTTGCCGGCGACCGGGACGCCCGGGATCGCCGCGTTGGTGCCGGTGCCTTCGCTGACCACGCCTTCCATCGCGGTGGTCAGCTCTTCGGCGGTCTCGGCGCTGATCGGCTGACTGTACTGGGAGGGGTCGAGGCGTTTTGTCACGCGGCCGTCGGGGTCGACCACCCGGCTCCAGATCTGCGGCTTCATCAGCTTGCCCTCGTTGGCGACCGCGGCGGCGACCTCGCCATCTGCAGCGGCGTCACCACCAGCCGCTCCTGGCCGATCGCGACCCGGGCCAGGTCGACCGGGTCGTTGGCGCCGAGCAGTTCTTCGTCTTCGTCGAAGACGCCGCTCTTGTAGACCTGGTCGGCGGGCAGGTCGATCGCGCGGGGTCGAGTTGAAGCCGAACCGTTCCATGTATTCGAACAGGGTGTCCTCGCCGAGCTGCTGGCCGAGCTGGCCGAACCAGGTGTTGACCGAGTTGGTCAGCGCGGTGTCGAGGGATCGCGCCGAAGCTCCTCGCCGAAGTCGTTTTCGAGCGGCGTGCCTTCGACTTCGAGCGAGCCCGGCGCGTCGATCGTCGTTTCCGGCGTGATCGTGCCGCTTTCCAGGCCGGCCGCGGCGGTCACGACCTTGAAGGTCGAGCCGGGCGGGTACTGGCCCTGGGTGGCGCGGTCGACGAGCGGCGTTTCGATTTCGTTCGTGTTCAGCTTCGCGAGTTCGTAGGGCACGCGGTTGGGGTCGTAGGGCGGGTTCGAGGCCATCACCCGCACCCGGCCGCTCTGCGGCTCGATCGCGACCACGGCGCCGAAGCCGGCTGCTTCGAGGTCGTCCAGCGCGATCGCCTGCGCCGCCGGGTCGAGGTTGGTGACGATGTCGTTGCCTTCCTGGCTTGCGCGCCGCGCAGCTCGTCGAGGATCGAGCTGAATTCCGATTCGTTGCCGACCAGCTCGTCGTTGTGGAACTGCTCGAACTCGCTGTCGCCCTACTGCGACGAAGCTGTAGCCGATCGGGTGGCCGTAGAGCGCGCCCTTCGGGATAGCGGCGCACGTAGCGCAGCGCCGGCGCCGTGGCCCTTCGGCACCGAGCGGGCGATCACGGTGCCGTCGGCGGCGAGGATGCGGCCGCGCTGGATCTGCTGCTGCTCGAGCAGCGGCCGCTTGTTGGCGTTCTTTTCCTTCAGCGCCTTGGCGTCGAAGACCGACCAGTAGGAGGTGAAGCCGATCAGCACCGCGAAGAGGACGACGATGAGGCCGAAGAGCTTGACGATCTGGCGGTTCACCGGCTCCCCAGCGCGAGCGCCGGCCGGCCGGTTCGCCGCCTCGCGCCGGGCCCGGTCGGAGATCAGCAGCAGCAGGGCGAGCAGGACGAAGTTGGCGACGATCGAGCTGCCGCCGTAGCTGATGAAGGGCAGGGTGACGCCGGTCAGCGGGATCACCCGGGTGACGCCGCCGATGATCACGAAGGCCTGGATCGCGAAGACCGCGGTGAGCCCGGTGGCGAGCAGCTTCGAGAAGCCGTCGTCGGCGAGCAGGGCGATCTTGAAGCCGCGGGCGGCGATCAGCAGGTAGATGAGGATCACCCCGCAGGCGCCGAAGAGGCCGAGCTCGTTGACGATCAGCGAGTAGATCGTGTCGGTCTGGGCCGCCGGCAGCAGCGCGTCGTTGGTGCCGGGGATCGTGATCAGCGCCTGGCCGAAGCCCTTGCCGAAGAGGCCGCCGTCGGCCTGGGCGAAGATCGATTGCAGGATCTGGTAGCCGCTCGCCTGCGGGTGCGCGTAGGGGTCGAGCCAGATCTCGACCCGGTCGTGGACGTGGGGCACGGTCGCGGCGAAGAACCAGGCGCCGACGAGGAACATCGCCATCCCGATCACGACGAAGGAGAAGCGGCCGGTGGCGACGTAGAGCAGGGCGAGGAAGGCGGCGAAGAACATCAGCGAGCTGCCGAGGTCGCGGATGAAGACGAGCATGAACATCGAGGCGCCCCAGACGACCAGCATCGGGCCGAAGTGCTTGAGCGGCGGCAGGGTCACGCCGAGCACCCGCCGGGCGCCGACGATCAGCACCTCGCGGTGCTCGCGCAGGTAGCTGGCGAGGAAGACGACGAGGCAGATCTTCGAGAACTCGGCCGGCTGGAAGGCGAGCGGGCCGATCTTCACCCCGAGGTAGGCGCCGTTGACCTGCTGGCCGATCCCCGGCAGGCGCGGCGCCAGCAGCAGCAGCAGCCCGACCGCCGGCGATCGTGTAGCGGTAGCGCTCGAGCACGTCGTAGTCGCGCAGGAACTGGATCGTCAGGGCGAAGAGGACGAGGCCGAGGACGAACCAGTTGGCCTGGTCGCGGGCCAGGCTCGGCGTCGATCCGGTAGACCATCACCAGGCCGAAGGCGGTCAGCAGCGCGACCAGCGGGAAGAGGTAGGGGTCGGCGTTGGGCAGCCGGATCGCGCAGGTAGATGTGGGTGGCGAGGCAGACGGCGAAGAAGTAGGCGCCGTAGATCAGGCTGAGGTTGTCGAGCTGCGCGTTCTCCTGGGCGAAGACCGCGGCGAAGCCGGCGGTGAGGAGCAGGGCGACCGGGACCAGGCCGATCAGCTCCCGGTTGCGCGCGCTCATCGAGCCCCTTGCGACTCTTCGATGTCTTCGACCAGCGAGACCGCGTCGTCGCGCGAGCGCAGGTCGTGGCCGGTGACCGCGTCCGGCGCCGCGGCGGCAGCGACTGCGGTCTGGATCGGGCTCGCGTAGCGCTCGTCGTAGAGCTCGATCGCCGAAGGGCAGTTCGTAGGGCAGGCCGCGGTAGAGGGCGACGCGGCCGCCGTCGTCGGTGCCGAGGAACCAGACCTGGCGGTTGCCGTACCAGGCGCCGAAGGCGAGGGCGCCGAGCACGACGAGGACGCGCGAGCACCTTGGCGCCCGTCGCAGGCCGCGGCGCGGCGGCTTGCGCGGCGAGCTGCTCGCGGCGCTCGCGGGCAGCCGCCGCCGCGGCGCGGCGGCGCACCTCGGTCGCGGTCAGACCCGCCTCCTCGGCCGCGGTGCGCCGATCAGCGTCGCGTCCTCGTGGCTCTGCTGCGGCGCGGCGGCGTCTTCGAGCCGGAAGGCGAGCGCGGTGATGTTGTCGCGGCCGCCGGCGCGGTTGGCTTCGTCGACCAGGGCCCGCACCGCGGCGCTCATCGAGGTGGCGCCGGCGAGCAGCTTGGCGATCTGCTCCTCGCCGAGCATCGTCGTCAGCCCGTCGGAGCAGATCAGGAAGACGTCGCCCGGCGGCGGCGGGGACGGTCTGCACGTCGAGCTCGACCTCGGGCTCGGGGCCGAGCGCGCGGGTGATGATCGAGCGCTGCGGGTGGTCCTCGGCCTGGGCGTCGGTGAGCTGGCCCTTGCGCCGCATCTCCTCGACCAGCGAGTGGTCGCGGGTGAGCTGCTCGAGCTTGCCGCCGCGCAGCCGGTAGGCGCGGCTGTCGCCGACGTGGCCGATCGCCACCTCTTCGCGCCTCGGCGTCGACGATCGCCGCGGTCAGCGTCGTCCCCATCCCGGCCCGCGAGGGATCGGCGCGGGCGAGCTCGTGGATCGTGCGGTTGGCGGCGAGCGATCGTCTCGCGCAGGACCTGCTCCGGCGGCCCGTCGGGGAGGTCGACGTCGAAGGCGTCGGCGGCGGCCTTCGAGGCGACCTCGCCCGGCCTGGGCGCCGCCCATCCCGTCGGCGACGACGAAGATCGGCGCGCGCACGAAGAAGGAGTCCTCGTTGGCGTTGCGCTGGCGCCCCGTGTCGGTGCGGAAGGCCTGGTCGTCGATCCGCAGCATCGCCTATCCCGATGCCTCGTACCTGAACTCGGTGTCGCCGATCCGCACCACGTCGCCGTCGATCAGCTCCGCCTCCCCGTTCAGGGTGGCGTCGTTGAGCAGGGTGCCGTTGGTCGAGTTCATGTCCTCGACGTAGGTGCGGCCGGTCGCGAGTGAAGATCCTGGCGTGCACGCCGGAGGCGTAGCGGTCGTCGATCCGCACGTCGGCTTCGGCCGAGCGGCCGATCGAGAGGCCGCCGATCAGGTCGAAGCGCTCGCCGGCGTCGAGGCCGCCGCCGCGCTCGGCGATCAGCCAGGCGTCGGTCGGCGCCGGGCTGCGGCCGAGAGCCGGGGACCTGGTGGAAGCCGGTCGCGTCGGGCGCCGGCGAGACCGTGCGGCGCAGGTCCTTGAGCGCGCTGCGGGCGATCCAGAGCAGGAAGAGGTAGAGGACGGCGAGGAAGCCGAACTTGAGGGCGACGGAGATCGGGTCGTAGTCCACTAGCGCGCGCGGCGCTCACTGCTCGATGTCGAACAGGAAGGTCGTGGTGCCGACGCGTCACCTGGTCGCCGGGGCTGAGCCGCGAGCGAGGAGACGCGCCGGCCGTTCACCTTGATGCCGTTGGTCGAGCCGAGGTCGGCGATCGTCCAGTCGCCGGTCTGCGAGCGGCGCAGCTCGGCGTGGCGGCGGGAGACGTTGGGGTCGCTGAGCACGCACTCGGCGCTCCTTGGAGCGACCGATCGTCGCCCGCGGCCCCTCGAGCACGTAGCGGCGGTCGTCGAGCGAGACGACGGCGCGGGTGGTGACCATCGCTTCGGCCCGCTGCTCGGGGCTCGGCCGCCGCGGCCGGTCGCTCCTTGACCGCCGAGTAGACCATCGTGTGGCCCTCCTCGCCCTGGCGCGGCGCCTCGCCCTCGTGCGCCGGCGGCTTGACCAGCCGGGTCTGGATGCCGAACTCGCCGAGCCGCAGGCGCTCGTCGGTCTTGAACTCGACCGCCGGGCCGGGTGAGCAGGTCGTAGTCGCGGCGGCGCGCGTGCTCGAGCAGGTAGCCGGAGAGCTCCTGCTCGAGCGAGCGCTCGTAGCCCTCGAGCTTGACCCGGTCCTTGCTCGGAGAGGAAGACGGTGTACTCGTTGGGCACGTAGACGCGGGCGACCGCCGGCGGTCTTGTGGGCGTCCATCTCCTTGGCCAGCTTGCGGGCCAGCTCGACCGGCTGCACCTCGGAGCTGAAGGCGCGGCTGAAGACCCCCTCGACGAGGCCTTCGATCCGACTCTCGAGGTTGCGTAGAACGCTGATCGGTGGCTCCTTTTCGCGAGCGCGGCGCCAGTCTCGCCGGTTGGCGGGGAAGGCCGGCTCGAATCCTACGGGAGCAGGACGCCGTGACCGACGGCGAGCCAGGCACCCAGGGCGGCGGCGAGCGGCGATCGCGCCGAGGCGCAGGGGCAGCGCGCGCTCGCTGCGCGGCGGCTGCTCGGCGAGGCGGTCGAGCGAGCTTTCGATCGCGCTCGCCCAGCTCCTCCAGCGGCGGGCCGGCGATCCGGGCGGGTCTGCAGGCAGGCGTCGACCGTCGTCGCAGAGCTCGCGCGGCAGGTCGGGGCGCAGCCGGCGCAGCGGGCGCAGGCGGGCGCCGATCGCCCGCGCCGTCGCCGCCGGGGTCGAGCGGCGGGTCGGGTGCTCGCCGCTCCAGCACTCGTAGAGCATCAGGCGCCAGGGAGTAGACGTCGGCCTCGGGCCCGGCGGTGCGACCCTCGGCCTGCTCGGGCGCCATGTAGGCGAGGGTGCCGACGACGTCGCCGGGGGCGGTCAGGGCGGCGGCGTCGGCGAGGCGGGCGACGCCGAAGTCCATCAGCTTGGCGCGCGGCTCGCCGCCCTCGGTGACGAGGACGTTCTGCGGCTTGATGTCGCGGTGGACGACGGCGCGGCAGTGGGCGTGGTCGAGCGCCTCGCAGAGGTCGGCGCCGATCTCGCCGATCTCGCGGTCGCTGAGCGTGCCGTCGCGGTTGAGCTGGGCCAGGGTCGAGCCGTCGACCAGCTCGGTGACGAGCAGGGCGTTGCCGTCCTCCTCGCCCATCTCGTAGAGCGTCACGATGCCGGGGTGGTTGAGCCGGGCCGCGGCCTGCGCCTCGCGCAGCACGCGGTCGGATCCCGGCGCGCCGGCCGATTCGATCGCCTTGACCGCGACCGGGCGCTCGAGCCGCCCGTCCCAGGCCTCGTAGACCGTGCCGAAGCCGCCGCTGCCGATGCGGCGCTCGATCAGGAAGCGGTTGAGGACGAGCGAGCCGACCAATGCACTCTCGCGGCTTCGCCGCGAATCCGCTTCCTCCTGCGACATACTCCCTGCTTCTTGGAGGATTCCGCCGCAACCCGGCCGGGTCGACGGCCACGGCCTCGCCGTCGCCCCGAACGTCAGCAGATCCTGCTGCGCCGCGGGCTCGCGCTCGGCGGCGGCCTGCTGCTGCTGATCCTGATCGTGCTCGGGGTCAAGGGCTGCCTCGACGCGCGCAAGAACCGGGCGCTGAGCGACTACGCCCGCAACGTCACCCAGATCGTCGAAGAGACCGACCAGACCAGCAAGACCTTCTTCGACAAGCTCGACGAACCCGGCAGCCTCTCGGTGACCGAATTCATCAACCAGGTCAACGCCGACCGCAGCGCGATGGACAACTACGCCAGCCGCGTCGACGGCCTCAGCGCGCCCGGCGACATGAGCCACGCCCAGAACGCGCTCGAGCTGGTCTACGAGCTGCGCGGCGAGCGCGATGAACGAAATCGCCGAAAAGATGAGCACCGCGCTCGGCGACGTCGGCGCCGAGCAGGCGACGCAAGAGCATCGCCAGCGCAGATGCAGAAGCTGCTCGGCAGCGACGTGCTCTACGCGGCGGTGGTGCGGCCGGAGATCAACGGCGTGCTCGCCGCCAACGGGATCGAGGGCACCGACGTGCCGAAGAGCGTCTTCCTCCCCGACGGGACCACGTGGCTCGACGAAAGCGAAGTCAGCGCGGCGCTCGGCTCGGTCAGCGGCTCGAGCGGCGGCTGCGACGCCGGCGGCGTGCACGGGCTCGGCCTGATCAGCACCAGCGTCAACGGCACCGAACTGACCGCCGAATCGACCACCTCGGTGGCCAGCGAAGGCACCCCCGAAGTCGAAGTCGAAGTCGCAGAACCAGGGCGAATCGACCGAGAACGGGATCAACGTCTCGGTCAGCGTCAGCGGCGGCACCACCCTCTCAGGGGACGATCGACAGCATCGGCGCCGGCGAAACCGCGACCGTCCGATCCCGCTGACGCCGGCGCCGAGCGGCGAAGTGACGCTCGAAGTCGAAGTCGACACGGTGCCCGGCGAGCAGGTCTCCGAAAACAACGAAGCCAGCTACACGGTCGCCTTCGAATAGGCAGGTCGCCGGCGTGCGGATCGCCTATCTGGGACCGGCCGGGACCTTCACCGAGGACGCCCTGCGCGAGGCGCTGGCGAGCGGCGAGGAGTTCGAGCCGCTGCGCACGCCGACCATCCACGACGCGATCCTCGCGGTCGAGCGCGGCGAGGCGGAGCGGGCCCTGGTCCCCTTCGAGAACTCGATCGAGGGGTCGGTGCGCAGCACCCTCGACACGCTCGCCTTCGATGCCGAGCGAGGTGACGATCGTCGGCGAGCACGACTTCGCCGTGCGGGCGATGCTGATCGCCCGCGAGCCGCGTCGAGCTGGAGCAGATCGAGGGGGTGCTCTCGCACCCCCAGCCGCTCGCCCAGTGCGCCCGCTTCCTGCGCGAGCACCTGCCCGGCGCCGAGCGCGCAGAGCGTCGAGCAGCACCGCCGAGGCGGTGCAGGCTCGTCAGCGAGTCCGAGGCGCCCTGGGCCGCGATCGGCGCCGGCGCGGCGGCCGAGCTCTACGGCTGCACGATCCTGCGCGAGGGGATCGAGGACGAGGCCAACAACGTCACCCGCTTCGTCTGGATCGCGCCGGCGGGCACCGAGCCGAGTGGCGGCGGCGCCTGGAAGACCTCGCTCGTCTTCTCCGAGCTCGGCGAAGACCACCCCGGCGCCCTGGTCAACGCCCTGCAGCGAGTTCTCCTCCCGCGAGGTCAACCTGACCCGGATCGAGTCGCGGCCGCTGCGGCTCGGACTGGGCCGCTACATGTTCTTCTGCGACCTCGAAGGAGCGCTATTCGGAGACCGCCGTTGCGGAGGCCGTTGAGGCCCTGCGAGGCAAGGCCGAGTCGGTTCGAATCTTGGGCTCGTACCCGACTGCGTAGAATTCCCGAGCAATATGGCACGCGTCCTTGTTCTCAATGCGACGTATGAGCCGATCAACGTGTGCACGTTGAGAAGGGCTGCTGTGCTGCTGCTCGAAGGAAAAGGCGGAGCTGCTCGAGCGCCGCGAGGGCGCGATCCACTCCGAGCACATGACGATGGAGCGCCCCGACGTGATCCGCCTGGTCAGCTACGTGCGGATCCCCCGCGAAGCGCACCGCCGCAAGATCACCCGCCGCGCGGTGCTCGCCCGCGACTCGTGGACCTGCCAGTACTGCGGCTCGCGCAAATCGGGCCTCACCGTCGACCACGTCATCCCCCGCAGCCGCGGCGGCAAATCGGTCTGGGAGAACATCGTCGCCGCCTGCGCCAGCTGCAACCGCCGCAAGGGCAACCGCCTGCCCCGCGAGATCCACATGCACCCCAAGAACACGCCGAAGGCGCCGGGGCCGACGGTGTTCATCCAGGTGGCGAGCCCGAGCATTCCGGCGGCTGGCAGCAGTACTTGCCGGCGGCTGAGCTGCGGAAGCTCAGCGTCAGGGCCACGGTCGCAGGCCGGCGAGCGGCGGCGGCTGCCTGGCGCTCGTCGTAGGTCACGAACGCCTCAACTGGGGGAGGTCAACGCCGTCGCGACGTGATGGCATCGAGGTCGAAGCGCCGGCTCGGCAAGCGCCGCTCAGAGAGGAGCTTGATCGAGCGCGAGAGCGCCGTCACTTCGCGCGCGTTCCAGCAGCAAGTGACGGCAGGCCATCCCTCGCCGCGCGCGGAGCTCGCGACCGGTCAGCGACCAATTCACGCTCCCAAGTAGGCGCAAGGCGCTCGACTGGGTCTCCTCGCGAACTAGCTTGAAAAGAGCCGAGGCGTCCGCGTAGAAGACCGGCATGATCACGTCGCCGCGGACTTCATCGAGGGCGCAGCGCATCCGGGTCAGCCTACTGCTAAGCTGCAGGAGGGGCGTGGGGGAGACACCGTCGCTCTTCGCGGAGCAACTCGTCGAGAGCTTCGTCCCGGTGGCTTCGGCGCCCTTCGGCGGTGCTGGGAGAGCTTGCCCACGCCTCTACTCGGGCTGCTCTTGCTCGTCCGGCTCGTCCGTCGGTGAGTCGTCGTCAACCACCAGGGCCACGGCCGAGACGCTGTCGTCGTCCTTCATGTTCATCACCCGCACCCCCTGGGTCGGCCGGCCCATCTGGGAGATGCCGCCGGCGCGGGTGCGCTGGACCATGCCGCTCTGGGAGATGAAGAGCAGGTCCTGGTGCTCGCGGACGATCAGGGCGCCGGCGAGGCCGCCCTTCTTTGCGGTCAGCTTTGCCGTCAGCACGCCCTTGGTGCCGCGGCCCTTGACCGGGTACTCGGAGACCGAGGTGCGCTTGCCGTAGCCGTTCTCGGTGACGACGAAGAGCTCGGAGTCGTCGCGGGCGATGTCCATCGCCAGGACGCGGTTGGGCTCGCCGTTGACCTTGGCCGAGACGTTCATGCCTTTGACGCCGCTGGTGTCGCGGCCCATCGGCCGCACTGTCTCCTCGGAGAAGCGCGAGGCGTGGCCGGACTTGGAGACGAGCAGGATGTCGTCGTCGCCCGAGGTGAGGCGCACCTGGACCAGCTCGTCGGTGTCGCGGATCTTGATCGCGATGATCCCGTCGGCGCGGATCGGCGTGTTGTAGGCCTTGAACTCGGTCTTCTTGACCAGGCCCTGAGCGGTGGCGAAGACCAGGTACTTGTTCTCGCTGAAGTCGCGGGTCGGGATCACCGCGGTCACCTTCTCGCCGTCGCGCAGCGGCAGCACGTTGACCAGGGCGCGGCCTTTCGAGGTGCGCGAGCCCTCGGGCAGCTCGTAGACCTTGAGCCGGTAGACCTTGCCGCGGTTGGTGAAGAAGAGCAGGAAGTCGTGGGTCGAGCAGATGTGCAGATGCTCGATGTAGTCGTCCTCCTTCATGTCCATCCCCATCACGCCGCGCCCGCCGCGGTGCTGCTGGCGGTAGGTCGCGAGAGGCAGCCGCTTGGCGTAGCCGGAGTGGGTGATCGAGATCACCATCTGCTGGTCGGCGATCATGTCCTCGATGTTCATGTCGCCCTCGAAGTGGGTGACTTCGGTGCGCCGCTCGTCGCCGTAGCGCTTGTCGACCTCGTCGAGCTCCTCGACGATCACCGCGTCGATCCGGGCCGGGTCGCCGAGGATCGCGCGCAGCTCGGCGATCCGCTTGGCCAGCTCTTCGTGCTCCTCGCGCAGCTTGTCGGACTCCAGCGCGGTGAGGCGGGCGAGGCGCATGTCGAGGATCGCCTGCGCCTGCTCTTCGGAGAGCTCGAAGCGCTCGATCAGGCCCGCCTTGGCCGTCATCGGTGTCGGCCGAGCCACGAATCAGCGCGATCACCGCGTCGAGGTTCTCGAGCGCGATCAGCAGCCCCTCGAGGATGTGGGCGCGGGCCTCGGCGCGGCGCAGCTCGTACTGGGTGCGGCGGATCACGACCTCGCGCTGGTGGTTGACGTAGTGCTCGATCAGCTCCTTGAGGCCGAGCGTCTTCGGCACTCCGTCGACGAGGGCGACCATGTTGACGCCGAAGGTGCTCTGCATCGCGGTCCGCTTGTAGAGCTGGTTGAGCACTACCTCGGGCGGGTCGCCGCCGCGCTTGGTCTCGATCACCAGGCGCATGCCGGAGCGATCGGACTCGTCGCGCAGGTCGGAGATGCCGGTGATCTTTTTGTCGCGGACGAGGTCGGCGATCTTCGTGATCAGGCCGCCTTCGCCGCCCTTCTTGACCATGAAGGGCAGCTCGGTGACGATGATCGCGTCGCGGCCACCCTTGAGCGGCTCGACGTGGGCGCGGGCGCGGATCCGCACCGAGGCGCGGCCGGAGGCGTAGGCGTCGGCGATGCCTTCGGCGCTCATGATGCCGCCGCCGGGGAAGTCGGGGCCCTTGACGTGCTCCATCAGCCCGGCGAGGTCGATCCCGGGGTTGGCGATGTAGGCCTTGACCGCGCCGATCGACTCGCTCAGGTTGTGCGGCGGGATGTTGGTCGCCATCCCGACCGCGATCCCGGACGAGCCGTTGACCAGCAGGTTGGGAAAGCGCGCCGGCAGCACCAGCGGCTCCTGCTGGGACTCGTCGTAGTTCGGTCCCCACTCGACGGTGTCGGCGTCGATGTCGCGCAGCAGCTCGGTCGAGAGGCGGGCCAGGCGCGCCTCGGTGTACCGCATCGCGGCGGGTGGATCGTCGTCGATCGAGCCGAAGTTGCCCTGGCCGTCGACGAGCATGTAGCGCAGCGAGAAGGGCTGCGCCATCCGTGCCAGCGTGTCGTAGATCGCCGAGTCGCCGTGCGGGTGGTACTTGCCCATCACCTCGCCGACGATGAAGGCGGACTTGCGGTAGGGCCGGTTCGGCTGCAGGGCGAGGTCGTGCATCGCGTAGAGCACGCGCCGGTGCACCGGCTTGAGGCCGTCGCGCACGTCGGGCAGCGCCCGGCCGACGATCACGCTCATCGCGTAGTCGAGATACGACGAGCGCATCTCGGTCGTCAGCTCGCGCTCCTCGATCCGCCCGCCGGTGAGTGCTTCTGCGCCCTCCACTAGATCCGCCCCTCCTCGACCGGTCGCCCTGCGTTAGACATCGAGGAACCGCACCTCCTTGGCGTGCCGTTCGATGAAGGCCTTGCGCGGCTCGACCTTGTCGCCCATCAGGTCGGTGAAGATCTTCTCCGCCATCGCCGCGTCGTCGATCTGGACCCGCTCCAGGGTGCGGCTGGCCGGATCCATCGTCGTCTCGCGCAGCTGTTCGGCGTTCATCTCGCCCAGGCCCTTGAAGCGCTGCATGGTGACCCCGTGGCGGGCCAGGTCCAGCACCATCCGTCGCAGCTCGGCGAACGACTCCGCCGTCTTCTCTTTCTGATCGAGCGAGACCTTGAACGGCGGTCGGCCGACCTGGCTCAGCAGCTCGCGGTGCGACTCGACCAGGCGGCGGTAGTCGTGCGATTCGAAGAGGCCGGCGGAGAGCTCGAAGGCCTTGGCCAGCCCGTCGCGGCGATGGACCGCGCGGACGAGGATCTCGTCGCCGGATTCGGAGACGATCTCGGTGTCGAACGGCTCGACCTCGCCGGCGTCGCCGTTGAGCACGTCCTTCACCTCGGCGAGCGAGGTGACGCCCCGGTCGAGGATTTCCGACTCGCCGAGGAAGCGGATCAGCTCGTGGCCGAAGTCGGCCTGCAGCGAGTCGGCCCAGCCCTCGTGCTCCTTCAGCCGCCGGTTGAAGCGCTGCCAGCGGGTGGCGGTCAGCTTGTGCGTCTCGCCGCTCTGCGTCGGTCACCTCCATCTGCTCGAGCTTGTCGCGCAGCAGCAGCTCCTCGAGCTCGGACTCCTTCTCGACGTAGGTTTCCTGCTTGCCGTTTTTCAGCTTGTAGAGCGGCGGCTTGGCGATGTAGACGTAGCCGGCCTCGATCAGCTCCGGCATCTCGCGGTAGAGGAAGGTGAGCACCAGGGTGCGGATGTGGGCGCCGTCGACGTCGGCGTCGGTCATCAGCACGACCTTGTGGTAGCGCGCCTCTTTGACGTCGAACTCCTCGCGGATGCCGGTGCCGACCGCGGTGATCAGCGCCTGGATCTCGTTGTTGGAGAGGACCTTGTCGATCCGCGCCTTCTCGACGTTGATGATCTTGCCGCGCAGCGGCAGCACCGCCTGGGTGTTGCGATCGCGGCCCTGCTTGGCCGAGCCGCCGGCGGAATCACCCTCGACGATGAACAGCTCGGCCAGGGCCGGGTCGCGGACGGTGCAGTCGGCGAGCTTGCCCGGCAGGGTCGAGTTCTCCAGCGCCGACTTGCGGCGGGTCAGGTCGCGCGCCTTGCGGGCCGCCTGGCGGGCGCGGGCGGCATCGACTGCCTTGCCGACGATCCGTTTCGCCTCGCCCGGGTTCTCCTCGAAGAACTCGCCGAGCTTGCGGTTGACCGACTCCTTGACCAGGCCCTCGATCGGCGGGTTGCCGAGCTTGGTCTTGGTCTGACCCTCGAACTGCGGGTCGGCCAGCTTGACCGAGATCACCGCGGTCAGCCCCTCGCGCACGTCGTCGCCGGTGAGGTTCTCGTCTTTCTCTTTGAGCAGGCCTTTGCCGCGCGCGTAGGCGTTGAGCGTGCGGGTCAGCGCCGAGCGGAAGCCGGAGAGGTGGGAGCCGCCCTCGTGGGTGTTGATGTTGTTGGCGAAGCTGAAGATCGATTCCTGGTAGGAGGAGTTCCACTGCATCGCCACCTCGACCTGGCCGTCGTCGGTCTCGTTCTCGAAGAAGACCGTCTTGCGGTGCAGCGGGTCCTTGTTCTCGTTGAGGTGGGCGACGAAGTCGACGATGCCGCCCTCGTAGTGGAAGGTGTCCTTCTGGCCCGCCGCTCGCTCGTCGACCAGCTCGATCTTGAGGCCGCGGGTGAGGAAGGCGGTCTCGCGCAGGCGCTCGGCCAGGGTCGCGTAGTCGAACTCGAGCTCGTCGAAGATCTCGTCGTCGGGCAGGAAGGTGATCGTGGTGCCGTGCGAATCGCTGCGCGTCGCCGCGGTGAAGATCCGCCTGCGGCTTGCCGCGCTCGTAGTCCTGGGTCCAGACCGCGCCGTCGCGGCTGATTTCGAGGTGGAGCTTCTCGGAGAGCGCGTTGACGACGGAGATGCCGACACCGTGCAGGCCGCCGGAGACCTTGTAGCCCTCGCCGCCGAACTTGCCGCCGGCGTGAAGCGTGGTCAGCACGACCTCGGCCGCCGGGCGCTTCTCTTTCTTCAGTTCGTCGACCGGGATGCCGCGACCGTTGTCGATGACGGTGCAGCTGTTGTCGGGGTGCAGGACGACGCGGACGCTGTCGCAGTAGCCGGCGATCGCCTCGTCGACCGAGTTGTCGAGCACCTCGTAGACCAGGTGGTGAAGGCCGCGCGGCCCGGTCGAGCCGATGTACATACCCGGCCGCTTGCGAACCGCTTCCAGGCCCTCGAGGACGGTGATGTCCTTGGCGCCGTAGGACTCCGAGCCGCCTTTTTTCTGCGCGGCCGTATTCGTCTTCTCAGGCAATTAATCCCTTCCCGCTCTCATAGAAAACCCCGACCTTTCGGGCTTTCGCCGCCCTGGGTCGGGGCAGAAACGCAAGTTGACATAAGGATACCAGTTCGGACCCCCTCGGAGCCGCCCTGGGGCAAATAAAAGTCCTGCAAATCAGCCATATTTGAAATTACTTTCAGTCATCTCTCACACGGAAGCGCAAACTCTGCGGGGCGTGCTCGCCGAGCCGCTCTCGCAGACGCTCGCAGCAGCTGCGCCTGCATCAAATCCAACTCCTGCGCCCAGACGGAATCTGAGCAACTCGACCGTCACCTCGCCGCCGCGTTCGGAGACGGGTCGGGCAACAGCGGCGATGCGCTCGCCGACCAGCTCCGCCCAGACCGACTGCAGGCGCCGCCAGCGGCGTCTTCGGAGCGGCTTGCTCGAGCGCGGCACGCAGGGCGGTGCCGGCCGGACGCGGGGCGCGGCGGCGGCTCATGCGGCGGCCGCCTCCGCCGCAGCGCAGCGGCATCCGCACCACGCTGTCCCTCGCCCGCTCCGGCAGCGAGTCCTCCGCGGCCGCGCGTGATCACCGCCTGGCCGCCGCTGGCGAGGCGGTCGACCAGGCGCGCGCGACGGTCGGGGTCGAGCTCGCTCATCACGTCGTCGAGCAGGAGCAGCGGCGCAACGCCGGCGCGCCGCGAGCAGGACGTCGCGCTCGGCGAAGAGCAGGGCGAGGAGGGCGGCGCGCTGCTGACCCTGCGAGCCGTAGCGGCGCAGGGAGCGCCCGCCGGCGTCGATCTTGAGCTCGTCGAGGTGGGGCCCCCACGAGGTCCGGCCCAGCCGCAGGTCGGCGTCGCGACGCTCGTCCAGACCGGCGCGGATCTCCTCCGCCGAACCGGCCGCTCGTGGCGCGTACTCGACCTCCCCCCCGCCCTCGAGACCCAGCTCGGCGGCGGCGTCGGCAAAGGGGTCGGCGAGCTCGGCCACGGCCTCGTCCCGCGCCGCGATCAGCGCCGCGGCAGCGTCGGCAAGCGTCGCGTCCCAGGCATCGAGCTGGCTCGGGGCGCCGTGGCCGGCGGCGAGCGCGGCCACCAGGGCGTTGCGCTGCGCCAGCGCCTGGCCAAAGCGCTGGCGCAGCTCGGCCCGGCTGGGCCAGCGAGCGGCGACGAAGCCGTCGAGGTGGGCGCGGCGCTCGGCCGGCGGGCCCTTGACCAGCGACGAGACGGT
Source organism: uncultured Solirubrobacterales bacterium (assembly GCA_963702065.1). Classification (GTDB taxonomy): domain Bacteria; phylum Actinomycetota; class Thermoleophilia; order Solirubrobacterales; family 70-9; genus VRUE01. The sequence goes on from OY969705.1 coordinate 2,422,558, forward strand.
CGGGCGAGAAGACCGCGACCGGCGGGCGGCTGCGAGCCAGCGTCGCCGGATCGGCAGCGCTGCCGTCGAGCAGGTGGCGGCGGCCCTCGGCGCGGCTGACCGAGGCGAGCAGGTGGCGCTCGATCCCATCGTCGTCGCGGATCGTCGCTTCGGCGCGGGCGAAGGAGCCGCCGAAGGGGATCAGGTCGCGGCGATCGGAGGTGCGAAACGAGCGGCCGGTGAGGGCGAAGTAGAGCGCCTCGAGCAGGTTCGTCTTGCCGACGCCGTTGGGCCCGACGAGGCTGACGATCCCCGGCCCAAGCTCGATCCGCGCCTGGGCCAGGCTCCGCAGCGGTCTCGCTTCGACGACGGTGACCAGCACCGGCCGCGCTCACACGTTGAGGCGGATCGGCATCACCAGGTAGCGGAAGTCTTCGTTGTCGACCGGCTGCAGCAGGCCCGGGCGCAATGGCGAGATCAGGCGCAGCATCACCTCGTCGCCCTCGACGCTTTCGATCCCCTCGCGCAGGAACTCGGGGTTGAAGCCGATCTCCAGCGGCTCGCCCTCGAAGGCGGCCGGCATCGTCTCCTCCGCGTCGCCGACGTCGGGCGTCGAGGCGGCGATCTGTCAGCTCGCCCGGCGAGAAGGAGAGCCGCAGCGGCGCGTTGCGCTGGGCCAGCTGGCTGATCCGGCGGGTGACGTCGAGCAGCTCCGGGCGCGGCAGCCGCACATCGTGCTCGTAGGACTCCGGCAGGAGCTGTCGAAAGTTGGGGAATTGGCCCTCGATCAGCCTCGTGTTGAGGACGATCGCCCCTGCCTTGAAAATGGCCTGGTTGCGCTGCAGCGCCACCGAGACGGTCTCGACGCCATCGGCGGAGACGATCCGGCCCAGCTCGCGCAGCGCCTTGGCCGGAATGTTGGCCTCGAGCTCGCCGCCGATCGCGCTCTCCAGCTCGGTGCGCTTGACCGCGAGCCGGTAGGAGTCGGTCGCGACCATCGTCATCTCCGAGCCGCTGGCGCTGACGAGCACGCCGGTCAGCACCGGCCGCATGTCGTCGCGCGAGGCGGCGCGGGCGACCAGGTCCACCGTCGCGGCGAGCGCCGGCGGCCGGGATCGTCAGCGGCTCGCCCTCCTCCTCGGGAAAGGCGGGAAAGTCCTCGCTGGGCAGGACGCGGAGGTGAAAGCTCGAGCCGCCGCTGCGGATCTCGACGTCGCGCTCCGACTCGCGCAGCTCGATCTCCACCGTCGGGTCGCCGAGCGAGCGGCGAGACCTCGGCGAGCAGGCGGCCGGGGAGGAGGACCGAGCCGCTCGCCGTCGACCTCGGCGGCGAGCTTCGTCTTCAGGCCCATCTCCAGGTCGGTTGCGCTGAGGCTGACCCCATCCTCGCCGGCGTTGAGCAGGATCCCGGAGAGCGACTGGGTCGCGGCGCGGGTCGATACAGCTCTGGAGACGACTGAGAGCTTGGCGACAAGCTCGTCTCGTTTGGTTGTCAGCTTCAAGTGATCAATGCCTTCTTGAGTTGGGTTAGTACCTGTGGAAAAGCGGGAAAGGGCCGCGAATCCGCATTGAGCCAGCGGTTGGCTGGCTGTGGAGGGCTCTGTGGGAAAGCATTGATTCTTACAGTGTCGTCGGCCGTCAGGCGGCGGCCTGTGGAGCTGTTGTGGATTGCGGCGCGCAGCTCGTCGACCCGCGCGGCGAGCACGGCGTCCTCGCCGCAGCGGGCTTCGGCACGCCGGATCGAGTTGAGCACGGTGGAGTGATCGCGACCGCCGTAGAGGCGGCCGATCTGCGGCAGCGAGAGGTCGGTCAGCTCGCGGGTGAGGTAGATCGCGACCTGGCGAGCGCTGAGCGGGGTGGCGGCCCGGGTCGAGCCGACGAGCTCCGCTCGCGAGATGCCAAAGGCGGCGGAGACCGCTGCTGGATCTCCTCGACCGGGGTCTGTCTCGGGCGCCGGCGCGGACTTGGGAATGACGGCGTCGACCAGCTCGGGGCTGAGCGGCTTGGCGGTCAGCGAGGCGTGGGCGATGAGGCGGGTGAGGGCGCCGTGCAGCTGGCGCACGTTGATGTCGATCCGGTGCGCCAGCTCGGTGAGCACGTCGCCTTCGGTGTCGACCCCCGCCTCGCGAACGAGTCGGCGCAGGACGGTGAGGCGGGTGGCCAGGTTGGGCGGCTCGACGGCGATGGTCAGGCCCCACTCGAAGCGATCGCGCAGGCGCGACTCGAGGGTCGAGAGCTCGCTGGGAATGCGATCGGCGGAGAGGACGAGCTGGCTGCCGCCTTCGTAGAGCGCGTTGAAGGTGTGGAAGAACTCGTCCTCGGTGTGGCGCTTGCCCTCGAGGAACTGGACGTCGTCGACGAGCAGCACGTCGAGGTCGCGGTAGCGGCGCTTGAACTCCTCGGCTCCGGCGTTGCGCAGCGCGGTGACGAACTCGTTGGTGAAGCACTCGGCGGTGGTGTAGCGGACGTTGAGAGCCGGGGCGGAGGCCTCGAGGTAGTTGGCGATCGCGACCAGGAGGTGGGTCTTGCCGAGCCCGGGGGGACCGTGGAGGAAGAGCGGGTTGTAGGCCTCCGACGGCGCCTCGGCCACGGCCAGCGCGGCGGCGTGGGCGACGCGGTTGCCCTCGCCGATGACGAAGCGGTCGAAGGTGTAGTTGACGTTGAGGTCGAGGCCGGGACCGCAGCTCGGCCTCCGCGCTCGAGCCGCCTCTCCTTCGGCGACGAGGCTGACGTCGCTGAGCTGCGAGCCGGCGCCGGTCAGCGCCTCGCGAATCAGGCCCGAGTAGCGCCGCTCGGTCCAGGCCCGGATTCCCTCGGGGGCGGAGAGGAGGAGCGTCTCGGCTCGGCTGCCGACGACCTTCAGCGGCTCCAGCCAGAGCTGGAACGTCGACGGTGGGACGGAGGCCCGCAAGTCGGCCCTGCACGTCCTTCCAGAGGGAGTCGAGGTCTTGTTTCGCCGCGTCATCTTGCACCGACGGCCGACCATAGCGACGCCTGGACGAGGCCGAAATCGGCCCCCCCGCAAATGCCGCCGAAATCATTTCTGCGGCGAGTCTCCTCGCTCGGCGGCGCGTCCGTATACTGCGACGCCCGATGAAGCGGACTTATCAGCCGAAGAAGCGGAAGCGGGCGAAGACGCACGGATTCCGGGCGCGAATGAGCACGCGCGGGGGTCGGGCGATCCTCAAGCGCCGCCGCCGCAAAGGCCGGAAGCGCCTCACTCCCTAGATGGCGGCGAAACGACGCCGCCTCTCGCGCAGCGGCGAGTTCGACCGCGTCTACCGCGACGGATCCTCACATGCCACCCGCTACCTCGTTCTCTACAGCTTTCCCCGTAAGGACGAGGAGGACGGACGAGGTGAGGCTCGGAGTCTCGGTCAGCCGCAAGGTCGGCGGCGCGGTCGACCGCAACCGGGTCAAGCGCGTCCTGCGCGAGACCTTCTGGGGTCTTTCCGACCAGCTTCCCGACCAGCCATGACTTCGTCCTGGTCGCCCGTCCGGAGATCGGCGACCTGATCGAGCGCGACGGGTCATCGGGCGTCCGGGCCAGCATCGAGGAGGCGCTCGCGGGCTCGCCAGGGAAGAAGCGTTCCACGTGAAACGTGTCCTACTGGCCATGATCGGCGCCTACCAGCGCCGGATCTCGCCGGCTTTTCCCCGCCGCTGCCGCTACGAGCCGACCTGCTCGACCTACGCCGCCGAGTCGATACGTCGCTTTGGCGCCGGACGCGGATGCCTGCTCGCCGCCTGGCGCCTGCTTGCGCTGCAACCCCTTCAGCCACGGCGGCTTCGATCCCGTCCCAGAGCGCTTCACGCTCAAGGTTGGCCCGGTCGACCCCGCCGTCCACCACGGTGAGGTGCACACGTGATCCCGGCAGCGAACATCCTGCAGCCGCTGATCGACGTCGCCAACGCGGTCCTGCAGTTCTTCCACGACAGCGCCGGGCTGAGCTGGGGGATGTCGATCATCGCCCTGACGGTCTGTCACCAGGGCGCTGCTGATCCCGCTCACCTACAGGCAGCTCAAGGGAATGCGCGCCCTGCAGGCGCTGCAGCCGCAGATCAAAGAGATCCAGGCGAAATACAAAAACGATCGCCAGCGCATGCAGCAGGAGATGATGCGCTTCTACCAGGAGAACAAAGTCAACCCCTTTGCCTCCTGCATCCCGCTGATCGCCCAGCTGCCGGTCTTCATCACCCTCTTCTACGTCCTCCGCCACGAGCTGCCGGCCGACATCGGCTGCGAGGCGGGCCACTGCGGCGCGGAAGCGTCCTTCCTCTTCATCAACGACCTGACCGCGAAGGCACGTGGGCGCCGAACTGATCGTGCTGCTGGTTCTCTACGTCGGCACCCAGCTGGTCTCGGGCCTGGTGATGTCGGTCACCGCCGACAAAAGCCAGCGGATGATGATGATGGTCCTGCCCTTCATCTTCGTCCCCTTCGTGATCAGCTTCCCGGCCGGCCTGATCCTCTACTGGATCACGACCAACTTCTGGACGATCGGCCAGCAGTACGTGATCCAGCGGCGTGATTCCGGCGCCTGTTGCGGCTACGCCTGAGGTGGTGGCGGCAGCGAAGCCGCCTCCGCCTCCGCCTAAAAAGAAGAAGAAGCGGCGCTGATCCGGTCCAGGTGGGGGTCGCACCAGCCCGTCACCTCGCTCAGCTTTGGCTGAAGGCAAAAGACAGAAGCTTTCATCTGGTTGGCGTTGGCGCATAGACTGCGCGGCGTGACCGGAGCTGACGACTGGCCGCAAGAGCCCGCTGAGCGGGTTCGGGAGCTTGTTGAGGAGGTGCTTGACGAGCTTGACCTCGAGGGGGAGGTCGAGATCGTTGAGGACGACGATCGGATCACGGCTTCGGTCGAGGGCGACGAGGACTACGGGCTGCTGATCGGCAAGCGCGGGCAGACGATCGATGCGCTGCAGCTGATCGCCTACCAGGCGGCGTTCCGCGGGATGCGGGAGCGCAAGCGGGTGGTTGTCGACGCGGCCGGCTATCGGGACCGGCGCAGGGAGACGCTGACGGCGCGCGCCGACCGGGCCGCCGAGCAGGCGCTGACCGGCAACGCACTCGGTCGAGATGGACCCGATGAGCGCCCAGGAGCGTCGCGTGGTGCACGAGCACCTCAAGGAGCGCTCCGGGGTCGAGACTTACAGCGAAGGGGACGAGCCGCGTCGCTGCGTGGTCGTCGCCCCCTTGTGTCCGAGTAGGCGAGCGCCCCGGTAGGGGTTCGCTTAACTTTTTCGAGCGGCGATTGCGGCGATTGACGATGGCTGACCGCGAAAAAGTACAAGACGCTTCACCCCTACCGGGGCGCTCGCTCGACGAGGCGCAGAGGGCGACGATCACGCGTGTTCTTGAGCTTCTGGAGACCGAGCGGGCGTCGGTCAGCTCCGTCACCGATCCGCAGCGGGCCTGGCGGGTGCATGTTGCGGACAGCCTCACGGGGCTTGAGTTCGAGCCGCTGCGCGAAGGCCGCGCGAATTGCCGATATTGGCTCTGGAGCAGGGTTTCCGGGGCTTGTGCTGGCGGTTGCCCTGCCCGATGCGCAGGTCGACCTGATCGAGTCGGTGGGGCGCAAGTGCGACTTCATCCAGCGCGCGATCGACGCGGCCGGCATCGCCAACGCCCGCGTCATCAACGCTCGCTCCGAGGAGCTTGCCGCCGGCGAGGGGCGCGAGGCCTACGCGGCGGTGACCGCCCGCGCCGTCGGTCGCCTCTCCACCCTCGCCGAGCTCGCCTCGCCGCTGCTCGAAGACGGCGGCGTCCTCGTCGCCTGGAAGGGCAAGCGCGATCCCGACGAGGAGGCGCAGCTCGCCAGGGCCGCCGAGACGCTGGCGATGCGACCCGAGGAGATCCTCCACGTCGGGCCCTTCGCCGGCAGCGACCATCGCCACCTGCACCTGATCCGCAAGTTCGGCCCGACCCCGCCCAGCTCCCGCGTCGTCCGGGCATGGCCAAGAAGCGCCCTACGGTTAGGCCGAGGCGCCAAGCCTCGCGCGGCCCCCAAGAGGAGCGCGCAGTCATTCTGGTGAGCGACGCTGGCTCCGCAGCTCCTCTCCCGAGCAATAGTCTGCGCCGCATGGGCGTCGTCTACGCGATCTCGAACCAGAAGGGCGGCGTCGGCAAGACGACGACCGCGGTCAACGTCGCCGCCTGCGTCGCCGCCGTCGGGCGCCCAGACGCTGCTCGTCGACCTCGATCCGCAGTGCAACGCGACGGTCGCCCTGGGCGGCGAGCGCGACATGCATCCCTCCTCCTACGACTGCCTGATCGGCGAGGTCTCGGTCGCCGAGGCGGCCCGGCCCGCCGGCCCCGACAACCTCTGGCTGGTGCCCGGCCAACCGCGACCTCGCCGGCGCCGCGGTCGAGCTGCCGCGGATCGAGGGCTCCGAGACGCGCCTGCGCGAACGGCTCGGCCCGGTGCGCGAGCGCTTCGCCTACACGCTGCTCGACTGCCCGCCCTCGCTGGGCCCGGTCAGCGTCAACGCCCTCACCGCCGCCGACCGGGTGATCGTCCCGGTCCAGGCCGAGTACCTGGCGCTGGAGGGCCTGGTCCAGTTCCTCGACACGCTGGCGATGATCCGGCGCGAGCTCAACCCGGCGCTGGAGGTGTCGGGGCTGCTTGGTCACCATGCACGACGAGCGCACCCGCCTGGCCCAGGACGTCGAGCGGGAACTGCGCCAGCACTTCCCCGAGATGGTCTTCGAGACGGTCATACCGCGCAGCGTCCGGGTCGCCGAGGCGCCCAGCTACGGCCTGCCCGTGATCGACCACTCGCCCAACTCGCGCGGCTCCGATGCCTACCGCGCCCTCGCCAAGGAGCTGGCCGAGCGTGGCTAGCGCGGCCAAGCGCGGCAAGCGCGGCCTCGGCAGCGGCCTCGCGGCGATCCTGCCCGAGGCGAGCCGCCGAGCACGCCGGCGAGCTGCGCGAGCTGCCGATCGAGCTGATCAAGCCCAATCCGAACCAGCCGCGGACCAAGATCGACCCCGAGTCACTGGCCGGCCTCGCCTCCTCGATCGAGGCCAACGGCGTCGTGCAGCCGCTGCTGGTCCGTCCCCTCGCCGACGGCAGCTACGAGCTGATCGCCGGCGAGCGCCGCTGGCGCGCCGCCCAGGCGGCGGGCCTGGCCAAGGTGCCGGCGGTCGTGCGCGACCAGGAGCTGGCCGAGCGACTGCAGGTGGCGCTGATCGAGAACATGGTCCGCGAGGACCTCAACCCGGTCGACGAGGCCCGCGCCTGCGCCGCCCTGGTCGACGAGCTCGGCCTCTCCAAGGAGGAGCTGGCCCGCCGCGTCGGCCGCAGCCGCCCCGCCGTCTCCAACCTGATCCGCCTGCTCGATCTTCCCGACGAGGCGCTCGAGCTGCTCGAGTCGGGCGAGCTGAGCGAGGGCCACGGCCGCGCCCTGCTCGCCGCCGAGGGCAACGACGTGCGCCGCCGCCTCGCCCGCGACGCGGCGCGGGGCGGCTGGTCGGTCCGCGAGACCGAGAACAGGGCCAAGCTGGCTGGCCAGCCAAAGAAAGCAGAGGGCTCCCGAGACCGCCTTGGCGCCGGAGGAGGCCGAGGCGCTGCGCGACGCGGCCGACAAGCTCGAGTCGGCGCTCGGCCACGAGGTCAAGCTGCGGCCCAGGGGAGGGGAGATCGCGGTCGAGATCCGCCTCGAGGATCTCGATCAGGCGCTCGCCCTGGCCCGCAGCCTCAGCCGCCGTCGACGCTGAACCTGAGCGCCAGCCGGCGCACGATTCCCCCGCTATCCTTCGCTTGGCTCCGGGCGATTAGCTCAGTTGGTTAGAGCGCGTCTCTGATAAGGACGAGGTCCCTGGTTCGAATCCAGGATCGCCCACTCGTGCAACAGATGCAGATCTACGGCGTCAGCTTTGACATGGTCGGCAAGCAGCCGATCGTCTTGCTGAAGACGGTTGACAGCAACAAGTTCCTGCCGATCTGGATCGGGCACCCGGAGGCGGCGGCGATCCTGATGAAGCTGCAGGGGGCCTCGACGCCGCGGCCGATGACCCACGACCTGCTCTCCGACCTGCTCGAGCAGCTCGACGCCAAATGCGAGCGGGTCTCGGTGACGGAGCTGCGCGACAACACCTTCTACGCCTCGATCACGGTCTCGATCAACGGCACCGAGATGGAGATCGACTCGCGTCCCTCCGACGCCCTCGCCCTCGCCGTGCGCGTCTCGGCGCCGATCTTCGCCGACGAGGACGTGATCGAGGAGTCGGCGATCGAGTTCGAGCACGACGTCGAGGACACCGAGGAGGTCGTCGACAAATTCAAAGAGTTCCTCGACGAGGTCACCCCCGACGACTTCGCCAAAGGCGAGGACTCCTAGGCCGTTCGGCTCGGCGCCAGCGCCAGGTCGAGGATCCTCTCGACCAGCTGCTCGAAGGACATGCCGGCCGCCTCGGCGGCCTGGGGGAGGAGGCTGGTGTCGGTGAGGCCGGGGATCGCGTTGACCTCGAGCACCTGCGGGCCCGTCGTCGCCGAGGATCAGGTCGACGCGCGAGAAGCCCGAGCAGCCGAGCGCCTCGTAGGCGCCGAGCGCGGCCTCGGTCACCGCCGCGGACTCCTCCGTCGCCGAGCTCGGCGGGGCAGACGAAGGAGGTGCGGCCGATCTCGTAGCGCGCCTCGAAGTCGTAGCTGTCGCCGCTCTGCGGGATCGCCTCGACCACCGGCAGCGGCTCGTCGCCGAGCACGCTGACCGCCAGCTCGCGACCGTCGACGAAGCGCTCGAGCAGGACCCGGTCGTCGTAGCTGAAGGCCGAGACCAGGGCCTCGGGAACGTCGAACCAGTTCTCGGCGAACTTGATCCCCGAGCGCCGAGCCACCGCGGCTGGGCTTGACCACGAGCGGGAAGCCGAGCCGCTCCTCGAGGCCGCCGAGCGCGTCGGCGGCGCCGAGCTCGCGGAAGGCGGTCTCGTTGAAGGCGAACCAGTCCGGCGTCGGGATACCCGGCCGAGCGCAGCTCGTGCTTGGCCAGGACCTTGTCGATGCAGCGGGCGCAGGCGGCAACGCCGGGCCCGGTGAAGGGGATGCCGAGGATTTCGAGCAGCTCCTGCGCGGTGCCGTCCTCGCCGCCCGGGCCGTGCATGGCGACGAAGGCGACGTCGGGCCGCCCGGCCGCCAGCCGCTTGACCAGGTCGCCGTCGGCCTCCAGCGGCAGCACCTCGTGGCCGAGTCGCTCCAGCGCGTCTTCGACCCGCGCGCCGGAGCGCAGCGAGACGCCGCGCTCCAGCGAGCGGCCGCCTTTGAGCACGGCGACCTTCACGCGCCCTCGCCGCCTTGCGGAAGGGAACGACGTTCTCGGCGTCCTCGGGCTCCTCGCTTGCGCGCCGCCGGCAGCCGGCCGGCTGCTTCGCCGGTCAGCGCTGCCGTAGAGCTCGACCTGCTCGTCGATCACCTTGCCGATGCGGCGGATGCCCTCGCGGATCTCGTCCTCGCTGCCGCCGGAGAAGTTGAGCCGCATCGAGTTGCGGCCGCGCCCGTCGACGTAGGCCGCCTGCCCGGGGACGAAGGCGACGTCCTCGCGCAGCGCCTTGGCCAGCAGGTCGCTGGTGTCGATGTAGGGGGGCAGGGTCGCCCAGATGAAGAGGCCGCCGTCGGGCTCGGTCCAGCTCGCCTGCGGCGGGAAGTGCGGCCGCAGCGCCTCGATCATCGCGTCGCGGCGGCCGCGGTAGAGCTCGATCAGGCTCTCGATGTACTCGCGCCAGCGCCCGTCGCTGAAGTACTCGCGGACGAAGTACTGGGTCAGGGTCGAGGTGCAGAGGTCGGACGCCTGCTTGCCGAGCACGACCTTCTCCATCACCGGCGGCGGCGTCACCGCCCAGCCGAGGCGGATGCCGGGGGAGAGGATCTTCGAGAAGGTGCCGATGTAGATGACGAAGTCGCCGCCGTCGAGCTGGTAGAGCGGCGGCAGCGGCTCGCCGCCGAAGCGGAGCAGGCCGTAGGGGTTGTCCTCGACCACGAGCAGCTCGCGCGAGCGGGCCAGCTCGACCAGCCGCCGCCGCCGCTCCAGCGACATCGTCACCCCGGCGGGATTCTGGAAGGTCGGCACCGAGTAGATGAACTTGGGCCGCCGCCCTTCGAGGTCGAGCCGCTCCAGGGTCGTCTTCGAGTTCGTCGATCCGCATCCCCTCGCCGTCGCACTCGATCTGGATCGTCTCGGCCTGGTAGCTGCAGAAGACCGGGATCGCACCGGGGTAGGTGGGGGCCTCGCAGATCACCACGTCGCCGGGGTCGACCAGCGCCTTGCAGATCAGGTCGATCGCCTGCTGGCCGCCGGTGGTGACGATCACGTCGTCGGGGTCGGGGAGCATCCCCTCGGCGCCCATCACCTCGACGATGCAGTCGACGGTCTCGCGGAAGCCCTCGGTCGGGCCGTACTGCAGCGCCTCGGCGGCCGACTCCTGGGCGATCCGGGTCATCTGCGCGGCGAAGGTCTGGGGCGGGAAGGTCGAGGTGTCGGGCAGCCCGCCGGCGAGCGAGATCACCTCGGGCCGCGCCGTCACCGCCATCAGGTCGCGCATCGCCGAGGAGCGCATCACCCGGGTGCGCTCGGCGAAGAGGCCCGCGTAGCGCTCCAGGTCGCTGCTGCTGGCGTGGGCGCGACGCCGGTGGGGCGGTTCGGACATGGGGGATAGTGTGGCGAATCCGCGCCGCCTCGCCCGGGGAGTTAGGTTTTCGGCGTGGGATCTTTCTCCGGCATCTGCCTCGAGCTCGGCATCGGCATCGCGATCGGGATGCTCGCCGGCACCACCGGCACGCACGGCTCCGCCCGTGGCCGGATGACGATCCTCGCCGGCGTGATCGCGCTCGTCGTCGGCTTCCTGCTCGCCGGCACCGCCGACGTCAGCACTCGCTGCCGGCGCCTTCTTCTGCCTGCTCGGCGCCGTCTTCGCCTGCCTCGTCGTCAGCGACGTGGTCAGCTCGGCCGGCCGCCGCGAGGGCAGCGGCGCGGCGCACTCGGCTTCCTCGTCTCGCTCGCCGCCCTGATCGTCGTCGCGATCGCGATCCTGATCTCCCCGGCGATCCTGCTGGTCGTCGCCGCCCTCGTCTGGCTCGGCATCTCAAGACGCCGGCGCGCCCAGCGCAAACACGCCGGCCTCCGCGTCCTCCGCTAGCAGCCGTCCCCAGACGCGGAACGTCTGACTGGTCGCGCGAGCTAGCGGCGCCAGCCAACGCGTCCGTCGAAAAAGTAAGGACCTCGGGAGGCTGGCGCCGTCCGTCAGGATGGCGCAGTGCCCGCCAAGAAGCTGATCCTCACCTACGTCGACTCGCTGCGCACCGACATGCTCGAGCGCACGGTCGCCGAGGGTCGCGCGCCCACCTTCGGCGCCCTGATCGAGCGCGGCGTCCTCGTCCCCGATTGCGTCTCCAGCTTCCCCTCGGTGACGCCGGTCGCCAGCGCCGAGATGGTCACCGGCCGCGCCGCCGACGGCCACTGGATCAGCGGCATGAACTGGTACCACCGGCTCGAGCGCCGCTACGTCGAGTACGGCTCCTCGCTGGAGGCGAGCCGCGCCTTCGGCGTCTTCCGCTCGCTCTACGACCTCGTCTACAACATGAACCTGGCCCACCTCAACCCGGCGACCGAGACGCTCTTCGAGCAGCTCGACGACGCCGGCCTGCGCACCGCCTGCACGCCCTTCCTGATCTACCGTGGCCGCCACCGCCACCAGGTCTCGCTCGAGGGCCTGCTGCGCCGCGCGGTCGACGCGACCCGGCTCAAGTTCCGCCACCACACCTGGGGCCCGGCCGAGCTCTTCTACGGCGACCTCTACGCCAGCCGCGAGGTGCCCTGCAAATCGACCTCGATCCCCGGCAACCGCGACGGCTACTCGGCCTGCTGCGCGGCCGAGCTGGCCAAGGCCGACGACTTCGACTTCCTGCTCTTCTCGCTGCCCGACAACGACAACTACTCGCACCGCCACGGGCCCGGAGGCAAGCGTCGAGTCGATCGCCAAGGCCGACCACTGCTTCGGCAAACTGGTCGAGGCCGCGGGCGGCCTCGACGCCTTCCTCGACCAGCTACGCCGTGATCCTGCTCGCCGACCACGCCCAGACGCCGGTGCACCGCGGCCTGCCGCTGGCCGAGCTGCTCGGCCGCGAGTGGACGGTGCTGCAGCCCTCCGAGTCCGAACCCGAGCCGGCGCAGCTCGCGGTCAGCCCGACCGGCCGCGCCGCCTACGTCTACCTCCTGCCGGGGGAGGGGGAGCGCGCCGACCCCGAGGCGCTGCGCGAGGCGCTGACCGTGATCGAGGGCGTCGACCTCGTCTGCCGCCTCGAGGACGCCGGCGGGCAGCCGTTGGTGAGGACCGAGCCGGGCGCCCCGCGCGACGGGCTGCGAGCGCCGTGGTCGAACGGGGCGAGGCGCCGGCTCAGCTTCCGACCCGGACGGCGCCGGTCGCCGATCTGCGCGGCGGCAGCTGGCAGCTCGACGGCGACCTGGAGGCGCTGGAGGCGACGGTCGAGGACGGCGAGCTGCGCAGCGAGACCTACCCCGATCCGCTCGCCCGCGTCTGGTCGGCGCTCAGCGCTCCCCACGCCGGCGATTTCCTGCTCTCGCTGGCAGCCCGGCTTCGAGGCGGTCGACTGGGGCGGCGTCACCCACGCCGGCGGCGGCAGCCACGGCTCGCTGCACGCCGGCGACTCGCTCGGCCCGCTGCTCTTCGTCGGCTGCGGGCCCGGCGACGCGAGCGAGCGCGAGCAGTGGACGCTGCGCGACGTGGCGCCGGCGGTGCTCGAGCACTTCGGACTTGAGGTGGCTGGCGGCCGCGCCTGCGTGCGCTGTCTGCCCTGCCTTCCCGCCTCGTCCCGCGCCAGCGGCGCGTGCGAGAGTCGGCCGCCTCGAAGGCGGCTCGGATCGCCAGCCGACGACCCGAACGTGGTCGAAGGAGCGGCGAGCCAACGGCGGCGCTGACTCACAGCGCCAACAAGGTCGACGGCAACTGGGAGGTCGGCTACTTCGCCGACGACAAGGAGGTGGCGCTGGTCATCGTCGATCCCGCGGACCGGCCTCGTGCGCGAGTCCTGGACCGGCTACCAGGTGGCTTGGAAAATGGCCCGCGGCTACTCGGGCGCCTTCGGCCACAAGCTCAACGCGCCCTACGTCTTCCTGCCCCTCTGCGCGATCTTCCTGCTCGGCCTGGTCGACTGGCGGCGCCTGCGGCGGATCGCCAACCTCGACCTGCTCGTCCTGCTCGGCTTCGGCGTCTCCAACTTCTTCTTCAACCGCGCCGAGATCGGCGTCTCGGTCCCGCTCCAGTACATCCCGCTCGCCTACCTCTTCGGCCGGGCGCTGTGGATCGGGTTGCGGGGCGGGGGAGAGGGGATCCGACCCCGTCTGGCCGGCCGCCTGGCTGCTGGTCGCGGCCCTCTTCCTGATCGGCTTCCGGGTCGGCCTCAACATGGCCGACTCGGGCGCGATCGACGTCGGCTACGCGGGCGTGGTCGGCGCCGATCGGATCGCCCACGGCGAACCGATCTACGACAACTTCCCCGAAGACGTCTCCCAGGGCGACACCTACGGCCCGGTCAACTACCTCGCCTACGTCCCCTTCGAGCGGATCTGGCCCTGGTCGGGAACCTGGAACGACCTCCCCGCGGCCCACGGCGCCGCCGTCTTCTTCGACCTCGCCACCTTCGCCCTGCTGATCTTCCTCGGCCGCCGCATCCGCCCCGGGCCCCGCCGGCAACAAGCTCGCCGCGACCCTCGCCTTCGGCTGGGCCGCCTACCCCTACACCGCCTTCGCCCTGCTCTCCAACTCCAACGACACGCTGGTGGCGATGCTGCTTGGTCGCCACCCTGCTGGTCCTGGCCAAGCCCGCCGCCCGAGGAGTGATGGCGGCCCTGGCGACCTTCGCCAAGTTCGCCCCGGCGGTGTTGGTGCCAATGCTTGCGACGTATCGGCCCGCGGGTCCTGTCGCCGCAGGGGACCCACCACCCCCTGCGGTCGCTAAAGCGTCCTCGGGGGCGGGCCCCCCTACGGCGCCACCCGCGGGAGTTGCGTTCGTCATCGCCTTCGCACTAACAGCGTTTGCTCTGCTGCTGTGGCCCGCAATCGACCCGGGCCTGCACACCGTCTACGACCGCACGATCGCCTACCAAGCCGGCCGCGACTCCCCCTTCAGCATCTGGGGCCAAGTCCCCTCCCTGGAGCCCCTCCGCGTCGCGATCCTCGATCGGCAGTCGCCGCCCTCGCTCTGCTCTTCGCCTTCCGCCCCAAGGAGAAGCAGCTCTTCCAAGTAGCAGCGTTGGGGGCGGCCCTCCTAATCGGCGTCCAGCTGACGATGCACCACTGGTTCTACCTCTACATCGTCTGGTTCTACCCCCTGCTCTTGGTGGCAATGGCGGTCAGGTCTCCCTATCCTCGGACACTCAAGAGCAGCCGCCGGCTGCTCGTCCGAGCGATAGGGAGACCTGACCGCTACACCGACCTAAGAGCGTAGGAGCAGGAACCATCACAGGCTGTGATCGAGTCAGCCAGCCCTTTGTCGTTGACATCGACCACCGCCCCCATCACCCAAACGTCCTCTTCAGCCGTCTCAAACTTGACCGGCATCTGGGTGATCATCGACTCCAGGATCAGCTCCGGTTTGACCCCCAGCACGCTGGTCCGCGACCCGGTCATCCCGACGTCGGAGATGAACGCGGTCCCCTGCGGCAGCACCCGCGCGTCGGCCGTCGGCACGTGAGTGTGCGTACCGAGCACGCCCGCCACCCGCCCGTCGAGGTGCCAGCCCATCGCCACCTTCTCGCTGGTCACCTCGGCGTGGAAGTCGACGATGACGAAGTCGGCCTCGATCTTCTCGAGGATGTTGTCGACCTCGTGGAAGGGCGAGCGCGCGACCCGCAGGCCGATCGCGCCGCTGAGGTTGATCACGCCGACACCGCCGCCCGCCGATCTCGACCACGGTGTAGCCGCGGCCGGGGTTGGCGTAGGGATAGTTGGCCGGCCGGATCAGCGCGGTCGCTGCGGTTGAGGAAGCCGTAGACCTCGCGGTGGCGGTAGACGTGGTTGCCGGTCGTGATCACGTCGGCGCCGGCGTCGAAGAGCGCGCCGGCGGTCTTCTCGGTGATGCCCATGCCGCCGGCGGAGTTCTCGCCGTTGACGATCACCATCTCCGGCGCGAAGCGCTCGCGCAGCTCCGGCATCGCCGCGGCGAGCCCGCGGCGCCCCGGCCCGCCGACCACGTCGCCGATGAAGAGGACCTTCATGGTCGCTGACCCTATCCGCGCAATTGCGAAAGGGTGTGCAGGGTGAACGAGCGAAACGACGTGGTCGAGCGCGCCCTGGGCTATCCCTACGGCGCGCCGTCGGAGCCCTTCGTCCAGCTCGGGCACCAGACCCTCGACCCGGCCGAGCTCGAGATCGACCGCGAGGAGCGCACGCCGGTGCTGGCCTACGGCTCGAACGCCGCGCCCCGAGTGCTCTCGCGAAAGCTCGCGCTCAGCGACCAACCGGTGCTCGTCGTCCCCGCCCGGCTCAGCGAGTTCGACGTCGTCTACTCCGCCCACCTCTCTCCCTACGGGGCGTTGCCCGCGACCCTCCAGCGCAGCCCAGGGACCGAGGTCCGGGTCCACGTCATCTACATGACCAGCGCCCAGATCGGCGTCATCTCCGCGACCGAGCCGAACTACGAACCGCAGCTGCTCGAGGGCATCGATTGCCGGCTCGAAGACGGTGAGGAGCTGAGCGAGGTCTCGGCCTACATCAGTCGCCACGGCTGCCTCCTCGTCGACGGCTCCGAGGTCGCCCTCGCGGCGGTCACGGCGAGCGGTAGGACGCTCGACCGCGATCAGCGAGCCGGCGGCGATCGAGCGGGTCCGCTCCTCGCTCTGTCCCGACGACAGCCTCGAGTCCTTCGTCCTCGCCAACGTCACCGATCCCGACCTGTCCCAGGCCCGTTCGGCGCAGCTTCCGGCCCGCCCCCTCCTGGCGCAGTAGCTGCTCAGACCGCGCTGAAGCGGCGCAGGGCGAGGCGAGCGAGCAGGCCGTAGGCGACGATCAGGATCGCCGAGGTGGAGCAGTGCCCCGCCGATGCTCGGGCCGCCGGGGTCAAGCGCCGCCGTCATCGCCTGCAGCGCCGGCTTGAAGGGGAAGAGCGCGGCGATCACCTTGATCGCGTCGTAGAGGGCCGGCCCGACCGTGCCGGAGGGGATCAGCGAGAGGAAGGCGACCGGCAGGGTGACCATGAAGGCGAGCAGCGAGACCGCTCGCACCTCTCGCGCCGCCGCACCAAGCGCCGCGCCGGCGGCTCCCAGTCCCGCCCCGCCGGCGACGATCGCCAGCAGCCAGAGCCCGAAGCGGCTCCAGTGCAGGGGCACGAAGAAGGCCAGGCCAGCGAGCATCAAGCAGGGTCACGAGCAGGCCGACCGCGACTCCGAGCGCGACCTTCTCGGTCAGCAGCGCCGAGGGTGAGACCAGCCCCCGGGTCAAGCGCGAGAAGGCGTTCTCCTCCCGCTCCAGCGCCAGCGAGCCGGCGACCAGCAGCACCGTGACGAAGGCCAGGGTGAAGGTTGCGGCGACCGCGATCGCGAAGACTTCGAGCGGCGGAGTCGAGGCGTTGACCACCTGCTTGTCGACCGCGATTGGCTGGGTCAGCCGGGTGAGCAGGGTGCCGGCGGTGCCGAGGTTGCTGCGGGTAAGCGTGGTGAAGCGAAGGACCTGGTCGAGCGACTGGCGCAGCGCCCCGGGGGGCAGCGTCGCCCGCACGGCATGGAGGATGCGGCTCGTGTTGCCGAGGCCGAGGATCTGGATCGCCTGGCCGAGCACGGTGAACTCTCCGCCGTTGACGACGAGGCCGACGAATTTGCCGCCTTCGTGGGCGATCTGGCGGGCGATCACCAGGTTGGCCTGGGTCAGCAGCGAGTTGATCCGGTCGTTGACGAGGCGCGCCTTGACCGGGTCCTCCTCGTTGACGATCACTTCGACTTCCGGGGTGCTCGGCGACGGCGTCGAGAGCGAGTTGATCCGGTCGACGAGATCGGCCGGCAGGATCAGCGCCGCGAGCACGTCGCCGGAGCTGACCTGCATCGACGGCTTCGGCGTGGTCTCTTCACGTGGACGCACTCGACCCGCTCGCAGATTCGCTCGCTGACACCGATCTTGGGCAGCTCGGTGGTGCCGACCGCAACCGCGCGATTCCGCCGGTACTTCGTTGAGGAAGGCGACGCGGGGCTTGTCGGGCGAGCCCGAGATCGCGAAGCCGACGAGGACGGCGATCAGCACCGGGTAGGCGACGAGCAGGAATGCCTGCAGGGGAGAGCGGCGGAGGATCTGCAGGTCCTTGAGCAGCAGCCAGCGCATCAGTGCCCCCGGTGATGGAGGAAGGCGACGAAGGCGGTCTCGAAGTCCTGCGCGGCGGCCTCGGGCGCCTCTTCGCGAACCGCCTCGCGCAGGCCGTCGGCGGATCCGTCGAAGAGCGCCTCACCGTCGGCGAGCACGAGCAGCCGCTTGCCGTAGCGCTCGGCCTCCTGGATGTCGTGGGTCGAGAAGATCACCGTCGTCCCGCGTTCGCTGGCCAGCGCCGAGACGAACTCCCACAACCGCGCCCGCTGCCGCGGATCGAGCCCCACACTCGGCTCATCGAGCAGCAGCACCGAGGGCCGCGCCAACAGCCCAATCGCAATATTGATCCGCTGCTGGTTCCCCCCAGACAACCGAGCCACGATCTCCCCCCGCCGCTCGTCCAGCCCGGTCAGCTCCAGCATCTCCTCACAAGAAGCATGCGGATCCGGATGCTTCTCCAGCCGCGCAAACAACAAGAGGTTCTCCTCAACAGTCAGCCGTCTATATAGAGCCGCCTGCTGAGGCACCCAGCCAACTTCCCCCTCGGGCACATGAACCTCACCCCCGTCGGCCTTGGAAATCCCAGCCAGGATCGAAAGCAGCGTCGTCTTGCCCGCCCCGTTGGGCCCAATCACAGCCACCAGCTCCCCCGCCGCGGCCTCGAAGCTGACCCCCCGCAGAGCTTCCCGCTCGCCGAAGCGCTTAACCAGCTCGCGCGCCTCCAGCACGGCCACACTCGTCCCAGTCCCCGCATCCATGCCGCCGAAAGCTATCCGTAGCCAGTAATCGGATTGTTAGACCGCGCTTGAGCAGGGCTTGAGATTTGAGCTGGGGACGGAGAGGCCACTCCCCGGACACTCAAGAGCGGCCTCCTGGCCGCTCGTCCGGGGAGTGGCCTCTCCGTCCCTCCCCTCTAAACTCGAACCCAATGCCGTTTCCCGCCACACGCATGCGCCGTCTCCGGCGCACCGAGGCCCTGCGCGGCCTGGTTCGAGAGACCAACCTGTCGCCCGCGCACCTGATCCAGCCCCTCTTCGTAGTAGCCGGCGAGAACGTCCGCGAAGACGTCGACTCGATGCCCGGCATCGAGCGCTTCTCGATCTCCGAGCTGGTCGCCGAGGCGACCGAGATCGCCACCGCCGGCATCGGCACCGTCCTCCTCTTCGGCGTCCCCGCCGCCAAGGACGAGTCCGGCTCGGGCGCCTACGACGACGAGGGCGTCGTGCAGATGGCGGTCCGCGCCCTCAAGGAGGCCCACCCCGACCTCACGGTGATCACCGACGTCTGCCTCTGCGAGTACACCTCGCACGGCCACTGCGGCTTCGTCCGCGACGGCGAGGTCGACAACGACATCACGGTCGAGCTGCTGGCCAAAATCGCGATCTCCCACGCCGAGGCCGGCGCCGACGCGGTCGCGCCCAGCGACATGATGGACGGCCGGGTCGGGACGATCCGCCACCAGCTCGACGAGGAGGGCCACGCCGGCGTGCCGATCGTCGCCTACAGCGCCAAGTACGCCTCCGCCTTCTACGGGCCCTTCCGCGACGCGGCCGAGTCGACGCCCGAGTTCGGCGACCGCCGCGGCTACCAGATGGACCCGGCCAACGCCGCCGAAGCGGTGCGCGAGGCCGAACTCGATCTCGAGGAGGGCGCCGACATGCTGATGGTCAAGCCCGCCACGCCCTACCTCGACGTCGTGCGCCAGGTCAAGGACGCGACCGGTGCGCCGCTCGCCGCCTACCACGTCTCCGGCGAGTACTCGATGCTGAAGGCCGCCGCCGAGCAGGGCTGGATCGACGAGCGCGCCGCGGTGCTGGAGACGCTGACCTCGATCCGCCGCGCCGGCGCCGACGCGATCGTCACCTACTACGCCAAGGAGGCCGCGGATGGCTTCGGTAAAGGTCCCGCAGTCGAAGGCGCGCTCGCGCAAGGACGGCGCCGCGATCCCGCTCGACGAGACCGACAAGCGGCTGATGAACCTGCTGCAGTCGAGCTTCCCGCTCGATCCCGAGCCCTTCGCCCTCGTCGCCTCCGAGGCGGAGCTGGAGCTCGACGACGTCCTCGCCCGCACCAAGCGCCTGCTCGACGAGCGGATCATCCGCGAGATCACGCCGATCTTCGACACCCGCGCGCTCGGCTACGACTCGATGCTGGTCGCCGCCAAGGTCGACACCGAGCATCCCCAGCGCGCCGCCCAGATCGTCAACTCCCACCCCGGCGTCTCGCACAACTACCTGCGCACCCACGACTTCAACCTCTGGTTCACGATCGCCACCCCGCCCGACTCCGAGCTCGGCCTCGCCGGCACGCTCGAGGCGCTGATGCGGGAGACCGGCGCCGAGTCGATGCGCGAGCTGCCGACCCTGACCCTGTTCAAGATCAACATGAACCTGGAGATGGAGAAGGGCACCGACGCCCTCGCCGCCGCCGCGGTCGACGCCTCGCCGCCGCGCGAGCTCGAGGCACAGCCCTACGACGAGCGCGACATCGCCGTGATCCGCGCCCTGCAGGGGCCGATGGAGGCGATCGAGCGCCCCTATGACGATGCCGCTGCCGAGGTCGGGATGAGCACCGAGGAGCTGCTCGAGCACCTCGGCGGCATGGTCGACCGCAAGCTGCTGCGCCGCGTCGCCGCGATCCTCTTCCACCGCCGCGCCGGCTTCTCGGCCAACGGCATGGGCGTCTGGAAGGTGCCCGAGGCCGAGATCATGGCGACCGGCGGCCGCATGGCCTCCTTCCGCGGCATCTCCCACTGCTACCAGCGCCCCACCTATGAGGACTGGCCCTACAGCGTCTTCACGATGGCCCACGGCCGCTCCAAGGAGGAGTGCGACGCGGTCCTCGACTCGATCGCCGAGGACTGCGGGATGGGTCCCGACGATCGCGCCACCCTCTACTCCTCGACCGAGTACAAGAAGATTCGGCTTCACTACTTCACCGACGATTACGCGAAGTGGGAAGCGGAGCATTCGTAGGTGCCGAGTCCCGGTGGGGGTTCCGCTTAACTTTTTCGGCGAGGTCGCGGCCTTTCGGCCGCGCCGCGAATAACGCGAAAAAGTACAAGACGCTTCACCCCCACCGGAACCGGCACCTAAGAGTCCAGTGCGTTCTCACGAGCTGTACCAGCGGGCGGTGAAGGTTCTGCCGGGAGGAGTTAACTCCCCGGTGCGGGCGATGCGGCAGATCGGCCGCGAGCCGATCTTCATCGAGCGCGGCGAGGGCTGTGAGCTGGTCGACGTCGACGGCAATCGCTACCTCGACTGGGTCGGCTCCTGGGGGCCGCTGATCCTCGGCCACGCTCACCCGGCGGTGCTCGCGGCGGTCGAGTCGGCCGCCGTGCGGGGCACCAGCTTTGGCGCGGCGACGGCGGCCGAGGTCGAGCTGGCCGAGGAGGTCGTTGCCCGCGTGCCCTCGGCCGAGATGATGCGCATGACCAGCTCCGGCACCGAGGCGGCGATGAGCGCGATCCGGCTCGCTCGCGCCGTCACCGGTCGCGAGGTCGTGGTCAAGTTCGCCGGCGCCTACCACGGCCACTCCGACGGCCTGCTCGCCGAGGCGGGCTCCGGCATCGCGACGCTGGCGATGCCGGCGAGCCCCGGGGTCACCGCGGCGCAGACCGCGGGCACCGTGGTCGTGCCGTGGAACGACCGCGACGGCGCTCGATCGGGCGCTCGCCGAGCACCCGGTCGCCGCCGTGATCGCCGAGCCGGTCGCCGCCAACATGGGCGTCGTCCCGCCCGCCGACGGCTTCCTCGAGTACCTCCGCCGACCGCAACCCGCGCCGCCGGCGCCCTGCTGATCTTCGACGAGGTGATCACCGGCTTCCGCGTCGCCCGCGGCGGCGCCCAGGAGCTCTACGGCGTCGAACCCGACCTGACCGTGCTCGGCAAGGTGCTCGGCGGCGGCCTGCCCGCCGCCGCCTTCGCCGGCCCGCGCGAGCTGCTCGAGCGGATCGCCCCGGCGGGCGACGTCTACCAGGCCGGCACGCTCTCCGGCAACCCACTCGCGACCGCCGCCGGCCTCGCCACCCTGCGCGAGCTCGACGCCGCCGCCTACGAGCGCCTCGGCGAGCTGACCGATCGCTTCGTCGCTGGCCTGCGCGAGCCTCGCCAGAGCCAACCCCTGCAGGTCGCCTCCGCCCCCGGCCTGCTCACCCTCTTCTTCAGCGCCGGCCCGGTCACCGACTTCGCCACCGCGACGGCCTGCGACCTCGATGCCCACGCTCGCTTCTGCCGCGCCATGCTCGAGCCGCGGCGTCTACCCGCCGCCCTCGCAGTTCGAGGCCTGGTTCGTCTCGCTCGCCCACGACGAGGCGACGATCGACCGCACGCTGGAGGCCGCCGCCGAGTCGCTCGACGAGGCCCTCGGATGACGCTGAGCTCGGCCGAGACAGCCCTCGATCGGCTGCGCTGCTCGCCTGCGCGAGAGCGGAAGCGCCGCTCTCGCACCACGTGGTCGATTCGGCCGAGCGACCGGTCTTCGGCCTGCTCGCCGCCGCTCGGCCCCCGCTCCGCCGCCGCCCCGGGCGAGTACGCGTTCGTGGTCGAGGCCGTGCGCGAGGGCTACCTGCTGCACTACGGCGAGCCGCGCCTGCTCCGCGGCCACGACGACGACCTCGCCCTGCTCGCCGGCGACTACCTCTACGCGCTCGGCATCGAGCGCCTCGCCGCCCTCGGCGACGCCGAGGCGGTCGCCGTGCTCGCCGAGCTGATCGGTCGTTGCGCCCAGCTGCACGCCGAGGACCGCGTCGCCGAGGTCGCCCAGCTATGGCGCTCCGCCGCCCTCGCGGTCGGCGGCCGGGACGATCGCAGCCGCGAGGCGGCGTGAGTCAATAGACTCCTTTCTCCTGAGGTTGAGCTGTTGAGCGACGAATCGGACAAGCAGAACGGGGCCGAGGCAAGCGGTCGGCCGGAGCGCCCAGCGCCCGAGCCGCCTGGCTACTTCGAGGGCGAGTCGATGACTCGCCGCCAGGCCTTTACGGTTGCGGTACAGGGCATCGGCGGTCTCGCCGGCGCCGCGATCGTGCTGCCCGCGGTCGGCTTCGCCGTGGCGCCGATCTTCCACCGCGGCAAGGAGCGCTGGGAGGCGGTCGGCCCGATCGGCGATTTCGTCGAGGACACCTACCGCCAGGTCGTCTTCACCGAAACCGAGGGCATCGGCGACGCCGGCAAGACCACCGCCTACGTCCGCCGCAGCTCCAAGCAGCTGGGCGAGGAACCGGGCAAGTTCGTCGCCGTCTCCAATCGCTGCGCCCACCTCGGCTGCCCGGTCCGCTTCGTCGAGGCCGCCGGCAACTTCATCTGCCCCTGCCACGGCGGCGTCTACGACTTCCAGGGCAAACGGATCGGCGGCCCGCCGGTGCGCCCGCTCGACCAGTTCCAGACCCGCGTCCGCGACGGCCAGGTCGAGGTCGGCCCGCGCTACAGCGTCACCTCGCAGCTCGAGCCGGTCCGCGCCCGCGACCCCGGCGAGTTCACCGGCGGCGTCTGGGAATATCTGTACCCGCCCCGTCCGTCCACCTTCCCGCCCCCGAGCGGCTGATCGGCTAGGCGACGATGAAGCTCGACTCCCTGATCCCCGCCCCGCTGCGCAAACCGGCCAAGCCCGGCGACGGGCAACGGCGCCAAGGGCCCGGCACCGGCCGACCTGAAGACCTCGCCGCCGGAGCGTCCCTCCGACGCCCAGCGCCTCGGCGACCGCGCCAAGGACGCCCCCGCCGACGTGCTCGCCTGGGTCGACCAGCGCACCGCCGCCTCCGGCTTCCTCACCGGGATGCTCTACCGCAAGGTGCCGAAGGGGACCAACTGGTTCTACACGCTCGGCTCGGCGACGCTGATCGCCTTCATCGTCGCAGGCGATCACCGGCGTCTTCCTGGCGATGTTCTACACGCCGTCGACCACCCAGGCCTACGCCTCGATCGCCCACATCAACAACGACGTCTTCCTCGGCCAGCTCGTGCACGGCATGCACAAGTGGGGCTCGAGCGTGATGGTGATCCTGATCTTCCTGCACATGGGCCGCACCTTCTTCTTCGGCGCCTACAAGTACCCGCGCGAGCTCAACTGGGTGATCGGCGTCGTGCTGCTGATCCTGACCATGACGATGGCCTTCACCGGCTACCTGCTGCCCTTCGACCAGCGCTCCTTCTGGGCCTCGGTCGTCGGCATCAACATCAACGGCACCGGCCCCGTCGTCGGCCCCTACCTCAGCGACTTCCTGCGCGCCGGCCCCGAGCTCGGCGCGACCACGCTCTCGCGCTTCTACGCGATCCACATGCTGCTCGTCCCCGGCGCGATCATCGCCCTGATCGGCGCCCACATGTACCTGGTGGTCAAGCTCGGCACCACGGCGCCGCCCTGGCTGAAAGCGGACAAGCCGAAGGTCGCCGCGCCGGTCTCCCAGCTCGACGCCGGGGTCGAGGGCAACGGCACCTCGCCTGGCAACGGAGCCTCAGCGAGCACATGAAGCCGGCAGATAAGCAGGCATATCTGGAGGAGTACGAGCTGCTGAAGAAGAAGGGCAAGCCCTTCTTCCCCTACGCGGTGCTGAAGGACTCGGCGATGATGCTCATCGTCGTCGGCGTGATCATCCTGATGTCGGTCATCCTCGGCGCCGAGCAGGGGCCGAAGGCGGACCCGACCACGCACCACCTACGTGCCGCGCCCCGAGTGGTACTTCTTCTTCCTCTTCGAGCTCCTGCGCGTGATCAAGCCGCCGGAGCTGGTCCCGATCGCGACGATCGGCATCCCGACGATCTGCATGGTCCTGCTGCTGCTGCTGCCGTTCTACGATCGCGGCCCGGAGCGCAACCCGATCCGCCGCCCGATCGCGACCACGGCCGGCATCATGACGATCATCGCGATGGCCTACCTCACCTTCCTCGGCGCGACCGGCGGCTCGCCGACCGAGATCGACATGAAGGTCGCGCCGCAATACGAGGCCGGCAAGGAGGTCGTCGCCGGCTCCGGCTGCCTCGCCTGCCACAAGCTCGGCGAGAACGGCAACAACGGGCCCGGGCCCGAACTGACCCACATCGCCGCAGCGGATCCCGCGCGCGGCGATCATCCGCTCGGTGGAGATCGGGCCGGGTATCATGCCCTCCTTCCGCGACCTGCCGCCGAAGAAGCTCAACGAGCTCGCCGATTTCCTCTCCTCACTCGACTAAGCCGTCGCGGGACTCCGCCCAGTTCGCGGGGCAGGTCAACCGCATGTTCGACCGCGTCGCCGGTCGCTACGACGCGCTCAACTCGGTGATGACCGCCGGCCTGCACCATCGCTGGCGCGAGCGGGCCGCCGACCGGGCCGAGCTGAGCGCCGGCGACTCGGCGCTCGACGTCTGCTGCGGCACCGGCGACCTCGCGCTCGAGCTGGCGGGCAGGGTGACACCGGGCGGCCACGTCGTCGGCTGCGATTTCTCCGAGCCGATGCTCGACCTCGCCCGCGAGAAGGCCGGCGAGCGCGGCGCCGACGGCCGTCCGCTTCGAGTGGGCCGACGCGCTCAGCCTGCCCTACGACGCCGGCCGCTTCGACGCGGTCACGGTCGGCTTCGGCGTCCGCAACCTCGCCGACCTCGACCGCGGGCTGCGGGAGATGGCCCGCGTCCTGCGCCCGGGCGGTCGCCTGGTCGTGCTCGAGATCACCCAGCCGACGCGGCCACCGCTCTCGACCTTCTACTCGCTCTGGTTCGACCGCATCGTGCCGCTGCTCGGCAGCTTCTCCGGGCGATGCCGAGGCCTACAGCTACCTGCCCGAGTCGGTGCGCAGCTTCCCCGGTCCCGCGCCGCCTGGCGGAGATGATGGACGGCGCCGGCCTCGAGCGGATCCGCTGGACCGTTCTCGCCGGGGGGATCATCGCGATCCACAGCGGCGTTCGCGGGTGACCCGGCCCTCCGCGGTACCGCCGCCGGTCACCGCGGTCCTCGACGCCTCCAGCCGCTGGCTGCCGGCCAGGCTGGGCGAGGTCGAGGAGCTGCTGCGCGCAGCAGAGCGCCGGTCACGGCGAGCTGCTCGGCGCCGACGCCGCGGCGACCCTGGCGGCCGGTGGCAAGCGACTGCGCCCGCTGCTCGTCCTGCTCTGCGCCGGCGCTGACGGGGGGGCGGAGGCGGTGCGAGCCGCCGCCGCGATCGAGCTGGTCCACATGGCGACGCTGGTCCACGACGACGTCCTCGACGCAGGCGCCGCTGCGGCGCGGGCTGCCGACGATCGCCGCCACCGCGGGGCGCGAGCGGGCGACCGCCGTCGGCGACCTGCTCTTCTCGCGCGCCTTTGCGCTGCTCGGCGAAGCACGGCGACGGCCGCGCCGTCGCGCTGCTCGCCGAGGCCTCGGTCGCGCTGGCGCGAGGGCGAGCTGGCGCAGCGCCAGGACGCCTTCGACACCGGGATCTCCGAACAGCGCTACCTCGATCGCTGTCGGCTGAAGACCGCGACGCTGTTCGAGTGCGCCTGCCGGATGGGCGGCGATTGCGATGCGCTCGGCGCATTCGGAGCGCGAGATCGGCCTCGCCTTCCAGCTGCTCGACGACGTGCTCGACGTCTCCGGGCCGGCCGAGCGCACCGGCAAGGCGCGCGGCACCGACCTGCTCGACGGCACCGTCACCCTGCCGCTGATCGCCGCCGCGGAGTCGGATCCCTCGATCCGCGAGGTCGATCTGCGTGGGCTCGATCTCGCCGCGGCCGAGCGGCTCTGCGACCGGATCGCCGCCACCGGTGCGCTCGAGCGGGTGCGCGCCCGCGCCCTGGAGTTGGTGGCAGCGGCAAAGTCGGGCCTCGACCCCGACGCCTTCGACCCCGAGCAGCGTCACCTGCTCGAGCTCGTCGCCGACGGCGTCGTGCAGCGCTACGCTAACGCTCAGCGGAAGTCGTCGGCGGTGATCAGATCGGCGTCGAGTGCGAGCGCGAAGGTGTCGACCACGAATTCCATGTTCTCGTGCTCGAGTGTCTTCAGCACGTCGCTCAGCGCCCGCGTGCCGAGGTCGAGCTCCTCGTCGAAGGCGTCGATCTCGGCTTCGCCGTGGACCTCGTCGCTGTGCCATTCGCACTCGGGGCAGCGCCGCCAGAGTCGCCAGTGGCCGCGGTCGCCCGCCTGCTCCCAGCAGGTCGGCTGCACCAGCGACGAGGCGCAGCGCGGGCAGACGTGCAGACCGGTGGCGGTCTTCGTCTGACTGGCGTGCGCGTCTCTCATACCTGCACTATCGAACCCGCGAAACGATCACTCCATCCGCACTTTCGGGTGAGGAAGTCACAAAACCCGATTACCGGGTAGGCCCGACCCCCAATTACATGTGAGGCGAAATCTGATCCGATCGCTGCGGCGCCGTTACCATGGAGCAATGCCAAACATCGGACCCCTAGAGCTCGCGATCGTCCTGATCATCGCCCTGGTCGTCTTCGGCCCCAAACGCCTGCCGGAGCTGGGTCGCTCGCTCGGCAAAGGAATTCGTGAGTTCCGCGGCTCGGTCAGCGGCGACAGTCACGACGAGCCCGAGCAGCCCGACGCGATCGAGCCGCCGAAGGCCCCCGCCAAGTCGGGCGCCGGAGGGCGAGACAGTCGCCCACGATCGCCGCTGAGGCCTCGCCATGGCCCGGATGAGGCCGGTCTCACACGAAGATCAGCTCAGCCTCGTCGAGCACCTCGACGAGCTGCGCACGCGCATAGTCGTCTGCCTGGTCGTCCTCGGCGTCGCCCTTGCGCTCTGCTTCTGGCAGAACCACCTGCTGCTGGAAATCGCCTCCGGCCCGCTGCCGAGCGACCACAGGAAGCTGCTCACCTTCGGCATCACCGAGCCCTTCACGGTCGACGCTCACCGTCTCGGTCTACGGGGCGCTGATCCTCTCGATGCCGATCCTGCTCTACCAGGCGTACGCCTACGTGCTGCCCGCCTTCAGCGACCGCGAGCGGCGCGTCGTCCTGCCGATCCTGATCTTCGCCCCGATCCTCTTCCTCGCCGGCGTTGCCTTCGCCTACTTCGTGGTGATGCCGGCGGCGGTCAAGTTCCTGCTCAACTTCAACGACAGCCAGTTCAACGTCCAGGTCCGTGCTCGCGACTACTACAGCTTCTTCTCGACCACGATGCTCGCCGGTGGCGTCGTCTTCCAGCTGCCGCTGGCGATCCTCGCCGTCGTCCGGCTCGGGATCGTCAGCGTCGCGCAGCTCACCAAGAACCGCCGCTACGCCTACCTGATCATCGCTGTCGTCGCCGCGGCGCTGCCCGGCGTCGACCCGGTCTCGATGCTGATCGAGATGGTTCCTCTGCTTCTTCTGTTCGAGTTGAGTATCTTGATCGCTCGTGCCTTCGGTACGCCGAAGGAGGCGGGAGGATTGGCAAAGCCCTCAACCCAGGAGCGGTGATTCGAGTTGGCGGAGAGCGGAGAGCGACGGATGCTGTTCGACATCCGGGGACGGCGGAAGCACGTCGTCCGGGTCGTCTACGCGATCCTCGCGCTGCTTATGGGCGCCAGCCTCTTCCTCGTCGTCGGCCCCTTCAACATCGGCAACCTGGTCGGTAACGGCGGCACCAGCGAAGCCAGCAAGGTCCTCCGCGAACAGGCCGAGCGGACCGAACAGAAGCTGCGCCGCGAACCCGAAAACGAAGACCTGATGGTCGCCCTGACAAGGGCCCGGTTCAACACCGCCAACAGCCTCACCGAAGTCAATCCCGAAACCGGAGCCACCGTCTTCACCCCGGAAGGGCGGCAGGAGCTGGAACGGGGGATCGAAGCCTGGAACAGCTACCTGAAGCAGACCAAGGAACCCAAGGCCTCGGTGGCGCTGCTCGCCTCGCGCGGCTACTTCGGCCTCGCCGAATCCTCTCCGGGCTTTGAAGAAGCGGTCGAAAACATCACCGGCGCGGCCAAGACGCAGCGCATCGCCGCCGAAGCGCAGCCGACGGTCAACTCGCTGACCACGCTCGCCATCTACGAGTACTACGCGGGCAACTTCGCCGCCGGCGACAAGGCGGTCGCCGATGCCGAAGCCAAAGCGCCAAGCAAGGCCGAAGCCAAGGAAATCAGCAAGCAGATGGCGGAATTCCGCAAGCGCGGCAAGGCCTTCGAAGCGCAGAAGAAGGAAGTCGCCAAAGAAGAAAAGAAACTCGGCAAAGAACGCCTGCAGAACCCCCTCGGCGGGCTTTCCGGCGGCACTGGCACGCTGGGCGAATAACTACGAGGAAGTGGGCCGTGCTGGGCTCGAACCAGCGACCTTGAGATTAAGAGTCTCCTGCTCTACCAACTGAGCTAACGGCCCGCGGTCGGCAAGTATAGGAAGGCGGCGCGCTCAGGACGGTCTAGCGGACGGTGCAGCCCTTGTCGACGCTGCCGTCGATGATCGTGCCGTCGCCGAAAGTGAAACGGCCGTGGGTGCGAAGGACGCCGTCGCCGCACCGCGCGGTGACGTAGCTGCGCTGCTTGCCGCCGAGGCGGTAGCGCTTGCCAACGCTTGCGTCGATATGGAGGAGGGAGCCCGCCCCGCCCGCAATCGGGGGAAGGTCGATGGTCGCGCGGTAGCGGAAGAGCCCGGCGCGCTTCTCGATCGGGATCGTGATGACGAAGTTCTGCACCGCGGGGACGGTGATCCGGGCATGCATGAGGACCGTCGGCTTGCCCCCGAGGCGGGGTCCGTTGAAGAGGGTGATCGGCGAGGAGGCGAGGAACGGTGGTTGGCCCCCGAGGCTGATCGCTGCCTTGGCGTGGCCGCTGCCGACGATTGCTCCCGGGCAGCGGCTTCGGGCTTCCTGCGGGGTGGCTTCCTCCAGCTGGGACGGCTGGCAGACCGGGATCCCGGCCGTGCTCAGCCTGCCGTCACGATCGAAGTCGAGGACGAGCTGCTGCAGCGGCGGCGGGATGCTGCCGTCGACCGCCCTCAGGTTGGCTTCGCCCTCGAAATTGATCGGAGCGTACGAGCTGCGGGGCAGCTGATTTGGGATAAAGCCGCCGTCCGCGGTCAGCACCAGGTTGCCGACCTTGACCAGGGCAGCGTTGGCCGCGCCCGCGAAAAGCACGCAGCAAAGCAATGCTCCGACTGCCATAAGTCGCTTCAAGTTCTCCTCCACAACCAGGCTAGCGCCCCGTTCAAGCCGCCCCTCCCGATTCGATCCTTAACACAGTCTTCTGCAACTGTGGCCCCGCCCGGCCGCTCGGACCGCCAAACTACGGGGCGTGCCTGTGAGGAGGAGCAGGGGGCAGAGCGACGATGCGCGCGCCGAGAGGGAGGACGAGAAGCGGCCGCCGCTGATGCTCCGCCACCCGAAGCGATCGCTGCTCGTCGGCGTGATCGTGGTTGCGCTGCTCTCGGTGTTCGGCTTCAGCCTCGAGCAGAAGCTCAACCCGAGCACGATCGAAATCAGCGGCACCGAAGACGAGTCGCGCCACCGCGATGCTGAACGAATACTTCGGCGACTCGGCGCCGTTCGTGGTCTTCCTCGAGGGTCCGCCGCAGGCCCTCGATCAACAGGGCCCGGAGCTGATCCGCGAGCGTTGCGGAGCGACCCGAAGGTCACGACGCTCTCGCCCTGGGACCGCGGGGCGGTCGCCCGACTGCGGCCAGCACCGCGGCGCGCCTTCATCCTCGTCGATTTCCACGTCGGCAATCAACGAAGCGGTCGACGACAAGGTGCCGCTGCTCAACGGGGTGCTCGAGAAAACAATTCACGCCCCCGTCCGCGGCGATCCAGACAGGAGTCGCGACCCTCTCGCGCGCGATCGAGGACGAATCGATCGCTGCCACTGAGCAGGGCGGAGCTGATCGCCCTGCCGGTGCTGTTGATCGTGCTCCTGCTCGTCTTCCGATCGCCGATCGCGGCGGCGGTCCCGCTCGCCTTCGGCGCGCTCGCGGTGCTTTCGTCGCGCGGGTTGCTGGCGATTCTCACCAGCTTCTTCGACGTCAGCGCCCTCGCGCTCACGGTCTGCTCGATGCTGGGCCTGGCGCTGGGGGTCGACTACGCCCTGCTGATGGTCTCGCGCTTCCGCGAGGAGCTGGCGGACGGAGCAGACCCGGTCACCGCCGCCTGGACGACGCGCCGCACTGCCGCCCGCACCGTCGTCTTCGCCGGCAGCACCCTCGTCCTCTCGATGGTCGTCGCCCTCTTCGTCGTGCCCGGCGCCCTGCTTGCCTCGCTGGCCGGAACGCTGGCCATGGTGGTCATGCTCACGGTCCTGATCGCCACCGTGCTCGGCCCCTCGGTCCTGGTCCTGATCGGTACGAACATCGACCGCTGGCGGATCGGCGCCGCGCCGAACGGCGAGCGCTCGCGCTTGATGACGATCGTCGCCGCGGCTCTGCGCCACCCGGCGCCAGTGGCGGCGGCGATCGGCGCTGTGGTCCTGCTGCTGGCGGCGCCGGCGCTCGCACTCAAGACCGGGCCCTTCAGCATCGGCCAGCTGCCGAAGGACGATTCCGCCCGCGAAGACACTGAACTGATCGAAGAATCGTCTGGAGGGGGCCTGGAAGCACCCTTCGTCGTGGTCGCTGCCTCGCCCAAGCGGCCGATTACCGAAGAAGCCACGCTTGATGCTCTGAGCCGTTGGCAAAGGCGCATCGCGCGCACGCCGGGCGTGCAGAGCGTGATCGGGCCGAGCCAGCTGACAAGCGCGGTCAGGCCCCTGCA
Organism: uncultured Solirubrobacterales bacterium; assembly: GCA_963702065.1. Classification (GTDB taxonomy): domain Bacteria; phylum Actinomycetota; class Thermoleophilia; order Solirubrobacterales; family 70-9; genus VRUE01. The sequence goes on from OY969705.1 coordinate 2,453,443, forward strand.
GAAAGGCCTTTCGGGCCTGCTCGCCTCAAACGACGAAGTCGGGCCGCTGTCGAACTTGAACCGGCTGGGCGACGGCATGGAGCGGGTGGCGAACGGCGTCGCAGCAATTCGCGGCGGCCTCTCGAGGGCTACCTTCGGCGCGTCCCTGCTGGCCGAAGGATCTGGCAAGGCCGAAGAAGGCGCGGTCCAGATTGCCACTGGCGTCGGTCAAGCGGCTGCCGGCAGCCAGGAAGCGCTCGATGCGATCGGTGAAGTCGCCAAAGGCAACAAGCAGCTGGCGGCGGCGAACGAAAGGGCGGCGCTCGGGGCCCTGCAAGTCAAGTTCGGCAGCCACGACCTGGTGCCCAACTTCAACTCCAACGGCCTGCCGCGTTCGAAGCGGTTGCAGCGCTCACTGGAAGGCTCGAAGAGCACGGTTCAGCAGACCCAGGCAAATGCCCAGAGCGGCGACGAAAAGGTGAAAGCGGCGCTGCAACAGGTCGAAGCCATGACTGTGGGCAAGACCGATCCGAGCTACGGCGCCACCCTGGATGCCCTGCGCCAGGCCTCGAGCACGACTGCGCTGGTGCCGGGGGAACTGGGTCTGCTGCAGGAAAGCCTCGATCAGGACATCCACGAAGCTCGCGAAATCAAGCTTTGGATCCAGAGCACGCTGGGCCAGATGAGGGAACTCGCCGCCGCGTCGAAACGACTCTACGACGGACTTAAGACAATCGAAACAGGAAGCAAGGAACTGGCGGCCGGCACAGCCGAACTCGATCGCGAAGCCAACAAAGAACTCGGCCAGCTCGACACCTTCCAGGCCGGCGCCGACGAACTGGTCGCCGGCTTGGCCCGCCTCACCAGCGGCACGAACGCGTTCGAACAGCGGCTGGGCGAGTTCTATACCCGCTCTTTCCCGGTGCAGAGCGGCGCCCGACGGATCGCGGTGCGGGTCCAGTCGCAGAGCCGCACGATCAACCGGCGCGTCAACCGCATACGCGACACCACCCCAGGCATCTTCGACTCGGGCTACTTCGTCCTCTCGGCCCTGGACGGCACCACCGGTGAGCTGCACGAACGCGCTGCCGAAGCCGTCGACCTCGACCATGGTGGCCAGGCGGCAACGCTGCTGGTGATCCCCGAGGACCCACTCAACTCGTCGGGCTCGATCGCGCTCAACAAAAAGCTCGATGAGGAGGCTGACGCGCTTGGCGGCAGGAGGCTGGGTTGAAGACGGGCGTCACCGGTGGGCCGGCGATCGTCGACACCTTCAGCAAGGTGACCAAAGACAGGATCCCGATCGTGATCGCGGCGATCATCCTCGCCACCTTCCTCGTTCTCGTCCTCGTCCTGCGTTCGATTCCCCTGGCGGCGATCGCGATCGGGCTCAACATGGCATCGGTGGGCGTCGCCTTCGGCGTGCTGATGCTGCTGACCAACGTGCCGGACGGCTGGCCGCTTGGCGGCCGGACCTACGTCGACGCGGTCAGCACGGTGATGATCTTCGGCATCGTCTTCGGCCTCTCGATCGACTACGCGGTCTTCCTGCTCGTGCGCATGCGCGAGCACTACGACGAGTTCGGCGACAACGCCGCCGCGATCGAGTTCGGCCTGGAAAAGACGGCGCGGGTGATCACCGGCGCCGCGGTGATCATGATGGCCGTCTTCATCGCCTTCGCAGGGGCGCCGATCGCCACCGTGAGCCAAATCGGCATCGGTCTCACCGTCGCCGTGATCCTCGACGCCACCGTCGTGCGGATCGTCCTGCTGCCGGCGCTGATGCTGCTGATCGGCGACAGGGTCTGGTGGCTGCCGCGGTCGCTGGAGCGGGTACTGCCGCGTCTCAACGTCTGAGCGCCTGTTCGGCGCCTAATTCGCCGCAAATGGAGTGCGTTGAATTCCAGTTAAGTCCCTGCCCGGCACGCGCGTGGCGGCGGGTCGCTCGGATACGATTCTGCCAGCCGTTCCACCGGGTCGGAGGCCGGGGAACCGCAAGCGACGATCCGTGGCTGCCAACCCCTCAGGCGAGGACAAAAATAGCTCGGCGCAAAGCCGGGGGGTCACCCCCGCCCGAATCGCGGTGATCGCGGTCCTGGCAGTGGCGGTGATCGCACTCGGCTACGTGATCTTCAACGGCAACGGCGAACACAAGTACAACCTCCTCTTCCAGAACGCCAGCCAGCTCGTCCCCGACAACCAGGTCCTGATCGGCGGCCAGCCGGTCGGCTCGGTCGAAAGCATCGAGCTGACCGACGACAACCTGGCCAAGGTCGTCGTCAGCGTCAGACAGGAGCTGCACGAGGGCACCACGGCGACGATCCGCGCCACCTCGCTCTCCGGCGTCGCCAACCACTACGTCTCGATCAGCCCCGGCCCGAACAGCAACCCGCCGCTGGAGAACGACGCGACGCTCGGCCTCGCCTCGACGACGACGCCGATCGACATCGACCAGCTCTTCAACACCTTCCCGGCGCCGGTCCGCCGCGGCCTCGCCCAGTTCATCGAGGGCAACGCGCAGTGGTACGCCGGTCGCGGCAGGGACGGCACTGCCAACGACACCTTCAAATACATCGGCGTCGGCTTCAACCGGGCCGGTGCCTTCGCCCATGAGCTCAACGCCGACGAAAAGCTCTTCTCCCGCTTCCTGGTCAGCTCGAGCCGGCTCGGCACGACGGTCTCCGAACGCGGCGCCGAGCTCTCCAGCGCGATCGCCAACGCCAACGCCGCCTTCGGCGCGATCGCCAGCCAGAACGCCGCGCTCGGCACCAGCCTGCAGCTGCTGCCGCCGACCTTCCGCCAGGCCAACACGACCTTCGTCAACCTGCGCGCCGCCCTCGACGACGTCGAACCGCTGATCAACACCTCGAAGACGGCGACCAAGGACCTGGCGCCCTTCCTCGGCGAACTGCGCGCCGGTCCTCTCCAAGGCGGTGCCCGTCTTCAGGAACCTGCGCCTCACCGTGCGCCGCCGGGGCTTCGCCAACGACACGGCCGAACTGCTCGGCGCGCTGCCGGCCGTGCAGCAGCGCGCCTCGCGCGCCTTCCCGCACTCCGAAGACGCGATCACGGCCTTCCAGCCCAACCTCAACTTCTTCCGCGCCTACACGCCGGATCTCTTCAACGGCTTCGCCCGCCTCGGCCAGGTCAGCGCCCCCTACGACGGCAACGGCCACTACGTCCGCAGCAGCTTCAGCGACCTCAACATCTTCAATTACAACAGCGGCAGCCGCGAACTGGAACCGATCGCGCCCTCCGAACAGTACGACGCCTTCGGCCCCTCGGCCGAGCGTCAAGAGCCGCTGCCCGGGCGGCGCCAGCCAGCCCGCCGCCGACGGCTCCAGCCCCTTCGTCGAACCGCCCTTCAGCGGCTCCGGCGTGACCACGTCCGACTGCAACCCGGCCGACGCGCCACCCGGCCCATGAGGAAAGCGATCGTCATAGGCGGGCTGGTGGCGGCGGCGATCGTCGCGATCGTGCTGATCTCCTCCGGCGGCGGCGGTAGCGACGGCTACGTCGTGCGGGCGATCTTCGACAACGGCGGCTTCATGGTCAAAGGCGAGCAGGTGCGCGTCGCCGGCGCCAACGTCGGCGAAATCGAGTCGGTCGGCGTCACCCTGCCCGGCGAGGTCGACAGCTACGAAGGCGGCAAGGAGCAGGCGGTCTCCGGCAAGGCGGTGATCGTGATGAAGATCACCGATCCCGGCTTCCAGGACTTCCGCAGCGACGCCAGCTGCCTGATCCGCCCGCAGTCGCTGATCGGCGAGAAGTTCGTCGACTGCCGTCCGACCCTGCCGCGAGCGCCGGGCACCGAGCCGGCGCCGCCGCTGAAGAAGGTCCCCGTCCGGCCAGCCCGGCGCGGGCCAGTACCTGCTGCCGCTGGAGAACAACAGCACCAGCGTCGACCCCGACCTGATCAACGACATCAACAAACTGCCCTACGCGCAGCGCTTCCGCCTGATCTTCAACGAACTCGGCGCCGGCCTGGCCGGCCGCGGCGCCGACATCGAGGCGGCGGTGAAGCGCGCCAACCCGGCCCTGCGCGACGTCGACCGCCTGATCGGCATCCTCAACGACCAGCGCGACCAGCTGACCCAGCTCGCCGCCGACTCCGAGCAGATCCTCGGGCCGCTCTCGCGCGAACGCGCCCAGCGTCGCCGGCTTCTTCACCAACTCCGGCGCCGCCGCTCAGGCCACGACCGAACGCGGCTCGGACCTGGAAGCCTCGCTGCAGAAGTTCCCCGCCTTCCTGCGCGAGTTCCGCACTCACGATGCGCAGCCTGCAGGGCTTCTCCGACGCGGCCACGCCGACCTTCGCCGACCTCGGCAAGGCGGCACCCTCGTTCACCGAAGCGACCCGCCTGCTGACGCCGTTCTCGGCCGCCTCGACCGTGGCGCTGAAGTCGCTCGGCGCCACCGGCGAAGAAGCCGGCCCGACCCTGCGCGCCGCCGACCCGATCGTGCGCAAGACGACGCGAGCTGGCCCAGACCGGCGCCAACCCGACCGACGAAGCTGGCCGAATTCCTCGCCAGCACCAAGGAAACGAAGGGCTTCGACGGCCTTATCGATCTGATCTACAACTTCAGCGCGGCCTCGAATGGCTTCGACAAATACGGGCACTTCACGCGACTGCTCGTCACCCTGACGAACTGCCTCGAATACGAACTCGAAGCCAGCGGCTGCTCGGCCAAGTTCACCGGCCCCAACGCCGGGAAGCTTCGTCGCTCGCAGCGCCGACCTCTACTGACCTGCTGGCAGAAGCAGGAATCGCGCGAAGCCGGCGAAGTTGGCAGCACTCTGGCCCGGCCGGGCGAAGCCAGCCGCCGACGCTCGCGCCGTCTGCGCCGCTCACACCGGAAGCTCCCGAAATCGCCCAGGGCCACCAGCTCGGCGCCAAGACCGCCCTGCCGGCCCAGCGCCAGCGCGCCCTCCTCGACTACCTCCTCGGCCCATGAGAAATCGCAGCGGCATACAGGGAGTGGCAAGCAGCCCGGTGATCGTCGGGGCGGTGACCGTGCTGGTCGTCATCGTCGCCGTCTTCCTCGCCTACAACGCCAACAACGGCCTGCCCTTCGTCTCCACCTACAACCTCAAGGCCCGCGTGCCCAACGCCAACGCCCTGGTCAAGGGCAACGAGGTGCGGATCGGCGGCGCCCGCGTCGGCGTGGTCAAGTCGGTGGTGCCGGTGCAGACCGGCAACGGCCGGGTCGCGGCCGAACTCGAGCCTCAGCCTCGACAAGAACGTCGAGCCGCTGCCGGACAACTCGACGATGATCATCCGGCCGAAATCGCCGCTCGGCCTCAAGTACCTGCAGATCGTCCCCGGCGACTCGAAGCGAAGGCTTCGCCGCCGGCGACACGATCCCGGTCGAGGCCGCGCACGGCCCGAACCGGTCGACATCGACCAGTTCTTCGACATGTTCGACGAAAAGACCAGGAAGGCGATCCAGCGCGACCTGGCCGGCTTCGGCAACGCCCTGGCCGGCCGCGGGCCGCAGCTCAACAACGCCTTCGTCGCCCTGCGCATGCTGGTCGAAAGCAGCGAGCCGACCCTGGCCGAACCTGGTCGCCCCGAGCACCGGCTTCGGCGAATTCTGGCGAAGCGCTGGAGGCGCTCTCGGCGACCGTGGCGCCGGTGGCCGAGCAGCAGGCGAGCATGTTCGCCGCCCTCGACCGCACCTTCGCCGCCTTCGCCCGCGTCTCCCGCCCCTACATCCAGGAAACGATCTCCAAGGGCCCGGAAACGCTCGACACGGTCGACCGCCGACCTGCCGGCCCTGCGCCCGTTCCTGCACGATTCCGAACGCTTCTTCGCCGCGCTGCAAGCCCGGCGCCAAGGTGCTGGGCGAAACCTCGCCGACGATCGCCGCCGCCCTGCGCGCCGGCATCCCGGCGCTCAACCGCTCGCCGAGCCTCAACGCGCAGCTGCCGCCGACCGCCGACGCGCTGCTCGCCTTCCAGCAGTCGACCGGCGTCTTCAACGGGCTCGACCTGCTGATCGACACCAACGAACTGCTCGGCCCGGCGATCAGGTTCATCGCGCCCGGCGCAGACCACCTGCAACTACCTCAGCCTCGCCTTCCGCAACCTCGCCAGCGCCTCCAGCGAAGACAACGGACTCGGCGGCTGGCTCAACGCGATCTCCTTCCAGCCGCCCGAAGGGTCGAACAACGAGGGTGGCCCAGCGTCGGCGCCGGCCAACGGCGGCGAACCGCCGGGTGCGAACATGGGCGTTCCGCTCAACCACCTGCACTCCAATCCCTACCCGAATACCGCCTCTCCCGGTCAGCCCAGGGAGTGCGAGGCGGGCAACGAGCACTATGAGAGCACGGTAGGCGTGACCACGATCGGCAACACGCCTCGCGACGACGGCATCAAGACCGCCGGCCAGACCGAAGAAACAGCTGGGGGAAGAAAAGTAATGGGCCGGCTTCCGGAGCGAGACACGAGGGCGGGGGCGACCAACAGCCGCTTCAAGTGGCGGCCCAGCAACGCCATGATCGCGGTGATCTTCATCCTCATCTTCACCGTCGGGCCCTACCTGGCCTTCACCGGCCACGTGCCCTTCACCAGCTACGGCTACCAGCTCAAGGCGACCTTCAGCAACGGGGTCAACATCGCCACCAACTCGCCGGTGCGGATCGCCGGCGTCGACGTCGGCCGCGTGATCTCGACCGAACGCGACGGCGACGCCACCACCGTCACCTTCACGGTCGAAGGCAAAGGCCGCCGGTCCACGACGACGCCTTCGCCGCGATCCGGCCGCGGATCTTCCTCGAGGGCAACTTCTTCATCGACCTCTCGCCCGGCAGCCCCAGCGCGCCGGAGCTGGGCAGCGACGACACGATCCCGGTCAGCCACACCTCGACCTGGGTCCAGATCGACGAAGTCCTCACCGCCCTGCAGGCGCCGGTGCGCGCCGACCTCAGCCACCTGCTCGAGAGCTACGGCACGGCGCTCACCCACAAGCCGACCGCGGCCGAAGACGCCACCCAGCTGCCCGAGGTGCAGGGCAAGAGCGGCGCCGAAGGCGCTCAACGGCGCCTTCCACTACGGCGGCGACGCCGGCCAGTACAGCGCCCAGGTGACCAACGCCCTGCTCGGCACCCAGCCGCACGACCTCTCCCGCCTCGTCGCCGGCACCGGCCGCACCTTCGCCGCCCTGGCCCGCAACGAGGAGGACCTCAAGGGCCTGATCGTCAACTTCGACGTCTTCACCGGCGCCCTCGCCGCGCAGTCGGCCAACCTCTCGACCACGGTCCATCGCCTGGCGCCGACCCTGAAGAACTTCCACAGCTCGCTGGTCAGCCTCAACCAGGCGCTGCCGCCGCTGCGCGCCTGGGCGATCGAGATGAACCCGGCCGTCGCCGAGCTGCCGGACTGGATCAAGGCCGGCAAGCCCTGGCTCGCGCAGGCGCGGCCGCTGCTCTCCGGCAGGGAGGCGCGGCGGCACGGCGAGGCTGCTGCGCGAAGCGACGCCCGGGCCTCGCCGGCGCCGCACAGGCGGGCAAGGCGGTGGCGCTGCCGCAGCTCAACCGGATCAGCCTCTGCACGAGCAAGGTCCTCGTACCCACCGGCAACCAGGTGATCAACGACCAGTTCAGCACCGGCCAGCCCAACTACCGCGAGTTCCTCTACCGCTCACCGACTTCTCCGGCTGGGGTCAGAACTTCGACGGCAACGGACCCTTCCTGCGCGTGCAGCCGGGTGGCGGCAACGTGCTGGTCGAACAGAAGAACAAGCACGGCAACCTGAGCACGGACAAGCGCGACTACGCCCACACGATCGCGCCGCCGCTCGGCACCCAGCCGCAGCTCGGCGGCCGGCCGCCGAAGAAGCCGGAAGTGCGCTGCGACAGCAACCCGGTTCCCGACGTCAATGCCGGCCTCGGCCAGGTCGGCGCTCCCAGCCCCGTCGGTGGTGCCTGAGCCCAAAGTGAGCCGCTGGACGGCATTTCCGCACCTCGCTCTCGCGCCAGTCGCGCGGGCGCAGCAAGGACACGATCGCGATCGTCGTCCTCGTCGCTGCGGGGATCGTGATGACGCTCTGGATCTTCACCCAGCAGAAGGCCTCGCTGCCCTCCTGGGTCCCGGTCGTCGGCGAAGAATTCGACCACATCACGGGTGAGTTCACGACCGCGCAGGCGGTCACGCCCGGGCCAGGGCCAGGCGGTCGACGTCGCCGGCATCCAGATCGGCAAGGTCACCTCGGTCGACCTCGAAGACGGCCACGCCGTCGTCGGCATGGACATCGAGCCCAAGTACATGGAGCTGATCCACCCCGACGCCAGCCTGCTGCTGCGGCCGAAAACCAACCTCAACGACATGGTCGTCGAGGTCGATCCCGGCAGCGGCAAGGGCCACATCGAGGACGGCCACAACTTCCCGCTCTCGCGACCGAACCGAACGTCAACCTCGACGCCTTCCTCGCCACGCTCGACGCCGACACCCGCCAGTACATCCAGCTGCTGGTCGCCGGTGGCGCCCAGGGCATCGGCGGCCGCGGCCGCCAGCTCGGCAACGCCCTCCGCCGCCTGCAGCCCTTCTCGCACTACATCGCCGACCTCAACCGGGCGGTGGCGCAGCGCCGCGAGGCGCTCGCCCACGTGATCCACGACTTCGGCCTGCTGACCACCGAACTGGGCCGCCACGACGTCCGAGATCGAACGCTGGGTCACCTCCTCCAAGGGCGGCGCTCGGCAACTTCGCCAACCAGCAGCAGCTCGATCCAGGAAATCCTGACCGAATTCCCCTCGACGCTGAGCGCGGCCGAATCGGCCTTCGCCAGCGCCGACCGCTTCTCCAAGACCGCCCGCCCGGCCCTGCTCGGCCTGATCCCGCAGGCGCAGGCGCTGAAGCCGGCGCTGAAGGCCAACCAGCGGCTCTTCGAACAGACGGTCGAACCGATCCGCACCCAGATCCGCCCCTTCACCCGCGAAATCCGCCCGGTCCTCACCCACGCCAAGCGAGGGCTCGGCCGACTTCAGCAAGTCGGTGCGCAGCTTCGGCAACGCGCTCGGCGCCTTCAACAGCTTCCTCAACGAGCTCGCCTACAAGCCGAAGGGCTCGAAGCAGAGCTACCTCTTCTACCTGCCCTGGCTCAACCACAACACCAACGCGACCTTCAACCTCGAGCGATCCGGCCGGGCCGATCGGCCGCGGCCTGATCATGATCTCCTGCAACGGCACCGAACTCGCCTACGGCGTCGCCAGCGGAAAGCCGTACATCCAGACCGTGCTGCGCGGCGCGAACATCCCGCGCAAGGGCGAACTGCCGCCGATCCCGCCGACCCAAAGAAACTTCGCAGACCACGGTTGCGGACCGGAACAGAATGAGCAAGCGCGCCCCCAGCACAACCCAGCTCCTGGTGATCGCCGGCTTCGCGCTCTCCTGCTTCGGCATCCTGCTCTTCCTCTGGATCACCTTCGGCGGCCCGACCCCGTTCAAGGCGAAGCCGTATGAGATCAACGTCCCCTTCAAGGAGGCGACCCAGCTCGCCCAGCAGTCCGACGTGCGGATCTCCGGCGTCTCGGTCGGCAAGGTGCAGGACATCGTCCTCGCGCCCAACGGCGAACAGGCGATGGCCAAGGTCGACATCGACGACAAGTACGGGCCGATCCCGGCGAACACGCGCGCCGATCCTGCGCACCAAGACGCTGCTCGGCGAGACCTACATCGAACTCACCCCGGGCGACCGCAACGGCCCCAAGCTGCGCCGACGGCGGCACCCTGCCCAAGGCGCAGATCGCCGAATCGGTCCAGCTCGACGAGATCTTCCGCACCTTCGACGCCAAAACCCGCGCCGCCTTCCAGACCTGGCAGCAGGAAGCGGCGGTCGCGATCGAGGGCCAGGGCGCCAACCTCTCCTACGCCTTCGGCGAGCTCGAACCGGCCTTCACCAGCTTCGACCGCCTCTTCCGCGTGCTCGACAGCCAGCGGCTCGCGGTCAAGCAGCTCTTCCGCAACGGCGCCACCTCGCTGCAGCGCCCTGCGCGGCCGCCAGGGCGAGCTGGCCGGCCTGATCCGAAAACTCCAACGCCGTCTTCAGCACCACGGCGGCCCGCGACCGCGACATCGAAGCGCTCTTCCGCGCCTTCCCCACCTTCCAGGACGAGTCGAGGCTGACCCTCAACCGGCTCAAGAGCTTCGCGCTCAACGCCGACCCGGTGATGAAGCAGCTGGTCCCGGTCGCCGAACAGCTCTCGCCGACCCTGATCGCCTTCTCCAAGCTGGCGCCGCAGGCGAAGGGCTTCTTCGAAGGCCTCGAACCGGTGATCGACCGCGCCCCGACCGGCTTCCCCGCCGCCCGCAAGCTCTTCCGCGACGAGTTCCCGCCGCTGCTGCGCGCCGTCGATCCCTTCCTGCGCAACCTCAACCCGGTGATCACCGGCCTCGGCCTCTACAAGCACGAGCTGACCGCGACGATGGCAAATCGTCGCCGCGATGCTCAAACGCCAAGCTGCCGACCAATGCCGCCGGCGACCAGGTCCACTACCTGCGCGCGATGGGCCCGTTCAACCCCGAATCGCTGGCGACCTATCCCGAGCCGCACCACGACCGGTCGGACCAACGCCTACCCGCAGCCACTGGCCGCCGAAGAGCCTCGCCACCGGCCTGCCGAGCTTCGACACCCGCGGCTGCACCTCGGGCGTCACGGCCACGCTCGATCCCGAAACCTACAAAGACCCCGCCTTCGCGGAACGCACCAGGCAGCAGTCAAAAAGAACGCGCTGAAGAAAACGAAAAACGATCGCCAAAACCTTCTTCGAAGACCTGAAGAAATACGCCTTCGCCGAACAGACCGACTCGGCCGCGATCGGCGCCCCGGGCTGCTTCCAGCAGGCGCCCTTCAACCCGATCGGCCGCAGCGGCGCGCGACGACCTACCAGCACACTTCGAACAGAGCGAATAGCCGCGCTCCGAATTCTTTCGCCCGAATTTGCACGGGAGCGGCGGCTGTGGCCGTGGGTCGGCCGTCTGGTTTGCTTGAGCTCCGGAGCGCGGTTCCGCCGCCGCTCCGGCCCTTAACTAAGTCGATGGCCTCCGCTCCCACAGCCCACGTCCCGCCGCAGAACATCGAGGCGGAGGAATCGGTGCTGGGGGCGATGCTGGTCGCCGAGCCGACGCTGACCCGGGTGATCGACGAGGTGAAGCTGAACGCCGCCGACTTCTACCTCGAGAAGCACGCGGCGATCTTCACCTGCGTCCACGATCTCTACGCGGCCTCCAAGCCGGTCGACGAGCTCAGCGTCACCGAGGCGCTGGTCCAGCGCAACCAGATCGAGGAGGCGGGCGGCAAGCACTACGTCTCCGAGCTGGCCGCCAAGGTGCCCGGCCGCCGGCAACGCCAAGCACTACGCCGAGATCGTCCAGCAGAACTCGCTGCTGCGCCGCCTGCTCGGCGCCGGCCAGCAGATCCAGGGCTGGGTCCACGAGCGCGACGGCGAACCGCGCGAGCTCTCCGAGCGGGCCGAGAAGCTGCTCTTCGACGTCGCCCACAAAGAGCAGGCAAGCGACTTCAAACTGCTCTCCGAGATCCTCCACGACGAGGTCGACCGGCTCGAGAAGCTCTCCACCGGCGAGGCGGAGCTGACCGGCACGCCCTCGGGCTTCCGCGACATCGACGCGATCACCGGCGGCTTCCAGCCCGGCAACCTGATCATCGTCGCCGCGCGCCCGGCGATGGGCAAGAGCGCGATCGTCGCCAACATCGCCGAAAACGTCGCGGTGAAGCAGAATCAGCCGGTCGCCTTCTTCTCGCTCGAGATGTCCGAGGTCGAGCTGGCCCAGCGCTTCATCGCCTGCCGGGCGCGGATCTCCGGCGACAAGCTGCGCAAGGGCCAGGTCTCCCAGAAGGACTGGCCGAAGGTGGTGCGGGCCTGCAACGAGCTCGAGGAGGCGCCGCTCTGGTTCGACGACTCCTCCGACCTCGGCGTGCTCGACCTGCGGGCGAAGGCGCGCCGCCTGCACGCCCAGGAACAGGACAAGGGCGGCCTCGGCCTGATCATCGTCGACTACCTGCAGCTGATGCGCACCGACGACCCGCGCGCCAACCGGGTCGAGCAGGTCGGCCAGATCAGCCGTGGGCTGAAGATCCTCGCCCGCGAGCTCGAGGTGCCGGTGCTGGCGATCTCCCAGCTCTCGCGCGCGCCCGAGCAGCGCCACCCGCCGAAGCCGATGCTCTCCGACCTGCGCGAATCGGGGAACCTCGAGCAGGACGCCGACGTCGTCGCCTTCCTCTTCCGCGAGGACTACTACCGCGACCCCGACGACGAGCCCGACGGCCTCGCCGACCTGATCATCGCCAAGCATAGGAACGGGCCGATCGCATCGCCGAAGCTGGTCTTCCTCGACCGCTTCCCCAAGTTCGCCGACTTCGCCGGCCAGGACCAGCCGATCGAACAGCCCGCCGGCGAGGGCCCGCCGATCGACGACGCCGCCGCCGCGGGGCCGGAGTTCTAGATGGCGATCGCCCGCAGCGAACCCTTCCGCGAAGTCAGGCCTGCCCGCTCGGCGTCTGCGACGGCTCCGGCTGGATCCTCGGCCCCGAGGACGTGGCGCGCGAATGCGAGTGCCGCGCCCCGCGGCTCAAACGCGGTCGCGTCCGCGGCGTCGCCTCGGTGATCCCGCCGCGCTACCGCGGCGTCTCCTTCGACCGCCCGCCGGTCTCCGACATGGCGCGCGACCTGCAGACCAAGGCCGCGGTCGGCGAGGTGCGCGGCTTCGTCGACGAGCTCGAGCGCCCGTCTCGAGGCGGGCCGGGGACTGTGGCTCTTCGGCGACACCGGCACCGGCAAGACGACGCTGGCGATGCTGGTCTCAAAGACGGCGCTGGAGGCCGGCCACTCGGTCGCGATCTACTCGCTGCCGAAGCTGCTCGCCCGCATCCGCCGCACCTACGACTCCGAGCCCGGCGGCGACTCCTACCTCGCCTTCTTCGAGCGGCTGACCTCGGTCGACCTGCTCCACATCGACGACCTCGGCGCCGAGAAACGCAGCGACTGGGTGCTCGAGCAGCTCTACGCGCTGATCAACGAGCGCTACGAGGCGCAGCGCTCGGTCCTGGTCACGACCAACCTTCCGCACGAGGAGCTGGAGGAGCAGATCGGCAGCCGCACCGTCTCGCGCCTGAGCCAGATCTGCGACGAGGTGCCGCTCTTCGGCGACGATCGTCGCTACGGCAAGGTCGCATAGCCGACCGAACCGGCACAATGCTCCGGCTATGCCAGGACTCGTAATAGTCGGCGCCCAGTGGGGCGATGAGGGCAAGGGCAAGGTCACCGACCTGCTTGCCGAGCGCGCCGACGCGATCGTGCGCTTCCAGGGCGGCAACAACGCCGGCCACACGATCGTCCGCGACGGCGAGGAGTTCAAGTTCCACCTGATCCCCTCGGGGATCCTCTATCCGGACAAGGCCTGCGTGATCGGCAACGGCGTCGTGCTCGACCCGCGCATCCTGCTCGGCGAGATCGACGGCCTGCGACGCCGCGGCGTCGACATGAACAACCTGAAGATCTCCGCCAACGCGCACCTGATCATGCCCTACCACGTGCTGCTCGACACGGCGGGCGAGGTGAAGCTGGGCAAGCTCTCGCTCGGCACCACCCGCCGCGGCATCGGCCCCTGTTACGCCGACAAGGCCCTGCGCCTCGGCATCCGCGTCCAGGACCTGCTCGACGAGAAGATCCTGCGCGCCAAGATCCGCACCGCGCTGGAGCCCAAGCAGCAGGCGCTGCGCGAACTCTCGGTGCAGCGGCGCAAGCTGCGCAAGGAGGCGGGCGAGGGCGAGCGTCGCCGAGGGCGCGATCGAGGACGCGCCGGACCCGCGCCTCGACCTGCACACGATGACCGAGGAACACGTCAACTACGGCCACCGCCTCGAGCCCCACATCGCCGACACCTCGCGGCTCTGCTGGGACGTGCTCGACGCCGGCAAAACGGTGATCTTCGAGGGCGCCCAGGCGACCCTGCTCGACCTCGACCACGGCACCTATCCCTTCGTCACCTCCTCCAACCCGATCGCCGGCGCGGCCACGCGTCGGCGCCGGCGTCGGCCCGACCGACATCGACGAGGTCTGGGGCGTCGCCAAGGCCTACGCGACCCGCGTCGGCGCCGGCCCCTTCCCGACCGAGCTCGAGGACGCGACCGGCCGCCACATGCTGGAGAAGGGCCACGAGTACGGCACCACCACCGGCCGCGAGCGCCGCTGCGGCTGGATGGACCTGGTGGCGCTGCGCTACGCGGTGCGGCTCAACCGGATGAGCTCGCTGGCGATCACCAAGCTCGACGTGCTCAGCGGCCTCGAGACCCTGCGGGTGGCGGTGCGCTACCGCTCGCGCGAGGGCGCCCTGCTCGACAGCTTCCCCTACCACCAGTCGATCCTGCACTCGGCGACGCCGGAGTACGAGGAGCTGCCGGGCTTCGAGCGCCGACCTCACGCAGTGCCGCAACGAGGACGACCTGCCGGCCGAGGCGCGCGCCTACCTCGACTACATCGCCGACTTCGTCGGCGTGCCGATCCGCCTGGTCGGCGTCGGGCCGGGCCGCGACCAGGTCGTCTGGCGCGACTGACGGCTCAGCCGAGCAGGCGTTGCCTGAGAGCGCCGCGACCTTCCAGGTGCCGCCTTCCTGCCTGCAGCGGCATCGCGTAGACGGTCTCGTCGGCGCCGTAGTAGATCAGGAAGCCCTGTTCGCCTTCGTGCCGCAGGCTGCCGGCGTCGACGCTGGTGATTTCCCGCTGTACCGCTGCCGGCACGGGGCGGGTGAAGGCCTCGAGGATCGGGGCGCAGCCGGCGCCTTTGAGCTGCGGCGACTGCGCGGCGAGCTGTTCCAGCTGTTCGACGTTCGCCTTCGACAGGTAGGAGCAGGCCTGTGTCCCATTCTTCCTCGGCGCGGGCGACGTAGAAGCCGTGCACCACTTCGGCCGCTTCCTGCAGTTCGGATTCGTCCGCCCTCGTCGCCGAATTCCTGGATGCTGTTGTCGCCGCCCTTGGTGCGGAACTGCTCCGAGCCGCCGCCGGAGACCTTCAGTGGAGTGGCGACGTTCTTTGCGCCCGACCCGCCGCCGCCTTTCTGGCTTTGCGCTCGCTTGCCCGCCTGGGCGGAGCTTTGGCTCTGCCCCTGGGCATCGCTGCCGCCGTTCTGGGCGCCGGCGTCAGCCGCCGTCGTGCCTGTGGTCGAACCCGGCTCCGTCGCGCCGGTCGAATCCGAGTCAGAGCCTCCGCAGGCGGCGAGAGACGACGCCGCGATCACGACGGCGATGAGAGCCGCGAACGACCGTGTCCCCACCCTGGTCACCGCGCACGATTGTAAGCGATTGACTGGATCGCTCAGCTCAACTGTTGGGCGGCCATTGCCGCCAGCTTCCACCCGCCGCCTTCGCGGTCAAGTGGCATCGCGTAGACGGCTTCGCCTGATCCGGAGTAGATGAGGTAGCCCTTGGCGCCCTGGTAGCGCAGGCTGCCTCCCTCGATCGGCTCGCTTTCCCGTCTGTTCCTGCTGGCGAGAGAACGACGTAGGCATTCGACGAACGCGGGGCAGGACGTGTCGGCGAGGCTGGTCGAGCTGGTGGCGAGGTTTTTGAATTTTGTGAGCAGCTGTTTGCGAGAGCTGGGCGCAGGCCGCCTCCCAATCTTCCTTCGAGCGAGCCGCGATGAAGCTCGCTCACCGTCTCCTCGACTTCTTCGAGCTCGGACTCGCTGCCCTCTTCGCCGAAATCGAGCAGCGGCGCTCTTGGTCTGGTCGCGGAACTGGTCCGAGCCGCTCGTCGAGCCCGAGTCGCCACAGGCAGCTGAGCAGGGCCGCGGCGAGCGCTGCCGCGGCGAAGAGCGCAAGCAACCGTATTCGAGACGACCCGATCATCGTCGGCGATTGTATTGGCGCTCTTGCTATGGAGACGCCGGGGTACAGAAAGTCGCGCGGCCCGCCTTCTCCTCTACAGTCTGAGAGTGGCTTCCGGTAGACGCACGGCTAGGTTGAGCGAGCGGCTGCCAAGGGGTCGACACGGGTTGCCGCGGGAGGCCGTGACGGAGTCCCAGCGCACCCGCATCCTGCAGGCGATGATCGAGGTCGTCTCCGAGCGCGGCTATCCGGAGACCAGGGTGGTCGACGTGATCGGCGTCGCCGGCGTCTCGCGCAAGACCTTCTACGAACTCTTCTCGAGCAAGGAGGACTGCTTCCTCGCCACCTACGACGTGCTGCTCGGCAACCTGCTCGGCGACACCGCCCGCGGCTTCGAGTCCAAGCCGGGCCCGCCCTGGGCCGAGCGCGTCGCCGCGGGCCTTGGCGAGCTGCTCAAACACCTTGCCGAGCACCCAGACGAGGCGCGTTTCGCGATCGTCGAGGTCCTCGCCGCCGGGCCCAAGGCGCTGGCCCGACGCGACGCGGCGCTGCGCCAGTTCACCGGCTTTCTCGATGCCGGGCGCGCCGAGACCTCGGTCGAGCTGCCGGGGATCACCTCGCTCTCGCTGGCAGGCGGCATCAACGAGCTGCTCTACAGCGAGATCCTGCACGGCGCCGCCGCGCGGCTGCCGAGCCGCCTGCCCGACCTGATGTTCTGGATCACCCTGCCGTTCCTCGGCCCCGAGGGCGCCGCCGAGGAGCGCGAGCGCACCCGGCTTTCGATGCTCGAGAGCTAGCCCGGCCGCTTGCAAGGCCGCTCTTTTCCGTGAATGCCGGGGTTTATCTAGATTGCGAGACTGCTAATTTGGGAATTGGAGGGATTGACCAAGGCTTTCGATGGCCGGGGCTGCTGACGGCCGGGCCGCAAAGGAGAGAGATAGAGCACATGCGCAAGCGTTTGATTACAACACTGGCCCTCGGGGCGGCACTCGCCGTTGCCGTGGCGGGCATCGCTACGGCGGAGAAGCCCACCGTCGTCCAGGCAGGGAACCTGAAGCTGACCCTGAACGGCGGCTTCGCTCCGAAGGCACTGCCCAAGAGCGGCAAGCCGGCCCCGATCAGCCTCAACGTCAGCGGCAAGATCCAGACGGTCGACGGCACTCACATTCCGGCGCGTGAAGGAAATCATCGTCGAAACCGACAAGAACGGCTCGATCGACGTCAAGGGCCTGCCCGTCTGCACCTCGGGCAAACTGCAGGCGCAGGACACGGCGCACGCGGAAGCCATCTGCAAGAAGGCGATCATCGGCAGCGGCAAGACCAACGTCGAGGTCGAATTCCCCGAACAGGCGCCGTTCATCGCCAAAAGTAAGCTGCTCGCCTTCAACGGCGGCACCAGCGGCGGCAAGACGACGATCTACATCCACGCCTACCTGAGCTCGCCGGTCTCGGCGGCAGTCGTCACCACGGTCAAAATCTCGAAGATCCACAACGGTCGCTACGGCACCAAGTCGGTCGCCTCGATCCCGAAGATCGCCGGCGGCTACGGCTCGGCGAAGGAATTCGAACTCACCTTCGACCGGGGCTACAAAAACACCCCGTTCCTATTCGCCAACTGCCCGGATGGCCATCTTGATGCCAAGGCCACGTCGGTCTTCTCGGATGGGACGAAGCTGGTCGGCACATTCATCCGCACCTGCACTCCGAAGGGCTAACAAGCACAAGTCTTTCAGGACGAAAAGGGGAAGAAAGGGCGGCCATTGGCCGCCCTTTCTTTGCCCTAGTCGCCGGGGATCGATCAGGTCTGTCGGCGCCGGCGGGATCAGGCCCTCGGCTTCGCGCCGCCGCTCGCCGCGCCGCAGCATTCGCAGGGTGAGGATCGCGATGCTGAGGATCGCCGTCGCGCCGAGGCTGAGCTGGACGCTGAGCAGGCCCTGGCGGGTCCAGTAGACGTCGCGCAGGTCGAGCAGCAGCGCCGCCTCGTCGAAGGTCAGCCCCATGCCGATCCCCGGTGGTGACCGCGAGCCGCTCTTCGAGTACCTCGTCGTCGGTCAGCAGCGCCGTCGTCCCAGAGGCAAAGGCGAGCACGATGCCGGGCACGAAGTGGTGGATGTGGCGGCCGCCGACGCTGACGTTGCGAAAGGGCCACCACTCGTCGCGGATGCCCAGGGTCGAGATGCGTACCAGCGCGAAGGAGCCGAGGAAGCCGGCAAGCAGGTTGAAGAGGACCGTTTCGCGAGCGCGGCGCCTCGTCGTAGCCGCCCACGGCGACGCTGACGGTGTCGAGCGCGGCAGCCGGCGCGGCTTCGACCAGGCCCTCGCCGTCGGCCTCCTCGTGGGCGCGGCGCTGCAGCATGCGGCCGAACTGGCCGGCGAGGACGACGCCCGCGCCGCCCAGGGCGACAGCGGCGAGCCCGACGGTGCGCTCGCTCCGAGCGCGCCCAGCCGGAAGCGGGTCCGCCGCCCTGGCGCGCCGCGGACTCGAGGCGGGTGCGGCAGGCGAGTGTGAGCGTCCACGCCCGGGCAGCCTAGCGGCGCCCGGCTTGGGCTCAGCGTTCCTCGGTGACGATCGTCTTCACCGAGGCGACGGCGCCATCGGCGAGCTCGATCTCGACCATGTGGGTGCCGATCTCGCGGATCGGCTGCTCGAGGCGGATCTTGCGCCGGTCGATGCGCAGGTCGCGGGCGTCCTGGATCGCGTCGGCGATCTCCTTGGCCCCGACCGAGCCGAAGAGCTTGCCGTCCTCGCCGGCGCGCTGGTAGATCGTCAGCACGGTCTTGGAGAGCAGCGAGGCCGCCTGCTCTTCGCGCTCGGCGCGGGCCTTCTCGGCTTTCTCGGCCGCGGCCTGGCGGCGCTGCGCCTCCTCCAGCGCACCCGGTGTCGCCGGCGCAGCCAGCTTGCGCGGGATCAGGTAGTTGCGCAGGTAGCCGGGCGAGACATCGACCGGCTCGCCGCGCTGGCCGAGCTGCTCAACGTCCTCGAGCAGGATGGCCTGCGTCATCAGCGCTCTCCGACGTAAGGCAGGAGGGCGATCTCGCGGGCGCGCTTCACCGCCACCGAAAGCTGGCGCTGGTGCTTGCGCGAGAGGCCGGTGACGCGACGGCCGCGCGTCTTCCCCTTGTCGGAGAGGAAGCGGCGCAGGAGGTTGAGGTCCTTGTAGTCGACTTCCTCGGAGTTGATCCGCGTGTATTTGCGCGGCCGAGTGCGATCGTCGCGGCGACCGCGACGGGGCGTTGATGAGGTTGAGTCGTTCGTTCTGGCCATACGGGCCGGGAATCCTACAGATATCCCGGCCCAGGCCCGGACCCCTCTCGCGCGAGCCTAGAAGGGGATGTCGTCGTCGCCGCCACCACCGGCGGCTGCGCCGGCGAAATCGGAGGAGTCGGCGGGCACGTCGCTGCTGGGGCTGAAGCCGCCGCCCTCGCTGCCGCCGCCACCGCCACCGGAGCCGTCGCGCGAGCCGAGGAACTGGACCGACTTGGCGATGATCTGCGACCTTCTGTCGTTTACCGCTGCCGTCCTTTGCCTCCCACTCGCTCCAGTCGAGACGACCCTCGACGGCAACCGGGCGACCCTTGGAAAGGTAGTTGGCGCAGTTCTCGCCCTGGGCACCCCAGACGATGACATCGAAGTAGTTGGGCTTGTCGTCCCATTCGCCGGTCTGCCCATTCTTGCGACTGCTGTTGACGGCGACGCGCAGCTCGCAGACCGCCGTGCCGCCGCCCGTGTGGCGCAGCTCGGGATCGCTGGGTCAGGTTTCCGGTGATGACCACTACGTTCACGTTCGACGCTGCCACGGCTCTCAGCTCCTCTGAATCGTTGTCTGGATTCCAGTCTAAGAGCGTCGGCGGCGCGACTCACCCCTTTGCCCCCGCAATCTGCGCAGGAAACCGACTACTCGTCGGTGGCGACGGGAACGTCGGCGCTCTCGGGAGCGCTCTCAGCCGGCTCAGCTGCCGGCTCACCAGCCGGCTCGGAGGCCTGCTCGGTTGACTCATCGGCCGACTCGGCGGCGCGGGGGGGCCCCTGAGGACCGCGGTCACCGCGGTCACGCGAGGCGCCAGGAGCCGGAGCGGCAACCATGGGCGGCACCAGTCACCGGCGAGTCGGCGTCGACTTTGAAGATCCGGAAGCGCAGCACGCCGTCGGCGATCTTCAGGTTGTGGTTGAGCTCGTCGAGCAGCTCGACCGGCGACTCGAAGCGGAACCAGCGGTAATCGGCCTCGTTGCTGTCGCCGATTTCGTAGGCCATCTTGCGCAGGCCCCATTTGTTCTCGTGCTTGAGCGTCCCTTTGCCCTCGATCCGGCCGCGCACGTCTTGCGCCATCGCGTCGCGCCCGGCCTCATCTGGGCCGGGGTCCAACATCAGGACAAGCTCGTATTCACGTGGGGCTGCCAAAACGGCGAGGGACTATAGCTAGTGCGGGGCAAACTCCATCGAGCCGTCATTGGGCGGGGGCGGGGTGGGAGCGGGTTCAGGCGAGGGTTCGGGGGCCGGGGGAGGGACGATTTCGGGCGGAGGGACGGACTCAGGGACAGGCGGAGTAGCGGGCGGGTCCTGTCGTCGGGCGGGGGTGGTCGGCTTGTGCCGCGCTCTTCTCCGAGCATCGGGTCGGTGCGGTTTCCGCTTCGGAGCTTTCCCCTCGGTGGCCGCGAAACGACCGGATCAGAAGCAGCTTCCACCCGCGGCAGACCAACATCAGCAGGAAGAGGAGCAGGCGCCGGTGGCTTCAGAAAGCTGGGGCCGATACGAAGCGCCAGCATCACTCCCGCAATTCCAAGGAGCGCCAGCCCAGCTTGAGACCAACGGACCCGGACACGCATCCCCGACTAAGCCCCCGACCCTGGAATGTCTCCCCGCCCTTCAACCTTCAGCCGCCGTTTGCCGTTGGAAGCCGCCCCGCTCTGGGTAGCATCCCCGCCCCTGGTAGGCACCCGTGTCAGCCTCCGACCCATTGATCATCGTCTCGAACAGGGGCCCCGCCCAGTTCGAGCTCGACGAGAACGGGGAGCGCACCGTGCGGCGCGGCGGCGGCGGCCTGGTCACCGCCCTCTCGGGCCTCGTCTCCCACCGCGACGCGCTTTGGATCGCCTCGGCGATGACCGACGAGGACGTCGCCGTCTCCGAGGAGCGCGGTGGGCCGGCCGAGCTCTCGATCGACGGAATCGATTACCGGGTGCTGCTGGTCGGCTCCGACGCCGAGGCCTACGACCGCTTCTACAACGTGATCGCCAACCCGATCCTCTGGTTCATCCAGCACTACCTCTGGGACCTCTCCAACGCGCCGGACATCCGCCAGGAGGAGCTCGATGCCTGGGACCTCGGCTACCAAGCCGTCAACCGGACATCGCCAACGCGGTGCTGGGCCAGATCGAGGGCCGCGAGCGGCCGCTGGTGATGCTGCACGACTACCACCTCTACACCGCGCCCGGAATGATCCGCGAGGCTCGCCCCGACGCCTTCCTGCACCACTTCGTCCACATCCCCTGGTCGCAGCCCGACAGCTGGCGCATCCTGCCCGGTCGGATCCGCGAGGCGCTCTTCCGCGGCATGCTCGCCAACGACATCATCGGCTTCCACACCCACGCCTACTGCATCAACTTCATCCGCTGCTGCGACGAGCTGCTCGAGGTCGACGTCGACTACGACCAGGGGATCGTGCGGCACGCCGGCGGCGAGACCCGCACCCGCGCCTACCCGCTCTCGATCGACGCCGAGCGGCTGCGGCGGGCGGCGGAGTCACCCGAGGTGGCCGCCGCCGAGCGCGAGGTGCTCGAGCGCCGGCGCAAGCACCTGATCATCCGCGTCGACCGCGCCGACCTCTCCAAGAACGTGCTGCGCGGCTTCACCGCCTTCGACACCTTCCTCACCCAGCACCCCGAGTTCCGCGAACAGGTCACGTTCATCGCCCACCTGCAGCCCTCGCGTGAGGACGTGGTCGAGTACGCCGAGTACATGGAGCGAATCAACGCGCTGGTCGCGGTCGTCAACCACCGCCACGGCACCACCGACTGGATGCCGATCGACCTCAAGATCTACGAGAACTTCCCCGAGGCGGTCGCTCGCTACAAGCACTTCGACCTGCTGATGGTCAACTCGCTCTTCGACGGCATGAACCTGGTCGCCAAGGAGGCGCCCGCGGTCAACACCCGCGACGGGGTGCTGATGCTCTCCGAGAACACCGGCTCGCACGAGGAGCTCGCCGATTCCGCGCTGACGGTCAACCCCTTCGACATCCAGGAGCAGGCCGACGCGATCTACCGGGCGCTGACGATGGACCCCGAGGAGCGGCGGCTGCGGGCCCAGCACCTCAAGGAGCTGGTCTTCTCGCGCAACCCGGGCGACTGGGTCGACGATCAGCTGAAGGACATCGGCGAGCTGCGGGGGGCTCAGGTATCGAGCTCGGCCAGTAGCTCGACCCAGTCGCGCAGCAGGCGCGGCGAGAGGAACTCCTTGCGGGCGTGTTCCTTGCCGGCCCGGCCGAGGCGCTTGCCCAGCTCCGGGTCGGCGAGGATCTCGAGGCAGCGCTGGGCGCACTGCTCGGGCGAGTCGACCAGGAAGCCGGTCTCGCCGTCGCTGATCTGCAGCGGGATGCCGCCGACGTTGCCGCCGATCGTCGGGCGTCCCTTCCAGAGCGCCTCGGTCACGGTCAGGCCGAAGCCCTCGCGGATCGACTTCTGCATGCAGACGTCGGACTGCGACTGGAAGGCGTTGACCTCGATCGCGCCGACGTTGTTGAGGTTGTTGAGGATCTTGATGTCCTCGTCGCCCTCGGCGTACTCGAAGGTGTGCTGGAAGAACTCCCAGCCCTCGGGATCGTCGGTCGCCATCGAGCCGACCAGGGCCAGCTGCACCTCCGGCACCTGCTCGTGGACGATTGCGGTAGGCGTCGATCACGCCCATCGGGTCCTTCCAGGGGTCGAAGCGTGAGACCTGGGTCAGCAGCGGCCGGTCGACGTCGATGCCGAACTGGCGGGCGACGAAGGCGGCGTCGTCGGGCGAGAAGGCCATGTTCTTCGGCGAGAGCGGGTCGATCGCCGGCGGGATGATGTTCACCCCGTTGTGGCCGTCGACGCCCTTCGGCACGTAGGTCGGCAGGTGCCAGACGGTCGCGTCGTATTCCTCGATCATCGGCAGCAGGCGGGCGATCGGCTCCGGGTTGGGCTCGGAGAGGTCGATGTGGCAGCGCCAGATCCAGTTGCGGCCCTTCTCCTTGGCGCCGCGGCGCAGGCCGATCGGCTGCGGGTCGTGGACGATCACCGTGTCCCACTCGCCCTGCAGGCCCTCGGCGTTGATCGCGTTGATCTCGTCGAACAGCGTCCCATTCGGAGTCGCTCAGCGTCTCCTCGGCGCCCTGCAGCGAGTTATGGAGCAGCTTGGTCGCGTTGTAGAACTCCTCTTTGCCGAAGATCACGTGCCAGTGGGCGTCGAGGCCGATGTCGCGCATCAGCGGCACGATCGTGTAGAGGATCTCCGAGACGCCGCCGCCGAAAGCGGTGGCGCTGACGTGCAGAACGCGGTGGCCCTTCATCGGCTCCGCCAGCTCGCGAATCCGTTCGATCGTCTCCTTGCCGGCGATGTGGGTGTAGTCGGCGAGGGACTTCTGGCCTAGTGAGACTTCCTGAAGCATCGGGGAGTTCTACATCGCCCGGCGGTCGCTCGCTCTT
Source organism: uncultured Solirubrobacterales bacterium (assembly GCA_963702065.1). Classification (GTDB taxonomy): domain Bacteria; phylum Actinomycetota; class Thermoleophilia; order Solirubrobacterales; family 70-9; genus VRUE01. Next base: position 2,476,933 of record OY969705.1, read on the forward strand.
TAGCCCTGTGGTCGTTTGCCCAATGTCACATTGACCTGCTTGCGCTTGCCGTCGCGCAGGACCTCGAGCGTGACCGTTTCGACCGGGCTGGTGAGCGGAGATGTAGCGGGCGAGGTCGTCGGGCGCGACGACCTGGTGACCGTCGACCGAGAGGATCACGTCGCCGCCGGTTTCGTAGGGGGTCGCCTGGAAGGTGCAGCCGCTCGTCGCCGCCCTCGCAGGCCCGGCCTTGTCGGCCGGGCTGCCCGGGACGACTTCGGAGAGCAGGCCGCCGTGGTCGGTGTCGAGGCCCAGCTTGTCGGCGAGCTGGGGGTAGAGCGGCTGGGTGGAGACGCCGATGTAGGCGTATTCGGCTTCGCCGTCCTCTTCCAGCTGGGCCACCGAGCGCTTGATCGCCGAGACCGGCACGGCGAAGCCGACGCCGGAGTTGGAGCCGGAGTTGGTCTCGATCTGCTCGTTGATGCCGAGCACGCGGGCGCCGGCGTCGAGCAGCGGTCCGCCGGAGTTGCCGGGGTTGATCGAGGCATCGGTCTGGATCGCTCCCTCGATCTGGAACTTGGTCAGCGATTCGACCGAGCGGTCGGTCGCCGAGACGACGCCGACCGAGAGCGACTGCTGCTCGCCGAAGGGGCTGCCGATCGCCGCCACCGGCTGGCCGACGACGAGATCGTCGTCGTCGCCCAGCTGCAGCGGGTGCAGGTCGAAGCCGTCCGGCTCGACCTCGAGCAGGGCGACGTCGGCGAAGGGGTCGAAGCCGACGATCGTGGCCGGCACGATGTTGCGGTCGGGGAACTCGATGAAGACTTCCTTGGCGGGCTTGCGCGCGCCGCTCGATTCGTCGGTGACGACGTGGGCGTTGGTGACGATGTGGCCGCTCGGTGTCGAGGACGAAGCCCGAGCCCTCGGCGGCGCCGCCGCCGCCGCGGAAGATCGAGCGGATCGTGACCACTCCCGGCGAGGCCTCGCGGAAGACCTTGGCCGCGTCGAAGCCGTGCTCGGCGGTCTGCACGACGACCTGCGGCGCTGCCTCGGTGACGGTCTGCGTCTGCGGGGCGGAGTCGTTGCTGTCGTCGCCCCCGCCACAACCTGCCAACGAGAGAGCGACCAGCGTCAGCAGCCCGGCGGCGTAACGCTTTGCCCAGCCATAGCGCGAACTACGCGTTACGGTCATGCCGCCGCCCTGGGGGCGGACGCCGCGGTTGGCGTGGCAACGCCGGCGCGTGAGCGCGGCAGGTCGAGCGTGAAGGCGGTGAAGCGCTTGCTGGAGGCGATCGCGACGCGTCCCTCCATGCGCTGGGCGAGCTCGCGGGCGATCGCCAGCCCGAGCCCCGAGCCGCCGGCCGAGTCGGCGGTGTAGAAGCGCTCGAAGATGCGGCCGTGAACGCGCCGTGGGATGCCGGGACCGTCGTCGGAGACGGTCAGCTCGGCGCGGCGATTGACGGAGTAGGTGGTCACGGTCACCTTGGTGCCCTCGGGCGTGTGGGTGAGGGCGTTGTCGAGCAGGATACGGATGACCTGGCGCACCCGGTCGGGGTCGGCGCTGGCGATCACCGGCAGGTCGGGGGTGCGCAGCTCCAGGCGCGAGCCGCGGCGGTCGGCGCGCGGGCCCGAACTCGCGCGCCACTTCGCGGGCCAGCGAGCCGAGGTCGACGTTGCTGCTCTTCATCGCCACCGCGCCGGCGTCGAGCTGGGAGAGGTCGAGCAGGTCGGCGGTGAGCTTGGTCAGGCGGACGATCTGTTCGCGCATCGTGTGCACGAACTCGGCCCGCTCCTCGGGGCTCGGGTCCTCGTCCTCGAGCAGTTCGACGAAGCCGCCGAGGCTGAAGATCGGCGTGCGCAGCTCGTGCGAGGCGTTGGCGATGAACTGCTTGCGGGCGCTGTCGAGCTCGGCGAGGCGCCGCTGCATCTCGTTGAAGGTGCGGGCGAGCTGACCGAGCTGGCCGGCCGAGGAGATCGGGATCGGCGTTTCGAAGTTGCCGTCGGCGACTTTGCGGGCGGCGTCCTCGAGCCGGCGGATGTTGGCCGCCGGCGAGGCGGGCGTAGTAGATGCCGATCGCCGGCGGCGATCACCACCGCGAGCAGCGCCGCCGAGCAGGATCTGCCCTTTGACGCCGCCGAGACCGCTGGCGGCGCCGCCGATCGCGACCGTGTAGACGTAGATGAGGAGCGCGGTGCCCGACCGCGATCGCCGACCGCGATCAGCGGTGATCCGGTTGCCCAGGTTGGGGGGCCTGAACCGCTGCAGTGCTACTCCCTGAAGCGGTAGCCGACGCCGCGCACGGTGAAGAGGAACTCGGGGTCCTTCGGGTCGCTCTCGAGCTTCTCGCGCAGGTGGCGGATGTGGACGTCGACGGTGCGCGGGTCGCGGTACTCGGAGTCGCCCCAGACGTGCTCGAGCAGGGTCTCGCGGCTGAGCACGCGGCCGGGCGAGCGGGCGAGGGCGCCGAGGATCTCGAACTCGACGTAGGTGACGCGGATCTCCTCCTCGCGCAGGGTGACCATGCGGCGGCCGAAGTCGATCTGCAGCTCGCCGTGGTCGATCGTCTCCTCCTCGGGCGGCTCGCCGGCCATCCGCGAGCGCCGCAGCGCCGCCTTGACCCGGCTGCGGAACTCGCGCATCGAGAAGGGCTTGGTGATGTAGTCGTCGGCGCCGACCTCGAGCCCGGCGACCTTGTCGGTCTCCGAGCCCTTGGCGGTGAGCATGATGATCGGCACCTGGCTGCGCGAGCGCAGCTCGCGGCAGACTTCGACGCCGTCGAGCTTGGGCAGCATCAGGTCGAGGATGACCAGGTCGAAGCGCGCCTCGTCGAAGCGCTGCAGCGCTTCGCGGCCGTCCTGGGCGGAGGTGACGTGGTAGCCGTCCTTGCGCAGCGGGTAGCTGAGCAGGGTCTGGATCGACTGCTCGTCGTCGACGAGGAGGATGCGGGTCGATCCGTTGGGCATTGACAAAGGGTATCTCTGGCCGGCTATGGACAGATGTGCGAGTACCAAGTACTAAGGTTGCTGGGTAGAAAGCCGATATGAAGCGCAGGATGCAACCACGACAGTTGAAGAGCCTCGTCGAGACCGGCCACTACAAGCCCGAGCCCTCGCTGGTCGCCGCCGCGATGCTGCAGCGGCGCGGCGTGCGCGAGCTGCTCACCAGCGAGAGCTTCATGCGAGCTGGTCGAATCCCCCCGGCTCCAGAAGCCGGCCGTCGGGCAGCCTGATCTCGACCCCAGACCCGGCGACGACCTCGCCGATCTCGTGTCAGCGCGATGCCTTCTTCCGCCTCTTCGACGCAGCGCCGCGCCTCGGTCGAGCCGCTCAGGCGGAATGCTGGCCAGCAGCTCGTAGTCCTCGCCACCGCTGAGCAGGCGCCAGGGGTCACGGCCGGTCGCTTCGCTCAGGCGACCTCGGCGCGCCGCTGCCAGCGGCACCGCGTCGGCCTCGATCTCGAGCTTGACGCCACTGGCCTGTGCCAGGTGGCCGGCATCGGCGCCGAGACCGTCGCTGAGGTCGATCATCGCCGTCGCCCCGGCGCGCGGCCAGCGCCCGTCCGGCCCCGAGCCGCGGAGTGGGCTCAAGCTGCCGTCCCACCAGCCCCTCCATCGCTGACTTCGCCTTTAGGCGTCCAATGGTCCCCTTAAAGGCGAAGTCAGCCGCGAGGTCCGGTTTGTCGAGCAGCTCGCAGCCCGGCGGCCGCGCCACCGATCTCGCCGGTCAGCACCAGGACGTCGCCCGGCTGGGCGCCGGCGCGCTGCACGAGCGCTGCCGGATCGGACGCGTGGCCGACGACGGTGATCGCCAGGAAGAGCTCGCCTGGCGCGGCTGAGGTCGCCGCCGGCAAGGGTCGGTGCCGGTCGCGGCGGCGAGGGCGGTCATGCCGTCGAGCAGCTCGATGCATTCCTCCTCGCTCGAGGTCGGGGGGGAGGCCGAGCACGACGTAGGCCTCGCCCGGCTTCGGCCCCCATCGCCGCCAGGTCGGAGAGGGCGGTGGCGAGCGCCTTGTGCCCGATCTGCGCCGGGCCGGCGAGGTCGCGGCGGAAGTGCACGCCGTCGACGAGGGCATCGACCGAGGTCGCGGTCGCGCCGCCGGGCACGCGTGACCGCGGCGTCGTCGCCGCTGCCGAGATGGATGCGCGGGCCGTTCGCGGGTAGCCGCTCCCGTATCCGCGCCAAGCAGCTCGAACTCGCCCATGCGCACCATTGTCCCTCCCGGCCACCCTCGTCACTAAGGTCCGCGCCAGTGGAGCGCCGCCAGCCCCTTCTACATCGCATCGGCGAGGCCGGCGCGAAATTCGGAACCAAGCCGCCGCGCAGCAAGCGGGTGCGGCTGGCGATCCAGCTCGGCATCGCCATCCTCGTCTTCGGCTTTCTCGTCCTCACCGTGGTCGACCAGTGGGCCGAGATCCAGGACAAGGGCGTGCACTTCCACGTCCTCTGGCTGATCCCGGCCTTCGTCATCCTGCCGGTCTTCTACGCGCTCAACGCGGTCGGCTGGGACCTGATCCTGCGCTTCCTCGGCTACAGGCTCGGGGCGGCGCGCGCGCAGGTTGCCTGGGGCCAGCCGCTGCTGGCCCGCTACGTCCCCGGCAGCGTCCTCTACGTGCTCGGCCGGGTGCTGCTCTCCGAGCGGGCCGGGGTGCCGCGGCGGCTGACGGTCGCCAGCATCGTCTACGAACAGGCGCTGCAGGCGACCTCGGCGATCGTCGTCGCCGCCTACTTCCTGATCGTCCATCCCGACCTGCAGGGGCAGCCGCTGCGCTGGGCGATCCTGCTGCTGATCCCGCTCGCTGATCGCCATCCTGCACCCGCGCGTCTTCGGGCCGCTGGCCAACCGTGTGCTGCGCGCCTTCGGCCGCGAGCCGCTGCCGGAGGTGATGTCGCTGCGGCGGGGTGGTCGCGGTGATGGCCTTCTACGTCGTCAACTGGGGTGTGGTCGCGGTCGGCATCTACTGCGTCGCCCGCTCGGTCAGCTACGATCTCGCCCAGCGAGATCCTGGTCGCCGGGGCGGCGCAGGCCTTTGGCTACGTCGCGGCGCTGGCCACCCTGGTCGCGCCGGCCGGGCTCGGCATTCGCGACGCGGCCTTCGCCTGGGCCTTCAAGGTGGCGGCGCCCGGCGACAGCTTCGCGGTCGCCTCGCTGATCGCGATCGTCGTGCGCGGGGTGCAGACGGTGGTCGAGATTTTCTACGTCGGGATCGTGACGGCGCTTGGGGCGGCGCGAGGGGTGGTCGATCCACACCGGGGTGATTCATGCGTCCCCAGAGGAGGATGAGGCCGCAGGAGGGCGATGCCCTCCGCTCGGACAAATGACGCGCTAATTAGCGCGTCATTCTGAGTATCCGCCCGCTCGGAGGGCATCGCCCTCCTGGGCCAGCCTCACAGCGGGATGCGGGCCCCGAGTTGGTAGGCCGTCAGTCCGAGGAGCAAGAGCTGGAGGGGGCGATCCCTTGAGAGGGCAGCTGCTGGCAGGGGCCAGAGGAGGTACCAGGGGAGGAGCCAGGCGGTGGCGAGTAGCAGGCCCGTGGTTGCCCAGGCTGTCGCGCGGAGCCAGTCGCCGCCTCGGTGGGTCCAGATGAGGAGGTAGATGACCAGGGCGGCGTAGAGGGTTAGGGCGGCGGCGCGGACCAGGGTCGGGGTCGAGGCCGGTTAGGCGGGCGGTGGTGATCGGGATGCTCATGTGGCTGGTGCGGCCCTGGTTCTCGCCGGCGAGGGTGAAGGCGTGGAGCCAGTGTCCAGTCGAAGGCGAGGTAGGCGGCCAAGCGCGCAGCGAGCGCCCAACGGTCGGCTGACGGCGCCGAGTAGGAACCGCGAGGCGACGCTGCGTCGCGAGCAGGGCGAAGGGGAGGGCGATCGCGGCCGTTGACTTTGTCGCGCAGGCCGCGACGAAAGCGCCGCGCCGCCGAGGGCCTCGCGGGCGGTGAGCATGGCGGCGATGCCGAGCGTCATCAGCAGGACGGCGAGCCCGTCGTTGTGGGGGCCGCCGACTACGTGGACGAGGACGAGCGGGTTGAGGGCGACGAAGGCGGCGGCCGCGGTCGGGTCGACGCCGCGGGCGGGGGCGAGGCGCGCGACTAGATACGCGGTGGCCAGGACCGCAGCGGCGGATACGGCCTTGAGGACGTAGACGGCGGCATCGACCGGGAGCCAGGCGAGCGGGTAGGTCGCCAGGGTGAAGAGCGGCCCGTAGGCGCTGGTGGTTTCGGGCCAGGTGACGTGGGAGAAGGCGGGGTCCGACGGGAACGCTCAGCGGCGGGTCGACGTAGGGGTCGAGGCCGTGCAGGACGCCGAGCCGGGCGTAGTCGACGTAGCTGTAGACGTCGTGCGAGAGCAGCGGCGGCAGGCAGGCGAAGAGGACGACGAGCGACGACGATCGCTGCTCCAGACCAGCCGCCGTCCCAGGCGCGGCGCCCAGACGAGCGCTCCGAGGTAGGCGGCGAAGCCGGCCCAGATCAGGCCGTAGGCAACCCCCGGTGCGAGGCTCAGCTATTCGCTCCCGGTTTCGTCGGCGCCCTCGCCACCACCGACGCCCGCGGTGGGCGGGGGCGGTGGCACCGGCGTCGGCTCCTGCCCCGCGCCCGGCGCGTAGGCGTCGGGGTTGTAGCCACCGGTCACTTCTTCGCCGATTTCCCTGGCCCGTTCTTCTTCGGCGCTTTCAGCGCCGCTCTCGCCGCCGCCGGAATGGCTGCGCGGGGCCGAGGCGGTGAACTGGCCGAAGAACGGCGCCCAGCTGATCGGCGTTCTTCGGCTTGCTCGAATTCCTCGCAGGGGACTTCCGCGCCGGAGTAGAGCGAGTGCCAGATTTCGGCCGGGAAGGTGCCGCCGAAGACGGTGATGCCGTGCACGCTGGTCATTTCGATCGCGTTGGACTGCGGGTAGCCGACCCAGACCACGGTCGACAGGTTGGGCTGGTAGCCGGCGAACCAGGCGTCGGTCTCGCGGTCGGTCGTGCCGGTCTTGCCGGCCTGCCCGGCGCAGCCGGTGTAGGCAGCGGTGCCGGTGCCTTCGGTGATGTTGTCGTGCAGCAGCCGGGTCACCTCGTAGGCGACCGCTTCGGAGACGACCCGGCGCGGCGGCACGCGGTCGGGCCGCTCGGTCTTGCCGCCGGGGAAGTCGACCCGCTTGATCGCGACCGGATCGTGGCGGATGCCGCCGTTGGCCAGGGTCGCGTAGGCGTCGGCCATTTCCAGCGGCGAGACGCCGACGCGCAGGCCGCCGATTCCCTCCGCCGGGATCCCGTCGAGCGGGCTGGTGATGCCCAGCGAGTGCGCCGTCTCGGCGACCCGCTCCGGCCCGACGTCGAGGTCGAGCTGGGCGAAGACGGTGTTGTCGGAAGCGACCGTCGCCTGCTGCAGGTTGACGTTGCCGAGGTAGCCCTCGTCGGCGGTGTGGACGTCCCAGTGGCCCCACTCGGGCAGGTCGAGGTTGAGCGGTTTCGAGGTGTAGTAGGTCGAGTAGGGATCGATGCCCTGCTTGATCGCCGTGGTCAGGACGAAGGTCTTGAAGGTCGAGCCGGGCTGGCGGTGGCCCTGGGCGGCGAGGTTGAACTGGCTCGAGTCATAGCTCGAGCTGGAGACCATCGACTCGATCTCGCCGTTGGCGGGGTCGATCGAGACCAGCGCCGAGGAGGGGTCGGTCGAGTAGGGCAGCGCCGAGCGCATCGCTTCCAGGCCGACTTCCTGCAGGCGTGGCTGCGAGGGTCGTGTGGACCTCGATCCCGCCGTTGCGGACCGCCTCGGCCCCGTAGCGCTCGATCAGCTCGTGTTCGACGTAGTCGAAGAAGAAGGGCTCGCGGTGGGCGAAGTAGGAGCCGGAGACGTTGAGCCCGAGCCCGCGATCTTCGGCCTGCCGGGCGCGGGCGGGGACGAGGTAGCCGAGGTGGGCCATCTTGGCGAGCACGGCGTTGCGGCGCCGCAGCGCTTCGTCGGGGTGGAGGATCGGGTTGTATTCGGAGGGCGCCTGCGGCAGGCCGGCCAGCAGCGCCGCCTGTTCGAGCGTCAGCTTCGAGACCGGCTTGGAGAAGTAGATCTTCGAGGCGGCGCCGACGCCGATCGCGGTCGACCCTTCGATCGTCCCGTAGGAGGCGGTGTTGAGGTACTGGTCGAGGATTTGCTTGCGCGAGTGGTGCTCGGAGTACTCGATCGCCAGCTTGGCCTCGATGATCTTGCGTTCGAGGTCGCGCTTGGGGTTGCGCAGGCAGAGGTCGCGGACGAGCTGCTGGGTGATCGTCGAGCCGCCCTCGACCGTCTTGCCGGCTTCGAGGTTCTTGACCGCGGCGCGGAGGATCCCCTCGGGGTCGACGCCGCCGTGTTCGTAGAAGCGCTGGTCCTCGATCGCGACCGTGGCCAGCTGCAGCTGCTTGGGGACGCGCTGGATCGAGACCGGCGCCCGCGCTTCGTCGGACTCGATCAGGCCAAGCTTGCTGCCGTCGCCGGCGTAGATGACCGAGTTGCCGCTGCGGTCGACCTTCTTGCAGGAAGCCAGCGAGGGCGCGTCGGCGGCGACGTCGAGCACCCAGGAGGTGACGGCGATCGCGCCCAGCGCGATCACGACGAAGAGTGCCCCACCGACGAGGGCGAGCTTGCCCCCGATCCCTCCGCGCCGCCGCTGACGTCGCCGATTGCGCTGCGCCATGAGGAGAGGGTACTTCGGCCCGCGGGCCGCTCAGGCCTGGGTGTCTTCGGTCGAGAGGTTGTGGATGATGCCGTCGACCAGCATCTGGTTGGGGATCACGACGGTGGTGCCGTCGCCGGGGCTGACGTAGGTGTAGGAGAGGGTCATGTCGGTGACTCGCCCATCGACTTCCTCGAAGGAGATGCGGTCGCCGATCTTGATCGGCTGCGAGACGGCGAGCTGAACGCCGGCGATCATGTTGGCGATCGTGTGCTGGGCGGCGAAGCCGATGATCGCGGCGAGCACCGCGGTGGAGGCGAGGATTCCGGTGGCCAGCCGCTTCAGCTCGGTGAACTGGCTGAGCGCGATCGCGACCAGGACGAGGAAGACGATCAGGATCAGCAGGCGGCGCAGGAAGCGCAGGCGCGTCTTGGTCGAGCGGGAGACCTGGGAGACTGCGGGCGTCATGGTGGCCAACTTTATGCGGGGGGCCGTCGGAGACCCTTCCCGGCTCAACTTTTTTCGAAGGAGCGTGGATCGCTGACGCCCGTGGCGTTGCCCGAAAAAAGTACAAGCCGCCGGGAGGGGTCTCCGACGGCCTTTCCGTACGCGAATTGGGGGCCATGGGCCGCGGTGCTTGGGGTGCTTCTGGCCCTAGGCACGGGGATCGTGCTCTCGGTTCCGGTGCTGATCGTCGACAACCCACCGGAGGGCGGTGACCTCAGCGACGTCGCGAACGCGCTGGTGCAGCTGGCTACGGCGCTCGGTTTCCTGCTGGTCCCGTTCGCGATTGCGGCGGGGCGGGGGGCGACGGCGCGCCAGGCGGCCTCGCAGCTGGGGCTGCGGCGCTTCCGCCCGGGGGCGATCAAGTGGATGTTCGCCGCGATCGGCGCCTACCTGCTCTTCGCGATCGTCTACACGGCGGTCTTCGGCCAGCCCGAGCAGAAGGACATCGCCGAAGACTTCGGCACGGTGCCGGTGCAGGTCCTGCTGATCGTGATCGCGGCGCCGATCAGCGAGGAGGTCTGCTTCCGCGGCATGCTCTTCGGCGGCCTGCGCGAGCGCTGGCCACGGATCGCCGCGGCCCTGCTCAGCGGCCTGATCTTCGGCGGCCTGCACGCGATCACCGGCCTCAGCGCGGTGCCGGTACTGGTCGCCTTCGGCTTCATCCTCGCCCTGCTCTACGAGAAGACCGGCTCGATCTGGCCGGGGATCCTGCTGCACATGCTGAATAACTCAGTGGCGTTGCTGGGGCAGTAGCGGGCAAAGAAACGGCCCGCCTAGGCGGGCCGTTTCAGGGCGAAGGGGGCAAAAGCCCCCGAACGATTGACACCCGAGAGGCCACGAAGCCTAACAGCGGAGGGCGGGGGACTCGAACCCCATTCGGACTCGCGTCCGAACTCACGGATGTCATTCGTTCGCCACGACCTCATGGCTTCACCCTCCGCTGTGCCGAAACGTATTGACGTCATCTCGCAAATCAAGGGTCATCTTTCTTATTTGACAAAGAATTGACTCTTTCGCCACCCCGACCGCGCAATCGGTAAGAATCCGGGCTCGTGATTCGCCGCCTCGTCCCCCTCCTTGCGCCTCTCTGTGCTCTCGCCGTCCCGGCGGTAGCGCTGGGCGCTGCGCCGAAAGCGCCCACCGGCCCGCCTGAGGCGACGGTGAAGATTCAGGTTGGTCACCTGCACGGGGGCAAGGCCCAGATCTACAGCAAGGTTCCGGTTATTGGGACGATTGCGCCGTTCGCGCCCGGGCAGAAGGTCGAGGTCTCCTTCTATCTCGACGGCAAGCCGCTGCTCAGCCGCAAGGTCGCGGTGCAGAAGGCGAAGGGGAACACCGGCAGCTTCCGCGCCAGCGTCCTGTTGCGCGAAGGCGGTAAGTACGCGGTCAGCGCCCAGCACGAGGCGAACGCGGTGCTCGGCGGCGACAGCACCGTGCGCAAGAGCTGGGGGGTCAGCTACCCCGCTCTGCACCAAGGCCAGTGCGGCGACGTCGTCGTCGGCTTCAAGAAGGCGATGCGAAAGATGGGCTACATCGCCAACAGCGGCAGCTGCTTCGGCGCCAAGACGGCTCGCGGCGTGCTGGCCTACCGCAAAGTCAACGGCATGTCGCGCAGCTACCGCGCTGGCGCCGGCCTGGTCAAGAGCGTCTTCTCGGGCAAGGGCGAATACCACGTGGTTCACCCTGCCGCCGGCGAACACCTCGAGGCGCCGCTCTCCAAGCAGGTCCTCGTCTTCGCCAAGGGCGACAAGCCGTTCGCGGTCTACCCGATCTCCTCGGGCAAGAGCTCGACCCCCACCGTGACCGGCCACTTCAGCTTCATCCGCCAAGAACCGGGCTACAACTCGCACGGCATGTACTACTCGTTCTACTTCTACGGGGGCTACGCGGTGCACGGCTACGAATCGGTGCCGGACTACCCGGCCAGCCACGGCTGCATCCGCACCTTCATCGCCGACCAGCCAGAGATCTACGAGCGGATCAACTTCGGCGAGGACATTTTCGTCTTCTAAACGATCGCTGGGTTCCACCCGCTCTTAACTAAGCGATATCGCCTTATCCTTTAGTAAGCGGGCGCAGGAAGGTCCGGGGGAGTGCGTCGCCTTCTTCCCGAAGCTCCCACCTGAGCCACCGCCCCCGTAGAAGACGTCGAAGAAGCCGTCAACTACATCGCTGCCATGAACCACGGGATCGATTCGATCGAGTCTGGACGGCTGCCGCTTTGCAATTGCCTGCTGCGCGAGGTACACGGGCTTCTGTTGCGCTCGGGCCGGGGCTCCGAAAAGACGCCGGGGGAGTTCCGACGCTCTCAGAATTGGCTGGGCGGCACCGGGCCCGGTGCCGCTCGCTTTGTGCCGCCGCCATGGGAGGAGGTGGAGCCGACCATGTCCGCGCTGGAGAGGTTCCTCCACGATGAGCCGGCTCCGTCGCCTGTCCTGATCAAGGCCGCGCTTGCGCACGTCCAGTTCGAGACGATCCACCCGTTTCTCGACGGCAACGGCAGGGTGGGCCGGTTGCTGATGACCCTGCTGCTGGTCGAGCAGGGGGTGTTGCGGCGCCCGCTGCTCTACCTGAGTCTTTATCTGAAGCGAAATCGCGACGCTTACTACGAGCACCTGCAGGGAGTTCGAACCGACGGCACTTGGGAGGAGTGGCTGCGCTTCTTCCTTCAGGGGGTGGTTGAGGTGGCAGCTTCCACAGCCGAGACGACCCGGGGCATCGTCGAGATGATCGAGCGCGACCGGCAGCGGATTCATGGGCTTGGGCGCGGTGCTGCCACCGCCCATCGCGTTCACGACGTGGCGGTGAAACGGGTGGTGATCAAAGTGCCGGTTGCAGCCAAGCAGCTGGGTCTGTCGGAGCCCCCTGTCTACGCTGCCATCTCGAGACTCGAGGAGCTCGGGATACTGCGTGAGGTAACTGGCAAGTCGCGCGGCAAGACCTACGTCTACGGCGAGTACATGGACATCCTCAACGAGGGGACGGAGCTATGAACGGATCGCGGCCATGGATCAGCGAGAGAGCCCTGAAAGCGGTTCTCGCCGTGATCGCCGTCTACCACGTCGTCACCGGGATGTTGGCGCTGGTTGCGCCCGACACCTTCTTCGACCAGATCGGTCACTACGGGATCGAGAACTCGCACTACGTTGGCGACGTCGGGGCGTTCATGCTGGCCTTCGGGGTGGCGGTGGGGATCGCCGTCGTGCGGCCCTCATGGCGGGCGCCGATCCTCTGGCTGGGGGCGCTCTGGTACGGCTTTCACGCGATCAACCACGCCTTCGACACGGGGGAAGCGAAGAGTGAGGGGCGCGGCTGGGGCGACACTCTGCTGATCGCCTTCGGCGCGGTTGCTTCCGCCTGGCTGGCGCGGGTATCGGAACGGTTGAGATGAAGGTCTTTGTTGCGGGTGCAAGTGGCGTGATCGGCAAGCCGCTGGTGCGCCGGCTGGTTGCGGCCGGGCACGAGGTGACGGGGATGACCCGCAGTGAGGATCGAGCGATTGAGATCCGCGAGGCAGGGGCGGCCGCGGTCGTCTGCGACGTCTTCGACGCGGCGGCGCTGGAGGCTGCGGTCCGGGAGGCCGCACCCGAGGTCGTCGTCCACGAGCTGACCGCGCTGCCGGCGCGGCTCGACTACAAAGCCAAGCAGGATCCCCTGGCGCCGACCAATCGCGTGCGCACGGAGGGCACCCGCAACCTGCTCGCGGCCGCGAAGGCCGCCGGCGCACGGCGGCTCATCGCCGAGAGCGTCGCCTTCTTCTACGAGCCGCAGGGCGAGTGGGTGAAGGACGAGGAGGCGCCACTCAACCTCGAGGCGCCCGGGTACTTCGGCGGCGCGGCGGCGGCCCTTGCCGACCTCGAGCGCCAGGTCCGCGACGCCGAAGGCATCGAGGGGGTTGTCCTGCGCTACGGCTGGCTCTACGGGCCGGGCACCTTCTTCGACCGCGTCGGCTCCCAGACCGAGGACGCGCTGAAGCGGCGCCTGCCGATCGTCGGCAAGGGCGATCGGCACCTTCTCCTTCGTCCACGTCGAGGACGCCGCCGGGGCGACGGTGGCGGCGGTCGAAGGCGGCGCGCCCGGCACCTACAACGTGGTCGACGACGAGCCGGCGCCGATGCGCGAGTGGGTGCCGGTCTTCTGCGAGGCGGTGGGGGCCAAGAAGCCGATGCGCGTCCCCGTTTGGCTGGCGAGGCTGATCGCCGGCGCTGCGGGCCGTGGGCTCGGCGACCCAGCTACGCGGCGCCTCCAACGCCAAGGCCAAGCGCGAGCTTGGCTGGCAGCCGAGTTACCCGAGCTGGCGCCAGGGCTTCGCTGATCCGGCGGCGCGTGGCTAGCGACCTCGCCCAGCTGCTCCCCGGTTCATAGGATGCTCACCGTGGCCGACCTCGACGCCGCCAAGGGGACCCTGCTCGCCGAGCTGCGCGAGCACTCGTTGGTGATCGGCGAGGTGACGCTTGCGAGCGGCGCGGTGGCGCAGTACTACGTCGACGCCCGCCGGGCGCTGTTGCGGCCCGCCGGGTTCCTTGCCGCCGGTGAGCTGATCGCCGCTGCTGCCGCCGAGGTGGGCGCGGACGCGGTCGGCGGCCCCGCCACGGCGGCTATCCCTCCGTCCTGTGCCGCGCTCGCGGTGCCGGCCGGGAAGGACCTCCTCGGCTACTTCGTCCGCGGCGAGCGCAAGCAGCACGGGCTGCAGCGTTGGGTCGAGGGTGCCGTCGAGCCCGGCGCCCGCTGCCTCGTGGTCGAGGACACGGTGACGACAGGCGGCTCGACCGCGGAGGCGATCGGGCGGATCGTCGAGCAGGGCCTGGAGGTCGTCGCCGTGGTCGCCGTGGTCGACCGCCTCGCCGGCGGCGCGGAGCGGATCGAAGCCGCCGCGGGTGCTCCCTACCGCGCCCTGATCACGATCGACGAGATCTACCCCGAGCGGCCCGACCGCGGCTGAGGTGGAGCCCGACGCCGTAGAGATCCGCGTGCTCGGCTGCTTGATCGAGAAGCAGCACACCACGCCCGACGCCTACCCGCTCTCGCTCAACGCGCTGCGCCTCGCCTGCAACCAGGCGACCAACCGCGAGCCGGTGGTCGACTACGACGAGCAGGCCGTGGTCGAGGCCCTGCGCCGCCTCGCCCTGCGCGGTTGGACCCGCCTCGCCAGCGGTGCCGGCAGCCGCGCCCGCAAGTACCGGCACCTGCTCGACCAGGCCTTTGGTCTCGACGATGGCGAGGTGGCGCTGCTCGCCGTGCTGATGCTGCGCGGGCCGCAGACGCCGGGCGAGCTGAAGCAGCGGGGCCAGCGGCTGCACGACTTCGCCGACCTCGCCGCGGTGCACGAGACGCTCGAGCGCCTGGTCGAGCGGGGGCAGGTCGCCCGCCACGAGCGGCGGCCGGGGCAGAAGGAGGACCGCTACGAGCAGCTGCTCGGTCCAACCGGTCTCGCTGCCGAGCCCACCGAGGAGGCTGGTCCCACCGAGCAGGCTCCGCCGGCGATCCCGGCGGAGGACCGCCTCAGCCGGCTCGAGCGCGAGGTCTCCGAGCTGCGCGCCGAGCTGGCGGCCCTCCGTTCGGCGCTTGGCGAATAAAGATCCCTATAAGGCTCTTTAGAGCATGTTATGATCCATTTAGGGATCATTGTGCCTAAACCCGAGAAACAATCTCCTCCGCTGCCCGTGCGGCGCGCCCTGCGTGACTTTGGCAGCCACCTGCAGGTGTGGCGCAAGCTGCGCGGGCTTACTCAGGGACAGCTCGCGGAACGCGCGGGCGTCACTCGCCGGACGATCGGGCGCATGGAGCGTGGCGACGGGGAGGTGCGCATAGAGATCCTCCTGCGCATCGCGCACGCGTTGGGAGTCCTCGACCGGCTGCCGCCTGCGCTCGATCCCTACGAGACCGACATGGGTCGCTTGCGAGCGGATGAGCAGTTGCCCAAGCGAGTTCGCCCGCGCCGCTTGGACTGATTCCGATGGCCGATCGCGAGGTCGAAGTGGTGGTTCAGATCGGCGGCGAGGACGTGCCGGCGGGTCGTCTCTGGGGCCATCGCAGGCGCGGCGTCGAGTCACAGACCTTCAGCTACTCGCGGGAGTACCTGGCCCGCGAAGGGGCCTACGAGCTGGACCCGGCCCTTCCTCTCCTCGAGGGGCCCCAGCAGACGCCCGAGGGGCGGTTGATCTTCAACGCCTTCTCCGACAGCAGCCCGGACCGTTGGGGGCGCAGGCTGATCAAGCGGGCTGAGCGCCGCCGGGCCGAGCGTGAGGAGAAGACAGAGCGCAGCTTCGGCGAGACCGAGTTGCTGCTGGGTGTGAGAGACGACCTGCGCCAGGGTGCGCTGCGCTTTCGCGAGCCCACCAGCGGCGAGTTCCTTGCCCGGGAAGAGGTCGGCGTCCCGGCGGTGCTCGAGCTGCCGAGGCTGCTGCGCGCCGCCGAACGAGCCGACCTCGAAGAGGACGACGATGACGACCTCGCAACGCTGCTTCGTGGCGGCAGCTCGCTCGGCGGCGCGCGACCAAAGGCGCATGTGCTCGACCAAAAAGGGCGAGTGTCCATCGCCAAGTTTCCCAGCCCTTCGAGCGACGAATGGGACGTGATGCGCTGGGAGGCGGTCGCGCTGCAGCTGGCTCGCAACGCCGGCATCGATGCGGCCGCGAGCGCCCTGCACACGATCGACGGCAAGGCCGTGCACATAGTCCATCGCTTCGATCGCACCGGCGAACGCCGTATCGGCTACGTGAGCGCCTTGACGATGCTCGAGCGCGCTGATGGCGAGGGCGGCAGCTACCTGGAGATCGCCGATGTCATCCAGCGCCAGTCGCCAAATGCCCTTGCCGAGCTGCGCCGGCTCTGGCGCCGGATCGCCTTCTCGATCCTGATTTCAAACCTCGACGACCACCTGCGCAACCACGGCTTCCTGCGCACCAGCAGCGCCGGCTGGTCGCTTTCACCCGCCTTCGACCTCAACCCCGACCCGCGTCCCGGGGAGCGGCACCTCAACACCGCCATCGACTTCAACGACACCGCGGCTCGTCTCGATCTCCTGCTCGAGGTCGCGCCCGAGTTCCGGTTGTCCGAGTCGGCGGCGGTCGAGGTCATCGGCGAGGTCTTTGGAGCCACGTCGCGCTGGCGAGAGGTGGCGACTTCGTTGGGGTTGCCAGAGGCCGAGCTGACCCTGATGGCCCCGGCCTTTGAGCACGAAGAGTCCCAGGCTGCCCGCGCGCTGACGACCTAACTCGTAGTACCGGCCCGCCTTCCCGAGCCCCCGACCTCACCGCCCTCGTTCTGCGCCCTCTTAGAATCAGCGTCATTCATTTCCGAAACTTCCCCTTGCATTTGTAAACATTTCTTTTATGCTCTCGCCATAGCCCGCTGTCAAAACGGGCTATGGCCAGGGACATAACCGAGCCTCGAGGAAGCCGCTAAGGGAGCGGCGGGCAGGGGCTCATGGGACAAGGGAGAGAGATCTAGATGTTCTCGACGCTAACCACGCGATTCGGGATCCCGGGAGTCATCTCGGTGATTGCTGTCGTATTCGCCATGTTCGGCGGCGCTTACGCCGCCACCAACTCTTCGAGCGGCAAGGCAACTGCCTCGGCCAAGGCCAAGAAGGGGCCTAGGGGTCCGAAAGGAGCCACGGGTCCGGCAGGGCCGCAGGGTCCGGCCGGGGCGGCAGGCGCCAAGGGCGACGCCGGAGCCAACGGAACGAACGGCTCCGTCGGTGCAGCCGGCGCGAACGGGACCAACGGGACGAGCGTGACCAGCGCCCCGGAGGCACCCGGCCCCAACTGCACCAACGGTGGCGCCAAATTCACCTCGGCCAGTCCCAGCGCGACCTATGCGTGCAATGGCGCTAACGGCGCACCCGGCGTCCAAGGGCCGGAAGGTGATCCATGGACTGCGGGCGGCACGCTTCCGTCGGGATCGACCGAGAAGGGAATCTGGGCTTACACCGGCTCGGGGAACGCAGTCTTCGGTGGCTTCGGAGAGATCTCCTTCACCATCCCCCTCGCCGTTGAGCTCGACGAAACGCATGTCTCCTACCTGAAAGTTGGCGAAAACAACGCCAACTGCACGGGTTCGGTGAATAACCCCACCGCCGCAAAAGGATACCTGTGTGTGTACGCGGGGCCGGGAACAACCGCGGCGCCCAATGGCAACGCCACCTTTGTGATGAAGCCCGATCTCTCAGCCCCTGGCACCGGCGTTTCCGGCGCGCTCTTGAATTTCGAACCGACGGAATCGGCGGTTGTCGACGATACGAAAAAAGTGATCTCGGCGACAGGCTCGGGTTCCTGGGCAGTCACGGCTCCCTAGAGCCCGAACTCCGAGCGGCTAACGATTCACACGGTAGGGCCGGGCGGCAGATGAGGTCGCCCGGCCAGCCGGCTTTTTAGGAAATGGGGGAGGAGCAGATGACGCCTCATATGAAGACATCGACACCCGAGCTGCCCGCGCATACTCACTCGAGCCGGGTTGCACGCCTCGCACTCTTTCCCCTGGCGCTGATCGGCCTCCTCCTTTTCCTTGGGCCCGCTTCTGCCTCGGCCTCCAAGCAGGTAATCGCCTACTTCGGTTCTGAAAACGGATCCGGCAGTCTCGGCGGTGAATTCATGATCCCCGGAGATATCACTGTCAACACCAGCGGTGCCGGGCCGGCCGACGCGGGCGACATCTATGTCATAGATCGCCTAAACACGCGTATCCAGCGCTTCGCTCAAGACGACAACGGCACCCCCGCGGATTCGTACGACGATCGCTATGAGTTTGTCAGTGCCTGGGGCGCCGATGCCGACAGCTTTCCTTCCGGCGGTAGCGGCTACGAGATTTGTACTGCGGCTGCCGACTGCAAGGCGGCGATTGAAAGTGGTGGCAATGGCACCGTCGCCGGGAACGGCGTCCTAGCCAGTCCGCAGGGCATCAGCGTCGACCAGGACACGGGTCAGGTCTATGTGTCGGACAGCCAGGACCATCGCATCAACGTCTACGCAGGCGACGGCGCCTTCCTGCGCTCTTTTGGCTGGGACGTGGTCGAATCCGGTCCCGACAACGCCGGAACTGGCTATGAGATCTGCATTGGCAGTAATGGTGACGTCTGCAAGGTCGGTGTGGGCGGAAGCGGTATCGGGCAGATGGGCTCGGTGGGAGGCATCGCGATCAGTCAGCCCGACGGCAACTCTGCTGGCGGTACGGTCTTTCTCGGTTCTCCGTCGAATCACCGTATCGACACTTTCACCCTTGACGGGGGATCACCCTCCGCATTTGGATCGGAAGCGGATTTTGGATCTTCCGGTCCGTTCCATGTTGCTGTGGACTCGCGCGGGATTGTCTACGCCGAGCGGAGCTCCGGGGGATCCGAAAGCAGCCAGACCATCACGCGGTATGACTCGCTGAACGCGAATGGTGGCGGAATTGACTTTCTTTCGCCGATCTCGATTCCTCCGCTGATCACGGCCAGCGGGCTGCAGGTCAACGCCGGACTGGAGGTCGATCCCGACGCTGATGGCGCCGGTCCCGACTCCGACGTCCTGTACGCCCTTCGGGTCGGCTACCCCGCGAATGAGACGGTCGTACAGCAATTCGGACCGGTCAACGCTCCAGGTCTTGCTGCGGCCCCGGTTGCCGCCGACGATGAGCATGGCGCGATTGTCGCCTTCAACTACGTCACGGACCTTGGTCTCGATGCCGCCAGTGGACGCCTTTTCGTCAGTACGCAGAACAACATCGGCGGCCCCTACGACGGTGGCGGCAATGGCGCCAACCGCGGTGTCTATGTGCTCGACGAAGCCGGAGGCACGCCCAGCGCCAGCCTCGATTCGCTCAGCGACATCACCTCGAGCGGCGTCACCGTTCACGGCACGGTAAATCCCAACGGTCCGCCCAACGTCGGTTACCGCCTCGAATACTCCACCGACGGGTCCAACTGGACCTCCACCCCCAGTGTCATCGTTGGCACCCAGGAATCTCCACAGGCGGTCGAAGCGATCCTCGACCCGCCCGGCACCGGCCTTAAACCCAGCACCTTCTACCACGTGCGTATTTCCGTCACCAAGGTGTTCAACCCGCCGGTGATCACCTCCGAGGCAACCTTCACCACCCTTCCGGCAGCTCCAGAAGCTGAAACCGTGGGTGCCCCGATCCGCAGCGCAACCAGCGCCCACTTCAACGGCCGGCTAAACCCGCGTGGAGATGCCACTACCTACCGCTTCGAGTACGGAAGCGAGGGTCCCTGCGCGACCAGCCCTTGCACCGCGACCGCGGATCTACCGGCTGGCTCCGGCAATTCGATCAAAGCAGTATCGGGATTGGTTACTGGGCTTCAGCCCGGCACCCTTTACCACTACCGCGTCGTCGCCGACAACGGCAACCCGGGCTCGCCTGTCGCCGGTGGGGACATGACGGTGAGGACGCGGGCAAGCGCCGAACAACTGAGCCACGGCCACTTCGCCGGACCGCCCGGCTCGGATCGCGCCTGGGAGCAGGTCAACGTTCCCGACACGGGCGGCAACCCGGTCTCGGGTGCGGTCGCCTTTTCCGATGACGGCAATAGCGCGGCGTACCAGATCGCCGGCGGCAATCCGCTCTCTGACACCGGCAGCATCGTCACCGAGTTCTACGGTGAACGCACCGCCACCGGCTGGCAGCAGAAGGCGATCTTCCCGCCGCGCAGCGAGCTGGTCGGACCGACCTGGTTCCCCTCGCTCGGTCAAAGCGACCTCTCCTCGATGGTCGCACTCAACCGAGAATCGATTTCTGGCCAGGAAACACTGTGGCGTTTCGCGCCGGGCGAGTCGGCCTTCAAGCTATTCGAACCCACCTCGTCACAGAAAATCGCCAACTTCTACGCTGCCGCCGAAGGAGCGCCGGTGGCGGCGGCGCTGCTGCGGGGCCCGGGGCTCGACCCCGCCTACCCGCAGGCGGGGTCGAGTAACAATCTCTACGACGTCAGTTCCGGGGGGGATCCGCAACTGGTGAGTATCATGCCTGACGGCAGCGTGCCCAGCTGCGGCGTATCCGGTAGTCCACTGGCTGCCGGCCTGCCGGACAACTTCGCTCGCCGTGCCGAACACCGGATCTCGGCCGACGGCTCACTGGTCTTCTTCCCGAGCCCGGGGAATGATTGCAGCGGCCAGTCCCAGCTCTACCTGCGCGACCTGAACGCGGGGCAGACCAAGCTCCTTTCTGGGCCCCTTCTATCGGGGCCGGCTTGCGGTGCCGTCTTCCTCGAGTCGACCCCAGGCGCTGTCTTCTTTTGGACCAAGTCGCGGCTAGATCCGGCCGATACCATCTCCAGCGACGGTTGCAATCCCACGTCCGAAGATGGCGATGTCTACCGCTACGACCTCGGCGGGGACAGCCTCAAATGCCTGACATGTGTTGTGCTGGGCCTCGATGCCGATGTCTCCATCAATCCCGGCAACCCGGGTTCAGGCGCCTCCAGCATCCTCCCCGCGGAGGACGGCTCACGGCTTTACTTCCGCTCTCCCACTCCGCTCGTACGCGGCGCCGCTCCTGAAGGCACCTACCGCATCGACGTGCAGAGCGGCGACCTTCGTTACATCGGTGCGGGGTTCGTGGTCGGCATGCAGGCTCCGAACGGCAACGCTGCCACTCCCGACGCCTCGGTCGTGATCTTTCGCTCCGACGACCCCAGCCTGAATCCGCTGGGCGGCGGCACTGACAACGGCGGCACCGAGCAGTACTACCGCTATGACGACAACGACCGCTCGCTGGTCTGCGTGTCCTGCCCTCAGGACGGCTCGGCCCCAGTGGCCGCCGATCTCAATCAGAAGCTGATCGAACTTGCCTTCCTCTCCGATGAGCAGGGCGGGGCAAACCTGACTCCGATCTCAGAAGACGGCGCCGTCTTCGCCTTTGCCACACCCACCGCGTTGACGGGTGCCGATCAGAACACCCCGGGCCCGGGCAAGGAACCGCGCGGCGGCACCGACGTCTACGAGTGGCGTGATGGCAGGCTGCTGCTGGTCACCGACGGGCTGAGCAACTGGCCCAGCGACAAATCGCTGCCCAAGGTCAACGCGGTGAGCCCGAGTGGGCACGACGTCTTCTTCACCGCCGCCGCTCAGTACACCGTCGACGCTCTCGACGACTACTTCCGCCTCTACGACGCTCGCATCGGTGGCGGCTTCGAATTCCCGAAGCCCCCGCCCCCCTGTCCGCTGGAGGTTTGCCAGGGCATCCCCAGGGGGGCACCCGAAGAAGCCGCGACCGCGACCGCGAGCCTCATCGGCACAGGCAACCTCAAGCCGCGCCATCGGAAGAAGGGCAAGAAGCGCAGTCACAAAAAGCAAAAGCACATCAGACGCCACCACCAGCACCGAACCGCCAACGACAACCGGAGGGCCGCACGATGACCTTGCGACGCTTTGCACTTCCGGCGATCCTTGCCCTCTGCGTCCTGGGTTCCCTCGGGGCTGCCCCCGCTTCCGCGGCCCCGGTCTGGAACCTGGACATCCACCACAATGAGACTCACTTCCCGCCTGGTGGGACCGCGGAGTACTGGTTCGACGTCAGCAACGTCAGCAACGAAGCCAGTTCGGGTCCGACGACGGTGACGATCTTCCTGCCGGGCGGTCTCACCCGCAACTCGGTGCGCAACAACATCGACCAGATAGGCCCGACGATCACGTGGAACTGCCCCGGCTCACCGGGAGACACAGTCGTCGCCTGCACCACTGCTGACTCGATCCCGCGTCACACGATCTCGAGGTCTCTGGTGCTGATCGTCGACATCCATCCTGCGGCTGAAGGCATGCGTTTTACCTCCGCCACCGTGCAGGGCGGCGGAGGCGGCGGCGTCGCCAGCGCCAACGAGCCGACCCAGATCGACTCCCAGCCGGCCGGCTTTGGCATCGTCGACGAAAGCTTCATCTCCGACTTCTTCATGGCCGACGGCCTCACCCCCGAGCGTGAAGCGGGCTCTCACCCTGACCAGGTCAGCTTCTCTTTCGACTTCAACTCGGTGTCAACGCCGCACGGGGGTCATCCCGAACAGAAGGCCGAGGCCGAAACGATCCGCGACCTGCAAGTCGACCTGCCCCCGGGTTTCGTCGGTAACCCCAGCGCGGTGGGCGAATGCACCGCGGCACAGTTCACCGTCAATGCCTGCCCGCCATCCAGCCAGGTGGGACGGATCGATATCAACACCTACCCCTTCGCTGGAACCCTGTTCTTCCAGATCACCACCGGGGTCTTCAACCTCTCGCATCCGCGCGGAACGATCACCGACCTGGGCTTCGTCTTCGCCAACAATCCCGTCCACGTCAGGGTCGCCCTCGACGCAGCCAACCACTACGCGATCACCTCGGCGGTCTCCAACATCAACGAGACCCTGCCGCCCTTCAACCAGAAGCTGACCCTCTGGGGGGTGCCGACCGACGACAGCCACGATTCAGAGCGCTGCGTTGAGTTCAGCGAGGGGGCAGGCAAAACGAGCGACGAGTGCTCGACCGATGCCCAGACAAGCCCCTTCCTCACCTTGCCCTCTCAGTGTGAAGCCGACAACATCGTGCGCCTTCACCACTACGACTCCTGGCAGAACCGAGGCGTCTTCGGGCCCGAGATCAGCTATCCGATGCCGGGCAAAATTACCGACTGCGATAAACCGCGCTTCGAGCCAGACGTTGAAATCGTGCCGACCGGCAAGCAGGCCAACACGCCCACCGGTCTCGACGTTCACGTCAAGATCGCCCAGAACGAAAATCCCGACGCCCTGGCAACGCCGCCGGTGAAGCGGATGACGGTGACCCTGCCCGAGGGGATGAGCTTCTCACCGTCCTTTGCCGACGGTCTCAAGAGCTGCACCCTGGCCCAGATGAAGCTTGGTACCAACGATCCGGTCCAGTGTCCCGATGCATCGCGAATCGGCGAAGTGGCCCTGCACACTCCGCTTTTGCCGCAACAGGCGGAGGGCTCGATGTATCTGGCCGCCCAGGGCGACAACCCCTTCGGCTCGACCTTCGCCCTCTACCTCGTCTTGCACGACACCGAAGAACGCGGTGCCCTGATCAAGATTCCTGGGCGCATCGACGTCGACCCGAATACGGGGCAGATCGTCACCACCTTCAACGACACGCCGCAGCTCCCCTTCGACGACCTGACCCTGAAGTTCCGCAGCGGTCCCAGGGCACCGCTGGTTAGCCCGCCGACATGCGGTACCCAGACGATCGGCGTGGAAGTGGCCTCCTATGCCCGACCCCAGGAACCGGTCGACGTCTCCAACGTCTACCAGGTGACTGAAGGCCCCGGGGGCACACCATGCCCGCCGGACTCAGGCCATAGACCCTTCGCCCCTGGGTTCTCGGGAGGAACACTGAACTCGGTAGCGGGAGCCTACGCACCCTTCCTCTTCCGGCTGAGCAGGCAGGACAACGAACAGGAACTGAGCCAGGTCACCACGGTTCTGCCCCCGGGCTTGGTCGCCAAGATCGCCGGCGTCTCGCTGTGCCCCGACCAGGCGATCGCCTCGATCTCCACGGCCGAGGGCGCCGGAGCCGTGGAGTTGGCCAATCCAGCCTGCCCGAGATTGAGCCAGATCGGCGCGATCTCGGCTGGACTGGGTGCAGGCCCAGGCCCCAACTACTTCGACGGCAAGGTCTACCTCGCAGGCCCCTATAAAGGCGCCCAGCTTTCTTTGGCCGTCGTCGCCCCAGCTGTGGCCGGCCCCTTCGATCTCGGCAACGTGGTCGTGCGGGCGGCCCTCTACGTCAACCCGGAGACAACCCAGGTCAGAGCCGTCTCCGACCCCTTCCCGACGATCCTGCACGGAGTGATCCTCAGGGCAAGGGACATCCGCCTGCGTGTCGACCGACCAGACACGACGATCAACCCGACCAACTGCAGTCCGATGTCGGTCGACGGTGAGATCACCGGAGTCGGGGGCAGCCTGCAGAGCACGGCCGATGACTCCCTCTTTGCGGCAAGCTTGCCCTTCAGGGTTGGCTCCTGCGCCTCGCTCGCCTTCAAGCCCAAACTGGCCTTCCGCCTCTTCGGCGGCACCAAGCGAGGTTCGCACCCCAAGCTCAGGGCGTCTCTGAAGATGCCCCCCGGCGGAGCCAACATCAGAGCGGCCTCCGTGGCTCTGCCTCACTCTGAGTTCCTCGACCAGGGTCACATCAACACTGTTTGCACCAGAGTGCAGTTCAGCCAGAATGCCTGCCCCGCGGGATCGATCTACGGAACGGTGAGCGCCAAGACGCCGCTCTTGGATGAAACGCTGACGGGACCGATCTACCTCAGATCCTCGAGCCACCAGCTACCCGACCTGGTCGCCGCCTTCAGGGGAGGGAGGATCGACGCCAACCTCGTCGGTCGTATCGACTCGGTCAACGGCGGCATCCGCAACACCTTCGACTTCGTCCCCGACGTCCCGGTCTCCGAAGCCACCTTCAACTTCTTCGGCGGTAAGAAGGGACTGCTCGTCAACTCGCGCAATATCTGCACCGGCGCCGTCAAGGCAACCGCCAAGTTCAAAGCCCAAAACGGGGATGAACTGACCCTGCGGCCGAAGATGCAGGCCAAGTGCCGGGCGAGCAGTAGGGCCCGCCGGACCCGCTCGGCCAAAGGCTGATCGAACGCCCCGGCGCCGCCGGGCGCCAGGGCGAGGGAAACCCGAGTGCAGGTTCCCAAAGCTGCCCAAAATACCCTGATTTGCAGGTAAGACGCGCGTGTCTTGACAATCAGACAACCGTGTGTCTTAATCTCTCCACTATCCAGAGACGCAGATGTCTGCGTTTTCCGGAAAGAGATACAGGGACATAACCGAGCCTCGAGGAAGCCGCTAAGGGAAGCGGCGGGCAGAGGGGCTCACGGGACAAGGAGAGAGATCTAGATGTTCTCGACGCTACGCACGCGCTTTGGCATCCCCGGAGTCATCTCGGTGATGGCCCTGGTCTTCGCGATGTTCGGCGGCGCTTATGCCGCTTCTAATTCTTCAGACGGCGGGAAGGCGACCGCAAGCGCCAAGGCCAAGCAGGGGCCCAGGGGCAAGACGGGTAAGACCGGTCCGGCCGGTCCGCAGGGGCCCGCGGGGCCGCAGGGCCCGGCAGGGGCAGCGGGCCCGAAGGGAGACACCGGCACAGCCGGCTCAAACGGCGCACCCGGAGCAGCCGGCCAGAGTGTGACAAGTGTCATCGCTCCACCGGAAGCTGCCCATTGTGAAAACGGGGGCTTCAAACTCACTTCCGCCAGTGGCACGCAATACGTCTGCAACGGCGAAACCGGTGAACCGGGCCAGACTGGTTTCACCGAAACGCTGCCGATCGGCAAAACCGAGACAGGTACGTGGAGTTTCAACGCCTTGAAAGCGCAGCTCGGATTCCTCCCGGTCTCTTTGGCGCTTTCGTTCAACATCCCCTTGGCCGCGGGACTAGATGGCGCTCATGTCCACTATCAGTCTGAAGCTGGCTTTGCCAGCACTTGCACCGGTAACGCAGCGGCGCCTACGGCTCCCAGTGGCAACCTGTGTGTGTACATCGGTCTCGATCTCGAGAACACCGAATTCGTCGCGATCGCCAAGACGGACGGCATCACTCCCGGAGCGGATCCGGCCGGGGCCACCCTTTCTCTCAGGCCCAAAGAAGATCCCGGAGTAGTTCTCGGCTCGTGGGCCGTGACGGGCTAGAAGCGCCATTTGACTAAGCAGAGCGGACTCGGACGGCCTCAAGCGCCGTCCGAGTCCTCGGCTCGGCGGAGCCGACACCACGATCCAGCACAGGAGAAAGATCGAGTTGAGACGCCAAGCGAAGACATACTGCAGGAGATCGACCTCGCGCCGTGGCGCTTGTATCACCGCGATCCTCGCCACGTTCCTCATTTTGGCGCTCAGTGCTACCGGCGCCTCCGCCTCCAAGCAGGCGATCGCCTATTTTGGCACCGAAGTAGGCATGGGCAGCCTCGGTGGACAGTTTGAATTCGCCGGCGACATCGCGGTCAACGGCACTGGAGCCGGTCCAGCCAATCAGGGTGACATCTATGTTGCTGACAAGGGCAACCGACGCATCCAACGGTTCGCCCAAAACAACGGCGGCACTCCGGAAAATCCCTACGATGACGCCTATGAATTTGTCAGCGCCTGGGGCGCGGACGTCGACGGCGCAACGGTGGGTGGTAGCGACTATGAGATTTGCACGGTCGCGGCGAACTGTAAAGCAGGTCTTGAATCTGGCGGCAATGGAACAGTTTCAGGAAATGGCGCCCTCGGATACGTTGAAGGGATCGCGGTAGATGGAGATACCGGGGAGGTTTATGTCTCCGAGTACGCTGGACACCGGATTGCTGTCTACTCGGGAGACGGCACGTTTTTGCGCGCTATGGGGTTCGACGTGGTTGAGTCTGGCCCTGATGACGCTGGTTCCGGATATGAGATTTGCATCGGTGCCAACGGCGACGTTTGCAAAGTTGGCTTGGGTGGCAGCGGTGCGGGTCAAGTCGAGGAGGGCGCAGGCATCGCCGTCACCCCAGCGGATGGTAACCCCGGGGTTGGCACTGTCTATCTCGGGGATCGGGGGAACCGCCGTGTCAACACCTATGAACTGGATGGCAGCTCGCCTTCTAGCTTCGGTTCGGCGACCAATTTCGGAATAGGATCTCCGGCGAGGGGTCTTGCCGTCGACTCGCGCGGCATCGTCTATGTCGAGGCCACCTCCGGCGGCCTTCCGGCGAGCCAGACGATCGTTCGTTATGACTCTCAGAACGCCAACGGCGGTGGCGTCGGATTTCTCGCACCGATATCGATCCCGCCGCTTCTAACCGAGCAGGGGTCGCAGGTCGATGCCGGACTTGAGGTCGATCCGGACTCAGATGGCGCCGGCCCGGATAGCGATGTTCTCTATGCGCTCCGTGGTCTGGCCAACGGGTCCTTCTCCGTCGTGCAACAGTTCGGTCCGATCAACCCGCCCGGCCTGGCCGTCCCGCCTGGGTCGGTGGATGACACACATGGTTCGACGGCGAAGTTCAATGGATCTGCGGGACTCGGTTTGGACGGTTCCGACAAGCGCTTGTTCGTCAGCTCGTCCCGCGAAGTCAATGGCGAACCGGACAAGTCCGGCGTTTATGCCCTGGACGAGGCGGGCGGCTCGCCGATCGCCGGCCTCGACTCGTTTTCCGACCCGACTTCCACCTCGGTCACGGTCAACGGCACGATCAACCCCGACGGCCCGCCCGATGTCACGTACCGGCTCGAGTATTCGCTCGACGGAATCAACTGGGTCACCGATACAAACTCGGTTGCGCTGCTTGGCAGCCAGGAATCCCCCCAGCCGATCAGCCCGGTTCTGAGGCCCCCCGGCGGTGGCCTTCAGCCAAACACCTTCTACCATGTGCGTCTACTCGCGAGTAAGGTCTTCACTCCGCCGGCAATCAGCGCGGAACTGACTTTCACAACGCCACCCGAAGCGCCTCGGGTGGAGACGGTCGGCTCGCCGGTCCGTACCACCGCCACCGCCCAGCTGAACGGTCGCGTTAACCCGCGGAATCAGGACGCTACCTACTACTTCGAATACGGCGAACAGGGCCCCTGCGACTCCAATCCATGCACCGCCTCCGAACCCCAGCCGGCCGGCGCTGGAGGGCTGATTGAGCTGGTCTCTCAGCAGGTTGAAGGCCTGACGCCGAGTACGACCTACCACTACCGCGTGGTGGCCGACAACGGTGCGGCGGGATCCCCCAGCGCAGGCGAGGATATGACGTTCACTACAAGGGCCAGCGACCAGCCCCTGTCCCATGGCCACCTTCCCGGTCCTGTCGGCTCGGATCGTGCCTGGGAGCAGGTGTCCCCTGGCGATGCAAGCGGTAACCCGGTTGGGTTCGGAGTGGGCTTCTCGGATAACGGAGAGCGAGCGCTCTTCTCAATCTTTGGGGGAACGTCGCTTTCCAGCACAGGGAGCCTTTTCAGCCTTTACTTTGCAGAACGAGGCCCTTCGGGCTGGCAAACCAGGGATATCCTTCCGTCGCGCGACGAGCAAGTTGGAGCCAACTGGAGTGCGTTTCTCGGTCCCCACGACCTTTCCGTCCTTGGCGCCGTGAACGAAAATGAAAGCGGTGAAACAGGAGTTGGGTGGCGCTTCAACCTCGGTGGTGCGGCCGAAAAGCTAGTCGAGGCATCCCCGCCTCGGGCTTTGCAGGGATTTTCGATCGCTGAGCGCTCGAGTCGTGTCGCTGGGGTTCTACTCGGCGGCTCCCTGGACCCTGCCTATCCGGCGGCCACGGCGACGCCTAACGCTTACGACGTTGGGGCTGGCACACCCCAGCTGCCTCAGCCTCATGCCGGACGGGACAATCGCGACCTGCGGGATCTCAGAGAATGGAGCGTTTTTCTTTGGAAGCCCAGTAACACACCCTCTCAGCGCCGATGGCTCTCGTTATCTATTTCCGAGCAGCGGCGACGATTGCAGTAGCCAGGCCCAGCTCTACATGCGCGAAATCGACGCCGGGGAGACGACGCTGATCTCCGGTCCCTCCATCTCGGGGCCCGCCTGTGGAGCCGCAACTCTTCAGTCAGTGCCCGGCGCGGCGTTCTTTTGGACGCAGAGCCGCCTCACCGCGAATGACACTAATTCGATCCAAGGTTGCGACGGGAAACTGAACGGCGACGTCTATCGTTATGACTTCAGCACCGGCGATCTCAAATGTGTCACCTGTGTGGCCGCGGGCCTGGATGCGGACGTCTACATTTCAGGGCTGAACAGCACCGGGGCGGCTCCCGCGTCGATTACGGTGTCTCGAGGACGGCTCCCGCGTGTATTTTCAGAGCCGTTCTTCTCGGTCCCTGCTTCCCGGTGCTCCCGTAGTCGATGGAGGCGGCAACACGTACGTAGTGGAGGTGTCTAGTGGCGAGTTGCGCTGGGTCGGCGGGCCAGGAGTTGCCTTCGGCGAGGCCGATGCTGGCATTTCCAGGGACGGTTCGACCATTGTCTTCCGCTCCGATTACCCGAGCCTCAACCCGCTGGGCGGCCACCGACAACGGCGGCACAAGCCAGTACTACCGCTACGACGACCGCGACCGCTCGCTGGTCTGCGTCTCCTGCCCCCAGGACGGCCGGCGCCCGCGGCGGACGCCCCCGCGTCTGCCAGTAGTCTCGCCGAAGCCGACTGATCAGGGCGACTTCGCCTTCACCACCCCGACGCCGCTCGTCGCCCGCCGACCAGAACACCGCCGGACCGGGCAGGACCAGCCGAAGTCGGCACCGACGTCTATGAGTGGCGCGACGGCCGCCTGCTGCTGGTCACCGACGGCCTCACCAACTGGCCAGCGGCAGACGGCGGCGCCACGTCGGCGGTCGACGCGATCAGCCCCTAGCGGCCGCGACATCTTCTTCACCGCCGCCGCCCAGTACACCCCCGACGCCCTCGACGGCTACAACCGCCTCTATGACGCCCGCATCGGCGGCGGCTTCGAATTCCCCACCGCCCCACCGCCCTGCCCGCTGGAGGTCTGCCAGGGCACGCCGAAGGGAGCGCCCGAGGAACAGGCGCCGGGCACCGGCACCTTCTCCGGGCCCGCGCAACGCCCAGCCGCCCGCGACCGCCACTGCGCGAAGAGGCAAGCGCACAGAAGGCCAGCGCGGACAAGAACGGCGTAAGGCCAAGCCACAAAGCCACAGCGAAGCCAACCACAACCGGAGGGCAGCACGATGAGCCTGCGACGCTCGACTGCTGTCGCCCTGGCCGCCCTTGGGGCCCTCGGCGCGCTTGGAGCGCCTCGGCCGCCGCCGCGGCGCCGGTCTGGAACCTCGACATCCACCACAACCAGACCAACTTCCCCCCGGGCGGCGACCGGCCGAGTACTGGTTCGACGTCGCCAACGTCGGCGACACCGACACGCACGGGCCGATCACGCTGAAAGTCAACCTGCCGAGCGGCATCACCCGCAAATCAGTGCGGCTGGCTACGATTGACGGCGACGCGATCCAGCAACTACGGGTCGCGAATGGAGCTGCCCCGGGACCATCGGCGCCGTCCTCGCTGACCTGCACCACGACATCGCAAACGATCGCCCGCCACTCGCTCTCGCGCAACGTCTGTGCCTCACCGTCAGACGTCGCCCCGCGGCGCCGAAGGCGTGCTGCCGCCTCGGCCAGCGTCGAAGGCGGCGGTGCCGCGGCGACCGGCGCCTGCGCCAACGAGCCGACCCACGATCGATCGCCGAACCGGCCGGCTTCGGCATCCTCCCCGACAGCTTCGTGCCCGACTTCTTCAAGGCCGACGGGGTCACCCCGGAACGCGAAGCCGGCGCCCACCCCGACCTCTTCACCGTCCCCTTCGACTTCAACTCGGTCGACGCGCCGACCCAGTCAGCGCCTGACGCAGAAGTTGCGCGGCCGAGAACATCCGCGACCTCCACGTCGACCTGCCGCCCGGCTTCGTCGGCAACCCGACCGCGGTCGGCGAGTGCACCCAGGCGCGAGTTCACGCTGCGGCAACTGCCCGCGCCTCGAGCCAGGTGGGCCGGCTCGACGCTCGCCTACTATCCCGTCAGCTTCGCCGCAGCCCAGACCTTCATCAGCCATCACCACGGGCGTCTTCAACCTCTCCCACCCGCGCGGCGCGATCACCGACCTCGGCTTCGTCGTCGCCGGCAACCCGGTCCACATCAAAGCCTCGCTCGACCCCGCCAACCACTACGCGATCCGCTCCGCAGGTCTCCGACATCAACGAGACCCTGCCGCCCTTCAACCAGAAGCTGACCCTCTGGGGCGTTCCGGCCGACCACAGCCACGACTCCGAGCGCTGCGGCCTGGATCGGCGCTGCCGGCCGGCGTCGGCAACACCGGCAAAGAATGCTCCACCGACGCACGACGCCCAAGCCCTTCCTCACCCTCCCCTCGCAGTGCGAATCAGACACACGTGATGCGCCTGCACCACTACGACTCCTGGCAGCACACCGGCGTCTTCGGCCCCGAGATCGACTACACCGCATGCCGGACAAGATGACCGACTGCGACAAGCCGCGCTTCGAACCCGACGTCGAAATCGAACCGACCGGCAAGCAGGCCAACACGCCGACCGGCCTCGACGTCCACGTCAAGATCGCCCAGAACGAAAACCCCAACGCCCTGGCGACGCCGCCGGTCAAGCGCTTCACGGTGCGCCTGCCCGAGGGGATGA
This sequence comes from uncultured Solirubrobacterales bacterium, assembly GCA_963702065.1. Classification (GTDB taxonomy): domain Bacteria; phylum Actinomycetota; class Thermoleophilia; order Solirubrobacterales; family 70-9; genus VRUE01. The sequence goes on from OY969705.1 coordinate 2,508,145, forward strand.
GCTTCTCGCCCCTCCTTCGCCGACGGCCTCAAGAGCTGCACCCTGGCCCAGATGCAGCTCGGCACCAACGAGCCGATCCAGTGCCCCGATGCCTCGCGGATCGGCGAAGTAACGCTCTCACACGCCGCTGCTGCCCAAGGCGGCGGAAGGATCGATGTATCTGGCGGCCCAGGGCGACAACCCCTTCGGCTCGACCTTCGCCCTCTCCTGGTCCTCCACGACACCGAAGAACGCGGCGCCCTGATCAAGATCCCGGGAAAGATCGAAGTCGATCGAGCACACCGGGCAGATCACCACCGTCTTCAACGACACCCCGCAGTTCCCCTTCGACGACCTGACCCTGAAGTTCAGAAGCGGCCCCAGGGCTCCGCTGGTCAGCCCGCCCACCTGCGGCAACCAGACGATCGGCGATCGAAGTCGCCTCCTACGCCCAGCCGCAGAACCCGGTCGACGCCTCCAACACCTACGAGGTCACCGAAGGCCCCAACGGCACCCCCTGCCCGCCGGATCGCGCCGCACCGCCCCTTCCACCCGAGCTTCTCAGGGCGGCACCCTGAACCCGGTCGCCGGGCGCCTACTCGCCCCTTCCTCTTCCGCCTCTCGCAGGCAAGACGACGAACAGGAACTGAGCCAGGTCACCACGGTCCTGCCCCCGGGCCTGCTGCGCCAAGATCGCCGGCGTCCCCTTCTGCCCCGAGCGGCGATCGCCTCGATCTCCACCGCGAAGGGAGCCGGAGCTCAGGAGCTAGGCCAGCCCCGCCTGTCCTGCCGCCTCCCAGATCGGCACCGTCAGCGCCGGCCTGGGCGCCGGCCCGGGCCCCAACTACTTCCCCGGCAAGGTCTACCTCGCCGGCCCCTATAAAGGCGCCCCGCTCTCGGTGGCGGTAGTCGCCCCCGGCCTCGCCGGTCCCTTCGACCTCGGCAACGTCGTGGTCAGAGCGGCGCTCTACGTCGATCCCGAGACCGCCCAAGTCAGGGTCGTCTCCGACCCCTTCCCGACGATCCTCCACGGAGTGATCCTGCGGGCCAGGGACATCAGCCTGCGGGTCGATCGCCCCCAAACCACGATCAACCCGACCAACTGCTCGCCGATGTCGGTCGGCGGCCAGATCACCGGAGTCGGCGGCAGCCTGCTCACGACCGCCGATGACTCGCTCTTCAGCGCCTCAGTCCCCTTCCAGGTCGGCAGCTGCGCCAGACCTCGCCTTCAAGCCCAAGCTCTCCTTCCGCCTCTTCGGCGGCACCCACCGGGGAAGCCACCCGAAGTTCAGGGCGACCCTGACGATGCCCCCAGGCGGATGCCAACATCGCCTCGGCCTCAGTCGCCCTGCCCCATTCGGAGTTCCTCGACCAGGGCCACATCGGCACCGTCTGCACCAGGGTGCAGTTCGCCGCCAACGCCTGCCCAGCGGCCTCGATCTACGGCACCGTCACCGCCAAGACGCCGCTGCTTGACGAAACCCTGACCGGCACCGATCTACCTGCGCTCCTCCAACCACCCCCTGCCCGACCTGGTCGCGGCCTTCAGGGGCGGCAAAATCGACGCCAACCTCGTCGGCCGGATCGACTCCGTCAACGGCGGGATCCGCAACACCTTCGACTTCGTCCCCGACGTCCCGGTCTCCAAAGCCACCTTCAACTTCTTCGGCGGCAACAAGGGCCTCTTGGTCAACTCCAGAGACATCTGCAAGGGCACGCAGAAGGCGACCGCCAAGTTCAACGGCCAAAACGGCGACCGGCTGACCCTGCACCCGGCGCTGAAGAGCGCCTGCGGGAAGGCCAAGAACAAAAAGCACTGAAACGTGAGCAAGCCAGACGCACGTGTGAGGAGCGAGCTTGCCAAGCGACTTCGGGAACGGCAGCCGGAGATCGAGCAGGCGACCCTGACCCGCGTTTACGCGATCGCCGACCCCGCCGAGATCGGGGATCCGACCTACACCGATAGCTTGCGGGCGGCTGTCCTGGCAGCTATCGACTATGGCCTGCAGGGCATCGAAAATAGTGAGCGGAACTCACTACCGATCCCAGCGATCCTCTTGATGCAGGCGCGCTTGGCGGCTCGTAACCGGATCAGTCTTGACCTCGTCCTACGGCGCTACTTTGCTGGCTACACTTTGCTCGGCGATTTCGTGCTGAAGGAAGCAGATGAGGGCGACCTTCTAGGCATCTCTGAGATCAAGCGATTGCTGCGAACGCAGGCAGTCCTCTTCGATCGTCTCGTCGCTGCGATTACGGATGAGTACGAACGCGACGCACGGGACTTACCTCGCACGCTCGAAGAGCGCCGAGTTGATCAGGTCGAGAGGCTCCTTGAAGGAGAACTTCTCGACACCTCGGAGTTACAATACGAGCCGCTCGCGCATCACCTCGGTGTTGTTGCGGTGGGACCAAACGCATCAAGCGCAATCCGTATCGCTGCGAGGAAGCTCGGCTGTAGCATTCTTCTTGTCCAGCGCGGAGAGTCCGTCTGGGCATGGTTGGGTGCGCGGCGGGAGCCGATCAGCCCTGAAAGGCTTGAGAACCTCCTAAACAAAAGCGTGCCTCAGCGTGCCTCGGTGGCAATCGGCGAGCCTGGCTACGGGCTGTCCGGCTGGAGAATGACGCACCGCCAAGCAAATGCAGCCCTGCCCGTGGCGTTGCGTACGGCTGAGTGCGTTGTTCGCTACGCAAAGGTCGCCTTGCTTGCCTCCATGCTGGGTGATGACCTACTCGCCACCTCCTTACGAGAGCTCTACTTGGCTCCCTTGCGGCAGGAGCGAGACGGTGGAGCCGTGGCACGTGAGACACTGCGCGCCTACTTTGATACTGAGCGAAACGTATCCTCGACGGCCGCAGCGTTGAGGGTCGACAGGAGTACGGTCACCAATCGCTTGCACCGAGTCGAAGAGTGTGTCGGTCGCCCGCTCAGTACCTGCGCAGCTGAAGTCGAAGCCGCCCTCCGCCTCGAGGACCTCGAGGACCACCTGGCGTTCCGTGGTAAAGAGCATTGCTCCCGCAATGTGGGGAGCCACGGCCTACGTAACACCCCACATTGAGAGGGCGCCATTCCGCTCCTGCCCGTGAGGCTGGCATGAGAGGCGCCCTGGCCGATCGGCTATTGCGCGTAATGCGCAGGGCGCTCCTAAATCAATCGATCGTCCTACTCCGGCGGCTTGGCCTCCGGACTCAAAGGAGATACTGTGAAACAGATAAGAGCCTTGATACCCGCCTGCCTCATGGCGGTGGTCCTCACGGGACTCATGGGCGCAACGTCAGCTTCAGCGTCGACGCCGGGTTTTGTCGCTGACAAATATCCAGCCAGCCTCAGCGGAACCCCAAGTACCGGCCACATCCTAAACGCTGGAGGAGAAGTTGGATGTGACGGTGCCCTCTTTGGAGCAACACTTTCCGCTCCAGCCCAGGAAATTACCCCCAGCCTTGAAAAATCGTCCTGTTATCCATTCGGGGTAAAAAAAGCACTCGAAATGAATGGCTGCCAGTTCACATTTCACCCGGGAGCCGAAGAAGCGCCTGGAACGTTTGGGGGCAGCTTCGACATCGGTCCGGCTGGGTGTGGTCCGATTACTCTGGCGCTTGAAGCCAAATGCACAGTATCGCTCTATCCAAAAAATGGCCTTTCGGCTCAGTTTAAAAATACCGGCAGCGGGAGCGAAGCGTCTGTGACAGTTACTGCCAAAGGCAGTGGCCTTAAATACGTAAAGAACCCTGCGGGGTGCGGAAGTGCGGGGGAAAGCGGAGAATACAGAGGCAGCTGGCAGGTCAAAGCCTCATCAGAAGGTCTCCCGACTGGGACGCGTGTGGTCGCCAGTCTGCCTGCCGGAATGTATCTGGCTGGTGCAAAATCGGGCGAAGCAGCAAAACAGCCGAGGATTGAATCTGAACGGTACCCGGTTACGGTTTCGGGTGTGCCGGTGGCTGGCGGTACGCCAGTTTTCAACACGACTAAACACGAAATCAAATGCACGACCTCGCACCTCAGCGGCGAAATGGGCGGTATATTGACCGAACTGGCCCTGCAAGCGGAATACAGCGGATGCAAATGGGGCACTCTGCCAACGAAAGTATTTATGAATAGCTGTCGCTACGTGTACCACGTGCTCAATATCGGCCCACCCTATGCCGGATCGATGGACGTTGCCTGTACCAAAGCAGGGGACTCAATCGAAATCAAGTCATACACGAGCGAAGCCTACGTAACCGTTGTCTGCACCGATAAGATCGGGGCTCAGAATGGCCTTGGGAGTGTTGGCCTGGAAAACACCGGGTCGGGTGTCGGCCGAGGCATCAAAGTCAACACGGAAGTAACCGGCGTCAAATACACGCTGGTCGGTGCGCTCTGTCCTCCTGGGAGCGGGGAAGATGGATCCTTTACCGAACGGACGCAATTGACCGCTTCGTACTAAGTCATAGCGAGGCGCGTCTTTGATGATAGTCCCGCCGATCAAGATGCGCTGAAGTGAAGAACGCGAGGGGCCGCAAATGCTGCGGCCCCTCGCAGCGGTCCCTTGACTTCTCCCCTCTTCCATACGAACATACGTTCGTATGGAAGTCGCCTGTGTCCTGATCCCCGATTCCGCGCTCGCCGACCCGGTTGAGGCCGGTGAGCTGACCGAGCGGCTGCTGCGCCGACTTGAGAGGATCGGCGCCGCGGTTGAGTCGGAGCGGGCCGGGGAGGCGTTCTTCGTCCTCGATGGGTTGCGTGGGATCCACGGGGGCAAGAGCGTTGGGGTGCTGGCGGCGGCGCGGCGAACGGCGGAGATCGAGGTGCGGATCGGGGTTGCGCCCACCCGCTTCGCCGCCCACGCCGCCGCGCAGCGGGAGGCGATCGTCCCGCCGTCGGCCGCAGGCGACTTCCTGGCTGGGCTCCCCGTCTCGACGCTGGTCGGCAGGCTAGAGCTGCCGCCGCGCGAGGCGGGGAGCCTGGTCGAGACGATGCGGCGGCTGGGGATCGAGGCGCTGGGCGACCTCGCGGCGCTCTCCCCGGGCCGCATCGCCGATCGCTTCGGGCCGGCCGGGTTAGAGGCGCTGCGCTTGGCCCGCGGTGAAGAGGCGCCGCTGCGACCGCGCCGCCCGCACGAGGAGCTGGCCGAGCAGGTCGAGCTGCCCGAAGGGGCCGCGGGCGGCCAGCTCGAGCATGCGCTGAAGCTGCTCGTCGCCCGGCTGCTCGCGGCGCCGCAACGCAAGGGGAGAACGGTGCTGGGGCTGCGCCTCGGCGCCGTGCTCAGCGGCGGCGGCAGCTGGAGCGTCGATCAGGGGCTGGGGCGGCCGACCGCCTCGGCGCGGACCCTGCGTGCGGTGCTGATGCCGCGCCTGGAGACGCTGCCGGGGCCGGTCGCCGCCCTGCGCCTGCGGGCGCTCGGGCTCGGCCCGCCGGTCGGCGACCAGCTCGAGCTCTCGGTCCGCGGCTCCGAGCACCGCAAGCGGCGCCTCGGCGAGGCGATCCGCGAGGTCCGCGCCGCCCAGGGCGGCGACTCGCTACTCACCGTCGTACCGCTCGACTCCGCCTCGCGCTTCCCCGAGCGCTGGGCGATGCTGACCCCGAGCCCGGACCGATGAAGCCGCTAGTGGTGAGGTGGGCGAGTGGTGTGACGCAGCTTGTCGACGGGAGCGAAAACGATGCGGGCGGCAGCGTTGAGGTCAGGCTCGAGGATCTCGATCATGGCGATTCCCTCTCGGTAAAACTCCAAGACACCGCCTTTGGCCCCAGGAGGCGCATCATCCACCGCCTCGGTCAGTTCGACGATGTCGAACTCCGTGATTTTTTGAGCTACTGCCATCAGGCTTCCATGTTAGGGGCTTGGATAGGCGGTGACCAGTCTTGGTGCGCTGCATCTACCAGAGTAGTGCCACGAAATTGTTACTGGGGCGCACCGACCGTTAATAGCAAGTTCAACGTTGACCCCGCAGGTGATGCCGTTGGGGCGGCGATCGCGAACAACAGCGATCGTTGCTCCGATGACTGCCTCGGTAAGGCTGCTCCAGAGAAGCCCCCAATCGCCGAGGCTGATGTGGAACACGGTGCTCCATTCCGAGCTGTGCCCTGCCCGGCCAAGGATCCAGTCCTCGACCTTTCTCCATTCGTACCAAGCGTCTTCAGGGCGAGAAAGAACTTCTCCAATTTTCGGAGGCCAGTCCACGCTGCGGACGCTATGGAGCGACGACGCACGTGTGTGGAATCTGAGTCAGGTATTTGGTTCCGAAATCACACAGAAGGTGTACGGCGATGAGCCCCGGCCTGCGGCGGCTGTACGTGCCGCGGCCGGCGAAGGTCGAGGCCGATTCGGCGGGGAAGCCGGTCACGGTCGACGGGATCGCGGTCGAGGCTCTGCGCGAGGAGTGGGTGGTCGAGGACCGCTGGTGGACGCCGCAGCCGCTGGGCCGCCACTACTTCGAGGTGGTGCTCGCCGACGGCCGCAACACGGTCGTCTTCCGCAGCATCGTCAGCAGGCGCTGGTACCGGCAGCGCGGCTGATGGCGAGCGCGGCACCCTACGTCGAGCTGCATGCTCACTCGGCCTTCTCCTTCCTCGACGGGGCCTCGACCCCGGCCGAGCTGGCTGGGGCCGCGGCGGAGCTGGGCTACCCGGCGTTCGCCTTGACCGACCACGACGGGATTTGGGGCTCGATGGAGTTCGTCGAGGCCTGCAAGGGGCTCCCGATCCGGGCGATCACCGGCGCCGAGATCACGGTCGGGAGCGCCCACCTCACACTCCTGGTCGAGGACGCGACCGGCTACCGCAATCTCTGCCGCCTGCTCACCGCCGCCCACTCCCACACGCGCGACAGCGCGCAGCGGAGCGCCGGCCAACCGTCGGTGGCCCTGGAGCAGGTGGAGGAGCACGCCGAGGGGCTGGTCTGCCTTTCGGGGTGCGCGGGGGCGGGGATGCTCTCCGCCGCCTGGGAGCGGGGTGATGCGGCGACGGCAGCGGGGGCCGCCCGCAGGTTGCTCGGGGCCTTCGGTCCCGACCGCTTCCGGATCGAGCTGCAGCGACCCTATTGGCGACGCGACCGCAGTCGCAACCGCTGGCTCGTCGGACTCGCCGAGCGGTTGGGGGTGCCCACCGTCGCCACCGGCAACGTCCACTCGCACGCCAAGCACCGCGCCCACCTGCAGGACGCCTTCGTCGCGATCCGGCAGGGGATGACGCTGGAGGAGTCGGAGTCGCTGCGGCGGGGGAACTCGAGCTCGGCGCTGGCCTCCCCGCAGGCGATGGCGGCGCGCTTCGCCGAGCACCCGGACGCCGTCACCGAGACCCTGCGGGTGGCCGAGCGGCTCGAGTTCGACCTCAGCCGGGAGCTCGGCTACCGCTACCCGCGCGAAGGGGAGCCGGGGGTCGACCGCAAGCTGGCCGAGCTCTGCCGGGCGCTGCTGGCCGAGCGCTACGCCGGCTCCTCCCATCGGCAGGGAGCCGAAGGCAAGCTCGAGCAAGAGCTGAAGACGATCCGCGCCCTCGGCCTCTCTGGCTTCTTCCTCCTCCATCACGACCTGCTCGTGCTCGCCCGCGAAGTCGCCGTGGAGGTGCGGGGGCGGGGCTCGGCCCGCTCGATCTTGCCGCCCGGCCGCGGGCGCGGCTCCAGCGTCAGCTCGATCGTCTGCTACCTCACCGGCCTCTCCCACATCGACCCGGTCGCCAACGACCTCAACTCCAGCCGCTTCCTCAACGAGGAGGTCGGCAAGCAGGAGGCGGCGACGATGCCCGACATCGATCTCGACTTCCCGCGCGACATTCGCGAGGTGCTGATCCCGCGCGTGCACGAGCGCTACGGAGCGGAGCACTCGGCCCTGGTCGCTGCCTTCCCCACCTACCGCCCGCGCGGCGCCGTGCGCGACCTCGGCAAGGTGCTGGGGCTGCCGCAGGAGGAGATCGACAAGGTCGCCGGGATGGTCGGCTTCCACGAGCGCAAGGGGGACATCGAGAAGGATGTCGCCGCCGCGATCGGGCGGGAGCGTGCTGCGACGCCGCGCTGGCGGAAGCTGCTCGAGCTCTGCCCCGAGGCGATGGGCCTGCCCCGTCACGTCTCCCAGCACCCGGGCGGGATGGTGATCTCGACCAGGCCGCTGATCGACGTCTGCCCGGTCGTGCCGGCGGCGATGGAGGGGCGGCAGATCGTCCAGTGGGACAAGGACTCCTGCAACGACGCCGGTTTCCTCAAGATCGACTTGCTCGGGCTGGGGATGCTCTCGGCGGTCGAGCGCTGCGTCGAGGAAGTGGGGGAGACGCGGGGAGAGTCACTCGACCTCTCGCGCATCCCCTTCGACGACCCGGAGACCTACCGCTCGATCCGCGCCGCCGAGACGACCGGCGTCTTCCAGATCGAGAGCCGCGCCCAGATGTCGATGCTGCCGCGCACCCGGCCGGAAAACCTCGACGACCTCACCGTGCAGGTGGCGCTGGTCCGTCCCGGGCCGATCCAGGGCGGCGCGGTCCACCCATATATAGAGCGACTGAAGCGCCGGCGCGAGGACCCCGAGGGCTTTGAGATCCCCTACGAGCACCCGCTGCTGAAAGGGGTTCTGGAGTACACGCTGGGCACGATCGTCTTCCAGGAGCAGGTGATCGAAGTCGCGATTGCGCTGGCCGGCTTCAGCGCCGCCCAGGCCGATTCCCTGCGGCGGGCGATGAGTCGCAAGCGCTCCGAGGCGGCGATCCGCAAGCACCATGAGGACTTCATCGCCGGCGCCGGGGAGAAGGGAGTGACCGAGGCGGTGGCGGAGCGGGTCTGGGGCCAGATCCAGGGCTTCTCCGGCTTCGGCTTCCCCAAGGCGCACTCGGCTGCCTTCGGCCTGCTCGCCTACCAGTCGGCCTGGCTGCGGGTCCACCGCCCGCAGGAGTTCCTCTGCGCCCTGCTCAACGAGCAGCCGATGGGCTTCTACCCGCCCGACGCGCTCGTCCACGAGGCCCAGCGGCGGAGCGTGAGCCTGGCCGGTCCCGACGCCAACCGCAGCCGCGTCCTCTGTCACGTCGAGCGGATCGAAGGCGAGCCGGCCGTGCGGATCGGCCTCGGCTATGTCAAGGGCGTGCGCGGGGAGGAGATGGAGAGCCTCCTCGCCGGCCGCGAGCGCAGTGGCGACTACGCCGGGATCGCCGACCTCGCCTCGCGCTCGGGCGCGGGCCGCGACGGCCTCGAGCGCCTCGCCTGGGCCGGCGCCCTCGACGATCTGGTCGGCGAGGAAGGCAGCTGGATCCCGGTCGGCGGCAGCGGCAGGAGGGAGGCGCTGTGGGAAGCGGGCGGGGCCGGCACCGGGGTCCGTCACGGCTCGGACGTGCAGATGGCGCTGCCGCTGGAACCACCGCGGCCGCCCCAGCTGGAGCCGCTCGACGAGTGGCAGCGGGCGATCGCCGACTACCGCTCGATCGGGATCACCCTCGACGAGCACCCGATGGGGCTGATGCGTGAGGACCTCGACGCCGAGATCCTGCGCTCCATCGATCTGGAGAAGGCCGAGAACGGCGACGTCGTCGAGGTCGCCGGAATAGTCGTCGCCCGCCAGCGCCCCGAGACCGCCAAGGGCATCGTCTTCATACTGCTCGAGGACGAGCGCGGCACCGTCAATCTGGTCGTGCCCGCCGCCGTCTACGAGCGTTGCCGCGCCGCGGTGCGGGCCGCTCCCCTGGTTCGGGCCAGGGGCCGGCTCGAGCGCCACGAAGGCACCACCAACGTCGTCGTCGGCGAGGTGGTCGAGCTCGATCGGCCACCGCCCGCTCGCGCCAAGGCCGAGGACCGGCGTCTGCCGGCGAAGCCGATCAGACCCCGACATCACGGATCGCCCCCGCGCATCCGCGAGCGCGCCATCGCCGAGCTACAAGCCGTGGCTCCCAGCGGCCACAGCTGGGGGCGCCGGGGATGAGTCCAGTTCTGTTGGACGGGGAGAGACCTCAGGCATAGCGCCTTAGGCGCGTGTGCGCTTCAGTCGACACGCGAGGAACGAGATGCGGCTTTACGACATCTCAGCCAAGGACGTTGAAACGGCCTCATCGAGTCCAGCTGAAGTCGCCACCGACAAACGTGGGAACCCACTCCTGACCGGTTTCGACCAAAAGGGACGTGCGATCATTGTGATCATCGCTAGAGACGATCCCGAATTTGTCATCACGACATTTCCAGAGAACTGAGATGCGCGCCGACTTCGACAGCCAAGCCAATGCAATTTCGATCACGCTTGTCGATGCCGACCTGGCTAATAGCGCTGACCAGATTGACCAGCGCACGATTGTCGCTCTGCACGACAGTCAGCCGATCGAGCTTCAGGTTCTTTATCCCGATCTCGGCCTTGATGGACCTCTACGCGCTGTCGCTGATCGTTACGGTCTCGACACCGAAGCGTTGATTGCCGCCGCCGCAGCAGCCCTGGCGGCACCCGACCGAGCCGTGACGCTTGACGTCGCGGTTGGGCCGATGCCCTCGGCGTCGGTCTAGCCAGCTGCCCGCAGGGCACCGTTTCCTCTTCGTCCGCGCAGAGGCAGGGCTCGGGCATCGGAAAGAGGCGGAGGAAGCCGCCATCGCCGGGGCGTCGGAAGCAGAGTGTGACCTCTGGGTCATCGGCGGTGCCGCGTTCGAGATCGGTCTCACCATCGCCGACGTCAACGCGGAAGCGGTCCTCGCCAACCTGGAGGTTGTAAGAAGCGCTCAGCTCGCCTGCCGCCTCGGCAGCTCGTAGACCGAGGACGCCGCCGGCGGCGGCAATTTGCGACGCTGTACGGCACCCCGCGCCCGAGGTCACGCAGGCGCTCAGCAGGGCCCAACGCTCGCCGACGAAGTCGAGGGCGTAGGCGAAACGACAAGCCTCTCTAAGGTGATCGACATGACGCAGACGAACGACAAAAACCGCTGGCTCGCCCTCTACGTCCTCTGCGCCGGGATGCTGATGATCGTCCTCGACGTGACGATCGTCAACGTGGCCCTGCCGACGATCCAGGACAGCCTCGGCTTCTCCCAAAACGGCCTCACCTGGGTCGTCAACGCCTACCTGATTCCCTTTGGCGGCCTGCTGCTGCTCGCCGGCCGCCTCGGCGACCTGCTCGGTCAGCGCAAGATGTTCCTGGTCGGCCTCACCGTCTTCGTCGCCGCCTCGCTGCTCTGTGCCGCGGCCGAGAACCAGGCGATGCTGATCGGCGGCCGCTTCTTCGCCGGTGTCGGCGGGGCGATGGCCTCGGCCGTGATCCTGGGCATGATCGTCACCCTCTTCCCCGAGCCGCGTGAGCAGGCGAAAGCGATCGGCGTCTACGGCTTCGTCGCCTCGGCCGGCGGCTCGATCGGCCTGCTCCTGGGCGGCGCGCTGACCCAGGCGATCAGCTGGCACTGGATCTTCATCATCAACCTGCCGATCGGCCTCGCCACCGCTTACGGCGCTCTGCGCCTGGTCGAGAACAAGCCCGGCATCGGCTTCAAGGCCGGCGCCGACATTCCCGGCGCCGCCCTGATCACCAGCTCGCTGATGATCGGCGTCTACGCGATCCTCGGCGTCAACGAGCACGGCTGGGGCGCCGCCCAGACGCTGATCCTGGGCGCGGTCTCACTCGCTCTCGGCGTCGCCTTCATCGCTCGCCAGGCGCGAATCGAGAACCCCTTGATGCCGCTGCGCCTCTTCCATCACCGCAACGTGGTCGGGGCCAACGTGATCCAGGCCTTCCTGGTCGCGGGCATGTTCGGCATGTTCTTCCTCGGCGCTCTTTACCTGCAGCGGGTCCTCGGCTACGACGCGCTCGAGGTTGGCCTCGCCTTCCTGCCGACGACGGTCGTGATGGGGACGATGTCGCTCGGCTTCTCGGAAAAGCTGATCATGCGCTTCGGGCCGCGGACGACGCTGATCCCGGGCGTGATCATGGTCGGCATCGGCCTGCTGCTCTTCGCCCGCACGCCGGTCGACGGCGACTACCTCGCCGACCTGCTGGCGCCGCTGCTGCTGGTCGGCCTCGGCGTCGGCACCTCCTTCCCCTCGCTGATGACGCTGGCGATGTCGGGTGCGACGCCCGAGGACTCGGGGCTCGCCTCCGGCGTGGTCAGCACCAGCATGCAGGTGGGCGGCGCGATCGGCCTCGCTGTGCTGGCGACGCTTGCCGCCGAGCGCACCGACAGCAAGCTCGCCGACGGCGCCGGCCGGCTGGCCGCGCTCAACTCCGGCTACCACCTCGCCTACGTGATCGGCGCGATCCTGGTCGGCATCGCCGTGGTGGTGGCAGTCACCGCCCTGCGCGAAGTGCCGATGCCCTCGCCGGAGGAGATGGCCGAACACGCACAGGCCGGCGAGGCCGAGCGCGAGCCCGCCTACTCCGAGGCTTAGGAGATGCCCGAGCCGATGATTTCGGATACCCGCTTCGTCCCCGCTGCGGGCGTCGGCGGCCTGACCCGCTTCTACGACTCGATCATCTCCCTGACGATGCGCGAGGGCCTCTTCCGCGGCGCCCTTGCCACGCAGGTCCTGGCGGACCTGAAGCCGGGTTCGCGGATAGTCGACATCGGTGCCGGGACGGGCAGCTTCGCGATCCGGGTCTCCGGCTTGGAGGCCGGCGCGGAGGTGGTCGGAGTTGACACCGACGCGGAGGTGCTGCGATTGGCTCAGGCCAAGCCCGGCGCCGGCGGCGTCACCTGGAAGCGCGGACGGGCGAGCCTCCTGCCCCTGCCCGACGAAAGCTGCGACCGGGCGGTGATGTCATTGGTCCTGCATCATCTCGACGCCGGGGGCAAGCGCGAGGCGCTGGCCGAGGCGCACCGCGTGCTCCGTCCCGGCGGTCGCCTCCACATCGCCGACTGGGGCAAGCCGCAGGATCCGCTGATGGCGACGGCACTCTTCACCCTTGCGATCTTCGACGGCTTCGACGGGATCCGCGACCACGCCGCCGGGCGGATACCGGCCTTCGTCACCGAGGCCGGCTTCGAGCAGCCGATCCGCCACGATCGCCTCCGCACGGCCTGGGGCAGCCTCGAGCTGCTCTCCGCGGTCCGAACCTAGGCGAGCTCGGCGAGGCGGCGCTCGAGGAAGCGGCGCTCGACCGGGTTGGGCGCCAGGGCGAGTGCCCGTTCGTAGGCGGCCGCCGCCTCCGCTTCGCGCCCCAGCCGGCGCAGCAGGTCGGCGCGGGCGCCGTGGAGGGGGTGGTAGTCGCCGAGGCCCTCGATCGCGTCGATCGAGGCGAGGCCGGCTTCGGGCCCGTCGCGCATCGCCACCGCAACGGCCAGATTGAGCGCGACGATCGGGCTCGGCGCGATCGACTCGTGCCATTCGTAGAGCCGCACGATGCGGTCCCAGTCGGTCTCTTCGGCGGCCGCGGCTTCCGCGTGGACGGCGGCGATGCGGGACTGGATCGTGTATGGGCCACCGGGCCCACCTGCCGCGGCCTGTCGGGAGAGCTCGAGGCCCTCGGCAATTCGCGCCGCATCCCAGAGCGAGCGGTCCTGGTCTTCGAGCAGGACGATCTCGCCCTGCTCGTCGAGCCGCGCCGGCCGCCGCGCGTCGGTGAGCAGCATCAGCGCCAGCAGGCCACGCGCCTCGGGCTCGCGCGGCAGCATCGCGACGAGGATGCGGGCGAGGCGGATCGCTTCGCCGCTGAGCTCGGTGCGGACCAGCTCCTCGCCGGAGGCGGCCAGATAGCCCTCGTTGAAGATCAGGTAGAGCGTCGCCAGCACGGCGGGCAGCCGTTCCGGCATCTGCTCGACCAGTGGCACCTCGTAGGGGATGTTGTTGGCGGCGATCTTGCGCTTGGCGCGGACGATCCGCTGCGCCATCGCGCTCTCGCTGCTGAGGAAGGCGCGGGCGATCTCGCCGGTGCCGAGGCCGCCGAGGCTGCGCAGCGTCAGCGCCACCCGCGCCTCGATCGCCAGCGCCGGGTGGCAGCAGGTGAAGATCAATCGCAGGCGGTCGTCCTCGATCTCGCCCAGCTGCGCACCGGGCGCCGCCTCGGGTTCGGCATGCAGCCCCTCCAATCGCTCCAGCGCCGCGACCTTGTCGCGCAAAACGCCCTCGCGGCGGATCCTGTCGATCGCCCGGTTGCGCGCCACCTGCGTGATCCAGGCCCCCGGGTTGTCCGGCACCCCTTCGTGCGGCCAGCGCTCGAGGGCGACGACGAATGCCTCCTGCACCACCTCTTCGGCGAGGTCGAAATCGCCGGTGACGCGGATCAACGTCGCCACCGCGCGCCCCGACTCCTCGCGGAAGGCGCGGGCGGCGACGCTGTCGCGAGCCGCGGCTACGAGCGCTCCGCCTTCTCCAGCAGTTCCTTGCCGTCGGCGACCAGGGGCCGGATTTCGACGTGGCCGCTGCGCAGCGGGATCTTCTTCGCCCAGGCAAGCGCCTCGTCGAGGTTCTCGACCTCGATCATCCAGAAGCCGGCCAATTGCTCCTTGGTCTCGGCAAAGGGACCGTCGGTGACCAGCGGCTCGTCATCGCCGTAGTGGAGGGTGGTGCCGGTGGCGCGCTCCTGCAGACCGGCGCCGGTGACCATCGCGCCCGCCTCGGTCAGCTCGGCGTTGAGCTGGCCCATCTCGGCGAGGTTCTTCTTCACCTCGTCGGGGGTGACGTCCTCCCAGCTGCGCTCCTCGGAAATCAGGGCAAGCATGAACTGCATCGCGGTTCCTCCTGTCTCGTGAGCAGCGCCGTTTGGCCGCTCTCACACTAACGACGAACGGCGTGCGCTCAGATCGACAGGCCGAGCGAGGAAAAGGCCTGCGCCAGGCGCCGCGGGTCTTCGATCTGCGGGTAGTGGGCGAGCTCGGGCAGCTCGCCGACCGGCACCTCGGGTCGCAGCTGCCGCAGCGCCGCCAGCACCGCGATCGTCGCCACCGGGTCCTGCATGCCCCAGGCGAGGCTGAGCTTGCCGGGCCACTCGCGGATTGCGCCGTGCCAGCGCTCGGCGTGCGTTTCGCGCTGGTCCATGTAGGAGATCAGCCGGTGGCCGAGGGTGCGGCCGCCGTTGTGGCAGATCAGCGACCACTGGTCCTCGGCCTCCGCCTCGCTGAGCGGGTGCGCGGCGGAGAAGACCGAGCCGAGCTGGTGGCGGAAGAAGCGCTCGCTGGAGAGCTTGGCGACGAGCGGGCCGAAGCGGCTGCGCAGCGCCTTCTGCGCCGGCGTCGGGCTGGCCGCTTCGAGCACCATGCTGCCGTTGAAGAGCACGATCCCGGCGATCTCCATCGGCAGCTGCCCCTCGAGCTCGCGGGCCATCAGCTCGTTGGCGACCGAGGTGCCCATGTCGTGGGCGACGATGAAGACGGGGCGGCCGGCGCCGTGGCGCCGCACCAGCTCCTCGGTCAGGTCGGCCTGCCAGAAGAGGCTGTAGTCGTGCTCGCGCGGCTTCGCGGAGAGGCCGAAGCCGAGGAAGTCGAAGGCGAGCACGTTGCGCCCCGGCAGCTCCTCCAGCAGCAGCCGCCAGTCGTATGAGCTGGAGGGGAAGCCGTGCAGGAGCAGCAGCAGCGGACCCTCGCCCTGCCGGCGGAACGTGTGGATCGCGTAGCCGCGGAACTCCTCGGTCTGCCCGCGCCCCTGCCAGGCGCGGACCCTCCCTGTCAGCCCATCCGACATTGACCCACCTCCAGGGTGGTCAATCTCCGAAGCGCTTGACGAAGGCCAGTGCGTTCTCGCCGACCTCGCGCCAGCCGTGGTCGATCGTCAGCGTGTGGCCGCGGTGGGGCATCTCGATGTGCTCGGTCACGCCCGGGTTGTGGCTCTTCTGCTTCTTGAAGGCGGCCACGCTCATCGCCGGCGGCACCGCGTGGTCGTCCTCGCCGGTGAAGATCAGCAGCGGCCCGCGCTGCGGGTTCTTGGTGTCGGCCTTGGTCTCGGCGGAGGGGTTGAAGTTGGCCATCGCCGCCTGGAAGAGCGGCTTGGCGGGGGCGGCGACGTGGTAGGTCTCATAGAGCGACCGCGCCTCGTCCTCGGGGATCGCGTTGGCCCAGCTGTAGCGAAACTGGTCGAAGCTGAGGGTCAGCGCGCGGCCCTTGTTGAGCGGGTTGCGCAGGACCGGCAGCGTCGTGCGAAGCGCCGGGATCGGCAGCGGCAGCACGCCTTTGAACGGCGCGGGATCGATCGCGACCGAGGCGATTGAGAGGCCGCGCCCGGCGAGGATCTGCGTGATCAGGCCGCCGAAGGAGTGGCCGATGATCGCCGGCTTCTTCTCGAGCTTGCCGATCGCCGCGGCGAAGTGGTCGGCGACCGCGACCACGCCGACGCCGGCCAGGGCCTGCGGGTTGGCCCGCGCCGCCTCGATGCGTCTCCGGGTCGCCGGGCCAGCCGGGGGCCACCGCCGCGAATCCGGCCTCCTCGAAGAGGTCGATCCAGCTCTGCCAGCTGCTCGGCAGCAGCCAGAGGCCGTGGACGAAGACGACGGGAGTCCGCCCCGACGCGTTCGCCTTCTCGATCTGCTCTGACTCGGCCTGCGTGATCGTCGCCATGTACACGTCCTTAAGTGAAATTTCCTTCGCATCGTCAGATAGACGAGCGCCGCGGTCGATGAAGCGTCCATGTTCTCACTCCGAAGCAAGTCGAAGCCAGCGCGGCGCGCCTCCGCGACAACTCTCACCGTCGCCGTCTGCGCGCTGCTGGCGATCCCCGCACTGGCTTCTGCGGCACCTGCGGAAGGAGAGGAACCGTCCCTTCCCCAGCTCGCCTTCGAACCCGGCAGCTATGACTTCGGCCTGCTCGAAGCCAACCGCTCCAACGGCCAGACCAACTTCCAGCTGCGCAACGTCGGCAGCGTCTCCGCCCCGATCTACTCGATCAACGTCGTTGGCTCGGGTTCGAGCGCCTTCTGGACGGGCAACAGCGACTGCTTCGGTCATCCCCTCGAACCGAGCGAAACCTGCTCGGTCCAGGTCAACTTCGGTCCCTACGCCGCCGTGCCCTTCGCGGCTCAGCTTCGTGCCGAATCCGACGCCGGCACCAGCTTCACCGCCGAGCTCAGCGGCGAAGGCGGACGACCCGCTCTCACCGCTGCCACCAACCCGACCAACTTCGGCTCGGTACCGGTCGAATCCGGCGGCGTGACCAGGACGATCGACGTCACCAACGAGGGCAACATGCCCGGCGGTGCCTTCATCGCGGTGATCTCCGGCGGCGCCGTGGGCAGCTTCCACCTGCTCGACGAGAACTGCACCGGCTTCCCGCTCAGCCCGGCCGCGACCTGCAACCTGCCAAGTCAGCTTCGATCCGATCAGCACCGGCGCCAAGACGGCCCGCCTCTTCCTGGTCGGCGACGGCGACGGCGGCGCGCAGATCACGCTGACCGGCATCGGGCTCGACCCCGAACCGATCGCCGACGCGTCAGAACCGGCCGCCGCGGCCGCCGCAACCGCCAAGCCCCGCCACAAGCACCATCTGCGCCCGAGGAACCATCGGCGTCGTGGCGGCTGGGTTGGCCTCGCCTACAAGCGCTCGCTGCGCTAGGGCTGGCAAGCTCAGCGGATGCCCGAGGCATCCGGCTTCAGTCTCCGATCGGGTGCGCTCAGCCTGCGCGTGGGTCGCGGGCCGGGCGCGCTCGGTGCGAATCGAAGCGGCGGCCCTGGCGCCCTACGCCGTCGGCCTGCCCGACAGTGGGCAGCTGCCCGTACCCGACCCGGCGACCGAGCTGGTCGAGGGCGACCGCGAGGCCCGCGTCGCCTTCGTCCTCTGCCTCGACGCGATCAACTTCGGCTCCGGCTGGTGGCCGACGATCCGCAAGCGCCCCGGCCACAGCGGCTACTTCACGATCGCGGCGGGGCTGACCGAGCGCTTCCGCGATGCAGGGCCACTGGTCCGCGGCGGAGCTGGCCGAGCTGGACTCGGCGACGATCGCCACGGTCCTCGGCCAGGATCCCGAGCATCCGCTGATGGCCGACTACGCCGCGGCGCTGCGCGACGTCGGCGAGCACGTCGAGGACCGATCACGGCGGCAGCTTCGAGGCTGTCATCGACGCCGCAGCGGGGCTCGGCCCCGGTCCTCGCCGATCTGCTCGCCGGCTGGCGGCCTTCGCCGACGTCTCGACCTACGACGGCCGGCCGATTCCCTTCTTCAAGCGCGCCCAGATCGCCGTCGCCGACGTCACGCGCCGGCGCTCGCCGCAGCTTCGCGACCTCGATCGCCTCACCGCCTTCGCCGACAACCTCGTCCCCCACGTGCTCCGCCTCGACGGTGTGCTGCGCCTCGATCCCGACCTGGAGGCGACGGATCGACGCCGGTGAGCTGCTCGAGCACGGCTCCCCGGAGGAGGTCGAGCTGCGCGCCTGCGCCGTCCACGCGATCGAGCTGCTCTCCGCCGCCACAGCGCTCACCGCCCGCCGAGATCGACGGCATCCTCTGGAACCGCGGCCGCGCTCCCCGCTACAAGTCGCTCCCTCGGCCCCGCTCCCGCAACACCGCGTACTGAGCCCTTAGCTAGGTGCAACGCTTTCTACGGGCAATGCGGTGGATAAAGCGTTACACCACGTTGGGGGTCAGCCGGCCGCTTCGGCGCGCTTCAGGCCGCCCCGGGCCCAGAGGGCGAAGAGGATCGGCAGGGTGACGGCGATCGCGAAGGCGAGGGCGACGACGACCGGTTCGCCGGAGATGAAGCCGCGGCCGGCCTCGAGCAGCGCGGTCACCGGGTTGACCGAGGCGACGGCGTGGATCCAGCCGCTGAGCAGGCTGAGCGGCACGTAGACCGGGGCGAGGAAGAGGATCAGGAAGACGGGGAACTGCATCAGCGGCCCGCCCTGGATCGAGCGCACCCGCATCGCCACGCCCGCCGCCCACAGCGTCGCCGTCAGGTTGGTCAGGATCGCCAGCCCGTAGAGGCCGAACAGTTCGACCCCGCCGCCGCCGACCTCCATGCCGGCGATCAGGGCGATCGTGGTCAGCACGGTCCAGGTGATCGCCGCCCGGGTCAGGGCCGCGATCGCGTAGCCGGCGACGATCCCGTTGCGGTTGCTGGCGGCGAGCAGGTAGCGGTTGGCGAAGCCGATCTCGAAGTCGCGGGCGATGCCGAAGCCGGTGAAGACGCCGCCGAAGGCCGCCGACTGCAGCAGCACGAAGACGAACTGGAAGGCGGTGTAGCCGCTGGGGAAGTCGAAGCCGGGCACGTTGCCGACCGCCGAGAGCCCGCCGGCGAAGGCGACGAAGAAGAAGAGCGGGAAGACGATCGCCGGCGCCAGGAAGGCCGGGTTGGTGAGGAAGTTGTGGATGCTGCGCCAGGCGACCGCGCGCGCGATCGCGCGGAAGCCCGCCGTGCCGCGCCGCTCGCCGCTCGCGCTCATGTCCGCACCAGCCGCGTCTTCATCGCGCGCTGCTCGCGGCGACCATGCCGACGATCAGCACCGCGGCGGCGATGCCGAAGCCGAGCGCCAGCGCACCCGCGTCCCAGCCTTCGAAGAGCAGCGAGCGGAAGGCCTCGAGCAGGTAGGTGACCGGGTTGGCCGAGGCGACGTCGTGGAACCACTGCGGTCTGCAGCAGTTCCAGCGGCAGCGCCATCGCGGAGAGGAAGAGGAAGACGAAGAAGACCGGGAAGAGGCTCTGCACCGCCTCGCCCGAGCCGGTGCGCAGGGCGGCGAAGAGGCCGATCGAGCCGAAGGCGACCGTGATCGAGACCGAGAGGGCGACGATCACCAGCGCGCCGCCGACGCCGGTCACCAGTTCGGCGCCCGGCGATCAGCCCCACGCTCAGGTAGGTCACCGCCTGCACCAGGCCGAGCAGCACGGTGCCGGCGAGCAGGCCGCTGAGCAGGGCCGCGCCGCGCAGCGGCGTCAGCGCCAGGCGGTTGAGGAAGCCGGTCTCGATGTCGCGGGCGAGGTCGGTGCCGGTGTTCATCACCGAGAACAGCGCCCCCTGCATGAAGGGCACGGCGAGGGCGAAGGTGAGGTAGGAGTCGGTGGGGAAGCCGGGCAGGTTGGTCGCGTCTTTCAGCCCGCCCGAGTTGACCGCGAGCAGGAAGAGCGGGAAGACCAGGGCGGGGACGATCTGCGCCGGCTGGCGCAGGGTGCGCAGCACCGAGCGCCGGGCGAGCTGACCGACCTGGGTGCGCAGCCCGCTGCTCACGCCGCGCCCACCGCCTCGGCCTCGGGCTCCTCGGAGGCCTCGTCGCCGGCGCCCTCCAGCGAGCGGCCGGTCTTGGCGAGGAAGACGTCGTCGAGCGAGGGCGCGTGCAGCTGCAGCTGCTCGATCGCGATCCCCTCGGCGTCGAGCGCGCGCACGACCTCGGCCAGCTGGGCCTCGCCGCCCTCGAGCCGCGCCGCGGCGCCGCGCGGCGAGGCGCCGGCGCGCTCGCCGAAGCGCTCCAGCACGGCGGCCAGGCGCTCGCGCTCGCCGGGCTCGCGCGGCACCGCTTCCACCGTCGGCCGGCCGATCTCGGCCTTGAGCTCGGCCGGGGTGCCCTCGGCGACGATGTGGCCGTGGTCGATGATCCCGACCCGGCCGGCCAGCGCGTCGGCCTCCTCCAGGTACTGGGTGGTGAGGAAGACGGTGACGCCCTCCTCGGCGGCGAGCCGCGCCACCTCGTCCCAGAGCGCGGTGCGGCTCTGGATGTCGAGCCCGGTCGTCGGCTCGTCGAGGAAGAGGATGCTCGGCCCGTGGGCGAGCGCCAGCGCCAGGTCGAGGCGCCGCTTCATCCCGCCCGAGTAGCCGCCGACCTTGCGGTCCGCCGCTTCGGAGAGGCCGACCCGCTCGAGCAGTTCCTGCCCGCGGGTTTCGCGCTCGGGCTTGCCGATCCCGTGCAGGGCGGTCTGCAGGCGCATGTGCTCGCGGCCGGTGAGCAGCGGGTCGAGCGCCGCCTCCTGCAGCGCCGCGCCGATCGAGGAGCGCACCCGCGGCCCCTCGCTTGACGATGTCGAAGCCGGCCACCCGCGCCGTGCCCTGCGGTCGGCGGCAGCAGCGTGGTCAGCATCAGCACGGTGGTCGACTTGCCGGCGCCGTTGGGGCCGAGGAAGCCGTAGATCTCACCCGGCCTCGACCCGCAGGTCGATCCCGTCGACCGCCCGCGGCCCGTTCTTGAACTCGCGCACGAGCGCTTCGACTTCGATGCCCTCTTGCCGCTCCGTCGCCATCGCCACTCCAGACTGTCGATTCTCATAGAACGCGATCGTTGACGATACCAGATAGTTGACGTTCTCAAATATTGATACTAGAATGTATTTTGGTAAGATATGAGCAAGACGACGGAGAAGACGGGCAAGCCCTCGGCCGCGGCCGGTTCCACCGCCGGTGAGGCCTGGGATCTACTTGCCTCACTTGTCTACCCGCCGCCCTTCCTGGCGATCGCCCAAGAGTCGGGCTTGCGTCCCGCCGCCTTCGGCGCCCTGCGCCTGCTCGACCAGCCGCGGACGATGAGCGAGATCGCCGGCGTCCTGCGCTGCGACAACTCCAACGTGACCGGGATCGTCGACGGGCTCGAAGCGCGCGGCCTCGCCGAACGGACGGCGTCCCCCGGCGACCGCCGCGTGAAGCTGATCGCCCTCACCGTCGAGGGCCGTCGCCTGCGGGCGCGGCTGATGCGCGAGGCCCGCAAGCCGCCCGCCTGGCTGAAGAACCTCTCGCCGGCCGACCAGCGCACCCTGCGCGACCTGCTCCAGCGCGCTGCGGCCTAGGCCGCGGGGAGAAACGCTAGGTCAGCGGCGGCTCGAGGATGAAGACCTGGACCGCCATGTCGGGGTCGAGGTGGTTGTCGGACATGAAGGCGAGGACCTTGCGCCCGGTGAGCCGGGCGACCGCGGCTTTCATCTCCTCGGCCATCGCCCGCTGCGAGAGCCGGCGCGTGGCGAGCACGGCGTCGCCCTCGCCGTAGGCGACGAGGGTCTGCTCGGCCCGGGTCAGCACCTCGAGCAGGACCGTGACCAGGGTGTCGCCGCTGTGGAAGGAGTAGGACTTCCTCGACCCGCGGCCGATTGCCGCCGTGTGGATGCGGACGAGCTCGCGGGTGACGCGGCGTTCAGCTCCCCGCCCGCTCAGCTGCTCGCCCGTCGGCTTGGTGTGTTCCTCGCTCATCGCAGGTGGAACCGGTCGCTGAGGTAGGTGACGGGCGGAGACGATCAGGCCGCTCTCGAAGCTGCTCCACGGCCCAGAAGGACGACGAGCCGCCGGCCTCGGCGCTGAGAGCGTGCCCGCGGCGATCACCTCACCGCCGCTGGAGGCATGCACTTTCGAGAGCATGATCCGGTGGCGATGCTCCATCCGCACCATCGCCGCGAACCAGTCGCGCACGCCGACGTGGCAGTGGTACGCGGTGTCGATTCCGTCCAGCCTGAGGGGGCGGAAATCGACGTTGCGTCCATGCAGGCGAGCATTGCTTCGAGGTTGCGAGAGTTGAAGGCGTCGAACCAGCGCCTGACGGTGGCCTCATCGGCATGGCGGGACATGCTCCGACTCCAGAGGGGATTGCCGACGGGTCAGGTCGCAGCCACAACAGCGCCATCGCATCCGTCGTTCAGATGCCGACACCGAGGCGGGCCCCTGCGAGGTGCGCCAGCGTCGGCGCGATGGTAACGCGTGCTAGGCGTGGACCGGCGGGACCTTGGTCACGGCGGGCCCGGTCCGCTCGAAGAGCTGCGCCGAGGGGATCCCGATCACCTCGCCCTGGAAGCGCTTCTCGCGGCCGTAGACGACCCAGGTGGTGTCGATTTCGCCGATGTCGAGATCGAGCCGCAGCTCGTCGGCGTGCTCCTCGACGTGCTCCATGTGGGTGAGGCCGGAGTCGTAGTCGCCGCGCAGCAGGCCCTCGCCGACGACCGGCTTGGAGACGACGTCGATCACCTCCTCCCACTGGGAGAGGTCGACGTAGCCCTTGGTCGCCGGCACGATCCCGATCGAGCGCGGCACCTCGACGTCGCGGCGGCTGAGCAGGACCAGGTGCTTGGTCGGGTAGATGAAGGTGTCGACGACGAAGACCTCGGTCCAGTACTTCTCGGTGATCTCGTGCACCTTGGGATGGGCGCTGCACTGGACGAGGAAGGCGTTCGGCGTCTCGCGCAGCATCTCCAGGCCGTCGAAGAAGTCGGTGATCAGCTCGATCCGATATTCGTCGACGCCCTGGAAGCTCGAGGTAGCGCTGCACGGCCCGCTCGTGACATGTTCCCTCCGGCCCGAGCGTGATCACCGTGATCTTGTCCCCTTGGGCTGCAACCATGCGCTGCACTCAGCGTAGCGAGTGAACAGGAATCCTCAAGCAGTGGAAGGAGAAGATGAGACGAGTCGCCAAGGTGCTTTCTGGGAGCCGCAGCTGCCGGGCTCCTCGCTGGCTCGCCTCCGTCGGGCGCACGGCGCTCCGCGGCGAGCTGCGTCCTGCACGCCGGCGACCAACATCGAGGCGATCGTCGACGACTCGATCTCGATGGAATTCACCGACGCCAACCGCCTGCGCGTGCAGGCGATGAACCTGCTGATCGACACCCTGGGCAACCGGGACGCAGCTGGGCGCGGTCGAGTTCGGCTCCGGCGGCTTCGAAAACAACCCTCCCGCCGCCGACACCGTCTTCCCGCCGCAGCCGGTCGGCCCCAACGCGGCCGCGATGCGGACCGCGCTCGACCAGAAGATCCACGCCGACAACGGCGCCACCGACTACAACGCGCGCCTTCGCCCAGTCCGACGCTCGACAACCCGAGCGCCGACGCCCGCATCTTCCTCACCGACGGCGGCCACGACGTCGGCACCTACAACGAAGCCCACCTCGTCCACAACGTGCCGACCTACGTGATCGGCTTCGGCGGCATCGCCGCCGGCGAGGACCAGGCGCGGCTGAAGAAGATCGCCGGCGACACCGGCGGCCGCTACTTCCCGCTCGACGACTCGGCCCAGCTGCAGTCGGTGATGAACACGATCGAGGCGGCGCTGACCTGCCAGACGCCGCCGCGCAGTTCACCGACCTGCTCGCCAAAGGCCAGAGCAAGGTCCACAGCGTCGCGATCGGCGCCGCGACCAAGTCGATTCAGATCACCCTGACCTGGACCAGCCCGCTCGACAAGTTCAAGCTCTCCGGCCTGCAAACTGACCAACAAAGGGCACCTGCTCGCGATTGCCGTCGCGCCCCGGCAAGAAGCCGGGCAAGCTGAAGGTCTCGCGCAAAGTGAGCTCGACCTTCACCGTGCTCAAAGTCTCGCACCTGCACAAAGGGCAGCTGCGCTTCGCGGTGAGGGCGGCGACGATCGCTTCGGGCGCCCCGAAAGTCAACCTGACCACCCAGGTCAGCCAGAGCTCGCACAAGTAGGGCTGTCAGGAGAGGAGCTCGGGCTGCGGTCGCCCTGCGGGCCGGCCGAGCGCCGGCGCCTGCGCGCGCCCAGCGCGTGGCGTGCGTTGACCGCGATCGACCGCGGCATCGCCGCGGCGAAGAAGCGGACGGGGCCGATGCTGCGGGTGCCGAAGGCCTCGAAGGCGCGTCGGCCAGCTTGGGATCGCGGGCGGCGCCGGCAGAAGATCAACCGCTCGCCCGGGCTCATCCTCCTGCCGCTTGCGTAGTCGTTGATCATGCACGCGTGTCCGCGCAGTCCGCGGCGGTGCCGCCGCCGGTAGCGCTTGAGGCCGGCCTGCAGCGACTCCTCGCCGCGCAGTGCCGGCGCGACGCTGTCGGCAAGCCACTCGGCCGATTGAAAGGCCCAGCCGCAGCCGACTCCGAAGAGCGGGTCCACCGCCATCGCGGCATCGCCGACCAAGGCCAGGCCCGGCGCGACCGGCACCCGCACTTTGTTCGGCATCTCGATCTTGCCCAGCACCGGGCTGACCATCCGCGAGGCCTGGATCGGCGGCGCTTCGGGGATGCTGCCGACGAAGGAGACCAGCGCCCCCTCGGGGTCACGGCGGAACTCGGGCAGACGGTCCTTGGTCGGCATCGCCGCGTAGAAGGTGAGCCCGCTGTCGGTGGGGAAGGCGGCCGCCCAGTGGGGGTCGAGCATCCAGATCGTGCTGGCACCGTCCGGCGACCGCCGGCGGCCCGTCGAAGTAGGCACCGTAGGCGAAGCGCCCGTGCGCGCGAGGTCTTCGTCTTCGACCGCGGCCAGCTCGGCGATGCGCGAGTCGCGCCCGTCGGCGCCGACGACGAGCGGGCTTGCAGCGCCGTCTCCTCGCCATCGCGGTCACGGACGACGACGCCGCTGACGGTCTCGCCCTCGCGCACGAGCCGGTCCGCCGCTGCGGCCGAGCATCAGCTCCACGCCCGGGGTCGCGGCGGCCGTCTCGCGCAGCAGCGGGTCGAGCAGCTCGCGCCGCAGGTTGACCGCCTCGCGGGCCCGCGGGGCGGCGCCTCGATCCAGCCCCAGGGAGTCCAGGCGCGCATCCGCGAGCGCACCCCACCCGCCTCGATGATCGGCTCGAGCAGGTCCGAGCCGTTCCAGCGCCGGCACCGCCGAGGCCTGGATGAAGTGGGAGCAGATGCGCTTGAAGGCAGCCGGGTCGGGCTGCTTCTCGACCAGGGCGACGCTTGCCCCGGCGCGCCCCAGCGCGATCGCCGTCGCGCAGCCCGCCAGGCTGGCGCCTACGATCACCGCGTCGTAGTCCGAACGAGTGCCGTTGCTCTGCTTGCTGTCGGGCATCTCAGCCTCCCGGGACGATGCGTTGTATCATTCGTCCCGAACTATACGCACTCGAACTCATGAAGCGCAAGTTAACCCGACTCACATCGACCTCCTACGCACTGCTCGCCCTGCTCGACCAGCTCGGCGAGGCGACCCCGTATGAGATCAAGCAGGCGATGGACAAGTCGATCGAGAACTTCTGGCCCGTGCCGCACACGACTGCCTACGAGGAGCCGGCGCGGCTGGCCGAGGGTGGCTACCTCTCGGTGCACCAGGAGGAGGGGGGCCGGCGACGCAAGACGTACTCGCTAACCGACGAGGGCCGCACGGCGCTCGCCGCCTGGGCGCAGGACGCGACCGCGGCACCGCCGCAGGTGCGCGACGAGACGATGCTGAAGGTCTTCGCCGGCGCCGATCCGAGGGCCTTCCTGGAGCCGCGGCGGACCTGGCACCGCGAGAAGCTGGCCGAGCTCGAGGGCTACCTCGCGGAGGTCAGCGACGACGAGGCCTGGCGCCGCTCCGAGCCCTTGCCCTGACGGCCGGCGTCGTCTACCACCGCAAGATGCTCGAGATGCTCGACGAGCTCGACCCCTCGACCTAGGCCCGGCGGTCGCCGCTCACTCTGTCCCCGGGCGGATCGCCAACAGCACGAGGTCGTCGCGCAGCCGCCCGCCGCTGCGCGAGATCGCGTCCTGGCGCAGGCACTCGGTCATCTCGCCCAGCTCGAGGTCGGCGAAGGAGTCGGCGAGCTCGCCGAGGGCCTCTGCTCGCCAGGTGCGTCTCCGCCGGCCCCGCCTCGAACCAGCCGTCGGTGGCGAGGACCAGGGTCTCGCCGGGCGCCAGCTCGGCTTCGTGGCTGGGTATCGGCGCGTCCGCCCAGGCACCGAGGACGGCGCCACCGCCGAGCTGCGACCGGGCCCCCGCTGGTGACGTGGATCGCCGGTGGGTGTCCCGGCGGCCGCCAGGGTGAGCTGTCCAGCGCTCGCCGTCGCGGCGCAGGCGCAGCAGCAGCGCGGTGGCGAAGTCGTTGAGGCTGCGG
Source organism: uncultured Solirubrobacterales bacterium (assembly GCA_963702065.1). Taxonomy (GTDB): domain Bacteria; phylum Actinomycetota; class Thermoleophilia; order Solirubrobacterales; family 70-9; genus VRUE01. The sequence continues at coordinate 2,534,615 of OY969705.1, forward strand.
CCCTCGAGCAGCATCTCGTTCAGCTGCGCCAGCAGCTCGCGCGGCTCGTCGATCTGCCGGGCCAGGCCGCGCATCGAGTGGCGCAGGGCGACCGAGACGCCGGCGGCGACGCTGCCCTTGCCGGTGACGTCGCCGATCATGATCCAGCAGCCGTCCTCGGTGGGAAGGACGTCGTAGACGTCGCCGCCGATCTCGATGCCGTTCGCCGAAGGCGTCGAAGACGACGGCGATGTCGAGGCCGGGAACGTAGGGCGGCTCGGGCGGGCGCAGGCCACGCTGCAGGTTCTGCGCGATCTGGTCGCGCTCCTCGTAGAGGCGGGCGTTGTCGAGCGCCATCGCCGCCCGGTCGGCGAGCTCGCCGAGCAGCAGCAGGTCGTCGGCGTCGTAGCGCATGTCGGTGCTGGCGTGGAGGAAGGAGATCGTCCCGAGGGTCGAGCCGCGAGCGACCAGCGGGGCCACCGCTGCCGAGTGGTAGTGGGTTGCTTCGATCAGTCTGGCGGTGCTCCTCGTTCTGAACGACGTCCTTCAGCACGCTCGGCGAGGTGAGATCGCGCCAGACCATCGATCCGCCCGCCCGCAGCACCTGCGCGACCGGGTGGTCGCAGCGCGGATCGAGCGGCGTGCGCCGGCGAATCTCCTCCAGAACCGCGCCTGCGGCCGGGTCCGCGGCGCCGACGACGCTGTCGCCGACCCAGCCGTCGCGACGGATGAAGTCGAGCACGCAGAGCTCGGCCAGATCCGGCACCGCCGTCTCGACGATCGTCCGCGCCGTGCGGTCGAAGTCAAGCGAGGCGTCAAGCCCGCGGGTCGCGGCGATGAGGAAGTCCTGCGCCCGCCGCTGGCGCCTCTCGGCGGTGATGTCGCGGGCGATCACCGAGGCGCCGACGATGCCGCGCTGCGGGATGCTCGATCGGGGAGATCGTCAGCGAGACGTCGATGCGGACACCGTCCTTGCGGATCCGCTCGGTCTCGTAGGTCTCGACCCTTCGCCACGGCAAACCCGATCGAGGATCTCTGCTCCTCGTCCTTGTGGTCGGCCGGGATCAGAAAGGCGATATGGAGCGCCGATCGCCTCGGTCTCGCTGTAGCCGTAGAGCCGCTCCGCCGCCGGGTTCCAGGAGGTGACACCCCCTTGAGGTCCTTGCTCAGCACCGCGTCGCGGGTGCTCCGCACCACCTGGGCGAGTCGGTAGATCTCATCTTCGACTGGGAAGGCCGGCCGGCGCTCCTTCTGCATTTGGCGATCGCACAAAACAAAGCTACCCCAGTAATCGCCCGCGCCAGTGATCTCAACTAGCGTTCCTAAATAGAACCCCTACCGACTAGGAGCCGATGAGCGAAAAAGAGACACCCAAAGGAGGCCAGGCTCTGGTCGAGCTCTCCAACGCGATGGTCGCCCTGCATCGCGACTACTTCGGCCGCGGTCCTGGCGCGGCAAGGAGCTTCATCAATGACGAGACGGTCGTCTGCGTGCTCAGCGACATCTACACCGCGGGGGAGCGGACGCTGATCGGCGCCGGCCAGGCCGAGCACGTTCGTCGCACCCGCAGCCTGCACCAGGAGGCGCTCGAAGACGAGTACAAGGCCAGCGTCGAGGCGATCATGGAACGCCCGGTCAAGGCCTTCCTCAGCGTCGTCCACGTCGACCCCGACGTGGCGGTCGAGGTCTTCATGCTCGGCGAGCCGCCGTCGGCTTAGCCGGCCTCCGGCTCGGCGAAGATGAAGAACTCGAGGGCGAGGTTGGCCTCGACGTCGACCTGGCTGAGGAAGACGCGCACGCGTGCGGCCGGTGATCCGCTCGACCACGTCGATGAACTCGTCCTTGACCGCTTCCTGGAACTTCTTGCGCGTCTCCCTCACGTGCTCGCTGGAGCCGGCGTCGATCAGGGTGCGCTCGGCGGTGGTGAAGATCTCCTCGAGAATGCAGACCGCGTAGTCACTCTGCAGGTAGCTGCGCGCCTTGGTCGGGCCGCGGCCGTAAAGGCGCGCGTGCAGCTGCACGATCTCGCGCGAGAGCTGCGAGACAAGCGCCCCGTGGGCCAGGGCTTTCTGGGGGTTCGGACGATCCAAGCTACGGCTCCTGGTGACTGAGCCGTTTGCCCTGGCTTCGAATTCTGTCGCACCCTGCACGGCGAGCCCCGAGGACGCGCCGTGCCTGGCTGATGCTCGGCGCCGCCAGGGCACTCGAGCGCGAAAAGCATATCGGTGGAAATCTCGGCGTGTCGATCTCGGGTCTACTCGTTCGTCGTAGGGGTAGAAGTCAGACAACGAGCAGAAGGAGAGCGAGATGGGCAAGATCGTCGTAACCGAGTTCGTATCCCTCGACGGCGTGATCGAGGATCCGGGCGGATCCGAGGACTACAGGCACGGCGGCTGGACCTTCGAGATCGACCGCGGCGAGGAGGGCGACAAGTTCAAGCTCGACGAGCTGGTCGAGGCCGAGGCGCAGCTGCTCGGCCGGGTCACCTACGAGGGCTTCGCCGCCGCCTGGCCGAGCGATGGAAGACGAGGCCGGCTTCGCCGAGAAGATGAACTCGATGCCGAAGTACGTCGTCTCCTCGACCCTGCGAGGAGGCGAGCTGGGAGAACTCGACGATCCTCAGCGGCGACCTCGCCGACGAGGTGGCGAAGCTGCACCGCGAGATCGACGGCGTGATCCTCGTCGCCGGCAGCGCCCAGCTGGTCCAGGGCCTGCTCGAGCACGACCTCGTCGACGAGCTGCGCCTGATGGTCTTCCCGGTCCTGCTCGGCGAGGGCAAGCGCCTCTTCGGCGACGTCGAGCGAGAAGAAGCCGCTGCGCCTGGTCGACTCGAAGACGGTCGGCGCCGGCGTCGCCCTGCTGACCTACGAGCGGGCCGCGTAGGGCCCACAGCCGCGCGAATTTTGGGCTTGGTTTCCCTTGCCAAAAGACGGGTATGTGGGGCGCCCATGATCGACACGAAGTCGATACCCCGGCCCGGCGAGCGCTGGCTCAGCTGCCCGCCCTACGTGCTGATCGCCCACGTCCTCAGGGTCGAGCGGGCGAGCGGGCTTCGCTCGTCAGCTACGAGCTGCAGGACGACGATGGCGCAGTAATCGAGCGGGTCGAGCACGCGGTTCTCGACGATGGCTGGTGGAAGGCCTTCCAGCCGCTGCGCCCGCGCTGCGGCTGAGTCAGTGGCGGAGGCGATCTCCGTCGGCTCGCCCTAAAGCCACGTTAAGCGGCACGCTGCGGAGTTTGGCTCTCTCGGCCGGCGGGGAAGCCAAAGGGCTTAAAGGCGAGTTGGGACGTGACCCGATCACTCACCCGGCAACGAGGACAGTTCTCGATCGTTACGGCATGCATGGCGCTGTAGCTGCTTCCGCACCTCTCACACCTGAACATCATCTACCTCCCCGGACTTACCCAAAGTCCTTCTAGGACAACTCGACTGAATGCCCTCTACCCAATGAGACAGAGCGTCTAAACCCGCGCGGGAAGTCGGTCGAAGAGATCGGGGCAAGTGGCTACAGACGGGATTGACATCGAGATCGAGCCGGGGTTTCGCCACGAAGCGCTGATCTACAGTGATCCCGATCAGTTCCTCGCCGCCACGGTCCCCTTTCTCACCGCCGGGCTGGAGGCGGGCGAACCGACCCTGGTCGCGGTGGGCGAGCGCAACACCGACTGCTCCGGGGCGAGCTGGCCGCCGATGCGGAGGGGGTCTGTTTCGTGGCGATGGAAGAGCTGGGGCGAAACCCGGCTCGCATCATTCCCTTCTGGCGCGATTTCGTCGACGGGCAGGAGGGGCCGTCCCGTGCGCGGCATCGGCGAACCGCTCTGGCCCGGGCGCGGCGCGGCCGAGATCGATGAGTGCCAGCGCCACGAGTCGCTGCTCGAGGTCGCCTTCTCCGCCGGTGCCGGCTGGTCGCTGCTCTGCCCCTACGACGGCGCCGCCCTGTCCGACGAGGTGCTGGCCGCGGTCTCCCACTCGCACCGCTCGGTCGCGCACGACGCTGCGCGCGGAGCGAGTGGCGGCTACCTCGCCGGGGCCGATTGCTTTGCGGGCGAGCTTCCCCGCCACCCGGTCGACGCCGATGCTCTTGCCTACGACCGCTCGGGGCTGGCGGCCGTCAGGCGCCGGGTGAAGCGGGTCGCCAAAGGAGCCGGGATCGCCTCGCCGGGAGAGCGCCGATCTGGTCGTTGCCGCCGGCGAGCTCGCCGCCAACAGCGTCGCCCACGGCGGCGGAGCCGGCACGCTGCGCACCTGGCGGCAGGGCGACCGCCTGCTGGTCGAGTTCGAGGACCGGGGCACGATCGACGACCCCCTCGCCGGCCGGCTGCGCCCGGCGCCCACCCAGGAAGGCGGCCGCGGCCTCTGGCTGGCCAATCAGCTCTGCGACCTGGTCCAGATTCGCTCGAGCGCCCTCGGCACCGTCGTGCGCTTGCAGGCAGCGCTTGCTTAGACGGGGAGTTGCGCTCCCAGACATTCGTGTTTACCATGCGCGCTCCAACGGCGGCGGGGGCAGGGATGGGCAACAGCGCACGGCAACCAGACGATTTTGCGTTCGCCTTCGACTCTGCCTTCGCGGCCTCTGCAGGTGCGGATCGAGTCGGCTTGCGCGGCGGCGAGCGGAGTGGCCCGATCAGGTGGCGGCAGGCATCCGAGCCGCCTTCGATTGGGTTGCCGCCGAGCCGACCGCGGCGCAGCTGCTGACCAACGACGCTCTCGCCGGCGGTAGCGCCGGCTTCGATCGCTACGAGCGGATGATCGCCTACATCGCCGAGCTGCTCGCGCCGGGCCGCGAACAGGCGGATCACGGCGGGCGCCTGCCGGAGATCACCGAGCGGGCGATGGCAAGCGGGGTGGCGATGCTCGTCGCCCAGCGCCTCTCGCTCGGTCAGGAGGCCGAGCTGCCGGCGATCGCGGGGGAGGCGATCCAGTTCGTCTTGACGCCGTATCTGGGCGGCAGCGAGGCGCGCCGGGTCGCGTCCGGGTTACCCACTTGACATGTGACTAATTAGTCACCTATAGTCCGGGCCATGGACGAGGTGTTCAAGGCGCTCGCTGATCCCACCCGACGCAGCCTGCTCGACGAGCTGTTCGAGCGGGACGGCCAGTCGCTGAGTGAGCTCGAGCAGCGCCTGCCGATGACGCGTTTCGGCGTGATGAAGCACCTGCGCGTGCTCGAGCAGGCGGGTTTGGTCAAGACCCGCAAGCGCGGCCGCGAGAAGCTGCACTTCCTCAACCCCGTCCCGATCCGGCTGGTCCACGACCGCTGGGTGAGCAAGTACGCCGAGCCCTGGGCAGCCGCCCTGAGTGGCCTCAAGCACGAGCTGGAGAAGGAGAAGACGATGGAGAAGGTTTTCGAGATCTATATAAAGACCACCCCCGAGCGGCTCTGGGAGGCGATCACCGACCCCGAGCTGCGGGCCAAGTACAACTTCGGCGTCGGGGTTGACTCGGACTGGGCACCGGGCTCCAGCTACGAGTCCGTTCACCCCGCCGCCGGGATCAAGATCGCCGCCGGCGAGAACCTCGAGGTCGAGCCGCCGCGCCGCTTGGTGCAGAGCTTCACCGCCCTCTGGAGCGACGACGTCAAGAACGAAGGCACCTCACGGGTGACCTGGGAGATCGAGCCGGTCGGCGACTCCTGCCGGCTGACCGTCACCCACGATCAGCTATCCGAGGGTGCCAACTCCGAGCTGTACGGCGGCTGGCCAATGATCCTCTCCGGCCTGAAGACGCTGCTGGAGACGGGCGAGGAGCTGACCACCCCGGGCTCGCTGCGCTACTCGGGCGCCAGTGCCGAGGAGTGGTCTTAGGCCTAAGTGAGGCCGAGATCGACCATGCTGCGGCCGGTCTCGGCGATCGTCTGCTCGAGCGGGCGGGGGGACCAGCCGAGCTGCGTCCTGGCCTTCTCGCTCGAGCAGGTGAGCTTCTTGCCGAGCTGGTTGGTGATCGAGCGGATGCCGGGATCGAAGAGCGCCATCGCGCGGACGAGCAGGTTGGGGACGCCGCGGGTCGGCACCTTGGCGGCGTCGGCGCCCAGCTCGCGGCGCAGCACGGCCGCCACCTCTGCCATCCAGAGGAACTCGGTGACGGCGATGAAGCGCTGGCCGCCGGCCTCGGGAGCGAGCATCGCCTTGACCTGCAGGTCGGCGACGTCGCGGGCGTCGACGAAGCTGAAGCCGACCTTCGGCGTGCCCGGGATCCCCTTCAGCAGCCGCTGTATCGCCTCCAGCGAGTAGGAGGCGTCGCGGCTCAGCAGCGGCCCGAGGATCGCGCCGGGGTTGACCGTGGCGAGGCGCTCCTCGGCACCCTGCTCGCGAGCAAGCTCCCAGGCAGCGCGCTCGGCGATCGTCTTCGAGCGTACGTAGGGCGAGAGGCCGTCGAAGTCGAGGTCGGTCCAGTCCTCCTCCGTCAGCGGCCCGGGGGTTTTGGCACCGCCGGCAATCGCGGCAACCGAGGAGGTGACGACGGTGCGCCTGACGCCGGCCGCGAAGGCCGCGCGCAACACCCGCAGCGTCCCTTCCCGGGCCGGCACGATCAGCTCGTCGGGGTCCTTCGGCTGCACCGGCGGGAAGGGCGAGGCGACGTGGAGGACGTAGTCGCAGCCGGAAACGGCCTCGCTCCAGCCGTCGTCGCCGGTCAGATCGGCTGGAGAGGACCGAGAGCTTCTCGCCAGGCTGACCGCCGGCGGAGACCGCATCGCGAACCTCCTGCTCACGGCCGAGGTCGCGCACCGTTGTTCGCACCTCGTAGCCCTGCCCGAGCAGCTCGACCATGCACCAGCCGGCGAGGAACCCGGAGCCACCGGTTACGAGGACCGTCTCAGCCATCGGCCGACCCTACTACCAGCTGCCGTTGCGTCCCGCCGCTCGTCAGCTCTTCTTCTTGCGCCGTTCGAGCACTTCGCCGAAGGCCTTCTCGATCTCGGCGGTGAGGGTGAGACGGAAGGTCGCGTTGAGCGCCTCGGAGGCGAGCGGGCGCAGCTGCTCGACCGCCTCGGTCATCTCCGGCCAGCGCTCTTCCGGGCGGCCTTCCTCGTCGAAGGGCTTCCAGAGCTCCTCGACGAAGAGCTTGACGAAGGCACGGGCCGAGGACTGGGCGTTGCGGGTCAGCTTCTCGATCGCCGCAAGCGCCGCCGGGAGGGGGATGCCCCGGCCGAGCACGTCTTCGGCGGCGCGCAGAAGCGCCGGGCTCGGCGCTTCGTAGCGTTCCTCGCCGAGCGGGATCAGCAAGCCCAGCTTCTGCGCCTTGGCGAGCAGCTTGTCGTCGTCGGTGTGGAAGCGCTCGGCCAGCTCCTCGCGGGTGAGCACCTCGGGTGCCTCGCTCTCGAAGGGCGCGGTGATCGCCTGGCGCAGGCCGACGAAGCGGTCGGCGTCGACCCCGTGCTCGCCGATCAGGCGCTCGATCGCGCTCAGCTTGAAGCCCTCCGCCTGCATCTCCTGGATCAGGCGCAGGCGGTCGACGTGGTCGGGTCCGTAGTAGCCGATCCGCGACCGCACCTCGGGATGGGGGAGCAGGCCGCGCGACTGGTGGTTGCGGATGTTGCGGACCGACATCCCGGTCTCATAGGCGAGCTGCTCGATCGTCAGCTCCGCCTGCCGGGGCTCAGTGACCGGCTTCACATTGCGCGCCATCGGGGCAATGCTACCTTGCCTTTGTAACCTCGTTTGAAGTAACGGTTTATAGGTAACCAAGAACTTGCCGTCTATCCGAGAGGCACCAAGATGATCTCGACCCTCACGACGCCCGCGCTTGCAGCGGCGCCCCCCGCCGGGGGAGCGACGCTGGGCCAGGTGGCGATCGCTTCCACCGCGGCGATGCTGCTCACCGCCGCCCTCCTCTACATCGGCTTCGGCTACCGCGCCGGCCGCGTCGCCTGGCTGCGAAGCCTCGGTGCCCGGGTCGAGCGCTTCAGCGGCTACCCGGCCTGGGTCGGGATCCCGGTCGGGATCGCGACCAGCTCCCTGCTGATCGCGCTCTTCGGCATGTACTGGGACATCTCCCTGCACATCGACGTCGGCCGCGATCCTGGGCCGCTGGCAAACCCCGCCCACTACTTCATCCTCGCCGGGCTCTTCGGCATCTTCACCGCGGGCTTCTTCGCCATGGTCCTGCCGGAGGGCAAGCCCAGCGAGACCGCGGTCCGGCTCGGGCCCGACTGGTACGCGCCGCTCGGCGGCGTGCTGATCTGCGCCTGCGGCGCCTTCTCGCTGATCGGCTTCCCGCTCGACGACATCTGGCACCGCCTCTTCGGCCAGGACGTGACCCTCTGGGGGCCGACCCACCTGATGCTGATCGGCGGCGCGGCGATGACCCTGATCGGGATCGGCGTGCTCACGGTCGAGGGGATGCGGGCGCGCACCCGACGCGGCGACGAAGGCGATCGGCGCCAGGTCGTGATGGCCCGCGCGGTCGCCTCGACCGGCGGTCTGCTGCTCGGCCTCTCCACCTTCCAGGCTGAGTTCGACTTCGGCGTGCCCCAGTTCAACTTCCTCTTCGAGCCGATGATGATCATGCTCGCGGCCGGCGTTGGCTTGGTCGCTGCGCGCCTCTACGCGGGGCGGGGCGCCGCCCTGGGTGCTGCGGTCTTCTTCCTCCTCGCCCGTGGTGTCCTGGCCCTGGTCATCGGCCCGGTCCTGGGCGAGACGACGCCTCACATGCCGCTCTACATCGTCGAGGCGCTGGTCGTCGAGGCGGTGGCGCTGCGCGTCTCGAGCGATCGCCCGCTCGCCTTCGGCCTCTGGTCGGGGCTGGGGATCGGCACCGTCGGCCTCGCCTCCGAGTGGGCCTGGTCGCACCTCTGGATGCCGGTCCCGTGGCCGTTGGCCTTCCCCGAAGTCGTGCTGGCGGGGCTGGCGATCGCCGTGGCCGCCTCGCTGCTCGGCGCCTGGATCGGCACCCGGCTCTCGCCCGAGCCGGGCCGGCGGTATCCGGGCCTGCGCCTTGGTGCTTGCCTTGGGGCGGCGACGATCGCCGTCGCGACCGCTCTCGCTCTGAACACGTCCGCGGACGAAGGAGTGCGAGCCCGGGTCGCGCTGCACGAGGTCTCCGCCGGCCCGCAGCGTGAGGTGAGCGCGACGGTCACCCTGACCCCACGCGATGCCGCCGAGGATGCCCGCTGGTTCGACGTCACCGCCTGGCAGGGCGGCGGCCTCGTCGTCGATCCGCTCGAGCGCGTCGGCCCCGGCATCTACCGCACCACCGAGCCGATCCCGGTCGGCGGCAACTGGAAGACGATGGTCCGCCTGCACAGCGGCAGCTCGCTGACCGCGGTGCCGATCTTCCTGCCCCGCGACGCGGCGATCCCGGCGCCCGAAGTTCCGGCCCGCGCCGGCTTCAGCCGCGCCTTCACCGACGAGACGCAGCTGCTGCAGCGCGAGAAGACCGGTGGCTCGCCGGCGCTCGTCGCGATCGCCTACGCGACAGTCGCGAGCATCGCGCTCTCGCTTCTCGCCCTGCTCGCCTGGAGCCTGCACCGGCTCGCCTTCCCACCGCGCCCGGGAGTGCGCCGCAGCCGCGGCAAGGCGCCGGCAAATCCGACCCCGGCCCTGCAGCGATAGCCGTGCTGCCGCTCGCCCACCACAGCCTCGTCGCCGCCCTGCCGGCCTTCGGCCCGGTGCTCCTGGTCACCCTCGTGCTCGCGATTCACGCTTTCCGCAACCGCGAGTCGAAGCAGGGCGGCGGCTAGATCAGAGCCCGAAGTCCGGGCGCCGGTCTTCGGGCACGAGGTCGACGTACTGGCGGTGCCGCTGCAAGTAGTCGTTGACGAAGGGACAGGTCGGCAGCACCGCCAGCCCCCGCCCGCCCGCATCGTCGAGGGCGAACGAGATCAGCCGGCTGCCCAGTCCGCGGCCCTCGAACTCGTCATTGATCTCCGTGTGGACCAGCTCGATCAACCCGGGCCGCAAGCCGTATTTGACGAAGCCGGCCAGCTTGCCGTCGACGCGGATCTCGTAGCGCTCCCTGTCGGCGTTGTCGGCGACCGTGATCTCGGCGGCGCTCATCACCGCCATCGTAGGTGTGTCAGCGATAAGCGCCGCGACCGGTGGTCCGGTTGCCGATGATCATCCGGTAGATGAAGAGCAGCAACAGCGAGCCCGCGATTGCGATCAACCAGGTGCCGATGTCGAAGAACTCGTCCAGGTCACCGATGTCGAGGGCGCTGGCGATCAGGCCTCCGACGATCGCGCCGGCGATGCCGATCAGGGTGGTCACAATGATGCCGCCGGGATCGTCCCCCGGCATGATCAGCTTCGCGATCGCACCTGCGCACAGCCCGAGCACTATCCAGCCGATGATTCCCATGAGTCCCTCCTCTCAGCTCCCACATTGCCTGCCGAGGACCGTGTACCCGGCAACGGCGGGGCCCGAAACCGGGTTTCCTGAGCGGAGGCGGAAGGGGTTGGGCGCGTGAAGGTCGTTACGGCGCTAGCTCTTGCCGTCGCTCTGGCGCTCAGCGCGGACCGCTCACGTCACTGAGCAGAGCGCTCGCTCAGCCGGGCTGTGGAACCGGCTCGGCATCCGCCACGTCGACGGTGTCAGCGGGGGCGTTCTGTCGCCTCGACAGGGCGAGGCAGGGCAGGGCCAGGATCGAGATCCCGGCGCCGATCAGGTAGGAGGGCGCGTAGCCCTAGGCGTCGGCCGAACGGCCGAGCAGGGGCTGGGTCCAGACCCCACCGGTGGAGGACATCATCGAGTCGAAGGAGAGGATCGTCGCCCGCTGCCGCGAGGGGATCAGGCCGTTGAGGTAGGTCTGGCGGATCGGCAGGGTGGCGGCGAACAGCAGTCCCCAGACGACGATCAGCCCGATCACCGCCCAGAAGCTCTCGACGAGGCCGATCAGGCCCAGCGCGACGACGCTGAGCCCGGCCGTGACGATCAGCGCCGAGGTGCGGCGGCGGAAGAGGCGGCGGATGCGGGGGGCGGCGATGCCACCGGCGATCTGAGCGCCGGCGACGATCGCTGCCACCAAGCCGGCGACTTGGTAGGCCTGCGGATCGCCGTAGAGCTCGAGCAGGTATGGCTGCAGGGCGTAGAAGGCGTAGATGCCGACGCCGCCGGTGAACAGCGACTCGACCATCAGCCACTTGACCGCCGGTACCCGCCAGCCGTAGTCGATCGAGTTGGTGGCGATCTTCCGCATCTCGGCAAGCGGCCGCCCTCCCTTATCGGGTTTGAAGCCGACGTCGTGCATGAGCCGGAAGGCGAGCCCGAACATCACGATCAGGACGAGGCCGCGGAGCACGAAGGGCACGCCGAGGCTGGTCTGCCGGGCGATGAAGCCGCCGGCGACCGAGCCGACCAGCATCGCCGCGCCGCTGACGATCTGGCCGCGACCGAAGACCGTCTCCAGCTCACCGGTGTAGCCGGTCGCGGTGAGCGCGTCGACCAGCCACGCCTCGACCGCGCCGGAGAAGAAGGTGAAGCCGAGCCCGAGCAGCATCGAGGCGATCGCCCACTCCCAGAGCGGCGCGCCGATCTGCCAGAGCAGCACGTAGAGGAAGGTCGAGGCCATCAACGTCAGCGTTCCCAGCAGATAAGAGACGCGACGCCCGATCGTGTCGGCGACGATCCCCGTCGGCACCTCGAACAGCACCATCCCGGCCGTGAAGAAGGCGTTCGCCGCGAACGCTTCCAGGTTCGAGAGCCCGGCATCGAGCAGGAAGATCGTGTTGATCCCCCAGATCAGCGACGCCGCCAGCGTGTTGCCGAGCAGCAGCGTCAGGTAGGTGCGCTGGATCGAGCGGGGGGTTGGCATCAGGTCACTCGGTAACGCAGGCTCCTGTAGATCCTATGTCTACCGAGAATTGAGGTTGCGATCCAGGGACTCGCTTATAGGTTGGTTGGGACGTGGAGGAGTTTCGCGCGATCTTGCTTGCGGCCTTGGATGCACGTCGTGGGGAGTTGGAGCAGGTAATTCTCACTCGCGCTCGTGCGATATCTGACTCCGCGCGCATCGACGACGCTGAATACACCGAGGCGCTGCGACGTGCGGTTTCGGCAGGTGTTGACTTTGGCCTCGGAGGGATAGGAGGGGAAGAGGGCGAGCCCAGCCCTATCCCAACCGCTCTGTTCGCCCATGCGCGACAAGCGGCGCGCAGTGGAATAACCCCCGATGTCGCCCTTCGTCAATATTTCGCCGGCTACACCCAGTTGGGCGATTTCATCATGGAAGCGGTGGAGGACAGCGGTCCCGTGAGAGGGGCGGCTCTTGGCCAAGTGCTGCACACCCAGGCGTCCCTATTCGAACGGTTGGTAGTCGCCGTGATGGGGGAGTACACGCGCGAAAAGGGGCAGCGACGCCCGCCCGAACAGCGCCAGATCGAGCACGTCAAGAAGCTGCTTGCCGGTGAGCAGGGCGATCTGGACGAGCTGGCGTACGCGCTGGATGATTGGCACATCGGCACGGTTGCGCGGGGCAAGGACGCCGCACCGGCGCTCAGGCAAATCGCCCAGGTTTCGGATCGCCGTTTGCTGCTGCTCCGGCCGGACAGCGAAACGGTTTGGGCGTGGTTTGGAGGGCAGCGCAAAATCGAGGTCGAGGAGATCGCGCGCCGCGTATTACCGGACGGACTCGGCAACGCATTGGTTGCTCTGGGGGAGCCGTCTCGGGCGATCGAGGGCTGGCGCCTGACTCACCAGCAGGCGAGCGCGGCGCTGCGAATCGTACGGCGGGGTGCCACTGGCGTCGTTCGGTATGCGGATGTCGGACTGCTGGCCTCGATCTCACAGGATCGCGTCCTCGCCAGCTCCCTGCGCCAGCTGTACCTGACTCCACTGTCCGGCGGCCGCGACGGCGGTGCGGGGTTGCGCGAGACGCTGCAGGCTTACTTCACCGCCGGCCGCAACATCTCCTCTGCCGCCTCGGCTCTCGGGGTCAGTCGGCAGACGGTTGGCTACCGCCTGCGGATCATCGAGGAGAAACTCGGTCGAACCCTGGAGAGCTGCGCGCCCGAGGTTGAGGTCGCCTTGCGGCTGGAGGTCAGCGGCGAGCTGATCGATCCAGCTTCCCCCTAGCTCAGCGATATTGCGCAAACTTGTCAATTCGCTCAGATTTCTGGGCGTCATTTGGCACATCGCCAAGGCGAGTCGGGAGCCGCGCTGGGAAGTTGGGTCGGCCGGTCCGATGACCGGCACATCCAGTCACTACTCGAGCCCGGCTATCAAAGCCGGAAGGGAGAAAGCAAATGCCAGACAGTCAATATGGCGAAGTGAGTGGGAGGTTGCTGCCACGGCGCATCATTCCACTCGTCGGCGCCATGCTCGCCAGCGTTGCTCTACTCGCCACGGCTTCCAGCGCCTCAGCGGAACCGGTGGGTCTCTTCATCAGCGGAGCGAAATCAGAAGAAGTGGCTAAACAACCGAAGTTCGAAGCGGAAAAATACACCGCGACGGTCAAAAGCACAGCGCTTACAGGGTTTCAGTTCGTCGCCCAGGCGGGCACCTTGAAATGCGCGGAACTCGCTATCTCGGGGACCCTCGCGGCAGCAAGCAGCGAGCTGAAATACCAGCAGTTCTTCGGAGGGTGTTCCTTCGCCGGCTTGGCGACGACGATCCAGGCGAATGGCTGCGAATTCAGGTTGCACGTGCTCAACGCCGGCCCGCCCTACGCCGGAGCTACGGACATCGTGTGCCCGGCGGGCAAAGCCCTCCAGTTCACCGCCTATTTCTCTGGAAAACCGATCTGCACGCTGAGCCTGCTGCCTCAGACGGGGGTCGAAGGAGTGAGCCTCGAAAACACCGGGGCCGGCAGTGCGAGGGCGGTCACCGCCAGCTTCAACATGACCACGGTGAAATATTCACAGGAAGGTGCCCCCCTCCTGTGTAAACCTGGCGAATACACAAACGGTGCCTTCACAGTGAGCGATTCTCTATCGGCGACTAAATAGGCCGATGATATGGAGGAGGGGAGCGCAGCTGCGCTCCCCTCCTTGCGGTGGGCGTGCCGCTTCCGTCGCGGTTCAGGCTGACGATGGACAATTGCCGCCCTGGGGATGCCCTGGCTCATCTGCGGAGGCAGCTAACGTGGCAAGGGCATGATGTGAGCAAGCCGTTCCATGCCTGCGAAGACACTCCCGCAGTTCGAGATGCCGTCTTTCAGCTGCTGAAGACCTTGCCTATCCGGATCGATGCTCCATTTCAAGCACGTTGGTCCGCTTGTCCCCACGCATCAGGATCGGCTCTTGGTTGTAGCGGCGAGCCTTGGCACCAAGAAAACACGGGGAAAGACGAACATTTGTTCGGTCAATTAAGGAGCGCCGCGATCTCTTCCAGCGACCAGACATGATCGGCACCGGGGTAGCTCAGTCAGCGGCCTCGCCCGCGCGTGTCTCGCAGCACCGAGGGCGATGCACCGCTGCGGCCGCCCGAGCAAGCTATGGAGTTACGCTGTTCTCACGATGCCTTCCAAGGACCCTCGCGAGGCCGATTCGACACTGCTGCACGCCCTCGCCGTTAAGGGGGCAGATTTTGCCGAGCTCGAAGCCGGGCGAAACCGCCGTCTCGCTGCTGAGACGCTGTTCGAGGCGATGGACGGAGAGCAGTTTGACCTCGATCTCGCCGCGATTGATCGCTTGAACGCGGACAAGAAATGATCGAGCGGATCGATGGGATGCCAGCCGGGACCGTTGGGCTGCGGGCCTCGGGCAAGCTCGGCAAGGACGACTACACCGGAGTGCTGGAGCCGGCGCTGCGCGAAGGGGTCGAGTCGGGAGAGCTGCGGTTGCTGTTCGTGCTCACTGACTTCGACGGTTTGAAGGCCGCCGCGATCCCCGAGGACATAAAGACGGGACTCAAGGTCTGGGTTCGCGACCACTCAGCCTGGAAGCGCTTCGCCCTCGTCACCGATGTCGAGTGGGTCGCCAAAGCGATGCACATGTTCACCTGGTTGACGCCGGGAGAAGTGTTGATTCGCGACCTCGACGGGTTGGAGGAGGCAAGGGCCTGGGTCGCGGGCTGATGTGGGTCCAACGGGCGATTCGGCTGCCGGCCCACCCGCGCGGCTTTCACCTGATCACCGGCGAGGTTCTCGATGCCCTCCCAGAGTTGAGTGAGATCTCGGTCGGGATCCTGCACTTGCTGATCCAGCACACCTCGGCCTCCCTGACCCTGAGCGAGAACGCCTCGCCGGAGGTGCGGCACGACTTCGAGGCCTGGTTCGACCGGGCGGTCCCCGAAGGCGCGCCGTACTGGACGCACACCCTGGAGGGCGACGACGACATGCCCGCCCATATAAAGGCGGCACTGCTGGGCCCGGCCCTGACGCTGCCGCTGAGCGACGGCCGCCCCGCGCTCGGGACATGGCAGGGCATCTACCTCTGCGAGCATCGCGACCATGGCGGCTCACGCACCCTGGTCGCCACCGCCTGCGGCGAGCCGGCCTAGCCTTCGAGCCCCGCAGGCTCAGCCCTCTCCGCATCGAAGCCGTCCTTCTAGGGTTGAACGCTGCACACACGAGAGGCGACTGGGGGAATCTTGAGAGAGGCGGCGTCGTTGCGGCGCAAGTGGTCGGTCCTGGCCGGTGCGGTCATCGGCGTCATCCTCAGTCTCGCCTTGGCTGGGCCGGCGTGGGGCGCGGTCGAAATCGCCCAATTCGACTTGGCCGGAGACGGCGGGCCGATCGCCTCCGGGCCCGAAGGCGCTCTCTGGGTCGCGCCCGCCGGCCGGCTGGATCGGGTCAGCGCCGACGGCAAAGTCGACGAGTTCACCCTGTCCGGTCAGACCGGCTACCCGCAGGACATCGCCGCCGGTCCCGACGGGAATCTCTGGATCTCAACCTCAGAGGCGATCGACCGGGTTACCACCAAAGGCGCCCTGACCGAGTTTCCGCTGCCTGGGGAGATCGAGCTGCCGGGGGAGATCGTCGCGGGTGTCGATGGCAACCTCTGGTTCACGCTTTGGGTGCCGTCGCACAAGGTCAAAGGCGTTGAAGAACGGACCGGCGCGGCGTTCGTCGTGCGGATCACGCCGAGCGGGGAGATGGCGAGGTTCGAGCTGCCGGGACCGGCCAGGGTGAGGAACGCGGCCCCCGCCGCGATCGTTGCCGGGCCCGACGGCGCGGTTTGGTTCACCGACCCGGCGCTTGGACGGATCGGGAAGATCACGCCGGCGGGGACGATCGCCGAGTACGACCTCGACGTCTCCCCTTACGGGCTGACAGCCGGCCACGACGGCAACCTCTGGTTCACGTCCTCCGCGGGGATCGGCAGCATCAGCGCGGCCGGGGAGGTTCGCGAATTTCCCTCGCGACCCCCCACCGCCGGCCAAATTGCGACTGGGCCCGAAGGCAACCTCTGGTTCACCGGCTACGGCTACGGCTCGGCGGGGCGGATGACGCCCTCCGGCCACTTCAGCTGGTTCTCCCTCAAAACGGGGGCCGCCGCACTTGACATCGCCGCCGGCCCGGATGGCGGCATCTGGGTCACCACTTCGACGAACCCGATCAAAGGCGTCGTCAAAGCGCCCATCGCCAGGATCACCCCGGGCGCTCCTGGGGCAGAAGTCGTCTCCACCGCGGCGACCGTTCACGGGGGGCAGGTCCCGCTTGAGCTGGCCTGCAGCGGCTCCGCAAGTGGCTGCACCGGCAACCTCAAGATCGGCGGAGGCAAGCGGCCGATCGCTGCGGGCCCCTACTCGCTCGCGCCCGAAAGCACGGGGGTCGTAACCCTTTCGCTTTCGGCCTCCGCCCGGCGCCTGCTCGCGCGGGAGCGGTTCCTGCGCGAGTGGGTCGAAGTCGACGCCGACGGCGGGGTCGGCGGAGCCTCGACGGTGCTCCTGCGGCGCGCCCACCCCCTGCGGCGCGCGCCTCGGCCGGGGCACTCGCTGCTGATGCCGCTGCCGGAAGGCTATGGCAGCTGTTGCATCGCCCTCGGCTGGGACGGTGACTTCTGGCTCAGCGGTGCGGTCGGGAAGTTGACGCGAGTCACGCCGGCCGGCGAGCTGAGCAGCTTTCACATCCCGGCATTCGAACGAGCGCCGGGCCCGATCGTCGCCGGACCGCGCCACAGCATGTGGTTCCTCGAGGAACGCCCCGACGTGGTCGTCGACACGACGCCTCTGCTCGGCCGGGTCGCCGCGGACGGGGCGTTCTCGGAGATCCCGCTGCCGAAGGGGCCTTACGCGGAGGACCTCGCCGTCGGCCCCGACGGCAACCTCTGGGTCGCGCGCGCCGCGCTGCGAAGTGGGGAGGTAGACCGGGTGACGCCCGCGGGGAAGGTGACCCGCTTCCGGATGCCCGGCGAAACCGGCGCGATCACCGCCGGCCCCGAGCGCAGCGTCTGGTTCGCGCTGGCCGGGACGACGATCGGCCGGATCGGCCCGAGCGGCAAGCTGCGGAAGTTCGATGTTCCCGGCCGCGGCTTCATCAATGACATCACCAAGGGCCCGGACGGCAACCTCTGGTACACCCACTGGGGCCGGCGGGGCCCGCCGACCATCGGTCGCATGACCCCAGGCGGCCGGGTGACCGAGTTCCCCCTCCACAAGCGCGGGCGTCCGGGCGGTACCCCTGCGACGATCATCGCCGGCCCCGACGGCAACCTCTGGTTCAGCGAGTTCGAACCCGCCCGAATCGGCCGCATCACACCCCGGGGGAAGATCACCCGGTGGCGGCGAGGTGGCGCCGCGGCGGACAGCATCGCGGTCGGCCCGGAAGGGAACCTCTGGCTCTCCAGCGGGCGGACCGAAACGATTGCGGTGCTGGCTCTAACAAGCTAGTTACATCGCGGCTTCATCTCGTTCACGTCAGAGAAGCGGACGAGGACCAAAACGCCTACGGGCCGCCGAACCCGATGGCGAAGCAGGGGCCGCCGCCGCAGCTGTCGCTCCTGGGGATTGCGCCGGCGAAGAAGTCGGAGACGAGCTGCTGCTCGGCCGGCGTCGCCCGCGGCGCTCCGTGCGGGTCCTGGCCGCTGCGGTTCGGCACGTTCTCGTAGGGCGGCGGTTCGGTGCCGATCTCGCTACCGGGGTTCGCCGGGTCTTCCCGGATCGGGCCGGTGTCCCAGTAGTAGATCGCCGAGCCGGTGTACGGGTAGCGGCGGATCGAGGGGACGCCCCAGAGGACGTCGGTGTCCGGCCAGCGGCCCCGGAAGAGGACCGGTGTGTGGGCGCGGGCCCCGACCGTTCGCGCCTCGACATCCGCCTGGTAGACGCTTACCTGATGGTCGCCGAAGGCGACATTCATCAGCACCTGGTGCGCCGGTGTGTCCGGCAGCGGCTCGTCGGTCATGCGGTGCGCGTAGCCGTTCGGCTCGCCCCGGTCCCAGAGCATCTGGATCAGATCGAGGACCAGTGGCCGCGCCACCTCATCGGGGTAGGAGGGGTAGAGGACCTGGGCGAAGTCGTCGAAGTCGACCGAACGCGGCAGCAGCACCGAGTAGTTCATCGCCGGCACCCCGAGCGACGCCCGGGTGAAGTCGGGCGCCAGCGCGGTGAGGGCGCCGCCCATGATCCCGCCCTGGCTGTTGCCGTTGTAGAAGAGCGCGCTCGTGTCGAGCGCCGAAGCGCTCGCCGCCGTGCCGTCCTGGTTGAAGGCGACGTTGGTGGCGAAGCCGCCCGGGCTCAGCATCGCCCGGCCGAGGTAGAGCTCGTCGAGCAGGCCCTGCTGCAGGCGGTCGGGGATCGCCGGGAAGCGGGAGAGCTCCTGCAGGGCGGCAATCGCGACGGGCACGTCGGATTCCGACATGCCGATCTCGTCGGTCGCGCAGGTGACGATCCGGTGCGCCTGGGCGAGGCTGCGCTGGGGCGCCGAGGCGACCTCCGCGGCGCGGCCGAAGAGGCCGTGGCCGTAGAGCGAGAGCCTGCCCGATTGCGGCGGGCCGGTTACCGCCGACTCGGGCACGATGCAGTCGAAGTTGGCGATCCAGGTGCCGTTTTGCGTCGGTGCCCCGTCGGGTCCGAGCTGGAACGTGCCGCCGGGGCCGCAGTTGGGGAAGAGGTAGCAGGGGACCTCGAAGGTGCCCTGGACGCGGCGCGCGATTTCGCCAGGGACCGGGTCTTCTTCGACTTTTGTCACCTGGAAGCTCGGCGAGGTGCCCTGCGGGACGCCGTCGGCGAGGTCGGTGTCGCCGAGCTGGGCGAAGGCGGCGTTGCGCATCGCCAGCGCCCGGTTCGCATTGTTGGCGTCGCTGGCGACGGTGAAGTCCCAGGCCAGGTAGAGGCCGCGGCGGGAGATGCCGGAGCGCTGTAGACGCTTGAAGATCGCTTCGAAGTGCCCGCGGCGCGCCTCGATCTCGGGCTGTTTGGAGTGCACCCCGTCGCGGTAGTAGCGGAAGGCGGCGGGAGCTTCGATCTTCTCGCCGGCGGCGTTCTCGAGCTTGCGCAGGGCGACGATGTAGCGGTGGCCGGAGGCGAAGTTGGTCGCCGGGTGAATCTCCAGCACCGCCTTCGAGCGGTCGCCGGCGAGCGAGTCGATCTCGACCCAGATCGGCTGGCGCTTGCCGCTCGCGGCGTCGATCACGACGACCGGCGCGTTGCCCTTTCGGTAGCGCCCGATGTGATTGATCGGCACGGCGCCGCTGGCGCGGACGTCGGCGACCGTTTCGATGCCGGGGACCTTGACCAGGATCGTCGCCCCCTGGCTGAAGCCGTCCGAGGCGTTGTAGGGGTCGGCGGAGATGTGCTGGCCGAAGACGTTGGCCGGCATGCCGTCGGTCTTGAAGTCGATGCGGCGCCCGGTCGGGCTGCTCGCGTCGGGGTCCGTGTAGTAGTCGTCGGGGAACGGCAGCATGCAGAGCGTGTTGTCGGGCTCCGCGATGAAGTCGCAGTTGGCCGCTTCCGAGGTGTCGATCGGCGGCAGCTGGGGTTTCCCTTTGCCGCTATGCCCATGTCCGCCGGCCGTCGCAAAAGCAGCAGGCATCACCAAGACCACCAGGATCGCCACGAAAGCGGCCCGCAACCAAGTCCTCATCGGTTTCCCTCCAACCCTCGGAGGTCGACCCCCTGCGAGGTCCGCCCAAGCGGGCCTCGCCGGACCTCAAGCTCTGCCCGGTATTACCCGCCTGGGGGCGCTCTGAACATCGTCGGGCTCAGCCCTGGGGTTGGACGATCTCCTGGACGGCCCAGCCGTTGCCGTCGGGGTCGGCGAAGAAGACAAAGCGGCCCCAGGGGAACTCCTGCACCTCGCTCGCCTCGACCCCGCGCTTGGCGGAGGGGGCTGAAGGTCTATACGACTGGCGGCGGCGTTCCCTTGGTGCTCGCGGCGAGGGTCTCGTCCCAGCCGCAGACCAGGCAGGCATGTTGGAACGCCGAGCGGGCGAACTCGAGCGCGTAGGCGTGCGGGTCGGGGGCGCCGCGCACGTCGTCCCAGTCCAACACGTACTCCCCCAGGGCGCTGTCCCAGCGAGCGGCCTCGGGGTCGAGCTCAGCCTCCCCGAACCCCTCGGGCGCAGGATGGGCGTAGGCGTAGAACGCCGCCTTGCCATAGCGGCCGTCGCCCGGCCACCAGCCCACCTCAACCTGCTGAACGTCGCCTGCGTTGCGCATGATGAAGTCGTCGGAGGGCGGCTCGGCGGGGAGGCCGGAGAAGAGGCTGACGGCGAGGTCGAAGGAGCCCCACCAGGCGTTCACCGGGGTCGAGCGGCCGCGGTAGGGCGCGCGGAAGGCGGCGAGCACGAGGGCTGCCTGGGTCGCGGCGGCGAAGTAGGCGGCGACCTCCCCGGGCTCGTAGGTCGCGTGCTCGGTGTCCTCGTCCAGCGGGACGCTCCAGGTCACCTCCTGCGGCGTCGGGTCGATCTCGACCGGGCCCCCAAGCCTGCCCACTGCCGCCAGCACCTCCCGGGTCACCTCGCCGACGGCTCGGTGCGGGGCCAGCGGCAGCCGCAACCCCCGTCCGTCGCCGTGCTCGACGACCGCGTCGTGGGTGTGGAGGTCGAGCGCGACGACCAGCGCCCCCGAGCCGTCAGCCGCCGGCAACGGCGCCGTCTCCCAGCCGCGCGCGCTCAGGCGCAGCGCCGCGTGCTGGAGCTGTGGCTCAGGCGGCGCCAGGGTCGCCGCGATCTTGCCCAGCACCTGCGTATGCGCGTGAAGCGTGTCGCAGGTCTTGCTCCAGTCCTCATAAGAAGTGGACGGCCACAGGGCGGGAGACGCCATCCACCCACGGTAGCGCTTGGAAGATGGTTGCCTGGCGCTGCCACGGGTAACGGAGCAGGGCGGGCAGCCTCCCGCGCAATGCGACCAAGGAGCTCCGATGTCAGATCAATTGCAGGACAAGAGAATCGCGATCCTCGTCGCCAACGAGGGGGTCGAGCAGGTCGAGCTGACCAGCCCGCGCGAGGCGCTGCGCGAGGCGGGCGCCGCCATCGATCTGCTCGCTCCCGAAGGCAGCGAGATCCAGGCCTTCAACCACCTCGACAAGGGCGACACCTTCACCCCGGACAAGGCGGTGGGCGAGGCGGACCCCGATGACTACGACGGCTTGGTGCTGCCGGGTGGCGTCGCCAATCCCGACCAGCTGCGCACGGATACCGACGCGGTCCAGTTCGTCCGCTCCTTCTTCGAGGCCGGCAAGCCGGTTGGAGCGATCTGCCACGCGCCGTGGACGCTGATCAACGCCGACGTCGTCGACGGCCGCACACTCACCTCCTGGCCGAGCCTGCAGACCGACCTGCGCAACGCCGGCGCCGAGTGGGTCGACGAGGAGGTTCACGTCGACCAGGGGCTGGTCAGCAGTCGCAGGCCCGACGACCTCGACGCCTTCAACGCCAAGATCGTCGAGGAGTTCGCCGAGGGCGTGCACGAGGGCCAGCGCGAGGCGACCACCAGCGCATAGTTGACGTCGCGTGGGGTATGGGCAAGCTGACGAAAGGAGCTGGCCCATGCCCCCACGCGGAGTGAAAAAAGGCACCAAACGAGCACGCCAGTACGAGCACATCAAGAAGAGCGAGAAGGACGCGGGACGGTCGGAGAGCCGCGCCGAGGAGATCGCGGCGCGCGCCGTCAACAAGGAAAAGGCGAGGTCGGGCGAGTCGAAGACCTCCTCGCGCAGCTCGAAGCGCGGCAGCTCGGCCAGCAGCCGCGGCGGCAAGCGCTCGGGCAGCGGGCCCGGCGGCCGCACCCGCGAACAGCTCTACAACGACGCCAAGAAGATGGGGATCGAAGGTCGCTCGAAGATGAGCAAGTCCCAGCTTCAGCGCGCAGTGTCCGGCGCGGAAAGCTGAGAGGTCTTCGGCCGGTTGGCCGCGCTCAGGTTTCGCGATCCAGCGACAACCCCTGCTTCAGGTAGCGGGCGTTGGCGGGTGCGTAGCCCTTCCAGTCGTTGTTGAGGTAAACGAACCCCGGCCGCTGCGAGCGCCAGGCGGCGATCCGCCGTCGCCAGCCGTCGAGCTCTGCCTCGGAGTAGTTGCCGCCGCGACCGCGGTGGCCGTAGTGCAGGCGCAGGTAGGCGATCGCGCCGCTTGGCCTGGCGTCAGGCAATGATCGACGCTTGTCATCGCCGATCGCCAGTGAGGCACCTCGTTCCTCCAGCAGCTCCCGCACCGGGGCCGCGAACCAGCTCGGGTGGCGGAACTCGAAGCAGTGTTGGGCGCGGGGCAGCTCCGCCAGCGCTGAGGCGAGCAGGTCGTCGTCACGATGGAAGTTCTCGGGCAGCTGCCACAGCACCGGTCCCAGCCGCCTCCCGCGCCGCAGCGGCTCGAGTGGCTCCCAGAAGCGCGCAACTGCGTCGGCGATCCCGCGCAGGCGCTTCACGTGGGTTAGGTAGCGACTCGCCTTCACTGAGAAGAGGAAGTCGCCGGGGACTTGCTCAACCCAACCTTCTACCGTCGAGCGCGTCGGCAGTCGGTAGAAGGTCGCGTTGACCTCGACCGTGTCGAACACCTCGGCGTAGCGCTCCAGCCAGCGCCGCTGCGGCAGGCCGTCCGGGTAGAGCCCACCGCGCCAGTCGGTGTAGCTCCAGCCCGAGCAGCCGATCCGCACCCGCTGCATCTCCGGCTCTACTCGTCTGGCGGAATCGCCTGGTCGGCCTCGCCGCGCTCGATTCCCTCGCGCTCTTCGGGGTCGCGCACGTCGCGATCGGGGAAGCGGTGCTGGTCACCATGCTCGGCGATGTCCTCGAGGCGCCGCTCGGCCTGCTCGAAGCCCTCGGCCTCACCCTCGCCGGCCTCTTCGAGCGGCTCGCGGGCCGGGTCGTCGGATAGCGGTGTTACCTCGCCGCCGATCCGCCGCGCTTCGGCTTCCGCGGCTTGAATCTCGCGCTCGTCTCTCTCGCTGCTTTTCTTCATGGGCACCTACTTACCCCCTTTGCGGCGAGACAAGCGCGGGTGGGCTGGGCAGGCTTGCCGGGCCGTGTGGACGATCGCGTCGCGGGCTAGTCGTGGCGGCATGGCGATCCTGCGGACAGTCGACAAGAAGAACGGACAGTCGACAAAAGGAGTGCGCCTGGCGCAAAGGTGCGGAAGCCTGATTTGCGCGGCGGCGGCCAGGGTAGCGGCGACGCGTGGGGAACCTGCTTGCCATCTACCTCAACGACCACCTGGCGGGCTCGACCGCGGGGGTCGAGCTGGCGCGGCGGCTGCGCCGGAGCAACGAGGACGATCCGGAGTTCGGGCCGGTGCTGGCCGAGGTCTGCGCCGAGATCGAGGCCGACCGCGAGACGCTCAAGGCTGTGATGGACCAGCTCGGCGTGGGTCAGAGCAAGGTCAAACCGCTCGCCGCCGTCCTCGCTGAGCGATTGGGCCGGTTGAAGCTGAACGGACGGCTTCGGGGCTATTCGCCGTTGAGCCGCCTCGACGAGCTGGAGCTGTTGCAGGTCGGCGTCGCCGGCAAGCGCCGCTTGTGGCGGGCGCTCGAGCACACTCACGCAAGCGACCTCCCGGAGCTCGAGCTCGGCGCCCTGGCCGAGCGGGCGACCGAGCAGCTGAGGCGGCTCGAGGCGCTGCACCTGAAGGCCGCCGACCTGGCTCTGTAGAGCAGCACAACGTTTTTCACCGGGCTCTGAGGGTAGAGATGCCAAGAGGCCTAGGGGAGCGGTTCCGCTCACTCCTCGCCAACTCCGACCCCAGACCTACGGAAGGCGAGCAAGAAGATGAAGGTAGTCGTCACTGGCGCGACGGGTAACGTCGGCACCAGCACGGTCCAGGCCCTCAGCGAGAGCCCGGAGATCGACGAGATCGTCGGGCTGGCCCGGCGCGAGCCGACCTGGACTCCGCCGAAGACGAGCTGGATCGAGGCGAACGTCCTCACCGCCGACCTCGGCGAGATCTTCGCGGGTGCCGACGCGGTCATCCACCTCGCCTGGGCGATTCAGCCCTCTCGCGACGCGGCCACGCTGGAGCGGATCAACGTCGAGGGCAGCCGACGCGTCTTCGAGGCCGCCGCCGCGGCCGGCGTGCCGAAGCTGGTCCACGCCTCCTCGGTCGGCGCCTACTCGCCCGGCCCCAAGGATCGCGAGGTCGACGAGGGCTGGCCAACCGAGGGCACCCCGACCTCGTTCTACTCGCGCCACAAGGTCGCGGTCGAGCGTGAGCTGGACCGCTTCGAGGCTGACAATCGGGGGACGCGGGTCGTGCGGCTGCGCCCGGCGCTGATCTTCAAGGACGAGGCCGCGACCGAGATCCGCCGCCTCTTCGTCGGGCCCTTCCTGCCCAACTTCCTCCTGCGCCGCCGCCTCCTCCTGGCGCTGCCCCGGGTCGACCGCCTGCGCTTTCAGGCCGTGCACTCCGAGGACGTCGGGCGGGCCTACCTGCGGGCCGTCCTGGCCGATGTGGACGGCGCTTTCAACATCGCCGCCGAGCCGCCGCTCAGCCCCGAGGAGATGGCCGAGCGGATCGGCGTGCGCAGCTTCCCGGTGCCGGCCAGGGTCGTGCGGCGCCTCGCTGACCTGAGCTGGCGGATGCGCCTGCAGCCGACGCCGCCGGGTTGGCTCGACATGGCGCGGAACGTGCCGCTGATGTCCTCTGACCGAGCTCGCGAGGAGCTTGGCTGGGAGCCTCGCCACAGTGGGGTGGAGGCGCTGGAGGAGCTGCTGGAGGGCCTGCGCGAGGGCCACGGGGCCAAGACTCCGCCGCTCGAAGCCGACAGCGCCGGCGCCCGGCTCGACGACCTGAAGACCGGTGTCGGCGCCCGCCAGTGGAGTCGCGACCGCGACGAGCAGCTCGTCAGGTACCTCGCCGACGTGCACTCGATCGAGCTGCAGGCGCTGGCGCAGCTTCGCGCCGCACCGAAGATTGCCGGGGAGGAGCGTCTCGGCCAGGTGTTCGAACAGCACCTGGTCGAGACCGAAGATCAGGAGCGGCGCGTGCGCGAGCGCCTGGAAGCGCTGGGCGGCAAGCCCTCGAAGCTGAAGGACACGGCCGGGGCAGCAGGCGGCTGGGCAATGGTCGCCTTCGCGGCCTCTCAGCCCGACACGCCGGGGAAGCTGACCATGCACGCCTACTCCTACGAGCACATGGAGCTTGCCGCCTACGAGCTGTTGAAGCGCCTGGCCGAGCGCGCCGGCGACGAGGAGACGGCGCGAATGGCGACCGCCATCGCCGCGGAGGAGGGACGCATGGCCGAGCGGCTGGAACAGTCCTTCGACGCCGCGGTCGAGGTCTCGTTGGCGGGTGCCGATGCGGAGGAGCTCGACTCGGCGCTGCTCGCCTACCTGCGTGACGTCCACGCCCTCGAGGGCCAGGCCGAAGAGCTGCTGGAGGCCGGCGCGGAGCGAGTCGAGGACGAGCAGCTCGAGGCTGCCTTCCGCGACCATCTCGAAGAGACCCGGCGCCACCGGAAGCGGATCGCGAGCCTTCTGGAGGAGCGTGGCGCCGGCCCCTCGCTGGCCAAGGACGCAATGCTGAAGGCCGGCGGCCTCAACCTCTCCGCCTTCTTCGGTGCCCAGCCGGACTCGACCACCAAGCTCGCCGGCTTCGCCTTCGAGCACCTCGAGGTGGCCGCCTACGAGCTACTGCAACGGGTAGCCGCCCGGGCCGGGGACGACGGGGTAGTGGCGACCGCGGAGGAGATCCTCGCCGAGGAGCGCCACGCGGCCGAACGGGTAGCCGAGAGCTGGGATCGCCCCGATGTGCCGCTCGGAGTGGCGTCGTGAGGAAGAGAGATAAGGAGGGAGACTGATGAAGGCACTGACTTTCCACGGCAAACGCGACGTCCGGGTCGACGAGGTTCCCGACCCGACGATCGAGCAGCCGACCGACGCGATCGTCCGCATCACCTCGACCGCGATCTGTGGCTCGGACCTGCACCTCTACGAGGTGCTGGGGATGTTCATCGACGAGGGCGACATCCTCGGCCACGAGCCGATGGGGATCGTCGAGGAGGTGGGCTCGGAGGTCAGTCAGATCAAAGCGGGCGACCGCGTCGTGATCCCCTTCAACATCTCCTGCGGCGAGTGCTGGATGTGCAAGCGAAAAGCTCTTCGCCCAGTGCGAGACGACCCAGAACCGCGAGCAGGAAAAGGGCGCCTCGCTCTTCGGCTACACCAAGCTCTACGGCGAGGTGCCGGGTGGCCAGGCCGAGTACCTGCGGGTGCCGCAGGCCCACTTCGGCCCGATCAAGGTGCCCGAGAACGGCGCGCCGGACGAGCGCTACCTCTTCCTCTCCGACGTGCTGCCGACCGCCTGGCAGGCGGTCGAGTACGCGGCGATCCCGAAAGGCGGCAGCGTCGCCGTCTTCGGCCTCGGTCCGATCGGGCAGATGTGCGCGCGGATCGCCCGCCACCAGGGAGCCGAGACGGTGATCGGCGTCGACAAGGTTCCCGAGCGCCTGGAGATGGCCCGCCGCCACGGCATCGAGGCGATCGACTCCGCCGAGCACGAGGACGTGCCGGCGATCGATCCGCGAGATGACCGACGGGCGCGGCCCCGACGGGGTGATCGACGCGGTCGGCATGGAGGCGCACGGAGCGCCCGGCCGCCGAGCTGGTCCAGAAGGCGACCGGCCTGCTGCCGGACGCGCTCGCGGCCAAGGCGACCGAAAAGGCGGCGGTCGACCGACTCTCGGCGCTGCTCGAGGCGATCGACACGGTGCGCCGCGGCGGCACGATCTCGATCTCCGGCGTCTACGGCGGCCAGCTCGACCCGCTGCCGATGATGCAGCTTTTCGACAAGGGCGTGCAGATCCGCATGGGCCAGGCGCACGTGCGGCGCTGGACCGACGAGATCCTGCCGCTGCTCGAAGGCGACGAGGACCCGCTCGGGGTCGACGACCTCACCACCCACCAGCTGCCGCTGGCCGAGGCGCCGAGCGCCTACGAGATGTTCCAGAAGAAGGAAGACGGCGCGATCAAGGTCGTGCTCAAGCCCTGACCCGCGATGAAGATCATCTTCACACCAATCAGCGTCATCGCCGGCCTGTTCGCCGGGCTCCTCGGCACGAAGATCTTCGAACGCCTCTGGGGCTTGATCGACAAAGAGGAGCCGCCGAGTCCCGAGCATCGTGAATTCTCCTGGCCGAAGCTGGTCGCGGCGCTTCTGCTCGAGGGTGCGATCTTCCGCCTGGCCAAGGGCCTGACCGACCATGGCATCCGGCGAGCTTTTGCCAAGGGCACCGGAAGCTGGCCGGGCGAGGAACGGCCTGAGGCAGAGTGAGCGGACCTGGGTCTCGCCCGCGTGGGCGACTCAGGCGCTCGGACTGCTCGGGCCCAGGAATCAGCCGGCGTCGTCGCGGCGGTGGCTTCAGCTACCTCGACCCCGAAGGCGGCCGGGTGAGGGATGAGGACGCGCTCGAGCGGATCAGAGCGATGGCGATCCCGCCGGCCTGGCGGGAGGTGTGGATCTGCAGCGATCCCTTTGGCCACATCCAGGCGACGGGCCTCGACGAAGCGGGGCGCAAGCAGTACCTCTACCACGAGCGTTGGCAGGTGCGCTCGGCGCAGCGCAAGTTCGAGTCGATGCGCGAGTTTGCCGCGATCCTGCCCAAGCTGCGGCGCGCGGTGAAGGTGGACCTCGCCCGCGAGGGGATGCCGCGCGAGCGAGCGCTGGCCTGCGCGGTCCGCCTGCTCGACCTCGGCTTCTTCCGGATCGGCGGCGAGGAGTACGCCGAGACCAACGAGAGCTACGGGGTGGCGACGGTCCTGCGCGAGCACGTCTCGATCGAGGGCGATGAGGTCGTCTTCGACTTCCCGGCCAAGAGCGGCCAGCGGCGCGTGCAGTCGATCCGCGACCCCGAGGTGAAGGCGACGATCGAGGCGATGCGTCGCAGGCGCAGCGGTCCCGATGACCTGCTCGCCTTTCGCGAGGACGGCAGCTGGCGCGACGTCCGCTCCGAGGAGGTCAACGACTACCTGCAGGCGAAGGCGGGCGAGGAGTTCTCGGCCAAGGACTTCCGCACCTGGCACGGCACTGTGCTCGCCGCGGTCGAGCTGGCGCGCGAGGGCGCGCCCTCCTCCAAGGCTGGGGCGGAGCGCGCGATCCGCGCCGCGATCAAGCGCGTGGCCGAGCGCCTTGGCAACACCCCGGCGGTCTGCCGCAGCTCATACGTCGATCCCAGGGTGCTCGACCGCTTCCGTGACGGCAAGACGATCGAGCTGCAGGCCCACACCCCCGAGGGCGGTGTTACCCCGCGACGGCAGGCCCGCATCGAGCGCCGGGTCTTGGAGTTGATCGGATAGCGGTGCCCACGTCGCCCGCTTCAGCGGGAACGGACGCGGAAGCGGAACAGGGTCGGCGAGGAGTCGCGGTTTCCCGCGGCATCGATCGCGAAGACGCTGAAGGCATGCGGCCCGGGCGACGCCAGGTAGGTGCGGGGAGACCGGCAGGGCCTGAACGGTTGGCTGTCGAAGCGGCAGAGGAAACGAGTCCCCTGCTCGGTGGCGCCGAAGGCAAAGGAGACGATGCGGCGCCTGCCGGCGGTGAAGAGAAGCGCCCGGGGGTGTCGGCGGAGGCTGGTTGCGGGCGGGGTGCGGTCGGGCCCTGGCGGCGGCGGTTCCGCGACCGGAGGCGGCGCGATCTGGGGCGGCGGCTCGGGCTTCGGTTCCGGTTCCGGCTCAGGTTCGGGTTCGGGTTCGGGTTCCGGATCGGGCGGGGTGTCGGGCGGGCGGAAGCTGTTCGGGGCGCGTTCTTCGACGGACTCGCAGTCGACCGGCGGGCCGTCGGTGTGGTCGTCTGCGAAATCGATCAGCGCCGTGTCAAAGCCCGCGCCGCAGTCGACGGTCGGATCGGAGTCGCCGGAGTTGACCAGCAGGTGGTCGTCGCCGGCCCCGGCGAGGTAGTTGTCCGAGCCGGCCCTGCCGAGGAGCTGGTTGGACTCGGAGTCGCCCGTCAGGTTGTCCCCTTTGTTAGTGCCCTCGATGTCCTCTATCCCCCGCAGGGTCGTCAGCTGCGCCGCGGTCGTGCAGTGCGCCTCCCCCTCCGTCCCGATCAGGCCGGCGGCCTCGGCCTCCATGTCGATCGTGACCCCGCTGCCGAAGTTGGCCCAGTTGGCGTTGTCGCGGTCGGGACCGCCGTCGAGGACGTCGCCGTCGCAGACGGCGTTGGAGACGAAGAGGTCCTCGCCCGAACCGGCGTCGAGCTGGTCGGTGCCGCCGTTGTTCGGCAGCGCGTCGTCGCGGCCGCCGCCGGCCGCCTCGTCGTTCCCCGCACCGTCGATCAGGGCATCTTCGGTGTCGCCGCCGGTGAGGTCATCGCCATCTTCGTTTCCCAGCAGCACGACCGAGGTCGCTTCGGGGAGGGAGGGGGCAAGGAGAACGTCGTTGCCTTCCAGGCCGGCGAGGAGGATCGAGTCGGGGGGCTCCGGCAGCGCGCAGGAGACCGTGCCTCCGCTTGGCGGGCCACAGCCTCCGGCGGCGCTGGGATCGGGGTCGAACTGTCCCTCGCCGCCCGTCAGCGAGAAGGTGACCGCACCGTCGTCCGGGTCGTCGGGGGTCGCTGTATTCAGCGTGAAGCTTGCCGTTACGTGGTCGTCTTCATCGCTGCCGACGAGGTAGAGGCCCGGGGCGGTGCCCGTCTCGGGCGCCATCACGCCGGCGGCGATCGCGCCGGCGTCGCGCAGGTCGATCTCAGCGCTGCTGAACTCGCAATCCTCGACCGCGACGTCGATGCAGCCGTCGCCGTCGGCGCCCCCACGGGCGACGTCGCCACCGCCGTTGCCGTCGATCACATCGCCACCACCGCCGCCATAGAAGGTCTCGGGATCGGCGGTGCCGACGATGTAGTCGGGGAAAGGGGTGCCGATCACGATCTCGAAATCTTCGAGGTCGATCGCGGCTGTCGGATCGGGCGCCTCATCTACACCGCCGCCCGAGGGCGCGAGACCGTTATTGGCAAAGTTCTGCCCTAGGTCGACGTAGACTCCTCTTCCTGCGGCACCGTCCGGAAAGCCGGCGTTGGCGAAGAATGGGCCGCTGTTGGGGAAGCCCGGAGTCACACCCGTGGCGAAGCTGAGCGTGTCCTCATTGCCGTCGGAGTCGTAGATCGCGTCGATCGTTGCGTCGCCGCGGGCGAGGTCGTTGCCGTCTTCGCCGTCGAGCGAGTCGGCACCGAAGCCTCCGGAGAGGCGATCGTCACCGGCTCCGCCGCGCAACTGGTCGTCGCCGATGCCGCCGTAGAGCCGATCCGCTCCCTCGCCGCCGAAGAGGCTGTCGTTGCCGCGCTGGCCGTAGAGGCGATCGTCGCCGCCTTCGCCGAAGACGGTGGTGACCGTCCGCGGCAGGCGGATCACGTCGGCGCAAGGCGTGCCGATGATCGTCGTCCCCACAGTTTCCGGCCCTTCCGCGCAGCTCGGGGCTGCGCTGCCGGCGCTTGGGAATACCGCAAGGAGGGCAACGATTAGCGGCACCGCGAGATTTACGAGCAAGCGGTAGCGCATCTTTAACCAAAGTACCCACCCAGTCCCGTTGCTACTCCGGCAGCCCCTCGCCTCGGGCCGAAGCTCGCCGCGGACAGTTCGAAGGCGCCGGCAATGCCTAGCCCCGACGGTCAGGGCCTGGAGCGGCGAGGCCTTCCCGGCGTTCGCGCTGAAGGCGCTGCTTCCACGGCAGGACCGGGAGGCCCCAGCGGGCGCACCCCAGGCCTTCCGCCTGGGGCAGCAGCCGCCACCCGCGTCGCCCTTCGCCGCTCGGCATCTCCCTCTGCGAGCTGCCAGACCGTTGGGGGATACCCGCCTTCCTTCGCCATCTCACGCAGGATCGGCCAGCTCTTGGCGGTCGCCATCGCCTTTTCGGCTTCGGCCTCAGCCCCGCCGTCGCCGTTGCGGCGGGCCTCTCCCCACTGCCGGAACCAGAGGCAGGAGACGATGCCGGTCACGGAGGCGCCCACTTGGTAGCGGTTGGTGGTGAGGCCTTCGTCGGGGACCCGTGACGGCTTGAAGCTGCTGGGCACGGGGATTCCCTTCAGCATTTCGCGCACCGCGGCATCGTGGTCGGCGGCTTTGACGACCTTCGCCGGCATCGCGTCGAGCCAGGTCTGTGAGTCCACCCGGCTGAGCCAGCCGAGCCGTTCTTCGAAGGCGGCAAGGTCGGAGACCCAGGCACGCAGTTCGAGCGTGTAACCGCCTTCGTGCCAGATCGCGACCATCTGGCGATCGCCCGGACCACCCCAGTCGATGGGCTTTTTCGCGAGTCTTCGTCGGAAGTAGGTCGTTTCCGCCCTGGGGTTGACGAGGGCGGTGGTGTCGAGGACAGGCACCTTGATCGGGTGGCGAACGATCGGGCCCCCGAACCCCAGCTTGCCGGGACGCCAGCGCAGTTCCACTTTGCGCTGCCTGACTGCCTTCGGAGCCATCCCGCTCACCTCGGCCTGCTGGCCGAGATCCTGGTGCTTTCGCTGGGAATTGGCGCCCCGATGACGAATTCCATCGACCCTGTGCCCCTGCTGCTGCGAGCCATGTAGGCGCTTTCTCCCGACTCGGAGACGTTCTCGACCCGCCAGCCGGGCCCTTCGAGCAGCAGCAGTGGCGTCGACTCGGCGAAGCGGACGAGCTCGGCGCCGTAGGCGCGCGAGGGGTGGTTGGAGCCGCCGCCGGCGAGGAAGAGGACGACGACGAGGACGGCGGCGAGCGCTGCCGGGCCAAGGGCGAGCACGAAGCGCCGCCGGTGCCGGGGCGCGAGCGCGCCGCTTCGAGCTCGGAGGAGAGCGGAGAAGCTCGGCCTCGCAGGTCGGCGAGCAGGTCGGCTTCCATCGCCTCGAGGTCGAGCCCGTCGAGCCGACCCCGAGCCGACGGGGTCGGCGGCGCCGAGCGCCCTCTCCATCTCACGCGTCTTCATCTTGCTTCCTCCATGTCGAGTTCCGGGCCGCGGCTCCCCACCGACTCGCGTTGCTCCAGCAAGGTCCGCAGCCGGCGCCGGGCGCGGTGAAGGCGGCTGCGGGCGGCGAGCGAGGAGACCCCGAGGACCTTCGCCGCCTCTCCCGGCGAGAGCTCCTCCCAGGAGACGAGCAGGAGCAGCTCGCGATCGTCGTCGCCCAGCCCGTCCATCGCCCGCAGGACCTCCGCCGCCTCGCCCGCCCGGCGCGGGTTGGGTGGCGAGCTCGGTGCGCAGGGACTCGGCAAGGCGTTCTCCCAGCCGGGTCCGGCGCCGCTCGGACCGATGCAGGTTGGCGACCACCCGGCGTGCCACCGCGAAGAGCCACAGCCTCGCCCCGGCGTCGATCGGCACCTCGTCGAGGCGCCGCCAGGCGACGAGGAAAGTCTCGGCGACGACGTCGGCGGCGTCCTCCGGGTCCGCGACGCGCCGCAGCGCGTAGGCGAGGATCGCCCGCCCCTGATCGCGGTAGAGCCGGCCGAAACGGATCTGGGCGAGCTCGTGGTCGAGCGCCGCTTTCTTCTCGATCTGGACCGGGGCCATACATCTCTATATGTCCGGTTCGGGCGCCCGCGTTGCAAGCGGCGAGGACGAGATTCCGCGGAGACGCCCGCCCGGGCCTGTAGAAAGCGTGTGAACAGCAGGCCTGATCGGGGTCTTGCCCCTACTTCAAGGAGACGAGAATGTCCGTTACGACAAAGGATGATTTGGCAAAGCAGGTTGCCGAGCGGGCCGGCCTCGAGGTGGGCCAGGCGAAGCGCGCCGTGGAGGCGACGATCGAAGAGATCACCGCCCAGCTCGCGGCCGGCAACGAGGTCAAATTCACCGGCTTCGGCAAGTTCTCGACCGTCGCCCGGCCGGCGCGGGAAGGCCGCAATCCGCAGACCGGAGAGTCAATGCAGATCGCCGCGAAGACGGCGGCGAAGTTCAGCCCCGGGGCCGAATTGAAGAAGGCCGTCAACGGCTGAAATACGCTCTAGGGAGGCGGTGGTCTCGCCGCCTCCCTAGCCCTAGGCTGTACCGTCGCCTCGTGGCCGAGTGGGACGACGTGCGGCGGATCGCCCTGGCACTGCCCGAGACCAGCGAGCGCCCGGCATACGGAAACACCGCCTGGCGGGTCCGGGACAAGATCTTCGTCTGGGAACGCCCCCTCCGCCCCAAGGAAGCAAGCGACCTCGGCGAGCGCGCACCCTCAGGCCCGATCCTGGCGGTCCGGGTCGAGGACCTGGGCGTGAAGGAAGCGCTGCTCCAAGGCAGCCCCGAGACCTTCTTCACCACCCCGCACTTCGACGGCTACGCCGCCGTCCTCATCCGCCTCGACCGGATCTCAGCCGAGGAGCTGAGCGAGCTGATCGTCGAAGCCTGGCTCTGCAGAGCTCCGAACCGACTCGCCAAGGAGTACCTCGAGAACGAGGGGTGAAAGCCGGCCGATTACCCGCAGTTGAGGCCACTCGTCGCTTTCGAGTGGCTCAAGTCGCTCCGCCACGCGCCCGCGCCGCCTGGCGGACGAGGTGGTCGCGCTCGGCGACGGTCGTGGCGCGGCGGGCGGCCTCGGCGTAGGCCTCCGCGGCGGCGGGGAGGTCGCCGTCCAGCTCGTGCAGGTGACCGCGGACGGCGTGCCAGCGATGGCGCTCGCCGAGCACCTCGCGCAGGCGCTCGCTCTCGCGCAGGCCGGCGGCGGCGCCGTGGACGTGGCCGACCGCGACGGCGCGGCCGAGGACGGCGGCGGGGTCGTCGCGGACCGGGTCGTCGGTGAGCGCGACGAGGTCGTCGTACCAGGAGAGGATCTGCGGCCAGTCGGTCTCCGCGGCGCTCGCCGCGTCGTCGTGCAGGGCGGCGATGGCGGCCTCGAGCTGGTAGCGGCCCGGCGGCCGCGCCTCCGTCTGCAGCGCCAGCGCCGACTGCAGGACGCCGCACGCCCTCGGCGATCTCGCGGCTGTCCCAGAGGCCGCGGTCCTGCCGGTCGAGCGTGACGAGGCGGCCCTCGGCGTCGATCCGCGCGGGCAGGCGCGCGTGGTTGAGCAGCATCAGCGCGAGCAGGCCGCGCGCCTCCGGCTCCTCGGTCGCGAGCGTGAGCTGGCGGGTGAGGCGGATCGCCTCGCGGGCCAGGTCGACCCGGCCCGCGTGACCGGTCGTGTAGACGAGGTAGAGCACCCGCAGGACGACGGCGAGGTCGCCGGGCCGGTCCAGCCGGCGCCCCCGCACCGTCCGCTTGGCGCGGCTGATCCGCTGCGCCATCGTCGCCTCCGGGACGTAGAAGGCGTCGGCGATCTCGCGCGTCGTGAGGCCGCCGACCGCGCGCAGCGTCAGCGCCACCTGCGAGGCCGGCGCGAGCGCCGGGTGGCAGCAGCGGAAGAGCAGGAAGAGCGTGTCGTCGCCGACCTCCTCCGCTGCGGCCTCGGGCCGCGGCTCGGCCTCCGCCTCCTCTTCGCGGCGGTGACGGGCGACCTCGCTGCGGCGGGCGTCGACGAGCCGCCGGGTCGCCACGGTCGTCAGCCACGCGCGCGGGTCGCGCGGCGGATGCTCGGGCCAGACCCGCAGCGCCTCCAGCAGGGCCTCCTGGAGCGCGTCCTCGGCGGCGTCGAACTGCTCGCCCCGCCGCACCAGCCCCGCGAGCACCGGCGGGACGAGGGCGCGCAGCGCGCCCTCGTCCCACGCCGAGATCGGCTCGTCGGCCACGGCCTGGTCAGTCCTCGGACGACGACGTCCCGGACATGACCTCGCGCACGTCGATCCACTCGTGCAGCGGCCCGCCGCCCGGGCCGGGCTCGGAGGAGATGTACGCCGCGAGCTCGATCGCGCGCTCGCGCGACTCGACGTCGACCATGTACCAGCCCGCCACGAGGTCGCTGGTCTCGGGCAGCGGGCCGTCGGTGGTGACCGGCGCGGCGTCCGGCCCGCCGTAGCGGACCCAGGTCTGCGCCTGCGTCAGCGCCTGCCCGTCGACGTACTCGCCGTTCTCCTGCAGCAGCGCTTTGACCTGCCGCAGGAAGGCCATGTGCGCCTCCACGTCCTCGGGCGCCCACTGGTCCATCGGCGGGAAGGGATGGTGCGGCTCCGGGCCGCCGCTGTAGTGCTTGAGGAGCAGATACTTCGGCATGGTGGTCTCCTGGTGTCGGGGCCGCGCCTGTCGCGGCCTTTCACTTGGTGAGCGGAGCCGATCACGGCTTCTCGACATCGAATCTGGAGGTTGCCCTATTTTCGGGCGCCGACCGTAGCTCGATTGGCCCGGCATGGCGATGGGGGTGGACGGGATGCCGTCAACATTTCCAGAGATTGGCCAGCTCGACTCTCGACCGCATGATGCAGCTCGAATCTAAATGTAGGGACTTCCGAAAGTGGAGCTAGGCGGATTCGAACCGCCGACCTCCTGGGTGCGATCCAACGAGGCCAAAACTGAGCGATAGCTTCAGAGGTCCACGATTAGCAGGTAAAAGCTCAACGCTTGGCCGTCGCTCTGTCCCGCCCGCAGCAGCGATCAAGCTTCAAGGTCGCTGCTAGCGACACCCGCCGAGGCGTTTTATTGACAGGCGCAGAGGGCGGCCGTGAAGACGCTTTTAGCTCCGCTTCCTCACGGGACTACCGGAGCAGCTTCACGAACTCGTCTCGGCTGATCCCGGCGGCTCGCAGGATGCTTGCGAGCGTTCCTCGCTTGATCTCGCGGTTCCCGTGAACTGGCACTGGAATCGCGTCGGGAATGTCTGGATGCCGAAGGACGTGATGGCTGCCGCGCACCCGCTTCACGTACCAGCCCTCCTTTTCGAGGGCGGCGATGACTTGCTTGCCGCTGACCGCCGGGAGCTTGGCGCTCACGCCGCGTGGACAGCGACGCTGCCGCGATGGACGGTCGGGATGGGGAGGCCGTCCTCATGCATCACTTCGAGGTAGGCCTCGATGGCCTCCTTGGCCATCTCGGTGGCTTCCTCGATCGTCTCGCCTTGGGTGGCGACGCTCGGCAGCTCGGGCACGAAGACGCTGAAGCCGCCTTCGGGCTCCGGTTGCAGCACGATCTCGTACTCGCGCTCGATGCTCATGCGGCGAAGCTTACGCGCCTCTAGCTCTGCTGTCGTCCAAATGCAAGCCCGGAATCGACGGCAATCGCCGCTAATCCATTCGTATCGCCGCGTTTTTGGCCACTCGTGCCCGAAATGGAGCGCGAATTCAGCGACGGTTGGAAAGGGCTCCAGAAAGCGAAGCCGCCCACGTGCAGGGACTTCAGAGGATGGAGCTAGGCGGATTCGAACCGCCGACCTCCTGGGTGCGATCCAAGTTGACGAAATCTGGGCGATGACTTCAGAAGCCCGCCATTAGCAGGCAATTAGCGGTGCTCCGCGGCCGCATCGCGTCCCGACGCTTTGCCGCGGATACGCAGGGATATGCGGCGATACGAAGGGAGTCGGGCACTCCTGGCGAGAAGTGCCCGAAATTTGCGCAGGGCGGTTGGAAATGACGGGATGGCTCAAATGTCCATGAAAGATATAGCTATGCTTTATCTATGTCTGACACTCAGCCTCCTGACGCGATCGCCCTGAACCAAGTCTCCTACGGCCAGGACGGCTACTTCACTTCGCGGCAGGCGCGCGAAGCCGGCTT
The DNA here is from genome assembly GCA_963702065.1 of uncultured Solirubrobacterales bacterium. Lineage (GTDB taxonomy): Bacteria > Actinomycetota > Thermoleophilia > Solirubrobacterales > 70-9 > VRUE01. The sequence goes on from OY969705.1 coordinate 2,571,346, forward strand.
CAGTCCGCAACTGCTTGCCCACCACGTTCGCTCCGGGCGATACGAGCACATTCGTCGCGGCCTGTACCGGCTGCGCGGCTATCCGGGTTCGAGCCATGAGGAGGTGCGGGCGAAGTGGCTTGCGGTCGGTGCCGAGCGAGCCGTCGTCTCCCACGAGAGCGCGCTGGACCTTCACGAACTCTCGGATGTGATCCCGAACAACGTGCATCTCCTGGTCGATCGCGATGACCGTGGTATCAGGCGGCGTCAGGGGGTGACCCTGCACACGACGACGGAGGCCCTCGAGCCGTCCGAAGTCGTGTCCCGCGAAGGCATCCGCGTCACCGACCCGGTGCGGTCGATTCTCGACGCCGCCGGCGCTGGGACGGCCCCCGAGCAGATCGAGATGGCTGTGCGCCAAGCGCTGCACGAAGGCCTGACGACCCGTCGTTCGCTTCTCGCCCGAGCCGATCGGCGCGGAGGTCGCGTCGCCGATCTCATCCGCCGCGCTGCGGAGAAGGATGGGTAGTCGTGAGATACGAAACGGCAAACGCGTTCCGCACCGCGCTCGAGCAACGCCTGAAGAACGAGGCCCAGGCGACCGGCGTTGCGCTGCTGCGCCTGCGCAAGCGCGTGGCCTTCGAGCGATTCCTCGCCAGGCTCACGACCTCGGAGTCAAGCGGCTGGGTTCTCAAGGGCGCGTTCGCGCTGGAGCTGCGCCTTGGGCTTCGCGCCCGGACGACGAAGGACGTCGACCTCGGGCGAGCCGACGACGAGGAAGCGGCAACTGAGCATCTGGTCGCCGCCACCCACGTCGACCTCGGCGACTTCTTCGTCTTCGAGGTTCGCCGCACGCCGGCACTCGACGCTGCCACCGGATTCCACGCCGTCCGCTACACGGTTCGCGCTGACCTCGATGCCCGCCGGTTCGAGCAGTTCCCAGTCGATGTCGCGTTCAGCGAAGCGATGCCAATTCAGGCGGAGCCGCTCTTCGGCGCGAACTCGCTGGAGTTCGCCGACGTCGCAGAGCTGCAGCTGCCGGTCATCTCGCTCGAGCAGCACGTTGCCGAGAAGTTCCACGCCTATACCGGCACCTTTGGGCAAGACGAGCGGGAGAGCACCCGGGTCAAGGATCTCGTCGACCTCGTCCTGATCGGTGAGATGGCCGAGATTGACGCCATGCGACTCCGTGATGCGCTCGCAACCACCTTTGAGCAGCGCGTCCGCCAGCCGCTCCCGAACGCCATACCGTCGCCACCGTCGTCGTGGGCGAGGCCGTACGCGGTGCTAGCTCGCGAGGTTGGGGTCGCGGTAGACATTGAGACTGGCCACGCCGCAGCCGCTCGGCTCCTCGACCCAGTGCTTCGATCGGAAGCTGGCGGTCATTGGGACCCCGACGCTCGGCGTTGGCGCTCGCGCGCGTAACTAACCTCGATGATTGGGTGCGTGCCTGTAGAGCGTCTCAGCAGGATCGGTGGCGGGCAGCCCCGGCCAAGTCCGCAGCGGCGCGGGCGTCGTCTGCGATCCGGTCGACGACCTTCTCGATCAGCGTGATCGCCGCCCGGCAGGCTTCCTCCCCGACCGCCTCCACCTCGCGGCAGGCGCTCACGGTCAGCAGCTCGCGTATCGCTTCAGCCTTGTCCGCGCCGGGGAGCGCGTCCGCCGGCAGGTCCATCAGCGTTTGGAGCACGAAGTCGACCGAGACGACGGTGCCCATCAGCTCCTCGATCAGCTCCTTGGAGGCAGCTCGGATCCCTGGCTCGGGCATGGTCACGGCCGATCAAGCGCTGGCGGAGGCCAGTCTCTCCCCCTGTGCGGAGATTTACCGCCCGACCGCGCCCGCCGAGCGCTCTTGCGATTCGCGTCGTGATCGATGGAACTCAGCTCACGTTGACAGTGAGGCTGCTGCGGTGGAGGAGTCCGTCCTCCTGCATCGTTTCCAAGCAGGCCCCGAGGGCCTGCTTGGACTCTCGGTGGCCTCGCTCTGGCTGGCGACGCTCGGCAGCCCCACATGCAGGGATCTAACGACGGAGCTAGCAGGCTCAAGCCGGCGACCTCCTGAACCCAGGCTCCCCCCGCCCTCGCCGAGCGATGCCATAAGACAATTTTGGTGCCTGAAAACCCGATTGCCTGAAACAAGTCTCTCCATTGCGTGCGAATATGCATAGGCTTCTAGTCCTTGGCTCCGCGAACACGCCGAAACGCTTCATCCTCTGCAGGGGATTTCTTAGAACGACTGTCCGATGAGTGGCATGATGCGCCGCGCCGCTGGGGTCACCCGCTGCACAGTGTCTGCTCGTACTTGGCGATGTTTCCGCCCCAGATGGCGAGCGTCTTCATTAGGTGGCTCACTGAGGCTGATGACGCTGTTTATGACCCTTTCTCAGGGCGCGGCACCGTTGCCCTAGAGGCTGTACTTCAGGGGAGGAAGGGCTTTGGGGCCGATGCCAATCCATTGGCGCATGCCTTGACGAGGGCGAAGGTCAAGATCCCATCGGCATTCGCAGTAGAAGAGCGACTAAATGAACTGGAGGCTGAGTTCGAGAGCTTGGCCTTGTTGTCTGTCTCGTCGGTACCCGAGGACATCCGAATGCTCTACTCACCGGCCACCTTGAGACAAATTAACTTCCTCCGCGAGAAGCTGAGCGGTAGGGGATACGTTGACCCGTTCCTCATTGCTTTGGTTCTGGGAATGCTTCATGCGAACCACTCCGGCGGCGGGGCGACGAGGGGCTTTTCAATAAGCATGCCGAATACCTTCGCGATGGCTCCCGGATACGTTCGGAAGTACATCCATGAGCATGAACTTGAGGCTCCGGACGTCGATGTGTTCGAGATGCTTCGTGCGAGGGCCGCCCAGTATGACCTTCCAGAAAAGGCACTCGTTAGGGGACGATCTTGGCTAGGGGACGCCGCCAAACCCGCCCCGCAGGACTTGAAGGCCATCAAGCCGAAGCTAGTCTTCACTTCACCGCCATACCTGCAAGTCATTAAGTACGGGAAGTACAACTGGGTCAGGCTCTGGTTCTTGGGGCAGGAGGCGCGCAAAGTGGACCAGCGGCTCATGGCCAGCGCAAGCCTTGCCCGATATCTCACATTCATGAAACGGGTCCTCGAGGGAATCAAGTCGACCCTGGATACCGGGGGCTACGTCTGCTTGGTGATTGGAGATGTCCGGCGTGGAGAGGAGCAGCTCAATCTCGCCGAGCAGGTCTGGGAGAGGGTCGCCAGGCCGGCGGGCTGGCAACACCACGGAACGATCGTGGACGCGCTACCTGTCGGAGGCAAGGTAAGCCGCATTTGGAAGGAGAATCCTGGCCGAGCAACCAAGACTGACCGGCTTCTGCTCCTTAGTCCCTGGCCCGGCGTCTCTCTGCCGTCGTTCCCGGATATCAATTGGGATCGCACTCCCAAACTTCAGAACATCCCAACCACAGGGGGGCTGGCTGATGGCAACGGTCGTGCAGGAGCTCAAGAAGCTCGCAAGTGTCGATCTCTTCGAGGAGATCAAGAATGAGGATCTGTTCGTAGGGCGGTCGTTCTATCTCGACTTCGATCGGCTCAAGCTCATGTCTAACGACAGCTGGAAGCACAAGGTCAATGGTGTGCCTGCAGGCGCGTTTCTTCTTGCTCTCTATACGGGAGAGGCTGATGTAGACGAGGCCATCCTGCTCCGAGTCCTCAAGCCAACGAAGCTCCCAACGGACGATGACGTGGTGGGGGCGATGGTCGAGCACTACAAGGAGACGCCGTCCGAAGATGGGCACCCGCTCGACTCCTTCACCCGAGCGGAGTTCCAGTTCTCAGGATTGGAATGCCGCGTGATCGGATCCTTCTATCGCGACGAGGACTCCGAAATCAGGTTCGCGGGGGACCTTGACAACTTCTACGCAGCGAACAATTACAGGGTCGCGAAGCCCACGGGGAAAGTCCTCGAGTACATCGTCAACTTTCGTGAGGGAGGGATCCCCGGGGGGGAGGGAGACGAGCGAATCGGCGCAGTCCGCTATAGCTCGAGCCTGAGGCATGTGGCTGGCGAGGATGTGCCCGTCTACGTGACGCCTCTTGATTTTCTCGGAAAGCGCACGGCTTTGTTCGGCATGACGCGAACCGGCAAGTCCAACACGGTCAAGAAGATGATTCAGGCAACCGTCAACATTTCCAAATCCAGTGTGAAAATCGGCGGCAAAGCGATCGCTCCGGCCGGTCAGATCATCTTCGATGTCAACGGCGAGTACTCGAATGAGAATCAACAGGACGAGGGCACTGCGATCTTCGCTCAGTACAAGAACGACGTCACCCGATACAGCACGATTGAGAAGGACGGTTTCAAGGTGATGAAGCTTAACTTCTACCAATCGATCACGGAGGGATTCGGCCTGATCCAGTCGCTGCTGGAGGATGAGTCGGCCGCCTATATCAGAGCTTTCACCAGCATCGACTGGGAAGAGCCAGATCCAAATGATATCTCGGCGAAGACCCGCTACGAGAGGCGAGTCGCCTGTTACCAGGCGTGCCTTTCCAGGGCAGGGTTCGATCCGCCGCAAGGATTCAAGGTCAAGTTCAGGAGCTCGAAAGAGATACGGGAGTCGAACATTCCCGGCCTAGATGGCGTTAAGCCGGAAAGCGGCATCTCGCTCGAAGCGGCAGTTGAGTGGTTCAAGGCCGTCTGGCAAAACTACAAAGAGCCGGAAGGCCCTTTTGAGAAATCGCGGACAAAAAGCGGTCGAGAGTGGGCTGACGATGATCTGCAGAGTCTGATGCAGATTCTCACGCAAAGGGGAAAGCCGGGCGGCGCGGTTTCAGGGGCCGGATTCCGAAAACTCGTCCCTCTGCGAAGCCACCACACGGCGACGATCGATACCCCTTTTGAGGACGAGATCGTCTCTCTTTTGAGAGACGGCAAGGTTGTGCTTATCGATCTCTCGCAGGGCGACCCACGCATCCAGCGGACCTACTCAGACAGGGTGTGCCAGCGAATATTTCGCGACGGCATGGAGCGCTTCATCAAGAATGAGGAGGCGAACTTCATCCAGCTCTACTTCGAGGAGGCCCACAACCTGTTCCCGCGCAAGGAGGAGAAGGATCTGACGATCATCTACAACCGCCTCGCGAAGGAGGGGCAGAAGCTTCGGCTCGGTATTGCGTATGCCACTCAGGAGGTGAGCTCGATCTCTGCGAGCATTCTGAAGAACACCCAGAACTGGTTCGTGGCTCATCTGAACAACCGCGACGAGCTAAGGGAGCTCGACAAGTACTACGACTTCGAGGACTTCACCGACAGCTTGCGGCGTACGACTGATCGGGGCTTCATTCGAATGAAGACCGACTCCAACACTTTCATCGTCCCAGTGCAGATCGACCAATTCAGAGTGTCGTAAATGGCTTACGGCTCGGCGTCAGGCCGGAGGCCGATCGAGCGTGCAAGCAAGATCTCCCACAGCGAGATCATCAACAGCGCTCCCGTCAAGGAGCTTCTGGCTGCTTGCAGCGTTCCAGAAGCCGCCGATGGGGCCGTTGTTGATGCGGCGGCCCAGGAGGTCTCGCCGCCGGACACCGAGCGGATCCGAGCCGTAGTCGCAATCGATGGCGGCTACCGAGAAGCACCGGTGCGCAACGAGTTTCCCTCCGCCGCGGTGACTTTTTTCACCTTCGGGCCGCTCTTGTTTCAGCTCGATGACCTCAAGGACCTCAATGCAATGCCATTCCTCGCTCCAGAGGATATGGCTCGCCTAAAGAAGATCCAGCGCTATACCTTGGCGCTGCCGACCCGCAACATTTCCCGCGAAGGAAAGTCTCTTCAAGTTTCGATTCGGGAGACTCTGCAGGACTTCTTCGAGCATCAAGACGGCGAGGAAGCGCCCCTGGCCGACGCTCTTCGGTGGATTCTGTTCAGGGCCTGGGACAAAGGTGCCGAGCAGGCTTGGAAGATTCCGGAGTGCCCCAACTACGGCTGCTCCGCGAGCCCCATCGTTCTAGACATCAACTCCCCGAGCCGATTCGAGTGCGAGAGCTGTGGGGGACCACTGTTCTTGATCGATTCCCTTCGTCTCCATGAGCGCATCGATGAGGAGCAGGGCGCTGCGGGCATCTCCGGCTTCATCATGACCACCCTTGAGCAGGTAGTTCTGGCGCACGTCATCAAGGCCTTGTTCGAGTCCAAGCCGGCGTTTCTCGCCGAGGTCCTCTTCATCAAGGATGGCCCACTCGGCTTCTTTGGAACGACCGCCCCGCTTTCCAAGCCGATGCGGGAGCTTGCTTCGCATCTCGGGCACTACAAGGACTCGGGCAAGGCCGACGGGGAGGAGCTGGCTCTGCTCAACATCACCGGCCTCGAGAAGAGCGGGGCATTTGTCGAGCACGCGACCCAGATTGCAGACCGCATGAAGCCCGGGGCGGTCCTGGTCCTGACCAATGAATACATCTACCGCTATATCGTCCCCGGGGATCCCAACAGCGCCGATCCCTACGGGAAGAACACCTATTGGGGCGGAAAGCTGATCTTTAAGGCGGCCGACGGCAATGTATACGTCGCCTCCGTTCCAACGGGGGATTTCAAGCCCGCCCCGACCTATGACGACTTTTTTAATCTCACCGAGATCCTTGCCGTCCTTGGGACCTTGCGCTGCTCGATGTACGACAACGCACTGATCCCGGTGGCGCTCGCCAACAAACTCGTCTCGCTCTCTGAATTCCCGAGCTCCAGGATCCTCGAAACCTTCGCCAAGGCGAGTGTCGGATGAATATCCCGGCCGGAAGTCTCCTTCTGGCACTGGTCCAGCGATTCGCTCTCCGCGGCTGACCCGGTCGGGCGCCCAACGGTAGCTCCGGCGGTCCCTGGATGCAAGGGCCGCAATCTGAGTCAATCGCCGCTAACCCTTCATATCGCCGCGATTTCGGGCACTCGTGCCCGAAATGGAGCGCAAAATCAGCGGCGGTTGGAAAGGCTTGAAAAAGCGAAGACGCCCACGTGCAGGGACATCGGGCGATGGAGCTAGGCGGATTCGAACCGCCGACCTCCTGGGTGCGATCCAGGCGCTCTGCCAGCTGAGCTATAGCCCCGAGTGCGCGGCTGGGAGGTTCGTCCCAGGGCCCTCGCAAGGGCAAGGATAACCGCATAGGCTTTAGGTTCCCGCTTTGGGACTCAGCCATGGGCATCCTTGACGAGGCAATCCGAGAGCATCTGGAACTGAAGCGCCAGCACGGCGCGGGCGATTCCGAGCTGCAGCAGCTCGAGGACGAGGCGTTCGGTCAGGCGGAGCGGCCTGGCGACGAGCAGGCGGCGGATCCGCTTGCCGAGGCGCCGACCGAATTCATGGAGCAGCCGAAGGCGGCCGAGGACGAGGGATCGCGGCGCGAGCCGACGATCGCCGACCTGCAGGAGCCGCCTCCGCCCCGAGCCGCGCGGCGCCGAGGAGGAGCCGTCGGCAATGGAGCACGAGATCGTCGCCGATCCTGTCGAGGCCGCAGCCGCCGACGAGGAGCCGGAGGCTGTGCCGAGCCCGAGCCCACCGGTCACTCCACCGAGGAGCGCCAGGCGATCGCCGAGCAGCCGACCGAGATGTTCGACGTCGAGCAGGAGCTGGGCAGCCCGCCGAGCCCGACCGACGAGGAGATCGTCGAAGAGGAGATCGCCGAGCCCCGCCTTGCCCCGACCGATCCGCTGGCCGGCCTCGAGGAGACCGAAGAGGCCGAGGTCAGCGTCCAGGGCCCGGCCCCGGACGACGATGACGAGTACGACGATGAGGACGACGCCTTCTGGAACGAGCAGCGCCTCTCCGATGAACTCGACCAGGCGCTGGAGGCGCCGCGCGATCCCGAGCCGGAGCTTGAGGTCAAGGAAGTCACCGGGCCGGCCGACGAGCCTGAGTCCGAGGAATACGACGAGCCCGAGCCCGAGCCCGAGGCTGCAGCGGAGCCGGAGCCCGTCGCCGAAGCCGAGCCGGAAGCGGCACGCCACGACGATGACGTGCTGGAGGAGACCCCCGACTTCCTCGAGGAGAGCCCCGAGGACGACCAGCTCTGGTTCGAGCAGAAGCCGCCCAAGGACTTCGACTTCGACGACTAGCCACGCTGGCTAGTCCATCAGCCTCGACCCGCCTAGACTTCCAGGTGCGGGGCCATAGCTCAGCTGGCAGAGCGCCGCGTTTGCAACGCGGAGGTCGCCGGTTCGATCCCGGCTGGCTCCACTAACCGTTCGGCTCGGACCCCGGCAGGTCCGTCGTCCCCGGCTCGGCCGGGAAGGAGCCGCTGGCGTCGGCGGCCATGACGACGCCGCGGCGCAGCAGCTCGCGCGTGGTCGCCTCCGCGTCGTCGCGTGCCCGCGCCTCGTCGATCTCGTAGCGCGCTCGCAGGGCACTGGCGGCGTCGGCCAGCGTTCCTCCGTCGAGCGCGTCCATCACGACCCCGCCCGACTCGTTCAGGCGCAGATACGTCCCGTCCCCGGCCAGCCGCACGAACCGCTGCTCCTCGCTCCCGGTCCAGCGCAGCGGCGCGTGCTTGTACCGCCGCTGCCCGGCAAGGCCCCGGATCTTCTCCCGCGCCTCCATTAGCTCTTGAGCTGGATCGACGGGCTTTGGCGGAGTCGGCTCGGGAATGGGTGCCTCGCGGTTGGAGTGCTTCGTTGCGGAGAGGGCAGTTGGGCCCGACTCGCCGGAACCTCCCTTTTTGTTCCGCCGAGTCGGGCCCAACTGCCCCCCGCCACGGAAATCTCATCGTCGAGATACGCAACCAAATCAGACTTCGCCAAATCTCCCGGCCCCTTCATCGAGCCGGCCCAGCGATTAATCCGCTCGTCGTCCCACCCTTCGCGGATCGCCACCCAGCAGGTCTCGACCCCGTCGCGGATCGCGTTGCCGAAGGTGAAGGGCCGCAGCGAGTCGGGTCGCACGTCGCCGTTGGGCCGCACCAGGTAGCTGCCGGGAGCCGCACGGCCCTGCAGGCTGACCCCGCCACCGGTGCCCGGCTGCACCTGCACCTTCATCGCCTTGCCATGGCGGTCGCGGAAGGCCTTGGCCGCCTCGTCGAGGGCTCCCTTCGAGATCCGCCAGTCGCCGCCGCGCGCCGCCGCGCCGGTCACGATCACCGGCGTCGCCCGCACCCAGGGCACTCCCAGCGCCCACATCTGCTCGAGGAAGTCGGCGAAGCCGGCGGCGTTGTCCGGGGTCACCACGTGGACGACGCAGACGCCGACGCCGGCGCCGAGCAGCCGGTCGATGCCCTCGACCGCGCGCCGCCAGCTGCCCGGCACGCCGCGCGAGCCGTCGTGGAGCCCGGCTCGCGCCCCGTCGAGCGACACGTGAGCGGTGACGCCGTGCAGGGCGCCCAGCCGGTTGGCCACTTCCTCGTCGACGAACCAGCCGTTGGTGTTCAGCGTCACGCCGACCCCCGCCTCGGCTCAGCGTCTCGATCAGGCCGAGCGTCAGCTCCTTGCGCAGGAATGGCTCGCCGCCGGTCACGACCGCCTCGACGATGCCGAGCTCGAGCGACTGGCGCACGACATCGCTCCACTCCCCGTCGCTCAGCTCCGGCGTGCGCTGCAGGGTGTGGCGGGGCGAGTCGGTGTAACAGAACCCGCAGCGCAGGTTGCAGGCGTAGGTGATCTCGAGCTTTGCCCCGATCGGTCGCTCGGGAGCGACGACGAGGGTGCGCGGCGGGCGGCGGCCAAGGCGCCAGAGCAGCCTGCCGAAGGTAAAGCTCTCCTCGCGCCTGCGCATCTCAGCTCACCGGGCGACCGCGTCTGCTGGGTCGCCCGGGTGGCACTTCCCCCTAGCTGCCGATGGGAAGGCTCTCGCCGGGCGCGGTGCTGATCGGCGCGCCGCCGTTGTCGATCTCCTCGACGCTGGGGGCCTCGTATGGGGTCTGGGGCTCGCTCATGCTCATCTCAGTCGACCTGGATGCTGGCGCCGGCAGCGGTCGTGATCGGGTAGCCGCCGTTGTCGATCTCCTCGACGCTGGGGGCTTCGTAAGACTCAGGCTTCTCGCTCATCTCTCCCCTTCTGTGGTGTAACCCTGGCGGGGAGTCTAGCCATGAATGCGCGTTGCGTCGAGAAACCTTTGGCATGTTTCGGGTAGCGCGTCGAGATCGTCCGGCAGCGAGATCCGGAGGGCCGGCACGGTGCCGAGCAGCGAGGCAAGGCGCTGAAACGCGGCGGCAATCGAGGCGCGGCCGCCGCTGTGGATGAGGTTGGGCGTAAGTAGTGCCAGCGCTCGGGCGGGCACCAGCGGCTCGACCTCGAACCCGGCCCCTCGCTCGCCCAGCAGGACCACGGCCGCGACGGGACAGGGCCCCGGCTCCCCGACACCGGGATCCTCGACCAGCAGCGGGCGTTGCCGCCCGCCGCCGGCCCGGCGCATGCGCACGCCGCGCGCTCCGGGATGGGCGACCGGCCCGTCCGCGCCCAGCTCGATCGCGATCCCGTCCTCGCCGAGCAGCCGGCAGCCGCCCTCGCCCAGTGTCCGCGCCAGCGTCGACTTGCCGCGCAGCGACGGTCCGCAGAAGACGATCGCGCGGCCGTCGGCCTCGACCGCCGCCGCGTGCAGGGTGAGGTCGCCCCGCATCGCGAGCAGGGTGCAGATAGCCGAGGAGGCGAGGCGGTGCTCGAGCAGCTCCGCGTCCTCGTCGGTGGATTCGACGGCGATCCGCCCCGCGGCGGGCGCGAGCAGGAAGGACGCCGGTCGGCGGCATCTGCAGCAGGCAGCCGCCGTGCTCGAGCTCATAGGAGGCGAACCAGCGGCGGCCGTCGTCGTCGACGAGCGACCCCGCCGGCTCCCCGGCCGGTGGCACGAGCGGCTCCGCCGGCGACCTCGATCGCCAGCTCCCCCGCGTCCCCGCCGCCGAGTTGAGCCGCCGCAACGGCAACTCGCTCTTAACCTCGAATCCATAGAGGCTGCCCATCGCGGTCTTAGGGTATGGATCGATGAGCGGAGCCACGACGATCGAAGCCGCGACGACGCTGCGCCGCACCGATCGCGCCGTGCACGGCGATCTGCCCGAGGAGACGGTGCTGCTCGACGTCGACGCCGGCACCGCCGTGCGGCTCAACTCCACCGGCGCCTGGATCTGGGAGCAGCTCGAGCAGCCGCGCCGGGTCGGCGAGCTGGCCAGCGGCCTGGCCGAGCGCTTCGAGATCGACGAGGGCCGCGCACTCGGCGACGTCGTTGCCTTCGCCCGCGAGATGGCCCGCCGCGAGCTGCTCGCGGCGTCCTGAGCCAACGCGGCGTCAGGACGCCGCTGGCGGGCAGGTTCTGGTCCGCGTGGTAGCTGGACCGCACCAGCGGCCCTGAGGCGACCGACTCGAAGCCGAGCTCGTAGGCCGCCTTCTCCAGCGCCGCGAACTCGTCCGGGTGCCAGTAGCGGACCACCGGCAGGTGGTTCTCGGTCGGGCGCAGGTACTGGCCGACGGTCAGCACCTGGACGCGGTGCTCGCGCAGGATGCCGAAGGTCTCGACCATCTCCTCGAAGCTCTCGCCGAGGCCGACCATCAGCCCCGACTTGGTGACGACGTCGGCGCCGCCCATCTCCTTCGCCATCTTCAGCACCCGCGCCGAGCGCAGGAACTTGGAGCCGCGGCGCGCCACCGGGTAGAGGCGCGGCACCGTCTCGACGTTGTGGTTGAAGACGTCGGGCCGCTCGTGGATCACCTTGGCCAGCGGCATCTCCTGGCCGCGGAAGTCGGGGGTGAGGATCTCGACCTTGCAGCCCGGCGCCTGCATGCGGATCGAGCGGATCACGCCGACGAAGGCGCTCGCCCCGTAGTCGGGCAGGTCGTCGCGGTCGACCGAGGTGACGACGGCGTGGCGCAGGCCCATCTTCTTCACCTGGTTGGCGACGCGCAGCGGCTCCAGCGGGTCGTTCCAGGTCGGCATGCCGGTCTTCACGTTGCAGAAGCCGCAGCGGCGGGTGCAGACGTCGCCGAGGATCATGAAGGTCGCGGTGCCGCGCTCCCAGCACTCGCCGACGTTGGGGCAGTTGGCCTCCTCGCAGACGGTGTGCAGGTTGTCGGCTGCCGATCATCGACTTCAGCCGCCGGTAGGTCGGCCCGCCCGGCGCCGGCACCTTCAGCCACGGCGGCTTGCGGGCGCGGCGGAAGGGGACGGTGCCGTCGGTCTCGGCCGCGGTCCCGCCCGGCTTGGCGCGGGAGCGGGTGACGTGGACGCGCTCGGTGGCGTCAGCGTCGCCTGCGGCGGGCTCGGTGGTCGACTCGCTCATGCGACTCCGAGCCTAGCGTTGTCGAGACCCAGCTCGGCCGGGCTGGCGCTCGCGCGGGCTCGCGCTCGTAGACCTCGGCGAAGCGCGCGGCGACCGTGTCGGCGAAGGCGCCGAGGTCCTGCTCGGCGCCCAGCTCGCGGCTCAGCGAGGTCACCTGGCAGCCCTCGATCCCGCAGGGCACGATCCACTCGAACGGCTGCAGGTCGTTGTTGACGTTGACCGCCAGCCCGTGGGTGGTGACCCCGCGGCTGACGTGGACCCCGATCGAGCCGATCTTGCGCGCCTCCCGTCGGCGCCCGCCGCTGACGCCGGGCGGCTCGCCCTCGGTCCAGACCCCGGTCAGGCCCTCGATCGTCCGGGCGGCGACGCCGTGCTCGGCGAGCGCCGCGATCATCACCCGCTCCAGCCGCCGCACGTACTCGTGGACGTCGTCGCCGTAGGGCGCGAGGTCGACGATCGGGTAGGCGACCAGCTGGCCGGGCCCGTGGTAGGTGACGCGGCCGCCGCGGTCGGTGTCGCGCACCTCGATCCCCTGCATCTCGTACCACTCGGCCGCCATCGGCAGCTCCTCCGGCGTCGGAGCGGCGCCCGCGGGTGTAGACGGGCGGGTGCTCGAGCAGCAGCAGGACGTCGGGGATCGCGCCGTCCTGGCGCGCGTCGCGCAGCCAGCGCTGGGCGACGCAGCGCCTCGTCGTAGGGGACGAGGCCGCAGCGGACAACGAGGACTTCGGCGCTCATCACTCGAAATCGTTGCATGGCGCCGCTCTATCCTTGGCGCCGCTCCCGATGGTCCAGTCAAAGGCCCTCCGACCAGACTGGCTTCCGGCCGTCGCGCTCAGCTCCCTGCTCGCCGCTGGCGATGCTGGTCTGGAACCCGCAGGTCGGCGACCTCGCCGCCCAGGTCTTCCGCACCGAGCTCTTCCAGCACGCCGGCCTGGCGATCTGGAACGGCAGCTGGTACGGCGGCCACTACACGCTCACCTACAGCTTCCTCTTCCCGCCGCTGGCCTCGCTGCTGGGGCCGCAGCTGGTCGGGCACGATCTCGGTCGTCGCCTCCTCCTACTTCTTCGACCGCCTCGTCCGCGACCGCTGGGGCGAGCCGCGCCCGCTGGGCGACGCTCTGGTTCGCCGCCGGCGTGGTCACGCTGCTCGCCGACGGCCAGCTCACCTTCGCCCTCGGCGTCGCCTTCGGGCTCGCCTCGCTGCGCTGCCTGCAGACCCGGCCGCGGCAAGCTCGGCGCTCGTCGCCGCCGCGGCCTGCGCGCTCTCCAGCCCGGTCGCCGCGGTCTTCCTCGCCGGGGTCGTCCTGGTCGGGGTGGCTGGAGCGGGGCAGGCCGGTCAACCGGGTCGCGCGTCGGGGCCGGCGGCGCTCGCGCTCGGCCTCGATCGTCCTGCCCAACCTCGCCTTCCCCGAATCGGGCCAGTTCCCCTTCGCCTTCTCCTCCTACGTCGCGATCCCGCTCTGGTGCGGCGGCGCCCTCTTCGTCACCCGCGGCCTCGGCGAGCGAGGAGCGCCAGCTGCGCTGGGTCCTGATCGGCTACGTGCTGGCCGCGACCCTGCTGCTGCTGGCGCCGAACCCGCTCGGCGGCAACGCGGTGCGCCTCGGCGCCCTCTTCGGCGGCCCGGTGCTGGCCGCGGTGATGCTCGCCCGGCGCCCGCGCCTCGGCGCCTTCTCGGTCGCCGTCCTCTCGCTGGCGATGGCCGGCGGCCTCTACTGGCAGGTGACCGCCAGCGTCAGCCAGATCGCCCGCAGCGTCGGCGACCCCTCGACCTCGCGCGAGCTACTTCCAGCCCGCCGGCGCAGCTGGCTGCGCGCCCACGGCGGCACCGGCGTGCGGGTCGAGGTGCCGCCGACCGCCAACCACTGGGAGTCGGCCTACCTGGCGCCCGCAGTTCGAGCTCGCCCGCGGCTGGCTGCGCCAGCTCGACACCACCCGCGACGACATCTTCTACGACGACGACAGCCAGCTGACCGCCGCCACCTACCGCGCACTGGCTGCGCCACAACGCGATCTCCTACGTCGCCCTGCCCGACGCGCCGCTCGACTACTCCTCGGTCGCCGAGCGCCGCCTGATCCTCAGCGCGCCCGCCCTACCTCGACCTGCGCTGGAGCTCACCCCACTGGCGGATCTACGCGGTGCGCAACCCCAAGCCCCTGGTCGAGCCGATGGGCGCCGCCGCGGCGCAGACCCTCTGGGTCGGCCGCCAGGGCTTCGCCCTCGACGTCACCCGCCCCGGCGACTTCCTCGTCCGCGTCAACTTCACCCCCTACTGGTCGATCGCCCGCGGCGCCGGCTGCCTGCTGCGCCACGGCGACTGGACCGTCGCCCACGCCTCGCACCCCGGCATCTTCCGGGTCTCCGCCGACTTCTCCCTCGGCCGCGCCTGGAACGCGTGACCGGCGCCCGCAAGACCTGCTGACAGGGATCCGACTGGCGCATATCGGCGTCTCGGACAGCGCGTTACACCTCGGTGCGAAGAACGATCACGGCGTCGTGCACCGTCCGTGAGTCCGCGGCGCTAGCGTTGCACCGCTGCTAGAGCGCCAGGGAGAGCGGCTCTTCGAGCAGGGCCCGGACCCGGGCGAGGAATTCGGCGGCGGGGGCGCCGTAGAGGATGCGGTGGTCGCAGGCGAGGTTGACCCGCATCAGGTGGGCGGTGGCGATCTCGCCGTCGCGGACGACCGGGCGCTCGGTGATCGCGCCGACGGCGAGGATCGCCGCCTGCGGGGGGTTGATCACGGCGGCGAAGCTGTCGATCCCGAACATCCCCAGGTTGGAGACGGTGAAGGTCGCCCCCGAGAGCTCCGGCGGCGTGATCTGGCCGTCGCGCACCCGCTGCGCCAGCGCCCGCGAGTCGGTGGCGATCTGCCGCAGGTTCTTCTGGTCGGCGTCGAAGACGGTCGGGACGACGAGCGCGTCCGCGAGCGGCGACGGCGACCCCGACGTTGACCCGCGAGTAGAGCTCGAAGCGCCCGTCCCGGTAGGCCCCGTTGGCCCGCGGATGCTCCCGCAGCGCCAGCGCACAGGCCTTGACCACCATGTCGTTGAACGAGGGCACCACATCGCCCTCTTCGGCCGCCGGCTTTGATCTGCGCCCGCGCCGCGACCAGCCGGCTCATGTCGATCTCAGCCTCGAGGTAGAAGTGCGGCGCCGTCGCCTTCGACTCCGACATCCGCCGCGCGACCGTCGACTGCAGCTTCGACAGGTCTTCGTAGCTGACGGTTCCCTTGGCGGTTTCGGGACCGGACCGCTGTCGGCCGCGGGACCCGTCGCGGCTCGGGGCCTGCGGGCGGGGGCTGCGCCTCCGTTCTCGGCCCCCCCGAGTCCGCGCCACCCGCTGACGAAGCGGCCCGTTCCACGTCCGCCTTGACGATCCGACCACCCGGTCCCGAGCCCTGAAGCTGTGCCAGGTCGAGCCCCTTCTCCTTGGCGATCCGCCGAGCCACCGGCGACGCCTTCGGACGCTCGCCTCCACCGTTCGGCGCTCGGCGGGCGCATTGATCGCCTCTTCCGCGGGTGGCGCCGTAGGGGGGACCGCCCCCGAGGACGCTTTAGCTACCGCAGGGGGCGGTGGGTCCCCTGCGGCGACAGGACCCGCGGCCGAGCGGCTCGGTCCCTCGCCGTCCGACTCGCCGACCCGCGCAATCGGAGTCCCGATCGGCAACGTCTCGCCCTCCTGCGACCAGGATCTCACTCAGCGTCCCCGCCACGTCGCTTCGTAGGCCATGTTCGCCTTGTCGGTCTCGATCTCCACGAGCTCATCACCGACGGCGACCTCGTCGCCCGACCTTCTTCAGCCACTGCAGGATCGTCCCCTCCTCCATCGAGTCGGACAGCCGCGGCATCACGATGTCGGCCATCAGATCGACCCCTCCAGCGTCGCCAGCGCCGCCTTCACCACGTGCTCCTCGTGCGGAATCGCCGCCTGCTCCAGCCGCCTGCGAGTAGGGCATGTGCACGTCGGCGCCGGTCACCCGCTGCACCGGCGCGTCGAGGTGGTCGAAGGCCTGCTCGGTGATCAGCGTCGCCAGGTTGGCGCCGACGCCGCCGTGCGGCCAGCCCTCCTCGACGATCACCGCCCGGTTGGTCTTGCGCACCGAGTCGAGGATCGTGTCGAGGTCGAGCGGGCGCAGGGTGCGCGGGTCGATCACCTCGGCCTCGACGCCGTGCTCGTCGCGCCAGCACCTGCGCCGCGTCCTCGGCCGACGTGGGCCATCTTGAGGATGCCGACGATCGTCACGTCGCCGCCCTCGCGCCGCACCGCCGCCTCGCCGAAGCGCAGCACCTCGTCGCCGTCCTCGGCGACCTCGCCGCGCGCGCCCGTAGAGGCTCTCGTGCTCGATGAAGATCACCGGGTTGTCGTCGCGGATCGCCGCCTTCAGCAGCGCCTTGCCGTCGGCCGGGGTCGAGGGGCAGGCGACCAGCAGGCCCGGCACCTGCAGGAAGAGCGCCTCGAAGCTGTGCGAGTGGGTGGGGCCGAGCTGGTGGCCGCCGCCGCCCGGCATCCGGATCACCATCGGCACCCGCGCCTGGCCGTTGAACATGTAGGGGATCGCGGCGGCGTGGTTGACGATCTGGTCCAGCGCCAGCAGCGAGAAGTTGACCGTCATCAGCTCGACGATCGGCCGCAGCCCGCCCATCGCCGCGCCGACCCCGGCGCCGACGATCGTGTTCTCGGAGATCGGCGTGTCGCGCACGCGGCGCTCGCCGAACTCGTCGAGCAGGCCTTCGGTCACCTTGAAGGCGCCCTGGAAGACGCCGACGTCCTCGCCCATCACGAAGCACCGCCTCGTCGCGGCGCATCTCCTCCGCCATCGCGTCGCGCAGCGCCTCGCGCATCCGCAGCTCCGCCATCAGTCCGCCGCCTCCTCGACGCTCTGCCGGCGACCTCGGGCTCGATGCCCTCCTGGGCGTCGCCGCTGCGTCGCCGGGTTGGGACGCGGCCCGTCGTCCTGCTCGGCGTAGGCGGCGCCGGCTTCGGCCAGCTCGCGCGCGGCGTCGGGCATGCTGCTCCTCGCGCTCGCCGCGGTGCGGCTCCGGGCTGCGCTCGTCGACCGCGTACCAGCCCTCGTCGTCGCTCGAGCACGTAGAGGTTCTCGTAGAGCGTGTCGAGCGCCGGCTCGGGCGAGGCCTCGGCGAACTCGACCGCCGCCAGCACCGTCTCCTCGGCCTTGTCGCGCACCTCCTGCACCTCGCGCTCGCCCAGCACGCCGGCCTCGATGCAGCGCCGGGCGAAGCTCTCGATCGGGTCCTTCTCGCGCCACTCCTCGACCTCCTCGCGCTCGCGGTAGACCTCGGGGTCGGCGGCGGAGTGGCCGCGGTAGCGGTAGGTGAAGGCCTCGAGCAGGGTCGGGCGGCGCTCCTCGCGCGCCAGCCGCACGCCCTCGGCGACGCTCTCGCGCACCGCCATCACGTCCATGCCGTCGATCCGCCGGCCGGGGATGCCGTAGCCCTCGGCCTTCTTCGAGAGGTCGGTCTGGGCCGAGTGGCGCTCGACCGAGGTGCCCATCCCGTAGAGGTTGTTCTCGACCAGGAAGAGGACCGGCAGGCTCCAGAGCGCCGCCAGGTTCATCGTCTCGCCGAAGTTGCCGGCGTTGGAGGCGCCGTCGCCGAACATGCAGACGGTGACCGCGTCTTCGCCCTTGTAGTCGGAGGAGAGCGCCAGCCCGGCCGCGATCGGCAGGTTGCCGCCGACGATCCCGTAGCCGCCCATGAAGCGGCGCTCGGCGTCGAAGATGTGCATCGAGCCGCCGCGGCCGCCGCTGGTCCCGTCGACGCGGCCGAAGAGCTCCGCCATCACCCGCTTGGGCTCGGTGCCGCGGGCGATCGCGTGGCCGTGGGTGCGGTAGGTGCCGATCAGGTAGTCCTCGTCGCGCATCACCGAGGTGGTGCCGACGATCGTCGCCTCCTCGCCGATCGCCAGGTGCAGGAAGCCGCCGGCTTTGGCCCGCTGGTACTGGCGCCCCGCCTCCTCCTCGAAGCGGCGGATCAGCGCCATGCGCGCGAGCAGCTCGTAACAGGTGGAGGCGTCAGGCAGATCGGCCATCGACCTGACCTTAGCTCGCCGCGGCGACCGCCTCCTCGACTCGGTCGTCCCCCCAGAAGACCTCGCTCGCCGACGACCAGCGCGGGGACGCCGCTGACGCCCCGCTCGGCGGCGCCGAATCGGTCGCCTCGCGCAGGGCGTTCTTGACGTGTTCGGTCTCGACCGCCTTGAGCAGCGCCCGGGGTGCAGCTCGCAGGCCGGCGGCGGCGATCAGCACGTTGTCGGGCTCGCTGAGGTCGCGCCCGGCGGCGAAGGCCTGGCGGAAGGCGGCGAGGGCGAAGGAGACGGTGCGCCCGGTCTGCTTGGCGAAGGTCGCGACCCGCATCGCGATCAGCGTGTTGCCGGGCCACGGCTCGGGCCAGACGAGCGGCGGCAGCCCGTAGTCGGCGGCGCGCCGCTCGACCTCGGCCATCCCCTCCTCGCGCTCGGGCCCGTTCGCCCCAGGAGTCGCGCTCGAAGTGCCGGAACAGCCCGCCGAGCAGGATCGGCTGCCACTCCGGCTGCTCCAGCCCCGCTTCGGTGAAGAGCCCGCTGACCCGCTCCGCGGTCAGGTACGCGTAGGGCGAGCCGAGGTCGAAGTAGAAGGTCGCGCGGGGGGAGAGACTCAGCCACGTCAAGACTTTATGCGGGCATGGATCAGCGACGGAGTGAGGTATCTCATGGTAATTTCAATGCTCATGAAGAAACGCATGAAAATCAGCAAGGGCGGTCAGGTCTCGATTCCGGCGACGATCCGCAAGCGCTGGGGGACGACGACAGTGACGCTCGAGGACCAGGGCGACGAGATCGTCCTCAAGCCCGCTCCCGACGACCCGATCGAGGCCGCCGCTGGGGCGTTCGCGGGCGAAGGCCGGGGCCTGCGGGCTGGAGACGATCCGCCGCGAAGAGCGCGAAGCGGAACTCGGAAGCCGAAGAACGCAAGTTCGGCCTGTGAGGGCGCTGCTGGACGCCAACGCGCTCGATCGCGGTGATTCTCGGTGAGCCGGCGATGGGAACAGTTCAAGGGCTATCTTCGAGAGGGAAACGCAGCGATGGCGGCGCCGAACGTAGTCGAGGTCTACGACATCGCAGTCCGCCGGGACAGGGCTCCCCATCGACGCGAGTGGCTGAGGTAATCGGAGCCGCTATTCGAGGGCACGATCGAGTCAGGTCGCCGTCGATGCGAGTCTCGCCCGGCGGGCTGCCGAGATTCGGGCCGAGCACTACCACCGCAAGCACTCGACGACTGTCGCTTGCCGACGTGATCTTGCTGGCCGCGGCCAGGCCAGGCGACAAGATCGCAACCTCCGACTCCGACGTACTCGCCGTAGCTCGCCAAGCTCGGCATCGAAACGATCGAGCTGCCGCCCAGCTCAGGCTGACACGCCTACTCGATCGCTCAGGCGTGAATCGCCCAGCCGTCGACCGCCCGTGCCGCTTCCGGAATCGCCTCGGAGATCGTCGGGTGGGGGTGGACGATCTGGGCCAGCTCCTGGTAGCCGCCCTCCAGCGCCATCGTCGCGACCAGCTCGGCGATCATGTCGCAGGCGCGGTTGCCGACGATGTGGGCGCCGAGGATCTCGCCGTACTTGGAGTCGACGACGAGCTTGACCAGGCCGTCTTTGTCGTCGTAGACGGTGGCGCCGCCGACGCCGCCGAGCTTCTGCTTGCCGACCTTGACGTCGTGCCCGGCCTCCTTGGCCGCCGCCTCGGTGAGGCCGACGCTGGCCACCTGCGGGTGGCAGAAGGTGGCCCCGGCGACGAGGTTCTGGTCGACCGGGTGGGTCGGCTCGCCGGCCGCGTGCTCGACCGCGACGACGCCCTCCTCGGAGGCCTTGTGGGCGAGCGCCTTGGCGTTGACCAGGTCGCCGATCGCGTAGACCTTGGGGTTCGAGGTGCGGTTGTACTCGTCGACCTTGACCTTGCCGTTCTCGGTCAGCTCGACCCCGGCGCTCGTCGAGGCCGAGCCCCTCGACGTCGGGAGCGCGGCCGCCGGCGATGCAGAGGTAGTCGACCTCGATCGTCTCCTCGCCGTAGCTGAGCTTGACCGAGCCCTCGCCGGCCTCGACGTTCTCGACCGGGGTGCCGGTGGAGATCGTCGATGTTCTGCTTCTTGAAGGCGCGCTCGACCACGCGGGCCATGTCCTTGTCCTCGGCGGGGAGGATCTGGTCGAGCATCTCGATCAGCACCACCTCGGTGCCGAAGCGGCCGTAGGCGGAGGCGATCTCACAGCCCGAGGCGCCGGCGCCGACGACGGCGATCTTCTTGCGGCTGCTCGGGCAGCGACCAGGCGCCCCAGGTGTCGACGACGCGGCCGCCGAACTCGACCCCGGGGATCGGCAGCGCGACCGAGCCGGTGGCGAGCACGACCGTGCCGGCCTCGTAGACCTCGTCGCCGACCTTGACGTTGCCCTCGGCGGTGAGCGAGCCCTCGCCCTCGATCAGGGCGATCTTGTTCTTGTCCCAGAGCATCTTGACGCCGCTGGAGAGCGACTCCGAGACCGCGGCACGGCGCTTGCCCAGCGCCTCCCAGTCGATCGAGACGTCCTTGGCGACGACGCCGAGCTCGGCGCCGTCGCGCGCCTGCTCGTAGATCTCCGCCGTGCGCAGCACGGTCTTGGCCGGGATGCAGGCGTAGTTGAGGCAGCGCCCGCCCGGCCTTGTCGCGCTCGACGACAGCGGTTTTCTTGCCCAGCTGGGCGGCGCGGATCGCGGCCACATAGCCGCCCGGGCCCCCGCCGATGACGATCACGTCGAAGGAATCTGCCACTGCGCCTCAGCCTATAGAACGGCCGCGGCCTACTCGCGGGTCGGCATCTGGATCCGCGCCATCGCCTTGACCATGAAGTAGAAGAAGGTGCCGGCGACGGCGAGCAGGGCGAGGGTGGCGAGCACCTGGGCGACCGTCGCCGCCTGCAGGGCGAGGCCGTAGACGGCGCTGAAGATGAGGAAGACGAGGATCAGCTGGAAGCCGAGCACGGCCCAGTAGCGGGCGCGCCACATGCCCCAGGCCATGACCCCCATCAGCAGCGCCGGCGCCAGCACCTGGACGAAGTGCGGTTTCTCGCCGTTGACCTCGGTGCCGGCGAGGTAGCCGATCGACGATCGAGAGCGCGATCAGGGCGGCGATGACGGCGCCGATCGTCACCACCAGCGGCCGCTCGCCCTCGTCCAGCGGCTCGAGCGCTTCGCGGGCCTCCTGGTTGCGCTCCTCGGCGCGGGCGTAGCCGCGCTCCATCCGCTCGCGCGGGGTGGGGGAGGCGCCGCGCTGCTTGCGCTTGCGCGGGTGGTCAGCCACCGGGCGCCACCTCCCCGGTCGCGGCGAAGGCGCCGCGCAGCTCTTCGGCGGCCGCGGCGGGATCCGCGGCGTCGCGGATCGCCCGCACGACGCAGAGCCGCCGCGCTCCGGCCTCGACCACCTGCGGCCGCGTTGGACGGGTCGATGCCGCCGATCGCGAAGAAGGGATGGGGGGCGCTGGCGGCGCGCGTGGCGAGATCAGCTCGAGGCCGACCGCGGGGCGTCCCTGCTTCGTCGGCGTCTCCCAGATCGGGCCGACGCTGATGTAGTCGACCGGCTGCTCGGCGGAAGCGGCGATCTGCTCCTCGGAGTGGGTCGAGAGGCCGACGATCGCGTCGGGCCCGAGCGCCTCGCGCGCCTCCGCGGCCGCCATGTCGTCCTGCCCGACGTGGACCCCGTCGGCGTCGCAGGCGCGCGCCAGGTCGGGGTCGTCGTTGACGATGAAGAGGGCGCTGTAGGTGTCGCAGAGGCGGCGGAAGGTCTGGGCGGCGCAGCTCGATCTCGCGCCGCGGCAGCGACTTCTCGCGCAGCTGGACGATGTCGACGCCGCCGCGCAGCGCCGCCCGCAGCAGCGGCTCGGGGTCCTCGCCGTCGGGCCGCGCGTCGCAGCAGAAGTAGAGCCGCGCGGTGCGCAGCCGCTCGCGGCGCAGCGGTCCCTCGGCCTCGGGTGGTGCGAGGCTCACCCCCGATTATCGCTTGACGTTACCTCGCAGTGCCTGGGTAGCATCGGAGGGGTACGGGAGCCCGACAGAGGCTGAGAGGGTGGCAACGAGGCCACCGACCGTCTGGACCTGATCCGGGTAATGCCGGCGGAGGCAAGGCTTGAGCGACAGAGGCACCTATGACGTGGTGATTGTCGGCGGCGGAGCGATCGGCCTCTGCTGCGCCTGGCGCGCTCGCCCAGCGCGGCGCCCGGGTCGTCGTCCTCGACCGCGCCGAGCCGCCGGCCGGCGCCACCCGCGTCGCCGCCGGGATGCTGGCGCCGATCGGCGAGCTCGCCTTCGGCGAGCCCGAGCTGCTGCGGATGACGCTCGACGCGGCCGAGCTCTACCCGGACTTCGTCGCCGAGCTGGAGGCGGCGAGCGAGCTCGGCACGCGGCTACGCCCGCCACGGCGCCCTGCACATCGCCCTCGATCGCGACGAGGCGGCCGAGCTGCGCCGCGTCCACGACCTGCAGCGCTCGCTCGGCCTCGGCGCCGAGTGGCTGCCGCCGCGCCGCTGCCGCGAGCTCGAGCCCGGCCTGACCCCGTCCTTCAACGGCGGCGTCCACGCGCCCGACGAGGCGGCGGTCGACCCGCGCCGGATGACCGCGGCGCTGCTCGCGGCTCTGGCCGCGCGCGGGGGTCGAGGTGCGCAGCGGCATCGAGGTCGTCGCGCCGCTGCTCGACGGCGAGCGCCTCGAAGGGGTGCGCACCGGCGCCGGCGAGGAGCTGCGGGCCGGCCACGTCGTCCTCGCCACCGGCGCCTGGGCGGGCGCCGAGGGCTGGCTGCCGGAGGCGGCCCGACCGCCGGTGCGCCCGGTCAAGGGCCAGATCCTCGAGCTGCGCTCGCCCGACGGCCAGGCGCCCTGCGAGCGGATCGTCGCCTCCGAGCGGGTCTACCTGGTGCCGCGCCCCGACGGCCGCCTGATCGTCGGCGCGACGACCGAGGAGCGGGGCTTCGACGCCGACGGTCACCGCCGGCGGGGTCCACGAGCTGCTGCGCGAGGCCTACCGCCTGCTGCCCGACGTCGCCGAGATGGAGCTGGTCGAGACGATGGCCGGGCTGCGACCCGGCACTCCGGACAACCTGCCGCTGATCGGACCCGGCGCCCTCGACGGCCTCATCCTCGCCTGCGGCCACTACCGCAACGGCATCCTGCTGGCGCCGCTGACCGGCGAGGCGGTGGCCGAGCTGCTCGCGACGGCGAGCCTGCCGGATTCGGTTGCGGCCGCCAACCCGGAGTCGGCTTGCCGGTGTGGGGGTGGGGCGATGAGGATCGAGCTGAACGGCAAGGCGCACGAGCTGTCCGACGACGCCACGCTCGCCGACGCCGTGCGCGCCGCCGGTGCGGCGGACGCCCGCGGCGTCGCCGTCGCCCTCGACGGCGAGGTCGCCCCGCGCGGGGAGTGGGCCTCGACGCCGCTGGCGGAGGGCAGCAAGGTCGAGGTGCTGGCGGCGATCCAGGGCGGCGCCGAGGGCTGGGAGCTGGGCGGGCGAGCCTGGAGCTCGCGCCTGATCGCCGGCACCGGCGGCTTCCGCTCGCTGGAGCAGATGGAGCGGGCGCTGGCCGCCTCCGGCGCCGAGATCGTCACCGTCGCCCTGCGCCGCATCGACCCCGACGCCAAGGGCTCGGTCCTCGACGTGCTCGACAAGCTCGGCCTCGTCGCCCTCCCCAACACGGCCGGTTGCTACACCGCCCGCGACGCGGTCCGCACCGCCCAGCTCGCCCGCGAGGCCTTCGAGACCGACTGGATCAAGCTCGAGGTGATCGGCGACGACCGCACCCTCTTCCCCGACGCGGTCGAGCTGCTCGACGCCGCCGAGACCCTGGTCGGCGAGGGCTTCACCGTCCTCCCCTACACCAACGACGACCCGATCCTCGCCCGCCGCCTCGAGGAGGCCGGCTGCGCCGCGGTGATGCCGCTCGGCTCGCCGATCGGCTCCGGCGCCGGCATCCGCAACCCGTACAACATCGCGATCATCGCCGAGCGCGCCGGCGTCCCGGTCGATCCTCGACGCCGGCATCGGCACCGCCTCCGACGCCGCCCTGGCGATGGAGCTGGGCTGCGCCGCGGTGATGGCCGCCAGCTCGATCTTCGGCGCCGCCGACCCGGTGGCGATGGCCACCGCCCTGCGCCTCGGCGTCGAGGCCGGCCACGCCGCCCGCGGCGCCGGCCGCATCCCCCGCCGCACCCACGCCGAGGCCTCGACCCCCGAGCAGGGCCTGCCCGAACTTTCCTGACCGCAGCCCCGAGTCCCCGGCGCCCGATCTACCATTGAGCGCCGCGCCCCTGTAGCTCAGCTGGTTAGAGCGGCGGCCTTTTAAGCCGCGCGGCGCCGGTTCGAATCCGGTCGGGGGCACTTTGGCGGGTCCGAACGGCAGCACGGGGGCGAAGCGCGACGAGCTGCTGCTCCGCACTCCCTGCGATGTCGAGGAGCAGGACGACCTCCGCCTCGGTCGCATCCATGGCGAGATCGAGCGCGGCTTCGACGCCCTGCGCGACATCGACGACGGCGTCACGATCTTCGGCTCGGCCCGGATCACGGAGGGCCACCGCTGGTACGGGCTCTGTCGCGAGATCTCGGCCTGCCTGGTCGACCACGGCTTCTCGATCATCACCGGCGGCGGCCCGGGCCTGATGGAGGCGGCCAACCGCGGTGCCGCCGAGGCCGGCGGGCTCTCGGTCGGCCTCAACATCGAGCTGCCGCACGAGCAGCAGGCAAACCCCTACGTCAACCACGCCCTCGAGTTCCACTACTTCTTCGCCCGCAAGCTGATGTTCGTCCGCTACGCCCGTGCCTTCGTGATCATGCCCGGCGGCTTCGGCACCCTCGACGAGATGTTCGAGTGCCTGACCCTGATCCAGACCCACCGGATCCAGCACTTTCCCGCCATCCTCGTCGACTCAGCGCACTGGCGCCCCCTGCTCGACTGGATCGACCACGGCCTCGAGGACTACGGCATGATCGACCCGGCCGACAAGGAGCTGCTGCTCGTCGCCGACACGCCGGATGAAGTGTGCGACCACGTAAAGACCGCGACCGAGCGCCAGAAGCAGCTTCGCGAGGCAGCCTAGAGTGGTGAACACCCGTTCGACTTAACGTAAGTCCGAACCAGTTGACTCGAGGTTCTCCAGCCTCAGCCGGATCTCTTGCAGCTCAGTGAGGATCAAGTCCTCCTTAGCGCCAACTTCACGCTGGCCTTGAACAAACCGATCGGCGATAAACGCCGTTAGCAGTGCGACGAAACCGATGCCGACGAGCATGATCGCCATCGCGATGATGCGGCCACCGTCTGTTTCAACCTTGAGATCGCCATAGCCGACAGTGGTCACCGTGGTTGCGGCCCACCAGACTCCGTCCCAAGTCGTCCAGTGTTGTTCCTTCTCCAGGCTTGCCACCACGGCGCCGCCTAGGGCGACGGTTCCGGCAGCGGTCAAAGCCGCGTACTTGATTCCCTCCAGCGAGAGCAGGCGCCTGACACTGAAGACTCGAACCAGCCGCAGGAGCTGAAAGAGGCGAAACGCCCGTCCAGCCTGCCATGCCGCGGGCGCAAAAGGTGGAATCGTGAGCAGCGCGGCAACGATTACCGGCCATTCGAACCGGGCCTGGAATCTTTCGCTCCGCTGATCCACGTCCGCGGTTTCGACGGGACGGGGCGATTCTCCTATAAACACAAACGGCCCGCCGAAGCGGACCGTTTGCGAAAACAAGGTTGCCGTCGAACTACAACGGCCTCGCCCTCACGTGCAGTGATCATAGCGCCCCGGGCGGGATTCGAACCCGCCAACCTCGCTTAGTGAGGGCGAGGCCCGCATCCGACGGCCGGGGCGTCGCCGCTCTCGCGGCCGTGCGGAAGCTAGCCCTTTCGATCGCACGTATTGCGCTGCAAATCAAACGCATTGCACACGAGATGGCTTGAGTCGGTTCCTCAGCGCGGGCGCAGCTCGAGGCGCAGCGCCTCGCCTATCTCGGTGACTCTGGGCTCCGGCACGTTCGCCTCGCTGGCGTAGAGGGGCCAGTCAGCCACAGCCACCGCGACCTCCTCGACGATCGTCAGCGCCCTTGCTCGCTGCATCGAGACCGTATCGGCGCAGCGGACGAAGTCGTCGACGACGAAGCCGTCGCGCTTGCCGTTGAGCGACATCTGGTGGCGGGCGGTCCATTCGCCATCGCTCCGGTAGTTGTAGGTGACGTCGAAAGCGGGGGAGAGCGACCACTGGCCGCCCCGGTCCATCAGGAAGGCGATGTTCTTCACGTGATCGTCCTGATTGCGGGCGACCACGTTGAAGGCCATGCGCCGGAATTGCTGCTCGACCACGGCCATCGGCAGACCCAGCTCGCGGATCGTCATCAGTGCCTGCTCGTAGGAGTGGCCACCCGCATCGTTGAAGTCGAAGTGCCGCAGCCCGCCCAGCGACTGCATGTGCAGCTTGGTGTTGCCGGTGGGACGGTCGAAGCGGCGGGTCATGAAGTGCCGCCGCCCGTTCTCCTCGAACAGCCGGCACGGCGCCATCTCGATGCCCGCCGCGGTCGCCATCCGGGAGTAGGCGAACTCAACCGCGCCGTAGCCTTCCGGGTCGTTGAAGCGCTCCCTGTCCCGGTTTGCTTTGACGCCGTCGAACTTCAGCAGCCAGTGCTCGAAGCCGGGGTCGGCGGCGACCTGCCCGGAGCGGACCTCGTTGGTCTCCGGATTCCAGGCGATCGTCGCCTTGGCCCGGGCCCCGCCGGCGGACATGCCGACGCTGAGGATCTCGAGCAGGCTGGCTTCCTCGTTGCCCGGCGCCAGCGAGGTCTCGAACCCGTCGCGCTCGGCGAGAATCCGGGAGGCCAGCTCGACCAGCTCGCCGACCTGGATGTCCTCGTCGACGCGGGGCTGCGGCCCCTTGACCGGCGCGAACTCGAGCGCCCCGGTACCCCGCTGTCCCATGTAGCAGAGCCGCTCGACCGCGTTCGCGCTCTCGGCTTTGCGCCCCTGCCGGGCCAGCCAGGTATTGATCAGGGCGTTGCCGTAACGATCGGGCAGCGAGTCGGCCAGCATGCCCGGCAGTCCACGGAAGGAGCGATAGGAGAGTTCCGGAAACGAGTACGGCTCGGGGCGCAGCGGCATCGTCAGGGGCGCGACCTGGATCCCGCTGGCGGCGAAATCCGGCGCGTACTGAAAGACGGCGGTTTGCTCTCCGGGTTCGAGCGAGACGGCGCCGATCGTCCGACCCCAGAGCAGGACCTCGGCATCTTCACTCATTCGGCCTCGTCAGGTGCCGGCTCGTCGCCCCAGCGCCACGGCCCCTTCTCCTCGGCCCTTTGCCCGCCCCGGGAATATCCCGCGCGTTGGCGCTGCCGGCCCTGGAGGCGGATCCGCTCGATCGGACTGGGCAGGGGTTCCGGCAGCAGCTGGTCGAGCACCTCGAGCCGACCCAGCGAACGCAGGACCCGGATCAGACTGGTCGATTTCAACGGCTCGCCCGCCTCCAGCCGCTCGATCGTCGCCTTGGATACCCCTGCCTCGTTTGCCAGCCGCTCCTGGCTGAGGTTCCGCTCCAGGCGAGTTCTGGCAAGGCGCCGGCCAAGCTCCTCGAGAACAGCGCTATCGCTGAGATTGGCTTCTATTTTCATAATTCAGCTTAACTGATGAATTAACCGCCAATTTAGCTTTAACTCTGCAGTTAAGCAGAGATATAGAATATCAAACGATCTAACGATTGAAATTACAATTCAGCTTAACTGAAGAGTTAAGTTGAGAATTGGGATTAACTCAGCAGATAAGCTGAGTTAGCAAGTTAGTGGCGGAAATGGCGGTGCTTGGTGAAGACCATCGTCACGCCGGCCTGCTTCGCAGGCCTCGATCACGTCGCCGTCGCGCTTCGAGCCGCCGGGTTGGATCACGGCGGTGGAGCCGGCCTGGATCGCCAGCTCGGGGCCGTCGGCGAAGGGGAAGAAGGCGTCGGAGGCGACGGCGGAGCCGGCGAGCAGGGCGTCGGCGTCCTCGCCGCGGGCGTCGCGGCACTTCTCGACCGCGAGGCGGACCGAGTCGACGCGGCTCATCTGGCCGGCGCCGATGCCGAGGGTGGCGCCGTCCTTGGCGATCACGATCGCGTTGGAGCGGACGTGGCGGACGACGGTCCAGGCGAAGCACATGTCGTCCCACTGCTGCTCGCTCGGCTCGCGACTTGGTGACGACCTCCATGATCTCGCGCGGCTCGGGGTCGCCGTCGCGGTCCTGGATCAGCAGGCCGCCGAGCACGCGTTTGACGTCGCGTTCGCTGCGGGTCGCGCTGGCGGCGCTCCTCCTCGCAGAGGATCCGGATCGCCTCCTTCTGCTGCAGCACGGCGAGCGCGCCGTGCTCGTAGTCGGGCGCGATCAGCACCTCGACGAAGTTCTCGTGCAGCCTGCTCGGCGAGCTCCTCGGAGACCGGCCGGTTGAAGGCGATCACGCCGCCGAAGGCCGACATCGGGTCGCAGGCCAGCGCCTTCTCGTAGGCCTCGAGCGCGTCCTTGCCGATCGCCACCCCGCAGGGGTTGTTGTGCTTGACGATCGCGCAGGCCGGCTGCTCGAAGTCCTCGACCAGGCGGCGGGCCGAGTCGAGGTCGAGCACGTTGTTGAAGGAGAGGGCGCGGCCGTGCAGCTTGGCGACGCGCGAGAGCACGTGGCTGCGCACGCCGGCTTCGGAGTAGAGCGCCGCCCGCTGGTGCGGGTTCTCGCCGTAGGCGAGGTCGAGCACCTTCTCGTAGGCGACCGCGAGGTGTTCGGGGAAGTCCTCGTACTCGGCCGAGAACCAGCGGCTGATCGCGGCGTCGTAGCGCGCGGTCTGGGCGAAGGCCTCGTTGGCGAGCCAGTGCCGGGTCGTGGCGGATACCTCGCCGCCCGACTCCTCCAGCTCGGCCAGCACCGCGTCGTAGGACTCGGGCTTGACCACGACGGCGACGCCGTCGTGGTTCTTGGCGGCGGCGCGGATCATCGTCGGCCCGCCGATGTCGATGTTCTCGACCGCGACCTCGGGCTCGACGTCGTGGCCGGCGACGGTCTCCTCGAAGGGGTAGAGGTTGACGCAGACCAGGTCGATCGGCTCGATCGCCTCGCGTTCGAGCGTCGCCATGTGCTCGGGGTCATCGCGCCGCGCCAGCAGCGCCGCGTGCAGCCGCGGGTGCAGGGTCTTGACCCGGCCGCCGAGGATCTCTTCCTGGCCGGTGAACTCGGCGACGTCGGTCACCTCGAGCCCGGCCTCGCGCAGCGCCGCCGCGGTGCCGCCGGTGGAGAGGATCTCGACCCCGAGGCCGGCGAGGCCGCGGGCGAAGTCGGCGACCCCGGTCTTGTCGGAGACCGAGATCAGCGCCCGGCGCACCCTGATCGCGCCGTCGTTCACGGTCTCGTCTCGGGTGTCTGCGGGGGCCTCACTCATCGACTACGACCCGGCGCGGGTCGTCGGCGTCGATCCTAACCCTGCCCGCCGCGATCATGCGGATCGCCTCCGGGTAGAGCTCGTGCTCGGTGGCGTGGATCGCCATCCTCGAGCGCCGCCCGGTCGCGATCGGGCGGCACCGCGCACCTCGCGCTGCAGGATCACCGGCCCGGTGTCGACTCCCTCGTCGACGAAGTGGACGGTGACGCCGGTGACCTCGACTCCCGCCTCGAGCGCCTGGCCGATCGCGTCGAGGCCGGGGAAGGCGGGCAGCAGGGCGGGGTGGACGTTGACGATGCGGTTGCGGAAGCGCGCGACGAAGGCGGCGCTGAGCAGCTGCATGTAGCCGGCGAGGACGACCAGGTCGGCGCCCCGCTCCTCGATCCAGTCGCCCATCGCCGCGTCGCGCGCCTCGCGGTCCGCGAAGTCCTCGCGTGGGAAGAGCCCCGCCGCGATGCCGGCCGCCCGCGCCCGTTCGAGCGCCGGCGCCCCCGGCTTGTCGGAGCCGACCCCGACCACCTCGATCCCCTCCCGCCTGTGCAGCGGTCGAGGATCGCCTGCAGGTTGGACCCGGTCCCCGAGGCCAGGACGACGAGCTTGAAGCCGTCGTTCACCGCCGGGAAGCTAACGGCTGGCGGGGACCACGGCGACATCCTCGAGCGCGAACTTGCCGTTCGCCTCTTCGGGATCGCCCAGCGGGTAGCGGCCGCTGAAGCAGGCGTCGCAGTGGTCCTCGGGCGCGGTGCCGATCGCCTCGTAGACGCCGTCGAGCGAGAGGTAGGCGAGCGAGTCGGCGTCGAGCTCGTCGGCGATCTCCTGCACCGTGCGCTTGTGGGCGATCATCTCCTCGCGGGTCGACATGTCGACGCCGTAGTGGCAGGGGTTGCGGATCGGCGGCGCCGAGATCCGCAGGTGCACCTCGCGGGCGCCGGCGTCGCGCAGCATGCCGACGATCTGCCGGGTCGTGTTGCCGCGCACGATCGAGTCGTCGACGACGACGATGCGCTGGCCGGAGACGATCTCGGGCAGCGGGTTGAACTTCAGCCGCAGGCCGTGCTTGCGCAGCTCCTGGCCGGGCTGGATGAAGGTCCGCGCCACGTAGCGGTTCTTGATCAGGCCGTCGTCGCGGGGCAGCCCCGAGGCGCGGGCGAAGCCGGCGGCGGCCGGGTTGCCGGAGTCGGGCACCGAGATCACCAGGTCGGCCTCGACCGGCGACTCGCGCCAGAGGATCTCGCCCATCCGGCCGCGCACCTGCTGCAGCACTTTGCCCTCGAGGCGGCTGTCGGGGCGGGAGAAGTAGATGTGCTCGAAGACGCACATCGCCGGCCGCTCGGCCTTGACCACCTGGCGCGTCTCGAGCCCGCGCTCGGTCAGCGAGACCATCTCGCCGGGGTGCACTTCGCGCATCAGCTCGGCGCCGATGATGTCGAAGGCGCAGCTCTCCGAGGCGACGACGAAGCGGTCGTCGAGGCGGCCCGAGCGAGAGCGGCCGCACCCCGTGCGGGTCGCGGAAGGCGACGATCGCGCGCTTGGTCATCACCACGGTCGAGTAGGCGCCCTCGCAGCCGCGGCATCACGTCGCAGACCGCGTCCTCGATCAGCTTGCCGTCGTGGGAGGAGAGCAGCGCCGCGATGATCTCCGAGTCCGAGGTGCCGCGGAAGGCGATGCCGCGCTCCTTCAGCTCGCCCCAGAGCTCGACCGCGTTGGTCAGGTTGCCGTTGTGGGCCAGCGCCAGCTCGCGGCCGTCGTCGCGCCAGACCGGCTGCGCGTTCTCCCAGGAGCCGCCGCCGGTGGTCGAGTAGCGCACGTGGCCGATCGCCATGTCGCCCTCCAGCGCCCGCAGCTTCTCCTCGTCGAAGACCTGGGAGACCAGGCCGGAGTCGCGCATCGTGGTGATGTGGCCGCCCTCGCAGGTGGCGATCCCGGCCGACTCCTGGCCGCGGTGCTGCAGCGCGTAGAGGCTGAAGTAGGCGAGGCGGGAGACGTCGTGCCCGGGTGCGTATACGCCGAACACCCCGCATTCCTCGCGCGGGCCGTCGCGGTCTATGAGCTGCCCCTGGGGCGGAGTCAAGCGCGCTTTCCTCGCGGTTGGGGAAGGACGTGACGCGCAGGCGGACTGCCTACCCCGGCAGGGTAGCAACGGCGGTCGGGCGGCAAGCCGGCCGCGAAAGGCCGCGATTTGCGGCCGTTCCGGCGGCGCTAGGGACCAGTGGCCTCCTGGCCCTTGAGATGAATCGTGATCACGCGGTCCGTCACCCGGCCGGCGAGGTCGGTCGTCCGCGCCGTGACCGTCCCCTTCAGCGACTTGCTCGGCGGGATCTGGCGCAGTTGACGCATCACGGATTTCGGCAGCTTGACGTTGAAGCGGGCGACCTGGCCCGGGCTGACCGTCTGTGGTCCCGCCGCTGAGCCCGACGATCACGCCGGTGCTCTTGGGGGCGCCGGGTTTCGTCGTCTTCGAGGCCAAGGCGCCGCCCTGGTGGCGCGGTTTCCAGCCGACCTGGCCGAAGACCTGGACCGAGGCTGGTTTCGCTGGCGCTGACGAGGACGAGCACCGAGCGCTTGAGCGCGATCGGGAAGGCTGTCGAAGGTGATCGTCGGGCAGGGGCCGTGGTAGGCGGCGCTCTGCGGGCAGCTCGTCCTGCGTCTCGTCGCCGTAGCCGTCGCCGTCTCGGTCGGGCTCGATCACGGCGACCATCGGGATGCGGACTTCGTTCGCGGTCGAGTAGGTGGCGACCGTGCCGACGTCGCCGTCGCCGACGAAGTAGCCGACTGTCGTCGCCCGGGTTTCCGGTGGCTGCAGCAGAAGACGATGTCGATGAGCGTGCCGAAGACGCCGAAGCGGTCGCCCGTCCGGACCGGGATCCGTGTCGCGAACGCGTTGGACCCTTTGCTCGACCGTCTCCTCGGCGCTCTCGCCGATTGCCTGGAACTCATTCGGGTTGCCGGTCGGACGGAAGACCCGCATGCGCTCGGACGACGGAGTATTCGACGTTCGAGTTGACCTTCCAGCCCGTAACCACTCCGTCGACCGGTGCGAACAGCGGCAGCGCGCCGGCGGATGCTCGTTTGACCGGGACCATCGTGTAAGCGCCTTCGCCGTTCGCTGGCGACACAGTCGTCGCCGACTTCGGCCGCAGCCGAGGCAGCCGGCGCAACAACCAGCGCGACCAACACCAGCACTGCCACAACAGCAGTTCCGCGTAGCAACCGCATCTGTCCTCCAAGTTCGACGACGACCGCCCGAAGGTTAGCCGCCTAACGCGACGCCGCCGAGCCTTCGAGCAGCCGGTCCAGCGCATGTCCGAGGCCCCCGATCGCCGAGTCGAGCGGCTCCTGGCTGCCGGCGGCGCGGGCGCGCAGCAGGGCGCCCTCGACGGTTGAGACGACGAGGCCGGCGAAGGTCTCGGCGTCCTTGGCGCTGACGCCTTCGTCGCGCAGGGCGGCGGCGATCGGCCGTTCCCAGCTCTGGAAGGCCGCGGTCGCGACCGCGGCGAGCTCGGGGTCTTCGGGCCGCGCCAGGGCGACCGCCGCGACGGGGCAGCCGATCCGCTCGGGGTAGTCGGCGACGCGGCGGCGGAAGACGTCGCCGAAGAGAGCGAGGGTCTGCTTCAGCCCGCGCTCCTCGAGCGAGCGCTCGATCAGGTCGCGGATCGTCGTCCCCTCGAGCTCAGCGGCCTCGCGGGCGAGCTGGACCTTGCCGCCGGGGAAGTGGTGGTAGATCGAGCCGCGCGGCGCCTTGCCGCGCTCGGCCACGTCGCGCAGCTCCATGCCGGCGTAGCCCTTCTCGGCGAGTAGCTGCCGCGCCCCCTTGAGCAGCAGCGCGCGACCGTCGCGGCGCTTGCGCTCGGCCGGCTCCCCATCGGCGATCCTCGCTATGCCCACGGTCATAGTCTATAGTCCGCGCCGATGTATGACCGTGGTCATAGAGGGATCGTGGCGATCGCCTGTGCGGGCGCCTTCCTCGCCTTCCTCGACGCGACGATCGTCAACATCGCCTTCCCCGACATCTCGCGCTCCTTCGCGGGCTCGGGGCGGGACGCGCTTTCCTGGGTGCTCGACGGCTACTTCGTCGTCATCGCAGCGCTGCTGGTGCCGGCCGGGGGCCTCGCTGATCGCTTCGGCCACAAGCGGATCTTCCTGCTCGGCGTCACCGGCTTCACCGCCGCCAGCCTGCTCTGCGCGGTGGCGCCCTCGCTCGAGCTGCTGATCGCCTTCCGCGTTCTGCAGGGCATCGGCGCGGCGATGATCGCGCCGACCTCGCTGGCGCTGGTCCTCGACGCCTTCCCGCCCGAGCGCCGCGCCGCCGGCGTCGGCCTCTGGGGCGCCGCCGCTGCGGCCGCCGCCGCGGTCGGGCCGACCCTGGGTGGGGCGCTGGTCGAGCTCTCTGACTGGCGCCTGGTCTTCCTCGTCAACCTGCCGATCGGGGCGGCTGTCGTCCTGCTCGGCCGCAAGGCTCTGCGCGAGCGCCCGCAGCTCGACAGTCGCCTGCCCGATCTGCCCGGTGCGCTGATGTTGGCCCTGAGCCTGGCCCTGGTCACGCTGGCGATCGTCGAGGGCAATGACTGGGGCTGGACCTCGACCGCGACGCTCGGCTGCTTCGCCGCCGCCGCGATCCTGCTCGGCGCGATGATCTGGCGCAGCCGTACCCACCCGCGCCCGATCGTCGAGCCGGCGCTCTTCGCGCCATCGCTCCTTTCGCATCGGCAACCTCGGCACCCTGCTCTTCGCCGCCGCCTTCTTCTCGCTGATCCTCGGCAACGTCGTCTTCCTCACCTCGATCTGGGGCTACACCGTGCTCCAGGCCGGCGCCGCGACGCTGCCGGGGCCGACCCTCTCGACGCTCGTCGCCGGTCCCGCCGGGCGCCTCGCCGACCGCTTCGGCCACCGCGCCGTGATCGTCCCCGGCACGCTGCTTCTTCGCCGCCGGGGTGATGGTCCTGCGCTCCGCCGGCGCCGACACCCGACTGGCTCGGCCTCTGGCTGCCCGGCTCCTGCCTCACCGGCATCGGCATCGGTCTCGCCTTCCCGACCCTCGGCTCGGCCGCGGTCCGCGACGTCCCCGACGACCGCTTCGCCACCGCCAGCGCCGTCAACGCCGCCTTCCGCCAGGTCGGCGCCGTGCTCGGCACCGCGATCCTCGTCGCCATCGTCGGCGAACCGGCGACCTCGCTCCCGGCCGCGCTCTCGACGTCTCCGACGACGCCTATCTCTTCTCTGTCATCGCGGCGCTCGTCTCCGGCGCGGTGACGTTGGCGCTGAAGCCGTCGTTCGAGATTGCCGGCCGAAGATCGCCGCAGGGCGACTCCCCTGCGCTCGCCGCTACCGGCGAGTAGCGACCGAACTTCTATCGGCGATTTCCATACAGTCCGCTTCCGTGGAATACCGAGGAAAGCTTCTATTTGACGAAAATGCGCCTAAGCGGAGTAGAAATGCTGGGCGCTGGGGGACCGCAGCCTTGACGGTGTTTGCGCTGCTCTTTCTCGCGACTCCCGCGGCCGGGTCCACCGAAAGGTCTTTCAGCCCCGCGATGGCGAGCTTCTCCTTGCGTGGCGACGCCGGCTACAGGATCACGGTCCAACGCATTCGTGGTCGGGTCACGCTGTATGCGTTCCAGGGCGGTAAATCCTTCTTCGCAGCGACCTCCTACACCGTGCGCGGCAAGGTTTCGCCGCAGCGCATCGACGCTCGCTTCGGCAAGTTCGGCCGAGTCGCGGTGAGGCTGAAGACAGAGCGGATGCGAAAGGGGAAGCTCGAAGAGCAGTGCATCGGCAAGCCGGAAACGATCCGCTACGGCGTCTTCGTCGGAACGATTCGGTTCCGGGGAGAAGGGGGCTATACCTCGGTCGATGCCCAGCGGGCGACCGGGCAGATGAGCAGCGGCACGAAGGTGAAATGCGTTTTTCCCAACCTTCGCCCCAATTCTGGAACTGCGGCCCAGGCCTCCCGTCAGAACCCCCCATCTCTCGTCGCATCCCAGGGGCGCCAACGCGTCTTTGCCGTGGAGAACTCCGGTGGGAAGCGCCCCTCGCGCTTGTTCTCGGCCGTTTCGCAGGAGCAGCGAGGGCGCCTTGAGATCTTTCGAGACGTCTTCGCCGAGGCGCCACTGAGCAGCTTCGCCTTCGCGAGCGATCTCTCCTCGGCGACGGTGCACCCGCCCGCGCCATTTCGAGGCGAAGCCAGCTTCCAGCGGACGCCGGCCGGTCCCACCTGGGTAGGGACGCTGAGCGTCGATTTCCCCGGTCGTGACGACGTGCGCCTCTCCGGCCCTCGTTTCGAGGCAAGCCTCACACGAGAAGACTCCGGTCACTCGTCGATCTTCTTCTCCGGCCAATAGCGCCGACTACAGCCGCTCGCCGCTCTCGGCGTCGAAGAGGTGGAGCTTGGAGGTGTCGGCCCATAGCTGGGCCGTGTCGCCGCGCTTGATCTTGCTCGCCGGGTCGAGGCGGGCGACGATCTGCTCCTGACCCTCGCGCACCTCAGGCACGCCGGTCTCCTCCAGCCGTTCCTCGACCAGCTCGGCGAGCTGATCGGACTCGACCGCGCCGGACTCGACGTGGAAGTAGGCGTAGAGGTCGGAGCCGAGTGACTCGACCAGGTCGATCTCGGCCTCGAAGACGACGCCGCGCTCGTCGCGCAGGTCGCCGATCATCTCGGCGTCCTCAAAGCTCTCCGGTCGCAGGCCGGCGACCACCTTGCCGTCGCGGCCGTCGCCCAGGCCCTCGGGCAGGTCGGCCTCGCCGATCGGCAGCTTCACCTTGCCGCCGCTCAGCTCGGCCGCCATGAAGTTCATCGCCGGTGAGCCGATGAAGCCGGCGACGAAGAGGTTGACCGGCTCCCCGTACAGCTCGGCCGGGGTACCGACCTGCTGCAGAGCGCCGGCCCGCATCACCGCGACACGGTCGCCCAGCGTCATCGCCTCGGTCTGGTCGTGGGTGACGTAGACGGTCGTCGTCTCCAGCCGCGACTGAAGCTTCGCCACCTCGGTGCGCATCTGCACGCGCAGCTTCGCGTCGAGGTTGGAGAGCGGCTCGTCCATCAGGAAGGCCTGCGGGTCGCGCACGATCGCCCGCCCCATCGCCACTCGCTGGCGCTGGCCGCCGGAGAGGTTGGCCGGGCGGCGGTCGAGGTGCTGGGTGAGGTCGAGCGTCTTTGCCGCCTCCTCGACCTTGCTGTCGATCTCGCCCTTGTCGACCCCGGCCAGCTTCAGCGCGAAGCCCATGTTCTCGCGCACGGTCATGTGGGGATAGAGCGCGTAGTTCTGGAAGACCATCGCGATGTCGCGCTCCTTGGGCGCGCGGTCGTTGACCACGTCGCCGCCGATCTTCACCTCGCCGCTGGAGATGTCCTCGAGCCCGGCGATCATCCGCAGCGCGGTCGACTTGCCGCAGCCCGAGGGCCCGACCAGGATCATGAACTCGCCATCGCCGATCTCCAGGTTCATGTCCTTGACGGCTTCCTGACCGTCGGCGAAGACCTTGGTGACTCCTTCGAGGGTGATCTCTGACATTTGCGGGCTCCTTTATCCCTTGACGGCGCCGGCGGTGAGGCCGGAGACGATGCGGCGCTGGAAGAAGAGGACGAAGACGATGATCGGCACGGTGACGACGACGGCCGCGGCGGCGATGCTGCCGGTCGGTTCGGTGAACGAGGACTCGCCGGTGAAGAAGGCGAGCGCGGCGGGTACGGTCCGCGAGGCGTCTGAGGAGGTCAGCGAGATCGCGAAGAGGAAGTCGTTCCAGGCGAAGATGAAGACGAGGATCGCGGCGGTGAACATGCCCGGTGCGGCGAGCGGCACGATCACCTTGGTGAAGGCCTGGAACGGGGTCGCGCCGTCGACTTGGGCCGCCTGCTCGAGCTCCCAGGGGATCTCGCGGAAGAAGGCGGTCAGGGCGTAGATCGCCAGCGGCAGCGAGAAGGTCAGGTAGGGAATGATCAGGCCGGGATAGGTGTCGTAGATCCCCAGCGCCCGCCACATGTCGAAGAGCGGCCCGATCGTCGAGATCGGCGGGAACATCGCGATCGCCAGAGCGCCGGCGAGGATCAGCCGCTTGCCGGGGAATTCGAGCCGGGCGATCGCGTAGGCGGCGAAGCTGGCGAGCACGATCGAGATCACCGTCGTGGTGAGAGCGATCAGGATCGAGTTGATCAGCGGCTTGATGAAGGGGCTGTCTTCGATGCCGCCTTCGAAGAGGCTCTTGTAGCTGTCGAAGGAGACTTCGCTGGGGATGAAGCGCCCGTCGGTGATCGCCTCCGGCGGCTTCAGCGAGATCGAGATCAGCCAGAGGACGGGAATCAGGGCGAAGATCATCACCACCGCGATGGCGATGCTCCAGAGCGCGTATTCGCGACCGCCGCGTTGCATCAGCTCCCCGGCCTCCCTTCCTCGACTCGGGTCCCGAGCACCTTCACGTAGAGGAAGGCGATCGCCAGCACGCAGAGGAAGATCAGCACCGAGACGGCCGAGCCGAGACCCAGGTTGAGCCGCGAGATCAGCTGGTTGAAGCCGAGGATCGAGACCGATTCGGTGTCCTGCGCACCGGCGGTCATGATGTAGATCGTGTCGAAGACGCGGAAGGCGTCGAGGGTGCGGAACAGCAGCGCGACGAGGATCGCCGGCTTCATCAGCGGCAGGGTGATGCGGACGAAGCGCTGCCAGGCGCTGGCACCGTCGACCTTCGCCGCCTCGTACAGCTGGCCGTCGATCGTCACCAGCCCGGCCAGCAGCAGCAGCGCCATGAAGGGAGTCGTCTTCCAGACCTCGGCCATGATGATCACGGCGAAGGAGCTGAAGCGACCGCCGAACCAGTCCATGTCTTCGGAGATCAGCGGCAGGTGGTTGACGAAGCCGCTGTCCGGGGCGAAGGCGAACTGCCAGGAGAAGGCGGCGACCACGGTGATGATCCCGTAGGGGATCAGGACCGCGGTGCGGACGACGCCGCGGCCGAAGATCGCCCGGTGCATGACCAGGGCGATCGCCATCCCCAGTCCCAGCTCGATTGCGACGGTGACGATGGTGAGGAAGACGGTGTTGAAGACGTCGGTCCACCAAAGCTGGAGCTGAGCACCGTGGTGTAGTTGTCGAGGCCGACGAAGCCGCCCTCGTCGGGGAAGCGCAGGTCGATCTGCTGGACCGAGAGCACGATCGCGTAGCCGATCGGGTAGGCGGTGACGGCCAGCATCGCCAGCACCGCGGGGGCGCAGAGCAGCCAGGCAAGACGGTGCTCGGAGCGGGTCCGGGCGCTGGTCGGGGCCGTGGCGGCGTTCTCGCTCACAGCAGCCCTTCCCGCTTGACTGCGTCTTCGAGGTTGGAGCGCAGCTCGTCGTAGACCGAGGAGGCGTCTTCAGGGTCGATCTTGTCGGGCGGGTGCAGCGAGCGCTGCACCGCCAGGCTGACGTCCTGGTAGGCGGCGGTGCTGGGCCGCGGCCCAGCGTCTTCGATCGAGCGTTGGACCAGCTCGGCGAAGCCCGGGTAGGCCTTGGTGACGATCTTGTTCGCGTAGAGGTCCGAGCGCGAGGGCGGCAGGCCGTCGAGTTCGGTCGCGGTCAGCTGGCTCTTGCCGTTGGCCAGGCAGGCGGCGGCGTCGAAGTCGATGTCCTTGTTTTCCGAGAAGGAGCTGACCGCGAGGTTGAAGCCGCCCAGCGGCGGCTTGCTGGGCCGGTCGGCATCGGTCCGCGGGAAGCGGGCGAAGCCCATGTTCTTGGCGATCTCCGGTGCTTCTTCGGAGGCGCTGGCGTAGGCGAAGGTGTAGTTGGTCATGAAGGCCGATTCGCCCGACTCGAAGGCGATCCGCGCGGTGTCCTCGGTCGAGGTCGAGAGGCTCGGCGGCG
The DNA here is from genome assembly GCA_963702065.1 of uncultured Solirubrobacterales bacterium. Taxonomy (GTDB): domain Bacteria; phylum Actinomycetota; class Thermoleophilia; order Solirubrobacterales; family 70-9; genus VRUE01. Next base: position 2,610,802 of record OY969705.1, read on the forward strand.
CTGCCGAGGAGTTGGCGAAGCGGCCCATCACCTCCAGCGCCCGGGTCGTCGGTCCCTCGGCGAGGTCGACGCTTTCCGGTCCGGAGAGCAGCTCCGTGCCGGCACTCTCGATCAGCGCGTTGGCCCAGACGGTGAAGCCCTCGTAGCGGTTGGCCTGGACCTGGATCGTGCCGGCGTTGTCGCGACCCAGCTTTTCCGCCTCATCGATCATCTCGTCCCAGGTCAACGGCGCTTTCTTGACCAGGTCCTTGCGGTACCAGAGCAGCTGGGTGTTGGTGTTGAAGGGAGCGGCGTAGAGCTTGTTCTCGAAGGAGGCGGTTTCGATCACGCCGGGGAAGACCTCTTCAGTCACTTCTTTCTTTCGTTTGCCGGTCCACTCTTCGACCCAGCCGGCGTTGGCGAACTCGCCGGTCCAGATCACGTCCATGCCGATGATGTCGATCGAGGAGTCATCGGCACCAAGCCGGCGGACCAGCTGTTCGCGCTGCTGGCTGGCGTCGGTGGGGAGGAATTCCGGTTCGATCGTGTAGCGCCCGTTCGATTCTTCCGAGCAGCGTTTGGAGACTTCCTCGATCGAGCCGCCCGGCTGGATCGCGACGAAGAAGGTCAGGGTGCGCCCCTTCGCGCTGGACTCCTCGCCCGAGGACAGGAGGAGGATCACGAGAGCTATTGCGCCCAGGCAAACCAAGCCGATGGCCGCTACGCGAGCTGTCAATTCCATCCCTCCATCTCCATCCCCGCGGGGGCGGGGACGCACCGCTAGAAATGCCCGCTTCGGCGCGGTTCTAAACGGTGAGCGAGAGCCAGGCGCCCTCGGCGGTGCCGACGCCGACGGTGAAGCTGCGGTCGCCGGCGGCGACCTCGATCGTGGTGCCGCCGACCTCGCCGATCAGGGTCGCCCCCAGCGCTTCGAGCGCCTCGCGCTCGCCGCTGAGCAGGAAGCCGCCGGGGCCCTCGCCGAAGAGCGCCTCCTCCGGGGAGCAGCCGCGTTCGCGCAGCGGCTGCACGTCGACGCGGCAGCCGACGCCGCCGCCGATCGCGGACTCGGCCAGCGCGCAGGCGAGGCCGCCGTCGCTGATGTCGTGGGCGGAGGAGAGCTTGCCCGTCGCGGACCGCGTCGCGGACGGTCGCGCAGGCGGCGGCGACCGCGGCGACGTCGGGCCGGGGCAGGCCGGTGTCGAGCTCGCCGCGCTGCTTGGCCAGCTCGCGAGCCGGCGAGGCGTCGGGGAGAAGGGGCCGAGCAGGGCGATCGCGTCGCCCTCGCGGACGAAGGCGCTGCCGCAGGTCCTGGCCGGGTCGGGCAGCTCGCCGACCATGCCGACCACCGGGGTCGGGTAGATCGGGCCTTCGGGGCCCTCGTTGTAGAGCGAGACGTTGCCGCCGACGACCGGCACGCCGAGCGCTCGCAGGCCTCGGCGAGGCCGCTGACCGCCGGTCGAGCTGCCAGGCGGGGGCCGGTTTCTCCGGGTTGCCGAAGTTGAGGCAGTTGGTCAGGCCGAGCGGCTCGGCGCCGACGCAGGCGAGGTTCTGGGCGCACTCGAGCACCGCCTCGATCGTGCCGGCGTGGGGGTCGCAGGCGACGCGGCGGCCGTTGCCGTCGATCGAGACCGCGATCGCGTTGCCGGCCTCGGGGATCTGCAGCACCGCGGCGTCGGCGGACTCCGGCCGGCGCACCGTGCGCGAGCCGACCACCGAGTCGTACTGCTCGAAGGCCCAGCGCTTGGAGGCGATGCTGGGGGAGGCGAGCAGGGCGAGCAGGGTCTCCTCGCTGGAGGCGCCCTCGGCGAGCGTCGCCCGGTTGCCGTAGATCCATCCCTCCGGCTCGGCCGGGCTCGAGGTCGTAGAGCGGGCAGCCGTCGACCAGCGCCTCGACCGGCATCTCGCCGACGAGGTCGCCGTTGCGCAGCATCCGGATCTGGCCGCTGTCGGTGACGACGCCGATCTCGGCCGAGCCGGTCTGCCATTTCTCGCAGACCGCGAGCACCGCGGCCACCTTGTCGGGCTCGACCACGGCGAGCATCCGCTCCTGCGACTCGGAGACCATGATCTCGAAGGGCTCCATGTCGGCCTCGCGCAGCGGCACCCGGGCCACGTCGAGGTCGATGCCGACCCCGCCGGCCGAGGCCATCTCGCCGGCCGAGGAGGTCAGCCCGGCGGCGCCGAGGTCCTGCAGCGAGACCAGCAGCCCCTTCTCCAGCAGCTCCAGGCAGCACTCGAGCACCTTCGACTCCTCGAAGGGGTCGCCGATCTGCACCGTCGGCCGCTTCGCGTCGTCGCCCTCGCCGAGCTCGGCCGAGGCCAGCACCGAGGCGCCGCCGATCCCGTCGCGCCCGGTCGAGGCGCCCATCAGCACCACCGCGTTGCCGACCCCGGCGGCGGCGGCGCGGACCATGTCGGCCTGCTTGGCGATGCCGAGGCACATCGCGTTGACCAGGCAGTTGTGCTCGTAGGGGGCCTCGAAGTAGATCTCGCCGCCGACGTTGGGCACGCCGATCGAGTTGCCGTAGTGGCCGATCCCGCGCACGGCGCCGTCGAGCAGGTGGCGCGAGCGCAGCGAGTCGAGCTCGCCGAAGCGCAGCGAGTCGAGGATCGCGATCGGCCGCGCCCCGATCGCGAAGACGTCGCGGAGGATGCCGCCCACCCCCGTCGCCGCCCCCTGGAAGGGTTCGACCGCGCTCGGGTGGTTGTGGGACTCGACCTTGAAGGCGATCGCGTGGCCGTTGCCGATGTCGACGGCGCCGGCGTTCTCGCCCGGCCCCATCACCACCCGCTCGCCCTCGGTCGGCAGCCGCCGCAGCAGCTTGCGCGAGTGCTTGTAGGCGCAGTGCTCGGACCAGAGCAGGCTGAACATCGCCAGCTCGACGTCGTTGGGCTCGCGGCCGAGCTTCTCGACGATCAGCTCGAACTCGGAGTCGGTCAGCCCCAGCTCGCGGTGCTTGGCGACCTCGACCGTCACGCTGCCACCCCGGCCGCGGCGACGGCCTCGAAGACGCGCAGCCCGTCGGTCGAGCCGGTCAGCGGATCGACCGCGTGCTCGGGATGCGGCATCAGCCCGACCACGTTGCCGGCCTCGTTGCGCACCCCGGCGATGTCCCGCGCCGAGCCGTTCGGGTTCTGCCCCGGCGCGTAGCGGTAGGCGACCTGCCCGTTCGCCTCGAGCTCGTCGAGCATCTCCTCCGGCGCCCAGTACCGCCCTTCGCCGTGCTTGGCCGGGATCGAGAGCCGCTCGTCGTCGCCGGCAATCAGCGTCGACGCTGGCGGCAGGTGAAGCGCAGGTTCTCGTTGAGCAGCAGGGCGCCCGGCAGCAGGCCCGCCTCGCAGAGGACCTGGAAGCCGTTGCAGATCCCCAGCACCGGGCCGCCCGCCGCGGCGAACTCGCTGACCGCCTCCATCGCCGGCGAGAAGCGGGCGATCGCGCCGGCGCGCAGGTAGTCGCCGTAGGAGAAGCCGCCGGGAACGACGACGGCGTCGATGCCGTCGAGGTCACGCTCTTCGTGCCAGACGAGCCGCGCCTCGGCGCCGGTCCGCTCGCAGGCCTGCAGCGCGTCCCGCTCGTCGCAGGAGCCGGGGAACTGGAGCACCCCCCAGCGCATCAGGCGGCGCCGTCTAGCTGCTCGATCTCGTAGTCCTCGATCAGCGGGTTGGCGAGCAGCTTCTCGCAGAGCTCGCCGAGCCGCTCCGGGTCCTCGGCTTCCAGCTCGACCATGCGGCCGACCCGCACGTGCTCGATCCCCTCGAAGCCGAGCGCCGGCAGCGCCCGCTCGACCGCCTTGCCCTGGGGGTCGAGGATCCCCTCCTTCGGGCCGGATCAGTACCCGCGCCTTCGGCACTAGAAGGAGAGCTCCGTGATCCGCTCGTAGGCCTCGACGTACTTGGCCCGCGTCTGCTCGACCACGTCGGGCGGAATCTCGGGGGCGGGCGGGGTCTTGTCCCAGCCGCTCTCGGTTGGCCCAGTCGCGCACGTACTGCTTGTCGAAGGATGGCTGCGTGCTGCCCGGCTGGTAGCGGTCGGCGGGCCAGAAGCGCGAGGAGTCGGGCGTCAGCACCTCGTCGGCGAGGACGATCTCGGCGCCGGCGTGGCGGCCGAACTCGAACTTGGTGTCGGCGAGGATGATCCCGCGCTCCGCCGCGTGTTCGGCGCCGCGCGTGTAGACCTCGATCGAGATCCGCCGCAGCTCCTCCATCAGCGCCCGGTCGCCGACGATCTCGGCGGCGCGCTCGAAGTCGACGTTCTCGTCGTGGTCGCCGATCTCGGCCTTGGTCGCCGGGGTGAAGATCGGCTCCGGCAGCTTGTCGGACTCGAGCAGGTTGGGCGGCAGCTCGATCCCGCAGACGGCGCCGCCGTTCTTGTATTCCTTCCAGCCCGAGCCGGAGAGGTAGCCGCGCACGACGCACTCGACCGGGTACATCTCCAGCCGCCGCACCCGCATCGCCCGTTCCGCCACCTCTTCCGGCACGTCGGCCGAGATGAAGTGGTTGGGGACGATGTCGCCGGTCAGCTCGAACCAGAATTCCGAGATCCGGTTCAGCACCTTGCCCTTGTCGGTGATCGCCGTCGGCATCACGATGTCGTAGATCGAGATCCGGTCGGAGGCGACCATCAGCAGGTCGTCCTCCCACTCGTAGATCTCGCGGACCTTCCCGGAGGAGTGGAGCTTCAGATCGGTGATGGGCGGCATTGGCGCGATGCTAGCGAGGAGCGCGGCGTGGCTGAACCGAGCCTTCACCCTGGCTGAGCAGCCAGTCTGCGATCCTTCTCGCCGTGAGCCTGCCGCCCGAACCGAAGAGCTCGCCCCTGGTGCAGACGCTGCGCTGGAGCTTCCGGCCGCTGCCCTTCATGCAGGAGTGCCGGGAAAAGTACGGCGACAACTTCAGCGTCAAATTCCTCACCTTCGAGCGGCCGATGGTGATGATCTCCGACCCGGCCGCGATCAAGGCCCTCTATATGGAGCGCTCGCACGGGCTGCCGCCGGGGCGCGACATCATCCTCACGCCGATCGTCGGCGCTCGCTCGCTGCTGGTCACCGAGGGCGCCGATCACCTCGCCCACCGCAAGCTGATGCTGCCGCCCTTCCACGGCGAGCGGATGCGCTCCTACCAGCCGCTGGTCGAGGAGATCGTCGACCGCGAGATCGACTCCTGGCCGCTCGGCGAGGAGTTCCCGATCCACCCGCGGATGCAGGCGATCACGCTCGAGGTGATCCTGCGCGTCGTCTTCGGCGTCGCCGACGGCCCGCGCCTGGAGCGCCTGCGCGTCGTCCTCACCAAGGTGCTGGAGGAGACCGCCTCGCCCTTCGCCCAGCTGATCGGCCTCGCCTCGCGCCGCTTCGGCGGCCGCGGGCCCTGGGCCAAGTTCGAACGCCAGCTCAAGCTGGCCGACGAGCTGCTCTACGCCGAGATCGCCGAGCACCGCGCCCGCGGCGACTACGAGGAGCGCGACGACATCCTCTCGCTGCTGATGCAGGCCCGCTTCGAGGACGGCTGCGGGATGAGCGACACCGACCTGCGCGACCAGCTGATGACCCTGCTGCTCGCCGGCCACGAGACCACCGCGACGGCGCTGGCCTGGACCTTCGACCTGCTGCTGCGCCACCCGGGGCCGATGCAGCGCCTGCGCGAGTCGCTCGAGGCCGGCGAGGACGACTACCTGCGCGCCGTGATCAGCGAGTCGCTGCGGCTGCGCCCGGTCGTGCCGCTGGCCGGCCGCCGCCTCAACGCCGATCTCGTCGTCCGACGGGCTGACCCTGCCCGCCGGCACCGACGTGACCCCGGCGATCTGGCTCACCCACACCCGCGCCGACGTCTACCCCGAGCCCTTCGCCTTCCGCCCCGAGCGCTTCCTCGAGGACGGGCCCGACACCTACGCCTGGATCCCCTTCGGCGGCGGCATCCGCCGCTGCATCGGCGCCGCCTTCGCCGAGTTCGAGATGCGGATCGTCCTGCGCGAGGTGCTGACCCGCTGCGAGCTGCACAAGGCCAGCCCGGCGCCGGAGAAGATCGGCCGCCGCAACATCACCCTCTCGCCGCGCGCCGGCACCCCGGTCGTCGTCACCGCCCGCCACCCGGCGCGCGAGCGCGACCTGGTCGCCGCCTAGTCCGGGCCAACACGCTCTCAACGCTCGACAGGGCGCCTACGATCATGGGATGGCCGGCGATTGCGATGCGGATCGGCTGACGCGCTGGCAGCGCCAAGCGCTGCGCCGCATGCGCAAGGCGGCGCGCAAGGACGGCGCTGAGCCGCTTACCTCCGAGGACTGGGCCGCCTATTTCGAGGTGGCATCCGGCGGCATGGAGAGCGCGCTGAGCCGCCTGCTGCGCGCGCTCCCGTCCAGCCCGCGCTGCGGGATCTGCGGTGCGCCCTTCGCCGGCTTCGGCAGCCGCCTGATCCGCCCGCTCGGCTACCGGCAGTCGCGCAAGAACCCGAACCTCTGCGCCACCTGCGTCGAGGCCTCGCCGCCGGGCGGGATGACGACCGATGCCGGGGTGCTCTTCGCTGACCTGCGCGGCTTCACCCGGCTCTCGGAGCAGTCCGATCCCGAGGCGGTCAGCGTCCTGCTGCGCCGCTTCTACGCCTGCGCCGAGGACGTTCTCTTCCCCGAGGCGATGATCGACAAGCTGATCGGCGACGAGGTGATGGCGCTCTACCTGCCGATGTACGGGCGCTTCGAGGAGCCCGGCGACGACGATGCTCGAACAGCGCCGCGAGCTGCTGGGCCGGATCGGCTACGGCAGCGCCGAGGGCCCATTCGTCGAGGTCGGAATCGGCCTCGACTACGGCGAGGCCTTCGTCGGCAACGTCGGCAAACGCTCGCTCAACGACTTCACGGCGATCGGCGACGTCGTCAACGTCGCCGCGCGGCTGCAGGGGGAGGCGAACGGCGGCGAGATCGTCGTCTCGGCTCGGCTCGCCGAGCGGCTCGCCGAACCGCCCGGGGAGCGGCTGGAGTCTGACCTTGAAGGGCAAGGCCGAACCGGTTGTCGCCTACCGCAGTGGGATCGCCTAAACGGGGAGCGAGAGGGACCAGCGTGGACTAGGACTTGGCGGCGGCCCGAGCGGCAGGATGCTCCTGCGCCCAGCGCGCGATCGTGCTCGAGCCGGAGATCACCTCGCCGTCGTCGAGGACCAGGATCGGCACCTCGTTGGTGCCGCTCAGCTGCTTCACCTCGGCCCGGTCCTCGTCGCGGCTGCCCCAGGTCCAGGGCATCAGCCGGTAGCCGCCGACCGTCTTCAGCTCGTAGCTGTAGCCGGCCGCGTCGAGCGCCTTGCCCGCCTTCGCGCACGGATGCGCAAACGCCGGCCCGGTCTTCTTCTGTCCACAGGTGTAGAGAACCACGGCCGCGAACCCTAGCGGCAGAGCGCCCTGAGGCAGATGCTACGATCGTCGCACTATCGTAGAAGTCGCGACACGAGAGCTACGGAACAAAACCGCCGACCTGCTCAAGCGCGTCGAGGCGGGCGAGAGCATGGTGATCACCGTGCGCGGCAAGCCGGTTGCCGACCTTGTTGCCACACCGGCCCGACGGTCCGCGCTGGCTCGGGCCTCGGACGAGGTGATCGAGATCGTCACCAAGACGCACTCCGCCGATCCTGGTCTCCGCGACGATCTCAAGCGGCTCGGTGAAACGACTGATGAAGACAGGCTCAACCGCTCTGGTGAGCGACCGAAACGACCTCCTCGCGGTCTCCTCGACACGTCGGTCCTCATTGCGTCGAGAGGACGGCCGCCCGTTGCGGCAGGAGGCGCTTCCCGAGACAGAACGCGATCTCGGTCGTAACCCGAGGCCGAGCTTCGGGTCGGCGTTTTGGCAGCTGTCGGACATCGCAAGCCGGGATCGACGTATTGGCGACGCTACGAGGCGTCGCGGGCGTTTCACCGTCCTTCCTGTCGATGAGCAGGTCGCTCGTGCCTGGGCGCAGATGCGCACCTACCTGGCGGCTTCCGGGCGCCGGGTTGAGATAAACGACGTGTGGATTGCCGCGACGGCGGCTGCCTATGAGATGCCGGTCCTGACCCAGGACGGCGATTTCGACGCCCTCAACGGCGTCGCCGGCCTGACCGTGATCCCGGTCTAACCGGTCCGGCGACTCTCAGCCGCGCAGCGCTTCCAGCCGCTCGAAGATCTCGGGCAGGTGGGTGAGGTAGGCGCTGTAGTCGAAGACGGCGTCGAGGTCGAGCTCGGGCGCCGCCTGTGCCGAGCAGGTCGCGGAACTCGGTGCCGGTGTCCCAGGCCTGCTGGGCGTTCTCCTGGACGACGCGGTAGGCCTCGTCGCGGGTGAGGCCGGACTCGACCAGGGCGGTGAGGGCGCGCTGGCTGAAGAGGGCGCCGTGGGTGAGGTTGAGGTTCTCGCGCATGCGGTCGGTGCGGATCGTCATCCCGGCGGCGACCTTGGTCGCCAGGTCCTGCATGTAGTCGAGCCCGATCGTCGCGTCGGGCAGGATCACCCGCTCGGCGCCGGAGTGGGAGATGTCGCGCTCGTGCCAGAGGGCGACGTTCTCGAGGCCGGTCTGGGCGTAGCCGCGCAGGACGCGGGCGAGGCCGGTGATCCGCTCGGTGCGGATCGGGTTGCGCTTGTGCGGCATCGCCGAGGAGCCCTTCTGCTGGCCCGAGGCGAACGGCTCTTCGACCTCGCGCACCTCCGTGCGCTGCAGGTTGCGGACCTCGGTGGCGAAGCGCTCGAGGCCGGCGCCGGCGATCGCGATCGCGCGAGGTCAGCACCGCGTGGCGGTCGCGCGGGATCACCTGGGTCGCCACGTCCTCGCGCTTCAGGCCGAGCCGCTCCATCACCCGCGCCTCGACCGCCGGCGGCACCGAGGCGTAGGTGCCGACGGCGCCGGAGAGCTTGCCGAAGGCGAGCTGGTCGAAGGCGTCGCTGAGCCGGTCGAGGTTGCGGTCGGCCTCGAAGGCGAAGCCGGCGAGGCGCAGGCCGAAGGTGGTCGGCTCGGCGTGGACGCCGTGGGTGCGGCCGACGCAGAGCGTGTCGCGGTGCTCCAGCGCCCGCTCGATCAGCGCGTCGCGGTAGGCGCGGGCGCTCGCCAGCACGACCTCGCCGGCCTCGCGCAGCTGCAGCGCCAGCGCCGTGTCGAGCACGTCGGAGGAGGTCAGCCCGTAGTGGATCCAGCGCCCGTGCTCGCCGACCGAGGCGGCGACGACGTCGACGAAGGCGGCGACGTCGTGGTCGGTGACCTTCTCGCGCTCGTTGACCGCCTCGACCGTGAAGGCCGCGTTCGCTCGCGCCGCCTCGGCGGCCTCGCGCGGCACCGCGCCCTCCTCGGCCCAGGCCTCGGTCGCCGCCAGCTCGACCTCGAGCCAGCACTCGAACTTGCGCTGCGGCGACCAGACCGCGCCGATCTCGGGGCGGGTGTAGCGCGGGATCACGCGTTGATGATCCGCGCCGCGAGGATCCCGGCGTTCTTCGCCCCGTCGATCGCCACGCAGGCGACCGGGATGCCCGGGCGGCATCTGCACCGCCGAGAGCAGCGCGTCGAGACCGCCGAGGCTCTTGCCGAGGATCGGCACGCCGATCACCGGCAGGTCGCTGTGGGCGGCGGCGACGCCGGGCAGCGCGGCCGACATGCCGGCGCCGGCGATGATCACCTTCAGCCCCCGCATCCGCGCGTTGGTGCAGTACTCGCGCACCAGCTCGGGGTCGCGGTGGGCGCTCATCACCCGCACCTCGTAGCGGATGCCCGCCTCGTGCAGAGCCTTGCCGGCCGGCTGCATCTTCGGCTTGTCGTTCTTCGAGCCCATGATGATCCCGACCAGGGGCTCGTCGACGTCGATTTCCTCGAAGGCCTCCTCGACCGCGGGCATCGCCAGGCCTCGCCGACCTGGGCTCGTTGGCTTCGCCCCGGTGGGCTGGGGCTCCTCTGAGATCTCGCTCATCTCATCCTCTCTGGTGTGACTGGCTAGCTGGCGACGCGGTCGACCGCGCGGGCGGCGATGTCGGATCGCATCTGCATTCCCTCGAACTCGATCCGACTTGCGGCATCGTATGCACGATCGCGGGCCTCGGCCGGCGTCGCTCCCAATGCCGTCAGGTTGAGTACGCGTCCGCCGGCGGTGACGATCTCGCCGTCGCGCGCGGCGGTGCCGGCGTGGGTGACCTCGGCCAGCTCGGCGGCGGCCTCGAGGCCGCCGATCACGTCGCCCTTGGAGGAGGACTCGCGGGTAGCCGGCTGAGGCCAGGACCAGCGTCACCGCCCAGTCCTCGCCGAACTCCGCCTCGGCACCGGCCAGGCCGCCCGGCTCGCGCGCGGCGAGGCAGAGGTCGACCAGGTCGGAGCGCAGCCGCGGCAGCACCGCCTGCGTCTCGGGATCGCCGAAGCGGGTGTTGAACTCGAGCACCTTGGGCCCGTCGGGGCCGATCATCAGGCCGGCGTAGAGGACGCCGTGGAAGGGACGGCCGCGCCGCGCCATCGCGGCGACGATCGGCCGGTGCACCGCGTCGACGATCTCCTCGACCTCGGCCGGGCCGAAGCCCGGCACCGGCGAGTAGCTGCCCATGCCGCCGGTGTTCGGTCCCTCGTCGCCGTCGAAGATCCGCTTGTAGTCCTGGGCCGGCGCCAGCGGCACGACGTTCTCGCCGTCGCAGAGCGCCAGCAGCGAGAGCTCCTCGCCCTCGAGGAACTCCTCCAGGACCACGGTGGTCTCGCCGAAGCGCTGCTCGGTGAAGAAGACGTCGATCGCCTCGCGCGCCTCGGCCTCGCGAGCCGCAGATGATCACGCCCTTGCCCGCCGCCAGGCCGTCGGCCTTGAGCACCGCCGGGTAGGAGGCGCGGGCGATCTGCGGCGAGCGCCTGCTCGCGGCTGCGCAGCAGCACGTGCGAAGCGGTCGGCACCCCGGCCTCGCTCATCAGCTCCTTGGCGAAGGCCTTCGAGCCCTCCAGCTCGGCCGCCGCCGCGCTCGGTCCGAAGGCGGGCACGCCGGCGTCCTCGAGCGCGTCGACGACACCGGCAACCAGGGCCGCCTCGGGCCCGACCACGACCAGGTCGACGCCGCGCTCGCGCGCCACGGCGACGATCGCCTCGACGTCGTCGGCGGCGATCTCCGGCAGGCACTCGGCGTCGGCCGCGATGCCCGGCGTTGCCCGGCGCACAGAGCAGCTCCGGCGCGTGTGCGGACCGGGCCAGCGCCCGCACGATCGCGTGCTCGCGCCCGCCTCCGCCGACGACGAGGATCTTCAAGCGCTCGCCCGCCTAGAGCGCGCCGGACAGGTCGTCGGCCGACATCGCCGCCAGCGTCTGACTGGTCATCGTCCCGCGCGAGCCGAGCTCGACCGAGACCTTGGCCATCGTCTTCTCGTCGGGCGCCTCGACGATCGTGACGAAGTCGTACTGACCCAAAGTCGCGTACTGGGCAACCACCTTCGCCCCGATCTGCTCGACCTCTTTGTTCACCTCGGCCACCCGCCCAGGATTGTTCTTCAGCGTCCTGATCCCCTCGGCGGTCAGGTTCGTGAGCATCACGTAAGTCGGCATCGCGGTCTCCTCTCGGACGGGGGCTTCGAACCTACGTTACCGGCGGGAGGGGAGTCGGGGGTCCCTCCCCAGGAACTCCCGCGAAGCGGCCTGGGGAGGGACCCCCGACTCCCCTGTCAGGTCTTAGCCGTCGAAGCCCGCGTGAACGTGATCGCAGTGATCTGGCAGCGCAAATGCCGGCCCCGGACCGTCGACGTCGAAGCAGTAGATGAGCTCGGTCGGGTGCAGGGGGACCGGCAGTGTAGGCGAGGGTGCGGGCCAGTTCGGCGCAGGGGGCGTTGACCGCGGTGTCGGTGCAGGAGACGCCGTCGACCGCGGCGATGTCCATCGCCCGGCCCGATGTAGTGGTTGGAGACGTAGCCGCTGGTCGTGTACTCGGAGTGGTCGGAGCGCAGCGGCGGAGAGCGTCAGCTGGTGCTGCTGGGTGATCGCCCCGATCAGCGCGACGATGCGCGGGTCGAGCGCGCCGGAGGTGATGTCGCGCAGCTCGAGGTCGTTGGAGAGGGTCAGGTTGTCCCAGTTGATCGGCGCTCCGACCGTGCCCGGCAGCGCGAGCGACCAGTCGACCGTCGTGGCGTGGCAGTTGCCTTCGAGCTCTTCGGCGTCGGCGAGGACCGCCTGCACGTACCACTGCGGCCTGGTTGTGGGTGAAGATGCCGGCGCGAAGGCTGCCGCGCGACCAGATCAGCCGGGCCAGCGTCGCCGCCGAGTCGGCGGGGTCGCCGCGGTGGATGTGGCCGTCTTCGTCGCCGTCGACCGCGTAGCGCTTCCACTCGCTCGGTTCGAGCCCGAGCGGGCCGCGCTCGCGCATCTGCGCGTTGCCCATGCCGCGGCCGAAGTTCGACTCCAGCCGCGCCACCGCGGCGAGCGCCCAGACGCCGCGCTGGCCGAGTTCGTAGCGGCTCGCGGCGTCCTCGAAGGCTTCCATGTACTCGGCCGGGATCTCGTCGCGCCAGGCCGGCGCCGGCTCGCAGCTGAAGTCCGTGCAGCTGCGGCGTCAGCGCGAAGCCACCGCTGACGCCGCCGCCGAGCGGCGCCGTAGCAGGAGGCGTTGGCGAGAACCTCGGCGACGTACCAGTCGGCGTGGTTGTAGGCGAAGATCGCGTTGTAGGTGTCGGCCGGCATGCCGGCGGCGCTGAGGTAGCGCGCCGCGGCGAAGATCGCGTCTTCGGGGTTGTAGGGGTCGCGCACGCCGTCGCCGTTGGCGTCGACTCCGTAGCTTTCCCAGGTCGAGGGCATGAACTGCATCCAGCCGACCGCGCCGGCCGAGGACGGCCCCATGTTGGTGCCGAAGGCGCTCTCGATCCCGTTGATCGAGGCCAGGATCGAGGCGCCCTGGGGACCGAGGCCGTAGGCGGCGGCGGCGCGGTTGTAGATCGGGATCAGGACCGGCGGCACCCCCGAGGTCGCGCAGCTGGAGCTCGGGATCGACGGGACTTCGAAGATTTCTGAAGGCGTGGGCGTCGGGACCGCGCCAGCCGTCGGGCTCGGCTTCCGGCGTCGTCTCGGTCGTTTCCTGTTCTTCTTCGGCTGGAGCTTCGCCAGCGGTGCCCACCGCTTGGCGGTGGCGTGGCCGGCGGGAGCGGCGAGCGTTTCGTTCTGCTCGCCAGCAGCCGGCGCGATCGTCTCGGTCGGCGCCGGTTTCCGCCGGCACTGGCCTGCGAGGCGCTCAGCGCCGCGCCGGCGATCGCCGCGACGGCGAGCGTGTTGCGTAGTCGACCCATCAGCCGAGCACGTCCGTCACTCGCCACTCACCGGTTTTCGGGTCGCGCTGCATGTCGAGCCGCAGCTCGCTGGTGACGCCGACCCGCAGCAGCGAGACGCTGAGCGTGTAGGTGTCGCCCTGGTGCGGTCCGGCCACGACGTTGAGCACCTTCGCCTTCGGCACCTCGACGCTGGCCGGCAGTCGCGGCGGCCGCTGCAGCAGCGAGTGCACCAGCTTGGGGCGTCGCGGTCTCGGTGAAGGCGCTGCGGACCTCGGGGGTCTTCTGGCCGGTCTCGATAGAGGACGAAGGCGCCGGCGAACTGGCGGGCGACCTTGCTCGCCGCCGGCCCGGCGGGCTTGGCGGCAGTCGTGGCGGCAGCGTTCCCGTCGGTCGCCGACTTCGCCACTTCGGCGGTCGAGCCGCTGGTCGCGGCGGCGCTGTCGGAGCCGGCGACTTCGACCCGAGCTCTTGGCGCCGGCGTCCGGCTCGGCGCTGAAGTCGGGCTTTGCCCCCTGCAGCACCGGTGCTGCCGGGGCGGGCGCGGTCTGCGGGGCCTGTCGTCACGATCGGCGCCGATACCGGCGCGGCTGCCTGCCGCACCGACGGAGTCCCGCCACCGCCGCTGCCGGAAGCCCAGACCAGGCCGAGGACACCGGCGCCCGCGGCAAGCAGGGCGAGGGCGAGCGACGCCGAGCGCGCGCACAGGGGCGCTCCAATCCGCCGGTCCGCTCCTCCAGCGGCCAGACGAAGCCGCGCTCGATCGCCCAGATGATTCGCTCAAACGGCCACTTGATCGCCTCGGCGAGGCGACGCAGAACATCGGCGCCGCCCCAGACCACGCGCTCCTCTACCGCGAAAGCGGCATTGGCGATTGAGGAGCGGAATGGGGCGGAGGTATCGATGCGACGGCGTCCGAGCATGAAATTGACAGGTTGAGAGCTGTATTTCGGATTCTCAACCCTTTCCCTTAACACCAAGTAATGGGCTTTAGTTCCCATCGACGCTCGGCTGGGGGCGTTTCGGGGCCTCAGGCGGGCACTTTTGTGCCTGAGGCCTGGAAGATCAGCTCGCCATCGGCGGCGCTCGACCCGCACCGAGTCGCCTTCGCGGAACTCGCCCTCGAGCAGCTTCAGCGCCAGCTTGTCGACCAGCTGCTTCTGGATCACCCGCTTCAGCGGCCGGGCGCCGTAGGTCGGGTCGTAGCCGAGGTTGCCGAGCAGCGCCTTCGCCTCGTCGGTTAGCTCGACCTCGATCCCGCGCTCGCGCACGCGGCCGATCAGCTGGTCGACCTGCAGCTCGACGATGCGGCCGATGTCCTGCCTTGGAGAGGCGGTGGAAGATCACCGTGTCGTCGATCCGGTTGAGGAACTCCGGCTTGAAGGTCGCCGCCAGCACCTCTTCGATCTGCTCGCGGATCTTCTCGTCGACCTGCTCGCCGACGATGCGGTCGCTGCCGACGTTCGAGGTCATGATCAGCACCGTGTTGGTGAAGCTGACCGTGCGCCCCTGGCCGTCGGTCAGCCGCCCGTCGTCCATGATCTGCAGCAGGGTGTTGAAGACGTCGGGGTGGGCCTTCTCGATCTCGTCGAGCAGCACCACCGCGTAGGGGCGGCGGCGCACCGCCTCGGTCAGCTGGCCGCCCTCCTCGTAGCCGACGTAGCCGGGCGGCGCGCCGATCAGCCGCGCCACGGTGTGCTTCTCCATGTACTCGGACATGTCGAGGCGGATGATCGCCTGCTCGGAGTCGAACATCAGCTCGGTCAAGCTCTTCGCCAGCTCGGTCTTGCCGACGCCGGTCGGGCCGAGGAAGAGGAAGCTGCCGATCGGCCGGTCTGGGTCCGAGAGGCCGGCGCGCGAGCGGCGCAGCGCGTTGGAGACGGCCTCGATCGCCTCGTCCTGGCCGATCACCCGCTCGTGCAGGCGCTCCTCCATCTGGATCAGCTTCTCGACCTCGCCCTCCATCAGCCGGCTGACCGGGATGCCGGTCCATTTGGCGACCACCTCGGCGACGTCCTCCTCGGTCACCTCGTCGGCGAGCATCGAGGCGCCGCCGGCGTGCAGCTCGGCGATCCGCTCCTCCTGCTCGGCGACCGTCTTCTCCAGCTCCGGGATCTCGCCGTAGCGCAGCTTGGCGGCGCGCTCGAGGTCGGCGTCGCGCTCGGCCCGCTCGGCCTCGCGGCCCGCCTCCTCCAGCTGCGCCTTGGCCTCGTTGATCGAGTCGATCGCACCCTTCTCGTTCTGCCAGCGGGCGTTCATCTCGTTGAAGCTCTCGTTCAGCTCGGCGAGCTCGGCCTCGAGCGCCTCGAGCCGCGCCTTGGAGGCCTCGTCGGTCTCCTTCTTCATCGCCTCGCGCTCGATCTCGAGCTGCTGGACGCGCCGCTTCACCTCGTCGATCTCGGTCGGCATCGAGTCGATCTCGATCTTCAGCCGCGAGGCCGCCTCGTCGATCAGGTCGATCGCCTTGTCGGGCAGGAAGCGGTCGGCGATGTAGCGCTCCGAGAGCGTCGCCGCGGCGACGATCGCGGAGTCGGTGATCCGCACCCCGTGGTGGTTCTCGTAGCGCTCCTTCAGCCCGCGCAGGATCGCGATCGTGTCGTTGATGTCGGGCTCGCCGACCAGCACCGGCTGGAAGCGCCGCTCCAGCGCCGCGTCCTTCTCGATGTGCTTGCGGTACTCGTCGAGCGTGGTCGCGCCGACCGCGCGCAGCTCGCCGCGGGCCAGCATCGGCTTCAGCAGGTTGGCGGCGTCGACCGCGCCTTCGGCAGCGCCGGCACCGACGATCGTGTGCAGCTCGTCGAGGAAGAGGACGATCTGCCCGGCCGCCTCCTGGACCTCGGTCAGCACCGCTTTCAGCCGCTCCTCGAACTCGCCGCGGTATTTGGAGCCGGCCAGCAGCGAGCCGATGTCGAGCGCGATCACGCGGCGGTCGCGCAGGCTCTCCGGCACGTCGCCGTCGACGATCCGCTGCGCCAGACCCTCGACGATCGCGGTCTTGCCGACGCCGGGGTCGCCGATCAGCACCGGGTTGTTCTTGGTGCGGCGGGAGAGGACCTGGATCACGCGGCGGATCTCCTCGTCGCGGCCGATCACGGGGTCGAGCTTCCCCGCCCTGGCCTCGGCGGTCAGGTCGCGGCCGAATTTCTCCAGCGCCTGGACGCTGTCCTCGGGGTTGGGCGAGGTGACCTTGTGCGGGCCCCGCACCTCGGCGACGGCCTTCTCGAGCGGGCCGCGGTCGGGCAGGATCTCGGCGACGCCCGAGGCGGAGTCGGTCAGCGCCAGCAGGACGTGCTCGGTCGAGATGTACTCGTCGCCGAGCTTGGCCATCTCCTTCTCGGCCTGCTGCAGGGTCCCGACGAGGGCGGAAGAGGGGCGGACCTCGGCGGTCTCGCTCAGCTTCGGCAGCTCCTCGACGGCCGCCACCGCACGGCTCGCGATCGCGCTCGGGTCGGCGCCGAGCTTCTGCAGGATCGGCACCACCAGCCCGTCCTCCTGTCGCAGCAGGGCGACCAGCAGGTGGGCGGGCGTCACCTCCGGGTTCTTGCGCTCGGCGGCGAGGGCCTGGGCCGCGGCCACCGCTTCCTGCGACTTGACGGTGAACCTATCCGGTTGCATCGGCTCCTCCTTCCAGCTCTCTGCAGCCTGCGCTCCAGCGCCAGCACCCTCTCCACCCCGGCCAGGTTCAGGCCTTCGGCGGTCAGCTGCTGGATCCGCCGCAGGCGCTCGACGTCGCGCTGCGAGTAGAGCCGGGTGTTCTTCGGCGAGCGCTTCGGCTGGATCAGCCCGCGCGCCTCGTAGATCCGCAGCGTCTGCGGGTGCATGTGGGCGAGCTCGGCGGCGACCGAGATCATGAAGACGCCCGATCGGAGTCGATCGAGACGTCGATCCGTTCGCGCCGTACGCTCACCGTGCGGCCCTCTTGCAGCAGCTCGGCCCGCGGGTCGGAGCCGTTGAAGGCCTCGGCCAGCTTCGTCGGCCGCCTCCTCCTGCTCCTCGGTCAGCTTCTCCGGCATCTCGATCTCGAGCCGGTAGCGGATGTCGCCCTTGCCGCGGCCCTTCGCCTTCGGCGCGCCCTCGCCGCGCAGCCGCTGGATCGAGCCGTGCTTGGTCCCGGGCCCGACCTTGATCTTCTTCGTGCCCTCCAGCGTCGGCACCTCGATCGTCGCCCCGCGCAGCGCCTCGGCGATCGTGATCGGCACCGTCACCTCGAGGTTGCCGCCGTCGAGCCGTTTGAAGACCGGCGAGGCGGCGACGCGGGTGACGACGAAGAGGTCGCCCGGGCGGGCCACCGCGCTGGCCCGGCCTCGCCCTTGCCGGCGAGGCGGATCCGCGCGCCGTCCTTGACCCCGGCCGGGATGTTGACCTTGTAGCGCTTGGTCTGTTGGGTCAGGCCGGAGCCGCCGCAGGTGGGGCAGGGGTCCTCGATGATCTGACCGGCGCCGCCGCACTGCGGGCAGGGCTGGCTGATCGAGAAGAAGCCCTGGCTCTGGGCGTCGATGCCGCGGCCTTCGCAGCGCGGGCAGGTGACCGGGCGGTCCCCGGTTTGGCGCCGCTGCCGTGGCAGGTCGGGCAGCGTTCGGCCTTCGGCACGGTGACCGTCGACCTGGGCGCCGTTGACCGCCTGGTCGAAGCTGAGGCTGATCTCGGTTTCGAGGTCGCGGCCGCGCACCTGCTGGGCCTGCGCCCGCCGCCACCCCCGCCGCGGCCGAAGATGTTGGAGAAGATGTCGCTGACGTCGAAGCCGCCGGCCGCGCCGGGACCGCCGGGGCCGAACGGACCGGCACCGGCCGGACCGCCGCCGCCGAAGCCGCCGAACATGCCACCCGCGTCGTACTCCTTGCGCTTCTCAGGGTCGGAGAGCGTGTCGTAGGCGCCCTGGATCTCCTTGAAGCGCTCCTCCGCCTTCGGGTCGTCGGGGTTGCGGTCAGGGTGGTACTGGCGCGCCAGCTTGCGGTGCGCCTTCTTGATCTCGTCCTCGGAGGCCCCTTTGGGACCCCAGCACCTTGTAGAGATCCTCAGCCACCCGTTACTCGCTCACCACCACGCGGGCAGGCCGGATCAACTGCTCGCCGAGCCGGTACCCCTTCTGCATCACCTCGACGACCGTTCCCGACTCGACTCCCTCGGCCGGCAGCGTCGAGAGCGCCTCATGCTGCATCGGATCGAACTTCTCCCCTTTCGGATCCACGGCCTCGACCCCGTTCCGAGTCAGCGAGTCCCGCAAGCTCCTGAACACGAGCAGCACCCCATGCGACAGCCCGTCCTCAGAATCCCCCTCCGGATCCAGCCCAGCAGCCTGAATAGCCCGCTCCAGATCATCGAGCACAGGCACCACCTCCCGAATCACCTCAGCTTTCCCCCGCGCCGACGCCGCCTGAACCTCCGCCGTCATCCGCTTGCGAAAGTTCTCGAAGTCAGCCTTGGTCCGCTTGGCAAGGTCGAGGTACTCATCCCGCTCCCGCTGGGTGTCGGCGAGCAGCGCATCGAAATCGCTCTCAACGGCGTCAGCCTGATCCGCATCTCCCGCGGGTGGCGGTGTAGGGGGGACCGCCCCCGAGGACGCTTTAGCGACCGTAGGGGGCGGTGGGTCCCCTGCACCGACAGGACCCGCCGGCGGGCGCTCCTCAGTCCCGGAGTCGTCCCGCTGATCCGGCCTCATTTCTCCTCACCGTCACCCTCATCGACCACCTCGGCGTCAACGACCTCCTCCTCGTCGGCGGAGTCGCCGCCCTCAGCGGAACCTCCGTCAGCCGATTGCGCTGCCGCTGCTCGGCCTGCGCCGCCGCGTAGATCTGCTCCGACACTTTGGTGAAGGCAGCCGTCAGCGCTTCGGTCTTCGAGTTGATCTCCTCGACGCTCTCGGAAGTCGAGCGCCTCGCGCACGTCCTTGATCGCCGCCTCGATCGCCTCTTTGTCCGCCGCGTCGACTTTGTCGCCCAGCTCCTCGAGCTGTTTCTCGGACTGGTAGGCGGCGTTCTCGGCGAGGTTGCGCGCCTCGGCCAGCTCGCGCTGCTTTTTGTCCTCCTCGGCGTGGCTCTCGGCGTCGGAGACCATGCTCTGGATCTCCTCGTCGGAGAGCCCGGAGCCGGACTGGATCTCGATTTTCTGCTCCTTGCCGGTGCCCAGGTCTTTGGCGGTGACGTGGATGATCCCGTTCGGGTCGATGTCGAAGGTGACCTCGATCTGCGGCATGCCGCGCGGCGCCGGCGGGATGCCGGTGAGCTGGAACTTGCCCAGGCTCTTGTTGCCGCTGGCCATCTCGCGCTCGCCCTGCAGCACGTGGATCTCGACCGAGGGCTGGTTGTCGTCGGCGGTCGAGAAGGTCTCCGACTTCTTGGTCGGGATCGTCGTGTTGCGCTCGATCAGCTTCGTCATCACGCCGCCTTTGGTCTCGATCCCGAGGGTCAGCGGGGTGACGTCGAGCAGCAGCACGTCCTTGACGTCGCCGGCCAGCACTCCGGCCTGGATCGCGGCGCCGACGGCGACGACCTCGTCGGGGTTGACGCCCTGGTGCGGGTCCTTGCCGGTCAGCTCCTCGACCCGCTCGCGCACCGCGGGCATCCGGGTCATGCCGCCGACCAGGACGACGTGGTCGACTCGCGTCGCCGGCGTCGTCGAGCGCCCGTTTGACCGGGCCGACGACCCGCTCCAGCAGGTCGGCGGTCAGCTCGTTCAGCTTCGAGCGGCTGAGCTTCATGTCGAGGTGCTTGGGCTGGCCCTCGACCGCGGTGATGAAGGGCAGGTTGATCTGCGTCTCCTGCGCCGAGGAGAGCTCGATCTTCGCCTTCTCCGCCGCCTCGTAGAGGCGCTGCAGCGAGTTCTTGTCGGCGGCGAGGTCGACGCCCTGGTCGCGTTTGAACTCGGCGACCAGCCACTCGACGATCGCCTTGTCCCAGTTGTCGCCGCCGAGGTGGTTGTCGCCGGCGGTCGCCTTCACTTCGAAGACGCCGTCGCCGATGTCGAGCACCGAGACGTCGAAGGTGCCGCCGCCGAGGTCGAAGACGAGGATCGTGTGGTCCGCCGTCTCCTTGTCGAGCCCGTAGGCGAGCGAGGCGGCGGTCGGCTCGTTGATGATCCGCTTGACCTCGAGCCCGGCGATCTTGCCGGCGTCCTTGGTCGCCTGGCGCTGGTCGTCGTTGAAGTAGGCGGGGACGGTGATCACGGCGCTGTCGACCGTCTCGCCGAGCTTCGCTTCGGCGTCGGCCTTCAGCTTCTGCAGGATCATCGCGCTGATCTCCGGCGGGCTGTACTGCTTGCCGCGCACGTCGACGCGGACGTCGCCGTTGGGGCCGGCCTCGACCTTGTAGGGGACGATCGTCTCCTCCTCTTTGACTTCGGCCTCCTTGCGGCCCATGAAGCGCTTGATCGAGAAGATCGTGTTCTCGGGGTTCATCACCGCCTGGCGCTTGGCGACGGTGCCGACGAGGCGATCGCCGGACTCGCTGAAGGCGACCACCGACGGCGTCGTGCGCCCGCCCTCTGAGTTCTCCAGTACGGTCGGCTCGCCGCCCTCCAGCACGGCGACGCAGGAATTGGTCGTGCCCAGATCGATCCCGATCGTCTTACCCACTATTAGCTACCTCCAGCTCTAGTTCGTTCTGCCTAAGAAATCTAAGCGGCAGTATGGCAGATTTATCGGAGGATGCAAACAGTCTGCCTATAGTGGGTTTGCAGCTTAGTCAAGCCGGGCAGCTCGCGAGGGGCGGGCGCCGGGTGGGAGGCGCCTCGACGGAAACCGACTCGCCGGCTGACGGCGGGTCGCCAACGAAGAGGAGCCAATGTGAATCGACCTCATGCATCTCGTTTGCCGGCGGCTGGTCGTGCTTGCGGCCGCGCTCGTCTTCGCGCTGCTGCCGGCCCTCGCCTCGGCCGCACGACAACCGCGGCCATCACGACGACCGCGGCCGCTACGGCAACGGTCACCACCACGCCAAGCACCATGGTCACGGACATGGCCACCACGGCAAAGGCCACGGCCACGGCCACGGCAAGCGCGACCTGACGGTTATGACCCAGAACCTCTACCTGGGATCCAGCCTCGGGCCGGCGCTCGAAGCGGCAACCCCGGAAGCATTCGTCGAAGGCGTTGCGCGGATCTACGCGACCGTGCAGTACACGAACTTCCCGCAGCGCGCCGAAGCGATCGCCGATGAGATCCAGGAAAACGAACCGGACCTGATCGGCCTGCAGGAGGTCACGAAGTGGACGACCGGCGGCGTGAACCCGCCCCCCGGCTACGACTTCCTCGCCATCCTGGAAAACGATCTCCAAGCCCGCGGGCTGCACTACACGACGGCGGCGATCGCGCATAACGCGAACATCGGGCCGGCGCCGCTCGCCCTGGCCGGACAGGCTGCGTCCAGCCGGGCCCGACGATCACCTGCTCGGTGCAGCTCGAAGATCGCGACGTGATCCTCGTCAACGACGACACGCCGGGACTGACCTGGAGCAACCCGCAAAGCGGGCGCTACGCCACTCAGCAGTCGATCGAATCGCCGGTCGGCCCGCTCTCGTTCGACCGCGGCTGGGCCAGCATCGACGCGAGGCTGAAGCAGCAGCCGTTCCGCTTCGTCGACACCCACCTCGAAACCGAGGAATCGCCGCTCGTGCAACAGACGCAGGCGGCCGAATTCCTCGCCGGCCCGGGCAAGGGCGGGACGATCGTCGCCACCGGCGATTTCAACTCCGCCTCGGACGGCTCCACGACCACCTCCTACGCGCAGCTCACCGCGCCCGGCAAGTTCCGCGACAGCTGGAACGAGAAACTGCTCGGGCCCGGCAGCTCGTGCTGCCAGGAGTCGAACACCCCGCCGCTCGCGCCGGGGGCGCTGAACAACCCGGTCTCGACGTTGCGGACCCGGATCGACCTGATCCTCAGCCGCGGCGCCGCCCGCTCGGATGGCGACGATGCCGAGCTGATCGGGGACACGCCCTTCCAGGCGACTCCGCCGTTCTGGCCCTCTGACCACGCCGGAGTCGTCAGCGACCTGACACCTCGGAGGCTAAGCAGCTGATACTGAGCCAATCCCGGAAGGGGTGGAGCGTCTTGTACTTTTTCGTCGAGGCGCAGCGGGCGTCAGCCCAACCACGTTCCACCGAAAAAGTTAAGCGGAACCCCTTCCGGGATTGGCTCCGCTAACCCTCTCCGGCGGTGTGGGCGACGAATTCGGCGACTTCCTTCGCCTGCTGCTTCGTTGAGGATGCCGCCCGGCATCCGGCCCGGAGTGGTGCTGCTGTCGACGCCGTTTTCGACCGCGTTGAGGACGCGGCCTTCGATCCCCTTGATCGCCGAAGCGTCGCTCGGCCTTCCGCCGGACCGGAGGGCGCCAGCAGTTCGTCGAGGTCGGGGCCGTAGTTGCCGTCGGTGCCGGCCGCGTAGAGCGTGTGGCAGGTGCCGCAGTTGGTCTGGAAGAGGCTCTGGCCGCTCTTCAGGTCCGCCGGCACCTCCTGGGCGCCGCGGGCGGCGTCGCCGTCGGAGCGGAAGGCGAGCCAGGGGATCAGGACGGCCAGGACGACGACCACCAGGCCGAAGACGATGAACGTTTTTTTGCTCATTTGCGCCCGGCACGGTACCAGGGACACATTCGGCGTAGCTCGCACTCGCCGCAGCGCGGTTTCGGCCGGCAGACCTCGCGCCCGTGGCGGATCAGGTTCATGTGCAGCTCGTAGGCGTCCTCGGGATCGACGACGGCCTGCATCTCGTCGTGGGCGCGTTCGAAGGAGGCCTTCTGCGGGAAAGAGGCCGAGCCGCCCGCCGACCCGGTGCACGTGCACGTCGACCGGGATCTCGGGGATGCCCCAGGAGAACATCAGCACGCAGGCGGCCGTTTTACGCCCGACCCCCGGCAGCGAGTCCAGGTAGGCCATCGATTCCGCCGCGCGGCGCGGTCTCGGTCCAGTCGAGGTCGGGCTCCTCGCCGAGCTGCTCGAGGATCGCCTGGATCCGCGGCGCCTTCTGCTTGCCCAGGCCGCCGGGCCGGATCGCCTCCTCGACCGCGCTGACCGGGGCGTCGCGCACTTCCTCCCAGTTCGGGAAGCGCTCGCGCAGGGCGGCGAAGGCGCGGTCGCGATTGCGGTCGTTGGTGTGCTGGGAGAGCACCGTCTTGATCAGCTCGGCGATCGGGTGCCCGTGCGGCTCGTTGACCGGCTGCCCGTACATCTCGCGCAGCCGGTCGCGGATCGCGCGCACGCGGCGCTTTGGCGGTCGCTTCCAATCCATGGCGCGGACCCTAGCCAGGCATATGGTTCGAGCGTGGCCGGCGCAATCGAAGAGGGGGAGCTGCGGGTCGACGGCGTGCGCGTCTTCTACCGGCGCGTCCCGGGAGAGGGAACACCGACCGTCTACTGCCACGGCAACCCGACCCACGGCGAGGACTGGCTGCCCTTCCTCGAGCGCGGCGGCCCGGCGATCGCGATCGACATGCCCGGCTGGGGACGCTCCGACCATCCCGACCCGACCCGCTTCGACTACTCGATGTACGGGCTCTCGGCCTTCCTCGAACGTTGTCTCGACGAGCTCGGCATCGGCCGCCGCAAGCTGGTCGTCCACGACTGGGGCTGCTTGGCGCTGATCGGCGCCCAGCGACGGCCGGACCTGGTCGAGAAGCTGGTGGTGATCAACGCGGTGCCGCTGCTGCCCGGCTTCCGCTGGCACTGGGTCGCCCAGATCTGGCGCCGCCGCGGCCTCGGCGAGCTCGCCAACGCGACCACCACCAAGTCGTCGATGGGATTGATCATGCGCCAG
This sequence comes from uncultured Solirubrobacterales bacterium, assembly GCA_963702065.1. Lineage (GTDB taxonomy): Bacteria > Actinomycetota > Thermoleophilia > Solirubrobacterales > 70-9 > VRUE01. The sequence goes on from OY969705.1 coordinate 2,634,730, forward strand.
CTCTCAGGCGACCGCCGCCCGATGCCACCCCAGTTCATCGAGATGATCTGGCGCCACATGGACCACGGCACCAACGAGGCCACACTCGCTCTCTACCGCCACGCCGACCCCGACCGCCTCGCCCTCGCCGGCAAGGACCTCGACCGCCTCGCCTGCCCCGCCCTGGTCCTCTGGGGCGCCAACGACCCCTTCCTCAAGCCCCGCTTCGCCGAGGCCTACGCCAGCGGCCCTGCCCCACGCTCCAAGCTCGAGCTCGTCGACGGCGCGCGGCCACTGGCCCTGGATCGACGACGCTCCGCGGTCGATCGATCGCAGGTTGCGCAGCTTCGTCGCATGAGCGCCGCACGGACTCGCTCGCCATCCCGCACCGTTAACCGGGCGAATTACAATTGGCCGTTCCGTGTCTCGCGCCCTCGCCCGCATCGGAACCAAGCTGCCCCAAGGCTGGGGCGACGCCGGCCGCCAGCTCGGGATCCTGGTCCTGGTCGACGTCGCCTACGAGCTCGTCCGCGGCATCGCCGACGGCCAGCGCTCCGAGGCGATCGCCCACGGCCAGCAGGTGATCGACTTCGAGCGCTCCGCCCACACCCTCTTCGAGCCCAGCGTGCAGGCCTTCTTCCTGCCCGCGCACTGGGTGATCGACCTCGCCAACCAGCTCTACCTCAACGCCCAGTTCTCGATCGCCCTGGGCTTCCTGGTCTGGCTCTACCTCTTCCGCAACGAGTCCTATTACTTCGTGCGCAACATGTTCGTCGTCTCGATGGGCTTCGCCCTGGTCGGCTACACGCTCTACCCGACCGCGCCGCCGCGGATGTTCCCCCAGCACGGCTTCGTCGACACGATCACCGACTTCTCCAACGTCAACCACGACTCCTCGCTGGCCAAAGTCTTCATCAACCCCTACGCGGCGGTGCCGAGCATGCACTGCGCCTTCGCCGCGATGATCGGCGTGCACCGGCGTCCGCGTCTGCCGCCACTGGTGGTCGAAGGCCTGGTGGGCCTCCTGGCCGCTGCTGATCGCCTGGGTCGTGATCGTCACCGGCAACCACTACTGGGTCGACGTCGCGCTCGGCTGGATGGTCGCCGCGCGCCTCGGCGCTCGTCGCCCAGCGCCTGCTCGCCCGCGCCCGTCCCGACGCCTGGGCCTGGCGCTCGCCCCGGCGGCCGCAGGAGGCAGAGGCCTGAGCCGTTCGGCCGCGGCTCTCCGCCCGGTAGCCTCAACTCGATGGATTCTTCGGCGCCCCCGAGGGCACCTGGCGGTCGCCGCAACGGTCGTCAGGCCCGCAACGGCCAGGAGCTGCGCGCCTACGCCCGCGAGCGCCTGATCGAGTCGCGGCTGACTCCGAACGCGATCTCGATCGCCGGCCTGATCGGCAACCTGGTCGCCGCCGGCCTGGTCACCCAGCGCCTCTTCTTCCTCGCCGGCGTCGCCTTCATCGTCGGCTCGGTGATGGACACGCTCGACGGCCGCTACTCGCGCATGTCGGGCAAGGGCACGCTCTTCGGCGCCTTCCTCGACTCGACCCTGGACCGGATCGAGGAGGGGATCGTGCTCGCCGCGGTGGCCGGCTACTTCGCCGCCAACGGCGAGGATTTCGCCGCCGCGATGTGCGTCGTCGCCGTGCTCGGCTCGCTGATGGTCTCCTACACGCGCGCCCGCGCCGAGGCGCTCGGGGTCGAGTGCAAGGTGGGGTTGGCGACGCGTCCCGTGCGGGTAGTCATACTCTCCGTCGGCTTGGTCTTCGCCAAGGGCGCCGGGCTCGGCGATTTCGAACTGCTGGCGCCCTCGGTCTACCTGATCGCGGCGCTGACCATCATCACCACGATCCAGCGTGTATGGCACGTCCGAAACCAGCTTTCAAACGAGGGGCTCGGACCCAACAGATCTGTAACCAGTCGCGGCCCAGGGTGTCCCTTGCCACCTAGCCCGATCGAGGAAGGACTTCGAATTACATGAGCGATAGCAACGGAGCAAACGGCAGCAACGGCGCCGCCCGCACGGACGAGAAGGTCCGCGTCGCGATCGTCGGCACCGGCAACTGCGCCAACTGCTTCATCCAGGGCGTCCAGTACTACAAGGACGCCGACCCCGCCGAGGAAGTGCCCGGCCTGATGCACGTCGACCTGGGCGGCTACCACGTCGGCGACGTCGAGTTCGTCGCCGCCTTCGACATCGACTCCGAGAAGGTCGGCAAGGATCTCTCCGAGGCGATCTGGTCGGGCCAGAACGACACGATCAAGTTCGCCGAGGTGCCCAACCTCGGCGTCAAGGTCGAGCGCGGCATGACCCTCGACGGCCTCGGCAAGTACCTGAAGGAGAAGATCACCAAGGCGCCGGGCGAAACCGCTGACGTCGTCGGCATCCTCAAGGAGACCAAGGCGGACGTGCTGGTCTGTTACCTGCCGGTCGGCTCCGAGGACGCGACCAAGTGGTACGTCGAGCAGGCGCTCAAGGCCGGCGTCGGCTTCGTCAACTGCCTGCCGGTCTTCATCGCCCGCGAGGACTACTGGGACAAGCGCTTCAAAGAGGCCGGCCTGCCGATCATCGGCGACGACATCAAGTCCCAGGTCGGGGCGACGATCGTCCACCGCCAGCTCGCCCGCCTCTTCCACGACCGCGGCGTCCGCGTCGAGCGCACCTCGCAGCTCAACGTCGGCGGCAACATGGACTTCTACAACATGCTCGAGCGCGAGCGGCTGGACTCGAAGAAGATCTCCAAGACCAACGCGGTCACCTCGATCATGGGCCACGAGCTGCCCGCCGAGGACGTCCACGTCGGCCCCTCCGACTACGTCGCCTGGCTGACCGATCGCAAGTGGGCGCACATCCGCCTCGAGGGCAAAGCCTTCGGCGACGTGCCGCTCAACGTCGAGCTCAAGCTCGAGGTCTGGGACTCGCCCAACTCGGCCGGCGTCGTGATCGACGCGGTGCGGCTGATCAAGCTGGCGCTCAACAACGGCATCGCCGGCCAGCTCGACGGGCCCTCCAGCTACCTGATGAAGTCGCCGCACTCGCCAGCGTCCCGACGACGAAGCGCGCGAGCAGACCGAGGAGTTCATCGCGGCCAACGCGCGCGGGCGCTTCCAAGGTCGAGAAGCCGGCGACAGAGGTCGAGGCGTAGAGGGACGCCGGGGGTAGGTTTCCGGGCCGGCCTTCGGCCGGGAGTTCCCGGAAACCTACCCCCGGCGTCCCAATCCCTCCGATCTCTGCCGGGATCGGTCTTATGCTGCGGCCCGTGTCCGAGCAAGCTCTCGATAGTGCAGGTCACGCCGCACCGGCGTGGCACCGAGAACCCGGTCAACCACTACATCGAGCGGGTCTCGGCGGAGCTGGAGCGGCGCGGCCACGCGGTGCGGGTCGCCGGCGTCGGCGACCAGGTCAAAAAGCTGCTGCGCGCCTCCACCGCGGACATCGTCCACGTCCACGACCCCTTCGCGCCGCGCGTCTCCTCGACCGCCCTGCGCCACTCCTCGTCGCTCAACGTCGCCACCTTCCACGCGCCGCAGGAGCGGGTGCTCTCGACCCAGGTGGCGCGGCCGCTGGTCGAGATCTTCTTCGGCCGGCTCGACGCTCGCACGGTCAGCCTCGCCGCAGACGGGCGAGCTGCTGGAGCGCTACTTCCCCGCCTCCTACGAGCTGGTCGAGCCCGGGGGGGCCGATCGCGAGTGGTCGCAGGTCGCCGCCGAGCTGGAGGCGATCTACCTGCGCCTGGCCGCGCGCCGCCACGACCCGACCGGCAACCCCGAGGTGCGCGGCGAATCGCCAAGCGGCCGCTGATCGAGGTCGACCTGCACATGCACACCGACCACTCGCCCGACTGCGCGACGCCGGTCGAGGTGCTGCTGGAGACGGCCCGCGACCGCGGCCTCGGCGCGATCGCGATCACCGACCACAACGAGGTCTCCGGGGCGCTGGAGGCGCGCACGCATCGCCGAGGAGATGGACGACATCAAGGTGATCGTCGCCGAGGAGGTGAAGACGGCCGAGCAGGGCGAGGTGATCGGCCTCTTCCTCGAGGAGAAGATCCCGCGGGGGATGACGATGGCGGAGACGATCGCCGCGATCCGCGAGCAGGGCGGCCTCGTCTACGTCCCCCACCCGTTCGACCGCTTCCACTCGGTGCCCGACTACGAGCACCTGCTCGACATGGTCGAGGAGATCGACGTGCTCGAGGTCTTCAACCCGCGGGTGGCCCTGACCGCCTTCAACGAGGAGGCCGAACGCTTCGCCCGCAAGTACCGGATCGTGCCGGGCGCCGGCTCCGACAGCCACGTCGCCCAGGGGCTGGGCAGCGTGCGGGTGCGGATCCACGACTTCGACGGGCCGGAGGAGTTCCTCGAGGCGATGCGGGACGCCGACATCACCCGCAAGCACAAGAACCTCGTCTACGTGCAGACGCTGAAGCTGCTGCAGACGGCGGGGCGGCCGAAGGCGCCCAAACGCAGCGTTCCCGACGCCAAGCCGGTGCGCGGCGGGCGGCCGCGCAAACGCCGCTCGGCGAGCAAGAGCTGATGCAGGCGGGCGCGCGCGAGAGGAGCCGAGCGCGGCCTCGTCAAAGAGAGCGCCCAGCCCATGCCGACGACCGACGACGAGATCAAGGAGAAGTACCTCGAGCGCGCGATCCGCGAGCTCAACCAGCTGACCCACGATCTGCAGGCCTGCCCGCACTGCCCGCGCGGCAAGCTGATGCCGGTGCTCGGCTCCGGCCACCCGCAGGCCGACGTCTTCATGCTCAAGCACGCGCCCGCCGCGGCGGAGATCGAAGAGGGCGTCGCCTTCTACGGACGCGCCGGCAACGCGCTGATGAAGAGCTTCAAGCGGCTCGGCATCGACCCGCTCGTCGTCTACGGCACGCTCTGCGTCAAGTGCCCGATCGCCGAGCCCGACCTCGCCGCCGAGCCCTGCATGCGCCGCGTGGTCGAAGAGATCGCGATCGTGCAGCCGAAGATCGTCGTCGTCATGGGCGAGCCCGCCCTGCGCGTCCTCAACAACCTCCAGGTCCCGCTCTCGCGCCCGATCGAGCCGCGCGAGGGCGAGATCCAGGCCTTCACCCCAACCGTCGACGCTCTCTACACCCCCGACATCGACGATTCGCTGGACGAAGAGGACGCCAAGCAGCGCTTCTGGCGGTCGTTCAAGATGCTCGGCGAGTGGTACGAGGATCTGCCGCCGTACTGAGGTCGGCCCGCGGCAGGGGTTTCGCTCGACTTGCTCGAGGAATGCTCGAAGGGCTGTCGCCTCGGGGGTCAGACGCGAAAAAGTACAAGACGCTTCACCCCTGCCGGGGCCCGACCTCGTCAGGGAGCGGCAGATTCGGCGACGGCGAGCATCGGCTCGACCTTCGCGGAAGCAAGGCCGCGAACGACCACGGTGTCGAGGGCTGTGTAGGCGGCCAGTTTCTGCTGGGCGTCTGAGGCGTCGGCGGCGGCTACGCCGACGGTGCCCTCGGGTTCGGCCAGGCGGTCGAAGTGGTTGCGGTAGCCGGCGTGGAGGTCGCGGTAGAAGGACTCCTCCTTGGCGAGGCGCTCGGCGGCGTCGGGGCCGACTGCGGTGCGGACGTAGCCGAAGACCGGCGGGGTGGGGCGGCCTGCCTCTTGGGCGCCGGCCTCGACCTTGGCGCGGGCGCCGGCGGCGAACTCGGGGGTCATCCAGTTGAAGAAGACGCCGTCGAACTCGGCGCCGGCGAGGGCGCACATCTTCGGGCCCATCGCGGCGAGGACGAGGCGGACGCCGGGCAGCTTCTCGCGCAGCTCGGGCAGCGACTCGCGCATCCGGGTCAGCGGCTTCTCGGAGAAGCCGGCGCCGACGCCGAGCCAGAGGCGCGACGGATCGAGGCCGAGTCGCTCGATGTCGGCGGCGATCGTCTCCGGCGGCGTGCGGTCGAGCGCGATCACGGCGACGCCGAGGTCGAGGCCGGGCGCGGCGGCGCCGAACTCGGCCAGCGTCTCCAGGCCTTTGGCGCCGGGATGGTCGTTCGACCACATCGAGCCGTAGCCCAGCTCCGCGCAGCGCTCGGCCAGCGGGCGCGCGACATCTGGATCGAGTCCGGCGGCCACTCCAAAGCCTCTGCTTTTCCCGTGGCTCATTGCGAGGAAGCCTATTGCCTGGCTTTCGTTCGGAAGCTGTGACGGACTCTCAATCATCTGCTCAACCACAGACAACACATTTCGGGCTAGCGTGCCATCATCATGGAGGCGATGGTCAAGGAATGGACAGACGGGCGGCTCGACGACCTCAGCAGAAAAGTCGACCGAGGCTTCGAACACGTCGACCAACGGTTCGAACAAGTGGACCAACGGTTCGAACAAGTGGACCAACGTTTCGTACAGGTCGATCATCGCTTCGACCGGGTCGAAGCCGAAGTCAAGACTCTGCGCCTGGAGATGAGGACCGAATTCAGGGCGATGCGCGATGAGATGAATGGAATGCGGAGCGAAATGGGCGCGATCCGTGAGGCAGTCGTTGGCGTTCAGCGTTCGATCGCGTGGGGTGCCGTCGCCTTGACCGGCGCGATCCTGGCCGGCTTCGCCGGCATGTGCACACTGATTGCGGCGACTCTCTAGGTGTCGCCTACTTCTCCAGCAGCGCCACGCACTCGATGTGCGGGGTCTGGGGGAACATGTCGACCGGCTTGACGCGGCGCAGCTTGTAGCCGGCCTCGACCATCTGGGCGGCGTTGGGGGCCAGGGTGGTCGGGTTGCAGGAGACGTAGACGATCTTCTTCGCCTCGCACTCGAGCACGCGGCGGACGATCTTCTGCGAGAGGCCGGCGCGGGGCGGGTCGATGACGACGACGTCGGGTTTGCCGGCCTTCTCGATCAGCGGGCGCACGCCGGTGCGGGCGCTGCCGGCCATGAAGTGGGCGTTCTCGATCTTGTTGCTGCTCGGCGTTGCGCTCGGCGTCGGCGATCGCCTCGGGGACGATCTCCAGGCCCCAGACCTCGCCGGCCCGCTTCGCCATCGTCAGCCCGATCGTGCCGATCCCGCAGTAGAGGTCGAAGACCCGCTCGCTGCCGCTGAGGCCGGCGTACTCGGCGGCGATCGCGTAGAGGCGCTCGGCCATCTCGGTGTTGGTCTGGAAGAAGGCGCCGTGCGACATCTCCAGCCGCAGGTCGCAGAGCTCCTCGCGCAGGCGTTCCTCGCCGAGCGCACCGGTCGGCCCGTCGGTGCCGCCCGAGTCGCCCTCGATCGCCGTGTGCAGGTCGACCGGGGGTTTGGGGAAGCGCGGCCGCCGAGGTGACCAGGCGGGTCTGGATCTGACCGGTGCGCCAGCCCTCGCGCACGACCAGGTTGCGCAGCACGCCCGTCCGCTCGCGGCCGTCGTAGGCGGGGACCGATTCCAGCCGCGCCCAGTCGCGGACCGCGTTGCGGGCGGCGTTGCCGCGCTCGGAGGCGAGCTGGCAGTCGTCGACGTCGACGATCAGGTCCCAGCGACCGCGGGCGTGGAAGCCGAGGATCGGCTCGCCGTCGCGCTCGCCGAAGGAGTACTCGAGCTTGTTGCGGTAGCGCCACTGCTCGAGCGCCGGCTCGATCTCCTCCAGCTCGAAGCCGTCGAGCTCGCCGATCCGGCGCAGCGCCTCGTCGACCTGGTCGCTCTTGTCGGCCAGCTGGCGCTCGTAGGCGAGGCCCTGCCAGGGTGCGCCGGGGCAGGGCTCGCCGTCGTGGATGCAGCGGTCGGCGATGCGATCGGCGCCGGGGCTGCAGCAGCTCGACCGTGCGCGCCTCGGCGAAGCGCTTCTTCGCTTTCGTGATCTCGACCCGCACCCGGTCGCCGGGCAGCGCGCCGGCGACGAAGACGACCAGTCCATCGCCGCGCGCCAGCCCGCGCCCGCCGAAGGCGAGCGAGTCGATCTCTACCTCGAGCTGCTCGCCCCGGTGCCGGCGGGCCGCCGTGCCTCACCGGTGGCCTGCTCCACTAGCGGCAGTTTCTTGCGCGCGCGGCGCGCGGCCTGCGTCGCCTGTTTGCGCACCGGCTCGGCTCGGCCGCCGACCTCGCGGCGCGCCTGTTTGACCAGCCGTTCCAGTTCCTTGAGCAGCGAGTCGGTCTGGCGACGGCCCTTTTTGACCAGGTCGGAAAGCATTTTCTCGGCGTCGCCGCGGGTCATCCGGCCGCGTTTGACCGCGTCGTCGACGACCTCCTGCAGGCGGTCGCGGCTGACCGTGACGTTGCGCTCGAGGCTCTCGCGGAACTGCTCGACGCTCTTGTCGAGCCCCGTCGTCGCACCGCCTCGCGTCGCCGGTTTTTTGGCTTTTGCTTTTTTCGCCGCTGGCTTCTTAGCCGGGGCTTTTTTCGCAGCCGGTTTTTTGGCGGCCGGCTTTTTTGGCGCGCGCGCCGGCTTTGGCTTTTTTCGTCGCTTTGCCGGTTGTCTGTTTTTTCGCGGCCATTTCCGTCTCGCCTCCTGGTCGTTTGCGCGGGTGTTCCCGTCTGACTATCTCATTCCTGCTGCCCGACGGCTATGGGCTACCCGTTTCGAAGCGCGCCTGGACCGGAGCGTGGTCGGAGAGGCGCAGCGCGCAGGCCGTCGCGGGGCAGCTCGCGCCGCTCGGGCGGCCAGGGCGCTCGGCGGCTCGACGACCTCGAGGCCGCGCGTGAGCAGGTGGTCGATCGCGCGCGGGCCGGTGGCGCCGGTCGAGGCCGAAGCGCTCGCGCAGCTCCTCGAAGACACCCGGGTCCTCGGCCGGCCGCAGGTTGAGGTCGCCGCCGAAGAGCAGCGGCGCGTCGCCGGCCCACTCGGTCGCCGCCTCGGCCGCGCGCAGCACGTCGGCCGTGGCGAGCGTCCGGCCGGTCGTTGGTCGCGTGCAGGTTGGCGATGCAGAGGTCGGCGTCTGCCGATCGCGATGCGGGTAAACGCCATCGCCCGCCGCTCCGGCCTGCCCTCGTGGATCGCCAGCTCCCGCCGCTCGACGATCCCGCCGTTCCGGTGCGCTTTATGCGCTCATGGCCGCATAAAGCGCACCGGAACGGAGATCGCACCAGGGTCAGGTTCGAGCCGCCCTCGCCGGAGGCGATCAGGTCGGGGTTGAGGCGGGCGACGAAGGTGCGCAGGGCGCCGAGCGAGTTGCGCGAGGTGAGCACCCGGTGCGCCTCGGCGCCGCAGGCCTCGGCCAGCGGGGCGGCGAAGCGCGGCGGGCACTCCTGCAGCAGGGCGACGTCCCACTCGGCGCCGGCCAGCATCGCGGCGAACTCGCCGACCAGGTCGCGGTTGACCTGCACGTGCGTCTCGTTTCGCTCCTCGATCCGCAGCAGGCGCGAGCGCCAGGTGAAGAGGGCCGGGTCGGGCGGGAAGTCGCGGCCGTGGAAGAGGTTCCAGCTGACGGCGGTGAATTCCACCGCCGTAGTATCCGCTGCTTGAAGCGCGACTTCCTCACAGGCGAAGAGCTGGGCGCCTTCGAGCTCGGCAAGCTGCTCGACCGCGCCGCGGCGCTGAAAGCCGGGCCGCGGCGAGCGCCTCGGCGCCGACGTCGCTGGCCGGGCGCAGCATCGCCCTCGTCTTCGAGAAGCCCTCGACCCGGACGCGGATCTCCTTCGAGGTCGGGGTCGCCGAGCTCGGCGCCACCCCGATCGTCCTGCGCGGCGACGAGATGCAGCTCTCGCGCGGCGAGTCGATCGGCGACACCGCGCGGGTGCTCTCGCGCTACGTCGACGCGATCGTGATCCGCTCCGGCTCCCACGAGGCGGTCGCCGAGCTGGCCGCCGCCGCCGAGGTGCCGGTCGTCAACGCGCTCACCCCGCTCCACCATCCCTGCCAGGCGCTCGCCGACCTGCTCACCCTGCGCGAGCGCTGCGGCGACCTCGCCGGCCTGCGCCTCGCCTACGTCGGCGACGGCAACAACGTCGCCCGCTCGCTGGCGATCGCCGGCGAGCTCGCCGGGGTCGAGGTCGTCGTCGCGGCGCCGGCCGGCTACCAGCTGGAGGAGGGGCACGAGGCGAAGCTGACCGCCGACCCGCGCGACGCCGCCGCCGGCGCCGACGCGATCTACACCGACGTCTGGGTCAGCATGGGCGACGAGGCCGAGGCCGAGCGCCGCCGCGCCGACCTGGCGCCCGTTCCGGGTCGACGCCGACCTGCTCGCCGCGGCCAAGGACGGCGCGATCGTCCTGCACTGCCTGCCCGCCCACCCCGGCGAGGAGATCACCGCCGAGGTGCTCTACGGCGAGCGCTCCGCCGTCTGGGACCAGGCCGAGAACCGCCTGCACGCCCAGAAGGCGCTGCTGGAGATGCTGCTCGCCGGCTGAGCGATGTACCCCGAGCTCCACATCGGCCCGCTCACCCTGCAGACCTTCGGCCTGATGTTCGCGCTCGCCTTCCTCGCCGCCGGCGCGCTGATCGCCAAGCGGCTGAAGGAGATCGGCAAGCCGGTCGACTGGGCCTACGAGATGGGCTTCGCGGCGCTGATCGGCGGCATCGTCGGCTCGCGCGTCTACTTCATCGTCCAGAACTACGACAGCGTCAAGGACGACCTGATCGGCAACCTCTTCTCCGGCTCGGGACTGGTCTGGTACGGCGGCGCGATCGGCGGCGCCCTCGCCGTGCTGGCCTGGGCCTGGTACCGCGACTTCCTCGGCCTCACCCTGCTCGACCTCGCCGCGCCCGCCCTGGCGCTCGGCTACGCGATCGGCCGCTGCGGCTGCCAGCTCTCCGGCGACGGCGACTACGGCAAGCCCTGGGACGGGCCCTGGGCGATGTCCTACCCCGACGGCACCGTGCCCACCGACCGCACCGTCCACCCGACGCCGATCTACGAGACGCTGGCGATGGGCCTCGGCGCCTGGATCCTCTGGCAGCTGCGCGACCGCTTCCGCGCCGGCGTCCTCTTCGCGATCTACCTGATCTACGCCGGGGCCGAGCGCTTCCTGGTCGAGTTCCTGCGCCGCAACAGCGACGTCGCCCTCGGCCTGACCAGCGCGCAGCTGGAGAGCCTGGGGATGATGCTGATCGGGGCGATCTGGATCGTCGCCGTGCGGCGCCGACACGGTAGCCTTTCGCGCGTGGCTTCCACCGAACCGATCAGACCTGTAGCGGGGCTGTAGCCGTGGAAGCCCAGACGGAGGGAGCGCCGCCGGCGGCGAGCGCCGCAGAGATTCTGGCGCAGGCAACCGAGTCGATTGCGGCGGCCGGCTGCGAGACACCGGAGGCCGACGCCAAGCTATTAGTCGCGAAGGCGCTGTCGATGCGGGTCGAGGAGCTCGAGCTGGACGGCACCACCGTCGTCACGCCCGAGGCGCGGGCGGAGATCGAGCGCTACGTCGCGCGCCGCCGCGAGCGCGAGCCGCTCGAGTACATCCTCGGCAGCTGCCGCTTCCGCGAGATCGAGATCGCCGTCGACGAGCGGGTGCTGATCCCGCGCCGCGAGACCGAGCTGCTGGTCGCCGTCGGCACCGAGCTGCCCGAGGGCGCCCGCGTGCACGAGGTCGGCACCGGCTCGGGGGCGATCGCCCTGGCCCTGCTCAGCGAGCGACCCGACCTGCGCGTCACCGCCTCGGACCTCTCGCGCGGAGGCGGCTGAGAAAGCACGCGAGAACGCCGCAGCGCCTCGGCATCGCGCTCGAGGTGACCGTGGCCCAGGGGATCCCCGACCACGTCGAGGAAGTCGACCTGCTGATCGCCAACCTTCCCTACATCACCGACACCTCGATCGACGAGCGCTCGCCGGAGATCCGCCGCGAGCCGGAGATCGCCGTCCAGGGCGACCCCGGCGAGGGCGACAGCGGCGAGGACGGCCTCGACATCATCCGCGGCCTGATCGAGGAAACGCCGAGCGGCTGGCGGATGGCGCTCGAGCACGACACCCATCACGGCCCGGCGATGCGCGAGCTGCTGCGCGAGGCCGAGACGCGCCCCGACTACCGCGGCGACGAGCGGGTGACGGTCGGCCTGGCGCCATGAGCGACGGAGCACCCGCGAAGGCCGAGCCTTCGCAGGGCTCCACCGAGAGCGTCCGCCGCGAGAAGCTCGAGCGGCTGCGCGCCGAAGGGATCGAGCCCTATCCGCGCGCAGGGCTTCCCGGACCGCGACAAGATCTCGGCGATCCACGAGGCCCACGATCCCGGAGCAGCTCGAGGAGGGCGAGCAGGCCGGGTTCTCCTACCGGATCGCCGGCCGCGTGGTCGGCCGCCGCGGCCACGGCAAGACGATCTTCCTCGACATCCGCGACCTGACCGGCTCGATCCAGGCCTACGCCCGGGTCGACGCCATCGGCGAGGAGGCCTTCGGCCGGATCGACGCGCTCGACATCGGCGACGCGGTCGGCATCGAGGGCGACCTCTACGTGACCAAGCGCGGCCAGCTGGCGCTGGCGGTGCGCGAGTGCACGATGCTGGGCAAGGCGCTGCGCGACCCGCCCGACCTCTTCCACGGCATCTCCGACCCCGAGGTCCGCTACCGCCAGCGCGAGCTCGACCTGATGGCCAACGAGCGCTCGCGCGAGATCTTCGCGATGCGGGCGAAGCTGGTCGCGGCGATCCGCAGCTACCTGAACGAGCGCGACTTCGTCGAGGTCGAAACGCCGATCCTGCAGACCCTCGCCGGCGGCGCCGCGGCTCGCCCGTTCACCACCCACCACCACGCGCTCAACCGCGAACTGTTCCTGCGCACCGCGACCGAGCTCTACCTGAAGCGGGCGATCGTCGGCGGCTTCGAGAACGTCTACGAGCTGAGCAGGTTCTTCCGCAACGAGGGCATCTCGCCCAAACACAACCCCGAGTTCACGATGCTCGAGTGGTTCCTCAGCTGCGCCGGCTACGAGGGCGTGATGACCTTCGCCGAGCAGATGATCTCGACCGTGGTCGAGCAGGTGCTGGGGACGACGGTGGTCGAGCGCGGCGGTCACACGATCGACTTCAAGGCTCCGTGGAAGCGGATCACCCTGCGCGACGCGATCCTCGAGGAGACCGGCGTCGACATCCTCACCGCGAGCCGCGACGAGCTGGTCGAGCTGTTGGGGGAGGACGTCGACCCGGACACGGACTGGGCCTGGATCGTCGACGGGATCCAGGGCAAGCTGATCGAGCCGAAGCTGGTCCAGCCCACCTTCCTCGTCGACCTGCCGCGCGAACTCTGGCCGACCGTGAAGCCGGTGCCCGAGCATCCCGGAGCTGCTGGGCGAGGCCTTCGACGGGGTCGTCGACGGGATGGAGATCATCGGCGGCGGCACCGACACCAACGACGCGGATATGCAGCGCGAGAACTTCGTGCGCCAGCGCCAGCGCCGGCACCCCGAGAGCGAGGAGGCGCCCTATCCGAGCGACGACGAGTTCGTGCGGGCGCTCGAATACGGGTCGTTGCCGGCGGGCGGCTCGGGCATCGGCATCGATCGCCTGACGATGATCCTCGCCGGCGCCGAGAACCTCCGCGACGTGATCCTCTTCCCCTCGATGCGCCAGGCCCAGGAGGGCTAGAACGCCGAGTGCAGGAGGCCGCCGTCGATCGGGATGACGGTGCCGGTGATGTAGGCGGCGCGCTCGGAGCAGAGGAAGGCGACGAGGTCGCCGTACTCCTCGGGGCGGCCGAGGCGGGCGGCCGGGACTTCCTGCTTGCGCGGCCTCTTCGGCGCCCTCCAGCGAGCCGCTGGCGTCGGCGAGCCGCTCGGTGGCGAAGCGGCCGGTGGCGACGGTGTTGACGGTGATCCCGTCGGCGGCGACCTCGCGCGAGAGCGTCTTGAGGAAGCCGACCGCGGCCATGCGGTGGGCGTTGGAGAGGTTGAGACCGGGGATCGGCTCGCGGGTGGAGCTGGAGCCGACGTTGACGATCCGCCCCCAGCCGCGCTCGCGCATCGCCGGCACGACGGCGCCGGCGAGCACGCGGGGCGCGAGGACGAGCGAGCGGTAGGCGCTCTCCCACTCGTCGAGCTCGTGGTCGAGGGCGCCGCCGAACGGCGGGCCGCCGGTGTTGAGGACGAGGATCTCGATCGGGCCGAGCTCGTCCTCGACCTCGCCGGGCAGGGCTGCGAGGCGATCGAGGTCGGCGGCATCGGCGACGAACGGCGTCGCCGCTCGCCGATCTCCGCCGCTGCCTCCTCCAGCTTCTCCAGCGAGCGGCTGGCGATCGCCACCCTCGCGCCCTCGCGCGCCAGCGCCGCCGCGATCGCCCGGCCGATGCCGCGGCTGGCGCCCATCACCAGCGCGACGCGGTCCTCCAGCCCGAGGTTCACGCCTCGCAGCTCGAGGCCGGTTTCGCGCTCGGAGACCTGCCAGAGCCTGCTCGATCGCGCGGCTCATGCCGAGGCGCAGCACCGGCTTGCGCACCGGCGGGCCGTTGTTGACGAAGAGCGGGCCGTAGAACTCGCCGCTCTTTGGCGCCGGGGTCGGTCGCCGCGCGCAGCTGCGAGAGCGCCCCCTCGCCGGGGGACATGCCGACGGTGCGGGCGAGCACCAGGAAGAAGCGCTGGGAGAGGCCGCCACCGGTCTCCTCGACGCTGACCGCCTGCAGCTCGGTGTTGGAGAGCCCGGGGTGGGCGACCAGGCTGGCGGCGGGCGCGCCGGCCTCGCGGAGCAGCCGGTGCAGGCCGAGGCCGAAGTGGAAGTTGGCGAGCTTGGCCTGGCCGTAGGCGCGCCAGGGCCCGTAGCGGCCGTCGAGGTTGGGATTGTCGGGATTGACCGCGCGGCCCATGTGGTGGGCGGTGCTGGTGACGGTGACGACCCGGGCCGCCGGCGCCGCAGCAGCGCCGGCAGCAGCCGGGCGGTGAGCGCGAAGTGGCCGAGGTGGTCGACGCCGAACTGCATCTCGAAGCCGTCGGCGGTGCGCCGCTCGGGGAATGCCCATGACGCCGGCGTTGTTGACCAGCAGGTCGATCGTCTCGTGGGCGGCGAGGATCTGCTCGGCCGCCGCCTGGACCGAGTCGAGCGAGCCGAGGTCGAGCGGGACCAGCGTCAGCCGGGCCTCGGGGACGCCGCCGCGGATCCGCTCCATCGCCTCCGTGGCCCGCTCCTGGTTGCGCGCCGCCATCACGACGTCGGCACCGGCCGCGGCCAGGGCCCGCGCGGTCGCCAGGCCGAGGCCGCCGTTGGCGCCGGTGACGACCGCGGTGCGGCCGCTCTGGTCGGGGATGTCGGCCGTCGCTCCAGCTCACGACAGCCTCACCTTCGAGTCAGCGTTCATCGAGACCTCAGGCTATCCAGGCGGAAATCGATCGCGCAGAGGTAGGCGAAGAGGCCAACCGCGATCAAGGCTCCCAGCCAGTGCTGGCCGATCAGCACGGCGAGCAGGCTGACGATTCCTGCCAGCACCGCCCGCACCAGCGTCGGCTCTGGCTCCAGACCCGACGATCCTGGCCGTCAGCCAGGCGCAGCCAAACCAGGCCAAGGGCCCCACCAGCCAACCCCAGCTCTCGAAGAAACCGTGGGAGAAGATCAGGCCGAGCAGCAGCGATAGCAGCGCCACGGCAACGAGCTGCACGACCGCGACCCGCCAGAAGACCTCGAATCTCACGGCGCGGCAGTCTCCCATTCCCGCCGACCGCGCCACCTCCTCCTCCCGCGTGTTCCATAATCAGAGCGCTGCGCCTGGGCGGTTAGCTCAGCTGGGAGAGCACCTGCTTTACACGCAGGGGGTCACTGGTTCGAACCCAGTACCGCCCATTGGGGATGGAAATGCTCACGACAATCCGGAGTCGCTTCGCCCTGCTCGGGATCGCCGTGGCGTTGGCCGCTGCGCTCGCGACATCAGCGCACGCGGCCTTCCCGGGCAAGGTCGGCCCGGTCGTCTACCCGCGCGTGAGCATCAACGAAGCCGACGACACCGGCGGGCTGACCCTGCACGGGCCGCGGCAGAAGCAGAAACCGCACCGGCTCACCTCGAACCCGACTGACGAAGCTCCGGCCTTCTCGGCCGACGGCCGCTTCGTCGCCTTCTCCTCGGTTACCGAACCGCTGGCGGCCGGCAGGCATATCTACGTGGTCAACGTCGACGGCACCGGTCTGCGGCAGCTGACCAACGGCCCGAGCTTCGACTCGAATCCCTCCTTCTCGCCGAACGGCAAGCAGGTTGCCTTCGATCGCCACGCGGGCGCCGGCAAGACGCACGTCTTTGTCATCAACGTCGACGGCACCGGCCTGCGGCAGCTGACCAACGGCAGCTTCAACGACTCCGAACCGGTCTACACGCCGAGCGGCAAGCGCATCGTCTTCGTCAGCGATCGCGACCACGACGTCAAGACGGACCGCAGCGACATCTTCGCGATGGCCCCGAGCGGCGCCAATCAGCGGGTGCTGGTCGACGGGCCGTACTACGAGACGGAACCGGACACCGCGCCGAGCGGGAAGGCGATTGCCTTCGTCAGCAATCGCCGGCCGGGAATCAACATCTTCGTCGCCAACGCCAACGGACGGCATGTTCGCCAGCTGACTCACAACAAGCGCGACTGCTTCAGCGGCAGCTGCAATCTGAGCCCTGCCTGGTCACCAGATGGGAAGCACATCGCCTATCTCGCGGTTGGTCGCTACAACAGCGACCTCGAGGTCATGCGGGCGGATGGCAGCGGCGAAAAGGAGTTTTCAGACGGCGGCACGGAAACAGAAGGCT
The DNA here is from genome assembly GCA_963702065.1 of uncultured Solirubrobacterales bacterium. Lineage (GTDB taxonomy): Bacteria > Actinomycetota > Thermoleophilia > Solirubrobacterales > 70-9 > VRUE01. The sequence goes on from OY969705.1 coordinate 2,651,251, forward strand.
TCGGAACCAAGGTCGGTGCGCCAAGCTGGGGCGTCGCCCGTCCTTAACACGGATTCATGACAAGGTTCGCTAAATTTGCTTGCTGGACTACGGGAGGGGAAGGTCTATGAAGAAGAGGATCGCTGTTGTAGTGACGCTGGTGCTGGGGATGCTCGTCGTCGCCGCGACAGCCAGTGCGTTCAAGGTTCACCTCGTGATCGGCAATCTGGTGCTCGATGCCGAAGGTGACTTCGCGCCGAAGGCGCTGCCGAGGCACGAAAACGCTCCGATTACGACGCACGGTGGCGGCACCCTCTCGACCCAGACGCGGCGAACTGCCCCCGATCCTCGACAAATTCGTGCTCGAATTCGACAAACACGGCGCCCTCGACACGACCGGGCTCGCCGTCTGCACCAAAGGCAAACTCGTCGCCACCGACGTGGCCGCCGCCCGCAAGGCCTGCGGCCCGGCGATCGTCGGCGAAGGCTTTGGCAGCGCAGTGGTGGCGTTCCCGGAACAGGGACGCGATCAAAGTCGGCTCGCCGATCACCCTCTTCAACGGCCCGAAGAAGGGCGGAAACGACACGATCATCGCCCATGCCCACCTTGACTACCCGGGCCCGACGACCTTCATCGTCCCGATCGTGATCGAAAAAATCCACAACGGCGTCTTCGGTTACCGCGTCAACGTGAAAATCCCCAAGATCGCCGGCGGCTACGGCCACCCGATCTCCGGCTCGAAGCCAAAGTCGGCCAGAAATGGACCTACAAGGGCAAGAAGCACAGCTACATCAACGCCCGCTGCGAAACCGGCCACTTCGTGGTGCACGGCGAATTCAGCTTCAAAGGTGGACCGGAAGAAACGCCCGCGCAGGCAGAAGCGGCGCTGAGCGTGTTCCGGGCCAACTTCGTCCTGCCCGTGCAAGGTGCGTAAGTAGGGAGCTGCGGCGATCGTGGCAGGGGTTCGCCGACAGGAAGAGGCTGGCCGTCATTGGCCTGCTCGTCCTGGCGGCCCTTGCCCTGGCCGCCTCGGCCGGCGCGGTTCGCGACATCGAAAAAGTCGAACTGCATCGCCGGCGATCTCATGATCGTCGGTCGCGGCGGCTTCAAGCCGGAAACGCTGCCGAAGCACCACGATGCGCCGATCAAGATCTACGGCGGCGGCAAGGTCTCGACGATTTCCGGCGAGCTGCCGCCGATCCTGGACACGCTCGACATTCGAATTCGACAAACACGGCCACGTCGACACGACCGGGATCGAAGTCTGCACGGCGGGCAAACTGCAGGCCACCGACGTGCCGGCGGCGCGTACGCAGCCTGCCCCAACGCGATCGTCGGCAAGGGCTTCGGACGGGCGACCGTCGCCTTCCCCGAACAGGCCTACATCCCCGTCTCCTCGCCGATCACGGCTCTTCAACGGGCCGAAGAAGAACGGCAACGACACGCTCCTCTTCCACGCCTACACCACGGTGCCCGTTGCCACCACCTTCATCGTCCCGGTCGTGATCGAAAAAATCCACAAAGGCATCTACGGCTACCGGGTCAAAGCGAAAATCCCCAAGATCGCCGGCGGCTACGGCCACCCGGTCTCAGGCCGCTTGACGGTCGATCGCAAAACGACGGTCAAGGGCAAGCTGCACAGCTACGTCAATGCCCGCTGCGAAATCGGCCGCCTGCAGGCGCGTGGCAAGTTCGTCTTCAAAGACGGCACTCTCCTGGCGGGCACCTTCTTCCGGCCCTGCAAGGCGATCCCCGGCACCTAGTCAGGCGCCGGCGTGCAGCTGCGGCGTGCGGGTGCCGCCGCGCTGGTGCTCGGTCTTGCTGACCACGTCGAAGAAGACGTCGTTGCGGCCGCGGCGCATCTTGCGCGGGAAGTAGCGCCGGGCACGGCGGTGGGTCGCGGTCATCGCCCGGAAGGCTCGTCTCGTGGGCGGCGCTCCAGCGGATGCCGAAGATCTCCCGCACCCGCGGCGGCAGGGTGCCCTTGATGATGTGGTTCTGGGCGACGATGTTGCCGCGCGCCGCCCGCGGCACCGGCTGCTCGAAGGCGACCAGCGGCGCCATCTCCAGCCCGTGCGCGGTCGCCTGCAGGTCGGGCGAGGAGAGCCGCTCGTCCCACCAGGCGCTGAACTCGCGGTAGCTGCCGGGAACCTCGCTGCGGGGCAGGCCGAAGAGCTCGCCGAAGCGGACGTAGTCCTGCCAGAGGTCCTCGCGCTCGCCCTCGCTCAGCGGCCGCACCATCGTCTCGTACATCGCTCGGCCCGAGTCGGCGATCACCGCCAGCGTCCACAGCATCAGCTCGGGGTCGAAGGCCGAGTAGGCGGCGCCGGCCGGGTGCACGCCGGCCGCCTCGGGCAGCGTGCCCTTGACCCGCTCGTGCAGGCGGTGGACCACGGCCAGCGCCTTGTCGGCTTCCTCGCGGGTGCCGAGCAGGATCGTCTCCTGGATCTTGGCGGTGCGGGCGAGGCGCTGGAAGGGGCGGTTGGCCGAGCGGGTGCTCATCATCGTGCCGGTGTAGGTGAGCGGCTCCAGCGCGCCGATCAGCAGCGCCCGCTGGCCGTAGAGCAGGCCGACCGAGCGCTCGCCGTGGACCATCCGCGCGACCGAGCGGCCGGGCGGGAAGTAGTGCGAATCGGTGTCGTGCCGGTACGCCATCGGTACCGGAATGCTACTTCGGCTCCGGCGCCTCCGAGGAAAGCGTCGCCACCGCGCGATCGAGCATGCCCGAGCGCGACGGGGTGTGCAGCTCGTGGGCGGCGAAGATCTCGTCGAGGTCCTCGCGGGTGAGCGTCTCGCGCTCGAGCGCGTTGGCGGCGAGGTTGTCGAGGCATTCGCGGTTGCTCGCCAGCAGGGCGCGGGCGCGGCGGTGCGCTTCGCGGGCGAGCGATCATCGCCGCCCGGTCGACGTCGCGGCGGGTCTGGTCGGAGACGGCGTAGTCGCCGGTCGGCAGCGCGATCGGCGGCGCCCCGTCGGCGTCGATCGCCACGCCCATGCCGAACTCGGCCGACCATCTGCTTGCAGACGGCGTGCACGCGGGCGAGGTCGTCGACGGCGCCGGAGTAGGAGTTGCCGAACACCTCTTCCTCGGCGGCGCGGCCGCCGAGCAGGGTGACGACCTCGTCGAGCAGCTCGTCGCGCGACTTCAGGTAGGTGTCCTCCTCGCGGCGAGTGGCCGACGAAGCCGAGCGCCGGACCGCGCGGGACGATGCTGAGGATCTCCGGCGGGTCGAGGCCGAGCAGCCGCCGGCAGAGCGCGTGGCCGGCCTCGTGGTAGGCGACGATGCGGCGCTCCTTCTGGTTCAGCCGCCGCGCCTGCTGTGAGCCGACCGACTGGCGCAGCAGCGCCTCGTCGAGGTCCTCGCGCGCCGTCGCCTTGCGCTCGGCGCGGCCGGCGATGATCGCCGCCTCGTTGAGCGAGTTGGCGAGCTGGGCGCCGGTCATCCCGGTCGTCTTGCGGGCGACGTCGGTCAGGTCGAGGTCGTCGGCGAGCGGCTTGCCCTTGGCGTGGGCGCGCAGGATCGCCTCGCGGCCGTCGCGGTCGGGCGGCGAGACCAGCACCTGGCGGTCGAAGCGGCCCGGCCGCAGCAGCGCCTTGTCGAGCTTGTCGACGTGGTTGGAGGCGGCGATGACGATCACCGTGCCGGGGTCGCGCTCGAAACCGTCGAGCTCGACCAGCAGCTGATTGAGCGCCTGCTCGCGCTCACTAGAGCCACCATCGCCGCCTCCGCCACTGCGCGCTCCACCGACAGCGTCGAGCTCGTCGATGAAGATCACGGCGCGCCCTGACTTGCGCGCCTCCTTGAACAGCCGCCGGATGCGGGCGGCACCCCTCCCGACGAACATCTCCACGAAGCTCGAGCCCGAGGCGGCGAAGAAGTCGACGCCGGCCTGCGCGGCCACGGCCCGCGCCAGCATCGTCTTGCCGGTCCCGGGAGGACCGAAGAGCAGCACCCCGCGCGGCGGCTGGGCGCCAAGCGCGGCGAAGCGCTTGGGATCGCGCAGCCACTCGGCGACGTCCATCAGCTCGTCCTTGGCGGCGTCGACGCCCTGCACGTCGTCCCAGAGCACCGGCGCCGTCTTGCTCGCCTTCACCGTCTCCGGCTTGGTCGTGCCCATCGTCGTCCGCATCAGCTTGAAGAAGACGAAGAGCAGCATCGCCATGAAGACGACGCCGAAGACCGGATACCAGTCGAAGGCGAATTCCTGGATCTGGGTGGTGGTGAGGGCGAGCGTCACGTTCAACCTTGCGATCGATAAAGGAGTGTGCTCAGAACTAACGATGGAGTGTGGGCACAAAGCGCACGCACTCCAATCGCATATGCGTCCAGACCGCGCCTGGGGGCTAAAGGTCGCGGGGCGCGACGACGCCGCTTTGCAGCGCTCGCTCGACCAGGGCGACGCGCTTGCGGTTCTGCGGCAGGTCCTCGAGCTCGAGCTTCTCGAAGAGGGCCCGCATGTGGGTCTTGACCGCGTCGACGCTGAGGTGGAGCTCCTCGGCGATCGCCTGGTTGGTGGGCGGCGTGGCGAAGGCGGTGCCGTCCTTGAAGGGGCGACAGAGGGCGAGCAGGATGCGGCGCTGGCCGGGCGAGATCGCCGCCGCGGCGGCGATCTCGCTCGCGACGACGGTCGCTTCTGGGGCGGACTCGCCGGGGCGGCGGAAGAGGACCGTGGTGCGGCCGAAGCGCAGCGTGTCGCCGTCGCGCAGGTGCTTGCGGCCGTGCACGCGCTCGCTGCCGACGAAGGAGCCGTTGCGGGAGAGGCCGTCGTCGAGCAGCGTGCACTCGCCGGCCGACCACCTCGATCTGGGCGTGCAGGGCGGAGACCTCCTCGTCCCACTCGATGCGCAGCCCGGCGGCCTCGCCGCGGCCGACCCAGAGCTCGGCCGTGCCCTCCTCGATCGTGACGATCCGCTGCTCGCCCGCGCCGTCGCGCAGGACGAGGAAGGGCCGCCCGCCCCGTTCGGCCTCGATCTGCGCCTTCAGCTCGGCGGCGCTGGTCTGTCGCGGCTCGGCATTCACGCCGGCTGATCCTAAGCGCAGCCAGGGGTGAGCGGATCCACCCCTGGGGGGTCTGGGAGGGGTGGCCGGATGCGGGCGAAGGTGTCTGCGGACAAAGGCACTCACCGGCCAAACCAGACACAAAGGAGACTCAAATGACCCGCACGCGCACCGCCCAGAAGATCGTCCGCCGCACCGGCCTCGTCGCCGCCGTCGCCAGCCTCGCCCTGCGGTCGCCCCGGCCGTCGGGCATGGCCAAGGCGCCGGTCAAGTTCGGCGCCATGCTCAACTCGACGGTGCAGCCCTCCAACTCGCTGCCGGGCCTCACCTGCAACGGTCCCGAAACGGCCCTCGACCCCCTGCACGATGGTCCTCAACGAAGCCTACGGTCGCCCGGACGGCGGCGAGCTCGCGCCGAAGACCGGCACGATCAAGAAGATCCGGCTGATCGCCGGCGGTCCCGGCAGCTTCCGGCTGATGGCCGGTCAAGCACGATCAACGGCACCGACGCCAATCGCCAAGCGCTACGGCCAGCGGATCAGCTACATCGGCCAGACCGAATCGGCCGAAGAAGAAGGCGACTACCGGGTCGAGTCCTTCCCGGTCGACATGAAGATCAAGAAGGGCGAGCAGCTGGCCCTGCGCGGCAGCATCACCTCGATGATCCGCTGCTCCTCGGGCGGCGACAACACCCTGATCTACACGCCGCCGCTCTTCCTCGGCGGCTACTTCACCCCGGCCAGCGACACCGACGGCTGCTGGCTGCTGATGGAAGCGGTCATCCGCTAGCTACGCCCGGCGGCTTGCGGCTCGGCGTCGCGCTCGACCTGTGAGCCGCCGACGATGCGCCTCCGTGCCGTCGTCGGCGAAGACGATCCAGGCCTTGTTGCCGCCGTCGTAGTCGGGCGCCCAGAGCTTCAGCGTCGCCGGGCGGCCCCAGACGGTGACCTCCTCCTCGCCGGTCTCCGTCCTCGCCGCGCCAGATCCGCACGAAGGGGTTGCCCTCGCACTCCGCGCCGATCGTCGTCGGCTCGCGGTGGCCGGGGTGGACGATGGTCTCCGGCGGCAGCTCCATCAGCCGCATCACCGAGGACTTGAGGTCGGCGAAGCCGCTGGCGCCCGGCGCCATCGTGCCGCCGACCGTGCCCTTGAAGAGGACGTCGGCGGTGAAGACGTCGGTGCCGTTGACGAGGAAGGCGACGTGGCCGGCGGCGTGGCCCGGGGTGGAGATCGCTTCGATCTCGAGGCCGCCGGTGCTGAGCGTCTCGCCGTCGGCGATCGTCTCCGCGACCTCGTCGTCGATTTCGGCCGCGGCCTCGGCGTGGGCGACCATCGGCACGCCGCCGAGCTGCTCGCGCGCCTCGGCCAGGCCGGCGATGTGGTCGCCGTGGGGGTGGGTGATCAGGATGTGGGTGATCTCGATCCCGTCGCGCTCGGCCCGCTCGAGCAGCGGCCCGAGGTCGTCGTTGCCGTCGATCAGCACGCCCTTGCCGCCGGCTTCGTCGGCGACGAGGTAGGCGTTCGACAGCCACTGCGGGTTCTCGGTCCTCTCGACGATCAAGCGCGTCTCCTTCCGGGTATGCTCGGCTGGGCGCTCGGAACTCTCCCAGAACTCAGCCGGCGGCCGGAGACCGACGCTGCCCTCGAGCAGGGTCGCGGCGACCAGCTCGGGGTCGTCCCAGGTCGGCGTGTGGCCGACGCCCGGGCAGGACGAGGTAGCGGGCGCCGGCGGGCCGGCGCTCGGGCCGCGGCGGGCCGACCAGGCGGTCGAGCTCGCCCCAGGCGAGGGTCACCGGCAGTCTCCGGGTAGCCCGCCGGGTCGAAGACGTGGGTGCGCATCGCCCGGTTGGCGCCGTCGTAGCCGCTGGCGTCGATCCAGCCGAGGACCAGGCTCGCGCCCGGCCTCGGCGGGGATGCGCTCGGGGTGGGCGGCGAAGGTGGCGAGCATCGCTCGCGCAGCGCCGCGGCTGCGCAGCGCCACGCGCGACGAGCGGGCGCAGGCGCCGGGCCCAGAGGCGCGGGTTGACGCGGCGCTCGCCGAGCGGCGCGCGCCAGAGGCCGGCGGGGGAGATCGCGGTCACCGAGGCGGCCCAGCCGGCCCGGCCCATCTCCAGCGCGACCCAGCCGCCGAGCGAGTTGCCGGCGACGTGGGGGCGCTCGATGCCCGAGCTCGAGCGCAGCGCTCGTGCACCGCCGCCGCCAGGTTGGCGGCGCTCGGCTCGACCTGGGCGGCGAGCGGCGGCGCGGCGCCGAAGCCCGGCAGGTCGATCGCCAGCACGCTCGCGCTCGGCCGCGAGCAGGCTCGATCACCGGGCTCCAGATCTCCGGTCGAGCCGCCGAGCCCGTGGAGCAGCAGCAGCGGCTCGCGGCGCTCCTCGCTCACCGCCACCCCGGCTTGGCGAAGAGCAGCCTGCACGTCGCCGATCCGGCGCTCGCGGAAGCCCGCCTCCGAGGAGCTGAGGTAGAAGTCCCAGAGGCGGCGGAAGCGCTCGTCGTAGCCGCGCGCGCGCAGCCGCTCCCAGGCGTCGAGGAAGCGCTCGCGCCAGGCGGCGAGGGTCGGCGGGTAGTGGGCGGTGATGTCGTCGCATCCAGACCTCGCGCATGTCGGTGACGCGGGCGAGGCAGTCGGCGATCAGCTCGCTGCGAGGGCAGGCAGCCGCCGGGGAAGACGTGGGTGTTGGCGAAGCTGCGGGCGCCCTTCTCGGCCTCGTAGATGCGGTCGTCGATCGTGATCGCCTGCAGCAGCATCAGCCCGTCGGGGCTGAGCAGCTCGCTGCAGCGGCGGAAGAAGTCGTCGAAGTACTGCCAGCCGACCGCCTCGATCATCTCGACCGAGACCAGCCGGTCGTAGCTGCCGCGCAGGTCGCGGTAGTCCTCGCAGCAGCACCGTCGACGCGGTCGCTCGAGGCCGGCCTCGCGCACCCGCCGGCTGGCCAGCTCGTGCTGCTCGGCGGGAGATCGTCGTCGTCGTCACCCGGCAGCCGTGCTCGCGGGCGGCGTGGATCGCCAGCCCGCCCCAGCCGGTGCCGATCTCCAGCAGGTGGTTCTCGGGCCCGAGCCGCAGCTCGCTCGCAGATCCGCTCGCAGCTTCGCCAGCTGCGCCTCCTCGAGGCTGGCGCCCTGGCGCGGGAAGTAGGCGCACGAGTACATCATCCGCTCGTCGAGGAAGGCGGCGAAGAGGTCGTTGCCGAGGTCGTAGTGGGCGGCGATGTGCCGGCGGGCCCGGGTCGCGGGTGTTCTCGGGGACCAGGCCGCGGACCCGGTGCAGCCAGGCCGCGCGGCCGGGCGACGGCGCCGCGCACGCCGTCGAGCTCGCGCAGCTCGCGGGCGGCGATGCGGATCAGCGCGACCAGGTCGTCGGTCTCCCAGAGGCCGTCGACGTAGGTCTCGCCGAGGCCGACGCTGCCGCGCAGCGGCGCCGCGCCAGGCGGCGGGATCGTGGATCGTCGACCGTCGCCCGCAGCTCGGCGTCGGCGGGGCCGAAGCTGCGCTGCGCGGCCGGCCTCGACCACCTCGATGCGGCCGGCGCGGACGCGGCGCAGCACCTGCGAGACGGCGGTGCGGGCGAGCCGGTCCCTCACGGCGAGAGGAACCCCTTCGGCTTCCTCCCCTCGGGGTGGGGGAAGTAGCGCGCGCCCTTCAGCTTCAGCCGCAGCGACTGCGCGTAGATCTTGGCGACGACCTGCAGCGACATCGCCGGGTAGCGGGCCAGCATCCGGGCCAGCAGCGGGCCGGCTGAGCTCGCGGCGGCGCAGCGAGAGGGTCGCGTCGAAGGCCTTGCCGCCTCGCGGTGCAACGTCTTGTCCCGATGGCGGCAGCGCGTTGCACCGGGCGCGACTCGATGTGGACGCTGAGCCGCTCGCCGGGCTCGCTCGGCGCGGAAGGCGTAGGTCTGGTCCATCCCCATCAGCGGGGAGACGTGAAGCGTCTTGTCGAGCTCGTCGGTCAGCACGGCTCCCTCGGCGCGCGCCGCGCGCCAGGACATAAGGATGACGCTCTCCCCAGGGAATGTTGTTGACGTCGGCCACGACCGCCTCGACCCGCTCGCCGCGCGGCGTCGAAGCAGTAGTAGAAGCTGACCGGGTTGAAGACGTGGCCGAGGTAGCGCAGGTTGGCGAGCAGGCGCACCGGGCCGGCCGGGCGGCGGCCGGTCTCGGCCTCGACCGCGTCGCGGGCGCACTCGGCCAGCGGGCGGTCCGGGTCGCCCATGAAGTCGGCGCGGCGGAAGCGGGCCGGCGCCGGGCGCCGCGCCGACCACAGCGGGTAGGGATCGAGCACCTGCGGCAGCTCGTCGAGGTCGAGGTACATGAGGAAGAGCCGGTAGCGGAACTCGTGCTCGATCGGCTCGAAGCGCCGGTGGCGGACCCAGCCCTCGTAGACGGCGGAGGCGCTCATGCCGCCAGCGCTCTGTCGGCTGCGCGCTCGGCGACGGCGGCGCGATCCGCTCGCAGGCGCGCATCGCGCTGAGCACGCCGTCCTCGTGGAAGCCCCAGCCCCAGTAGGCGCCGCAGTAGTGGGTGCGGCGCACGCCGCTGATCTCGCGCGTGCCGGGCCTGGGCGGCGACGCCCTCGGCGGTGTAGACGGGGTGCTCGTAGCTGAAGCGGCGCAGCACCTTCGCCGGGTCGATCTCCTCGCCGCGGTTGAGCGTGAGCAGGAACTCGCGGTCGGCGCGCAGCCGCTGCAGGTTGTTCATCCAGTAGGTGACGGTGGTGCGCTCGCTGGCCGGCTCGGTGAGGTGGAAGTTCCAGCTCGACCAGGCGGCTGCGGCGGCGCGGCAGCAGCGAGGCGTCGGTGTGGAGCACGGCCTCGTTGCGCTGGTAGGGGATCGCGCCGAGGATCTCGCGCTCGGCCTCGCTCGGGTCGGCGAGCATCGCCAGCGCCTGGTCGGAGTGGGTGGCGATCACGACCTCGTCGAAGTCCTCGCTCTCGCAGCCGTCGGCCTCGATCCGCACGCCGTCGCTCGAGCCGCTCGATGCTGCGCACCGGCGCCCGCAGGCGGATGCGGTCGCGCCAGGGCGCGGTGATCGCCTCGACGTAGCTGCGCGAGCCGCCGCTGACGGTGCGCCAGCGCGGCCGGTCGCGCAGGCTGAACATGCCGTGGTTGTCGAAGAACTCGGCCATGAAGCTGGCCGGGAAGCTCCACATCTGCTCCGGGTCGGCCGACCAGACGGCGGAGGCCTGGGGCACGATCAGGCGCTCGACGAAGTGCCGGGAGAAGCCCTGCTCCTCCAGCCAGTGGCCCAGCGAGGGCGCGGTGCCGTTCATCCCGATCAGCGCCCGCGCCTCGCGGTTGAAGCGGCGCCAGTCGCGCAGCATGCCGAGGAAGGAGGGGCTGAGCAGGTGGGACGGGACGGGCGAAGAGGCCGCGCGGCGTGCCGGAGTACTCGAAGTCGCCGCGCCCGTCGGAGACCGAGAAGCCCATGTGCGAGGGCTGGCTGGCGACCCCGAGCTCGTCCAGCAGCGCTTCGAAGTTGGGGTAGTTGCGGTCGTTGAAGACGATGAAGCCGGTGTCGATCCAGTGGGTCTCGTCGCTCGCTGTCGACCCGGACCGTGTTGCGAGTGGCCGCCGACCCGCTCGCCCGCCTCGTAGACGATGATCTCGTGCTCGCGGTGCAGCAGGTGGGCGGCGACGAGCCCCGAGACGCCGGTTCCGACGATCGCGATCTTCATTGCCCCGTCAATACGAGCGCTGCGGCCATTCGGATGAATTCGCCAAACTCGGACCGCGATGAGGCTCCCAGACCGTCGTGCCCAGTTTCGGTACGCCAATGGTATGGCGGTTTCTTTGCCCGCAGCCAAATGGTCGCTACCGTGTTCGCAGTTGACGTGAAGACCAGCTCTCTCGCGGCGCCAGGGATCCCGCCCAGTGCTCTTCGCGGTCACCGTTCTCGCAATGACGCTCCTCGCGTACATGCCAACCCCTGCCTGCGCAATTCCGGGTGGAGCCGGTGAAGCCGCAGTTCCCGCGACCGAAACGAGCGGGCGGCACCCCGTTCGACCGCCAGGGCATGTGGATCTGGTACGTCGACCACTCCGAAGGCGGCAACGTCAGCCGCATCGTCGCCCGCGCCAAGCAGGACGGCATCGGCACGCTCTACGTCAAGTCCGGCGACGCCGGCAGCTACTGGAGCCAGTTCAGCTCCGGCCTGGTCGACGCCCTCCACGCCGGCGGGCTCGATGTATGCGCCTGGCAGTTCGTCTACGGCGAGAGCCCGGTGGCCGAGGCCAAGATCGGCGCCGCCGCGGTGCGCCGCGGTGCCGACTGCCTGGTGATCGACGCCGAGGCGGAGTACGAAGGCCACTACGCCTCAGCCGAACGCTACATCCGCGCTCTGCGCGCCCGCATCGGCGCCGAATTCCCGCTCTCGCTCGCCGGCTTCCCCTACGTCGATTACCACCCGGCCTTCCCCTACTCGGTCTTCTTCGGGCCGGAAGGGGCGACCTTCAACCAGCCGCAGATGTACTGGAAGGCGATCGGCACCTCGGTGCGTGCCGTCTTCGAGCACACCTACCTCTTCAACCGGCTCTGGGGCCACCCGATCTACCCGATCGGGCAGACCTACGACAACCCCGGCGCCGGCCAGGTCCTGCGCTTTCGCCGCTTCGCCGCCAGCTACGGCCTGGCGCCGAGCTGGTGGGACTGGCAGGAGACCAACACCGCCAGTTGGGGCGCGCTGGGCTCGACCGCGGCCGACCCGCTGGTCGGCTACCAGCCCGATCGTCGAACACCCGCTGCTCAAGCGCGGCAGTCGCGGCGACCTCGTCGTCTGGGCGCAGGAGCACCTGGTCGGCTCGGGGCAGACGCAGCTTCCCGTCACCGGCCTCTTCGGCAAGCAGACTTACTCCGCGGTGCGCTCCTTCCAGGTCGCCCACGGCCTCGCGGCCGACGGCGCGATCGGCACCACCACCTGGTCCTCGCTGCTCAGCGCTGAACCGGCGCGCGTGCGCTGGGCGGCGCGACCGGTGCGGGGCCGCACGGGTCCCGCCACCAGCCGCGTGTTGCCGGCTCGCCGTCCCATCTCGATGTGCAAGGGTATGTGCATGGTCATGCGGCGGCGCCATGCGGACTTTTTTCTCTGTGCGGATTTCTTTTCCATTGATGTACATGGGGATATCCATGACTTCACTGCGCATTTTGCGAAGGGTGGCTTTCAGTGTTTCCCGTTCAGGGCTGCCGGGTGAATAGTTCAACACCGGTTCGTTGATGGCCTGGGGCACCTGGTAAATTCCGTTACTCATTGTTTTTAAATTTTTGTAAAGGTAATCTTTTATAAGTTTTCAGGGGTTGAGTAATTCAGTGCCACTAAGACGCAAAGACACTAAGTCGGGACCGAAATGGACTCAATCCCGATAGCTATCGGGAGGCGGAAGGCAAAATTTTTTCATACAAATACAATTTCTCTCTTCCGCCAATCAACTAATTGTATCTGTCATCCCGACCCCAAGCATCGGGGGAGGATCTTTGAAAACTGGAAGCTTAACATTTACCGCAATTTCAAGTAGTGCTACAGTTTGAATTTTCTCGTCAGAGCTCATCGTAAATTACGCTGTGGTTTTTTTGATTAACCCCGCCATTTTTGGCGGGGGGCACTTTGTTTTATGGTTTTGGCTTTAGCCATCACTTTTGAATCCTCACGATTGATGAATTTATTAAAAGTTCAAAAAATTAAATCGAATGCTTACTCAATGAAAATGCTTCGGGGCTAAAGCCAAAGACACTACTATTTGTGATCCCCGCCATAAATGGCGGGGTTAGAAATGTGAAGAGGGGAATGAGTCGAGGCGGCAGCACACGATTTATAAGGCTCCTTTAACATTGATTGGCAATAAGTAGAATTCAGGAAGTCGGTTCACTGGGACTGATCGTGCATTGTCGATTAACCTGCCATTATGGCGGGGTCAAGTTTGTCTTACGGTATTGGCTATAGCCAATTTCGATATCCTCGGGATGGAGGAATTGGTAAAAGTTTTAGAAATAAATACGAATTTCTCTACTCAAAGAAAATGCATCAGGGCTCAACCAATGAATCTATCATTTCGACCCCGCCAAGCATGGCGGGTTAGTCAAAGGGACGTGGGGTTTGAAATCAGCCCTGACCGAATGATTTCTTAGTCCTTTATAGTTTGAATTTGCAAAAATCGATCAGGAGCTCGGTTCGTGAAATGATCGTGGATATTTCGATTAACCCCGCCATAAATGGCGGGGACGGAAGATTGTATGTTTTTGGCTTTAGCCACCACTTTTACATCAATACCATATGAATATTTTTATGCAATCTAAATGCTTCAGGGCTAAAGCCAAAACACTACCATTGTGATCCCCGCCATAAATGGCGGGGTTAGTCAACAAAGAAACAACAAACAGTATGCACGGTTAGCGTAAGGCTCATTGAAACTGAAGCAATCCCAAATTCAAAGTAGAGATTCACATCGGGACTAATTCATTGCCACTAAGTCACGAAGGCCCGAAGTTTTCTTCCAATCGGAAGGCAATCCCGATAGCTATCGGGAGGCGGAAGACAAAATTATCATACAAGTACAATTTCTCTCTTCCGCCAATCAACTAATCGTATCTGTTCATTCCGAACGTAGGGAGGGATCTTTGGAACTGGAGCCACTACTGCAATTTCGATTGTGCTACAGTTTGAATTTTCAAAGCTCATCGTAATTTACGCTGTGGTTTTTTTGATTAACCCGCCATTGCCACTAAGACACGAAGGCCCGAAGTTTTCTTCCAACCGGAAAGCAATCCCGATAGCTATCGGGAGGCGGAAGACAAAATTATCATACAAGTACAATTTCTCTTCCACCAATCAACTAATCGTATCTGTTCATCCCGAACGTAGGGAGGGATCTTTGAAACTGAGCCACTACCGCAATTTCAAGTAGTGCTTCAGTTTGAATTTTCTCTACTGAGCTCATCGTGATTATACTCTGTGGCTTTTTTGATTAACCCCGCCATTTATGGCGGGGACGGAATGATTGTATTGTTTTTGGCTTTAGCCACCACTTTTACATCCATAACAATTGAATATATTGATGTAATGTAAACGCTTCAGGGCTAAAGCCAAAACACTTCCATTTGTGATCCCCGCCATAAATGGCGGGGTTAATCAACAGAGAATCAGCAGGCGGAGTACACGGTTAAAAAAGGCTCCTTGAAATTGAGGCAATCCCAAATTCAAAGTAGAGATTCACATCGGGACTAATTCATTGCCACTAAGTCACGAAGGCCCGAAGTTTTCTTCCAATCGGAAGGCAATCCCGATAGCTATCGGGAGGCGGAAGACAAAATTATCATACAAGTACAATTTCTCTCTTCCGCCAATCAACTAATCGTATCTGTTCATTCCGAACGTAGGGAGGGATCTTTGAAACTGACCCACTACTGCAATTTCGATTGTGCTACAGTTTGAATTTTCAAAGCTCATCGTAATTTACGCTGTGGTTTTTTTGATTAACCCGCCATTGCCACTAAGACA